>NZ_JAAVLX010000010.1 GCF_013114825.1 Bradyrhizobium australiense | reverse complement strand
ACGGGGTGATCGGCGTTCCTAACGTCGTGATTGAGACATCGGGATCCACAAGTCTCGTCCAGACCGGCAATGTGTATCAGCTCAATCCGGTTGGCGGTGGAACCGGTCCAACGGCGAAATATCTGGGGTCGAGCATTACGGTTGGTCAATTCGGCGGCTGGGCCCCGATCGGTGCGGAGGCGACGGCGAGCGGGTATCAGGTCGCCTGGAAGCTTGCAGGAGCTGATCAATACACGGTCTGGAGCACCGACACCAACGGCAATGACACGGTGAAATTGCTCGATTCCGTTTCGGGCGGTAGTGCCGCCCTGCAATCGATCGAGACGAGCTTTGCTCAAGACCTCAATGGTGACGGGGTGATCGGCGTTCCTCCGAGCCAATCAGTTGCTAACATCCCGCTGACGTCAAATATTGCTCCGCCATCGGTACGCATTGACATTGGCAATGATTCATTCATGTTTAGCGTCGGCATTTTACCGACGGCTGCCAACAATGTTGAGGTTGAATTTGGCAGTAAGCCTTCGACAGGTGACTTGTCCGCGCCTCTGTTGCAAGAGCAGACCTTTGCGTCTGGAATGCCGCAGCAAGCCGAAAATCACGCGCAGGATGTCCTCGGTGGTCACGATCAGCCGGTATCGATGCTTTCGCACGTGGTGGATTGGCATCTGCCAGCTCACCTATTACTTTAGCGCCGCCGTGACCGCCTTGGCTATTAGGGCCTCAGCGTTGTGCGGCTGACCAAACGGGCATGGAAGACACGACGAGTTACCGAGTCGCGTGGGCCGTCACGAAAGGCCGCATAGAAGCAATGTTATCATGACGCACAATCGAGTGAAGGCAGAACGAATTGTCGTTTTCGGTACTGGCGAAATCGCGGAACTCGCGGACTTTTACTTCACGCATGACTCTCCGTACGACGTTGCAGGCTTTACCGTTGATGCCGCCTTTTTGAAAAAAGCGGAATTTAATGGTCGCCCGGTCGTGCCGTTTGAAGAGGTGGAGGAGAAATTTCCGCCGACGGATTACGGGTTTTTCGTTGCCGTGAGCTATGCGAAGATCAACGCGGTGCGCGCGCAAAAGGTAGCTGCTGCACAAGCGAAGGGTTATCGGCTGAAATCATACTTGAGCAGCCGAGCAACCGTATTTCCCGGCTTTGCGCTAAGGGAGAATTGCCTCATCCTCGAACATAACACGATCCAGCCTTATGCCCGCATCGGCGCCAACGTCACGCTCTGGAGTGGCAATCATATCGGCCACCACTCAACTATCGAGGATGACGTTTTTTTGGCTTCGCATGTCGTGGTATCCGGAGGCGTGCGAATCGGGCAGGGAAGTTTCGTCGGCGTGAATGTTACGATTCGCGATCACGTCACGATTGGCAAGAAGTGCGTACTTGGCGCGGGCGCACTGGTATTGGAGGATCAGCCGGATCTTTCGGTGGTAGCACCACGCGGCTCCGAGCGTTCGCCGGTGCCCAGTACGCGCCTCAGAAATTTGTAAGGCCGGGAATGTCGTGGCGGCGCGTCGGGCGTGTGTTTGTTCCGAATGGAACGCAGCCGTGGGCGCATAGTCACGCCGCGCTACCCACACCTGTCCGCCTTGCTGATGACATCTTCCGCTTCTTCTACAGTTCGCGCGATGCGCAGAAGCGGTCCCATGTCGGATGGGTTGACGTGGAAGTGTCAGAGAGCCCACGGATCCGCGACGTGGCGCGCGAGCCGGTATTGGCACCGGGAGAGGACGGCGCCTTCGACGATAGCGGTATCGGTGTTGGCTGCGTCGTTGAAGCAGAGGGCCGTCTTTCCCTCTATTACATGGGCTGGAATCTGGGTCTTCGCTCCCCTTGGCGCAACGCGATTGGATTGGCGCGGTCGCGAACTTCTCAAGAGCCCTTCATACGTTTCTCGTCGGGACCGATTCTGGATCGCTCGCCGGAAGACCCATATACGCTTTCATATCCCTGGGTGGTGCAGTTCGGTTCCCGAGACTGGTGGATGTGGTACGGTTCTAATCTCACGCCGGCGGTTGGCAATTCGGATATGCAGCACGCGATCAAACTGGCACGATCGGTCGACGGCGTCCATTGGACGCGCGACGGTAAGACCGTGCTGGGGTTCGTTACAGAAACCGAATACGCACTCGCGCGTCCAAGCGTAGTGCGGATCGGCGATAGACTTCTGATGTGCTTTGCCTGTCGCGGCGAGCATTACCGTCTGGGCGCGGCTTTGAGTGATGATGGCGTGAACTGGATTCGAATAGATCGCGCAATGGGACTTGGGCCATCAAGCGGAGGCTGGGATAGCGAGATGACTTGTTACCCAGCGCTATTCTGGCACCGAGACCGCTTATGGCTCGCTTATAATGGCAACGGCTTTGGTATGACGGGATTTGGCCTCGCGGTTTGGCACGGGCCGGTGAAAGGCTAAGTTCCAGGTGGCCGCCCCGGCTCATTTGGTGTTGGGTGTCGGACAATCATCGTGAACTCGTAGAGCCCGTAGTCCTGCAGAATGGCAACCGATCTGCCATAGCGCGAAAGGCAGTGCGCGAGCATCTCGGTGGGGTCAGCATAGAAAAGGTTTGGCCGTCGTCGATCCGGATCGCTCGACATGCTCAGGACGTTGAATGCAAAGCCCTGCCTTCCTGACTGCGCAATTAAGTCGATGGTCCTATAAACGTAGTCTCGCCAGGGATCGTCCGAAATTTCGCCCTTGACGTTGAATATGCCGCTCGCGATCGCGAAATCGGCGACTTCCGCAGGCTCTGCGCCGATCCGCCAATGGTGGTGGTCACTTTCGCCATGGAGTCGCCGTGCTTGCTCAATCATTGCAGGTGCAATGTCGTAACCGCAAAATTGCCCTTGATGGCCACTGGAACGGAGAAAACGGAAGAAGTCTCCAAAGCCGCAGCCAAGGTCGATAACCGAAGCGTGAGTTCTTCCGTCGAGCAATCGAAGGAATTGTTGATGCCTCGTCTGGTGCGACTCGGCGCCATTCCAGTCGACACCTTGCGGCGTCGGTCCGTGCGCCTCTAGCTTCGCGGCATAATATGCCGCTATCTCTGTCAACATGGTTGGTTGACTTGCTTCTTTCATTCCTGAATGCCGGCATCCGAGTGGTAGGCGCCACGTTCCGTCACACTCTTGGCGGCGGGTTTCGTCCGATGGATACGCCGTATGACCGTATACGGCCGTCGTTTCGTTTCAGACATGATACCGGCGATATAGATGCCGAGTATCCCCAAGATCAGCGTTATCAGGCCACCCAGAAACCAGATCGATATGATTTGCGAGGTAAAGCCGCTGACGCCGACGCCGGAGGTGAAATACCTGGCAAGGTAGTAAAGGATGACACCGATTGACAATCCGAAAATCAGAAGACCGGCATACAGCACGATATAAAGCAGGCGCGTCGACGTGGTGGTGACGTGCTTCACTGCAAATTCAATTCTTCGCCAAATCGAATAAGTTGATGCTGACAGCGAAAGCTTATTCACGACCATTGCCTGTTGGCAAAATCCCGAAATCTGCCAGAGGTGAGCGATCAAGAATTCTCGATCGCGGTGGCGGACCAGCGCTCTAACATATTCTCGGGTCATCAGGCGAGAAGTGATCAAATTGTGCGGCAGCGGTTCATCGCTCAGGGCAGCCACGAGTGTAAAGAAAAGCGAGCCGGTCAGTCGCTCGATAATGCCTCCGCGGCGCGCCTCCTGCACGCCGAAAACCACGTCTACGCCACCCTGCCTAAAGCGATCATAGAACAATAAAAGATCTTCGGGTTGCTCTTCGAGATCGCTGTCAATCAAAAATATAAGGTCGCCGGTGGCGTGGGCGAGGCCCGTCATCATTGCCTTATGGTGCCCAAAATTGCGAGCCAGATCGACGACTACCACACGAGGATCGCTCCGATGCAACTGGATGGCCAGATCGAGGCTATCGTCAGGTGAGCCATCATTGACGATCACCATTTCAATTTCTTCGGCAATCGTTTCCGCGGACCTCATGGCTCGCCGATGAAATTCCTCGATGGTGGCAGCCGATCGATATAGGGTCGTCACAATAGAGAGTTTCACGGCAGGTTCACTACGCAGCATAGTAATGACATCCGATGTGTAAGCAGAACTCAATCTCGGAGAATTAGACTTTTCCAACTTGGATTCGGACAACACGGGACTTGGCCTTGTTTGCGGGAATCGTAAGCGCTTGTCGCACGTCTTACTCTACTAGGACATCGAGGTTGAGTGCTTTGCGCCGGTTAGAGTCAGTACGGCCCGCCAGTTAGCGCGGTTTAACTGTCGAGCGCATGATTATATCGTTTTGAGCAAGACTGGTAAGTCTAAGAATTGTTATGCTACAACCTCTTGCGAGGCGTGCACAGTGCATCCGCGGGCGCGAGTTCCTCATCGGCAATTGGACTGAAATCTCAAATGCCAATCCTACGAAAAGCACGAGGAGCACATTCATCATGGCCGCCTGGATCCGTGCTTGCGCGCATGTATCGTCGCGCTAAGGGTTGTCGAAATGTCCCGTCTCAGCCGTTTCCGCGGCGGGGTCGGTCGTCATAGGGCTGCAATAGGATGCGGCCGCGGGTCCTGTCGAGAACAGGAGATCGATCACGGACACCGCATGCTCAAAGGCGGGTCCTCGCTGCGCGTAGGACTTGTACGGTCCGTAGCTCATCCATTCGACTGCGATCCCGGCCGCAGCAAACGGGGATTCGTCCAAATACTCGCGCGCCGAGGGTCCGGAGAGGTAATTTGTGGCGCCAACCTTCATGCAAATATCGAGCAGCCTTGCGGTTCGTGCACCTTGCGGTGCAAATTCGCTGTCACGCGCCATGGTGGTAGAGATATCGAGCCGCTCCATCAGCGCTTTCAGAAACAGCGTATTGACGTCGGTCAGCCGATCGAGGCGTTCGGCGGCCTCATAGACGGCTTTCAGCGCAGGGGCCTCTTCAGTGAAGAAGGGCGATTTGCGATAGGCCAGCTCGATCGCACGCCAGTGCTTATCAGCCCACGGCGCCGCGAAACCGACTTCATCGATCGGTTGCGCGAAGCGCGATTTGGTGGCAACTGGAATTGTTAGCCAGCTCGGCCCGTTTGGCGTCATGATACGATTTCGATTGTGCCAGTGCCGCTTCACATATTGCGCGCCATCCAGCACGACATAGAGATCAGCGCGGCCGATCAAGTCGAAGAACCCCTTCCAAGGAACATAAGATGATTGAATAATGGCGACGCGCATGGACGGCTCCTCATAGCCAGAATTATTCAACCAGTTCCACCGGTTGCCCTTGTCGGCATAGTTCAAACGTCCCGGCCGGCGAGAAGCCGTTCAGCCACCTCGCTTCAACTTTCGCGAGCGCTGCATCCGAATCGCTACGCGCGCCGTTGACCACGAAGCTTGTGCCAGGCGGGGCTTGGAATAGGACGGGGACTCCGCGGTCCAGATCGTAGTCATGTGCCCCGGCGGCGATGCCGGGCAGCGTCTTGCCCTGCAGTGCGAGTGTCTTATCGGTGCGCAGGCCGAATTCATTGCGGGTCGCGGTTGCGGTCTGGCTAGCGTAGTTCAGGACAAACTGCGGGGCGCTCACGATCGCTCGCTCGCCGTAGCGCTGCAGATTAAAGCTGGCCGCCTGCGCCGCCGCGCAGCGTGTCATGTCCACGTCCCGGCGTCGCAAAGCGGTAACCTCCTTCGAAACGGGCCGCGAACGTCTCGGCCTTGACGCGGACCTGCAACGGGTCGAAGCCTGCCAGCATGCGGTTGCTTATAACATCATAGCCGAGCACCACAGCAAGCCGCATAGTACGCCGGCCGAAAGCGCCGGCTTGGAACAGGTCGGCCGAGCCACTACCGAGCATCTTGGCTAGTGAGTCGTTGGTGCTGTCGCCTGCCAGCACGAAACCGATCGGAGTGTTCGGTCCGACCTTGTACTCCACGCCGCACACCACGCCCCAGACGCGCGCAGCGACGTCGCCGGAAGGTCGTCCGCGCCGTTCACACCGGTCGACACCGAAGAACGGCGAATCGGGCGTCCTCTGAAACGGAACGACTTTTCTTCGGATCGTCATCTCGCTCCAGATGCTCCGTTACTGTAACCACCCGAAGGCACGGTCATTTGGAGATTGCATCGCGCGTTTCGGACTGTCCAAAGCTTTGATTCGTATACGATCGCAGTAACCATCTCTGCGTGAAGGTGCTCGGCACAATTGGTGCCGAGAAGCGTGAGCGATCTATCCCTCGCGGAAATCAGTATGCCCTCTGCCGATTTCAGCCGCGTCACCAATCCTCTGCCTTCTGCCTCCTCCGCTCTGGCTACCGCGAACGGGGCGAACGTGAATACCCCTAAGCCGTATATTTTCAACTCGCGAAGGTCTGGATTTGTGAAGAGAAGAGGAAACGCATGCTCGAAGGGGAAGCTGTCTCCCCACACCACGATTGAATCGGAGGCGCGGTAATAACTCGCCTGGACGTCAGCGAGCATTCTGTCGGAAATGCGGGCTTCCGCGATTATAGTGCTAGCACTTATCAGGCTTGCTCCTGCCAGTACTATCACAACGACTACCCGCTTTAAGTGGGATGCTGCAGAGTCCAGTGCAATCGGCAATAGAACTAGAAAGCACAAGTAAGGGAAAGTAAAATCGTAACAGTCCAGGGCGCCCAACCAAACCCATAGCGACCAGACCGCAAAAAAGAGCAGCCAGGATAGTATCACCCGGCGCCGGAACTTCAGCGCCAGTAGGATGATGGCCACGGCGAGCAGAGGAAACAACTGTGGTTCAGCGAGCGATGAATGGCAGTTCGGACGGATTCGAATTGAGCGGTTACTCCAGAAGAACCGAGTTCTGACAGGATCGAGTGCAGCTGCTCGGGATTCGCGATCTGCCGATCAACAATGAACCAGCCTGAGAGCAGTTCGACATCGTTTTTTGACAAACTGTGCCTGGCCACAATAACGGGCTGCGCGAGGAGCCGGGCTTTGGCATCAAAGTCCATAAAGGGAACGCGCGCCGAGTTCAATTGCCAGAAGTAGCTCCAGTCTGGCCCGGAAGTGGACCAGTTGCTAAAAACCATGCTGCCAGGATGGCACATATCGTTAGCGTCAGGCGCTAGTTGAACCCTGCGTTCTTTCTGGAAGAGTGCCCACGGGAGACACGGAAGAGCGACGCCCATAACGAGAGCAAACTCCCAGCTGCGAACAAGGTAACTAAGAACTGCGAGTGCGCATGATGCGGTGAGGCAAAACTGCTATGGCTTCTTGCATAAACGAGCAACCCGAGCACGGCTGCACAAGCCAACAACCTAGCGTTTGCTGTAAACTGAGAACGGGTCGGAACAGGAGAAGCACAACTAGGAATGCGCTAGTGAGATAACTGGCGCCCAATCGGTACAGAAAGTATACAAACGCCGTTCCGACCAACGTGATCGTCCCCAGTGTCGCGAGAGAATAGCCGAGGACTCCGTGGACCGTTGGCAACGCGCGAACAAAGTAGCCCCAGAGAACATTTGAAAAGAGCAGATTAGGTGTGCCGTACGCTGCCAAACCGTAGCCGTGCGCGACCATCGACACGGCGACATCGTCGTTCGTCTCCCACCGAGGAGTGATGAGATGCACGGCAAAATAATGAATGTGCTAGCTAACGTGAAGCTGATGATGATGGGATGAATTTTTGATTTCAACTTTGCAAACCTCTCCGATGAAATAATGACGTCCGAGTTAGATACCTGATGGCACCCGGCTACGCCCAGGTCACAGAGGGCGTATCTCGATCAGAGCCCGTTCTTGGATCGCATAGCAGGTTGAGGTCGACCGGAAAGCATCCTTCATATTTTTCCTTTTTGCAGCTTCTGCAGGTTGTCCATCAGTGTTTTTTCGATCGGCGTGTCTATTGGGCAACAGTTTGGACCGGTTTATCCTGAGTCTGAGCGGGTGGTTCTTCACTGCTCTCGTAATCCAGCGAAAAGTTGAAGAGGGCGCTGGATGGAGCTAGCTTCGCTCGCGAAGATCAGTCATCAGCTTGTTGTCGAATTCTGAACGGGGAGAAACGACCGCAGCGGCTTAACTCGTTTAGGTGTCCTCGCTGACGCTATAGTCGGTATGGTCGCGATCTCGCCCCGTTACGATCAGAAGGCTTGGTTATTGTGTGAGAATTGGGTGCATTTCCAGTGCGCGCAAGCGAGTCTCGAAGATGTCCGCCCTTGCAGGATGGCTGGAGCGGCTTGCGTTGGGCGCGTGCGTCGTTGCGGCCATGCTGCTACTCGTTTGGGTTCTCTCCCATTGCCGGTCGGGTTTTGATTTCACCGATGAAGGCTTCTATCTGAATTGGATTTCATCGCCGTGGGATTACCGCGACTCGGTTACGCAATTCGGATTCGTCTACCATCCCCTTTACCGGCTCGTCGGCGGTGACATCGCCTTGCTTAGGCGAGGAAACGTCCTGATCATCTTCGTATCAGCCTTCGCCCTTTGCGCGTGCTTGCTTTACTCGATCGCTGCAGAACGCAACTCTGGCAAATCAGGGCAGCGCATTTGGATCGTAGCGTTAGCACTTGTCATCGCAGCCAGCTCATTGACGTTTTTTGACCTGTGGCTGCCCACTCCCAGCTACAATTCATTGACCTTCACGGCACTGATGTTCGCAGCTATTGGGGTGCTGATGACCTCTCGCGAAGCATCGATGATCAGCCTCATCGGATGGGTTTTGGTCGGAACAGCCGGTGCGCTTTCATTTCTGGCGAAACCGACATCGGCCGCACTGCTCGGATGCGCTGCGGTCGTGTATCTCGTTATCGCGCGCAAGCTTTGGATGGTCGG
The DNA here is from genome assembly GCF_013114825.1 of Bradyrhizobium australiense. Classification (GTDB taxonomy): domain Bacteria; phylum Pseudomonadota; class Alphaproteobacteria; order Rhizobiales; family Xanthobacteraceae; genus Bradyrhizobium; species Bradyrhizobium australiense. The sequence goes on along the minus strand of NZ_JAAVLX010000010.1, from coordinate 321,149 downwards.
ACTGCTGATTTCCATCCTTGCCGCGGCCGCGCTGCTGGGCGTTTCGGCGCTGGCAATTGACGGATCGGTCGGCACGTTCGTCGAGCGTGTTCTGGAAGGTGCCCGAATTGGCAGCCTACTCACGCCCGACCAACCCTTCGCGCGTATGTTTCGCATAGATTCGTTCAATTTCAGCAGAGAGCAGCGAGTCAACTTCGCTTTGCTGCTCGTCGTCGTCTTTATCACAACATCTCTGGCCACTCGTGCAAACGCCGCTGCAAGGATCGCAGCAGCGCTGCTGACCCTGGTTTTCGTGGGGTTGAGCATCTCCGTGAGCGGAGGGGCGCTGGCGCCACACATTTCATACGAACCGTTCCAACCCATGCAGTTCTGGGCAATTTCCTTAGCGCTCGTCCTTTTCGCGATGTTGTCGCCGCGGCGGAGCTACCGAGCTCTGTCGCGCAACAGCCTTGCCCTTGTGGTGTTCTTTATCATGCTGCCTCACGTCTATGCGTTCGGCACCGGCAATAACTATTGGGAGCAGGCTGGGCGTGCAGGGCTCTTCTGGTTGTTAGCCGGCCTTGTCCTCAGCATCGGGCTACTGGCAGGGAATGCAGCATGGCGCAATGTCGTTCCGATCGCCGCAGCAGCGCTGCTTGTTCCGACCGGTGTCCTGTTTGCCGCAATGGAGAATCCTTATCGACAAGCACAACCGCTGCGGCTTCAGCAGACGGCGGTCGAAATCGGGAGCGAAAAATCGACTCTTCTTCTAACCAGGGAGGCGGCGGCCTATATACGACAGCTCAGGAAAATTGCGATGGATAACGGCTTCAAGGCGGGCGATCCGACGCTCGACCTCAGTGGCGTCAGCCCTGGATCAGTCTATGCGATCGGGGCACGTGCGCCGGGTGCCGGATGGCTGCTCGCCGGATACTCAGGAAGCAACGCCTTTTTCAACGCGGCGCTTGACAGGGTAGGGTGCGAGCCAATCGTGGCGTCCTGGATTTTGACGGAGCGGACTTCGGCCAATGCGCTTTCATTCGATCTGCTGCGGCACTACGGAATCGATTTCTCACACGATTATGTCGAAGTTGGATCGCTTCGTTCTGTGCGTAGCTTCTCGCCACGAGAGTTCGAACATCGCCTGCTGAAGCCGGTTCGAACCTTGGACGTTGCTCGCGAGGCTTGCGAACTGGCGAGACGAGCAGCGGGGTAACTGAAATCGTCACCGTTCGATCGCATTGCCTGCCAGAAGCTCATCCGCCCCGAAGAGTAATGCAGGCGAAATTTCAATCGTTGGGAAGATCATGAGTATGGCTCCATCCTCCAAAAATCCTACTGCGCGCGTTTTCTCGCCGCTTTCGTCGAGTTCCCAAGCCACGGGGCTGTGTGTGGTTTGGTATAGAGGATTGTTCTCGCTCCCGCTTCGAGGCTACCGCCACAGTGTCGCTAATTAAGAAGAATGGTACGCACTACATCGCAGACTCGCTGCTGCTGCGCCTCACTCAAACCGAACCACATCGGCAGGCGCACCAATCGTTTCGATAGCGAGGTCGTCAGCGAAAGCTCGCCATGGGCGCGTCCGAACCGCTTGCCAGCCGGCGATGAATGCAGTGGGACGTAGTGAAACACCGCGCCGATTCCATGCTGCTTAAGCCCGTCGAGAACCCGCTGGCGGTCGGCTTCGGAGTTCAGCAGTATGTAGTAGATGTGTCCGTTGTGCTGGCAATCGGGCGGGACGATCGGGCGACGCAGCGCGCCGCGCTGCTCGATTGGGGCTAGCATTTCATGGTACCGGTTCCAGTTCGCGAGCCGTCCCGCGGTGATCCGTTCCGCCTGCTCAAGCTGAGCCCACAGGAAGGCGGCCGTGATTTCGCTCGGCAAAAAGGAAGAGCCGACATCCTGCCAGGTATATTTGTCGACCTCGCCGCGAAAGAATCTACCGCGATCGGTGCCCTTTTCGCGCATGATTTCGGCACGAAGCACCAGCTTAGGATCGTTCACGAGCAGGCTGCCGCCTTCACCCGAAATGACGTTCTTGGTTTCATGAAAGCTGAAACTGCCAAGATTCCCGATCGCGCCCAACGCGCGGCTCTTGTAGCTCGCCATTACGCCCTGCGCGGCGTCCTCAATGACCTTCAGATTGTGCCGCTCCGCGGTTCCTAAAATCGAATCCATCTCACAGGAAACGCCGGCATAGTGCACCGGCACGATCGCGCGGGTTCGCGGTGTGATCGCCTCCTCGATCAGCCGTTCGTCGATGTTGAGCGTGTCCTCCCTGATATCGACGAAGACCGGCACCGCGCCGCGCAGCACAAAAGCGTTCGCGGTCGACACGAACGTATAGGAGGGCAGGATAACTTCATCACCGCTTTTAATATCGAGCAGCAACGCAGCGAGATCCAGCGCGGATGTGCAGGAGTGCGTAAGCAGCGCCTTGGCACAGCCGGTGCGTTCTTCGATCCATCGATGGCAGCGTTTGGTGAACTGGCCGTCGCCAGAAAGATGGTTGCCGCGCTGCGCTTCGGCTGCATAGCCGAGCTCCTTGCCCGTTGCATACGGCTGATTGAATGGGACGAAGTCAGTCGGCACGTCTTCTGAACCAGCATCCATCGATCGTATGGCCACTATCTCTCGGTCAGCGGAGAGGCTTCGAGAAGCGAGCGCAGGTAAAGTTGGTAGTCGGTCTTGGGGTTCGGATCAATCAGAAGCTCAAATGCAGGCTGATCAATGAACTTCATGCGTAAGGCGACTTCCTCGGGACACGCGATTTTCAGCCCTGTACGTTCTTCGATCACTTTAACGAATTGGGACGCTTCATAGAGATCCCGATGCGTTCCGCCGTCGAGCCAGGCAACGCCACGACCGAAAAGTGTTACCCGCAAATCGCCCGTCGCCAGGTAGTGACGATTGACGTCGGTGATTTCGAGTTCACCGCGTGCCGATGGTCGAATCTCGTTCGAAATGGCGACGACACGTTCGTCGTAGAAATAAAGCCCCGGCACTGCGAGGCGGGATCGCATGGCTTTGGGCTTTTCTTCCAGGTCTATTGCGCGTCCCGTAGTGTCGAGCACGACCACGCCAAAGCCGGATGGATCCGCGACCTCATAACCAAATATGGTTGCCCCGGTCTCGTGGATCATCGCTTGCGACAGCAAACGAGGCAGGCCAGCTCCGTAGAAAATATTATCGCCGAGGGCTACCGCAACATTGCAGCCGGCAATATCGGCTGCAGCTATCCGAAAGCATTCCGCGATTCCGCCGGCGCGTTCCTGCGTGCGATACGCGATCGCGATGCCCCAGCGCGTCCCATCACCCAACAATGTGCGGATCTGATTGAGCGCTTCGGGATCCGAAATAATGATGAAATCGCGCAGTCCGCCCAGCATGAGTGTGGTGAGAGGATAGTAAATCATTGGTTTGTCGTAGACGGGGAGCAAATGTTTATTGACGGCCTGCGTGAGCGGGAATAAACGGCTTCCATTGCCGCCCGCCAGGATGATGCCTTTCCACTTCTTCATTATCTATCCTCACCGAGCGGCTTGGGTAATGAGCCCAAACCGAGGCGGTCCTCGGAGCTCACTACATCCATTGTCCAGTTCAGATGATCGAGATACCAATCGACGGTTTTTGACAAGCCGCTTTGAAGGCTCTCCTGTGGTTGCCAGCCAAGGTCGCGCTTGGCTTTAGCCGCGTCGATCGCGTAGCGATAATCGTGGCCCGGCCGGTCAGTAACGAACTGAATGCGTTCGGCGTGGCGTCGACCATCTGAACGCGGTCGGCGTCGGTCAAGAAGGGCACAAATTGCTGTCGCGAGATCTATGTTGCTGATCTCATTGTATCCACCGATGTTGTAACTGCTACCAGCCTTGCCCTTCTCGCAAATAGCCAGAAGCGCAGCTATATGGTCATCTACGTAAAGCCAATCGCGAACGTTTTGGCCCTGGCCATAAATCGGAATCGTCTGGCTCGACAAAGCCTTGCGAATGATCGTTGGAATCAGTTTCTCGCGATTTTGGAACGGGCCGTAGTTGTTCGAGCAATTGGAAATAATGGTAGGAAGACCGTAGGTCGTATACCACGCTCGGGCGAGGTGATCCGCGCCGGCCTTGCTCGCCGAATACGGGGAGTTTGGTCCATAGACCGTCGTCTCCGTGAAAAACCCTTCGGCACCCAGGCTGCCGTAAACCTCGTCTGTCGACACTTGAATGAATCGGAAATTAGCTTGTTGTTCCCGATTCAACTGATTCCAGAAATTCAGCGCGGTATGCAACATTACGAACGTCCCGCGCAGGTTTGTATCAACAAATATACCGGGGTCATCGATAGAGCGATCGACATGACTTTCTGCGGCAAGATGGAAAACCGCTTGGGGCGCGAAGTCTTTGAATGAAGCGGCGACTCCACGTTGATCGAGGATATCCATTTTCCGGAAACGGTAATTCGGCGAACCGGCGACGGCTGCAACCGTCCGAAGATCACCGGCATAAGTCAGTTTGTCGAGATTAAGAACGTGGTGACCGGCACCCACCAAGAATCTCACCGCTGCGGAGCCGATAAAGCCGCAGCCGCCAGTGACCAGAACTCTCATTGATGATATGGGTCTACGATTGGCTGAGACGGGGTTGATTCATGGCAATTACCGGATGGCTTCTTAATCCTGGCAAGTCTCCGAAACGATTGTCAAAGAACGATGGCTCGGATCATCAGCGGAGAACAGATAGTAACCCTATATTCGTTGCAAAACAATCGTCATGTGGTAGCTAAGATCAAGGCTCTGAGCGTACGAACACCTATCTGACTGCTGTGCGCCAGGCTCTCTGGCAACGCCATAACTCAACGACAGGGGCACCGCCCGCGCTAATTGGCGCCAGTCTCGTGCAGCCGAGCTATGAGCGAATGTGGTACGATACCGCCTCGCATCTCGGGTTGTACCCAATCGCGTTGAGATGGATGGGCACCTGCAACCATTGGGCTACGCATGACGGAACCGATGCAGACCGGCGACAAACGCGCCGCGTCGGGCGTGGCATTTAGAGCTGTCGCCCTGCTTGTTTTCTCGGCGCTACTTTTCTTTAGCTTGTTCAAACTTTCCGAATACCAGCCAGAATTTCACATCGGCTTCAGCCGAGATTGGGGGCAGAGGATCTATGTACCGGCACTGCTCACAGCGGCATTCGGCGTTGCCTTCGTGTTTGCCGAATTCAGTTTTGGCTACTTCGTGGGCTTTTACCTGTTCACGATGATGGCCGGGTATTTCTGGCTCAACACCTTTAGCGTGCTGCAATACGATCACAGGTCGGCGCTTATCTCTGCGGCAGCGTCGTTGCTTCTCTTTTTGTTGCCATCGCTCACCATGCGAGGCAGACCCGCTTTCTCGCTTCAGCTTCCGCCGCGGCTGTTCAGGATAGTCCCAGCGCTTGTTCTGGGCCTTGGCGTCGCGGTACTCGCGCTAGCTGCGCTCGATGGCTTTCACCTGGTCGGCCTCGATCTCATGGATCGCTACCGCAACGAGCTTGTACATTCACGGCTGACGAACTACGCGATCGGAAATCTGATCGGAGCACTGATCCCTTTTGCTTTCGCCTGCTGTCTTGAGCGCCGGCGCTGGATGATGATGGTGGCGCTAAGTATGTTAGCGTTGCTTCTTTACCCCGTCACGTGGACCAAAACAGCGGTTTCTGTAGCTCCATTTCTATGGTTTATGATCGCTCTCTCGGGGCGGTTGGAAGCGCGGACTGCCGTCATTCTGTCCATGCTGCTTCCGCTTGCGGCCGGCGTTTATACCGTTGCTGGACTCGATTGGATTGATGTCAGTCGATTGCGACTTACGATCTTCACTTTTTTAAATCTCAGACTGTTCGCCGTACCCGGCATATCGCTGGAGCATTATTACGCCTTCTTCTCGGACCATCCACTCACGTACTTTTGCCAGCTCAGCATTCTAAAGTCATTTGTCAGCTGCCCCTACTCGGATCAGTTGGGCGTGGTGCTTGCGAATGCCTATCACCTCGGCAATATGAACGCGTCCCTGTTCGCAACCGAAGGTGTAGCATCGGTCGGTGTCGCGTGGGCGCCGCTTGCGGCATTGGCCTGCGGCCTTGTCATAGCTTTGGGGAACGTGGCTTCATCCGGATTGCCTGCGCGATTTATCCTGATCTCTGGCGCGATCGTTCCACACACCCTTCTGAACGTCCCTCTATCGACCACGTTGCTCTCGAACGGACTCGGTTTGTTGATGCTCCTCTGGCTCATCACGCCGCGGGAACCGCCCTGAGCGGTGATAAGTAATCTCGTAGAGGCACGGCGGGGGTTGCGCGGCGGTTGCACTATAGGTTCCGTACCATGACGTTAACATTTTAGCAGTTCGCCGTTCAATTGTTGGGTTTCTGCGCTCCCGCTAGGGAGCGCCAACGATTTCAGCACTTGGCTGATTGTTCGAGATCTAGCCCGGCGCTTCCCCAACTTTTCTCCAACGCGCTCTTCGTACCTCTGAGGATCGCGTCGTCGTACGTTAACCAGCCGGTCTGATGGCAAGCGATGAAAAGGACACTCTCTGCCAACTCGCTACGTAGTGGACTTTAATCCGCGGGGTCTCCTGGAGGCGCAGTCGTACAAGTTGCCATTTGCCACGTGAAGAAGCATATTCTGGCTCGGGAAGAGGGAAGAGGCCGCGCGAGAGGAAAAGAAGCGGAATAGGGAGGCGCTTGAAGATAATCCTAATGCCAGCCAGAACGCGACAGCAAATTTAGTGAAGGCCTGCCGCCACCACCCGATCAAACGTCTAATCTTCACGTCATCTATCGGTGCACAGGCAGGCTCTGCGGCCGACCATGTCGTTACCGAAGCCGACGGACCGCGGCCCATCACGGCCTATGATTGCGCAAAGCTTGCGGCCGAAGAGGAAATTCGGCTCTCGGGCGTGCCGTTTACCATTCCGAGGCCAGTCATCGTTTATGGTCTGGGAGCCAAGGCCAACATCGCCTTGATTATGCGCATTGCGGCGTTACCCGTGCCGCTTCCTTTTGGCGCTTTTGAAAATAGACGCTCGCTTCTTGCGATCGATAATCTGATGGCGATTATCTTATGCATGGACGTCGTCACCTATGCTCCACATTGAACTGTGTAGGCTGGCCAATGATGCCGCGAGGCCGAGTACGGAAAAAAACATGAAGCTGCGGGCTAAATCGCCATGCGCGACGCTTACAATGGCGGTGTAGGTGGTCCAACAAAGGACGAGCCTGGCGCTTTCTCCACGGAATGCTGGTTTTACCAATGGCAAAGCAATTACCAGGACCAAGGCAATAAGCGCGGCCCCTCCTAACCATCCAAGCTCGATGATCGCTTGCAGAAACGTATTGTGTACCTCGTGCCACCGAACACAACTCAACTGCATAAATCCTGTGAAGCCAAATCCTAGAATTCCGCTGCGAGGTACTAGATAAAAGGCGTCTCTCAGAAGCGCTCTGCGAATGGCTATCGAATTTGAGGAGTTTACGTCTAGCTCGCAGCTCGGGGCCACCATCTTGTACTCAGTCGCTACAACGGATCTTCGTTCCACGCGTTTTTGTTCTGCTTTTTCATCTGTAGGCCTGCTCCCTTCGGCCGCGTATGTCAGAAGTACGGCCGTTGTGTTTGCTCGCATCAGCAGGCCCACGGCGACCGCGCCCGTGACTGAGATTAAAAGAATGAAAGCGTGCAGCCGCTGTTTTTTCGGCTTGAAAATGGTTACGACCAGAAGAGTGATAGGTATGGTTGCCAGAGTTAGGCGGACCATCGAGGCTGCAAATATGACAATAGGAAAAAACGTGAGCAGCGAAACGATAACTGAGTTACGAATTGTCGTTGGGTACGAGGCGACAGCGATGATGAGGAATCCCATCAGCAACACGAAGTAGGTTGCGACGGCATCGAACCCGAGAACAATCGGCTTCCCGTGAGGATCATCCCACTGAGAAAAAAGAGCGTAAGCTATCACGACCGTGCCGATTGCCAGAATGGGAGCTACTACCCAGATATAGGCGGTTCGTATTAACTCAATGTCGGCAGGCTTCGCGAGACGACCGCATATGTAAGCAGTGAGAGAACCGAGCAGGAGGAGCCATTCTTTAATGGGTGCCGTGTTTCCGTTCATGAGTAGCGAGCCTGCTATTGAGGCTACAAGGACAACAAATAATAGATCTGGAACGGCGAGGATGACGCCGCGCCGATTGCCAAGGCACAACATGCATAGTTCGCATGATAAAAAGAAAAGGCCTGTAAATAACGTACTTCCAGTGATGCCAAGGGCCCCATAAACGAGAGCAAAAAACGCTTGTGCAGCTATGAGAGCGGTGAAAGCGATGCCGAATAAAGTTCCTTTCGTCCCTTGAAAGGTTGTGGGACATTGAATGGCAATTTCAGCAATCGAAACGTTCGACTCTGTCATGCCTTGTCCTCTCGCGGCGTTATGAGCCAAAGAGCAAAGAGAAGTGCGGCGCCATGGGAGAGCATGGCTGTTGATAAAGGAACATTCATTAGTGCCTGAACCAGTATCGAGCCCGAAAGGAACACGAATTTCTGATCTAATTCCGCTGATGCTTTGTTCCCGAGCGAGATCACGAGGCCGCATGCTAGGGTCGCTGCCGGGGCGAGATACGGGCCGACAGAGGCGATGCCTTCGGTGGCAAAGAGTGAAGCGTTGTAGTTGCCCGTCGCATACTGCTCCGCAAACAAGACACCCAGTTGCTGGGGAAGGGAACAGCCGAAAAACTTTCCGACTGGCTGAATCTGACAGAGGTATGTCAGCTGATGGGTTGAGAAAAAGTGGTTGTAGTGGTCGATCGCGCTGGATGGAATTGCGATCATTCTGAAGTTGATAAGCCGAAAGGGAATACTGACCCAAGAAGGGTCGAACACTTTAATTAGAAGGCCGAGGGACACCGGGACTAAGAGAGAGAGTATCACGCAAAGTCTCGCCCCGAAAAACCTGAGAAGTAAGGTGGCGAATAGCAGCCAAGCGGGTGCGAACAACGTGAATTTGTTCAGCGTGACTGGATAGAATGAAACTCCGATAGCAAGCGCTACAACACTCAAGGCGTACAGCCGTCTATTCAGCAACCAGGCATATGAAAACGGCAGCACCGCAGAGATAGCTATTCCGATGGGATAGTTTAGCCAAGATGGATAACCAAACTGAGACCGGATGGCCTCTCCATCGATGAAGCCGATCAAGTGAAAGCCAAAAAGGGACGCATAGCCGACAGTCATGGCGGACAAGACCATCATGCCGATAACGAGGTGATCAATCTGACGTGGTGTCAGCGCAAGGCGAAGAGGAAACGGCTTCGTCACGAACATCGCGGGAATCATGAAGGCGATGAGCGAAAGCGCGGCCGACCATCGTGCAGGTGATTTGTCGTAGTCGAGCGGACTGAAGAAACTCAGCCAGATATACCCAGCGATGATGCTGAGCATGTACCAACTAACCAAGTATCCGAAAGTGAATCTGGCAATTGAGAAGAGTGAAACAGTAGCGCCGAACGCTGCGACAGCAAGCGCCGCGGCGAACGCAAATTGACGATCGTACCCGATGTGGAAAGCCGGACTTACATCCTGCGAGACGACGATAAGCGACAAGCAAAGTATCACCAGATAGAGCAATGACAGGGCTGAAATCTGGAACTCTTCGCGGAAGGAACCTGGATATCCCAGGCTCCGACTCACTCGCAAAATCCAGTAACGCGGCAAAATTCGGCGCCGATTGGGTCGGTGGGTGCCGCCCAAATCAGTAATGAAACCAATAGGCAGATTACGACCGCAAGGTGCTCTGCCGTGATCTTCATCCACATAAGTTCCCGCGTGTAAATGCTTCGCGCGCTTCCCTACCACCACAACCCCTAATCGAGCAACCGATGACCGACTTTAACGCCCTGACTGCGGAATATTACCAATGATCGACCTACACGGCGTTTCTCGGGCCGCTTTTGACATGATCGTCGGGTTCGAGGTTTCGAGCCGGGCGGCCTATGAGAAGACTTATCGGCACCCTGAGCGTCCCGGCGGGCAGTCTGGGAACCGTCTCGATGAAACATTCCCGAATCGAATCACACTCCCGCCAATTTGGGAAGCCCCTTACATGGACGCAAATCGAGAAGAAGTTTCGGCGCACGCCGCTGACAGGACTCGGATTTCAAGTTGGGGAAAATAAAAACTTCGGTCTAGTGGGTCGAGGCTGGAGGAGAGGGCGGGATTTCCGAGATCCGAAATCATCGTCCTGAGCTGCCGATCCGAACCATTGCCGTAACTGCCGGACCCAAATCGACGCGCTAGCTCACCGGAACGGCGATGAGAGCTGCTGGCTCCAAAAGGCCGTTGAATGGACTAGTTTCCGATATCCGTCACAAGAAACTCCCCCTCTTGATTGTTTTACGCTTTTCCTAGTATTCCAAGCATGGACTGTTGCCTGGACTGCGAAACGGCCGGATGAGTTTAACGGGTCTGGGGCAAGCCTTGGGGCTCATAGGATAAATTTCATGATCAGATTTGGCTTGCTCGGTTGCGGACGCATCTCCAAGCGTCATTCAGACCTCCTCGGCGGCAACCATATCGACCGGGCCCGTCTCGTGGCGGTGTGCGATCCCGTCCGCCCGCGTGCCGACGCGGTCGGGTCGAAATTCGGCGTTCCGGCGCACTACGATATCGACGATTTTCTCGCGCGGAAGGATATCGATGCCGTCGCGGTACTGACGCCCAGCGGGTTACATCCCCAGCACGCGATCGCCTGCGCGAGAGCGGGAAAACATGTCGTTGTCGAGAAGCCGATGGCGCTCCGCCTGCAGGACGCGGACGACATGATCCGGGCCTGCGACGAGGCCGGCACCAAGCTGTTTGTGGTTAAGCAGAACCGCTTCAACGTCCCTGTCGTCAAGGCGCGCGAGGCGCTAGACGCCGGTCGGTTCGGAAGGCTTGTTCTGGGAACTGTGCGAGTGCGTTGGTGTCGGGAACAAGCCTATTATGACCAGGATGACTGGCGGGGCACGTGGGCTTTTGACGGCGGCGTGCTGACAAATCAGGCCAGCCATCACATTGATATGCTGGAGTGGTTCTTCGGCGATGTCGTCAGCGTGCATGCGCGCGCGGTCACGGCGCTGGCGAGAATCGAAACGGAGGACACTGCCGTGGCGACGCTGAAATTCCGAAACGGCGCGCTTGGAGTAATCGAGGCAACGACGGCGGCGCGCCCGACAGACCTCGAAGGTTCGCTTTCCATCCTGGGCGAGAGGGGCACCGTTGAGATCGCGGGTTTCGCCGTCAACCAGATCAGGCATTGGCGGTTTGCCGACGAACTTCCTTCGGACAAGGACGTGGTCGAAAAGTTTTCGGTCAATCCGCCCAATGTGTACGGTTTTGGCCACCAGGCCTACTATCAGCACGTGATCGATTGCCTCACCAATCAACGCGCGGCGCTCGTGGATGGATTGGAAGGACGGAAGAGTTTGGAGCTGATCTCCGCGCTGTATGAATCGATCGAAACAAGCCAGGAAGTGGCACTGCGGTTCACGCCACGCCTGAGTCGCCTTGGCATTGCGTCGTGAACGATCCGCAGCGGGTTAAGGTCGGCGTCCGCGACGTCGAATTCGGCGCCGGGGTCAAAATTGTCGAACCCTGCAATCTCTATGAGTGCAAGATCGGCGACAATTGCTTTATCGGGCCGTTTACAGAAATTCAGAAAGGCGTCAGCATCGGCCCTCGCACCCGCGTACAGTCGCATGCGTTTGTCTGTGAATTGGTGACGATGGGGGAAGATTGCTTCATCGGGCATGGTGTTATGTTTATCAACGACACTTTCGCGACCGGTGGTCCCGCTCGCGGTCGCCATGAACTGTGGCGGGAGACTAAGATCGGCAATAGGGTCTCTATCGGCTCAAACGCAACGATCATGCCGGTTCAGATAGCTGATGATGTCGTGATCGGAGCGGGTTCGGTAGTAACCGGGGATATCACTACGGCCGGCACCTACGCGGGTAACCCCGCGCGCCGGCTCGCCTCGCGAAGATAGGAAATAGTTTGATGCCGGTACCGTTTGCGGATTTGCAGCTGCAATACCAGACGATCAAGCGCGATATCGACGGCGCGATCGCGGCGGTCATTCGTGATAACGCCTTCATTCGCGGCAGCTACGTTGACGAGTTCGAACGGCAATTCGCCGATGCCGTCGATGTCAAGCACTGCGTATCCTGCGCCAACGGCACCGATGCGCTCTATCTCGCCATGGCCGCGCTGAAGGTCGAGCCGGGCGATGAGGTTATCACCACGGCTCATTCATGGATCAGCACTTCGGCGATGATCACCCATGCCGGAGCGAGGGTGGTGTTCGCGGATACCGACGGCGCCACGTTCACGATCGATCCGGCCGCGATCGAGGCCGCGATCACACCGCGCACCGTCGGCATCGTTCCGGTGCACCTGTACGGGCAGCCGGCGGATATGGATGCGATCATGGCAATCGCGCGCAGGCACAAGCTCTGGGTGGTGGAGGATTGCGCGCAGGCTCATCTGGCTCGCTATAAAGGCCAGCAGGTCGGGACGTTCGGCGCTGCCGCGACTTATTCGTTCTACCCAGGCAAGAATCTTGGCGCAATGGGCGATGCCGGCGCGATCGTCACTAACGACAGCGCGCTCGCCGAGCACATGACCATGCTCGCGCGTCACGGCGGTCTCATTAAGCATCAACATCGCATCGAGGGCATCAACAGCCGCCTCGATGGCATCCAGGCGGCGATCCTGTCGGCCAAGTTGCCGCATCTGACTGTTTGGACCAAGGCGCGCCAGGATGCCGCGAAGGTTTACGACGCTAATCTCAATCAGATTGAGAATGTCGTTGTGCCCTCTGTCGCTGCGGAGCGCACCCACGTCTATCATCTTTATACAATCAAGCATTCGCGCCGCGATGCACTGGCAGCGCATCTCGGCGCGAATGGTATTCAGACAGCGATCAACTATCCCACGGCATTGCCATTTTTGGCCGCTTATAGCCGGCTCAAGCATCGCCCTGAACAATTCCCCAACGCCCATGGCGATCAAGGCCAGATACTGTCGCTGCCGATGTTTGCCGAGATTACGAGGGATCAACAATTCGAAGTCATCGATCTGATTCGAGCCTTCTAATGCCGAAGTATCCGAAGCAGATTGGGGCCTGACGCTGATATGGCAGAGCCAAATGGCAGTTTTCGTCTGTTGGGAAACTCCGGATGGAATGCTGCGGCTTTCTTGGTCGGTGTGGGATTGAACTTGCTGATCCTGCCGTTCGTCGTGCTTCGTCTGGGCGCGGCCTCATTTGGCGTTGCAGCCCTGGTGACAGCGTGCCTCGCGCCGGCACTGACATTCAGCAACTCTCTGGCACTGTCGACGGCCCGAGAACTTGCCCACCGTTTGGCGCCCGATGCGCGCGACGATGCTCGCCGTTTCTTCGCCACTGCATTGCTCCTGGCGGTGGGCATGGGCGGATTGATCATGATAAGCTTGTGTTTCGGAGGCCCACCGCTTGCCCGCCTCGCATTCAACCTCAGCGGTAAGGCCGCCGACGACCTCGGACTAGCCTTCAGTTTTGGCGCCGTGGGATGGCTATTTCAGTGCATAGCAGCGGTATTTTTGGCCCTGTTTACCGCGCGCCAGGATTATCCACGGATTGCTTTGATCAGCATCATCAGCGCAATTATCGCAACGGCATCGATGGTGGTATTGATTCCGCGCTGGCCACAGGCCTCAACGTATCTTGGGTGTCAGGCGTTAGGCTTTGCCACGAGCCTACTTGCAGTTGTTGCAGTTTCGCGCCGGGTTATCGGTGGATGGCTGGCGCGTCCCGCGTTTCATCAAGGCCCGCTCGGCGATCTCGTCAATTTCGGAGCTTGGCAAATGGCCGCCCAAGGCGGCGGCCTGATTGCGGGACAGGCGGATCGGTACCTGCTAGGTGCGCTGCTTCAGCCCCAGTTTGTCGGCTTCTACACCATCGCCCAGCGGCTCGAAGAAGCTATGTATATTGGCATTTTGAAGATTGGCGAAATCCTGTTCCCGTTCTTTAGCGCGCTGCAAGGAGAATCCAGTGATCGGAAGGCCGATCTACTGTTTCGATCTTCATGGATCCTCAACGTACTTGCCGCGAGTGCGCTGGGGGCGCTAGTTCCCGTTGCCGGTCCGCTGCTTCATATCTGGACTGGCGCGGAAGTGGCCGTCGAAGCTCAGCGTGTGTTGGTGGTGCTTTCGATCGCAGGAATGCTAGGGTGCAGCGCGAACGTATTCGCATTCTATCTTCTAGCCAATGGCCGATCCCGTTCCAACGCGCTAATCTCTTTTGTAACGGCCGCGTTTACGCTTAGCACCAGCGCGGTGGCTTTGCCCCAATTCGGCTGGCAGGCAGCGGGCTGGAGTGCCTGCATCGGCATGATGGCGCAGATCGTCACGACCATCATCTTGTTGCGGCAAAGTTTCAGTATCGCTGGCATGTGGTCGCGGGTGGCTCACTTTGTATTGCTGCCTTTGGGGACCGGTATCGTCACGGCACTCGTGCTGCGACATTCCACGCAGGAGGGGCTGTTCGAACAAGCGCCACACTGGTGGTACGTTGGGGGTCTCTATTGCCTGGCGGCCGGTATTATCTTTGTCGTCGTTGTCACCGTCTCGCGGGTCGGCCCGCATGGCGCGGCTTGCTGGAGGGATTTGCGCGTCATTGCAAGTCGCCTCCTATTTGTAAAGGCGGCCTAACCGTGTGCGGAATTGCAGGTGTCGTGAACCTCCGCGGCAACGCGGTCGAACTAACGGAAATCTCGCGGTTGACGAACCTGGTCGCTCATCGCGGTCCCTTCGGCGAGGGTAGCTGGTTCAGCGCGAACCGGGATCTGGCTTTCGGTCATCGCCGGCTGGCGATCATCGATCCGGGAGAGGGCGGCTATCAGCCGATGGTTTCGGCCGACGGCCGCCATGTGATCGTCTTCAACGGCGAAATCTACAATTTCCTCGAGCTTCGGCGCGAGCTCGAGGCGCAAGGCGCGGTTTTCCGTAGCCAGTCCGACACCGAGGTCATTCTCGCTGCATGGCGAGCGTGGCAGGAAGGCATGCTGACGCGCTTCAACGGAATGTGGGCGCTGGCGATCTTCGACACCCAGACCGAAGAATTGTTTCTGGCGCGCGACCGCTTCGGCATCAAGCCGCTATTGTATGCGTTGACATCCGAGCGCTTCGTCTTTGCATCCGAGCAGCGCGCGTTGGAGCGAAGCGGTCTCATCACCGTTTCGCTGGATGTCGATGTGGCCCGGCGGCTCCTCCTCGATGCGTTCGGGGTCGAGGCAAGCGAGCGGACGCTATGCCGGGAGGTGCGCCGCCTACAAGGCGGACACTGCATGTGGCTACGCAGGGGAAAATTGGAGATCCGGCGCTGGTGGCGAACGGTGGATCATCTGCCGACGATACCGGCCACCGAAGCAGAGCGCGTGGAACGCTTTCGCGAGATTTTCCAGGATGCGGTTGCGCTGCGAATGCGAAGCGACGTTCCGATCGGGACTTGTCTGTCCGGCGGGTTCGATTCGTCAGCCGTGATCTGCACCATGGCCGCGCATGAAACGGCCGGCATGGGTCCGCGGGACAGCACCTCGTGGCGTCACGCCTTCGTCGCGACGTTTCCCGGCGCCTCCAACGATGAGCGGCCGATGGCCGAGCAGGCCGCGGCCTGGGCGGATGTCGTGCCGACATTCCTCGAGATCGGGCGGGCCGACGCGCTGACCGAACTCGACCAGATCCTTGACGACAATGATGACGTCTATATCGGACTTCCAAGCGCGGCCTGGTTGATCTATCGAGAGCTCAGGCGGCACAACGTGACGGTGTCGCTGGACGGTCATGGCGCGGACGAATTGATGGGAGCCTATCTCCAGGAGGGACAATCGGGCGCGTTCCGGCTGCGAAACGCGGCTGCCGCGCTTGGCTCGAACTCGGCGCTGGCGAGGCGAGGCGTCGATCTGCTTCGGGCGCTGATGATCAGGCGGCAGGGGCACTATTTCCTGCGCGGCGGCCTGCGCGATGTCCCGGCGGAGCTTCCGTTGGTCGGCGAGGATGACATGTTGCCGCGTGAATGGAGCGCATTGAACCGTCGTCTCTATCGGATGTTTCACAGCACGGTGCTGCCGACCATCCTGCGAAACTTCGATCGCCTGTCGATGGCGCACGGCATCGAGGTCCGGATGCCGTTCATGGACTGGCGCCTGGTGACATACACCATGGCATTGCCGGAGGCATGTAAGTTTTCCGATGGCTATTCCAAGGTGATTGCGCGGCAGGCGATGGCCAACCTGATGCCGGAATCCATTCGCATGGGGCGCCGGAAGGTGGGCTTCAATTCGCCGATGCCGGAATGGCTGAACGGGCCGCTCGCCGGCTGGACTGCCAGCCTGCTCGATCGGAAGGTGCCGGCTTTCGCCGAGCTGGTCGACGAGGAAGGCTTACGACAGACGGTCAGTCGCCTGACCTCCTCGAAGCAATGGGATTGGGAGACCGCCAGCCGAATCTGGCCGTACCTGAATATGAAATGGATGCTGGCAAGGTCCTGACATGCGGCTCATCCTGATAGGCGTGATCGACGCCATCCTTGGCTGGAAGAGCCGGCTTTCCGGGGCGGTAAATATCGGACGTGGAACCACGATCGCATGGCGTCGCATCAGGCGAGCGGCCGGAAACGAGCTGTCAGTCGGAGAAAATTCAATCGTCCACGCCGATATCAGCTTCGAGGAATCTGGAGGCAAAATTCAGATCGGAAATCGCACATACATCGGACGAAGCCATCTGGTCTGCTATCGAAGTCTCGCCATCGGCGACGATGTCATCATATCGTGGGGTGTTACGATCGTGGATCACGATTCCCACAGCATCGATTGGATGGATCGCCGGAACGATGTTCTCGAATGGGGCGCGGGGCGGAAAGATTGGAAGAAGATCGCGCATGCGCCAGTCGTGGTGAGCGATAGGGCCTGGATCGGATTTAACGTGAGTGTGCTGAAGGGAGTTACGATTGGAGAGGGTGCCGTGATCGGAGCGTGTTCGGTTGTAACCCGCGATATTCCACCATACACCCTGGCAGTCGGGAATCCGGCCAGAGTAATTCGCTCGTTAAGCCCCCCACCAGATGCAAATCCCGCGGGTTGATTGCATGCGTATTTTCCAGAACAACGGCTTGTCACGCGGATTCCGTGTCCATCGTCGCCAGTCGCCCTATCAAACCTTTGCCGCCGGACGCGCACAATTTCTGGATACGAGATTCACTGCGTCCCATATTCTTCTGCCTGTGCTCACCGACAGCCCGGACGCATTTTACACCAATGGAGACGATGAACGCCTGCAGATGCTTTGGGCGAAAGAGAATGGTCTGCGGACAAAGAACCTCGAGCAAATTCTGCTTGCGCAGATCGAGCAGCATCGCACTGAAGTATTCTATAATCTTGATCCGATCCGTTACGGCAGTGAGTTTGTTGCGAAGCTGCCGGGCTGTGTGAAGAAGTCGGTTGGCTGGCGAGCCGCGCCTTCCGGAAGTGCAAACCTGACGAAATACGACCTGATCGTGTGCAACTTTCCGTCGATCCTCGATAGCTGGCGACAAAAGGGCTGCCGGGTGGCGTATTTTTTTCCGGCGCATGATCCTGTGATGGACGCCTATGCCAAAGCCCGAAGTGATGAGCTTGACCTCATCTTCATCGGAGGATTCTCGCGCCACCACGTCAAGCGCAGCCAGGCACTCCGGGCTGCGGCTTTGACACCTAGTGTCCGAGCAAGGTTTTACCTCGAAGATTCACGCCTCACCCGATTGGCAAATTTTCTTCCTCCCGTGCCGGTGCTTCGCTCATACCGTCATCCGGACGAAATTCGCCAGATTCGCGCCGATTCGTTGTATGGCCTGGACGCGTATGCCGCGATCGCCAAAAGCCGGATCGTATTCAACGGTGCGGTCGACATGGCGGGAGATGACCGCGGCAATATGAGGTGCTTTGAGGCGACGGGATGCGGAGCCGTCCTTTTGACGGACGCAGGGCGCTACCCGGAGGGTTTCGTTGATGGCGAAACCATGCTGGAATATTCCTCGCCCGAGCAAATACCGGAGCTGATCAACAGGCTGATGAGAGATGAAACCCTGGCAAGATCCATCGCTGAGGCGGGTTGCGCCATGGTAAAGGAGCGCTATAGCAAACAACTGCAATGGGCGAAATTTCAGGATCTGATCTGAATGGCGCGTTGGGTTAGCTAGTTTATGGTGGAGCAGCCATTCACGACGTGGGAAGATGCCGTGGTTTGGCTGCGCAACCAGCCGGACCAGCGGCAACTTGTGCTCGACGCGTTCTATGACGACCCTCTGATCGATGCGGCCAAGCGTTATTTTGCCAGTGGCGAATGGCAGGCGGTTTCGAAGTTTTTGGAGAATCGGACCGGCAAGGCGCTCGACGTCGGCGCCGGGCGCGGAATTGCGAGCTACGCGCTGGCGCGAAGCGGATTTGCGGTCACTGCGCTCGAGCCTGACCCCAGCGTCGTGGTCGGGACGGCGGCGATCCGCGGGCTCGCGACCGAGGCTGGCTTGCCGATCGAGGTGGTTGAGGAGTTTTCCGAGCGCCTCCCGTTCGCTGACGGCACATTCGATGTCGTGTTCGCGCGCGCCGTGCTGCACCATATGCGCGATCTCGACAGCGCCTGCCGGGAAATGTTCCGCGTGCTTCGTCCGGGTGGAATGCTCATCGCCGCGCGCGAACACGTGATCAGCAGGGAATCAGATCTCGGGGCATTCCTCGATCAGCATCCCCTGCATCACCTCTATGGCGGCGAGCACGCGTATCTTCTCGATCGATATATCGGCGCGTTGAGGAATGCGAGATTTGCAGCGATCGAGGTGCTCTCGCCGCTCAAGAGCCCGATCAATCTGTTTCCCCATACAATCGAGACGCTGCGGGCGGCCGTCGTGGAGAGATTGACGGACAAGATTCCGGTCAGGCCCGTTTGGCGCGCCGCGCTCGCTTCCAGGAGCGTCTTCACCTCGCTGCTTTCGATGGCAGAGCGCTTTGACCACCGGCCCGGCCGGCTCTACTCATTTGTCTGTCACAAGGCACAATCATGATCATCTGGGTTACCGGCGCCAATGGCTTCATCGGTCGGCATCTCGTCAGGGTGTTGGCCGATCGGGGCAATCGCGTTCATGGCATCGGCCATGGCGCGATCGGCGAAGCCGAACGGCACCGCATCGGTCTCGAGCATTGGCTGAACGGCGAGATCGATGCGGCCAATCTCAACGCGCTTGCGGAGCGCGCCGGACTGCCATCGACCATCTTCCACTTGGCCGGGGGATCATCGGTCGGGTTGTCAATCGCGCAGCCGTTTGAGGATTTTTCGCGCACCGTTACGAGCACGGCCAGGCTGCTGGAGTGGCTGCGCGGGGCCGCCAGGGATTGTCGCGTTATCGTCGCGTCGAGCGCGGCCGTCTATGGCGCCGGCCATGCGGGAGCGATTGCAGTGGACGCCGCAACCCTTCCGATGTCGCCCTACGGCCAGCACAAGCTGATAATGGAGCAATTGTGCCGGAGCTACGCCGTCACCTTTGGCTTGCAGAGCACGGTCGCGCGGTTGTTCTCGATCTATGGGCCGAACTTGCGCAAACAATTGCCATGGGACATCTGCTCGCGCCTGCAGGCGGGCGATAGGAGGCTGGTGCTAGGGGGCACAGGCGCAGAGGTGCGTGACTGGACGGATGTTCGTGACGTCGCTCGGCTATTGACCGCGATTGACGGAAAGCCGCAGTCGGAGGCCTTTCAGGTCATCAATGCGGGCTCCGGGCTCGGAACGACCGTGGCGCGGGTTGCCGCGAGAATTGCAGAATGCTGGGGCGGAACCATCTCCGTACAGTTCTCAGGAATCGTTCGTGCCGGAGATCCGACGAGTCTGCTGTCGGACGACGCCATGCCACGTACTCTGCCCTTCGACTGGAAGATCCAGGTTGAACAGGGCCTTGCCGACTATGTTTCCTGGTTCAAGGATCAGATCCGGTGAGCCCCGGTGCGCCACTACGTCTCGCCTTTACCCACATTCCGCGCCGGCTCTGGGCCGGTGGCTACAACTATCAAAGCAATCTATTTGCGGCGCTGAGCAAGTTCCGCTCCGGCGAGTTTGCGCCCGTCCTGTTTGCCGGGACCGGTGACGATGATGCCGATCTTGCGCCGCTTGCCGCGATACCTGATGTGGAGGTGGTGCGATCGGCGGCGTTCGACGGCCGTGTCGGATTGGCTGCCGCGCTGGCATGGGGATTGGACCGGGAGGCGGTGGCGGAATTCCGGACGCACCGCATCGATGCCATCTTCGAGGCTGCCCGCTTCTTTGGCTGGCGACTGCCTTATCCTGCAGTGGCATGGTTTCCCGATTTTCAGCATCGACGATTGCCGCAGCTGTTTCCGGCAACGGCGCGGTGGCGTCGCGAAGCCGGCTTCCGAATGCAGATCGCATCCGGGCGGACCGTCATGCTGAGCAGCGAAAGCTCGCGTCGCGATTTTCGGAAGTTCTATCCCGGAGCGAAGAACGAGGTCTGCGTGGTTCGTTTTGCGACCGGGCCGTCGCCGGCGTTCCTGACCGCAAATCCGGCTGAGGTCGTTGCGCAGTATCAGTTGCCTGAAAAGTATTTCTACCTGCCCAATCAGTTCTACACGCACAAGAATCACCAGGTGGTCGTCGATGCGCTGGCCATCCTGGCGGATCGAGGGTTCGATGCAGTCGTGTGCGCATCGGGCAGCACCGAAGATCGGCGCGAGCGAGGCTACTTCGATGAGGTCATGGCGGGGGTCCGAAGTCGCGGGCTCGAAAAACGCTTCCGTCATCTGGGAATGATTCCGCTTTCGCACGTTTACGCGCTGCTGAGGGGATGCACCGCACTGATAAACCCGTCCCGATCGGAGGGATGGAGCACAACAGTCGAAGAAGCGAAATCGTTCGGGGTGCCGATGATATTGTCCGACCTGGAGGTCCACCGCGAGCAGACCGGTGGTACCGCGAGTTACTTTGGGACAGAGGATCCTGCAGCGCTGGCGGATCACCTTGTGCGGCTTGCGCACGACTCAGCGGCACCATTTGCTCGAAGTCTTGTCCCAGACCAAGATGACCGCGTGGCCGCCTTTGCTACGGACTTTGCAAATGCGGTCCAACGTGCAAGACAGTGCTACGGTACGACGACTTGAGCAAGACTAATCCCGAGGGAAAATCACCGCGACTATGGTACCGCAAGAGCATTGCGAAGACCTTCGTCAAGGCTAAGCGGCGGTCGCCAACCGGTGTTCAGTGCTTTGGACATATCGATCTCCAACGAAGCGGCCACACTGCTGTAGGCGTCAGAACGACCGCTGATCCTGAATAAGGCGTTAAGTGCAAATAAGGGAAAAGGAACGATACGCGATTTCTTGCCCAAAACGTTTTCGATCCGTCGAACAAATTCTGGTGTTGAAATTTGCTCCTCATCAGCCACTAGAAAGATCTCGAACCTACCGTGTTGATAGGTAAGTCGGTGCACTATAAAAGACGCCAGGTTTGCGACGCTGAGAAATGCGCGCCGATTATGAATACAACCGAACGGCAGCGGGATCCCTCTGTTTACTGCAGCAGCCAAAAGTTTAAAATTACCGAGTGCGCCTGCACCATAGATCAGTGGCGGGCGAATGACCGTAAAATTCATGCTTGTATACTTCACCATAGCCTCAAGGCCTGCTTCTGCTGCAGCTTTGGATGTTCCGTAGACTCCGCGGGGCGTCAAGAGGTCATTCTCACGAAAGGGAGGTCGACCGTCGGTGCTGCTCCCATTAACAAGGACTGTGCTCAGGTAAACAAAATGGCTAACTCCTGCTTCGGCTGCACACCGCGCAAGGTGTAACGTACCATCGGTATTGATAGATTGGTAAACGTTTGCAGCATGTTCTTCGCGCGGGTGATGAACTCGCGCTGCCAAATGCACCACCGCATCGACACCGACGAGCGCTTCTGCCCAGTTGGTATGGGGACCGATAGTGCCGATCATTATCGAAGTTGCGTCGGGCGATGGCTTTCGCACGGCTTGCCTAACGATCATGCCGTTACGTTTCAACACGGGGACAAGATTCTGGCCTACGAAGCCATTCGCACCCGTTAGCAAGACAACAAGTCGACCATCTTCCATTCTGTTCTCATCTCTTTCTGAAGCCAGCGTCTCGCCAATAGCGACGCTGATGCTAAATCAGAGAGCATAGCCATTTTCTGGCTAGAACGCCGTGAACCTCATGAGAGCCATCGAAAACACCCGTTCTTACTTGTTGACTTTCCGACAGATGGTGATGCGCCCCAACCTGGAACAGCGGCGTGCTTCGGAGCTTCGCTCGATTGACGACGGCTAACACTCGGCTGGCTCCCGGATTTCACTGAGATAGGCCTGATAGGCGAGCCGGATGCCGTCCTCAAGCTTCGTGCTGGCGCGCCAGCCGAGTTTTGCCAAGCAGCTGACATCGAGCAGCTTGCGCGGCGTGCCGTCCGGGCGCGAGGCATCAAAACCGATCGCGCCGCTGTAGCCGACGGTTGCCGCGACCACGCGGGCGAATTCGGCGATGGTGATATCCTCGCCGGTGCCGATATTGACCAGCTCGCGATCCGAATAAGTCTTCATCAAATGGATGCAGGCGTCCGCAAGGTCGTCGACATAGAGGAATTCGCGCCGCGGCGTGCCGGTGCCCCAGACCACGACTTTGTCGGCGCCGGCAATCTTGGCTTCGTGAAAGCGGCGGATCAGGGCGGCGACGACATGGCTGTATTCAGGATGATAATTGTCGCCGCGGCCGTAGAGATTGGTCGGCATCACATTGATGAAGTCGGCGCCGTATTGGCTGCGATAGGCCTCCACCATCTTGATCCCGGCGATCTTGGCAATCGCATAGGGCTCGTTGGTTGGCTCCAGCGGCCCCGTCAGCATCGAGTCCTCGTGCAGCGGCTGCGGCGCCAGCTTGGGATAGATGCAGGAGGAGCCCAAGAACATCAGCTTCTCGGCGCCATGGACATGCGCCGCATGGATCACGTTGGAAGCGATCGCCAGATTGTCGTAGAGGAATTCGGCGCGCAGGGTGTTGTTGGCGACGATGCCGCCGACCTTGGCGGCCGCCAGAAACACCACCTGGGGCCGGTTGGCGGCAAACCAGCGGTTGACCGCGGCCTGATCGCGCAGATCGACCTCGCTGCGAGTTGCTGTCAGCAATTCGACGTGTTCTGCAGCCAGCCGGCGCACCAGCGCGGCGCCGACCATGCCGCGGTGGCCGGCGACGTAGACCGTCTTGCCCTTCAGCTCAAACGGCAGGCTTGCCATTGGCGACCTCCCGCCGCGCTTCATCGAGATCGTTCGCGACCATTTCCTTGACCATCTGGGCGAACGACGTCTTCGGCCTCCAGCCCAGTTTCTCGCGCGCCTTGCTGGCATCGCCGACCAGAAGATCGACCTCGGTCGGCCGGAAATAGACCGGATCAATGCGGACCATGGTCTTACCGGATTTGGCGTCGACGCCGGTCTCGTCGACGCCCTGGCCGCGCCACTCCACGCGGCGGCCAACTTCGGCGAACGCCAGCTCGACGAATTCGCGCACCGAGCGGGTCTCGCCGGTTGCCAGCACGAAATCGTCGGGCGCATCCGCCTGCAGGATCAGGTGCATGCCTTCGATATAATCGCGCGCATGGCCCCAGTCGCGCTTGGCCTCGAGGTTGCCGAGATAGAGCGCCTCGTCCAGGCCAACCTCGATGCGGGCGACGCTGCGGGTGATCTTGCGGGTGACAAACGTCTCGCCGCGGATCGGGCTCTCGTGGTTGAACAGGATGCCGTTACTAGCAAACATGCCGTAGGCCTCGCGGTAATTGACCGTGATCCAGTAGCCGTACAGCTTGGCGACACCGTAAGGCGAGCGCGGGTAGAACGGCGTGGTCTCCCTTTGCGGCACCTCCTGCACCAGTCCATAGAGTTCGGACGTCGAGGCCTGGTAGAACCGCGTCTCCTTCTCCATGCCGAGGATGCGGATCGCCTCCAGCAGCCGCAGCACGCCGATGGCGTCGGCGTTGGCGGTATATTCCGGGCTTTCGAAGCTGACGCCGACATGGCTCTGGGCGGCGAGGTTGTAGATCTCGGTCGGCCTGATCTGCTGCATCAGCCGGATCAGGTTGGTTGAGTCGGTCATGTCGCCGTAATGCAGCAGGAACGGCACCTTGCGGGAATGCGGATCCTGGTACAGGTGGTCGATCCGCGCCGTGTTGAACGAGGACGACCGCCGCTTGATGCCGTGGACCTCATAGCCGAGGCCAAGCAGATATTCGGCCAAGTAGGCGCCGTCCTGGCCGGTGACGCCGGTGATCAGCGCCACGCGCCGCCTAGAAACTTGTGGATGCAATGATGCCTCCTAAAATCAGCAAAATGGTCTATTGGTCTGTTCCACGGCAGCGCAGTATGCATCGCCTCCCGGAGCGGATCTGAGTTGCGCGTTTATTTGGTATCGGACAGGATTGCAACGCGATCGTCTCACTCGATTGGTCTCGCCTTATTGTGAGGCAATAGCGGCCTTACGAAGTGGGCGAGGTGGCCGCTTATGTACAGATATCCCTTTATGCCCGCGGCCCGGGCTGCTTCTAGATCAGTAGACTTGTCGCCTATGAGAATACTCCGACTGACATCCACGGGGAAACGTTCCAAGAGGTCGTTGATCATCCCTGGAGCAGGCTTGCGCCGATAGCTTGCTCGACGGTATCGCTCTATCGATGCGTCAGGATGAAAAGGGCAGTATTCGAACGCATCTACGTGAGCTCCGAACTTAGCCAAGTCGTCCGCCATGCATTGATGCAACGCTTCAATGTGAGTTTCCTCGTAAAGACCTCTGGCCACCCCCGACTGGTTTGTCACTACGAATGCAAAGCACCCTGCATCATTGACGGCTTTCACCGCTTCGCGTGCGCCTTCTATCCACTTCAGCTTAGCGATCTCGAACACATAACCGTTGTCTTCATTCAGCACTCCGTCGCGATCGAAGAAGACTGCCGGTCTCTTTATTTCGTACATAGGGTTCGAACCATCGCTGGGTTCACAAGCACAAACATCGAAAGTTTAGGCGGTAATAGGACAATAAAGGAGGCTACTCATCGATAGCATCCTGTCGTATCATGGAATTTGGCCGGCGTTCGTTTGCATGGGCGAGGTGTTTGTACCTGACCAAGCGCATTCGGAAACCCTCATTAGTTGTAGAACTTCGTCTTGGCAACCATTTGAGGAAGGAGTAAATTCCAGTTCTTCGCAACCCGTCGGGGCAAGCCATGATTGAGGCAATTTTGTTAATGGTCGGCACATACATCGTTGTTGCCGAGGTTGTTCGACGGTGGCGCGAGGCCGCGGATCGAGCGAAATACAGGAAAAGGCGCGTGTAGGATGGGGACGCCCTGTCCGATGCATGTTTTCAAATTTGATTTCCGCTATGGCCCGATTTGCCTGTGGGCGAACTTCAGGTGATGCGGGTCTCTGAGCCAACGCGTTTCAGATTAAGAACGGCTGACTGCGGACGAGCAAGAGGTGCGCCTTGCATAGCTTTTTGACGGGGTCCTTGGAAAAGCAAGATGAGCCTCCCACCCTTTTCGGGGCATCATTGGTGGATCCTTCGCGCTGTTCGATGCCGTCCATTGACTCCGCGGGTAGGGTAATTTTTCGAAGCCTCTGTTGCTACTCGGTTTCGATCAACCGGCATCCTCCTCCGGCAGAGCATTCTATGCGGGATGCAATTTTGGGGCTAGGTCAGACGGTCATTCTCGGCAACCAAGGGAGGATCTCGCGCAGCATCTAATCCTTCGGATGGGCGGATTGATCTCGGCTCAGTGTTGAGAACGTCGTTGAGCGAACCTTTGTTGGCGACTTTAGGGTAAAGCCATCCACGATGCGCTCTCTGCCACCATGTTACCTCAAGACGATGGAACCTGGCCCTCATCCCGACAGAATTCTGCTTGAGTTCCATTGGAACATTTTCCAGTTGGGTCCTGAGTACTAAAAATGCGCAGCCTCGGTATGTCCGCGATCGTCGTGGCAGTGTTTCTCGCCACACTATCGATAGTTTTTATCGGATCAGCTTACAGCGATGGATGGTCAGGCGGCTCTGCCTGCTCGGTGGCTGAGAGCCTTTGCCGGCGCCCATCTCTGTTGGCCATACCGATCGCCGTGACCATGGCTTGGGGCCTCATGGTGCTGGCGGATGAGTAAGGCCACCTCGATTGGCGGGTGGCTGAAAGCACAGGAGCGCAGTCCGTCCAAATTTCAAATTCGGAGCGTCCTAATTGGGGGCGCACCGGGAATTGGCCCGTTCTGCATCTCTGTTTAGGCCTCGAGCAGCTAACTAGGTACCCTCGTCCTCTATCATTCTGAACGATGGCGCTTTGCGTTATCTCCCGCGTGACGGCGATTTGCTTATCTCACGGAGTAAAGACATGCGGCGGTTTTGAGCGCTATTTAGCAGGGCCTCAAAAGCTAAGAAGACATCGCGTGCCTGCAGATAGACCTGAGTGTTGATTGCATTCGAGTCGTATCCGTAAGTCGCAAGGCGCACGTCAATTTCGCGTGCCGCCGTTGGGTCTATTCGCCAAATCCGGGCGTTTCGTCGGATTTGGCAGCGCGCGGCAGCCTCCATCTCGGGCGGCAGCTCGGCGAGATCGATATGGCGCAGAGTCTGTTCGATAGCTGTCTCGCGGTAGTGTTCCAACAGTTTGTGCCGCAATACTCGGTAGCGCTGGATCTCCCAGGATAATTCCAGCACGTCGATTGCCAGCAGCCACTCGATCACAGTGCGTGGTGCGAGGTCGGCGAATATTGCTTGGCGCATAAGTTCATATTTTTCGAATGATACACCGGGCAGCGGCAAGGATGGGGGCGAGAGGGATTCGAACTCCGCGGGCAAGTTGGATAGTGTAAGGTTTTGAGCTTATTGAAGGGCGCATTCATGTTGCGAGTCCCTTAGGCATTGATATGTGTGCGGCGTTTGCCATTACCGCGGCTCCTCCTTGGCCGCCGGTCTGGCTGGCATCCCACAGTTGTTTGGCAATAGGCATTGGCGCGATCTGCATATTCGCCCACCAGGCCTTTTCGTTGCCGTGCCGATGCAAATCTTGGTGGTGGGTGCGGCAGAGTGGCACCGTGAACTCATCGCTGACCTTGCGTCCTAAGGCGCGCTGTTGGGCAAACTTCAGGTGATGTGGGTCCGACGGGATTTGTTGGCAGATCACGCAAGGCTGTCCTCGTACGAAGGACAGGTGCGCCTTGCTTCGCTTGCGCGTAGGCTCCTTCGGCAGTGCGAGCGTCGCCGCTGCATTTTGCGGGACGCCGGGGACGGACGGTTCCGCCGGTGAGGTCGCTACATTTTCAGAAGGATGCGCGGCTTCGCCAAGCTTCTGCTGATAGGCGATCTCGATCAACCGGGCATCCGCCTCCAGCAGAGCGTTCTTCCGAGGTAGTCCGTCTTTGGCCCAGGCGAGTAGCTCATTCTCCGTGGTTAAGCTGCCGATCTCACCCAGCATCTGGTCCCGCAGCTGGGCGGACTGATCTTGGCCAAGCGTTGCCGGACGGTGCAGAACGGGCTTATTGCGTTTGCCGTCGGCTGCATGCGTCGCATTCGGCCGGGGCTGTGGCAGGCCGGGCAAGGCGTCAGGTGCGTCCAAGTCGTCCTCGCCAGCGATACCCACCAGTGCGAACAGGGCGTAACGCCTGGCATAGGTCAAGGCCGCCCCCATCCGGTGCGGCGCCTCGGTGTCCTTCGCGGCACAGACCGGCCAGTCGGCCGAAATCCATTCGCCGGATGAATGGGCAAGCAGAGTGGTCAGACGAACTTGCCCCGAACTCGGCTCGATCCGGGTGGTTTGGATGGTTGCAATCTCCTGCTGGCTTAAGGCCTTGCGCACAATGTCCAAGCCGCTAGCAAGAGAGGCGTAGCGGAAGGTGCGGTCCTCCTCGCGTGGAAAGGGCGAGCGGATGGTCGCAACCAGGGTTTTTTCCGGGTTGGTCAGCTCAGCCTGCGCTTTGGCAAGGGCCGCCGCAATGGCGCCGATGCGCTCACTGGACTGGTGCATTGGTGTTCTCCATCAGAATCGTGTCAAAGCTGATAGCGCCGGATTTTGAACGCTTGGCTCGGACGCCGTGTCCGACGGCCTCCTTTGCGTCCTCAGGGACGAGCTTCTTCAAGTCCGCTTTTGCGATCTCGTGATTCTGATGCGCCGCGCGTGTTCGCAAGTAGGTAGCGGCGAGCTCTGCCCAAGAGTTCGATGGCGACATGTCCACAACCTTTACGGCTTCGAGCCGTGGCCGTGGCGTTTCAATCCCGAAAAGTGATGGGGACTCGCCCGTCTGCACACACCGCCAGAACTTTTTCTCTGCCGTCAAAAGGAGGTGCTGGTAGAGCGGATCGGCGTGAACGTTAATCTCCACCCATTTGCCGCCCCCAGTAATGATCGAAAGCACTGCTGACTTTGCTGCCGCCACCCACATATTGTGCTGGAGCTGGGCCATGTGCTTCTCGGCCGCAGCTTCCTCCGAAAAATTCCAAGGCAGCATGAACTTGGATTCGAACACGGCCCCGGTCTGTTGCACCAGGCCATCCAGCGTCGCTGCCATCCATTTGTGGATAGGGTGGCAGATCCTCCTTTGCACGTCCGCAACCGCGTGGCCGGTGTTGCGCTGGTACCAGGTACGGTTGAGGTCCTCAGTGATGGTACCGAGCTGCACGATGAGATTCAGGCTTAGGTCCTCAGGTTCGAGTTCGCCCCTTTTCTCGCGCCACAACCGCGTGAGCGCTGTCTGGTCATCGCCCATGATGATCCGAGCGTCTGATCCGCCAATAAAGGATCTACGATCCCACATCTGCTTTGCCGAATTGACCGACTCCATTCTATGCTCCTAAAGTTCAAAATAATGCTCACATGGTGTAAAATTACCCATATGGTAGAAAATGTCAAGCGGCGAAACGAAACTCTTTTTGGCGCGCAGATTCGCGCCGCTCGTGCTCTCCTAAGGTGGAGTGCAGCGGAGTTGGCGGAGGAGTCGGCCGTCGGCGCAAATACGATTCGGCGGGCGGAATCAGAGGACGGCGTGACGTCAATGACGGCCGCAAATCAGCGCGCCATTCGGCAGGCGCTAGAAAACGCCGGAGTTCAATTCATAGACGAAAACGGCGGAGGTCCTGGTGTTCGGCTAAGCAAACCGACACCACGGTAGCGCTGGGCGTCTTTGCCGGACTCAACACAGGACAGTTTGAAACAAGCGCCAGCTGTCTGCGAGCAACTGACCAGCACTTGCAAGAATAACGACTAATCTAAGTGTCAACTAGCGCAGAGTCGTAAACACCGCGTTTTCCGTCAGCGATTAGATGTCGACGAACCGGACGTTGATGCCAAGACCGGTTATCTTCCGCACCACATCGGTCAGCGCGAGTTCGAGGTTGGCGCGGGCCTCGGGCGTCATCCTGCGGGGAGCTTGTCCAGCACCGGCTACGCGGTTATATTCGTCGATGCGGCCCTGACCGGACAAGTGATCCTTGGAAGTTAACTCCAAGACCGTCGCCCCGGCATGGGCCGCGCCGCTTTTCATGCGCTCCAATTGCCCCGGCTCGAGGACGTAAGCGGTCGAGATCTGGTACCGGCCGTTCTTGAGATGAGCGCGGAAGCCGATCATCCGGTCCACGTCAGCGCGTTTCACGATGTCGATATTGCCGCTTCGCTGGGGGATCGCGACGTCTGGGGCGGACAGCACGCTCTCGACATGGTCGCGCACTTGCTCGGGTGAGGAGAACGCCTCGGGGTGCTTCTTCGAAAGCACCGTGTAGTTGGCCCAGAACCGATTATGCGGAAGCTGTAACTGCTGGAGCAACTCGGGCGCATCGACCTCTGCCCCTGTGAGGGATGACGAGCGGCGGACGATTGAAAACCGCGCGATCGACGCCTGCTCGCCCGTCAGCCGGCCGCTCTCGGCTTCCTTGGTCCGCTGGTCGAGGATCTTGATGACCTCTTCGAGGCGATCGCGGAACGATTTCAGGTCGTCGGCCTTGGCGAACGGCTTGCTCCGCTCTTCCCGCAGGCTCGGCAGCCGCCGCTCGGCTTCCTCGATCTTCGATCGCATGCAGCGGCCGGTGAACTCGGATTCGTTCTCGGCCTCCGTTTCCAGCTTGTCGAACAGTGCCCGGGTGGTCTGAGGTACAAAGCCCTTGGTGTCGCGCCCGAACCTCTGCTCGATATCCACCATCGTCACGTCGCCGTCCGACAGCGTCAGCGAAATGGCCTGCTGCTCGGGAAACTCGCCAAAGCTCAACCGATAGCCCAGCATCGTGCCGATGTTCACCGGCTTGTTGCTATCCCGGCTGGTCTGCTGCAGAAGCTCGGTCGCCCTGGCCGCAAGCGTCTTGGCGATGGCGGAGCGCGAGCGCAGCACTTCGCCGCCGATCGTGGCTTCTACCGGTAGGCTATCGCCGATGGCTTCATTCAGGATCGCCTGCGCCATCTCCTTGTTGGTGACGCGCTGGCCGTTGATGTTCAGCGCATACTTGGCGTTCTCGTCGCCTGCCTTCTGGCGCTCGATCTCCGCCTCAACCGCGTTGTTGGCCCCAAGCCGGTTGTTGTAGGTCTTGCCCTCGACGCTGACAGCCCGCCCGCCGGCGTCGCGCCGCATGGTCGCGATCGCGTCCCGGATCTGCGCGGCCTTGGCAAGACCAGCCTCGATGCGTGCCGGATAGTGCTTCTCGGCGTTCTCAAGCTCGAAGATCGAGTCGTCGATGCCGAACATCTTGCGGCGGTGCGCCCGCTCAAGGATTTCCAGCTTGTCGATCTCGGCCATCAGTTTAACCCGCTCCAACAGAAGCGGGTCGCCGGAGGCGAGGGCGCGGCGATCTCGGTCATGCCGACCGAGTCTTCGTCCTCGAACTCCATGGTGAAGGCACCGTCGTACTTCCGGATGCCGTTAATCATCTTGAGCTTGGTGGCGTTCAGATCCCACATCTTGGCGTCAACCGTGCGCTCGGTGACGTAGGCGAGGATCTCGACCTCGAAATTGTCGGAGCCGTACTTGTCCAAGAGCTTGTTGCCCTGCCGATGTGGACGCCTGGCGCGTGCAAGCCGCGCGCGCATCGAGGCATAATACTCGAACGCCATCGCCCGGATCTCGAAGCCTGCGATGGACTTGATCTCCTCATTGGAGAAGCCGTACGCCTTCTGCACGATCTCGCGCAGCCGCGCGTCCTCGCGCTTCAGCACCTCCATTTCCTGATCGGTAAGAATCCGGTCCTCGAGCGCGTGGAACGCCTCGTGGAAGGTGGTATCGAGTACCTGTTGGAGCGGATAGGAGGGGTCGGCGAGCGCCACCGTGACGAGGGCTTCTGCCGGCAGATAGGTGCCGGCCGCCGTTTGCGCGTCCGGTTTGAAAGCGCCCCAACCCTGCGGCGGGGCTTTCAGCGGATAGCCTCAGCCCAGCACCAAATCGGTTCGCCGTTAGCGAGGTGAAGTCGTGCAACCGGAGCTACCAATTCTGTGGAGCGACAGAGCGGCCCGTTCGGGCTGCGTAGTATGTGCGCATGTCCTCCGACCACCAGAAATACTCGAACCAAGCTGAGCTGATTGCGGCGTATGCCGCAAGCCGAGGGCTTACAATCGTCCGCACCCATGCCGATGAAGGCCTTAGCCGTTTTGGAATAGGTTGGAGCGATTGTCTCAAGGAGTTTATCGCTGACGTTCATCGGAACGCGCAGGTTTTGATTGCGTCCTAGTCTATGACGTTAATGTTCCAAGCCGCGGTGGGCCAACTCACGACACTTCGAGGCATTCGTGGCGACCGGTGCTCTGGATTCCCGCATCTCCGGCACTGGGCCGAGCAGTCTTTTCACCCGGGCTTCGAAATTCTGGGGATGGCGGGCGACGAGCTCCGCTGTGAGCGGAAGAGCCACGCTCGGCCTATTTGTTGCCCTGCAGGTGATGACGGGCTTCATCCATCAGATTTATAGCAAGCAGGCACGTCTCCAAAAGGCGCGAGTTGGCTTTCACGAGGCCAGGTAATTCGCCGAGATAATCGCCTACAAGCAGCTCAGCTTCTTCTGCGATGGTCTGGTTGGCTTCAATATTGGCTATTAGCGAGCTCTTATAAATCCGCCGGAGAGCGGAACTTAGTTCAGTTAATTGTTCGGCTTTGTTGCTGCCGCCGGGACCGCGGAGGACCGCGCGCAAGGCCATGCATCCTGTTCTCAGGATCTTGCGCTGCGCATTGAGCAGCTTGACCTCTTGTTTCAAGTTCAACACTTTCGTGCAATCTCAGGCGCTGGTGGCAGCAGAGGCCTTGCAATTCTCCTGCGAGTTGCGGGCTCAAGGCCAGCGCATTCGAGCGAAGGCTTGGGAGAGCGGTGAAGGCATCCTGATTCGCGCGAAATGGCAAGCTGTGGTGCTGCCCGCCGATCGTTTGTCCTCAAGCTTTCCACATAGCATCAGATTAGGTGCATAGAGGCTCTTGGCTAGCATTCTTTAGTTTGTGTACGGTTCTCGGCTGTTAGGGTTGCGGCTACAGCACGCGCCGCCGTGCGCTTCTACAAAGAGAGCGTTCAAAGTGTAGCTATGCCAGTGCATGTCGAAATATGAACGACCGCTCGATCTTTGGACGGAAGGGCTGACCGCGATTGACAGGATCAACACTTGTTACGTGAATAGGTCAAGCAGCCATGTCTGTTAAGTATGAACCCGAACTCGACCACGTCAGTTTCGATTGGAGTAGTGACGCTGCGACCATTGAAGCTGACTTATTGGGACGCCGCGTGCAGATACTCTCGAAGGTCGGTTTTTATCTCGAGTACGGCACTCCTGATGAACCCGGATATATCGGAGATCTCGCGTCGATCCATTTGATACGGGAGATTGCTGGCATTCTCGCCAGGGCTGCTGCCATCGCCGTGGATGGGGGCTTCAAGGCGTCGCACCGTCTGATTGCAACGCTGAGGGCTGTTGAGCAGGACCCGTCCCTCGTAGGCTCCAGGCGCGTGGAGCCCGAGGCGTTGGGCAGCTTGGCACAGTCTTACCAGCGCGCAGACGAACCGCTAGGCACATTTTGGTTCGATGTCACTGAGCCATGGACGCCAGTGAGGCCAACCCCCGCTCAGATTCGAATTGCCGCCAAGGAGGCGATGCATCGCTTGAAGGGCGAGGCCAGGCGTGGTCGTCGAAAAAAGCTGATGGTTGAGCATCTGGCGTTCGAACTTCGGGGGATATTCTTGCGCTTCAATCCACGGATAAAGAGACACTCTGTCCAAAGTGCAGACAGAAACGGGCGACCAAAGCAGGTGGAAGCGGGGCCATTCATCGAATTTTTGGAAGAAGTTATCGCCCCGCTCAATGACTATTTGAGGTCGCTTCCGAACCATTACGGAGAGCGAGGACCATTATCGGCCGCATACATTGCGAGGATCGCGATCTCCTCGGACCTGAAGGAGTACCGGCGCAGATTTCGGGGATCGAGCGCATCGAGTTCCCCTCCTTCAACGGCATAGGCGCCTTTCATCTGATCCTTTTCGTGCTGACGCGGTGGCCAACTTAGGTTGATCAGGTCCGCTCTGGCCTGGGGCCTCCGTCATGAGAGGGAATTGTCGCCATAACTTCAGCAGAGACGTCTGAGCTGTCGAGCCTCCATACCTGCGTGGGTTTAAGTCCGCTAACCAGGAAGGAGGCTACCTCATGGAACGCTACGGCGCAGAGTATTGGATCGATCAGCGCGATGTGCCCGAGGAATTGGTATCATTGGTAATGACGCTGCCGCGCTTGTTGCCGGGGGAAAAGCCCGAACAGTACTATCAGCTGCTTGAAGGAATGGTGATCGATCTTTGTCCCGAAGAGACCGTGGAGTGGATGTGGGTTGTCGAGCTCGCTGCGCTCTGGTTTGAAATCAGCCGGCTTCGGCTGTTGAAGCATGCTCTCATTCCGACTGCCCGTGCAGACGTGCTGGATAAAGCTCTCGCCAAGACCCATCCCGACGCGGGGACACCCGGCACCAATCATTTGATGCGCGTCAAAGCGCGGGCCGAGCGCCAGACGCTGATGAAGAATCCGACCGATGTCGAACTGAACACGCGTCTGAGAGCGTACGGCTATGACGGGGACGCGCTTCATGCGCTTGCTTTCACTGAAAGTGCGGAAGCAATCGGATTCATCGATAAGATGCTTGCGTCGGCTCGTAAGGAGGTCCGGGCGATCACGAGAGAGATGAAGAATTATCGGAATTTTTATGTCCGTCTCAACGACGCAAAGCTTCGTTTCTATGACGAGCAGCGCGAGCTCGAGGCCGAGCGATCGGCAAAAATCGCGCAACAGGAGAAGACGAGCCACGCATGTAAGGACCAAGAATGATCTCCGGTCGTCGCGTCTCAGCTAACCAACGCAACGCGAAGCTGAGCACCGGACCGCGGACTCAAGCAG
Source organism: Bradyrhizobium australiense (assembly GCF_013114825.1). Lineage (GTDB taxonomy): Bacteria > Pseudomonadota > Alphaproteobacteria > Rhizobiales > Xanthobacteraceae > Bradyrhizobium > Bradyrhizobium australiense. The sequence goes on along the minus strand of NZ_JAAVLX010000010.1, from coordinate 286,682 downwards.
GAAAGGCGCGTTCAGCCAAGAACGCGTTGGGCCACGGTCTTTCCATCCCAATCACCCGAGATCCAATTGGGCGGTTACACGTCGAGCATCTTGCGAGGATTTTATCCGGTGCTTCGAATAATCTCCGGTCGTACGAACACGCGTATATGCTCGCGGAATCGTGCTTAGAATTGAGGCGCATTCGAGCGGCGCAAAGCGAGGTGCTTGCCGCGCTTGCAGGGGCTCAAACAGCAATCCAAAGCATTGAGCTAGCTCGAGCGGCTGCAAAGATCGGCCGATATGAGCGGCGTATTCGTTCGAAGCGCAAAAAGGCTCTTGCCGAGTACAGGCAAGACGATGAAGTTCTGAAGGAGGTGTTCTCATAACTTTTTGGCAGAACGAACCCAAGCGACAAAACGAGGAAGAAAGCGCATTTAGAATTTGGCAGAACGAACCCAATCTAACACGACAGCGAACGGATTAAGCATGAGCGCATCCGGCTACATGAGTAAAGGCGGAAGAGAGCACCGGGAACGGGCGCTAAGATTAGCGCTCGTCCGCGATCACCTTGCCGTCATTCGGCAGCGAGCCCACTGCGACCAGTTCGACATTGCCGCCGAGCTTTGTCACCGCGCGCAGCGTTGCTGCGAGTTCGCCCTGTAGCGCTTCGCTGGGTGAAGCGCATTCCGCCTTCAGCGTCATCACGTCGCTCTCGCCGGACCGGGTGACGACGAGGCGCAGCCGTCCGAGTTGCGGATGGCGCTTGCCGATCTCGGCGATCTGCTCGGGCCGCACGAACATGCCCTTGACCTTGGTGGTCTGGTCGGCGCGACCCATCCAGCCCTTGATGCGCATGTTGGTGCGTCCGCACGGGCTGGTCCCCGGCAGCGCTGCCGTGAGGTCGCCGAGCGCGAGGCGGATCCAGGGATGCTGCGGGTCGAGCGAGGTGACGACGATCTCGCCGACGTCGCCGGGCGCCACGGGATCGCCGGTGCCGGGACGCACGATCTCCATGATCAGGTCCTCGTTGACGACCATGCCTTCGCGCGCGGGGGTTTCGAACGCGACCATGCCGAGGTCGGCGGTGCCGAACGCCTGATAGGCATCGATGCCGCGCGACCTGACTTCGTCCTGCAGTGATTTCGGGAACGCCGCGCCGGAAACCAGCGCGCGCTTGATCGAGGAGACATCGCGCCCGGCATTAGCGGCGGCATAGAGCAGAATCTTGAGGAAATCAGGCGTGCCGCTATAGCCGACCGGGCGATAGGCTTCGATCAGTTCGAACTGCTGCTCGGTGTTGCCGGGGCCGGCCGGAATCACCGCGCAGCCCAGCGCCCGCGCCGAAGCGTCGAAAATGAAGCCGCCCGGCGTCAGATGGTAACTGAAGGTGTTGAGCACCACGTCGCCGGGCCGGAAGCCCGCCGCGAACAGCGCCCGCGCGCCACGCCATGGGTCGGTATGGACAGGTTCGGGCTCGAAGATCGGTCCCGGCGAGGTAAACAGCCGCCCGAACGACCCCAATGTCCCGGCCACGAACCCGCCGAAGGGCGGCGCGGCCTTGTGCAGGGCAGGGAGTTCGGATTTGCGCAGCACGGGCAACTCAGCAAGCGCGGCGCGGCCGGTCACGGAAGCGGGATCGATGCCCTTCAGACGCTCGGCATAGGCCGGCGCGGCGAGCGCCTTGCGCAGGACGTCCGGAAGCCTTGAAAATAGCTCCGCCTCGCGTTTGGCCGGCTCGCGCGTTTCAAGGGCGTCGTAATGATCGGTCATGGCTGATGATCCCGCAGATTAGGGCCGATTGCGTGCCGCCTCTGACGTGCTATCAGACGGCTTCTACCGGTGTTGATGTTCCAGGGAACGCAATGGCTGAAAGAGATACCGCTTCGGCGGCGGACACGCTGGATTCGGCCGATATCGTCGTGAGGCTGAAGCTTCGTATGATCGACCATTGTTTGCCGCTGTGGTCGACCGAGGGTTGGGATGATGTCGCCGGCGGCTTTATCGATCGGCTCGCTCCGGACGGCCGTGCAGACCGCCTGGCGCCGCGCAGGGTTTTCGTGCAGGCGCGCCAGGTCTATTGCTACGCCAAGGCGGCGCAGATGGGCTGGTATCCGCACGGGCGCGCGATCGCGCTGAAGGGACTGGAGCAGCTCCTGGCGAAGGCGAAAGCGCCCGACGGCAAGCCTGGTTTTGTCCACAAGCTTAAGCCTGATGGCACTGTGCTGGACCCGTTGCGCGATTCCTACGACCACGCCTTTATTCTGCTCGCCCTTGCCACCGTCTATGGGCTGGATCGTGACGCGCAGATCCGCGCCGAGATCGACGCGCTGTGTCATTTCATCGATACTCAGTTGCGCTCGCCGCACGGCGGCGTTCACGAGGGATTGCCGGTATCGATGCCGCGCCGGCAGAACCCGCAGATGCATCTGTTCGAAGCGATGATCGCGGCGTTCGACGCGACGCACGACACGGTGTTCCAGAACCGCGCCGGCGATTTGTTCGCCGTATTTCTCGCCAACCTCTACGATAAGCAGCGGCAGGTGCTCGGCGAGTATTTCGAGGAAGATTTTTCCAAGATCGAGCCGGTCAGCGTCGAGCCGGGACATCAGGCGGAATGGGCCTGGCTGTTGAGGGGATTCGAGCGCATCACCGGCTGCCCCACAGGGCGCTACCGCGGCGAGTTGCTGGCGTCGGCGCTGCGTTATCGCGACGAGGCGACCGGCTGCCTGGTCGACGAAGGCGACGCCAACGGCAACATCAGGCGGCATACGCGCCGGCTGTGGCCGCAGACCGAAATCGCCAAGGCGTGGATCGCGCAGGCCGAGGCGGGGGAAGCAGGCGCAGCCGATCAAGCGCGCGCAGCGCTGGCGCGGCTCGAACGGCACTATCTTAGCCATCCCGTCGCGGGCGGCTGGTACGATCAATTCGACCGCGACGGCAACTCGCTGGTCGCCACCATTCCTGCGTCTTCGTTCTATCATGTTCTTTGCGCGGTTGCGGAAGCGGAGCAGGTGCTTGGCTGAGCATCTGAACGGTTCTGATGAAATCAGAACCGTTCTGCTTTTTATTTTGACGCGTTTTCTTGACGCGAACCGGTCCCCACTTCGCTTGAAAACGCTTTGGTTCACAGCCACCGCTTTCGCCGCTTGAAGCTTTTGAGGTTCTTGAAACTCTTGCGCTGATCGCCGGCGCCGCCGAGGTAGAATTCCTTGACGTCCTCGTTATCGCGCAGCTCGTCTGCCGTGCCGTCGAGAACGACCTTGCCCTGTTCCATGATGTAGCCGTGGCTCGCGACCGACAGCGCCGCGCGCGCGTTCTGCTCGACCAGCAGGATGGTGACGCCGAGGTCGCGGTTGATCGCTTTGATGATCCCAAACACTTCCTTGACCAGGAGCGGCGACAGACCCATCGACGGCTCGTCCATCAGGATCATCTTGGGGCGCGCCATCAGCGCGCGGCCGATCGCCAGCATTTGCTGCTCGCCGCCGGAGAGGTAGCCGGCGAGCCCGGTGCGCTCCTTCAGCCGAGGGAAATATCTGAACACCATGTCGATGTCGTCGGCGATCTCGTTGTCGGTGCGGGTAAAGGCGCCGAGCTTCAGGTTTTCGATCGACGTCATGTCAGCGATGATGCGGCGGCCCTCCATCACCTGGAAGATGCCGCGGCGGACGATCTTGTCGGGATCGATGCCGTTGATGCGCTCGCCGTCGAACACGATCTCGCCGCGGACCACTTCGCCGTCCTCGGTCTTGAGCAGGCCCGAAATCGCCTTCAGCGTCGTCGACTTGCCGGCGCCGTTGGCGCCGAGCAGCGCCACGATCGCGCCCTTCGGCACCTCGAGGCTCAAGCCGCGCAGCACCAGGATGACCTTGTCGTAGACCACCTCGATGTTGCGCACGCTGAGGAGAGGGGCGGTCTGTGCCGCCACCGGCGCGGGACGATTGATCACGGTTGCTTCAGTCATGTTTCTTGATCCTGGCGTTGTTAGTAGAGCGGACTTCCGCTCCACCCACCGCTGTCGTCACCCGCAAACGCGGGTGACCCAGTATTCTAGAGGCGCCGGTGATTGGCCGAGAAGCCGCGGCGTACTGGATCCCCCGCTTTCGCGGGGGATGACCGTTGAGTGTAAAGCGCCTAAAAGCCGCCTCCTGACCTTACCAGCCGAGCCAGTCGGGTTTACGCGGCAAGTCGATCGTCTTCACCTTCTCCATCTTGATGCCGCCGTTCTTGACGAGATCGTTGAGCGGAGCGTCGGTCGCGCCCGCGACCTTCATGCGATAGAGGTCGACCTTGAGCGTGCCGCGGTGATCCTTCTCGGTGAAGGTCGAGGGGTTGCAGATGCCTTCGCCGCCGGCGGGCACCCAATCCTTCTTCTGATAGAAGCCCTTCTTGACGTTCTCGCCGGTGGCGCCGCCGTTCTTGGCAGCCCATTCGACGGCTTCCTTCATGTAGAGCGCGGTGCAGACGCCGGCGAGGTAATGCACGGGACGGTAGGCGGTACCGGCCGCGTCCGACATCTTGGAAATTTCCATGAACGTCTTCATGCCGGGCGCGTTGCCACCCCAGGCGATCGCGGTGCGCAGCGGAAACACCACGCCGTCGGCGGCAGCACCGGCAGCTTTCGCAGCGTTCTCGTCCATGCCCCAGACGTTGCCGAGGAACTGCACATCGACGCCGGCTGCCTTGCAGGCGTTGAGCACGGAGATGTTCGAGCCGGCGGTATTGCCGAGGTAGGCGTAGTTGGCGCCTGAGCTCTTCAGGGTCAGGCATTGCGCGCTGTAGTCGCCGGGCGTCAAGGCGAACACGATCGGCGGCAGCACCTCGAACCCGAGCTCGGTGGCAATGGCTTCGCCCGCCGCCTTCGGCGCGTTCGGATAGGGGTGGTTGGCGCCCATATGGACGTATTTCGGCTTGCCGGACTTGCCCTTGGCCTTCCAGTCCTCGGCGGCCCAAGTCAGCATGCCGCGAAGTGCATCCGAGTAGCTCGGTCCATAGAAGAAGTTGTAGGGCGCCGGCTTGGCCTTGCCGCCGGCGCCGGTCGGATCAGAAAGTGCCGCGGCATAGGATGCCGAAATATCCGGGATCTTGTCCTGGGCCAGGAATCCCGTCAGCGCCTCGGTATCGGCGGTGCCCCAGCCGAGAATGGCCGCGACCTTGTCGGCGCCCGACCATTTTTTGTACTGGGCGATGGCGCGCGGCACCTGATAGCCATAATCGACGGTATCGACATTGACCTTGGCGCCGTTGATGCCGCCGTTCTTGTTGATCCACGCATAGGTGTCCGCGACACCCTGTCCGAACGGCGTTCCGACGTCCGAGGTCGGACCTGAATAGTCGGCCAGATGCCCGAGCGAGATCGGCGCCTGGGCCGATGCCGCGGTGCTGCCCAACAGCAAAGCGAGCGAGGCAGTGCTCAACAGAGTCTTCATCGTCATGGACATAGTCCTCCCGGTTACTTCTCGAGGTCTTCTCGTTGTTCGTCCCGTTCCGACCTCAATGCGAGAACGGGTAGAGTTTCCAGTATGCCTTGATCTGCCGCCACCGATGCGCAAGTCCATCCGGCTCGAACACCAGAAAGACGATGATGATCACGCCGATGGCCATCTCGCGCAAGAAAGCGATGTTGTTCTTTAGTCCCAGAATTTGATCGATCGGGCTGTCGCGCAGCGCGACGCTGAGCCATTCCATCGATTCCGGCAGCAGCACCATGAACGCCGTGCCCATCAGCGTGCCCATGATCGAGCTGAGCCCGCCGATGATGATCATCGCCAGAAAGATAATGGAGCGATCAATGCCAAAACCTTCGTTGGAGACCACCTGATTGTAATGCGCATAGAGCGCGCCGCCGACGCCGGCAAAGAAGGCGGCGAGGCCGAACGACAGCGTCCGGTATTTGGTCAGGTTGATGCCCATGATCTCGGCGGACAAATAATGGTCGCGCACGGCGACCAACGCGCGCCCGTCGCGAGAACGGATCAGGTTCGTCACGAGGAGATAGCAGACGACGACATAGGCCAGCACGACATAGAAATACTGTTTGTCGCCGCGAAGCATGTAGCCGAAGATCGAGAACGGCTCGGCGCTGGCGGGCACGCTGCCGCCGGTGAACCATTCGGCGCGCGCAAAGAAGTCGAGCAGGATGTATTGCGCCGCCAGTGTCGCGATCGCGAGATAGAGCCCCTTCAGCCGCGCGGCGGGGAGCCCGAAGATCAGGCCGACGGCCGCCGTCACGACGCCTGCGAGCGGAATGCAGAAGAAGACGGGAATACCGAACCGGTTCGAGAGATAGGCTGAGGTGAAGGCGCCGAAGCCGAAGAAGGCGGCATGGCCGATCGAGATCTGGCCGGTGAAGCCGACGACGATGTTCAGCCCAAGGGCTGCGATGCCGAAGATGCCGATCTGGATCAGCAGACTGAGGCTGTACTCGTTCAGGACATACGGCGCAAAACAGACCAGCACGATACCCGATATCATGGCATTGCGGCTGGTCGTGGTCGGAAACACAGTGGTATCCGCTGCATAACTGGTGCGGAAATCGCCGGCGGGAATGAGGGTCTGGCCTGCCATAATTGGTTACACCCGCTCGATGTCTTTGGTGCCGAACAGGCCGTACGGCTTGATCATGAGGATGATAATCAACGCATAAAACGGCGCGATCTCATAAAGATTGCCCCAGTGCAGATATTCGCTGTCGAGAAAGTGCGCGAGGTTTTCCAACAGCCCGATGATGATGCCGCCCAGCACCGCGCCGCCGACGCTGTCTAGCCCGCCGAGGATTGCGGCCGGAAACACCTTGACGCCGTAGGCGGAGAGGCCGGCCGAGACGCCGTTGACGACGGCCACCACCACGCCCGCGACGGCGGAGACGGTGGCCGAGATTGCCCAGGCCATCGCGAACACGCTTTTGACGGAGATGCCGAGCGATTGCGCCACCTGCTGGTTGAACGCGGTGGCGCGCATCGCCAGACCATATTTGGAGAGGCGGAAGAACCAGGCCATGCCCACCATCATCGCCACCGATACCGCGAGGCTCATCAGATAAACGGTCTGCACCTGCAGTCCGAGGATGTTGACGTTCTGGGTCTGGAAGATGCGCGGGAAGGGCTGCAGGTTAACGCCGAACATCCACTTCATCAGCGCGGAGAATACCGTCGATAGCGCGATCGTCACCATGATCACGGAAATGATTGGCTCGCCGATCATCGGGCGCAGGATGACGATCTGGATGGCAATGCCGAACAGGAACATGAAGACCAGTGTGATCGGCATGCCCAGATAGAAGGGCACCTGATACTTGGTGAGCAGCCACCAGCACACCCAGGCGCCGATCAGCAGCAGTTCGCCCTGCGCGAAGTTCACGACTTGCGTCGCCTTGTAGATCAGCACGAACGACATCGCGACCACGCCGTAGAGCGTGCCGACCACGAGACCATTGACGAGGAGCTGGATCAGGAGCTGGGTGTTCATGCGGTCCTCTTTCCCTCTCCCGTTGCGGAAGAGGGTGGCTTCGCGAAGCGAAGACGGGTGAGGGGTTCTCTCCACATACGCATGTGTGGAGAGAGACCCCTCACCGAAGTGAGCTTTTGGCGAACAACGGCGTTGCCCTCTCCCACAAGGGGAGAGCGCGCATCAACTGGCACCGCGCTGTGTTGTGGATGCCCGATCATTCCGCGGCCTCCGCCATAGCCGCAGGCGCGCCGAGATCGACGACCCGAAGCGTGGTGCGGATACGCTGGGTAGTGCCGTCCTGGAATCGGATCACGGTATCGACGGGAATGTCGCTCCTGCCGGCATAGATCGCGTCGATGATATCTGCGTATTTTTCGTTGATGACGCTGCGGCGGACCTTTCGGGTGCGGGTCAGCTCGCCGTCGTCGGCGTCGAGCTCCTTGTAGAGCAGGAGGAAGCGGGAAATGCGCTGCGCCGGCGGCAGCGTGGCGTTGACCCCCTCGACCTCCTTGCGCAGCAGCGCATAGACCTCGGGGCGTGAGGAGAGGTCGGTGTAGGTCGTGAATGAGATGCGGTTCTTCTCCGCCCATTTCGAGATGATCGAGTAGCGGATGCAGATCATCGCGGCCAGCGTGTCGCGGCCGGCGCCGAGCACGACGGCCTCGGCGATGTAGGGCGAGAATTTTAGCTTGTTTTCCAGATATTGCGGCGAGAAGCGTTCGCCGCGCGAGGTCTCGGCGAGATCCTTGATGCGGTCGATGACGACGAGCTGCCGATCGTCATTAAAGTAGCCCGCGTCGCCGGAGTGCATCCAGCCGTCCTTGATGTCGGCGACCGAGGCTTCCGGATTCTTGTAATAGCCAAGGAACATGTTGGGGTGGCGCACCACGATTTCGCCGACGCCGTTGACGTCGGGGTTGTCGACGCGGAGCTCGATGTCGGCGGCCATTGGCACGCCCGTCGTATCCGGATCGACTTTGCCGGCAGGATGCAGCGTGTAGGCCCCCAGCATCTCGGTCTGGCCATAGAGCGTACGCAGCGGCACGCCCATCGCCTGGAAGAACTTGAACGTATCCGGTCCGAGCGCGGCGCCGCCGGTCGCGGCCGAGCGCAGCCGCGTGAAGCCGAGTCGGTCGCGCAGCGCGCGGAACAGCAACTGGTCGGCAAACATCGAATGCTTGCCCTGCGCGAGCGCTGATAGTCCGGCCTTCATGCCGAAGTCGAACAGCTTTTGTTTCAGCGGCGAGGAGTCCATCACGCCGGCGCGGACGTCGGCGGCGATCGATTCCCAGAGCCGCGGCGCGAACAGCACGAAGGTCGGCGCGATCTCGCGGAAATCGTGCATCATGGTCTCGGGCTCTTCGACGAAGTTGACCTTCATTCGGCACAGCAGCCCTTTGCCGAGCGCGTAGACCTGTTCCATGATCCAGGGCAGCGGCAGCACCGAGACGTATTCGTCATCCGGCCCCTTGGGATCGAATGCCAGATACGTCGCGCAATGTTTCAGGACGCGGCCAGCGGCCAGCATCGCGAGCTTGGGATTGGCCGTGGTGCCGGACGTGGTGCAGAGGATCGCGACGTCCTCACCCCTCGTCGCATCGACCAGCCGGTCGTAGAGCCCGGGCTCGCGCGCGGCGCGGTCGCGGCCCATCGTGGCCAACTTCTCGGCTTCCATCAGGCGCGGATCGTCATATTTTCGCATGCCGCGCGGATCGGAATAAACGATGTGCTTGAGATTGGGCGCGCGGTCGGCCAGCGCCAGCAGCTTGTCGACCTGCTCTTCATCCTCGGCGAACACCAGTCTGGCCTCGCCATAGCTAAGCAGATAGGCCGCTTCCTCGTCCAGCACGTCGCGGTAAAGGCCGAGGCTCATGGCGCCGATAGCGTGCGTTGCGATTTCGGCCGCCACCCAGTCCGGGCGATTGTCGCCGATGATGCCGATGACGTCGCCCCGCTTAAGACCCAGTTCGACCAAGCCGAGCGCGAAATCGTGTACGCGCGTCTGGTAATCGCTCCAGGTGAAGACGCGCCACAGCCCGAGATCCTTTTCGCGCAACGCGATCTCGCTGCCGTGCTCCCTTGCGTTGAGACGCAGCAGCTTTGGAAAGGTATCGGCCTGGGCGGCGCGTCCGGCATAATCCATCATGCGACGCTCTCCGCAGCCACGGGATTGTCGTCCGGATCGACGAGGACCTCGTCCTCTTCACCGAGATAGGCGCGTTTCACATGGTGATCGGCGAGTACCGACGCTGGATCGCCCTCGGCGATCTTGCGGCCGAAATCCAGCACCATGACGCGGTGAGAGATATCCATCACCACGCCCATATCGTGCTCGATCATCATGACGGTCATGCCGAACTCTTCGTTGAGATCGACGATGTAGCGCGCCATGTCCTCTTTTTCCTCGAAGTTCATGCCGGCCATCGGCTCGTCGAGCAGGATCAACTGCGGCTCCAGCGCCATCGCGCGGGCGAGCTCGACACGCTTGCGCAGGCCGTAGGGCAGGGTGCCGGCGGTCGCCTTGCGCACCGACTGCAGGTCGAGGAAATCGATGATCTCCTCCACCTTGTGGCGGTGTTCGAGTTCCTCGCGGCGCGCGCCCGTCAGCCAGTACAGCGATCCCGTGATGAAGTTGTTTTTCAAGAGGTGGTGTCGCCCGACCATGATGTTGTCGAGCACGCTCATATGGTGGAACAGCGCCAGGTTCTGGAAGGTGCGGCCGATACCGAGCGGAGGCCGCGCGTTCGGATTGAGGCCGGTGATATCCTTGCCGCGGTAGAACAACTGGCCTTCGGTCGGCTTGTAGCGGCCGGAAATGCAATTGACGATTGAGGTCTTGCCGGCGCCGTTCGGGCCGATGATCGAGAACAATTCGCCCTCGTTCACGCCGAACGAGACCTCGGTCAGCGCACGGACGCCACCGAAGCGCAGCGACACGCCGCGCACTTCCAACGTATGAGCCACTCATTCCCTCCAGATAAGGCGCTTGCCGCGCTCTTTATCTATCGTTCGCAATTGCACCCGCAATCTTACATCCGGACTGACCTTCCGGCCATCCGACTAACGATGCCGACCACGCCGGCATCACGCGTGGTAACGCCGCACCCCGAACAGTCGCCATGGACGCACCCGCCGAGGTGGCCCTCCTTAGAGCAATGCGATAGTTTGAAATGTCTTTTGCCTGACAATTCGTCGGGAAATTTGCCAGGCCGCACTTCTGTTGCAGTGCAGCAAGTGTGGGATGCGACGGTCGATGCGATCATGATTGCTGCGGATTACCTCAAGCGCATCGCGGCCTGGTCGCGTGAATTAAATGAGCGGGAAATCGAGGTCGCCCGTGCCGGCATCGTCGAGAAATCCTACCGCGCCAACGAGCATATCTTCATGCGCGGCGATACCTTTGACTACTGGACCGGCATCGTCACCGGTCTTGCCCGAATGAGTACCGTGTCGAGCGGCGGCAAGGCCGCCACCTTCGCCGGCCTCACGGCGGGTGCCTGGTTCGGCGAAGGCACGGTGCTGAAGAGCGAGCCGCGCCGCTACGACGTGGTGGCGTTGCGGGACACGAGGCTCGCGCTGATGGATCGCGCCACCTTCTTCTGGCTGTTCGAGAACAGCGTCGCCTTCAACCGCTTTCTGGTCCGGCAACTCAACGAGCGGCTCGGCCAGTTCATCGGAGCGGTGGAACATGGCCGCACGCTCGACGCAACCAGCCGTGTCGCGCGCTCCATTGCATCGTTGTTCAACCCGATTCTCTATCCGGACATGACGCGCCATCTCGAGATCACGCAGGAAGAAATCGGAGCGCTCTCCGGTATTTCGCGGCAAAATGCCAACCAGTGCCTGAAGCGGCTTGAGAAGGAGGGCTTGCTGCGGCTCGAATATGGCGGCGTCACCATCATCGAACTCGAACGCTTGCGCCACCATGGCGATTAGGTGCCTAAGAGCCTGATTTCAAATGGCTTTGGCGATAGACTTGGCGCAGGTCGAATGCTATGGCCTGCCGCGACGGCAGATGTTTGGAGAAGATATGGTGGCTCAGGATTCACAGCGGCGCGTGGCGCTGATCACGGGCGTCACCGGCCAGGACGGTGCCTACCTCGCCGAATATCTGCTCGGCCTCGGCTATGAGGTCCACGGCGTCAAGCGGCGGTCATCCTCGTTCAACACCGCGCGCATCGATCATCTCTACCAGGACCCGCATTCCCGCAAGGTGCCGTTCCTGCTGCACTACGGGGATATGACCGACTCGACCAACCTGATCCGGCTGATGCAGCAGATCAGGCCGACCGAGATCTACAACCTCGCCGCCCAGAGTCATGTCGGCGTCAGTTTTGAAAGCCCGGAATATACCGCGAATGCCGACGCCATCGGCGTGCTGCGGCTGCTGGAAGCGATCCGGATCCTCGGCATGGAGAAGGAGACGCGGTTCTATCAGGCCTCGACGTCTGAACTCTACGGTCTCGCCCAGGAGGTGCCGCAGAAGGAGACCACGCCGTTCTATCCGCGTTCTCCCTATGGCGTCGCGAAACTCTATGGCTACTGGATTACGGTGAATTACCGCGAGGCCTACGGCATGTTTGCCTCGAACGGCATCCTGTTCAACCACGAGAGCCCGATCCGCGGCGAGACGTTTGTCACCCGCAAGATCACCCGCAGCGTCGCCCGCATCGAGGTTGGCCTCGAAGAAGTACTCTATCTCGGCAATCTCGGAGCCAAGCGCGACTGGGGCCATGCGCGGGATTATATCGAGGGCATGCACAAGATATTGCAGGCGGATGCGCCCGACGATTTCGTGCTGGCGACCGGCGAGACCCGTTCGGTGCGCGAGTTCGTCGAACTGGCGTTTGCCGAAATCGGCCGCCGCGTTGAGTGGCGCGGCAAGGGCGTCGACGAGACCGGCGTCGACGCCAAGTCCAGAAAGACCATGGTCCGCATCGATCCGGTTTATTTCCGGCCGACTGAGGTCGATCTTCTGGTCGGCGATGCCAGCAAGGCGCGGGAGAAACTGGGCTGGAAGCCGAAGACCTCCTTCACCCAGATGGTCAAGGAGATGGTTGCGAGCGATCTCGAAGAAGCGCGGCTGGAGGCGGCGGGTGGCAGGCATTCCGTTTGAGCTCAAAGGCAAGACGGTCTACGTCGCCGGCCATCGCGGCATGGTCGGCTCCGCGCTGGTGCGCCGGCTGGCGCGGGAAGGCGTCGAACTATTGACGGTAACCCGGAATGAGATCGATCTGCGCGATCAGGCCTCGGTCAACCGCTGGTTCGCCGCCAGGCGTCCGCAGGTGGTGTTTCTCGCCGCCGCCAAGGTCGGCGGCATCGCCGCCAACAACACGTTGCGCGCCGAATTCCTCTACGAGAATCTGGCGATTGCGGCGAACGTGATCCATGCGGCGCATGTCAACCGCGCCGAGAAGCTGATGTTCCTGGGCTCATCCTGCATCTATCCAAAACTGGCGCCCCAGCCGTTGCGCGAGGACTCGATGCTGACCGGCCCGCTGGAACCGACCAACGAGCCCTATGCAATTGCCAAGATCGCCGGCATCAAGATGGTGGAGGCCTATCGCAGTCAATATGGTGCCGACTTTATCAATGTGATGCCGACCAATCTTTATGGGCGCGGCGATAACTATCACCCCGAATACAGCCACGTCGTCGCCGCGCTGATCCGCCGCTTTCACGAGGCCAAGGTTTCCGGCGCGAAGCGGGTCGTGGTCTGGGGCACCGGCACGCCACACCGCGAATTCCTCTATGTCGACGACCTTGCGGACGCCTGCATCCATTTGATGAAGACCTATTCGGATAGCGAGTTGGTCAACATCGGCACCGGCGAGGACATCACGATCGCCGAATTCGCCCGCGTCGTCGCGGTGACCGTGGGCTATACCGGCGAGATCGGTTTCGACACTTCGCGGCCCGACGGCACGCCGCGCAAGCTGCTCGACGTCAGCCGCTTGGCAAAACTGGGCTGGCGCGCCAGCACGAAGCTCGAGGACGGCATTCGGCTCGCCTACCAGGCTTACCTCAGCGAGCACGTGGTGAGCGGCTAGCTCGCTGAACGAAAAGTCCTGTCAGTTCGCGTTAACGCGAAAGCATTTCGCCTCTCTCTGACGAAAATCGATACCCAATTTTCCTGATCATGCTCTAGGATGCACGCACCGAGCGGCCGCAAAGAGCCGCCGGCGCGTGTTGTGGAGGAAGCATGATGAAATATCAGCGTCGCCAGTTCTTGCAGCTCTTAGCCGGCGCGGCTGCGCTCCCCGTTACGTCAAGCATCGCAACTGCGCAGGCCTACCCATCGCGACCGGTGCGCCTCGTGATCGGCTATACGCCCGGCGGCTCGGCGGACCTCACGTCGCGCCTGATGGGGCAGTGGCTGTCGGAAAAGCTCGGGCAATCCTTTGTGATCGAGAACCGGCCGGGCGGCGGCACCAATATCGCCACCGAGCAGGTGCTGCGCGCCACGCCTGACGGCTACACGCTGCTTCTGGTGGCGCCGGCGAACGCCATCAACGCCACGCTTTACGACAAGCTACCCTTCGATTTCATGAAGGAGATGGAGCCGATCGCCGGCATCATCCGCTTTCCCAATGTCGTGGTGGTGCACCCGTCGCTGCCGATAAAGTCGATTCCCGAGCTGATCGCCTATGCCAAGGCCAATCCGGGCAAGCTCAACATGGCGTCTTCAGGCAACGGGTCCACGATCCACATGTCGGGCGAACTGTTCAAGATGCTCACCGGAACCAACATGCAGCATGTGCCCTACCGCGGTGGCGCGCCGGCACTCACCGACATGCTCTCCGGCCAGATGCACGTCATGTTCGACAACCTTCCGACCTGCGCCGAGCATGTTAAATCCGGCAAGCTTCGCGGTCTTGCGGTCACCAGCACGACGCGCTCGGACGTGCTGCCGGATCTGCCGCTGGTCGCCGATTTCCTCCCCGGTTACGAGGCAAGCGCCTGGTATGGCCTCGCAGCACCCAAGGGAACGCCGCCGGAAATCGTCGACAGGCTCAACGGTGCCGTCAACGAAATCCTCGCCGATCCCAAGGTGAAGGCCCGGTTCGCCGAGATCGGCGCCATTCTGCTGCCGGGCTCCCCCGCCGATTTCGGCAAGCTGGTGGCGGACGAAACCGAGAAGTGGGGCAAGGTGGTCAAGTTCGCCGGCGCCAAGGTGGACTAGGGCGGATATTGATCAAACTGGCGGTGAGGCAAGACTGTGGCGCAATAGGCAATGTCCGCTTTCGGGGGCCATAGCAGTCGCGGATCAGCCGCATCGTGATGTCCGCAAGTGTGAAGGGATTGCCGGCCGCTTGAGGACGGCGCCGAGTGTTCGGCGGCCGGCGTCCGAAAGCCTCCAAGGGGCACGCGGAACGCGGATCTGCAGTCTCCTTGACCTCCCCCCAATTCGTGTCCATATGCGGGTAATCGACACTTGGCCGAACGACTGGGCCCGCTTTGCCTTGCTCCTTGCAGGCACGCACGTTTCAGACCCTTCTCCAAAATCGATCAACCGAGAAGGTGCCGATCCATCGGCGCCTCGACCTTACATGCACTGTCAGAAGGGATATCTCCGTGCATAAGAGAACAGTGCGGTGGTCAAACAGCCAAAAGGGCTTTGGCTTCATTCAACCTTCCAACGGCGGCGAAGACGTCCTCAACGCTCGGCGTTGGAAGCGCATTTTGGGCAAATACAGCACCCCAACTCGGCTGCGCAGCATTGCCGAACTGGCGATCACGGCTTTGCCGCTGATAATGTTATGGACCGCGGCTTGGTTCACGTTCTCTCTTGGCTATGCCTGGGCTTCACTACTTATCGCGATTCCGGCTTCTGGCTTTCTCGTACGCCTGTTCATGATCCAGCACGACTGCGGTCATGGCACCTTTTTTGCCGGCCGTCTGGCGAATGACTGGGTCGGCCGCATCATTGGCGTGCTCACGCTCACCCCTTACGACTATTGGCGCCGCACGCATGCGATTCATCATGCCACCACCGGCAACATCGATCGCCGCGGTATCGGCGATGTCGATACGCTGACAGTGCGTGAATACCGGGCTCTTTCATGGTGGGGTCGTCTGAAATACCGTCTTTACCGCCACCCGCTGATCATGTTCGGGGTCGGACCAGCCTATCTGTTTCTTTTGCAACAGAGGATCCCGGTCGGCCTCATGCGCAATGGTTGGCAGCCTTGGGCCAGTACAATGGCAACCAATCTCGCGATTGCCGTCGTCGTCGCTGCGCTCACATGGTTTATCGGCATCAAGGCGTTCCTGCTCGTGCATCTTCCGATTACGCTCCTCGCCGCCACCGCCGGCGTATGGCTGTTCTACGTGCAGCATCAATTTGAGCACACGACGTGGGAACGCGACGAGAGCTGGAACCTGCATCAAGCCGCCCTGTACGGCAGCTCACATTACGAGCTGCCGGTGCTGCTACGCTGGTTCACGGCCAACATCGGTATTCACCATGTGCATCACCTCTGCAGTCGTATTCCCTATTACCGGCTGCCGCGCGTGCTGCGCGACCACCCTGAACTGCGCGACGTCGGCCACATAACGCTGCTGCAGAGCTTTCGGTGTGTACGGCTTGTGTTATGGGACGAGGCGCAGCGCCGCTTGGTATCATTCCGGGAAATCAGGGCCCGGGACTTTCAGGAAGCAGCGCCAAATCTCGCCGCACCATCGTCATAACGGTCGCGGCTTCTCGGTCCCCGATAGCCGCAGTATACCTACCAGACGCCTCGATAAGGCCCGAAGGGGCCAATGTCGCCTTTTGGCCTCGCGGACGTCCGGAGATCAGCGCGCAACGTCCATGTTCAACGACAAAGCGACGTTTGACTGGCCGCAAATAATGCGGAGTACGGCGGTCAGCTTCGCGCAGCCGGGCGCGGCGGATTCTTGCCGAGCGCCGCGGCCATCGCCGAAATCAGCGGCCGCATGAAGAACGCATCCTCGGCCGGATAGATATCGGTGCGCAGGCCGTGCGACTTGAGTTCATCCGACACCGCCGGTCCGACCGAAGCGATTGGCGTACGCTCGAGGCCCTCGCACAAGCGATCCCCGCAGCCGCGCGTCCACGCTACCTCGATGAGGCGGCGAACTTGGCCCAGATTAGTCAGCGCGATCGCTCCGATGCGCCCGGCCGCCGTCTCGTCGATGGCGGTGATGATGTTAGCGTCGGTCATCCCAAACTTGTTGCAGTCGGCTCGGTTGCAGACACCAATCCTCGTCAGGGCAATGAGCAGCCTGCGCAGCGCGCTTTCATCAGCGGACACCAGCTTCGCCAGTTCGGCCGTCAATTCTGCATCATCTCCGAGGCCTCAGCGAGATTGAGTTTCGCGGCGACATAGATCACCGCCGTGACACGATGGGCCTGCACCAGATCAAAGACGGACCCTGATCTTCTCATGTGTTCCCCCGAATAGGATGAGGCCCCGGACTCTTGGCCGGCCCGCCACCGGAATCCTTAGTTGGTCGGTGTGAAGTCAGTTGCCTGCACGATCGCTTTCCACCGTTCGGATTCGGATGCGATCAGCCGGGCAAAGTCGCCCATCGAGATCGCGTCAACCTCTACTCCTAATTTCATTATGCCGGATTTTACTTCTTGGGTGCGCAGGGCCGCCTGTATCGCACTGTTGAGCCGTTCGACCATAGCCGCCGGCGTCTTCATCGGAACAAAAAATCCATACCAGGTGAGGTCCTCAAGCGACGGATAACCGGCTTCCGCCACCGTCGGCACGCTGGGAAGAAACGAGCTGCGGCGAGGCCCGGTGGCCGCCAGTGCCCGAAGATCTCCGGATCGGACGAGGCCCAGGGAGCTGCCGATCGGCATGATGGCTGATGCGATCTCGCCTTTGAGCAGATCCTGAATAGAGGCATTCCCTTGATAAGGCACGTGAAGATAATCGAAGCCCGCGGTGCGCCCCAGCAGCGCACCGAGGAAATGCAGTGTCGTTCCAACACCCGTCGTGCCGTAGGTGGCGTGTTTGGGGTTGGCGCGGCACCATCCGACGAAGTCGGCAAGAGTCCTTACATCATCCGGCACCCTCGGGCCTACCGTCAGCAATGTTGGCGTCGAGGCGACCGTCGACACCGGAGTAAAATCCCGCGGCTCATATCTGAGCGTCTTGTAGACGTGCGGGTAAAGCATCATGAATCCAAGCGGCGCGATTAGCATGACCGATCCGTCGGGGTCGGCGGTCTTCACCGCCTCCACGGCGACACGACCGCCCGCACCCGGCCGGGTCTCGACGACGATTGTCTCCGAATAATCTTTCATCTGACCCGCAATGAGCCTCGCCAGGGCGTCAAGCAGCCCGGGCGTGAAGCCCGTCAGTATGTGCACAGTTTTTGGGAGCGGTTGTGTGTTGCCCTGCGGCACAAGACCAACAGCAGAGAGCGCGACACTGGCCGCCGACACGGTCAACAAGTCACGACGAGTGATCATGGACTGTTTCCCTGGTTTGAATCTTCCAGCTCGGGATGTACCACGGCAAGTATGGATACGCTTAATCTTCGTCTTACCTTTCCCTTACTGTCGGCTTATTCTTGTATTTCCAACAGTGTCACAGGGCGTTCGACGCTTGACCGCCACGCGGGAAATTGGCTTGCGCTATCTCTTTGAAAATTATGTATTTGATACCGACCGGCGCGAGCTTCGGCGCGGGACGGATGTCATCGCCATCGCGCCGCAGGCGTTCGACTTGCTGAAATATCTGATCGGCAACCGGGAACGCGTCGTCAGCAAGGACGACCTCATAAGAGCCATTTGGGAAGGCCGCGTTGTCTCAGATGCGGCTCTGACGACCCGCCTGAATGCTGCGCGGAAAGCGATTGGAGATTCCGGAGATGAACAGCGCCTCATCAAGACCTTTCCGCGCAAGGGCGTCCGGTTCATCGGCCCGGTGCACGAAACGTCCGGGCCTGCGGCCGCAATGGTCGCGCGCGCCTCGCCGACGTCGGGCTTGGCCGTTCCTGATAGACCCTCGCTAGTCGTTCTGCCGTTCACCAATCTGAGCCCTGATCCTGAGCAGGAATATTTCGCCGATGGCGTGACCGAGAGCCTGACCACGGACCTGTCGCGCATGGTCGGCATCTTCGTGATCGGTCGCAACACTGCTTTCACCTATAAGGGAAGGCATGTCGATCTGAAGCAAATCGGTAGAGAACTCGGCGTTCGCTATATCCTCGAAGGGTCCGTGCAGCGCGGTGGAGGCAGCATACGCATCAACGTCCAGCTCATCGATGCCGAAAGCGGCAATCATCTGTGGGCCGAACGATTCGACAAGCCAATCGCCGATCTGTTCGACACACAGGATGAAATTGGCGCGCGTCTTGCCAATCAGCTCGGAACGGAGTTGGTCACGGCCGAGGCACGACGAGCGGCGCGGGCGCCACATCCAGATTCGATGGACCTGTATTTCCAGGGCATGGCGAGTGTGCACCGGGGATCGGACCCCGCAAACCTATCGCAAGCGCGTAAGTTCTTCGAACAGGCCCTCTGCCTGGACGCCGGCAACATTGAAGCAATGGTTGGTATGGCGTTCGTCGATGCCATGCGGGGAACTTCCATGCAGACTGGCGACCGGACTGCACGCCTCCTGGCGGCCGAAATGTCTTTGGCCAAGGTGCTTACGTATCTGCCAGACCACGCCATCGCGCATTGCCTCCTTGGCGTCGTTCAGATTTTTACTAAACGAGCCGCTCAGGGCATCGCCGAATGTGAGCGCGCGTTGGCGCTAGATCGAAATCTGGCCGGCGCTTACGCGTGGATTGGGCTTGGCAAATGTTATCTGGGTCGAGCCGAGGAAACTGAAGCCTACATCATGAAGGCATTTCGGCTTTCTCCCCGCGACAATAGGGCGTTCACCTGGATGATTAATGCCGGCGTCGCGCAGTCATATCTTGCGGCCGATGAAGCTGCTGTCTACTGGTTCAAGCGGGCCATTGAGACCAATCGGAATGTCGCCGCGTTCGTTCACGTCTACCTTGCCGCGGCGTTGGCTCATCTCGGGCGGATCGAGGAAGCACGAGGTTCGATACAGACCGGACTGGCCATCGATCCCAATTTCACTCTCTCCCACTTCCATGCCAGTACGCCAACGGACAATTCGACCTGTCTCGCACAGCGTGCGCGGATTGCCGAAGGCATGCGCAAAGCAGGGCTGCCGGACGGGTGAATTGGCGAGCGGGCATTCTGGTTGATCGACAGGCGCCCCTCGAGAGTGACCGCCATTGGTTCCTCGCGGACATGCGCAGATCAGCGCGTAATGTCCGCTTTAGCGGCAAACCGGACGTTTGGCTGGTTGCAGGTAATCCGGTTTATGTCTGAACTGTCAGCTTCGCGCAGCCGCGCGCGGCGGATTCTTGCCGAGCGCCGCGGCCATTGCCGAAATCAGCGGCCGCATGAAGAACGCATCCTCGGCCGGATAGATATCGGTGCGCAGGCCGTGCGACTTGAGTTCATCCGACACCGCCGGTCCGACCGAAGCGATTGGCGTGCGATCGAGCCCTTCGCGTAAACGATCCTCGCAGCCGCGCGCCCGCGCTACCTCGATCAGGCGGCGAACCTGGCCGAGATTGGTCAGCGCGATCGCGTCGATGCGGCCTTCCGCCATTTCGTCGATCGCAGTGAGGATGTTGGCATCCGCAGCCTGCGCGTCGTAGACATAGGGCAGCACCGTATCGACCTCGGCCCCCTGCGCCTTGATCGCGCCGATCAGGACGCCATGATCCTTGTCCGGGTAGAGCTGCAATCCGAGGCGATGGCCGCGGAGATCAAGCCGCGACAGCATCTCGGCGACGCCTTCGGAGGTTGGCTTTTCCGTCGTCATCTGTGGCTCCAGCCCGATTTCGCGCAGCGCCTTGCCCGGTTTGGGCCCGCGCGCAAATTTGCGCGCCTTGCCGAGCGCGGCGACGAACGCCTGTTCGGCATCGAGACGCCGCACGACCTTCATCAGCCGGCGCAGGCCTTCGCCCGTCATCAGCACGAGGTCGTCAAAGGGCTGTTCAATGCACCGCCTGATCCAGCCTTCGATTGGCGCCGGGTCCGCCGCGTCGTGGATGGTAAACATCGGACATTGCAGCACGTCGGCGCCCTGTTCGGTGAGCAGGCGGGAAAACTGCGCTTCCTCGCGGGTTTCCAGGATCAGGATGCGGTAACCGTTCAATCTGTCAGCCATGATCTCGCTCCAACGCTTTTGCTTCGCGCTTTGTTCATCCTGACCCCGATTTCCGGATTGGCGCAAGCGCGTCCGCGGTGATAGAGCAAGGCCGCAAATCCGCGGTTTTCACCCTTCTGCCTGAATTGTAATCAAGTCCGCCATGCCCGATCATCAATTCGTCCTGACCCTGTCCTGCCCGGATCGCCCCGGCATCGTTTCCGCGGTGTCGACCTTTCTGGCCCATAACGGGCAGAACATTCTGGACGCCCAGCAGTTCGACGACGTCGAGACCAAGAAATTCTTCATGCGGGTGGTGTTCACCGCCGCCGACCTCGCCGTCGAACTGCAGGCGCTGCAGACCGGCTTTACCGCAATCGCCGAGCGCTTCAACATGGATTGGCAGATGCGCGACCGCGCCAGCCGCCGCCGGGTGATGCTGCTGGTTTCCAAATCGGATCATTGCCTGGTCGACATCCTCTATCGCTGGCGCACCGGCGAACTCGAGATGATCCCGACCGCGATCGTTTCCAACCATCCGCGCGAGACCTACAGTTCGCTCGATTTCGGCGAGATTCCGTTCCACTGTTTGCCGGTGACGAAGGAAACCAAGCGCGAGCAGGAAGAGGCGGTCTGGAAACTGGTTCAGGGCACTGGGACCGATCTCGTTGTGCTGGCTCGCTACATGCAGATCCTGTCGGACGAAATGTCGGCAAAACTGTCCGGGCGCTGCATTAACATCCACCACTCGTTCCTGCCGGGCTTCAAAGGCGCGCGGCCCTATCACCAGGCCCATGAACGCGGCGTCAAGCTGATCGGCGCCACGGCGCATTATGTCACGCGCGACCTCGACGAAGGCCCGATCATCGACCAGGACGTCGAGCGCATCAGCCATCGCGACACGCCGGAAGATCTGTCACGCAAGGGCCGCGATATCGAGCGCCGCGTGCTCGCGCGCGCCATGCGCCATCACCTCGAGGACCGCGTCATCCTCAACGGCCGCAAGACGGTCGTGTTTATGGATTAGCGCGCCGCATCCCGGGACGCGGGAGCCGGGTTGGTCTCCTTGTCGCGCTCGGAAGCCGGCATTAGGCGCTTTCGCTCGCGCTCCCGCATGTACTCGTCGTACTTTGCGGTCCCCGGGCGTGGCGGTGCATCCGCGGGAATTCCGCCGATCGCGGCCGGAATGGCATCGCTGACGCCGGCAGCGAGTTTCTCGTTGATGGTTCCACAGCCGGCCAGGCCGCAGCCCGCAAGGGCAACGGTGACGATCGTGACAATATGGCGCGCGCTGGTCGGCATCGGCAGAAGATTACAACCATACCCTCTAAGGATGATGGATTTAGGGCGCCGCCTAGGAGAATCGGCGAGAGACGGTTCTTTGTTGACAGGACCATTTCATTTGTACAATCGTACAAATAGGCGATAATTGCAGGAGGTTCGGGCAGGGATATCGGATCGTATTACATTACCATCGCGTTCACGGCTATGCGGCTTGTTCGCTGCGACACGCCGATGGTCCGATTGACAAAAGGGCGGTCAAGTACGCCATGTTGCCGCGCTACCCGGCGGAAAAATCTGGGTTATGGTGCGATCAAGGGCCGGGGACTCGGTTCGAGACACAAGGCCGATCAGGGGGAGAGATGCTCATGTCTATTCGCAGTCAACTATTGCTGGCCGCAGGCTCGGTCGCCGCGATGCTGGCGCTTGCGCCGGCTCACGCCCAGGAGACCGTCAAGATCGGCCTGATCCTGCCGATGACCGGCGGCCAGGCATCGACCGGCAAGCAGATCGACAATGCGGTCAAGCTCTACATGCAGCAGAACGGCGATACCGTCGCCGGCAAGAAGATCGAAGTCATCCTCAAGGATGACGCGGCGGTTCCCGACAACACCAAGCGCCTGGCGCAGGAACTGATCGTCAACGACAAGGTCAATTTCATCGCGGGTTTTGGCGTGACGCCGGCAGCGCTTGCGGCGGCGCCGCTGGCGACGCAGGGGAAAATCCCCGAAATCGTGATGGCGGCGGGCACCTCGATCATCACCGAGCGCTCGCCCTATATTGTGCGCACCTCGTTCACGCTGGCGCAGTCGTCGACCATCATCGGCGACTGGGCCGCCAAGAACGGCATCAAGAAGGTCGCGACGCTGACCTCCGACTACGCACCCGGCAACGACGCCCTAAACTTCTTCAAGCAGAACTTCACCGCCGGCGGCGGCGAGATCGTCGAAGAGGTGAAGGTGCCCTTGCAAAACCCTGATTTCGCTCCGTTCTTGCAGCGCATGAAGGACGCCAAGCCCGACGCGGTGTTCGTGTTCGTGCCGGCCGGGCAGGGCGGCAACTTCATGAAGCAATATGCCGAACGCGGCCTCGACAAGGCGGGCATCAAGGTGATCGGCCCCGGCGACGTAATGGACGACGACTTGCTCAACGGCATGGGCGATGCCGCGCTCGGCACGGTGACGGCGCATCTCTACTCCGCCGCGCATCCCTCTGCCGCGAATAAGGAATTCGTCGCCGCCTACAAGAAGGCGTTCGGCCAGCGTCCCGGCTTCATGGCGGTCGGCGGCTATGACGGCATCCGCCTGATCTACGAGGCGCTGAAGAAGACCGGCGGCAAGACCGACGGCGACGCGCTGGTCGCGGCGATGAAGGGCATGAAGTGGGAAAGCCCCCGCGGCCCGATCTCGATCGATCCGGAAACCCGCGACATCGTGCAGAACATCTATATCCGCAAGGTCGAGAAGGTCGACGGCGAACTCTATAACGTCGAGTTCGCGACCTTCGAGGCGGTGAAGGATTCCGGCAAGACGAAGAAGTGACGACGAAGTCGTCATCCCGGGGCGCGCAACGCGCGAACCGGGACCTCGAGGTTGTTGAAAAGAGATTCAGGGTTCAGCGCTGGCGCGCTGCCCCGGAATGACGTGTCCTAGAGGTTCTTCGGCGTTCCCATGACCACGCTGTTCACCATCTTATTCGACGGTGTCGCCTACGGCATGCTGCTGTTCGTGCTCGCCTGCGGGCTGGCGGTGACGCTGGGGTTGATGAACTTCGTCAATCTCGCGCACGGCGCCTTCGCCATGGCCGGCGGCTATATCTGCGCGGTGCTGGTCAACAATTCTGGCTGGCCGTTCTTCGCGGCGCTTCCGCTCGCCTTTGTTACGGCCGCGGCGATAGGCGTGGCGCTGGAGCGCACGCTTTACCGCCACCTCTACACTCGCAGCCATCTCGACCAGGTGCTGTTCACGATCGGCCTCACCTTCATGTCGGTCGCGGCGGTCGACTACATCATGGGATCATCGCGTATCTTCATCAAACTGCCGGGGGCGCTGGAAGGCCAGTTCGATTTATTCGGCGTCGGCATCGGCCGCTACCGGCTGATGATCATCGTGATCTGTGGCCTGCTCACGGTAGCGCTGCAATTGGTTTTGGCGAAGACCCGTTTTGGCAGCCGCCTGCGCGCCGCGGTCGACGATCCCCGCGCGGCAAGCGGCCTCGGCATCAACGTGCCGCAGGTGTTTGCGTTCACCTTCGCCTTCGGCTGCGGTCTTGCCGGCCTTGGCGGCGCGCTCAGCGCCGAAATCCTCGGGCTCGATCCGTATTTCCCGCTAAAATTCATGATCTACTTTTTGATCGTGGTCACCGTCGGCGGCTCATCCAGCATCACCGGGCCGTTCCTGGCGTCGCTGTTGCTCGGCATCGGCGATGTCGCCGGGAAATATTACGTGCCGAAGATGGGACCGTTCGTCATCTACACCATCATGATCGTCATCCTGATCTGGCGTCCGAACGGCCTGTTCGGCCGCGCCGCCGCGCGATGAGCCCCCGATGACCGCAATTTCCGACGTCTCATTCCATGCCATCGCCCGCGCCCGCTGGCGCCCAGCCGAGATCGCGTTCTGGATTCTCGCAGCGTCCTGCGCATTTCTGTTTCCGTCCCGCTATCTGATCATGACCGACATCATTCGGCTGGCATTGTTCACGCTGTCGCTTGATCTGATCCTCGGCTACGCCGGCATCGTTTCGCTTGGGCACGCCGCGTTCTTTGGCGTCGGAGCCTATTCGGCCGGGCTGCTGGCCTTGCACGGCATCGTCAACGAGCCGGTGATCGCGCTGGTCGTCGCCGGCCTCATCGCCATGGTGCTCGGCTTTCTCACCAGCTTCCTCGTCATCCGCGGCGTCGACCTGACCCGACTAATGGTGACGCTCGGCATCGCGCTACTGCTCGAAGCGCTGGCGGAACGGTTTTCCAACATCACCGGCGGCACCGACGGGCTGCAGGGCATCGAGATGCAGCCGATCCTCGGCCTGTTTGCGTTCGACATGTTCGGCAAGACCGGCTTTTATTATTCGCTGATCGTGCTATTCCTGCTGTTTCTGCTGGCGCGGCGGATCGTGAATTCGCCTTTCGGCCTGTCGCTGCGCGCGATAAAGAACAATCCGTTGCGGGCGTCGGCCATCGGCGTGCCGGTCAACCGCCGCCTGATCGCGATCTATACGGTGGCTGCGTTTTATGCCGGCATTGCCGGCGCGCTGTTCACCCAGACCACGGCGCTGGCTTCGCTCGACGTGTTCGCCTTCGAACGCTCGGCCGATCTGATGCTAGTGCTGGTGATCGGTGGCACCGGCTATCTCTATGGCGGGCTGATCGGGGCTGTTGTCTTCAAGATGCTGCAGGAACTGTTTCAGACCATTACGCCTCAATACTGGCTGTTCTGGATCGGGCTTGTTCTGGTCGTGATAGTGCTGGTCGGCCGCGAACGCATCCATCGCTGGGTTCTTTGGGGGCCGAACCTCGTCATCCGTCAGGTCCTCGGACGCACGGCCGTCGTTGCCGTTCCCGAAAGCGACGCACCATGACGATCGCTCTCGAAACCAGGGGACTGGAAAAATCCTTCGGCGGCCTGAAGGTCACGCGCGATCTGTCGCTGAAGGTGGAGCAGGGCGCCCGTCATGCCCTCATCGGACCGAACGGCGCCGGCAAGACCACTGTCATCAATCTCCTGACCGGCGTGCTCAAGCCCAATGCCGGGCGGATCCTGCTGGAGGGCAACGACATCACCGATTTGCCGGTGCACAAGCGGGTGCTGCGCGGTCTCTCGCGCACCTTCCAGATCAACCAGCTCTATGCCGACCTGACCCCGCTCGAAACGGTGGGGCTCGCCGTCTCCGAACGGCTTGGCCGCGGCGGCGATTGGTGGCGGCGGATGGGCACACGCGACGACGTCAACGAGGAGATTGCAGAGACGCTCGAACGTTTTCATCTCCTCGACGTCATGAACGAACTGACAGCGACGCTTCCCTATGGGAAGCAGCGCCTGCTCGAAATTGCGGTCGCCATTGCGACCAAACCGCGTGTGCTGCTGCTCGACGAGCCCGCTGCCGGCGTGCCCGAGAGCGAGCGTCACGACATTCTGGCGGCGGTCGCTGCCCTGCCGCGTGACGTCACGGTGCTGCTGATCGAGCACGACATGGATCTGGTATTCTCGTTCGCTGATCGTATCTCGGTGCTGGTCAACGGCGCCATGCTGGTCGAGGGCCCGCCGGATGAAGTGGCGCGGGATCCGCAAGTGAAGGCGGTCTATCTCGGCGAGGCGGCCGATGCCTGATCTCCTCGCCATCGATGCCTTGCGCGCCGGCTACGGCGAAGCCGTGGTGCTGCCCTCGATGTCGCTGGCGCTGGGCGAGGGCCAGGTGCTGGCGCTGCTCGGGCGCAATGGCACCGGCAAGACCACGCTGATCAATTCAATCGTCGGCATCACCCGCCGCTTCGGCGGTACGATTGCGCTCGGCGGGCTGGATATCACCGCGATGCGTCCGGACCAGCGGGCGCGGGCCGGGATCGGCTGGGTGCCGCAGGAACGCAACATCTTCCGTTCGCTGACGGTCGAGGAAAACATGACGGCGGTGGCCCAGCCCGGCCCATGGACCGTGGAAAAGGTCTACGAGATGTTTCCGCGGCTGAAGGAGCGCCGCAGCAATTTCGGTAACCAGCTTTCCGGCGGCGAGCAGCAGATGCTGGCGATCGGCCGCGCGCTGACCCTCAATCCCAAGGTGCTGCTGCTGGACGAGCCGACCGAGGGGTTGGCGCCGATCATCGTCGAGGAACTGCTGCGGGCGCTCGGCACCATTACCCGGGCCGGCGGCATCTGTTCTGTTATCGTCGAGCAGAACGCGCAAAAGATTCTGGGGCTGGCCGATCGGGTTGTGATATTGGAACGCGGCGCAATCGTGCATGATGCGGCCAGCAGCGCGTTAAAGACCGATCCCGCGGTGCTCGAACGCTATCTCGGCGTCGCCGGCGCCGCCGCGCACTAGATCTAATGGGAGTTGAGACCATGCAGAGAACAAAGCCCCCGTTCCGCGCCGACGAGGTCGGCAGCCTCTTGCGGCCACAGCGCATCAAGGAAGCGCGCGCCAAGCTGGAGAAGGGCGAGATCACGGCTGAAGACCTGCGCAAGGCGGAAGACCTTGAGATCGAAAAGGTCGTGCACAAGCAGGCCTCGATCGGCCTGAAGCTTGCAACCGACGGCGAATTCCGCCGCTCCTGGTGGCATTTCGATTTTCTTAGCCATCTCACAGGCTGCGAACTGTTCCACCCCGAAACCGGTATTCAGTTCGCGGGCGTCGAGACCCGCCACGACGCCGTCCGCGTCATCGGCAAGCTCGACTTCCCGGACAACCATCCGATGCTGGATCACTTCCGCTTCCTGAAAAAGCACGCCGATACGGCGCACGTGACGCCAAAGATGACGATCCCGTCGCCGGCCGTCCTGCATTTCCGCGGCGGCCGCAAGTCGATCTCGAAGGAGGTCTATCCCGATCTCGAGGAATTCTTCCTCGATCTCGGCAAGACCTATCGCAAGGCGGTGAAGGCGTTCTACGACGCCGGCTGCCGCTATCTGCAATTCGACGATACCGTATGGGCCTATCTCTGCTCGCAGGACGAGTTGCAGAAGGCGCGCGATCGCGGCGACAACCCCGATGGCCTGCAGGAAATCTATGCGCGCATCATCAACTATGCGCTGGCGGAGCGCCCGGCCGACATGGTGATCACAACCCATGTCTGTCGCGGCAATTTCCGCTCGACGTGGATTTCGTCCGGCGGCTACGAGCCGGTGGCCGAGACCATGCTGGCCGGTACCAATTACGACGGCTACTTCCTCGAATACGATTCCGACCGCGCGGGCGGCTTCGAGCCGTTGCGCTACTTGCCGAAGGGCAACAAGGTCGTGGTGGTCGGCGTCATCACCTCGAAATTCGGCGAGCTCGAAAAGAAGGACGACATCAAGCGCCGCCTCGAGGAGGCCGCGAAGTTCGCTCCGCTCGACCAGCTTGCGGTGTCGCCGCAATGCGGCTTTGCCTCGACCGAGGAAGGCAACATCCTGTCCGAGGAAGAGCAATGGGCCAAGCTCAGCCTCGCCGTGGAAGTGGCGAACGAGGTTTGGGGGAAATAGTCTCCATTGTCATTCCGGGATGGTGCGTAAGCACCAGACCTCAGGTGCGCAATAGCGCACCATAGTTCGCGCTGGCGCGCGCGCCGGATGACGGCGCAAGCGCCGTCACCTCTCCGCCAGATACACCTCGCCCAGCAGCGACGAATTGGACCACGGCACCTGCTTGCCCTTGGTCGCGGCGACGACTTCGGCGCGCACCCGCGTCAGCATCTGCTGCACCTCGAGCCCCGGCGTGCCGATGTGGCGCGACAGCGCCGCCGAGAACGGGCTATTGGCACCTTCGCCGTCGAGCGCGACCTGTCCGGGCGCCGTCGCAAAGGCGATCAGCGTGCCCGCGCCGCGTGTCGAGCCGGCGCCGAGCGTGGCGGGAGCGGCCAGCCCTGAGCTGGCTTCGATGCTACGGGCTGGACCTGCGGAAGCGAGCCTCGGCGCCATCGGGTTATTGCGGCAGGCATCGAGGATCAGGATGTTGGTGCGGACCTGGTCGTCGAGGCCGGCCATGATCGTATCCATGTCCATCATCGCGTCAGTTATGCCGCTGCCCGCGTGGAACTGGATATCGATCGGCACCAGGTAATTGCGGCCGTCGATCTGCACGCCGTGGCCGGCATAGTAGACCACCGCGACCTGCGCGCGCGCGGCGTCGCGCAGGAAGTCGCGGATCGTCGCCTGCATCGCCG
Organism: Bradyrhizobium australiense; assembly: GCF_013114825.1. Taxonomy (GTDB): domain Bacteria; phylum Pseudomonadota; class Alphaproteobacteria; order Rhizobiales; family Xanthobacteraceae; genus Bradyrhizobium; species Bradyrhizobium australiense. Next base: position 257,957 of record NZ_JAAVLX010000010.1, on the reverse strand, counting down.
TGCGGTCCAGATCGGTGCCTTCCGTCACCACGAAGCCGATGTCGCGCAGGCTTTTTGCGATCGCGCGTGCGTCGTTGGACGGATTGGGCAGTGCTCTGACATGCGCATAGGCGCCGTTGCCGATCACGAGCGCGACGCGCCTGACGGTCTCTGCACGCTGGCGCTGCTCCGCTGCGGGAGGCGGGGACAGACTCCCTGCACCCGCCCGCGAAGCTGGCGCCGCTGCGCTGGCTGGCGGCGGCGGCGCTGCGGTCGCCGTTCGGGGCGCGGGCGGTACCGCGTCTGATAATAGCGACAGGCGGATCTTTGCGGTGGCCTGGTTGGCCTTGCTGCCGGCGTCGGAGGCGTGGCCTTCGAGCACCGCCGCGTAATCCTGCTTGGCGCGGTCGAGATCGCCTTTGGCCTCATAGGAGAGGGCGCGCTGGCTATAGGCCGAGATCGGCACGCTGCCCGGCGGCGTCATGATGTTGACCGGCGCTTTTGCTTTGGTGAGCCGGATCGCCTCGGTGGCATCGGCGATGGCACGATCGAAATCGCCCTTGGCGCGCCAGATCACCGAACGGCTGGTCAAGGGCTGCGGCAATTCCGGGTCGAGACGGATCGCTTCGTTGATGTCGGCCAGCGCGCCATCGAGATCGCCGAGCGCGCGTTTCGATATGCCGCGGTTCTGCCAGGCGAACGCGGACGGCGGCCCCAGCTTGATCGATTGATCGTAGTCGGCGATCGCCTTGGCGAATTCGCCCTTGGAGCGCCAGGCATTGCCGCGGTTGTGAAAGATGATGCCGCTCGGCGGCCCCATGCGCAGCGCGTCGTTGAAATCGGCAATGGCAATGTCGTACTCGCCCTTGTCGTAATAGGCGGAGCCGCGCAGATTGTAGGCGGCGGTGCTTGCGTGCAGGTGAATCGCCTCGCCGGCATCCGCAATCACCTGCGTGTAGTTGCCCTTCTTGTTCCAGCCGACCGCGCGCCAGAAGTAGATGGTCGCGAGCTTCTCGCCGGAAAACACTTTCAGCGCGACGATCTTGCTGCAGGCGTTGATCTGCTGATCGGCGGGCGTGGTGTCGGTGGTGCAGAGCGGCCCAAGCTGGTTGCGCGGCTGGGCTGCGGCAGGCGCCGACCACAGTGCGGCGGCGAGCAGGGTCAGTATCACGATCGCGCGGCGCATCATGTCCCCGTGATTGGCGGTCGCAGTGGCGGATACCGCTTTGTTGCCCGCCGCGGAACCGGGGTTCAAGGACGGCGGCGGTGCATGCCGGGTGCAAGCGGTCGGCATTTCCTTTGGTGGGCAGAGGTGGTAGGACAATCGAGACATCCGATCTGGCCCACCGGCGCTTCCCAAACCAGTTTCAGCCCACTGACCGATGAAAAACGAACAGATCCTCAGCCAGATCACCGAATTCTGCCGCCAAGCGGACATGGCGGAGACGACGTTCGGACGCCGGGCGGTCAACGACGGCAAGCTGGTGCACCGGCTGCGCGAGGGCAAGCGCATCACCATCGACACGCTGGACCGCATCCAGGCCTATATCGCCGCGTCCACTGGCGCCCTGCCACCGCCTCGCGGCCTCGACGTGCCGCCGGAAAAACGCGATCCCAGAGGCAATTTCCGCTTCTTCGAGAACCGGCAGAAATACCTGCTGTTCGTCCATACCTGCAGCGAAAAGCGGGTGATCGCCGAGCGGGTGGCGCTGGAGCTCTCCAGCCTGCACCCGCGGCCGCCGGCGCTCAGGGTGTTCGACGCCGGTGTCGGCGACGGCACGGTGCTGGCGCGGGTGATGCGCTCGATGCACGGGCGTTTTCCCCATATGCCGTTCTATATCGCCGGCAAGGAGTTGAGTCTGGAGGACGTCCGGCTGACGCTCGACAAGGTGCCGGACCGGCTGTTCGAGCACCCGGCCACCGTCATCGTCCTGACCAACATGCATTACGCCGAGGCGCCCTGGCTGACGCCGGCGTCTCCTGCCGCCGCGGCGGGGATGATCTGGCATGAGGTTGCCCTGCGGGGGGCCTCTTCGGGGGAATTCGAGGCCCAGATCGCAGAACTTGGGCCGTTTCTGGAACAAAACTGGCGGGCCAATATCAGCCCCAAATCGGGCATGCCGATCTATGAGCGCCCGGTGGCGCTGGTGCTGTATCGGGAGGACCACCGGTTCCTGCTTGATTCGATCATCCCACGGGCCGGCCGGACCGAGGCCAATTTCGACCTTGTGATCGCATCCCAGCCCTATCGGGCCAAATCCTCTGTGAATTTCCGCGCCAAGCGGATTATCGCGCCGCTGGCGCGGTCGCTTCGGGCTGGGGGCCGTTTGATTGGAATTCACTCCCACGGGCAGGATCCGGGCCTGGAAATCATCCAATCGGTCTGGCCGGGAGAAAATCCTTTCGCCGTGAGCCGTCATGAGCTATTGCGCGCGGTGAAATACGAGCTGGGGTCGGCCGGACGGGACCTTAACTTTAATGCCTACGCCGATAACCGTTCCATCTTCCGTTATGATATGGAAGCGCTGCCCAACGAGGTCACCGGCTCGATCGGAACCTCGACGGCCTTTGCAGCGTGGAATGCGGCGGTGTATGTCGCCCAGATCGAAGACGACCGGTTGACGGAAATGACTGAAAGCAGCCGGACCCTCGATGCCACCAGAGAGGTTCTGCGCAAGCATAATGGGCTTTGGTTTTACGACGAATCCTACGTCATTTCGCGGCGTCGCGACTGACATTCCAGGATACACAACACAGACAGCCGCCGGGGTCCGGCGGGAACAAGGGGTTTGTTGATGCGCGCCTCCTATCTCTTCACCAGCGAGTCGGTCTCCGAGGGTCATCCGGACAAGGTTTGCGATCGAATCTCGGATGAGATCGTCGACCTGTTCTACCGGGAAGGCCCGAAGGCGGGCATCGACCCATGGCAGATCCGCGCGGCCTGCGAAACGCTTGCCACCACCAATAAGGTCGTCATCGCTGGCGAGACGCGCGGTCCGAGTTCGGTGACCAATGACCAGATCGAGAGCGTTGTTCGCGAGGCGATCAAGGATATCGGCTACGAGCAGGAAGGCTTCCACTGGGAGAAAGCCGACATCGAGATTCTGCTGCATCCGCAGTCGGCCGACATCGCCCAGGGCGTCGATGCCAAGCAGCCCAGCAACCAGGAAGAGGGCGCGGGCGACCAGGGCATCATGTTCGGTTATGCCACCAACGAGACGCCCGACCTGATGCCGGCGCCAATCTTCTACGCCCACAAGATCCTGCGGTTGATTTCCGAAGCGCGCCACTCCGGCCGCGAGAAGGTGCTCGGTCCGGACTCCAAGAGCCAGGTCACCGTGCAGTACGAGAACGGCAAGCCGGTCGGCGTGCGCGAGATCGTGGTCTCGCACCAGCATCTGATCGAGGACCTGACCTCCAATCAGATCCGTGACATCGTCGAACCCTATGTCCGCGAGGCGCTGCCGAAGGAATGGATCAACGGCAAGACCATCTGGCACATCAATCCGACCGGAAAATTCTACATCGGCGGTCCCGACGGCGATTCCGGTCTCACCGGCCGAAAGATCATCGTCGATACGTATGGCGGCGCAGCCCCGCATGGCGGCGGCGCTTTCTCCGGCAAGGACCCGACCAAGGTCGACCGTTCGGCCGCCTATGCCGCGCGCTATGTCGCCAAGAACATCGTCGCCGCCGGTCTCGCCGACCGCTGCACCCTGCAGCTTGCTTACGCGATCGGTGTGGCGCGTCCGCTGTCGATCTATATCGACACCCACGGCACTGGAAGAGTGCCGGAGGACGAGCTCGAGAAGGCAGCCGCGAAGGCGATGGATTTGACGCCGCGCGGCATCCGCACCCATCTCGATCTCAATCGCCCGATCTACGCGCGTACCGCAGCCTACGGCCATTTCGGTCGCACGCCCGACAATGAAGGCGGCTTCTCCTGGGAGAAGACCGACCTGGTCGAACCGCTCAAGCGCGCGGTTTAGTTTTAACAGCGTCATCCGGGGCACCGCGATAGCGGTGAACCCGGAATCTTTTTCCATGATTTCGAGATTCCGGGTTCGTGGCTCGCGCGCGCCCCGGAATGACGAGCTCAACAAAGGGAAACTCCCCATGACCACCGCCGCCGCCAAGAAGCCCGCCTTCACCGACTACATCGTCAAGGACATTTCGCTCGCCGAGTTTGGCCGCAAGGAGATCTCGCTGGCCGAGACCGAAATGCCGGGCCTGATGGCGACGCGCGAGGAGTATGGTCCGAAGCAACCGCTGAAGGGCGCCCGCATCGCCGGCTCGCTGCACATGACGATCCAGACCGCAGTGCTGATCGAGACGTTGGCGGCGCTCGGCGCCGACATCCGCTGGGTCTCCTGCAACATCTATTCGACGCAGGACCATGCGGCAGCCGCCATCGCGGCCGCCGGCATTCCGGTGTTTGCGGTGAAGGGCGAGACGCTCACCGAATACTGGGACTACACCGCAAAGCTGTTCGACTGGCACGGCGGCGGCACGCCCAACATGATCCTCGATGACGGCGGCGACGCCACGATGCTGGTGCATGCCGGCTATCGCGCCGAGCAGGGCGACACCGCCTTCCTCGACAAGCCGACTTCGGAGGAAGAGGAAATCTTCTATGCGCTCGTCAAGCGCCTCCTGAAGGAGAAGCCGAAGGGGTACTTCGCCGAGATCGCCAAGAACATCAAGGGCGTTTCGGAGGAGACCACGACGGGTGTGCACCGCCTCTACGACATGGCGAACAAGGGCACGCTGTTGTTCCCCGCCATCAACGTCAACGACAGCGTCACCAAGTCGAAGTTCGACAACCTCTATGGCTGCCGTGAATCGCTGGTCGATGGCATCCGCCGCGGCACCGACGTCATGATGTCCGGCAAGACCGCGATGGTTGCGGGCTTCGGCGATGTCGGCAAGGGCTCGGCCGCTTCGCTGCGCCAGGCCGGCTGCCGCGTCATGGTCTCCGAAGTGGATCCGATCTGCGCGCTGCAGGCGGCAATGGAAGGCTATGAAGTCACCACGATGGAAGACGCCGCCCCGCGCGCCGACATCTTCGTCACCGCGACCGGCAACAAGGACATCATCACCATCGACCACATGCGCGCGATGAAGGATCGCGCCATCGTTTGCAACATCGGTCACTTTGACAACGAGATCCAGATCGCTGGGCTCCGCAACCTGAAGTGGACCAACATCAAGCCGCAGGTCGACGAGATCGAATTCCCCGACAAGCATCGCATCATTCTGTTGTCGGAAGGTCGGCTGGTGAACCTTGGCAACGCCATGGGCCATCCGTCGTTTGTGATGTCGGCCTCCTTCACCAACCAGACGCTGGCGCAGATCGAGCTGTTCGCCAACAACAAGGACGGCAAGTACCAGAGGAAGGTCTACGTGCTGCCGAAGACGCTGGACGAGAAGGTGGCGCGGCTGCATCTCGCCAAGATCGGCGTCAAGCTGACCGAACTGCGCCCCGACCAGGCCGAATATATCGGCGTCAAGCCGGAAGGCCCGTTCAAGTCGGATCACTACCGGTATTGATTTCAGACGGGACGCGCCGCCCGCGGGTGTCGTCCTGACGTAAACGACAGAGCCTCAGCAAGCCCCGGAGCGATCCGGGGCTTTTTGCTGGCCGGCCGCACAGCCCGTGATCGTTGAGCGTCACTGATAAATTTCGATACAGCCTGTATCGTCGCTGCAACCTTACAATGCGAGTTGCAATTTCTACCTGCTGGCCATTACATCGGAAAGCAGGGAGATCGCCATGACCGATACGGCAGAGCACTTTGACGTCCTCATCGTCGGCGCCGGCCTGTCCGGCATCGGCGCGGGCTATCACCTGCAGGAGAAGTGCCCGGGCAAGAGCTACGTGATCCTGGAGGGGCGCGACTGCATCGGCGGCACCTGGGACCTGTTCCGCTATCCCGGCGTCCGCTCCGACTCGGACATGTACACGCTCGGCTATTCGTTCAAACCGTGGACCGAGCCGAAGGCGATCGCGGACGGGCCGCGCATTCTGAACTACGTCCGCGAGACCGCTACCGACAACGGCATCGACAAGCACATCCGCTTCCGCCACCGGGTCAAACGCGCGTCCTGGTCGTCGCCGGATTCGCGCTGGACCGCGGAGGCCGAACGCACCACAGGGGAGGGCGCAACCGAAATCGTGCGCTTCACCTGCAATTTCCTGTTCATGTGCTCGGGCTATTACAAATACGAGGAAGGCTACACGCCGGAGTTTGCCGGGACTGCGGATTTCCAAGGCCAGATCGTGCATCCGCAGAAATGGCCCGAGGACCTCGATTACGCCGGCAAGCGCGTGGTCGTGATCGGCTCGGGTGCCACTGCGGTGACGCTGGTGCCTGAGATGGCCAAGACCGCCGCGCACGTCACCATGTTGCAGCGTTCGCCGACGTATGTAGTGGCGCGGCCGGCAGAGGACGCGTTTGCCAACAAGCTGCGCCGGAATCTTTCTGCCAAACTCGCCTATCACCTGATCCGCTGGCGCAACGTGCTGTTCGGCATGTATTTCTTCCAACTCTGCCGGCGTAAGCCGGACCGTGCCAAGCAACTGATCCTCGGCGGCGTCAAGATGGCGCTGGGGCCGGAATACGACGTGGCTAAGCATTTCACCCCGCGCTACAATCCCTGGGAGCAGCGGCTCTGCCTGGTGCCGGACGGCGACCTGTTCAAATCGATCCGCGACAAGCGCGCTTCCGTCGTCACCAGCGAGATCGACACGTTTACCAGGAGCGGCATCAAGCTGAAGGACGGCAGCGAGCTCGAAGCCGACATCATCGTCACCGCGACCGGGTTGGTTCTGCAGGTGCTCGGCGGGCTCGAAGTCAGCGTCGACGGCCGCACGGTCAATTTTGCGCGAACGCTGAACTACAAGGGCATGATGTATTCGGACATTCCGAACATGGCCGCGGCGTTCGGCTATACCAATGCGTCGTGGACGTTGAAATGCGATCTGACCTGCGAATATGTCTGCCGGCTGATCAACTACATGGACCGCAACGGCTACAAGCAGTGCATGCCGCACAATGTCGATCCGTCGATCGCCGAACTGCCGTCGCTCGATTTCTCCTCCGGCTATGTGCAGCGCTCGATTGCGAAACTGCCGAAGCAGGGCTCGAAACGGCCGTGGCGGCTGTACCAGAATTACGCGCTCGATATCGTCACGTTGCGCTACGGCAAGGTCGACGACGGCGTGATGCAGTATTCGTGAAGTCACATCCGGCGGCGGCCGCGTCCGGACGCCGCCCCATGCGTCATTTCGCGTATACGTAGGTGAAGGCGAATCGTCCAAAGTGCCCTCACGGTTAACGCCGGATTAACCGGCGTGCCGATGCGCTGCGTGACTTGCGGCACCTGACAGCACGAGGAAGCCCATGGACGCCCAGCGAATTGCCGTCGATGCTATCGTTGCGCTGACCGATTGTGACCGCGAGGCGGCGATCGCCTTCATCCGCAAATTCTATCTCGCCGGCGTGCGCGACCCGAAGCGATTGACCTTCAAGGGCCTGCAGGCGCTGCGGAGCTGAGACTTCATCTCCCGTACAAGGACCGTCATACCCCGCGCATGCGGGGTATCGAGTACGCCGTGGCCTATCGGTTCAATCACTGCTGTCTCTGGAATATTGGATCACCCGCTTTCGCGGGTGATGGCTTGACACGATTTCTGAAAATCAGAAGTGATTTGCTGTCGTGTTGTCGAAGGCCGCCGCATGAAATCGCAGTTGCGCGTGCGGCAAATCAGTTCGCAATCCGTCAGGTTATTCTCTCATAGTTGCTTGCCGTCACTCTCCGATATGCAATTGCAGTTCATGGCACACGCCAAGGCCGCCCCGGATTAAGGAGCGGTGTCGCCGCCGCGCTGACGCCTTCTTGCAACACCTCGAACCCGCTTCGGACGCTTGCTCCCGCTCAGGTAGCATGGTGAAATAAGGCTGAAATGTAACCAAACGGAACCAGCACCAGACCCGGCGGATCAGCTCCGCGCATCACGGGTACAGGAACCGGAAATGTTGCAGCAGCTTTTCGCGCCACAACTCGTCGCTCTCTATATCCTCATCGCCTCCACGCTCTATGTGCATTTCCGCGGCCGTGAGCGGCTTCGGATCGCGCGCCAGCTCGGCGATCACTCGACCTACCTCGCGCCCTACAATGTGCTGATGTATGCCGGCTCGGCGATCCCGAACCAGCCGGTGATTCCGGTCGAGCGCTTTCCTGAGCTGGCAAAGCTCAGCGAGAACTGGGAGACGATCCGCGAGGAGGCGGTGCGGCTGTTCGACGAAGGCTTTATTCGCGCGGCGGCCAAGAACAACGACTGGGGTTTTTATTCGTTCTTCAAGAGCGGCTGGCAGCGATTTTACCTGAAATGGTATGACGATTTCCTTCCCTCGGCGCGCAGCCTGTGTCCGAGGACGGTCGAGCTGTTGAATTCGATTCCGACGGTGCATGGCGCGATGTTCGCCATGCTGCCGCCCGGCGGCAGGCTCGGCGCGCATCGCGATCCCTTTGCGGGCTCGCTGCGCTACCACCTCGGCCTGCTCACGCCCAATTCGGACAAATGCCGCATCCTGGTCGACGGCGTGCCGTGCGTCTGGCGCGACGGCGAGGCGTTCATGTTCGACGAGACTTTCATCCACAGCGCCGAGAACGCCACCGACGTCAACCGCATCATCCTGTTCTGCGACGTCGAACGCCCGATGAAATACCGCTTCATGACCGCGATCAACCGCTGGGTCAGTCACCACATCGTCAAGGCCTCCGCGACCCAGAACATGGAAGGCGAGCATGTCGGCGTGCTCAACAAGGTGTTCGGCAAGCTCTACGAGGTTCATATTGCGAGCCGGCGCGTGAAGGAGTGGAACCGGAAGGTCTATTACGCGCTGAAGTACAGCGTGATGGTCGGGATTGTCGGGCTGATCGTCCTATCCGCGTTGTGGTGATACGTAGGGCGTCATAGCTGCTCAAGCCCTCATCCCTGAGGAGCCCGCAGAGCGGGCGTCTCGAAGGATGTAGGCCACGGGGCCTCATGGTTCGAGACGCGCTTCGCGCTCCTCACCATGAGGAACTCATGACGCAGTAAGACTAATCCGCCCTACCTCGCGAACGTCGAGGCTACGCCATCAGCCTACGACGACTTCGCTGATCTGGATCACCGGAGACTGGTCGGTATAGTTCGGGATATCAGCCATGATCTCCTTGGCATGCGGCCCAAAGCCGGCCTGAAACGCCTCGACCGAGTCGCAGAAGATGTGACACATGCCGACATAGGTCGCGGGAGCGCCGGGGGCGCCGCCGGCCAGGCCCTTGTCGACCGTGTAGGACTTGCAGGCGTCGCCCATGCGCGCTTTCACGAGCGGCATATGCTTGTCGCGGTAGTAGTCGTGATCGAAGCGCCCGCCGGGTGTATTGGGATACATTACGCTTACCTTGATCATGGACGTGCCCTCCGATCTGACGTTCGCCGTTATTCTCCGGCAATAGCCGAAATCTGTGTCAGTTTTGCGGATCTTGCAACCGGAAGACGGCAGGGCTCATCCTTCCGCCGCGGTAGTGCTGTCTGCGATATCCGCGGAGGCGAGAGTGGCTGTGCCCTAGGTTGCCGAACGGCTGGTCAATGACCAGCGCTCTGGCCGCCGTCGACGTGGAGAATCTCGCCGGTCACGAAGCCGGCCCCTTCGAGGTAAAGGATCGCATCGACGATGTCCTTGATCTCGCCCATGTGGCCGACCGGGTGCAGGGCGCTAAGCGCAGCGTGCGTCTCGGCGGGATGCATCGGCGTCTTGATGACACCGGGCGCCACCGCGTTCACGCGAATGCCGCGTTTGGCATATTCGATCGCAAGCGATTTGGTCGCGGCGTTGAGGCCGCCCTTGGTGAGTGAGGCGAGCACCGAGGGCACGCCTGATATCGGGTGGTCGACCAGGCTGGTGGTGACTTGCACGATGTGGCCGCTGCCCTGCTTTTCCATTTCCGTGACCGCGCGCTGCGTGATGTGGAAGAAGCCCGCCACATTGACGCTGAGTGCGGCTGCGAAATCGGCCTCGGTATAGTGGGTGAACGGTTTTGCGATGGCGCTCGATGAGGGGAGCCTGGCCGGCGCCGGCCGCAAGCTCGGCCGCTCGCCCGCTGCGGTCAGCCGCGCCATCGCCTTTCTCGAGGCGCATGTTGGCGCCGAGCTGCTGCACCGGACGACGCGCTCGATCAAGCTCAGCGAGGTCGGCGAGCGCTATGCGGCGGCCTGCCGGCGGGTGCTCACTGAACTCGAGGAGGCCGACCTCTGGCCGGCGGCGAACGGGCCGCGCCGCGCGGCACGCTCACGCTGACGGCACCGGTCACCTCGGGCGAAATGGTGTTGCGGCCGGTTCTCGATGCCTTCCTCGACGCTTACCCGACCGTGTCGGCGCGACTGATGCTGCTTGATAGAGCGGTGAGCCTGGTCGAGGAGGGATTTGACGTCGCGCTGCGCATCGGGCAACTCGCCGACTCGGCCATGGTCGCGACAGGGATAGGCGAGGTGCGGCGCGTGGTAGTGGCAGCGCCGCGCTATCTCAAGCAAAATCCACGCATCGAAGAGCCGGGCGATCTGGCAAAGCACCAGATCATCACGATGGCGCACCTGCCCAATTCCTGGACCTTCCCGCCATTGCCGGGCGCCTCCGTTGCGCGAACCATCCAGTTCACGCCGCGGCTCGTCACCAACAGCATCCGCGGGGCGGTGGCATCCGCCGCGGGCGGTCGCGGCGTCGCGCTGTTCTTCTCCTATCAGGTTGCCGAGCAGGTTCGCAAAGGCGAGCTCGAAATCGTTCTTGCAGGCTGCGAGCCTGCAGCGCTGCCCGTGCATGTGATCTCGCCGCAAGGCCGGCTCTCGGTGCCGAAGGTTCGCGCCTTCATGGATTTCGCAGTTCCCCGCTTGCGAAGCCATTTCGCGCGCCTGGAGAAGGACTCGAACGATCGCAGCGCCGCCGCAGTTCAGTAGGCTGGATGAGCCACGCAAGCACATCCGCGATGGTCGCCGCATGAGCGGAGCGATGTGCGGGGCAAGATCGACCAAGATCTGGATATCGCCTTGCTCCCCCGGGCCAGGTCTCAGCAAGAGGTGCCGATCAGCCGGATTTTTGGCCGCCGGGCAGCTCTAGCCGTGCTCGCTTCTATCGCGTGCAACGGCGGAAATGTTGCGCCGATCATTTCACTTGTAGGCAATTATTCTGCTGATTTGCTGGCGAGCGTATTCCGCGCGTTCACGCCATCGCGCGCTTTCGAGCACGGCTTTTCAAATCGCGGTGAGAGCCCTCGCCCAGCTATCCGATTTTGCGGTGCGATACCCAATTGGATGGAGTGATTTCACAAAAGAGGATATCACCAATGACCAAGTCTATCCCAACACTCGCCGCCGCATTTCTGATGACCGCGATCGCAACGCCTGTGTTCGCGCAAGCCGCGATCCAGGAGCCCGGCGCCTACTCCTTCTATCATCCCAATGCCGATGTGCTCGGCGGCCGGCCGGCCTATCGATCGTTCGATCAATCCAATGCCTATTACAACGAGGCCGCGCCGGCATCCGAGCCGCGGTTGCGGCAGAGGTCGATCGCGCCGCGGCATCATCGCAGAGTGCAGTAGCGCGAGCGTATTGCGCCGATCCTGCGCATGGAATCGGCGCAAGACGCGTCCGCGTGCTGCTATCCAGCGCTTCCTGTCCGCATCGCTGCCTCGAATTTCTCGCCGAACTCGGCAAGCTCGTCCCTGGCGATATCGCTGATCGCCCAGTAGTTCAATCCGCGTTCGCTCCAGCGCCTGATATTGAAGCCCTGAAGCGCATCGGTTTTGGCGGCGTGGTGTTCGGTGCTGACGGTTTGCGCGACGAACAGGTTGATGACGTGCGAGCGCCGCTTGTAGACGATTGCACCGATTGGGCGGGCATCGACATAATCGAGACGGCCGCCGATCAGCGTAAAACCCTGTGCGGTGAGGTCGACCACCGGCGGCGCCACGTCCAGTTTGCCGTTGAACCACGGTTTTACGGTGTGCCGGTCGGTGGAAACCACGTCCGTGAGATGACCGGCCTGCAGCGAGCGCAGATGCGCCGAGACCACTTCGGCCTGAATGCGCTCCATGTCGTCCTGGCGTAGCACGATGGCGACCAGGCCCGTTGCCGCCAGCGCTGATACCGCCGATCCCATCGCGAAGCCGCGCAGCACCGCACGGCGGTCAGGCGAGGCTTTGAGTTGCGGCAGCGCCGCCTCGATGCGCTGACGCAAGGCTGCCGGCGCGGTATAGCGTACATCCCCTTCCGCCATCATCTTGCTCATGTTGCGATAATCCCGAAGGGCCGCCGCGCAGCGCGGGCAGCCGGCGAGATGATTTTCTACGTCGCGGATGTGACTGGCGTCGAGTTCGCCGTCGATCAGCGCGTGAAGCAGCACCTCAGCTTCGTCGCAAGTCATTTCCGTTGCTCCTCTTCCGCTATCCATGCAAATCGCAGCATGGCGCGGGCGCGCGCGAGCCGGGACATCACGGTACCGACAGGCACTTCGGTGACATCGGCAATCTCGCGGTACGATAGGTTCTGGATTTCGCGCAGCACAAAAGTCTGCCGGAACGGTTCGGCCAGCGCCGCAACCAGCTGGCGGAGGGTGTCGGAATCCTTTTTGCGCAAGATCTGCGTCTCTGGCGTCTCCTGGTCTTCGTGCCAGAGCGGCGCCTGCTCGGCGCATTCAGGGGCATCCTCGATCGCGCTGGTCGGCGTGCCGGCGCGGCGCGCATATTCGGCGCGGCAGACATTGCGCAGGATCGCGAACAGCCACGGCTTCATCGCCGGTCCGCGATAGCGATCGAAATGCTTGAACGCGCGCAGATAGCATTCCTGGACGGCGTCCTCGGCGTCAGCAGCATCGCGGAGCAGATAGCGCGCCAGCGTGTAGGTGTCGTCGAGAAAGGGCAGCGCGGCCTCGCGAAAGCGCAGGGCCTTTTCGGGATCTTCGGATTTTTTGCGTGGCATCGCGTCTCCGGCTGCTGCAGAACACGAGTCCGCCCGGCCGGGTCCGATCCACCGGCCGGGCATGGCTGTGATGCCTTGGTTCGGCACATTACTCAACCTTCACCATCCCCGTCATATGCGGATGCAGCGAACAAAAATACCTGTAGTCGCCCGGTACCGTGAACGTGAACGAGAAAGTGCCGTCGGTGTCCATCGTCTTCGACCTGAATTTGCCCACGCACACCACCGTATGGGGAATGTCGTCACGGTTGGTCCAAGTGACGGTCTGGCCGACCTTCACCGTGAGCTGCGCCGGCGCGAACACGAAGTTGTCGATATGGATAGCCAAAGGAACAGCTTGCTCGTCGGCGCGGCCGACGCCGGCAGGAACGAGCGCGGCGGCGACCACGGCGAACCCGAAATCGCGGCGGTTGATCGAACGCATAGTCAATCCCCTTTCAGCCCTGCAGCGGCGTGTCGATGATCGCAAGCCGCTGGTCGCCCTGCTTGAAACTGATGCTGGCAACGCCGAGCAGCGACCGAAGCCTGCTGTCTTCGACCTTCATCGGGCCGGGCGAGGGGGCGGTGCCCGGCGCCGGCTGTGGGAAAGCGGTCGAGCGCGCGGTATGGAAGGTGACGTTGCCCTCGATCTTCTGCATCACCTGATGGATATGGCCGTTCAGCACTGTGACCGAGCCAAATCCTTTCACGTAGTCCAGCGCGCGGGCCCCGTCCTCGGTGCCCCAGCCCCATTGCGGATAGACCGTCCACAGCGGGATATGGGCGAACAGCACGATCGGAGTGGACTTCGAACGACCCTTAAGGTCGTTCTCCAGCCATTCGAGCTGCTCGTTGCCGAGATTGCCGAGGCCGCCGCCCTTGAGGTCGACGACGTTGACGAGGCCGACGAAGTGCACGCCGCCGGCATCGAACGAATAATACCCGGCACCCCTGGTGCCTCGGCCGTAGCGCTCTTTGTACAGCTTGACCTCTTCGTCGATGATGTCGTGCTCGCCCGGCACATAATGCACGTCGAGCTTGGCCTGCGAGATGATGCGGTCGGCGTCATCGAATTCGGATGCTTTTGACAGATGCGTGATGTCGCCGGTGTGGATCATGAAGGACGGTTTTGCCGGCATCGCCCTGATCTTTTCGATGGCTTCTTCCAGCGTACCCTTTGCGTTCGGGTTGGCCGGCTTGTCGAAGCCGATATGGCTGTCGCTGATCTGCAGGAAGCTCATCCCGGCAGCCTCGGCAGCCTCTGCCGATCCGATGAGGCCGAGCGAGCGCGGTACGCCGCCGGTGACAGTCCAGAGCACGCCGGTGCCGGCCCAGGTCATGCATTCCAGCACGCGGCGGCGGCTGACACCGTCCTCGTGGTAATCGTGATAGCTCATGAGAAGTCTCCCTGAGCCCGTGATTGGGCTTTCGGGGACGTGATCGGCCGAGGGCAGGGTTTATTCCCGGGAGTCTCCCCGTCAGCGGCAGCGAGGGATGACGATTTCGTGAGAGTTAGGAATGTAGCCGGGATGAGCGAGGGGAAATCCGGCCACTCGCTCGGGGGCCGAACCTGTATTGCTCTATCCGGGCTACTTGGCATCCTCCAAAATCATCGTCGCGCCCTTCTCCGCGATCATCGCCGTCGGTGTGTTGGTGTTGCCTGACGTGATCGTCGGCATCACCGATGCGTCGGCGACACGCAAGCCAGCGATGCCGTAGAAGCGCAGCCGCTCGTCGACCACGGCCATGGGGTCATTCGCGGTGCCCATCTTCGCAGTCCCCACGGGGTGGAAGATCGTGGTGCCGATATCGCCGGCAGCCTTTGCCAATGATTCATCGTCGTCACCGACACTCGGGCCGGGCAGATATTCTACCGGTTTATATCGTTCGAGCCGCTTCTGCTTCATCAGCCGCCGCGTGGTGCGGATGGCGTCGGCGGCCACCTGACGGTCGTCATCGGTCGAGAGATAGTTCGGCGCGATCGACGGTGCTTCGTCGGGTCTAGCCGAACGGATGCGCACGGTGCCGCGCGAGGTCGGCTGCAGATTGCAGGCGCTCACGGTGATGGCGGGGAAGCGGTGCAGGGGATCGCCGAACTTGTCGAGCGACAGCGGCTGCACGTGAAACTGGATGTTGGCACGTGCGCGCGTTAGATCCGAGCGGGTGAAGATGCCGAGCTGCGACGGCGCCATGGTCAAGGGCCCGCGGCGGCGGAAGGCGTAGTCGAGCCCCATCAGACCGCGTCGCATCAGCGAGTAATAGGTCTCGTTCAGCGTGCGGACGCCCTCGACCTTGTAGATCGCGCGCTGCTGCAGATGGTCCTGCAGATTGCGCCCTACGCCTTCCCTGTCGAGCACCACTTCGATGCCGAACGGGGAGAGCCAGTCGGTGGGGCCAATTCCGGAGCGGTGCAGCACCTGCGTCGAGCCGATCGAGCCTGCACACAAAATAACTTCGCCTTTGGTGCGGGCCTCGACCACTTCATTGCCCCGGATGAAGCGCACGCCGACGGCGCGTCCGTTCTCGATGATCAGCCGGTCGACCAGCACGTGCTTTTCCAGCCGCAGATTGGCGCGGCTCAGCACCGGCTTGAGGAAGCCGCGCGCCGACGACCAGCGCCGGCCGCGCTTCTGGTTGACATGGAAATAGCTGACGCCTTCATTGTCGCCGGTGTTGAAGTCCGGAATGCGCTTGATGCCCATTTCCTCGGCGGCGTCGCCGACTGCGTCGAGAACCTCCCAGGACAGCCGCGGCGCCTCGATGCGCCAGCCGCCGCCGGCGCCGTGATGTTCGGTTTCGCCGAGGAAGTGGTCTTCCAGCCGCTTGAACAGCGGCTTTACGTCGTCATAGCCCCAGCCGGTCAGGCCAAGCTGCCGCCAGTGATCGTAATCGGCGGCTTGCCCCCGCATCGAGATCATGGCGTTGATCGCGGAGCAGCCGCCGATCACCTTGCCACGGGGATAGGCGAGAGAGCGGCCGTTGAGCCCGGGTTCCGGCTCGGTTTTGAACATCCAGTCCGAACGGGGATTGCCGATCGCGAAGAGATAGCCGACGGGGATGTGAAACCAGATCCAGTTGTCGTTGCCGCCGGCCTCCAGGATCAGCACGCGGTTTTTGGGATCGGCCGACAGCCGGTTGGCCATGATGCAGCCGGCGGTCCCTGCGCCAACCACGATGTAATTGAAATCGCCTTCAAGCCTGCGAGGCATGTTCTCGTTTCCACCTACCGATCGTCGTCATGCCGGGCATAAGCGCAAAACGCGTCTTGGCGCTAGGTGTCCCGGGCATCCACGTCTTCTTGGCCGTTATTAGTCAGACGTGGATGGCCGGGACAAGCCCCGGCCGTGACGACCGGAAATGGGCGGCGTCCCTAAGCTGTTGGGTGGACCGCGGCTTGCATGCTACAGAGGTCTAACGTTCCAACCCGAGGTTCGAGAAGTCCCATGCCCATCGTCAACCGCGTCGCCGATCTGCAACCCGATATCCAGGCCTGGCGCCGCGATATCCATGAAAATCCCGAGTTGCTGTACGACGTGCACCGCACTGCAGCATTCGTGGCGGACCGTCTGCGCGAATTCGGCTGCGACGAGGTGACGACCGGCCTGGGCCGCACCGGCGTCGTCGGCGTCATCAAGGGCAAGCAACCCGGCAAGGGCGAAATCAAGGTGATCGGGCTCCGCGCCGACATGGACGCGTTGCCGATCGAGGAGGCGACCAACCTTCCCCATGCCTCCAAGACGCCCGGCAAGATGCACGCCTGCGGCCATGATGGCCACACCGCGATGCTTTTGGGTGCAGCGCGGTACCTCGCGGAAACCAGAAATTTTGCCGGTGAGGCGGTCGTGATCTTCCAGCCGGCCGAGGAGGGTGGGGCGGGCGCCGCCGCCATGATCCAGGACGGGCTGATGGACCGGTTCGGCATCGAGCAGGTCTATGGCATGCATAATGGGCCGGGAATTCCGGTCGGCTCGTTCGCCATCCGGACCGGCCCCGTGATGGCCGCGACCGACTCGATCGACGTCAAGATCGTGGGGCTCGGCGGACACGCCGCGCGCCCGAACAAATGCATCGATTCCGTGCTGGTCGGCTCGCAGCTCATCACCGCGCTGCAGTCGATCGTGTCGCGGACCATCGATCCCTTGGATTCCGCCGTGATCTCGATTTGCGAGTTCCACGCCGGCAACGCACGGAACGTGATCCCGCAGACCGCCGAACTCCGCGGCACGGTGCGGACGCTGACGCCGGAAGTGCGCGAAACGGTCGAGAAGCGGGTCCGCGAGGTGTGCGCGGGCGTGGCGCAAATGACCGGGGCCAAGATCGACCTCACTTACGAGCGCGGCTATCCCGTCACGAAAAACCACGCCGAGCAGACCGAGTTCGCCACGCGGGTGGCCAAGGAGGTGGCCGGCGCCCAGAACGTCCACGAGATGCCGCCGCTGATGGGCGCGGAAGATTTTTCCTACATGCTGGAGGCGCGGCCGGGTGCGTTCATCTTCTGCGGCAACGGCGACAGCGCGGGGCTGCATCACCCCGCCTACGATTTCAACGACGAGGCGATCGTGTACGGCACCTCGTATTGGATCAAGCTGGTCGAGAACAAGCTGGCGGCGGCGTAAGTTTCTTCAACCTCGATTGCACCTGAAGTTCCATAGCATATCAAAGAAGGCCTGCATCTTCAGTACAGGCCTTCTTTATTTTCCATTGAAGCGGGACTTCAAGCAACGCGCATCGGTCTCCGTTCCCCGGATGCTGCGCAAAGCCGGCGCATTTGCGCTGTGGTGCGCTGCTGATCCGGGGTTCCCACGCGGGTAAACGGGTCCCGGCTCTGCATTGCAGCGTTATACGCTGCAATGCGTCCGGGACGCGGATCCAACACAAGCGATCATGCTGCACGGAGAAAATTTCATCGCCCCTGTCGGCGGGCTTTCCCTTCATCCGTCCTTGGAACAGAAGCGGCCGCGCGCCGCGGTTTGATGGAAGGAGCGTCGATGAAGGTCACACAGCATCTCTGGTTCGAGAAGGATATGGAAGCCGCGATCGGCTTCTACACCTCGCTCATTCGCGGTTCGTCGATCCATTCGGTTTCGTCGCTGCCTGTTGAGAGCCCGAGCGGCCCGGCAGGCAGCGTCAAGATCGCAGTCTTTACCTTGGGCGATCAGCACTACATGGCGATCGAGGCGGGGCCGCTCGACCCGTTCAACCACAGCTTCTCGATCATGGTCGAATGCGATACGCAGGCCGAGATCGACCATTTGTGGGACGCCCTGAGGGAGGGCGGCAAGATCGAGCAATGCGGCTGGCTGCAGGACCGCTGGGGCCTCTCCTGGCAGATTGCGCCCAAACGGCTCGGCGAGTTGATGAACGATCCCGATCCCGCAAAAGCCAAGCGCGTTGCGGAAGCCATGCTGAAGATGGTCAAGTTCGACATTGCAGAACTGGAGGCTGTTGCGAGAGGCTAACGCGTGACGGCGCTTTCGAATCGCTATCGCGTGTCCGGACGCGGTGCAGCCCAGGCGACGCGAAGCACCGTCCGGTAGCGCTGCGCCGCAGAGCCGGGACCCACCCCGACAAGCGGTCGAACCCGGGCGCGTGAAACGCGCTGACGGCGCTGCGCGGCATCCGGGGAACGTCGCTTCAGCCATGCGGTGCAACGCCAAGAGGTTCTTGAATGAAGAGGGTCGCGCGCTGCACGGCGCCGGGGCTGGAGGTAGGGAACCGCGCAGCGCGTCGACCATGTGGAAGCGTCATAGCGTGAGCAGACGTCCCACATTCCCTTGAGAATGCGATTGTGTCTTTTATCAATTAATGGTTGCAGGCGGGATTGTCAATTTTTCCCATTATATTTCCACCAGAAATTGCGGCGAGCGGATTGGCGGAATTCAGGCCGCATGTGCTGATTTCCGCAGCACGTCGGCGGCAATTTCGAGATCCTGGACGAAGCGCCGGTATTCGCGCGCCTTGGCATCGGCGTCCGGCAATCGCAGCAGATAGGACGGGTGCACCGTCACCAGTGCCCTGGTGCCGTCGGGAAGATCGATCGTGTGCCCGCGGTTCTTGTTAATCGGCGTAATTTTTCCGAACACGCTTTGCGCTGCGGTTGCCCCCATCGCCACCACAAGGTCGGGCCTGATCGCGGCCAGCTCGCGTTCGTACCATTGCCGGCAGGCCTTGATCTCAGGTGTGTTCGGCTTCTGGTGCAGGCGGATCTTTCCGCGCGGCACGAACTTGAAATGCTTGACCGCATTTGTGACGTAGACCGTGCGGCGGTCGATGCCGGCTTCTTGCAGCGCGCGGTCGAGCATTTGCCCTGCGGGTCCGACGAACGGCTTGCCGGCGAGATCTTCCTTGTCGCCGGGCTGCTCGCCGACCAGCATGATCCGCGCGGTTTGCCGGCCTTCGCCGAACACAGTTTGCGTGGCATTCTTGTAGAGATGACAGGCGCGGCAATCGGCGGCTTCTTCGCGTAGCGCCTCAATATCGTCAGCTTGTTTGCGGGCCATTTCGCTTGCCTCGTCGCTTGCCTTGTTATTTGCCTTGGCCGGTTCCAACCGCTTCTGCGGCTTGTGCGGTTCGGTCGCCGCATTCGCGATCATCGCGCTTGCACTGCGCCCGGCGCCTTCGATCAGGGGTTTAATCAATGAAGCCTCCGGCAGGTTCCGCCAGTATTTCCGGGGCATCTCCTTTTGCATCGCCTGCACTTTCAGCCGGGCGGGATTGAAAATGCTGGCGTAATAGCGCCGCCAGGTCTCCTCCAGCCGGTCCGCGCCAGGGGCTTCGCTTCTGCTGACGCCCGGCGTGAACGAGACGACATGACCGTCCCAATGCGCGCAGACGTCAGGCGTTAGGATCGACCAGGGCATGTCGGCGAAACGGCGCGCAAAGAACGGCGCGGCCAGCTCGACAATGTGGTGCTCCGGCTCGAACCAGGCGACGAAGTGCGATTTCTGCTCGCGGCCTATTTCGCGGAAGCGGACAAAGGCATGCATCTTGCGCTCGTCGCGGCGCACGGCTTTCGCCATCGCGATGGGCTCGGCCACGTCAGGATCGGTCGCGAGTTCAAGCAGATCATGATGCGTTCGCAACCGCCACAGCAGGCGATAGAGCAGGGCGAAGCGCTCGGGGTTGCGATGCAGGATCGCAACCTCCGCCAGTTCGACGAATTTGGCAGGTACGTTGAAGGTGCCGTGTGGCGGCTCGAGCGGCGGGTTCGTCGGCTCGAACAGTTCGGGCGCATCATCAGCCACGCGCCATGTCACGTCGAACGGCTTTATATCGTTCAGCGCCAGTGCCCGCGCCGCTTTGCGCCAGCCATCGAAATCAGTTTCGCTGGAGAGGATGATGTGGTGCATTTCTCTCTTCCTCGTCATTGCGAGCGAAGCGAAGCAATCCACTTCTCCGCTTGCTTAGACCGATTGCTTCGTCGCGGAGCCTGTCATCGGGCGCGCATTCGCGCGACCCGTTGGCTCCTCGCAATGACGACGTTGCTCAAAAACCAGATCCCAATTGCGTTGCCTTCGGCTTGAACCGCTCCTTCAGTCCCGCGCCGTCGGATGTGCAGCTGCCCAATCCCGCTGCTCTGTCCCTGAGGAAGCGCAGAAAGCATCGTATTTCGCAGCATCCGCCAGAATTTCCAGCTTACGTTGCACGTCCACCGTTGAATCCCTTTGATTCCGCTCATGAATCGCCAAAGCGTCGATCTCGATTGACTCTGCCGGCGCTGTTAGCTTTATATTAGAACATATCATGAACAAATGAGCCAGCCGCGCGTTCACTCGGGAAGAAGCGGTAAAGGCCAATTTTCTGAAGGAGCGGCGGATGAGCACCGCACGCACAAGCACGCTTGCAAGTTTGCGCGGAAGCATCGAGCGCCTGGAGGCGCATGGCGACGCGCATGACATCAACAAGATTGCGCTTGGCCATAAGGCTGCGGATGCTGTGCTGCAGGGTGGGCTTGCGCTCGCAGCGATGCATGAAGTTTTCGCCGAGGGACACCAGAGCGCATCAGCAACCGGCTTCATTGCAGGGCTGGCGGGAAGGGTATCGCCGCGTCGGCCGCTGGTCTGGGTGCGGCAGGATTTTTCGGAAATTGAATCGGGTGCGCTGTCGATGAGCGGGTTGTGCGAGCTGGGGCTCGATCCGCGGTTACTTGTGACGGTGCGCGCGCCCGACACCGACGCCGCATTGCGGACCGCCGCCGATGCGCTGGCCTGCGACGCGCTCGGCACTGTCGTGCTGGAAATGTGGGGACAGGCGCGTCAGCTCGATCTTGTCGCCAGCCGCAAGCTCACGTTGGCCGCAGCAGCCTCCGGCGTTACGGCGTTGCTGCTGCGGGTGGCGGCGGAGCCGCGGCCCTCGACCGCGGAGACAAGATGGATCGTGCGCGCGGCGCATTCGCCGCCTTCAGCGCCCTGGATCGCGTGGGGCGCGCCGGTGTTCGACGCGCACCTCGTTCGTAACCGTCATGGCCCGGTCGGCCGGTGGATCATGGAATGGAATTGTGATGAGCGCCTATTCAGTGAACCGGCGGCGTATCCTCAGCCTCTGGCTGCCACGCCTGCCCATCGACCGCATCAAGCGGCGATTATCCAGCCGCAGCGACGCGCAAGCTGAAGATTCCAATAGAGTTTTGAGCGACGCTGCTCACGACACGATCGGTGCGCTCCCTCCCCCCTTGCGGGGGAGGGCTGGGGAGAGGGGTAAGCCACACACACCGTCTTTGCCGCTATCCCTCTCCCTAACCCTCCCCCATAAGGGGGGAGGGAACGACAGCAGTGCTCGGGTTGATATCTCTCACAACACGAACAGTCGGCTCCCTCTCCCGCTTGCGGGGGAGGGCTGGGGTGGGGGTGTCGCCGCGAGCGACACTGTCCGTGTAGAGAGAGCTTCCCCCACCCGGATCGCATCTTGCGATGCTATCCGACCTCAGAGCGAGCTTCGCTCGTCTCGACCCCCGCAAGCGGGAGAGGTAAAGCAAGTCTACCCCTTCGTCATCGTCGCCAAGCAGCACAATGCCATCCTGATCCACTCCCTCGACGAAGCCGCCGCCCAGGCCGGCCTCTCGATCGGCCTGCCGCTCGCCAATGCGCGCGCGATCTGCCCCGAGCTGACGGTGTTCGACGCGGATGAAGTCGCCGACCGCAAGACGCTCGAAGACATCGCCGACTGGTGCGACCGCTTCACCCCACTGGTGGCGCTCGATCCGCCGTATGGGCTCTATCTCGACATCACCGGCTGCGCCCATCTGTTCGGCGGCGAGCGCGCGCTGTTGCAGATCGTCAGCGGCGCGCTGAGCCGCCGCGGCTTTGCCGTCGGCGCCGCGATTGCCTCCACCGCGATCTGTGCGCGTACGCTGACGCGCCACGTCTCCGGAATGATCGTCGCCGATGGCGAGGAGGCGGAGGCCGTCAGTCCGCTGCCGGTATCGGCGCTCGGCGCGGATGACGCCATTACCGCCGGCCTGCGCCGCGCCGGGCTAAAGACCATCGGCGACGTTGCCTCGCGCGCCCCCCACGAAATCACCGCGCGGTTCGGCGCGCCCTTCACGACGCTGTTGGAGCAGGCACTCGGGCAGGGCAATGCGCCGATCAGTCCGCGCAAACCGCTGCCGGATTACATCGTCGAAAAACGTTTTCCCGAGCCGGTCGCCACCGACACCGTGATCGCGATGAATCTGTCCGCGCTCGCCGGCATGCTGGTCACGGCGATGGACAAGCAGGGCAAGGGCGCGCGAAAGCTGGAAGCGAGCTTCTTCCGTACCGATGGTGCGGTGCGCACGATTTCCGTTGAAACCGGGCGTCCGATGACAAAGCCGGAAGCGATCGACCGCCTGTTTCGCGAGCGGCTCGATGCACTCAATGATCCCCTCGATCCCGGCTTCGGTTTTGATCTCATCAGGTTGTCCGCCAGCCGCACCGAAATTGTGGTGCAGCAGCAGCGCGATCTCGATGCCAACGTCCATGACAATGACGAATTGTCCGCGCTGATCGACCGCATCGCTGCGCGCATCGGCGGAAAACGCGTCGTCGTGCATCTGCCGGAGGATACCCACATCCCCGAACGCGCGGTGCTGGCCGTGCCAGCGCAGCATCATCTCGCGGCTGCGGCGCAGGTCGCATGGCCCGAGCGTATCGAGGATGAGCCGCCGCTCCGCCCCTTGCGGCTGTTCGAAAAGCCGGAGCCGATCAAAGTGCCGTTCGCAACCGTGCCCGACGGCCCGCCGCATCAATTCACCTGGCGCCGCGTCACGCATGCGGTGGTGCGGGTGGAGGGGCCCGAGCGCATCGCCATGGAATGGTGGAAACAAAACGGCGACGGCCCGACGCGGGATTATTTTCGTATCGAGGATGAAGCGGGCCTGCGTTTCTGGATCTTTCGCGACGGGCTCTATGAAAGCGAACCGGCAGATGCGGAGGGCGAGCCCGTTCCGCCGAGATGGTTCGTGCACGGGTTGTTCGCATGAAAAACCCTTTGTCCGACTATGCCGAAATCGGCATCACCACCAATTTCTCGTTCCTGCGCGGCGGCTCGGACCCGCGCGCCTATGTACATCAGGCGAGCGAGCTTCGTATTCCCGTGATCGGCATCGCCGACCACAACACGCTGGCCGGCGTGGTGCGCGCCTGGAGCGAGCTCGACAACCCTGCGGTTGCGCATAAACCAAAGCTTCTGATCGGCGCACGGCTCGTCTTCATCGACGGCACGCCTGACATCCTGGTCTATCCGCGCGACCGCGCGGCTTACGGCCGGCTGTGCCAGTTGCTCACCCGCGGCAAACGCGGCGATGACATCACGCGGATCGAAAAGGGCGAATGCCACCTGAAATTCGATGATCTCCTCGATTTCGTCGAAGGCCAGCTTCTGGTGCTGGCGCTGCCGCATCGTTTTGACGCGGCGAATGCACAAAAACTTTTAGAGCGATTGAAGGCCAGCCCCGCCGATGGCGTGTGGCTCGCCGCAAGCCTGCTCTACCGCGGCGACGACAGGCGCCGGCTGGCGCGGCTACATCGCCTTGCGCTCGCGGCAAAGGTGCCGCTGCTGGCGACCAATGAAGTGCTGTACCACCATCCCGCCCGCCGCCCACTGCAGGACGTGCTGACCTGTATCCGCGAGAAAAGCACTATTGATGCCATCGGCAAGCGACTGGAGGCCAATGCCGAACGCTATCTCAAGCCGGCCCATGAAATGGCGCGGCTGTTTCGCGATCTGCCCGAGGCGATCGCGGAAACCATGCGCTTTGCAAAGCGCATTTCGTTTTCGCTCGACCAGCTCAAATACCAGTATCCGGACGAGCCGGTGCCGCCGGGCAAGACCGCGCAACAGCATCTCGAAGACCTGACCTGGGCGGGCGTCGAAAAATATTTCGGCGGGGTAATCGACGAGAAGCTGCGCGCCACCTTGCGCAAGGAGCTCGATCTGATCGCCGAGCTCAAATACGCGCATTATTTTCTCACCGTGCACGACATCGTCCGTTACGCGCGCAGCCAGAACATTCTGTGCCAGGGCCGGGGATCGGCGGCGAACTCCGCGGTCTGCTACGTGCTCGGCATCACCTCGGTCGATCCGACCAAGGTCGACCTCTTGTTCGAGCGCTTCATTTCCAAGGAGCGGCTGGAGCCGCCCGACATCGACGTCGATTTCGAACATTCACGGCGCGAGGAGGTGATGCAATATGTTTACCGCCGCTACGGCCGCCATCGTGCTGCGATCATCGCCACCGTCATCCACTATCGCCCGCGCAGCGCCATCCGTGATGTCGGCAAGGCGCTGGGGCTGACGGAAGACGTCACCGCAGCGCTTGCCGATACGGTGTGGGGAAGCTGGGGCAAGGGCCTCAACGAGATGCAGGTCCGCCAGGCCGGGCTAGACCCTACGAATGCGATGGTCGAACTCGCGGTTACGCTTGCCTCCGAGCTGATCGAATTCCCCCGCCATTTGTCGCAGCATGTCGGCGGCTATGTGCTGACGCAGGACCGGCTCGACACCTATGTGCCGATCGGCAACGCGGCGATGGACGACCGCACCTTCATCGAATGGGACAAGGACGACGTCGACGCGCTCAGCATGATGAAGGTCGACGTGCTGGCGTTGGGCATGCTGACCTGCATCCGCAAGAGCTTTGATCTGATCGCCGACCACAAGGGTCGGCGTTACGAGCTGGCCGACATCAAATCGCAGGACGACGACGAAGTTTATCAAATGCTGCAGCGAGGTGAATCCCTCGGCGTGTTCCAGGTCGAAAGCCGCGCGCAGATGAACATGCTGCCGCGCCTGAAGCCGCGCACCTTCTACGACCTCGTCATCGAAGTCGCGATCGTCCGCCCCGGTCCGATCCAGGGCGACATGGTGCATCCTTACTTGCGCCGGCGGAACGGCCAGGAAAAGGTGAGCTATCCGTCACCATCACCTGAGCATGGGCCGGCGGATGAATTGTACCGCGTGCTGCACAAGACGCTCGGCGTGCCCTTGTTCCAGGAACAGGCGATGCGGATCGCGATCGAGGCCGCAAAATTCACGCCCGAGGAAGCCAACGGATTGCGTCGCGCGATGGCGACCTTTCGCAATGTCGGCACAATCGGAAAATTCGAAGCTAAGCTGATCAACAACATGATCGCGCGCGGCTACGATCCTGAATTCGCCAAAAGCTGTTTTGACCAGATCAAGGGTTTTGGCTCTTACGGCTTTCCGGAAAGCCATGCCGCAAGCTTCGCGCAACTTGTCTATGTCTCGTCATGGCTCAAATATTGGCACCCCGATGCCTTTTGCTGTGGCCTGCTCAATTCGCAGCCGATGGGTTTTTACGCGCCCGCGCAGATTGTCGGCGACGCCCGCAAGAACGGCGTCGAGGTGCGCGAGATCGACGTGTCCTTTAGCTTTGCCCAGAACACGCTGGAGGAGGGGCAGGGCAAATACTGTGCGGTTCGGCTCGGCTTCCGCCAGATCGACGGTTTTCACTGGCTTGATGAGGATGAGGAGCGGCTGAAGCAAATGCAACTGTCATTCCGGGGCGATGCGACAGCATCGAACTATGGTGCGCAATTGCGCACCATAGAATCTCGAGATTCTTTGATGCTCAATTGCGCATCGGAGAATGACGAGACCAGCCGCACGGGGACGGTGCTCCCTCTCCCGCTTGCGGGGGAGGGTTGGGGTGGGGGTGCTGCCGCGAGTCCCGCTGCCCGTATGGAGAGAGTTTCCCCCACCCGGATCGCATCTATCGATGCGATCCGACCTAAGAGCGAGCTTCGCTCGTCTCGACCCCCGCAAGCGGGAGAGGTGACTACAGACTGGGCCGACCGCATCGTCGCCGCCCGCAACCGCCGCCCGTTCACCTCGCTGGAGGAATTCGCCCGCGACACCGGCCTGCCGAAGCGTGCGCTGATACTGCTCGCCGACGCCGATGCCTTTCGCTCCATCGGGCTCGACCGACGCGCGGCGCTGTGGG
Source organism: Bradyrhizobium australiense (assembly GCF_013114825.1). Taxonomy (GTDB): domain Bacteria; phylum Pseudomonadota; class Alphaproteobacteria; order Rhizobiales; family Xanthobacteraceae; genus Bradyrhizobium; species Bradyrhizobium australiense. Next base: position 231,537 of record NZ_JAAVLX010000010.1, on the reverse strand, counting down.
CGGTGCGGCGGCTGCCCGACGACGTGCCGTTGCCGCTGTTTCAGGCCGCGATCGCCCGCGAGCAGCCCGACGAGAAGGCCAAGCCGCTGCCGCAGATGCCGCTGCCGGAGCAGGTGGTCGCCGATTATCAGACGATCCGGCTGTCACTGAAGGGCCATCCGATGGAATTCTTGCGCGAGCGGTTCACGAAGGAGCGCGTCGTCCCCTGCAAGGATGTCAATCACAGCAACGACCGCCGCCGTATTCGCTGCGCCGGCGTGGTGCTGGTGCGGCAGCGGCCGGGCAGCGCCAACGGTGTCGTCTTCATGACGCTGGAGGACGAGACCGGCATCGCCAATATTGTGGTGTGGCCCAAGGTAATGGAGCAGTACCGGAAAGAGGTGATGGGTGCCCGCCTGATCCTGGTCGAAGGCTACATCCAGAGCAGCCCGGAGCAGGTGACGCATCTGGTGGCACAGCGGATGTTCGACCGCTCCCACGACCTGATCGGCCTCGCCAATGATGCCTTAAGCCGCAAGCATCCAGTGCCCGCAGGGCCCGCGCTGGTCGAGCCGCTCAACGACGACCGCCGCGATCATCCCGAGACATCAGCGCAAAAAATCCGCCACCCGCGCGACGTCCGCATCCTGCCGCCGTCGCGGGATTTTCATTGAGCCGATCGCTTCTGCGGTTGTCATCGGAGTATCGGCTTTCGGAGCGCAAAGCTGCCGCCGCCTTTCACGATCCACTCATCCTTTGGGTCCTCGAGTCGGCAGCGGCAAAAATTGCTTCGACGTTCTCCGGCGCAAAAAACTCTGTTGGCGATATCGTCCCGGCATTCAGACGCGCAAAGCCGTCCATGGCTGCCTGGTTGCCGTGAACCGCCCCAAGGATCCGTTGCAGCTCCGGTGGCGGCGGTTCAAGCGTTGCGAGGTCGCACGTGAAATCGTACATCGCGCCAACTTCCGCGTCGCGGATGCGCTGATATTCACCCATAGCTTCCTCGAATGGCCGCGCGCCCGACAACGATTGGTCGATTGCCGTGGCGCAGAGTTCGGCGTCTCGGAAAGCGTCGAGAATTCCCTGTGCTGTTATGAAGTCTTTGTTATAGCCGGCGTCCCCTACGAGTGCCCAGCCAGGGCCGTAAGGCTTGCGAAAATAATTCGGCACCGCCGCGCCGGCGAAGGGTGCTTCGCGTTTTGCGTTGCGCAGCCGCCTGGCGAGGTCTGGCGCCAGGTCAATTGCTTTCAAGTAGTTGCCCTCGATATCTTTCTTGTTGTCGGCAAACTCCGGGTAAGGCCAACCGGCAATTACGAGCGTCAGATCGTCGTGGGTCGGCGCTGCCGCAAATCCGCGCTTGTCGCGGATATAGGTTTCAAAGCGGCCGTCCATGGGCAGCCCGCTCCAATAACTGTAGTAAGCTGCCAACAGGGGTGGCTTCTCGCGGTACTGCTCGGGGCGGACCGCCTCGCTCAGCATGGAGTGTCGGCCGTCAGCCCCCACGATAATTTCGGCAGATTCCGTGACGGAGCCGCCGTGCTTCGATTGACCCTTGATGCCGACCACCCGCTCGCCGTCGATAATTATTTCCTCGACGACAAAGCCCTGACGCACCTCCGCGCCGGATTCGGCCGCGGCATCGACGAGAAGTTTGTCGAGGATTGTCCGCCGCGGGCAGTAGGCAACGGGATCCTTGTCAGTGCCGGGAGCGCCGGCAATGGTGAACGCGCCAAAGTCGAAGGAGTAGGTGTGGATCGGCGGGCAGCCGGTCGCCACCAGCCGGTCGAGCAGGCCCCATCGTGCCAGCGCATTCACGGCGCGCGGATGCAGGAGATGCGTTGAGACGGTGTCGCTCGGGAATGAAGCGCGATCGACCGCCAGCACTCGGTATCCCTTCCGCCCCAGGGACATCGCTGTTGGCGAGCCGGCGCAGCGCGCGCCCATGACGATCACGTCGAATGCCTTGCCCATCGAAAACCTCCTTGCAAAATTCTTCCCTGCCGCCAAGGTGCCAAGGAGCTGACTGGCCGCAGCGGCCGGAACTCGTGGCTTCGAGTTTAGCGGGAAGCCCCAGCCCAAACTTTGCCGAAACTCCATGGTTTTTTGCAGTCCATAGTGTCAACGGCGGCGGAGCAGGAGATGGATGCTCTATCCGAGGCCCTGACGTCGGTGCGCATGACCGGCGCCATCTTCTATCACGCGGAGTGTACGGCCCCCTGGGGGTTCAAGGTGCCGCACCTGCAAAAGGTCGCCCACGTGCTTGCCCCCGGAACCGAGCGCCTGGTCAGCTATCATTTGGTCACCCACGGAAAGGCGGTCGTATGCTTTTCGGGCGAAGAGGACATCGCCGTCGAGGCGGGGGATATTCTGATTATCCCCCATGGCGATGCTCATACTGTTTCGTACGGTTCGCCATCGGCCTTCTTTGACAGCGGAGCTTCGCTCGGCAGGTATCTCGCGGGCGATCTGACGACAATGCGCTTGGGTGGAGGCGGCGAACTGACCCAATTTGTCTGCGGCTATTTCGGCTGCGAGCGTCATGCCGAACGGCTTTTCCTTGCCGGCCTGCCGCTGATGATCAAGATCAATCTCCGCGGCGACCCGGCCGGCGAATGGCTGGAGAGCTCGGTTCGCCATCTTGTCTCCCAGGCAGGATCCTCGCGGCCGGGACAATCGGTGCTGCTCTCCAAGATGGCGGAAGCGCTCTTCATCGAAACCATCCGCCGCTATATGGAAGCGCTGCCGGCCGAGCAGACCGGCTGGCTTGCGGGTGCGCGGGATCCGGTTGTCGGCGGCGCACTGGCGCTTATGCACCGCAAGCCCTGTCATCATTGGACCGTGGAGGAACTTGCTGCCGCTACAGCGGTTTCACGCTCGGTCCTGGCCGAGAGGTTCTCTCGGTTTCTGGGCGAGCCGCCGCTGGCCTATCTTGCCCGCTGGCGACTGCAACTCGCCGCCAGGATGCTGCAAACCACGCGGGAGCCGGTGATACAGGTGGCGTCCGAGGTCGGTTATGATTCGGAGGCGGCGTTCAATCGGGCGTTCAAGCGCGAGTTCGGTATTCCGCCAGGACAATTTAGGGGCCAATTTAGGGGCCAATCCGGAGGATCGCGCTCCCGATCGGGACTGGTTGGAGGTGACGGGCCAGCGCGCATCCCCCCGGACGCGGCGTGAGAGCAATCAAAAAGGTAGCCCAGTGACGGCTTCGCCGAAGATCCGCTGGCGTCGATCTACCAATAGATCAATTCCGTTCGCGTCGTTCCGACTCCACTTCTCGCAAGCATTGCTGCGATCTTTTGCTTTTCGGCGCAATGTGCAGCGAGGGTTTGGTATAGCCGTGCCTCGATGAAGGGGGCATGTTCCCTGCTGGTGGACGTTGCATCGGCGGTCGCGGATATCAGCGCACTAATTTGGCGTATCAGCAGATCGTCTGTCGATGGCTGCATAACCTTCTCCTTCGATCTTGGTCCGACAAGGTGACTCCTGATTGCGGTTCACCGCAAGTCAGCAAATGCTGGCTGCGACAGATTGCTCGCGCTTCATCGAGCTTCAGCGAGCGAGGGTGATCCTGCGCATCTCCTGCAACCGAGCCAGACAATATTCCCGGTAGAGTATGTTGATGAGCGTCCACATGATCGTCTCCATGTCTGATCACGGGATCACGTTACGACGCCATCGTTTCGGGACTTTTTCCTCGGCCGGGAAAATGGTTTCGCACGAGGCACGGAATACTTCATGTTGTCCGCGGTCGACGAAATACCCTCACGGTGCGGTGACTGTTATGCATCGTATGCGTAGGATTTCTCCTGCGGCTTGATCCCCTCGCGACCAGTCCCGGTACAATCGGACCTTGGCTCATCCGGGCTAACGGCTCATTCCTTGCCGCCTTGACCGATCTGAAGATCGCGCTCTTCCTTGACCAGCGTCAGCAGCCTCAAGGTCAGGAACGTGAACACCGCTACCGTCACCGCGACGTCATAGCTGCCCAGCCCGACGGAAACGCCGATCGCGCCGGTGGCCCACAGGCTCGCGGCCGTAGCCGTGCCCTGCACAGTGGTGCCTTGCTTGAGGATCGCGCCGCCGCCGATGAAGCCGATGCCGGTGATCAGGCCTTCGATCACCTTCGCCATGCCGTCGGGCGAATGCACCAGCAGATTTTCGCTGGCCTGCACGAATCCGCAGCTCGCCATCGCGACCAGCGGAAAGGTCCGCAGGCCCGCGCTCCGCGCCCGCTTTTCACGATCCCAACCGATCGGAATGGCCAGCGCGAAAGCCGCGGCCAGCGCCAGAAAATGGAGGCCTATCTGAAACCGGTCCAAAACATGCCCTTCTGAAACAAAAGCCGCGCTAGCCGCAACACAGGCGTGTAACGCGGCAATGCGATGTAAAGTTTCGGTGGCTGTTGTCTTATCGGGTGCTGCCGAAGACGGCCGCGCTCGATGCTCCGCTCGTGATTGCCGCTTCAGTCCGGTACTGCGGCAGATGATGTTCGAGCGAGTGGAAGATGCACAGCGCGAGGCTCGCCCAGACCGCCAGGCTGAAATACAGCGACATCCAGGCAATCTCGTCCTTCCACTCCGCAAGATCGCGCGTCACCACCCAGCGCGTGCTGACGTCGCGCAAGCCCTCGCGGGGCGTCAGGCGCTTGTCGCCATCGGCATCCCCGGTCCGCCAGCGCTTCAGGTACATCGGGACGTCGATCGTGATGAGAAACGCCAGAAAACCGGCAATGCCCGCGATGGCGACAGCGAGACCCGCGCGAACCGCGCCGTTGAACTCCGGCAGCAGGCGGCAAAGAGCGACACCGATGGCGAAGAAGGCAACCGCCCATAGCGAATTCTCGATAGCGTTGCCGAGATAGTTCCTGGTCAGCACTGCATACCATGATAGGCATTCGGCGATCAGGATCAGCGGAACGATCATCCGCGCGACATTCACGACCGTATCCGCTCCGGTCATCGTGCCGAGCTGGTGCAGGATAATGGCCCATTGCGCCACGAAGCAGATCTCGGCCACGGTTGCCACGGAACGCCCGACCATGACGCTCGACAGCCAGGTGTCGAAAAGGCAGATCCGCTGCACGTCTGCACGCGGCAGAAACGACCTGAAGGCGCAGCCGAACACATAAGCCGCGCAGAACAGCAGCATCATTCCGATGCCGGACGCGCTGCCGGCGGATCCGCTCGGCTGGGCGGGAAGCTCGCGATACAGCGCGAACCAGATCGCGATATTGACGCCGCTTACCAGCGTCAACAGGCCCCACCACCAGGACACGGGATTCGACCAGGCCAGGGAACCTGACCGCGCCTGCCATTCCAAGCTCATTCGCCGCTCCGCCGTAATCGAACTGACATATGAATGTAATAATACAGTCATACGTCGAGGCCAATCACGACGAGATGATGTCTGCGGGGGCGCAGAGATGGCGCGCCGGCACGCCGCAGGAGAAGACTATCTCCCCTCTCGGTGAGGAGGCGCCCATGGGTCCGCGCGCGGCCCGATGACAGGCTCCGCGCCGTCTCCGGACGATGCTTCGCATCGCCGGGAGAACCATGAGGCCACCGCGGTGGTACATATTCGTCGAGCCGCGGCGAAGACGCTGCTTCTCAAGACAGAAATTTCACGCCATAGGTCTTGCCCCGGCGCCAGACCACTTCGCAGGACTGGCGCGTCGCGTGTTCGGGCACTAGCGCCAGTTGAAAACTGTCTCTGACATCGAACGCGGCGTCAGTCACGATCTTGGCGCCGCCCGGTGAGACGTCCAGGACAAAACATTCAATCCTGGTCATCCCGTCGTCGATCGTCATCCATGTCGGCCGTTTGCGGAGCTCGCGTCGCGGTTCGCGCTGCACTTTTGTCCTTTGCTCATCGACAATCATCGTGGCCATCCGTCATTGGACCCAGCCGAGCTGGGCATTCGAAACAGGCCATCAGAGTGAAGGTAACTTCGTAAAGTTCCCTTAGCTTATCGCTTCAAATTGACCGGTTTACTTCGTGAGTTGTAAGCCGAATTCACGCAACCGTGCCCGGTGTCGCGGCATGGGGCCATCCGCCATATCGGCTGCTTTCGCGACCGCAGCAAACCCCGTAGCAGGGTGCGCAATCTGCGCGGCCAAATTGAGTATCAACCAGCCCGCAAAGCCCCTACTGTTGACGTCAACCGGGCAGCAAAGGGGAAGCTCGGCAGCAACATAATCAATACCCTTATCAATACCTTGGGAGGAAGACATGCGTCAGAGCACTTTGGCGATCTTTGCAGCTTGCGCAGCCGTGACGGTCTGCGCTCAGGCTCAGGCCCAGCAACCGGCCCCTCCGGCCGCGGTGCCGGACCAGATGCCTTTCGATATTCCCTATGGAGATTCGATCACCGCCGACCGCGCGGCCGAGGTCGTGAAAGCGGTCGTCGCCGAGGCCACGAAATCGCCCCGCAACTGGAAGCTCGCTATTTCGGTCGCCGATACGCATGGCGAGCTCGTCTATTTCTACAAGATGGACAACACGCAGCAGGGGTCGGTGAACATCTCACAGAACAAGGCGCGCACCGCGGCGCGCTATCGCCGCCCGACGCAGATCTTCAACAGCGCGATGCAGACTCCTGCCGGAGCCTATATCGCCACGCTGGAGGCGCCTTCGCCGACCGCATCTCCCGGCGGCCTTCCGCTGGTCGAGGGTGGAAAAATCATCGGTGCAGTCGGTTGCAGCGGTGCCACCGGCGACCAGGATGCAGTCGCCTGCAAGGCCGGTGCGGATACGGTGAAGTAGTCGCTCCATCCGTCATTCCGGATCGTAAAATTGTAGGGTGGGCAAAGCGCAGGGTGCCCACCATTCAGTTAACATCGGGATAGATGGTGGGCACGGCGCAAGCGCGCTTTGCCCACCCCACAAACTGCACGCCTCCCTCAAAAATTAACGCGATTCGAAATCGCGCCGTCGACGACGAGATTCGAGCCGGTGGTGAACGAGGAGGCCGGGCTTGCCAGGAACACGGCGGCGTTGGCGATCTCCTGCGGCGTCGCCATGCGCCCGGTCGGGTTGCGCGCCAGCGCATCCTGGTATCGCTTCGGCATGTTCTGCTCGACCACGTTCCAGATGCCGCCCTTGAAATAGACCGTGCCCGGCGACACCACGTTAACGCGAATTTTCTTTCCGGCGTATTGCCGCGCCAGTCCCTTGGCCATGTGGATCAGTGCCGCCTTGATCGGGCCGTAGGAGCTGGCGCTATCCGCCTGCGCCGCCGAGATCGATGAAATGATGATGAAGGCCGCGTCGCCGGTCTTCTGCGCGCTCGCTTCGAGCAATGGACGAGCGGCCTCGAACGCGTTGACGGCGCCCAGCACGTCGAGCCGGAAATTCTGCTCCCATGAGACAGGATCGCCGCCTTGCGCCATGGCGCCGGCATTGGAAAACAGCATGTCGATGCTGCCGAGCGCCCCGGCCGCATCCGATACCCATGATTTCAGCGCGGCCGCGTCGGTGACATCGATGGGCGCGCCGGCCGCTCGCACGCCAAGCCCTTTCAGCTCGGCAACGGTGGCCGCGACCTGATCCGCATTGCGGGCGCAAACGGCGACGCCCGAGCCTTCGCCGGCCAGCGTTTCTGCAATCGCCCGCCCGATGCCGCGCGTGCCGCCGAGCACGACGGCGTTTCTGCCTTTCAAACCCAAGTCCATTTTGTTTTTCCCTCGTTGGTCCGACTATATTGTAGCGGCGACGGTGGCCACCACGAAAGCTCAAACCGAGAAAGTCTCTGCCTTTCCGTCATTCCGGGGCGTTCGCAATTGGACTCGTAGCCTGGATGAGCATACTACTCCGGCGCCGCACCCACCGGCGGGCCGCCGGGCGGACGATGCAGGAAAGTGATCGTCGCGTAGGCACCTAGCCACGAACCCAATGCTGCGAAGCCAACGTAAACCCAGTTCTCGGTGTAGCTGATGACGGCATATGACGAGAGCAGATACCAGACGCTGCTCCAGGTCGCCGCCGGCACGCGCTTGCGTGCGACGACCGCCGAGGTGAACATGACGTAGACCGCATCGGTAGCGGCGGTCGCAAGCAAAACGGCTCCCGCCGTTAGGGGATCGATGGCAGCCATTGTAACTCCTCTGGAAGCCGGGCAGAGCTTAAGAAAACTAGGCAAGCGACACGCTCATGCAAAGCCCCAGAGAAATCCTCTCCGGTATCTGGACCTCCATCGGTGGCGATCCGTCCGTGCTCGGCGCGCTAACGCTGACCGGCGATGAGCCGCAACTGCCGTCCTCGTTTCGCATCGCCGCCGCGGCGCAAGTGAGCGTCGCCGCAACCGCGCTCGCCGCAGCCGAGATCTGGAAAATGCGCAGCTGCCAGGCGCAGCAGGTCGCGGTCGACATGCGCCATGCCGTGGTCGAATGCCGGAGCGAACGTTATCTGCGCGTCGAGGGCAAGCCGCCACCGCCAGCCTGGGAAGCAATCGCCGGTATCTACAAAACCAGCGACGGATTCGTGCGGCTGCACACCAATTTTCCCCATCACCGCGACGCCGTCTGCAAGGTGCTGAACTGCAGGCCGGAGCGTGACGCGGTGCAGGCCGCGCTGAAGCAATGGGACGGCGAGGCGTTCGAGACCGCGGCCTATGCGAGCGGCGGCGTCGTCGCCTTCATGCGCTCCCATGACGAATGGGAGGCCACGCCGCACGCCCAGGCGCTCGCCGCATTACCGCTGATCTCGATCACGAAGATCGGCGAGGCTGCGCCGAAGCCGTGGCCGAAAGGTGACCGCCCGCTCGCCGGTATCCGTGTGCTTGATCTGTCGCGGGTCATCGCCGGTCCCGTTGCGGGGCGAACGCTCGCCGCGCATGGCGCCGACGTGCTGCTGATCTCGGGACCTGATTTGCCGGCGATCCCCTGGCTCGTCATCGACACCGGGAGGGGCAAGCTGACGAGCTTTGTCGAACTGAAGAGCGAGCAGGGGCGTAGCCTGCTGCGCGATCTGCTGGCTGAGGCGGACATCTTTTCGCAGGGCTACCGGCCGCGCGCGATCGCCGTCCTTGGCTTCGCTCCGGAGGACGCCGCACGCATCAATCCCGGTATCATTTATGTCTCGTTGTCCGCCTATGGTGCCGCCGGGCCTTGGGCCGAGAGGCGCGGCTTCGACTCGCTGGTGCAGACTGCGACCGGATTCAACCATGCCGAGGGGCTGGCGGCCGGCGTCGACGGACCGAAGGAATTGCCGGCGCAGATGCTCGACCACGCCACCGGTTACTTCATGGCATTCGGCGTCATGATGGCCAAAGCGCGCCAGGCGCGTGAAGGCGGCAGTTGGCACGTCCAGGTATCGCTGGCGCAGACCGGACGCTGGCTGTGGAATCTCGGGCGGATGGCCGGCGGGCTTGATACCCGGGATCTTACGGGGGAGGCAGTGACGCCGTTCATCGAGGAGGTCGTTTCAGGCTTTGGTGTGCTGCGGTCGGTCAGGCATTCTGCGGTTTTGTCGAAAACCCCTGCATTTTGGGCCCGTCCGGCGATGCCCCTCGGCAGTCACCCACCGAAATGGCCGCCGCCGGCGTAAGCCCTAACGGGGCGTTCGGACTGCCCTCTCTAAACTTTCATCTCTCCGCTAAGGCTATTTTCGTTTTTCATATTGTTGGAACGTGAATTGGGCACTATTAGCGCAGGGTGAGACAAATCGTCGCTGAATGGTTCCGGGCTGAATGATCAACGTGTTTACCAAGCGATTGCAGGTCGTTACCCGGCAGCGGTTGGCCGTGGGCGTCGGCCTGTTGGCCCTCGTCGGCGCGGGCGCCTACGGCTACGCCCAGATCGGCGGCCCAAAGCGCGGGCATTCGGAAATCTCGAGCCAATCCCGCAAGGGCTTGCAGCGCTACACGCCGAGTCCCGCCGAATGGGCCAGTCTGACCATTCAGCCCGTCACCGAACGTGGCTTCCGCGCCGAGCACGTCACCGAAGGCAAGATTGCGATCGATGAGGATCGCTCGACACCGGTGTTCTCGCCCTATGCCGGCCGTGTCACCAGGCTGCTGGCCAGGCCAGGTGATAGCGTCGTCAAGGGCCAGCCGTTGTTTGTGATCGAGGCCGCCGATAATGTTCAGGCGCAGAACGATTACATCGCGGCGATGAGCGCGATGAACAAGGCAAAGTCCGCGCTCGATTTGGCGGAGTTGCAGGGACAGCGCGCCAAGGATCTGTTCGAGGGCAAGGCCGTTCCGCTGAAGGATTATCAGCAGAGCCAGGCGACCCTGATCCAGGCGCAGAACGACATGCGATCGTCGGAAACCGCAGTCCAGGCGGCGCGCAACAAACTGCGCCTTCTCGGCCTCACCGACGAGGACATCGCGACCTTCCAGGAGAAAGGTCGCATCAATCCTGAGATCACCATCTTCGCACCGATTGCGGGCACCGTGGTCCAGCGCAAGATCGGCCCTGGCCAGTACGTCAATGCCGGCGCCAGCGACCCCGTCTACGTGATCGGCGATCTCTCCACCGTCTGGCTCACCGCGTTCGTCCGCGAAAGCGATTGCGCGAATGTCGCGGTCGGGCAGGACGTGACCTTCAACGTGCTGGCGCTGCCGGGCCGTTCGCTTTCGGCGCGGATCAACTACGTCGCCACCGCGATCGACCCTGCGACGCGCCGGCTGCTGGTCCGCGCCACGATCGACAACAAGAACGGTACGCTGAAGCCGGAAATGTTTGCCAACGTCACGATCTATTCGGCAGGCGACCGTCCCGCAGTCGGCGTGCCGAAGCAGGCGCTGATCTACGAAGGCGACCAGGTCCGGATCTGGGTCGCGCATCCGGACAAGACCATTGAACTGCGTCAGATCAAGCCCGGCCTCACCAATGGCGATCTCGTCGAGGTGGTCGGCAATCTGAAACCCGGCGAGCAGATCGTCACCAAGGGCGCACTATTCATCGACCGGGCCGCATCCGGAAGCTGATGCCTGCCTCATTGAAAGCTTCGATCTGAATGGATCGCCTGGTCGCCCTAGCCGTCAGCCGCCGCTATTTGATGGTCGGCATGTTCATAGCCGTGTTCGTCGGCGGCCTGATCGCGTTCAAGCAGCTCAACATCGAGGCCTATCCCGATCCGACCCCGCCGATGGTCGATATCGTGACGCAAAGCCCGGGGCTGTCGTCGGAGGAGATCGAACGTTACATTACGATTCCGATCGAGACCCAGGTCGCGGGCATCAAGAACCTGCGCACCATCCGCACTATCTCGCTGTACGGATTGTCCGACGTCAAACTGCAGTTCTCCTTCGACTACACCTATGACGAAGCGCTGCAACAGGTCTTGAACCGGCTGTCGCAGCTCGCGCCGCTGCCCGGCAACGTGCAGCCGGGCATTTCGCCGCTGAGCCCGACCGGCGAAATCTTTCGCTACCGGTTGACGGGCCCGCCGAATTACAGCGTGCTCGATCTCAAGACGCTGCAGGACTGGGTATTGCAGCGCCGCTTCCGCGCCGTTCCCGGCGTCATCGACGTCACCGGCTGGGGCGGCAAGACCAAGACCTACGAGCTGCAGGTCGATTTCAACAAGCTCGTCGCCAACGGGCTTACGCTGCCGCAGGTGCTGCAGGCCGTTTCCAATGCCAACATCAACGTCGGCGGCAATACCGTCAATATCGGCGCGCAATCGGCCGTGGTACGCGGCGTCGGCCTAATCCGCTCGATCGAGGACATCAACAATACGATGGTCTCGCAAAGCGGTGGCAACCCGGTGCTGATCAAGGATATCGCGATTGTCACGGTCGGCGAGAAGCCGCGGCTCGGCATCGCCGGTATCAACGAGAATGACGACATCGTACAGGGCATTGTGCTGATGCGTCGCGGCGAGCAGAGTTCGCCGACCATTGCCCGTGTCGAAAAGCTCGTTCACGACATCAATCATTCCTCGATCCTGCCGCCGGGCGTCAGAATCGAGCGGATCTACGACCGCAAGGATCTGATTGATCTCACCACGCACACGGTGCTGCACAACATGGTGGTCGGGATCATCCTGATCGTACTGCTGCAGTGGGTGTTCCTCGGCGATCTCCGCAGCGCGCTAATCGTCGGCGCGACGATTCCGTTCGCGCTGTTCTTCGCCGTCATCATCCTGGTGCTGCGCGGCGAATCCGCCAATCTGCTGTCGGTCGGCGCGATCGATTTCGGTCTCATCGTCGACGCCACCGTGATCATGGTGGAGGCGATCTTCCGGCGGCTGACGCAGACCACGGCGCTGTCGGAAGCCGAGCGGAGCCACATCTCGTTCGATACCACGATGGGGATGAAGAGCCACGCCATCCTGTCGGCGGCTGCCGACGTGTCGCGCTCGATCTTCTTTGCCGCCGCCATCATCATCGCCGCGTTCCTGCCGCTGTTCACGCTTAGCGGCGTCGAAGGCAATATCTTCGGGCCGATGGCGCGGACCTACGCCTATGCACTGGCCGGCGGACTGATCGCGACCTTTACGGTGACGCCGGCGTTGAGCGCGATCATCCTGCCTTCGCATCTGGATGAAGCCGAAACCTGGGTCGTGAAGCAACTCGATCGGCTATATGTGCCGGTGTTGAACTGGGCGCTCGTAAACCGCAGGATCGTGCTCACTGGCGCGGCCGTTCTCGTGCTTATGACCATCGCGTTCGCGCGGTTGCTGGGGCTGGAATTCCTGCCCAAGCTGGAAGAGGGCAATTTGTGGATCCGCGCCACGCTGCCGCCGACCATCTCGCTGCAGGAGGGCAACGCCTACGTCAACGAGATGCGCAAGATCATCCGCGCGCGTCCCGAGGTCGAATCGGTGGTGTCGCAGCACGGCCGCCCCGACGACGGCACCGACGCCGCCGGCCTGTTCAACGCGGAATTTTTTGCGCCTTTGAAGCCCAACAGCGAATGGCCGGGCACCCGCGACAAGGACGAACTGACCGCGGAATTGCTGGGGCAATTGCAGGACAAATTTCCAGGCGTCGAATTCAACTTCTCGCAATATCTGCAAGACAACGTCTCGGAGGCGGTCTCGGGCGTCAAGGGCGAGAACTCGATCAAGCTGTACGGCAACGACCTGCAGGCGCTGACGGATACCGCAAACAAGATCAAATCCGTGCTCGGCACCGTGCAGGGCGTCACGGATCTCGCCGTGTTCACCTCGCTCGGCCAGCCCACCATCCAGATCGATATCGACCGCGCCCGCGCTGCGCGCTACGGCCTGTCACCCGGCGACATCAATGCTACCATCAAGGTAGCGGTCGGCGGCGACAGTGCCGGCGATCTCTATGAGCCCGGCAGCGACCGGCATTTTCCGATCATCGTTCGCCTCGCCCCCGAATACCGCAAGAGCGCGGAGGCGATCCACAATTTACGGATCGGCGTGGCAGGGCAGGGTGGCGCGATTACGCAGATCCCACTCAGCGAGGTCGCCTCGATCAACCTGATTTCGGGCGCCGCTTACATCTACCGCGAAGGGCAGGAGCGGTACTTGCCGATCAAGTTCTCGGTTCGCAACCGAGACCTCGGCAGCGCAATCCGTGAAGCGCAGGACAAGGTCGCCGAGCAGGTTCAGCTTCCCCCGGGATCGCGGGTCGAGTGGGTCGGCGAATTCGGCAACCTACAGGACGCCATCCGGCGGCTGTCGATCGTGGTACCGATCAGCCTCGCGCTGATTGGCGTGCTGCTGTTCTTCAATTTCGGTTCGATGGTCGACACGCTGCTTGCGATGAGCGTAATTCCGATGGCGATCTTCGGCGGCGTGCTCGGATTGTTGATCTCGGGAATTCCCTTCAGCGTGTCGGCGGCGATCGGCTTCATCGCGCTGTTCGGCATCGCCGTGATGGACGGCATCATCATCCTGTCGCAGTACAATCAGCTCATCGACGAAGGCTATGAGCGGATGCGCGCGGTGATCCGTACCGGCGAGCTGCAATTGCGGCCGGTGCTGATGACCTGCGTGGTGGCGGGCGTCGGCCTGCTGCCGGCGGCGGTGTCGGAGGGGATCGGTTCGCAGGTGCAAAAGCCGCTGGCGATCGTGGTCGTCACCGGCATGATGCTGGCACCGCTGGTGATCCTGGTGACATTACCGGTGCTTATCTCGGTGTTTTCGCGCCGCGCGCGCTAGAATAGCTGTGGGCACATGCCATGCTCCTTGGCGCGCCGGCGCGGCACTACAATTTCAATGCGTCTTCGGATGCGCGCTCGATCTTCCGCTACCACATGCACACGCTGCCGGACGAGGTTAGCGGGCCGATCGGGACCTCGACGCTGTTCGCGGCCTGGAACGCCGCGATCTACGTGGCGCAGATCGAGGACGTCAGGCTGTCCGAAGTGGTTCGCGATGGCCGCTATCTCGAAGCCACCGACCGCGTCCTGAAGAAGCATGGCGGCCTCTGGTTCAACGACGAAACCTACGTAATTTCGCGCCGCCGCGCTCCGGCTTGAGAAGGGGAGGCGCCCGTGACCGTCTCCGATCAATCCCCCAGATTAGCCGCGCTGCTGCCTTCGGCCTCCGTCGAAATCTCCTCGCGCGGGCGCCAGATCGCGGAACTGCGCGACCATTTTGCCGCTGGCACTGATGTCACGATCACATTCCTGCCCGCCGACAATTACCGTCACAACATTGAAACGGCTGCCACGCTGCGCCGGCCGGCTACAATCCGGTGCCTCATATCGCGGCGCGCGAAATGGTCTCACGGGAAGCGCTCAACAATTTCCTGACGCGGGCCCGCGGCGAAGCCGATTTCTCGCGCATCGTCCTGATCGCGGGCGACGTCGCCGCTGCGAGAGGCCCGTTCAAATCGACGCGCAATGTCGCCGCCAGCGGCTTGCTCGATGCGCACAGCATTGCGTCGGTCAGCGTGGCCGGCCATCCCGAGGGCATCCCTATCTCGAACTACCGGATGCACTGAGCGGCCTGAAGGCGTGGCGCGACTGGGGCAGCGGTCGCGAACGCGGGTCGATGTGGTCACACAATTCTGCTTCGAGAGCGCGCCGATCCTGCAATGGATCGGCGCTCTTGATCACGCCGACATCGAGCTGCCTGTCATCGTCGGCCTGGCCGGTCCGGCGACACCTGCGACATTGACAAAGTTCGCGCTCCGCTGCGGCATCCGCAATTCCATGCGCGCGCTGCGGGCCCAGATCGGGCGGTTCGGCCGTCTGTTGACGGACGCCGGGCCAGACGACGTCGTTAAGGGATTGCGATCAGCGCCCGCAGCCGTAACGGCTTCGATCGCAGGATTTCACCTGTTCCCGTTTGGCGGCCTATGTAAGGCCGGTGACTGGCTGCGCAACTTTGACCGCGACCCCTCGGACAGCAGCGGGCCGCGATGTCGGGCGCCGGGCTTCAGAATCCGTAAAGCTGCACCGGGTTGTCGACCAGGATCTTCTTGCGGATCGCCGCATCCGGCGCCCACACCGGAAGCTTTTTCAACAGCCGTCCGTCATCGATCTGGAACAGCGGCGTCACGTCGCTGATCTTCTTGCCCGGCGGGGTCACGGAATCCGGGTGCGGCCAGTCGGTGCCCCAGACGATGCGGTTGGGATTGGCCCCGATCAGCGTCTGGGCGAGCGGTATGCAGTCGGTATAATCGGGGGCGAGCTTTGAGGCACGGTAAGCGCCGGAGATCTTCACATAAGCCTTGCCCGACTTCACGAGGTCGACGAGATCGGCAAAGCCCGGCTGCTCGACGCCAAGGGCTGCCTGTGCGCCGCCAAAATGATCGAATACGACCGGCACCGGCGAGGCCATGACCAGATCCTTGATCGCGGTGATCATCGCCGGGTTTGTGTAAAGCTGCACGTGCCAGCCGCGCGCTTTCATGCGCTCGACGGCGGTCGTAAATCGCGGCCGGGCGACGTTCGGATCGTTGACACCGCCGGTTGCGAGATTGAGTCGGACGCCGCGAATGCCGGCCTTGCCCATCACATCGAGATCGCTCTCCGACGTCTTGTCGTCGATCACGGCGACCCCGCGCGCGGTCGGTCCCCGCGCCGCCATGCCGAACAGCGTCGCCGAATTGTCGGTGCCGTAGATCGAGGGCGTGACGATCACCACGCGCTCCATGTGCAGCGCCTTGTGCAGGGCGGTCATCTCCTCAGGCGAGGCCAGTTCGGGCGTATAGACGCGGCCGGAGAAGAACGGGAATTTTTCGGGGTCGGGGTGAATGTGGGTGTGGCAGTCGCAGGCGCCCGCGGGCACGTCGAAATTCACCGGCGTCGCCGGCTGCGCCGCTTTGGCGGAAGCGGTTCTGTTGTTCATGATCACTCCGGCTGCGATGGAGGCAAGCATCATACTGCGTCGCGTCAGCATTGGTGTTCTCCCTGCGATTCGATTGTTGATTATTGTCGTCTCGACAGGGCGCGGTCCCCCGTCAACTCCAGCGTCCTCCCCTGAGAGCCGGGCGTCGCTTCGCCGCGGCCTGCGGAGAGAATATCGGCAGAAGTGGGCCGCGGGAAGGCGCCCTTCATGCCGGGCTGTCGCCGTCGCCGCCGATCATTCCGCGAACTTCGGCGACCAGTTCGGGCAACGGCCGTGATCCATCCATCCGCAGCACAGGGCAGGGCAGTTTGGCAAGCCAGGCCTGATGCTTTGCTTGGGTACGGCTCACATTGCCATCCTCATAACCTGACGCCCATTCGATGAATTCCTCGGTCTCTGCATGCCGCCAGCCACCGGCCGCCACCGCCTCAGTCCCAAATCGGGTGGCCTCGCGGGCACGCAGCCGCTGCAGCCGTATCTCGCGAGGGGTTGTGAGGAAGACAACCACGTCGAAATGTGGGCTCAGCACGTCACCCCAACCGTTCAGCGATCCGCTCAATATCCAGGCCGCGCGCGGCAGGAAGACAGCCTGCATCAGCTTCAGGCGCTCCGCGACGTCGCGAATATGCCGGTAGGGCGGCTCGGTCGGCAGCCAGAAATAATCGTCGGTGTCGTGATGCGAGATGGCCAACGCACTGGCGAGAGCGCGGCCGAGGCTGGTGACCCCCGCACCCGATGCTCCCATCACGTGTATGTGGCAGCTCTTCATTTGTTCGCTCCGGCTTATCGCTTCGGTAACGCAACCTGGTCTATCGAACCAGAAGCCACCGCTATTTGACTAAAGAACCGCGCCCCCGGAATATCTCGCAATCCCCTGGAATCGATTTATGAAAAAATTTTCGCAAAAATTAAAAACCGGCGTCTCCGTGGCCGCCGTGGTAGTCGTGCTGCTCGGCGTTTACAGCTATCGCAAGCTTCAGGCGCTGGCCGCCGATCCCGCAGGCGAAAAGGATTGCAGCCCCGCGGTCGGCGGCGGCGAGCACGCGAAAATCGATCTGGAGCGGATCAAGGCGATAGCGCCGCTCAAGGACGTGAAATGGTCGCAGCTCGGCGGCAGCATTAATGATGCGAGTTGTCTCAACAAGACCGAAATCTACGGCGCGGTCGATGTGCGCAGCATCGAGGACATTGCCAAGACGCTGGCCTTTGCACGCGACAACAAGCTCTCCGTCACCACCGCCGGCGTGCGCCACAGCATGGGCGGGCACGCCTTCCGCAAGGGCGGCATCGTGCTTGATATGCGAAGCTTCAACAAGATCGTGCTGAACGAGAGCGCACGATCGGTCACGGTGCAGCCGGGCGCGACCTGGCACGACATCCAGAACGCGCTGCATCCGCGCTTTGCGGTGCGCGCCATGCAGTCGACCGATATCTTCACCGTTGGCGGCTCGATCTCGGTCAACGCCCATGGCATGGACCATCAGGCCGGCGCGCTCGCCAAATCGATCAAGTCGATGAAAGTGATGCTGGCGGACGGGTCGCTGCGTACGGTATCAGCGACCGAGAATCCGGATCTGTTCAACCTCGTGGTCGGCGGCTATGGCCTGTTCGGCGTCATCGTCGAGGCCGAACTCGATATCGCTGACAACCTCGTCTATCAGACTGGCCGTCGGGTGATGGACTACAAGGAGTTTCCGGCCTTGTTTGCCGGCGAGATCGAGAAGGACGGCAATATCGGCCTGATGTACGGCCACCTCTCGACCGCGCCGAGCACTTTCCTGAAGGAGCTGCTGCTCTATACCTACACCAAAGTCGACGGCACCGATTTCAAGCGCCAGCCGCTCGGTGAGGTCAACGGTACCAAGCTGCGGCGGCTGACTATCAACCTTTCCAAGCAAGGCCCGTTGTTTCAGGAAATGAAGTGGCTGTCGGAGAAGCACATCGAGCACCGAATGGAAAATTGCACGGTGACGCGCGCGCAGGCGATCGGATCGGCGGAGGCCTGCCTCGTCAACCGCAACGACCCGATGCACGATTCGGTGCCTTACTTGCGCAATTCATTACCCGACGATACCGACATCCTGCACGAATATTTCATCCCGCGCAGTCAGTTCGTCTCGTTTGTCGATGGCATGCGCAAGGTGCTGACCGACAACAAGACAAATCTGCTGAACGCATCGGTCCGCGTCGTTCATCAGGAGAACAACTTCCTGACCTATTCGCCGGAGCCGGCGTTCTCGCTGGTGCTCTATATCAACCAGACCACGGATGAAGAGGGCAACCGGCAGATGAAGAAGGCGACGGAGGAACTGATCGACCTCACGATCGCGCACAAGGGCCGGTTCTTCCTGCCGTACCAGCTCCATTATTCGCGTGACCAGTTGCAGCGCTCGTATCCGCAGATCAACGATTTCTTCGCAGCGAAGCGGAAGTATGATCCCGTCGAGTTGTTCACCAATACGTTTTACCAGAAGTACGCGTCGTAATGTCTATCCGCCATACTGAGCATCGTGCATCTCTCGGCAAAGCGAGATGGTAATCGTTCACATCACAAAAAATCGCGCAGCCTGGCAATTTCAACCACGAGTTCGGCGGAGATGACTTCAGGGATCAACTCGCCCTGTCGGGCAGTGTGAATCTCGTACAGATGACGTTGGCGCAGCGGCTGCTCCAGGAACTTCGTGATGCATTCGCCCAACGTGCCATCAAAGACCGAGTACGGGATCGGCCAAACAGCGTCTTTGGCGCGTTCGTTATTTTTCGAAGGCCATTTCTTTAGAACGGCAGGAGCATGAAAGTCCGTTTGCGGGCACTCCTTAAGGATTGGCTTCCCGGTTGGGAATGACAAAGATCTGGCCGGGATAGATGAGGTTGGGATTGCGGATTTGCTCTCGGTTGGCCTTGTAAATCGTGGCGTAGCGCGTGCCCGCACCGTAGGTGGCCTGGCTGATGCGCCACAGGCTGTCGCCGCGCGATACGGTGGTGGTCGTGATCTTCGGCACCACCACGGTTGAGGAGTTCGTTACGTCCGGCAGGGCAGCGGCTGCGGCATCCGCCACCTGCGACTGCGGTTGGGCGACGGAGCCTGGTTTGGACGGCGAGGTCCGCGCGGGCATCGATGCGGTAACCGCCGGGTCGGGCGCGTTGAACGGCACCTCGGCCCGCCCACGCACCGCGCCGGACTTCGAATCCACCTCGTCCAGCCTTACGCGATAGTTTCCGGGCCCGATCCCTTCATTGATCGTGACGGCAAAGCGTCCGTCCGCCCCCGCCGTTACCGACGCAATGAAGCTGTCGTTCAGATAGAGCCTCATCGGAGCGCCGGCGCGCGCACGGCCGCTCACATGGAATTTGCCGCCGGCCTCGGTCTCGACCGCCTCGACAACCACTGCAGTGGATTCCGGCTTTGCTTGGGCCGGCTGTGACATCACAACGGTAGGTTTGTTTGGCGTCATCAGGGCCACGACCGGCCGTTCCTTCAGGTTCGGCTCAAGCGCCACTGTCACGCTCTGTTTGGATATGGTCTCTCTGCCGTCCGGCTGCTTGGCGCGCAACGTCAGGTCATAAGTGCCTGGCGGAAGCGGGGGCGGGATCATGGCGAATTGCCCGGATTGATCCGCGACCACGCGATCATGCAGTTCGCCATTGCGCAGCAGTTCCACGGTGACGCCCGGCGCCGCGCGTCCCGCGATGACAGCTTCGCCGTTCGGCTCGATCCGGGCGACGTCGAATGCCGGCCCGCCATCGCTGTCGAGAGCTGCAGTCGATCCGGCCAGCGCGGCCGCCACCGCGTTTGCCTCCACCTGCGCGCTTGCGAGTGCAGGCCCCTTGGCGCGCTCCTCAGTGACCGGCTTTGGCGCGACGCTTGCGGCCTTGTCAGCAATCGGCTCGCGCCCGATGTACTGGATGACGACGATCGTTGCGATGCCACTAGCGGCAACAAGCCCTATCAGGGACACGGCCAATCGGTTCATTAATGTCTTGATCATGGTCTTCGCCCGTCGGCCGGGAACGTCGGCCCGGCACCATTATACAGTCATTTCGGCCGAAATGGGTACTCAAGTGGTGAGACACGCTGCAGGTACAAAAGGACTAGGCCGTTCGAGGTGGACCGGCCAGGATGGCTGGAACTCTGGTCCGTCAAAGCTGCGCGGTGAACCGCTTCGGCAGCAGGCCGCTGCAGCCGCCCGCCTGTTCGGCGTCGAGCACCAACAGCGCGCCGGCCGCGTAGAGACGGCCGACGAAATCGGCGTCGTCGGAACGCGCGATGCTGACATAGTTGTTCGACGCGAGAATGCGGCCGTTGGCCTTGGCGATCGCAGCCAGCGCCTGGGAAGGCGGGCCAATGACCGCCATCGACTTGCCGGGGGCTGAGCCGAAGGTCAACGCAACGACCACAGCGAGCCAGCCGACGATGACGAGCGCGATAATGCCGGCAATTCGGCCGCACCGCCAACTGCCGCACTGACGCCTGTCAGTAATCATAGAAGTGCTCAATGCTTGCACCCTTGGCCTTGAGCTCGCGGTTGATATCCATGAGACGGTCGACGCTGGCCTTCAGACCGGCCCGGCGAAAGCCGGGCTTCGCATCGAGCTCCAGTGAAAACAGTTCCGTTGTCCCCTTGATGTCGAGCTTGGCGGCATCGGGGGCAATCGCGGTGACGAGAATGTCGTGATTGCCCGCGATCTCCGCAACCCCATAGCCCAGATCCAGCAGGCCCCGAAGGATATCAGTGAAGGCCTTGTAGCGCGGCGTCTGCACGAGCTGCCATTGTGCGTTTAGCGCGCGGATCGGCTTGATGCGCGGCTCCTTCGCCAGCACCTCCGGCGGCAGCGTCGCGACGGCAAACATGATGTCGCGCGGCTCATTGTCGTTGCTGGCATCAAGCGCCTTCTGGATCAGCGCGGCGTAACCGATCTTGACGAAATATTCCGCGCCGAGTGCGAAGTCGCGTTCCGAGCTGCGCAAGCTGCTCGGCGTCGGCGCCGAGATCGCGAACAGGCCGTCGAGTTTCTCGCGGAACGGATATCTGTACCAGGGGATGGTGTAGAGGAACGCGGCATAATCCTGCAGCACTGCGCGGCCGAATTCATCCTGCGGCGTGCGCTTCTCGCCCCTGATCCATTCGAACACGCGGCCGATGGTGTTCTCGTACAATCCCTTGACGGCGTATTCGACGGAATAGCTGATGCCGATCACGTAAATCATCGTCTTCACTTCGGCCAGCGATTCTCCCGTCGCGGGCACGGTACGGTTGATGGTGCAGAAACTGCGCCAGAAACCGAAGATGTGGCCGAGATAGCCAAAATGGCTTTCGCTGGAGCGGTCGAGGAAACGGCCGAAATCCTCGAAGGAATAGACGATGTACCACTCCGGAAAGGTGAAGAACGTGTTGTTCAGCTTGCGCCGGTAGCCCGGCTCGTCGATCGCGGGCAGGGTGACGGCCGGCGCGGTCGAGGCCGATGCGCCCGCCGCGGGCCGGCATGTGCCCTCGACATAGGCCAGCGGCAGAAGCACCGTCAGCGCAATCAGGATTGCGACAACGGCGAGGATACGCCGCAGCCATTTAAGCATGAACGGCGGTCCGCGTCCGCGGCGCGAGCAGATAGCCGATCAGGATGGCGACGCCGCCGAGGCCGAGATGCGGCGCGTTGGCGAAAAACCGCGTCGAGAGCGACAGGTTGAGCACACCGTTGATCAGGATGCCGAAGTCGAGATAACCGCTGCCGGTGAGCAGCCCGAGCACGCCGTCGGCGAAATAGAATACGCCGAATAGTTGAAAGAACAATTCCGAGGCGCGGCGCGAGGTCATCGCCGCAACGGCCGCCCATAGCGCCGAAACGAGATGCAGGCCGTCGGCATACCAGGTGCGGCGGAACAGGCCGAAAATCATGTCATTGGCGTCGATGAAGGCCGGGATGTAGCCGGTGAGGATCACGAATCCGAGCAGGGCGGCGTAGCCCCAAGCGCACAATCTGATGACGTCCATGATGTCTCCGGCCAGTTCGAATCTCGGGCCAGTCTAGAGTTTTCCAAGTGTCTTGAGCAGGGCGTCGTTGAACAAGTCAGGGTCCTCGATCTGCGGAATATGACCGAGCCCCGGCAGCAATGTCAGGTCCGTGTCAGGCGGCAGCAGTGTCCGCAGATCGAGGGCTTGCTCCACAGGGGTGATGGTGTCCTTGTCGCCCCACAGGATTGCAACGGGGACTCCCAGCTTCGCATAGGCATTGCGGTCCGCGCTCGCGGCGTTGGTGTCGGAGCCGAGGAAATAATACAGCCAGTCGGCGATATCGCTCGTGCTGTCGCGCTGCGCCAGCGGCCTTTGCAGGATCGCGACATATTCCGGCAGCGCGCGCTCCTTCTTCGCGATCAGCGATTGGAGCAGCATTTGCGTCGCGATGGGATTGGTGATGGTCAGCGACACCAGGATTTCGCGAATCCATTGCGGCTGGATCACCCAGGGCGCGGCCGATGTCGCTGCCGTCAATCCGAGCGCCGCATCGACCAGCACCAGGGCCCGCGCCCGGTCCGGATATCGCATCACGAGTTCGGTCGCCGCACCAGCGCCGAAGGAGTGACCGACGATGATGGCGGGCCGGACCTCCAGCGTATCGAGCACGTCGTTGATCCGGGAAGCCTGGTCCTGCCGCGTATAGCTGCCGGGACGATCCGAGAACCCAAACGGTGGCAGATCGAGCGCAATCACATGAAAGCCGGCCGCGGCCAGCACATCGGTGGTATGCCGCCATAGCTCGCTCCACGCCGCCGTGCCATGAAACAGGACCACTGGAGTGCTGTCCGCCGGGCCCTTCTCCTGCACGAACACGCCGCCTGAACGGGTCGGCACCAAATGGCCGGTCCTTGGCGCAAGTTGAGCACGCGTGCCGGTTTCGCGTATCGACGCCGCCATGCGAAATGAGATGATCAGAAGGAGTGCCGATAGGAGCAGGACCAACAGGCCGTTGGCAGACCAGCGCAGAACGTTTGAACCCACGAGGCCTCGCAAATCGATCATCAAAAGGGGGCGGAAACGGACCCGAGTTTTAGGCCAAGGCGAGTTGCTGGCGACAAAATACCGGACATGATCAGCGTCCGGTTAATATCAAGAGAAAATACAACCTACTGCCCGGACGGCGTCCGCAGGCCATGCCACGCGTCGCGCACCTGATGGTAGTGCGTTTCCGGCAGATAATCCGGCGTGTTGAGGCCGAGATTCTTGACGTCGAGTCGGCCGATGGCGCTCAGCAGGGTATAGGAGGCGATCACGCGGTCGCGCTGCGCGCCGATCAGGCGCGCCTTGGCCAAAATCAGGTCCTGTTGAGCGTTCAGCACGTCGACCGTGGTTCGCTGGCCGCCGGCC
Organism: Bradyrhizobium australiense; assembly: GCF_013114825.1. GTDB lineage: Bacteria > Pseudomonadota > Alphaproteobacteria > Rhizobiales > Xanthobacteraceae > Bradyrhizobium > Bradyrhizobium australiense. Next base: position 207,976 of record NZ_JAAVLX010000010.1, on the reverse strand, counting down.
GCCTCCCGCTGCACGCCCTGCAGCGCGACGGTGGCGGCGCGGACTTCGGCCTCGGATGCGGTGACCGCAATCTTGGCACCTTCATTGGCGACCCAGGCGCCGACCGCGGCGGTGCGGGCCTGGTTGCGGACCTGGTCCAGCACCTGCCGGCTTTGAGTTGCGATTTCCTTGGACTGCCGGGTCTGTGACGCCGCCATGCCGCCGTCATAGATCGGCTGGGTGAGCTGGGTAGTCACGGAGGCCTGATCGGTCCCGAAAGTGCCTAGTGTTGGATCGGACTGCTTACTGCGGCTGGCACTGCCTTGCAGCGTGATGGTCGGCATCAGGCTGCTTTCGGCGACGCGGATCGAAGTGGTGGCGACATCGAAGTCGAAGCTTGCCGCCATCACGGCGGGATGCCCGCGGAAGGCCATTCCGGTGGCGTCGTCGCGGCTGCGCGGCAGCAGGCGGTCCACGGTCTCGGCGGGGCGGAGCTGGCTGGGCGCATTGCCGATAACCTGCGTATACGTCGCCTGGCTGACGGCGAGATTGACCTCTGCGGCATTCAGGTCGGCACGGCCCCGGCTGAGGCGCGCCTCGGCCTGCGCGGTGTCGGTGGGCGTGACGTCGCCTGCATTGAGACGCTTCTGCGTGATCCCGAGCGTTTCCTGCAGGAACGCGACGTTGGCGCGCTGCGCTTCGACCAACGATTGGTTGGCGAGCACGTTGGTATAGACGGTGACGGCGTCGAGCAGCACACCTTGGCCGACGTTGCGCAATGCTTCGCGGCCGGACTGCACCTGCAGTTCCGCCACGCGGACGCTATTGGCGGTCTTGAAACCGTTGAACAGCGTCTGGGTGACTGTCACCCCGATGGTCCAGGGTTTTAATGTCGCGGACTGGATGGTGTTGTCGGGCAGCAGATTGCGCACCGCCTGCAGGCCGGCAGATAGGCTCGCGACGATCTGCGGCCGGTAGCCCGCAAGCGCCTGCGGCACGTTCTCATCGGTAGCGCGCTGGCGTGCCCGTTCGGCGTTGAGCTGCGGATTGGTCTGATAGGCCTTGGCCAACGCCTCCGGCAGATTTTCACCGTACGCGGCCGGCGCAGCCAACGCGGCGCACGTCACCACCCCAAGGCAAATGCCCGTTCGAAGCATGCGCCTTGCAACGTGGCCAATGTTAGCGGCATGCCTCGCCATTTGATCCCGTAGTCGACACTTGAACGTGATAACCCGTCTTCGAGCCATCCTGCTCTATCTGCTGTTCCGGCATGTTCGGGAAATCGGTCGCCCTTTTTTTCCGAATCATGCGCCAGCCGTCCGCCCCCGCCGACGGCCACCTCTACCTGTTTAGGGGGCGGCGCCGCCACAGGCAAACTGCCGCGCGACATCAGTACATTAATTCGGTGAAATCCGTGCTTGGCTGTTGCCGGTTCGTCACAGACGAAGTCCGGCGACAAATGCGCTATAGCTTCGATGGCTGGCGTCCGATTCAGGGCGGTTGGCTTTCCAGCTATGCCCGGGTCCGCAACTTGATGCCAAAACTGTTTTCCGACCCCGAAGCGATCGTGGAGGATATCATCCGCGATGTCGGAACCAATCTGGTGGTCGGATTGCCCCTCGGACTTGGCAAGGCCAACCACGTCATCAACGCGCTATATGCACGAGCCGCTGCCGACCGCGCGATTAACCTGACGTTCTTTTCGGCGCTGACGCTGGAAAAACCCCGGCCCTCAAGTCTGCTCGAACGGCGCTTCATCGGCCCGGTGATCGATCGGCTGTTTGGTGGTTATCCCGATCTGGCCTATGCGAATGCACTGCATGCCGGAGAACTGCCGCCCAACGTGAAGGTGATCGAGTTTTTCTTCCTGGCGGGCAAATGGCTGCACGTGCCGTTCGCGCAACAGAATTACATCTCCGCGAACTATACCCATGCCTCGTCATATCTGCTGACGCGCGGGCTGAATGTCGTCACCCAACTGGTGGCGAAACGTGTGGTCGACGGTGAGACGCGCTACAGCCTGAGCTGCAACACCGATACCACGCTCGATATCCTGCGCGCCCGACGCGACGGCCGGGCATCGTTCAAGCTGATCGGCCAGGTCAATTCCGAACTGCCGTTCATGCCGGGTGCGGGCGATCTGCCGGCGGACGAATTCTCCGCGGTGGTCGACAGCCCCACGACGGATTTCCCGCTGTTCGCGCCGCCGGCCGAGCCGGTCAGCGACATCAAATACGCCATCGGGTTTCATGCGGCCAGCTTCGTGCCTGATGGCGGCACGCTGCAGATCGGTATCGGGCAGGTTGGCGATGCGCTGGCACAGGGGCTGATCGTTCGCCATCGCGACAATGCGCAGTTCCGCGCCATCATGAAGCGGCTCGCGCCGGGGGTGGAGCCGGTGGAAAGCTCGCCATTCGAGAAGGGGCTGTATGGGGTCAGCGAAATGCTGATCGAGGCATTTCTTGGCCTGATCGAGGCCGATATTCTCAAGCGCGACGTCGACGGCGTCGCGCTGCACGGCGCATTCTTCCTCGGGCCGAAATCGTTCTATCGCGCGTTGCGCGAGATGCCGCCCGACCAACTCGCGCGCATCCAGATGATGCCCGTATCGTTCACCAACGAGCTCTATGGCGATGAGGACGCTAAGCGCCGGGCGCGCGTCGGCGCCCGCTTCGTCAACAATGCGATGATGGCGACCTTGATGGGAGCAGCGGTCTCCGACGGCCTCGACGATGGCCAGGTCGTCAGCGGCGTCGGGGGCCAGTACAATTTCGTCGCCCAGGCGTTCGCGCTTGCAGACGCGCGGTCTATTCTCACGCTGGAAGCGACGCGGCAGGTGGGCAGGAGGACGCACTCCAATATCCGCTGGAACTACGGTCACGAGACCATCCCGCGGCATCTGCGCGATGTGTTCGTTACCGAATACGGCGTTGCCGATGTCAGGGGCAAATCGGACGCCGAGACCATCGCGGCGATGCTCGCGGTCACGGATTCCCGTTTCCAGGATGAACTGGCCAGGATCGCCAAGGATGCCGGCAAACTGCCGAAGGAGTTCGAAATTCCGCGCGCATATCGCGAGAACCTTCCGGAGCGGATCGCCGAGGCCCTGAAGCCTGCGCGCGAGGCGGGACTATTGCCGTCATTCCCGTTCGGCAGCGATTTTACCGAGGTCGAGCAACGGTTGATCCCGGCCTTGCAGTTGCTGCGGGAGGCGCAGCGGACGCCGCTGCGTCTGCCCGGAATGCTGTGGCAGGGGATGACCCAGCCGCCAGACGCTTCGAGCCGCGAATGCCTGGCGCGGCTCGGTCTCGATCGTCCGATGACGTTCGTCGAACGCGCCTATCGCGCGCTGGTGAACGCGGCACTGGCGAGGAGCCGCACGCTAAAACACAGCGTCGTCCCTGCGGACGCAGGGACCCATAACCACAGGACGTAGTTGTTTAAAGAAGATATCCGCCATCAGTGCTTCAACACGACGGCCGCGGCGTATGGGTCCCTGCTTTCGCAGGGACGACGTGGGAGAGAGCTGAGCCTATCTGTTCTTGTTTACCGGCTTGCGCTTCTCGATGAACGCCGCCATGCCTTCGGCACGGTCTTCCAGCGCAAATGTCGAGTGGAACAGATTGCGCTCGACGTTCATGCCCTCTGACAGCGGGGTTTCGAACGCGCGGTTGATGGCCTCCTTGGCCATCGCGGCCGCGGGTCGCGACATCGAGGCGATCTTTTCCGCGGCCGCCAATGCCTCTTCCATCAACTTATCCGCCGGCACAACGCGGCTGACCAGGCCCGAACGCTCCGCTTCCGCCGCATCCATCATGCGTCCGGTGAGGCATAGATCCATCGCCTTGGACTTGCCGATCGCGCGCGTCAGCCGCTGGGTGCCGCCGATGCCCGGGATGGTGCCGAGCGTGATTTCGGGCTGGCCGAATTTGGCGGTGTCGGCGGCGATGATGATGTCGCACATCATGGCGAGTTCGCAACCGCCGCCGAGCGCGTATCCGCTGACGGCGGCGATCGTCGGTTTTCGGCAGGTGGCGACGCGGTCGCCGCCGATCGCAGTGAAATCGCTGGAGAACATGTCGATGAAGCTTTTCGGCTGCATCTCCTTGATGTCCGCGCCGGCGGCGAACGCCTTTTCGCTGCCGGTAAGCAGGATGCAGCCGATCTTGTCGTCGGCCTCAAGGTCATCGACCGCGGCGGCGATTTCACGAAATACGCCGAACGACAGTGCATTGAGCATTTTCGGCCGGTTCAGCGTAATGATGCCGACCGCGCCCTTGCTCTCGACAATGATGTTTTCGAACGTTGCCATGATCCACCCCGGGTAGTCGTTTTCGCGGGCAATGTGCCCGCTGCCGGGGTGGGCTTCAAGTGGGCTGGAACGGATCCCGGAGGCGGGAATGCAGTGCCTGGTATGCTGATAGCTACGCCATGAACATGCGCGCGGCCGAGGCCATCGTCAGCAGGGCGCCGAAGGCGATGAAGATCTTTCCGATCAGCGAGGTCTTGTCCAGCGTGGAACTATCGTTGTTGGCGGCCTGATCGGCGTCTTCCGAGGCTGGTTTGGTCGAGGCCATCGCGACCGTCTGCGTGGCGGAGCCCTCGGGCGGGGTCGCCTGCAGAGCCCGATCAACATCGTTGAGCTGGTCGGAGGCAACCACAGTGGCATCGGCCTGCGCGTCGGCGTCGGCCGGCTTGTCCACCGCCGCCTGCAGGACCGTGTTGGCTTTCTCGGACATCGCCGCCGACATCCCCTTGGCGCTGTCGGACGGCGCATCGGCTGCGGTCATCTGCGCGTTGGCGTTGGCCAGCCATTCGGGCATCGCGGGCGGAGTGCGGCCACTCGCATCGGCGACCTGCTTTTCGTCGGGCTTTTTGTCCTCGGCGGATTTCGTTGATGCACGCGTAGAGTTGCGATGGGCGTAGCGCTTCTTGAGGTAACGCGAACTGTGCCTGACGGGCTTTTCGGACGTCGCGCCCTCCGGTTTCGACACCGCGGCGCCATCGGCGCCGGCGGCCATCGCCGGCGGTGGTGCTGCGAAACTTACCAAAAGCCCTGCCGCAAGAATGAAGGCCGACCCCGCGCTGGCTCGGATCGTCATCTGGAATCTCCCCATTGGCCGCCGCCCAGCGGCGAAATGAGACCCCGCAGGTGTCCACAGCACGGCGGAAAATGGGAATCTTCGGGCAACACCGGGCAAAAGCTGGGCAATGGGCGTTGCAGCGGCGTGCTGGCATGAATTTTTGCCGGCGCGGATGCTCCAGAGAGAGCGAGCTACGCCGGATGCGACCCCGCGCAATCAATGTTATGAGCCTGCTATGGGCGCAGCCGGTCCGCCCTGATTCCCGGATAGGAGCCGGCCCAAGCTGCCGACGGGACCTTTGATCACGACTTCGTGATCGGATCGTCCTGATGTAACAAATTGAAAGATCGAACGAATTGCAGGGTAGGAGCGCGGGTGCGCGAACGGGATGACGAATGGACCGGCCTGATGCGGTCGGCCATTGCAGGCGACAGCGCGGCGTATCATCGCCTGCTCAAAGCCGTCACGCCGGTGCTCCGGGCTGCGGCGCGCCGCGGTCTGGCGCGGGCAGGGCAACCGGTCGATCAATCCGAGGACATCGTGCAGGACATTTTACTGGCGGTCCATCTGAAGCGGCACACCTGGGACGTCACCGCCCCCTTTGCCCCCTGGCTGTTTGCGATTGCCCGCAACAAGCTGATCGATGCGCTCCGCCGCCGCGGCCGGCGCATTTTCGTCGATATTGACGATTTCGCCGAGACGCTGGCGGGCGAAGCGCCGGCCGAGACGGCTTCGCCAAGCGAGGTCGCCGCCCAGCTTCAGACGCTGCCGGCGCGGCAGCGCGAGGTGCTGCAGTCGATCGCGGTCGACAGCGCCTCGATCAAGGATACGGCGGCGAAATTTTCGATGAGCGAGGGCGCGGTGCGGGTGGCGCTGCACCGGGGGCTGACCAGCTTGACGGCGAAGTTACGGGAAAACTGAGCATGGATACCGATCAGCTCATTCGAACGTTAGCGGCCGACAACGCGCACCGCGCGCGTCCGGTCGGTTTTGCACTGATGCTGGCACTCTTGGCCGCGGCGCCGGTGTCGCTGCTGATGTTCTTTACGGAACTCGGCGTCAGGCCCGACGTGCTGGTTGCGATGCGCAATCCGTTCTTCGAACTGAAATTCGCGGTGACGCTGGCGCTCGCGATCTCGGCGATTGCCGTTAGCCTGCATTTGTCGCGGCCCGAGGCTTCCCTGCGCGGCTTTGGCTGGCTGCTGCTGGCGCCGGTGGGAATTTTGACCGCCGGGATTGGCGGCGAAATGATGATGCCGCAACGGCTGCCGATGATGACGCGGCTGGTCGGCAAGAATTCGTCGGTCTGTATGACGGCGATCCCGCTGATGTCGTTGCCGCTCCTGGCCGGCGCGCTGCTCGGATTGCGTCACGGGGCGCCGTCGCGGCCCGCATTGGCGGGCGCCATCGCCGGACTGTTGTCGGCGGGATTGGCAGCAACGCTCTACGCCTCACACTGCACCGATGATTCACCGCTGTTCGTCGCGACCTGGTACACGATCGCGACCGCGCTGGTGACCGCGATCGGCGCGCTCGCCGGGGCGAAGCTGCTGAGGTTTTGATATCGTAGCCCGGATGGAGCGCAGCGCAATCCGGGGGCTCTTTCGCAAACCGGATAAGGATCCCGGATTTCGCGGAGCCTGTCATCGGGCGCGCATTCGCGCGACCCGTTGGCTCCATCCGGGTTACGGACTCATGCCGCTCAAGCCGGCACGTTCTGCTGCATGCGGTGGAAGCGCAGCACCTGCTGCGCCGTCGAGGGCCGCAACCGCTCATAGGTGTCCTTGCTGGCCGCAAGATCGGTCGGCTCCGCGCCAGACAGTTCGTCGCGCATCCTGATGATGCTCCTGACCGTCGACCATGAAAGCCCTGCGACCTTCGCCAAAATCATCACGCCTTCGGCACGGCTTTCGATCATCATGTTCTCGGCGATTGCCACCGGCACGTTGGCGAGCGCCGCAATCGAGGCGTTGGCCTCGTCGAATTTCCCGGCCTCGGCAAACGACGCCACCTCGGATTCGTCGAGCCGGCCGTCCTCGTACAGCGACTTGACCAGGGCGTGCGCAATCGCAGTGCTTTTTGTAATCGTCGAGGTCGCCGAGCGCGCGCGCCGTGTTGCCTCCTTGACGACGGTCGGCACCTCGGCTGCCAGCTGCGGATTGGCGGCCTCCAACCGCTGCCGCACCGTGTCGGAGGCTTTGGCGAGCAGTTTCAGATAGAGATGCCGCGGGATAGACGGGCGCAGGCCAATGCAGGTGGTGAGACCGTCATCGCCTTCGGCGCGGCTGACCAGGCGGGTAAAGCCGCGCTCGGTGAATTCCGCGCCGGGATTGTTGACGGTCGACTGGATCACCTGATCGTTGCCGCGCTGGACCAGCACGTCGGTGACCGCGCAGCTCAGGCTTTTGCGGGTCGAGATCGCCATCAAATGCGCCTGGCTCTTGCTGCGCGCATTCTCGATAAGGGTCTTGTCGTCGAGCCGCATCGATTGCGACAGCACCGGACCCGCCACCTCAATGACGTCGTCGAATGCAAGCGCGCGGATCGTGAGCGGCGGGGCGGTATCGATCGCGGCGAGACGGTTGGCCAGCAGCATCTTGGCCGAGGTTTCGATGTGATCGATCAGGCACTGGAAGATGTCGTCGAACAGCCCGATCTGCTCGTCCGAATAATCCACCGCGCCGTTGATGAAGAGATCGGTTACCCGGCGCAGCGTCTCGACCCGGCGAGCGACCGTTCCGTGCGCAAGCGTGGACTGCAACTCGTCGAGCAGGTTTCCGGGAGAAGGAAAGGTAGCGGTCTTCGAAATCATGACTCTGTCCTGGAGCAAAAAGCCGGCGGCGCTTCTTCGCCGCCGGAGCTGAAATATGTCGGATCAGGCGCTGGTAATCCGGTTGCGTCCCTGCGCCTTGGCTGCATAAAGCGCGCTGTCGGCGCGCGCGAGGAATGTGTCTGATGTCTCGTTCGGGTGCAGCGTTGCAACGCCTGCCGACATCGTCACCTTCATGCCCGGCGAGAACGCGCTCCAGTCGAGATCGGCAACAATGGCGCGCAACCGGTCGAGCGCCTGCGTGGCTTGGCAGACGCCCATGTCGGGCAGCACCAGCAGGAATTCCTCGCCGCCATATCGGCCGAACCGGTCGATGCTGCGGATGTTGGCAAACATGGTGATCGAGAATGTCCGCAGTACTTCATCGCCGGTCGGGTGACCGTAGGCGTCGTTGATGCGCTTGAACCAGTCGAGGTCGATCAGCGCGATCGAGCAGGGCGATCCGCTGCGGCTCGCGCGGGCAATCTCCTCCTCCAGCATCCGCATGATGCTGCGGCGGTTGGACGACCCGGTCAGTTCGTCGAGTTCGGCAAGCTCCTCGATTCGCTTGTACGCCGCCTTCAGTTCGAAGCTGCGGTCGTAGAGCATCTTGCGCATGGTGCTGCCGTACAGTCCGACGAAAGCGCATTGTCCGATCGTCAGGACAAAGGAAAGCATGGCCGCGACGCGTTCGGTCTGGGTGGTAATCGGCAGGCCGATCGGGGTGCTGCTAAAGAGGAAGATCGGCGCCAGGCCGATCATGGTGAGCGTCCAGGTGATGATTGCCTGCCGGGACGTCATTCGCAGCGCGCCGAACCCAAAGATCAGGAATACGACGCTCAGGAAGGCAAATCCGATCTGTGGCGCGGCCAGCAGAAAACAGAGCTGAAGCGCAACGTGGGCGGCGACCTGGAAGATCGTGAGATAGTGGTCCTCGAACCGGTCGTTGAAATGGGCTTCCGACAACACGACAAAGACCGACACCAATCCGATACCGGAGAGGAAATAGGCCGATGGAATGTTCATGGGGACGGTGCCGGCATAGCAATAAACCAGCAGGACCGACGTGATGAGTGAGTAGCTGACGCCTTGCACGGCGAGCATCTGGCGGCGCTGACCGGCCCGGCGCTTCAATAGTTCCGGCGGCAGGCCAGCGACTGGCGCAGTCGTCCGGTGGGAGCCTTGCCCCTGAAGCAATGATGCCGCGCTGCTCATGTCCCGTCGCTGTTGGTGTCTGCCGGACGAAACTTTAGGGAAGAAAGCCTTTAGGTTTGGTATCTTTTGAAGTCGAATCGGGTCCGTTAAATCCCTGCCACTGCACTGTTTTCGCAACGGAAATCTGCCGAATTTCGATAGTGCGGAACCCGTATTCGGGGCAACCTTGAGCGTGAGCAGATCTGCCCTCCTGGGCGAAGCCTTGCTAACGTCGTAGGTAGGGTCTTTAGGAAAGTATTTCCGTATTATGGTACCAATTCTGGGGTTTAGCTCTTTTCCACCATCAAAACAGCTTGGCAATGTCCGTCTGTGGGGTAGATCACACATGCAATCCAGGCACTGCCGTAATGTGAAGAATCTCACTCTTCACATCGAACCGCCGGCCACCCCCGTCAGACCAACCTTGCGAGACGGCCATTGAGCGCGACACAGCCGGCTTCAGACGAAGTTCTGATCGCCCGGATCGCTCAAGGCGACCGGCTCGCCATGCAGGTGCTTTACGGAAGGCACCATGTCAGGGTGTTCCGTTTCGGGCTTCGGCTCGTAAGGGATGAACAGATTGCGGAAGACCTCATCAGCGAGGTTTTTCTCGATGTGTGGCGTCAGGCCGGCAAGTTCGAAGGCCGATCCGCCGTTACCACCTGGCTCTTGGCGATCACGCGCTTCAAGGCTCTTTCGGCACTCAGACGCCGCAAGGACGTTGGGCTCGACGAGGAAACCGCGAACGCGATCGAGGATACGTCCGACGATCCGGAAGTGGCGGTGCAGAAGAAGGATACGGGTGAAGCGTTGCGCAAGTGCCTGACAGCACTTTCGCCAGAGCATCGGGAGATCGTCGATCTCGTCTACTACCACGAGAAGTCCGTGGAGGAGGTGGCCGAAATCGTCGGAATTCCGGAGAACACCGTCAAGACGCGCCTGTTTTACGCGCGCAAGAAATTGGCCGAGTTGCTCAAGGCAGCAGGCATAGAGCGAGGTTGGCCATGATGGCAGCGAGCAAAAAAATGCTGGATCACGAGCCCAGCGAAATCGAGATGCTGTTGCCGTTCCACGCGGCCGGCACCCTGAACGCGCGTGATGCACGCCGCGTCGAGGAAGCGCTCGCCAGCGATCCCGAGCTGGCCCGGCAATATGCCGTCATCCGCGAAGAGTATGCCGAGACCATCAGCCTCAACGAGAGCCTCGGAGCGCCGTCCGCGCGCGCCATGCAGAAGCTGTTCGCTGCGATCGACGCGGAGCCTGCGCGTGAGCCCTCGCGCTCGGTGAGCCTGTCCGCACGCGTATCGGAATTTTTCGCAAGTCTGTCGCCGCGTACGCTCGCTTGGTCGGCGAGCCTCGGCGCGGTCGCGCTCGTGTTGCAGGCCGGCGTAATCGGCGCCGTGCTGATGAAGAACCAGACCGCGTCGTTCCAGACCGCGTCGCTGAGCATAAACGAACGGTCGTCGGCGCCCATCACCCGCGATCTCGGCATCAGCGCCGCGCCGCCGCGCGCGCTGGTACGGTTCGCGCCGGAAGCCCGTATCGCCGACATCACCGCTTTGCTCGACAATTACCAGGCCTCGATCGTCGACGGCGCCAAAGGCGGCATGTTCCGCCTGCAGTTCGGCAACAAGGCTGTTGGCAAGGACGAAGCCGCAGCCCTACTGGATAGGCTGCAGCGTGAGAAGATCGTCAGCCTTGCGGTGGCTACGCCGTAAGGCCGCCTGGCGCGGGGCGGGCAAGCTGAGGTCCCATGGTTCATGATGGCGTGAGTTGGCGGACAAGGATCCGGCGTGCGGCATGGGTGTTGTCGGCCGTGCTGTTGCAGCTGATCGGTTTCGGACCTTCGGGGGTGCATGCGCAAAGCATCATGCGCACCCCCAGTCTCAATGTCGGGTCGCGGGTACCCACCCTCAATCCGACGGTCACGCCGCGGATCAACCCGACCATCGCGGCGCGGCCAGTTATGCGCGCCGATACTGTCGCACGGCCGCCGCCGTCCCGGATCGGCACCATGAGTTCGACCCTGCGAGTCCGTTCGGGGGCTGGCGTGCAGTCGACGCTTCCCTACGCGCGGCTTTCGCCCAACCTCTATCCGGCTTGCCAGTCTGCGTTTCGCGGCCCGGACGGCGAGTGCTTCGATCGTCCGGTGATGTCAACCGGCGGCGGCAACGGCGTCTCGGCCAAGAAGGGCAAAGGCGGATCGGGCAAGAGCAATGCTCAGGCGGCAATCAATCTGCGCGCGGTCAAGAACGAGCTCGTCGCCGAAATCGACGGCGCGTTATCCACCGCCGAAGCCGATGAACTGGCGCGGCGTCACGGCCTGGAGCGTATCGCGTCGCAGAGCTTTCCGCTGCTCGGCGGCACCATCGGTCTGTTCCGCATCGTCGATAACCGGCCGGCGGACACCGTGCGCCGCGCACTCGCGGCCGACGGCAGCGTGCGTTCGGTGCAGCTCAATTTCCGCTACTTCCTGCAGGATCAGAAGAAGGCTTCGACCGAGGGCGATGCCGCGCAATACGCCGTCGCCCAGCTTCGGCTGCCGCAGGCTCACGCGGTTGCCCGCGGCATGAATGTCACCATCGCGGTGATCGATTCAGGTGTCGATGCCAAGCATCCCGAACTCGCCAATTCGGTTGCCGACAGTTTCGACGCGCTCGGAAGCAAGGAAGGTCCGCACGTCCACGGCACCGGCATTGCCGGCGCGATCGTCGCGCATGCCAAGCTGATGGGCAGCGCGCCGGAGGCGAGATTGATCGCGATCCGCGCATTCGGCGCGGGATCGAAGGGCGCAGAAAGCACGTCCTATGTGATCCTTCGGGGATTGGACTATGCGGCCGAGCACGGCGCGCAGATCATCAATATGAGCTTTGCCGGTCCGAAGGATCCGCTGATCGACCGAGGCATCGCTGCGATGGCAGCCCGGGGCATCCTGATGGTGGCAGCGGCCGGCAATGCCGGCGCGAAATCGCCGCCGCTTTATCCGGCCGCCAATCCGAACGTCATTGCGGTGAGCGGCACCGACGCGCAGGAAAAGCTGTTTGCGGCGTCGAACCGCGGCAATCACATCGCGGTTGCCGCGCCGGGCGCGGATATCTTCCTTCCGGCGCCGGATGAAAAATACCAGATCACGTCCGGCACCTCGTTCTCCGCCGCCTATGTCAGCGGCGTCGCAGCGCTGATGCTGGAGCGCAATCCTGCATTGAAGCCGGGCGATATCCGCGCAATCCTGGCCAGGACAGCCCGCGATCTCGGCACCCCCGGCCGCGACGATCAGTTTGGGGCAGGCGAGGCCGACGCCTTTGCCGCGGTTACCGCGGCGGCCGCCGCGCCGTCGGTTCCCGTTGTGTCGGTTTCCGGCAAGCCCGCGGAAGAAAAAACGCCGGCGCTCGACCCGGCTGCGGATAACACTTCCGTGAGCCGCGCACTGAACGACTCCTCGCCCTCGATAGCATCGGACAAATCGGCCGCAAACGCCGCGAAATAGCCTGCTGTGCAGCGATTTTCCGACGATCGTCCCCGAACACAAGGGTTAAAAAATCGCCCGGCGTTTTGAACGTCCGGCGAGGGTGCTGCGACTTATCTACGTGGGAGCGGTAATCCCTCCCCATAGGCTGTATTCGGCGCGAGCGCCCATCCACCCCAAGCGCCCATATGGCTTGACCCGTCCGGTTGTCCCCCCGGACGGGTCTTTCCTTTTTGGTGCAGGCTTTTGGACGAAGGTGCGTAGTGTGCGGCACGGCACTGTTACGGCTTGCCGACCACAAGTTTTCCGACTCGTTTGTGCGATGCGCAATTTTTCCTTGCTTCGTCTCAAGACGAATTGATCGAGAGACGCTGCGCAACTTGGCCATGCTGCTATGCAGCCTGAGCGTGACTAGAGCTGATCATCCCGTGTTTGTGCGGGTTTCTTCGATTGTTGCGCGCTCCGTCGCTTCACGCACTGGACAACGAAAAAGTTTTCCACAGAATAACCCTGTCACGTCCCACTGATTCGTCTCGGTTGCGTCTGCGTCCGTCTCTCTCTTACGGGCTGATTTATGGCACAACATGCAGACGTGGCACGTGGCCGCAACATCGTTGCGCGCTGGTGCAGCCTTGCCGAGCAACGGCTGGAATATCTCACTGAACTGTTCGAGACCGGGCGCTGGCGGCGCTTTCACACCGAACGCGAATTCCTCGAAAATATTCAGGAAGCAAAGGCCGCCGTCGCAACCTGGCGTGACCTGTTGAGCCGCGAAGCCTCGCTGGACAACACGACGATCGACATGGCTTGGCTTGGCCGCCGTCGAACGACGCCACTGCTGCTGACGCCGCTGCCGCGCGATGAGGGCTATCGTCCGCCGGTTGTACACCTTCAGCCGCAACTGCAATCGGCACCGATTGTCGCCGCGCCACCGCCGATTGCGGCCGCGCCGCCGCGCGAAGTTCCCGCTGATGTTCTGGTCGCACTCGAAAGCCAACTCGCCGTCGCGGACGAGGCGCCGTCGGTGGTCGACGCGCCGGCGCTCGACGAAATGCCGGTGCCCGCACTCGATCTCGACGCAATGAAGAATCGCTATCCACTGCTGCGCAACGCGCTGTAGGCGGACGAGCAGGGCAAACTAGCGCCGCACCGCATTGCCTCCGACCACCACCTGCGCATAGCGCTGGGCGCCGTCGGCTGACAGATCGGTCGTGATGGTGCGGGCATGATCGAGCCCGACCACGGCGCCGCGCGGGGTTTCCGAAATCATGTTGTTGTTGACCAGCGCCGTGCCGGCGCCTGGCAGCACCGATACGCCGATGCCGACGAAGGCGTTGCGGATCACGTTGCCTGATATCGCGACGTCGCGGAGATATTTGCCCCAGCCGGCGATGATGCCGAACGACGGCGCGTTTTCGACCACATTGCCTGTGACAGTCGAATCCGCCTCGACATAGATGCCGATCCCGGCGTCGTCATCCGGCGCGGTACCGATCGGCCGCTTCGGCAACAGATTGCGGATGATGTTGCCCTGGACGACCGCAATGCGTCCGCCCTCGTTGAAATTGCAGACGGAGACGCCGACGGCGGCGCCATCCACTGTGTTGTTGGCGATGACGGCGCCTTCGAACGCGAATTCCGAATAGAGCGCGACCTCCCGGACATTGCTGACGCTGTTGCCCGTGATGTGAATATTCGACGCCGAATTGCCGCGCACGGCTGAATAGTCACAATTCTTGATGCGGTTGCCGCGCACGATCACATTGCCGGCGCGGAAGGCGTTGATGGCATTGCCATACTGCCCGGAGCCGCCGGGGCCGGCCTTGATGTCCTCGATACGATTGTCGAGAACCAGCGTGCCGTCATCGCCAATCGCAGTGCGGAGAATCTCGATGCCGTTGTCATTGGTACCGGTGATGGTGTTGCGCGAGACGATCAGGCCGAGCGCGTCGAAGGATACAACCGCGGTGGTCGCGATTTTCGTGAAGATATTGCCGGAAATGTCGCCCGAGACCTGCTCGAGCCAGATGCCGTTGCCGCCGCTGTCTGATATTGCGCATTCGGCGATGCGGATGTCGCGACCGCCGAGGCAATGCACGAGCCCGCGGCGCTCCGGCAGTGGAATGCTGCTGCCATCGAGCGTGATGCCCGACAGGCCGATGCTGTTGGCGGCTTCGCCCTGCAGCATCGAGGCGCCGCCGCTGAAGATGAGTTTGGTCGCGCCACGCACGCCGATCAGTTGCGTGCCGTTCGAAAGCCGCAGCAGGCCGGTGCGATAGACGCCCGGCGGCAACGCCAGCGGCACCTGCGCGCGCGCAGCCTCGTCGATCGCGCGTTGCAGTTTCGCGGTCTGATCGTCGGGGCTGCCGGGGCGGACGCCATATTGCGTGACGTCGCGGCCGAGAGACGAGGTCAGGGGCGCTGCACGTGCGGCGTCGGGTGACATGGCGAGCGCGCCGGCGACACCGGCGGCAGACGTTCCAATGAGATGGCGGCGGCTGACATGCATGGTTCATGACCCTCGCGCAATGCAGGTCGTGGCATTCGCGTTTCATAGGTATCGCGAAAATGCCGCGCAGCATCGTGAAGACCGGGAAAAGAGGCGGCTATTGTTGGGGGTAGGGTTAATGTTGGGTGCGCCCGAAATCCGTAGGTGGCAAAGGCGCGCTTGCGCCGTGCCCACCATTGGATCCGCGGGAATAAGGGTGGGCACGCTGCGCTTTGCCCACCCTCCGATTTAGGAAGCTCGTCTTGCCAGCCGCGCCATTTCCAGCAGCATCGCTTCGCCGGCATCGACCAGCTCTTCCAACGTGATCCGCGGAAAGCCTTTTCGTCTGAACGCGCCGCTGCGCGCCAGCGACGGGACGTGGATGAAGGCGGCGAGGCGAGGGCCATTGTCAGCATCCACGGCCTCGATCGCGCGCCAGCTCAGGTAGTTGCAGAGATAGCTGCCGGCATCGCGCGAGGCGCGGGCATCAAGCCCGGTGTTATTGGCCGCACGCAGTAATTTGGCCGTGTGCGGGCCGAACCTTTGCGCATCGACGCCGTCAGTAATCGATCCTTTGCGAGCGCGGGTTTGCGCCGCGTCTGGCCAGAGCATGGTGACCGCATTTCGAGCACGGGTCTCGATCCGCAGATACGACGTGCGAGAAGCGAGGCCGAACATCAACAGCGCATGCGGCCGGTGCTTTTGCAGCGCCAGCGGCAATTCGCGATCGACCGCCTCGTAGGTGACGGGAAAGATGTGCCCGGACAGTTCGACCTCAGCGAAGGCGGGGCGCCGCAGCCGCGTCAGCCGCGCCACCAGTGGCTCCGTCGGATTGTAGGGCACGCCGGGGAACGGACCGAAGCCGGTGATGAGAATGCGAAGCTTTTCGCTCACCGCAGCCACTCCGCGATCTGTTCGGCGGCGACCGCGGGCGTGATGCGGCCGTCGGCGACATCGATCTCGGTCTTGCTTACCTTGGCGCGGATCGCGGCATCGGAGCGGAGCCGCGCCATCATCCACTGCTCCAGCATCGACCACATCCATTTCACCTGCTGCTCGCGCCGCCGCGCAGCGAACTCGCCCGAGGCATTCATGGCGGTGCGGTGATCCAAAATCTTCTGCCACAGCGTGTCCATGCCGGTGCCGGTCAGCGCCGAATAGGTCACGACCGGCGGATGCCAATGTTCGGAGCGCGGGCTCAAAATATGCAGCGCCGAGCGATACTCGGCCGCCGCCAGATTGGCGCGCTTGACGTTGTCGCCGTCGGCCTTGTTGATCGCGATCATGTCGGCGAGTTCGACCAGCCCCTTCTTGATGCCCTGCAATTCATCGCCGGCGCCGGGCAGCATCAGCGCCAGAAAGGAGTCGGTCATGTCGGAGACGGCGGTCTCGGACTGGCCAATCCCTACAGTCTCCACCAGCACCACGTCGAAGCCGGCCGCCTCGCACAGCAGCATTGCCTCACGGGTCTTTGCCGCGACCCCGCCGAGCGTGCCTGAAGACGGCGAGGGCCGGACGAAGGCGGCGTCGGAATTCGCCAGCCGCGCCATCCGTGTCTTGTCGCCGAGGATCGAGCCGCCGGTGCGCGCCGAGGAGGGATCGACCGCGAGCACCGCGACCTTATGGCCGCGGTCGATCAGGAACATGCCGAGCGCATCAATCGTGGTGGATTTGCCGACGCCAGGCGAGCCGGTAATGCCGACGCGCACCGCCTTACCCGTGTCGGGCAACAGCGCCTGCACCAGATCGCGCGCCGCGGCCTGATGATCGGCACGCCGGCTCTCGATCAGGGTGATCGCACGCGCCAGCGCCGCGCGGTGGCCGGAGCGGAGTTCTTTGGCGAGTTTCCCGACGTCGGGGGAAGGATTTTTCGGCAGGGTCATGGCTTGGTTTACAACGCCCGCGCCATGCAGGCGAGGGGGCCCCGCGCAGTCCTTCAGCGCGCCGACGTGGCGGGGACGGGCGCGCGTTTGAGCTTCCGCCATACCCAGACCAGCACCGGCCAGATCAGCGCGCCGATCGCCATGGCGGCGAGGATCGCTGCGATCGGCCGCTCGAAGAACGGCAACACGCTGGCATCGGATTTGATCAGCGAGGTCACAAAACTCTGCTCGATCATGGTGCCCATGACGATGCCGAGCACCATCGCGGCGACCGGATAGCCGTTTTCCTCCATGACATAGCCGATGACCCCGAAGGTCGCGACGGTGACAACGCCGAACATGTTGTTGCCGATCGCGAAGGAACCGACCGCGCAGCACAGCATGATCACAGGCATGACGGTGGAACGCGGCGCGCGCAGCACGTAGCTTGCAAGCCGGATCATGACGATGCCGAACGGGATCATGATGATGTTGGCGATGATGAACATCAGGTAGATCGCATACATGCTCGACGCTTTTTCGGTGAACAGCGTCGGGCCGGGGTTCAGCCCCTTCATGTAGAGCACGCCGATGGCGATGGCTGCGATGGTATCGCCGGGAATGCCGAACAGCAGCGAGGGCACCCAGCCTGAAGCGATGCTGGCGTTGTTGCTGGCGCCGGCCTCGACTAAGCCCTCGACATGGCCGGTTCCGAACTTCTGCGGCTCCTTCGAGAAGCGTTTTGACATGGCGTAGCTGACCCAGGCGGCCATGTCGGCGCCAGCGCCCGGCAGCACACCGATGATGATGCCGATGATGTTCCCGCGCGTCATCTGCCAGTGATATTTTTTGGTCAGCCGCCACTGGCCCGCCATGATGCTCCCGAATTTGCGCCGCGGGATCGGCGGCGGCTCCGGCGTCAGCATCGCGCGCATCACCTGCGCGACGGCAAAGACGCCGACCAGCGCCGGGATCGGCTCGATGCCGCCGAACAGGTCGGTGATGCCGAACGTGAAGCGGGGGACGCCGCCGGGGTTCTCGATGCCGATGCAGGAAACCAGCAGGCCGATGAACATGCCGGCGATCGCCTTCACCGGCGAGGAGCGCGCGACCAGCGTGGCGCACATCAACCCGAGCAGCGCCAGCCAGAAATATTCGAAGGTCGAGAACGACAGCGCGATCTCGGCAAGCGGCGGCGCCAGGATCATCAGCGAGAGCGTGCCCGCGATGCCGCCGACTGCGGAGAACCAGACGCCGGCGCCGAGCGCGAGTTCGGCCTCGCCCTTGCGCGTCATGGCATAGGCTTCGTCCGCGTACGCCGCCGAGGCAGGCGTGCCGGGGATGCGCAGCAGGGCGCCCGGAATGTCACCGGAGAAGATCGCCATCGAGGATGCTGCCACGATGGTGGCGATCGCGGCGATCGGCGACAGGTAGAAGGTGACCGGGACCAGCAGCGCGGTCGCCATGGTCGCGGATAGTCCGGGCAGCGAGCCGATGACAAGGCCATAGATCGACGCCGCTAGCATCGAGACGATGACTTCCCAAGTAGAAATGAGCGCGAAGGCTTCGATCAGGGTGTTGAGCATCGATCACCAGGGCATCGGCAGCAGCCCGGCCGGCAAGGGCACGCGCAGCAATTTCGAGAAAATCAGATGGACGCTGATCGGCGCCAACAGAGCGAGCGGCAACGACAACTTCCAGCGGGCGCCGAGCGCGGTCGACGTAACGAACACGATCAACGCTGCCGTGATGATGAAGCCAAGCCGGTCGGCGACCCCTACGTAGAACAGCAGCAGCGCAGGCGGAAGCAAAGCGCGCAGGCCATAAAGTTTTCCGGTCGGGGGCTGCGGCTGGCCACCCTCGACCGGAATCAGTTCTTCTTCCTCTTCAAAACTGTGGCCGATCCCGAACGCGATCGCGAGCCCGCACAGAGCGAGGCCCGTTCCGATCACCAGCGGAAAGACATTGGGCCCGACCGGCTGGCCGGGCACCGGCGGCAATTGCCAGCCGCCATAGGCGGCAGCCGCCCCGAGGCCAACGAGAAACAGTCCCGTGACGCGATCGGGTAGACGCATGGACAGGCTCCGAGTTCGGGCGATGTCAGCCGATTAAGATCAGGCCTTCGAGAGGCCGGCGGCTTTCATCGCCACGCCCATCTGGGCGTCGCCCTTGTCCATGAAAGCGGCGAATTCGGACGCATCACCCCAGACGGTGCCGAAGCCGCGATTATTCATGAATTCCTTGAACTCCTTGGAGTCGAAAACCTTCTTCAGCGATGCGGTGAGCTTGGTCGCGACGTCGGCGGGCATGCCCTTGGGACCGGCAATGCCGCGCCAGGCGCCGGTCGAATAGTCAATGCCCATCGCCTCCTTCAGCGTCGGCACGTCGGGGAAGGCAGGGTTGCGCGCCGAGGCCATCAGCGCAAGGCTGCGCGCCTTGCCAGCTTCGATGATGGCGCGTGCCTCCGGCACCGAGCAGGTGGTGAGGTCGAGACCGCCGGCCGCAAGATCCTGCATCGCAGGCGCGGCGCCGTTCGACGGCACCCACGCAACGTGATTGGGGGCAAGTCCCATCGCCTGCATCCAGCCGACCAGCGCGAGATGCCAGATCCCGCCTTGGCCGGTGCCGGAGGCCTTGAACTTGCCGGCGGGGGCGGCCTTGATCGCATCCGCCAGCTCTTTCACCGTCTTATAAGGCGAGGTGGAACTGACCTGGATGCCGGGCGGGTCCTCGTTCATCAGCGCCAGCGGCGTGTAACTCTTCGGCCCCAATTCGGTGAGCCCCTGCCAGTGCATCATCGAGATTTCCACCGTCAGCATGCCAATGGTGTAGCCATCGGGCTGTGCGGTCGCGATCGCGGAATGGCCGACCACGCCGGAGCCGCCGGTGCGGTTGACCACGTTAAAGGGCTGGCCGAGATCCTTCTCCAACAGCGCCGCGACAATGCGCGCGGTCGCGTCGGTGCCGCCGCCGGCGCCCCAGGGCACGATCACGGTCACGGGACGAGCCGGGTAGGCCTGCGCCACCGCCGGCTTGAAGCCAAAGCCAACGACGGCCGCCGCAGCAGCGGATGAAGCCGCGAATGCGCGGCGGGTAATCTTTTTGGACATGGTGATCCTCCCTGCGGCGCCGTGAGGGCAGGCGCTCTTGTAATGTCCGCATTGTAGGCGGCTTTGCGCTCCACTCGCAAGGCATTGGTAGCGAAGCGGTTTCATCACCGGTGAGCAACGCACAGCATCCGGAAATCGGGTGGCGGCGGCCGGGCGACCCGAAATAGGTATCGATGTGCGGCCCAGTCATCGCGCCGCGATTGCGGAGAGAACCATGACGACAGCCTATTACAGCACCGTGCTGAACCATCCCCTAGAAACCGTGTGGGCCCTGATCCGGGATTTCAACAACTATCCGGCCTATATCGACGGGGTGAGTGAAAGCGTGATCGAGGACAACAAGGGTGGCGACGAAGTCGGTGCCGTCAGGCGCTTCTGCTATCTCGGCAACTGGATCAGGCAGCGCCTCGCCGGCCACTCGGACGAAGGGCACTCGCTGACCTATGCAGGCATCGAGCCGCTGCCGTTTCCTGCCGGGCTCTCGCCCGAGCCAACCGCACCGACGCGCTACGAGGGGACGATGCACCTGCTGCCGGTCGTCGAGGGCAACCGGACCTTCATCGAATGGTCCGTGAAGCTCGACACCGCCCCGCATGACGCGGATCGCTGGCACGCACTGTTCCAGTCATGGATTCCGGATTGGACGCACTCGCTCGAACGGTCGCTCGACCGCCTTGCTGGTTGATGCCCGGTCATTGCGGGCGGTCTTCATATTCCTTCGGTCGCGCCCCGCCGAAAATTCTGGTGCCCTCCGGCGTCAGATACGGCTGCAACGCCTCCCACGGCACGAAGGCGACGTACTCGCCTTCGGCGTAGGAGCCGACCGCGTAAGGTGCGTAGTAAAAGTTCAGGCCGGAGCTCTTGCCTTTCTCGGTCGATGGCGCGAGCGCGACCGGCCCGATCTTGAGAAGCTTTGGCTCGATGGCTTCAATGGCGCTGGTGTCACTGCCTTCCGCGCCGCGCTTCTTTTTCTCGGCTGTGAGAGAGGCAATGACGCCTTGCCGCATCGCTTTCAGCGTCGGGCCGTTGTCGGCGGTTTCGGTAAAGAACGGACGGATGCTGATGCGTTTGCCCGCGGACTTGTCCCACAGGATGGTGTCGGACGCACTGTTGGGGTGCGCGCCGCCCGTATATTCATAGTCGGCCCTGATGATGCTGACATAACGTCCATCGATCACCGAGCGCGTCTCATATTTCCGTTCATAGGACCACGGGTTGCGGAATAAGTCCGGGTCCTGCTTGCGTTCCTTGTCGGCGTCGGCGCGGTTCTTGGCAGCCCAGGCCTTGCCCTCGGCCAGGCAGTTTGCCGCCAGTGCCGGGTCGGTCTTGATCTTCGCGTCGAGGAAGATGCTGGCTTCGAGCCATTTGGTCTTGATGGAGAAATCCGGCTTAGGCTCGCCGGCGAATGCCATGCCCAGCGCAATGCACGCGAGGGCGCTCGCCAAACCGATTGTCCGGGTGAGCGTGAGAAAGGCAATGCCGCGCAAAAGCAATCCTTTGGAAGAAGCTACGCCAGACGAAGATCTACTCCGCCGCCTCGCTGTGGCCGAGCCGGGCGTTTAGCTTGTGGATCAGCTCTTCGGCGGCGTCGGAGATCACGGTGCCGGGCGGGAAGATTGCCTCCGCACCGGCCGCATAGAGCGCGTCATAATCCTGCGGCGGCACCACGCCGCCGATGATGATCATGATGTCCTCACGGCCGTGCTTTTTCAGCGCGGCCTTCAATTCCGGCACCGCGGTGAGGTGGGCGGCCGCCAGTGACGATACGCCAAGGATATGGACGTCGTTCTCCACCGCCTGCCGCGCCGCCTCGTCGGCGGTGGCGAACAGCGGCCCGATATCGACGTCGAAGCCGACATCGGCGAAGGCGGAAGCGATCACCTTCTGGCCGCGGTCATGGCCGTCCTGGCCGATCTTGGCGACGAGGATGCGGGGCCGGCGGCCCTCGGCGTTCTCGAACGCATCGATGAGCTCCTGCACTTTTTCGACCCGGTTGGACATGGCGGACGCCTCCCGCTTGTAGACGCCGGTGATGGATTTGATTTCCGCGCGGTGACGCCCGAATACTTTTTCCATCGCGTCCGAAATCTCGCCGACAGTTGCTTTCGCGCGCGCCGCGTCGATTGCCAGCGCCAGCAAATTGCCATTGCCTTCGCCGGCGCTGCGCGTCAGCGCCGCGAGCGCCTGATCGACTTCCTTCTGGTCGCGCTCGGAGCGCAGCCGCTTCAGCTTGTCGATCTGCAGGCGCCGCACGGTGGAGTTTTCGACCTTGAGCACATCGATCGGCGCTTCGTCGACCGGCTTGTACTTGTTGACGCCGATCACCGCCTGCTTGCCAGCATCGATCCGCGCCTGCGTCTTGGCGGAAGCTTCCTCGATTCTGAGCTTAGGTACACCGGCCTCGATTGCCTTCGCCATGCCGCCGAGCGCCTCGACCTCCTGGATATGGCCCCAGGCTTTCGCGGCGAGATCGCGGGTCAGCCGCTCGACGTAATAGGAGCCGCCCCAGGGATCGATGATCCGGTTGGTGCCGCTTTCCTGCTGCAGGAAGAGCTGCGTGTTGCGGGCGATGCGGGCCGAGAAGTCGGTCGGCAGCGCGAGCGCCTCGTCGAGCGCGTTGGTGTGGAGTGATTGGGTGTGGCCTTGCGTCGCCGCCATCGCCTCGATGGTGGTGCGCATCACGTTGTTGAAGACATCTTGCGCCGTCAGCGACCAGCCGGAAGTCTGGCAATGCGTCCGCAGCGATAGCGAGCGCGGATCCTTCGGGTTGAACGGCTTCAACAGCTTGGCCCAGAGCAGCCGCGCGGCGCGCATCTTGGCGACTTCCATGAAGAAGTTCATGCCGATCGCCCAGAAGAACGACAGCCGCGGCGCGAAGCGGTCGACGTCGAGGCCGGCGGCAAGACCGGCGCGCAGATATTCGACACCGTCGGCCAGCGTATAGGCGAGCTCGAGATCTTGCGTAGCGCCAGCTTCCTGCATGTGATAGCCGGAGATCGAGATCGAATTGTATTTCGGCATCCGCTGCGAGGTGTAGGCAAAGATGTCGGAGATGATCCGCATCGAGGGCGCTGGCGGATAGATATAGGTGTTGCGCACCATGAACTCTTTCAAAATGTCGTTCTGAATGGTGCCCGACAATTTCTCCGGCGGAACGCCCTGTTCCTCGGCGGCCGCGACGAACAGCGCCAGGATCGGCAGCACCGCGCCGTTCATGGTCATCGACACGCTCATCTGGTCGAGCGGAATGCCCGCAAACAGCGTGCGCATGTCGTAGATGGAATCGATGGCCACGCCCGCCATGCCGACATCGCCGGACACGCGGGGATGATCGCTGTCGTAGCCGCGGTGCGTGGCGAGATCGAAGGCGACCGACAGACCTTTCTGACCTGCGGCTAGGTTGCGTCGATAGAACGCGTTGGAATCTTCCGCCGTGGAGAACCCGGCATACTGCCGGATGGTCCAGGGCTGGTTGACATACATGGTCGGGTAGGGGCCGCGGAGGTAGGGCGCAATGCCCGGCCAGGTCTCGAGGAAATCGATGCCTTCGAGATCGGCCTCGCTGTAAGTGGGCTTTACGGGGATGCCCTCGGGCGTCAGCCACGGTTCGGCGCTGCCTGCGGGCTGCGCGGGCGCGGTGGGTTCAAAGGCGAGATCGGCGAAGTTCGGTATGCGGCTCATGTTACTCATTGTAGCACATGTGGCTGGCAGAGATTGCCTCGCCTAATCATGGTCCGGATGCTGATGGCTGGTGATGGTCGCCATCTTCTCCGGCCCGTAATTCTGCATCGTCGTCTGGCTCGGCAGATTGGCGATGCCGACCACCCAGCCGAGCCGGGATTCGGTTCCATATTGCCGCGTCGGTACCACCCGGTCGGGGCGATCAAACGTGCCGGTCATGATCTCGATCCGGGGGCCGCCGATCCGGCGGAAGCTCAGCGGCGTGCCGCAGGCAGAGCAGAAATCGCGTTCGGCGATGGAAGAGGATTGGAAGGCGGCCGGCTTGCCGCGGGTCCAGGTGAAGTTCTCGTGCTCGATGTCGGCGAACGAGGCAAAGGGCGCGCCGGAGGCCTTCTGGCACATCCGGCAATGGCAGATGCTGATCTTGGCGGGTACCCCCGACACCGCAAAGCGGATGGCGCCGCATTGGCAGCCGCCGGTCAGGACCGTCTTGTGGTTGCTTTCCGTCATGCTCACTCCATCCGCTGCCAGGCCGCCTGCAGCATCGCCAGCGCGTCGCCACCGGCAAAGATGAAATCGCCGATGCCGGCCGAGCGTAGCGCGGCCTCCTGTTCGCCGGGCCGCCCTGCCAGATAGATATGCTTTGCGCCGGCGGCTTGAAGGGCCTTTGCGGCCCCCACCGCGTGTTCCGCATAGACCTTGTCGGACGAGCACAGGCACGCGATTGCCGCACCGGACGCCGTGAATGCGGCGGCGAGTGCTGCAGGATCCGCAAACCCTTGCGTGTCGAGCGCTTCGATGCCGCCGGTCTCGAAGAAGCTCTTGGCAAAGGTGGCGCGGGCGGTGAATGCGGCGGCCGTGCCGAGATTGGCGAGGAAGATCTTTGGCCGCGCGCCCGAGGTCTTGAGCTTTTCGTCCGATTTGTCTCGCAGCGCCTCGAATGGCGCGGCCAGCCGCATCGGCGGGAGCGGGTCGAACTTGAACCTGGCCTCGCCATAGGGCGGCAGCTCGATCGGCTTCGCATCGAGCACCGCAATATCGTCCTCGTGCAAGTTCGGGAATTCACTCGCGCCGGTCAGCACGTTCCTGCGCTTGGCGATATTGGCCTCGCGCGCGGCCCGCGTAGCGGCGACCTTTTTCTGGATCAGGTTCTGTTCGAGCCCGGCGAAGATGCCGCCGGCCTTCTCGATTTCCTGGAATAGCGACCATGCGGCTTCGCAGAGTTGCTTCGTCAATGTTTCGATACCGCCGGAGCCGGCTGCAGGGTCGCTCACCTTGGCGAGGTTGGACTCTTCCAAGAGCACCAATTGCGTGTTGCGCGCCACGCGGCGGGCGAACGGATCGGGCAAGCCCAGCGCCAGCGTGTGCGGCATTACGGTGATGGCGTTGGCGCCGCCGAGACCGGCGGAGAAGGTCGCCATCGTCGCGCGCAGCATGTTTACGTAGGCGTCGCGCTGCGTCAGCATGCGCCACGCGGTATCGGCGGCGATGAACAGCGGCTTGGGGGTCAACTCGCAGGCCTGTTCGATCCGCGCCCACAACAGCCGCAGCGCGCGGAATTTTGCCAGGGTCAGAAACTGGTCGGCGTCAGCGGCGAGCCGCGCGTAGACCATTCCTTGCGCATCTTCGAGCGCGATTCCCGCTTGCTCGATCGCGCGCAGATAGGCGACACCGGAGGCGAGCACGAATGCAAGCTCCTGCGCTTCCGATCCGCCGGCATCGTGGATGACCCGTCCATCGGCGGCCGCGAGCGGGCCCTTGAAGCCCATCGCGGCGAGACCCTTGATGGCGCTCGTGACCGCGGGCACGATTTCGTCCCAGCTATAGGGACTGGAGCCCCACACCGCACAGGACCCGAGCGGGTCGAGACCAAAGCGGATATCGCAGGCCGTGGGATCGAGCCCTTTGCGTTTGATATATTCGGCGACATGAATTGCCGCCATTCGCGACTGCGGCCCGATCTGCAGCTCGATGCCGATACCGGCGTCGAGATAGATCCCCTCGAGAACCTGCGCGACCGCCTCCGCTGAAGGATCCAGGCCAAACCCGTGAGCGCCATTGGCGCCAGCGAATACCAGTGTCAGCCCTGTTGCGCCGTTCTCCAGGTCGTGCAGCGCCTGCGCGTTGGCTGCTTTCGCGTCAGGGTGATCGATCCGCTGCATGATCTGCCAGCCTGCAGCGGCGGCACGGCCGGCGACCGGCGCGGCACCCTGGGCGCGGCGATAGATCGGATCGATTTTCAACCCGTCGGACGTCTTGCTGACCAGTTTCTCGAACGGCGCACCCTTCAGCACCCCGTCGACCAGCTTGCGCCAGTCGTCGTAGGTCGCCTGCGGAAACTCCGCCGCCAATGTCAGCTCGTCAGTCTTGCTCATTCGGCCCATTATTCCCTGGTCGTCTCTCGATTTGGCCGGAAATTGCCACGGGGCGGCCGCCAAGCCAAACGGTTGTTTTGGGTCCTTTCGGGTTCAATCGAGGTCGGGTAACCGCGTAATACCCTCGGTGGACACTTGTGCCAGCGCGTCAGTGATGCGGCGTCCCGCAATGACACGGTCCGGCGCGATCTCGGCCAGCGGGACCAGCACAAAGGCGCGCTCGAACAGCCGGGGATGCGGCAGCGTCAGTTCCGGCTTGTCGAGGCTAACGTCATCATAGGCGATCAGGTCGAGGTCGAGGGTCCGCGGACCCCAGCGTGTTTCATGAGCGCGGTCGCGGCCGAATTTCTTCTCGATCTTGTGCAGCGTGAACAGAAGCGCGTGCGGATCAAGGCTGGTTTCGATCTCGATGCAGGCGTTGGTGAAAAGCGCCTGGTGTTCCTCGCCCCAGGGCGGGGTGATGTAGTCAGAGGAACGCGCGAGCAGCGCGGCCTGGGTCATGCCGCAAATATTGGAGATGGCCTTTTTGAACGTCGCGCGGACGTCGCCGATATTGCCGCCGAGCGCGATCAGGACATCGGCCATGTCAGGGCGATGGCCGCTTGCGCATGAGTACGACGCCGACATCCTCGAATATCTCGGCGATCGGCGCATGCGGCTTGTGGACCGTGATCTTGACGGCATGGACGCGTGGGAACGCCGCGAAGATCGCGTCAGAAACGGCGCCGGCCGCACGCTCCAAAAGCTTGTAATTGGAGTTCGTGAACGCGGCGGTCGCGGTCTCGACAACGCTGGCATAAGACACCGTGTCGGACAGGCGATCAGAATGCGAGGATTCCGACAGGTCGACGGAGAGTTCGAGATCGATCACGAAGCGTTGCCCGACTTTGGTCTCGTGCTCCATCACGCCGTGACGGGCATGGATGACGACGCCGGTGATGAAGATCGTATCGCTCATTGCCGTTCCCTGATTGCCGCCGCCACCCGCAGCGCCTGTACGGTTTCGGCGACGTCATGGGCGCGAATGATCCGCGCCCCATTTTGGGCCGCCAACAGATGCGCAGCAATCGAGCCGCCGAGGCGCTGATGCGGCTCCGAGGGCGTCACCGTGCTGATGAAACGCTTGCGTGAGGCGCCGATCAATAGCGGCAGCCCGAACGACTGCAACTCGGTTAGCCGGGCCAGCGCGGTCATGCTTTGCTCGGGGGTCTTGCCGAAGCCGATGCCGGGGTCGAGCACGATCCTGTCGGATGAAATTCCGGCCTTTGCGGCGGTGTCGAGCGAACGCGCAAAGAAAGCGGCGATATCCTGCATGATGTCGATCGCAGGATCGGCGCGCTCGCGGTTGTGCATCACGATGATGGGCACGCCACGCTCCGCGACCAGCCCGGCCATGCCGGAATCGCGCTGCAGGCCCCAGACATCGTTGGCGATGGCGGCGCCCTGATCGAGCGCCCAGGCGACGACGGCCGATTTCATGCTGTCGATCGAGACCGGAATGCCGAGCGCGACGACATCGGGCAGTACCGGCTGCAGGCGTTTCAATTCTTCTTCCGCCGAGATCGGCTCCGATCCGTAGGGCCGGGTAGATTCCGCGCCGATGTCGATGATGTCGGCACCCTCAGCGAGCATCCGCCGGGCCTGCGCCAGCGCGCGCTCGGGGGCGGCGAATTGCCCGCCGTCCGAGAAGGAATCGGGCGTCACATTCAGCACGCCCATCACCGCCGGATAGGGCCTGGACAGCAGCGCGGGCAGCACCGGATGACCGGCCGGACCGGTTGCGGCGGTTGGTCTGGACTTGGCTGCGATCATGCGGTCGCTTTGCGCGGTCCGCGCCGGGGAGTCAAGGCATGATAGCCAGCCTCGCGGCCGGCCTGACCGGCTTCAGCAGCTGATCTTCAATAGTTGATCGTCAATAGCTTATCTTGGGCGGAAGCTTGCGCGCCTGCTCGATCAGTTGCTCGACCGATCGCTCCGAGGGCAGAACGCGGACCAGTTTGCGTTTTGTATTCACGTCTTTCATGTTCTGAGCCAGCCGCGCCGGATTGCGGAGTGCGAGTTCACGCACCGTTGTGACGCCGGCTGCGCGCACCAGTCCTACCTTGGCCTTGCCCATCCCGGGAATTCGCATGTAGTCAGAAAAATTGGCCCATTCGAGCAGTTGCTGCTCGCTGATGCCGGTCTTCGCCGCAAGCGCCTTGCGCCCTTTCACCGTGCGTGCTGCCTCCAGCAGCGCATCCGTGGTGCGAATGCCCAATGATTTAAGCTTCGAGGCAGAGTAGGCGGTCAGGCCTTCGATCTCGGAAAGGGGATAAGTCATGATACCAGATGAAAAAAGAATGTGCCCGGGCCGAATGTGCTCACCGACATGCGCTTTATGCGAACTGGCTGAGGCCCGGCGTCCCTGAAATGATTTCGCCCATTTGCTCCGCTCCGATTTTGTCGCGTCCGAACCTGAATAGTTCACGCGCCACGTTTTGAATCTCGGTCATGCCCAGGCCAAGCGCCATCAACCTGGTGCCGACCGCCATCAAGCCTCCGCCCATCAGCCTCGCGAAGCCGCCATTGCTGCTGGAAGCCGCAATCGCAGCTTCGGCACCCGGAATTTGGTCGATCAGGGCCTGAACCTTGTCGGAGGGTCCCTCGTTACGGAGAAAGCCCAGAACGATGCCGATGGTTTTTTCAGCCACAGCACTATCGATGCCGGCCTTGGAGGCCAGCCGCCCTACCAGTTCGTCCATATTTGCCCCGTCCCCAACCGGTTTTACCGGGTCGTTCGCTTGTGAATTGATCTTGAGCGCCTGCGATTTGAAATACAAGCGATCCGCGCGTGCGAAGGCCTAGATCGAGTCGCGAGTGTTGCAGCAATGCAAGAGTGAATGCCGGATTCACGCTGACTTGTTGCGCTGCGCTCTCGATTTTTCTGCCGAAGGTCGGAAAAAGGGATCAGAAGCGCGAACGATGAGGCGAGCGAACGCTCACGTATACGCCCGCCGACGGTTTCAATCGGCGGGCAGGATGCGATATGATTGGCACCAAATCCCCCGATGCGCGAAGAGGCGATGCGATGGCGATCCCAGATAACAAGACAGCCGATACCGACGAGAAAATTTTCATCGGAAAGAGCGAACAGACGGCTTGGCTGACGCTTGCGCTTGCCAATCGACATGGCCTCGTCACCGGAGCGACCGGCACCGGCAAGACCGTGTCGCTGCAGGTGATGGCGGAGGGCTTTGCCCGCGCCGGTGTTCCCGTGTTCGCGGCCGATATCAAGGGCGATCTGTCTGGAATTTCGGAGATCGGCGAGGCCAAGGATTTTATCCTCAAGCGCGCTGGCGAGATGGGTCTCAATTTTCAGCCCGACCAGTTCTCGACCGTGTTTTGGGATGTGTTCGGCGAGCAGGGACACCCGGTCCGCGCCACGGTCACGGAAATGGGACCGCTTTTGCTATCGCGAATGCTGGATCTGAACGACGTGCAGGAAGGCGTTCTCAATGTCGCATTCCGCGTGGCGGATGAAAATGGCCTGACGCTGATCGACATGAAGGATCTGCGATCGCTGCTGGATGCGATCGCGCCAGCCGGCGGCAAAAAGGGGCCAGATGCCGAGGAGGATGAGCTGGCCGAAATCCGAAAGGCCGCGCAGAGTTACGGCAATGTCAGCAAGGCGACGATCGGGACCATTCAGCGCCAGCTCCTAGTGCTGGAGAACCAGGGCGGCACTAAATTCTTCGGCGAGCCAGCGCTTCTGCTAAAAGACTTCATGAAGACCGACAGTGAGGGCCGGGGAATGGTCAACATCCTTGTCGCCGACAGGCTGATGCAGAACCCGAGGCTCTACGCGACGTTTCTGTTGTGGATGCTATCGGAGCTGTTCGAAGAACTGCCGGAAGCCGGCGACCTGCCGAAGCCAAAACTGGTGTTCTTCTTCGACGAAGCGCATCTGTTATTCAACGACGCGCCGAAGGCGCTCCTGGACAAGATCGAGCAGGTGGTCCGGCTGATCCGCTCCAAGGGCGTCGGCGTCTATTTCGTCACGCAAAATCCAATCGATGTGCCGGACAAGGTGCTGGCCCAGTTGGGCAACCGCGTGCAGCACGCGCTGCGCGCCTTCACACCACGCGACCAGAAGGCGGTAAACGCGGCGGCGCAGACGTTCCGGCCCAATCCCAAGCTCGATACCGCCCGCGTCATCATGGAGCTCGGCAAGGGTGAGGCACTGGTCTCGTTCCTCGAAGGCGGCGGAACGCCGAGCATGGTCGAGCGCGTCATGATCCGGCCGCCGACGGCGCGGATCGGGCCGATCACGCCGGAAGAGCGCAAGGCGATCATGGGCAAGAGCCCGGTCAAAGGCAAATACGACACCGCGGTCGACGCCGAATCCGCCTATGAGATGCTGCAGAAGCGCGTCGCCGGAACGGCGGCGGCTGCGGATGGCCACGATGGTGGCGCTGGCGGCGGTGGCGGAATTCTCGGCCAGATCGGCTCGATCGTCGGCACGATCTTCGGCACCAACGTGAAGCGCGGCAGGCTGACGACGGGGCAGGTGATTGCACGAGACGTTACGCGGTCCGTCACCAACAAGGTGGTCGGCGGCATCGTAGCCGATCTCGGCAAATCGGTCGGCGGATCGCTCGGCGGTTCAGTTGGGCGCGCGCTGGTGCGCGGTGCGCTCGGCGGCTTGCTGCGGCGATAGGACTTTTTCGAGCGAAGCGGCAGTCGGTTAGCGTCAAGAGCTGCGACGTAATCTCCCTCTGAATCCGGAACGAGCGTGTGCTGAGATATCCGTCGCTACGAAGGCCGCTCGATGTCCTGTTTGTGGTCTGTTGCATCGCATTGACCGCCGATGTCCTCGTCCCGGAAATCTGGGGCGGCGGTAAGACCAAGGACTATCCGCTCTGGTTCTGGGCGGGGCAGCAGGTGCTGCAGGGCAGGAATCTCTTTCCTGACGACCCCGCCACCTATTTCGAATTCATCTATCCGCCGCTGTCGGCGGTGCTGCTCGCGATCCCGAGCTGGTTCGGCAAGATCCCGCTTTATCTCTGCCTGTCGTTTCTCAACATCGTCGCGTGGTGGATGACGGCGCAGTTCTCGCACGCGATGGCGGGGTCGGGGCGGAAGCCGGGGCCCTGGCTGGAAGCGCTGCCGGGCTTTGTCACCGTTACCTTCGTGTTCGACATGTTCGACCTCGGCCAGCCCAACCTCGTGCTGCTGGCGCTGATGCTCTATGGGTTCTGGCTGTTGCGGGACCACCGCGGCTGGATGGCAGGGAGTATGTTTGCGCTCGCCACCGCCATCAAGGTGTTTCCGGTGGCGGTGTTGCCTTATCTGGTGTGGCGAAGACATTGGGCGGCAGCCGCGAGCATGCTGGTGTTCATCGGCGTATTCCTGTTCGTGCTGCCGGCGCCGTTTCGCGGCTTCCAGCACAATTTCACGGAGCTCAAGACCTGGTACCAAGGCATGGTGGGGTCGAGTTCCGAGAAGGGGTTCGGACAGCGCGACGAGCAGAACTGGTCGTGGGTCAACCAGTCGATCATCGCGGTGACGCACCGGCTGACGCGGCCGATCAACTACAACCAGGACAACCCCGCCAAGCCCGTGCGCACAATGAACATCATCGACGTCGATTTCAGGACGGCGAACTGGATCGTGGTGGCCATCTCGCTTGCGATCGGGCTCGGTTATCTCGCGGTGATGCCGCCGGCGTCCCGCCGTACGGAACGTTCGGATGCCGAAGAGATCGGCATCCTGTTCTGCCTGATCACGGCGGCTTCGCCGCTGGCCCGCCAGTACTACTTCCTGTGGCTGTTCTTTCCGATCACTGTTTTGGTCCACCGCGCCGCTTACGATGCGCGCGCGGCGGTCAGAACCGGGATATGGACGTTACTTGCCATCGCGGGCGGCTTGCTGTGCCTGTCGCTGCCGCTGTTTCCGGTTGATCTGCAGGCCTATGGCAACAATCTCGCTGCCACCGTCCTGCTCGCGGCGGGGCTGGTCTGGCACATATTGCGGCCGCCTGCCAAAGACGTTGCCTTGCCTTAGGCTACGGGCAAGCTACAACTCGATGCCAACAGCAAGGCCTACAGCCAAGGATAATCAGCCATGTCCAACGCCAAGATCCAGCCGGTCCTCGATCACATCGACGCCGATTTCGACAACAGCCTCGAACGGCTGTTTGCGCTGTTGCGGATCAAGTCGATCTCGGCCGATCCGGCTTTTGTCGGCGATTGCAAGGCGGCTGCCGATCATTTGGCGAAGGATATTGCGACGCTCGGCTTCAAGGCCGAGGTGAGGCCGACGGCGGGGCATCCCGCGATCGTCGCCAAAGCGAACGGCAGCACCGATGGCCGGCCGCACGTTCTGTTCTACGGGCATTACGATGTGCAGCCTGTCGATCCACTCAATCTGTGGCACCGGCCGCCGTTCGAGCCCGTCGTCACCGACCATGCCGATGGCCGCAAGATCATCGTCGCGCGCGGTGCGGAGGATGACAAGGGCCAGTTGATGACTTTCCTCGAAGCCTGTCGCGCCTGGAAGAAGGTCACAGGCTCGCTGCCGGTCGACGTCACCATCATCATCGAGGGTGAAGAGGAAATCGGATCGAAAAACTTCGTGCCGTTCCTGGAAGCGAACAAGGCCGACCTTGCCGCCGATTTCGCGCTGGTCTGCGACACCGGCATGTGGGACCAGAACACGCCGGCGATCACGACTTCGCTGCGCGGGCTCGTCTATGACGAGGTCAAG
This sequence comes from Bradyrhizobium australiense, assembly GCF_013114825.1. Taxonomy (GTDB): domain Bacteria; phylum Pseudomonadota; class Alphaproteobacteria; order Rhizobiales; family Xanthobacteraceae; genus Bradyrhizobium; species Bradyrhizobium australiense. The sequence continues at coordinate 175,184 of NZ_JAAVLX010000010.1, read as the reverse complement.
ATCAAGGCCGCCAATCGCGACCTGCATTCCGGCATCTTTGGCGGCGGCGCACGCAACCCGATCCGGGTGCTGACTAACATTCTCGGCGGCCTGCATGACGAGAATGGCCACATCACCATTCCCGGATTCTACGATGGCGTGAAGGACTTGCCGCCGGACATCCTGGCGCAGTGGAAGAATCTCAACCTCACGCCGGAATCGTTCCTGAAGCCGATTGGCCTCTCCATTCCGGCCGGTGAGAAGGATCGCCTGCTGATCGAGCAGGTTTCCTCGCGCCCGACCTGCGACATCAACGGCATCATCGGCGGCTACACGGGCGAGGGCTCCAAGACCGTCATTCCGGCGGAAGCTTCCGCAAAAGTTTCGTTCCGCCTCGTGGAGGGGCAGAACCCGGAAAAGATCCGCAACGCCTTCCGCGACTATGTCCGTGCGCGCGTGCCCGCCGATTGCAAGGCCGAATTCACCGACCATTCCAACGCGCCGGCGATTGCGCTCGACTGGAACATGAAGCCGCTGGCGGCGGCCAAGCGCGCGTTGACGGACGAGTGGGGCAAGGAAGCGCTCCTGATCGGCTCGGGCGCCTCGATCCCAATCGTGGCGGACTTCAAGCGCACGCTCGGCCTCGACAGCGTGCTGGTCGGCTTCGGCCTCGACGACGACAACATCCATTCGCCGAACGAGAAGTACGATCTCAAGAGCTACCACAAGGGCATCCGCTCCTGGGCAAGGATATTGGGAGCGTTCGCGGAGGCGAAGGATGTGTAGGATGGGTAGAGCGTTCCGCTCTACCCATCCTACGAAGCACCCACCAAATAAAAACGCCGTCCGGGATTGGACGGCGTTTTGATTCCGAACGTGTAGAGGGTGTGTAGCTGGGAGTTTAGCGCATCCGCGCTGCCTGTCCACCGGATATCTCTCGCGCGCTCACTCCACCGGGTAGGGCCCCTCGCGAAAGACCCGGTCGTGATAGCCCTTGCTGCCAACCTCGCGCGCGAGGGCACTGCGGATATCCCCGCCGGCTCGCAGCCGCGCGACCAGCGCGCGGAAATCATGGCGCGGCTGCCAGCCGAGTTCGGCTCGGGCGCGGTCGTTGACGTAGACGCGATCGATGCGTGGAATCATCGTCCAGCCGCGGCGCGCAAATTCGGCATAAAACTCCGGCACGTAACGGCGCACCAGACGGGGCGCGTCGTTGCGCAGTTCCACCGCGTCGTGACGCGAAAATGGCGTGGTGGCGCTGATGATGTATTTGGCGAAACCGGTCGATGGCGCGCGATCGGCGGCCAGCAGGTGCGCGTTGACCACGTCTTCGATATCGACGCGGCGATACAGGAACTCGTTGGTCTTGATGTTGGCGTCGGTGTAGGCCTCGCGTGTCGCGCGATTGTCATCCTCTTCGGGAAAGAAGCGCGAGGTGCGCAGCACGATGGTGCGAAGCGAGTGATTGCGCGCAAACAGCTGGCACAGATCCTCCGCGGCCGCCTTGGTGACGCCATAGATGTTCTTGGGCACCGCCGCGACGTCTTCGGTTATCCAAGCCGCCGGCTCGCCCGGCGGCGGCACCAGCGCATCGCCGAAGACGCTCGTAGTGCTGGTGTAGACAAATGCCGTGACGCCAACTGCGGCAGCTTCTTCGAGCAAATTCAGCGTGCCGGTGATATTGACGTCGACGAAGTCCTGACGGCGGTGGGTAGCCACATGCGGCTTGTGCAGTGTCGCGGCGTGCAGCACGGTCTTGACGCCCTTCATGCAACGACGCACTAAAGTGCGGTCGGTGATCGAGCCTATTTGGTGGGTGAACGCGCCAGGCAGAATATCGATGCCAAGGACCTCGCGCCGCTGCGCCTGCAACGTACGCATCAGCGCCTCGCCCAAATGGCCGGAGCTGCCGGTCACCAGTACGGTCACGCCGCCAGAACCTTTCGAGTGCTCGCCGGGTTCAAGTCTTGTAGCTCGGATCGATCCGATCGAGCTTGCGCAAGAGCGGCGGCCATACCAGCTCGGTCGAGCGCCGTTCCGCGAAATCGGCATTGGCGAACAACCGCTCGTTCTTATCGATCACGGCCTGCTCGATCGGATAGGCGGTCGGGCCCAGCATGCGCGTGCGCACCTGCATCGTGCAGGCCCGCTCCAGATGGTACATGCGCTCGAAGGCGGAGGCGACCGAACGGCCGACCGTCAGCGTGCCATGATTGCGCAGCAGCATGTGGTTCTTGTTGCCGAGATCCTTCTGCAGCCGCGGGCGTTCGTCGTGGTCCAGCGCCACGCCCTCGTAATCGTGGTAGGCGAGGTCGTGGGTAACGAACTGCGCGGTCTGGTTCATCGGTAACAGGCCCTCCATGCAGCTCGCCACCGCCGTTCCGTCGGGCGTGTGCAGATGGAGCACGCAGCCGGCGTCCTCGCGCACCTCGTGGATCGCCGAATGGATGGTGAAGCCCGCCGGGTTGATGCTGTACTCGCTCTCGCTGAGCTGGTTACCGTGAAGATCGACCTTCACCACGCTCGACGCCGTGATTTCCTCGAACATCAGCCCGTAGGGGTTGATCAGGAAGTGATGATCGGGGCCGGGCACGCGCGCCGAGATGTGGGTGTCGACCAGGTCGTCCCAGCCATAGAGCGCGACGAGGCGATAGCAGGCGGCGAGATTGACGCGCTGGTTCCACTCGTCGTCGGTCATGCCGGATGGAACTTGTTTCAGGCGAGCTTCGGCTGGCGACATGGCGTGCTCTCTCCCGTGAATTGTCGATTTCGAGGGCGAGCCTAGCTCTGTGCCGGACGGTCAGCAAGGCAGGCAGCACGGGTAGCAGTTATGCCCTTGCGGACTTAAGGCGCCGGAATGGCCAAGAGCGTCGAGATGGCGCGGCCGCGGATGTCGTAGACGCGCGCGAACACGACATCGTCCCGCTTGATTTCCACCATGACCGGCGCGGTGAGGCCCTTGCAGTAGAACTCGCCCAACGTCATCGCGAAATCGGCGGACTGGCTGTCCCAGCCGATCGTGAAGTCGGGACCGAGCGCCACCTGCGCCGGGCGCTGCGGGCCGCACACCGCGACCTTCCATTTGCGCCCCTGCGGCGGCGATTCCTGGCGCTCGACGAGCTCTTCACGCAGTCCGTCGGATGCCTGCTTCAGCGCCAGCCCCCAATAATCCAGCATGAACAGACTGTCGGCGCTGCGAACGGTGCCGGCGATGTGGTTAAAGTGAGTGTACTCGTAAGGGTGCAGGCGGATCATCTCGCTGAGCGGCAACAGCAGGCCGAACGCGAACACCGCCAGCGCGGCTGGTTGCCAGCGCCGGTGATTGTTCTTCAGCCAGTTCATGCCCCAGGCGAACGATACGCCGGCGAGCACGGCCATCGGCGGAATGACGAAAACGAAATGCCGAATGCCGTTGTAGAGCGCCGGCCGCTTCACCATCGCGATCAACAGCGGCAGGCTGGCCGCCAGCGTTAGCATCAGGAAGATGGTCTTGCGGCGGGCTGACACGTCCACGCGCGACAGCGACATGAAACTGCCGACGACGCCGGCGAGCAGAAGTGCGAGTAATATCTCGGGAAGCTGCAGCGCGAACAGCGTCGGGAGGTAGGACCAGGGCATGTCCGGTACCGATACCAGCGCCCCGTCAAACATTTCCTTCCACGGCTTTTCGAAGAAATGCGAGAAATAGGTCAGCGCCTTGAAGGGATGGTCCGGCTCCATGATCGACCACGGCCACACCAGGCCCATGATCAGGTATCCGAGCACGAGGCCTGGCAGCAGTACGTACAGGACATGGGCGAAGCGGCGGATCGCCTCGCGCGATCCTTGGCTACGAACTTCCTCGATCAACAGCGGGACGAAGCCCACAATCGCATAGACCAGCGCCAGCCCGCCGAGAATCCGGCAGCCGATCGAGAGGCCGGCGCCGAGCCCTACGATCAGGATGGTTCGCGGTGAGGGCGCGGGATACTCCTCGGCCAGGCGCACCAGACCCAGGATCAGGATCACCATCGCGACGGCAAACGGCGCGTCTTTCGGGTTCATGAACATGTGCCCGTAGAAGGTCGGGCACAGCGCCAGCAGCAATAGCGTCGCGAGCCCGGCAAGCGGGCCGCCGACGCGCCGTGCCAGCCGCCAGGTCACGGCAAGGCCGATCAGGCCGACGACGGCGCCGAGCAGGCGGCGCGTTTCGAACAATTCGAGCGGGATTATCTTGTGCAGCAGGGCCGCCGCCATGTCGAAGCCGCCGCCATACATATAAAGATTGGCGAACGACAGCGCGCCGGTGTCCTTGAAGCCGGAACCGTACATCCGCAGCAGCAGATCGGCATATTCGGCGTGCGTGTAGTCGTCCCAGCCCAGCCCATAATCGCGGAAGGTCAGGCCCGCGACGAGGGCGACCACGGCCAGCACGAAGATGGCAAGGTCGTCACAGGTCCGCTCCACCGAGCGCCGCAATGGCGTATCGAGAGCAGAAGTCGTGATGGATGACATGGCGATTGGTAACCCAGAGTCCCCTATGGCCCAGCTTGGATATTCTTGAGCCTCATTCCCCGGGTACCCATATAGCTCAGTTCCATTTCCAAGTAATTGGGAATTGTGGCTTAAATCCCTGATGCAATGCAACAAAAGGGCAGTAATTGGTAGGCGGTAAAACTACGGGCGCCGGGGTGAACGGCACCTGAATGGCACGAAACACTCGCAACGGGATTCCTGCAACCGAACAACGCCATGCGGAACCCTGTGTGCAATTCGCGGGTGGCGATGCGCACAATATGACGGTATCGTGGCGTTGGGCGGCTTGCGAGCCTTCGGGCGCGGCTGAGGGGTTAGTTCAATGATGGTTGTCATGTTGGTCGCCGCGATCGGCCTCGTTTTGGCGGGGCTGTTGGCGATCGGCTTCGGGATCCCGATCAAAGAATTCAGTACCGGCAACACGCTGATCATCGCCGGCGTGATCGGCGTCTGCACCGGCGCGATCATGCTCGCGCTCTGGATAGCGGTCCGGGAGCTGAAGAACGTTGCACGCCGGCTCGGCGCTGGCGTGCCTGAAACGGGCGGTGAGGCCGTGGTGCTTCCTGTCGCGACGGGGGATTCTGCTCCCTTCGGCGGCGGTTTCCCGGCCGCCAATCAGCCCGCTGGTCCCGGATCATTCTCTCCAGCGGCACCGCCGCCTTTCTCACCAGCGGCGCCGCCGCCTTGGCAGAATGAGGTTGTCTTGCGGGATCATCCGATACCGGAACCGACACACCCCGAACCCGCAGCGTCGGCTCCGAAACCGAAGCGCAATTTGCTGTTTTCCTCGACGTCGCGAAGAGAACGCGAGCGAGCGCAGGCGCGGTCCAGCGAGCCGTTGCCGCCGGATCTGTTGTCATCTGAGCTTCGCCCCAATCCGCCCATCGTGCCGCCAGTTGAACCGGCCGAACCCGCGTCGGCATCATTCGAAGATACCTGGCCGAAGGCGGAAGGGGCAAAGCCGGCTGAGACGCCGCTGCAGCGGCGCGGCGGCCGCACGTCTCCGCCGTTTGCCGAGACCAATGGCGGGCCGGTGCGCACGGAGGATCAGCCGGCGGTGACGGTGTTGAAGTCCGGCGTCGTCGACGGCATGGCCTATTCGCTCTATTCCGACGGTTCGATTGAGGCCCAGATGCCGGAGGGAATGATGCGCTTCGCGTCGATTGACGAACTACGCGCGCATCTCAATCAGCGGCCCTGACCTGGCAATACTTGCCGGAACATGACTGTTAGAAATAAAACAGCGCCGTTCTTGTCAATTTCCCGGCACTTCGTTCATATGAGCCAAGTTGTACAGCATTCCGCCGATGTATAGGCGCGGTTGGATATTGTCCGAATCGTACAGATGTATCGTGATCCCAGAAGGTTGAGCCATGACCGATTCCGCCGGCAAAACGCCCGTCGAACTGACCGCCAACATCGTTTCGGCCTATCTCAGCAACAATCCGACCCAAGCCTCGGAAATCCCGAACCTGATCAGCCAGGTCCATGCCGCGCTGATGCGGGTGTCGAGCGGCCGCCCCGAGACGCCGCTCGAGCCGGCCAAGCCGGCGGTATCGGTGAAGAAATCGATGACACCGGAATATCTGGTCTGCCTGGAGGACGGCAAGCGCTTCAAGTCGCTGAAGCGCCATCTGCGCACGCAGTACAACATGACGCCGGAGCAATACCGCGACAAATGGGGCCTGCCGCCGGATTATCCCATGGTGGCACCGAATTACGCAGTGGCGCGTTCGCAACTCGCCAAGAAGATGGGGCTCGGCCAGCAGGCGCGGAAACGGAAATAGCTTCGCGAGACGTCAGGAAGCCGCGGCGAGCGCCTCGCGCGCATCCGAGCGGATGCGCTCGACCATGGAGCGCAGGCCGTTGGAACGCTGCGGCGTCAGGTGCTCGCGAAATCCGAATTCGTCGAACACGGCCAGCGCGTCCGTTGCCAGGATCTGTCGCGGCGTGCGGCCGGAATACAGCGTGAGCAGGATCGCGATCAGCCCCCGCACGATGTGGGCGTCGCTATCTCCCAAATACTTCAGCCGCGGTTCGCCGTTGCCGCTGCGGTCGATCTGCCTGGAAAGCCAGACCTGGCTGACGCAGCCATTGACCTTGTTCTCGGCGGAATGCTCGGCCTCCGGCATCGGATCAAGCGTGCGGCCGAGTTCGATGACGTACCGGTAGCGGTCGTCCCATTCCTCCAGCAGCTCGAAATTGTCCCTGATTTCGTCGATCGTCATCGTGGCCCGCGTCCGTTTCCTTAAGGCCTTATATAGGATGCGGGCGGACCGAAAGCGACGGAAATGGAACGGGTTCCGCGGCCTTATTTTGAGGCCAATGGCGTTCGCGGCAGGCGCCATTCGATCGCCACATCGTCCTCTGTCAGTGCGTCAGTGGGCGAGGAGTTCACGATGATGGCCTCGGGCTCGGTGCCGATCGAGCTGGTATGGTCGGGCTTCTTGTCGGGGACGGCGGGAGGATCGGGCTTCTTGTCGGTGATGATCTTGTACAACTGGCGGGCGCCGTCCTGGGCGCGCTGGCCGAGCGCGGTTGCGGCTTGGCCGCCGACCTCGCAAGCCGCCGGCTGGCGCTTGCAGAACTGGCCCATGTCGGAGACGGCGGCGGTCGCAGCCGATACGGCTTCGGACGCGCCGATCTGCGGCGCCTTGTCCGATTCAGGCGTCTTTTCCCTGGGCAACAGCACGAGCACGAGCCCGAGCCAGAATGCCATGCGAAGCAGAAAAAACATCTCGCGACCCCGGTCGTCTCTTTATGGTTGTGTTGCGGTTAAGTCCGCTGGCTTTGTTTCTGATTAACAGCTGTCGATAAATCGCAAGTGTTTGCATTGAGGTAAAATCGCCGAAAATTTTCGGAAAACCGTAAGGATTCGATTCGCCGTAAATTTTCGATTACGACCACCATCGCGCGAAAAGTTCGCGCCGCTCGCGCATCCACCATTTCGAAACCATAGATCGATGCGGCTCTAAACCTGTCGTTCACCATCCGCGTCGAATGAGCGTCACGCGAGGCGCGAAATCCGCGGGAAGACACGCTGTCGGGCGTTGGGCCTCCGCGCCTTAGCGTTCGCTTAAGTTCACTCTGACACGGTGGCGCAAAGATAAGGGGGCGTTCCGGCGCGTCTGTCTGACGAACAAGCCGAAGCGCGAGAGCCGTGACTGTTTTGAGTATCATCCGCGATTGTCTCGATGCTTTGCTGCATCCCTCGGCACGATATGATGCGCTGACGCGTGCGCGTCATCGCGCGTTCATGGCGCCGCGGCTGCTCGGCAGCCTGGTGGCGCTTGCGGCTTTTCCGATCTATCTGGCGATGCGCGGGGCGCCCACGGCGCTCGAGGTCGCGGCGTTCGCCTGGCTCATCGCTCCAATTCTGTTGTCCTGGTTCCTGTCGCGCACCGGCCGCTACGAGGGCGCGCATATCCTCTCCGCGCTGGCGCTGGCAGGCCTCGTCATGATGGTCGCCCTGACCACCGGCGGCATCGAATCATTTGCCGCCGTCTGGCTTATCGTGATTCCGCTGGAAGCGGCACTGTCTGCCTCGCGCCGCGTGGTCGTGTTCGCATCCGCGCTTGCACTGTCATGCGCCGCCTTGCTGATCGCGCTCGGACATTTTCACCTCCTGCCGATGGCGGAGCCGAACGCGGCGCTGCGCGGCGTCCTGATGGGCGCCGGCGTTGCCTCGGCGATGCTGTATGCGGCAGGATTGGCCGTCAGCGCGGAATCGCTGGCGCGCACTTCCGTGTCGCTGCTCTATCTCGAGGAAGACCGTTACCGTCTGCTGGCGCGAAACATGAGCGACGTGATTTCACGTCACAACCGCAATGGCGCCGTGGAGTTCATTTCGCCGGCGGCGGAAGCCATGCTCGGTACGCCCGGCGCCCGGCTCGCCGGCCATGGCTTGTTCGACCGCGTCCATGTCGCGGATCGTCCGGCCTATCTCACGGCCCTGTCGGATGCCGCGCGCGGCAGCGAGCAGCGCAGCGTCGAATTCCGCCTGCGCCGCGATGCCGTCCGCGGCCAGAACGCTTCCGCCGATTTCATCTGGGTCGAGATGCGCTGCCGGCCGCTCGAGCAGGCTTCGCCCGAGGCCGAAGTCGTCGCCGTGATGCGCGAAATCACCGACCGCAAGATCCAGGAGCAGGCCCTCGAAATGGCGCGCACCGCCGCCGAGCAGGCGGATGCCTCCAAGACGCGCTTCCTGGCCACCATGAGCCACGAGCTGCGCACGCCGCTGAACGCCATCATCGGCTTCTCCGAAATGATCGTGCACGAAGAGGCGATGATGCTCGACGCCGCGCGGCGCAGGGAATACGCGCAGTTGATCAACGATTCCGGCCAGCACCTGTTGTCTGTCGTCAACGGCATCCTCGACATGTCCAAGATGGAAACCGGAAATTTCGAAATTTCGCCGGAGCCGTTCGCGCCGCGCGCCGCGCTGTTGCACTGCTGCAATCTGCTGGCGCTGAAGGCGCGCGACAACGGCGTCGACCTGATCACCCGCGCAGCGGAGGACTTGCCCGTGATGAACGGCGATCCGCGCGCGTTCAAGCAGATCGCGCTGAACCTCATCACCAACGCAATCAAATTCACCGAGCGCGGCGGCAGCGTGACGGTTTCCGCTGCGGTCGAGGGATCGCGGCTGATGCTGAGTGTCACCGATACCGGGGTCGGTATCGCCGCCGAGGATCTCGCGCGGATCGGTGATCCGTTCTTCCAGGCCGGCAAGACATATCAGCGCAAGCACGAAGGTACTGGCCTTGGCTTGTCGATCGTGAAGGGCCTGGTTGGATTGCACAACGGCGAAATCAACGTGCAGAGCAGGGTCGGCGAGGGCACCACGGTGGCTGTTACCTTGCCGCTTGACTTTGCGCCGTCGCTGACCACTTCAAACAACGTCGCGACGCTGAAGCCGGCGCTGCGACCCGAATCTCAGGATGAAGTCCATCAGGTGAAGAAACGTGCCTAGGCGTATTGACGACGATGACGAGATGCCGCGCCGCCGCCGTCGCGGCGTGAAAGCGGTTGCGATCGAAGCGGAGGAAGAGCGCGGCCTCGTGATGCGCATTCTCCTGCACAGTCCGAAAGACATTATCGCGGGACTGCTCGCGGCTGCCGCAATCTGCGCCATCGTCGCCAATGCGCTGTTCCTGCAGGCCGGCCGCCATCCCTCGCCGATGTTCGGCTCGGTCGTGACGCTGCCGGCGCCGCAAGCCGCCGTCGTGAGCCCGTTGCCACGCCCGCGCCCAGTCGAATTGACCGCAAGGCCGGTCGATTCAGATCCGCCCGAAATCAGGCCGGTCGAGGTGAGGGGCGCCGATCCCAAACACGTCGAAATCAAGAGCGCTGATCCCAAGAGCACGGAGCCCCGGAACGCCGATCCAATGGCCAACCTGGTGGTCAAGTCGACCGGCGCGCCCGCGGCGCCGCCTGCCAGTGTGGTGCGTCCGCCGGCGCCGATTCCGGCGAATACGCAAAGCGCCGGCGCGCGGCGCGTGGCGGCGGTGCAGCGCGCGCTGACGCAATATGGCTACGGCCAGTTGAAGCCGACCGGCGCAGTCGGTGCGGACACCCAGGCCGCGATCTCGAAATTCGAGCGCGACCGCAAATTGCCGGTGACCGGCCAGATGTCCGATCGGCTGGTGCGCGAACTCACCGCCATGATCGGGCACCCGATCGACTAGCTTCCGCCTGATCGCTGGCTTATCGTCTGTTCCATGCGACTGAAATCAAGCATCTGGGTGGCCGCTTACCTGCGCCGCTGCCAGAAGGAGGGAATATTTGGCGCCGTGCGCAAGCGCGGGGCGGAGGACGCGGGCGCGGTGTTCGTCAAGGTGGCGCTGCTTGACGGTAACGCCATGCTGTATGCGCCTGCGCCACAGACCGTTTATGACGAGAGCCGCCCGGCCGAGCGGCTGTTCGCGCCGGCCTCTCCGCAGCCGGTACCGGAGCAATCGGTGGAGGAGCGTCTCGCCAAGGAACTCCGTTTCGATCCCGACGTCTGGATCGTCGAGACCGAGGACCGCGCAGGGCGGCATTTTCTGGATCTGGCGAAAGCTTAGCGATTCGAGCCGTCGGTGCCAGTGCGAACCGCCGGCGCAGTTCCGGGCTGCACCGCGGGACGCGTTTGCGAAGTTGCCGCGCGGGCGCGGTGACGTTCGTCGTCGTACAGCGCGGCGCGATATTTGGCGCGACTGACTGCCATGGTCGAGCCGCGCCATGCGGCCAGCATGACGAGGGCGGATCGTTCGCTCAAACGGTCGTAAAGCCGCGACAAGCGATAGACGTTGTGCACGGATGAGCCGAATTCCGGATTGAGGAACAGCAGCACGCGCTGGAAGATTGCGCTCGGCATGTCGAGCGCCTTCGCCGCGCACGCTAACGGCTCGCCGCCGGGATCGCTGACGACTTGAGTTGCGATCCGCTGCGGCAGGATCAGGGCCTCGCCAAGTTCGAGCGCAAAATTTTCGGCGTCCTCGGCGAACGCGGCCATCTCCAGGATATGCAGCGCGCGGGCGGCGCGAGCTGCGGGAATTCGCGCCGAGGCCTTCAGCGGCGTATCGGCGAGATTGTGCAGGATCAGCGCGCGCTCGCTGGGACCGGCCGCGAAGAACATATCGCTGATTTCGGCGGCATCGTTGGGCCGCATTGCCAGATTGGACGCCATCCGCAGCTGCGCTTCGGTTGGCGTCTTCACCGTCGGCGCGTCCGTCGGGGCAGCGGTAATTGCGGCTGCGAGCGGAAGGGGCTGGTCCGGGTGCGCACGCCGCAGGGCGAGCCTGTCCATGATCTCGGCCGGCGTTGCCGGATAGATCGCGAGCCGCGCCCGCACCGCAGCGCGCGTGGCGTCGTCGACCTGGTCGATCAGGCGGGACGTCAGTTCGACGAACTGCCGCTCCTCGTCGGCGGAATGCGCGCTGGTCTGGACATAGAGGTCGGTCAGCACGCGCAGCAAGGTCGGCCTAATATCGACGCCCTCGCGGCGCGAGAGCGTCATCAGCCCGTCGAATCCCGGAAACAATGGAGCTGCGGTCATGTCAGGTGTACGCGACTTCGGTAATCCTTCGCGTCAGCCTACGCAGGGCGTTTTAAGAGTTGGTTAAGGAAAACAGCCCCTGAAGAAATCCGATAAAATGTGAGCTTTCGGCGGGCGGCGCGAGCCGCGGAACCCGTAACTGTACCGCCTGCACAAATTAAGATGCCGTTAACCACGTTCTGTTCTGAATATTGGCATGTCGCCGGCCAGATCATGACCGCGGCAACCAGAGAGAACGGCATATGGGCACCATCATTGAATTTCCGGCAGATGCGGCTTCGCGACGGCTGGGCTCAACCATGGATGGCGCTCCACGCGATGGCCTGGGAACCGTATTGATCCTTCCCGTTATCCGCATCGAACGCGAAGCCGGCGAGACCGGCGACGGACGCGGGCCGGAAGAGGGGACGGCACCCGGTCGCCGTCGCCGTCGGCGCCCCTGAACGACGGACGTTTGAAATGCCGGAGCTGTGCCTCCCGATCCGGACCACCGGGCTTCGGTCACTCCCGGCTCTCATACTGCTTGTTGTAAGTGCAGCGCTCGGCGGCTGTAGCGGCGGCGATTTCGGTCGCACTCGCGCGGACATGCGTAACGACGACATGCACCGCTGGTTGGGCGCCGAGGCGACGGCAAGTGTGGGCCTAACGCCCTCACATTTCCAGCTCACCGAAAACGAACGCCAGCTTCGCGATCTCGCCTATCCCTTGATCGAACCGCCGCATTCGCGGCCCGCGTGGAAGAGCGTGTTCGGCGATTACCAGCCATTGCCCTCGCCGTGGCGGCAGAAGGTGGTGTTCGACCGCACCACCTACGGACGCGCTTTGATCGACGAGCCGCACCGCTCTCACATCTCGCGTTATCAGCAGTTGATCGAGGACGTCCGCAACGACATCACGCGGTTCGAGCCGTTCTTTGCCTCCGCCATTCGCGTCATCGAACTCGACCGCAAGCGCAGCGCCAGCCTGAAGATGGTGTCGGAATTGTCGCCGCGCGAGCAGGCCGATGCGATCGCCCGCATGGAAGAGAACACGCTGATCGTGCAATGGGTCCAGCAATGCCTGGAGCGGCGCATTTCTTCATACCGCTGGGCGCTGGAGCGGCTGGTGATTCAGACGCCCGACAGTATCGCAGCCGACGCCGACCGGCTGATCGGCGAGCTCGCGGCGCAGACCGCCAATCCGCCAGTTGCGGCTCAGCCCGTGATCGGGCGTGCGGTGACGGTGAAGGGATAGGGCCCGCACTCTCGCTCCATCAGAGCGGCTCAGTCGACGATCTGCTCGCCCGACACTCTGTCGGCGCACAACTCGAATGCCATCACCGTACGCACTTTACCAAGGTACTCAACCTCTTCAATCTGCTTCCAGCCCAGCATGGCATAGTACGAGGGCAATGTTCCGGACGTATAGAGATGAATGCGTCGAAATCCTAAGTCTGCGGCGTGAGTGACGGCAGCATCAACAAGCGCGTTTCCAACACCTTGGCTACGTGCATCGTCAGTCACGAATAGCTGGGCCATCCAAGGTGAAAGTGCGGGACGTATCTTCATCTCAGAAATCAGCAAGTTAACTGATCCAAGGAAACGCGGGCCGCGCCTGGCCACCAGAACGGCCGGAAGCGGGCCCGAAGGAGCTGCGCCGCAGAGAAAGCGCTCATATTCTTCTAACGAATTGTAGCCAGTGAGAGGTCCCCAAAACTTGAACTGCAGCGAGGCGATAGTGGTCGCGAGGCCAGACCCCGCTGCTAGTCGTTCAATTTCAAGAGACGGTTCGTTCATTGGGGCGGCGAGCCTGCTAGGAAGATGGCGAGCTGTCAAACGAGGGCTAAACGCGGGAGTAGCGTTGCCAAATCCAATCCAGGCGAAGAATATTGCAAGGGCTGAATAGGACGTTCTGGATGCTTATGAAGGGTGATCGACTTGAGTGACCAATTGGCACATCGCCCACCTGGTGCTCAGCTACTTGGCCGGGAGTGGCTGGGTTTTGATGATACGGGTGAAATTGCCTTGATTCGCTTCCAAGCTCTGCCTTCTTTCACCAATAGGCATGGAACAATTCAGGGTGGTTTTTTGGCAGCAATGCTGGATTCGGCCACGGGGATCGGAGCATTGGCGACGCTCCCTTCAAATCTGACTGTGATTACGAAGACTCTGAATACGCGGTTTCTCAGAGCCGCAGGTGTTGGACCCATAACGGCCAAGGCAAGGATTGTCGCCCGCACAGATCGCGACCTCATTGTAGAGGCCGATCTAATCGATGCCGAAGGTATGACGGTTGCGAACGCTACGGCGGAGCTACGAGTCTTCGAAAAGAAGTAGAATTCTTTTATCCGTTGCAAGTCATTCAACCGGGCCCACATCCCGGTCTACGGTTCTTCAACCAAGCTGTGTCGCCGGTCGCATTTCGCTACGGCAAACTCGCCGGCAATCACGTTTGTCTTCCCTGCATCCAGCTTGCACCGTCAGGCTATGACTTCGCAATAACGAGTTCACGCCCAGTTATCTCTTAACCCTCCTCGTCGATTTGGCGCGGCTCGCCTTCGGTCGTTGGCTCTGCAGCCTCGCGATAAAATTCTGCAACACCTCCGAGGGCGGCCGCGCCGCGCTGTAGGCGAGGCCGACCTCGCGCTTCACTTCGACGTCGATTTCGCGCACGGCGACGTCGGAATTGGCGCGCGCCACGCCTTCGGGGACGATGGCGATGCCGACACCGGCGGCAACCAGCGCCATCGCCCAGTCTTCCGATTCCGCGATCGCCGCCGGCTGCCGTGTCGCCGACGCGGCGCGGCCGAAGAATTCGCTCTGCTCGCAATGACAGCGATCGACCATGGCGACGCCGGCGAGATCTGCGGTGCGCAGCCGCTCCTTCAGCGTCAATGGATGCGATGGCGGCAACGCCGCGACATAACGCTCCACCCAAAGCGGAACGAAATGCTCGTCGGCGCGCAGCAGGTTTTTGGCGACGATCCGCGCATCCGCGGGCTCGTCGTCGCCGACGAGGCGGAGCGCGATATCGGACGTCCCGGTCAGCGGCTTCAGGAGAGCGACGGTTCGCGGCCGGTCGAGGGTGCGCATCAAGCCGAGCGTCAGCGCGTTGCGCGTCGCCGGTTTTCGAAACAGGTTCTTTGCAGCGTCCGCCTCGTCGATGATGCGGCGGGCCACGGCATGGAATTGTTCGGCTGCTTCCGTCGGCGCCACGCCCTTCTTGTGCCGAATGAGCAGCGCCGTGCCGAGTTCGGCCTCGAGATTGGTGATCGCCGCCGAGATCGAGGGCTGCGAAATGAAGCAGCGTTTGGCGGCGGCCGTCAGGTTGCGCTCCCTAAACACGGCGGCGAAATAGCGGAGTTCACGGATATCCATAGACTAATCCTATTGATACTATCGGATATCAATATTTTACCTATGGAATGCCGGATGGCAAAGCAAGGTGCCGTACCCCAAGGAGGCATCGTTAATGCGCGTTCGTCATCTCAACGCCGGCACCATGTGCCCGATCGGCCGACGTCGGGTGAACGGCACCGGCAGCATTTTTCAGCGGGCACGGATGGTCTGTCATTGCTTGCTAATCGAGACCCATGACGGGCTGGTGCTGGTCGATACCGGCATCGGATTGGACGATATCGCGAACCCGCCGCGGCTCGGTCCCAAATGGGTCCGGCAAACGACGCCACGGCTCGATCCGGCCGAGACCGCCGTACGGCAGGTCGAGGCGCTCGGCTATTCCAGAGGCGAGGTGCGACATCTGCTGCTGACCCATCTTGATCGCGATCATGCCGGCGGCATTCCGGATTTCCCAAACGCCAAGGTCCACGTCCATCGCCGCGAGTACGACATGGCGGTGGCGCGCACGGCGCCCGCCCCGAAGGGCCGCTATATCACCGACCAGTGGAAGCACAGGCCGCAATGGGCCTTCTACGGAGAAGGTGGCGAGGATTGGTTCGGCTTCAGGGGCGTGCGGGCGCTCGGCGATCGCGAACCCGATATCCTGATCATCCCGCTGCCGGGCCTAGGCCATTGCGGCATCGCCGTGCGGACAAAGCAGAAATGGCTGCTGCACGCGGGCGATGCCTATTTCTTCCACGGCCAGATGCATGCTTCGCCCCGAATGCCGCTGGTGCTCGGCATGTTTCAGCGCCGCGCCGACATGGATCGCGCCATGCGCATCCAAAACCAGGAGCGCTTGCGGACGCTCAAAGCCAATCACGGCAATGCCGTGACGGTCTTCAACAGCCACGATCCCGTGGACTACGAGCGCTGCCGTTGTGGCCAACACGGGGACGTATCGCTCACCAGTAGCCCGTAATCAGCGCTTGGACCGCGGCGCGGGGGCGGGGGCCGGCGCGGGCACGGCTGGTTCAGGTTGCTTCGCCGGTGGAGGCTCGGTCTGCGCGGTGCAACGCGACGCCGCGAGCGCGGCTTGTGCCTGCGGCATCAGGCCGGGCTCCGGCGCCAAGGCCTTCAGCACGATCAGGCCGGTGGTGGTCGGGGAGTCGATGATCAGCCGGTCGGCGGCGGTGACTTCCTCATCCTCCGGCAATTCCGAATGTTGGTCCTCCGTCATCAGGTCGAGCTCGATCACCTTCCGGCCGGCGGAGCGGTCGTTGATGGCGTAGTAGGCGACCTCGTTGCGCGTATAGAACGACACTGAGGTATAGGCCTGGCTGACCGGCACTGTCAGCTTGAGCGGTCCCCCGGAGAGGTCGTAGCGGCAGATCGCGACCGCAAAGGCCGGGTCCATGAACGGCATCGGAGCGTTGTTAGGCTCGGCGAGCGGAAGCGGCGTGACCGCGTTCTCCTTGGTCATCGGCGTCAGCCGCGAATAGGCGTCCTGGGTGGCGATGCGCGGCAGCGCCAGCACGCTGACGAGATGCACCACGCCGCCCAAGAGCACGCCCGCGATGATGGTGAACGCCAGCCGGATCATGGGCAGTTCACCGTGGTGATGGCGGGCATTGGCGCGTCGCGTTGCGTCCGCGTCGCAACGCCGACCGGCGTATCGTAAAGCCGCAGCATCAGCGCATAGCGCTCGATGCCGCCGGTCGGCAGCCAGTTTCCGGCTCTCGACCGGGCCGCCACACGGATTTCGAACGTGCCGTCGGAGCCGCGGACGATTTCCTGGCTCGTAAAGCCATAGCGTTGCAGCGAATTGGCGACCAGATGCCCCTTGCGGTCGAACAGCGTCAGGGTCCAGAACCGGGCCGCCGGCGTCACCCCGCTGACGACCACGTCGCAGCGCCCGTCGAGCGCCTTCTTCTTGTCGTCGGTGGTCGCCGTGAACGCGATGCCGTCACCGGTGCCAACAGGCAGTTCGCCGCTGCGGGCAATCGAGGCACGCGAATAGGGATCGACCTCGGAGGTGCCGCTCTTCGGCCGCGCGGTCCAGGCGCCGATGGTGAGCGTGCCGAGATCGGTGCCGCGCGTCGCCGTCATGTAGGTCGAGCCGAGACCCACGGCCGTGGCAAGCGCCAATGCCAGCAAGGTGATGAAGATCAGCCGCACAGGCCAGTGCTCCGAAATCTCACGGCATCAGATTCCGCTTGAACCGGCTTCATCCGAAACCTGAAGCGCCTCTTTTTGCGTGAGCATGCCAGCGCAGGCGCTTCGCGTCTGTTCCAAGGAAAGCCGGTTAAGAATCTGCCGGATCATACTTTTCAATTCTTCCGCTGCTCCGGCGCAGCCTGCTCGCCAGCGGCTGCGACATAGTTCTCCGGAAACGCCAGCGCGCCAGATGTGATCGGATTGGAGGGCTGCTTCTGGTCGTTGGACGAGGTCTTGCCCGCGGCCTTGCCGGCCTCGTCGAGCAGCCGCTCGACGCGCACCAGAATATCCGCCCCCCGCTTGGTCAACACCGGCGGCGGCCCCGGCTTGGTCTCCAGCACCCGTGCCGCGCCGGCGCCGGCAACGTTGGCGGGCAGGGCCGGTTGCGGCAGTTTCGTTCCCATGCCGATGCCGGGAATTTCCTTCACCTCGACGCCCTGATGCGCGACCACCATGATGTCGTGCCAGGTCTGCGCCGGCAGCGAACCGCCGGTCATGCGGTTGGTCGGCGAGTAGTCGTCATTGCCGTACCAGACGGCGCAGGTGAAGTTGCCGGTGTAGCCGACGAACCAGGCGTCACGGTAGGCGTTCGTGGTGCCGGTCTTGCCGGCGGTCGGGATGCCGTCGAGCGCGGCGCGGCGGGCGGTGCCTTCGCTGACGACATGGCTCATCATCCACGCCATGTCGGCTGCGACGGAGGCGGGAATGGCTTGCATCGGCTTCTTGCCGTCGCGATCGAAGCGCCAGACCAGATCGCCGGCGCCGGTGCGCACTTCCAGCACCGCGTGAGGTTTCACCGACTTGCCCTTGTTCGGGAAGGTCGCGTAGGCGACCGCGTGTTCGAGCACGGTGACTTCGTCGGAGCCGATCGGCATCGACGGCGTATCCGGAAGGGGGGCGGTGAGGCCGAACCGGCGTGCCACCTCGGTGATCTTGACGCGGCCGGCCTTGGCGGGGTTCGGCGATTTGCCGCCCAGCGCAATCGAGAGCTTCACCGGCACGACGTTGATCGAGCGGGTGATCGCCTGGGTCAGCGTGACCGAGCCGGAATAGGAGTGGCCATAGTTCTGTGGGCACCAGTTGCCGATGCAGACCGGGCCGTCGACCACGATCGAAGACGGCTTGTACCCGTTCAAGAGCGCCGTGGTGTAGACGTAGGGCTTGAACGAGGAGCCCGGCTGTCGGTAGGCGTCGGTCGCGCGGTTGAACTGGCTCGCGCCATAGTCGCGTCCCCCGACCATGGCGCGGACCCCGCCGTCGAGATCGGCAACCACGACGGATGCCTGCGTGGCGTGGTAATCGCGGCCAAACTGGCGCAACTGGTTTTCAACCGCTTCCTCGGCGGCGCGCTGCACGTTCATGTCGATCGCGGTGCGGACCACGAAGACCCGCTCGGTGTAGGATTTCGGGAACGTGTCGACCAGCTTGCGCATCTCGTCGAAGGCGTAATCGAGGTAGTAGTTCGGCGAATTTTCGTCACGGCGGTCGACGGCGATCGCCGGGTTGCGTCGAGCACCGAACACCTGGCCCTCGGTCATGAAGCCGGCATCGACGAGATTGTCGAGCACGACGTTGGCGCGGGCGCGGGCGGCGGGCAGGTTGATGTGCGGGGCGTATTTGGTCGGTGCCTTGAACAGGCCGGCCAGCATCGCCGATTCCGCCAGAGTGACGTCGCGCGCCGACTTGTTGAAGTAGAAATGCGCCGCCCCGTCTACGCCGAAAGTGCCGCCACCCATATAGGCGCGGTCCAGATACAGCTTCAGAATTTCGTTCTTGGTCAGTCGCGTCTCGAGCCAGACCGCCAGAAACGCTTCCTTCACCTTGCGCTCGATGGTGCGCTCGTTGCTCAGGAACAGGTTCTTGGCCAATTGCTGCGTGATCGACGAACCGCCCTGGCGGACGCCGCCGGCCTGCGCGTTGGTCACGAGCGCGCGGGCGGTGCCGGGGATGTCGATGCCGAAATGGTCGTAGAAGCGGCGGTCTTCGGTCGCCAGCGTCGCCTTGATCAGATTGTCCGGAAAATCCTCCAGCGGGATCGAGTCGTTGTGCTTGATACCGCGACTGCCGATCGGATTGCCGTAGCGGTCGAGGAACGACACCGCGAGATCGGATTTCTTCAGCCAGTCGTCGTCGGCGGTTTCGCGGAACGCGGGGATCGCCAGCGCCAGCATCATGATCAGGCCACCGAGGCCCAGGGTGGCGGCCTCCGAAAACGGTTCGATGAACACCCAGCGCTTCCAGCGGCCGACATAGAAGCGGTCCATGAAGGTGGAATAGCGCTCGTACAGCTCGCGCAGGCCCTTGCCCGACGAGAACAGCGTCGAGTCGATGCGCGCGTCCAGATCCAGAAAGAAGTTCCGGATCTTCTGCTTCAAATCTGGAGACACGATCTGGCGCACCGGGACCCTTGATCTGTTCTAGTCGCGCCCGGCGGGGCCGGTCGAGACGTCTTTGCTTGATGTTGAGGCAAACCCAAGGCGCTTTTACGGCCTCGGGGACTCGCCATTGTTCTATCCGAGCGGGGGTTATAAACCAATGCTCTCGCTCACCATTTTGATGGTCAGCCCTAACGCTGCCGTTGGCTCTTGGCCCCCTAGTGAGTCCCGCTTGCGCCCCCGTCGCCGGACCTCCAGGAAGGGCCGCAGCCGACCGACCCGAGAAAACGACTGATTGCATGACCGCACCGCCCAAACGAGCTTCCGGCCAGGAGGGATTCTTCTGGAAAACCAAGACGTTGGAGGAGATGTCCAACGCCGAATGGGAAAGCCTGTGCGACGGCTGCGCGCGCTGTTGCCTGGAAAAACTCGAGGACGAGGACACCGGGAAAATCTACTTCACCCATGTTTCCTGCAAGCTGCTGGATTCCGGCCTGTGCGCCTGCAAGGACTACCAGAACCGTTCCGACAAGGTTCCGGATTGCGTCCGCCTGACGCCTGAGAATGTCCGGACCCTGAACTGGCTGCCGCCAAGCTGCGGCTACAAGCTGGTCGCGGAGGGGCGCGATCTCTATTGGTGGCATCCGCTGATCTCGGGCGATCCCAACACCGTGCATGAAGCCGGCGTTTCGGTGCGCGGCCGGGTGCAGGGCACCGAGGACGAAATCCCCGACGAAGACCTCGAGGACCACATCGTGCAATGGCCGGCCTTGTTGCCGAAGCGGGCGCGGCTCAAGAATCGGCCCAAAGCCTGAAGCTTCCGCACTGACCAATCGTGGAAGCGCGACGGTATTCTCGCGGGATGCACCCATGCGCGCGAGGCGCTGCCGCGAGAGGAATTTGCCCTCTATGGTGCGTCCCATGTGGTGATTCCATCTCGGCGGCATTGGCCGCGCGGAACAATATTACGTCCGACATGAACATGCACGAACGGCAGGGTCGTGAACCCGCCGACCAGACGATATTGCCCGACGACATCGGCGGCGAGCTCTCGCGCATCACGACAGAGGTCATCGAGGTCAGCGATGCGCCGCCAATCGCGCCGCCCGCGCCGCTGACCCCGGACGAGGTCCGCACCATCCTGATGAGCCTGCTGCTGACGATGTTCCTTGCGGCGCTCGACCAGACCATCGTGGCGACGGCGCTGCCGACCATCGGCCGCCAGTTCAACGACGTCAGCAACCTGTCTTGGGTCATCACCGCCTATCTCCTGGCCTCGACTGCGGTAGCACCCGTGTTCGGCACGCTGAGTGACATCTACGGCCGCCGCGTCATGATCACCGTTTCGCTGGCCCTGTTCACGGTTGGCTCGATTCTCTGCGCGGCAGCGCCGAACATGCCGGTATTGATCGTTGCGCGCGGCCTGCAAGGGCTGGGCGGCGGCGGCATCATGCCGGTCGTGCAGACAGTGATTTCCGATGTGGTTAGCCCACGCGAACGCGGCAGGTATCAGGCCTATTTCAGCGGCGTCTGGATGGCGGCGGGCTTGATGGGCCCCGTGCTCGGCGGCGTGTTCGCGGAGCATCTGCACTGGTCCATGATCTTCTGGATCAATGTGCCGCTCGCCGTCGGCGCGCTGTTTCTGCTGCTGCCGAAGATGGGCAAGATCCCCGTGTTCCACCGCCGGCGCAAGGTCGACTGGATCGGCGGCGTGCTGCTGATGGCCTCCGCCGTTGTCGTCATGCTGGTGCTGACCTGGGGCGGCAATCGTTATGCCTGGCTGTCGCCCGCGATCATGGCGATGATCGGTGCTTCGGTGGCGCTGGCGCTCGCCTTTGTCTGGCACGCGCGCAATGCCGAAGAGCCGTTCCTGCCGTTGCCGCTCCTCGGTGGGACGGTGGTGCCATATGCCATGGTGGCGGGTGCCTGTGCGCTCGGCGCCATCACCGGGCTGACCGTGCATCTGCCGCTGTATTACGAGGTCGTCTATCATCTGACCGCGAGCGAAGCGGGGCTGGCGCTGATTCCGCTCGCCGCGATCTCCACCTGTGGGGCCGCGATCGCCGGACGGACCATGGCGCGCGCCAAGCACTACAAGCGCGTCGCCATCGCCGGAACGTCGGCGGCGACCGTCTTCGGCATCGTGCTGACCATGACGACGCTGCCGCTGTGGGGCTTGCTGATCGTCCTGTCGCTGTTCGCGCTCGGGCTCGGCACCACGTTCCCGGTCAGCGTGGTCTCGCTGCAGAACTCTGTGGCGCGCCCGCAGATCGGCACCGTCACGGGCGCGATGAATTTCTTCCGCGCGCTGATGTCGTCGTTCACGGTCGCTGCCTTTAGCGCTATCCTGTTGATGGCGCTCGGCGCCGGCATCTCGCTCGGCGAACATCGCGGCCCCGCCAATGCGATCCCGATTGCCGACATGATCACGGCGTTCCGCTACGTGTTCGGCGCCGCCGCCGCGCTGCTCGCGACCGCCGCGCTATGCATCATCGCGATGGAGGAACGGCCGCTGGCCGGCCCGTCGACGCCGGTGGAGATGGCGGAGTAGGGCTACCGGGCTATTCAAGCTGCATGCGGACACCCTTCGCGCCGTTGAGTAGCCGCTTTAGGTGAAAGTTGGCCAGAGGATCCTCGGCGTGCGAGCCGACAAGAGCGGCAAAGGCCGGCATTGCATTGGCATCACCGGCCTCAAGCTTGGCGAAAGCTTGGCCATACTGCGATGTCGCCGGCGCCCCGAAACTCGCTGCAGATAAGGGCTCGTAGGCGCGCAATGGTTCGCTGCGCCCACGCAGCACGAGATCGCCGACCGGTCGGCCCCTAAAATTCTCCACTGCATTTGCAATTGTCGCACTGACGCAGATCCGGGTACCGAGAAACTTATTCGCCACTTCAAGCCTCGCCGCCGTGTTGATGGTGTCGCCATAAGCAGTGTAATCAAAGAAGCGGCTGCCCCCGAAATTGCCGACCAGTGCAGGACCGGCGTGAACGCCGATGCGGGTGGCGCCGAAACTCACGCCTCTCGCCTTCCACCGTTCGCGAAACGCCTCCCCCCATGCGTCGAGCTCCCGCGCGCAGGCTACTGCGCGCGTCGCATAGTCGGGCTGGTCGCTGGGCGCATTGAACAGTACCTCGATCGCATCGCCGATCACCTTCGCCACGGTTCCCTCATGCGCGAAGACGACATCGGTCATTCCGGCCACATATTCGTTGAGCAGTTCCCCAAGAAGTTCGGGCGCGGCAGTCTCAACGAGCGAGGTGAAGCCGGTTATGTCGGTGAAGATGACCGCAACATCGCGCCAGGTCACCTCCGTGCTGTCGCCCGCGCTGGCCGCAAGCCGCTTGGCGAGCTGGGGCGAGAAATAGCGGGAGAGCGAAGCATGGGCGCGCTCGGCTTCCGCCTGACGGCGACGTGCCTCGCGCAGCACTTCGATGTGCCGCAGGGTCTTGTCGATCGTCGCTTCGAGATCGGCGAAATCGATCGGCTTGGTCAGGAAGTCGAACGCGCCGCGATTCATCGCGGTGCGGATGTTGCTCATGTCGCCGTAAGCCGACACGATAATGGTCGATGTCTTGTCCTCGGATTCTTGCAGTTTGGCGAGCAGTGACAGGCCGTCCATTCGCGGCATGTTGATGTCGGAGACCACCAGGTCGACGTGCGGATGCTCTTCCAGCGACTGCAACGCCTCGAGCCCGTCACGCGCAAACATGAAGCTGACCAAACCCTCGCGAACCTGCCGTCGGAATTTCTGAAGGATCAGTGCCTCCAGATCCGGCTCATCGTCGACCACGAGGATTGTTGCAGTCATGCGGCTTGCTCGAGCCTAGCATCGATCTCCCGACGCAGCGTCACGAAGTCGATCGGTTTGGTCAGAAGGTCAGTCGCGCCGTTCTCGAGTGCCTTGCGCTTTGTGTCGGCATCGCCATAGGCCGTGATCATGATGACCGGCACCTCGGGCCGCATTTCCTTGACCTTCGGCAGCATTTCCAGCCCCGTCATGCCGGGCATGTTGATGTCGGACAGAATCAGGATTAGCGAATGCTCGATAGTCGAGCCGACGCGCGCCAGCGCATCCGGCGCGGAACTGGCGAAGTCCATGACGAATCGCTGCGCGCGCAGGTCGCGGCGGAATTGCTGGCGGAACAACGCTTCCACGTCGGGCTCATCATCAACAACTAGAACCAGAACACTCACGGCTATCCTCTAGATTTTTCTGCAAAGTTGCTTGTTCGCGGCAACACGATGCGGAATTCGGTGAAATGACCTGGTTCAGTATCCACGTCAATTGTGCCGCCATGTTGTTTCACGATGATGTCGTGGCTCATGGATAGACCCAACCCTGTCCCTTCGCCGGCCGGCTTGGTGGTGAAGAAGGGGTTGAACATCTTCTCCTTCACCTCGGGCGGAATGCCGGTGCCGTTGTCGCGGATGCGGATTTCGACGCTTTCGCCCAGGTTTTTCGTGCTCGTCCGCAGCGTCGGCTCGAAGCCGGGCTCTCCACCTTTGTTGCCTCGCTTGGTCACCGCATGGAAGCCGTTCGAGACCAGATTGAGGATCACGCGGGTGATTTCTTGCGGGAACAGATCGGCTTGGCCGGCGGCCGGATCGAAATCGCGCTCGATCGTGACGTTGAAGCCCGGCTTCTCGGCGCGGGCGCCGTGGTATGCGAGGTTGACGCTTTCGTCGACCAGCGCATTGATGTCGGACGGGCGGTGCTCGCCGCCGCCCTCGCGCGAATGCAGCAGCATATTCTTGACGATGGAATCGGCGCGCTTGCCGTGCTGCAAGACCTTTTCAAGGTTGCCCTTCAAGAGCCCCGCTAATTCGTCCACTTCCGCACGGATTTTCTCGCCGACTTCGGCTTGCTTGAGCGCATCGTTCAACTCCTCGGTTAATTCCGCTGAAAGGGCAGCGAAATTGTTGACGAAGTTGAGCGGGTTCTTGATCTCGTGCGCAATGCCCGCGGTAAGCTGGCCGAGGGAGGCAAGCTTTTCGGTCTGCACCAGGCGGTCCTGCGCGGTGCGGAGCTCGTCCAGCGATTTTGAAAGATCGTTGGTGCGTTGGCGCAGCTCGTTGAGCAGGCGAGCATTCTCGATGGCGATCACCGCCTGGGCGGCAAAGTTCTGCACCAGAGCGACCTGCTTGTCAGTGAAGGGCCGCACCTCCTGACGGTAGATGCCGATGCTGCCAACGAGCTCATCGTCCTTGAGCATCGGCACCTGGAGCAGTGTTCGGGCGCCTCCAAGCTCCGCAACATTGACCATGCCGGGGTAGCCTTCGACAAACGACTGATCCTCGAGCACGTCCGGAACCTGCACCGGCTGCTTGGTGGCCACGACCCGACCAAGGGGGACTTTCGGGTCGCTACGGATTGGATGTGTAGCGAGGAATTCGCTGAAGGCGGGCGGAATGTTCCACGTTCTGACCGCGCGGAACTGATCGTCCTCCCGCAAGAACAGCATGGCAAACTTCGCCTCGCACAGGCGCACGGCGTTTTCCAGCATGATCTGGAACACCGGGCCCAGTTCGCCGGGCGAAGCGCTGATTACCCTGAGTACGTCGGCCGTCGCGGTCTGCTGCTGCAGCGATTCCTCCAGATCGCGCGTCTTCGCCTGCACCTCCTCGAACAGCCGGACATTGCCGATGGCGATCACGGCCTGATCGGCGAAGGTCTGCAGCAAAGCGATCTGCTTATCGGTGAATGGGCGCACCTCGGTGCGGCGAAGCACGATGACACCGACGCTTTGGCCTTCGCGCATCAGCGGCACGCTAAGCACGGTGCGGACATTGGAACGGCGAGCGAATTCACGGGCGGCGGGGAATTCTTCGCCTTCGGGGGCGAGCAGGTCGCGCACATGCACGGCCCTGTGGTCGAGCACGGCCTTTCCGGAGGGGAATTCACGGTTGATCGGCTGGCGTTCCCACACCACCGGAATTGACCCGTGCTGTGCCTGGAAGGTCAAGTCGTCGCCTTCCTTGAGGGTCATCAGGGCATCGTCGGCGTCGCAGAGTTCGCAGGCACTCTCGACGATGGCTTTGAGCACCGGCTTGACGTCAGTCGGCGAGGAGGCAATGACGCGCAGAATGTTGCTGCTTCCGGTCTGGTAGGTCAGGGCTTCCGATAGCTCGCGCGTGCGCGCCTGCACTTCCTCGAACAGCCGCACATTGCCGATGGCGATCACGGCCTGGTCGGCAAAGGTCTGGAGCAGCGCGATCTGCTTGTCGCTGAACGCTACCGGTTCCAGGCGACGCAGTGCGATCGCGCCGATGGCCTCTCCCTCCCGCAAGAGCGGTACACTGAGCGTGCAGCGGTGCCCCTGTTCGCGCGACTGTCGCTGTCCCTCTGGAAACTCGCCGGCCTCGGGAGCCTGAAAATCGGACACCTGCACCGGTGCCTTGTCGACGACCGAGCGACCTACGACCCAGTCTCTGTTGATTGGACGTGGCTGTTGACCTGTCCGTATGGGTCCGTGATGGGCGCTGAAATGCAAATTGTCGCCAATCTTCAGCAGCACGCCGGCATCATAGGCATTGCAAAAGGTGCAGGCGCTCTCGACAATCGCCTGGAGGGCAGGTGTTACATCGGTCGGCGAGGAGGCGATCACCTTCAGCACCTCGCCGGTGGCGGTCTGCTGCTGAAGGGCTTCGCTTAGCTCCTCGGTGCGCGTCTGCACCTCGTCGAACAAACGAACATTCTCGATGGCGATGACGGCCTGGTCGGCAAAGGTCTGCACCAACTCGATCTGCTTGTCACTGAAGGGCTGCACGGTGGTACGGCCGAGGAAGAGCACGCCGATCGGTTGACCTGAGCGCAGCAGGGGAACGCCGAGCAGCGTGCGATACCCGCCGGCCTTCTGCTGCTCGGGAAAGGCATATTCGGGATCGGCCAACACGTCCGCGATCTGTACCGTTTTGCTTTCCAGCAATACGCGACCTATCAGGTTGCCGCGGCCGGGGTAAACGCGAGTGGTCGAACTGAACCTATCCCATTCCGGCGGGAAATTGTATCGCGTGGCGTGGTGATAGCCACCCTCCGGGTGCTGTCGCGTCACCGCGGCCATATCTGCATTGCAGAGACGTGCGGCCGACTCGGTCAGCGTGTTGAGCACGGTTTCGAGGTCGAATGCCGAGCGGCTGATCACCTTGAGCACGTCAGCGGTCGCTGTCTGTTGCTGCAGGGATTCGCTCAAATCTTCGGTGCGCTTCTGGACCTCGTTGAACAGGCGCACATTCTCAATCGCGATCACGGCCTGGTCGGCGAAAGTGGCGACGAGATCGATCTGTTTTTCTGTGAACGGCTCGACGCGCTGGCGCGCCAGCACGATCACGCCGATCGGTTCGTTCTCGCGCAACAACGGCACGCCGAGCGTGGTGCGCTGGCCCGCCAACGTGGTTGTTTCATGCAGCGTGTATTCGGGGTCAGCCACGACATCCGTAATCTGGATAGGGCGCTTTTCCAGCACAGTGCGGCCGGTCACCGTGCCACGGTTGACCGCCAGCGGATGGTTAGTGAGGAAGTCGATATAGGCGTCGGTGTAACCGACGGCGGCGCCTGCTCGGTACTCGTCGCCGACGCGGCGCATGATGAAGGCCATGTCCGCGTCACATAGCTGCGCGGCGGAATTCACCAGCGTGTCGAGCACCGGCTGCAGGTCGAAGGTCGAGCGGCTGATGGTCTTGAGCACGTCACCGACCGCTGTCTGCTGCTGCAGAGATTCGGCGAGGTCATTGGTCCGCGCCTGCACCTCATTGAATAATCCGACATTCTTGATCGCGATCACGGCCTGGTCGGCGAACATCTGCAGCAGACGGGTATGCTGTTCGCCAAACGGGCCCGTTGCCACCCGGGTGACCGTGATGATGCCGACGGGCTCACCATCATTCATAAGCGGCGCGAAAAGCATGCTGCGATAGCCGCGCGCCCGCGCAATGCCGCGCGCCGCCGGTTCGAGATCGGTGTCGGGCAGCTCAGCCGGCGCGCCGTCGCGGGTCAGCCGGTAGGGCGGAAACTTCTCCAGCGGGACTGGGAACGAGGACTGCAGCACGGCATCGCCGGCCGGATCAGTTGGCGTGAAGGCCGCGAGATGGATCTTGCCGTCGCTGTAACGAAACACGGCGGCCGAAAAGCCGCCGATCAAGCGGTTGGCGCTGTGTGCAATGGCGTCGAACACCGGCTGCACGTCGGAGGGTGATGAGGCGATGACCTTCAAAATCTCGGCCGTGGCGGTCTGCCGCTCCAGTGCCTCCTTGGTTTCGTTGAACAGGCGCGTGTTCTCGATTGCGATCACCGCCTGAGCGGCAAAGGTTTGCAGCAGCTGCATATGATGCGGCGCGAAGGCGCCGGGTTCGGCGCGGGTCACGCTGATCATGCCGACGGGCGTGCCGCGGTTCATCAGCGGCGTGAACAGCACGCTACGAAAGCCGCGCAGCCGGGCCAATTCCCGGTTCGCTTCCGGCACCTCTTCGGCTTCGGTGTCGGCGAACTGGATAGTCTCGCCGTTGCGGACTAGCCCAAAGGTCGGGAATTCCGCGAGCTTGCGCGGGAAGGAGGCCTTCAGCGCTTCATCGGCCTCGGGACTGGTCGGCGTGTAGGCGACCAGATGAAGCTCTTCGCCGATGAAATGCAGTACCGTAGTCGAGAACCCGCTCAGCAAACGCTTGGCGCTTTCTGCGACGGCTTCGAACACCGGCTGCACATCCGAAGGCGAGGAGGCGATCACCTTGAGGATGTCGGCGGTGGCCGTCTGCCGCTCCAGCGCCTCGCGGGTGTCGTTGAACAGCCGCGCGTTCTGGATTGCAATTACCGCCTGGTCGGCGAAACTGTTCAGCAGTTCGCACTCCCTATCCGTAAACGGCACCATCGAGGTGCGGCCCACGAAAATCGTGCCGATCGCCTTGTTTTCCCAGAGCATGGGTGCAATGGCCATCGAATAGTTTTGCCCGATCCTGCGAGCGGTCTCGCGCAGGTCGATCGGCACGTCCGGATCGTTCTGAACGTCGGCAGAACGCACCAGCCGTCGCTCGCGAATCGCAAGCTCGCTTGCCGTTCCTTCAATCGGAATTGGAAACCGCTCGCGCGCCGCCTCGGCGTTTGGGCCACGCGCGGCGGCAATTTGCAGCAGGCCTTCTTCGCTGGTGAGAAAAATCAGGCTCTCCTCGCCGTCAAAAAGATGCTTGATGCTGGAGAGGATGCTTTCGAATACCGGTTCTGTATCGGCCACCGAACTGCTGATGACACTGAGGATGCCGGCGGAAGCCTTCTGCTGCTCACGCGCGAGGTTCAGTTCCCGGCGCAGATTCGCATTCTCGATCTCAAGCTCGACCTGGTGCGCCTTCGCTTCGTCGCGTTCGGCGCGGGCGGATTCGAGGCGCGACTCCATCTCGGTGATGGCTGATTCCAGCTCATCAATCGCGACCGACCTGTTCTCGGGAAGCGTCGCCATTCCAACCATCCATGCCCGGAGCGCGCGGATGACCGATTGGCCCTCGCGCCGCGGTTCCAACCGGATTATTTCATCCCGGAAGCGTTAGAGCCAGCGCTCATAGAGGTCTTAAGGCGGCCTTTGAGCGCTCACGTCACTCTAATCGGGTGAGGAAACGTGTGATTGCGCCCCCGAGTCTTGCGCTTTCCAAGGGCTCAGCCAGCGAGGCTTTTGCGGCTGTGACAAGGCTATCGGGCGCATCGCCCTTGCGCGCCATCTCGCAGCAGGCCAGCGCGAAGCCGACGGAGAATTCCGGGTGTGGCTGCACCGAGAGCGTGGTTCCGCCGGCGTAGAGCAGCCCGGCATGTGGCGTGAAATCAGAGGACAGGATGGTCCTGGCGCCGGCCGGCGGCGTGATGACCTGATCCTGGTGCGAGCAGGCAAGCGCAATGCGCGTGCCCTCGATCAGGCCATTGTCAGGGGCGACGTCGTAGACGTGCCGCCCGATGCCCCAGCCTTTCTCCGACTTGCGCGCCGTGCCGCCCAACGCCTGCGCGATCAATTGATGGCCGAAGCAGACGCCGACCATCGGCACCTGCTTGTCGTGAGCTATGCGCACGAATTCTTCGAGCGGCGCGATCCAATCGAACGGCTCGTAGACGCCGGCCGAGGAGCCGGTGATGAGGATCGCCTCCAGCGCCTCGACATCCGGCAGCGGCTCGCCGGCAGGAATGCTGACGGTATTGAAAGTAACGGTGGCGTCGGCGGCGCCGATCATCTGCTCGAACATCTGCGGATATGATCCGTGGAGTTCGCGATTTTTGGGGCTGACGAGCCCGGTTTCGACGACGGTAACGCGCGGCATCGGTGACTGCCTGGTTGGTTGCTTCAGCCTCAGGTCCCCGGCCGCGAAACCTCGGTCTCTTTGCTGGTGATGAATTCCAGCAGCACCGGGACGCCTTCCTGCGTCTTCTGGATGCCCCGCTTGATGGCGGGGATGATGTCTTCCGGTTTCGTCACCCGCTCGCCATAGCCGCCAAACGCGCGCGCCATCGCGGCGTAGTCGCCGGAAATGTCGGTCGAACGGAATTTCTCGGTCGAGATCGGCATCACCTTCAGTTCGATCGCCATGGAAAAATTATTCAACAGGATCGACATGATCGGGATGCGTTCGCGCACTGCGGTCTCGAAATCCATGCCCGTGAAGCCGATCGCGGCATCGCCCCAGACGTTGATGCACAGCTTGTCGGGCTTTGCTAGCTTTGCGCCCATTGCAAGGCCTAGGCCGTAGCCGAGCTGGGTGGTCTTGCCCCAGCCGATATAGGATAGCGGCTCGACCGATTTCCAGAACGGCGAGAGCTGGTCGCGCGGGCTGCCGGCATCATGGGTGATGATGGTGTTGTTGATGTCGACGGTGTGCTGCAGGTCCCACAATACGCGATAGGGGCTCAGCGGCGCCTCGTTATGCGTCAGCTTCGGCATCCATTTCGCCAGCCATTCCTTGTGCGAGGCCGCGATCTCGGCGGCAACTGCGCTGGCATCGCGGTCCGAGGTGACGGCCTTGCCGATTTCCTCCAGCAGCGCATCGAGCACCAAGGCGGCATCGCCGATCAGGCCGACTTTGGCCTCGACGTCCTTGTTGAGATGGTTCGGGTCAAGCGTCGAATGAATGATGGTCTTGCCTTTCGGCATGGCGATGCCGAATGACGTCTCGGTGAACGAGCAGCCGATTCCGAAGATCACGTCGGCATCGCCCAAAAACTTCGGCACCGCGCGTGGCACGGCGAGCCCACCCGATCCCAGCGACAGCGGATGCGTCTCGGGAAATGACGATTTGCCGCCAAGGCTGGTCGTGACGGGAATGGCGAGGAGCTCGGCCAACCGTCTGAGCTGCCGCCAGGCTTTGGCGTAGTGCACCCCCTGGCCGGCATAGATCACTGGCCGCTTGGCGCCGACCAACAGCGCGGCCGCTTCCTTTACATGCACGGGATCCGCACCGTAGCGGGTGCGCAGCACTGGCGCGTAGTTGAGAGGCTCCGGCACTTCCTCGTTCCACATGTCGGCCGGGATTTCGACGATGACCGGCCCGCCGCGGCCGTTCTTCAGCCTGGTGAAAGCTCTCCGGAAGATGTTGCAGACTTCGGCGGCGATGTTGATCGGCTCGGAGGACTTGGAAAACGCCTTCATCGCCTGGCTAGAATTGAAGTTCGGCTCGATATTGGCGAGCCTGCGTGCATAGCCCATCGGCAGCACCAGCACAGGGACAGATTCGCCATAGCATTGCGCCACGCCGCCCATGGCGTTCTCGGCGCCGGGCCCGTGCTGCATGCAGAATGCGCCGATCGATCGGCCTGAGGTGACGCGCGAGATCGCGTCCGCCATGTGGATGCCGATGCGCTCCTGGCGCACCATTACGGGACGGATGTCGGCATTGGCGGCAAATTCGATGAGATGGTTGACCGGATAACCGCAGAGGATCTCGATTCCCTCCCGCTTCATGATTTCCGCAATGGCGGCGCCGAGCTTCATGACGGTCTCTCCCCTTGAAGCAGGCCGGTTTGGTTCGGCCGATTTGCGACAGTAGGAACAGGATTTTCACGCCCGGTAAAGCGAAGGCGGCGCGTGCGCGCGGAAGTGCTGATATGCGTTTGCAGCTTTGGGCTGGGATCGACGGTCAACAGGGAGAAAAATATTGTTGCGGTGAACGCTGCTGGTCTGAGTGAAGGTATCGTTTGAACTGCGGTCAGACGCTGCTGCGTTGCGAAAAAATCACAGATGCCGGCCAACTGAATCGGCATCACGGTCTTGTCATTCCCGCTGGAGATTTTTGGACTAGGTGTATGCGCATGCATTTGCATGAATCGCGGGGCATCGCGAACAGGAGACTTAAATGGTTACGGCACGAACACTCATTCTCGGCTCGGCGGCCGGCTTGGTGGCCCTGAGCGGGGCACAGGCGGCCGACCTTCCGGTCAAGGCCAAGGCAGTCGAGTATGTCAGGATCTGTTCGCTTTACGGCGCCGGCTTCTTCTTTATCCCGGGTAGCGACACCTGTATCAAGCTGGGTGGCTATCTGCGTGCGGACGTCACGTTCAACGGCGGCGCGCACGGCGCCCCCGCCTGGAACGGTGACATCGGTCAGCAGAACCGCTATCGCAACTACTTCGTCGCCCGCTCCCGTATGGCGCTGACGGTCGACACCCGCACCGCTACCGAATACGGCGTGGTCCGCACCTTCGGCCAGGCTGATATTCAGTTCACCACGCTCGGCAACAGCACGTTCAACCCCAACTCCCTCGCGACCAACCTCGGCAACAACCCGCAGCTGCTTGACACCGCGGGCAATGGCTATGTTGCGGTCGAATTCGTTTTCATCCAGTTCGCCGGCTTCACCTTCGGTAAGTCCGCCTCGGCCTATGCCACGCCTTGGCAGGGTTTCCCCGGCAATATCAACTCTTCCTTGCTCGGCGGTCAGAACACCGATACCGGCGTCAACAACATCCAGTACACCGCGCAGTTCGGCAACGGCGTATCGGCCTCGATCGGTCTCGACGACCCGACCACGTGGGATCGCACCGCTGTCTACAACCTGGCGATCCCGGCGGCGATCGGTGCCAACGGCACGGGCTCGAACGCCTATGCCGGCGTGCATGCGCCCGACATTGTCGGCAACATCCGGGTGGACCAGGCCTGGGGTCTGTTCCAGCTTTCGGCAGCCGCGCATGAGGTCAACGGTTCGTACAACACGCTGGGCGCGGGCGCTGTCCCGACCGCGCTTTCCGAAATCAGCGGCCACCCCGAGAGCAAGTGGGGAGGCGCGGTGATGGCGGCGTTGCAGATCAAGAACATTCCGACCGGTGCGGGCGACGACATCAAGATCGACGCATCCTTCGCCAAGGGCGCTACCAAGTATGTCATCGCCACCAGCGGCACCTCTCCGAGCTTTGCGATGTTCGGCGACAGCGGCTTCGCCTACCAGAGCGTCGGCTTCGGCGCGACCACCGACGGCGTCTATTTCCCGGGCGCGGCCGGTACCGGCGGTATCGCACTGACGACGGCCTGGGGCGTCCGCGGCGCCTTCAATCACAACTGGAATCCATACTGGTCGACCAGCCTGTTCGGCGGCTACTCCGCCGTCAGGTACGACGGTGGCGCGAACGACAATCTGCTGGGTGCGGGAACCTCGACGGCCAAGGGCGCTTATTGCGCAGCCTTCGCCGCCAGCCACCCGGGTCAGGCGTTGGGCGGGAACGCTGCGGGCAACTACACCTGTAACCCCGACTTCAACGTCTCGCAGCTCGGCGTGGTTACCCGCTGGACCCCGGTCAAGAACCTGACGTTCTCGGGCGAAGTCCAGTGGTTCCATCTCGACCAGAAGATGTCGGGCTCTTCGGTGTTTGCGGCGACCGCTCCGAAACCTTCCGCGCTCTACGAGTTCAAGGACCAGAACACCGTCCTGCTCCAGTTCCGCGCCCAGCGTAACTTCTGAGAACGATCCTCGGACCGGGCCATTGCCCGGTCCCTTGTTCAACGCCGCGGCAGGCGGGGTGACTACCTCGTTTCGCTGCGGCGGCTGAATATCGCTGCAATCAGGTCGAGTATCTGATCCCGGATATGGTACTTCGCGGCAGCGGCTATTGCCGCAACACGCTGTTCCTCGCTCTCCTCATGCAGGAGCCCGATGTAATTCCTTCCCGCTTCGCGCTTCTGCGCAATGATGTGCGCTCACTCCGCAAACCGCCGATCGGGCGACGATGGCTGGTCGGTACAATCGGTGGAAAATTTTTCGTACCGTATGATTCCGGGGGCGCGGATTCCCCGTCAGCCTTAATTAATCGTTCATTCTGTTCCTCAAGGCCTCTTCAACCGTTCCGACCTAGAGTTTAACCGGTATGGCGCGGGAGAATTTCGGAGAGCGTCGACAGGAGTTTTGTCCATGCGTCGATTACTGGAACGATTTGTCGAAGATGAGTGCGGCGCTACCGCCATCGAATACTGCCTCATTGCGGCCGGCATCAGCATCGGCATCGTCGCCGCCGTCAAAGGCGTCGGCAGCATACTCAGCACGACGTTCAACGACGTCAGCACCTCGCTCAAATAGAGGGCGGCGATCGAGGCGGGGCGGCTAGCTTTCTCACCCGTCCGCATTGAGAGCCCGGATCATCGCGATCCGCGCGAACATCAGCCAGCCGCCGCCGGTCTCCGCCGCGTTGATCAGATTTTCCACCGCGAGCTGCCAGTGCGCCTCGTGCTGCACATTTTCCGGCAATGCCATGACATAGTCGGCGGCCTGCTGCAGCGTCGCGAGCCTGCTTCCACCGCGAAGCGGTATGGGGTCATCGAACGGAGTCGACCACGGCATCGCGCGCTGGATGCTATCGCGCTCCTTGCCCGATCATCCGGCCTTCTTGCTGCGGGCGGCGGTACGCACCGGCTTTTCCGCTTTCTTCGGCACTTCTTTCGCCGTCTCCTTGCCGGCGCGCTTGCCGCTGCCGCTGATCGGCAGCAGCATTTCGCGTTGGCCGGCGGCGGCCTTCTTCGGCTTCTTGCCCTTCGTCTTGGCGGCGGCAGGGGCGGCCTGCTGTTCGCTGGCAAGGCTGCGCTTGAGCGCGTCCATTAGATTGATGACGTTACCGGTGGTCTTCGGCGCCGCCTTGGCCTTGGTGCTCAGGCCGTTGCGCTTTTGGTTGATCAGGTCGATCAGGGCCTGCTCATAGCGGTCCTCGAACTGCTCGGGCTCGAATGAAGCGGATTTCTGCTCGACGATATGCTTCGCGAGATCAAGCATATCCTTGGTGATCTTCACGTCCTGGATGTCATCGAAATATTCCTGTTCGCTGCGGACCTCGTAGGGGTAGCGCAGCAGCGTTCCCATCAGCCCCTTGTCGAGCGGCTCCAGCGCGATGATGTGCTCGCGGTTGGTCAGGACCACGCGTCCGATCGCGACCTTGTCCATGCTGCGGATGGTTTCGCGGATCACCGCAAACGCGTCGTGGCCGACCTTGCCGTCCGGCACCAGATAATAGGGGCGGATCAGATAACGGCCGTCGATATCGGATTTCGGAACGAATTCGTCGATCTCGATGGTGCGGGTCGATTCCAGCGCAATATCGTCAAGCTCGTCCTTCGACACTTCGATGTAGGTGTCGGTGTCGATCTTGTAGCCCTTCATGATGTCTTCGCTGGCGACTTCCTCGCCGGTCTCGGCATCCACCTTGGCGTATTTGATGCGATGGCCGGTCTTGCGGTTGATCTGATTGAAGGAGACCTTCTCGGTGTCCGAGGTCGCCGGATAGAGGGCGACCGGACAGGTCACGAGCGAGAGGCGTAGAAAACCCTTCCAATTGGCGCGGGGGGCCATGGGCTACTCCGGAAAACGCAACAGACGACCCGTGAGGATACCATCGGATCAGCCCGTCTGAAACAGGCGGAGCTGGGAATTGCGCAACGGCGTTAATCGCCGAATGGCACTCTGCGGCCGGCCTGCGACCTTTTGGACGCTGCCGTCAGGCACGGCCGGAAGTCGCGGAACATCATGTCGGATCAGGCGTTGCTTGAATGGGCGGTGTCAGAGCATTCGCTGGCATTTACAGACACTTACTCGAAGAGGTCCCCATGGCAACGCAGCGACATGGCCAGATCGTCGAAACCCCGAACGAGGCGCGCCAGGCCGAACCGGGCCCGTCGGTGCTTGCGTTGCTATCGGTTTCGACCGGGCTCGCGGTTCTGATCCTCGGCATCGTCTGGTTCGTATTCTTCCGCACGTAAGGTACTGACCGAGCCGGTACGATCAGGTTTGCTTGCCTCCTTAGCGAACGGAATTCTTTGCAAACGGAATTCGCGCCGGTCCTGTAAGGCGTCGGCGCGAGCAATCTGCCAGGCTCCCTCCTTTTCAGGTCCCTTTTGCCGGGCGTTTGGGGGCTTGGACTGGACGTGTTAGGCGTTCGGCCCCGCGGTGTGTGGCATGCCCGGCCGCGGTCTGATGACGAAAAAGTCACACTGCCGTGTGCCTCGTTCATGGCCCGTTCACGCGGAGCGGCCTCATCATGAAATCTGATATCGTAGGGCTCACTTTTGGAGGCCAGCTTGCGCCTGCTTGTTGTTGAGGACGATCCGGATCTCAACCGTCAGCTTACGACGGCTTTGACGGATGCCGGTTATGTGGTTGATCGCGCGTTCGACGGCGAGGAGGGGCACTATCTGGGCGACAGCGAGCCCTATGACGCCGTCGTGCTCGATATCGGGCTACCCAAGATGGACGGCATCTCGGTGCTGGAGGCGTGGCGCCGCAACGGCCGCGCCATGCCGGTCCTGATCCTCACCGCGCGCGACCGCTGGAGCGACAAGGTGCAGGGTTTCGATGCCGGCGCCGACGACTATGTCGCAAAGCCCTTTCACCTCGAGGAAGTGCTGGCGCGAATTCGCGCGCTGCTGCGCCGCTCCACCGGCCATGCCCAGTCGGAACTGACCTGCGGCCCGGTCTCGCTGGATACCCGCACCGGGCGCGTCAGCGTCTCCGGCAATCCGATCAAGATGACCTCGCACGAGTACCGGCTGCTGGCCTATCTGATGCATCACACCGGGCGTGTGGTGTCGCGCACCGAACTGGTCGAGCACCTCTACGACCAGGACTTCGACCGCGACTCCAACACCATTGAGGTGTTCGTCGGCCGCATCCGCAAGAAGCTCGACGTTGACATCATCCAGACCGTGCGCGGCCTAGGCTATCTCTTGACCCCGCCGTCGCCGGGCGCCTGATGAGCCTTGCTCTTTTATTCGAGCATGATCTTATCCGAAGGCCGGTCTCCATCCGCAGGATTGGAGCCTGGGGATACGCTTTTCGGGATCTTGCTCTGATGCGCGGAAGTTCGCTCGCCACGCGGTTGTTCCTGTCGGCGACCGCGTGGGTGGTCGTGATTCTGCTCATAACAGGCGTGATCCTGTCATCGGTCTATCGGAACGCGA
The DNA here is from genome assembly GCF_013114825.1 of Bradyrhizobium australiense. Taxonomy (GTDB): domain Bacteria; phylum Pseudomonadota; class Alphaproteobacteria; order Rhizobiales; family Xanthobacteraceae; genus Bradyrhizobium; species Bradyrhizobium australiense. The sequence continues at coordinate 138,354 of NZ_JAAVLX010000010.1, read as the reverse complement.
CCGAGCGCGCCTTCGACCGCCGTCTCAACCTCTACCTCCGCACCCTGATCGCCGAAGTCGCAACGCCGGACGAGCCGCCCGATCACCAGTTCCAGTCCCTCGGCGAGCCGCTGTTCGAATTGCCTCTGTCAGGCTGGTACTGGCAGATCGTCCGGACCGACGAGAAGGCCGAAATAAAGGCCTCGCGTTCGCTATGGGACAAGAAGCTGCCGAAGCTCGAGGATATCGGCGCGGAGCTGACCCCGGCCGGGATCCGTCTCGGTTACATCGACGGTCCGGAGGGCCAGGATCTGAGAGTGGTCGAGCGACCGGTCGACCTCGGCGCCGACGGCAAGTTTCTGGTCAGCGTGGCCGGCGACGCATCCGAGATTTTCGACGAAATCCGTGCCTTCGATTACTACCTTGGCGGCACCTTTGCCGCGCTCGGGATCGTGCTGCTCTTGACCACGATCTTCCAGGTTCGCTTCGGACTGGCCCCGCTCAAGCGTATTTCGGAATCCATCGCCGACATCCGCTCTGGACGCGCCGAACGGCTCGAGGGCGAATTTCCGGTCGAGATCGCGCCGCTGGCGCGCGAGACCAACGCGCTGATCGATGCCAACCGTGAGATCGTCGAGCGCGCCCGCACCCACGTCGGCAACCTTGCCCATGCCATCAAGACGCCGCTGTCCGTGATCGTCAACGAGGCCTCCGCCCACACGGTGGATCCGTTTGCGAACAAGGTTTTGGAGCAGGCTTTTGTGATGCGGGATCAGGTCGCGCATCACCTCGAGCGCGCCCGCATCGCCGCGCGTGTCACCATCGTCGGTACTGTCACGGAAGTCGCGCCCGCCATCGAGGCGCTGCGGCGGACCATGGAAAAGATCCACCGGGATCGTGGCGTCACAATCGCGGTCAAGGCGGACCCGCAGGCAAAGTTCCGCGGCGAGCGCCAGGACCTAGAGGAGATGGCCGGCAATCTGGTCGACAATGCCTGCAAATGGGCAGCCTCGCAGGTATCCATCGAGGTGCGGGCGGAAGCGCCGGCAGTATCAGGCACCGGGCCGCGGCTGCGGATCATCGTCGATGACGATGGCCGCGGATTATCCGCTGCCGAGCGCGCGCAGGTATCCCGGCGCGGCCAGCGCCTGGACGAATCCAAACCGGGCTCCGGACTCGGGCTTTCGATCGTGGTCGATCTCGCCGGCCTCTATGGCGGCAGCCTCGTCCTGGGCGATGCCCCGATCGGCGGACTGCGGGCAGAGCTGGTGTTGCCGGGGATATGAACGCTTCATCGGGCTGGTACCTGGGGTCGAAGGGGCGGTAGCCGGCACTACCCGGTCGCCGATTTCGTTATTCCTAAACGGCTTCTTAACGCGCACACTTCTAAAATCGCCGGTGGAGGCGCTTTGCCGTCCGCATGACACAAGCATATCCACACCAGGCGAATGAGCCAGACATCGACCGAGCGGCTGAGGGACTATCTCGCCCAGCTCCCGCCTCAATCGCAGGCGCTGCTGATGCGGGAGTTCGAGCGCGCCATCGAGCGCGGGGAAGACCTCGCCGTCGCCAATTTCGTGCTCGAGCAATTGCGCAAGGTTGTGCGCGGGACCGAGGAGGACGACGAGGCACGTCCGCGGACTGACGATCCGGCGCGCCTGTTGTACGGTCCGCTCGAGCCGTTTCTGGTCGAGAGCAATTTTCCGGTCCGCGCCGGGCAGGTCCGGCGCGCGTCGCTGCTGCCGGTCTGGCAGTGGCTGGGCCGCGACGGCGCGCCCGAGGCCGTGCGCGCATTCGAAACGACACTCAACGAGATCAGGCTGAGCGGCTCCACCGCAGGTCTCGAAGCCGCGACCCGCAAATTCCAGCTCGACGCAGCCGAGGCGATCGTCAAAATCGCCACCCCGGTGCCGGGCGAGGACCGGCATCGTGCGCTCTCGCGAATTGGCTCGCCGAACGTCGTCGAGGATTTGCTGTCGATCGGCGCAGTGCTGCGGGCCCGTGAGGCGATGGAGACGCTCGGCAGCCGGCTTCCCCGCCAGTTTCGGGCGCTGACGCCCTCTCAACTCGAGACGGTGACGTCGGCGCTCAACGTGCCCTCGTTGCAGACTCCGCAATTGCTGCCGTTCGCGCTGTCGCTCATCATGCAACGATTGGCGGCGCCGTGGCAGATCATTCGTCTCGCGGTCAAGATGGCGGCCTCCGACGACGAAATTCGTGTGGCCGCCACGCCCTACGGCATCGCCGTCACGATCGCGCTGCACGATCTCTCGTTCCTTACGGCCTGCCTGCGCACGGACATCAGGCGCGGCCATTTCGATAATGTCGGCGACCAACTGAAAATCCTGCACGATGGCGTGCGGGGCTTGCGCACCGAGCTCGATCTGCGCAACGATTCCGCGTGGGGCCGCCAGCTCACGTCGATCCGCGCCGACATTTCCAATTCGCTGCAGTCGGAGATCGAGAGCGTGCCCGGCCGGGTCCGCCGCATCCTGCGTCAGCGCGCCGACAGGGATATCGCATCGGCGCCGAAGATCGACGCCGCGGAGATCGAAGAGATCGCCGCTCTGATCGACTTCGTGGCGGTGTGCCGCACCTATGCCAGCGAACTCGCCATCAACGAGGTCACCCTGCGGACCTATTCCGACCTGCAGCATTACGTCGAGCATTCCACCGAGAGCCTCGTGCAAGCCCTGCGCGGCGCCGACACCAAGGCGCGCGTCTACCGGCAGATGCAGGCCAAGGCGGCGATCCGCTTCTGCGAAATCCTGTTCGGCCATGACTATGCGTCGCTGATGACCCGGGCGGCCGAAAATGCCGTGACCGGCAAGCGTAAATCAACCAGGGCCGGATAGCGCCCGGTCTCGATCCTATCGCATCACGCCTTGCGCCGATCCTTGGCGTCGCGAAGGAATTCGGCGAAGGCCTTCAGCGTCACGTCGGAAACATGATGTTCGATGCCCTCGGCGTCAGCCTCCGCGGCTTCCTGCGGAACGCCCAGCGCCAGCAAGACATCCACCACTAGACGGTGACGGGCGCGGACGCGCTTGGCGAGGGTCTCACCCTTTTCGGTCAGGAACACCCCGCGATAGGGGCGGGCTGTAACCAGGTCTTCGCGCTTCAATCGCGCAATGGTGTCGATTGCCGTCGGGTGCGATACGCCCAGCCTGCGCGCAATGTCGGTCGGGCGCGCCTCGCCGGTCGTGCCGAGCAGATCCGAGATCAGTTCGACATAGTCTTCCAGAACCGCGGTCGATCGCGCCGATCGTGCCTTTCCGAAGCGGCGCGCCTGCGTTTGTTCCGCGGGCAACGGCTGCATCGGCTTGGCCCGATTTGTCGAGGGCTTACGCACCACTGCACCTTCCAGGCGAATCCATCCAGACGAGGCGCGACCATGGCGTGGTGCCGACCACATTGCAAGTTGGGGGGTCGCCGATCTGCAACAGGCCGGCGCCCGGCATTTGCGACTCGTTCGCAGTATCTTGACAGTTAACGGTCCAGCATTAACATGTAGCCTAGCCTACGTTTTGCTGTAGCGGCTTATCAATTAGCTGGTGCTGAAGCGCGATCGGTTGGGGATGAATATGCACGCGACGCGAATGGCTCTTGTGGGCACATCGGCATTGGCCCTGGTTTGTTTGAGCCACGCCGCGGCGCTTGCGCAAATGGCCGCGCCTGTGCCATCGGCGCCTCAGGCAGCGCCTCCTGCCGAACCGTCGACTCCGGCACCTCCGGCAACGGGGCAAACCCCGGCGGAGCCGGCTCCGTCGCAGACCGCGCCGGCCGGACCGCAAGCCACGCCGAGCGCGCCAGCGGAAATCGACATGCCGCAAGTGACCGTCGAGGGGCGTCAGCCTAAACCCGCGCGGCGGGCTGCGCGCGGCGAGCCCGGTCGGCGTTCGGCGACCGTGGCGGCACCGATGCCGGACCCACCGCCCGCGACCGCGCCGATGCCGCCCTTCAATCCGCCATTCGCGGCACTGTCGACGATCGGGAGTAACCAGATCCAGACCGGCAGCAGCAACGGCGGGGTCGGCAGCCTGTTCACCAATCTGCCCGGCGCAACTTCGGCGGGGCTTGCCACGGAATCGTCGCGCCCGGTCTTGCGTGGTCTGTCGGACGCAAAGGTCCGCATTCAGGAGAACGGCGTCGGTGCGGTCGATGTGTCAGACATCGCGCAGGACCACGCGGTGCCGATCGACCCTCTCGCCATTCAGAAGGTTGACGTCGTTCGCGGACCGGGTGCACTCCGCTTCGGTTCGCAAGCCGTCGGCGGCGTTGTCGACGTCAACAACAACCGGATTCCGACTGCTGCGCCGCTCGGGGGAGTTGCTGCGGAACTGAGGTCGGGCGTGACGACGGTTAACAGGGGATGGGAGAGCGGATTGTTGCTGGATGCCGGCAGCCGCAACGCCGCCGTTCATGCCGACATCTATGGGCGGTCCTCCGGCGATTACAGCGTCCCGAGTTACCCGTATCTGGTCCCGTCAATCCCCGCGCCTGCCTTTAACGGCAAGCAGCCGAATTCCGCTTCGCAAAGTGCAGGCGCGGCGGTCGGCGGATCCTGGCTTTTCGACGGCGGTTATGCCGGCATCGCTGTTTCCCGTTTCACCAGCGACTACTACGTCCCCGGCATTGCGACCGCGGCAGCCCGCCAGCACAACGATCTCGAGCAAACCAAGATCAGCTCCAAGGGCGAGTATCGTCCGGACGCTGGTGCGCTGGCGGCCATCAGGCACTGGACCGGATATTCGGAGTACCGGCACGACGAGACGGTGCTCGCCACCACCGGCTTCCAGGAGATTACCGCGACCTTCAAGAACCGGCAGACCGAAGGCAAGCTCGAGTTCGAACTTGCGCCGTTCGCCACGCCGATCGGTCCTCTTACCAGTATCTTTGGCACCCAAGCCGCTTACCAGCAACTGGATACGGCCGGGCAGGCGATCTTGCTTCCCGCCCAGACCCGAACGGCGGCGGCGTACTTCCTCAATGAAGTAAGGCACACGGACACGCTGCGCACGCAATTGGCGGGACGCATCGAGGGAGTCAGTGTCGCGGGAACAGCGTTTACCTTTCCGCCGAATTTTCTCCCGCCGCCGGATGTGCCGGGCCAGGCAGCCGCCAAGCTCGACTTCATGCCGAAGAGCGTCAGTTTTGGCATCATCAAGGATCTTCCATCTTCGCTGGTCGCCAGCCTGACGTTGCAACGGATCGAACGCGCGCCGCGCGCGCTCGAACTGTTCGCCCAAGGTCCCGACGGCTCGGAGAAGACGTTCAAGATCGGGAACCCGGACCTCGGTACTGAGACCGCGCAGACGGTGGAAATCGGCTTGAAACGCACCGATGGCGATTTCAGGTTCGCCGCAAATGCCTACTACACGTCGTACAACAAGTTTATTTTCTCACGCGCCACCGGCATCTTCTGTCAGGAAACGTTTGCTTCATGCGGCGCCGGCACCGATTACATCCAGGTCAACTACGATCAGCGTGACGCGACTTTCCGCGGCGGCGAATTGGCCTGGCAGTGGGACGCCGCACAACTTGCCAGTGGCACCCTTGGTTTCGACGGCCAATATGATGTGGTGCGGGCGACGTTCACCGACGGCAGCAACGTGCCGCGCATTCCTCCGATGCGCCTCGGCAGCGGCGTCTACTGGCGTAACGACAACTGGTTTGCGCGCGTCGGCCTCTTGCACGCGTTTGCGCAGAACGACATTCCGCAATTCGACACGCCGACCGCCGGATATGATTTGGTGAAGGTACAAGTCGAGCACCGGAAATTCTGGAAGGATTCGCCGTGGGGCGCGGTTGAGGTCGCGACGGGTGTGGTTGGCGACAATCTGCTCAACGCCAACATTCGCAACTCCGTTCAATTCCACAAGGACGAGATCCTGCAGCCGGGTCGTGGCTTCAAACTGTTCCTCAACGTCAAATACGGCGTCGATCGGCCAAGCGGCCCGCCCCGCACCTGGATCGGCGCGGCGAGACCGCTGGTCCGCAACGGCTACTACAAGAGCCCCGCGCTCGAAGCGGCGGCCTGGAACTGGGCCGGCATCTATGCCGGCGGCAATGTCGGATATTTGCGGGGCGAGGGCGCTACCAACGCGGCGTTCGACGACGTTGCAACCGGTGCCTCTCTTTCCGGAGCCCGCCTGTCGTCCACGCACGGCACCGCCAGCATTGGCGGACAGGCTGGCTACAATTGGACATCGGGCCGGATGCTGGCAGGCATTGAAGGCGATTTTGAGTATCGCAATCAGCGCGGAAGCAGCGCCACCGCTTGCCCCGGCAATATCTGCAACCCGGCGCTGGCTCCGCTCGACGCCACTGTGACGGCGGGCCTGGATTATCGCCTGGGGTGGGTGGCCTCGGTTCGCGGGCGCGTCGGAACGCTGGTGACGCCGGACCTGCTTGCCTACGCCACCGCGGGCGTTCCGTTCGGCAAGATAACGACGTCAACGTCCATTGCAGGTTTCGACAATGCGGGTGTCGCGACGACGGCGTCTCTGGATCGGCACACGTATCGGTTCGGCTGGGCCGTCGGCGCCGGTTTCGAGACGCGGCTGACACGCAAATGGACCGCAAAGCTCGAATATCTCCACATGGATTTCGGCTCGCTGCGTTCAACGCCGCCTGTGGCGGTCAACACCGCGGTCGCGTTCGACGCCAACACGCGGGTGACCAGTGATGGGGTCAGGATCGGGGCGAACTACAAATTTGGCGGCGGCGCGACGGTCGTGGACTAACGCATCGAACTGATGCTCTGTGACCAGACGGTCAGACGCCGCCTGCTGCCTCTATTTGACGGTGAAGCGGATCGACTGTTTCACGATGACGAATTCTCCGGGAAACGTTGCAGGCGGCGCCGGGAAGGGCTGCGCGCGCTTGAGGAGTGCAAGCGCTTCCTCGTCAAGGGCGCCAGATCCTGAACTTTGAGTTACGCGCGCGCTGACAACCATTCCCTTGCGATCAAGCGTAAACGACACCTGCGCCGTCCCTTGCTCGCGCCGCGACCGCGCGGGTTCCGGATATCGCTTGTTCTTTTCGACCAGCGCGAGGACCTGGGTTCGCCATGTCACCACGGCCTGCGAATTTTTGTCATTCGGCACACCTTGGGTCGGCGCGACGGCGACCGGCGCGATCCGTTCGTTGATCGCAGGCGGTGCTGATGTCGTGGCCGCCGCCTGCTGCTGCGGCGTCACGTCAGGCTGCTGTTGGGTCTGCAGCGCCACGGCCGCGTCCGGATTGGGAGCGGGGGGCAACTCGGGTGTTTTGTCGGGCGGGATGTCCTTGGGCTTTGCCACCGGCTGCGCCTCCGACATCACCTGCTCCGGACCGGGCGCAATGTCGGTCGGCGTCGTCGCTGGTGCTGCGGCGAGCGGTGCCAAGTCGACTACGATCGCGCCCGAAGCTTCGGCAGCCACGGTGTCGTCGGCGTCGCGCCGGGTGGCGAGCATGGCGGTCAATCCGGCATAGACGCTCAGCACCGCGAGGCTGCTGAACATCCATCGCCGCAGGTCGGAACGATCTTCGGCCGCAAGCTGCATCATGGCGATGAGGCTTGCTCCATTCCGACAAGGGCGACCTTGAGGTAGCCGGCGGCGCGCAGCAGGTTCATGACCTGCATCACCTCGCCATAGGGGACGAGCTTGTCGGCGCGCAGGAAAATGCGGGTATCCTTCTGGCCGCTGGTGCTCGCATCGAGCGCGCCGGGCAGTGCGCCGCGGCCTACGGTTTCGTTCCCGACGGAGAGCGACAGGTCCGGCTTCACCGTCAGATAGACCGGCTTGTCTGGCCGCGGCTGCGGCTGCGCGTTCGACGCCGGAAGATCGACGGCGATATCGACGGTCGCGAGCGGCGCGGCAACCATGAAGATGATGAGCAGAACGAGGATGACGTCGATGAAAGGCGTCACGTTGATCTCATGGACTTCGGCGAGATCGCCATTGCCTTGGTTCAGACTGGCAGCCATGGCTGCTACTCCGCCGCTGCGAGATGCCGCCGCACCAGCATGGTGCCGCTATCGAGGTCGCGGCCAACCAGTCGCGTGATCTCTGCGGATCCGTCCCCGAGTAGCGCCCGGTATGAGCCGATCTGGCGTGCAAAGAGATTGTAGATCATGACTGCGGGAATCGCCGCCACCAGCCCGAGCGCCGTCGCCAGCAATGCCTCAGCGATGCCAGGCGCGACCACGGCGAGGTTAGTGGTCTGCGACTTCGAGATTCCGATGAAGCTGTTCATGATTCCCCAGACCGTACCGAACAGTCCGACGAAGGGGCCGGTCGATCCGATCGTCGCAAGCACGCCGGTGCCTAGTCCGATGCGCCTGCTTGCAGCCGCCTCGATCTGCTGGAGCCGGGAGGCGACCCTTGCCTTGATCCCCTCCTTGTCCATTCGATCGGTACTCAATCGCAACTCTGCCAGGGCGCCCTCGAGCAATTGGGCAACCGCGCCCTCGGGGACCTGCCGCACGGCGTCTTCCACGTTCCGGACGTTGACGAGTTCGCGCAAGGCGTATCGGGCATTCCGTCGCGCCTTGATCAGCTCAATGGTCTTTGCGAGCCACACCGTCCAGGTGACCGCGGTCGCAAACACCAGGCCGATCATCACCGCTTTGACGACAACGTCGGCCTGCATGAACATGCCCCAGGGGCTGAGATCGCGGGGCAGCACTGCAGCCGCGATCGCTGTCCGTTCCGTTGCGTCCTGGGCGGCGGCCGGAAATGACAGCAGCAGCAGCAGCAGAGGGGACAGAAGCGAAACACTGCGGCGGAGTTTCAGGCCAAATGGAGTTTTGAGAGGGTTGGACGGAACAGCGCAACGTCGAAATGCTTTCCAGGACCGCATCGATCTGCCTCTGCACGTAATTAATGTCTCAGCCCCATTATGTAGCATCGCCTACGTCTTGCTGCAAATGCTATAGGCCGGCGCGGGGTCCCCGCATTCGTGCATGCAAGTTCCGCTGCAATTTCCAGTTGATGGATTTGCCAGCAGCGATCCAGCGGTGGAAGCAGCGTCGAACTGTGCCAAGGAACACCGGATCGCCGTCCGCGGGAGGCCCGTTTCCCGGTTTTCTGCCGCAATTGTCAATTGCCGGGCTTGCCGCCGGTGGTGTAAAGCGGCGCATCGGCGCTTGCCTGAAGCGTCGTTCCGCCCGGGAACTGTTTGATGACGCTGTGGTTTGTGTTCGCGCTGATGACGGTCGCGGCGATTTTTGCCGTGCTCTGGCCGTTGAGCCGCAGCTCTTCTGCGCAAGCCGGTGGCAGCGAGGCGGTCGTCTACAAGGATCAACTCGCCGAGATCGATCGCGATGTCGCTGCCGGGCTGATCGGCGTGTCCGAAGCCGAGGCGGCGCGTGTCGAAATCGGCCGCCGCCTGCTCGCCGCCGCGGACGGGAAGCACGACGTGCCTGCGCGCGCCAACCTTGGCCTGCGCCGTGGCTCGGCCATCGTGGCGCTGGTGGGGTTGCCGATCGCGGCAGTGACGTTCTACCTCGCGCTTGGATCGCCGCGTCTCGGTGATTTCCCGCTCGCCTCGCGCACCCGCACGGCGGACGCCGGCCAGCCGATCGACAACATGGTGGCGCAAGTCGAAGCCCATCTGGAAAAGAATCCGACTGACGGTCGCGGCTGGACCGTGCTGGCGCCGGTGCTGGCGCGGCTCGGCCGCTACGATGATGCAGTCCGGGCCTACCGTAATTCAATTCAACACGCCGGCGACAGCGCCGAACGCCGCTCCGATCTCGGTGAAGTGCTGGTTGGCAGCGCGGGCGGCGTCGTTAGCGCCGAGGCCAAGGCCGAATTCGAACGCGCGGTGGCGCAAAACGCCGATGAGCCCAAGGCCAATTATTTCCTCGGGCTCGCCGCCGAACAGGATGGCCGCCCATCCGATGCCGCCGCTATCTGGCGCGGCATGCTCGCGAAGGCGCCGGCGGATGCGCGGTGGCGGCCGCTGCTCCAGGCGGCATTGGCAAGGGTAGGCGTATCAGCCGCACCGGCGCTCTCCAACGATGCGATGGCCGCCGCCAAGGATATGAACGAAGATGACCGTGGCGCGATGATCCGCGGCATGGTCAATCGGCTTGCGACGCGGCTCAAGCAGAACGGCGATGATGTCGAGGGTTGGTTGCGGCTGGTGCGGGCTTATCTGGTGATGGGCGAACGCGACAAGGCGGCGAGCGCGCTCGTCGAGGCGCGACAGGCAGTCGCGGGCGATACGGAACGCTTGCGCCAGCTCAATGAAGGCCTGAAAAAACTCGGGCTTGATTGGTGACCAGAGTGACGGGACAGGCAAAGGAAGACAGGGGCCAGGCATGACGCGAAAGCAACGCCGTTTGACCATGATCGGCGGTTCGCTCGCGGTGCTCGCGATTGCGGCGGCGCTGGTGCTGAACGCCATGCGCGATTCCATCGTGTTCTTTTCGACGCCCTCGATGGCGGCCGAGAGACATGTTCCCCCGGGCAAACGGTTCCGCCTTGGTGGCCTGGTACAGCCGGGCTCGCTGGTACGCGGCGACAATCTCGCCGTGAACTTCAGCGTCGCAGACGGCAGCATGACGCTGCCGGTCGTCTACAAGGGAATTCTGCCGGACCTGTTCCGTGAAGGGCAGGGCGTCGTCGCTGAGGGCGCGCTCGATGCCTCCGGCGTGTTCAAGGCCGATACCGTTCTCGCAAAGCATGACGAGACCTACATGCCCAAGGACGTCGCCGACGCCCTGAAGAAGCAGGGGCATTGGAAGGACGATTACGGTGCAAAGCCCGGCGCCACGGCCGCATCTGCGCCGGCCCAGGGGACTTCGAAGTGATCGCGGAAGCCGGGCATTACGCGCTGGTGCTGGCGCTTGCGCTGGCACTGATCCAGTCCTCGGTGCCGATCCTTGGTGCGCGCTGGGGCGATCATGCGTTGATGAACGTCGCGCGCTCCACGGCACTGGCGCAATTGCTGTTCGTTGCAGCCTCGTTCACGGCGCTGGTGATGCTGCACGTCGTCTCGGATTTCTCCGTGGTCAACGTGTTCGAGAATTCGCACTCGATGAAGCCGCTGCTCTACAAGATCACCGGCGTGTGGGGCAATCATGAGGGATCGATGCTGCTGTGGGTATCGATCCTGGCGCTGTTCGGCGGCCTCGTCGCCGCCTTCGGCAACAATCTGCCGCTGTCGCTGCGCGCGCATGTGCTGGCGGTGCAAGGTTGGATCGCGGCAGCGTTCTATCTGTTCATCCTGGTCACCTCGAATCCGTTCCTGCGCATCGCGAGCCCCCCGATCGAGGGCCGCGACCTCAATCCGGTGCTGCAGGACATTGGGCTGGCCGTACATCCGCCGATGCTCTATCTCGGCTATGTCGGGTTTTCGATCTCGTTCTCCTTCGCGGTTGCCGCCCTGATCGAAGGCCGCATCGACGCCGCCTGGGCGCGCTGGGTGCGGCCGTGGACGCTCGTGGCGTGGATATTCCTCACGCTCGGCATCGCGATGGGGTCTTATTGGGCCTATTACGAGCTCGGCTGGGGCGGCTGGTGGTTCTGGGATCCGGTCGAGAACGCCTCGCTGATGCCATGGCTCGCCGGCACCGCGCTGCTGCATTCCGCGGTCGTGATGGAAAAGCGCAACGCGCTGAAGGTTTGGACCATCCTGCTCTCGATCCTGACCTTTTCGCTGTCGCTGCTCGGCACCTTCCTGGTCCGCTCGGGCGTTTTGACCTCGGTGCACGCGTTCGCGACTGATCCCGCGCGCGGCGTGTTCATCCTGTTGATCCTGTGCCTCTTCATCGGCGGCAGTCTTTCGCTGTACGCCTGGCGCGCCTCGGCGCTGAAGCAGGGCGGGCTGTTTGCGCCGGTCTCGCGCGAGGGCGCGCTGGTGCTCAACAATCTCTTTCTCACCTCCGCCTGCGCCACCGTGTTCATCGGAACGCTGTATCCGTTGGCACTGGAAGTGCTGACCGGCGACAAGATTTCGGTCGGCGCACCGTTCTTCAACCTGACCTTTGGACCGCTGTTCGTGCCGCTATTGGTCGCCATGCCGTTTGCGCCGCTGCTGGCATGGAAGCGCGGCGATCTCTTCGGCGCGGCGCAGCGGCTGACAGCGGCGGGCATCGCAGCGCTGGTCGCGATTGCCGTGTTGTTTGCATGGACCTATGGCGGAGCCACGCTCGCCCCGCTGGCGATCGGGCTTGCGGTATTCGTGATTGGCGGCGCCTTGAGTGATCTTGCCGAACGGATGGGATTGTTCCGCGTTCCCTTCGGCATTGCGATGCGCCGCGGGCGCGGATTGCCGCGCGCGACCTGGGGCACGGCGTTAGCACATGCTGGCATTGGCGTCGCGCTGATCGGCATCGTCTGCGAAACCACCGGAAATAGCGAATATATCGGCACGATGCAGCCGCGCGATGTCGCAAGCGTCGCCGGCTATCGGTTGAAGCTTGACGAGATAACGCAACGGCAGGGACCGAACTTCCGTGAGATGATCGCGCAGTTCACGGTTACTCTAGACGGCGAAACGCTCCAGGTGATGATGCCGTCGAAGCGCAACTTTACCACGCGCGGCTCATCGACCACCGAGGCCGCGCTGCTGACCCGCGGCGCCAGCCAGCTCTATATTTCGCTCGGCGATATCAATGCCGAGGGCGCCATCGCGGTGCGCATCTATCATAAGCCGCTGGTGCTCCTGATCTGGTGGGGACCAGTCCTGATGGCGTTCGGCGGCCTGCTGTCGCTCTCGGACCGGCGCTTGCGCGTTGGCGCGCCGAAGCCAGCCAAGGCCGCCCGCGCGCTGCAGCCGGCGGAGTGAGCCGTTGAAGAAGCTCTTCGCCAGCCTGTTCATTGCTGCCGCAGTATCAGCCGCGCCGGCCGCTCACGCCGTGCAGCCCGACGAGATCATGGTCGATCCGGCCAAGGAAGCCCGCGCGCGGGATCTGTCGCGCGAGCTGCGCTGCATGGTATGCCAGAACCAGTCGATCGACGATTCCGACGCGCCGCTGGCGCGCGACCTGCGGCTTCTCGTGCGCGAGCGGATCGCCTCCGGCGACAGCGACAGCCAGGTGATCGACTTTCTGGTAGCGCGGTATGGCGAGTTCGTGCTGCTGAAGCCGCGCTTCAGTCCGCATACGCTGTTGCTGTGGCTATTGCCGCCGCTCGCATTGGTCGGAGGCGGACTGGCACTCTGTTTCTATAGCCGCCGCCGCTCGAACACCGGCAACGCGACCGATCCTTCCCTGTTGCATCTGACGGAGGAGGAAGAGGCGAAGCTGGAGCGCTTGCTCGCAGCCGATGCGCCGGACAAGAAGACCTAGTCTCGCTGCGTCATTAATTCCTCATGGTGAGGCGGGAAGCGGGTCTCGAACCATGAGGCCCCGCCTGTGGCCTACATCCTTCGAGACGCCCGCCCTGCGGGCTCCTCAGGATAAAGTTTTGAGCAGCTATGACGCAGTAGAACTAGCCCGCCGTTGAAAGCGGGTAGGTTTCAGCTATGACATTCCCCTGTCAAAATAAACATAACCCAGGGGGGAGCCGGACATGGCCTTTTCGCTCTACGATGCCACCGTGGCAAATTATCTGCAGACCCTTGACGCCGTCAGCGGCTTCCTCGAGCGCGGTCTCGTTCATTTCCGCGAAAAGAACATCGATCCGGATACGATGGTCGAGGCGCGGCTGGCGCCCGACATGCTGCCGTTGCGTTTCCAGATCATCTCGGTCGCCCAGCATTCGCGCGGCGCGATCGAGGGCGTGCAAAGCGGAGAATTTCGTCCGCCCGCGTCCAAGACGCCGTACGATTATGCGGGATTGCAGGGATTGGTCGCGCAAACCCGCGAGGCGCTGGAGGGTTGGACGCCGGAGGCAGTCAATGCGCTCGGCGGTCGCGATGTCGTCTTCCATCTCGGCGATCACAAGCTGCCCTTCAGCGCGGAGGGTTTTCTGATGTCGTTCTCGCTGCCCAACTTTTATTTCCACGCGACCACAGCCTACGACATCCTGCGGACCAACGGCGTGCCGCTCGGCAAGCGGGATTTCATGGGCAGGCTGAAGATGAAGAAGAGCTGAGCGGGGTTCGAGACGAGGTGGGACGCGACGACGCGTGCGTTTCCGCACGCCGCATCTTCCCTTCCTATCCGGGCGGGCGCCGGCCACGTATTTTTTCGGCCAGGATGGGGCGGTTTCGGCGCCAAAAACCATTTTTCGGCCGGCGCTAAGCCATTGATTGCCTGCGCTATTCTGCCGCATGCATAAGGCCACCGCATTACAAAAGTTTAATTCCCTAGCCAGCGCGCGGTAAGGCGGCAAACCCCATCTTCCGTCGTGTCAGGTGCCAGCCCCCGCACCCTCGAATTCACGCTCTGGAGATTTTAGAAACATGACCGAACGTCCCGTCGATCTTCCCTCGCTACCGTCGTACGGCGCAGCCCGCCGTTCGCTGTTCTCCGCCCGCAAATTCGCGCTGATGGCCTCCGTCGTCGCCGGCCTCGGCGCCGGCGTGTATGGCTTCTCGCCGCAGCAGGGCCCCATCGATGTCTTCACCAGCGCGGCGCACGCGCAGGTCAACAACGAGGTCCGCAAGGTCGAGCGGCCGATCGGCTTCGCCGACATTGTCGAGCGCGTGAAGCCGTCGGTGATCTCGGTGAAGATCAACATCGCCGACAAGAGTTCCAAGGATGACAGCGCCAACAAGGACGACGACTCGCCGTTCCCGCCAGGCTCGCCGATGGAGCGCTTCTTCCGTCGCTTTGGCGGCCCGGACGGCCTGCCGCCCGGCCTGCGCGGCGGACCGCGTGGCGGCCGTGGCCCGGTGACGGGTCAGGGTTCCGGCTTCTTCATCTCGCCTGACGGCTTTGCCGTGACCAACAATCACGTGGTCGACGGCGCCGAAAAGGTCGAAGTTACCATGGACGACGGCAAGACCTACACCGCGAAGGTGATCGGCACCGATCAGCGCACCGATCTGGCGCTGATCAAGGTCGAGGGCCGCAAGGATTTTCCGTTCGCCAAGCTGTCCGATAGTAAGCCACGGATCGGCGACTGGGTGCTCGCGGTCGGCAACCCGTTCGGCCTCGGCGGCACCGTGACCGCCGGCATCGTCTCGGCCTCCGGCCGCGACATCGGCAACGGTCCGTATGACGATTTCATCCAGATCGACGCGCCCGTGAACAAGGGCAATTCCGGCGGTCCGGCGTTCGACACCAACGGTGAGGTGATGGGCGTCAACACCGCGATCTACTCGCCGTCCGGCGGCAGCGTCGGCATCGCGTTCTCGATTCCCGCCTCGACGGTCAAGAATGTCATCGCCCAGCTCAAGGACAAGGGGTCGGTCAGCCGCGGCTGGATCGGCGTCCAGATCCAGCCGGTGACGTCAGACATCGCCGACAGCCTCGGCATGAAGAAGGCGGAAGGCGCGCTGGTGGCGGAGCCACAGCCGAATGGTCCGGCGGCCAAGGCCGGCATCCAGTCCGGTGACGTCATCACCGCGGTCAACGGCGAGCCGGTCAAGGATGCCCGCGAACTCGCCCGCACCATCGGCGGCCTCGCGCCGGGCGCCTCGGTCAAGCTCAACGTGCTGCAAAAGGGCCAGGACAAGGTCATCAACCTCACGCTCGGCCAGTTGCCGAACACGATCGAGACCAAGGCCGATATCGATAAGGAAGACAAGGGTAGCGCGACCAAGGGAACCGACGTGCCGAAGCTCGGCCTGACAGTGGCCCCCGCCAACAGCGTGGCCGGCGCCGGCAGGGAAGGCGTCGTGGTCACCGAGGTCGACCCGAAGAGCGCGGCGGCCGAACGCGGCTTCAAGGAAGGCGACGTCATTCTTGAGGTCGCCGGCAAGAGCGTCACCAGCGCCGGAGAGGTTCGCCAGGCAATCGATGCCGCGCGCACCGAGAACAAGAACAGCGTTCTCATGCGCGTCAAGAGCGGCGGTTCGTCGCGCTTTGTCGCGGTGCCGCTGGCGAAGGGCTAAACGAGGACTAGATACGAGATGGAAGGTTTCGCCGGCATTCGTCGCCCCCGCCGACGTCTCCTTCCGGGGAGCGGGTCCAAAACTCGCTCCCTCAGGCAACCTTCCTTCGGAATACGCCCCCCTCCGTCGGAAGGGCCTAAGGGCGGTGAGGTCCCCCAGCCTCATCGCCCGCTTTTTTCACTTGATCGCGAGTATGGCCGGTCGCCTTGCATGTGCAGGGCGGCCGCGCCATGGTGAGAGAAAGCCCATTTCCGTGACCGCAACTGCCCCGCAAATGCGTCTGCTAATCATCGAAGACGACCGCGAGTCCGCCGACTATCTGGTCAAGGCGTTCCGTGAAGTCGGTCATGTCGCCGATCTCGCCAGCGATGGCGAGGAGGGCCTGTCGATGGCCGAAGGCGGCGATTACGACGTGCTGGTGGTGGATCGCATGCTGCCCAAGCGCGACGGCCTGTCCGTGATCGGGAGCTTGCGCGAGAAGGGCAATCGCACGCCGGTTCTGATCCTCTCCGCGCTCGGCCAGGTCGACGACCGCATCAAGGGCCTGCGCGCCGGCGGCGACGACTATTTGCCAAAGCCCTATTCATTCGCCGAGCTGCAGGCGCGCGTCGAGGTGCTGTCGCGCCGCAATGTCGGCCCGGCCGAAGAGACCACCTACCGCGTCGGCGATCTCGAGCTCGACCGCCTTTCTCATCGTGTCGTCCGTGGCAAGGACGAGCTGACGCTGCAGCCGCGCGAGTTTCGCCTGCTCGAATATCTGATGAAGCATGCCGGTCAGGTAGTGACCCGCACCATGCTTCTGGAAAACGTCTGGGATTATCATTTCGATCCGCAGACCAATGTCATCGACGTGCATATTTCGCGGCTGCGCTCCAAGATCGACAAGGGCTTTGATCGGCCCTTGCTGCACACGATCCGCGGCGCCGGATACATGATCCGTGACGGGATGCGCTGACGCCCTTTGAAAACGCGCTATTTCCGTTCACGACTGTTCTTCCGTTACCGCTTTCTTACCGATCACCGGCAAGGTCTTCAGCCAGCGCTTGACGTCCGCCGGCAGGATGATGGTCCTGGTGCCATGCTTGCGCGCCGTCAGCGCGCCGCTTGCCGCGGCTTCGCGAATGGACGTCAGTCCGATGCCGGTGAGGGCGCTGACCTCTTCAGGCGACAACGAGAACCTGTGGGTGAGGGGGACGGCGCCCTTCCGACCGAACTCGTGCATCAGGCGTCCACCCTATCCTGATCACCCATCTTGGCGCGCAAGATCAGCGTCAGCTGAGAGCTGTACGATGTCAATTTTCGGGAGCACTCACTCTCGAGCCATCGCTTCACGTCGGCGGGCAAGCGCACAAGGATTTTTTGAACTTCAGGCGATCGTCCCATCGTTGTCACCAACATCAATATCAAATCGATAGCGCGATGATGAGGTGACTTGCGGCGACTTAAGGGCGAACTAAGCACTAACTTTGAAAGCGTTACGATTTTCAAACCTTCCCCAATTTTCACTCGTTGGGGACGGGGTGATCTTAAGGGAGGGCTCTGTTGCACCCGTTGGGGACGGACTTCAAACGAAAAGGCCCGCCAGTGGCGGGCCTAGATCACCGAGGCTTCGTCTTACCCCGTCCCCGACTATAAATTCAGAGTGCATCAAGGGCCTCCGAACTATTCGCGAGAGAACTGGTTCACTAGCCCCACGGCCATGTTGACCGACTGCAGGAGGTGGCGGCGCATCCGGAAGGGACCGTCCCCTCCCAGGTTTGATGTTCCCCTAATGCCGAGTGACGGTAGCTCTTCCTAAATAGCGATGAGGCGGATTTGAAGTCGCATTGTCTGGAGAAGGATGTGGCCCTCGCAAACAGGAATATCGGGATCGGTCAGTGGAGAGCAATCCGCAAAGCTCTCCGAATTCGCCATCGATGAGCTTGGGATCTTTTTGGGCGCACTTGGTCTTGAATCCGGCAGCCGTTGCGTGCGACACTCTGCAGGGCGGCCGCGACGACGATAGGCACCAGATCGCAAACAGCATAGCAGAACTGGACGCCCACCTCAGTACAGGTATCGATGTAATAAGCGTAAAAGTAGATGCTGTAAATTACGACACTAAGCAGCTCGGATTGCAGCTTCGGGACCTGCAGCCCACCCTCGATGGCCTTGCCACGGCTAGTGGTCAACAGTTTGTAAACGTCGCTGAACTGATCCTGAGGGGTGCTCGCCTCAAAAGGCCTCAGGTTTTGTAGCGGAGTCGCTACAAATTTAAACGCTGTCCAGAATGTGAGCGTAGCCCGCAGCGGGGGATGCTGTGGGACGGACGAACTCGTAAACCAAGACCTGATCAACCGTGCAAACCTTGGCTCTCCGGGACTGGGCTGGGGTGACTTAAGAGCTCGCGTACAGGGTGCTTTGCGACAGGTCGACTATTCTGCGCTTAGCCTGGATAAGAGCATGCTGAAGTCTCTCAACAAGTCTGTGGTTCTGATGGAGCAAACTAAGCACAATAATTCTGAGATGAGCTATTGTGTAAATCAGCTGAACGTTACGCATCTAAACATGACGCATCCGACCCAAGTAGAACTTGGTCTTGATATGCATTTGAAGGTCTTTTTGACTACTGAGGGCCAGGGAGGCAACCTCACTTTCTTGGTTCAAGAGTTGGCCGGGACTCGCGACTGGAAGAGCCCTTTCTACTATCTCTACTACGATGGCGGTGCTCGACCAAATGCGCTGATTTTCGAGCCATGGAAGCAACTTCAGGGAAACTTCGATCAATTCCTCAAGCCATTTCCGAACGAAGAGGCAGATAAGAACCGCAAAGCCGTCGAAGACGAAATGGACGGCTTCTTTGGTGGGCAGCGCGCAATTCTATATCAGAATGTGCTGAACGGGACCGGGAGCGAGCCGGTGAACAACGTCAATGAGCTCACTATAGCTGAAAAGCCGACTGTCGCGCGAAAAATCTCAAAGAAAGGAAGATTCTATTCCAAGTCTGGTCGCGAACTCCTCGCCCGCCACACTCGCAGATAATTGCTATCGAAGATCGGCAATCTTTGTTTGAATGTCTCGGCACCCGATGTGTACGACAATGATACGGCTTTGCCAGATGGAAGGCAGCCTCCGTCATGACTCCCGATCAATCTAAGAAGTTAAAAGTTGGGCAGCGCGTCGCTTGGCACGACAGCGCGACTGATCAAGGCACAGTCACAGCCAGCGATTGGTCTGGCGTGCGGATCGCTTGAGATAGTGGGAAAGATCAATTCTTTCACCACAAAAAACATGACCGAAGTCGAACGGGCTAGAGCCAATCTGCAATAATAGTCGGCATCGTCAGGCTTGCAGCACCCAGGGATCGTCTGTCTGATATCTTACTAAGTACTGATCAGCGTTAGCGCACCGCTCGCATTCATAGTTCGCATATCATGGCCGGGTTTTGCTGGCTCATCCGGCGCAGGATTACGCGATGACTGCAATTTGTACACGGCGGAGCTTGCAGTTCGGCGGGAGGCAAGCGCGGAGAATGGCTCTTCCAATTCTCTCTTTGCTTGTGAAGCGGAAGCCAGTCACTGTCTAAGCCGATGCCCGCGAGGTGAGGCAACCGTTCCGGACGGGACTGACCCAGCCCCAATGATCTATGTCAAAGCGTTCGGACACAACGGGAGCATCCCCTGGGCGCACGGCAATGGTGAATCTGATGCAAGAGTACCGCGTCAATATCATCAGGCCGGACCGTCACGTTACAGAACGCATAGACCTGCTTTGCGTCGACGACGCTGACGCCCTGGCAAAAAGCCGAACAACTCTCTCAGGGCCACGCGCTCGTCCGAATGTGGCAGTTCGACCGCTTGATAGCGACCATTGTGCCGCGCCCGTCGGTCGAGTAAGGCCGCGAACCGAGACGGCCTCGAACCGGCGCGCCGAACAGCAAACACCCGCCGAGCATGGCGGGTGCTGGTGATGAAACGCTCGGTGATGAAAGCCCTGAATTGAACCCGCCCAGCGCATCGCTGTCGGTTCGGGGTTTAACCGTCGCGCCAGGCTGTCCCCGATTTCGTCCAAATGTTGCGCCAGCGTATCATTCCGGATTGGCCAGCAACCGACCATCAAGCCAGCGACGACAGGGGCTGGTGGCCGGGGCCAATTCCGCGCCAATCCAGCCTTCGTTGCCAAATGATGTGCCGTAGCATCCTCGGCATGGTGTCGATGTAAAACCGGCAGGTGGGCTCGCCTTCGTAGGCATATCGCAACTCCTCAAAGGCGCGCGACCCGTCAGACAATGCTTGTCGGACATCATCGCTGATGGAGTTGTGCCACTTCGCGGGAAGCATCGTTCGGAAAGCGTCCCGGCTACCGTTGTCGGCCGACCACAGTGCGGCAAGTTCTTTTTGAGTTTTGCCGTTGAGCCGGTCGAAAAGGTTTTTCAGATGGTGGCCGCGAGGAACTGGATCGCCTTGCAGACAGATGAGGCATTTGATGTAAAGCTCGACGCTGAAAGCGGCCATGACGATGCTTGGCAGCACGACGTAGGCACCAATTTTGGGGCTGATCAGAACTTCGCGGCTTCGCAGCTTTTCATCGGCGAACAGGAAACGTTCCGCTTGGATGTAAATTCGGAGCGGATCGAACGGCGGTTTATCAGCGCTCACACTGGTTTGCCCCATTTGCCCCGAGCGAACGTTAACGCAGGACATGCTACGACGCCTGGATCAAACGCATCTGTTCACAGAATTCGGAACGCGGCCCCCGCAGCCGAGGCTGGCCCAGTAAGAGCGAAAGCTACAAAGAAGGCCCCAAGAACAAGCGGGAACGTCGTCATCGTTGGTCCCGCGGCCATTAACCGATGTGGCATCGGCATTTACTGCCTGATCACGTCTACCCCGACAGCCAACGCCAGCGGCAACCAGGTTTCTCTTGGGGCCGACTCGCGCAGCACGACGATCACGGTCCCGAGCGGTGGGGGGCCTTAACGTTTACGGCAGCCGCGACACGCCAGCTACTCCGACATGGACGAACGCGGCGGCAGATTTCGGCCTCAACATGACCTTCGGCGGCAACGTCAGCGGCGCGATCACGAATGGGACCGGCAGCATCACAGTTACCGGCGATGCATCCAACGAATGCGCTATTTCATCGGCGGTGTGGGATCCTTGATGCGGCGTCGCATCCCGGCAATTCCAGTCCAGCGAATCCGCCAAAGATGATGGATTGACTCTCTTTTGGGTAAGGGCATCCGCGCGGGTCGCACGTCCGATCAAGGTCAGTGGAACATGTCGGGTTTTCCCAAGTTGGGATGCATTATTCGACAAGGAGAATGCCATGGCCACACGATCGCTCATGGCTGCGGTTTTGATCGCAGCTCTCATTTCGCCGGCAATGGCTTTCGCGCAAGGCAGCGCGGGTACAGGCAACACTTCAACTGGTCTCGGCGAGCCATTCGGCCCCGCGGGACCTGGAATACGAAGAGACGGTTGGACTCAGCAGCCGGCGGCAGCAACGAACACGACGAGTCGAAACCTCAATCTCACGCCCTCCCAAAAAAATTCGACGCCGCCGCCAAATGTGGTTCCGCGGGACGCGCGCCACCGTAGATAATCGGCCGGCTGATCTGCGGCCGGCCGACCGGCGGATTGGCAGGACTGTGAAAACAGAAAGATCGCCCGAAGGCCGGTACTAGTTAGCCTTGGTGCGGGAGCGCGGAATTGAACCGGCATCTCTGACTTAAAAACCAATGCTCTACCATTGAGCTACACCCGCCAGGAGTCGAAACAAAGCCGCCAGGCGGAGGGCAATCGCGCATGACGGCTTTGCCGATGTGGCCGGACAACTTGGGTAGTTACGAGGTAGTAGCGAACCGCGGCAAACAATCCGCAGAAAACCTCAGGGTCGGTTGATAGGCGAGGATCGCAGAAGGCCCGCCGGTCCACTCTGGCGGGTAGTTTCAAAAAGATACGCCGCCGGGTTCGAAATACACTGCCCCGGCCGCGCCCTGTTTCAAACTGGGCCGCTGAAATCCCAGTCATCAACCAAAGTGCAATGCCCGTGCCACAGGGATATAACACGGCCCGCCGGTTCATCTGGCGTGCACGCCTCACGTTGGCGGGTCGTTTCTGATCGCGCGATGTCGCTTATTGGCCCTTCGCGTCATTTCGCGGCGATGCAGCGCTTCGGTCGCTTTCGGGTCAAAGCCGGCATCAGCTTGCAGGCAGGACCGGCTGACTCAGTCGAGAATGACCCGAAGCGGACATACTCTGGTCAGACCCTTGAACAAATGCAGGCTGAAACTGCATCCGTTGTTTGCGGTCAACTCGGAAAGATCAAGCACGTTGTCGTGCCGTGTGCGAGTAGTTTCCCTTGGGTGTCGACCACCCATCCCTCTGCCGTCCCGATTCGTCGACCTGAATTCAGCACCTTCCCTTCAGCTCTGATTTCGCCAGTTTGCGGCGTGATCGGTCGCAATAGCGAGATTTTAAATTCTAAGGTTGTTTGACTGACCTCCTTGTCGAGGGTGGACTGAATGGCCAGCCCCATGCAGCTGTCGAGTAGGGTCGCGGTAAGGCCGCCGTGCACGGTCCCTGCTGGATTCAGGTGCTCATCGGTCGGCACAAGCGTGACCAGCACGCGGCCTCGCTCCGCTTCGGCCACATCATAACCAAGCGTCTGAGCAATGGTGTTCAGAGGGAGTTCGCCACTCGCAAGGCCTCGGACGAATTCGAGACCAGTAAGTTGTTTCCGCCGCTCTTCGCTTACGGTGCCATAGGTCTTCTTGGTCATCGCGTCCTCTATTGCGCGTATTGCTTTTGAACGGGTCTCGATACGGCGCGTTTACGCATAGCTGATGGCGGCCGGCCGTAGAGTCGTTTGAACGCGGCGGTCAAGCGCCTGGCGCTAGGAAAACCTGAGAGCTTCGCGATGTGCTGGACCGAATATTCGGTATCGTTCAGGAGGAGCTTCGCTCGGCGTACTCGGAGCGAAAGAGCAATTTGTAGCGGGGACGCATCGAGATGCTCATGGAACAGTCGGGATAGATGACGTGCGCCTATCCCGAGCTGACCGGCAAGCTGTTCGACATTCCTTCCGTCGAGCGCTCCTCGTTCGATCAATCCCAGGGCCCGGGCGACAGTCGTCTTTGTGCCCATCCAGGCGGGACAGAACGGAGCTGTTTCGGGACGGCATCTCAGACACGGTCTAAAGCCAGCTTGCTCTGCGGCAGCCGCGCTGCGGTAGAAATTCACATTGCGCGCCAGCGGCGTTCGCACAGGGCAGACTGGGCGGCAGTAAATGCCCGTAGTCCTAACCGCTACGAACACGACGCCGTCCCACGCGGGATCACGACGTCTAAAGGCCTCATACTGGTCAGCAAAAGTTAGCATAAGGCTGCTATACCGGCCTTTATCATCCAGGGCGAGCGGGGGCTCGGCGATCACGTCCGAAAACGACGCTCAGCGCGCTTTGGCGGGCAGCGCTTGTCCGCTTATGATGCTGTGGACGGCTCCTCCACCGACACGAGCAAGCGGCTTGACGCGATCCCCGGCGTCGGGCCGGCCCTGGCAACAGCTCTGGTCGCCAGCATTGCCGATCCCAAGACTTTCCGATCGGGACGAGACTTCTCGGCCTGGGTGGGGCTCGTGCCGAAGCAGAACTCGAGCGGAGGCAAGGACAAGCTTGGCAGTATTAGCAAGCACGGCGATCGCTATTTGCGCAGCCTATTCACGGCAGGCGCGCTCGCCGTGATCCGCTATGCCAAGATCCATGGCACCGGGCATCGGCCCTGGCTGACGGGACTGCTGGCGCGGCGACCCACCAAGGTCGCCGCATCGCGCTCGCCAACAAGATTGCTCGGATGGCGTGGGCTATGATGTCCAGGGGTGAGCGCTACAGGGAGCCCGTCGCGCTCGCGGCATAACCTATCGCGCCGGACATCCGGTGTGACGTAACGGTTGGGAGGGCGAACAGCACGTAATGCAGCGCCGGTCGATCTGGCGATCAGGACAACCCACTTGGACCATAGCATCCTCGAATGCGTGCTTTTGACCGGGACCTGATCCGCGGAGGGCATTTATGGCCAGCGGTCACGTGAACCGCGCTAACAGGCCGAACACATGGCTGCTCCGACTACCGCCGCATGCGTAAAAGAAAACCCTTGCCAACCCGGAGCCGTCCACACATGGCCCATCGCGACGGATTTGGCAGGTCTCGCTCAGGTCGCCTTTCGCAGGCAGAGCTGACGTGATTTGCTCGCCGGGAGCATTACGGCTTGTGACCCAACTCGGACCTCCCGAGTTAACGCTTATTTCCGCCATGTCACGGGCTTGGCATATGCCGCTTGCGACAAATAGGCGTTCCAGCGATTACGCTCACAGGTCAGCAGCAAAAGTGCTAGACTTCTCGTCCGACCGGCGTGGTTAGTCTGGTCGTTCGGAGGGCGCCGTGACGGAGCAGCGGGTTCAAAGGCGACTCGCGGCAATCTTGGCTGCCGACGTTGTCGGCTATTCCGCGCTCATGGAGCGGGCGGAAGAAGCCACCTACGCCGAATTCGAGCGACTCAAGCGAGAATTGATCGAGCCTAGTCTCTTCCGACACGAAGGCCGACTTATCAAGACAACGGGTGATGGTGCGCTCGCCGAGTTTGCGAGCCCCTTAGCCGCCATGAGATGCGCGGTTGAGATACAGGATCATGTCGCCTCGGGCAGCAGTCCCCTCAGGTTACGCGTCGGGCTCAACCTTGGTGATGTTATCGTCGGGCAGGACGGTGACCTCTACGGTGACGGGATCAACATTGCTGTCCGGCTGGAGGGGATCGCCGATCAGGACGGCATCCTGATTTCCGAGAAGGTGTACAGTGAAGTCGAAGGCAAGCTGGACGTTGGCTTCGAGGATCGCGGCGAGCAGCAACTCAAGAACATCTCCAAGCCGGTCCGCACTTATGCTGTATGCGCGGG
This sequence comes from Bradyrhizobium australiense, assembly GCF_013114825.1. Taxonomy (GTDB): domain Bacteria; phylum Pseudomonadota; class Alphaproteobacteria; order Rhizobiales; family Xanthobacteraceae; genus Bradyrhizobium; species Bradyrhizobium australiense. The sequence continues at coordinate 113,506 of NZ_JAAVLX010000010.1, read as the reverse complement.
AGCGCATAGCGCGCTGGCCGAGAAGATAAGTGCCGCCCCTCCGCTTCCCGACAAGCCATCCATCTCCGTTTTGCCGTTCCAGAACATGTCCGGCGATCCCGAGCAAGAGTATTTTGCCGATGGGATGGTTGAGGAAATTATCACGGCGCTCTCGCGGTTCAAATCGTTGTTCGTCATCGCTCGCAATTCGAGCTTTACCTTCAAGGGCCGAGCCGTCGACATCAAGGAAGTGGGGCGTCGGCTTGGCGTGCGCTACGTACTTGAAGGGTCGGTGCGCAAGGCATCGGGAAAAGTCCGCATCACCGGCCAGTTGATAGATGCGGTTACAGGCGCGCACATTTGGGCGGACAGGTTCGAGCGCGACCTAACAGACGTTTTCGCTCTGCAGGACGAAGTGGCGGTTGCCGTCGTCTCAGCTATTCGACCAAAGTTGCTTAAAGCAGAAATGGAATTGGCGACGCGGCGGCGGCCAGAGAACCTCACTGCGTATGATTATTATCTCCGAGCTTTGCCGCAGTATTACCTAGCGACCCGCGAAGGGTTAGCCGAGGCGATCAGGCTCGCTCATCGGGCTCTGGAACTGGACCCTCGGTTCGGCCTTGTCGCTGCTCTGGCGGGTCAATGTCACACGACGAACGTCCTGTTGGGCTATGCTTCCGATCCTCAATTCGACCGGAAGGCAGCAGTTCGACTTTGTCGCTTGGCATTGAGTATCGACGATAGTGATCCAGAAACGTTGGCATGGGCTTGCCTAATCTCGGCGTTCATGGTCGGCGATAGTGAAAGTGCCGTCGAGATGGCTGACCTTGCGGTCGCGCTCAACCAAAATTCATTTAGTGCTTGGAACTGCAGAGGCTTGGTATGCAAAATTGTTGGGCTGCAGGAGGAAGCGATCCGGAGCTACGAACGTGCTATTCGCTTGAGCCCGGTAGATCCGCTGCTGTATCGGTCGTTTGCTGGGATCGGATTGGCCTTTATCGAGCTTCGTCGGTTTGACGAGGCAATCGTCATGGGGACGAGAGCCCGACGTCTGAACCCCTCGTATTCGGCAACCTACCGCTGTCTCGCGTCCGCTTTCGCCCATCTCGGTCGTGAAGCCGAGGCGCGTGAGGCGGCCGCGGGTATGCTTAAGGTCGATCCCGCCTTTACAACAATATCGGCGTGGGTCGCTCGGGCGCCCGGGCTCGGGCAATCGGGCTCGAAGCTGCTGATTGAGGGCCTTCGGAAAGCGGGGTTGCCCGAATGAGTTGTGCTCGCGGGTATCGATGAGGTGATCAAATGAAGCCCCTTTTTGCTGCGGTGCATGAGTCAGCTGCTGGCCCTTCGCGTCATTTCGCGTTCGCGCAACAATCAGGTCGCTTTCAGGTCAAGGCGGACATCAGATGGCAGGCAGGACCGGTTGGCTCAGTCGAGAATGACCCATTTCGGACATCGATGCGGTATGCAGGCTCCCCGCTTCCTTGGGCACGCGTGAGGGCAGGGAGCCTCATGTGATCACTCCGGAAGGCCCGCTTGACGGAGCCCCTTGGCGAACGTGGCCAGGTCCTCTGGCCGGCGAAATGGTGCCAAGTCGTTGAGATTAGAGGCGCGCAATTTGGGACTGCATTCGAGCGCTTGTGCCAAGCCGCTCTGTGCTTGCCCAGGCCGTCCGGCGAGCGCGTTGCTAGCTGCAAAACTGCAAATCGATAACAGGAAAGTCGGATTGTCCCGCATTGACTTCTCGGCATATGACGATGCCACGTCATAGCGGCCCGCGAGGAAATGAGCATACGCCGCGGCTCCTAGCATGCCGTACTGCGATGGATCGACCGGGCTCAGTCGCATGGCTTGCGCGACGTGATCAAGTGCGAGATCTGGCTCACCTCTCCAAATTCTCAACCAGCTGCTGAGCATCCAAGCTTGCGCCAAGTTGGGATTAACTGCCAATCCGCGATCCATAAATGCAGCAGCATCGTCGAAATCGTGGGCGACAAATGCGAGTGCGTATCCACCCATGCATAGCGCCACTGGGTCATCTCCGCCCAAATGCACAGCCTTCCGGGCCAGACGCGTAGCTTCGGCACTCTCCTGAACATGCTCGATCATCCACCCACGTGCCTTCCGCTGCGTGTAGCACCATGCGGCCATGCCGTAGGCGCAGGCTAGCCCTGGGTCCAGCGCAATGGCCTTGCTAAAGAGCTGGAGCGCCTTGTCATTCGCCTCCACGGTATGTCGACGAGCCTTCGCTAGACCGCGCAGATAATAGTCGTATGCATCGAGATTTTCAGTTGGTTTGTGCTTGGCTCGCTTGATCTCCGCATCTTGCAGCTTCGGAGCGATTGCACCCACAACTCTGGAAGTCACATGGTCCTGTAGTTCGAATATGTCTTCGAGCGCTCCCTCAAAGCGATCCACCCACAGGTGTGCTCCCGTTTCAGCATCGATTAGCTGCCCCGCGATACGAATGCGATTCCCAGCCTTGCGTACGCTACCTTCAAGGAGGTACCGAATCCCCAGTTCGCGGCCGACCTGCTTCACGTCCACCACTCGGCCCTTGTAAGTGAAGCTCGAGTTGCGGGCGATCACAAACAGCCAAGGAAAGCGCGACAGCGCCATCGTGATGTCCTCCACCACGCCATCTGCGAAATACTCCTGCTCCGGATCTGCACTGAGGTTCTGAAAGGGAAGCACGGCAATTGATGGCTTATCCGGCAGAGCCAACACAGGTCTTTGTTTTGCTGTAACGCGATCCATGACTTTGAAAATGCGGATCGGCCGTGCAATATTCTTAAGGCGCTGTTCGCCAAGGTCGACGAATTCGGCCGCGATCTTTCCCACAACCTGATCGTAGGCTGATGACGAGATGCAGATACCGCCCGGTTCTGCGATGCCTTCAAGCCGCGCCGCAATGTTTACGCCATCGCCAAAGACGTCATGCGGCTCGACGATGACGTCGCCGATATTGACTCCCACACGAAGCGCAATATGCCTATCTTCCGCATCAGCGGTTGTCAGTTCTTTGATGCGGGTCTGGAATTCCATCGCAGCCCGAACCGCTCGCACCGCACTCGGAAACTCCGCTAAGAACCCATCCCCGGTGTTCTTGACAATGCGGCCGCTGTGTTCGGCGATTGTCGGGTTGACGACCTCCACTAAGAGCGCGGCCAGGTTGGCGTGAGTAGCTTCTTCGTCATGGTGCATGAGCCGCGAATAGCCAGCCACGTCGGCAGCCAATATCGCCGATAACCTGCGCTCGATCCGGACTGGCCGCTCTTGCACCATGGCTTGCAATCCTCCCCATCACATTTGTACGACGGATCAAGGGGCAGGGCCAAACGCGCGATGCCCTGCACGTCAGTCATTGCAAAAAGACTTCTGAAATGTCAGTCGCGTTGACCGATATTCCTTCTGCACCATGCCACTGTTCTGAAACGAGCCGCGATGTCGGTTCATGGCCCAAACGGGCCTGCCGGGCCGATCCGACGATGTCCGTTGATGGGAGGTAATCCGGACATCGGCTATGCGCCGTCCGACCGACGGGATTGACCCCACTCAGACCTCCTGAGTTGACGCATTTTGTCACCCCGTGCGCGGGCCCGGCGATTTTGGTTTGAGACAAAGGCTCCCGCAATTTCCCGCCCACAAGCCCGCAGCAAGGTGCTAGGCTGAGCATGCCCACGGAGCTTGCCTAAATGTAGTGGTAGTAGTTCATCCATGCTGCGTGGCAGGCGCCTGCGGTCGGCTCCTTTAGAGGGTGTTGTGACCGAGCAGCGGATTCAGAGGCGACTAGCGGCAATCTTGGCCGCCGACGTAGTCGGTTATTCCGCGCTAATGCAACGCGCCGAGGAAGCCACGTACGCTGAGTTCGAGAGGCTCAGGCGAGAATTGATCGAGCCCAGCCTCCGCAGCCACGAAGGACGACTTATCAAGACAACGGGTGATGGCGCGCTCGCCGAGTTCGCAAGTCCTTTGGCCGCCATGAGATGCGCGGTCGAGATACAGGATCGTCTTGCCCCGGGCAGCAGTCCCCTAAGGTTACGTGTCGGGATCAACCTTGGCGACGTTATCGTTGGGCAGGACGGTGAACTCTACGGCGACGGGATCAACATTGCTGTCCGGCTGGAGGGGATCGCCGATCCGGGTGGCATCCTGATATCCGAGAAGGTGTTCAGCGAAGTCGAAGGCAAGCTGGACGTTGGCTTCGAGGATCGCGGTGGCCAGCAGCTCAAGAACATCTCCAGGCCGGTCCGCGCTTACGCTGTATGCGCGGGAACGCATAGCGTGCCGACCGAGGGGCCAGGTACGGCCCCTCCACTCCCGGACAAGCCGTCTATCGCGGTACTGCCTTTCCAAAACATGTCAGGCGATCCCGAGCAGGATTATTTCGCCGACGGTGTCGTGGAAGACATCATCACAGCGCTATCCCGCTTCAAGTCGCTCTTCGTTATCGCCCGTAACTCGTCGTTCACCTACAAAGGCAAGGCTGTCGACATCAAACAGATTGGGCGGGAGCTTGGTGTTCGGTACGTGCTCGAAGGCAGCGTACGCAAAGCGGCAAACAGAGTTCGCATTGCCGCCCAGTTGATTAACGCTTCAACAGGAGCGCATCTCTGGGCGGACCGGTTCGACGGTGTAATTGAAGACATCTTCGAGCTGCAGGACCAAGTGACCACAAGCGTTGTAGGCGCAATTACCCCGACTCTAGAGCGAGCTGAAATTGGGCGCGCCGTACTCAAACCGACCAACAGCCTCGACGCGTACGATCATTACATGCGAGGAATTTCCAGCGCATACCAGTGGACGAATGAAGCCAATAACGAGGCCCTGCGGCACTACTACAAAGCCATCGAGCTTGATCCTAATTTTGCATTGGCCCATGCGCTTGCGACGTGTTGCTATGGCTGGCGCAAAATCAACCGGCGGGTGACGGATACTGCGCGCGAGATTGCCGAAACCAAGCGGTTAGCCGAGCGTGCGACCCAATTGGGTCAGGATGATGCGCAGGTATTGTGCTGGAGCGGTGCAGCGCTGGCCTTTGTCGTCGGCGAGGTTGATGCAGGAGTGGCCCTTGTCGATCGCGCACTTCGGCTTAATCCGAACCTGATGGATGCGTGGCTCTCGAGCGGGTTGGTGAGGCTCGTGCTGGGCGAATGGAATTTGGCCGTAGAACATTTCGCCCATGCGATACGCCTTAGCCCGTTTGATCCGCTGTTGTTTTTGATGCAGGGTGGGACGGCAAGCGGACATTTCTACGCCGGTCGCTATGATGAGGCAGCGGTGTGGTCAGCAAAGTCCATTGGTGAAAATCCGAACTTTTCGTCAGCGTGGCGGATTGCAGCGGGGAGCAATGCCTTTCTAGGTCGACAGGAGCAAGCGCAGAAGGCGGTGGCGCATCTCCAACAGCTCGAACCCGCGCTCCGAATTGCAACCATCACCTATGCAGTTCCCCTCCACCCGTCAGCCCTTGCCAGAATAAAAGAGGGTCTGCGAAAAGCTGGCCTGCCGGAGTGAGGCTTCAGTCCTCCAGCCATTGCCTAGCCGGTCAGCGAACCGCAACGGACGACAATGGAGATCGTACGCAGTGGCGATGTCGCATGTTGGCCCTAATGCGAAGTCCGGGCGGGCTCTGAGATAGTCCGCTTATCCGGGGAGACCGGAAGTGACTGACCGGCTCAAACGGCGCTTTTGACCCCTATGCGACATCAGCGGTGCCGTGGAGCTATCTCCGCTCGAACTACACTCGGCCACTTTCAGTGTGCTATTTAACTCGCTACGATACTCGATCCCGAAAAGGGAGGCTCAGATGAGATTCAACGTTGTGACGCTGGCTGCCGCGACCATAGTAACTGGTGCGAGCGCTGCTTATGCCGCTACCGAGACGATTACCATGAACGCAATCGATGCCAACGGCATCGGCAAGGAGATTGGCACGCTTGTTTTGTCCGACACCCAAACAGGCTTACAGATCACGCCACGGCTGGTCGGTCTACCGCCGGGCGACCATGGATTCCATGCCCACGTTAATCCGAATTGTGGCCCGGGCCCTGGACCGAATGGCCAGCCAGCGGCCGGCATGGCGGCGGGTGACCATTATGACCCAGCCAACACTGGTAAACACCTCGGACCGTATGGCGAGGGCCACAAGGGCGACATGCCCGTGCTGATCGTCGATGCTCGCGGCAAGGCCAGGGAGACCGTGGCAGTGCCGCACCTCACTGTGGCCGACGTTAAAGGGCGCGCGATTATGATCCACGCGGGCGGCGATAATTACTCCGACCAGCCAACTCCCGTGGGTGGTGGCGGCGCGCGCATCGCTTGCGGCGTTTCCAAGTAGAGCTGCTAATGCAGCTCGCGCTGGCCAACGAGATTATCAAATAATCCCTTGCTGCGGTGCATGAGTCCGGAAATGGCCCGAATGCGAAGTCCTGACCGGCTCTGAATCGTCCGCTTATCGGCGTAGACCGGAAGCGACCAACTGGCGTTCAGAATGGCGCTGTTGACCCAGAGCGGTCATGTTGCGCTCGGGCCGCCACTGTGAAAAGGTCTCAGGATTGGAGAACGAAATAAGACTTCGATACGCCGCGCGATGTACCAGCGGCAGCAGATAGACCATCATTCTGATTTCGACTGGGAGGGCGTATGGCCTCGAAGTGTCTTCAGAGAATGCTAGGTATCGCGCTATTTGCCCTCGTCGTTGTCCCAGCGGCGACGGCCGAGGGACAAGAAATTAAGGTAACACTCTTAGGCACAGGATGCCCTCCGGCCGTTATGAACCGGTTCGGACCGAGCATCCTCGTCGAAGCGGGTGGACAGAAGTTCGTTTTCGATGCAGGCCGCGGTGCCCTTCGGCTCAACCAGATCAAGATGCCGTGGCAGGATGTAAACGGTGTCTTTCTCACCCACCTGCATTCAGACCACGTCGTCGGCTTCCCGGATCTGTGGCTAACCGGTTGGCTTACACCGGGCCGGGATCGGCCACTGCAGGTCTGGGGACCGAGAGGGACAAAGCGCATGATGTCGCTCCTCGAGCAGGCATTTGAGTATGACATCAGGATTCGCCTTTACGATGACCGAGCGGCACCAGACGGCGTGGTCGTCCTCGCCGAGGACATCACCGAGGGGTTCGTATATGAGAACAGCGGCGTGAAGATCACCGCGTTCGAGGTGGACCACACGCCGGTGAAGCCCGCGTTTGGCTATCGCATCGACTATTCCGGTCGCTCTGTCGTGCTCTCCGGAGATACCCGCACCTCTGAAAATCTTGTCCGACACGTCCAGAACGTTGATCTCTTGATTCACGAGGTCGCCTCGCCTGAGACCTTCCAGCGGCTTGGAGTCCCGCCGGCGCGGACGACAAGTGTTGTCGCCCACCATGTCACGCCAGAGCAGGCTGGAGATGTGTTTACGCGGACCAAGCCGAAGCTGGCGGTGTGTTCACACATCGTGTTGCCAAACGCGACCGAGCAGGATCTGATTCTACCAACGCGGAAGACTTATTCCGGTCCCTTGGAGCTCGGTGAAGATCTGATGGTCATCGACGTCGGCGAGAAGGTTGAAATCCGAAGACCCGCCACACCTTGATCCCGGCGTGAAATCCAGCAACGACATGATCGAATAAGTTCGGGCCAATTTGCCCCGCCGCTGAGTCCGGATTGGCCGATCGCGCCATTTCATTTGTGCGCAATAATCAGGTCGGTCTCAGGTCAAAGCAGATATCAACTGGCAGGCCGGACCGGCTGGCTCAGTCGAGAATGACCCAAACAGACATTTGGTCGGCGGCTAGTTTGTTGGTCAAGCGAGAGCCGAAACGCGAAATGTCGCGGCGGCCACTTTGAGCGCCGCGCGGTAAGGCTGACCTTGATGCAGCTCTCCGCCGACGTCAGCGATCTCTAGCGGCTCTTGTCCTAATCTTTCGCGGCGCCGCTCTTGTCGAGAGCTTTCGGCGCGCCAGTCTGGCTACCCGAACCCGTGGTCTGCTCACCCGGTCGGCCCGGAGGATTGGCGGACGCGCCCGGCTTTTCCTCCATGCCGACATAACCTGACTCACCGGACTGGCGGGTCTTGATCCCTTTGTCTGCATCACGCTGCATCTGCTCGTTGGGCTCGCTAGTCTTGAGCCCTTTTTCTTCATCACGCTGCTGTATCTGCTCCTTGGTTAGCTGACTAGGTGCGGCCTGTTGCGGTTGCGCCGTTGCTGGGAAGGCAATCGCGCTTCCGGCAACAACAATCATCGCGAGAGTTGCGGTTCGCATACGTCTCCTCCATGGCGTTGATCCGGTCCGGTAACGCGCGAACTTCCGCCAACGTTTCCTCGTTCCGATTGCTATCTTCAAATCTTCAAAAGGTCCTGCCTTGCGTTCAGATAGGATGGGGGTGGCTTAATGCACGCTCGATTGCTTAAGCTGCGGGTTCTGCGTGAACTAGTAACTAGGCGGCTCCGGTAAATTGAGGCGGAGCTGGACATGTGGGACCAGACCACCGGGCGTTGAGATCGAGGGCCTCTCCAAGCCAAGCCTTCAATGTCGCCTATTTGCCCATCGCGTCATTTCGCTGCTGCGCAGCAGCCGCGTCGCTTTAGGAGCAAAGCGGACATCAGCTTCGGTGCGTCACGCCACGAAAACGCGTCAACCCAAATGTCACGGAGTGACCTGCCACTATTTCCAGTGGGCTTTATCGCCGAGCGCATGGCGCCTGTGCTGTCTCGGGTTTTCCACCAAGGCCTGCTGCGACTGCACCGCGGTTGGACCCAGCAAGTTGACATAGGCCTGCCTGACCTCCTGCACAGCCGCGATGCTGGCGGTAGGGAGTATCCCAGGGGGTTATTTCCGGATTTGACCCGCGACCATATCGCGCCAGCAAAATCTCGTCGCCCGCATCTTTCCTTCCGAGAGTTGTTTGGTCATGAGAGATCGCGCGCGTGCGCAGGCGGCTTGCGGCTCATGCCAGACGACTGAGGCGCTAACGCGGAATTAATCTCATCAGCCTAGAATCTCAGGCAGTTCTAGTTGGGTGTCGCGTAAAGGAGCCGTCGCGAGGGACGATCCAGCGACGGCTCTTTTTTGTTCACTCATTTTGAGGTTAATGCACGTGACCGAGACATCGGAAAAGCAGAGCCAAACCGCACAACCCGAATGCACGGCACCGAGCAGGAAATCGAGCCGGAAATCGATCTTGGCCCTGTCGGTGATCGCTCTTGGAATAAACTCTACTGCGGCCGTCTATACACTGTCGCCTTCCGATTTTGCTCTACCGAATATCAGCGATGTTGCTCTGCCGAATATCAGCAGTTTGGCCGAACTGATTCCGCGCCAGAAAGTTTCCGATCCAATACCGGATGCGGTTGTCGCCGCATTGAAGGATGTTCAGTCGGCCCAGCAGCAACACGCTGCCTCACTGCAAGAGAATACCTTCTTATTGCAGCAAAACACAGCTCTTCTTCGGCAGGATTCAATTGCGCTTGCTTCTCTAAGACAGAGCGTCGTGGATGAGCAAGTCGATATGAAGAAAATATCTGCTCAGATGACGGATGAACGTCAAGACATGAAGAAAATGTCTGCTCAGGTTTCCACGCTCATAGCGAAGGTAGACTCGCTGCAAAATGCAATTGCCCCGGAAGTAACTTCCTCCATTCCAACAGGGCGCACTCATAACCGGCTATCCCGAGTAGTGCGCAAAAAGATGGCTCGGCAGCCTAAACCTGTAGGGCCTGTTTCGGTTGGAGGAGCCCCCCCTGGTTTCCCGGCTACCACGCCAACCCCACAAGGCTGAAGAACAAGAGAAATCGAGCCAGAGGGTGAATGCGGCGCAGAAAGAGATGCGCAACTTCGAGCGAAAGGAGCGAGAGTTTCGATCGCTCGCCGGCGCTACGCTTTGGGGCAAGCGAGCGACGGCGGCTCCGAGTAGGCGGGGCCTGGATCACAAGCAGTCCAGGCCGCCCCAGTTGGCGGCCTCTTTCATATTCGAGCACTTCGTACTCGAACGCCACACCTTCCGGATCGTTCTCCGCGAACCAGGTTTCCGCGGCGTCCTGATTGGCAAATACCTTGATGTGCTCGGCATCGCCGACCTGCTTACCTGTGTTGACGTAGACAAGGACGGTCATTGTCTCTCTTCAGCTTGCGCTTGCCCCAATGCTGACTTTTGCGATCGGGATTGAAGACCCGTTCGATGTGACGGTTCAACGCCCGCATAACGCCGATCCGGGCCAACATCGTCGGGCCGCCGTGCTCTGCAACGAGGATCAGCGCTTCCATCGCGGCCTGCCATTCCGGCGCGGAATTCGGCTTCCGGCAGCTTCGTGATGTAGCTGGCGGCATCCCTCAAGGTGAGGAGCCGGCGGCCATTCGGAAGCGAAATTGGATCCTCAAACGAGGTGGACCAGGGCAAGGAAAAGACTTTTTCAAAATGGGGGCGGGGCCGCCTCGAGGGCGAAGCGGCCCCTAATCGCGCAGTACGCAGGCCGAACTTTGGGACTTGCCAATCTGCGCGACCTGCAGCCACGCTAGATCTGTTTAGACGGGCCGCAACAAAACTCGCGCGTTAAGCTTGATGTTCGCCGCCGAGGTTAATTCTGGAACTGGCGCAGAGCAAAACCGCCTACATCGCGAACAGTAGGATGCAGAGCGCGCCAGCCGTTATGGCGAGCGTGGCAGCAATGGACAAGACGTGTGTCCAGTCGATCCGCGCCATAGGCTAGGTGAGGCCTCATGCGGGCCCCCACGTTTGGATTAACTACTCCGGCGCTCTTAATCCCGACGATTCAAGCCACTCGCTTATGTGCGAGCCGGTTCTGGAACCAGCTCCGCTGCGTGCTGTTGACTCGTCAAGCCACGAAGCTGGAGCGAATCCATGCGATACGTTTTAATCGCGCTCCTGGCGGTAAGCGCGCTAGCAGTTCTCCCGGTTAGGTCGGAAGAAACGGAGCCCGCAACCAGTCTCGCCTCACTGGAACGAAACATCACGACGAGTTCAAGCCGGGCCGCTGTTCATCCCGACTGCGAACGGAATACGGCGTTGATCAAGGAGGATGAATTCGAGACGCCTGAGACGATTGCGACCATCGAAAAAAATCGCGAAGACCGCGAACGGACCGTTGTAATGGACCGGTAGAGTTGAAAAGGAACGGCCCCTGGGAGCGCCAGGGGCCGTCAATTACGAGAGATCGAGCATTTGGCAATGCCGCAACGTACCAGCGGCACGGACGCGCAACCCGGTCGGGAAAGTCGTTCCTAATTAAAGGGCTCTCCTCGAACAACACGGCCGCCGGGGGACGCGGGGGCCGTGAATTAAAGTTCAATTGGAGAAGTCGAACAATGAGCTTTTGTGCCGGTCTGCCGTCGGCACGGACGCCAAACACATTCAAGGCGGATCGTTCCTGAGAAAAAGTCAGCGACTGAAAAGGACACAGACATCGCGACCAAGACAGCAGGACATGGAAGCAGCTAAATGGCGAAGGCACCTGCAGATTTGAAATCATTGGCGCATGCTCACACGGCGATGGAAGTGAACGTGCTGTATGGGGTGGCGAGGAGCGCCAAGGCTCCGCTGATCGGTAAGAAGGTAGGGGTCTCGACCCACCCCGTTTTCCCGGGATCAAAATCGAGCAGGTACCGGTACCGGTTACTGCCCCCATTTTCGCGCCGCTAGCCAGAGCGTGTACTCATCCTGCGAAAGAACAAATCTGTTCTGAGGTCGTTGCTCCTGGAACCTGCAAGGAGGTGACAAATGAAACGGGCTTTGGTGATGGTCGGCGTGATGGTCTTTTCCAGCCCGGCTTTGGCTGATCCCAACCCGACTTTGGGGGGCCGCTGGGGTTACGATCGCGGTGATTACTACGGCCGCAGCTACAACGAAGCACGCGAGTACAAGCAGGAATTTTACAGAGGGCCGTGCAAGATCGAGCGCAAACGGGAGCGCAATGGCGAGTACAAAGAAGAGACGAAGTGCAAAGGCTATCGCTAATGCAGTATAGGCCGCCTCAGTTCGGCGGCCTCATTTATTTCGAATCTCACGCATTGTGCCGAAACGTGCTGTCGCGCCGCGGAAGTCTATCTTCCACTTTATTCGTCGTCATAATCGTAAGGCCTTGGACCGTAGTTAGGCCTCGGCCCGTAGTCCCTGTCATAAGGCCTTGGTCCATAATCTCGATCGTGGCGCCGCGGTCCATAATCTCGATCTCGATTGTAACGTCTTTGCCCGTAGTCGCGATCCTCGCCACGTGAGGGCGCATCGTTTTGTGCAAAAACCGCGCGGCACCGATCGCTGAGGTTCGGAGTGTTTCGCCGTAAGCAAGCCACGATCCTGTTCGCATCGGGGATTTGCGCGCCGCATAGCCGCCAAACGTCGGGCATGCAGGCCTGTTGTTGTTCCCACGTCCCACGATACTCTTGCGAATACGCGGCACTCTGAAGGGTGATTGCGCAACCGATCGCTAATGCAACGCTCAGGAAATTTCGAGACGATCGCATGTCCACCCTTCTTTGATTGAGCGCGGAATATCCGCACCACGTGCTTCGCCCTGCGATTGAAATGAATGCGACTGTGGAAAGTTCTTAATTATCGCACAACAACTTGTGAACGGCGGAAGGGGCGCCGAATGGAGACGGCCCACGGGGTGAGTAGAGCCGTCTCCCGCTCACCGAGGAGGTCGTGATCGTCGGTTCGCGCGCCGCCGCTACCCACCCGGAATGGCGGCGATATCTATTGGTGCTCCCGCCAGCGAGCGACGGCCTCGTTGCCTTGGAGCGATCGCGCCAGTCCTCAGGCGACAGTTGCATGACCCGCTCGTGGATCTCCGCCGGATGGTCGGCGGCGGCTTTTCGGCCCATTGCCACCATCGATCAAAAGCATCCATCAGGAAAACGCCTCCTTCACGCGCTAGATGGAATGATGTTTGCGGTTCTTGACCTTCATCCAGTGCGGCGAACGGCCGCCGCGGTAGGGCCGCTCGCGGTGCTTCGAAACTAAGCCCTCGAATCCCAGCAGGCAGGCGTAACGGAAGAGATCCGGCCCGATCTCGCCCTGTTCGAAGTCGGAAAGGAAAATGCCGTCGAAACGCGGCGCGAGCAGGCGCGCCAGGTTGGCCTTGCGAACATGCAGCGGCAGCGGGCGTAGGTCCTCGCCATCGAGGGCGAGCACGTCCAAGGCATAAAACTGCACCTCATCGTTGTGCTTGCGGCCGTGCAGCCCGTTGAAGTCGGATCGCGCGTCGACACCGAGCAGGACGGCCTCGCCGTCAATGACAAACGAGCTGATGCGGTTGCGCAGCGCGGCCTCTGTGATCAGCGGGAAACGGTCGCTCCAGTCGCTGCCGATACGGGTGAACAGCCGCACGCGCTTGCTTCCCGCTGAACGATCAGCCTGTAGCCGTCATGTTTGATTTCGTGGATACACTCGGTGCCCGCGGGGACCTTGGTTCCGCGGGTTGGGATACAGGGTTCGAACACTTGTACGCATGACAGGGCAAAATGGCAGCAACTGCGAGTCAGGAACCTGCGATGTTTCGGACGGTCTCCGGCAATGTGGAAAAGCCATGACCAAGAATGCTAAGAGCCTTGTGTCTGGCCAATCTCTACGGGCGGCTGATCGAACGCCAGAACAATCTGTACCACCTGGTGGAGGGTCTAAGTCCGCGGTTTGCATCAAGGATCTTGCGATGCGGATGGTGCGTGCCGGCCTGTTGCACTTCGATGGCGATGTCTATCGACTGGCGCCCGGAGCAGAGTGCTTTGCGGCGGCGCCCCTGATTCAAGGAGCTAACCGCAGTGTCAACTGACGTCGATCCTGTCCTTCATGGCGCTCCACAAAATCAGAGAGCGAGGATGGCATCTCGCACAGCTGCAAATCGCACCGCCGGCGCAGCTCGCGCGCCACTTCCTCGGAAACGTCTTCCGACCAGCGTTCTGCGGTGTTGAAGGCGATGACGCGAATAGGGTTGCTATATTGGTCCGCCAGAAGGCCTCGGATCACCGTTTCGAGATCGGTTGCCTCATAATCAGCTTCGCGCCAGGCGCGCCCCAATTTGCCGAAGTCATCAGCCACCAAGTAGACCGTCTGATCGAAGTCGTTCGGCACGATTGACGGCGTCCAATGAGACGTACGCATTATGAACTCCACGCGACAACAATGCTAATTCAAACTGGCATAGCTCGAATCGTTCCTGCACCGCCCTTAGATTAGGAACTCGCCCCAATATGCGTTTGGAATGACGTCATGCACGAACCCCGTGATGCCGAGAGCATGCGGATCATCTGAGGTAGCCCAGAAGAAAACAAAGAGCAGCCTCAAAAAATGCCTCCAGCCCGTGTAAAGAGTTGCCAACCCACCGGGTCATGGAGCCATGAACCGTTACCGTGCCTACCTATTTAACCAGCACAGCCGACTTGTGGGCGCTGTCAGCCTTGACTGCCCCGACGACAAAGCAGCCAAAGAACAGGTCAAAGAGTTGCCGGACGATCAAGCGCGAGACTCCCACAATCGCGAATCCCTCCTGTGATAGGAGCTGGAACCAGAGACGCGCTGAAAGGATTCGTACCAGCGTCGTGAGGAGTGATTTCGATGCTGATGCGGAAGGAACGGCGCCCGGCGATCCGAACGCTCGAGGGTCGTCGACAGCCGGAAGAAGAAACGCAAGGCCGGCGCGAAGGCGGCGGCCGAGGAGTTGAGGGCGTCAGCGCGGAGCGCTCGCCAGTCAAGCTAATCTAGCTGCCACCCAGCAGCCGTTCGCGGTCAAGCGCGTCCTCAACTGGATCTGGCTCATACCAGCGCTGGCCGGTCTGTCTGCAGACCTTCTTCTTACAGTAAAAACAAGCGTGCGGGGAACATCCATACACGCAACTTTTGTCGCTGCAGGTTTCGGTCCAACAGCCAGGCGTTCTCTTGCAGGCCGCTAAGACCTTGCTCTGTTTTGCAGCGTCGGCTGGTACAATCAGAATGGCTGAGAACAAGCAAATGGCTGAAGCCATGTAAGCAGCAGGATGACTCATTTGGCTTTCCTCACCGCGCCCGATTTGATCGTACAGCGCGGAGCGCTCGCCTGCCAAGGCGGCATCGAGGGGTGCGGTCGAAGGACCGGCGGCTGTAATAGCGGGCCGTGACGGGGGCACACGCTTAGGAACCCTGCCTCCTTCCATGCTGCTGCCGCGTTTAAAAGGCAATGAACGACTTCGGGTCGCTGCTGTGGTGAGATGTTATCATAACAGGATTGCAACGCAGCGCCCATCGCGGTGGGCGTCACGGTGCAATTCCGCACCACGAGGGAGGGAATGGAAATGAAACGTTCAGTTTTGTTCTCGCTGTGCATCCCCCTTATGTCTACGGCTCCGGCGTTTGCCCAAGACTTCAAGCAGGAAGCCAACAAGATCGCTTCCGCCTATGAGGGTTGCTACACCAAGCAAGACCCGGCGTGCGTGGCCGCGCTCTACACCAAGGACGGCATTTTCATCAACCCGGCCGGAAAGCATGATGTCGCGACCGCATATGCAAATACTTTCAAGGCAGGCTTCAACAAGCTAGAAGCCACGGTCGATGAGGTCTGGCAGGTTGACAATGATACCCCGGCCGCCATGGGCAAATTCCACATCACCGGCAAGAGCGACAAGGGCGACGCGGTTGATGCATCGGGTACTTGGACCGCCACCTATGTCAAAGTAGACGGCCAATGGAAGATCCGGCACCTGACTGCGGCTCCGGTTCCACCCAAGAAAGACTGATCGTTAAAGCGCAGTGCCCGTCTCGCAGGAGGTGGGCGTTGCGGCAGGACGCAAGGTCGACTCGCTTCAGCGCCTCCGCGCCGCCCATGATTAGGGATAGCGCGGAGCGCTCGCTACCCACGCGATCAACTCTAGGAACGATGCCCACCTCGGGTCATTGCTTCCCGAGGCAGCTTCGGCCTCCAAGAGCTGCCCTTCCGCTGCCGGCCGCGTTTCGACTCCTTGCCGCGTGGCCGGCGCGGAGTGCCGCTACAGCCGCGTGTGAGTGATTTTAACCCTGAGCCGGCCAAGCCAGCTATTCCAGCGAATCAGAATTTCAGTCATGAAGCTATGATGCTCCGCCGGTTCTGGCCTAGACCTTGCAGGCTCCAAGACCGACGTTGACTGTGGGGGTTTAGCAGCGCATCTTTTCATTGAGAATGTTCCTTTTGCCAGGGGCGTTTTCGATTAGGTCGGCCCTGCCGGTGCAACGGTGGGGTCGACCACTAGTGCTTTTACGAATCACCATCAGCACATGCCACTGATTGGACACGCGGGCGACTGGACAATGCAATGCAATAGTCGTGCTACGCGGCTCAGCCTCGTGATCATACGGTGCCCAATCGCTCCCGTTGTAGCCGTGGTGCAACATTCAGCACCGTGTCGGGTGACCGGCTAGATCAGCGCGGAGCGCTCGCTACCCACGCTCGCCGTGGACGCAGCTGCTCGGTCAGTGTCCGTTCATTGGCAGATCGCGTAGGCCTCAACCCATCTGACCTTGGCGGCGGGCCTGCAGGCCCATTGATTAGTGCCGGAAGGAAAGTTTGCCGAGAAGCCAACCTTCTCTGAGTTGGTAAAGCATCCGCCGCCAGTGACCACCATTCCAGAATCGCAGGTTACGGCGCAAAACCCGCTGACCTGGTAGCAACTGTTCTGTTTGATTGTGAACGCCTCAGCGTCCACCGGGTGCGAGCAGATTGCCAAGATCAGCATAGCCAGAGTTTTATTTCTCATAACCACCCCCCTCTGCTCGGACGTTCCGCATCGTAGCACATCAAGCCGGACCGCCGGGCCGCCTGCACCGCCGCCGCCGCCTTGGTTAATCCAGGGCGAAGCCCTCGCCGCCCTCGGTCGTAAATGGTCTTCTAGGGCGCGCCGCGCCGACATGGGGCCCCAAAACGGAGTGGGGTCTTTTTCGAGGGCGGCACCCCTTCGCATGAAGCCCAGAGAAGGCCGTGGAGAGGCCTCACCGCCAGCCGGTGTCTTTCCCCGTCGGGGTGCGATTGGCGGGCCGCCAGGGCTGTGCCTACCCTGTGAGGTCACCCCGATCCCGGTTCAGCCCGGCGAGGCCCCGGTATCGAGTAGCTGCGACACGGCAGTCGCCAATTGCGCCGGCGCAAAAGGCTTCTCGATCAGGATGCTGTCAACGACGCCCTGCGATTTCCAGTCCCCCGCGCTGGCGCCCGTCATGTAGACCACCGGAAACCCGGGCGTAATTTCCCTGATCTGGCGCGCCAGCTCCCATCCGCTGATGCCGTCACCGAGATTGACGTCCGTCAACAGCGCGCGACACCGCTCGCGGCCATCGCGAAAAGTGGACAGGGCCGCTTCCCCCGAGCTCACCGAACAGGCCTCGAAACCGCCGGCCGACAAGGCGTCCTCGATGAAGCTGCAGATCAGAGCTTCATCTTCCACGACCAGAACACGAACGGCCTTGCTCACTTCCAACTCTCCTTCCCTTCGGCCGTGTGTCGTATTTAGGCCAAGCCTCAGACGGGTCGTGCCGGCTCAAGCCACCGGCAGACCATAGTAGGCGTTCACGGAGCGCGCGGTCGCGGGGTCGCTCCAATTCCAACTGCTCTCGTCGGCGTATTTGGGGGCGCCGCGAAGCTGGTCCTGGGTGATGCCGGTGACGTAGCCGCCGAGGTTGGTGTCGTATTTCAGCGCCTGCCAAGGCAGCGGATAGTGATCGTCGCCGATGCCGAGCAGACCACCGAAGCTGAGCACCGCGTACGACACCTTGCCGCTGATCTTGTCGATCATGACGCGCTCGATGTAGCCGACCTTTTCCCCGTCGGCACCGTACACGTTCGTGCCCTCGACCTTGTCGCTTCCGATCAGGCTGAACGTCTCGCGATCTTCCATGGCCATGTTGACCTCCCGTAGGTTGTCTTCTGGAGTCAACGGGACGACGATGGCTCCGTTCCTGGCAGCGCTGTCTCTCGCCGCCGGCAGCAACCGGTCAGACTGGATGACGCGGCCGCAACGGGTGCCATAAGAAATCGACGAGCGGAGGTCGAGATGGAGCTGACCGATCTGGAACGCGATTTTCTGAGGAGGCTCCTCGGCGAATCCTGGGTCAGCCCACCGCTGTTCGACCACGAGACCGTGGCGCGGCTGGTGGAGCTGGGTCTCGTTGAAACCGAACCGCTTCCATCCGGCGATGTCGAATACCGGATCACTGACGCGGGTCGGGCGGCGGCTACCGCGTAAACGCGGATCGGCCGGTCAGCAGGATCGTGAAGCACGCCAGGCCGGGCATCGCTTTGAACCAGTCATTCTGACCCGGCGGGCTTCGGAACCGGGGCCGAGCCACCACGTTGCCTTTCATGGATCCGCGGATGCGCCGGCGAATAATCAGTAGGCCTTGGACTGAAGAGGAAGTGGATTCCTTGAAGGCTCACGCTGGGAATGGGATCGCCTCGCGGATTATCGCGACCAAACTCCGTCGAACATTGGGGGCCATCCAGGCGAGAGCTTCGGCCGAAGGCATCGCCTTGAGCGGCCGTCGTCAGCATATGGCGATACCGGCGTACGAGGGGCGGCGGCAAAGGTCCTTCGATTAGTCGAACAATCCAGGTTTTCGGGGGGCCCGCAGCACAACGCGCACGCCGGGATCGAGCCGCTCGAACAGTAACGTGCCCTCCAGCTGCTGCGCGAGCAGCGAAAGGATGCGGGAGCCGAGACCCTCGGGCTGCCCACTCGCCGTCACGCCAATTCCGTTGTCGCGAACGGACAGCTCGATTAGCTCGCCCGACTTCAATTCGACGACGACTTGACCTGATCTTCCATCGGGAAACGCATATTTGAGTGCGTTCGTGACCAACTCGTTCGTGATGATGCCGATTGCAAGAGGCTCTTGATTTGATAGATAGCAGTCATCGCAAATCACCTGAAACGCGACGGGGCCATCCGCCGAAAGCGACTGAAACACCTTTTCGACGATCTCGGAGAGGAACCGTCGCATGTCGACCAACCGCGAGCCGTCCTTAGGGGACAGGTGGTCGTAGACCTCGGCCATCACCTGGACCCGTCGGGCCGTGCTTTCCATGGCCTCTGCGCAAGCGGGTTCGCCACTTCTCGCCTGTAGGCGAACCATCGCAACCAGGATGGCCAGATTGTTCTTGGTGCGATGCGCCATCTCGTCCAGCAGCAGCGTCTTGGCCTGCTCCGCCTGCAGCACGCGCTTCGTTTCGCCACGCATGATCTCCGCCACCACAGCGACGCCTACTGCCGTGATCGAGAACAGGGCGCACGGCAACAGGAACTCCATTCCATAGCGACCGGCGTAGCTCAGGTAGACCGTGACGCCCACAGCGATGGCGGCAGCCAAAAGACCCGAACCACGATCGAACAAGAGGCCCGACAGGAAGACACCTGGAAGCAGCAGGAAGAAGCCCGTGAAGCCTGCCTGCGCTTGCAGACCGGCCTGCAGCGCCGAGCAGACCAGCATGATGGACGCGGCAATTAGATACCGGATTGGCGTTGGCAGGCGGTGCTCGAACAGCAGCGGGTAGAGCTTCTCCATGGCCTACCAATGGACCGGTTGGGACGGACGTTCCCCGAGGCGCGGAGCGGGACGAAGGCAATCCTCAAATCGGGGAACGATAGTCCGGGTACCCCATTTAACTGGAGAGACCGTCGCCCGCCGTTGAACTACGGCGCCTGTCGCGGATAGTCAAAGGTCACGACCCGCTATTCAGAACTAGCGCTCGCGAGGATAGCCAAAGGCGGCGGCCTCCTCCAGTCCGGGGCGTCTGATCTAACTCTCCTTCCTCAGCGCCGTCCTGACCTCGTCGACCGGCCAGCTTTGGCCCTCCGGAATCACGCGCACCCTGGCGCCACCGTCGACCAGCGCGTGAGAACTGATCTCGTCATCGCTCGCTATTAAATTCAGGTCGGTCTCGGGCCTCCAGTTCAGCGTGAGGTCGACGTCGCCCGGATAGATCTGCCAGCGCGAGCCGTCGTCGAGTTCGACGATGTGGCTTTCGGAATGAGAGCGGATCTTCATCGCACCCCGTGGGCGTCGCGCGGCTGCTCCTGCGGGAGGCGTAGTGCGGACCTCGGGCGATGCAGCCGAGCGCTGTCCTCGTGCCGGCACTTGGGGCACTTTAATCGCGGTTTTTGCTGGACTGAAGCGGGCTTCGGCAGGCTCGCAGCCATCGGCCAGGCGCCGCAATGGGGACACTTCACCAGCAGGGTATCCGCCGACATTTTTTATATGCTGCACGACTCGCTTCCCAACTTGCTGCCTCATTTTCCGGATTTCGGAAACTTTCACGCATTGCCAGAGGGGTGGCCGGTCACGTTTGCGCGAAGGTTATTTGAACAGTCACCCACAGCACGGAGGCGAATTGTCATGGCGAAATCGCGCTTGCGGCTGGTCACGCCGAGCACTGTAAATCGAACAGTCACACCGCGACGGCGGGCGAATGCCGAGCTACGGACGCGGGAGTATCTGATGCTGAGGTTGCCCGGCTCACTGCCACGGCGAAGGCAAACCGCGGGGCACCGAGACGCCACTATGATCCTGATCGCTTATCGGCACGGACTGCGCGCCGCCGAGCTAACCGATGTCCGGTGGGATCAGGTCGATTTCAGCGCCGCCACTCTGGCGGGGCGCAGGGTGAAAAGGGATCACCGAGCAGGCACCCGATACGGGCGAAGAACTGCATGCGCTCCGCAAGCTGGCGCGGGAGCAAGAGCCGAAGTCGCTCTTCGTGTTAAGAGGTGAGCGCGGTGCCCCGTTCAGCACGGGGGGATTTGCTCGGATAGTGGAGCGCGCGGGCGAGGCGGCGGATCTGGGGTTTAAAGCGCACCCGCATATGCTGCGGCATGCCTGCGGGTTTGCCCTTGCCAACAAGGCCACGATACACGCGCGCTGAAGCGTAGCTGGGCCATCGGATATTCAGCACACGGTGCGCTATACCGAGCTATCGCCAGATCGGTTCAAGGATTTCTGGCGCTGACCGGCCGAGAGGCTAAATCAACGCCGTTTCGTGATCTGATCGTGAAACAGAAAGCCCGTTAGGCCGTACAGCGATGCGCACGCCAAGACGTAAAGCACTACATCAATCATGCTGAGATCCCCATGCCTGACCGGAGCTTATCAGCATGTTGATGGCACGTACGTTAATGGAGCGTTAATCCACAGGTAAGGACGTGAGCGCGCCCATTAGACAACATTGGGAACAGCGCTCGCAGTAACCCCCTAGGCTTTTGCTAGTCCGCACTCTCGATGACTTTTTCGGCACGGGCGAGCATGGGCTCGGCGCGGAACGTCACGACTTAGCGTAGCGCTCGCGAGCCGCTTAAATCAGGCCACAAAGCCTTCGGCATTGATCTAGCAGTGACGGCAAACTTCGGGTGCTCGAAGGGCAGGACGGCGATCGCGGCCCGCATCCGGCGATGCATTAGGCGTAACGGGTCAGCATAGCCGCGCCGAAAAGTCGAGTGATGACGCGTCGGGCGCTGCGGCGAACTCTGGCTCCGGTGCTCCTTAGAAGAGCTGACTCGCTCCGCGAGCATTCCTGCGGGTATGAAAAGCAAGCGGGTCACTTCGTTTAGCGTGAAGAGAGGCCTGTCGCGAAGAGCCATGGTCAGCTCCAAGCTCCGGGACGGGCAGCAGTTCGTAACAGTGGGACTTCGATAACATTGGGAGTTGTGCGCAGTTGGGTAGACTGCATTTCTTAGAGTTGCACACTGGACCTGCAGCTGGCTTACAAGCTGAAGATCTCGGTGCCGTTGGCGGAAACGCGATCAATATCGCTTCGAATTTGGCATCGCTCCGTGAGTCCGCAAAGCTGAGGTTGGATTGACCACCAACGAGGTGGCCGCACACCGATCCAGCTACCCGGACAATGCTTTGATTGTGGTTCAAGCGAGTCAGAGACTCGCAGGCTAGACGATAATGATGAACTCCAGCCAGCCGCCATGCGCCAACTGAATAGCCTGACCGGCATCACTCATTAGCCAGTGCAGCAACATCAACGCGGTGTCAAACGGCCGACCCAGAGCCGCATCTTGTATCTCGCACTTGAGGATAGCCAGCGGCGGCTACAACGGCGCGTTGATCGCATCTTGTCACCTTTCAGCGATGATTGGCCGGCGCGATTGACGTTCGCAACGGAATGGCGCCGATTAGTGGATTGGTACGTAGTGCCGCACTATGACGTTCAGACGAAGCGGCTCAAATGGGGAATCAAGCTTTCGAGAAGCTGATGGCGGCGTGGCAGTAAATTACATTATTCGATTGCTGGGACGGGCGGACGTAGTGAGCCCTTTACTTGTTTCGGCCCTGCTTCTCTGGACAAAGATAATGCGCTCGCAGGATCGACTTCAATTCGGGTCAGAAATATTCAGAATTTAGAACCGGCGATAAAGTTGCGGAGTTGGTGGTGCGGCAGCGGTAGCCGTGAAATCGGTGCGTTTAACGCTCTGGGTAAGTTTCTCTTATTCGGTGTTTTCGGGGGACTCGCAGCAGCGTGGGCGGCATTTCGCAGCTTCTTTTCAAGAAAACGGAATGCTTGAGGATATAGCATCTTCTCGGGTGCGGCTTTTGGATCGTTGCGGCGATTACAGTCGTTTTCGATTCGTGCTTTCTTTTGAAACCTGGGCACTTCGCGTTTTCGTTTCATCGCGGGAAAAGCCCGGTGCTTGATCAGTGTCGTACTCACGCAGCTAAGGTGGTGTGCAGACTTGGCTTTGGGCCAAAAGAAGGCGTTGGGCTTCCACTAACGCCCTTAGCTGACACAAGATCGGCTATGCCGAACTCGGCTTTTTGACCTGAGCGGCCTTCGGCGGCCCTGATCTGCTTCAATTTGTCTATCGCAGGCCGACGATCCGGACCGCCCTCGATCGGCACCCCTGCCATATTGCGACTCGAACCGCGAATTTGGGAGGCCGGGAAGAAGCTTGGCGGTCGGGCCGTTCGGAACATTCCTGCGAGAAGAAATGTGTAACACAGCCGGTCCCTGAAACTTCCATGCGTTACGTCCGTTGACTCCGCGGCCATAGCTCAAGCTTGGCTCTTGCACCCTGTTGCGTTGGAGTTTCCAGTGCCGGCCTCCCGACCCTACTGGAAGGGCTATTTAAAGTTGTCCTTCGTCTCGTGTCCCATCGCGCTCTATCCCGCAATTTCGGCGGCCGAGCGGATCTCCTTTCGGCAGGTCAACCGGCGAACAGGCCATCGTGTTAAACAGAAACTTTTCGATTCCGTTACAGGCCAAGCCGTAGATGCAGCCGACAAGGCGCGCGGGTATGAGGTCGGCGAGAACGAGTTTTTGCTGATCGAGGATCGAGACCTCGAGGAGGCGCGACGCGAGCGCCGGGCGCCTGGTGAGGTGGAGCTTGCCAAGCCGGCCCGCCGTGAGAGCCCGCCAAACGTCCGCGCCAGCCGTCACGACGAGGCCGCCGACTATGATGAGGAAGATGAGGAGCAGGAGGAAGCCGTCACTTTCCCGCGGCCGCAGAATACGCGCACGATAGAAATCGAGCATTTCCTTCCTGCCAGGCAGATCGATTCGCGATATTTCGAGAAGCCGTACTACATCATGCCGCGAGAGGAGATCAGTCGGGAATCTTTTGCGGTGATCCGAGATGCGATGAGCCGGGAGGCCGTTAGCGGCCTAGCCCGGGTGGTGCTGTCCTCACGCGAGCGGCCATTTCTGCTCGAGCCGATGGGCCGCGGCCTTCGCGGCGTAACGCTTCGCTTCGCACATGAGATCCGCAATGAGGCGGAATATTTCAGCGAAATTCCCGGGATGAAGCTGCCGCTCGAAATGATGAAGCTCGCGCAGCACATCATTCGGACGAAATCAGCCGATTTCGATCCCGCAATGCTGGAGGATCACTACCGCAGCGCTCTCGTGCGCATCCTGCGCAGGAAGCAGGCGAAACGCCCGGCGCAGGCCCCTCCGGTCAAGCCTTCACGCAAGATTGTCGTCAATCTCATGGACGCGCTCCGGCGAAGCGTCGCCGCCGAGCGCTCGACAAAGCCTGCCCGCCGAGCCCGAAGCGGGAAAACGGGCCAAGGAAGGGGAGGCGCGCGGCACCGCAGAGCCGGTTGACCGAATCAGGTCTTAGCTCGAAAGGCGCCCGCTCTTCGAGCTCACCGCAGATTGCGGCGCTAGGCCCTTGTGCTTCATGCAAAACCTGACAGGAACCCTCCTTGGCGTGAAAGGTTCATTGGACAGGAGGCGGTGTGTTGCTGATCGAGCCACCAGATAGCGCGCAGGCGATTGTCGACCCGCGGGATGCCGCCGAATCTGCTGGCCTGAGATACGTGTCGGACGAACGGCCTGGTATTCGGCGCAAGAAGGCAGGAACGGGATTTAGCTACATACGATCCGACGGCTCGAGGCTCAGCGGACCTAACGGGCTGAAGCGGATCAGAACCCTGGCGATCCCGCCAGCATGGACCGACGTGTGGATCTGCCCGTTTCCGGATGGCCATATTCAAGCAACCGGCCGTGACGCAAAGGGGCGCAAGCAATATCGCTACCATGCTCGCTTCCGCGAGTGCGCGAAAGCACGAAGTATGAGCATGTGGTCGCATTTGCAGACGCGCTCCCTTCCATTCGGGAAACAGTGCGGGAGCACATGGCATTGCGCGGCCTGCCGCGCGAAAAAGTTCTGGCAACCGTCGTGCATCTCCTGGAGACCACGTTGATTCGCGTAGGTAATGACGATTACGCCAGGCAAAACAACAGCTTTGGCCTGACCACGTTGAAGAATCGGCACGTGGCGGTTGAGGGAAACGAGGTTCGTTTTCGCTTCGCGGGCAAAGGGGGCAAACAATGGTCGCTCCGTGTACGAGACCGGCGCATCGCCAAGATTATCAGGGCATGTCAGGAGCTCCCCGGACAGGAACTGCTTCAATACATCGATGAACAAGGTAACTGTCAGGACGTCACATCGACAGACGTGAATGAGTACCTCAAGGCAATTACCGGTAAAGACATTACGGCAAAGGATTTCCGGACTTGGGCGGGGACTGTTCTAGCGGCCATGACCCTAAGCGAACTTGAGAGCTTCGACAGCGCCGCGCAGGCCAAGCGCAATCTTCGCAGTGCAATCGAAAAAGTCTCGGCGCGGTTCGGCAACACACCGACGATTTGCAGGAAGTGCTACATCCATCCGGAGGTACTTAACTCTTACATGGATGGAAACCTGGTCCTCGAGATCAAGTCACAAGTCGAGAGCGAGCTTCGGAGCGCCGTCGAAATTATGAAGCCGGAGGAAGCCGCCGTGCTCGCGTTACTGCGCGGCCGGCTTGCTAAACAGGCGGAGCAGCCGGAGCACGCCAATCTCAAAGAGTCGTCTAGAAGCAGCGAGCGCCCGCTGCTTGAGTCGACCATACCAGTTGAACGAACGATGCAATGAGAGATCGCTTACCGCCGGCGCTTAAGATGCCTCATGAGCTGTGGCAGGCTCATTGCATTCAACACCCGTCCGCTGGTGCGCCGCCTTTGCGGGCCATCTCGACGCCCCAGTGCATATGCTCGAGCTCTCCAATCGAGTGGGCATCCGGATTTGTGCTCAACGTGCAACCGAAGTCGAGTGCAGCCTGGTGCCAGCGCCAGTCGAGATAGCCTACAAGGATGGGCGTTGATCTCTACGGCGACGCTGTGTCTTGAGCAGGTGCGCAGTACCTTCTCGATCCGATGTCGCAGCTTGGACGGCGCATTAGCTGTCGTCCGGTCAGATGACCCAGAATCGTGGTGCGTGGATTCGAGATCGCGCGGAGCAGCCGGGCGGCCTGCGCTTTCCGGTCGAGCTTGAAACGGCCATGGATACTCGCGACTATGAAGTCGACCTACTAAGAATGTCGTCCGGGTAGTCCAGGGGAGCCATCGGCATCGGATTCGATGCCTTTGAGGATACGGAATTCCTTACCGAAATTCTTGTTAAGCCGGTCGGCTTCGCGGTGCTGCGCCTCGATCTCCTCGAGCGAGAGCCGCCGGCGTAGTGCGGCGACTGCGAGTGGTCCACACCGAAATACTGGAAGCCGCGCTTGCGCGTTGCCTTCGCCATTGGCGCCCGAAGCTGCTCGAGGTATTCCATTGATCCGGTCGCGTGAAGCAGGGTCGCCGAAGTGCTTCCGGTCGGTGAGGTGGACTGTGAGCCTGCCCGAATCCAGGGCGACCGGTCCGTTCTCAACCTCGGGCGCTTCGGCAACAAGAGGGAGGTCGCCCACCAGTTCGCACCCGCGCCGGGAAGTCGCCAGCGATGGTGACATGCTTCAGACTGGGCCGCGCCTTCTGAAGCGAGGCCTTCGCATGCTCTAAGGAGGGCGGCCGCGCGGTGCAGATGCAGCCCTCCGTTGCCAGTTCGCGATCGCCAGATTCTGCAGAATGTTCGTCTGCAAGGAGGCGCCGAGGCCCTTTGCGTCCTTGATGCGGTCGTCCTTCGCGGCGGCCTCGAGTTC
This sequence comes from Bradyrhizobium australiense, assembly GCF_013114825.1. Taxonomy (GTDB): domain Bacteria; phylum Pseudomonadota; class Alphaproteobacteria; order Rhizobiales; family Xanthobacteraceae; genus Bradyrhizobium; species Bradyrhizobium australiense. The sequence goes on along the minus strand of NZ_JAAVLX010000010.1, from coordinate 87,130 downwards.
GGCAAGGGAGGTGATGCCGAGATCCTTGTAAAGCCGGAGCACCTTCTCGGGTCGCAAGCCTGGCGCCGTTAACATCTCCAGGACGCCGGCCGGGATCTCCTTCCGCAGCTTCTCCAAGTTCGGATGCGTGCCCGTCCGATGCAGCTTAGTGATGCTGTCGGCGATAAGCTTCCCCCAATCCGGGAATTTCGGTGAGGCGGATCCTCCTCGATCAGCACGTGGAGCGGGACCGTAAGCGCGGAAAGACTATCCGCAGCGCGGGAGTAGGCCTTTGCACGATATGGATTGCCGCCGCGCAAGGCGGTCCGCTGCGCATGTTCCGGTAGTAGCCCTGCGACCGTCCGGGTGTCTGCAACCGCCACTCAACTCGTCTCCTGCGGGCTCACCCACCTTCTTCTCGCGGCGGACGCAATTCTTTGCGGACGGCGTGCTTCGATTGATAAATTTGCCGGTCGCGATGCAGCCGGCTGTCCACGGGCGGAGTGAGCGCAAAACCCATCAGTCGAGCGATTTCTCGAGCTTTTGTGCCGCCCGAAAGTCATCCATGTGATGCAGGTTCGGGCCGTATGCGGCCTCCTTCGTAGATCCTTCCTACCACGATCTGGAGATGCCTGATCCGTCCGAGAGGCATCGCCCGAGCCTTGCACAGGGCTCGAACGGCATGGGCCCGGAAATAATGAAAAGCGTCCGACATGCGGACTCAACGTCCGTCGGGGATTTTGGTTCTTCCGGCCGCCCCTCCAGGAACTCCTCGGAGATCACCTGGTTGAAAGGCATGACAAGAGTTCTCTACGAAAGCGCCAACGGTGATGTTTGGCGCCTTGTCCGCGATCCGCAATCGGGTGTCGCGATGGTAGAGCACAAGCCGAATGCCAGCTCCGGGGGACGCACGTCCCTGATCGAAATCGGAAAATTCCTTCGAGCTGGCGCCAACGGTCCCGAACACCAGGCTCTACTCCAGTTGATCGGCACCCTGGTCAACGACTGACGAGCGTCAGGAAGGCTCGACTGGCGTCGCTCTGGAACAGTTTCGGAATCGGCCGGTTTGAATAGCGGGTTTAAATTGGATTTAAAGCAGCCGCACCGCAAACATGTTCCTCTTTGTTCTCGAACCGCCTGGGCTGTTTAGGTTCGCCGCTGATCTCGGCTCTCGTCACAGTCGCGCTGCTTTTCGTGTTCGGACTGCTCCGTTTCTGAACGGGCATTTGCAATGCACTTCGTGGAAATACCGCTTCCCCAAACCGATAACGACGACAGCCTTTCGGTCCCGAAAATATTCCGAGTGGAGGCAGCACGGCGGCCTCACATCTTCATCAGGACATCGCGAAGAGATCAAGACCTTCCGCGGAGAAGATGCCCCTTTACGACAACGCAAGCCAGCGCGGCGAAGCTAGAAACCAACACCACGGCGCTTGCGATCAAAAGAAAATAGTCCACCTGGTCCGGTAACAAGTTGCGTCTTCTAGTGCGTGGGATCGATGGGGACCCGACAAACCCGCTCGCCGTCCTCGTCCGTAACCAAGATCGCGAAGCTGCGATTTCTAAGTTGCGGACGATCGATCCATAGCCGTTCGGCGATCTGTTTCGCCACTCTTTCTGCAGTATCGTTATCTGGCAGCCACTGACCACCTTCGTCAGCGACAGTCTGCGAGTCTACCAAGCCAAAGTGGTAACGTGGCAAGATTGTTCTTACTCGGAGAGTGACACGGCGGCCGATTCTGTGAGGGTAGAGTTGCTGCTAAGTCCACATCGGTTGCGAGGTGTGGGGCTGAAGCTGTTTCGAATCCATAACAAATGTTGGCCCTGACGTGCACAGCGACAATGTTTCCAAGTTGGTGAATTCCGCATCACGTGGTGGCACGGAACTTGCGACCTTGGACCGCTGTCGCGCATTGTCAGATTAGCCGTCTGTATGCATCTGGCTCTGAAACGAGGTACGCCGCCACTACAAGAAAGGGCCGCCAGCGAACTGGCAGGAGAGCAACGTCTCCGCCTATACGGCTCAGCCCTGGGAGGATTTTGCCGAACCTGGGCGCACTATCTCCACATCGTCGACAAGCTGGAGATGGCAGGCAATTTCGGCGTGCAGATCGCCCCAGCCGCCGACCGCATTGGCGGCCTACGCGCGAGGGTCGAGTTTGCCCTCTTTATGATCGAGGATTTTGATGCCATGACGCGGTCTGGGTATCCATTCGTACTCGCGATGAACAGCCTGAATCGCACCAAGACACCCGGGACATGGATCATTCGTTTCGACTGGCCCGGTCATCGGCAAGCTGGCGCTTATTCATGCGCTGGTTCAACGCGAGCGGTCGGCGTTACCGCCGGCTCCGGCTAGGAAGGGGGGACAGTTGCCCAGGTGACGTTCCTTTGAAACAAAGCCGGTTCTGATAGCATTGTAGCACATCACCGGCAGTGGTCAGCCAAAAGTCCGGCTGGAGACACCGTGTGCCCGCCGTGACACAGGAGGTGCGCATGTGCGATTTGTGCCGCGAACTGGACTACAAGATCGAAGCGTGTCGGAGATTAGAAAATTCAACCAGTGACGAGCTGATGCTCGAAGCTGTCGCTGACCTCATCAGGGCATACGAGGAAGAAAAAGCCAAGCTCCACCCAAATCAGTCGGGCGAAGCATAGCGAAGTTAAATTGCTTCGCAGTGTCCAATCCTGCGCAAGCCTTATGCTCGGGCGATAAAGCAGCGAGTTGCAAAAGCTCACTCTGCGCTAACTCATCGGTATGCCGTCCGTAACGTCAGCTGTTGAACGTAGCGGACCGGCGGTAGAGTCCCTTCACTTCAGATACGCATCGAGCGGCATACAAAGACCTTGGATCGCTAAAGCTGCGGAAGTCCAGGAGCCGCTCCGAACATGGGCGGCTGCTTTTTACGCCTGGCGGGTGGCAGGAACCAAAGATGGGTAAGGCCTTTTACTCATAGCCGCCCTCGCGCGTTGCAGGGATGCATCCGGGATTGTTCATGAACAAGATCAAGGATAAGAGACGGGCCCTGACGGCGGCAGGCCTTCGGCATGCACCGGTGCTGGAAGGCAAAACCTTTCCCCTTGGGGCCACTTGGGATGGCCTTGGCGTCAATTTCGCGCTGTTTTCGGCTCATGCCACCAAGGTCGAGCTCTGCCTGTTCGATGACAGCGGAAAGAAAGAGATCGAACGCATCGAGCTGCCCGAATACATCGATGAAGTCTGGCACGGTTATATACCGACCGCGCGTCCGGGCACAGGCTACGCCTACCGGGTCCACGGCCCTTACGAGCCAGATGCGGGACACCGTTTCAATCCCAACAAGCTGGTGATTGATCTTTATGCTAAGCAGCTTGTCGGCGCGCTGCGTTGGGGACCGGAATTATTCGGCTATGAGCTCGGTCACTCGGACAACGACAAGTCCTTCGATTCACGCGACAGCGCGCATCTTATGCAAAAATGCCGAATGATAGATCCCGCCTTCACCTGGGGCCGTGCGGCAAAGCCCGAGGTGTCGTGGGACCGCACCATCTTCTACGAGATGCACGTCAAAGGTTTTACCCGGAGCCATCCGCTTGTACCGGAAAGCGTCGGCGGTACCTTCGCCGGACTTTGCTATCCGCATATCCCTGCTTATCTTCGCGCGCTTGGGATCACGAGCGCTGAATTTCTACTGATCCACGCATTTGTGGACGATAGTTACCTTGTGGAGAACGGCCTGCGTAATTATTGGGGCTATAACTCGCTTGCGTTTTTCGCGCCCGAGCCGCGCTATCTCAAGACGCCTTTTGCGAATGAGTTCAAGGAAGCTGTCAATCAGTTCCATGCCCATGGTATCGAGGTGATTCTCGACGTCGTCTATAATCACACTGCTGAAGGGAACGAACTCGGGCCAACGCTTTCCTTCAACGGCATCGATAATGCGAGCTACCTGCTTCCGAACCAGAAGCGCTACTATATCAATGATACCGGTACCGGCAATACGGTAAATTTGTCGCATTGCTCCAGATGGTGGCGGACAGCCTGCGCTAATGGGCGACCGACATGCGCGTGGATGGTTTCCGCTTCGACCTTGCGACCATTCTTGCGAGGGAGCCCTACGGCTTCGATGAAGGCGGCGGTTTTCTGGATGCCTGCCGGCAGGATCCGATCCTTTCGTCAGTCAAGCTGATCGCCGAGCCTTGGGATGTAGGCCCGGGCGGCTATCAGGTTGGCCAATTCCCACCTGGATGGACGGAATGGAATGATAAATTCAGGGATGCGGTGCGGCGCTTTTGGAAGGGGGATGAAGGCATGACGCCCGAATTTGCGCGGCGCATCACCGCATTCGGCGACCTCTTCAACAAGCGTGGCCGCAGGCCATGGTCGTCCGTCAATTTCGTTACGGCGCATGACGGATTCACACTGAACGACGTCGTTTCCTATAATGATAAACACAACGAGGCCAATGGCGAAGACAACCGCGGCGGACACTCGGACAATCATTCGTGGGGTCACGGCGCTGAAGGACCGACTGATGATCGAGAGATCATCAAGCTTCGTGAGCAGCAAAAGCGCAATCTCCTGGCGACGACGCTGCTGTCGCACGGGACGCCTATGATCCTCGCGGGTGACGAGTTTGGCCATACTCAGCGTGGCAACAACAACGCCTATGCTCAGGACAATGACGCGGCATGGCTCAACTGGCTCGGTATCTCGGCCGAAGGCCGCGCCTTGCGGGAATTCGTCCGCAAGTTAATCGCGACACGGCAGGCCTTTCCCATCCTGCATCGCTCAAGGTTTGTCATCGGCAACGTCAATGAAGAACTAGACGTGAAGGACGTAAGCTGGCTCGCTCCGAATGGTCGGGAGATGAGAACGGCGGATTGGGACAATCCGGCCACGCGATGTTTCGGTATGCTGCTTGACGGAAGGGCCCAGGAAACTGGCGTCAAACGGCAAGGCTCCGATGCGACGCTGCTGCTTATTTATAACGCGCATCATGATTTGGTCGAATTCGTCTTGCCCGAAGTGCCGCAGGGCCGCGCCTGGGCCGGGCTCATTGATACGCACGTACCGGATGTGACGGTGACGGTTTATCCTTTTGGCCACCGCATAAGGGCCGCTGGTCGATCAATGCTGGCGCTCGGCCTCGCGACGGAAGAGACCATGACGCGACGGCTCCGCCAGGCGCTTGGTGCCATCATGGATATCGCTGAATTCCCACTCTCGGTCTAGGCCACGCCTCCTTCTTCGAGAACCCGCAGGACGCCTTGCAATGGCACGGAAATCCAAGCCGGCCGGTAGGAAAGCTCATATTCGACCTCATAGAGCGCCTTTTCGAGCAGAAAGAAATTCAACATCAATTTTGTATCTTCGGCGCGCTCGGGCCACAGAACCGAGGCGCCAATCGCCTCCTGATAAGCGCTCAGAAAGCCATCTGTGGACTGTTGGCGCCATGCCAATAAGGCTCGCGACGTCGGGGCGTTGAGCGTTTCTGACTTCTGCCTGTGCTGTCTTGAGGCCATGGCAGCGTAGTCCAGTGAGCGTAACACACCTGCGACATCGCGCGCAGCAGGAGCCTTGCGCCTCCGGTCTGCCAAGGGTCGGCTGGGCTCGCCCTCGAAGTCAATAATGACGGCGTCCTCATTGGCTACAAGCACCTGGCCCAAATGCAAATCGCCGTGATGGCGTATCTTGCAGCGGCCAAGCGAAGGACGGATGAGGTTAGCTGCGTAGTCACACATTCGAGGTTTGACCCAAAGCAGGCGCTCCATGAGGGGGCGGTCGTTCACATCCAGCGACGATTCCTCCCACCTATTGAAGATCCGAGCCGCGCGCTCCATAACATCGCCGATCCAGAAATCGAGATCGCCTTCGTCGATCGGCTCAGGCTTGAAGGCCGCTACGTCGTCGCGGCTCGCCAAAGAGCGATGCATCTCCGCCACACGGCGTCCCAGACGCCGCACCCACTGGAGATAATCCCGCCTTGCGGTGATCGCCTTGTCGCGTTCTTCAGAGCCTTTCACGATTGAATCGAGGTAAATGCTGAGGCGGTCGGCCGACCAAGTCCAGGCATCACCGCGGTTCGGCACAAATGCGTGGACGATACCAAGGGCATACCTCGCCGAACCATGAGCAGCCTCGAGGTGGCCAAGCAGCGCGGGCGTATGCGCAAAATTCGCGGCCTCGGTCAGAAAGTATCCCATCTCGACTTCGGGGTTTTGGCCGGGCTCGATTTGGCGGTACAGCTTGACGACATAGTCCTGGTCAACCACCGCCGTACTGTTGGATTGCTCGCCTTGAATTGCGCGGATCCGGGATGGAGTATTCGGTGGTTGGCTCCCGAGTTTGCTCGTGGGCTTGAAGTCTAGCCGCCACCCCGAGCCGGCAATGGAAGCCTCCCGTCGAAGGTGCTCAAGGATTAGCCGGATGAAAGCCGGATCAGCAGCGACGTCGCACAGCAATCCTTCACGCTCTCCCTGGTGCAAACGGGCCACGATGGATCTATCCAGTTCGGGACCGGCATCAACGGACCAGTCGACCCGTAAGGGCAGGAGATAGCGCGCGTGATGGTTGGTCTGGATAACGACGAAAGTGGTTGAGTCCGCGGTGAAAGGAAGGCGTGCAATGATCTTTGGTTTAATTCGCGTTTCAGAGTTACCAGGGAACCACCTGGCTTTGGCGAGATAAGCCGGAAGAAAATGTCTTTCGAGAGCTGCGGTTACCTCGCTGTTCGCAACCCATAAAGAACCTTCCGGTATGTCCAAGAATGCAAGGCTTTCACCGGCGGTGCCCATGGTCGTTAACCCAAGCACCGGAAAATAAGCACTGGATCGTGTATGGGATCGATCCAAAGTCGCATACCGCCATAGGCGACTGGCGAGGTCGGACCGGATTTGAGGTTTTCGAGCGCGGTCACGGGCTTCAAGTCGCCATGGCCTAGCCGCACCTGCACATCCCCGAGCGGGAGCCAGAATTCCCGGAAACCACCCGTTAATGCGATGACAGTCACAACTACGTTTGTCTGATCGGCGGAATGTTTGACGTAAGCTATGACCGAGCTGTCCTCAACGGGCAGAAACCGAATCGCGGAGGTCTGTTGCAGTGCCGGGTTTTCGCGCCGGATACGATTGATCTGGGTGACATAAGGCTTGATGTTTCCGGGCTTGTCCCAATCGCGGGATTTCAATTCGTATTTTTCGGAATTAAAATACTCCTCGCGGCCCGGTATCGGCTCATGCTCGAGAAGTTCGAAACCGTTATAGATGCCGTAGTTGCTTGACAACGTCGCAGCCAACGCAAGCCGTGTCTTGAACATCCATGGCTCGCCGCTCTGAAGGTGGAACGGAAGGATGTCGGGCGTGCTAACAAAGAAATTTGGACGAAAAAATTCGCGCTCGGGGTAGCCCGCGAGCTCGTTCACATATTGCTCGATCTCCCATCTTTCCGTTCGCCACGTAAAATAGGTATAGGATTGTGTGAAGCCAAGCTTGGCAAGGCCCTTCATCACTTTGGGCCTGGTGAATGCCTCCGAGAGGAAAAGCACGTCAGGATCGCGCGCTTGTACCTCCTTGATCAGCCATTCCCAAAAGCGAAACGGCTTGGTGTGTGGGTTGTCGACACGAAAGATTTTGACGCCCTGCGAGACCCAGAACAGAACGACATCGCGCAACGCCCGGCATAACCCTTCAGCATCGTCCGACTCGAAATCAACATTCACGATGTCTTCGTATTTCTTTGGGGGGTTCTCCGCGTATTTCATCGAGCCGTCTGGTCGGCGTTTGAACCATTTTGGATGCTGCTTGAGCCAAGGGTGATCCGGTGAACATTGAATTGCGAAGTCGAGCGCGACCTCCATGCCGGCGGCGGCGCATGCTGCAACAAACCGCCGAAATTCATTCAGGCTTCCGAGCTGCGGATGGATGGCATCGTGTCCCCCCTCGTGTGAGCCAATCGCGTAAAAGCTGCCCGGGTCACCATCGCCGGCCTTGAGAGAATTGTTGCGTCCCTTGCGATTCGTGCGTCCAATCGGGTGGATGGGCGTCAAATAGATGACATCGAAGCCCATGGCCTGGATGTCGGGAAGACGATTGATGCAATCGTTCCACGTGCCATGTTGTCCTGGCTGAGGACTTTGGCTGCGAGGCACCACTTCGTACCAGGAGCTGCAGCGGGCTTTGGGCCTGTCCACGACGAGTGTCAGTGGCTTCGATCGCGTGAGATCCGTCCGCTCTTGCCCTTCGGCCATCGCCTTTTTAAGGTCATCGGCGAGCAGGATCTCGCACTTGCCCGACTGTAAGAAGGTTTCGCATGCACGCGCGATCTTTGCTGTGGCTTCCTGACCGCCGCTAAGGGCGCGGGTAAGCAGGGAAGCTCCCTCCATAGCGTCAAGCTCGGTCGCCACATTGGCTTTGCGTTTCTGCTCAAAGCCATGTCGCCACGTCGCGAACTCGTCTGTCCACGCCTCAATCGCGTAGCTGTAGCGCCCGGTCTTCTCAGGCACGAAGGATCCCACCCAGCGGTCATTGCCATGGTAAATCATGGCGGTCCGCTGCCAATCGGATTCGGGCTCGCGGCGCCAGATCAAGTCGGCGGCAACGACATCGTGGCCGTCGCGATAGATATCTGCCCAGACCTCGACGGTCTCGCCCACGATCCGTTTGACCGCAAAGCGGCCACAGTCAATTGAGGGGAAGATCTCCTCTATATGAAAAGCCTGCTTTACAGGTGCGCTCATGGCATGATGGGGACGCGACATCACAGACACTTACGTACGAATGCTGGATGCGCCGGATTGGTTCCTGAGTGCTGGCCGGTGCCTCAGAAAGGAACTATTTGGGGATCACGCGGTTAGACTTTCCGGACCATTTATCTTGGTCTTCGGCGACCCATGAGCGACCAAGAGGCAATCGAATATTTCGAGTTGCCGATACAAGTAAGTCCTTATCCTCATGCCACCACTAGTTCGAACGGACTGGTTGCTAACCATGCCGCGGCCACAAGTGCGCGGCTGCGCGCATTAGCGAGGAATGTCGTCATAAGTAGTTCGAAAAACGCGGCCAATGGCGACATGAAACAGGACCCGGATCACTGGGTGTCTAGGGATGGTCAAGACATTATGTGAGGAAGCCGGCACACCGGACTTTCGCTGAAAACCGAGCGAAAGCCGAAGCTTCAAACCCATCGGTGAAATGCGCAAGAAGGCCCGCACAGGTGAGCCAAAAGCACCGCCTGAGACTTCCAAAGGATCAAAGCCCGCAGACCTCGGGTAATACAACCGCCAGCGGCAGGACCGAGTGCCGACAGCCTGGATTAAACTTATAAGTGTGGATGTCGTCTGATCTGCAAAACGCCGCACCATCGAGACACCTACTGAGGAGCGGGAAGGCCGGACCGGGCCAGCGCCAGGATATTAAGCAATCCAGATCATCAGCCTCGCGTTGGCGGCCGCTTCTGCTTTATCTGGATCAATTTTCCGAACGTAGCGACGGCTTTGAGGAGCCTGACATCAGCCAAGTCCTGGCAGCCCCGTCAAGGCGGCACTAGCGCCGTTGCATCTCGCGAACGGAGGTATTGCCGGATGGCAAAGGCGAAGAGGCTCGAGCCGCGGTTCAGCAGCCGCCAAATAGCTATGCACCCTTGCGGTCAGAGATGATCAATTGTGCCGGAGCGCAATCGGTGACTGCTCCAATGCCGCTCCTGGCTCAACTGCTTAGCAACGAGACACGCAATGCCCGCTAAACTCGATGCTGCCCGCCTTCATACGTCAGGCTGACCACCTGTCTTCCTCGCGCCTGGCCTCGTCTTCATTAAGGCGGTCTGCGATGTCGGCAGCGACGGCGGGACACTCCGCATCTGCGATCGGAGTGCCGTCCTGCTTCTTTATCTTGTGACCTTCAACATCCACAGGAAAGTCTTCGGGCCCCAGAGGCTTCTTTGCATTCGATGTCATGTCTTCCTCCCCGCGTTGCGCCGCGCGATTGCTGCTCTGGCTTAGGCTCCACGCGGGGAATTGTTCCTATGGCGCGATAGAGCCGTCGACACAGGCCGCAGCAAAAATAGGAACGGAGCAGCGCCTTAAAAATTGCCGTGCTTCCACGGGTATAGGAGATGACCATGAAAGTATCAGCGATCGCGTTAGCATTGTTCTTTGCGCTCGGCTCAACACTGGCTGTCGCCCAAGGTGCCGGAGGAGCTGGCGGAGCCGGTGGCGCGGGCGGCGCAGGCGCGGGCGCCGGCGCAGGTGCCGGAGGCGCAGCAGGTAGCGGCGGTACCGGTGACGGAAGTGCCGGAGGTACAGGCGCAGGTGCCGGTGGAGGAGGCCCCCCGGCTCCAACAACTGGAAGAGCTGGCACAACAAGCCCTGCCGACGTAAGCACGCCAGACCAAGAAATGAAAAGGCCGAAAAAGTAAAGTAATGTCGAGCGTCGGCCCGGCCGTTAGGAACGCGACTTAAAGTGATGGGTTTAAGCGATGTCGCATCCGGGGCCTGCGACCTCCTCACCCTAAGAAGGGTCTCAGCGCCGCCGCCTGAGGCCCTTCGCTTACCGCGAATAGCTCGGAGCGCCTTGGCGCGATGAACTCTACGAGACGCTGGACGGCTTCTCCGTGATTGGCGGCTCGCCTTTGATCGCGCCCGTACCGATCAGCCATTCGCGCTGATAGCGAGTAGCCGATAGCAGGCCGCGATATCGCCATATCGTTTTTTCAGCGCGTCAACGCTCATCGTTGCTGCCAGCGCTTCGAATTCGCCTGCGCTTTTCAAATGTTCCGCTACGCTGCGCACCTCGCCTAGTCATTTAGGGGGCCGCAAGCCGGGTGAATTCAACAATTCGTCGATGTGCGCTGCGGTCTTGGCCTGGCGCACTTTTCGTTCGAGGTTATGGGTTTTGGGCCGGTAGGTAGCCTCTCCGCTTCCAGGCGTAAGCGTTCGGCCTCTTCTATAAAGCCGGCCGGGAGGGAAAGTACATTTTCGGACCGGCGCCGCTGCATTTGGCGCTGCTCCATTCGATTGGGGAGACTGGCCGGGAGCGCAACCGGCGTTCTCGTCTCTGACGGAAAAATGTTGCATCTACGTCCGTCCCCGGCGCCACCTGTTTATTTTGCTCCTCGGGGAACTTTTTTGGCTTTTGCTCGGGTGGAGGCAATTGAGAAAAACCCCACGAAGTTCCGCTTTTCCCGGCAGCAATGCCCCGCTACTACTTCGATATCCGCGAGGGGGACGAACTCGCCCTTGATGAAGAAGGTCTGGAGCTTTCCACCATTGAGACCGCGTGGGTGAGACCGCCCACTCACTGGCTGACCTCTTGCGCGACGCGGTCCGAGCGCGCCGTTAGAGCGCGGATCACCGCATGGCAATCGAGCGGGACGACAACGGGCCCGTGCTAGTGTTGAAGGTCATCTTCGAGTCTGAGTGGCACGGGCAATAAAGCTGCCTCAGTTGGTGACCTCTTCTCGTGAGCCGGCCTACCTACGCGTGCGAAGATAATCGGCCCCAATCTAGGAGAGCTAGCTAACATTTGTTAATGTGGTGCGCCGAATCGGGGTCTCGCGCGCAATGAGGACGCATAAACCCAAAGAGTGGACCGGCTCGGAGATGCAGCAGCTAGCCAGATTGGCTAGACGAGGAACGCGCGCATCAAAATTTGCAGCCGAATTTGGAAGGCATGCCGGATCGGTAAAGCGAATGGCTCGCTCGATGGTTCTGCTGCTGGAGAAATAGGGGCGCACGAGGCGCCGGCCTTTTTCATTCGAGCACTTCATATTCAAAGGCGATGCCCTCAGGGGCGTTTTCTTCGAAGCATTTTTCCGCGGCATCCACACTGGCGAACACCTTGATGTGCTCGGCATCGCCGACCTGCTTGCTTGTGTGGACGTAGACAAAAACGGGCATTGGTCTCTCTTCAGCTTGCGCTTGCCCCAATGATGACTTTTGCGCTCAGGATTAAAGGCCCCGTTCGACGTGACGGTTCAACGCCCGCATGATGCCGATCCGGGCCAACATCGTCGGGCCGCCGTTATCTGCAACCTAGTTTGGCGGCGCTCCGATAAGGCAAACTAGGACACCCGAGTTGGGGTCTGGTCATGAAGCTCGGCCTAACCATCCTCTTTTTTGCTTCAGGCTCGCTTGCAGGCTGCGCGAGCACTGGCAGCAACCCTGTTGCGGACATGCCAACATGGATGGGTGGCCTGCCAGCCGACGCGCCCCCGAGACCCGGAACAGCGGCCTACGAAGCATGGCAAGCTGAGCGAGCGAAGGAAGCCGCCCGCCCGAAGGGAAAGGATGCCGCTCGTTGACACTCGGGCCGGTTGATCTTCCCCCGAAAAAATGGACAGGGTTAAGCTGCTTTTATCTCCATCTCGATCGGACTGCTATAACCGATGGCGGAGTGGCGCCGCTTTCGATTGTAGAAGCCTTCGATGTAAGCAAAGATATCACGTCTGGCTTCCTCACGGGTTGCATATTGCTGGTGATGGACGAGTTCGGTCTTGAGGGTATGGAAGAAACTCTCCATCGGGGCGTTGTCATAGCAATCGGCCTTGCGGCTCATCGAAGCCCGGAAACCGGCGGACTGTATCATCTTGCGATACTCCGCCGAAGCATATTGAACGCCCCGATCTGAATGGTGGATCAGGCCGGCGCCAGGCCGCTGTGTTGCAATGGCCATGGCAAGGCCGCCAATGGAAGTTCGGCGCGCAAATGATCGGCCATCGCCCAGCCGACGATTTTGCGGCTGTAGAGATCCATGACCGTGGCCAGATAAAGCCAGTCCTGATCGGTCTCGACGTAGGTGATGTCGGCGAGCCAGATCTGGTTGGGCGCGGTGGCGATGAAGTTGCGCTCGAGCAGGTTCGGGGCGATCGGGAAGTCGTGACGGCTGTCGGTGGTGCGCACCCGTCGTGGCCTCGCCATGATGGCCCTGATACCGTGGCGGCGCATCAATCGCTCGATGCGACCGCGGCTCGCCCCGCGTGTGCGTAGAATCCACCGTCCGCGATGCCATGTTTCGCGACTATCGTTGCCTCGTCCTCGAGGATTGCACCGCCGAACCGATTGGAGAGGGCCTGCCTCGCAGCAATCACGAGACTTCACTCCTGGCCATCCAAATTCTATTCGGCTGGATATCAGAATCGGCGAAGTTAGTAGCGGCGCTTGTAACGAACCTTGCGGCCGTCCGCATCTGAAGATTCGTTATTTTTGCGAGCGTTGGCTTCGTCTGCATTTGGACCCAAAGCAGACTTTCGCGTGCGTCGGGGTTTGGGGTAACGATTGGATTGCTTGTCAGAACTGGAGCAGTTTCTGTCTAGATAAACAGCTGCAAGCGCTGGGAGAGCATTCACCGATCTCAGGCCCGACGACTTGCGCACCTCGGCGCATCGGCATCGATGTCGCTCCGCTTCAAAAGATAATCGAGACCGCCGCAGCGGTACCAACGGTAACCATAGGCTTCAAGCAGTAGCGTGTGCTTGCCCCGTCCGCTAGCGCGGCTGTGATCCTCGGTCAATAAATTGACCAGAAGCTCGCCAGCGGTGTCGTGAAGGCCAACCTCGAAAGTGACCTCGCGCGGTGCGTCGTCGAGGTTGTGCACGAACAGAACCGAATTGTTGCGCCAATCGTAGCGGATCGCGAATACGCATGGATCGCGCGTCACGATTACCTTGAAATCGCCCCAGCCGACTTCCGGTACCTCCTTGCGCATGCGGATTATGCGCTCTGTCCAGTTCAGCATCGAATTTGGGTCACGCCGCTGCTTTGCTACGTTGACATGCTCATAGCCATAGGGACCTTTATCGATGACAGGCAAACACGGCCCTTCGCCTTCCGTAAACCCGGCATGCGGCTCGGTCGACCATTGCATCGGCGTTCGCGCGCAATTGCGCTCGGGTAGGTCGAGATTATCTCCCATCGCGATCTCGTCGCCGTACCGGATCACGGGTGTCCCGGGGAGCGTGCACATCAGACTGTAGGCGAGCTCAAGCCGCCTGCGGTCGCCACCAAGCATCGGCGCGAGACGCCGGCGGATGCCACGGTCGTAAAGCTGCATGTCCTTGTCGGGGCCGAACGCCTTGAAGACGAGATCACGCTGCTGTTTGGCTAGGCGGCCGAGGTCGAGCTCATCGTGATTGCGCAGAAACAGGCCCCATTGCGCAGTCGCCGGCCGCGGCTTTGTGGCAGCCAGCGATTTCGCCAGCGGACGGGAGTCGGCCGAAGCCAGCGCATAGAACAGATGCTGGTTGACTTGAAAATTGAACATCATGTGCATGCGGTCTCCATCACGGCCGAAATATTCCATATCGGTTTCCGGCAGCACATTGGCTTCAGCCAGGATGATGGCGTTACCCTGCCGCCATTGCAGGAATTCCCGTAGCGAGCGCAGCATATCGTATTGCTCGACCGGCTTTTTGACCTTGGGTCCCTTAGTTGCGATCACGAACGGAACTGCATCCATGCGGAAGCCCGAAACACCAAGCTGGATCCAGAACCCCATGATCTTGAGGATCTCCGCTTGCACATGCGGATTCGAAGTATTGAGATCGGGCTGGAAATCGTAGAAGCGATGGAAATACCAACCGCCCGATGCCTTGTCCCGCGTCCAGGTTGACTTCTGCACACCGGGAAAAACCATGCCGGTATTGGGATGGGCCGGTTTCTTGTCGGACCAGACATACCAGTCGCGATAAGGCGAACCTTTCGAGCTACGTGCCTGCTTGAACCAGGGATGCTGATCGGAGGTGTGATTTACGACGAGGTCGATGATCACTCGGATGCCGCGCTGCTGACAGCCATGCGTGAATTCCACGAAATCGCCCAGCGTGCCATATCGTGGATCGACGCCGTAATAGTCGGAAATGTCGTAGCCGTCATCGCGCATTGGCGAGGGCTGGAACGGCATCAACCAGATCGCAGTGACACCAAGTCCATGCAGATAGTCCAGCCGCCGCAGCAAGCCCTTGAAATCACCAACGCCGTCGCCATTCGAGTCCATGTAGGTGGCGACCGAGAGGCAGTAGAAAACGCCGTTCTTGTACCAGAGGTCGTCGATCACGGAGCAATCCTCACCCACACGCGATTGGCGGCCGATAAATAAGCGGCGAGGTGGGGACAAGTTCCACCGAAAACCTAATCGTGCTCCCGGCAAGCGACGCGCGAACAGTGCCGCCCCAGTTTAACAGGGGCTACTGGTCGGCACCACCTTCCGCTCCTGGTCTTAGCTGACGCTTCTCTGGTTCGGCTGGTAAAATCACGCTATTCGGACGTTCCGGACCATGTTGCAGCAACCCTTGAGTAGATATCTGTCGCTTCGCGGATGCGTTGAACAGAACAATACTCATCTGTCTGATGAGCCTTCGCGGCTTCGCCTGGGCCCAGGATGATGGTCGGAGGGTTGCCGAAGGCAGGCGTTAAGGCGGACGCGTCCGTGAAGTAGGGAGCCGTTCGGGGTTCGGAGCCGGCGTCTTCCCCAGTGACGTCGCGTACGATTCCATACACGTCTTTGATCCACGAGGAAGAGGGATCGGTCCAAACAGCACCGACATCGACAATCGGCTCCAGCGAAATGTCATCCCCCAACTCCGCTTTCAGATGCTCCTGAATGCGCGAATGATCCAGCCCTGGAATGCTCCGGATGTCGACGCCGATTTCCGCAAGATCGGGCACAGAATTTACGTTAAGGCCGGCGCGAACTGTACCGACGTTGAGGGTCGGAGATCCCAGATAGGGATGCGGTGCTATGTTGAACTGGAAATTTTCCAAAGCCATGAGGACGCGCGCGGCTTTGAAGGCGGCATTGATGCCGAGATGAGGCATCGATCCATGAGCAGTAACGCCCTTAAGCGTCAAGCGCAGCCAGAGAGCGCCCTTGTGTCCGACCAGCGCTGCATTTGAGGTGGGCTCCGCCACGACGATCGCGCCTGCACGTCCTAGAATGTCGGCGCGCGCGAGATGAAATGCGCCCTCGCAGCCAATTTCCTCCCCTGCAGTAATGACGAGAACCACGCCACTGATGCCTTTCAGCTGCGCCGTCATGTTGCCGATAGCCGCGACGAAAGCTGCTACTCCGCATTTCATGTCCGTCGAGCCGCGGCCGTACATCTTGCCATCGATGATGTCGCCCGCAAAGGCATCGACACTCCAGGGCGCGTTTCCAAGTGGAACCGTATCGACATGGCCGGTGAAGCACAGAGGAGGCTTGCTGCCGATACCTTCTATCCTTGCGATTAAATTGGCCCGATCCGAAGCGAATCGTTGCAGCGACGTCTCCAGTCCTGCGCCGGCGAGAATGTTTTCCAAGTGTCGAACGCAACTCAGCTCGTTGCCGGGCGGGTTGATAGTATTGAAGGCAATCAGTTCGCGCGAGAGTTCGATAGGATCAATCGGCATGACGTTCCTCGCTCCACTTCCTGCTCGATTGTATCACTAGCGCATCTGCACACCACTAATTCCGTCGCTTCCCTCAATTGAGGAACCGCATCGTAGACGTAGCCGCATCAAACCATGCCAGTCATCCTATTATGGGCAGTCCCCGCTGCGATCGTTGTGGCTGGTGCCGGCTACTGGTGGATGCATTTGCACTAACCTCCGCGCATTGGACCACTCCTCCTAAGCGCAAAGGCCTCGCTCACGCGGGGGCTTCTTCTAAGTGCGGAACGATCGGAGAGATTAGCTGTTAATTACTATCCCCCTACATCAAAGGAGAGAGCAATGGATCGGGAGCACGTGAAGGGCGCCGCCGATAAGGCGAAGGGCGCTATCAAGCAAGGTGCCGGTAAGCTCACTGGCGACAAGGAAATGGAAACCGGAGGCAAGGTTGACAAGGCCAAGGGTTCCGCTCACAACGCCGCTGGCGACGTGAAGGATTTGGCCCGCGACGCTGCAGACGCAGTGACGAAATAAGCAAGAGGGATGACCAAGAACTAGCCGCCTCCGGGCGGCTTTTTCTTTTGTTTAAGCCGACCTGCTAAGGACGACCGATGCACTGCCATACATTGACCAAGCATGTAAGGGCGATGCTAATGCTTGCTGAAGGTGCGAGCAGCGATGAGGAGAAGACGCGGTATCTTCGCATGGCGCTTGAATGCGCTCAGGAAACGCAAGACGCACGGACCATCACTCATAGACAGATAGCGTCTGTGCAGGAGCAGTTGGCCAACTCTAGTACAACGAAGCATTAGCGGGATAAACTGCGAGCGGTTGTGCGAGTCAGCCGCTTGGCTATTCTTCCCGAGCCGCAACTAAACACATCGTCAGGCGTTCGTGACTTAGTCTTTGGAGACTTGCCATGCAGCACGTCCGTATATTCTTTGCCGGGGTGGGAACAACAATCCTGCTTATCGGAGCGGGCTTAGCCGGCGGTCTGATGCTCGCCAAAACTGCTATGGAACCCACGGCGCCGACATCCAATCGCTTCATAGCTAGCCCGTCGCCGCCAGCGCGCGTCATTCTTCCGGCATCAGCCGAGGCAGCAACGCCGCCCGAGCCGTCCGTTGCGAGCGCACCGCACCAGCCAGGCGCGATTGCACCAGTGCCGGCAGCCGCACCTCAGGTCATTCAGGCTAAAGAGGTACAGCAGGCGCCGGAGAGGGATAAGCAAGCGGAGCGCGCGGAACGCCGCAAGGCGGAAGCGGAAGAACGCGAGCGTCGGGAAAGAATGGCAGACCGTAAGGCGAGGAGGGAAGCTGCGCGGATTGCAAAGCAGCAGCACCAGCAAGAACAGCAACAGCCACGGCCGCAACCGGGCATTGTGGCCTTTGGTGGCGATTATGAGCAGCCTCGTCTTGGCGGCGGCTTCTTCGGCAACTGAGGCGAGCCTGTGGTTCGGTACTTCAATCAGGTCAAAGAACATCCGCGTGACTAACTCGCTTGCTTCGAGCGCCCTAACCACTACGGTACCTCGTCCTTCGACTATGATTATCTTCTTGCGGTCTTTCCCGAAGTCGTTCTGCTCTATTTGGGCACTCCATGATTTCGTCCGGTTATATTCGACGCGACGCCGCTCGCCCCGAAAGCGCCAGCATTGCGGCAATGGCGACCAAATAGGCGAATTCTCGAAGACGCGGCTTCTGATCGCGCATCGAATTTGCGCAGCGCGGCACAAGGTTGCACTGCCATCAGGTCGACGGTTGTGCTCTCTTTGGCTGCGCGACCTCTGCTGATCATTTCGTTCCAGCCCAATGACCGGCCCGAGAGGGAGCGCTGCCCTGGCGTTGATCCCCCCGATTCGCGCCGGTCGCCTCGTTCATGAGTTCATATGGAGTGGCAGCCATGGTGCAGAACCTGGTAGCCGGATTGGTCCTGGTGGCTTTGATTATCATGGGCGTGCTTGCCCACGCCCAGAAACATGAGGGGTGCGTGCACGGGCGCTCACTCCAAACCTTGAAGCCCTGCGGATCAGTTAGCGTTGACATGTAGCGCGGCCGCGACGCTGCGGCCAACCACGCGCGATTTGGTGCCCATGATCCCGGGCACATCCTGGTTCGCCTATTTCCGTCTGTACGGGCCGAGCCGAGCCGTTCTTCAGCCGAACGTGGGTTCTTGACAAACTGAGCAACTGATCAGGCGACGGATTGAGCTCGCTTCCGTTGGTGGTTTGTCGAAGTCTGCTCCTGGGCCCGCTAGTCGATCTACGATATCTGCGCATGACCCCAGGCTGTTCTCTAATTCCGGGCCTGCGGTCAAGACTCTCCAAACGCATCCTTGCCGAGTTCATGGTTCTCTCCTCGGTAGGGGCATGCCCTCCGCATGATGGAGTAGCATGACGCTGGCGGATCAATGTGTGAAGCGCGCTTGCTTTTTGAGCATCGCAAAGCCAGGGGCGATCGCACCAACGCCAGCGTCCGGGCAGGACCTTGGATCCCGCCGATGGTCCGCGGGAATGCGATAGTTTGCTATGCTGTTTGCATGGCGGTCTCCTTTGATGACCATCTAAATTCGGCACCTTCGATCCACATCCGATGCAGAATGACAGCAAGCTTTCGCGCAACCGCAACCCTGGCTTTGCGTAGCCCGCTTCATTTTGCAAGCCGAATGCCCCAGGCTTTGAGCGCTGACCATTTTGCTACGCGAGTGAGCAGCACATTGGCTGCGTCATAGAGATAGCCGCGCAACATTTTGTCGCCGCACTTCGAGATTCGACCCGTCCAGTCGATCTCGCCGGATGCGTAGCGTCGGCTCGTTAGTCCGACATAGGCTCCGACGCTCCTTGACCTTTTGAAGCGCGTAGGGTCGCCGATCGCTGCAAGAAAGCAAAGAGCCGTGACAGGGCCGATCCCAGGTGCCGTCATGAACTGTCGCACTTGAGCATTGCTGCGTGCGAGCTTCATGACCTTATGGTCGAGATCAGCAATCTGCTGCTCGATGGCTACTCGGGCGGTGAGTAGCGGCGTTACCGCAGCGCCGAGTTCCGGTCGATTTTCGATCAGCTCCGCAGCACGCGATGCGAATACGTTCATCTTTGCTGGGCCAATAACCAGCCCAAGGTTCTTTAGGAGCCCGCGGATTTGGTTTTCGAGATCCCGCTTGATTTTGACGAGTAGAGCTCGGCTGACCAGCAGAGCCTTCACCGCGTGACAGTCGAGATCTTTGACGCGCACCTCCTTATACCATCCGCATTGCATGATGCGGGCTTTGCCTACGGCATCGTTGCGGTCGCTCTTGTTGATTTGCATTTTTCAAAGCAGCCTTAGCGTGCCTGGCGTCGATACAGATCACTGGCAGCCCGAGCTTATTCAACTCAGTCCACAGCCATGTCGACGTTGCTCCTGTTTCGAGTCCGATCCGCACGACATACGGCGCATTTGACGTGATGAATGCTGCGATCGCTTCGGGGTCGGAACGAACCACGCCTTCACGCTCGATCTTTCCCGTCCGATCAACAATGCAGATCGCTGTTAGCTTCAGAGAAACGTCCAGTCCGACATAATGCTCCACTGCGGCGGATCGTCGGCAGTCGGCGTTATTGCCCGAATGACTCGACGATTTCATTGACGGGAGCAATCCTGTTCGCGTGATCGACATGTTCGTCGACACGCTCGATTTGGCCGAGATGAGCTTCGAAGGAGTGGAGCCGGCGGCGACGGGTCGGCCATCATACCATCCCTCGGTTCTGCTGAAGCAGTACATCTACGGCTATCTGAACCGAGTGCAGTCGAGCCGGCGGCTGGAACGAGAGGCCGGACGCAATGTCGAGGTCATGTGGCTGCTGGGTCGGCTCGCTCCTGATCACAAGACGATCGCCGACTTCCGTAAGGACGATGGCCTGGCGTTACGCAAGGTATGCGCGCGCTTCGTCGAACTCTGCCGTGAGATGGGTCTCCTCACGACGGCGAGCGTCGCCATCGATGGCAGCAAGTTCAAAGCCGTGCACAACCGGGACAGGAACTTCACACGGGCGAAGGTGGAGCGGCGACGGGCTCAGCTGGAGGAGAGCGTCGCGCGCTATCTGAGCCAACTTGACACGGCCGACCGACAGGAGCCGACCGAGGCGCTGGCCGCGAAGGTGACGAGGCTCACTGAGAAGCTGACAAAGCTGAAGGAGGAACTGGGCAAGCTTACTGTCTACGAGAAGCAGATGCTTGCTTCGCCCGATCAGCAAATCTCTCTGACTGATCCCGACAGTCGTTCGATGGCAACGAGCGGCCGCGGCTCCGGCGTCGTCGGCTACAACGTGCAGGTCGCCGTCGATACCGAGCATCATCCCTCCTCAAGCCCCCCGGCCGGGGTAAGCTCCAGTGCCTGGCCCCGGTGTGTTGCGTATTGCCGGGGCCGTTTGCCCGGCTCAAATCGCTCGCCAGCGCGATGCGATTTGTCGCAGAGGACCGTCTTCTCGATGAGCTAATATGAAGGAGGCGGCTGCCTGATGGAGACTCAACCCATGTTAGAGGTTTTGAGCACATGGTCGCTTGAAGCGTTCGCCATTGTCGTTGCTTTTGCTCTCGTGGTGTCGGGCGTGATCGGGCTCATGCAAGGTCGAAAACGATAGCGAGCGTTCATCAGACGCTGGGCCGCTCTACGAAGAATTGGTGACCGGAATAGCCTGCGGCGCCTCTCGGTTGCGGATTGCACGGCGCATGCAAAGGTCGACATGAGCACGAGGAGCCGCCAGGTCATCTGGGGCGATTCGCATCCTGGGTGCCTAGAAAAGTGCGGCGCGATAGGAAATGTCACAGCGAAACTTGAACATTGCAGCCATCGCGGCAGTCGTTGGCTGGGTTGGATTCTGCCTGTATAAGGGTTGGATCTAAGTCATGTTCGGATGGGAAGGCTATAGCGCCGCATGCTCCGGACTATCGGACCACTTAGACCTGTTGAACCAAACGCTGCCCTGGAAATACAGGTCTATCGAATTGGGATGCAGCAACGCTCCGCCCGCCGCGCCTCAGCTTCAATGAGTCGGGTATTCAGCATGTTAGCGAGCCGCGAGACGATTCGTCCTGCATATCGAATAGATCGGTGACGGGTTTGTCGAAACGCTCGGCCCACAAGTGATATGTGCATCCATTATGGACAGCCCGACGGGACTCTGCCGCAGCGGGAAACGATATCGAGACCGGCGCAGCTCGATCAGCGGAGCTCCTGGCAAAGTGCTTGAAAATAGTGACTTGAGCGGGCTGAAGGAAAAACCTCGCGGACAAAGCCCGCCCTGCACGTCACCGATCATACCACGAAAGAGTGGGTCAATACCTCGAAAGAGTGGGCAAATACCTCGAAAGAGGTAGTACTCGATAGGCTGAGCCGAGTTAGAGTCAACCGGCGTTCAGGGCGGAATCACGCAGGCGCCGAGCGCGGATCGCTGCGTCGAAATAGGCGCCACGAACATCGGCGAGATGCGACCTGTGGGCCGGATTAATCGAGGGCAGTAGCTGGGCCAGCCTACAGAAGATTGCCACATGCGGCGCGACTTGGGCTAGGCGGAGCCGATCATGAATATAGGATTGAGGGGCACCTTCATTGCCATCGTCCAGGATCGGAGGATAGCTTTTAGACCGCATGGCGAGCTTGTGCCCATGCGATTGGCGACAGTAGTTTTCTTGCTATTGGCCTGCATGTTTCATCAGGCTGTACCATCGTTCGCGCGAACCAATGCGCCTGAAGCTGCACCACGGACACAGCCCTATCCAATGCAGACCATGCCTCGACTGGCCCAAGTCGAGCGCTCCCCTAACACAAATACGGTTGGGATCGTGACGGGCCGCCCAAACGGGACTGATTTCGCAATCGCTCATGAGATCTCGACGGTTCTCGCGACCGGACAGGAGACTGGTCCGAGAGGTGAGGTGGGATTGCGGATTCTGCCGATGGTCGGCAAGGGCGGCATTCAGAATGTTCGTGACGTGCTAACACTACCGGGCGCTGACATGGGCATTACGCCCAAAATTTTGCTCGATCACCTGCGCGCCAGCAAGGAGTTGGGCGATATCTCGAAGAGCTTGGTCTACATCGCCCCGCTCTTCCACGAAGAACTCCACATTCTTGCTCGCCCAGAGATCCGCAACCTTGCCGACCTCGCTGGAAAGCATGTGAACTTTGGTGAGGAGGATAGCGGTACCCAAATCCTGGCGCGGGACATCCTCGGTCGACTGGGCCTGAAAGCGACAGAAATTAATGTTGATCAGAATGCAGCGGCGGAAGGCATGCGAAAAGGCGACATCGCGGCCACCGTGTTCATCACAGGCAAACCCGCCCGTTGGCTCGAACGATACGCGCGCGAGGACGGCTTCCATCTCGTTCCGGTGCCGTACACATCATCCTTGGAAGAGGACTATCTGCCGACGACGTTCACCCACCAAGATTACCCGAGTCTGATCGCTACTGATGAGCGCATCGCCACCCTTGCGGTCGGTTCGGTCCTCATTGCTTCCAACTCGCCTCGGACGAGCGAGCGCTACCGACGCCTGGAGACGTTCGTTAACGCGTTCTTTTCGCGTATTTCGGAGTTCGAGAGTCCAACGCGGCACCCGAAATGGAAAGAGGTCAATGTTGCGGCGGTGTGGCCTGGGTGGCGCCGCTTCGCTCCCGCGGAACGCTGGCTGAAGCAGCGCCGATTAGCGGCACCCGATACCGACGCGCGGGCGGAGTTTGAGCGGTACCTGGATCAGTCGGGCAACGTTCCTTCCGCTACCGAGCGCGAACGCTTGTTTCAGGGTTTCTTGCGCTGGTGGCGGGAGAGGAAAGGCCGCTGATCTATCTCACATCCGTTACAGGGCGGCCCTCGAGCAGCAATGGAAGGTCATGACAATGATGATGCGTGCATGTGCCATCGGCTTTCTGGCCATCCTCGCCATGCCTCTTGGGGCGAGCGCGCAGAGCGAGCGCACAGGTTATAAGAAGGTGAGCCCGCTCGGGGGCTGTTCGCGCTTCTGCCCTGGTACCGTTCAGCCCAAAGAAATCCCGGACGGACCGTTCCGTGGGTTCGACGTTAGGGGCAGGCTGAGCAGCACGATCTACATGCACACCCGTTACACGCACTCGCGCAGGCCGAAACGAGTGGCGGTGCACATAAGCGACAGAAGGAAGAGCGAACGCACAGGATATAAGAAGGTGAGCTCGCTCGTGGATTTTCCGTCCTTCTTCCCCGGTATTGGCGAGCTTTACGTTCAGCCCGAAAAACTCCCGAACGGACCATACCGTGCTTTCGACCGCCGGGGCAGACTGAGCAGCACGATCTACATGCTCCCCATCGAGGACCTTCAGAACCGGAAACAGTTCGATCTTGAAGGCCTCGCCGGAACCGGCGACCACGTAACCGTCTACTTCAATTCCGGTCATCCTGGACTCGATAAGCCCCATTATCACATTCACATTTGGCACGTGAGCAAGAAGGGGGAAGAGCGGGTCGCGAAATAGCGAGTAGTGGAATCTTAGGTATTGCCAGGATCGTGTTGCCCCTCAGAACATTTTGGTGAAGCGGCTTCGGACTCCATCAGAAAATGCCAGTTTGAGTAATTACACCGATCTCATTCCCGGACGTACGCGCGATTTGCGCTCATTGAGCAGCTTCATCAAAGATCATTCAGCGACATGCGGGATCAACACGAATGCTCGCTGTCAACCATGACGTGCTGTGTGATCAGGCGTGCGCGCCCGCAAGTGCGGCCGTGTCATTAGCATCTTCTCAACGGCGGAAGGGCCTGTTCGGCCAAGTGAATTATTCGCCGCCCAAGGCCGGCGACATCGGCTTCACCAAGGCGCTCGCGCTGGAGAATGCTAAGGGCGGAATCACGTTGAATCTGATGGCGAGATTTGCGTTAGAGTTTGGGACGAGCCGCACCTCGTAAAAACCAACAAAAAATCCAAAGACGGTATGGGTGGCTTCCCTAGTTGAGAGCAAGCGGAGTGGTAGAGTTACCCAGTGGGCGCGGAGACTCGATGAAACCTTGACTTGGAGAAACCATGAGGCGCGGCTTTCGCCCAGACGCACAGTGGGTTCGCGCCATCCCGCGGAAGCTTCAGGGAAGGAAGAGGTGCAGCCCGGAGACTGGACGCCGATCGGGATCGGCTTCTGGCGAGATCGTGTTCCCGATCCAGTGCACGGAAATTAGGAGCGAATTATCGAGCGGTGACTGCAACAGGGCGTGGGCCTTTTCGGGTGGTCTTTGAGGATTTAGATCAGCTTCGATGCCCTTGTCAGCTTAGTTGTCAGTGCAGGTGACGGCGGGCGACTGGTCCAGCTACTCCCTTTTGACTACCTCAAGTGCGAGATCGACAAATGACTGGCGAAGGCGGTGTCATGAGAATAATCACGCCCTGACCACTAGAGTTATCACGATGGGCTTGCAGGCAATAGAGGTGGCACGCAAGAGTGTTACTGCAGTAGTGTGTGTTCTGTGGCTTTTCATTGCCGCTGCGGGGGACAGCGGATTATGTAAGGAAAGCAATACGCGTGCCCAGTCGTTCGCTGCATCAAACGAAATGGAACGCAAAATCGCAGAGCCCACCGTCCCGCGGGACAAATCATTGCGGGTCGTTGAGACGACGTTCGTCCAACGGAAGCAGATTCTCGACTGGGGCAGTGCGAAAAACGAACTTCTCGCAGATCGGCTGAAACCCAATCAACCACTAAGTCCGGCGAATAGCAAAGTCGCGCGACAATCCACTCCGGCTTTGGAGCGAAAGCAGGCGATTGAACACCAACAGGGGTGCGACAGCGCTGAAGTTCTTGCACGTGCGCTTACCTCGTCGCTCCGAGAAGAACTCGATACGCTGCGGTCAGCGACTGAAGCGGCGAGGATTAAGCAAAAGCAGGCGCTTGATCAAGAGCGAGATAGGGCAGGTGCGCTTGCGCGTGAAGTTTCCTCCCTCTGGGTGGAGCTCGATCGGGCGCGGATCGCAGGTTCGGAAGGCGCGCAAGCCGTCGAGGCGGAGACAATGCAAAGGCAGGCGCTCGAACAGGAGCGGGGCAAGGCAGACGCGCTTGCGCGTGAACTTACCTCCCTCCGGGCAGAACTTGATGCCGCGCGGATCGCAGGTTCGGAAGCCGCGCAAGCCGTCGAGGCGGAGAAAATGCAAAGGCAGGCGCTCGAACAGGAGCGCGGCAAGGCAGACGCGCTTGCGCGTGAACTTACCTCCCTCCGGGCAGAACTTGATGCCGCGCGGATCGCAGGTTCGGAAGCCGCGCAAGCCGTCGAGGCGGAGACAATGCAAAGGCAGGCGCTCGAACAGGAGCGGGGCAAGGCAGACGCGTTTGCGCGTGAACTTACCTCCCTCCGGGCAGAACTTGACGCCGCGCGGATCGCAGGTTCGGAAGCCGCGCAAGCCGTCGAGGCGGAGAGAAAGCAAAAGCAGGCGCTCGAACAGGAGCGGGGCAAGGCAGACGCGTTTGCGCGTGAACTTACCTCCCTCCGGGCAGAACTTGACGCCGCGCGGATCGCAGGTTCGGAAGCCGCGCAAGCCGTCGAGGCGGAGACAATGCAAAGGCAGGCGCTCGAACAGGAGCGGGGCAAGGCAGACGCGCTTGCGCGTGAACTTACCTCTCTCCGGGCAGAACTTGACGCCGCGCGGGTCGCAGGTCCGGAAGCCGCGCAAGCCGCCGAGGCGAAGGTCGAGCAAAAAGAAGCGCTCAATCAGGAACGAGACAGGGCAGAGGCCCTTGCGCGCGAATTAACCACCCTCCGGGGGGAGCTCGATGCGGCGCGTGCCGCGGGTCTGGAGGCCGTGCGAAGCGCTGAGGCGGCGAAAATCGAACGAAAGCTTGCATTTGGGAAGGAACGCGACAAGAGCGAGACGCTCGCCCGCGAGCTTGCTTTAGCGCAGAAGGAGGTCGAGGAGCATTCCGCACGTCTCGCTGCGGCGCACGCTGAGGTGCTGCAAGTGACGGAGACGAATAGGGCCATAGTAGCCGAGCAGAAACTGGTTCTCGGCAGCGAGCGCGATCGTGCTGACACCCTCGCGCGCGAAGTTATTTCGCTCAGGAAGGAACTCGAAGCCGGCGGCCGGCAGATCGTTGCCTTGAACGCTCTGCGTGCACTGCCATCACGCGAGTCGGGCATTGATGGCTCGCAGGAGCGGATGGCTGGGTCCTCTTCGAGCACAACCGAGCGAAATGGGCGCTCACCGGAGATTTCTGCCGAAGCCGCCGCTTCGACCTCGGGACGGTCGTCCGCTTCGGAATTGCCGCGTCCCGAGGCGCAGTCGACCGCTCGCGACGCGGCGTCGAATATGGGTCCGAAAGTCGCCATGGAAATAGAGCGATCTACGTCGGTGAGCGGCGCTTCGTCCCGCTCCCTCGTGGACGAATACAGGCTACTTGCTCGGGCAACCGCACTGCTCCGGCAAGCTGATATTAACGGCGCTCGCCTGTTGCTTGAACACGCTCTTGAGCGCGGCAGCGCTCGAGCTGCCTTTATGCTGGCTGAGACTTACGATGCGCGCCTACTGCAATTGTGGCACGCACGCGGAACCTCCGGTGATCTTACGAAGGCGCGCGAACTATATGAACGAGCGCGGGAAGGCGGCATTGAGGATGCGAAGGATCGGATCGAAAGCTTGAAATAGTGATGAATAGAGACGCTCATTTCGCTTAATGTTTTCTACGTTGCCGCTTGCCGTGGCTCATCAGGAGTTACCGAATGATTGCACTTATTACAGGGCGCTGGTTTCATTGGCGACCTCGCATTTATCGATCGGGACGAAATTCCGATTGGTTTTGGATGATCTTCGGTCTGGTCGGTAAAGGTCAGCTTACTCGGGTTGCGTCCGCAGGATCGCATCTCTCTTGCGAAATTGCGATGGTTACGCGCGGAGAGGCTATCCAGCGCGGTCCTCCACGATGGCGAGTTTGTCCAGCCGGGGCTACCTGCGCGGCATGAGCCATAGAGCCAGACACATCCCGAGACAGAGGGCCGCGCCCGCCGTAAGCACAAGGATCGAAATGATAGGGGGCCCGGAAGGCAGCAAAGTCTTTTTGGCCGCCACGAATGACTGCCCTATGACGAGTCTGACGGTATCGTCGTCAGGTGCCGCGTCACGCAAGGCGATGAGGCGATTTTCCAGCGCGTCGAGCCTCGTGCGCGCGAGAGCGTAGCTGGGGTGACGTACACCGTATATCGAGGAAAGCTGAAACAGTTCACGCTCAGCGGCCGCCTGGCTATCAGAAAATTGTTGCAGCATCTGGCCGCGGAGGTATTCCAACGCAACCGCATTCGCGAGGGTAACAGCCTGCCCCGGATCTCCTGTGGTAGCCGTGATAGATATCAAATAGGACCGTGGGTCGTTGGCCACGGTGACCTTGCGCATCAGCTGGTTCGCTGCAAGATCGCGGGGCGTCAGCGTCACCCCCGCCAGGCCGAGCGTTCTTCGCACGCCTGAGAGTACGCGCCACAAGGTAGACTCGCGTGCAAAATCTGGATCCTTGTCAAGGCCAAGCCGAGCCACGACGGCGTTGGCCGTTGCCCGCGAACGGATGGCGTGTGCTGCGCTGCCTACGAGTGCGACAGCCTCCACCGTCGCGATCGACTGAGTTTTCGGGCCGGTGGTTGGCTCCTCACGGTTGAAATTGAGCTGGATCATGGCTTCGGCCGAATAGCGAGGGCCAATTAGCACAAGCGCAATTAATGCGACCGAAAGAGCCACGAGAAGGATTCCCACGATCAGTCGCTTTTCATACCAGAGAATACCTAGCGTGTCGCGCGCGACCTCCTCGTAATAAGCCCGCGGAAGGGTAACCATCTCCGTTACATTTAGCCGCGCTGTCATTCTCGGCATTCCCGGCTCCAAGGTTATGAACCATGCGGCTGGTTTGGGGCAGATCCTGACAGCGCTGATCGCAGGCCTCATAACGGCAATTGCAGAGTGAACGCCGGATCAATCACGATGAAAAGGCTTGCAGTCGGGGTAATCCTTAAGGGCTACTCGGCTGGCCCTCGCACCGTTTTGCCCGATGCGCCTGGGGGCCATGCGCGTCGATTTACATGCAGCCGACAGGCCGCTAACGCACGAGAATCTTGAAGACAGCGGAGTCGAACAGGCCGCGCAACAGATTTTTGGCCCGGCTCTCGGCCGCGGCTTGCAGCAGCTCCGCAGTACTCTGATCTCAGGCGCCGAGCGGGCCGTGTTCAGCGCCACGGACAAGCCGAGCGCTTTGAGCCGCGAAAGCGCCGTGCCAAGATGGTGGCGTCGCGCAGCGCATCGACTCCGTAGGGGAGCGATGCAGGAACAAGTCCGGAGGACATCCCACAGCGCAAGCACCCATTGAGCCAAACGCAGGGGTCGCGCGCAGCACCCTGAGCCACTGGCCTTCCCATCAAGCCCAAAGGCAGGACCGCTTCGCCAATGAAGAGCGGCGGGACCCCGAGGTGCGCGAAATCCCTTATCGGCCAAGGCATGGCCTAAAAGCGTCACGCACAACAGCGTGAGCCATAAGGCAAGGCGCGGCGTTGCCGGCGCTGGTTTGCAGGGGCAAGCCGTGCATCGCCGCTCATCCTCCTCGGAATCGAAGCGGCGGCTCAAGGTGCCGAGGATCACGTCGTTAACGGCGGTCACTACGTCTCGCAGCGGTGCGGATGCATCCACGACATTACCATTGGGCAGCGTGCGAATGAGTTTGCATAAGCAATCCACCTGTTTGGCGGTTCGCTCGAACTGCAGTTCTTGTTTCCGCGTTTCAAGCAGGTTGGCCGATGCGTCGAGCAGGATGATCAGATCTGGCTTTGGGATCAAGAGCCAAAATCCACTGCAACAGCCACGCTGGGCCGGTATAGCGGTATTGCTTGGAATCGACCAAGCATCGTCGTGAATGTCCAGAGCGGATCGCGCCAATGCGGCCCGATCGAAACCCGGTAGCCGGCCGTGTAGTAGACCAATCAATAGCCGAGAGCTCGGACGGGCAATGCGAACGGCGGAGGCCCTTCGGCGCGACCGCGCCACCGGCGAAAGAGCGCCAGCGGCAATATCAGGCAATGTGTGTTCGAAAATGCACCGGCCAACTCCTTACGCATCTTGTGCATTACCGACGATTTGCCGGCCCTATCCGGCCCGAGAAATATGACAGCCACGCCGCCTTTCGGTCAGCAAGCGCGGCTCACCTGCCGTGCTATCCCGCCCAACCGATAGCCAACGACCCGCAATGGTTGTCGGAGCATTATTCGTCGCTGGAGCTCGGCACCACCTTTTGCGAGGTCGCGCCGAATTGTCTCCCAATCATCACATTCGATCGCATCTCGTAAGCTCGCGGCCGTAGCCGAAGTCCAGAATCGTGAGATCTCCGCTGCCCATCCGGCGGGATCCTGCCGGTAGAGACCGGTGAGTTTTCGCGCATTCTCGTCTGAGAAAGAACCTTTGATGACGTGGCGAATGCGATAGCAGCCGAACTCGATCGGAACCGCGGGAAGCCAGAGTTGACCGAGTCGTTGGCGGCATGGTGAACTGTTCTGCGTCGTAATATCGACGCCCATTCAGGTTCTAGCCGCCACCGACATCGAGGTCCACAAAGCGTGCAGAACCGCTTTTGCCCGCGACCGGCAGCGCACGACATCCGACCCAATTGCCTTTGCGATGGCGTTTGAACAGTTCCGTGCGCCGTTCGGGACTTATATTGGCTGGTACGCGTGGGGGCAAGACTTCGTAGCCGTGGGTGATGCAATACGCGATGTTCGCGGCATCGAGCGCGTTTCGAAAACGGTCGCAAGTATGCTCCAGGACTTCTTGACGGGTGCTGTCGGAATCGGCGCTGGGCTACTCAGGATGCCGAGTTCTGATGGCGCGCTCGTAGATCGCCATGAGCGCGTCGTGGTTGACGTCAGCGACAAAGCTCCTTGCGAACTTGTCACGGGCGGCCTGTCGCATCTGCGCCAATTCGGACGGTTGCACTAGCAGTCGCAGCACTTTCGCGGCGAGGTCGCCCGCATCTCCCGGTTCGAAGTGCAGGCCAGTGCGGCCGTCTTCGACAATTTCGGCCATAGCGCCTAACCGGGACGCAACAACGGGCGTGCCCTTTGCAAATGCTTCGACGGCGACGCGGGCGAAGGTTTCGTAACAGCGCGACGGTAAGACCAGAACGCTCGCCTCGCCCAACAAGTGGTAGACGGTGTCGAGCGGCCTGTATCCCAGCCACTCGATCCCGCCGTCCATGGCCGCGGCTTCGCGTACATTCGGCGCCATCGGTCCATCTCCAACGATCTTCAGCGGAATGAGGCCGCCGAGGCGCCGCCATGCCGCGAGAAGCGTCTCTACGCCTTTCTCTTGGGACAATCGCCCGACGAATAACGCGAATCCCCCACCGCCTTCGCCGAAGCCAGGATCGGGGTAGACGAAGTTCGGCTTGACGACGATCTTGTCAGCGGGCAGCCCTCCCTGGACCAGCTTGCATCGCGTGAATTCGGACGGGGCAATGTAAACGTCGACGGCTTCGCGCCAGGTGCCCAGCAGTCGATGCGTTGTAAGCATGGCCGCGGTCGCGCCGCTCGCGCCCCGGCTGTCGCGATAGCACTTGTGCAGGACGCCGGGCCATGGAATCGCCTTTCCCAAACAATCTTCGCAAACCCGGCCGTCGCGGAACAGAACCGCGTTGACGCAGCAGAGGCGAAAGTTGTGGAGGGTCTGGACCACTGGCGCGCCCTCGGCTCGGGCGGCCCAGTATGCGGCCGGCGAGATCAGCGGAAACGTGTTGTGGAAATGAACGATCTGCGGCTGATGCATTCGCAGCAACCGCCTCAGTTCGAGGAAGGCCGAGCGGCTCCATACGGTGCGCGACGCAAGCGCAAAACGGTTCATTGAATCGATCGAATGGTTGTGCAGGTTATACTGCGCGACCTCGTGCCCGAAGGAACGGAGCATGGCGACCTCGACCGCGACTTGCTCGTCCTCGCCGCCCGGTTGCTGGTAACAGTTATGCGCTACCAGGATCCTCATCGTGGGCGGCCGCCGACGCCGATCGTGTTGGTCGTTATCAGCCGCGTGCGTCAGAACGGGATCCATCATTCATCCTTCCACTTCGATCTGTCCGCGTCGCGTCGTCATCGTGTCCGGCTGACGTCGACAGCCGAGCGACCTGACCATTTGTGAGAATGAGCGCGTCGCCCGCAACGTCGCGCATAAATTGCAGGACATCGTCGAGTCGCCGCCACTGATCGCCGTCCTGCAACTCCCATGAGTGACCCCAGAGATGGAAAACGCCGCCGCTCTCGAGCGCCTGGCCCAACAGGGATCGCGCCAGCTGAGGCCAATCTCCCGACCGGCCGCGAGCGACAAACCGCCACAAGTTGGCAAAGGCCATCCTCTTGACCGCGTTTCTGGCGAATGCAGCGAGGCCATGGGGGTACGCTTGAACCGTTGTCGGCATCAATGCGAGGCCCGCCCGCCGTCTCGGGAAATCGAGAGACCCCAATTCGACTGTGCGCAGACCGACAAAGCCGGCCCGCCGGATCATCTTCAAGTGCGGGCGCGAATATCGGCCTTTCGGCGGGCAGAACATGCGACACGGTTGACCAGTCATATCTTCAAGCCAGGATTTGCAGCCGGCTACCTCTCGCCACGCCTTCTCGTTTGCCAACTTCGTGAGAACGTCGTGATGGATCGTATGGGCGCCGATCTCGAAGCCTGAGCCGAGCTCGCGAATCTGTGCGGTCGTCATCGTGCTCGTTTCCGCGGTCATCGGCACGTAGAAGGTGCCCTGCAGATTACGCTTCGCAAGCAGCGCGGCGACGTGCAAATCGGACGGATGGCCGTCGTCCCAACTTGTTGTCACAAATGTTGGTAGCACCATCATCACCCTCCGACCGTCGGCGTTCCTCGCTTGACGAAGAAATCATAGGTGTGAGCGTAAGGCGTGTCCGTCACGTATCTCGAACGAGCCAGAGGTGGAAAAACGAAGGGCTGAAACTTTTGCAAACTCCGGCATCGATCGAATGGAAACGGACGACGTTCATCGATGTCATCCCAACCGACCACCAGCACCCCTCCGTCGCGAAGGCAAACGAAGGACTCCCGGAACGCCTGCTCGACGTCCGACCTCGCGTCCAAGCCCCACCCGAAGACGCCGTTGCACATGATTAGATCTAGCGAACTAGGGCTGAAGTGGCAGCAGATATTTTGCATCCCGTCGATTATATGCTGTTTTGCCCCATATCTTTTTCTGGAGGGATGGATCTCAATGGTCCAGTAGTTCTTCTTTTTTTCCTCGAACCATTTATTGTACCCTTTGGTGTACCAATGGCAGCCAACGAACAGGACGTTCTGAAAATCGTTCTCATTCAAGAAGTACGGAAAAATAACTTGTTCCAGTATGCGCCGATCTTCGTTCTTAAGATAGGAGTCGACGCCGAATGTGCTTTTGATGCCGCGGATAACGCGAAAGAAAATCCGAGCCGGCAGAGTAGGTCCGCGCATTACGAGCTGTTTCATGGATATCACTGCGCTATATTCATTCGGTCAATGTCCACGTCTGTGCATCGCAAGGCGATCCTCTCGATTGCGTTTCTGGCGAATGCAGCGAGGCCATGGGGGTACGCTTGAACCGTTGTCGTGCGAGGCCCGCCCGCCGTCTCGGGAAATCAAGAGACCCCAATTCGACTGTGCGCAGACCGACAAAGCCGGCCCGCCGGATCATCGCCAAGTGCGGGCGCGAATATCGGCCTTTCGGCGGGCAGAACATGCGACACGGTTGACCAGTCGTATCTTCAAGCCGGGATTTGGAGCCGGCGACCTCTCGCCACGCCGTCTCGTTTGCCAACTTCGTGAGAACGTCGTGATGGATCGTATGGGCGCCGATCTCGAAGCCTGAGCCGAGCTCGCGAATCTGTGCGGTCGTCATCGTGCTCGTTTCCGCGCTCATCGGCACATAGAAGGTACCCCTCGAAGTGCGCTTGGTCAGGAGCGCAGCGACGCGCAGGTCGGACGAATGGCCATCGTCCCAACTTGTCGTGATGTATGTCGCCGGCTTCATTCTTAATCTGCCTCAAAGGTCAGAGAGACTTCTCAGTTGTGAATGCACCACCGGGTTGTGCCCGGTAGACCATGTTGTGCTCCAGCCCAAGGCGGCGCGCCATGCGCATCGTGAGGTGCCGCAGAATGATATCGTTTACGTCGCTGACGACGTGCTCAAGCGGCTGGGCAGCATCAACGACGTGTGCATCCTTCATTGTATCTATCAGCGACAGGTAAGCC
Organism: Bradyrhizobium australiense; assembly: GCF_013114825.1. Classification (GTDB taxonomy): domain Bacteria; phylum Pseudomonadota; class Alphaproteobacteria; order Rhizobiales; family Xanthobacteraceae; genus Bradyrhizobium; species Bradyrhizobium australiense. The sequence goes on along the minus strand of NZ_JAAVLX010000010.1, from coordinate 53,576 downwards.
TCGCGCTGCCGCGCTGTCTCTTCAAAGGAGACATCCTGTTTGCGGGCATGGACTACGCCCGGTGGTGCGTCAAGGAGGATGACCAGATCAGGTTTGGGAGTGAAACGCCAAATCAGGCGCAGCAACCAGGCCGGGCCGACATAGCGATACCGTTTGGAATCCACGAGAGCATCGACGAAATGGCGGTCGTGCAACACGAGGGTAGAGCGTGCCAACGCAAAATGAATCATCAGACGGTACCAAAGGAGATAGTACACCAGCCAGTAACACGCGCGTATGACCGATGTCATGCGCGATCGCGGAAGCGCGGCGTGTGGTAGGATTGGGCCCGCGGGGCGGCGGAGCAGACTGAGCAAGCCAGGCGCAAAGTAGCGGCACGTCGTTCGAGCGAAGGCGCCGGCCAAATCTTGACGCACCGACTTTATGACAGACGACTTGCCGGCACCGTCTGTCCCGAGAAAGATGACTGTGAGCCCCCCCTCGGGCCAGAAGCCTGAGCGAATTCGGCGTCCCATGCGGAGCGACCAATTCCCAATCGATCGCCAGGGCTGTCTCAGCATCGCACGCAACCGCATCTCTGCACCAAGCCGACTCAGACAGCGCCTCACCGGGGTCCAGTCGCCGGAACTGGCTGCGGAGACGATCAGCGCCGTGTTCCTAGCGCCCCAGAAACGAGCGGCCTGCCGCTGGCAACCGGCCGGATCTTGCGCGTACAGGGCGCTGAGCCTCCGCCCCTGCGCATCTGTCAGCTGCACCTTCGCAATTTTCCTAGCCAGGTAGCCGCCGAACTCGACAGGCGGTGCCGGAGTCCAGAAACAACTGTGCCTGCGACGGCCCTCTATAACTTCCCTCCCGGTGTAGAATCTGAGCCCGCCAAGCTCATAGTCAATGCTTAAGTCTAGCACGAGATAGCTTGGTGAGCGGTCCGCATTCCTGCCAGCGAACACGAAGTAGTATTCCCTAAAACAAACCAGGTCGGCATCAATGCTGATTCCCCTATTCTCATGAAACAAGGCTGCTAGTTGTTCTGGATGCACGCTCGCGGAGATCATGCAGTCCACATCGGATGTGATCCGCTGGGGATAGCGTTCATACCCGTGCAGAACGCAATACGGTATCTCGGCGCGGTCCAGCGTTTCAAATACACCAAGCAGGATCCGGCCTGGGCCGCCGCTCTGGTCAACGCCGTCGGCTAGCGCCGACGATTTCTCCTGATGTACAATTTTCATGGTTCGCATTGGCGTTGCTACTCATATCCAGTTCACGAATGGGGCGGCCCTGGCGGGCCTGTAAATTCTGACAGCGGAGCGGTGCCCGGCCCTGGATCGGCCTGTACTCTGCCAATGGTTTTTTCCAATCGTAGAAGGCCGATTTGTCTTTGGAGCAGTTGGTACAGCCCGCGCAGTGACCATGACACACTATCGAGGGCCATCAAATGCAACCGTGCGCAGGCCCGGATCTCGTCTAACTGCGACCGTCTTGCTTCTATTGAACCGATCGTCTCGACGAATGCTCGTACGACACCCTCGGCAAACCTTCGTTTACGAAAGCCGGCGGCGGGGCTGACGATCGTGCTCAAGACCGATACTGCTGTGTCATAGAGCATGTGCGCCAGATCGTGCGAGGGCGGCTCCCAACGGCTGCTGAGGTCATCGTCGAAAGAGCAAGTTCTTCGCCTGCCGGCATCTACAAACGAGAGACTCCGTGCTCCGACGTCGCAAAGGATGTTATCGAGGGTCAGGTCTCCGTGGAGTAGCCCGTTCGACCAGAACCTATTCATCGCAGCGATGATCGCGTGCGGAAGCGATTGAAATACTTCAGGGGGCATGTTGCCATGATCCAGCCAAGAGCCAAGCGGCTTACCGGTGACCATGGAGGTGACCAAGGCTAAGGGAGACTCGCAAATATAGAGTGGCGCCGGGATAGAGATCTTCCAGCCATTAATGGTGCTTCCGTCCAACGCGGCATATAGCCGTGACAGTAATTCAAACTGGCAGCGCACCAGTTTGACATCCGGTGATAACCACGGTTTGTACAGCTTGATCGCAACGCTACGGTAGGCTTGCCAGACCGGCAGGTGGTGGTCCGAGCACTGTGCGCGATAAATGTTGGCCTCGACCCCTTTGGCAAGCTGTTCAATTACCCAATCGTTCGTTTTGCAACCCGGGGCTAATTGCTGGAGCACCGAGAGCACTTCCGCGGAGATGGGCGTCGCGCCTATCCTCGCGGCATTTGCCCGCGTGCCGGCCGATGGGACGAGCGACAACAGCGCGATCCAACGTGCGGTCGATCTGACCACGTTTCCTGCGAGGATCCCGTATGCGGCGCCCACCGAACCCCAAGTCGCCACCAGGCACCAGACGAGGCTACCTGTGACAACAGCCGCCCATAGAGCGGTCCAGAAGATCACACGAGTATGCTCCATGCTTGTCAGCGCGTCGTTTGCTGGGATGCCTACGGCCATCACCAGCATCGCTACCATCAGCACTGTGATAGTGTGGCTTTGGCCGGCATAATCGGCGTCCTTGTAGAGGAACTGCATCACGACATCACCAACGAGCAACGCTGCCACGCAGAACAACACCATTGCGGCGCCGAGCCACATTGCGGCCTGGATGCTCTCGCGCCGCAGTCGCTCGCCACTACCCTTCTGCCAGGCCAAGGCAAGTTTCGGAGTGAGGAGATTGCCGGCCCCCAGGATCAAAGGATTTGAGAGCAACGCAATGCTCATGCACGCGGCGAAGATACCCGTCGCCATCGTGCCAGCGAGCCATGCCAGCAACCAATAGACAAGCGAACCTTGCACCGCCGAGGTCAGGTGCGCCGCAAGAAGCCATCTTCCCAGACCCCAACTCTCCTTCGTCGCGGCCCAAATCTGGTCAATGCGGACCGTGAAGTTGGCGTGGACGACGTACAATCCCATGATACCGGCCACGGCGCATGCGCTGCCGAGCGCGGCGTACGCGGAGATACCAGACAGGTGCCCGGTCCATCCCATCCAGCCGAGTGCCGCAAGCTGGACGGCCGCCGCCACTGTATCGAGTATCAGAGCTTGGGCCATAAGAAGATGTGCGAAAGCTAAACGGCGACAGAATTCTCGCAACATCACGAGCGGTGCGACCGCCGCCAGCACCCAGAACAATGTCACCAGCTCAGGCCATGTGCCGCGAGCAGACAGCCCCCACGCGGTGGCGGCCAGTGCGATGGCAACGAGGGCGGAAAGCAGGCCAGTCTGTCCCAGCGAGGCGCCTGCATGTTCGGCTGCCATCCCAAAGGAACGATGCTGGTAGATTGTGTAGGGAGTCGAGATCAGCGATTCTAGGATACAGAGGCATGTCACAAGCAGGGAGAAGCCCATCGAGTAAAGTCCCAGTTCACTCGACTGGGCGAAGCGGCCGATTAAAATCGTGGTCAGAAAACTAGCCGCGCTGACCACCGCCTGGTCTGTCAGCGCTAATGCCTGCCCCCACGACAATGTGCCCAGTACCCTTGCCCATACGCGTTCTTGTTGTCCCCGCGCCTTGCTCGCATCAGCTTCGTAGGCCGCCGGGTCGGCATGAGCTAGCCTTTCACTTACGAGGACACGCAAGCAGGAGAGGGACAAAAGCATCAGGCCACGGGGTCTCTAGGGGGATGTCCGCTGCGGAGCCAGTTAGTCTGAGACCGCAGTCGCGAAGGCGCATTCACGGAATATAGGGTCGCTTGGCGGACGACCGTTCCGGCGGCAAGTAACAGGAAGGCCGGCACTATATAGGCATAGCGGCGCCACAAACGGCGCGGTTCCGAGCACAGCCGAAACAACCACTCAAGCCCGCTTCGCTGCATCCAGAGGGGTGCCTGAAGCTTCGTTCCAGCCAAGAAGTCGAACGCGGCCCCGACTCCGACGATGACCGGGGCCTCAATGCGCCCGAGATGCCTTGCCATCCAGTATTCCTGCCTGGGCGTGCTCAGCCCCACCCATACGATGTCGGGGCGCGCCGCGTTGATCTCTGCAACTACGGCCCGATCCTCCTCGGGCGTCAGTTCGCGAAAGGGGGGACAAAGCGTGCCCGCAACGGCGAGCTTTGGATGCGCGGCGATCAGCGCCTGCTTGAGCTTGTCGGCCACTCCTTCAGCTCCGCCATAATAGAACTGCCGGTAACCGCGCAGGCTTGAAACGGCCGTCATTTTTCGCATCAGATCCGGACCATAAACTCGGTCCGTGCGGCGCTTGCCACAAAAGCGCGAAAACCACACCAGTGGCATGCCGTCGGGCGTCACCATGCCGGCCTCGTTGTGAATCAGGCGCAGGCGCTGGTCGCGCCGGCTTTCCATCACACCGTGGACGCCGGTGATGCAGACGTAGTTGCGGCTGCGCTCACTGATCCAGCGCTCAATCGTTGCGATAGCGTCGTCCAGGTTGATGGAGCTGACGCCGACACCAAGGATATCGACCCTGTCGTCGTGGCGATCGCCAGGGGAACTCAGACCGCGACCTTCCATATGAGCTTCTTTGCTTCGTTAGGGCTAGAGAGCAGGCGGTCGAAATAGCGGATGGTCCGGCTGAGACCCTCCTCGAGTGGCACCTTGGCGGACCAGTGCAGGAGTTGCTCCGCGCGAGTGATGTCAGGGCAGCGCTGTCGGGGGTCGTCCTGTGGCAGCGCCCGGAACTCGAGCCTCGAGCGCGAGCCAACGAGCGAGATGACAAGTTCGGCCAGCTCCTTAATGGTGGTTTCGCAAGGATTGCCGAGATTGATGGGCCCGTCGAGCTCGCCCTCGACATTCATCAGACGCATCAGGCCGTCGACGAGATCGTCGACATAGCAGAACGATCTCGTCTGCGAACCCGAGCCATAGATGGTGATTGGCTCGTTTTTCAGTGCCTGAGTGATGAAACTGGAAACGACGCGTCCGTCCTGCGGGTGCATGTTTGGGCCGTATGTATTGAAGATGCGCGCGACCCTTATGGAGAGCCGGTGCTGACGCTTGTAATCGTAGAACAGCGTCTCGGCACACCGTTTGCCTTCATCGTAACAGCCGCGCGGGCCCGCCAAATTAACGTGACCGCGGTACTCCTCAGTCTGCGGATGGACGTCGGGATCGCCATACACCTCGCTGGTGGACGCCTGCAAAATGCGCGCGTGCAAGCGCTTGGCGAGACCCAGCATGTTGATCGCTCCAATGACGCTCGTCTTCGTCGTTTGAACTGGATCATGCTGATAGTGGATCGGCGAGGCCGGGCAGGCGAGATTGTAGATCTCGTCGACCTCGACATAGAGAGGAAAGGTCACGTCGTGGCGCATGACCTCGAAGGCCGGCTCGCCGAGCAAGGGTTCGATATTGTGGCGCGTACCTGTGAAATAGTTGTCGACGCAGAGAACCTGGCACTCCTGCTCGAGCAGCCGCGCACATAGATGCGACCCCAGAAAGCCCGCACCACCCGTCACAACGGTCCGTTTTTTCACTGCACATCCCTCGCCTAGTACAACGGACAAGATTTCCTTGTCAGAGGCTGACTGCTTACGCGTGCCTGAGGATTGTGACCGGCAGGGCAAAAATGAGAATTGCTCATTGGGGGCAGCACAGAAAGAAAGAGTGTCATCTAGAGAGGGGTACCACGGGGTACTCACGGGGTACTCACGAAGAGCCTATTCCATAGCCACTGTTCGTCCCTGACGGCGCGTGGGCGGCCGCTAACCTATGTCAGGAACGCTGCAGCTGGTCGTGGGCGAGCAGGTGGCGGGCAATTGCGAGAAGAAGAAGTGCAAAATCGCGAGGTGGAGTAGAACGCCATGACACCTGGCCGGACGGCATTGGCCGGCGCGCTCGGGCGCTGCTGTGCGAGTATTAATATAAGAGCGGCGGCTCTGCTCGGCGCACTTGTATTCTCCTTCCCCCTCCTTGCCGATTCTCCCGAAGACAGTCGCGCCTATAAGCTTGAGCCAGGCGACCGGATCACTGTGACTGTTTTCGGGCAGGCGGAGTTATCGGGTGACATGCTCGTCGACGGGGCCGGCAACATTCTCCTGCCGCTCGTCGGTCCAATCGAAGTCAAGGATCTGACGACTATGGAGTGCCAGAACCTTGTTCGAGACCGGCTTGCCGATGGAATTCTCCGGCGACCTTCGGTCAGCGTCCGGATCAGCGAATTTCGGCCCCTATATATTTTAGGTGATGTACGCGCGCCAGGTGCCTATCCCTTCCGTTACGGCAGCACCGTGCAGAGCGCCGTAGCTGTCGCCGGCGGCTTCGGGCTCGCTCAATTGGTTGAGGCAACGGCCGTTTCCGAGTTCCTTCTGGCTGACGAGCGTGTGCGCCAGCTGAGCTTCCAAAGGCAGGCTTTGCTCGTCCGCCGAGCGCGTCTCGAAGCGCAACGCGACGGCGCGAAGAGCTTCTCTCCGCCTGCTCCGCAGGACTTGGCGGAAGGAGCGTCTATGTTCGGTGAACGCGGCACGCAGCAGCGGGTGTCGAGCATAGTCGCCGACGAGACGGACACCTTCCAAATGCAGAAGGCCATCCTGGAACACCAGCTGGACTTGCTGAGTTCGCAAAAGCCGCGTTTGGAAAAGGAGATCGAGTCCTTCAGCGGGCAGATTACGGCGGCGAAGAAACAACTTGAGGTCGTCAAGCAGCATGCCGATCAATATAGCCGGCTGGTCAAGCAGGGCCTGGGAGTCGCCAATTCAGAACTGCAGTTAAGACTCATGGAGGCGAACCAGGAGAGCGAGCTTTGGAGGCTAACAACCCAGGTCTTGCGCCTGCAGATGGAGGCCGGTGAGCTCGACGTTAAGATTTATGAGGCCGAGGCTTCCTTCAAGAGACAGCTCATTGCCGAGTTGCGGGAGGTGCGCGAGCGCGTAAGAGACCTGGATATCACGCTGCCGTCGGCGCGCGAGATCCGCGAGGTAAAGCTGCGGCAGGCTGGCAGTATGGTCGGAGCTGAGGCCGCTCGCTCCGTCAGCGTCACGCGCAATCGAAACGGTCAAGCCACCGTCTTGCAGGCAACCGAGACTACAACTCTGGAGCCCGGCGACATCATCGATGTCAGGAAGATGCTTCCCCGTGAACTGGCGTACCAGCGGCTGCCAGCCTCGGAGCCCGGTCTGGAAGCCGCGAGGCGTGGGAGGCCGGAGGCGTCGGCTTCGCGGTAGCTGCCGGCGCGGGACAGCCCCAACGGCAAAGGCAGCGGCGACGCCCGCCCCGGCAATTCGGATGACCTCCATGACTGATTTTTCGGATCGTTCAAAGCCAGCCGACTTGAGCGACTATTATCTCCTGCTACTTTTAGGAGTCCTCCTCGGCTATGCGTTCCTTGGAAAAGGTTTCGCCTATCTCGGTCTTCCTCCCATCTTCATCGGTGAGATTGCCTTCTTCACGGGTGTTGTCATCCTGTTGCGGACCGGCTGTCTCATCGCTGCACTGACGACGCTGCCGAGTCTTGTTCTTGTCGCGGCGATGGCGTGGGTGGTTCTGCGCACGCTACCTTTCGTTGGTGTGTATGGCTTCGATGCCCTGCGCGACAGCGTAGTGATCATGTATGGGGGCTTCGCCTTTATCGTGATTGCACTGCTGCTGGAGGACGCTCGCCGCATCAATACGATAGTTCGCTACTATGGTGCTTTCGTGAATATTTATATTCCGGTAATCCCCTTCCTTTTTGGGTTCAATCATCATTTGGCGGATTCCATTCCCCATATGCCCGGAACAACTGTCCCGCTGATTTGGATTGGGTCCGGCGAGGTCGCGGTGCATTTGGCCGGAGCTGCCGTGTTCGTCCTTGTGGGATTTCGCAAGGCGACGCTGCTCTGGATCGTCTTTCTCGCCGCTGCGCTGGCAATGGTTAGCGCCTTGACCCGCGGCGGCATGCTTGCTTTTGTCGTTCCCGTCACGTTTGCGGTGCTCACGCTCGGGAAGATTCGCGAATTGGCAGCTATTCTCCTGACCGGGCTGGTGATCCTTGCCGCAGCCTACAGCCTAGAGTCGATTTTCACTGAACATACCGAGGCGCGCTCCAGCGAGGAGCGCTCCATCAGTGCACGTCAGCTCGTCGAAAATGTTGCGAGCATCGGCGGCCGGGCCGGAGAGCAGACCGAAGGCACGAAGGAATGGCGCGTGGCTTGGTGGGGTATTATTGTCAACGATACGCTCTATGGGCCGAATTTCTGGACCGGACGAGGGTTCGGATTGAACCTGGCCGACGCGGATGGCTTCCGAGCGGAACATGACTTGCCGGCGCTGCGAAGTCCCCACAATGTACACATGACACTGCTGGCACGCGCTGGGGTTCCGGGCGTGGTGCTGTGGCTGCTCCTTCTCGCCTCCTGGTTTGGGATGCTGGTGAACGCCGTCCTGACCGCTCGCCGCCGCGGGCAGACTGGGTGGGCCGGCCTGTTCCTGTTCATCGGCTGTTACGTGATGTCCATCATCATCAATGCCACGTTCGACGTCGCGCTCGAGGGACCTATGCAGGGCGTATGGTTTTGGTGCCTGATCGGCTTCGGTATCGCGTCGGTGATGGTCTATCGTGTGCAGGCGCTCAGCGTCTTGCCGAACCGCGCAGTCTTGTTTGGCTCCAAGAGAGTGACCGCTCCAGCTCAGGAGGCGCCATGAGCGCGCCCGGCGCAGTGCGGCCGTTACAGCTGACTGCGCTCGCCGCGGCGTTTCTCGGTCCTGGCATTCCCGATGCTGGCGTTTCCGCGTGAGAGGCCAGGAACAGAACGGTCGGCGCACATGGCACATACAATGATCGACAGAAACGAAGGTCGTTCCGCCCCAATCGCCCGAGGGTTCGCGAGGGGCGCCAATATAGCGACAGCGGAGCTTTCCTCGCTTTTGCGCAGAGATCGGAGCCGTCCCCGCAATCAAACTGGATGCGGGAGTGCAATCGTGTGCAGGAAGCGCCACCGATGAGGATACTCGAGATCTCTCGCTCCGGATTTTTCAAGGCGCTGCAACCCGACAGCACGCTCTGGATCCGGTGGGGCTCACCTTTGACCGCCGACGAACCTCATCGGCCTGAAGCATTCGGATCATCGACCACTGCGAGCGCCCTTTTGCATATTTGCAACAAGACCTACGATCTCATCGTGCTTCCGGCAATCCACCCCGACCATAGGTTCGATCAACCTCTGCACAAATTGATCGCTAAAAGCATGCTGCGTGCATTTGGACGTTCGCCAGCCTTTTCAAGGCTGCTCAATCGTCTTCTCATCGGGACCAATCGTCATGCTATCATCGACGTCAGGGATGAACGCAATCTCTGCGAGACGACCATCCGGTTGTTTCCGCGAAACACACTCTATTTCAAGAGAGAACTGGACCTCGATCGGACCACAGATCCGCAAGCGCTTGACAGAGTTCGCCCCCTGTCGCTGTTCGTTCCGGACGAACGCTGCCTCCTTCCCCCGCGCGGAAAGGATATCGACATTTTTTTCGCCGGTGCTCTCTGCAACAGCATAAGAACGGACGCCCTCGATGCGGCTCACAGCTTGGCTGCTCGCGGTCTTCGTGTCGTCACGCCGTGCACGCCTTTGCCTTATCCTGAATTCATGGCGGCGCTTGCTCGGTCCTGGCTGGTGCTCTCACCGGAGGGCTACGGGTGGGATTGCTATCGTCACTATGAGGCCTGCCTCGCCGGCTCAGTTCCGGTGATCAACAGCCCGAGTTACCGTCGCCGCCTTTATCTCGAGGACGGCGTGCATTGCTTCTACTACGACGCCGACCAGGGTTCGCTCGTCGATCAGTTGCCGGCACTTCTCGTGGACAAGGACCGGCTCTTGCGTATGGCCGAGGCCGGCCGGCGACATATACTCGCGAACCACACGCGATCGGCGGTGGCCAACTACATGTTGAAAGAGATCTTTGGAGGAGGTCCGGCGATGGCTGACCTGCTCCCGAGAATTCCTCCAGCTGATACCTCGGGTCGAATGAAGGTCCCTTTGAACCGCTAAATCGAACGTCGCACTTACCCCATGTCGAACTCGTGGTGCAGGTGCTTGGTCGGCTTCAGCACGGAGTTAATGATGATCTGCCGCGATCGGCCGAACGATGCTTTTTGGCGATGGGTGGATGATGGCCAACACCCTGGTCGACCCCTGTGCCGGGCACTGATGCAGGCCGCAATCTGCCTGGTGATGGTCTGGATCCTGCTCGCTGTGGCTCTACAGGTGGTCGCGACAGCTGCCGCACAGGGCGTCACCAAAGCGCCGTGCCCTCGAGACGCGATCGCAGTGGAGCCCGGTGCCTCGATCCAGGCCGCGGTCGACCGCGCCGACCCTGGCGCAACACTCTGCGTCAAGAACGGGATGCATCGGATGCAAGCTATTCGCCCCAAGCCAGGGCAGAGCTTCCACGGCGAGGGCCAAACGGTTCTCAACGGCAGCCGCTTGCTCACGAACTTCAGCCGCGAGGAAGGGTACTGGGTGGCGAGTGGGCAAGCACAGCTCGGACAAAAGCATGGGGAGTGCGCGAATGCGGTTCCGGCATGTAGCCTGCCGGAAGGCCTGTTCATCGATGATCAGCCTCTCGTCCAGGTACTGACTAAGGAGAGCGTCGAGCCAGGCCGATTCTACTTCGATCACGCCGGGTCCCGCATCTATTTCGCCGATGACCCGACCGGTCGCAAGGTGGAGGCCACGGTGGCCGCGTTCGCGTTCGAGAGCAGGGTGTCCAACGTGGTGATCAGGAACGTCACCATCGAGAAATACGCGAGCGTCGCTCAGAAGGGCGCGATCCAAGCCCAAGAAGCCGTGGAATGGATCGTCGAGAATTGCGAAGTGAGGTTGAACAGCGGAGCTGGAATCGCGGTCGGTACCAGCAGTCGGGTACGCGACTCCAACGTTCATCACAATGGCCAGATCGGTATTACCGGCGCAGGCCGAGATGTCCTGATCGAGGGCAATCAGGTTTGGGCAAACAATATCCGCGGATTTTCGTCTGGGTGGGAAGCCGGTGGCGTGAAGATCGCCTTGGGTGATGGCGTTGTCTTTCGTGGCAATCACATCCATGGCAACTTCGGTCCCGGGCTGTGGTGTGACATCAACTGCCGCAACGTGCTTTACGAGAACAACGTCGTTGAGCGCAACCACGGCGCCGGTATCTTTCACGAGATCTCGTTCAGCGCAGTCATTCGCAATAACATCGTTCGCCATAACGGCATCGCTGACAAGGGCTGGTTCTGGGGCAACGACATTCTCATTGCAGCATCGCAGGACGTGGAGGTGGATGGCAACACACTGACCGTCAGCCCAGGAAAATGCGGGATCATGCTGATAGATCAGGGCCGCGATGACCAGGCTCGGACTAACAGCGGCCCGATATACAAGACGCGCAACAATGCAGTCCACGACAATGAGATAACTTTCGAGGGGGCTGCCTGCGCGGGAGGCGCGTCCGATGTCAAGCCGGGCCACGAAAACTTCTCCATAATTACGGACGGCCACAACCTCTTTGACAGCAATGTCTATCATGTTCCGCGAGCGAGCGGGCCCGCGCGCTTCGTGTGGGGGCATGCGACCTTCGACTGGGACGGACTGCGCGGACAGGGCGTGGAGCCGAACGGCCATCTGGTGATCTACTGACCGCCTGCCCACCCGAGCTTCTCATCCCATAACCGCGGCGATCAAACGACGTCGGCACGCTGGGTTCCATGGTCGAGATTGGAGATCGGTATCGCCGCACCGAGATTCCCCGGATTGTCTCGGCAATGCGCGGAAGAGGCATGCTGGCGTCGAGAGCCGAACGGATTACCCCATCGTTGCATTAATCAATTGGCGTCGATCCCCCGTATCATGACGTTTATCAAGCGCTGAGAAGCGCTGAAGTGAGCTGAAGCGAGATGTATTGGACCGAGATGTTTAGGAGCGATTGTCATGAGAAATGGGCGGGCGGTCCTGGTTACGGGTGCGGGTGGCTTTATCGGCCACCACCTCGTCAAGTATCTCGTCAAACGCGGATACATCGTGCGCGGTGTCGACATCAAAGCTCCGGAATACGAAACCACGGACGCCGACGAATTCGTAATCGCGGATCTTCGGAACTATGCTGAATGCATAAGGGCGACCAAAAACATCGATGAGGTCTATCAGCTTGCGGCGGACATGGGTGGTATCGGTTACATCAGCTCGTCTCATGCGGACATCACTATCAACAATACGCTCATTAATGCTCATACTCTCCACGCAGCTCGCGAGAACGGGGTAAAAAGATTCCTCTTCTCTTCTTCTGCGTGCATTTATCCTCAATATCTTCAGAAAAAGCCTGATGTCGTGCCCTTGCGGGAGGAAGACGCGTTCCCGGCGGAGCCCGAGGAGGGCTATGGGCTCGAGAAGCTCTACATGGAGAAGCTCTGTCAGTACTTCACCGAGGACTGGGGCTTCGCGACACGAGTCGTGCGTTTCCATAATGTCTATGGGCCGCTCGGAACCTATGACGGGGGCCGCGAGAAAGCCCCGGCCGCAATTTGCCGGAAAGTCTCACTACTCGCGAATCACAGCGAAATCGAGGTCTGGGGTGACGGGAAGCAGACGCGATCGTTCATGTACATCGACGACTGTCTCGAAGGCATTTATCGCATCATGCAGTCCGACTATAGCGCGCCACTCAATCTCGGAACCGATGAGTTGGTGACCGTCGACGATCTCGTCGATATTGTCTGCGACATTGCGGGCAAGACGCTGGTCAAGCGGCACGACACGTCGCGTCCGCAGGGCGTGCGCGGTCGCAACAGTGACAATTCGCGGCTGAGAAGCGTTCTCGGCTGGGAGCCCAAGACGCCGCTGCGAGTGGGGCTCGTCCCGACATACCAATGGATCGACGCGTGCATAGTAGGTCAACTGCATCAGCCTGTGGAGACAGCGGCCGAGTAGGCCCGAAATCGCGCTGGCCAATCAAACGGCATGCGGTCACGCGAACACGTGTCGCAAGGATACTGAGAATCGGGAAGAGGGCGAGAATGGCGGAAGTTGGCGCGATTCTTCCGCGAAGCGATGCGCCGAAGAGCTGGCATCGTGGCTGGCATAGGGGTGAAGCGGGATTCGCCGATCGATTTCGGAAGCCCCTTGTCGCCGCGACATTGGCGTCCGGTGATGTAGTTGCCGCCATTGCCGCCACTTCCCTCAGTCGTGCGTTGATCGGGATGACCGGAATGCAACCGGCCGGCCCCAAACACCTCCTGATAGCCCTCCTCATTTTGATGTTTTTCTGCGTTCGCCTATACACCGGATGCGGGCCCAGCCCGTATGAGCGTTTCCGGTTGCGCGCCATCGGTATCATGGGCTTCGTGGCGATCGAGTTTCTGGTCGGATTCCCGAATAGGCAGTCGGGCCTCGTTCTTGTGACCGGACTTAGCGATGCGCTTTTTCTGCTGATGTTTGGTCACTATTTTGAGGCGATGATACGGACTTTATTGATCCATCTCGACCTGTGGGGCGCATCGGTTGCGCTGGTCGGCTGTGGTGATAAAAGTCGAGAATTGGCGCAGTTGCTCGTGCATCAGCCCACCCTCGGCTTAAGGCCGATTGGATTCGTAGAGACGCCTCGTGACCGAGATTTGCGTAACACGGCGTTCCCGTTGCCGCTGATCGGAGCGATAACGGATCTGGGCCGAATGAGTCCTCATGTCGAATTCGCGATTTTCAGTTCCGCGGAAGAACTCTCCGCGCTCACATCCCCCTCGCAGGCACGGATCTCGTCTTGTCGCTTCCTGCTGGTCGAGGATTTACAAGATCTACAGAGCTTATGGTTGCGTACGCGGATGCTCGGCGGGGCAATCGGAATTGAGATCAGACGCGACCTCTGTTTGCGACACAATCAGGTGCTTAAGCGAGCCATCGATATTCTTTTCGCGATCCCTATTGCGCTGCTAGTATTGCCGATCATCCTCGTTCTTGTGTTCGCCATTAAGCTCGTCGATCCGGGCTCCGCGATTTACGTGCAGGAGCGCGTCGGGCGAAACTCGAAGGCATTGCGGATTTTGAAGCTTCGCACGATGTATAATGACGCTGAGCAACGCTTGGAGGAGCATCTGTGCCGTGATCCGCAGGCGAGCGCGGAATGGCAGCGCTTTTTCAAGCTCTCGCACGACCCTCGGGTGCTGCCGATCATCGGGAGCTTCATGCGGCGCACTAGCCTTGACGAGCTGCCGCAGCTCTGGAACGTAATCCGTGGCGATATGAGTCTCGTCGGCCCGCGGCCCTTTCCCGCGTATCATATGAATAGTTTTGACTACGAGTTTCGCATCATTCGCGTCAGCGTTCCGCCGGGCATCACGGGGATGTGGCAGGTCTCATCGCGGAGCAACGGCGATTTGCAGGTTCAGAAGGCGCAAGATCTCTTCTATATTCGAAACTGGTCCATCTGGCTCGACATTTACATCCTCCTGCAGACAATGATTGTTGTTCTGAACGGCAGAGGCGCCAAGTGAATTCGTTTCCCGGACCTCGATCGCGTGAACGTCACTACCATGCGTACTCCGCGTCACGTCATCAACGCAGAGATTTTGCCGAACCGCCGCAAGCCAAACGAGGGTCTCCCGTCCTGCGTGCGCATTCCCGCGGTGTTGTGTCCGGCACGAAGCCATTCGTTGCGGCGGCTTTCCATCACGTCCGCTGAGACGGGGAGAAGTCCGCAGCAAGCCGGTAGTCATCAATCGAATGACCTACCTTCAAGACTTGTTATCGCTGGCGAACAAGGTCCCCGGAACGCAGCGACTCGACTAATTGCCAAACCGTCCTGAGTCCGAAAATCTTCCGTTGATACCCTTGTGGATCGGGTGGTCGTCGATGGGAGTTATCTCGACCTCATTTGCTTTGTGGGTGAACACGCATAGTTGTGCCGATGCCTCGACGACCACCCCGCCCGGATTCGGCAGTTGCTTGCCCACCTCGGAGTTTGCGGGCGGGGAGCACCTGTCCGTCGATCGTGTCAGCCAACCGTTATTTATCGCCCAAATCGCCGCCTGGGTTCGGTTCTGAACCCGGATCTTGCGAAGAATGGCCTTGACGTGGACCTTCACGGTCGCTTCGGCGATATCGACCTTGCGCGCTATGCACTTATTGCTGTCGCCCTCTACCAGCCGGCATAAGATTGAGCTTTCCCGTGTGGATAGCCGCGGCGCAGTCGCATGCTCTGCAGCTGTGTCCTCTGTTTTTGAGAGGGTTCGGTCGTTTTCACCGCGCGGCTCGGCCTCGGTGGCGGATTCGGTGCCCCGAACGAGGGAGAGCAAGGCTGGTGGGAAAATTGTTTGGCCCATCATCACAAGTTCGATGGATTTGATAAATGCATCGCATGACGTGATGTCGACGAAATAGCCGCTCGCGCCGGCCCGGAATACTGAAACGATCTCGCTCAGCCCATAGTGATCAGCCACGATCGCGATGCGCCCGTTCGGGTATTGGTCCCGGAGAAGTTCGACCTGTTTGATGATCGAATCAACATCCTGGCCGGTGTCGATCATAAGAAACAGCAGCTGGCCCTCTTGTAGCGTGCGCGGGATCAGATCATCGGCGCGCGCTATCGAGCCTTGTATGCGGAAATGTGCTGTGCGTAAAATTCTGTGAAGTCCTGCTCTGAGCACAACACTTGTTCCAATGAGTATGATTGCAAAAGACTGCCGTCTCCGCATGACGATTCTCCCAACTGCACGCAATTTACACTGGACGAGAATTGAACTGGGGGCTCTCCGATTTTGGTGATGCCCGGCGCTATCAATTCTTTGGTGAAATCTCGATGTCGAGATTTCAGTGGCCTCGCGTTTGTCGTTGCGAGCCCTTATATAATTTTAGAACCAAATCGCTGTTCTACCTATATACCTTGAGTTATATTCGGAGCCCGGTGCGTTTTGATGGATGTCGTCCGCCACTGGCAGGGCATGCGGTACTGGCAAATGCGCAAGGTGCTATGCTCACTAGGCTGATCGACATATGTCTAAGGAGCTACCGAGAGTTGTGGCTGCTCCAGGGAGCCTGCGGCACAATTTGCGATGGGCGACAGGGGGCATTCATCGCTCGTCCGCGCGGACGATTCGTAACGGCAATCCGGATTCCATTTCAACTGTACGAAGTTAGTTGCTTCAAGGCATCGGCGAACGGGCAGGGCAATTGCAGCTACTATCCTACCTCAAGCTTTGATTCGCTTGTGCTGCGACGCACTCCGCAATGCCGAAATAGCGACTTGAGCGGGCAAGGAAACATGCCTGAACGCCGGGGTTAATTAAAATTGAGTGGTTTGATTAATGGGGGTAAGTTGAGGACCTCCTATGCGCTCTATTAAAATAGTGATTGCGGATCGGCATCCAGTGGTTCTGCAGGGCTTGAAAAACGTACTCAGCGCAGGGCGTGGCTTCAAGGTTGTTGCGTCCTGCACTGATGGGACGAGCTGCATCGAAGCTATTCGGCGCTTGGTCCCCGACATCGCCATGTTCGACATCTCGATGCCTGGTCTGACCGGGCTTGAAATCCTTGCCATCGCCAACTCAGAAAATCTTTCTACCCGGCTGATTCTTTTCACCACCTCTGTCGACGACCGCCAACTTGTCATCTCGGCCGCCGCAGGCGCCTATGGTTTCATTCCGAAGGATGTGACGCCCAAAATTCTCGTGCAGTCCTTACGCCAGGTCGCAGATGGCCACAAGCTATTGCCGCTACCTTCGTACTATCGGGTTGTGCCGCGAAGGCAAGGAAACATGACGATTGCGGAGAAGGTGCTGACAGACCGGGAGCGCCAGATCATGCGTCTGGTAGCCGAAGGATTATCGAACAAAGAAATCGGTCGCAGGTTGAACATTGCTAACGGCACTATCAAAGTTCATCTTCATCACATCTTTCAGAAGCTTGATGTCAGCAACCGGACAGTACTCGCGGGGCTCGCCTTCTCGCAAAATGACAAGGCGGATGATGAATAGATTGCGGCCTCTCTCATTTAACTATTTCGGCGCGCTACTTTATCCAGAAGGATCGAACCTGCACCTGGCGAACTGGCTCTCAGTTTGATTTGCAGTCCGGCAGTTCAGGGAACTGAATGCTTGCGACCGCTGAACCGGGATAGGCGCATAACACGATAGCGACTGGGCGGCGCGTGTCTGCTTCCGACTGAGTGGTTGCCTTGCTATCCTAGGAAAGCAGCTTGCCGAACCAGTGGGCGAGACCCCAACCGTAAGGTTTTCTTCCGGTTTGGGTTTGGGCTAGCCCGGAAGCTAAGAATCGACTCTTGTCGGTAGGGCCGGATCCTCCAAATCATGCCAGTTTTTCCCGACCCGGATCCAGAAAGGGACGTGGCCGGGATCGAAATACATTGCCGGGCGGCGCTTTACGTTCAACTGGGCCAGTAAAATCCCAGTCACCTGATCCGGAGCAATGTCTGTGCCACATCGGCTCGCAGGTCTGAACGAGAAACAGCCCCCTGGGCGCTGGAGCCCTTCATCGCCGTGAAGAAGCCGGCGACGAAGACCAGGGCCGCGAAAAGTTCAAGGGCGTGCCGTCGAGAACAAGGCCGGGAAAAAGACGAAGGCCCGCGCGGGAGGGCGCAAAACCCAAGATTGTTTAGCGCCGGCCTCCCAAACGAGGTGCAGCATCAAACGACGGGTCCAGCTCAACCACTCGCCAAGGCCTTCGCCCTCGCTTCTCGCGATAAGGCGATCGACCGCAGCATGATGACGGTCGACGCAAGTTCGACCAGATGAGGATGACGAAGAGCCAGGGAATGTCGTGCCGTCTGAGCGGCGCCTCAGGCGCCGCGAGCCCAAGCAAGGAGCGGGTGGCGTGCACGCCCGCAAGGCCAAGACCCGCGCCGAGGTAAAGAAGCCCGGCCAGCATCTGCGGGCCAATGCTGGCGAGGAGCAATTTGGAAAGCGGCGCTGCAGCGCCAAACAGGACCGCTGAGCCGAGCGCGAGCGGAACGCCCGGCCATTGGATCGCAGATCGATCGAACATAGGCTGCCTCTAGTCGCGTCTCCTACTGCCACTCAAAGCAAATTACTGCTTCGCCTCTCCGGCGGCGGCGGTGGCCATGTATTTCGAATAGAACTCAGCAACCCGCGCTTGCCACATTCCGACGAATGCACCCGAGGTCAGCTTGTCGACCGTTTTCCACGTCTGTTTGACGGCAGGAAGGGTATTGGCCCAGATCGCGCGCCTGCACCACTTTTCGCCTTTCTCCCTGCCTTCGCTGGTGGCGCACATGGATTTCCAGGCGATGCGATCAGGTTGGCTGATGTGCTCGGCGGCGCCTTCCCAGCCTTGTTGATGGATCAAGTAAAGATCGCTCAAGGTCGGCTTCCTGTGCGTCACCCACTCGAACAGAATGCCTTCGGTGATGACCTTGTAGGCGGCCGCAACGGCATTGTCGCGGGGACTGCGAATCTGCCCGGCACCGAATTTTCTGAACTCATATTCGCTCAGCTGGAACAGGCCGATATACGACCCGGTGCGTTGGTTAGGGTCGAAACCGGACTCGATCTTGGCAACCGCTTTCATGAAATTGAAGTCCAGACCGAACGCGTCGGAAGCGCGTTTGATCTCTTCGACCGGCGTTCCGACCGGAATGTCCTTGAGCGAACGCAAGACGATTTCCGCAGGCTTCTCGGCAGGCGGTAGTTCGGACCAGACGTTATAAATGAGATACCGGAAATCCTGCGCCGCTGGCGCCGGGTTGGAGGCATCGCCGAACGCATCGCGCGTTGTCGGCACCGGTTGGGCGGCATCGGGGTGGTCGAGGGCCACCAACTTTGTCTCGACAGAATCGTCGCCAACTTTGGGGGCGGAAATTAACGACGGATCGGAAGCCGCCCCAGACATCGAGCCAAGCGTGACTTGCTGCAATGGCGGCTCGGGGGCCTCGGGTCGTGGCCGCGATGCGGCCCGCATCATTGCCTCGCGCAGTTTGACCAGACCGTCAAGGCGGTCGGACTTCGGCGCAGGCGCTTCGTACGGTTGCTTCAGTGCAGCGACCTCGAGCGGCCACAGGGCGCGCTGGTTGACCGCAACCAGGACTAGCGTTGCTATTGCCGCTCCGGTGAAGGTGGCTTTGAAGGCAGGCATGGCAATGAGCTTGCCCCGCGCAACGAGGCGGCATGGCGAAATCAAGTCCGAGCACTCCCAGAAGATCGCCGCGTAGCGGACATTGCGGTTCTGACTAGGCGGTCTTATGCACGGACCGAAAACCGATCAAACGCCGTTAAGGTCTGCAAGCGCGGCTCCGCGTCCTGGAGAAAAATCTCGGTCTTGAGAAACGCGATTTCGTCGTCCAGCTTGTGTTCGTCAACGTCAACGTACCATGACCGCGGCCTGCCGTCGTTTCCAGCGCTCCAGCGATAGCCGCGCCGCTTGAGAGCGTCTTTGAGGTCGAAAGGCGAATGCTCTGCCCAAACCCGCATTGTCTTTTCGTAGGCCAGGATCTCAAGCAGCGCATGGCAATCGTCGACCGCTCTGTGGGTCTGATGGAAGAAGCCGGCGCCGTTCAAGAGGCAGATCGTGGGCACTCGGATGCAGCACAACGGCAGGAGCGATCGTTAGTTTACGGACAGATCCGCCGGCCTGAAATGTCGCCGCAAACGAAAGCCTAGTTTCGGGACGACGGCTTTGCCGGCGCCGCGAGCGCATCTCGCTCGCGGCAGAGGTCATCGAGCTTGGCCGGCATTCGCCTCAGCAGAAGCTCCGCGGAATCCGTCGAGACAGTCGATGGCTGGCATTCAGTGCTTCCGGGTGAGGTTGCCGTCAAGGCGCAGGCGGCGCTGGACAAGGCTCGGCGGGAGCATGACGAGACGGCCACGATAGAAGCCGAGCGCGCTGCGATCGACGAAAGGGCGCAGGCCGAGGAAGCTCTCTGGGAGAAGCAGCGACCCGCGATACCTCAACGGTGCGGCGCCGGCAAACACCACGAATCGTAACGCAAGCGATTGGACTCCGGATCATGCCGCGGCGGCCCCGGACCATCGCGGCCCGAAGGCAGACCAAGACGCACCCGATCCAGCTCTGACCGCGTCGTAGGCCCGGCACTTGGGTGCGCCGGACTCCCGAAGTCGATAGAGTACGGCAACATGGGCTGGGATATCCAAAGATCGGCGGGCGGGGTTGACCTTGAAATCGGCCGCTGAAGATGTCCCACTGGCCAAATTGGCTGGGCCAACAAATGGTTCGCGGATCAAAGCGTGCGACATCGGTAGTCCTGCTTCTGGGCGTCGCCTCGCTCTTGGTGTCGGCGGCGCTTGCGCATGCCCAGGAGGACAAGAAGACGGATAACGACAAGCCCGCCGATCCAGACACCGGCGAAAGCACGGTCGAAGAGAAGACGCTCGGTCTCTTGCCAAATCCGCTCCAGAAGTACGGGGTCAAGTTCGCGGCGACCTATATCGGAGAGGTGCTCGGGAACGGGTCCGGGGGACTGAAGCGGGGCGCGATCTACGAGGGCCGGCTGAACCTAGCGGTCGATGCCGACCTGCGGAAGCTCATCGGGATCGACGGGCTAACCTTCCATGCCAACGTCTTCCAGATCCACGGCGACGGACTGTCCCGCAGTAACCTGCAGAACTTCTTCGTGGTGAGCGGCATAGAGGCGCTGCCTTCCACGCGCCTTTACGAGGCGTATTTCGAAAAACAGTGGGGGGCGAAGAAGGTTTCCCTCAAATTCGGACAACTCGCGGCCGACAGCGAGTTCTTCAACACCAAGTACACCGACGTGTTCACCAACGCCTCGATGGGTTGGCCCGCGATCACGTCGGTTGACCTGCTGAGCGGCGGGCCGTCGCCACCGCTCGCGGCCATGGGGACGCGCTTGCTCGTCAATTTCTCCGAGCAACTCTCCGGCTTGGTCGGAATCTTCGATGGGAACCAGGCGGGACCGGGACCCGGCGATCCGCAGGAGCGCAATCGCTACGGACTCAATTTCCGGATCAACGATCCGCCGCTGGTGCTCGGCCAAATCCAGTACGCCTGGAACAACAAGAAGGGCGATCCGAATCTTGCAGGCCAGGTAAAGTTCGGCGGTTGGCGGCACTTCGGTGCCTTTCCCGATCAGCAGCTGGCATCGAATGGCGTTTCGCTCGCGGCTCCCGCCAGCAGCGGAGATCCGCTTCTCCTGGCTGGCGACGTCGGTGCCTGGGGCGTGTTCGAACAACAGATCTACCGGGTGCCCCACAGCGACGACCGGGGGATCGGGGTGTTCGTGCGCGCGGCCGGCGCACCCGCCGACCGCAATCTGATCGACCTGTATGCCGACGCCGGCATTGAGTTCATCGGCCTGTACGACAGCAGGCCCGACGACAAGTTCGGTATAGGCATCGGGTATGCACATGTCTCCAAGCGCGCCCAGCAGCTCGATGCCGATTATCGGGCGCTCGTTGCTCCTGGTTGGCCGGTCCGCAGCTTCGAGGGGCTCTTCACGGCCGTCTACCAGTACCAGATCCGCGATGGATGGACCGTGCAGCCGAACTTCCAGTACATCGTCCATCCAGGCGGAGGCGCAGCGAATCCTTCCGGTCCGCTCGCGGGGCGGGCGCTGAAGGACGCGGCGGTGTTCGGGATGCGTACCACAGTCAAATTCTAGGGCCGGAAGCTCGAATGCCGCGGAAGCTGAAAACCTTCGTCACGTCGCTCGGCTTCTACGACCAGGCGGTCGCGGCGCCGTCGATGAAGGCTGCGCTGGTGGCTTGGGGCGCGAGCAGCAATCTCTTTAATCAGGGTGCCGCGCAGGAGACGGATGATCCGGACATCGTCGCCGTCACCATGGCGAAGCCGGGCGTCGTGCTACGGCGTCCCGTCGGCTCGAATGGTCGCTTCGTCGAGCACGCCGCTCTGCCGACGGACTACTGACCAAGCTCGTTTGAACCGCCCCTGTGTTCACGCAGTGTTGCAGCGAGTTCGGCTAATATGCGATCCGCGTCCGGAAAACGTGATGCCAGCATGCCTCTCAAAATTTCCACACCAGCGACGGCCTGAGCTATCCCAGCGATCTCTGCTCCGCGGCGCAATTGATCCATTTCTGCGGCCTCAATCCTCCTTGCCTCGCCATACCAGATGTTTCTCGCGCGCGAATATGGCATTCCTATATGCTTGGATGCCTTCCGGATAGCACCCTTGATATTGGTCCCAGCGGGACACGGTTCTGCACATTGCCGTACAAGCGCCTGGGCTTCAGCGATAGCGGAGGCGCGTGACATTTCTGGCACCGGGTTTGCTGTAATCATACGCACTCCGCAATCGTTAACTATTTGATATGTGGCCTCGTCGGGGTACCATTTCAGCAATCAGTCATAGTAGCAGTGGTCCTTGAACACGACCGTTTGAAAGAAAATGTCTGCAAGAACTACATCCGCACAATCGTTCATGATCTCGACAATGCGGCGCGGTCGATTTGCGGCGAGGTTGGCCAACGCCGCGATAATGTCGGCACGACCAATCTTGTAGATCACATCCTTGAACAGCTGTTCCTTGTTGGCAGAGTCATAATCAGCATATTCACGATTTGTAATTTGGAAGTACCAAGGCTCTCTCGTTTCGTAGAGAGCAGGGTCGGCATACCAGACCGGGTTTGTCACAAGTGACCTGAAGCGCTTGGGAAGCACTGGTTTCAAGTCATTCCAACGGTCGCTCTCGAGCGCGACTCTCATGAGCTCGGCGATTTGGGATCCGCTGACAGAGGTCGCCGGATCAAATCCATCCGGCAATGGTGGAGGCTGGTAGAATGCGCCGCTGTCGACCCGGTGCGAAAATTCGTCAAACCCTGGCCCATACTCGCGGGGATGATCGAGCAGCGCCAGAACCCAAGCGCCGATCGGTGTGTCCGCAATCTTGTCCTCGCTCCGCTCGTTTTCGACGAACTGCTCCTCGCTGCCACCAGCCGCCAAATAGCAACGCAGCGCTGCTGCTCGCATTGCTTCAGGGTCGGTAACATTGAAGGTGATCTCGAACGTTACTTTCCTGCCAGCCAGCTTAATCATTAAGAGATTTCCTTACGGCTAATGAGTTCGGATGCGATGTCGGGCCGGCGAACGTGGCTGCCGCTGGACGGCCGGCGCGTTGTTCGGTTGGGCGCGACAGAGCCGTTCATGAGCAACCTTGGTTCATTTGGTCGAAGATCCCCCTCTCGTTTGCGTGCACCCGTTGGTGACGGGACGCCGGAATCATTAGCGTAAGCTGCAGCGTTGAGCGGGCGTAGTCCTTAGCTAAGCGGCCTTAACGGTCGTGTGAACTGGAAGCTTGGGCGAGCGCTTCAAAGCGGTGATGCGGCTTTGACTCGTCGGGGCCGTGGGAGACGGGTGATACAAACAATTCCGGCGGTCATGCGCACTGCCGTCCCACATGCCAACGGTGATGCCCGGCTCTCCGCGGCTGCTGCGCTCATTGTCTCGGTGCCAAAAGGCCAACGAACACAATTTCTGCAATCTCCGGCCGTTTCACGTTCCTTGGTGTTGCATTGCGTCCCGCCACGGCCCTCGCGGTTGTGGCTCGACTCCATCCAATTGTTTCGCGGAACAACAATCCCGGGGAATTACCGTCAGTGACGTTGACGAACCGGACGGTGCCTGGAACCAACGGCTTCGTCAGGCGTCGAATCCCTGCCTCCGGCACCATGCCCCCAAAGCCCAAGCCGGAGGAAAACCTACCACCTAGGTTGGCGGTCCTGATGTGCGCACCACTTGCGCCAGGACCGTGTGCGACCCGAGGAGGGAGCAATGAACAATCGCATGTCCGAGCGGAGGACGCCCAGCACGGCCGAACGGGAAGCTCGAAAGGTCTTTAGAGACGCGGACGCCAAGGTAGCACTGTCGGAGCATGAACGCGCCCAACAGGCGTTCCATGCTAATCGGGAGCGGTTAAAGGCGGAGCGGCTGGCTCGCGAGGCGGCGGCCAAACAGAAGCACAAGACCTGATCGGAGTAGACGTCGTATCCGCAGCGGTTAGCCCAGCCGGGCTCACTGGTCGAGGCTCAGACCGGATTGAGATCTCTCCTCTTCCGCTTCGTACGATGGAGAACGACTACGAGTCCGCTTCCCACGATCGGGATGAAAAGCCGACGCCACCTCTAATTCCGTCCCTGTGGGAGCGAATGCTCAAGGAAGAAACGAAGCATTTCCCTCGTTGCATCTGGTCCGTCCGGATCGGTGTACGAGCCGGCGGGGTTGCCCCCCGACCATGCGTGTCCGGCTCCGTGGATTTCCCAGTGCTCGAGGATTCCGCGTCCGCCGGCGTCGATGTGGACCGTGCGGGTGTAGGCATGCCCTCCCGGTACCCGTCCGCGGTGCACCTTCACCGTCGTGCTCGTCGCTGCGATGGACTGCCGGACAATTCGACCGCCGTTTTTCGAATGCACCGTGGTGTCGCGATCGCCATGGAAGACGATCGTCGGAATGGGCAGTCCGTCGCCCGGCATTGCCTCGGACCCGCCTCCTTGCTTCATCGCGATCAGCGCAGAGGGCAGGTCGGTGGCGGCCCCGCAGGCCAGTCCGGAGTGTATGCCGATCGCTGCGTACAGATCGCCGTACCTCGATCCCATCACGGCGGCGGCCGCGGCCCCGGCCGACAGTCCGGCGACATAGACGCGTTGTGGGTCGATCGCATGGTCGCGCATGATCTGGCGGGTGATGCCCGCGATGAGCGAGGGGTCGCCGCCGCCGCGTTGCTGGTCGCCCGGACGAAACCAGTTCCAGCATTTCGCCTGGTTGGCTTCGGCCCGCTGCGCGGGATAGGCCACGAAGCAGGTGTGCTCTTCGGCGATGAAGTTCATCCGCGTGCCGGCGGCGAAATCCTCCGGCGACTGCGTGCAGCCGTGGAGCATGATCACCAGCGGAATGGCCTGTCCATGATAGCCGCTGGGGATGAAGAGGCGGTAGGCGCGGCTTCCCGCGGCATTCCCGTAGCTGCCTTCGACGAACCTGGCGCCGTCCGGCACGATGTCTCCCATGGATGGCGGGGCGCGCTTCAGCGATCCTCCGAGGCCGAGCCCTGGGATGTTCTTGGCGAAATCCACCGGCGGACGGACCGCGCGACGCGGACTCCTCGTCTCCGTGGCATGTGCCTTGGCGTCGATGGTCGGCGGCTCTCGTTCTGTCGCGGGGGAGCGGTGTGGGGTGGGGGCGGTGGCGTCCGGTGCGTTCTCACCCCGAAGCATGCGTTGGAGCAGCGCGGTGGCCTCAACGAGTTGGCCCGAGTGCGTGAGGCGTGTGGCTTCGCGAACGATGTCCAGTTTCAGCATGGCCTTACCTCATTCTGTCGGCGAGAGCGGATTTGACGGCGGGACTGGCGTGCAGAGCTCCCAGCACGGAGACCGAAGCAATCGTGGCCCGAGCGAGTTCGGGCGTGACGTCTTGGGCGATGGTGGCGAGGCCCAGAACATTGATGTGCAGCATCTCGCCCGCCCGCTGCGCCGCCGCAAGATCCTCGCGGGCTGTAGTTCCGCAAGCCGAGGTCCAGGTTGTTTCGGGCCGCGGACTGCTTGACGACATCGGCGTGACGTTCGAGCTGGTTGCGGATTGCGGTCCGGATGAAATCGGTCCGGTTCGAGTAGAATCCCTCCTGGACCATCAAGTCGACCTGACCGAGATCGACAAACCAAGATTGATCGTGATTTTTTCGGTGTCAGAGGGCTTTGGTCGGATTTCGTGAACGTTGCTGGCCATCGCTTTCCCACCTATATCAGCTGTATGGATGGTATATGGATGGAATTTGGCGTGCTTCAAGGCGTGCCTTGCGCGTCCAAGGTACGAAAGCGCATGCGTCGGCATGGGTCTGGTGCTGGTCACCGCGTTCCGCCCAGCATGCCCGCGAACGAGTTCCGGGCCGACCTCGGCTGGCGGAGCACGCAACCGGTTGAATCGGCCGCCCCAATCCTGTTGCTTCCTTCCCCTGGACAAGTTGTGACTTAGGGGCGGGGAGGAGGATCAAATGGCGTTCGTCTTCATCACCGGCAGCACCGACGGGCTCGGTCGCGCGGCGGCCCAGTCGCTTCTTGACGATGGTCATCAAGTGGTGCTGCACGCTCGATCGGCAGATCGCGCGGCGATCGTCGGCGATCTCGCGTCGCGGGCATGTTCTGCCTGATTACCCCCACGAAGAGCGATGTTGCGTTCGATGCCATGCCCAGATCCCATTGGGCATTGACCCCAGTGATGGCCGTCAGCTCGCCGACGGACCGAATCAACACCACTTGGTGCGGTTGAGGATTGCCACCGACGGCAGCCGTGAACTGTCGGATTACCTCTTTCACGCGTCGAGCGGCACGTCGCCGACCATCGAGGTCGGATCGCCGAGTATCGGCGGTGTACCAGGCCCGGATCGCCTACCTTTCGAGGTCGTATGCTGACGCCGGGCGGCCTGAGGGCCGCCGTCGGTGACGGGTGATCACGGAGAAAAAATCTGCAGGGGCGTGGGCGTGAATCTAAGCGGCACGCTCCTCAATTATCAGGAGGCGTCGGTCTGATCTGTGGGACTCAAGCGGTCGAACAAGTCCGGCGTCTTTGGCGGAGGCGATTCAAGATCGGCAAGCCGGAATACCGACATGCCGGATGCTTTGCCAAACCGCGCCACGTCGGCATCTTCGGAATAGATACGCTCTGCGCCCTCGACTTTGGCGATGGCAACGATCTGGCGATCGTATTTCACCTTGTCCCAATTCGGCGCGCCTTCCTTCTTGTCGCCTGCATCGATCGCCTCGCGGTGACGGGCTGCCGCTTCCACAGCTGCGCGCGTGCCAAACGGCGCGATCCGGATTCGCGCGGTCTTGTTGAGGATGTCGAGATAGGCCGGCGCGGCGTCGCCGGCGCCGATCAGCACTTCGCTCAATGCTGGTGTGGGGATGATGATGTCGTCCTTGTTTTTGTCCAGCGTCGCGATCAGGTAGGCGAGCCGCGAATCGACGCTGCCTTTGCCTGTCACCTTCGGCAGCTTAATGAGAAAGCTCGTGTCGAAGGCCACAATCGCCATTCAGTGGCGATCCTGTTCATCGCGGCGCAAGCCGAGAATGTCGCTCAAGGCATCCTCACTCTCTTGCCAGCGCGCGCCTTCTACAGCGCGCAAGCGACCGATGACGTCCACGATCGAGGTATCGTCCAACACTTCGAAACCAGTGATGTCGAATTGCTGCAACGTCCAGCTTCCGCTTTCTTCGCGTAGCCATTTGCCGCTGCCGAACACACGCACCACGCCGCGCAGGTAATAGGTGGCTAGGCGTCGCGCGACTTCTTCATCGCGCACGCTGCAATGATATTCCGCGTCGCCGTGCTTGAGCCACACGGGGATGGTCTCGTCACGACCGCCGATGCGGATAATGCGCCCGTCGAGGGTGCCTGGTTCGCGGAAGGGGCCGTACTTTACCGGCTTGGGCCGGTTGCGCCCGGGAAATTCGATGACGTTGCCCTCTGTGGGCGTCATCAGAACGCCAACCGCGCCGTCCTTGGCCAGCATGGTGTCGATGGTCTTGAATGCCTCCATGGCATCCTTGGGACCATCGCCGCGCCTGACGAGGGCAATACGCGCCTCGACCGTGGGGAAAGCCTGCGGCTCGACACGCGAGACCAGAACCGCGCTGCCGTGCTCAAGATGTGAGAAGTGCACGCGCTCGCGGTTGCCGAGCATCACCGCCAACTGCGACATGTAATCGGCAAGGCGAGCCATGGGCAGGTTGTCGACGGTGAAGACGTCGATCCTGAATCGGTAAGCCTGAACACCTGTCGGGGGATAATTGTGCCCTGCCGGCAACTTTTTCGTTAACGCCTGCCTCCGTACCGCGGCCCAGGATAATGCCGCGGAAGCCTCCCCGGCGCAGGTCAGAACGGCGGTGGCTCTTCATCAGGACCCATCGGTGGCGGCTGCCACCCCCGCGGCCTAAGGGTCGCCGGTCGCGGAACGTCCGTCACCGCGTCGACAATTTGACTGAGCACCGGGATTGCCTTGCCAATCGTCTCCAATGCCGTGTCGAGGCGGATCAGCTCGCTTGCGTGCCTGCCCGCGATGTCGAGGATGTCGGCGATGTCGATCGGCCGGCCGTGCTTCGGCGTCATGGTCTCGACTACCTCGTCGATTGTGGCGGCTATCGCCGCCGTCGAGAACCACGGGCGAGTGCGCTCATACTTCTCGGTTTGACGCCGTGGAGAGTTGCCGAGCTTGGACGCGAGCAGCTGCAGGTAGGTCTGGGTCGCTGTGGTGTTCTGGGCATCGAGCATGGTGAAGATCAGCTCGGCCCGGACCTCGATCGGGGGCTCGGCATCGAGGTCGGCGCGCACAACTCGATGCGCGGCTTCCACGTCAGGCAATGCGGGTAGTCGCTCCAGATATGACGCCGCTCGATCGGCGTATCGCCAGAGGTCCCGTGGATCCCCGTCGGCGTCCCACAGAACCCAGAGGTCGCCGGCACCGTTGACGCGAACGAGGTCGCGGAACTCTTCACCGTCGACCTGGTCGAGGGCGGCGGCGAGAGGGGTGGCGATATGAAAGGGCGCCGTTGCAGCCTGCAGGCCTTGAGGGACGGCCAGATCGAGCCTCGATGAAGGACGGATCATGGGCAAATTGCTGCTCATTGCTGCCCCCCGAATGTGGCGCGGCGCTCCCGCCACTTTTCCAACATGCCGGCGTGGATTGGCCGGCGCGCCTGAGCGCGACCGGCCTTGGGGAGCTGGACCAGCACGATCACGTCGGGCTTCCTGGGAATGGCTATCTTGATTTCTGACAGTAGTTCGGCGTCGGCAACCTCGATCACGTCGTCCGGGGTCATGCGCGCCGTCGCGCTTGGGCGCTCGGCGCTGACCTTGGCGGTTGGTGTCACGCTTAAATTCGTCACGCTCCCTATATCTATTATGTCGCGTGACTTATTTTTGCGTGACGCGCGGCGACGTCTCTGGCGTTCGGCGGCTTGTTCCCGTTTGCGCGCTGCCAACTCTTCCGGCGACAGGTCAAGCGGAGGGCGACCGCGCGGCCGTCCGGTGTTATGAGCAACCCGGGACTTGCGTTTTCGCGCGGCGTCTTTCGCACGCTTCAGCTCCTGACGGCGCTGATAGTTCGGATCGTCATCGGCGCCGAAGAACCAGAGTCTAAGAGCCTCGCGGTCGCGGACGCCAATCTCGAGCACGGTGGCGGACTGGTCGTTGGTCCAGCGCTTGTCGCGGGCCTCTGTCTCGCGGACTAGCTGGTTGAGTTCCGCATCCGTTAGCCACGGAGCCCATCTCAGGCACCAGCTGCGAACCGATCGCTTCGGATTGGCTGGCCCCGCCAGCCAGGCGTGGTCGGCACCCCACTGAAGGATCCGCCGACCTCTTTCGTTGTCGGGGAGAACATCCCATCCGCGATGGGCGAACCACGTTTTGGCGTTGGCGAGTCGGCCGCGAGCGCGGATGACGTCTGTCTTGGTGCAACCGCGCCTCATGAGTGCACCTTCGAAATCGAAGTGCACCAAAACGGTTGCGCGCCCGACTCCGAGCGGGTATCTATGTCGTTCATCGAGGTCCCCTAATGACCTTGGTTTCTAGAGCCCGGCTTGCGGTGGTGCGCGGCCGGGCTTTCTCTTGCTAGTCTGGTGGTTTCACGAAGTTCGCCCACGCCTCCATCGCGATGCGTCGACGCTTGATCATGTCTGAGGTCCAATAGGACCGCTCCGCCTCATCGCCGACGCGATGAGCGAGACAGAACTCCAACACCTCGCGCCGGAAGTTGTGCTTCTCGTTGTCCGCGCCCCAGTTCCTGAAGCTGGTCCGTATGCCGTGCATTGTTGCATCGAAACCGGCGCGCTTGATGCAGTTCGTCAGCGCATTCGGGAAGAACGGCTGATGCTCGACCGTGTGGTCTGAGGGGAACACGTACCTGCCGAGTCGCGGCATCGTTTTGATGATCGCGATCGCCTGATCGGTCAGCGGCACGAGGTGGTCGCGTGGCTTCTGTTCGGCGTCCTCCTTGATCTTCATCTTCTCGCCCGGGATCAGCCAGGTACGCTTTTTGAAATCGATCTCGGTCCATTCCATCAGCCGGATCTCTTGGCTCCGGGCCACCGTCAGGATGCCAACTTCCACGCACCGGGCGACGCGGGTGGGGTCGTCGTTAAGCTCAGCCATCAAGGACGGCGCTTTCGCGTAGGGTACCGATGCGTGACCCTTCTTCTTGTTGAGCTTGCGGGCGGAGGTGAACACGAATTTGAGATTGCCCCGCCACGAAGCCGGATTGTCGCCGGTGCGGAGCCTTTCGACCTTCGCTGCATCGAGGACCTTCTCGATACGCCCGCGCGTGCGGTTCGCTGTAATCGGCTTCTCGTGCCAGATCTTCTCGAGCGCCTTCTTAACGTGCGTCGTGTCGATCTCTTGAAGAGTCAGCTTGTGCAGGCTGGGGACGTCGCGCAGCGAACGCTGCCATGCCTTCTCTTCGTCCGGATGCTTTCCAACGCACCAAGCCTTATAGTTCGCGTTCCAGTGTTCGGCGAAGGTCGTGCTGGCGTTGTCCTCGATCCTTTTTTTGTGGCGGGGATCGATGCCATCCTTCTTGAGCGCGAGGCGGTACGCGCGCGCCTGATCGCGCGCTTCGCTCAGCGAGAGCTGCCCCTCCTTGTCGCCGGCCGTCGCGAACTCCATCTGGGCGCGCTTGCCGTCCGTCCCTGTAAAGCGGAAGGCCCAGCGCCGGGCACCGTTGTCGCGAACGATCAGGTACAGCCCGCCGGCATCAGCATGGGCTCCAGGTTGCAAACTCTTAATTTGGGAAGCATTGAGCATCACGGTACCATCCCCATATGCGGGCCGGGCTGGTTCCCGGCCTGGTCTGTGAGGTGTACCGGCGTCACGGATCATTTCCAACGCCGTAAACCGAACGTTTACCAGTTTTTTACCGCTGCAAGGCCGCGGACTGACGATAGCAGGTGACAGCTGACGACAGCTCATGCGGCTAATGCACTGAAAAGTAACGAGCTTTGTGATAGCAGACGATGTCGGACGAAAACGGGCAATGCGCCCAGATTGGATACATGATCCGTGACGGCCTTCGGTAAACTGGTCCGCACCACGGCGTTTCGGCTGACGCTGGTCTATCTGTTCCTGTTTGCGCTGTTTGCGGCGTCGCTGCTCGGCTATTTCGCCTGGAATACGCGGCGGCTGATCAACGAGCAGATCACCGCCACGGTGAACGTCGAAACCGCGGAGATTACTGACATCTACACGCGCCGCGGCCTGCGCGGTCTTGTCTACACGCTCGGCAATCGGGCGCTTCGGCCAGGCGCCAACCTTTATCTCGTCACCACGCCGGAGGGGAAGGCGATCGGCGGCAATGTCGGCGCGCTGGCGCCGGGCGTAATGGCCTCAACCGGCTGGTCGGAGACCGGCTATCGCCGGCTCGACGAGCAGGACACCGCGGATCATCGCGCGCTGGTGCGCGTAACTGAACTCACCAATGGTTTCCGCCTGCTGGTCGGCCGCGACCTGGAGGAGCGACGCCGGCTGTTCGGTATCGTCGCTAACGCCGCGCAATGGTCGCTGCTCGTCGTCATCGTGCTCGGTATCGGCGGCGGCATCTTCGTGGCGCGGCGGGTGCTGCAGCGGATCGACGCCATGACCGGCACCACAAGGCGCATCATGGCGGGCGACCTTTCCGGGCGTCTGCCGGTCGGACGCTCCGGCGACGAACTCGACCGTCTCGCGGAAAATCTCAACGCCATGCTGGAGCGCATCGAGGCGCTGATGATGGGGTTGAAGGAAGTCTCCGACAACATCGCCCATGACCTCAAGACGCCGCTGACGCGCTTGCGCAACCGCGCCGAGGAAGCGCTGGCGAGTTCGGGCAGCGAGGCCGAATACCGCGCGGCGCTGGAGCGGACCATCGACGAATCCGACGGTCTGATCCGCACCTTCAACGCGCTGTTGATGATCGCGCGCGCCGAGTCCGGGCAGGCGCGCGGCAACATGGATGATTTCGACGCTGCCGACGTCGCCAAGGGCATTCATGAATTGTATGAGCCGCTGGCCGAAGACGACGGCATGACGCTCCGCGTCAAGGCCGCGACCGCGCGGCTGCATGGCAACCGCGAGCTGATCAGCCAGGCACTCGCCAATCTGGTCGAGAACGCCATCAAGTACGGCAAGCCCTCGCCGGTGGTGCAGCCGCTCGATCCTGCCGCCGCCGCGCGCACCCGGGAGATCGTGATCGAGGCGCGGCGCGAGGGCGACCACGTGCTGCTCAGCGTCACCGATCATGGACCCGGCATTCCCGAAGGCGATCGCAAACACGCGGTCGAGCGGTTCGTGCGGCTGGAGGCGAGCCGGACGCTGCCGGGTTCCGGGCTTGGCTTGAGTTTGGCGTCCGCCGTGGCGACCTTGCACGGCGGTGAACTCAGGTTAGGGGATTCGCATCCCGGCCTGACCGCGACGCTGGTCGTCCCGGCGCTATCTGCCGCGGGGGACAGGCTTGCGGCTCAAACACAGGATGTGCCACAGAAGGTGGCATGAATTCCTCCGCCTTGGCCACGCGGTTCGTCAGCGGGCCGCATGCCGCAGCCAGCAGTAACGCCGAACAACGCCTGGGAGACTGGCTCGCCGAACTGGAGCCGGAGCAATCGGCTGGGATTAAGGCGTGGCTGGATCGCCCCCTCGCCAGGACCATCCTGCTCGGCATCGTCGAGTTCTCGCCATACCTGTTCGACCTGATCCGGGCTGACGCCGGTCGGTTGCTGCGCTTGCTGGCATGCGACCCGGAGCCGTATCTTGCTTCGCTGATGGAGAAAACCTCGCGCGAGGTGCTTGCCGCCACGGGCGAGGCCGAGGTGATGCATCTGCTTCGCCGGATGAAGTCGGAGGCGGCGTTGTTGATCGCGCTGTGCGATATCGGCGGGGTCTGGCCGGTGATGCGGGTGACGGCGGCGCTGACCGATCTTGCAACCGTATCCGTGCAGGCGGCGCTGCGCTTCCTGCTGCGCCAGGAGGTTGCGCGCGGCCGCATGATGGCACTCAATCATGACCGGCCGGAGGAGGGCTCTGGCCTGATCGTGCTCGCCATGGGCAAGATGGGCGCGGGTGAATTGAATTACTCGAGCGACATCGACCTGATCGTGTTTTTCGATCCCGCCGCCACCTCGCTGGTTGCAGACATCGAGCCGGCGCCGTTCTTCGTGCGCGTGACGCAGGCGCTGGCCCGCCTGCTGCAGCAACGCTCCGGCGAGGGCTACGT
The DNA here is from genome assembly GCF_013114825.1 of Bradyrhizobium australiense. Lineage (GTDB taxonomy): Bacteria > Pseudomonadota > Alphaproteobacteria > Rhizobiales > Xanthobacteraceae > Bradyrhizobium > Bradyrhizobium australiense. Next base: position 20,481 of record NZ_JAAVLX010000010.1, on the reverse strand, counting down.
GTTCCGCGTCGATTTGCGGCTGCGGCCTGATCCGGCCTCGACGCAGGTGGCGATTTCGACCGAGGCGGCGCTGCATTACTACGAGCGGGAAGGGCGCACCTGGGAACGCGCCGCGATGATCAAGGCGCGCGCGTGCGCCGGCGACGCCAAAGCGGGCGAGGCGCTAATCGCCGAACTCGCCCCGTTTGTCTGGCGCAAGCACCTGGATTTTGCCGCGCTCGCCGATGTCCATGACATGAAGCGGCAGATGCAGACCTATCGCGGCCAGAGCGAGATCTCGGTCGAAGGCCATAACGTTAAAGTCGGCCGCGGCGGCATCCGCGAGATCGAGTTTTTCGCGCAGACGCAACAGCTCATTGCGGGCGGCCGCCACCCGGAACTGCGGGTGCGGCCGACGCTGCATGCGTTGCAGGTGCTGGCGACCAGCAACTGGATCAGCTTTCAGGCCTGTGACGAACTGACGTCGGCTTATGAATTCCTGCGCTGCGTCGAGCACCGGCTGCAGATGATCTCGGACGAGCAGACCCATGCACTGCCCGACGATGCCGGGGCGGTGGCGCGCTTTGCAAACTTCTTCGGCTACGAGAGCCGGGCGGCCTTTGCGAAGGACTTGCTCGGCCATCTCAACGTCGTGCAGGCACATTACGGCAAGCTGTTCGAGGGCGATCCGACCGGCACGGTGAAGCTGCCGCAGCTCAACTATGCCGGCGGGCCCGAGGATGCGCGTCTGCTCGATCATCTGACGACGCTCGGCTTCAAGAAGCCGGTCGCGGTGGCCGGCACCCTGCAGCTCTGGATGCAGGGCAACTATCGCGCGCTCCGCAACGAGGCGACCAAGGCAGCCTTCATCGAATTCGTGCCCGGCCTCATCCACGGTCTCGCGCATGCCGAAGACCCCGACGACGCCGTGACCACGTTCGATCGTTTTCTCGGCGCATTGCAGCGCGGCGGCCGGTTGATTTCACTGTTGAGCCAGAATCGCGATCTGGTCGCGTTGGTGGCGTTGATCCTCGGCGCGGCGCCGCGGCTCGGCGACATGCTCGCGCGCCAGCCGCAGATCATGGACGGCTTGATCGATCCCCGTTTCTTCGGCGCGATGCCGGACCAAAAGGAATTGTCGGCGCGGCTGGCGGTGACGCTGCAAGACGCGGACTCTTACGAAGACTTCCTGGATCGCCTGCGGCTGTTCGGGCAGGAGAGCCTGTTTTTGATCGGCACGCGGATCCTGTCTGGCACGGTTTCTGCGCAGCACGCTGGGGTCGCCTTTGCCGACGTCGCAGAGGGCATCGTGCACACCGTGCACGGCCTGGTCATGGAGCAATTCGCGACCCAGTACGGCCGCATCACGGGCCAGGAGACCGCGATCCTCGCGATGGGCCGGCTCGGCAGCCGCGAGATGACGGCATCTTCCGATCTCGACCTGATCCTGCTGTATGATTTCGACGCTGATAATCCCGATTCCGACGGCGAACGATCGCTGCACGGCGCGCAATATTTTACGCGGCTGACCCAGCGGCTGATCTCGGCGTTTACGACGCGGACCAATTACGGCGTACTCTACGAAGTCGACATGCGGCTGCGGCCGTCGGGCCGCGCCGGTCCGCTGGCGTCGCGGATCGATTCCTTTTCCGATTATCAGGAACGCGAAGCCTGGACCTGGGAGCACATGGCGCTGACGCGGGCGCGGGTGATCTCGGCTTCACCGGCGTTTCGCCAAAAGATCGAGGACACCATCCGCAGTGTGCTGATGCGGCCGCGCGACGCGGCCTCTACCGCCGGCGACGTTGCCGACATGCGCCGGGCGATTGCGCTGGAAAAGGGCGAGGACGACATCTGGGACCTTAAGCTCGCTGCCGGCGGCCTGGTCGACATCGATTTCATCGCGCAATATTTGCAGCTCGTTCATGCAACGGAAAAACCCGAAATCCTTAGCGTCTCCACGCTGCAGGTGCTCGACAACGCCGCACGCCTCGGCGTGCTGCCGCCATCCGACGCCGAGATTTTGCGCTCCGCGGCGCGGCTCTATCACGACCTCACGCAGATCCTCAGGCTCTGCGTCACCGGCAAATTCAAACCGGAGGCATCGGGCGAGAACCTGCTGCGCGTGATGGCGCGCGCCGGCGATACGCCGGATTTCTCGACGCTGGAAGCGCGCCTGCGCGAGACGCAGGGCGAGGTGAGGCGGGTGTTTCAGGCGCTGGTGGGCGGTGGTTGACGCTTGGGTTGGTAGGATGGTGGTGCGATTTGTCCGCCGTAGCTCGCAAGAGCGAAGGCGAAAGCTATACCCATCAATCGCGTCCTGTGAAACGCGTCCTGTGAAAAATGATGGGTTTCGCTTCCGCTCTACCCATCCTACGGGACGGATGCCTTCCGCCGCGGCTCATTCCTTCTTGCCGAACAGACCGTTGAAGACCTGCTTCGCCGTTTCGCCGATGACGTGCCCGGTAGCTTCGTCTCCCTTGATCATTGACGACATGAAGCCGCGGGCCTGCTGCAGCGTTACGTGAGGCGGAAGCGGCACGACTTCCGGGTCGGTCTTGATTTCGAGCACCACCGGCCGATCGCTCGTGAGAGCCTCCTGCCAGGCTGATGTCAGCCGATCCGGGGAATCGACGAAGATGCCTTTGAAGCCGAGCATCTCTCCGAACCTCGAATATGGAAAATCGGGAATGCCTTGGGAGGCTTCGAATTTGGGGTTGCCTTCCATCACCCGCTGCTCCCAGGTCACTTCATTGAGGTCCTGGTTGTTGAAGACGCAGACGATCCAGCGGGGATCCGTCCATCGCTTCCAGTATTTCTGAACGGTGATCAATTCCGCCATGTTGTTCATCTGCATGGCGCCGTCACCCACGAGCGCAATCACCGGGCGGTCGGGATGCGCGAACTTGGCGCCGATGGCGTAGGGCACCGCCGCGCCCATCGACGCAAGCCCGCCGGAGAGCGAGGCCAGTTGGCCGTTCTGCACGCGGTAGTCGCGAGCAAACCAGTTGGCGCACGACCCGCTGTCGCTGGTGACGATGGAGTTCGCCGGCAACAACGGTGACATCTCCCAGACCACGCGCTGCGGATTTACCGGCGTCGCATCCGCCATGGCGCGCCCTTCGAGTTTCTTCCACCACGAGGCGATGTTGGTTTCGATGGTCCTCGACCAGTCCCGATCCTCCTTGTGTTTGAGCCGGGGCAGCAGCGCGTTCAAGGTGGTTGCGGCGTCGCCGTGAAGGTTGACCTCGGCGGGATAGCGCAAGGAAAGCATCGAGGGTTCGATGTCGATCTGGACGGCGCGGGCGCTGCCGTCCTTGGGCAGGAATTCCGACCAGGGAAAACCGGTCCCAATCATCAGTAGCGTATCGCAGCCTTGCATGAGGTCCCAACTCGGTTCGGTGCCGAGCAAGCCGATCGCACCGGTGACGAACGGCAAATCGTCGGACAGAACATCCTTGCCGAGCAGTGCCTTGGCAACGCCTGCGCCGAGACGGTCCGCCAGCTCGATCAATTGAGGGGCCGTGCCACGCGCGCCTGCGCCGATCAGTATCGCAACTTTGTTCCCGGCATTGAGAATTTCTGCGGCCCGCGCGAGTTCAGTATCGTCGGGCACAATCTTCGGCCGGCGGTATCCGACGCCCGAGCGTGTGAATCCATGTGCAACCGCAGGCTCTTCATAGTCCTGATCCTGAATGTCTTTCGGAAAGATCAGCACCGACGGACAATTTCCGGCCTTCGCCACGCGGATGCCGCGGTCGATCAGGTGCCGCACTTGAGCAGGCGACGAGGCTTCTTGCGCGAAGCCGGCGACGTCGGCGAACATGCGATCGAGATTAAGTTCCTGCTGGTAATTGGCGCCGCGCACGGTCGCCTCGGCCTGGCCGCAGATCGCGAGCACGGGCACGTGGTCGAGCTTGGCATCATACAGACCGGTGATCATGTGGGTGGCGCCGGGGCCGCCGGTCGAAAAGCAGACGCCGAGTTCGCCGGTGAACTTGGCGTGCGCCACCGCCATGAAGGCCGCCATTTCCTCGTGCCGGGCTTGAATAAATTCGATATTCCCTGCGCGCTGCAAAGCGCCAGTCACGCCGTTGATGCCGTCGCCAGGATATCCATAGATTCGGCGGACGCCCCAGGCGTGGAGCCGTTCCACAACAAAATCGCCGACTTTCATGCGGACGCTCCGGATCGAAACAAAAGGCGGGCAGTGAGAGCCCTCTCGTTTCAACGGTCGGTTGGCGGCGGCGTTCCTGTTGGCCTTCCATCGGACAAATTCACGATTCCGTTCGATTTGCGTTGCGGTGACATTTCTGTCCAAGGCTTGAAGCCGTCCCCGGTCGCTCCCAAGTGAAAAGGAACGATCATCGCCGCTGGTGAGATCGCTCGGAACCACCGTCATTCGGAGGCTGGATGCATACCGAGATCAATATTTTCGACAAACCAATCGAGCGCATCAGAAAAACCTGCGAGCTGATGGGCCTTGGCGCCGATTTCGACCGCAAGCTGCCGGAACTCGAAACCCACCTTGAAAGGCTGGTGGCCGAAGGTGAAATCAGCGAGGAACGGCTGACCGTGAGCGGCCTGACCTTCGTCAAGCAGGCGTAACAGGGATCTGTGTGAGGCGCAGGCAAGTGGCAGGCGCAGCAAGTGGCGTCAGGAGATTTCGTCCGGAAGCCTCCAGGCCGGATCCGGCGCGCAAAATTCTTCCCTGATTTCCTTCACGTGATAACGGGCCGGCAGCACCGCCCCGCCTGCTTCATTGGCAACGGGAAGATCGGAAATCAGGGAAGCGTCGAGGGCTTGCTTCCAGACCGCTGCCTCGGTCGGCAGGCCGGGGCCGATCTGCCTTTCGTCGACGAACAGCGCGTAGGGCACGAGCCTCTCCCCAAATCAAAACCCCGCCAGCTATCTAAAATAGCTGACGAGGCTTTTGAGCCGATATTTCCGGTGGATTTCTCCTTCCTGAACTACCTGCTCACTCCTGTAACGCCGGAATGATGGATGTCGTTCCAGGGTTTTTGGCTCCCGTGAGCGAAAATTCGCTCCATTGACGCTCGAGGCGGGACGTTACGCCTTCTTCAGCGTCTCGAGCGCATTGCGGACATGCGGATCCAGCCCCGTGCCGCCATTGTCCAGGTGCGCAAAGATCGCTTTGCGCATCCGCGGGTCCCAGTATTTCCTGATATGCTCGGCAATCCCCGGCACGGCCCTGTCATGGCCCTGGCTCTCGAAGAATTTGCCGATCTGGTTGGCCATGTAGATCAATCGATCAGGCGACATGGGTAGCCTCCGCAACGCCAGTGGCTTGTGCAACGGCAATCCGCTCCGGATGCGTGAAAATTTCAAAACCGTCCGATCGGGCGATTGCGGCGAGTGTAATGCCGGCGGCCTCCGCCGTCCGCACCGCCAGCGCGGTCGGTGCCGAGACTGCGACCATCAGCGGCGCGCCGATTGCGGCGGTCTTCTGCACCATCTCGACCGAGATGCGGCTCGTCAGCAGCACCATGCCGTCAGCGGCGGGAATCGCAGCCTGCGCCAGCGCGCCGGCGAGTTTGTCGAGCGCATTGTGGCGGCCGACATCCTCGCGCAGCGCCACGATCCCGTGTGCCGGGGTCCAGAATGCCGCGGCATGCGTCGCGCGGGTCTGGATGTTGATCTGTTGCAGCACGGCGATGCTCACCATCGCAGCGATGATCTCGGAGGGCGTAAAGATGCGGCCCTTCGGCACGACCGCAGCGGGACGGACGGCTTCCGCAATCGACTCGACGCCGCAAATACCGCAACCGGTCGGGCCCGCGATATACCGCCGCCGCTCATTGACGAGCTCGGCGCTGGAAGATTTCAGCCACATCCTGAGCTCGATGCCATCATCGAGTTCCACGATTTCGAGCGTCTCGATCTCCTCGGACGACTGCACGATGCCTTCGCTGAGGCTGAAGCCGATCGCAAAATCCGGCAAATCCTGCGGCGTGCCCATCATGACGGCATAGGTGCCGCCATTGTAGGTGAGGGCGATGGCCGTCTCCTCCGGGATCAGGCGCGCGCCTTCGCCAAGTTGACCGTTGCGCCAGATCTGCCGATCGGCGGTGTAGATCGGAACGTGCATGCCTTACTCCGCAGCTTCCGCCGATACGATGCGGCGGGAGTGGCGGGCCTGCTCGTCATAGGCCTTCTGCCAGTCGGACGGTCCGTTCGACGGTGAAATCTGCACCGCCGTGACCTTGTATTCCGGACAATTGGTGGCCCAGTCCGAAAAGTCCGTCGTGATGACGTTAGCCTGCGTGTCCGGATGGTGGAAGGTGGTGTAGACCACGCCCGGCGCCACGCGATCGGTGATCTCCGCGCGCAGCGTGGTTTCGCCGGCGCGGCTCGCCAGCCGCACCCAATCGCCATCGCGCACGCCGCGCTGCTCGGCGTCGTGCGGATGGATTTCCAGCCGGTCCTGCGCATGCCAGACCACGTTGTCGGTGCGGCGGGTCTGCGCGCCGACATTGTACTGGCTGAGGATGCGGCCCGTGGTCAGTAGCAGCGGATAGCGCGGCCCGGTGCGCTCATCAGTCGGGACATATTCGGTGACCACGAATTTGCCCTTGCCGCGAACGAAGCCGTCGATATGCATCACCGGCGTGCCTTCCGGCGCCTTCTGGTTGCAGGGCCACTGCACCGAGCCGAGCTCTTCGAGCTTTGCATAGGAGACGCCGGCAAAGGTCGGCGTCAGCGCCGCGATCTCGTCCATGATCTGCGACGGGTGATCGTAGTGCATGTCGTAGCCCATCGCTTTTGCAAGCCCGATGGTGACTTCCCAATCGGCGAGGCCGTTGCGCGGCGTCATCACCTTGCGGACGCGCTGGATACGCCGTTCGGCATTGGTGAAGGTGCCGTCCTTCTCGAGGAAGGTCGATCCCGGCAGAAACACGTGGGCGTAATTCGCGGTCTCGTTGAGGAAGAGGTCGTGCACGATGACGCATTCCATCGACGATAGCGCCGCCACCACATGCTTGGTGTTCGGGTCGGACTGCAGGATGTCCTCGCCCTGCACATAGAGGCCCATGAAGGTGCCTTCGATCGCGGCGTCGAACATGTTGGGAATGCGCAGGCCCGGCTCGGGATTGAGCTTGACGTTCCACATCGCCTCGAACTGGTCGCGCACGGCGTCACCCGAGATATGGCGGTAGCCGGGCAGCTCGTGCGGGAACGACCCCATGTCGCAGGAGCCCTGGACGTTGTTCTGGCCGCGCAGCGGGTTCACGCCGACGCCGGGACGGCCAATATTGCCGGTCGCCATCGCGAGGTTGGCGATCGAAATCACGGTGGTCGAGCCCTGGCTGTGCTCGGTAACCCCCAGGCCATAGTAGATCGCGCCATTGCCGCCGGTGGCGAACAGCCGCGCGGCTTCGCGCAACGCATTCGGATCGATGCCGGTCATGATGGCGGTTGATTCCGGGCTGTTCTTCGGCAGCGCGACGAATGCGGCCCATTCCTCGAACTCGCTCCAGTCGCAGCGCTCGCGCACGAAAGCTTCATCGACGAGGGCTTCAGTGACGATGACATGCGCCAGCGCCGTGAGCACGGCGACGTTGGTGCCGGGCATCAGCGGCAGATGCAGTGCCTTGAGATGAGGGGCCTCCACCATCTCGGTGCGCCGGGGGTCGAGCACGATCAGCTTGGCGCCCTGGCGCAGCCGCTTCTTCAGCCTCGAGGCGAACACGGGATGGGCGGACGCCGGATTGGCGCCGATCACCATCACGACATCGGTCTGTTCGACCGAGTCGAAATCCTGCGTGCCGGCCGAAGTGCCGAACGTCGTCGACAGGCCATAGCCGGTCGGCGAATGGCAGACGCGGGCACAGGTGTCGACGTTGTTGTTGCCTAAACCGCCGCGGATCAGCTTCTGCACCAGATAGGTTTCTTCATTGGTGCAGCGGGAGGAGGTGATACCGCCGACAGCGTCGCGGCCATATTTTTGCTGAATACTCTTGAACTTGGCGGCGGCAAATTTGAACGCTTCATCCCATGACACCTCGCGCCAGGGATCGGCGATGCCTTCGCGGATCATCGGCTTGAGAATGCGCTCCTTGTGGGTGGTGTAGCCCCAGGCAAAGCGCCCCTTGACGCAGGAATGGCCGCGATTGGCCTTGCCGTCCTTCCACGGCACCATGCGCACGACTTCCTCGCCGCGCATCTCCGCCTTGAATGCGCAGCCAACGCCGCAATAAGCGCACGTGGTCACCACGGAATGCTCGGGCTGGCCTATCTCGATTACCGACCTTTCGGTGAGCGTGGCGGTCGGGCAGGCCTGCACGCAGGCACCGCAGGACACGCATTCCGAGCCAAGAAAGCTTTCGCTCATGCCGGGCGACACGCGGCTATCAAATCCGCGGCCAGAAATCGTCAGCGCAAAGGTGCCTTGCACTTCCTCGCAGGCGCGAACGCAGCGCGAGCAGACGATGCATTTCGAAGGGTCGTATGTGAAGTAGGGGTTAGATTCGTCCTTCGGTATCCAGTTATCGTTCGGGCAGCCATCAGAGTTGGCGAACACGTGGTTTTCGCCCTCATAGCCGAAGCGCACGTCGCGCAGGCCGACCGCGCCGGCCATATCCTGCAATTCGCAATCGCTGTTAGCGGCGCAGGTCAGGCAGTCCAGCGGATGGTCGGAAATGTACAACTCCATCACGCCCTTGCGCAGCTTCTTCAGCCGCTCGGTTTGGGTGTGCACGACTAGGCCGTTCATCACCGGCGTGGTGCAGGACGCCGGCGTGCCCGCGCGACCCTCGATTTCGATCAGGCAGAGACGGCAGGAGCCGAAGGCGTCCACCATATCGGTCGCGCAGAGCTTTGGAATTTGCGTGCCGGCTTCCATTGCCGCGCGCATGATGGAGGTGTCCTCGGGCACCGTGACGCTTTGCCCGTCGATGGTGAGCGTCACCATCACCTCGGATTTCGAGCGCGGCGTTCCGAAATCGGTTTCGTGAATGAGCGACATGGCGTGGTCCTTTATTCCGCGGCCTGCAGGGTGACCGGTGCCGGGCCAAAATCTTCCCGGAAGTGTTTGAGCGCGCTCAGCACAGGGTAAGGCGTGAAGCCGCCGAGGGCGCAGAGCGAGCCGAATTTCATGGTGTTGCAGAGGTCTTCGACCACGGCGAGGTTTTCAGCGATGCGTTCGCCATTGATGATCTTGTCGATGGTCTCGACGCCGCGCGTCGAGCCGATCCGGCACGGCGTGCACTTGCCGCAGGATTCCACCGCACAGAATTCCATCGCAAAGCGCGCCTGCTTCGCCATGTCGACGCCGTCGTCGAACACCACGATGCCACCATGGCCGATCAGCCCGTCGCGCACCGCGAAGGCTTCGTAGTCAAACGGCGTATCGAACAGTGTGCGGGGGAAATAGGCCCCGAGCGGTCCGCCGACCTGGGCGGCCCGAACCGGTCGGCCCGTCAATGTGCCGCCGCCGATGTCATCGACCAGTTCGCCGAGCGTGACGCCGAAGGCGGTTTCGAACAGGCCGCCATATCTGATGTTGCCAGCGAGCTGGATCGGCATCGTACCGCGCGAGCGGCCCATGCCGAAATCGGCGTAGGCTTTTGCGCCGCCGGCCAGGATGAAGGGGATCGCCGCAAACGACAGCACGTTGTTAATGACGGTGGGACGGCCGAACAGGCCCTTATGCGCCGGCAGCGGCGGCTTGGCGCGAACGATGCCGCGGCGGCCCTCGAGGCTCTCCAGGAGCGAGGTCTCCTCGCCGCACACATAGGCGCCAGCACCGACCCGCACCTCCAGATCGAAATTGTGGCTGGAGCCGAGGATGCGCTCACCGAGATAGCCGGTGCGACGGGCGGCCGCTATCGCTGCGTTCATCGCCGCAACGGCATGCGGATATTCCGAGCGGATGTAGATGTAGCCCTTGGTCGCGCCGACGGCCACGCCTGCGATCGTCATCCCTTCGATCACCACAAGGGGGTCGCCTTCCATGATCATTCGGTCGGCAAACGTGCCGCTGTCGCCTTCGTCGGCATTGCAGACGATGTATTTGCGGTCGGCGCTGGCTTGCGCCACTGTCGTCCACTTGATGCCGGTCGGGAAGCCCGCGCCGCCACGCCCGCGCAATCCCGAAGTGGTCACCTCAGTAAGGATCTCGTCCGACGTCAGCGTCAGCGCGCGCTCCAGCCCCCTATAGCCGTCGTGGTCGCAATAATCCTTGGCCGAGCGCGGATCGATCACGCCGCAACGTGCGAACGTCAGGCGAGTCTGTCGCTTCAGCCACGGGATTTCGTCGGTGACGCCGAGCCGCAGCGGGTGAGGGGAGCCGGCGGTCATGGCCTCGAACACCGAGGGTGCATCCGCCGCAGCCACCGGGCCGAACGCGACACGGCCTTGCGATGTCGCGACCTCAACCATCGGTTCGAGCCAATAAAGCCCGCGCGATCCCGTTCTGATGACCTCGACGGCGACGCCAGATTTGATCGCGGCATGTTCCAGCGCAGTTGCCACCTCGTCGGCGCCGACAGCGACTGCGCCGGCATCGCGGGATACGAAAATTCGCATCGTCATCGCTGCGCCTCCGCGACCAGCGCGTCGAGACGCGATTCATCCAGCCGTCCGACGACGCGGCCATCCAGCATGGCCGATGGCGCGGTGGCGCAGAGGCCCAGGCAATAGATCGGCTCCAGCGTGACGCGCGCGTCGGCCGTGGTGTTTCCAAGCGAGACGCCGAGCTTGGCTTCCGCGCGCGCGGCGAGCGCATCGCCGCCGGCAGCCTGACACGCCTCGGCGCGGCACAATTTCAGCACATGGCGGCCCGCGGGTTCGCTGCGGAAATCATGATAGAACGTGAACACGCCATGCACTTCGGCGCGCGAAAGGCGAAGCGCGGATGCGATCATCGGAATAGCGGGCTCCGGCACGTAGCCGAACGCCTCCTGCATCGCGTGCAGGATCACCAGCGTGGCACCTTCGAGTTTGTCGTGTTCGGCGATGATCGCGGCGCCGCGCGCTTCATTCCATGGTTCGTATGCCGATGTCATTCGCGTTCTCATCAGAGGTTGTGCGCTCCGATCAGTAGGGCAATCACGTCGAATATCAATAAAGCTGTCCCATGTTGCGATTTCAAAACGCGATGAAGCAGCGCATAGGCAAAGCCTATGACCGATACGGCATGCGGATGGCGGTTGGTTAACAAGCGATGGATCGCTTCGTTGCGCACGCGGGATGAACACGTATGCAACGCTTACGATTCTGCCCGCTCGATAGGGTGGAAAAATTGGACGATATGAATATCGAATTATCCTCCACCGAACCCGTTTTTGAAGTATTGGCTGTCTGGCGGCCGTGCTAATTGTGGCAATCGGGCGACCGCCAATACGGCAAAATTTGTGGGATTTTCTCGGTGATCGACAAGCTTGAACTTCTGCTGGCGCTCGCAAAGGAGCGGCATTTTGGGCGGGCGGCGGAAGCCTGCGGCGTCACTCAGCCGACCATGTCGACCAGCCTCAAGCAGCTCGAGGAGATTCTCGGCGTCATGCTGGTGCAGCGCGGCTCCCGCTTCCAGGGCTTTACACCGGAGGGCGAGCGCACGCTCGATTGGGCGCGGCGCATCGTGGGCGATGCCCGCGCCATGCGGCAGGAGATCAACAGCCTCAAGGACAAGCTGTCCGGCGAGATCCGGATCGCCGCGATCCCGACCGTGCTCGGCATGGTGGCGCAGCTCACGACGCCTTACCGCGCGCGATACCCGGACGTGCGCTTTCGTATCCAGTCCTGCACCTCGGCCGACGTGCTGGGTCTTCTCGAAAATCTCGAGGTCGATGCCGGGCTGACCTATATCGAGAACGAGCCGATCGGCAAGGTTCGCACCATTCCGCTCTACAATGAGAGCTATCGCCTGCTGACGGCGCCGGACGCCATGTTCGGCGATCGCAAGCAGGTCACCTGGAAGGAGGTCGGGCAGGTGCCGTTGTGCCTGTTGACGCCGGACATGCAGAACCGCCGCATCATCGATCGCGCGCTGGCTTCCGTCGGGGCCGAGGCCACGCCGACGCTGACCTCGAATTCGCTGCTCGTGCTCTACACGCATGTGAAGACCGGGCGCTGGGCGAGCGTGATGCCGGCAAAGCTTGCGGAGACGCTGGGTTTGGCCGACTCCGTCCGCAGCATTCCGATCGTCGATCCCGTCGTCGACTACAGCATCGGCATGGTGATCCCGCAGCGCGATCCGATGACGCCGCTGATCGCGGCGCTGGTGCAGGTCGCCCGCGAAGTGGCGCCGACGCTGGCGTAAGATCAGGCCGCCTCGGCCTCAGTCCTTGTTTTCGGCTTCGGCTGCTGCGGTTCGCGCGGCAGCACGATGCGGACGACGGTGCCGGTGCCGAGCTTGGAGCGTAGCCGCATCGTGCCGCCATGCAGGCTGGTCAGCGACCGCGCGATGGCAAGCCCGAGGCCCGAGCCCTGGTAGGTCTTGGTGAGCTGGCTCTCGACCTGCTCGAACGGCTTGCCCAGCCGCCGCAGCGAAGCGGGCGCGATGCCGATGCCGGTATCGGCGATCACGAGCACGATCGAGTTCGGCAGCACGTGACTGCGCACGGTGACCTTGCCGTCGTCGGGGGTGAACTTCACTGCATTGGACAGCAGGTTGACGAAGACCTGCTTGACCGCGCGGCGGTCGGCCACGACGGAGATGGTGCTTTCGATGTCGGCGTCCAGCGTCAGGTTCTTGTCCTCGGCGCGCCCGGACACCACGCGCAGCGACTCCGCCAGTATCTTCGACAGGTCGAGCTGCTCCATGTCGAGCTTCATGCGCCCGGCCTCGATCTTCGACATGTCGAGGATGTCGTTGATGACTTCGAGCAGGTATTTGCCGCTGGTCAGGATGTCGTGGCAGTACTCCTGATATTTGTCGGAGCCGAGCACGCCGAACATGCCGCTGCCCATAATCTCGGAGAAGCCGATGATGGCGTTCAGCGGGGTGCGCAGTTCGTGGCTCATATTGGCGAGGAATTTCGATTTCGCCTGGTTGGCTTCCTCGGCGCGGTTCTTCTCCTGCGAATATTTTTCCGCGAGATCGGCGAGCTCCGCCTGCGAGCGCTTCAGGTCGAGCACGTTGGCGCGCAGGCGGGCGTCGTTTTCGATCAGCTTCTGCTCGTGCTCCTTGATGCGGGTGATGTCGGTGCCGACCGAGACGTAGCCGCCGTCCTTGGTGCGGCGCTCGCTGATATGCAGCCAGCTGCCGTCGTCGAGCTGCGCCTCGAAGGTGCGGGCTCCCGGCGCTTGCGCGCCGGTCTCCTGCAGGCGGGTGCGGACCTCCGGCATGCTGCCGACCTCGATCACGGTCTCGTACGACGTGCCGGGGGTCACCGCCGTATCGGGCAATTTGTGCAGGCGCTGGAAATGCGAGTTGCAGAGCACCAGGCGGTCTTCGGCGTCCCACAGCACGAAAGCTTCCGGAATGGTCTCGATCGCGTCGCGCAGCCGCAGGTCGGCTTCCACGGTCTTCTCGGCGAGGCTCTTCTGCTCGGTGATGTCGACCGCGATCCCGATCAGGTGCAGCCCGCCGTCCGCTGCGGCCTGGCTCAGCTCGCAGCGCACCCGCAGCCAGATCCAGTGGCCGCCGGTGTGCTGCATGCGGAAGCTCTGGTCGATGTGGGCGATCTTGCCGGCGATCATCTGGTCGGCGATCGCAAACAGGTCGATGTCGTCGGATTTCACCAGCGCGTTGACTTCGCCGAAGGTGAGGAGGTCGTTGCGGGAGTCGAGCCCGAGCATCGTGAACATCGATGCCGACCAGAAGATCCGGCCGCGTGAGAGGTCCCAGTCCCACAATCCGCAGCGGCCGCGGTTGAGCGCGGTGTCGATCCGGCCGCGCACCGCGTCGTTGATCAGGTCGCCCTCGCGAGCGCGGGTCGATTGCCAGTGGAAGGCGAAGCCGAGGATCAGCACGACGAAGCCCGTGGTGGCCGACAGCGTCACCGACAGAGCGGCATCCGAACCCCACAGCGGCTCGTTCTTTTCCTGGATGACGATGACCATGCCCGGCAGCGATTTGACCAGCCGCGAGATCGCCATGGCGCCGTTGCCGTTCGGCAGCGTCATATCGCTGACGGCGCCCTGCTGGCCGGGCGTGGCGAGCAGTTGCGCCGTGCTGATGACGTCGAGGATGCCGTCGCTGCCGCCAAGGCTGCCTTCGACGGGAACGCGGGCCAGAATCCGGTGATCGGCGCCGGTGATGATGACGTGGCGGCCGCTCGCAGCGCCCCAGGCCGGGATCAGATCGGGCAGCAGGCTCTGCAGCCGCTCCATGTTGGCGATGCGGTCCTGCCGCACCGATGCGATGCGGTCGAGGCGTTCGGCCAAGAGGTCGGTGAGCGCGGAGATATCGCGCTTCATGGCGGCGCGCTTCTGCCGGCTTTGATCGATCACCTGCACGAAGGCGCCGAGGCAGATGGTAATGAGGAAGGCAATTATGAGCGTCGGCACTGCGCGGCGAAGCGCCGGCTCCGCGGTGAGCAGCCGATGGTAAGCAGGTTTCGCGATCGACTGCGCCAATCCCTTGATCGAATCGGATTGGACACACGCGTTCGCCGCGTGGGCACGCACCATGCTCTAGACCCCCGCCGAAGGCTCTTTGCACATTTTCCGGAAGAACCCCACGTCGCTTCCGAATCACAGCGATTTGAATCCAGTTTTCCGGGGCTGTCGAGAGTCAACGATTCGTTAATTCGAAATAAATCTTGTCCAACGCGAAATAAGGCACGCTTGTTGCGAGTCCGAAACGGGAACGGGCCCGCAATACTACGCGCGCGGCGGTTCGGCATGGCTGATGACACGCTTGATCGAAGGGAACGCGCGGCGCAGCGCGCGCTCGATCTCGTCGACGTTCTCGTGCACCTTGAGGACGCTCATCGATGGCGCCGCGCGGCAATGGAAGTTGACGATTTCGCCCGCATCGGTGTCGCGGACCCGCACATTGTGAATGTCATGGATCGCGCCGTTGCCGCCGGCAAAGCGCGACAGCGCGGCCTTGACGGCTTCGACGCGCTCGGGCGCAGCGTCGATGCCGTGCGGCAGTTCCGGTTCGAGCGGTTCGATGTGGGTGTCGACCTCGACGTCCTCGCCAAATTCTTCGCGGATGCTGCGCTCCAGGTCGTGGGCGATGTCGTGCGCGGCCGCGAGTTCCATGTCGCCGTCGACTTCGAGGTCGATGCCGACAATCAGCCGATCGCCGAGATCGTGCACAGTGACGTGGTGGACCGCGAGGCCGGAATTGCGGGCGATCACCATGATGCGCTCGCGTACGCTCTCATTGTCGCGCGCGACCGGCACCGCCGTGAAGGTGAGGTCGGCGTCGCCGAGCGCTTGCGTGACCGCGACTTGTGCGGTCTTCTTGATCGCTTCGACCCGATCGATCGGGTAGGTGCGCGGCACTTTTGCGATGGCGTCGATGAAATGCGTCGGCCCGACCATGCGCACGCGCACGCGTTCGACGCCGACCACGCCGGGCACTGCACGGATGGCGGCGGTCGCCTTTTCGAAAGCGCCCTCCGGCGCGCGGTCGAGCAGGGTTTCGACGGTGGAGCGCCCGAGCCGCAGCCCGAGGATCGATATCATGACGGCAACGGCGATGGCGGCAACCGAGTCGCCCCACGCAAAGCCGAGCCCGGTCAGCACGAGGCCGCCGATGACGGCGAGGGAGCCCAGCACGTCGGAGGCGAAATGCAACGCGTCCGCCGCCAGCGCCTGGCTGCGCGTCTGCCGTGCCGTGCGATGCAGCGCCCGCGCGCGCCAGAAATTGACCGCGATATCGATCACCAGCACGACGAAGGGGACAGCCGATATCGTCGGCGGAGCGGTGCCCTCGCGCAGCCGGCTCCAGGACTCGACCAGGATGCCGCCGGCCAGCACGTAGAGCAGCGCGATGACGAACAGCGCCGAGAGGCTCTCGAACTTGCCGTGGCCGTAGTGATGTTCCTCGTCGGCGGGCTGGTCGGACACCCGTACCACCAGCCAGGTGATGACGGTCGCGATCACGTCGACGGAGGAGTGCAGCGCCTCCGAGATCAGCGCCAGAGAGCCGATCGCAATGCCGACCGCGAATTTCGCCGCAGCCATGCCGGCGCTGGCGAAGATCGAGATCGCGGCGACGTTGGTTTTGAGAGTAGGGATGCTGGTCATGGCCGGCGGTTTAGCAGGGCGTAAGTTAACAGGAAAGGTGAGCGTTGCTATCGCAACTTATTTGCAGGAGCGAATTGTTGTTCCGATCTGCGCTCGCAATGACGCGGAAATAGCGACGCAACCCGCGATGGTCGTCCCCCCGCGAAGTCGGGGGATCCAGTACGCCGCGGCTTATCGATTCGATCACTGCTGCCTCTGGGATACTGGGTCACCCGCCGGAGCCTGTCATCGGGCGCGCATTCGCGCGACCCGTTGGCGGGTGACGACAACCGAATGTGTGTCCGCGTTCTCGCGGCGCGATCCGCCCGAGCTTTGCAAATTCATCCGCCCGGAAGAAGAGGGCGCAGGGAATGCCGGGTGCTTGCTGCACCCGCGGTCTCGTGTGCAATAGTGCGCGAAAAAACGCACACGAGCATACAGGTACAGCCGAGGCACTCCGGCATTCCCTGCGCAGTGGTTTTACGGCTTATGCCGAGCTCTCCCCGGAGACGAATTCCTCTTGCCTCCGTCACTGCCGGCTTGATGGCCAATTCGATCCGGTTGGATCAAGTTCGCCACCGGCAGCTTGGCACCAGCCACGGGTGTCAGGATCATACGGTTTTGCCGTACGCTTCAGCGTCGTACGTCCTGCGCGCTATTGTTCGCTCACGGCGACACGCCGCCCTGCGAACAACCTCTCGCGCCTGACGCTGCCGCGTCCACCGCATCCCGCCCCACGTTCGTGACGATGGCCAACGCCCCTCTTCTCGGGACGGGACGGCGGAAGTTGTAGGGGTGATTTGGGTTGGCGGCGAAGAGGAATATTTTTGATGCGACGACTGGACGGGCAAATCACGTTGAAGTTGTTATGGAAAATTGATTTTTGAAAAAATCGATTTCGCGCACTGCCACGTCGCCAAAAGCCGATGGCGCGGCGACTTTGCCCTCGTTTGCTGCGGATTAAAGAGACCCCTAAGTGGGGATCTTGGCTGCATGCGTCGGTAATTGGCCCAACGCGAAGTCCAGCAGGATTCTGAAATTGTCTGCTTATCGGGGTAGACCGGAAGTGACTGGCCGCGCTTCTAAATGGGGCTTTTGACCCGAAGTGGACTCGGAATGGATGATTTAGCGCGCTTCGTTTGAGCGCGCATCGGCCTGCTAAGCTCCAAGCAACCGCTTCACAAATATTTCGTCGCCAATTTCGAGAGTCATCAGGTCTTCCCCAACCTCCAATGGCCCAGCATAGGTCTCTCTGGTCGCCGCGACCAATTCTTCGACGGATGGCGGGCTGACGGTCTCGCTCGCCAACATAACCAGGTGAGTGAATACGGCCAGCTTCGGTAGTGTGCGGGCGAATACCCGTCCGGCTTCTTGCGGCGACGTATGATGGTCCACGATGCGCCGGATGTGGGGCTCCTTGAGCAGTTCCAGTCGTGCCATCGCCACTTCATGAATCAGCAGATCGGCTCCCTCGCCGTAGCGAACCACGTTCTCGTTAATCGGGTGTCGCCGGACACGACCGCGAGGCGGTCTTGATATTCGATCCGGTAGCCGTAGGCGGGCTTGATAGCGTCGCCGTGATCTACCGTGAACGCAATGATGCGGAGGTCGCCGCTTTCATAAACGGGGCCATCAGCAGCGAATTCCTTGACGGTGATTGCGGCGTGTTCTCTGGCGAGCTTCTCATCCGCGATGCGAATTTCGATGTCACGCGCGTAAGCGGCTTCGAGATGCCGCATCAGGGTTTGGGCGCCAATCGGACCAATGACGTGGAAGGGCCGTTTGCGAGCTGCAAAATACGAGCTTAGCCAACCGGTCAACCAGAGGTCAGGAATTCCAACCGTATGGTCGGAATGGAAGTGGGTCAGCAGCAGGGCATCTATTCGACCCATGGGAACGCCGAGCTGGAATAATCGAATTGTCGCGCCACGGCCCGCATCGATGAGGACGGTTTGGTCGCCCGCTTCGATCAGCGTACTGGGCCCGAAGCGCTCGGGTCGGGGGATCGGAACCCCGGTCCCGAGCAATGTGACGCGGAAAAGCGAGGTCATCACTGCACTTTGATCCCGGCGTCGGCGACCACCTTCTTCCAATGCTGAACCTGTGATTTGACCAATTCGCCAAACGCCTCGGGCGGGCCGCCGACCGGCTCCGCACCAAGCTTGGCGAATGCCTCGCGCACGGACGGTTTTTGTAGCGCTCTGTTGATGGCCTCATTGAGTCGCGCGATGGTGTCCTTCGATACGCCGCGCCGGGCCTCGAATCCCACCCAGTCCTCCACCACAAGCGACGGGAAGCCGGCTTCGACGATCGTTGGAACATCTGGAAGCGCCGCCACACGCTTTGGACCTGTGACAGCAAGCGCACGCAGCTTGCCCGTCTTGATTAGATCGACGACCGGCAACATCGTCACAAACATGAATGCGTTCGTGCCATTGAGGAGGTCGCCGATGGCCTGCGGAAATTGCGCGTAAGGAACGTGTTGGGCCCGCGTGCCCGTCTGCAATTTGAATTGTTCACCAATCAGGTGGGCCGGCGTGCCAAATCCGCCGGATGAAAAGGTTAGTTTGTCCGGCTGGCTTTTGAGAAGCGCGACAAGTTCAGAAACCGAGGCGGCGGGCACCGATGGATTGACCACCAGCACATTATAAGAGACCGACGCCTTGATGACCGGTTCGAAATCGCTTTCGAAGCCGTAGGAAATACCTGGCACCAGTGCGGGCGCGGCAACGGACGGGACCGACATGCTGAACAAGCTGTGCCCGTCGGCTGGATGCGTGAGCACGTCGTTGGCGGCAATCGTGGTGATTCCGCCGGGCCGGTTCTCCACGATCACGCGCCATTGCTCGCTTTCGGATAGCTCCTTCGCAATGATCCGGCTGATGATGTCGGGTGGCGTACCGCCGGTGTTGGGGGCTACGAAGCGGATGGTACTCGTCGGGAAGATGGCCTGGGCGTGGGCAGACAATCCAGGGGTCGTTATCGCGATCATCAAGCCAACGTGGCGGCTTATCTGGCCAATATTCTGCCTATACATGAAAGCTCTCCATGAAATCTGAAATCCCTCAGCTTCAAAAGCGCGGCTGATGTGTCGCCATCTTCTGAGAAGATCGTTGTAACGGCCAGAATAATCGACGTGCATTCCGCATTGGGGAATGCTACGTTCCGGAGTGCGGAAGGCTGGAGCGGACCAATTGCCGCGTGCGCAGGTGATCAAGGGGCTGGAGCGAGGGCTGAGGGTGCTTCAAGCCCTGCAGATGCAGCCGGACTCTTCGCTGCACGAACTGCATATGCTGACGGCTATTTCGAAGCCTAGCTTGCTGCGAATTCTTCATACGCTTGCGCGCGCGGGGCTCGTGACAAGGCGGCTTGGGGATGGATGCTACAGGATCGGTGCTACACTTTCGCACGCGCCTTCCCGCCGGGAGCACGGTGATCGCATCGCCGAGGCCGCCGCGCCGGTCCTGGAGCGGCTATGTGCGCGGGTATCCTGGCCATCCGATCTGATGGTACCGGCTGGCGATCACATGGAAATCAGGGAAACCAACCGGACACGGAGTCCGATTCTCCTGCAGCAGGAACGGATAGGTTTGCCGATCAATTGGCTGCGGTCCGCGGTGGGAAGAGCTTATCTGGCTTACTGTCCCGCCAGCGAGCGTCAGCGCATCATTGGGCTGTTGGTTCATTCGACCAAGCCGGAGGATAGACTGGCACGCGAACCAGAGCGTCTGAACGCGATCCTGGCCGAGGTGCGAGCACTGGGCTATGCGACGCGAGACGCCGCGCATGTGGGCGGTTATTATGGTGGCCCTCCGCATGCGGATGGCCTGCTCTCAATTGCGGTTCCGCTGCGCGATGGCCGGCGGGTGATCGGGGCCATCAACATGCTCTGGCTTCGCACGGCGTCTACGGTTGAGGCATTCGCCGCGCGCTACTTGTCGGAGCTTCAAGCCGCAGCCGCGGAAATCGTCACTGCTTTGCGCAAAAGGCGACATTGACCGAGGGATACTCTTGTTTGCACAAGTTCCTGAGGCGCAGACCCTCGGCTGTTCCGGTCATGTGAAGGGTTTGGGATGCCGGCCGCTTGAGGGAGCGCGCCGCGTGTTCGGCGGCCGGCGTCCGAAAGCCTCCAAGGGAGGAAACCGCGCTTAAGGAACGTAGAGCGGTGCCGCAGGCGCTATGGGGATTTGAGCGCCGGGGGTGATCTCGTGATTGGGATCGAGCCGGTCCAACGAGTTGCGGGACGGTGAAGCCGCTGACGAATGCGCGGCGGGCGGCGTCGAGCTCGGTAAATTGTCGAGCGATTTGCGGCGACAGGCGGCTATCTGGCCGCGCTGTACCGTGGCCGGTCGAGAG
>NZ_JAAVLX010000009.1 GCF_013114825.1 Bradyrhizobium australiense | reverse complement strand
CCGTATGGCCGCACCCCCGCCGCCGCCGCGTATGGCCGCACCCGCAACGCCGCCGCGGATGGCGGCACCACCACCGCCAAGGATGGCGGCACCAGCCCCGCCGCCTCGGATGGCCGCACCACCCCCATCGCGTCCGGCGCCAGCTCCGGCGGCCGCGGCCAAGAAGTGCCCGCCGGGCGCCCGATGCTGATTGTTTAACGGGCCAGATCCCCGGATCTGGCCCTAAATCGCGGGGTTGGAAGACCGAAAAACCGGCTGTATTTCCTTGCTTCCAGCTGGAATCCGGCTATATAGCGCGCCATCTCACACGGAAACATGGCTCTCAAAGGCCGTCCGGTGGCAGCCGGGCCAGTCAGGCTCGTTTGCTCACACGTTTCCGGAGGAACCAACCGGAGAACTATCACGATGGCGCTACCCGATTTTTCCATGCGTCAGCTCCTTGAAGCTGGCGTGCACTTTGGCCACCAATCGCACCGCTGGAATCCGAAGATGGCGGATTACATTTTCGGTGCCCGCAACAATATCCACATCATCGATCTCGCGCAGACCGTGCCGATGCTGCATCGCGCATTGCAGGCGGTGTCGGATACGGTCGCCAAGGGCGGCCGCATCCTGTTCGTCGGCACCAAGCGCCAGGCGCAGGACGGCGTCGCCGATGCGGCCAAGCGCTCGGCGCAGTATTTCGTCAATTCGCGCTGGCTCGGCGGCACGCTGACCAACTGGAAGACGATTTCGGGCTCGATCAAGCGCCTGCGTCACCTCGACGAGGTGCTGTCGTCTGGCGAGGCCAACTCCTACACCAAGAAGGAGCGGCTGACGTTGCAGAGGGAGCGCGACAAGCTCGACCGTTCGCTCGGCGGCATCAAGGACATGGGCGGGCTTCCCGACATGATCTTCGTGATCGACACCAATAAGGAAGACATCGCGATCCAGGAGGCGCAGCGGCTGAACATTCCCGTTGCCGCGATTGTCGATACCAACTCCGACCCCAAGGGCATCACCTATGTGGTGCCGGGCAATGACGACGCCGGCCGCGCTATTTCGCTGTACTGCGACCTGATTGCCCGCGCCGCCATCGACGGCATTTCGCGCGCCCAAGGCGACTCCGGCATCGACATCGGCGCCGCCGTTCAGCCGGTCCGCGAGGAAGTTCCGGCAGCGCCCCAGCCGACCGGCTTCCAGGGTCTCGCCGGTCCGCGCGGCACCGCCGATAACCTCAAGAAGCTCACCGGCGTGTCGGGGGCGATCGAGAAAAAACTCAACGATCTCGGCATCTTCCACTACTGGCAGCTTGCCGAACTCGACCACGATACCGCGCACAAGATCGGTGAAGAGGTTGGTCTTCCGAGCCGGGCCGATGCCTGGGTTGCCCAGGCCAAGACGCTGACCGCGGAAGCGGAATAATTGGTTCGCCGCGTGGCCGGGTCTTCCGGCCACCGGTCCTGTTCCCCAGATACGGCATTCCTGTAGCTGACGACGGCAGGTGCAAGGCGCGCGCCGCGTCGCAGCGCACAGGCAAGAAGGATTAGACGATGGCAACGATCACTGCGGCAATGGTCAAGGAACTGCGCGAATCGACCGGCGCAGGCATGATGGACTGCAAGGCAGCGCTCACCGAAACCTCGGGCGATATGCAGGCGGCCCAGGACTGGCTGCGAAAGAAGGGTCTATCGAAGGCTGCCAAGAAGGCCGGCCGCGTCGCGGCGGAAGGCCTGATCGGCGCCGTGACGTCGGGTACCAAGGGTGTCGTGGTCGAGGTCAACTCCGAGACCGATTTCGTCGCCCGCAACGAGCAGTTTCAGGGCCTCGTCAAGATGATCGCACAGGTCGCGCTCAACGTCGGCGCCGACGTCGAGAAGATCAAGGCGGCGAAAGTCGGCAGCGTCACGGTCGAGACCGCGATTTCGGACGCGATCGCCACCATCGGCGAGAACATGACGCTGCGCCGTGCTGCCTCGCTCGAGGTCGGCAAGGGCGTGGTGTCGAGCTACATCCATGGCGCCGTGATCGACGGCGCCGGCAAGATGGGCGTGCTGGTCGCGCTTGAATCCACCGGCAAGACCGATGAACTCGCGCATCTCGGCCGACAGCTTGCGATGCATGTGGCTGCGACCAATCCGCAGGCGCTGGATCCGTCCGGCCTCGACCCCGAGATCGTGAAGCGCGAAAAGGACGTGCTGGCCGACAAGTACCGCCAGCAGGGCAAGCCGGAAAACGTGATCGAGAAGATCGTCGAGTCCGGCCTGAAGACCTATTACAAAGAAGTCTGTCTCTTGGAGCAGGCGTTCATCCACGACGAAAAGGGCAAGTCGGTCGCGCAAGTCCTGAAGGAAGCCGAAGGCAAGATCGGCGCGCCTGTGAAGATTGCCGGCTTTGTGCGATATATGCTCGGCGAGGGAGTCGAGAAGCAGGAATCCGACTTCGCAGCCGAGGTCGCGGCGGCCAGCGGCAAGAAGTAACCGCTGCAGTCAAAATCTTCCGGCGCAATCGCGCCGGAAGTCGCCTGCGCGAGAGAGGGAAGCGTAAGCAATGGCTGAGCCGGTCTATCGTCGCGTCGTGATCAAGCTCTCAGGCGAGTATCTCGCAGGCAGCCATTCTTTCGGCATCGACCAGCCCACCGTTGACCGCATCGCCGACGACCTCATCGCGGCCCACAAGCTTGGCGTCGAGGTGGCCGTCGTGATCGGCGGCGGCAACATCGTTCGTGGCGTGGAAGTGTCCTCGCGCGGCGTCTCGCGCCCGACCGGCGACACCATGGGCATGCTCGCCACCATCATGAATTGCCTGGCGCTCGAAGCCGCTATCGAGCGCAAGGGCGCGCCGGCGCGGACGCTGTCGGCGTTCGTGATGCCCGAAATTTCCGAGCTGTTCACCCGCAGTGCAGCGCACAAATACCTCGCCGATGGGCGAATCGTCCTGCTCGGCGGCGGAACCGGCAATCCGTTCTTTACCACCGACACCACCGCGGTGCTGCGGGCGGCCGAAATCGGGGCACAGGCGGTACTCAAAGCCACCAACGTCGACGGCGTTTACAGCGCCGACCCCAAAAAAGACCCATCGGCCAAGCGTTTCGATCGGCTGACGCATTCGCAGGCGATTGCCGGCGACTACAAGGTGATGGACGCGACCGCATTCGCGCTTGCCCGCGAGACATCACTGCCTATCATCGTATTCTCGATCGCCGAGCCGGGTTCGATCGGCGCGATCCTGCGCGGGACCGGCCGCGGCACGGTGGTTGCCGGCTGATATGCCGGTTGCAGTTTCGAGCCGCGGCTTCAAAACGCCGGCGGCTGGTTTTCTTAAGGAGGGGAGAGCGTTATGCCCACGCCCGGTTTTGACATCAACGAATTGAAGCGCCGCATGCAAGGCGCTACCCACGCGCTTAAGCACGAGCTCGGTGGCTTACGGACCGGCCGCGCGGCGGCGTCCATGCTCGAGCCGGTTCAGGTCGAGGCTTACGGTTCGCACATGCCGCTCAACCAGCTCGCCACCGTCAGTGTGCCCGAGCCGCGCCTGCTTTCTGTGCAGGTGTGGGACAAATCGATGGTGAAAGCAGTTGAAAAGGCGATCGTCGATTCCAATCTCGGCCTTTCGCCCGCGACCGAAGGCCAGGTGCTGCGCCTGCGGATTCCCGAGCTCAACGAAGAGCGACGCAAGGAACTGGTGAAGGTCGCGCATAAATACGCCGAGGCCGCCAAAGTTGCTGTTCGCCATGTCCGTCGCGACGGGCTCGATATCGTCAAGAAACTAGAGAAGAATCACGAGATTTCCGAAGACGATCAGGAGCGGCTCGCCAACGAGGTGCAGAAGGCGACCGATGGAACGATTGCGGAAATCGATCAGTTGCTGGCGGCGAAGGAAAAGGAAATCCTCACCGTTTGATGGCAACGTTCACGAATTGAGACTGGCCCTGGAATTCAGATAATGCCGAACGCCGCCGCCCCCGCCACGGAAGGACCGGATCGATCCGTTCCGTTGCATGTGGCGATCATCATGGACGGAAACGGGCGCTGGGCGGCAGCGCGCGGCTTACCGCGCGCCGAAGGCCACCGCCGCGGCGTCGAGGCGCTGCGCCGAGTCGTTCGCGCTGCCCATGAACTCGGCGTGCTCTATCTGACGATCTTTTCGTTCTCTTCCGAAAACTGGTCGCGGCCGGCGACCGAAATCGGCGATCTGTTCGGATTGCTCCGCCGCTTCATCCGCAACGATCTGGCGACGCTGCACCGCGACGGCGTGCGCGTGCGCGTGATCGGCGAACGAGAGGGGCTGGAGCCCGATATCTGCACGCTGTTGAACGAGGCCGAGGAACTGACAAGAGCCAACACCAAGCTCAACCTCGTGGTCGCCTTCAATTACGGATCGCGGCAGGAAATCGCCGGCGCTGCCCAACGGCTGGCGCGCGAAGTGGCTGAGGGCAAGCGCGATCCGGCCTCGATCGACGCCGATACGCTCGGCCGCTATCTCGATGCGCCTGACATTCCCGATCCCGACCTGATCATCCGCACCAGCGGTGAACAGCGGCTGTCGAACTTCCTGATGTGGCAGGCGGCCTATAGCGAACTCGTGTTCGTGCCGATCCACTGGCCGGATTTCGACAAGGCCGCTCTCCAAAGCGCAATTGCCGAATATGCCAGACGCGAGCGCCGTTTCGGCGGTCTGGCCGCGAAAACCGGATCGTGACTGAGCGCGAGGCCGCGCCGGCGGCAGCAAGCGAGCCTGATTCGCGTAGTCGCGAATCCGATTCGCGTAGTCGCGAATCCGATTCGCGTAGTCGCGAATCCGGTTCGCGCAATCTCGTGATGCGCATCATCGCAGCCGCCGTGCTGATACCGCTTGCAGTCGCCATCGCCTATGCGGGCGGCTGGCTGTGGGCCACGCTGGTGACGCTGGCGGCCATTGGGCTGTTCGTGGAATGGCTCGCGATCGTGGGCCTCGCCGGGGCGACGCGTGTGATCGTGCCTGGCGTGACTGCGCTTGCGGTTGCCGGACTTTGCTTTGCGATCGGCCGGCTCGATGCCGCGCTGATCGTACTCGGCATCGGCTTTGTCGCGGTCGCGTCGATCGCTCCGGAGCGGCGAAACTGGGTGGCGGCGGGATTTCTGTACGCGGCGGCGGCCGAGATTGCCTCGGTGCTGGTGCGTCTGGATTCCGTGAAGGGTTTTGCCGCCCTGATGTTCGTGCTGCTGATCGTGTGGGTGACCGACACCGGCGGCTATTTCGCGGGCCGCAGCATCGGCGGGCCGAAACTGTGGCCGCGCGTCAGCCCGAAAAAAACCTGGGCCGGCGCCGTCGGCGGTTTTGCCGCCAGTCTGGCCGTGGCAGGCGGATTTGCCGCATTCGATCTCGGCAGAATAGGGCCGCTATTGATGCTTTCCGTGGCCCTTTCGGTGGTTTCGCAGCTCGGCGATCTCTTCGAATCCGCCGTTAAGCGGCGTTTCGGCGTAAAGGACTCAAGTCACATTATTCCCGGCCATGGCGGACTAATGGATCGCCTGGACGGATTTGTCGCAGCCGTCGTTCTGGCGGCTCTTTTCGGCTTTCTGCGGGGCGGCGCCGATGGCGTCGGCCGCGGTCTTATGGTTTGGTGAAACGATGAGCGCAGTTCCATTGCGTAACAACAAGGCCGCTTTATCGGATGCGCGCACCGTCACAGTCCTGGGCGCCACCGGTTCCATCGGCGACAGCACCATGGATTTGCTGCGCGGCGCGCGCGACCGCTACCAGGTCGAGGCGCTGACCGCGAATTCCAATGTCGAAGCGCTGGCCAGGCTTGCGAAGGAATTCGGCGTACGATTCGCTGCGATCGCCGACCCCGCGCGCCTTGGCGAACTGAAGGACGCGCTTGCAGGCACGAACATCGAATGCGGCGCCGGCGAAAGCGCGATCATCGAGGCCGCCGCGCGTCCCGCCGACTGGGTGATGGCGGCGGTGAGCGGTGCGGCCGGGCTGAAACCCGCGCTCGCTGCGGTCGACCGCGGCGCCGCCGTCGCATTGGCGAACAAGGAATGCCTGGTTTGTGCCGGCGACTTCTTCATGCAGCGCGCGGCGAAGGCCGGCGCCTGCATCCTCCCGGCGGATTCCGAACACAACGCGCTGTTTCAGGCGCTCTCTTCCGGCAATCGCGAGGAATTGGTGCGCGTGATCATCACCGCATCCGGTGGCCCGTTCCGCACCTGGGCGCCGGCCGATATCGAGCAAGCGACGCTTGAACAGGCCTTAAAGCATCCGAACTGGAGCATGGGCCAGAAGATCACCATCGATTCAGCCTCGATGATGAACAAGGGCCTCGAAGTCATCGAGGCCTCTTATCTCTTTGCGCTCTCGGCCGACGAGATCGACGTCCTCGTGCATCCGCAGTCGATCATCCACGGCATGGTCGAATTCTCCGATCGCTCTGTGGTTGCGCAGCTCGGCGCGCCCGACATGCGCATCCCGATTGCGCATTGTCTTGGATGGCCCGATCGAATCGTTGGTCCGTCGGCCAGGCTGGACCTCGCAAAAATTGGCCAGCTCACGTTCGAGGCGCCGGACTTCGAGCGATTCCCGGGCTTGCGGCTGGCCTACGAAGCGTTACGTACGGGACGTGGCGCGACCACGGTATTCAACGCCGCCAATGAGGTGGCAGTGGCGGCGTTTATCGCCGGAAAGATCAAATTCGGGTCGATCGCGCGCCTCGTCGAAGCCACCATCAACGATTGGATTCGTGCGGGGAACCTTGCGCCTTTGAGCTCGGCCGACGACGCCATCTCCGTTGACCATAACGCGCGAAATCGAGCCGCCTCCCTATTGCCTCAAATTGCCTTAAAGGCATCCTAGAGGGTTGGGGACGGAGCCATCGGCTCTTGTCGAGGGGAATCTGATGTCAGAGTTTTTTCTAAGTAGTTTCAGTACGTTGAGCCACGGGCTCATCGGCTACATCATTCCCTTTTTGTTCGTTCTGACCATCGTCGTGTTCTTTCATGAACTCGGCCATTTCCTGGTCGCCCGCTGGGCGGGTGTGAAGGTGCTAACGTTCTCGCTCGGTTTCGGGCCGGAACTTGCCGGCTTCAACGACCGTCATGGCACGCGCTGGAAGATCTCCGCGATCCCGCTCGGCGGCTATGTGAAGTTCTTCGGCGACGAATCGGAAGCCTCGACGCCTGCCTCGGCCGAAACGCTCGCCACCATGAGCGAGGAAGAGCGCGCGGGCAGTTTCCATCACAAGAAAGTCGGCGCGCGCGCAGCCATTGTTGCCGCCGGTCCGATCGCGAATTTCATTCTGGCGATCGTCATTTTCACCTGTCTCTTCACCTTCTTCGGCAAGCCGAGCACGACTGCGCGCGTCGACAAGATCGAAGCCAGCAGCGCCGCCGAGCGGGCGGGCTTTCAGGTCGGCGACATCGTCACCGCCATCGACGGCAAGACGATCGGCAGCTTCTCCGACATGCAGCGCTTCGTCAGCGTCCGTGCCGGCGAAACCATGACCTTCACCGTCAAGCGGGGTGATTCCACGCTGCAATTGAAGGGCACGCCGGAACTGCGCGAAGTGAAGGATCCGTTCGGAAACACACAGCGGCTCGGGATTCTTGGCATTACCCGCGCGACCGCGCCGGGCGAAGTGACCACGGAAAAGGTCGATCCGGCGACCGCATTCTGGCTCGGAATCAAGGAAACCTGGTTCGTCATCGAGCAGACGCTCGCCTATATCGGCAACATCTTTACCGGCCGGGCCAGCGCGGACCAGATCGGCGGGCCGATTCGGATCGCGCAGATTTCGGGGCAGGTCGCCACCTTGGGAATCATTCCGCTGCTGCATCTAGCGGCGGTGCTGTCCATTTCGATCGGACTGCTGAACCTGTTCCCGGTCCCCTTGCTCGACGGCGGCCACCTTTTGTTCTACTCGGCCGAAGTGCTCCGCGGGCGTCCTTTGTCGGAAAAATCGCAGGAATACGGGTTCCGCGTGGGGCTGGTTTTGGTGCTGATGCTGATGGTGTTCGCCTTCTACAACGACTTCCACCAGGTGCCGTGGCTGAAGGGGCTGTTCGGGAGGTCGTAGAAGCGGCTTTTTTATGACGTTGCCCATCGGCAACGTCTTGGAATGAAAATGGAATCGCATCGCATGTCTGGTTTGCCGCCCTGTCGAAATTGGCTACAAGCATTGCAACTTTGGGAATCTGCCGGTTCGTAGGGGTACGGGCCGGCATTGCAATGACGAGGGCGCGTTGCGCATGATGTTGGGAATGCGAGTGCGGGGGGGCTTGCTGGCCGCTCTGATCATGGTTGCCGCACCGACGGGGGGTGCGCTGGTGTCTGCGCCGGCTGCGGCCCAGACCGCGGCGTCGATCGCCGTCGAGGGGAACCGGCGTGTCGAGGTCGAGACCATTCGCTCCTATTTCAAGCCGGGCCCCGGCGGCCGCCTCGGGCAGGCCCAGATCGACGACGGCCTGAAGGCGCTGATCGAGACTGGCCTGTTCCAGGACGTGCGAATCAACCAGGTGGGCGGCCGGCTGGTCGTGACGGTTGTGGAAAACGCCGTGATCGGGCGCATCGCCTTCGAAGGCAACAAGAAGGTGAAGGACGAGCAGCTTTCGGCTGAAATCCAGTCCAAGCCGCGCGGCACATTCTCGCGCCCGATGGTCCAGTCGGACGCCCAGCGAATCGCTGAAATCTACCGGCGCTCCGGCCGCTATGACGTGCGCGTCACTCCTGAAATCATCGAGCAGCCGAACAACCGCGTCGATCTGATCTTCACGATCACCGAAGGCACCAAGACCGGCGTCAAGTCGATCGAGTTTATCGGCAACGTCGCCTATTCGTCCTATCGCCTGAAGGACGTCATCAAGACGCGCGAATCCAACCTTCTGAGCTTCCTCGGCGGCGCGGACGTCTACGATCCCGACCGGGTCGAGGCCGATCGCGACCTGATTCGCCGCTTCTACCTCAAGAACGGTTACGCCGACGTGCAGGTAGTTGCCGCGTTGACCGAGTATGATCCCGACAGGAAGGGCTTCCTCGTCACTTTCAAGATCGATGAGGGGCAGCAATATCGCGTTGCCTCCGTCGATTTCCAGACCTCCATCGCGACCCTCGATGCCGCCTCGATGCGCAGCTTCTCGCGCGTCAGCGTCGGCTCGGTTTACAACGCCGAGGCGCTGGAGAAATCCGTCGAGGAGATGCAGATCGAGGCCTCGCGGCGCGGCTATGCCTTCGCCGTGGTGCGTCCGCGCGGCGATCGCAACTTCGAGCAGCACACTGTTTCAATCGTGTTCGCCGTCGACGAAGGCCCGCGGACCTATATCGAGCGCATCAACATCCGCGGCAACACCCGCACCCGCGACTACGTGATCCGCCGCGAGTTCGACCTATCCGAAGGCGACGCCTATAACCGCGCCCTGGTCGATCGCGCCGAGCGCCGGCTGAAGAACCTCGACTTCTTCAAGGCCGTGAAGATCGTCACCGAGCCCGGTTCGTCGACCGATCGCGTGATCCTGATCGTCGATCTCGAAGAAAAATCGACCGGCGACTTCTCGGTGTCGGGCGGCTATTCGACCACGGACGGTGCACTGGCCGAGGTCAGCATTTCCGAGCGCAACTTCCTCGGTCGGGGCCTGTATGCGAAGGCTGCCGTGACCTACGGTCAGTACGCGCGCGGCGGCTCGCTGTCGTTCGTCGATCCCTATCTACTCGACTATCGCGTCGCGCTCGGCCTCGATCTGTTTTACCGTGAGCAGCTGGCCAACAGCTATATCGCCTATGGCACCAAGACGCTTGGCTTCAGCCCGCGACTGGGCTTCACCCTGCGCGAAGATCTGGCGCTGCAGTTGCGGTACTCGATCTATCAGCAGGAAATCTCGCTGCCGAGCCAGCTCGCGAACTGTAACAACAATCCGGCGAACTCGTTGCTCGCCTTTAATCCAAGCCCGGCCTTCGCGAACGCGAACGGCATCGACCTGACATCCACAAACGGTCTCGGATGTTACTTCGACGGCGAAGCCTCGCTGCCGGTCCGCAGGGAGTTGCAGAGCGGCAAGGCGTTGACCTCGTCGGTCGGCTATTCGCTGAACTACAACACGCTGGACAACAACAAGAACCCGACCGATGGCTTGCTGATCGACTGGAAGCAGGACTTCGCCGGCGTTGGCGGCGATGTGAAGTACATCAAGTCGGCGATCGACGCGAAGTACTACACCCCGCTGGTCGCCGATATCGTCGGTTTGATCCATCTGCAGGGCGGTATCCTCAACCAGTTCGGCGGCAGCGAGCTGCGCATGCTCGATCACTTCCAGATGGGCCCGAACCTGGTTCGCGGCTTTGCGCCGAACGGCATCGGTCCGCGCGATCTCAATCCGTTTGGCACACGTGACGCGCTGGGCGGCACCAAATACTGGGGCGCTTCGTTCGAATTGCAGATGCCGTTCTGGTTCCTGCCGAAGGAAGTCGGGCTCAAAGGATCGGTCTATGCCGACGCGGGCGGACTCTTTGACTATAAGGGACCGACCACGTGGGCTCAGACGGCCGAACTTACCACCCCGGCCAACTCGAATTGCACCCCATCGACAATTAATCCGAACACGGCTGGAACCTGTACGGGCTTGGTGTATGACAACGGGAATGTGGTCCGCACCTCGGTGGGTGTCGGTATCATCTGGGCCTCGCCGTTCGGTCCACTGCGCTTCGACTATGCGGTTCCGCTTACGAAGGGTCAATTTGACCGCGTGCAGCAATTCAAGTTTGGTGGTGGCACATCGTTCTAAGGCGTCTCGATACGCAGCGGACGTAAGGTCCGTCTGACGAGAATGCCACGGAATAAGAGGAGGGTTCGGCCCCGTTTCGCGGAGCCGGCCCCTTCGGTGTGAACACCGGCCGGACTGCGACGGGTGGAATGGCGCAGCCAGTATTCTTCAAGCAACCACCTTCCGCGACGCTGGCCGAGCTGGCCGCGTTGACGGGAGCGGTATTGGCCGATCCCGCGCGGGGCGGTCATGTGATCAGGGGCCTCGCTTCGCTCGACGAAGCCGGTCCGATGCATCTGGCGTTCTTCGACAACCTCAAATATGCCGATCAGCTCAAGGCGACCAAAGCCGGCGCCTGCCTGGTCAGCCCGCGTGTCGAGGCCCAGGTGCCCGCCCATGTCGCGGTGTTGCGGGCCACCCAGCCGTTCCGCGCCTTCGTGACGCTGGCGCGCGAGTGGCACGCCGATGCGCTACGCCCGCAATCCTGGTTCGATAATGACGGCATCGCGCCGTCGGCAATCATCGACCCATCCGCCCATCTCGAGGACGACGTCATCGTCGATCCGCTCGCGGTGATCGGCCCCCGGGTCGAAATCGGCACTGGCACCGTAATCGGTGCCGGTGCGGTGATCGGGGCCGACGTCAAAATCGGCCGCGACTGCAATGTCGGCGCGCGCAGTGCGATCCAGTTCGCCCTGATCGGCAACAACGTCCTGATCCATCCGGCCTGCAGCATCGGCCAGGACGGCTATGGCTTCATTTTCTTCGGCCCAGAGGGCCATCTGAAGGTGCCCCAGACCGGCCGCGTTCTGATCCAGAACAATGTCGAAATCGGCGCCGGCACCTGCATCGACCGCGGCAGCCTGCGGGATACGGTGATCGGCGAGGGCACCAAAATCGACAATCAGGTCCAGATCGGCCACAATGTGACCATCGGCAGGCACTGTCTGCTCGCGGCCCAGATCGGGCTCGCGGGCAGCCTGACGATCGGTGACAATGTCGCGCTGGGCGCCAAGGTGGGCATCAACAATCACCTCAAGATCGGCGATGGCGCCCAGGTTACAGCGATGAGCGCGGTCAAGGACGATATCCCGCCCAACGGCCGCTGGGGCGGCCATTTTGCCAAACCGACCAAGCAGTGGTTCAGGGAGATTGTTGCAGTGGAGCGGCTGGTCCAGGGTGGCACCGTCGATCCGAAAGGCGAGGGGCGGGAGTGATGGAGGAGGCACCGGTCAGGTTTGAGCTCGTGGATATCAACGAGATCCTCAAGACGCTCCCGCACCGCTATCCGATGTTGCTGATCGACCGGGTGATCAAGATCCGGACCGATTACAGCGGCATCGGTATCAAGAACGTTACCTTCAACGAGCCGCCGTTTCTCGGCCATTTCCCCGAGCGTCCGGTCTATCCGGGCGTGATGATGATCGAGGCCATGGCACAGACCGCGGGCGTGATCGGCATCAAGTCGGTCGAAGGCACCGAGAAGCCGCGCGCGGTTTATTTCCTCACCATCGACAAGTGCAAATTCCGCAAGCCGGTGATGCCCGGCGACACCATCGAGTACCACATGCGCTCGATCGGTCGTCGCAAGGCGATGTGGTGGTTTCACGGTGACGCCAAGGTAAATGGGGCCGTGGTTGCGGAGGCCGACGTCGGCGCGATGCTGACGGATTGAATTTATCCGTCATACAACTGACGTCTTCCTGATGTCACTACTCAATCCTTGGTAGTGGAACCTACGCCGAGGTCGATTGAGCAAATTTGCCGCCTAAGTCCGGTTTGGGTCCATGCTTTTTCAACGGAGGCGTCCGTGAACAGGCTTGCGTCCGTCATTTCGTATTTGGTCATTTTTCTGCTGATGCCGCCGCAAGGTTACGCGGCAGATCTCAACGGTCTTGTATCGTCCCTCAGGGGTGGCGGCTACGTCATCGTGTTTCGACACGGCGCCACCGACGATAGCCAGAAGGACGTTTACCCCTTCAAATTCGACGACATGAGTGCACAGCGCCAACTGAGCGAAAAGGGCCGCACACTGGCGCGCGATCTTGGAGCTGCGCTCGCTAAAGTCGGGATACCGATCGGTGACGTCTACACAAGCCAGCTAAACCGCGCAGTCGAGACCGGCAAGCTGCTCAGCGGCAAGGACGTGTCTCCTGTCGAGGCCCTGACCGACAGCGGTGCGGGCAGTTCGTCGGCGATGGCGAACCCCGACGGCAAGAACGCCAAAATTGGGCGCGCCGTCCGCGATCTCGTCAATGCGCCGCCGAAAGCCGGCGTTAATAATGTGGCGGTGACGCACAAGACCAACGTCGCCGATGCCTTCGGAAACGAATTTGCTGATATCCGCGAGGGCGAGGCGTTGGTCTACAAGACCAGTACCTCGGGCCCGGCCGTCCTGGTCGCGCGCGTTCAACCTGGCGAATGGATTGCTCAGGCCGGTAGCTGACAGGAGGTCGCTCGGCGTGCATCAACTTTAGGCGACCGCGCCAGCCTAATTGTGCCTGTCGAGGGAACTTCAGGCGGCCAGCAGCTTTGTAGATCCTGTGGGGAATCTGTTGCCGGATGGCCGCATGAAATTTCTGTGGGTCGGTGTTGCGCTGCTAGGCACAGCTATTGTTCTCGGCGGACATGCTGTGGCCCGCGATGACGGCCGCTACGCCGGCTCTCCACTCAAGTCGTGGTTCGACAGCCTCAGGAGCGGAAAGGGGCCATGTTGCTCCGACGCTGATGGCTCTGCCGTTGCCGATGTCGATTGGGAATCCAAGGACGGTCATTACCGCGTGCGGCTCGATGGCCAATGGATCGACGTTCCCGACGATGCCGTGATTACCGAGCCCAATCGCGCCGGCCGAACCATGGTGTGGCCGGTCAAGGACTCGCTCGGGATTTCGATCCGCTGTTTTCTGCCCGGCAGCATGACGTAGCGACGGCTCGTCTTGGCCTTTGGCCGGGAATCGGGCGGCGCCGGATGGATCTTGCAGGCCTTGCGCGCCCGACACATGACGTAATCATACGTCACTAGACAGCATTGAGGCGCCGCGCTAACCACCGGAAAACGTGAGATATTCGCGTCCAATCGATGGGCTGGGCTGCTTGATGGGTACGATCGATCCAACCGCGCGGGTTGAGGATGGCGCTGTGATCGGCGAGGGGACGACAATCGGTCCCTATTGCATCATCGGGCCCAACGTCGTCATCGGCGCCAACTGCAAGTTGATCGCGCATGTGCACGTCACTGCGCAGACCACGATCGGCGACGGCTGCACCATCTATCCGTTCGTTTCGCTCGGTACGCCGCCGCAATCGCTGAGTTACAAGGGCGAACTGACCCGGCTCGAGATCGGTGCGGGCTGTACCATTCGCGAATCCGTCACTATGAACGCTGGTACGGTTGCCGGCGGTGGCGTTACGCGCGTCGGCGAGCGCGGCTACTTCATGAATTGCAGTCATGTCGGCCACGATTGCCAGGTCGGCAACGACGTGATTTTTGCAACCTCCGCCACGCTCGGCGGTCATTGCGAGATCGGTGATTTCGTCTTCATCGGCGGGCTGTCGGCTGTGCACCAGTTCACGCGGATTGGACCGCAGGTGATGGTCGGCGGCGTCTGCGGCGTGCGCGGCGACATCATTCCATTCGGCCTCGTCAACGGGCAATATGCGAGCCTCGAAGGGCTGAACATCATCGGGATGAAACGCCGCAAGTTCACCAAGGAGCGACTGGCGAAGGTGCGCTCGTTCTATCAAAAGCTGTTTCACGGGCCCGGTATTTTTGCCGAGCGACTGAATGCGGTGCAACCGATGGCCGCAGACGATCCGGCGATCGCCGAAATCCTTGCCTTCATCGAGCAGGGCAAGCATCGCACGCTCTGTCTTCCCGCCGACGGCGGCAACAAACCTTGATGACGGGGTCGCCGCAGCCATGATCTCAGCGGCTTCCGACATTTCATCGCCCGTCGGCGTCATCGCCGGCGGCGGCGCCATGCCGTTCGCGGTGGCGGATTCGCTTGTCGCGCGGGGGATCGCGCCGGTGCTGTTCGCGCTGCGCGGTGCCTGCGATCCGGCTCGGGTCGAGCGTTTCCGCCATCACTGGATCTCGGTCGGACAACTCGGCCGCGCGACAAAACTGTTTCGCAGCGAGGGCTGCCGCGACTTGATCTTCATCGGGACACTGCTGCGGCCGGCGCTGTCGGAGATCAGGCTGGACTGGGGAACGCTCCGGGTCCTCGGCCGCGTCTGGGCGGCGTTTCGCGGCGGTGACGATCATCTGTTATCGGGGATCGGCCGCATCCTTGAACAAGACGGCTTCCGGATGATCGGCATCCGGGATGTCGCCCCCGATGTCCTGATGCCAGAGGGACAAATTGCCCGCGCCGCGCCGGATGCCGCCGCCGCCGCTGATATTGCCAAGGGGCGGGAGGTACTCGGCGCGCTCGGCCCGTTCGATATCGGCCAGGCCGTGGTTGTGATCGACGGGCACGTGGTGGCGGTGGAGGATATCGAGGGCACCGACGGGTTGCTGGCGCGCGTTGCACAGCTGCGTGAGACCGGGCGCATTCGCGCCAAATCCGGCCGCGGCGTGCTGGTGAAGGCGCCGAAGAGCGGGCAGGATTTGCGCTTCGACCTGCCGACCGTAGGTGCAAAAACCATCGAAGGCGTGGCTCGGGCCGGGCTCGCCGGCATTGCCGTGATCGCCGGCCATACGATTGCCGCGGACTCGCAAGCCATGATCGAGGCCGCTGATCGCGCCGGCCTGTTCATCCAGGGCTTGCCCGCGTGACGCCGCCTCGCGGGACCGCCGGGATGGAGCGGAGGATATTTCTGATCGCGACGGAAGAATCCGGCGATCGCCTCGGCGCCAGCTTGATGAAGGTACTGCGCCAACGCCTTGGCGATGCAGTACAGTTCGAGGGCGTCGGCGGCCGCGCAATGGCGCGCGAAGGGCTGGATTCACTGTTTCCGATCGAAGAACTCTCCATCATCGGGCTGGCCGCGGTCGTCAAGGAATTGCCGAAGATCCTTGGGCTGATCAAGGAAACGGCTATCGTGGTGACGGAGGCGTCGCCGGATATTCTCGTCATCATCGACAGCCCCGACTTTACCCATCGCGTCGCCAGGCGCGTGCGCGCCAAGGACCCCAGAATTCCGATCATCGACTATGTGTCGCCCTCGGTGTGGGCATGGCGGCCCGGCAGGGCGCGCGCGATGCGGAAATATGTCGATCACGTGCTGGCGCTCTTGCCGTTTGAGCCCGAGGCCTACCGCAGGCTTCATGGCCCGCCCTGCAGCTATGTCGGTCATCCCCTGACCGAGCAATTGTCATCACTGCGTCCGAACCCCGACGAGGCGAAGCGTCGCGTAGAGTCGCCGCCGGTGCTATTGGTGCTGCCGGGCAGCCGCCGCAGCGAAATTCGTCACCACATGGCGGTATTCGGCCAGGCCGTGGGACTGCTTCAGGAGCAGGGCACGACGTTCGAACTGGTGCTGCCGACCATGCCGCACCTGCAGGAGGCGGTCGTGGAGGCGGTGAAGGGGTGGCCGGTGCAGCCCCAGGTCGTGATCGGTGAGCAGGAGAAGCGGGCGTCGTTCCGGATCGCGCACGCAGCGCTCGCCAAATCCGGCACCGTGACGCTCGAACTGGCATTGGCCGGCGTGCCGATGGTGACGGCCTACCGGACCGGTGCGGTGGAAGCCTGGATCTTGCGGCGGGCGATCAAGGTGAACTCGGTGATCTTGGCCAATCTCGTGATCGGCGAGAATGTCATTCCCGAATTCCTGCAGGAGAACTGCACGCCGGAGAAACTCGCAGCGACGCTGCGTGAGGTGTTGGGCGACAGCGAGCTGCGTCGAAGGCAACTCGAGGCCTTCGGCAAAATCGACGGTATCTTGTCGACCGGCAACCAGCCGCCAAGCGTGCGTGCCGCCGATATCGTGCTGGCAACGATGCGCAATGCGCGGCGGGTGTAGGGCGTAGGATGGGTATCGCTTGCGCTCCACCCATACTACCCGTCAAACAAAAGCCGGACGCGGTAATCGCATCCGGCTTTCCAGACTGTCGTGTGTCCGGCGCCTACTTCCGCTTGTCCATCGGGACGTAATCGCGGCGGGCGACGCCGGTGTAGAGCTGGCGTGGGCGGCCGATCTTCTGCTGCGGGTCTTCGATCATCTCGCTCCACTGACTGATCCAGCCGACGGTGCGGGCGACCGCGAACAGCACAGTGAACATCGAGGTCGGGAAGCCCATCGCCTTCAGCGTGATGCCCGAATAGAAGTCGACGTTCGGGTAGAGCTTGCGGTCGATGAAATACTGATCGTTGAGCGCGATCTTTTCCAGCTCCAGCGCCACCTTCAGCATCGGATCGTCGCCATGGCCGGTCTCGGCCAGCACGGCGTGACACATCTTCTGCATGATCTTGGCGCGCGGGTCGTAGTTCTTGTAGACGCGGTGGCCAAAGCCCATCAGGCGGACTTCGCTGTTCTTGTCCTTCACCTTCGCGATGAATTCCGGAATCTTGTCGACCGAACCAATCTCCGCGAGCATCGCCAGCGCCGCTTCGTTGGCGCCGCCATGCGCAGGGCCCCACAGGCAGGCGATGCCGGCCGCGATACAGGCGAACGGGTTGGCGCCGGAAGAGCCGGCGATACGCACCGTCGAAGTCGAGGCGTTCTGCTCGTGGTCAGCGTGCAGGATGAAGATCTTGTCGAGCGCGTCGGCCAGCACCGGATTGATCTTGTAGTCTTCGCACGGCACCGCAAAGCACATGTGCAGGAAATTCTCGGCAAACGAGAGCGCATTCTTCGGATACATGAAGGGCTGGCCGACGGTGTATTTGTAGGCCATGGCGGCCAGCGTCGGGACCTTCGCGATCATGCGCATCGAGGCGATCATGCGCTGCTTCGGATCATTGATGTCGGTGCTGTCGTGATAGAACGCGGCGAGCGCGCCGACGGCCGCGACCATGATAGCCATCGGATGGGCATCGCGGCGAAAACCCTGGAAGAAGCGGGCCATCTGTTCGTGAACCATGGTGTGATGGATCACGCGACTGTCGAAGTCCTGCTTCTGGGCGGCCGTCGGGAGTTCCCCGTAAAGCAGCAAATAGCAGGTTTCGAGGAAGTCGCCCCGTTCGGCGAGCTGCTCGATCGGGTAGCCGCGGTATTCCAGCACGCCGGCGTCGCCATCGATATAGGTGATCTTCGACTGGCAGCTGCCAGTCGAGGTGAAGCCGGGGTCGTAGGTGAACATCCCGGCCTGGGCGTAGAGCTTGGCGATGTCGATGACATCTGGCCCCACCGTGCCGCTGAGGATCGGGAAATCGTAGGTCTTGTTACCTACCGTGAGCGTTGCAGTCTTGTTGCTGGATTTTGCGTCCATCGTGAAGTCCCCGATGAAATCGTTGCGAAAACCGCGCCTGACCCCGGTGCCGTTTTCCGGGCACGGACAGGGAGGCCGGATTGTCTAGAAGCGGCGGGAAATGGGTTAGCTTATTGCCCTGTGCACCGCAAGATGGCCGGAAACCCGCACAACGTAGGGGCTTAGCCTTGGGCCTGATCGGCAAGGCGGGCCAGGCATTCCTCCCGCCCCAGGACCGCCAAAACATCGAAAATGCCGGGCGACGTCGTGCGTCCAGTCAGTGCCACCCGGAGTGGCTGGGCGACGGCGCCGAGCTTGAGGTTGTTCTGCTCCGCGAAATTCCGCATGGCGGATTCCGTGGTATCTGCGCGCCAGTCGGTGACGGCCTCCAGCGCGGTCCGGAGTTTTCCGATCAGGGTGCGGGTCTCCGGCGTCAGCAGGGCGGCCGCCTTCGGCTCGATCTGGAGCGGGCGGTCGGCAAAGATGAAATAGGCGCCCGAGATCAGCTCGATCAGCGTCTTGGCGCGCTCCTTCAGGCTCGGCATCGCCCGCAGCAATTGCGCGCGGGTGGTGTCGTTTAGTTTTGCCTTTAGCTCGGCGCCGTCGGGGACATAGTCCAGGACGCTCTCGAACTGGCCCACCAGCGCGCCGTCATCTGCCTGGCGGATGTAATGGCCATTAAGATTTTCCAGCTTGGCGAAATCGAACCGCGCCGCGGAGCGGCCGATCGCCGGCAGGTCGAACGCCTCGATCATTTCCTGCGTCGAGAAAATCTCCTGATCGCCATGGCTCCAGCCGAGCCGGACCAGGTAATTGCGCAGCGCCGCCGGCAGATATCCCAAGGCGCGGTAGGCATCGACGCCGAGCGCGCCGTGGCGTTTTGACAGCTTCGAGCCGTCCGGCCCGTGGATCAGCGGGATGTGCGACATGTTGGGGATGTCCCACCCGAGCGCGTCGTAGATCTGCTTCTGGCGCGCGGCGTTGATCAGATGGTCGTCGCCGCGAATGACATGGGTCACGCCCATGTCGTGGTCGTCGACCACGACAGCCAGCATGTAGGTCGGGTTGCCGTCGCCGCGCAGCAGCACGAGATCGTCAAGGTTCTCGTTCTGCCAGACCACGCGGCCCTGCACTTGGTCCTCGATCACGGTCTCGCCGGTCTGCGGGGCCTTGAGGCGGATGGTCGGCTTCATGCCGGCGGGCGCCTCGGCCGTATCGCGGTCCCGCCACATCCCATCATAGAGACGGGTGCGGCCCTCCGCGCGCGCTTTCTCGCGCATCGCAGCCAGTTCCTCCGCGGTGGCATAGCAGAGGTATGCCTTGCCACTGGCGAGCAATTGCTCGGCCACTTCGCGATGACGGGCGGCGCGGCTAAACTGATAGATGACGTCGCCGTCCCAATCGAGCTCGAGCCATTTCAGCCCGTCGAGGATGGCAGCAATGGCGGCTTCAGTCGAACGCTCGCGGTCAGTGTCCTCGATCCGCAGCAGCATCTTGCCGCCGCGCTTCTTGGCATAGAGCCAGTTGAACAGCGCCGTCCGGGCGCCTCCGATATGGAGGAAGCCGGTGGGCGAGGGGGCGAAGCGTGTGACGACGGAATGAGTCATTACCAGGCGCATGAGCGGTGAATGGCGGTGGTGTATAGCAGGAACGGTGCATAACTAAAGCCTTAGCCGCTGGCAAAGTGGCTTGGCTCACAGCGGCGAATTTGGCAGAAGGTTCGCCAATCCCTAACAGGAACTCAGGATGACCACAGAACCGGTAACGGCAGAGGCGGGGAGCGATTTCATCCGCGACATCGTCCAGGCCGATCTCTCTTCCAAAAGGCACAGCCGGATCGTGACCCGATTTCCGCCGGAGCCGAACGGCTACCTGCATATCGGCCATGCCAAGTCGATTGCCCTTAATTTCGGCATCGCGCAGGAATTCGCCGGCAAGTGCCACCTGCGCTTTGACGACACCAACCCGACCAAGGAAGAGCAGGAATATATCGATTCCATCCAGGCCGACGTGCACTGGCTCGGCTATGACTGGGGAACCGACCTCTATTACGCCTCGGACTATTTCGATCGCCTGTATGACTGGGCGGAGGGCCTGATCAAGGCGGGCGATGCCTATGTCGACGACCAGTCGCAGGAGGAAATCCGCATCAACCGCGGCACGCTGACGGAACCCGGCAAGAACTCGCCGTTTCGTGGCCGCACGGTGGAGGAAAACCTCGATCTCTTCCGGCGCATGAAGACGGGTGAATTCCCGAACGGCAGCCGCGTGCTGCGGGCCAAGATCGACATGACCGCGGGCAACATCAACCTGCGCGATCCCGTGCTCTACCGCATCCTGCATGCCGAGCATCCGCGCACCGGCACCAAATGGTCGATCTATCCGAGCTACGACTACGCCCATGGCCAGTCGGATGCGATCGAAGGCATCACGCATTCGATCTGCACGCTGGAATTCGAGGACCATCGGCCGCTCTATGACTGGCTGCTGGAAAAACTGCCGGTACCATCAAAGCCGCGGCAGTACGAATTCGCCCGCCTCAACCTGACTTACACCCTGCTGTCGAAGCGCGTGCTGACGCAGCTCGTGCGCGACGGTCACGTCTCTGGCTGGGACGATCCACGGATGCCCACCATTGCAGGCCTAAAGCGGCGCGGCGTGCCGCCGGCCGCCGTGCGCGAGTTCGTCAAGCGCATCGGCGTGGCAAAAGCCAACAGCGTGGTCGATGTCGGCATGCTGGAATTCTGCATCCGCGAGCACCTCAACAAATCAGCGCAGCGCCGGATGGCAGTGCTGCGGCCCTTGAAAGTCGTGATCGAGAATTATCCGGAAGGCCAGGTCGAGGAGCTCGAGGCCGTCAACCATCCGGACGATCCTTCGTTGGGAACGCGCAAGATCTCGTTCGGCCGCGAGCTCTATATCGAGCGCGACGATTTCATGGAGAACCCGCCGAAAAAGTTCTTCCGCCTGTCGCCGGGCCACG
This sequence comes from Bradyrhizobium australiense, assembly GCF_013114825.1. GTDB lineage: Bacteria > Pseudomonadota > Alphaproteobacteria > Rhizobiales > Xanthobacteraceae > Bradyrhizobium > Bradyrhizobium australiense. Next base: position 316,410 of record NZ_JAAVLX010000009.1, on the reverse strand, counting down.
AGGTGCGGCTGCGTTACGCTTATTTCGTCAAATGCACCGGCGTGATCAAGAATAGTGCCGGCGAAGTGGTCGAGCTTCGCTGCACCTACGATCCAGCGACCAAGGGCGGCAATGCGCCTGACGGCCGCAAAGTCAAGGCCACCATGCACTGGCTGTCGGCCAAGGATTCGGTGCCGGCGGAAATTCGCATCTACAATCAGCTGTTCTCGAACCCCAGCCCGAGCGCGGCGAATTTCGCTGCCGACCTCAATCCGGAATCGCTGGAAGTGCTGCCTGACGCACGGATCGAGCCGTCGGTGGCATCAAATAATTCGGGCGAGGTGATGCAGTTCGAACGGCAGGGCTATTTCGTGCGCGACAAGGACTCTGCGCCCGGCAAGCCGGTGTTCAACCGCACCATCGGCCTGCGCGACACCTTTGCCAAGGAAGTCGGCGGGAAGGGGTGAAGCCGTAGTTCTCGTCGGCAAACGTTGCACGCGTGGACCAGTCGTGCCCATTTGCGATCTGTCAGACCTCGTCCTGAGGAGCGCGGAACGCGCGTCTCGAAGGATGAATGGCACCGGCGGGGCTGCATGGTTCGAGATGCGCGAAAACGCGCTCCTCACCATCAGGGTTAACGATTTCTGCGATTTTGAATTGGATCATCGATGCAGAGCGCCACCGACGATATCGTCTCCGGCATCATGGAAAGATGGGCGGCAGCGTTTGGCAAACTGGACGCTGAGGCGCTAGCATCGCTCTATTCACGCAACGCGTTCTTCTTCGGCTCGAATCCCAACTTCTACCGCGGCAATGACGGCGTGCAGACCTATTTCGAGGGCCTGCCGCGCTGGCAATCGCCATCCGTTCAATTCACCGATGTCAGGACGGCGCAGGCCGCGGCCGACCTGATCAATGTCGCGGGCACCGCGACCTTTGCCGTCGAGCAGGACGCCGAGCCGCTGGTGGTGAAAATCACCTGGGTGATCGTTCGCGAACACGGCGAATGGAAGATCGTCAGCCATCACGTCTCGTCGAAGACGCCGCTGATCCAGCAGTAGGCCCGCCACCCTATGACGCGAGGTTGAGAAAGATCGGCAGCCCGCGCTTGTTGGCGTAGATCGGACGGTAGCGCTCCGTGTTGTACGTGCTGGCGACGTCCAGCTTGCGCGGCCCGAGCTTGGCGTCGGGGATGGGGACCAGTTCATAGCGCCCCTCCACCAGCGCCGACATGAGGCCGGTCTTTCCTTCCAGGATGGCATCGTAGGCCATGTTGCCGAAGGTCAGGGCCACGAGCTTGTCCATGAAGTCCGGATCGCCCGATCGCAGATCGTAGGTGAGGTCGGAGGTGATCGTCTCCTCGCCGACGCGCCGCTTGATTTCATCTGCCAGCGATTCCGCCACGCTCGCCTTCTTGCGGTGACCGTAGGCATCAGGCTCGCCGTATTCCTGCACCTTGTAGCCCTCCCACGCGGCACCCTCGCTGAGCACGACCAGCGCGTAGTTGCTCGGGTTGGTCCGCTTGTCCTCGAGGAGCAAGTGGATCAGCTTGTCGAGATTGACCCTGTACTCCGGTATGACGCACCGTATCGAGGTTGCGTATGCGCTGAAGAGCGCCGTAAATCCGGCATCGCGGCCAAAGACGCGGAAAATGCCGATTCGCTCGTGCGAGCCGACCGTGGTGCGTTGCCGCTGGATGGCGTCGCTGGCGCGGGTGATCGCGGTCGAGAAGCCGATGCAGTACTCGGTATTTCGGACGTCGTTGTCCATCGTCTTCGGGATGGCGATGATCCTGACGCCGAGCTCATTGAGCCTCGCCGCGTAACTGAGCGTGTCGTCGCCGCCGATGGCAATCAGATGTTCGATGCCGAGCCCCGAGAGGTTCGCCAGCACCTGGCCTGTGAGGTCCCACGTCCTGGTTGCGATGCCATTGTTGGTGCTCGGGGAGACTGGAAAGTCCTTCCCGACGAGATGATCGGGCAGCTTTTTCATCTTGGACGGATTGGTACGGCTCGAGTGCAGCACGGTGCCGCCGCGCCGGTCGATGATGCGTGTGTTCGCACGGTTCAGCGGGATGATGTAATGGGCTTTGCTGGCAGGGGCCTCGAGGTTCAGGTGCGTGAGAGCCTCCCAGCCACGACGCAGGCCGACGACCTCAATGTCGTCCTCACTGCCGCGATATGTCACGCTCTTGATGACGGCGTTGAGACCGGGGACGTCGCCGCCGCCCGTGAGAATGCCGATGCGTTTTCTTGCCATACCGACCTCCCAAGATTGGCATGTCGCACTAGCACCTGCGTGGGTCATGGTTTGTGAATAGCGGCACAGACTGGGGTGACCCGTCTCCAGGCAGACTGACCGTGACGCCGTATTACTCGGCCGCTTCCGGCTTGCGCTCCTCGCGCAACTGGAAGCGCTTCAACAGCGCGGACACGGTGTCGCGGAAGCCGCCATACTCCAACTCGGAATAGGGCAGCATCGCTGCACCAGACCAGCCTTGGCTGCGCATCTCGATAGCTTTGCTCTGGGCGCGGCGACGGACCTCGTCCCACGCCGGGTTGTCGAAGAAATCGGTATAGGACTCCGAGAAGCGGCCGTCCTTGTCGATCGAAAAGCCGGCGCAGGAAACGATCGGCAGGCAGTACATACCGGTCACCGGTGTGTTGATCGGCACGGGCATCAGCGGCATCACGTGCGAGCCGCGTGCATCGCCGCCCACGAAGTGCGCCTTGGCGAACGGCGAGATGATCTCTTCCGGCGCCGGGAAAATCCCCTGGTTCCTGACGATCGCGACCGGATCGTCCTTGCCGGTGTACTTGCCTGCGATCGCGTGAAGACGCTGCGCCGAAACGGCGACGGCGACCTCGCCATGGGTCCGCGAAATGATGCGATCTATGCCAAAGCGCTCGTTGTCCCGGAGCAGCGCGGCGATGTGGTAGCCCTCCGCGGGCGCGTCGAGTTCGATCACGCTGTCGCCGTCCGTGTTGTCCATGTCGATGACATGGAAACGGAATCCCTTGATCATCGGGGGCAGCATCAGGCCGGCGCAATACATGGGATCGGCAAAGGCGAGGTAGAGCGGCAGGTTGTAGGCGCCGGGGCCGCATTTGTCGGCGGCGAATACCATGAACGATTCGGCAGGTCTCGTGCCCGAGAGGCTGTGGTCGAAGCTGAGCTCGGCGACTCCCGGTCCGGCGCCGCGGACGTTTCCGGACGGTGCGTCGACGAGAAGATCCTGGCCCGCGCCATAAAGCCCGGAGGTTTTCGCTACCGAAGTGGCCGCGAGGAATGCCTTCCAAGCAAGTTGATGCACTTCGGAGCTCCCTTCGCCCCGTGTGTGCGTCATGATGATCGCAATATCGTCGCCGGTGTGGCAGACGAAACCGTCGATCAGCAGACCATCGCAGATCGCCTTCGCGACCTCGCCCTCGACAGCCGCCATCATGCGTGTAGATGGCTTCGTATGCCCGCCGATGGAGCCAATGTCAGCTTTGATGACGGACAGAGTGAGTCTCATGAGCGTCCTCCCCGCGCAACGCAACGCCTCGGCCTCGGCGCTCGCTGCGCCGGGGCAACGGCGCTGCTCATCGGCGAAAAGAACGTGTCATGTTGCGATAGGTTCCACCCGCAGTCACGGCGCCTCGGCTCCGCCGCCGAGCTGAGCGGGTACCAATGGGCGGCACGAGTCCATTTTTTGGCGCCTTTCCTGCCCCACTGAAGCCGAAATCCGCCCCATGCCTGCGGATAAGTTCGCGCCCTAGATGTCGTAATACAAATGGAACTCATATGGATGAGGGCGCAGCCGGATTGGATCGACCTCTTTCTTCCGCTTGTAGTCGAGCCAGGTCTCGATCACGTCACCGGTGAACACATCGTCACGGAGCAGGAAGGCGTGATCGCGCTCGAGCGCGTCAAGCGCCTGATCCAGCGACCCTGGTGTCGACCTCACGTTCTTCGCTTCGGCCGGCGGCAGGTCATATAGGTTCTTGTCGATCGGGCTGCCCGGATCGATCCGGCTGGTGATGCCGTCGAGACCGGCCATCAGCATCGCGGCAAAGGCCAGATAGGGATTGCAGGAGGGATCCGGCGAGCGAAATTCAACCCGCTTTGCCCGCGGGTTCGGCGAATACATCGGAATCCGGCAGCAGGCTGAGCGATTGCGCTGGGAATAGACCAGATTGATCGGAGCCTCATAGCCGGGCACCAGACGCCGATAGGAGTTCGTGGTGGGGGCGCAAAGCGCGCACAACGCCCAGGCGTGGGTCAACAGGCCGCCGATGTAGTAGCGGCCGAGCTGGCTCAATTCAGCGTAGTCGCCCTTGTCGTAAAACAGATTGGTCTCGCCCTTCCACAGGGACTGGTGAACGTGCATCCCCGAGGCGTTGTCCTCGAACAGCGGCTTCGGCATGAACGTCGCGGTCATGCCGTGCTCGCGGGCGGTGTTCTTCACCACGTATTTGTAGATCATCAGATTGTCCGCCATGCGGGTGAGCGTAGTGAAGCGCATGTCGATCTCGTTCTGGCCGCCGGTCGCGACTTCATGGTGATGGGCTTCGATCTGGATGCCCAGCTGTTCCATCGTCAGCACCATTTCGGTGCGGAGAGCCTGCATGCTATCGGTCGGGGGAACGGGAAAATATCCTTCCTTGGGGCGCGGCTTGTGGGCCAGATTCGGCTCTTCCTCCTTGCCGGTATTCCAACTGCCTTCGCTGGAATCGATTTCATGGAAAGCGTAATTGATGCCCTGTCCGTAGCGCACGTCGTTGAACACGAAGAACTCCGCCTCCGGGCCGAAGTAACTCGTATCGGCGAGGCCGGTGCCCCTCAAGTTGGTTTCGGCCTTCTGGGCGATGTAACGGGCGTCACGGCTATAGGGTTGACCGGTCACAGGGTCCCTGATGTTGCAGATCAGGACCAGGGTCGACGTAGGGGAATACGGGTCAAGGAACGCCGTGGCCGGGTCCGGCACGACCAGCATGTCGCTTTCCTGGATTTCCTGAAAGCCGCGGATGGATGAGCCGTCGAATCCAATGCCTTCGCTGAGAGCATCGATAGTCGCTGCACTCGGCGGGACGGAAAAATGCTGCCACACCCCGGGCAAGTCGGTGAAGCGCAGATCGATCATCTGCACCTTCTCGTCTTTGATCGCCTTCACGAGATCTTCGGCTGTCGCACACTTCGGAAACATGGCTTCACTCCTGGAATGGAGGGCCGCATCTTGGACGTCATGCGCCCTTCAGCCGCGGCGAAGCGGCCTGCGACGGGTCCTGGCGCACGTTCTGCGTTACCGTGCTAGCAACCTCAGCTTTGGTGGGGCCCGCGCATCATCTTCATCGCGTCCTCGATATGGCGCCAGGTTCTGGCCAGTTCGACCTCGCCTTTTGCCTCGAGTTCGATGGCGTTCTGGGCGGCTTCCGCAATGGCCTTGGCGCCATGTGCTTCCAGCAACTGCCGCGCATAGTCGTGGATTTCGGTTTCTCGCATGGCGTCATGCTCCTCTCGTTCTGAGCGCGACCGTGAATTCCAGTCGAGCTGAGAGCCGTAGACGTTGACACCTGATCCTGCGCTTACAGTGTGCATCCTGCTGCGGCGCACTTGCAAGAGCGCTTTTAAGAGCGCGTCCTGCCGGTGAGCTGCCGGGATTGGATGGTGGCTCCGGGGGAAGAGCAGCGGCAACACACGCAGGCCGGACGGCTGCGCTTTGAGTGCCGCACCACCATATCCATGGAAGAGGGAGGTGAGCATCATGCGCATTCAACACTGGCAGGACGTTGTCAGCCTGATGGTGGGTGCGTGGCTGGTCGTTTCGCCGTTCGTCCTCGGCATGGCCGGGGCAGCCGTCGCGCTAACTATCGCACTCGGGTTCGGCATCATCCTGTTTGCCGTCGAGGCATTTGTCGTTCCTTCTTACTTGGAGGAATGGGGAGAGATGCTTCTGGGTCTGGCGCTCGTGGTAGCACCGTGGACGGTCGGTTATGAGGTGGGCGCAGCTACGGTGAACAGCGTATTGTCGGGCCTATTGGTGATCCTGTTTGCTGCCTGGGAACTGATGACGGATCGTGATTTCAGCACCTGGTGGCACGACCGCTGGGGCGCCGGCTGAGGACGAGAGAGTTAGCCGCCCGTCGGGGGTAGCGGTCGGCCGCGATGGGCGTTGGCTTGAGCGTGACGACCTTTCGCGTCCACGGCGTCCTCCAGGATCGGCCTAGCAGCCCCGGCAAATGCTGCGCAGGGATTTGGCGAGCTGAGCATCCTCCTGGGCCATCGGCTCATACGGCTTTTGCTGTGCCTGCCGGGCCTCATTAGCCTGTTGCCGGGCAGCCCGCGCAACATCCTGGCGCTGATAGCACGCCTCGCGCTCTGCTCTCGCTTCGATGAAGCGGCATTGTTCAGCCGCTGCGGCAGCGGATGCTGACGTCGCCAAAGCAAATAAGAGGCAGGCCGCAAGTCTCATGACGTGATTGTAGCGCGGGCCATCGTGCATTTCTTCAGGTTTCTGCATTCGTTCCGCTAGCGGCCTCAATACAGCGTCCGGTAGTCTTGTGCCATCCACGAGAGCGTAAGGTGTAGGCTCAGTGACGGAGCAGGGCGACACGTCGGGTCGAAAGCGGGGCTATGCCGGGACTTGGCCGCCGGGCGCTGCGGCGCCGGTCGGCGGCATTCTGCCATCACGTCCCGCGTTTTGGCCGCCGCTGATCGAGACCCTGCGCGCATGGGCGCGCGCGGAAGCTGGTGCCGGCCGCTTGCTGCCGTGGGTGCCGGTGGCGTTCGGCACCGGCATTGCCTTTTACTTCGCTGCCGATCATGAGCCGGTGCTGTCGGCGGCTGCCATTGTGGCGATCGCGCTGTGCGCGGTGGCGGTTCTGTTGCGGCGGCAAAAGTTCTTTCCCGCCGCGGTGATGATCGCAGCCGTTGCGGCAGGCTTTGCGATAGCGACGTGGAAGACGGCGCGGATCGCGCATGGCGTGTTGGCGCGGCCGATGTTCTCGGTATCGCTGACCGGCTTTGTCGAGACCCGCGACATTCGCGAGCGCACCGACCGTTTTGTCCTTCGCGTGGCCACCATGGAAAGCGCGCGCGGAACGACGAAGCTGGAGCGCGTACGGCTCTCGGTAAAGAAGGGCACGGCGCCGCCGGTCGGCAGCTTCGTCGAGTTGAAGGCGCGGCTGTTGCCGCCGCTTTCGCCGGTGCGGCCGGGCAGCTACGATTTCAGCCGCGACATGTTTTTCGCCGGCATCGGCGCCTCCGGCTTCGTGATGGGCGCGATCAAGACCACCGAGCCGCCGGAAGGCGGCGGGCTCCGCCTGCGCTATTCGGCCGTGATGCAGGGCCTGCGCGACACGATCGATGCGCGGATCAGGACAACGCTGGAGGGCGATAAGCGCGCCATTGCCACCGCGCTATTGACCGGTCGGCGCGATGCGATCTCGCCGCCGGTCAACGACGCGATGTTCATCTCCGGCTTGGGGCACGTGCTGTCGATCTCCGGCTATCACATGGCTGTTGTCGCCGGCGTCGTGTTCTTCGCGGTGCGGGCACTACTGGCGCTGTTTCCCGTGTTCACGGTCGGCCAGCCCATCAAGAAGTGGTCGGCGGCGGCAGCCCTCGTTGCCGCCGCGTTCTATCTGTTGCTGTCCGGCGCCGAGGTCGCGACGCAAAGATCGTTCTTCATGACGGCCGTGGTGCTGATCGCCGTCATGGTCGATCGCCGCGCGATTACGTTTCGCACGCTCGCGGTCGCCGCCCTGATCGTGCTGACGGTCGCGCCGGAAGCGCTGGTGCATCCGAGTTTTCAGATGTCGTTTGCCGCCACGCTGGGTCTCGTCGCGCTGGTGCAGATCGGCATGCCCCGTCTGTTCGCGACCGCAGATCACACCGCGACCGCGCGTGCCGCGCTGTGGGGCGGCCGCGAGCTGACGATGCTGTTGCTGGCCTCATTGGTCGCGGGGCTCGCGACCACGCCTTACGCGGCCTTTCACTTCCACCGGGTCACGCCTTACGGCGTGCTGGCCAATCTCGCGGCGATGCCGGTTGTTTCGGCGATCGTGATGCCGGCGGGCCTCCTCGGCCTCGTCGCCATGCCGTTCGGCTTCGACCGCCTGTTCTGGGCGATCATGGGCGTCGGCATCGACTGGATGATCGCTGTCACGCAATGGGTCGCGGCTTTGCCCGGCGCGGTCGGGCGGGTGCCGGCATTCGGCATCGGACCGCTGATCGCGGCGAGCCTTGGCATCATCCTGCTCGGCCTGCTGCGCACGCCGCTGCGCTGGTCGGGCGCGGCGCTGGTGCTATCAGCGGCGCTGTGGGCGGCGCGGGTGCCGCAGCCTGACATCCTGATTTCCGCCGACGGGCGCAATGTCGGGGTCCGCGGCCAGGATGGCCGGCTGCATCTGATGCACGCGGCCAAGAGGTCTCGGGACGTTTTCCTGCTGAAGGAGTGGCTGGCGGCGGATGCGGACGCGCGCACCGCGGCTGACGCGTCGCTCACGTCAGGAGTTTCTTGCGACGAACTTGGCTGCGTGATGCAATCCGCCGGCGGCTTGATCGCGCAGGCGTTCAGGCCCGAGGCGTTTTCGGACGATTGCGAGCGCGCAGCGCTGATTGTGACGCTGCGGCAGGCGCCCGCGGCCTGCGTGGCTTCGATCGTCGATGCTGAACGGCTGCGGCGGCAGGGCGCGATGGCGTTGCGCCGTAGCCGCGAGGGATTTATCGTCGAAGCGGCGAAGCCGAGGGGGATCGACCGCCCGTGGTCGCCGGCCACGGGTGACGAGAGCGAGACCGACGCCCCCGTGCTTGCGCCGCGCGTCGTGCCACCGCGCGCCGTCGATGCCACGCCGGCAGAGGTAGATCTTCAGGCGGAGGAGTAGGCGACCCTCAGTGTTCGTCGACTGTGGGTTTGGCTGGTATTTCGAATGCACCGAGGTGGAATTCCTCGGGCGCGTCGGGTGCCGACGGCAGAGCGACCAGCGTGAACGATGCGTTGGGGAATTGCTGCCAGATTGCGAGATCTTCCGCCGTGATGGTGAGCCAGCCGTACCTGAACATGTACCGTCCGGGCTCAGTGACGCGTCCGGCTTTTTGCCACGTAACCTTGTTGACCACCGGCTGCCCCCTGCGGTGCCGAGTTCTGAAAGCCGAGTTCTGAAAAATGCACCACGACGATCCGCCGGCCTGGACCGGCGGATCGTATGCGCGTGGCGTTTATCCGGTCACGATCGATTCGGCCGGAGGCGCTTCCGTCACCTTCGGTGCACGCTCGCCACCGGTCTGGACCACCGGCAGTTGCAGCACGGTCGCACGCTGGCCTTCGCAAAGCTGCGTCACCAGCACATGGCTTCCGTCGGGAAATTCGATCGCGTCGTGATGACGGTCGGATATATGCGGGTCGATTTGGTTGAATTTGCCGACCCGCCAGTCGGTGGTTCGCGTCCAGATCCAGCGGTTGTCGTATCTGACGTCCTCAGCGAACGCCAGCTCGGTGCCGGGAAGCATGCAGACCGCCACTGCGGGCTCGCGTTCCGACGCAAAGCCGCGGGTCGATGTACCGCGGAAGGTCGTGGTGATCAGCGTCTCGCCGACTTGGGCAGGCCGCGTAGCCACAGCATGCAGGCTATAGTCACACATCGGATGGCTCCCTCGTTTGAGATAGCTGACCCGTGTCTAGAAGGAGGCACAGGCCTCTATCAGAGTGGACATGGCGCAGAGCCTTTTCTTCTTTCTGGGCAATTCTGCGACTGGCGCACTGCGCCACATTCACAAACGCGCTAACGTTCCTTAGTTCCACACGCGCAACAAAAAACCCCGGCCGAGGGCCAGGGCTGCTATTCGTCATGGCTGGGGCGGCATAACGGGTCAGTACTTGCGGTACAGCCCGATCAGCTTGCCCTGAATCCGTACCCGGTTCGGCGGCAGGATGCGGACCTCATAGGCGGCGTTGGCGGGCTCGAGCGCAATCGAGGCGCCGCGGCGGCGGAAGCGCTTTAGCGTGGCTTCCTCCTCGTCGATCAGCGCCACGACGATATCGCCGGTGTCGGCGGTTTCGTTGCGCTGGATCAGCGCCATGTCGCCGTCGAGAATGCCGGCATCCACCATGGAATCGCCGCGCACTTCGAGCGCATAATGCTCGCCGGAGCCGAGCATGTCCGGCGGCACGCTGATGGTGTGGCTGCGGGTCTGCAGCGCCTCGATCGGCGTACCGGCGGCGATTCGGCCCATCACGGGGACGGCGACCGGGCGATTGCCATCGTCCTCGACGGCCGGCGCGCTCGCGGCGCGCCTGCCGAGCGTACCTTCGATGACGCTTGGCGTGAAGCCGCGGCGGCCGTTGCCGGCGGCTGCAAGCTCCGGCAGCTTGATGACTTCGATGGCGCGGGCGCGGTTGGGCAGACGGCGGATGAAGCCGCGCTCCTCCAGCGCCGTAATGAGGCGGTGGATTCCGGACTTAGAGCGCAGGTCAAGCGCGTCCTTCATCTCGTCGAAAGAGGGCGGCACACCGGCCTCTTTCAGCCGTTCATTGATGAAACGCAGAAGTTCGTACTGTTTGCGCGTAAGCATCGCGAGCAATCCCCCGGTTGGCGTCGTCGTTCCGAATCCCCAGGGCCCAGTTCGCGAGAGTCCCCAAAACTCCCGACATAGACACTAGCAGTCGAAACAAATCATGAACGGACACTATATGTTCGATATGTGTTCCGCAACCACTTAATTTCAGGTGAACGCTCTGCGATTTCGGCCCAAAGCACCGTTCAGGCGTCATTCCGGCAGCCGGAGCAGCTCGCAACGCGATCCATTCGCGGCAGCCGGCGCGAACGGCGGACGTATCACAAGTGCCCGTGCCGCAGCGAGATTCCCGAGTAGCGACGAGTCCTGATGGTTGACCGGCACGGCGACCAGCGTGCCGTCTTCGCGCGCTTCGAGGCGGGCGCGCAGATAATCTTCGCGCTGGTCGTTGGCTGAGAGATCGCGGCCGAGCAGGGCGCTTTCTCTGACGTGATGGACGTGGTTGCGGCCCGACAAAGCGCGAATCAGCGGCACCAGGAACAGGAAGCTGCAGATATAGGCGGAGACGGGATTGCCGGGCAATCCGATCACCCGCATTGCGCCCAACCGTCCATGCATCATCGGTTTGCCCGGCCGCATCGCGATCCGCCAGAATGCCATGGCGACGCCCTCGGCCTCCAGCGACCGCTTGACGAGGTCGTGGTCGCCGACCGAGGCGCCGCCCATGGTGATCAGGATGTCCGCATCCACCTCGCGGGCGCGGCGAATACCTTCGGTGGTCGCGGCGACCGTGTCGGCGGCAATCCCGAGGTCGATGATTTCCGCGCCCTCGGCCCGCGCCAGTGCCCGAATCGCGTAACCGTTGGAATAGACAATCTGGCCGGGGCCGGGGGTTACGCCCGGCATCACCAGTTCGTCCCCGGTGGCGAGTACAGCGACCTTGGGGCGGCGGTGCACCGCAAGCTCCGGGTAGTTCATGCCGGCGGCGAGCGACAGGTCGCGGTCGGAGAGGCGGCGTCCGCGCGTGAGCAGGACGTCGCCCTCGCGGAAGTCGACGCCGGCGGCGCGAATATGCCGTCCCGGAACGGCAGCTTCCGTGATGGTGATATGGTCGGCGTCGACGCCAGCGTCTTCCTGGATGATGACCGCATCGGCGCCGGCGGGGATCACGCCGCCGGTAAAAATCCGCACCGCTTCGCCTGGGCCTACCCTCCGCTCGAACGGGCGGCCGGCGGCGACCTCGCCAATCACCTTCAGCCGTGCGTTGACATCCGCGGCGTCCGCCGCGCGCACCGCATAGCCATCCATCGCCGACATCGCCTGCGGCGGCTGCGTCCGCCGCGCGGCGACGTCACGCACGAGGATACGGTGATACGCGTCATCGAGCGCCACCATTTCTTCGGGCAGCGCTTCTGCGCCGGCAAGGATCGCAGCGAGCGCATCGGCGACAGGCATCAAGGCCACGGGCAGACCTCCCTCAAATTCGACGCGCTCAAATTCCAAGTGCTTAAATTCCAAGTGCGGTCAGTGCCCTCGCCACGTCATCCGTCGATGTCACGTGGATGGCAGAAAGGCCGCGCGCCCGCGCGCCTTCGATATTGGCGGCCGAATCGTCGAAGAACAGGATCCGCGACGCCGGCACGCCGATCGCCTTTATCACATGATCATAGGCTTCGGCGTCGGGTTTGCGCAAACCGATGCTCGATGACAGGAATATCTCGCGGAAATGGCTGAGCACATCGCCATAGGCCTGCGAAAAATGCGCGACATGGGCCGGATTGGTGTTGGAAAAGGCATAGAGCGGCAGGCGTTTTGCTGCACCCGCCAGCAGTGGCGCAATTCCGGGCATCTCGCCGGTGAAGATCGCGTTCCAGCCTTCCAGGAACTGCGCGTCGGTGATGCCGATGCCGAGCGACTGACGCAGCCCGGCAAAGAACGCGGCATCGTCGATCCGGCCGGTCTCATGGTGCTTGAAGCTGTCATCGACAACAAAGCGTCCGGCGAGGTCGGCAGGCGCGCAGCCAGCATGCTCCGCCCAGCAGGTCATCACCTGATCGAAACTGATGTCGAGCACGACGCGACCGAGGTCGAACAGCAAGGCGTCGACGGAGCGGGGCGCTGGCGGCGGATTCATGCCAGTCGTTTACAAAACTGGACCGGCCTCGGCAACGGCCACCGGATACGCTTCGAAGCCCAATCCGGTGCTTAAGCCCGTGCGCGAGCTGTGCTAAGGCTTGGGCCAATTTCAGGGAGTAGTCGCATGCAAGTTGTTGGCAGAATCCTGGGCGCTGTCGCGATGATCGGATTATTGGCCGGATCCGCCGCGGCCCAAAAAGGTCCGGCCAAATATGGCGAGGAGGACAAGCCCAAGACGCCTTCGGAAATCGCGGCCGAGAAGGAGGCCGAGCGGGCCTACCGGAGGTCGCTTGGCAACATTCCCGAGCAGCAAAAGAGTTCCGACCCCTGGGGGACGATGCGCGGCGACAGCGCGCCGCCGAAAGCCGCGGCCAAGGCACCACCGCCAGCCAAGCCGAAGGCCAAATCCGCCGAAGGCGCCGCAAAGTAGAAGACACTTCCCGGGACGGTGCCGGGCCAATGTTGTCCACGAGGCCGAGGAAACCATGACGGAAACGCTGCTGTTTTCTCCGATGACGATCCGCGGCGTCACGCTGAAGAACCGCATCGTGGTACCGCCGATGCATCAATATTCGGCCGTGAAGGGTTTTCCGACCGACTGGCACCTGATGAATGCTGGCAAGTTCGCCGCCGGCGGCGCTGGCCTGGTCGTGGTGGAATCGACCAAGGTCGAGCGGCGCGGCTGCGGCACGGTCGGCGATCTCGGCATCTGGGACGACACATTCATCGAGCCGCTCGGCCGCCTCGTCAAATTCATCAAACAGCAGGGCGCGGTCGCCGGAATTCAGCTCGGCCATTCCGGCCGCAAGGCGCGTGCGACCCGGCCGTGGGAGGGCGACCGCCCGCTGCAGCGGACGCCCGATATCGAGGATTGGGACGCCTGGCAGCCGGTGGCGCCGAGCGCGATTCCCCATAGCGAGCGCTGGCCGGTGCCGCGCGCGCTTGAAACAGCCGAAGTGAAAGATCTCGTGCAGGCCTGGGGGCAGGCGGCGCGCCGCGCCCATGAGGCAGGTTTTGACGTGCTGGAGCTGCACGGCGCCCATGGCTATCTCGTGCATGAGTTCCTGTCGGAGCGCGCCAATCAGCGCACTGACGAATACGGCGGCTCCGAAACCAACCGCATGCGCCTCTTGATCGAGGTGACGGAAGCCGTGCGTGCACATTGGCCCAACCAAAAGCCGCTGTTCGTCCGCCTTTCGGTCGAGGACAATGCCGGCTGGGGACCGGAACAGAGCGCGCGGCTGGCAAAGATACTGAAGACAAAAGGCGTCGACGTCATCGACTGTTCATCCGGCGGCATCTCCGAGGCGGCGCCGATCCTGGGCAAGGAAATCAAATACAGTTATCAGGTGCCGCTGTCGGAATATGTCAGGCGCCACGCCGACATCATGACAATGGCGGTTGGCCTCATCATCCATGGCGACCAGGCCGAGCAGATCCTGCGCGACGGGCGGGCCGATTTGATCGCGGTGGGGCGGGAAATCCTCAATAATCCCAATTGGCCGATGGATGCCGCGCTCAAACTCGGCGTGGAGGGCCCGTTCCGCAACGTTCCCCCGCAATTCGGCTACTGGCTGGGCACCCGCGCCAAGCGCGGTTTCGGAACCCGGCCTTCCACCTGGCAAAACGGGCTGCAGGAGGCGGATAAAGCCTCCTGAAAAGCGGCCCGGTCGGCGTGCCTTGATCCGACCAAAAAGCCATTGTGAGTTGGCGGGGCCGGGACAGGGGCGCCGATTCACAGGGATGGTGGGCGTCCGTTAGCAAAAAGGGACGCCCCACGATGCGCAGGAATTTTGCCTTTCTTCTCGGCACGGTGACGGGTGCGTCTCTGACCGCTCTCGTGATCGGACCTCAAGGGGCGCATCTGGTGGCGGCGGCAAAGGCCGCGGCCCGTTCCGACACCTACACCCAGCTCAATCTGTTCGGCAGCGTGTTCGAGCGGATCAAGACCAGCTACGTCGAGAAGCCGGACGATTCCAAGCTGATGGAAGGCGCCATCAACGGCATGATCTCCGCGCTCGATCCTCATTCGCGCTACATGAATGAGAAGGGCTGGAGCGACATGCAGGAGACCACCCATGGCGAGTTCGGCGGGCTCGGCATCGAGGTCACGATGGAAGACGGCATCGTCAAGGTGGTCACGCCTATCGACGATACGCCCGCGGCCAAAGCCGGCATCCTCTCGGGCGACGTGATCACCCAGATCGACGACGAGTCCATCCAGGGCATGACCCTCGAACAGGCGGTGGGCCGGATGAAAGGCCCCGCCAACAGCAAGATCCGGCTCAAGGTCGTGCGCAAGGGGGCCGCCGCACCGATCGACGTTGCCATTATGCGCGAGATCATCCGGGTGCGGCCGGTCCGCTTCAAGACTGACGGCGGCGACATCGGTTACATCAGGATCACCCGTTTCAACGAGCAGACCACCGACGGCTTGAAGAAAGCGATCGCCAGCATCTCGAAGGAAATTCCGCCGGAGAAACTCGCGGGCTATATCGTCGACCTCCGCAACAATCCCGGCGGGTTGCTCGACCAGGCAGTGTCGGTGTCGAGCACCTTCATGAACCGGGGCGAGGTGGTCTCGACGCGCGGCCGCACCGCGGAGGAAACCCAGCGCTTCACCGCGCGCGGCGGCGACATCACCAAAGGCAAGCCGCTGGTCGTGCTGATCAACGGCGGCTCGGCTTCGGCGTCCGAAATCGTTGCCGGCGCCTTGCGCGACCACAAGCGCGCCACCCTGATCGGCACGCGCACCTTCGGCAAGGGTTCGGTGCAAACCATCATTCCGCTGGGGCAGGGCAATGGCGCGCTGGCGCTGACCACGGCGCGCTACTTCACGCCTTCGGGTCGCTCGATCCAGGCCCAAGGCATCGCGCCCGATATCGAGGTGCTGCAGGACGTGCCGGATGAGCTCAAGAGCCGCGCCGAGCTGAAGGGCGAAGCCTCGATGCGCGGCCATCTCGCCGCCGATGGTGCCGAGCAGACCGGCTCGCAAGCCTATGTTCCGCCGAACGAAAAGGACGACAAGGCGCTCAACGCCGCGTTCAACCTGCTGCGCGGCGGCACCGTGAACGCGAATGCGGTCACGGCCGCGAAGCGGGCCGTGCCGAATTAATTTACTCACGGCGGGCGCGAAACCGGCTTCCGCTTGCGAGCCCCTGTAGCCCGGATGGAGCGCAGCGAAATCCGGGGCGGCCCTCAATCAGAGAGGGAATCCCCGGATTGCGCTGCGCTCCATCCGGGCTACTTGCTGTTGCGACAATTCATTTCGAATGTGGCGCGCCGGTCGCTGGCCGGGCAGCGAAGAGGCATCCTCAACACGCGCATAGCGGTCCGCGAACACCACTTTTGAAACCTGATCTCCATCCATTCGTAGCTCGCGTTGAACACCACGCGCGTCGAACGGAGTAGTCATGTCGAGAAGATGGATTTTGCCGGCCCTGATCTTGTCCCTTTGTTCGGGTGGAGCCCTGCAGGCCAATCCGCTGGACTCACCTGGCGTCGTTTATATCGACGGGCTGCCGTGCAACTACGCGTGCCAGTCCTACATGGCCTGGTCTGATCAAGCGTTATCTGCCAGGTACCGCGAGCAACGCGAGGCTGTTGTTGTGGTGCCGGCTGACGCGGAAACAGTAGGGCCGGAACACGCTAGCCCTGCACGCGTGGCAAAGCGGGGCGGACCCGTTTCCCGCTCCGCGCCGCGCGATAGCTTGGCGGCGTCGAAAACAAGGCCGTCGAACGGCAAAAAGGCGGCGACTCCCAGTCTTGCAGCAAGGAGGAAAGACATTCCGGCGGCCACGGCGACAGTGGCTCGCGAAAAGACAGTCGCCGGCGGCAAGGCGCCCGAGCGTAAATTGGTAATCTCGAACAGGTCTGAGCCGGCTCAGGCAGCCGCCGTCGCCACGGCGCAGCCCGCGGAGGCTCCCAAATCCGAGATCAAATCCGAGGTCATCCTGCCGCCGCCAGCCACGCTCGAGATCGCCGCGAGGCCCGCCGCGTCCGAGAACGCTGCGTTGCCGGCCACGGCTGCCGGCGCGCCAGCACCGGCTTCCCGGACCATACAGCAGCAGCTTGTGGAAGCGACGGGAATGGCCGATCTCGTCACGGCGATCGGGACGGGACCGGATGCGGGCAACAAATCGGACAATCCGGAAGCGCCCGCCGACGTGAGCGATACCGGGAAGATGGCATCCACACCGCCAGATAAAGCAGACAATCTGGTCGCGCTCGTTCTGGCACGTCCGGAGATCAGTTCGCTATCCGACCTGAACAACAAGAGCATTGCGATCGAGGAGAAGCAGGCCGCATCGAGTGGACGCGTCAGCGCCGCGTTGATAGCGGCGGGCGCCGCCGAGGTCCAGTTCAGCGAAGGACAGCGAGGGGCGATCGACCGGCTGATCAGCGGCGAAGTCCCGGCCGCGGTCCTAACGCTGGCTTCGCGCGAAGCCGCCGAGTGGTTTCCCGATATTGCCGGATTCAGGACCTTTCGGATTCCGCTCGCACAGGCGCGACTGTAACCATCGGAGCAAGCGTAGCCCGGACGAGCGACTTTTCCGCTGTAGCTCGCAGAGCGAAGGCGGAAGCGACGGCTTGGAAACCATCTCTCTCTCGCGCGTTGTGGGAAGAGAACTATAGGAGGACAGCTCATGCGAACCTCAATTCTCGCGATTGCGGTCGCTTTTGGAACCGCGCTCACCATGCCGGCACTGGCTCAGCAGTCGACGGCGCCTGGCCAGCAGGTGCAAACCGACAAACAGATGCAGGAAGAAGCGGATAAAGGGATCAAGACCCGCGACTCCGGACAATCCGGATTTGTGGCGGAGCAGGAAAAGCCCGGTGCTTCCGCACATCCGCCCGGACAACCCCATCCGAGCAGCCAAACGACGGGTTCGGGCGCTGGCACGGGTGGCGGGCAGGGGGCGGCGCCGAGTAGCAGTCCGCGTTAGCCCTGAGTTTTAGCAAGGGATGGTCCGAGCGACGTGCGGCCTAAGCTGTCCGCGCCTCGTTCTTGCGCCTGCGCACTCGGTTCGCGCGTTCCGCACCAGGACGGTCCCGATGCGCTAGCAAGAGCGGCCTGATCTCCGCCGCCGGCTTCGGCGCGCTGAACAGGTAGCCCTGCATTTCCGAGCAGCCGAGTTCGCGCAGCAAGCCGCGCTGCTCTTCGGTCTCGACGCCTTCGGCCGTCGTCGTCATGTGCCGTTCGGCGGCGATGGTCACAACCGCCTCCACGATGCAAGACGAGCCTTCCGGCTCGGCGATGTCGGTGATGAAGCAGCGGTCGATCTTGATCTTGTCGAATGGAAAACGCTGCAGATAGCTCAGCGAGGAATAGCCGGTGCCGAAATCGTCGAGCGCGATGCGAACCCCGATGGTGCGGAGGTCATGGAGGACGGCGAGCGCCGTCTCGTCGTCCCTGATCAGCACGGCCTCGGTGATCTCGAGCTCCAACCGGCTTGCCGCGAGGCCGGATGCGGCGAGCGCGGCCATCACCTTCAGCGCCAGCGTGCCGCTCTTGAATTGAATCGGCGAGACGTTGACCGCGAGCCTGATATTGTCGGGCCAGATCGCCGCTTCCTTGCAGGCGGACGTCAGCACCCATTCGCCGAGCTGGTTGATCAGGCCGGTATCCTCGGCGAGCGGCACGAATTCGGCGGGCGAAATCATGCCACGCTGCGGATGGCGCCAGCGCACCAGTGCCTCGCAGCCGGTGATCGCGTTGGTCTGCAGGCTCAGACATGGCTGGTAATAGACCTCGAAGCCGCCGTCGACGAGCGCCTGGCGCAGATCCATTTCCAGGTCGCGGCGGGCGCGGACCTCGGCTTCCATGTCCGGTTCGAAGAAGCGATAGGTGCGGCGGCCGGCGGCCTTGGCGGCGTACATCGCCAGATCGGCGTTCTTCAGGATCTGGTCGATATCGGAGCCGTCTTGCGGCGCGAGCGCAATGCCAATGCTGGCGTCGGTGGTGACCTGATGGCCGAGGCATTGATAGGGCGAGCGGATCGCCTCGAAGATGCGGCTGACGAGCTTCATCACGTCGTCGATATCTTCGATCCCGGTTTGCACGATGGCGAATTCGTCGCCGCCGAGCCGGGCCACGAAATCGGATTTGCGTGCGCAGGCGGCGAGGCTGGCCGCGACCGATTTCAGGAGCTCGTCGCCGATCATGTGCCCGAGCGAATCGTTGACGCTCTTGAATTCGTCGATGTCGATATACAGCACCGCCAGTTGCTCGCCAGGCGCCGCGTGGGACAATTCGCGCTTGAGCCGTTCGTGGAACAGGGTGCGGTTCGGCAGATCGGTCAGCGCGTCGTAATGGGCGAGATGGGTGATGCGCTCCTCGGCGCGCCGCCGCTCAGTGATGTCTTCATGCGTCGCCAGCCATCCGCCATCGGCGACCGGTTCGTTGACGACCTGGATCGAGCGCCCGTCGGGCGTCGAGATCACCATGGCGTTCCGGTGCGCGATGTCGCGCAGCACCACCCCGACGTAATGATCGACGTCGCCGACGAAGGAGCCCGTCTCCTTGCGATGCGCGATCACCTTGCGAAAGCTGCAGCCCGGCTTTACGACGTCGGCCGAAAGGCCGTACATTTCGAGATATCGCTTGTTGCAGATGATGAGCTGCTGCTTTGCATCGAACAGCAACAGGCCCTGCGTCATGTTGTTGACGGCGGTGTCGAGACGCTGCTTTTCCAGCGTCAGCCGCTGCTTCGATGCGCGGTGCTGATAAGACAGCTTGCGGACGACAAGGAACAGCAGAGCGGCGATTGCCAGCACCGAAAGCCCGGTGACGGCGATCAGGATTCCGATCTGCTCGCGCCAGTCGGCTAGTGCCGCTGAAGTCGTGGTTGAAGCGACGATCACAAGCGGAAAATTGGTCAGCGCGCGGGACGAGATCAACCGGTCCTCGCCGTCGATCGGGCTGGTGAGACGCGAGGTCGTCCGGGGCAGCTCGAATACCTGCCGCTGGGCGGCTGGACCGGTCTTGAAATTCTTGCCGATCATATCAGCCATATGCGGGTAGCGGGCCAGCAGCGTGCCGTCGCTGTGGTGCATGGCGATGGAGGCGCCGGGTCCAAGCGCCACGGTGGCGAAGAATTTTTCGAAGTTGAGGGGTTCGATGCCGCGGCCGATGGCGCCGAGGAATTCGCCTCTCGGCCCGGTGATCTTGCGGGCGATCACGGTGGTCCAGGCGCCGGTGACGCGGCTGTAGACCGGCTCGACCACCATGTCAGGCGATTGCGGGCCGGACTTGAAGGTTCTGAAGAAGGTGCGGTCGGCCGAGTTGACCGGCGGCGGCGGCCAGGCGGCCGACGCATTGATCAGATTGCCGTCGGCGTCGAAGATGTTGATGCCGCCGACATAGGACAGCGCGTCGATCTTGGATTTCAGGATGAGATGGATGTCATGATTAGACATCCGGCGCTTGTAGTTTTCGAGCGTAGCGATCCCGCTGGTGCGCATGAACGCAATCAGGTCTTTCTGGACGACCTGAAAATCCTCGAGCTGCTGGTCGAAATGGCGGGCGAGCAGCAGCACGGTATTTTCCAGCTCGCGCTCGCTGTTGCGCAGCGCACGCTCGCGGAAATTGCCGGCCATGACGGTGGCTCCGATCGCGATGGTGGCGATCAGAAGCGTGCCGCCCAGGATCAACCAGCGGATCGGGCCGCCGCTGAAGGCGGACGCAATCCTGAACGATTTAGTGCCGGTCGAAGCCATGAACGCGGTCGCTGCCGGGAAATGAACTGCCGGAAGCGGCGTTCTCCCAAACCCGGCCCGTGACTTCGATACAGCGCCGAGATGGAGTTGACGTTAGGAAGTCTGGTTAATGAAGCGTTAGTCCGGTAGCGGTGGGTTCCGCCGACAACCACAGGAGACCTCCCTTGACGATGGAACCGACAAGGCGGTTTCGGAAGGAAACGGCCGATCGCATGCTGGCGATCCGCCGATCGTTGACGGAGGTTACGAAGGTTACGGGCTTTGCAAAGCCGCCGCCGTCACTGCTTGGATCTCGGGGATCGATGCGCGCGTTTCTTCACGACCACGCCCGCGGTGGCTGAGCCGTCCGGCACGACGTAGCCCTGGCTGAATCGCCGCGGATCGCTATTGGGATTGCCCGGACCTTTGTTCTGGCAGTTGGCATTCGGATAGTAAAACGCGCAATAACCGGGCTCGTAGATCACCTGCTGTGCTATCGCAGGTGCCGAGATCACGGCCAACGCAGCCGCCGTGCCAACAAGCCTGTAGATCGACATCGGGTTCCTCCTTGTGAAAGCCTCGATGGAGACAACCCCGCGCGCGCAGAGCGCATTCCTCGCCGCGCCGGTCACACGCGCGTGACGAGAGCGACGCCGTCGCCGGGGCTTACCGCTCCGCGCGATAATGGCCGGATTTGCCGCCGATCTTCTCGACGAGATGGATGCCTTCAATGCGAACGCCGCGCTCGACTGCCTTGATCATGTCGTAGATCGTCAGGCAGGCGACCGACACCGCCGTCAGCGCTTCCATCTCGACCCCGGTCGGCCCCGTGACCTTGACCGTAGCGCGGACAATGCAGCCCGGAAGTTTCTTGTCGGGCGTGATGTCGAGCGTCACCTTGGACAGTGCCAGCGGATGGCACAGCGGAATCAATTCCGACGTGCGCTTTGCGGCCATGATGCCGGCGATGCGGGCCGTGCCCAGCACATCGCCCTTCCTGGCATTGCCGGAGATGATCAGATCGAGCGTCTCCTTTGCCATGACGACACGCCCCTCGGCGATGGCGGTGCGTTCGGTCGCTGCCTTCGCGGAGACGTCGACCATCCGCGCTTCGCCGGCGGCGTCGATGTGGGTGAGGGCGGCGCCGCCTTTGGAAGCCTTCCGCGCCATCTGTTAGCCGGTCCCGGTCGCGCAGGCCGTATCGGAACGCGCCAGCAGCGCGCGCGTTGCCGCGGTCACATCGGCCTGCCGCATCAGGCTTTCGCCGACCAGGAAGGTCGACATGCCGACGCGCTCGAGCCGCGCGAGATCCGCAGGCGTAAAGATGCCGCTTTCGCCGACCATCAGACGATCGCGCGGGATCAGCGGCGCCAAAGCCTCGCTGGTCGCCAGCGTGGTCTCGAAGGTGCGCAAATTGCGGTTGTTGACACCGATCATCGGCGACCGAAGTCTTAGCGCGCGATCGAGCTCAGTGCGGTCGTGGATTTCGATCAGAACGTCGATACCGAACGCGATCGCGGCGTCCTCGATATCTCTCGCGGCTGCATCGTCGAGCGCCGCCATGATGATCAAGATGCAGTCGGCGCCATGGGCGCGGGCTTCCACCACCTGATAGGTGTCGAACAGGAAATCCTTGCGCAGCACCGGCAGATTCGTTGCCAGGCGCGCCGCCACCATGAAATCGAGATGGCCCTGGAAGGAGGGCACATCCGTGAGCACGGACAGGCATGCCGCGCCGCCGGCCTCGTAAGCCTTAGCCAGCGCCGACGGATCGAAATCGGCGCGAATGAGCCCCTTGGAGGGCGAGGCCTTCTTCACTTCGGCAATCAGCGCGTAGTCGCCGCGGGCGAGCTTCTCCCGGATCGCGCGCACGAAGCCGCGCGGCGGCGGCGCCGCCTTGGCGCGGGCTTCGATCTCGGCAAGCGGATGCGCCCGCTTGGCGGCGGCAATCTCTTCGCGCTTGTAGGTTTCGATCTCGGTCAGAATATCGGACATTTCTGGCGCCCCTTTGGACTCAGCCGCGTGAGACTGCGATCAGGTGCTTCAGCCGTGCTGCCGCCGCGCCACTGTCGAGCGATTTGGCGCCGATTTCGACGCCTTCCTTCAGGTCCCTGGCCCTGCCGGCCACGATCAGTGCGGCCGCGGCGTTCAACAGCGCGACGTCGCGATAGGCACTGGCCTTGCCGTTGAGCACGCCTTGCAGCGCCAGCGCGTTGGCGTCCGCGTCACCGCCCTTGAGCGCGTCGACATTGCAGCAGATGAGACCCGCGTCCTCCGGCGTCACCTCGAAGGTGGTGATCTTGCCGTTGTCGAGGCTGGCGACAAAGCTCGGGCCGGTGAGGGTGATTTCGTCGAGCCCATCTGAGCCGTGGACGACCCAGACGGATTCGGAGCCGAGATTTTTCAAGACCTGGGCCAGCGGCTGTACCCAGTGCCGCGAGAACACGCCGACCATCTGGCGCTTGACGCCGGCCGGATTGGAGAGCGGCCCGAGCAGATTGAAGATCGTGCGGGTGGCGAGTTCGACGCGGGTCGGCCCGACATTCTTCATCGCGGGGTGATGCGCAGGCGCGAACATGAAGCCGATGCCGGCCTCCTGCACACAGCGGCCGACCTGGTCGGGCGTGAGGTCGATCTTGACGCCGAGGGAAGCCAGCACGTCGGCAGCCCCCGAGCGCGACGACAGCGCGCGGTTGCCGTGCTTGGCGACGGGCACGCCGGCGCCGGCGACGATGAAGGCCGCGCAGGTCGAGACGTTGACCGAACCGGACCCGTCGCCGCCGGTGCCGACCACGTCGACTGCGTCCGCAGGCGCCTTGACCCGCAGCATCTTGCCGCGCATCGCCGACACCGCGCCGGTGATCTCGTCGACGGTTTCGCCGCGGACCCTGAGCGCCATCAACAAGCCGCCCATCTGCGAGGGCGTCGCCTCGCCGGACATCATGCTGTCGAAGGCTGACGCCGCTTCGTCACGCGACAGCGTCGCGCCGGTTGCGACCTTTCCGATGATAGATTTGAGATCGTCCATCGCTTGCTTTCAAAATCGAGACCTCATGGTGAGGAGAACCATGAGGCCCGGCTCTCATCCTTCGAGACGCGGCCCGTAGCCAAGTTAACGCAGACTGCGTACACTTGCCTGCATGGCCGCTCCTCAGGATGAGGTGAGTGTCATTATGCTCAATTGTTGGCGCCCGTCACCTGCGCGAAGGCGGCCTGGTTGATGGAAGTGCCGATCTCGGATTCGATCTTGGTCACGTACTGCGCGACCTGTTCGTCGGTCAGACCGCGCTGCAACGTGTCCTTTAATTTTTTCAGCTCTTCGGAGGCCATGTCGACCGGCGGCACAGTCACGCCGGTGACGCGCAACACGATCCACTCGCTGCCACCGGCGCCCGGCGTCTGCGTGACGCCATCCTTGGGTGTCCGGAATGCGGCAGTGATGGCGGCGGAGGGCACGCCTGATAGCGAGGCGTCGCGGCGGAAACCGGTCGCGGTCTCGACCTTCGCTCCCGCCGCAGCCGCTTCGGCGGCGAGGCTGCTGCCTTGCTCGATCTTCTGCACCATCTCGGTTGCCTTCGCCCGCAGCTTGCTGGAAATCTGGTCTTCGCGCCATTTCGCCTCGACTTGGCTGCGCACCTCGTCGAGCGAGCGCTCGCGCGAGGGCGTGACGCCGAGCACGTCGTACCAAACATAGCCGCCGGCAAACTGGATTGGTTCGTTGTCAACGCCGACGTCGCTGTTGAAGGCCTGCGACACCACGTCGAGGCCGCGGGGAATATTGGCGACCGGCTGTCCGTCGGGCGTGCGGCCGGAGCGGTCGACGGCCTCGATCGTAACGGGGGTGAGACCGAGCTTCTGCGAAGCCTCGACCACATTGGCGCCGCCGCTGCGCTCGTCTTCCATCTTGTTCTGGATTTCGTTGACCTTGGCGCGGGCGCGTTCGGTCGCGATTTCCTTCTTCACCTGCCCTGCGACACTTTCATAGGTCGGCGTCACGCCCGGCTCGATCTTGCCGACCTTGACCAGCGCCACGCCGAAGCGGCCCTGCACCGGCTGGCTGACTTCGCCTGATGCAAGCGAGAACGCCGCATCCGCAATCGCCGGATCGATGATCGCGCTCTTTGCGATCATGCCGAGATCGACGTCGGCCAGATTGAGGTTGCGCTCCTTGGCCACGTCGTCGAACGGCGTTCCCGACGTGATGCGGCTGCGCGCGGCCTGGGCTTCGCCTTCGTTCGGAAAAAACATCTGCGACACTTCGCG
Source organism: Bradyrhizobium australiense (assembly GCF_013114825.1). GTDB lineage: Bacteria > Pseudomonadota > Alphaproteobacteria > Rhizobiales > Xanthobacteraceae > Bradyrhizobium > Bradyrhizobium australiense. The sequence goes on along the minus strand of NZ_JAAVLX010000009.1, from coordinate 291,837 downwards.
CTTTTCCGGCGTGCCAAGCTGGTCGCGGCGCTGCTCGAAAACTTTCTTAGCGTCCTCGTCGGAGACCTCGGTCCACTTGCCGATCTCTTCCGGGCTGATCACGACAAAAGACAGTTTGCGATATTCGGGCGCGCGGAATTGCGTCTTGCGATCCTCGAAATAGGCCGCCAGCGCCTCCGGCGAAGGCGGGTCGATCGTGCCGGCCTGCGCGGCATCGAGCTTGACGTACTCGATCGAGCGCTGCTCGTTCTGGAAACGGGCGAGTGCCTCAATCATGACCTTCGGCGGCTCCACTCCGGCCGACACGGTCCCGGCGATCTGGCGCCGCAGGCCGACGCGTCGGCGTTCCGCCAGATAGCGTTGCTCGGTATATCCGAACTGCCGAATCGCGGCTTGGAAGCGAGCGGGATCGAACTTGCCGCCCAATCCCGCGAAACTCGGATCGCTGTAGATCTGCCGCATGGCTTCTTCCTGGGACTGGGCCAGCCCCATGCGCCGGGCTTCCTCATCCAGCGCGGCTTCGGCGATGGTTTGCTGCAGCACCTGCCGATCGAGCCCGAAGGCGCGAGCCTGTTCAGAGGTTAGCGGACGGCCGAAACTGCGGCCGAGCTGCTGCAGCTTTTCCGTGTAGATCTGACGGAACTGATCGGTCGAAATCTCGGTCTTGCCGATCTTGGCGAGCGACGACTGGCCAAACCCCTTGAAGATGTCGGCAATGCCCCACACTGCGAAACTGACAATCAAAACGCCCATCACGGTCGCCATGACAATCTTGCCGAGCCAGTTTGATGAGGCTTTCCGCATTCCTCGAAGCATGGGTCCAACTTGTTTTTTAAAGGAGAGGGGAACCGGGTCGTACCCAAGGGAAATTTCGATCCGGGACCGAATTCCGCAACAAGGCGTCACCGAGTTGAAAACGCATCATAAAGTGGCCGCGTCCCCCTCGCAACCTCGGCCATGCGGGCTATTTGAAGCGGTTAATGGCCCGGGGTCGCCCGATCGGTAGCTGGAACTGGCGGCGTGGCTCTGCTAGCGCATCTAGAACGCTGACATTTGCGGGACAATCGACATGACCGATGCCATCCGGCCGCTGATCGCCGGCAACTGGAAAATGAACGGCCTAAAATCTTCCTTAGGTGAATTCGAAGCCATGATCGCCGGCGCCGGTGCGTTGGCCGGCAAGGCTGACCTGCTGGTCTGCCCCCCGGCCACCCTGATCGGTGGTTTCGCCGACAGGGCGCTCGGTTCAAAACTCGCGGTCGGGGCCCAGGATTGCCATGCGAAAGCCTCCGGCGCCCATACCGGCGATCTTTCGGCGGAAATGCTGGCTGATGCCGGTGCCAGTGCCATCATCGTCGGGCATTCGGAACGCCGTGCCGACCATGGCGAGACCGATGCGCTGGTCCGGCAGAAGGCAGAAGCGGCTTGGCGGGCGGGTCTTGTGGCGATCGTCTGCATTGGCGAGACCCAGAAGCAACGCGATGCCGGTCAGACGCTGGATATCTGTGGCGGGCAACTCGCCGGTTCGTTGCCGGACGGCGCGACGGCGGCCAATCTGGTGGTCGCTTATGAGCCGGTCTGGGCGATCGGCACCGGGCTGACGCCGACGCCAAAAGATGTCGAGCAAGTTCATCGCTTTATCCGCGGTGTTCTCACCAGCCGATTTAAGACCGAAGGCAGCAGAATCCGGATTCTCTACGGTGGATCGGTCAAGCCTTCCAACGCGTCGGAACTAATGGCGGTCGCCGATGTCAATGGCGCGCTCGTCGGCGGCGCCAGCCTGAAGGCGACAGACTTCCTGGCCATTGCGGAGGCATGCTAGCTCAGGCGGGCACGCCTTCGTGCAAACGCTTCCAGTAGATCAGCGTGCCCGTGAGGCCGCCATGGGGTTTGAACGCGTAGTCCGGAATGACGCCGGTCAGCTTGAATCCCATCCGTTCATATAGTCCCGCCGCGCCCTCGTCCTCTGCGGTGTCGAGCACCAACAGCCAGCGCCCGTGCGCGACCGCTATTCGCTCGGCCTCGCGCAACAGCGCCGTGGCGATCCCGCAGTGGCGGTGGCTGATACACGTCATCATCTTCGCGATCTCGGCGCGATGCGGCTGGTTCGGCGGAAGATCGAGCAACAGCGTGACCGTCCCGATCAGCCTGTCGCCGTCAAAGGCGCCGAGGATGATCCGCTCGCCGCGCTCCGCGGCGCTCAGCGAGTTGGACCAGAACGCCTCGGCCGCCTTCCGTGACAACGGATGCAGGAAGCTGACCGAGCCGCCATTCGCCACGGTCTCGATCAGCAATTCACTGAGCATCGCGCAAATTTCGGGCGACGGGCTCAAGGCTTTGATCTGGATATCCGACATGAGAATGAATTTCCGGGAAGTTCAGCTTCGGTAATTGGCGGCGCGCTGGACGCGCGCCCGCTTGATCTCTGCAATCCGTTCGACATCCTCGATCTGCAGGTGTCGCCCGCGTTCGAGAATTTCCAGCGTGTATTCTTCGTAGGTGAGGCCCAGCCGCTCAGCTTTCCGGATGCGGAACGCGACGATGCCGGACGAGGGGTTGTGCCAGGCCGCGCGATGTGTCGCCTTCCAGTAAAAGTAATTGCCGATGCCGCCGTCGCCCCATTCTGGCCGGTGCTTATCCTCGAGCGGCGGACCGCCATTGTGGCCGGCCGGAATAGGGTCATCGGCGCTTGCAGGCTCGATCGCGGTATTCTTGCGAGCGATCTCCTGCATCGGCGTCAGCTCCGGGCAAGGGCAACGACGTAGGTGCAGGGCGCGGCGCTCTCGTTGGCAAAGATCACTTCCGCCGGCGGACCGAATCCGAGGCAATCGCCGGCGCCGAGTTCGTGCCGTTCGCCACCATCGATGAGGACGAGCGCGCCCGATAACACCCAGAGAACCTGACGGATGTGGGCGTAGGACGAAGCGGGCAGCGTCACGCGCTGCTTCGCCGGCATCTCGACCTTGATAATCTCGATGGGATGATCGGGCCGGTTGAACACCTGCCGGCGCAAATAGCCGGTTTCGGGATCGCGCCACGCCGGCTGCTCGGCTGCGCGCGACAGACGTCCGCCCTGGCCTTCGGCGCGCAGCATCAGGCCGGCGAGGGTGAGATCGAAGGCGCTCGCGAGCCGAACCAGCACCACCGCGGTCGGGCTGACCTCCGCGCGCTCGATCTTGCTGATGGTGGCTTTTGACACGCCGGAGCGCTCGGCGAGGTCGGCCAGCGACCAGCCGCGGCTGTCGCGCTCGAGCCGCAGGCGGTGCGCAAGCCGGGCGCTGAGATCGTCTACTAAAGTATCCATTCGTCCAGTATAAGAGAAATCGGCCCGACCGCAAGCCCCAGATGCGAACGTCGGGCGAGGGGTATGGACAGCCTTGCCGTCGCGCCTGCGGCAATTATCTCCACGGCGGCGGTTGGGGGTGACAATGCCCTGTCCGATCGTGTAACACCGCGCAACTTCAGGAAAACCCGCAAGCTGTTGGTGCAGCCGAAGCCCGGCGCTCTCGGCTTGTGACGGAAGGTTTCAAGATGCAGACCGTCATTATCGTCGTTCACCTCATGATCGTCGCCGTGCTGATCGGCTCGGTGCTGCTGCAGAAATCCGAAGGCGGCGGCCTTGGCATGGGCGGCGGCGCCGGCTTCATGTCGAGTCGCGGCACTGCCAATCTCCTGACGCGGACGACCGCGGTCCTCGCGGGGCTTTTTTTCCTGACCAGCATGGCACTGGCGTGGATGGCGGGCATCGACCGCAAGCCGACCTCGATCCTCGGCACCGCGCCGGCGACGCAGTCCCAGCCGGGCGGCGCGACGCCAGCCGCTCCGCCGACCTCCGGTGGCGTGCTCGATACGCTTAAGAAGGTGGATGAACAGCAGGGTCAGTCGGGCCCGCAGGCTCCGCGTTCGCAATAAAGCAGGGTGGCTATGCAGGGCGGCCTCTACCGTCCTGCATCAGGCCTTCCCATCAATGCTTTGAAATCGTTTCAAATTTAACGTCACCCACAGCCCGGCAAAATGTTTGCCCGCGCATGCGATTCGTTTTGGAGAATCGGGGCAGTGGCCTTAAAGGTAGAATCCCATGGCGCGGTACATATTCATCACCGGCGGCGTGGTTTCTTCGCTCGGAAAGGGGCTGGCTTCGGCGGCACTCGGTGCCCTGCTGCAGGCTCGCGGGTACAAGGTCCGCCTCCGCAAACTCGACCCCTATCTCAACCTCGATCCCGGAACGATGTCGCCGTATCAGCACGGCGAAGTATTCGTGACCGATGACGGCGCCGAGACCGACCTCGATCTCGGCCATTACGAGCGCTTCACCGGGCGGCCGGCGACCAAGGCCGACAATATTACCACGGGGCGCATCTACCAGGACATCATCACCAAGGAACGCCGCGGCGATTATCTCGGCGCGACCATCCAGGTCGTGCCGCACGTCACCAACGCGATCAAGGAGTTCGTGCTCTCGGGAAATGACCAATATGATTTCGTGCTGGTCGAGATCGGCGGCACCGTTGGCGACATCGAGGGCTTGCCGTTCTTCGAGGCGATCCGTCAGCTCAAGAACGAGCTGCCGCGCGATCACGCGGTCTACATTCATTTGACGCTGCTGCCCTACATTCCGAGCGCAGGTGAACTCAAGACAAAGCCGACCCAGCACTCGGTGAAGGAGCTGCGCTCGATTGGCATCCAGCCGGATATCCTGCTCTGCCGCACCGACCGCGAAATCCCGAAGGAAGAGCGGCGCAAGCTCGGTCTGTTCTGCAACGTGCGCGAAAGTGCCGTGATCGAGGCGAGGGACGTCGACAATATTTACGCCGTGCCCGAAGCCTATCACGCCGCCGGTCTCGACGATGAAGTGCTGGCCGCGTTCGGCATCGCGCCAAAGATTCCGCCGGCGCTGCAGAGCTGGAACGTCATCAACGAGCGCGTGCGCAATCCGGAAGGCGCGGTGACCATTGCCATCGTCGGCAAATACACCGGCATGAAGGACGCGTACAAATCGCTGATCGAGGCGCTGTCCCATGGCGGCATCGCCAATAAGGTGAAAGTCAATCTCGACTGGATCGAGAGCGAGGTGTTCGAGAACAAAGACCCGACGCCGTTCCTCGAACACGTCAACGGCATTCTGGTGCCGGGCGGATTCGGCCAGCGCGGCGCCGAGGGTAAGATCCGCGCAGCGCAGTTCGCGCGCGAGCGCGACGTGCCGTATTTCGGCATTTGCTTCGGCATGCAGATGGCGGTGATCGAGGCCGCACGCAATCTGGTCGGCATCGAGGAGGCTAACTCAACCGAGTTCGGCCCGACCAAGGAGCCGCTGGTCGGCCTGATGACGGAATGGCTGCGCGGCAACGAGTTGGAGAAGCGCTCGCAGTCGGGCGATCTCGGCGGTACCATGCGGCTTGGCGCTTATCCCGCAACGCTGAAGCGCGGCAGCCGCGTCTCGGCGGTCTACGGCGGCGCCACCGAGATTTCCGAACGCCACCGCCACCGCTACGAGGTCAACACGGCATACAAAGACCGCCTCGAACAGCACGGCCTGCGCTTCTCCGGCCTGTCGCCCGACGGTGTGCTGCCGGAGATCGTCGAATACGAGGACCATCCCTGGTTCATCGGCGTGCAGTTCCACCCCGAGCTGAAATCGCGGCCGTTCGAGCCCCACCCGCTGTTTGCCTCGTTCATTCAGGCAGCGGTGGTGCAGAGCCGGCTAGTGTAACGACGTCTACGTCGGCTGGTCCACCTGCGGTCGGACCAGCTCTGGCTGCGGCAGCGTAACGTTCCCCGCGAAAAGCTTGCTCTGCGGTCGCCGCGTCAGCCGGTAAACCGCCGCCGGCGGCACGTTCAGGATCGCGCGATCGATGAGCTTCGCCTTCAATCCTAGCCGGTCAAGCACCCGCGGCGACACTGGGCAGGTCATGCCATAGGTGAATTGGTAGAATGCGCCGCCCGGGCGGATGTAGCTGAAGGCGCCGTTGAGGATTGAGACCACCTTGCGCATCGACATGTTCAGCAGCGGAAGGCCGCTGATGACCGCGCCGACCGGCGCGCCATCATACAGGGGCTGTGCCGCCAGCCTTGCGGCGTCCATCCAAAGCACGCGCGCTCCCGGGAAGCGGACCTGCAACAGCTTCATGAAGTCGGAGCCGTATTCGACCAGCGTCAGGTCCTCCTGGCGGACGCCCCGCCTCAACAATTGATAGGTGAAGGCGCCGGTCCCGGGACCAAGCTCGATGATCGGGCCACTTCCCGCCGTTATCTCGCTGGTGATGAGCTCGGCGAGGGCGGGGCTCGATGGTGCGATCGCGCCGACGCGGCCAGGGGCCGACATCCAGGCCAGAAAGAACGAGAAGAAGTCGTGTGACATAGGCACTCCAACGAATTGACCGCGCCTCGATTCGATGACGAGGCGCGAACAATCTCGCGTGCCTGCATTGCGAGAGCATTGCGGAGCGCGCCCCGTGCGCACCGCTATTTCGCTGACGGCGCAGGTGGCAACGACGGGCGAGGCGGCAGCGTCAGTCGAAAACATGCGCCGCCATTCGGGCCGTCGAGTACCGAGATGTGGCCGCCATGCATGCGCGCGATCTCGCGCACCATGTTCAGTCCGAGGCCGGCGCCGCGATCAAGCGGCGTCACGCGATAGAACGGCTCGAAGATCAATGCGCGCTGTTCCGCCGGAATACCCGGGCCCTCGTCGGTGACTTCGATGGTCGCTGGACGGCTCACGTGGATGCTGATGGTGCCGTGGCGGCCGCCGTGCTGGATCGCGTTCTGCACGAGATTAGTAACCGCCCGCTCGATCGCGGCGTGGTCGCCAAGCGTCTCGATGCGATCGGCCGCGACTTGAAGCGACAATTCATAGCCGGCGGCGATCGCCAGCGGCGCCAGGTCCGCAGCGACGCCCTGCGCGACTGCCACCACATCCACCGGAGTGAACGGGCTTCTGCATTGGTCGAGCCGCTGGATGTCCAGTAATTGCTCGGTCAGCGTCGAAAGCCGCGCCGTATCCTCGAGCAAGCGGGTTTTCTCCGCGCCCGGCGGCAAGGATTCCAGGCGCGTGTTCAGGATCGCGATCGGCGTGCGCAGCTCATGCGCGGCATCGGCCACGAAGCGCTGGTGCCGCGAATAACCATCATCCAGTCGCGCCAGCGCCTCGTTGACGGCCCTTACCAGCGGAGCAATCTCGTCGGCGACGTGTTCCACCGAAAGCCGCGCGCCACGTTGATGGATGTCGATCCGGCGTGCCTGATCGGCAATCATGGCAAGGCCGGCGAGCGCCCGCTTCACCACCATCGGCGTCGCGATGAATGTCGCGGCCGTCATCAGCAGCAGTCCGGGAAGGACGATGCCGAGAAAACTGAGCGAGCTCATCAGAACCGCCTTGCGTCCGGACAGCTTGCCCTGGGTTGCCGTCAGGATCTGCACCTTGCCGGCTGCGGTTTCGACGCGCTTCAATCGCGCCGCCGGCTTGCTCAGGTCGTCTGCGAGGAGCTGCCAGCCGAGCCGCGCCTGGCTGATATGGCTGAGCGCCTCGACAATGCCGGCAAAGTCCGGCGGCACCGCGCCTTCCGACAGCCTGTGCCCCTGGCCGTCCCGTACCACGAACCAAAGATCGGGAATCTCCTCGCGCAGTTGCGCAAGCTCGGGGGTCGAACGCAGCAGCAGGCCACCCGAGGTATCGCGCGCCACCGCCTGTTGGACGATGTCGATGACGTGGTCTTCGTCCCGCACGTCCAGCAGGAAGCCTGCGCCCCATAGTGTGCCGATGACCAGGATTGCGAGGATCGCGAGCAGCCCCGCCTGCAGCGATATCAATCGCCAGACGAGCCGCGTCTGCAGGCAATGCGAGCGGGCTGTCTCGGTCACGGCAGCGGTTTCAGCAAATAGCCGACGCCGCGGATTCCGTGAATTTCAACCCCGGCGTTGCTATCGGCGAGCTTGCGGCGGAGCCGGGACACGTGAGTATCCAGCGCGTTCGACTGGACTGCGTCGTCGAAATTGTAGACGGCCTCCTCGAGCGCCGAGCGCAGCACGGTGCGTCCCATGCGTCGGAGCAGCGCTTCCAGCACCAGCAGTTCGCGCCGCGGCAGATCGAGCGGACGCCCCTCGACGCTGGCCTCTCGATGGCTGAAATCGAAAGCCAGACGTCCGGCCCGCATGACGTCCGGCTGCATGCCGGCCGGCCGGCGCAGCACGGCGCGCAGCCGCGCGAGAAGTTCTTCGACCGCAAACGGCTTGGCCAGATAGTCGTCAGCTCCACTGTCCAGTCCGGCGATGCGGTCCGCAAGCTCGCCGCGTGCGGTCAGCACAATTATGGGGACGCCATCGGCCCGCGCTCTGAGTTTCGGGATCAGCGCCAGCCCGTCTCCGTCGGGCAATCGGCGGTCGAGCAGCACCGCGCCATGTACGTCGGCCGAAATAGCCGCTTCGGCGTCGGCCAGCGTCGGCGCATGGTCAACGACCATGTCATAGCGTTTCAATGCTGACGACAGCGCCGCCGCCATTTCCGCTTCGTCTTCAACCAGCAAAACCCTCATCCTGCACCCGCGTTTCCGGACCAGCCCTAGTAGCGCCAGTAACATTGCGGCAGCATTGCGGGATCGGCAGGGGCCGAGGAGTTCTGATTGCCCGAGCCATGCGCGCGGCGCCGCAGGATCCCCCAAATCGGACCCAAGACAGCGTCCGGGCCAGCCGCTATAACGCGCCTCCGTCATAATCCGGGGAGGACCACCGATGATCATGGAAATGCGCGTCTATCGCTGTCTGCCGGGACGCCTGCCGGCGCTGATTAAGCGCTTCGATACGCTGACGCTGAAGCTGTGGGACAAGCACGGCATCAAGCAGGCCGGCTTCTTCACCACGCTGATCGGCACCTCCAATCAGGAACTGACCTATTTCATCGCCTGGGATTCGCTTGCCGATCGCGAAAGGAAGTGGACCGCATTCCAGTCAGACCCCGACTGGATTGCCGGCCGTGCCAAGAGCGAGGAGGACGGCCAGATCATCGACAACATCGTGAGCCAATTACTGGTGCCGACGGCGTTCTCCGCGGTAAAATAGGTGGCGGCGCAACCCTGATATTCGGGGAGTAACCGGGGTTGATCCTGGGGTCTCGGACCGGCATGGTCCGCGCCAGCCACGAAGGAAAATCCCTTGAACGCGAAACCCGCAGCAGCTCCGGTCGTCTCGGTCGGTCCGGTCAAATTCGGCAACGATCTGCCGATTTCGATCATTGCCGGTCCGTGTCAGCTCGAAAGCCGTGCGCACGCCCTCGAAGTGGCGACCGCGCTGAAAGAGGTCGCCGGCCGCCTTGGCATTGGCCTCGTCTACAAGACCTCCTTCGACAAGGCCAACCGTACCAGCGGCTCGGCGGCGCGTGGCATCGGGCTTTCGCAGGCGCTGCCGGTTTTTGCGGAGATTCGTTCCTCGCTCGGTTTGCCCGTGCTGACCGACGTGCATGAGGCGGCGCAATGTTCCGAAGCCGCGCAGGCCGTCGACGTGTTGCAGATTCCGGCCTTCCTGTGCCGGCAGACGGATCTGCTGCTCGCGGCAGCGGCGACCGGCAAGGTCGTCAATGTCAAGAAAGGCCAATTCCTTGCGCCGTGGGATATGGCAAATGTCGTGGGCAAGATCGCCGGCGGCGGTAATCCGAACGTGCTGGTTACCGAACGCGGCGCGTCGTTCGGATACAACACGCTGGTGTCGGACATGCGCGCGCTGCCGATCATGGCGCAGACGACGGGTGCGCCCGTTATTTTCGACGCCACCCATTCGGTGCAGCAGCCCGGCGGGAAGGGCACCTCATCCGGCGGCCAGCGCGAATTCGTTCCCGTGCTGGCGCGTGCCGCGGTCGCAGTCGGCGTCGCCGGCGTGTTCATCGAGACCCATCCCGATCCCGATCATGCGCCGTCGGATGGGCCCAACATGGTGCCGTTGCGCGAGTTCGAGGCGCTGGTGAAGAGGCTGATGGCCTTCGACGCGCTGGCCAAGAACGCCTCGCGGTGACCGCCACCAGCGGCATGCCGCCGGCGCTCAATATCATTGCGCTCGCGACCTTTTCCGCAAGCCTTTCTGCCCGTGCTCTCGATCCCGTGCTGCCGCATGTGGCCGAGGAATTTTCCGTCAGCATCGCGACCGCCGCGAGCTTTGCCGCCGCCTTCGCCTTCACCTTTGCCATCATCCAGCCGGTACTCGGCGCCATGGCCGACATGTTCGGCAAGGCGCGCCTGATGATCGTCTGTCTGGTGCTGCTCGGGCTTGCCAACATTCTCGGCGCCATGGCGACATCGTTCCCGCTGCTGTTCGCCTCGCGGATTCTCGCCGGCATCGGGTCAGGTGGCGTATTCCCGGTCGCCCTCAGCCTTACTAGCGATCTCGTCGGCCCGGAGAAGCGTCAGGTTGCGATCGGGCGCACGCTGGCCGGCGCCATGACCGGCAATCTCCTGGGAGCTTCCGCATCCGGCCTGATCGGCGATCTGCTTGGCTGGCGCGGCGTGCTTGCCGTGCTCGGCGCCCTGGTGGTGCTGGCCTCGATCGCAGTGGCCGCCGGATTTCGCGGCGCCGCGCTGACGCGCCCGCCCAAGACCAGCCTCGCGCAGCTCCGCGAGGGCTACCGCACCATCTTCAGCAATCCGAACGCCCATATCTGCTACGGGGCTGTGTTCATCGAAGGCTGCTGCGTGCTCGGGCTGTTTCCCTTCATCGCGGCGTTCCTGTTCGAACTCGGCGAAACCTCGCTGTCGGTCGCGGGCATCGTCATCGCGGGCTTTGCGGTCGGTGGCCTGTTCTACACCCTGACGGTGTCGCGCTTTCTGCCGAGGATCGGCGTCAACGGCATGATGATCGGAGGAGCGGCGCTCGTCGGTGTGCAACTCATCGCGGTGGCGATGGGTCCGGAATGGAAGCTGCAAACGCTCAGCCTGATCTTCATGGGCTGGGGATTCTACATGATCCACGGCAGCCTGCAGGTATTCGCCAGCGAATTGTCGGCAGAAGCGCGCGCGAGCGCATTGTCGCTGCACGCGTTCTTTTTCTTCATGGGCCAGACCGTCGGCCCGATCGCCTATGGTTTCGGCATCCAGCATGCCGGCAAGGTCCCGACCTTGCTCACGGCGGCGGCCGTGATGATCGCGCTGGGCTTTATCTGTGCGAAGCTGCTTCGCCAGCTGCGGCCGGCGGATGCGGCCGCGAAGTAGCCCGGGTCAAAATAATCCCATGATGTGCTCGATGAGATAGACCGCGGTGACATAGCCGAGAGTGCCGATGGCCAACAGCGCAACCGACAGCCACACCCATAAGGGTGCCGTTTCCTTCGTCATCGGGATGCTCATGCGGTAGCGCGCCGCGTCCTTGGCAGCGCTGGTTCCCCCGGCCCGGCGACAATGGCGCAATTCGAGCGAGATTTGTGAGGAAATGCCGGCTCGCGTCAGGATGACACACATCTGTTGCGTGCCGCAGGGCGCGGAAGTCCAGCCCAGGTGGCCGCCGATGGCACGGAGGTTGCTTCATGCCTTGTCATTTAAGGTGATGATGTGGACGCCCAGACAACCCATTCGGCCAAAGGCAGTTTCGCCGCCAGACACGCCGGTTATGCCAACGAGCCGCCGCTGCAGCGGTTTCTGACCGCCTGTTACGAGGAATTCAGATCGGACCATTCCGGCGTGGTCGCCGATTACATCCCCGAGCTGAAGCGCGCCGACCCGGCGCATTTCGGCATCGGTCTCGTCACCATCGATGGCCATGTCTACGAGGTCGGCGACAGCGCCGTGCCCTTCACCATTCAATCGGTCTCCAAAGCCTTCGTGTTTGCGCTGGCGCTCGAGCTGGTCGGCGAGGAGCGCGTGGCGGCAGCGATCGGCGTCGAGCCCAGCGGTGAGGCGTTCAATTCGATCCGGCTGACGAACGACAACCGGCCGTTCAATCCGATGGTCAATGCCGGCGCGATCGCCTGTTCGGGGTTGATCCATCAGGTCGACGGCGCTCACGCCTTCGAGCGCATCCGCGCCAAGCTCAGTCAGTTCGCCGGGCGCGAGCTCGGCGTCGACGATGCCGTTCATGCCTCGGAAGCGCTGACCGGCAACCGCAACCGCGCGATCGCCTGGTTGTTGCGGAATTATCTCGTGCTGCAGGATGACGTCGATGCCGTGCTGGACACCTATTTCAGGCGCAATTGGGACTAGGCACGTTCTCGCCGAACCTCGACAGCCACGGCAACAGCGTGCGCGGCTTGAAAGTATGCGAGGCGTTGTCGTCGCGGTTCGACCTGCACATGCTCAACCGCAGCGCCGACGTCCGCACCTGCATCATTGCCGACTATGACGTCTTCGGGATTTCGTCGCGCCGCAGCCGGCAGCCGCATGAGCAGCAGATCCTCGACGAGCGCCACAGCGACATCCGGGTGATCGAACTGGTCGGCGCGCTGAATTTCGCGACGATCGATCATGTGACGCGGCGGCTGGCCGGCGAGCCGCCGAACGCGCCGCTGTTGATCCTTGACTTCCGCCGGGTGCCGGATCTGACCGCGGCGGGCGCGCAGTTGCTCGGCGAGAACCTCACCATGCTCGGCAACACCGGCGTCACCGCGATCCTGACGGGGCTGGAGGCGACATCGCCGGTCTGGACGGAGGTGCGCGCACGTGCCGCCGACCCGCAGCGGCTGCGGCGCTTCGCGCTGCTCGATGAAGCGATCGAATGGGCTGAGGATCAGGTCATCTATCGCTATGGCGGCTTCACCTCGTCGAAGGAAACCAGCCATCTCGGCGCGCAGGCGCTGCTAGCCGATCTGGCGCCGGAAGAGATTGCCGTGCTGGCCGACCTCTCGACCACGCGGCGTTATGAGGCTGGCCAGCGCATCATCAGCGCCGGCGAGACCGCCAATTCGCTGTTCTTCCTGCAAAGCGGAATGGTGAGCGTGAAGCTGCCCAGCGGTGTGCGGCTGGCCTCGCTCGGGCCCGGCATGGAATTCGGCGAGATGGCGATCATCGAACAACATCGCAGCGCCGATGTCTGGGCCGACACGGCCGTGACGTGCCTTGAATTGCCGCTCGACAGTTTTGCCGATTATCGCCACCTCCACCCGCAGATCGCGCTGAAGATCATGCGAAATCTGTCCACCCTGCTGGCGCGGCGGCTGATCCTCGCCAATGCCAAGGTCGATCTGCTCAGCGCGTATTAGATCGTGTACTCATAACCCGGCGGCGTGACGCATCTAAGTTGATGTCACCTTTGCTCTTAAGACGACGCAGTTGCTACGCAGCAGCGAATGGCGCGATGGGCCACAGCGGAACTTCACTGCTTGGGCGGTTCCCAGTTGGGTCATTCGCGTCATTCTGGCCGTGCGTAGCAAACTTCCGGTCTACCCCGGAAACCAGACAATTTCAGAACGGGCGGCGCTTCGAAAAACTGCCATTGGCAGACATTCCGCGCGTTCGGTCAGTAGATTAATACGGACGAGGTTTTCGGCAGACAGGCGTCGGCCGGTCGCTCAAGGACGCCCAATGAGCAACGGGTGCACGTTTTCGCCGCCTGCCATTAGGGGATTCGACGGCTCGAAGCGCTCGCGCACTTCTCGCTTTTTGACGAGCGAGCGCGCAACAACAAAGGCGTCCTTCAGGCTCTTAGCATGCCGGAGTGCTATATTGAAAAAGGCGTTGCCGAAATAGGTCCACTTGGATTTGTCCCGGCAACCGAACGACGGATGGTCGGCATCGGCCGCTGTGATTACCAGCGTATCGGGGTTCGCGAGACGAGGGACAAAGACCCCGGAATAACAGGCCGAGATGACCACCACCTTGTATCGCATGCCGGTCCGCGCCAGCATGTAGGCGAGATTAGACGGAGTGAGCGTTTGCGCAAGCCGCCCCGCTTTGACTGCAAGGCCGGCGCGGGAGCCGTGCGAGGTGAGAATCAAAAACAGAATGTCATTGTCGGCGTCCATCCCGTTGGCCGCCGCTTGCAAGGACATGGCCAGGCCTTCAATCGTAGCACCTCCGCCTTTCTTCGAATTGTATTGCACGTTGATCGGGGCGCTCCCGAAACGGCCTGCCACGACCCGTGCTGCGCCGGTCGCCTCGCTTCTAAACACGCCTTGATCGCCGAAAAGGCCGAAGGACACCACGCTCACCTTGCGAGCATCCTCAACGGCGTGCACCGTCGAAACCGACGGCGCAACGGTCAAAACCAGAGCGATGAGCGGCGCGCCGATCCGGCTGATCCAACGTGGATACACAGCTTCACCACGCATTTCTTTCAACAAGTCACGTGAAAGAGTCCGACCCTCTTTGCGCGTGACCGGTTGAATATCCGGATCGCCTCGGGTGTCGGCTCCAACAGGACGTCGCAGCCCTTTCTTTCGAAATAGGCTTCGGCTTCGGGCGATAGGTGCACGTTGCCCATCTGCCCTGAGCCAATGACGACCTGGTCGCACCCCTTCTCGAATAGAAACTTTGCCTCGTTTTTTGAAAGCACGTGCGAGGTACCATATAGTTTCTTTGATAACCTCTTTTTCCGCTTCACAACTTCGCCGGAAAGGCGAACGACCACGTCGTGCTCATACGTCCTTCCGTCAATTGTGATCGCGCCAAATATGGTGCTGTCAATCTTCATCGTGACCTCCTAATCAGGCTCCCGCTCCAACACGCAGCAGTGAGGCGCCCCGACGCCGGCATCGTCGCACTCAAGAGCGTTCCAGTCTGCCGAACCGGATCGGGACGCGCCGCTGTCCCCAGTTGCCCGGGTGTGCCTCGAACAAGCCGGGGATTGCGGTGGAGCAAATTCCGCAGCGGCCGTCGCCGGTGAGCTGCCAAGTGGTGATGTCATACCAATCTCGGCCGATGATCCGCTCGCCACAGCCCGGACAGTACGTGCTTTGGCCCCGCTCGTCATGGACATTCCCGGTGTAGACGAACTTCAGCCCGACCTTACGCGCGATGTCGCGAGCGGTCGTCAGCGTGAGGGCCGGCGTACGGGGCAGATCCAGCATCTTGTAGTCAGGGTGGAAGGCGGTGAAATGCAAGGGCACGTCAGGTCCTAGCCTTGTCATCACCCAGTCGCTCAGTTTTCCTAGCTCCTTCGGGCTGTCATTGTGACCCGGGATCAACAGCGTTGTGATTTCGAGCCAGACCTTCGTCCTGTGCCTCAGATAATCGAGCGTCTCGAGGACGGCACCGAGACGCCCGGTGCACAGCCGATTGTAGAACGCCTCGGTGAACGCCTTGAGGTCGACATTGGCGGCATCCATGAAAGTGTAAAGCTCCTCCCGCGCCGCCGGATCAATGTAGCCCGCCGTGACCGCCACGTTCTTGATCCCGCGCCGGCGCGCCACCCTTGCGACGTCCACGGCATATTCGAGGAAGATGACGGGGTCATTGTAGGTATAGGCGATGGAGCGCGAGCCCGTGGCAATCGCGGCCTCGACAATATCTTCCGGCGAGGCGGCGTCCTGGAGCCGGTCGAACTCGCGCGCTTTGGAGATGTCCCAGTTCTGGCAGAACTTGCAAGTCAGGTTGCACCCGGCGGTACCGAACGACAATACGGGAGTTCCGGGCAGATAGTGGTTCAGTGGCTTCTTCTCTATTGGATCGACACAGAAGCCCGAGGAGCGGCCGTAGGTCGTGAGCACGATCCGGTCATCCTGCCGACCACGCACGAAGCACAGGCCGCGCTGGCCTTCGTTAAGCCTGCAGTATCTCGGGCAGACATCGCACTGGATGCGCCCGTCTTCGAGCCGGTGCCAGTAGCGGCCAGGAACACCTTCCAAACGCTCGGGATCGGTCATGGAATCGTCGTGTGGATCGCTGGGCAAACCCTCAGCTTTTTGCCAACGGGCGTGACGGAGGGTTGCCACGGCGTCTAGCCGGCCCGCCGACGGGCACGAGCGCCCGCGGACGTCGGCTCATTCTATTCCTGATCGGCGGAGACCATAAGCCGAACCGTCGACATCTCGGCAGGCGACCGTTTCGGCCAGTTCGACGGCGAAAACGGACAGCATGAGGCCCACCATCGGCACCGCAGGAATCAGGTATCGCCAGACGTCGAGAGTGTGGGCGCCGGCGGCGGTCGCGATCGAAGCCATCCACATCACGATTACGATGCCTGCAGGTGTCAAGAACCCGGGGCGCCGGCGCCGCACAGCGGTCACCGTCCAAAATATAACGGCAATAACGAAGGCGGTGGACAATGCCCTGTACAGATAAGCGGTGATGCCTGGGAAATCGGACAGTAGGCTGATCCGAACCGGTCTGCCTTGCAGATCGATCGGCTGAACCGCCCGGTCGTGCCGCGTCATGATGTCGGACACGTGCGGCACGTCGTCAGTCGACACCGGTATGGCAGGGTCGAGTCCGTATGGCGGCCATGCGACCGAGGCCCCATAGGCCATCTGACGGACGAACTTGCCCGCGTAGGCCAGCGGCCGGTCGCGCACGGCGGCCAGGAAGATGCGCTGATAGGCTGCGGCCGCGCCGACGGCATTCCGGGTACCGGCGACGTCTCGATCCAGTGCGGTGTCGAAAAGGCACGCGTCGCCGAAGAACCCGAGCACGGGCCAGCGACCCGGCTCCGCGGCGAAGTCGGCGGCAAGCCGCGCCATCGTGGCGTCGGCGCGGTCGCCGGCCGCCGACACGATCTCGTGTCGCGCCGCATCGCTTGCAAGCACGATGTTCAGGTGATTGCAGAACAGTGTCTTGGGGACGAACACGGCCGAGGCTTGGTCGGAATTGGAAGCCCCGAACCGGGAACCGGCGGCGAGGAGCGCCAGCGCCGCCGCGACGGACACGGCAATCACGGCAAGACGCGCGGACGTGTCTGGTCGGGCGAGGTTGGCGCCGACCACGACGGCAGCGATTGGGACCAGGACTCCCTGCGATCTGAAACACGCCGCGAGCGCCGCGCACAGGATGGCGGCAGCGACCGCCCAGCACCGCGCCGCTTTGCCGACGCAGGTGCCAACGAGCAATCCAGCCACGGCCAAATTGAGAAAGACCGCAAAGAGAAGGTCTGCGGTGAGGACGTTCCTGAACAGCAGCAGGCCCGGATACGTCGCCACGAGGATGATCGGCACGAGCCCACCGGCGTTGCGCATCGCCGCTTGGGCGGTTGCTGCAAGCGCCAGCATAAGGACGGCCCACGCCGCCTGCTGCAGGCGCACCACCGTCCCGAGGTCGCCTCCAAACGCGAACGTCGCGGCAAGGAACGCCGGGTAGCCCGGATCGCGCCCACCCGCCACGGTCGGCTGTCCGGCCTCGAGCGTGCGAAACGCAGATTCGACGAAGGACGGCGTGTCGCCCCAGATGACCGGGACCGCCGGCCTGAACGACACGACGATCGCCACCAGCAACGCGGCCCACGCTAGCACGGCCCACGGAGATCCGACGCCGCCCAAGGAGCTGGCTCCGGAGCTGGCTCCGCCCGTTGTACGCGCTGGTGCTTCGCGGTCGGACCGCACGATCTCCACACGGGATGAAGTTCTGCCCCAGCTTCATGCTAGACCAAAGCGCTCTACAAGACCATCGGAGGGCACGGCGTGCTCCCCTCGGCGGCCGGATGAGGCGAATTTGACTTCGTACGACCATGTCCGGCTAATTCCGCAAAGCGCACGCTGATGCCGGCGCAGCGCTTAGTCCGCTAGGGGGCATTTTCGACCGAGTCTGAGGACTTTGCCTGCCGTTTGATGTCCGCTTTGCCCCCAAAAGCAAGCGGTGCCGGGGCTTTGGGCCAAGAGGTTGTATTTGGCCGGAGGTCTGTGATTCAAACTTCCAAACTGGGAGCTTCGGGAGAGTTTAGCCATGATCGAGGGGATCAGCGCGATCACACTGGGCACCCACGACATGCCGCGTGCGGTCCAGTTCTACGGCGCGCTCGGCTTTGAGATTCTGCATGGCGGCGAAGGGTCGTCATTCAGCAGCTTTCGCGCCGGAACGGGCTATCTCAACCTCATCGCCCAGCCGGCCGAGCGTCGCTGGTCCTGGTGGGGGCGGGTGATCTTCTACGTTGCCGATGTTGACGCACTTTACCACCGTGCGCTCGCGGCAGGATTCGAGCCAGCCACGGTGCCGCGAGATGCCGAATGGGGTGAGCGGTACTTCCACCTTGTCGATCCGGACGGCCACGAACTCAGCTTCGCGCGGCCTTTGCCTTCGCCCGTGCAATAGCCGCCGAGGCGTCGCGTTAGCCTCGCCCGCGATAGGGCGCGACCCCCTGGTCCGGCACCCACATATCCTTGGGCAATTTGCCGGTCTGCCAGAACACGTCGATCGGGATGCCGCCGCGCGGATACCAGTAGCCGCCGATGCGCAAGAATTTCGGCTTGATCTCGGCTGCGATCCGCTTGCCGATCATGACCGTGCAATCCTCGTGGAAGGCGCCGTGATTGCGAAAACTCGCGACATAGAGTTTCAGCGATTTGGATTCCAGCAGCCACTGGCCCGGCACGTAGTCGATCATGAGATGGGCGAAATCCGGCTGACCCGTCACCGGGCAGATCGAGGTGAATTCCGGCGCGGTGAAGCGCACCAGATAATTGGTATCCGCTTGCGGATTGGGCACGCGGTCGAGCTGCGCTTTTTTCGGGCTGTCCGGCCATTCCACGGCGCGGCCGAGCTGCAATGATTGGGGTAATGATTTCTTGGCCATCATGATCGTCCTTGCGAACGCTGACATGGCCGCAACCGGCCGTGATCGTCAACTGGGCGAGCGGCGAGCGCCGTTTGAACTCTCTCGTGTCCCGGACGCGGTGCGGCGTGTCAACGCCGCACCGCAGAGCCGGGACCTACCGGCGATGGATCCCGGCTCTGCGTCGCATCACTCGCGTGCTGCGCCGCGTCCGGGATATGGGTTTGCGAGAAACTTGACCAGCGCCTGCCGTTCGGCGGCGCCCTCGATCCCGCGCACCGACATCCACAGTCCCGGAAACAATGCGGCCGGATTAGCGAGGAACGCCTCCAGGCGCTTTACATCCCAGCGCAGCCCTTCGTCGCGCGCCTGGCGCAGGACCGGCGAATAGTCGAAGCCGGCATCGCTGCCGACGGGCCGTCCGATCACACCTGACAAATTGGGGCCGGGCAGGGCGCGCTCCGCGGGATCGAGGCTATGGCAGGCGCGGCAGGGCGCGAACGCCCGCGCGCCGTCTTACGCCGCGGTGGCGGTAGCGCGCAGGAGAAGAGAGAACAGCGACAGGACGACGAACAATCTCACGCAGCCGTCTGTATTACGACCAGGCGGTCATTGCCGGATTCAGCGCCCCAGATCTCGCCAGGCCGGCCGTCGAGCTGGCGCACATTGGCGCCCGATTTGTCGCTCGGGAACGCGTTGAATTTTTCCGTCACGGGATCGAAGCGCACGATTGCATTCGCCGAGAAATCAGTGAGCCAGACCTTATCCTTGTCGTCGACGTAGACCGCATAGGCGCGCGGATTGCTCCCGGGCAGCTTCCACGACCTCCAGGAGCTGTCGGCGGGGTCGTGCACCGACACCTGGCCGCTGTTCCATTCGCTGACCCAGATCCGGCTCTTGGAATCCGACCACACCCGCCGCGCGCCCTGCTTTGGCGTTGACGGTTCGACCACGGTCGCCCGGCCGCTCGCCAGTTCGATCTTTGCAATGTGATTGCCGGCGAGCGAGGCGTACCAGACCTCGCCCTTCGGGGTGGCCGTGATCCCGTAAGGACCGACGCCGCGCGGCGCCTTGAACACGGTCATGTCGCCCGATTTCGGATCGAGCCGGCCATAGATGCCGGACTGGCCGGTGAACCAGTAGATGCCGCTCTTGTCGAACACGCCGGTGTTGAGGTTAGCGTAGGCCTCCTTTTCGGGCAGGCGGAACAGCGTCACCTTGTGATCACTGGGGTCGACGCGCGCAATCGCGTTCTGTCCGCCCTCAGTGACCCACGGCGCGCCGTCGGGTCCGATGACGACGCCATGAGGCGACGCGCCCTTGCCGAGATTGATCAATTTGAATGCGCCGTCCCGTGGGTCTAGGCGCCCCAGCGTTCCATTGCGCTGACCAGTGAACCAGATCGCGCCATCGCGAGCGGGCGTGACGTCGTGCAGACCGACGCCGGCGTCGATCGGAAAATATTTGACCGGGAACGGGCCTTCCTGCGCGGCGGCGTTTCGTAGCAGCGCGGGGACGGCAAGGATTCCTGCGGCGGCGGTTCCAAGAAACTGGCGGCGATTCATTGCGTTACCCCGGCTTGTGAACGTGAAGGTTTGGACGCCGATATCAACCGTGGAGGAGTCTATCCCGACCGGGCGGTACCGTCTGGAAAAGGCCATTCCTCAAGCGTTCACATTTGCTTGCGTGCCGTGTAAGACCGCCTCCGAAACCCGACCACTCCTTCCCAGGAAAGTTTAAGACATGACCGCCATCGTCGACATCATTGGCCGCGAAATTCTCGATAGCCGGGGCAACCCCACCGTTGAAGTCGATGTGGTGCTGGAAGACGGGTCGGTCGGCCGCGCGGCTGTTCCGTCCGGTGCCTCCACCGGCGCCCATGAGGCGGTCGAACTTCGGGACGGCGACAAGCAGCGCTATCTCGGGAAGGGCGTGCAAAAGGCGGTCGAAGCCGTCAACGGCGAGATCTTCGAGGCGCTCAGCGATCAGGCCGTCGAGGACCAGGTCCACATCGACCAGATCATGATCGATCTCGACGGCACGCCGAACAAGAGCCGGCTCGGCGCCAACGCCATCCTCGGCGTTTCGCTGGCCTGCGCCAAGGCCGCGGCCGAATCCTTCGACATGCCGCTCTATCGTTACGTCGGCGGCACTTCGGCGCGGACGCTGCCGGTACCGATGATGAACATCATCAATGGCGGCGTGCATGCCGACAATCCGATCGACTTCCAGGAATTCATGATCCTTCCCGTGGGCGCCGCGAGTTTTGCCGAGGCGCTGCGTTGCGGTTCGGAAATCTTCCACACGCTTCGCAGCGAACTGAAGAAGGCCGGCCACAACACCAATGTCGGCGACGAGGGCGGCTTTGCGCCGAACCTGCCGTCGGCGGACGCAGCCCTTGAATTCGTCGTGAGCGCGATCGGCAAGGCCGGCTACCAGGCCGGCGAAGATGTGATGCTCGGGCTGGATTGCGCGGCGACCGAATTCTTCAAGGACGGCAACTACGTCTATGGCGGCGAGAACAAGACCCGCTCGCGCTCCCAGCAGGCGAAATATCTCGCCGATCTCGTCTCGCGCTATCCGATCGTCACCATCGAGGACGGCATGTCCGAGGACGACATGGAAGGCTGGAAGGAATTGACCGACCTGATCGGCAAGAAGTGCCAGCTCGTCGGCGACGATCTGTTCGTCACCAACGTCACTCGGCTTGCCGACGGCATCAAGAACGGCCGCGCCAATTCGATCCTGATCAAGGTCAACCAGATCGGCACGCTGACGGAAACACTCGCCGCCGTCGAGCTGGCGCACAAATACGGCTATACGTCCGTGATGTCGCACCGTTCCGGCGAGACGGAAGATTCCACCATCGCCGATCTCGCGGTCGCCACCAATTGCGGCCAGATCAAAACCGGATCATTGGCCCGCTCCGACCGCACTGCCAAGTACAACCAGCTCCTGCGCATCGAGCAGCAACTCGGCAATCAGGCGAAATATGCCGGCAAATCGGCGCTGAAGGCCTTGGCGTAACGCGTTCGCGCATCCAGATATAACCAACACAAACCGGGGAATTTACGATGAGCGACGGCAAGAGCGGGCTGCAACTGCGTTCGCTGCTCAAGAAGAGCGGTGAACTCGAACTGTCGCTGGTCAATATCCCGACGCCCGAGCCGGCCGACGATGAAGTCGTGGTCCGTGTCGAGGCGACCCCGATCAACCCGTCCGATCTTGGGCTGCTGATCGGTCCCGCCGACATGTCGACGGCGAAGGAGTCCGGCACCAAGGACGCGCCCGTGGTCACGGCGAAGATGCCGGAAGCCGCGATGCGGATGATGGCGGCGCGGCTCGACCAGTCGCTGCCCGTCGGCAATGAGGGCGCCGGCGTGGTGATCAGGACCGGATCCTCGGACGCCGCCAAAGCGCTGATGGGCAAGAACGTCTCGATGATCGGCGGAGCGATGTACACGCAGTATCGCACCATCAAGATCAGGGACGTCATGGAGCTGCCATCCGGCACCACGCCCGCCGATGGCGCGTCGTGGTTCGTCAATCCCCTGACCGCGCTCGGCATGACCGAGACGATGCGGCGCGAGAACCACAAGGCGCTGGTTCACACCGCCGCCGCCTCCAACCTCGGCCAGATGCTGAACAAGATTTGCATCAAGGACGGCATCGGTCTCGTCAACATCGTGCGCAGCACGGAGCAGGCCGACATCCTGCACAAGATCGGCGCCAAATATGTCGTCGATTCCACCGCAGATACGTTCATGGACGATCTGACCAACGCGCTGGTGGAGACTGGCGCCACCATAGCGTTCGACGCTATCGGCGGCGGCAAGCTGGCAAGCCAGATTCTCACCTGCATGGAGATCGCGGCCAACAAGACGGCCAAGGAATACAGCCGCTACGGCTCCAACGTGTACAAGCAGGTCTATATCTACGGCAGCCTCGACAACCGTCCAACCGAGCTCAGCCGCGCGTTCGGGCTGACCTGGGGCGTCGGCGGCTGGCTCTTGACGCCGTTCCTGCAGAAGATCGGCCCTGCCGAAATCGGACGGCTGCGCCAGCGCGTCGCGTCCGAGCTCAAGACCACCTTCGCCAGCCACTATACGCAGGAAGTGTCCCTGCAGGAGACGCTGCAGCTTTCCAACATCGCCGTGTACAACAAGCGCGCCACCGGCGAGAAATTCCTGATCAACCCGAACAAGGGATGATGATGTTGCGCTCTTTTTACCGATCATCAATCGAACAGGCCGCCCGATGGGGCGGCCTGCGTCATTTAAGATATTGAACGCAAAAAATCACACTCAAATCGAACGAGAACGTTGAAGTTATCGGTGGGAGTTCGATTCAGCGCCCTTTGGCTTTCTTTTCGAGTAGAGCGTTCGCGTTGGATGAACCTTCGCTTCCTCGCGTTCGACAGCGCGCCTGATCCTTTGCAATTCGAAATAGGCCTTCGCAACATCAAACCGAGCCTTCGGCGTCTCCGCGGATATTCGAGTTCGCATGATTAGCCCTCCTCCGTGGAGGGCCGAGGCTAGCCTCGGCCGCTGTGCTCCGTCTGTACGCTTTAAGACTCAGAGCCGACGGTTCCAACGGTGGAACCTCAAATTTTCACCTTGCGTCGGGATGGGGCAGCACGCCGCTATCGGTGTGCTGCAGCAGCAGACCACGCCGAGTCAGGATGCGGAGCTGTGGAGCTGTGGCAACCGACTTGCGGATGGCGCCAATCGTGAAGCAACAACTCGAAATGCGAATTCCCCAGGGCGAACTGACTTAGAGGATCTCTCTGCATCAACAGCCGCACGGCATTGCGCTTACGCTCGAACCAATCGATCCGGCCGGGGAATGTTGTAGCCAAAAATTTGGTCCAGAAGATCGCCCAAACATTATTTCATGCACTTGCATCTTTTTGGCGATCTGCGTATGGGGAGAGCAGGCGTTCTGCTTCTCAAAAGGGATATCCAATGGCCACCTACACCATCGTCACGATCGTCGGCTCTCTCCGTAAGGCGAGCTTTTCGCTCAAGATCGCCAACGCGCTCGCAAAAATGGCGCCGGCTTCGCTCAAGCTCGACGTGACCACGCTGCATGACATTTCCTTCTTCAACCAGGACCTGGAAGCAGCACCGCCGGCGGATTGGTTGAGATTCCGCGAAAAGCTGCAGAAGTCGAACGGCGTGCTGTTCGTGACGCCGGAATATAACCGCTCGATCCCCGGCGTCCTTAAGAACGCGATCGACGTCGGCTCACGTCCCTACGGCAAGAGCTCGTTCCTCGGCAAGCCGGTCGGCATCGTCAGCAACTCGCCCGGCGCACTTGGCGGCGTCAGCGCCGCCAAGCATTTGCAGAATATCCTGCCGGGTATTTCCGGCCCGATCCTCGGCCAGCCCGAAATCTACCTCAACGCCGTCGGTGACGCCTTTGACGAGAAGGGCGAACTCGTGAAGGAAGCGGTGCAGAAGGTGCTGCAGCAATATATCGATGCGTTCGCGGCGTTTGTTGAGCAACAGAACCGGTAGCGCCGTCATTGCCAACGGGTCGCGCGAATGCGCGCCCGATGACAGGCTCCGCGACGAAGCAATCCATCCGTCGGTTATGCGGTGACATGGATTGCTCCCGCCTTCGCTCTACGAGCTTCGGCGGACAGGTCGCTTCGCTCGCAATGACGGGGCGCCAGTCAGGCCTGTAGCCTTAGGAATCCATTAACCCAGCCGTCGCATCTTCACGGCATGGTCTCCCGCACCCGATTGAAGTCTATCTTGACCGGACTCGCCCTCTATACGATGGCGGCGATGATGGTCGGCTATTTCGGCGTCAACGCCTACACCGGCAAATACGGCTTGAACGCGCGCCAGGAGCTCGATCAGGAGATCATTGCGCTCACCTCGGAACTGGCGCGACTGAAGCGCGAGCGGGCAGAGGGCGAGCAGCGGGTTTCGCTGCTGCGGTCCGACCGGGTCGATCCCGACATGCTGGACGAGCGCGCGCGCTTCCAGCTGGACTACGCCAATCCGCGCGATCTGGTCCGGACCGTCAAGCCGAACTGATTCCAAACACTCCGCTGTCGCCCTGCATAACGGCTCGCGGCGCTCGCACCTTCAGGGTGACGTCCCTACCTATGTCCGCAAATTTCAAAAAATCGCGAAATCAATTTCGAAAATGTCGCGACCCACATTGCACTGCGGCATAGCAATATTTTCTCCAGCGCACGCAATCCTTTCACGGCGGTTTGAGTTGGGATACAGAGGGCTGATCCGTCTCTCTTTCTCACCCGGAAATGCCATGGCTGCACCCAAGAAAAGCGTCGTCGCGAAGGAATCAGGGCAGGAGAAGGCAAACGGGTCCCCACCGGAATTCACCAAGGCGCAGGAATTGGCCGCGCTGCGAGACATGCTCCTGATCCGCCGCTTTGAGGAGAAGGCCGGCCAGCTCTACGGCATGGGTGCGATTGGCGGTTTCTGCCACCTCTATATCGGCCAGGAAGCTGTGGTGGTCGGAATGCAGATGGCCCTGAAGAAGGGCGATCAGGTCATAACGGGATACCGTGACCACGGCCACATGCTAGCCTGCGGGATGGACGCCAACGGCGTCATGGCCGAGCTCACCGGCCGCCGCGGCGGCTACTCCAAGGGCAAGGGCGGCTCCATGCACATGTTCAGCATGGAGAAGAACTTCTACGGCGGCCACGGCATCGTCGGCGCCCAGGTTTCGCTCGGGACCGGCCTTGCTTTCGCCAATCGCTATCGCGGCAATGATTTCGTCAGCCTCGCCTATTTCGGCGACGGCGCGTCCAACCAAGGCCAGGTCTATGAGAGTTTTAATATGGCGGAGCTGTGGAAGCTACCGGTGATCTACGTGATCGAGAACAACCGCTACGCCATGGGCACGTCGGTGACCCGCTCTTCCGCCCAGACCGATTTTTCCAAGCGCGGCGCCTCCTTTAACATTCCGGGTCACCAGGTCGACGGCATGGATGTCCGCGCCGTGAAGGCCGCGGGCGACGAGGCGGTCGCCTGGTGCCGCGCCGGCAAGGGGCCGTTCATCCTGGAAATGCAGACCTATCGCTACCGCGGCCATTCGATGTCCGACCCGGCGAAATACCGGACCCGCGAAGAGGTCGAAAAAATCCGCACCGACCAGGATCCGATCGAGCAGGTGCGCAACCGCCTGCTGGCCGCCAAGGTCAGCGAGCAGGAGTTGAAGGCGATCGACGCCGAGGTGCGCGAGATCGTCAACGCATCCGCCGATTTCGCCCAGCGCGATCCCGAGCTCGATCCGTCCGAGCTCTGGACCGACGTCTACAGGTAATTCAACGCATAGTTCGTAAAAAGTGGGACCTGGTTTGCTGCTCTTGCGACCTGCAGATCAAACGAGCGCAGAACCAACTGACGAGTGATTTTCGGGAGCCGATATGCCCATTCAAGTGCTGATGCCTGCGCTGTCGCCCACCATGGAGAAGGGCAACCTTGCGAAGTGGCTGAAGAAGGAAGGCGAGACGATCAAGTCAGGTGATGTCATCGCCGAGATCGAGACCGACAAGGCGACGATGGAAGTCGAGGCGACCGATGAGGGCACGCTCGGCAAGATATTGATCCCCGAAGGCACCGCCGACGTTGCGGTCAATACGCCGATCGCGACCATTTTGGCCGACGGCGAGAGCGCTGCCGATCTCGGAAAAGCCAGCGCACCGGCGCAAGCGGCAAAGGCCGCGGAATCCGCGCCCCCCGCTGAAGCCAAGGCGGAAGCGCCCCAGCCCAAGGCCGAGAAGGCACCAGCCGCGCTGGCCGCTGCGGTCGCCGAGCCCGATCCGGAAGTCCCCGCCGGCACCGAGATGGTCACCCAGACCATTCGCGAGGCGCTGCGCGATGCCATGGCGGAAGAGATGCGGCGCGATCCCGATGTGTTCATCATGGGCGAGGAGGTCGCGGAATATCAGGGCGCCTACAAGGTGACGCAGGGCCTGTTGCAAGAGTTCGGCGCGCGGCGCGTGATCGATACCCCGATCACCGAGCATGGCTTTGCCGGCGTCGGTGTCGGCGCGGCGATGTCGGGGCTGAAGCCGATCGTCGAATTCATGACCTTCAACTTCGCCATGCAGGCGATCGACCAGATCATCAACTCGGCGGCCAAGACGCTGTACATGTCAGGCGGCCAGATGGGCTGCTCGATCGTGTTCCGCGGCCCGAACGGCGCCGCCGCCCGCGTTGCCGCCCAGCACAGCCAGGACTACTCGGCCTGGTACTCGCAAATTCCCGGGCTGAAGGTGATCGCGCCGTTCTCGGCTGCCGACTATAAAGGGCTGCTGAAGGCCGCGATCCGCGATCCCAACCCCGTCATCTTTCTCGAAAACGAAGTCTTGTACGGCCATACCGGCGAGGTGCCGAAGCTCGACGATTACGTGATCCCGATCGGCAAGGCGCGTATCGTTCGCTCGGGCAAGGACGTAACACTGATCTCGTGGTCGAATGGCATGACCTATTCGCTGAAGGCCGCCGACGAGCTCGCCAAGGAAGGCATCGAGGCCGAGGTGATCGACCTGCGCACGCTGCGCCCGATGGACACCGAGACGATCGTCAACTCGGTAAAGAAGACCGGGCGCGCGGTGACGGTGGAGGAAGGATGGCAGCAGTCCGGCGTCGGCGCCGAGGTTGCCGCCCGCATTATGGAGCACGCCTTCGATTATCTCGATGCGCCGGTCGCCCGGATATCCGGCAAGGATGTGCCAATGCCTTATGCCGCGAACCTCGAAAAGCTCGCGTTGCCGTCCGTCGCCGAGGTGGTGGCGGCCGCCAAGGCCGTTTCCTACCGGTAGGTCCAGATGGCCGGTCCCAACGAACAGCCGCTGCCGCCCGATGTCATCGGCCGCGATGACGCCGTCGAAGTGCTGCGTGCCTTTGTCGTCGATGGCGGGCTCTCGATCGCCTTCCAGCGCGCCTTCGAGGAGCCTGACATGTGGGGCCTGTTGCTGGTCGATATCGCCCGCCACGCCGCCCGCGCCTATGCGCGCGAGAGCGGCTACACCGAGGACGAGGCGCTCGCGCGCATCGTCGAGATGTTCGAAGCCGAAATCAACCGGCCGACCGACATGGGCTCCACCACGCCGCGGTCGCAACAGGGTCACTGACGATGCCGATCAACATTTTGATGCCCGCGCTGTCGCCCACGATGGAAAAGGGCAACCTTGCCAAGTGGCTCAAGAAAGAGGGCGACAAGGTCAAGTCCGGCGACGTGATCGCGGAGATCGAGACCGACAAGGCGACGATGGAAGTCGAGGCCGTCGACGAGGGCACCATCGCAAAAATTCTGGTGCCCGAGGGCACGCAGGATGTGCCGGTCAACGATATCATCGCGGTGCTAGCCGGTGATGGCGAGGACGTGAAAGCGGCTGGCGCCGCCCCCGCGCCGAAGGCTGAAGCGCCCAAGGAGACACCCAAGGAAGCGCCGAAGGCTGCTGCCGCGGCACCGGCGCCAACGCCTGCGCCCGCAGCGGCTCCCGCGCCAGCCCCTCAGGCGGCGGCTGCGCCCGCCAAGGGCAACGGTCACGACCGTATCTTCTCGTCGCCGCTCGCGCGGCGTCTGGCCAAGGATGCCGGGATCGATCTTTCGCGGATCAGCGCCTCCGGCCCGCATGGCCGCATCATCGCCCGAGACGTCGAGGACGCGAAATCCGGCAAGGGTCTGAAGGCCCCGGCCGCCGCACCCGCGGCCGGTCCGAGCATCGCGCCGTCGATGTCCGACAAGCAGATTCTGGCGCTGTTCGAGGAGGGCTCCTACGAAATCGTGCCGCATGACGGCATGCGCCGCACCATCGCGCAACGGCTGACCGCGTCGGTGCAGACCGTGCCGCATTTCTATCTCACGATGGACTGCGACATCGGCAAGCTATTGGTGGCGCGCGAGGAGATCAACGCGGCAGCACCGAAGGACAAGGAGAAGAAGCCGCTCTACAAGCTTTCGGTGAACGACTTCGTCATCAAGGCGATGGCCATCGCGCTGCAGCGGATTCCGAACTGCAACGTGAGCTGGACCGAGGGCGGCATGCTCAAGCACAAGCACTCCGATATCGGTGTTGCCGTTGCGATGCCGGGCGGCCTGATCACTCCGATTATCCGGAAAGCGGAAGCCAAGACGTTGTCCACGATTTCATCCGAGATGAAGGACTTTGCGGCGCGCGCGCGGGCGCGCAAGCTGAAGCCGGAGGAATATCAGGGCGGGACCACGGCGGTGTCGAACCTCGGCATGTACGGCATCAATCACTTCACCGCCGTGATCAACCCGCCGCACGCGACGATCCTCGCCGTCGGCACCAGCGAGGAGCGCCCGGTCGTGCGCAACGGCAAGATCGAGATCGCGCAGATGATGAGCGTGACCTTGTCCTGCGATCACCGCGCCATCGACGGCGCGCTCGGTGCCGAGCTGATCGGCGCCTTCAAGCAGTTGATCGAAAACCCCGTGATGATGATGGTGTGACCATTGCATGACGTACGCCGTCATTGCGGGCGCAGCGACTTGTCCGCCGTAGCTCGAAGAGCGAAGGCGGAAGCGATCCATTGCATTGTTGGCGGCTGGATTGCTTCGTCGCAAGGGCTCCTCGCAATGACGGAAACGAAATGTCAACTTGGTCGCACGATGGAAACGAGCGAGTAAAACATGGCCGACACTTCCTTCGACGTCATCATTATCGGCTCCGGCCCCGGTGGTTACGTCACCGCGATCCGCGCCGCCCAGCTCGGTTTCAAGACCGCGATCATCGAAAAATCCTATCTCGGCGGCATCTGCCTGAACTGGGGCTGCATTCCGACGAAGGCGCTTTTACGCTCAGCCGAAATCTATCACTACATGCAGCACGCCAAGGATTACGGGCTTTCCGCCGAGAAAGTCTCGTTCGATCCGAAGGCCGTCGTGCAGCGCTCGCGGGGCGTCTCAAAACGCCTCAATGATGGCGTTGGCTTCCTAATGAAGAAGAACAAGGTGACGGTGATCTGGGGCGAGGCGTCGATCGATGCGCCCGGCAAGGTCACCGTGAAGAAATCCCAAGTCGAAGCGCCGAAGGGCGCGCTGGGCGAGGGCACCTATCAGGCCAAGCACATCATCCTGGCCACCGGTGCCCGGCCGCGCGTGCTGCCGGGGCTCGAGCCCGACAATAAACTGGTCTGGACCTATTTTGAGGCGATGGTGCCGGAGCGGATGCCGAAATCGCTGCTGGTGGTCGGTTCCGGCGCGATCGGCATCGAGTTCGCCTCCTTCTTCCACACCATGGGCGCCGACGTCACCGTGGTCGAGGTGCTGCCGCAAATCCTGCCCGTCGAGGACGCCGAGATCGCCGGCCTTGCGCGGAAACGCTTCGAAAAGCAGGGCATCAAGATTCTATCCAACACCAAAGTAACGAAGCTCGAGAAGAAGGCCGACAGCGTCGTCGCCACCATCGATGACGGCAAGCAGCCGCAGACGGTCGAGTTCGAGCGCGTGATCTCGGCGGTCGGCGTGGTCGGCAATATCGAGGGGCTCGGGCTCGAAAAACTCGGCGTCAAGACCGACCGCGGCGTCGTCGTGATCGACGGCTACGGCAAGACCAACGTGCCCGGCATCTATGCCATTGGCGACGTCGCCGGCCCGCCGATGCTCGCCCATAAGGCCGAGCATGAAGGCGTGGTCTGCATCGAGGCAATCAAGGGCATGCACCCGCACGCCATGGACAAGAACCTCATTCCCGGCTGCACGTACTGCCATCCGCAGGTCGCCTCGGTGGGCCTGACCGAGGCAAAGGCGAAAGAAAACGGCCGCGAGATTCGCGTGGGCCGTTTCCCGTTTGTCGGCAACGGCAAGGCGATCGCGCTCGGCGAGGACCAGGGCCTCGTGAAGGTGATCTTCGACAAGAAGACTGGCCAGTTGCTTGGCGCCCATATGATCGGCGCCGAGGTGACCGAATTGATTCAGGGCTACGTGGTCGCCATGAACCTGGAGACTACGGAAGAGGAGTTGATGCACACGGTATTCCCGCATCCGACCCTGTCCGAGATGATGAAGGAAGCCGTGCTGGACGCCTACGGCCGCGTGCTCAATATCTAGCCCAGTCCCTAACCGTCATGCGCGGGCTTGACCCGCGCATCCATCACGCTTCACAAGAGTCTTGCGAAGAAGATGGATTGCCGGGTCGAGCCCGGCAATGACAGGCAAACCAGAAAGAACAGTTGTGAAAGACAACGACAATCTGACCATCGAACGGCCGACGTTCGTGACCCATCTCGAATGCGCGATGGAAGGCGATCGGTACGAGGCCGACGAGATCCACAACCTCTCCAAGGCCGGCAAGCCGCTTTTGGTGCGCTACAACCTCGCCGGCGTGAAGAAGGCGCTGACCAAGGAAGCGCTCGCGGAACGCCCCGCCGATATGTGGCGCTACCGCGAGCTGCTGCCGGTGCGGAAGGTCACCGACATCGTCAGCCTCGGCGAAATCATGACGCCGCTCATTCGCCTGCCCAAGCTAGCCAAGAAACTTGGTGGTGGCGAGATCATCGTCAAGGACGAGGGCCGCCTGCCGACCGGCTCGTTCAAGGCTAGAGGCCTCGTAATGGCGGTGTCGATGGGCAAGGCGCTTGGCATCAAGCACATGGCAATGCCCACCAACGGTAATGCCGGCGCCGCGCTTGCGGCCTACGCCACTTCCTGCGGCATCAAGACCACGATCTTCTGCCCAGCCGATACGCCGGAAGTGAACGTCAGCGAAATCGAGCTGCAGGGTGCCACCGTCTATCGCGTCAACGGCCTGATCGACGACTGCGGCAAGATCGTCGGCGAAGGGAAAGCAAAAGCCGGCTGGTTCGATACCTCGACGCTGAAGGAGCCGTACCGGATCGAAGGCAAGAAGACGATGGGTCTCGAGCTCGCCGAGCAGCTCGGCTGGGAGGTGCCTGACGTGATCTTCTACCCGACCGGCGGCGGCACCGGCCTGATCGGCATGTGGAAAGCGTTTGCCGAACTGGAAGCGATCGGGTTCATCGGCGCGAAGCGGCCGCGCATGGTGGCGGTGCAGGCGTCCGGCTGCGCGCCGATTGTGCGTGCCTTCGAGAACGGCACCGAGCACGCCCCGCGCTGGGAGGATGCCCACACCATCGCGTCCGGCATCCGCGTGCCGCAGGCGGTCGGAGATTTTCTGATCCTGCGCGCGGTCCGCGAGAGCAAGGGATTTGCTATTGCGGTCCCGGACGAGAAGATTTCTGCTGCGCTCAACGAAGTGGCGCGCGAGGAGGGCCTTTTGTTGTGTCCGGAAGGGGCGGCGACGTATGCTGCCTATCAGCAAAGCCTTGCCGAAGGCCGCGTGACTAAAAACGATCGCGTCATGCTGTTCAATTGCGCGACAGGGCTTAAATATCCGCTGCCGCCGGTCACGCGAACGCTCGATCGCCACCAGCCGATCGAGTACGCAAAACTCTGATCATCGCGCGGCGGAATGTGATGGGAGCACGAGATGCGAAAATTCATTCTGTCCGCGATTGCAGTGTTGGCGTTCAGCGATGCCGCGACGGCGCAAAGCTTTCCCTCGCGTCCCGTCACCATCATCGTGCCGTTTTCCGCCGGCGGTCCATCGGACGCGATGGCGCGAATTCTCGCCGAGCGCATGAAGGTTACGCTCGGCGAGCAGGTCCTGGTCGAGAATGTGACGGGGGCGGGCGGTTCGGTCGGCGTCGGTCGCGCGGTGCGGTCGCCGCCTGACGGCCACACGATCAGCTTCGGCCATCTCGGTACCCACGTCGCCAATGGCGCGATCTACAAACTCGGCTACGATCTCGTCACCGACCTTGAACCGGTTGCCCTGCTGCCAAGCAATCCAATGATCATCGTCAGCAAGAAGTCGATTCCCGCAACTTCGCTGAAGGAATTTATGGCGTGGCTGAAGGCGCAGCCGACGCCGGCGACGGCGGGCACGGCAGGCGCCGGCTCCGGTAGCCATATCGCCGGGCTCTATTTCGAGAACGTCACCGGCATCAAGCTGCAATATGTGCCGTATCGCGGCACCGGCCCGGCGATGAACGATCTCGTCGCCGGCCAGATCGACATGATCGTCGACCAGACCTCGAACTCGATCGGGCAGGTGCGTGCCGGCAACATCCGCGCCTATGCCATCACCGGCGATAAGCGCGTGGAGTCGGCGTCCGATATCCCGACCGTAGATGAGGCGGGGCTGCCCGGCTTCCACATGACGCTGTGGTCCGGCCTCTGGGTGCCCAAGGAGACGCCGAAGGACGTCATCGCAAAGCTGAACGCGGCGACGGTGGAGGCGTTGAACGATCCTGCGGTGCGCAAGCAGCTTGAGAACCTCGGCCTGCAGATGCCACCCAAGGACAAGCTCACGCCCGAAGCGCTCGGCGCCTGGCAAAAGGCCGAGATAGCAAAATGGTGGCCGATGATCAAGGCCGCCAACGTCAAGGTGGATTGAAACGCGCGATGAATTGACGCCTGTCGTCCACGTTCCCCGGATGCTGCGCAGCGCCATCAGCTCGTTCACGCGCGTCTTCGACACGCTCTTTGGCCTGCGGCGTGGTGCGCTGCTGATCCGGGGTCCACACGCTGCGGCGGTGGGTCCCTCTGCGGTGCAGGGCTATGCGCTGCACCGCGTCCGGGACACGGATAGCGGTTTGCGGACAACCAATATGCCACGGGGAGTTGCAAGGGCCGGAAAGCCGGCCCTTGCTAGTGTTGAGCACTGGATGTCTTCGCCTTACGCGTAGGTGGCGAGGTTCGCAGCCATCGTCATTTCGTTGTGGTGGCCGCCGTCGGTGCCGCCGTTGGCCAGCACGCCGTCGTCCTCCAGTTCGAAGTGCACGCCGGCGCCGAGTTCGCCGACCTTCTCGTAGGCGCCATACACCGTTTGGGTCACGGCGATATCGCTTTGCTTCACCAGGTTGCCGTAGACGGTGATAGTGCCGAGCAAATCCTCATCATGCGCGCCAGCATTGCCCTGCTGGCTGATGACGGTGATCACGCTATAGTCATTCTTGCCGTCGCCGTTGCTGTCCTTGTACTCGATCGACTTGACTTCGGCGGTGTGCGCCGAGATTTCGATCTTGTCGCCCTGGGCGCGATTGAAGTCGCGGATCACGTCGTTGCCGAAGCCGTCAACCCAGTGATCGTGAACGGCGTTGTTCTCGCCGGTGACGCCAACCCAGTCGATCGTACCGTCCGCATTGACGTGCTTGGCGACGATCTCGTCCTTGGCGTTCACCATGCCTTCGAAGCGGAAGGTGTCGGCGCCCGCGCCGCCGGTGAGGGTGTCGTTGACCGCCTTGAACGCAGCGGTTTCGGTCGCAAAGATCTGGGTCGTGCCGTCCTGGGCTGCGACCATCTCACCGGCGTCCGACCGGCTGAGCAGGACGTCATTGCCGGAGCCGCCGTCCATCCGGTCCGCGCCGAAGCCGCCGACCAGAAGGTCGGCGCCAGAGCCACCTGAAAGGTTGTCATTGCCGGAGCCGCCCCACACCTTGTCGTTGCCGGAGCCGCCGTTGAGCGTGTCGTTCCCGGCCATGCCGGCGACCGAGTCGTCTTTGGCGCCTGCGTACAAGACGTTGCCGCCCGTCGTGCCGTTCAGATGATCATGGTCGGCGCTGCCGCCCGTAAACCGGGCCAAAAAATCGTCGAGACGACTGTCGTCGAAGAATCTGTTCAGATTGAAGCGTGCCATTAGTCGAACCTCTTACTCAGAGGCCTCACGGACTAGAAACGACCACGGACTTTGGGAAAGCCTCGCGTGATGCGCGCGGGAAGGACGTGAGGCAGGATCCTTCACCCGCATTGAAGAAGAAACAGCAAAACGGGCCCGTGGCTGGACGCGTGCGCGGCGGATTTGCGCTAGGCAGGGGCAATATGGTGACGCGAAAGGCGTTGGTGCGCCGATCGTTTGGCACATGCCTCAATTCCAGCCGGCGATCAAAACGTCTGCGACAAACTGCGTACCGCGTTGTTCTCTCTTGCATATGAACGACCCACGCCGACGGTGCACATGTCTCGGGTCGCATCATTGCGTGATGAAAACTGGCGCAAAAGTGCCGGCCGCACAAAAATGACGCGATCCCTTTAACATGATGCACGGCACGGGATGTGGTTTTCGGTGTGCGCCATGACGGCAATCGAAAGGCAGGCGCTGTGGATATCGTTTGAGTTGCGTTGTCCGATCCACGGTGACGCTGGGACGCTCGGCAAATGGTTGGTCTGGATACGTTGCGGGTCTCGCGCTGGACTTCCGTTATGGATCGCCCTCAGGTTGTGACAGGCTGAAAGTCTGGTCTCCCGGAATCGAGGCTCTCGTTAGATTTGGTCAGCTTTGAAAGCAGAGGAGGGTAGCTTGATAGAATTCCGTTGGTATCGCTTTGACGAATTCGGTTCACAGGAACTGTACTGCATGCTTGCGTTGCGACAGGAGATACTGGTGGTCGAGCAGCAGTCGCCCTACTCGGACTTGGATTTTGCCGACCAGACCGCGTCGCATTTGCTGGCGAAAATAGGCGCAGATTTTGTCGCTTATGCTCGATGCACCTGGCCTTCTGAAGAGACCGCCTTTGCGTCATTTGGCAGAGTAGTCGTTTCAAAACAATATCGGGGAACGGGACTTGGGAAGGAGCTCGTGCAAAGGAGTCTCGCGCGCCTTGGAGAGGAGTCGTGCGATATCGTCATTGGCGCGCAGCTATATCTAGAAAATTTCTATTCGCATTTCGGGTTCGTACGCGATGGCGAGCCATACGATGATGTGGGAGTTCCGCATCTAAGGATGCGGTTGCGCCACGAGTACGCGCGCCGGATTTGATCCCGAAATGGTTGCCGTTGCGACACGATTGTTGCGCGACCGCAACAGTAGGGGAAGATCTGGTTAACCGCCCCGCCCGCCTCTTGCTCGCGCCGCTTTTTGGCCACACCCCTCCATGAAACCATTTCCTTCATAGCTGATTGGCGACAAGACGGCGAAGGCAACGGGAAATTGCTCCCGAGACCGACAGGGAAATGGCTGGGAAAACAGGTTCCGCGGATGGACGCCAAGACTGACATCAAGAAGAGGTTGCCGAGCCGTCACGTGACGGAGGGGCCGGAGCGTGCCCCTCATCGGTCCTATCTCTACGCGATGGGGCTAACCACCGACCAGATCCACCAGCCTTTTGTCGGCGTCGCGTCCTGCTGGAATGAAGCCGCGCCCTGCAATATCTCGCTGATGCGTCAGGCGCAGGCGGTCAAGAAGGGCGTCGCGGCTGCCGGCGGCACCCCGCGCGAATTCTGCACCATCACCGTCACCGACGGCATCGCCATGGGCCATGACGGCATGCGCTCGTCGCTGCCTTCGAGGGAGTGCATCGCCGACTCGGTCGAGCTGACCGTGCGCGGCCATGCCTATGACGCGCTGGTCGGGCTTGCCGGCTGCGACAAGTCGCTGCCGGGTATGATGATGGCGATGGTCCGGCTCAACGTGCCCTCGATCTTCATCTATGGCGGCTCGATCCTGCCCGGCAATTTCCGCGGCCAGCAGGTCACGGTGCAGGACATGTTCGAGGCGGTGGGCAAGCATTCCGTCGGCGAAATGTCGGATGCCGATCTCGACGAAATCGAGCGGGTGGCCTGTCCCTCGGCTGGTGCATGCGGCGCACAATTCACCGCCAACACCATGGCGACGGTGTCCGAGGCGATTGGCCTGGCGCTGCCCTATTCGGCCGGGGCGCCAGCGCCTTATGAGATTCGCGACGCGTTTTGCGCCGCCGCCGGCGAGAAGATTCTGGAGCTGATCGCAGCCAACATCCGCCCGCGCGACATCGTCACCCGGCGTTCGCTGGAAAACGCCGCTGCTGTCGTTGCCGCCTCCGGCGGGTCGACCAATGCTGCGTTGCACCTGCCGGCGATCGCGCATGAGTGCGGGATAAAATTTGACTTATTCGACGTGGCCGAAATCTTCAAAAAGACTCCTTATGTCGCGGATTTGAAGCCAGGGGGCCGTTATGTTGCCAAAGACATGTTCGAGGTTGGTGGCATTCCGCTTCTGATGAAGACGCTGCTCGACAATGGCCACCTGCACGGAGATTGCATAACCGTCACGGGCCGTACGATCGCCGAAAACCTCAAGAGCGTGAAATGGAATCCGCACCAGGATGTGGTGCGGTCCGCCGACAACCCGATCACCGTCACGGGAGGCGTTGTCGGGCTGAAGGGTAATCTCGCGCCGGAGGGTGCGATCGTGAAGGTCGCCGGAATGTCGAAGCTGAAATTTACTGGTCCTGCCCGTTGCTTCGACCGCGAGGAAGACGCCTTCGAGTCGGTTCAGAAAAAGACCTACAAGGAGGGCGAGGTCATCGTGATCCGCTATGAGGGGCCGCGCGGCGGTCCCGGCATGCGGGAGATGCTCTCGACCACGGCGGCGCTGACCGGGCAGGGGATGGGCGGCAAGGTCGCCCTGATCACCGACGGCCGGTTCTCCGGCGCCACCCGCGGATTCTGCATCGGCCATGTCGGACCGGAGGCGGCCGTGGGTGGCCCGATCGCCCTGTTGCAAAATGGTGACATTATCGAGATCGACGCCGAGGCCGGTACCCTTAACGTAAAATTGACCGACGCCGAACTCGCCGAACGTAAAACCAAATGGGCGCCTCGACAGACTAACCACACGTCGGGTGCGCTGTGGAAATATGCCCAACAGGTTGGGCCGGCGGTGGACGGGGCTGTGACCCATCCTGGCGGTGCGCACGAGAAACAGTGTTATGCGGACATCTAGGCGTATCATTCTTGCGTTGATGCTGGGGGCCGCGCCGGTGGCGGCTCCGGGATTCGCATTTGACGGCGCGCCGGTGAAGCCGGACGCCGCCCTTCCCGTAATGAACCAGCCGGCCGCCGCGCAGGCCGTCACGGCCCAGGCTCTGAAGAAGGCGCCCGCCGCCGCGGCGCCGACGGCGACGGCGGTTGCCGCGCCCTCCCTGAACTCGCTGCAATACGCCGCCGAGGGCGGCCACCCCGTCGCGCAGTGGAAGCTGGGGCGGATGTATGCCGATGGCGATGGCGTCGTGCAGGACGATTTGCGCGCCTTCGAATATTTCAGCCGTATCGCCAACGCGCATGCCGAGGACAGCCCGTCGGCGCCGCAGGCGGCCATCGTCGCCAACGCCTTCGTGGCGCTGGGGCGTTACTACCTCAACGGCATTCCGAACTCCAAGATCAAGCCGGACACCGATCGCGCCCGGGAGATGTTCTCCTATGCCGCTTCCTATTTCGGCAATGCTGACGCGCAATACGATCTGGCGCGGCTTTACCTGAAGACCCCGGACGCCTCGCGGGATGATTTCCGCTACGGCGCGCGCTGGCTCGGTCTGGCGGCCCAGAAGGGCCAGCATCAGGCGCAGGCCATGCTCGGCCAGATGCTGTTCAACGGCGACCGGCTGCCGCGGCAGGCGGCGCGGGGTTTGATGTGGCTGACGCTGGCACGCGACAACGCCGCCCCCGACGAGACCTGGATCCGCGAAAGCTACAACCGAGCTTTCGCCAAAGCCTCCGACGACGACCGCGCCACGGCTTTGCAGATGCTCGAGCACTGGGTGCAGGGCAAGCGGGACTGACGGCACTGCCGTAAGGTGGGCAAAGGCGCTCTTGCGCCGTGCCCACCATCTCTCCGAGATCGTAGATAGAAATGGTGGGCATGCTTCGCTTTGCCCACCCTACTATTCCTGCGCTTCGCACACCCTACGATTCCGCGACAATCTCCTTCGACATCGGATAGCCGGAGTTCGTGCCGAACTTTCCCTGAGGCGCGCCCTCATCGATGTACCCCGCCGACTGATAGAAGCGATGCGCCGTCTCTGTGCTGGTCAAGTTGCAACGGCTGTTACCTCGCTCCACCGCTCTGGCTTCGAGCGCCCTTAGCAAGGCCCGGCTGACGCCGCGAAACCGCGCGTCGGGCGCGACATAGTTCAGCGTGATCTCCCCTGCATCCGTTACGGACCCGACGGCCAGCACGGCGTCGGCCTCGATCGCGAGCAGGAGCGAGTTTCCCTGCTGAGTGGCCCATGCCGCGACGATTTCCGGCGTCTTGTTAGCCAGCCAGGCGCTCAAGATCACCGGATTGTTGCGGTGATCGGCAACGCATAACCGGGATATCGATTCCGTGAGGACGTGGCAGGCCGCGACGGCATCGTCGGGCGACGCATCTCGAAACTCCACCTTCGCTATGCCTGTCGTGCTCAAGCCTTCTCCAGATCGAAATCCGCCCAGACCGGCACGTGGTCGGACGGCTTCTCCCAGGCGCGGACGTAGCTGTCGACGCCGACATCGGTCAGACGGTCGCTGGCCTGCGGCGACAGCAGGAGGTGGTCGATTCGAAGGCCCCAGTTCTTCTGCCAGGCGCCTGCCTGGTAGTCCCAGAAGGTGTAGAGGCCCGGCTCGTCAGTCACTGCGCGCAGGGCATCGGTCAGGCCGAGGCCGAGCAGGGACTGAAAGGTTTCGCGGGTTTTCGGGCGGAACAGCGCGTCGTTACCCCAGGCGGCAGGGTTATAGACATCGGCGGCAGCCGGAATGACGTTAAAGTCGCCTGCGAGCACGAGCGGTTCTTCCGCCTTAAGTCGCTCCTTCGAGTACTCAAGAAGCCGCGACATCCATTTGAGTTTATAGGGATATTTATCCGTGTCCGGCGGGTTTCCGTTGGGCAGATAAAGGCAGGCGATCCGCATCACGCCGGTCTTCAGCGTCACCACGCCTTCGAGGAATCTGGCGTGGGCGTCCTCGTCGTCGCCGGCCAGGCCCGATTTGGTCTCGTCGAATGGCAGTTTCGACAGTAGCGCGACCCCGTTGAAGGTCTTCTGCCCATGGGTCACGACATTATAGCCGAGCGCCTCGAACTCCAGCCGCGGGAACGCCTCGTCAGTGCATTTGGTTTCCTGCAGGCAGACGATGTCGGGCGAGCATTCGCCAAGCCAAGTCAACAGGTGCTCGATCCGCTGCCGGATCGAATTGACGTTCCAGGTTGCAACACGCATGAAATTGGCTCGGGATTGTAACTACACATTTTCTGGCAGTGGCATACCATGTGCAGCGAGGCTGTGATAACTGTTTAGAAATAAGGCGCAAACATCGCCGTCAAGGGGCTAGGAGAATGCTGTCCCGTCCTTTCAGGACCGGCGGGCGTAAAAATTATGAAAAAGCGTAGCTTGATACTTCTTGTCGGCGCCATTGGCATCCTTGCGGCGGCCGGTTTTGTCACCCGCTCCTCATGGATGGGCGGCACCTCCAACGCCCAGGGCCCGCAGCGGCCGCGGATGGTTTCCGTCGAGCTGGCCAAAGCGGAGCGCAAGTCCGTGCCCGTCGACGTCGATGCGATCGGGATGGTGACGCCGATCTCCAGCGTGGCACTGAAGTCGCGGCTGGAGACCACCA
The DNA here is from genome assembly GCF_013114825.1 of Bradyrhizobium australiense. Taxonomy (GTDB): domain Bacteria; phylum Pseudomonadota; class Alphaproteobacteria; order Rhizobiales; family Xanthobacteraceae; genus Bradyrhizobium; species Bradyrhizobium australiense. The sequence goes on along the minus strand of NZ_JAAVLX010000009.1, from coordinate 251,847 downwards.
TCGTCGCGGTGCATTTCGAGGACGGCGCCAAGGTCAATGAGGGCGATCTCCTGTTCACGCTCGACAGCCGCCAGATCGATGCCCAGATCGAGCAGGCCGAGGGCGTGCTGGCCAAGGACCAGGCGCAGCTCGAGGGCGCGCAGCGCGACCTCCGCCGCTTCAACGATCTCGTCGCCAAGGGCGCGACCACCCAGGTCAATGTCGACAACGCTAGGACCCAGTCCGACATCCTGACCGGCACCATCAAGGCTGACCAGGCCGCGCTCGACAATCTGAAGGTCCAGAAGAGCTACACCACGATCCGCGCCCCGTTCTCGGGGCGCATCAGCGTCGCCAATGTGAAGGTTGGCAATTTCGTGCGCCCGGCCGACACCACCCCGCTTGCCGTCATCAATCAGATGGCGCCGGTCTATGTCACTTTCTCGGTTCCGCAGCGCGTGCTGGTCGATTTGCGTGAGTCGATGGCGAAGGGCGTCTCCGGCGTCACCGCCACCATCCCGGGCCGTCAACACTCCGAGAGCGGCAAGGTCGCGATGGTCGAAAACACCGTGGATATGGCCACAGGCATGGTCACCGTGCGCGGCATCATGGCCAACGAGAACGAGACGTTGTGGCCTGGGACCTTGGTTGCTACCAAGCTCGTCATCCGGAACGAAGACTCCGTCGTGGTGCCGACGGTCGCCGTGCAGCGCAGCCAGAGCGGCAATTTCGTCTTCGTGGTCAAGGACGGCACGGCCAAGGTCCAGCCGGTCAAGGTCGACCGTACCGCGCAGGGCATGTCGGTGATTTCCGAAGGGCTCGCCGGCGACGAGAGCGTCGTGACGGACGGCCAGTTGCTGCTGTCGGACGGATCGCGGGTAGAGCCGCGGGCGAAAAAGGCCGGGGCGTAGCCGATGACGCTCTCCGAACTCTGTATCCGCCGACCGGTCATGACGACGCTGATCACGGCGTCGATCATCGCGTTCGGCATCTTCGGTTTCCGCCTGCTGCCGGTCTCGGCGCTGCCGCGGGTCGATTTCCCGACCATTGCCGTGACCGCGACGCTGCCGGGCGCCAGCGCGGACACCATGGCGGCCTCGGTCGCCGGCGTCATCGAGCGCCAGCTTTCGACGGTTGCCGGCATCTCCTCGATGTCGTCGAACTCGTCGCAGGGCACCAGCACCATCACCATCCAGTTCGATCTCAACCGCAACATCGATGCCGCGGCGCTCGACGTGCAGACCGCGCTGACCATTGCGCAGCGCCGGTTGCCGGTCGAGATGATCATCCCGCCGAGCTTCCGCAAAGTGAACCCGGCCGATTTCCCTGTGCTGTTTGTCGTGCTCAACTCATCGACGCTGCCGTTGTCGGCGGTCCACGAATATGGCGACATCACCATCGGCCAGACGCTGTCGCAGATTCCGGGCGTCGCCCAGGTCAGCGTCTACGGCGCGCAGAAATTCGCCATTCGGGTCCAGGCCGACCCGGAGGCCGCCGCGGCACGCGGGCTGTCGCTCGAAGACATCAGGACGGCGGTGTCGCGCGCCAATTCCTCGACCCCGGTCGGCACGCTGAACGGGCCGAAACAGGATGTGGCGCTGCAGGCCTCAGGCCAGATGGACAAGGCGATGGACTATCGCCAGATCGTGGTGGCCTGGCGCAACGGCTCCCCGGTTAAGCTCGACGAGGTCGCGCGGATCTACGACAGTGTCGAGAACGAGCGGATCGCGAGTTGGCTGAACGGCGAGCGCGCCATCGTGCTCGGCATCCAGAAGCAGCCGGACGCCAACACGGTGGCGGTGGTCGATTCCGTTCTGGCCAAGTTCCCGGCGCTGCGCGCACAGATCCCGCCATCGGTATCGATCAACGTCCTGATGGACCGCTCGGTATCCATCCGGCAGGCGGTGGCCGACGTCGAGGAAACATTGCTGATCGCGATCGCCCTGGTGATCCTCGTCATCTTCCTGTTCCTGCGCTCGGCGTCCGCGACCTTCATCCCGGCGCTGGCGGTTCCGATCTCCCTGTTCGGCACCTGCGCCGTGATGTACGCGCTCGATTACTCCATCAACAACATGACGCTGCTGGCGCTGACGCTCTCGGTCGGCTTCGTGGTCGACGACGCCATCGTCATGCTGGAGAACATCGTCCGCCACATCGAGCACGGCATGCGGCCATTCGAGGCCGCGCTGAAGGGCGCGCGCGAGATCGGCTTTACCATCATCTCGATCACCTTCTCGCTGATTGCCGTGTTCATTCCGGTCTTGCTGATGGGCGGCATTGTCGGCCGCGTGTTCCGCGAATTTGCGGTGACGGTATCGGTCGCGATCATCGTGTCCGGATTCGTCTCGCTGACGCTGACGCCGATGCTGTGCGCGCGCGTGCTGCGAGCGCATGACGCGACCAAGAAGCCGAACATCGTGCTTCGCGTCTTCGAGAGGATGTTCGAGTCCTGGCTGCGCGCCTATGAATGGACGCTCGATCTCGTGCTGGCCCGAAAATTCCTGATGCTGATGGTGACGCTGGCGACCCTTGGCGGCACCGTCTACCTCTACATGATCGTGCCGAAGGGCTTCTTTCCGCAGGAGGACACCGGCTTTCTGATCGGCGTGACGGAAGCTGCCACCGATACCTCCTTCGACGCGATGAAGGAGCGGCAGCAGGCGCTGGTCGACGTGCTGAAATCCGATCCTGCGATCGAATACATCAATTCCACCGTCGGCGCCGGCGGCCCCAACACGACGGCGAATTACGGCCGCCTGTTCATCGCGCTGAAGCCGAAGAAGGACCGCGACAACCTCAATTCGATCATTGGCCGGCTGCGCGGCAAGGCGCGGCAGATTCCGGGCATGCAGGCCTTCTTCCAACCGATCCAAAATCTCAATATCGGCGGCCGGATTTCCAAGAGCCAGTATCAATATGTGATGCAGAGCGGCGACACCGAGTCGCTGTACCGGCTGGCGCCGGAGATGCGCGAGAAGATCGAGAAGCTGCCAGGCCTGCTCGACGTCACCACCGACCTCTACATCAAGAACCCGCAGATGACGGTCGATATCGACCGCGAAAAGGCCGCCGTCTACGGCGTCACCGTCGATCAGGTCCGCAACCAACTCTACAACGCCTACGGCTCGCGTCAGGTCGGCACCATCTACATGCCGTCGAATGATTACCAGATCATCCTGGAAGTGCAGCCGCAGTTCCGGGTTGATCCGTCCGATTTGTCCAAGCTCTACATGAAGACTCAGAACAACCAGACCATCCCGCTGTCAGCGGTGGCAAAACTGGTTCCGACGGTCGGTCCGCTGCAGATCAACCACCAGGCCCAGCAGCCGGCCGTGACGATCTCCTTCAACCTCGCGCCCGGCTATTCGCTGGGCTATGCGGTCGACCAGATCACCACGCTCGAACAGGCCTCGAACCTGCCGGCGACGATTGCAACCGGCTTCTCCGGCACCGCGCAGGTGTTCCAGGATTCGCTGCGCGGGCAGGGCGTCCTGATCCTCGCCGCGGTGTTCGCCGCCTTCGTCATTCTCGGCATTCTCTACGAGAGCTTTATCCACCCGATCACCATCATCTCCGGCCTGCCGTCTGCCGGCATTGGTGCGATCCTGACTCTGATGCTGTTCGGCATGGAGTTGTCTGTCATCGCGATGATCGGCATCGTGATGCTGGTCGGCATCGTCAAGAAGAACGCCATCATGATGGTGGACTTTGCCCTGGAGCGTCGCCGCGTGGGCCTCAGCGCCGAGCACGCGATCCGGGAAGCGGCGCTCTTGCGTTTCCGTCCGATCATGATGACGACGTTTGCCGCGATCTTCGGCACGCTGCCGATCGCGCTCGGCGCCGGCGCCGGCGCCGAACTGCGCCAGCCGCTCGGCATCGCCGTGGTCGGCGGCCTCTGCGTGTCGCAATTGCTGACGCTGTACATTACGCCCGTGATCTACATCTATCTCGACCGCATCGACCGCCGCCTGCGGCGCAAGCTCGAACCTCAGCTGCAGGAAGCGGGCGAGGGCGAGCGGCCGCACGTCGTCGCCGCCGAATGATGACGTTCGGTCGGGCGTCGCGATTCATCGCCCTGCTGATTGCGCTCGCATGGATGGCAGGCACAATCGACCGCGCCAACGCCGACGAACCGATCGAAATCTTCGACGCCCATCTGCACTACAATTGGGAGCCCAAGCCTCATTTTGGCGTCGACGAGGTGCTGGCGCTGTTCAGGAAGCATGGCGTCACCGGCATCCTCGCAACCAGCCGCCCCAACGCCGGCACGCATGTACTCATGGACGCCAAGCCGCAGGGCCTGTGGATCGTCCCCTTCATCCGGCCCTATCGCGTACGCGCCGACATCCAGACCTGGTTCGGCGACCCCTTCATCTTCGATCTGGTCCAGGACGAATTCAAACGCGGCTATTACCGCGGCATCGGCGAATTCCACATCTCGGGCAAAGCCGCGGATACCGAGTGGGTGAAGAAGACCGTCGATTTCGCGGTCGAGCACGACCTCTATCTGCACGCCCATGCCGACGACATCGCCGTCCAAATCTTGATGCGCCACAATCCGCGCGCCCGCATCATCTGGGCCCATACCGGATTTGGTCTCTCCACCGAGCGCGTCGCGGAGATGCTTTCAAAATATCCAAAACTGTGGGGCGAATTATCCTATCGCGGCGGCATCGTCGACGGCAGTGGCACGCTGACGGCCGAATGGCGAGCGCTGTTCGAGCGCTATCCCGACCGCTTCCTGCTCGGCTCCGACACCTGGATCAACGGGCGCTGGGAAAGCTACGGCGAGATCATGGCCGGGTATCGTGCGTGGCTCGCGCAATTGCCGCCAAAGATCGCGACGCAGATTGCCAACGGGAATGCGAAGGCGTTGTTTGGCGCCGAGCGCTGAGCGCGAGGCGTAAAGGTCGCTCAATCCGCAAACTCGCAGCCAAAAGTGCGCCATCCGCCGATCGTCGAAGCGAATTTCAGAGGTGATCTGACGCCACTGCGACGTTCCGCGGGACGCCGATTGGCGCCGCGGTTCCCACGCTGTGAGGGCGGGTTTCATCACCGAAAATGGCAGGACACAGGAGGTTCCCGGAGGCTTCCCTGGGGGCCATTGACGGCGATTATGCTCGGTTTCTGACAAAGCACCAGAATTTGCGCCGCCGCGCTCGGAATTGGCATGGAATTGCTTTTTGCGGCCGCCCCCGACTGGTGAAGATCACGATCAAGCGCTGAACCTTTCTTCCGTCGCTAAGACCTAAATTTGTGTCCGAGCCTGCATGCTGGACAATCCCAAGAACGTCGGCCGCTGGCGAGGCACGGCAAGCATTCCACATTCAATTCCAGCAAACGCAGGAGGAGCACATGCGCAAGTCTCTCGCCGTTTTCCTTTCTGGCGTGGCTCTGGCCATTGCGGCGTCGAGCGCTCTAGCCGGAGAGCAGGTACTCGAATTCAAGCTCGTCACCAAGCCGATCGACTACAAAGTAACAGAGGCAGCAAACATCGAAGGCCAAACGGTCGCGTCCGGCAGACTGTTCGGCGTTGCCGTCTTCAAGGACGGCCGTATAGGGGTGAAAGAGTTCGTCAATTCCTCAGACTTGCTCAAAGGCACGGGACCCTTCTACGGCTACAGCACCTACACGTTCGAGGAGGGCTCGATCACGGCGCGTTACACCGGCTCGGTCAAAGACGGCCGGTCAAATGGCGAATATACGATCCTCTCGGGCACGGGTGCCTATGCGAACGCTAAGGGCGCGGGCACCATCGAAAGCGCGCCGAACCCGTTCAAGGGCGTCAACCTCTTGAACATAAAACTGGTCGTCAAAACGCCCGGTACGTAAGAGTCCTTACACGCAGACGCGCCTCCGCCACTCTGGTGACGTGAGGCGCGGCTTTGCTCATGCGCATGAGTTCACGCGGCGCAACCGCAATGCCGATCATTTTGTCGTCGCCGCGGTCCACGGCGTGACGGCAAATTTTGACTTTGAATTCGAAAGAAGACCATCGTCAATCTGGTCTCCGCAATCGTCCCCCGCTGGACCTCGCGATTGGCAACGCGAGGCTTCGATTCATGCGGCATTACCAACGGCAGTGGCACGCTGACGGCCGAATGGCGAGCGCTGTTCGAGCGGCTATCCCGACCGCTTCCTGCTCGGCTCTGACACCTGGATCAATCAGCGCTGGGAAGCTATGGCGAGATCATGGCGGGTTATCGCGCTTGGCTCGGCCAGTTGCCGCCGAAGATTGCGGCACAGATCGCCAACGGCAACGCGAAGGCGTTGTTCGGTCCTGGCCAGTAGCCCGTTCACTCATAAACGGGACGTTCGGCCTAGGTGCGTTCGATCCGCTTGTCCCCCATGAGCGGCGCAAAAAAAGAACGCGCCGGTAGGTCCGGGTTGGACCAGAAGCTGGCTTTCTAGGAACGGTAGTTATTGGAGCAAAAGCGGATGCTGATCATCTCCTGGGCGTCGGTCCGAGGTCACGACGCGATCTTCCACTGAACACGTCTCCGATCCTTCGCCGATCGGAATGCGTGGCAATCACGGCGCTCGTTTTGGTCCGATCAGCTCGAACTGAGACTTCTGCTCATCGCTCAGCGTAGCATAGAAGTCTTCCAGCGCGTCGCTCACCAGATTGATGGCTTGTTGCATGGTACCGAGCCGGCCATCCACCGCGGCAAGGCGAGCGGGTGGCGTGATCGCATCTTTCGGCTGACATTCATAGCTCAGCATCTCGACAGCTCTGGCGCTGGCACGCTGCATTCGTTCAAGCGCGTCGCGTTGGGCGTCGGTCGGGTGTAGCCTGGCCTCGATCTCGCCAGCCGGCCATTGCAACGCGGCTGGCAGGGACGCTTCGCAGCCCTGGGCCGGCGCCTTCATGCCCCCGTTTGCGGACGCCGTCTTGAGCTGATCATCGGCGAGTGCGTTGAGCCGTGCTTTCTGCTCGTCATCCAGCAAATCATAAAGTTCGCCTAGCAGCGGCTCCAGGGATATTACTGAGTTGAGAATAGCCGCAGTGCGTTGCTGCATCACGGCCAATCGGGCCGGCGCCGTTGATGCGGGCTGCGTCGGACAAGATGCCTGAATGATCTGAGCGGCCGAGTTCGATGCGTCGGCAAGACGGTCCAGCGCGGCCCGTTGGGCCTCGGTCGGCTGAATCGCCCGCTGAATCTGATCAATGGCGAGACCGGTAGTTTCGCGGCTGGCATCACCGCAGAGCTGCTGCAGAGGCGGGATCCCTCGTTCTCTTCGGTCGGAAGAGCCTGGTGCCATATAAGCCGCTAGTTCGTCACTGCCGTAAGGTCCAAAAATTCCGGCATAGATGTCGGGGTAGCCGTAGTCCCAAAAGCCCACGCCATCGCCGAAGATGGCATAACCATAAATATCATTGTAGGCGAATGGCCAGAACAGCGGTCCAACCCAGCCGTATCCGCCATGGCCATGCGACCACCACCCGTCTGTAGTGTTACGGTCACCATGCCAGTGAGCAAGTGCGGCAGTCGCGGCGATCTGCCTGCGTGCCGCAGGGTCAGTGAATAGCCTGCCAACAACCAACTCCTCCTCGCCGGAGGGCTGGTTCGTCGCGGACGGAATGTTTTGTAAAGCGACGGGCGCGTTTCTGACCCGACGGACGTGCACCCGGCGGTGATGCCTGTGGCCGCTATAAAACGGCCCTGGCGCAAGCAAGCGGGCGAACGCGAATTTCACGCTGCCAAGTGGGCCGAGACCGAAATGTCCGCGCCCTTTCGCAGTGGCGGCACTCGACAGCGCGGTCACCAGTACGACAGCGATTACTGTAACGCCGAACTTCGACATGGCACCTCCCGTGCCAAGCCTTGGCCGCGTCACTTATGACGCCGCACAGGACCGAAAGTTCCTTGTAAGCAATCATGCAGACCAAGGCATCGCGCTTAAAAACGGCAGCAATCACGTCGTTTCACAAGGCCCTAGTGGCGCATACAGTCTGCAGAGTCGGCCTAGGGTCGAAAGCGGCGATGGAGGCAAGCGCGAACGCTATCTGGTGTGCCTGTGCCAGCCGAGGTGACAACGGCCTAGCGCTGGCTCGAGGCCACAAGCGGACGCCTCCCTCAATCGCTAAAGTTCGATGGAGTTGTTGAGGCTTCCATTAATCTGCTTAGGCCAATTTGGCGAAAGACCGTACCCTTCCCCCGTGATATACTCAGTTGTCATGTTCACAACCCGGCACGGCCGCACGTTTCTAGGCATCGCGATTATTCTGGCGCTGCTCGGTCTGCTAGACTTGGTGGTCGATGGGCTAATTTATTTCGGCCCGTACTCTTTGTTTGCCGTAATTGCTGTAGCCTCGCTTATGCGGGCCGCTGCCTCTCTTGCCAGACGGCGCGGGTGGGGAAGTGAGGGGCGCCTCACCAGACTTCTTAATAGGCCGAGGTTCGTGGATGAGAGCCGTCGATCGGGCTAAGCCCTATCGGGCTAGGGTCTAACGACCGCTTGGGCCAGAAGCAGCGGCGAAGGCGAGTTGAGTCCGGACCACCTCGGACAACCGACGTCGTGACGGCTACGCTCAATCCGCAAACTGACCTGCCGCGCGAATAATCGGCGCCCAGCGATCGACCTCGCTGATCAATTGCGCCTTCAACGCTTCGGGCGTGGCCTGATCCTGCGGGACGGGTTCGGTGTTGATGTCGTTGAAGCGCTTCACCAGGTCCGGGTCCCGCAATGCTTCCTGAAGCGTCTGGGCTAGCTTTTGAACGATGTCGTCGGGCGTGCCCTTCGGTGCGTAGATGCCGTGCCAGGCGCCGACTTCAAAACCTTTCAAGCCGGCTTCGTCAGCGGCCGGAAGATCAGGCATCGATGCCAGCCGTGTCTTCGTCGTGATGGCGTAGGCCTTGACCAGCTTCGACGCGATCGGGCTCGTGGTGTTGGTGGTCTGATCGCAGGAGAGGTCAATCTGCTTGGCGATCAGATCATTCATCACGGGCGCATTGCCCTTGTAGGGCACGGTCAGGATTTCCTTGCCGACGGCGGTCATGAACAGCATACCGCAGAGATGCGACGCGGCGCCGAGGCCCGCATTGCCGAACGTCATCTTGTCGCCGTTGGCCTTAATGTAGGTGACCAGCTCGGCCAGCGTGTTCGGCGGCAGATCGGGCCGGCCGATGATCGTCATCGGTGCGTTTGTGACGAGGCCGATCGGCGCGAACGCCGTCTTGGTGTCGTAGGCCAACTTGCGGTACAGCGTCGCCGCCGTGGAGATGCCGATGTGGTGGATCATTAGGGTGTAGCCGTCCGGTTCCGCGCGCGAGGCGCGCGTCGCCGCAATGGTGCCGCCGGCGCCTGTTGCGTTCTCGATGATGATGGACTGGCCCAGCAGTTTCGACATCGACTGCGCGGTGACCCGCGCCACCGTATCGGTGGCGCCGCCCGCGGCGAACGGCACCAGCAACGTAATAGGCCGGCTGGGATAGTTTTGCGCAAAGGCGACAGAACTGAGCATCGCAAACGCGGCGGCGATGACGGCTGTTTTCCTCATACGTGCCTCCCAAAGAATTTTGTTTTGTTTGGCCTTCAACTCAGACCTCTAACCCCACGATCGATTCGTCGTGCGGCTCTCACACGTTGGAGCTATGGATCGCTTCCACAACGGCCGCGGTGACGTCCTTGGTCGTCGCGGTGCCGCCGACGTCGGGCGTCGTGATTCCGGCGCCCGTGACCTTCTCCACGGCGCGCATCAGCCGCGCCGACGCGTCAGCCTCGCCGAGATGATCGAGCATCTGCGACGCCGTCCAGAAGCTCGCGACCGGGTTGGCGATGCCCTTGCCGGTGATATCGAATGCCGAGCCGTGGATCGGCTCAAACATCGAGGGAAAGCGTCGTTCGGGATCGATGTTCGCCGTCGGCGCCACGCCGAGGCTGCCCGCCAGTGCGCCGGCGAGATCGGACAGGATATCGGCGTGGAGATTGGTGGCGACAATGGTATCGAGACTCTGCGGCTTCAGAGTCATCCGCACCGTCATCGCATCGACCAGCATCTTGTCCCAGGTGACGTCAGGAAACTCTTTCGAGACCTCCTCGGCGATCTCGTCCCACATCACCATGCCATGCCGCTGCGCATTCGATTTTGTCACCACCGTGAGCAGCTTGCGTGGCCGAGACTGCGCCAGGCGGAATGCGTAGCGCATGATACGCTGGACGCCGACGCGGGTGAAAACGGCCACTTCCGTGCCGACTTCCTCCGGCAGGCCGCGATGCACCCGCCCGCCGCAGCCGGCATATTCGCCTTCGGAGTTTTCGCGCACGATCACCCAGTCGAGGTCGCCCACCTCGGCATGGCGAAGCGGCGAGGTGATGCCAGGCAGGATGCGGGTCGGCCGGACATTGGCGTACTGATCAAAACCCTGGCAGATCGGCAGGCGCAGGCCCCATAGTGTGATGTGGTCGGGCACGTCGGGCGCGCCGACCGCGCCGAAATAGATTGCGTCGAATTTCTTCAGCGTGGCGAGTGCATCCGTCGGCATCATCACGCCGTGCTTGCGGTAATAGGCCGAGCCCCAATCGAAGGTTTCGACGTTGAATTTCACGTCGCCGAGCCGCTTCGCGAGGCTTTCGAGCGCAGTGACGCCGGCGGCAATCACTTCCGGACCGATCCCGTCGGCCGGAATGGCGGCGATTGAATATTCACGCATCGAATTCTCCGTAAACCAGCTTCGTCGGCACAGCTTGCGGCCTCGGGAGAGGTCGGGCAATTGCCTCGCGTTTATACAAAAAATTGATATAATCGCCCGCGGGAGGGCCGATGGACCTGGATCACTTGCGTTGCTTCGTGGCCGCGGCCGAGGAGCTGCATTTTGGCCGGGCGGCGCAGCGGCTCGATATGCTGCCGTCGGCGCTCGGCCGTTTTGTCCGGCTGCTCGAAGAGGATCTTGGCACGCGGCTGATGACGCGCACGACGCGAAGCGTCACGTTGACCGACGATGGCGCCGTGCTGCTGAAGGATGCGCGTGCCTTGCTGGCGCAGGCCGATGCACTGGCCGGCAAGTTCCGTACGCGCGGCCGAAAACGCGCGGCAAACATTCGCGTCGGCGCGATCGACAGCGCCGCCGCGGGACTGTTGCCGCGGTTGCTGCACGATTTCCGCAAACGTTGGCCCGACGTCTCCGTGCAACTGGTGGAGGATAAGACGGTGCGCCTGCTGCCGCGCCTGTTGTCCGGCCGGCTCGATCTTGCCTTCGTTCGCCCACCGGAGCGGCCCGACAAGCGGCTGGAGTTTGCCTTCCTGCTACACGAGACTGCCGTTGTTGCGGTTGCCGACCGGCATCCGCTGGCACCGCGCAAGCAAGTGATCATCGCCGATCTCGAAAACGAGCCGTTGATCGTGCCCGAACGCCGCTCGCGGCCGCACAGCCACGATCTCACCATGAAACTGTTCGCCGAGGCCGGGCTCGAGGCGCATGTTGCCCAGATCGCCGACGAGAAGCAGACCATCGTCAATCTGGTCTCCACCGGCCTCGGCGTCGCCATCGTCCCGCGATGGACCTCGCGCATGGCGACGCGCGGTGTCCAGTTCATCCGCCTCGCCGCCTCCGACATGAACAAGCTCCCGCTCGCCGCCGCCTGGACCCGCGGCACGGGCGATCCGGTGAGGGATGACGTGTTGGCAATGCTGAAAGCAGATTTGCGACGCTACGCGCGAGAGGCTTAGCCGGTCCCGTCATCGTCCGCCAACGGGTCGCGCGAATGCGCACCCGATGACAGGCTCCGGCGGACGATCCAGTATTCCAGAGGCCGGAGTGATTGAACCGATAAGCCGCGGCGTACTGGATACCCCGCCTTCGCGGGGTATGACAGTCAACGTGATGAGACGCAGTCGCTTCTCTCAGATCGAAAAACTGGTCCCGCAGCCACACGACGCCGTGGCGTTCGGGTTGACCACGCGGAAGGAGGCGCCGATCAGGTCGTCGACGAAATCGACTTCGGAGCCGGCGAGGAACGGCACCGAGGCTGGGTCGACCAGCACTACCGCGCCCTCACGCGCAATCACGAGGTCGTCCTCCGCTTTGGCGTGGTCGACATCGAATTTGTACTGGAAGCCGGAGCAGCCGCCGCCCTCGACGGAGATGCGCAGCATGGCGCCGTCGCCTTCGGACTTGAGGATTTCGCCGATGCGGCGGGCAGCCCGCTCGCTGACGGTGATGGCAGTGGTCATGGCATGGTCTCCGGCCCCGTCATACCCAATTCATTTGGTATGCCGCGTCAGACATAGTTAAGTGCGTAATCTCGCGGAATCAAATGGATAAGGACTAAAAAACCGTGTCGGTCGGAATGGCTGCCCCCCGTGCGCCCTATGGCTGCGACCCTGATTCCAGCCGCGGCCGGCTGTTTACGGAGCCGCCGAGCCGGACCCGCAGCCCGTTCCGGCGCGATTGCGACCGGGTGATCCATTCCACCGCGTTCCGGCGGCTGAAGCACAAGACACAAGTTTTCGTGTTCCACGAGGGCGACCATTACCGCACCCGGCTGACCCATTCGCTGGAGGTGGCGCAGATCGCCCGCGCATTGGCCCGCCAGCTTGGCCTCGATGAGGATCTCACGGAAACACTGGCGCTGGCTCATGACCTCGGCCATCCCCCGTTCGGCCATGCCGGCGAGCGGGCGCTCGACAAATGCCTCACGGATCATGGCGGCTTCGACCACAACGCGCAGGCGCTGCGGGTCGTGACCTCGCTGGAGCATCGTTATCCCGAATTCGACGGGCTGAACCTGACCTGGGAGTCGCTGGAGGGCATCGTCAAGCACAACGGGCCGCTGACGGAGCGGGACGGGGCTCCGGCCGGGCCTTACCGCGACAGCGGCATCCCGATCGGCATTTCTGACTTCAACCAGAAATTCGATTTGGAGCTGTGGAGCTACGCCTCGCTGGAGGCGCAGGCCGCAGCGTTTGCCGACGACATCGCCTACGACGCCCACGATATCGACGACGGCCTGCGCGCCGGCCTGTTTGCCGTCGATGACCTCAAAGTGATGCCGCTGACTGAGTCCATCATCGCCGAAATCGACCGCCATTATCCCAATCTCGATGATGCCAGGCGCGGCGCGGAACTGGTGCGGGAGCTGATTTCCTACATGATCGGCGCGGTGATGTCGGAGGCGGGTAGGCGGCTTGCGGCGGCGAAGCCGCACTCGGCCCATGATGTCCGCCACCATCATCAGCCGCTGATCGCCTTTCCGCCTGACGTCGCCGAGCAGGAGGCCGCCATCAAGGCGTTCCTGAAGCAGCACATGTACCGCCACCACCGGGTGATGCGGGTGATGGGCGAGGCGGAAGGCATCCTGTTTGACTTGTTCGCGCGCTATCAGCATTCGCCGGCGGACCTGCCGGCCGAATGGGTGGAGGGTACCGAGCGCGTCACGGACGGCGAGCGGGCGCGCCGGATTGGCAACTTCATCGCCGGGATGACCGACCGCTACGCCCTGATGGAGCACCAACGGCTTTTTGACTCGACCCCGGATTTGCGTTAGGCGGCGGCCATGTCCGACAAGCCAGCTCCACAACATCTGTTCGCCGACGCGCTGGCGCGCGTGCAGGCGATCTGCGCCACGCTCGCAGCCGAGGGCCAGTGGCCCGCCGGCATCGATTTCTCCCGCGTCGTGGTCGAGCCGCCGCGCGATGCGAGCCATGGCGACATGGCGACCAATGCCGCCATGGTGCTGGCCAAGGACGCGAAGGCAAAACCGCGCGACCTCGCCGACAAGATCGCGGAAAAATTGCACGCCGACGATCTGGTCGCCGCCGTCGAGGTCGCCGGTCCCGGCTTCATCAACCTCACTTTGAAGCCTAGGGTCTGGGTGGATGAACTGCGCACCATGCTGCGCGAAGGTGCGGCCTATGGCAAAAGCGCGGTCGGCCGCGGCGCCAAGGTCAATGTCGAATACGTCTCGGCCAATCCGACGGGACCGATGCATGTCGGCCATTGCCGCGGCGCGGTGTTCGGCGATGCGCTGTGCGGGCTGCTTGATTTTGCAGGCTACGACGTCACCCGCGAATACTACATTAATGACGCCGGCGCGCAGGTCGACGTGCTCGCACGCTCAGCCTACTTGCGTTACCTGGAAGCGCTCGGCGAAGTTAGCGGCGAGATCCCGGAAGGGCTTTACCCCGGCGACTACCTCGTTCCGGTCGGCCAAGCGCTTGCTGCCGACCATGGCGACAAATTGAAGGCGATGCCCGATACCGCGTGGCTGCCGATCGTGCGCGCCAAGGCGATCGCCATGATGATGGACATGATCACGGGCGATCTCGCCGCGCTCAACATCAGGCACGACGTGTTCTTCTCGGAGCGGTCGCTGGTCGAGACCGGCAACAACAAGGTCACTGAGACCATCGATTTCCTGCGCGCCAAGGGCGACATCTACGAAGGCCGCCTGCCGCCGCCGAAGGGAAAGCCGGTCGAGGATTACGAAGACCGCATCCAGACGCTGTTCCGCGCCACCGCCTATGGCGATGACGTCGATCGTCCACTGATCAAGTCAGACGGCTCCTACACGTATTTCGCTTCCGACATCGCCTATCACAAGAACAAGGTCGATCGCGGTTTCCTCGACATGATCAACGTGTTCGGTGCTGATCACGGCGGCTACATCAAGCGAATGCAGGCGGCGGTGAAGGCCATCAGCGCCGGCAAGGCCGCACTTGACATCAAGATCGTGCAGCTCGTGCGGCTGTTGCGCGCCGGCGAGCAGGTGCGGATGTCAAAACGCTCCGGCGATTTCGTCACGTTGCGCGAAGTGGTCGACGAGGTCGGTTCCGATGCGGTGCGGTTCATGATGCTGTTCCGCAAGAACGACGCCGTGCTCGATTTCGACCTCGCCAAGGTGCTCGAACAGTCCAAGGACAATCCCGTATTCTACGTCCAGTACGGGCATGCCCGCGGCCACTCCATTTTCAAGAATGCCCGCGAGGTGATTCCGGATCTCCCCGAGGATGACGCGGCCCGGACGGCCTATTTGGGGGATGCCCCCGTGGAGCGGCTGACAGACCCGGCGGAACTTGACCTTTTGAAGCGGTTGGCGCTCTATCCCCGGATGGTCGAGGCGGCGGCGGTCGCACATGAGCCGCACCGAATCGCTTTTTATCTATATGATTTAGCCAGTGAATTTCATGCGTTGTGGACGAAAGGGCGAGATTTGCCCTATTTACGCTTCATTATAACTAATGATGCAGAGATCACGAGGGCGCGACTGGCTATGGTCCAGGGCGTCGTCTCGGTTCTAGCATCGGGCTTAGCCGTTCTCGGCGTCCACGCTCCGACCGAGATGCGGTAGGCAGGGGCGAAGGCCCTTCACGAATGGGGGTTCGTGGGGGTATCTGGCAGGGGCCGCTCGTCATGGTTTGTTTAACATGGCGGGTTGGCGCTGTCCCGTAGGGGATGCATCATCACGATGGCTGATCGATATCAGGACCGACCTTTTCCCTCCGCCGACCAGGCTAGCGGCGAGAGTGATCCGCTGGCCGAGCTCGCGAGGCTGATCGGACAGAACGACCCATACGGGGCTGCCGCCAAGCCGGCACCGCACCCGCTACAGTCGCGGGCGAATGTGCGTCCACAGCAATATGATCCGCCGGAAGAAGATCTCGACACGCCTCCGGCTCCGCCGGCATGGATGCAGCGCGCGCGCCAGGAAACCCCGCCGCCGCCACTTCCATCGCCGCTGCCGCACGATCAGGCTTACGAAGACGAGCCGGAGTATCAGCCGGCGCCGGTGCATCCATTGCACCGCTACGCGGCCCAGCATCAGGCGCCCGCGCAGGACTCGCAGGACTATTACGAGGCTCCGCAGCAATATGCCGACGAGCCGCAGCAGGATCCGTCGCGCTACGACGATGCGCTCTATGGACGGCTCGAAACCGGCGAGCACGACTATCAGCGCGATCCGGCCTATCCGGACGATCCCTACGCGTACCAGGGCGAATACCAGGAAGAGGAGCCCGCGCCGAAGAAGCGCTCGAGCGGCCTGATGACGGTCGCCGCGGTGCTGGCGTTGGCGGTGGTCGGGACAGGCGCTGCCTTTGCCTATCGCACCTATGTCGGTTCGCCCCGCTCAGGCGAACCGCCGATCATCAGGGCCGACAACAGCCCGACCAAGGTGGTGCCGGCGTCGTCCGACGGAGGCGCTGCAAAGGCGCCTGACCGCATGCTGCCGGGCGATGGCGGCGAGAAGCTGGTGTCGCGCGAAGAGACGCCGGTCGACGTCAATGCGAGGTCCGGCGCGCCGCGCGTGGTGTTTCCGCCGCTGAATCCGAATACCAATCCGCCGCCGGTCGCGAGCGTTTCACCGTCCGGCCCGCCACCCCAGACGGGCGTGAACGGTACGATGCCGAACAACGAGCCGCGCCGGATCAAGACTCTCGCGGTCAAGGGCGATCCTTCCGATAACGGCGGCATTCCGGCAGGCGCCAGCGCGCCGCCGCCGAGGCCGGGACCGACGACGCGAAGCGTCGCCGCGCCGGGCGCACCGCCTGCCGCGGCTCCGCCCGCGAGCCGCAATCCGGCGTCGGCCAATGCCAGCGCCAACTCGCCGATGTCGCTCGCGCCGCAGGCCGATGCCGCCCCGCCGACCCGGACCGCGGCGACCAATCCGAGCCAGCCGGCCGCTCCGGCCGGGGGAGGCTATCTGGTTCAGGTCTCTTCGCAGAAGAACGAGGCCGACGCGCAGGCCTCCTATCGAGCGCTACAGAGCAAGTTCCCGAGCGTGCTGGGATCGCATTCGTCGCTGGTGAAACGCGTCGATCTCGGCGAGAAAGGCGTCTATTACCGCGCGTTCGCCGGCCCGTTTGGCTCGTCCGAGGAGGCGGCGCAGGTCTGTAGCAGTCTGAAATCTGCCGGCGGACAGTGCTTCGTCCAAAGGAATTAACGGCGGTTTCCTTGACCCGGGGGCTGCGAGGGGCCTAATCGGCCCCATGACAAGCCGGGCATTCATCACGGGCGTATCGGCACTGGAACTGAGCGCCGCGGAGCGCGAATTCATCCGTGGCGAGCTGCCATGGGGCTTGATCCTGTTCAAACGCAACGTTGAGACGCCAGATCAAGTATCTGCACTTGTTGATGAGTTTCGAAATTGCGTCGGTGAGGCGGATGCGCCGATCCTGATCGACCAGGAAGGCGGGCGGGTGGCCCGGCTCGGGCCGCCACACTGGCCGGTCTATCCGCCCGGCGCCACCTTCGGCGCGCTCTATGACCTTAAGTCGGAGCTGGGCCTGCAGGCCGCGCGGTTAAGCTCGCGCCTGATCGCGGCCGACCTGATCGACCTCGGGGTCACCGTCGACTGCCTGCCGCTCGCGGACGTGCCGGTGGCCGGCGCCGACGCCGTGATCGGCAACCGGGCTTATGGAACCGAACCGGGCAAGGTCGCAGCGATCGCCCGTGCCGTTACCGAGGGGCTGGAGCAGGGCGGCGTGTTGCCCGTCCTGAAGCACATTCCCGGCCACGGCCGGGCCACTGCGGATAGTCATTTCCGGCTCCCGACCGTTGATACAGCGCGGGAAGAGCTGGAACGGACCGATTTCGCGGCGTTTCAACCGTTGGCGAACCTGCCGATGGCCATGACCGCACATGTTGTGTTTAGCGCGTTAGACCCCGTCCAACCGGCGACGACTTCTGCGACAATCATCCGGCAGGTGATTCGCGGCGTAATTGGGTTCCAAGGTTTGTTGATGAGTGATGACGTGTCCATGAATGCGTTGGCGGGATCGATCGCCGAGCGGACCCGCGCCATCGTCAACGCCGGCTGCGACATGGTCCTGCATTGCAATGGCAAGCTCGACGAGATGCGCGACGTGGCTTGCGAGACTCCGGAGCTGGCGGGCGAGGCCTTGGCACGTGCCAAACGGGCGCTAGGCTCCCGCAGGCAGCCAGAGCCGTTCGATAGGCAGGCGGTGCGGGCTGAACTTGAAGCGTTGATGGATCGGGTAGGAACAGCATGACGGCTGAGATTCTATCGTTTGAAACTGGACGGCCCGCCGAAATCACCGAGGGCGAGCCGGCACTGGTCGTCGACGTCGAGGGCTATGAGGGTCCGCTCGACCTGCTGCTCACGTTGGCGCGCCAGCAGAAGGTCGATCTCGCCAAGATTTCGATCCTGGCGCTGGCCGACCAGTATCTGACCTTCATCGAGGCCGCGCGAAAGATCCGCCTCGAACTCGCCGCTGATTACCTCGTCATGGCGGCCTGGCTCGCGTTCCTGAAATCGCGACTATTGCTGCCCGAACCGGCCACGCCCGACGGGCCGAGCGCCGAGGAAATGGCGACCGCACTGGCCAACCGGCTGCGCCGGCTCGAAGCCATCCGCGAAGCCGCCAACCGGCTGATGAACCGGCCGCAGTACCAGCGCGATATCTTTCCGCGCGGCAATCCGGAAACCATCGCCGAGATCAAGCACCCCAAATTCACGGCGACGCTGTTCGACCTGCTGACCGCCTATGCCGCGCAGCGCCAGCAGCGCGTGCTAGCGACCGTGCATCTGGCCAAGCGCACCGTATGGTCGCTGGCGGAAGCGCGCGCCTCGCTGGAGCGGCTGGTCGGCATGGCCGACGCTGAGGACTGGAGCTGTCTCGACGATTATCTCCTCACCTACGTGGTCGATCCCTCGCAGCGGGCGACGGTATTCGCCTCGAGCTTTGCCGCGGCGCTCGAACTGGTGCGCGAAGGCGAGATGGAGCTGAACCAGAAAGAGGCGTTCGCGCCGCTGTATTTTCGTAAGCGTCCGCCGCAGGCAGCAATGCCTGCGCCGGATATGACGGTCGAGTAAGTGGAAGGAGACCTAGCCATGGCAAGCCTGGCGGAAAAACGCATGGAAGATGCCGAGGACCATCCCATCGACCAGAATACCGATCAGGCCGCGCGGCCCGAGGAATTGCGGCTGCTCGAAGCGTTGCTGTTTGCCTCCGCCGAGCCTATCGATCAGGCGGCGTTGGCGAAGCGCATGCCCGACGGCGTCGACGTCAAGGCGGCGCTGGCGCAACTGCAGGCGGAATATGCGCCGCGCGGCGTCAATCTGGTGCGCATCGCCAACAAATGGACCTTCCGCACCGCGGGCGACCTGTCATGGCTGATGACGCGCGAAAGCACGGAGACGCGGCGGCTGTCGCGGGCGGCGATCGAGGTGCTCGCGATCATTGCCTATCACCAGCCCGTGACGCGCGCCGAGATCGAGGAGATCCGCGGCGTGATCACGTCCAAGGGAACGCTGGATGTGCTGCTCGAGACCGGCTGGATCCGCCCTCGCGGCCGCCGCAAGACGCCGGGCCGGCCGCTGACCTTCGGCACGACGGAAGCGTTCCTGTCGCAATTCAGCCTGGAGGCGCTGAGCGACCTGCCGGGTCTCGAAGAGCTGAAGGGTACGGGGCTATTGGATTCGCGGCTGCCTTCCGGCTTCAGCGTCCCGACGCCGTCGGATGACGTGGCGCTGCGTGAGGACGAGGATCCGCTGGACGCGGGCGACAATCTGGAACTCTTGCTGGCGCCTGCGGCCGAGCCTGACGAGGGCGGCGGAGCCGGTTCCGAAGGCTCAGCCGGCTAGTTAGGCAAGCGCGGTTAATATAGCCGTAATACGTAGCCGCGACAGCGATTTGCCGCGGCAGGGGTCCTTGTTTTTGATACCCCGCGGGCCTACCTTCCGCGAAAGCTTGGCCGGAAGCCGGCCGTCTCTTTTTGGAGGGTTGCAGGATGGGTTCTCTTAGCATTTGGCACTGGATCGTCGTGATCGCAGTGGTCCTGCTGTTGTTCGGCCGCGGCAAGATTTCGGATCTGATGGGCGATGTCGCGCAGGGCATCAAGGCCTTCAAGAAGGGCATGCAGGACGACACCAAGGAAGCCGAAAAGCCCGCCGAGCCGGTGAAGACCATCGATCACAATGCGACGCCGGCACCGACGGCGCGGACGGATGTCGGCAGCAAGGCAGTCTGAACGGGCATCTTGGACCGGGCGTCGGTTGAACGACGCCGGTTGAGAAAAGGCGCGGGCGGCTCCAAATCTTGACTATGATGGATTGGGGCGCGGACGTCTCGCGCGAGCGGAAGAATTCATGTTCGACATCGGCTGGAGTGAACTGGTCGTCATCGCGGTTGTCGCGCTGATTGCCATCGGCCCGAAAGAGCTGCCGGGCGTGCTGCGCATGGTCGGGCAATGGATGGGCAAGGCGCGCAAGATGGCCGCCGAATTCCAGGGCCAGTTCCAGGAAGCCATGCGCGAGGCCGAAATGGCTGACCTCAAGAAGAGCTTTGACGAGGTCAAGGACACCGCAACAGCGCTTTCCCCCGGCAACCTCATGACTTCGCTGCAGAAGGATGTCGACGACGCCCTGCAGATCGGCGATGTCGACAAGCCTGCCACGACCGACCCCAACGACGCGCAGGTGGCGTCCGCGATCGGCGAACCCGTCACCCCGACGATGCCGGCAGCGCCGACGCCGGAAACCTTCGTCGAAGCCGAGGCGCATGCGGCCGCGTCCGAGCCGCTGGCGATCACCCGTGAAGTTCAGGCCGTCCAGCAGGACGTTGCGCCGGCGGCGCCCGACATTCTCAAGGACGCCAAAGCGTCATGACCATCGAAGATATCGAGGCCAGCAAGGCGCCATTGATGGATCATTTGATCGAGCTGCGCTCGCGGCTGATCAAGGCGCTGCTCGGTTTCGGAATTGCGTTCATCTTCTGCTTCTTCTTCGCCAAGCAGATCTACAACGTGCTGGTCTGGCCGTTCGTCTGGGTGGCGGGTGCCGAGAATTCGAAATTCATCTACACCGCGCTGTTGGAATATTTCCTCACGCAGTTGAAGCTCGCGCTGTTCGGCGCCGCTTTCATCTCCTTCCCGATCGTGGCGACGCAGATCTACAAGTTCGTGGCGCCAGGTCTCTACAAGCACGAGCGCGGCGCGTTTCTGCCGTATCTGATCGCAACCCCGTTCTTCTTCGTGCTCGGCTCTCTGTTGGTGTATTTCGTGGTGCTGCCGATGCTGGTGCGGTTCTCGCTCGGCATGCAGCAGATGGGCGGCGAGGAGAGTGCGCAGATCCAGCTCCTGCCCAAGGTCGGCGAATATCTGTCGCTGATGATGTCACTGATCTTCGCCTTCGGCGTCGCGTTTCAACTTCCAGTCATACTGACGCTGTTGGGGCGGATCGGCATCGTCACCTCGCAGATGCTGCGCGAGAAGCGGCGCTATTTTATCGTCATCGCCTTCGTCATCGCGGCCGTGCTGACGCCGCCCGACGTCATCAGCCAGGCCTCCCTCGCGCTACCGCTGCTGGCGCTCTATGAGGGCGCGATCATCGCGGTCCGCATGGTGGAAAAGAAGGCCGCCGCCGCGCGGGCCGCATCAGGCACACCGCCCGCCAGCCCGCCGCCGGAAGCCAATCCGGCGGAATAGGGCGCCGCTCGCGCCCACCATTGGCTGTCATTCCCCGCGAAGCGGGGAATCCAGTACGCCGCGGCCTACTGAATTTATATCGAACTGCTCTGGAATAATGGATCACCCGCTTTCGCGGGTGATGACGGGTGTGGTACTTGGGGCACGCACCGCAAACAATCAACGTGAGTGTTGATTGTTTGCAGGAAGACGCCCGAGGACCGCACGCCAATGCACGACATCAAATCGATCCGCGACAATCCCCAGGCATTCGACGCCGGACTGAAGCGCCGCGGGCTGGCGCCGTTATCGGCTTCGCTGCTCGCGATCGACGAGAAGCGCCGGGCGGCCATCCTGGCGTCCGAGCAGGCGCAGGCGCGGCGCAATGCGGCTTCGAAGGAAATCGGTGAGGCGAAGAAGGCCAAGGATGACGCGCGCGCCAACAAGCTGATGGCTGAAGTTGCCGAGCTCAAGACCACGATGCCCGAGCTCGAGCTTGCGGCGAAGAGGGCTGACGAAGAACTGGCGAAAGAACTCGCTGCGATTCCCAATCTGCCGCTCGACGACGTTCCCGAAGGCACAGACGAACACGGCAATGTGCAGCGCCACGTCTACGGCAAGATCCGCAACTACGGCTTCACGCCGAAGCCGCATGATGACCTCGGCGGCGCGCTCGGCTACATGGACTTCGAAGCCGCCGCGAAACTGAGCGGCGCGCGCTTCGTCGTCTTGAAGAAGGGCCTGGCGCGGCTGGAGCGCGCGATCGGTCAGTTCATGCTCGATCTCCATACCAACGAGCACGGCTACACCGAGGTCAATCCGCCGCTATTGGTGCGCAACGAGGTGATGTTCGGCACCGGGCAATTGCCGAAATTCGAGGACGACCAGTTCTGGGCCATCAAGGGTGAATTGCTCGCGGCTCCCGACGAACGACTGAAGACCGGGCGCCTCGGTCTCATTCCGACCGCCGAAGTTTCGCTGACCAATCTCGTCCGCGAATCCATTGTCGACGAAAAAGAAATGCCGATGCGGCTGACCGCGCTGACCCCGTGCTTCCGCGCGGAAGCTGGTGCCGCCGGCCGCGACACCCGCGGCATGATCCGGCAGCATCAATTTACAAAAGTCGAACTGGTCTCGATCGCGACGCCCGAGACCAGCCGTGACGAGCACGAGCGCATGCTGTCCTGCGCCGAGGAGGTGCTGCGCCGGCTCGACCTGCATTACCGGGTGATGACGCTATGCTCCGGCGACATGGGCTTCTCCGCGCAGAAGACCTACGACATCGAGGTCTGGATGCCGGGGCAAGGTGAGGGCGGAGCCTACCGCGAAATCTCGAGCTGTTCGGTCTGCGGTGATTTCCAGGCGCGCCGCATGGATGCGCGCTCACGTGGGCCCGACGGCAAGCCGCGCTTCGTGCACACGCTGAATGGCTCCGGCACGGCGGTCGGCCGCGCGCTGATTGCGGTGATGGAAACATATCAGCAGCAAGATGGCTCAATCGCCGTGCCCGATCTGCTGCAGCCCTACATGGGCGGACTCAAAACCATCGAGCGGGATAAATAGCGCAAGGCAAAAATGGCATTGCATCGCGACATTCTTTGGATCGGGAGGCAATGGGCTGTCACCGGCCACGGAATGCAATTGATCGACCAGAGGCTGATGGGCGCCTTCGACATCGAAGTGGCCCGCCTGTGGGACGACGATCTGATCGAACGCATGCATACCAAGGAGTGGCTCAACGCCGCCGATTTCGACAAGGGACTGGCGGTTGCGCGGACGCGACACAAGCAGCCGGAGGCGGGGCCGGCGCGGATAGCTGCGGCGCTTCCGGTGATCGACCCCATCGCGCCGCCTCCACTGGCGAAGCCTCGGCGGCCGGCTAGCATTGAGCCCCTCGACGCGGCACCGGCGCCGCCAGCGGCTGTGAGCCCGCCGTCCTTACCTATCGAATCGGCGCACCAGGCATTGCCAGACCTGCAGATGAAAATCGATGGCGGCGCCAGGTTCGCGCGCCCCTGGCGCGTCTGGATGAAGAAAACATGAGGAAATAGGCCGGTTTGCCTCGGCCGCGATAGCCGGATAAGACGACGCCCCAAGGCAAAAGCCCACCGCGACCGAACCAGAAGGCATTTTGACGGATGCGAATTCTCTGCACCAACGACGACGGCATTCATGCGCCGGGTCTGAAGATCGTCGAGGAGATCGCCCGCGCGCTGTCCGACGACGTCTGGATCGTGGCGCCGGAGCTCGATCAGTCCGGCGTTTCGCATTCGCTGTCGCTTAACGATCCCCTGCGGCTGCGCGAAGTCGGTCCGCGCCATTTCGCGGTGCGTGGCACGCCGACCGATTGCGTGATCATGGGCTCGCGCCATATCCTCGGCGAGAAGATGCCCGATCTCGTGCTGTCCGGCGTCAACAAGGGCCGCAACGTCGCTGAGGACGTCGTCTATTCCGGCACGATCGCGGGCGCGCTCGAGGGCACGATTCTGGGAATCCCGTCGTTTGCGCTGAGCCAGGAATTTTCCATCGAGACCCGTCACGCTCCGCTGTGGGACACCGCGCTGAAATTCGGCCCCGGCATCTTGCGCAAGGTGATCGACGCTGGCGTGCCCAAGAACACCGTAATCAACGTCAACTTTCCCGCCTGCACGCCCGATCAGGTCAAGGGCGTCCGCGTGACGCGGCAGGGCAAGCGCAATCTCGGTTTTCTCAAGGTCGATAAGCGACACGACGGCCGCGGCAATCCCTATTTCTGGATCGGGTTCGAGCGCGCCGCGATGATGGATGCGCCGGCCGAAGGCACCGATCTGGCGGCGCTTGCGGCGCGCTACGTGTCAGTGACGCCGCTGCGGCTGGATCGTACCGATGAGGCGTTCTCGGAAGAGCTGACGGCGACGTTGAAGTGATGCCAGTAGCCCGGATGGAGCGAAGCGCAATCCGGGGACGGTCTCGCAAACACAATACGTCGGTCCCGGATTGCGCTGCGCTCCATCGGGGCTACACGCAGTGGCTAAACCGGCGCGCTTTTCAACGTAGAGGCGATCACCTGGGCCAGCGTTTCCAGTTGGAACGGCTTCTGCAGCGCGGGGCGGTCGCGATATTCCGCCGGCAGGCCGGAGGAGCCGTAGCCGGTCGCAAAGATGAACGGACGGTTGCGCGCCGTGATCAGTTCGGCTACCGGCGTGATCACCTTGCCGTTGACGTTGACGTCGAGAATGGCGAGATCGAATTCGGTCGATTGTACAAGTTTGACCGCTTCGCCGATTTCGCCGGCCTCGGCGGCTACGCTGTGGCCCAGCTCTTCCAGCATGTCAGCGACCATCATGCGGATCATGACCTCGTCTTCAACGAGGAAAACAGAACAGCCCGCCGGCCGTGTCGCTACCATGATGGATTCCTTGCCCTTCCAAGTATCGAAGTTCGCAAAAAACGACCTTGGGTGCAATGTCGGCATGGGCGGGTAGCCCCTGCTAAAAGACTCATCGCGAAGGATTTTCCCGGGCCCTAACGCCGGGAGGCGGCTCCGGTTCCGGAGCCGGAACCACAATCTTGAGGAAATCGTTCCTTAAGTGCGCGGACGCTATTACATCTTGGCGAGGCCGAAGCATTGAATTGGCGGCAGACTCCCGCCACGAGACCGCCATGTCCCAAGAACCGCCGGAAAAGATGATGTTTCAGCTCACCCTGCGGCGGCGGGGGATCAGCGACCAGGCGGTGTTGCGGACCATGGAAGAAGTGCCCCGCGAGCACTTCGTGGCGGCTGACGATCGCGGGCATGCCTATCGCGACAGCGCGCTCGGCATCGCCTGCGGGCAGACCATCAGCCAGCCCTTCGTGGTGGCCTACATGACCGAGCAGCTACAACTGCAGAAGCACCACAAGGTACTCGAGATCGGGACCGGCTCCGGCTACCAAGCCGCGGTGCTGTCGCGGTTATGTGCGCATGTCCTGACCATCGAGCGCTACCGGACGCTGGCGGACACGGCACGCGACCGGCTCGAAGCGCTCGGCTACTACAACGTTGAGGTGATGTTCGGGGACGGTTTCGACATTCCGCCCGGCGCCGGCGACTTCGACCGCATCATCGTGACGGCCGCGATGGAGCAAATTCCCGAAAAGCTGCTGGAGCGGCTGCTGCCGCGCGGCGTCCTGATCGCACCGGTCGGCCCCCACCATGGCACCCAGACGCTGGTCAGGGTGACCAGGACGGACAGCGGTTTTGAACGCAAGGAATTGGTCGATGTCCGCTTCGTCCCGGCCCTGCCGGGAATTGCGCGCGAACTGTAGAATCCCGGATTGGCGGTTCCCGCCAACATCTTATTCCAAGGGTTAAGCGGTTATTTACTCGGCACGTGTTTACTCAAAACAGTATTTTGTTGCGTACGAGTGAGTAACCATGTCCCGTGTCGCCGAGTTGCTTCGCTCGCGTCGGGTGCCGCAGGTCGCGGTGCTGGCGCTGATGTCAGTCGGCTTTGCCGGCTGCAGCGCCGATATGCAGACGCGCTTTTCCGATAGCTCATTCTCCAATCCCTTTGCCTCTCAGCCCGAAGCGACCGGTTCGGTGCGCACGCCCGCGGTCGAGCGCCGCGAGCTGCCGCAATATGCCCGGCCGCAGGCGTCGGCTCCGCAATATCAGTCGCAGTCCCTGCCGCCGCCCGCCGTTGCTGCGCCGCAGGCCTATCCAGCCAGCTCGGGCGGGGTGTCGGGAGGAGGGCGCGGGATTTCGTCGTATGCGCCGCCGTCCCATTCGCCGATCGAGACCACCGCCACGGTCCCGCCGCGTTCAGTGGCAGCCGCGCGCCCATCCGCGCCGGGCGGCACCACGATCATCGTCGGCACCAGCGACACGCTCGACATTCTAGCCAAGCGGTACAACGTTTCAGCCGCCGCGATCCTGCAGGCCAATGGCTATAAGGGGCCGCGCGTGCTGTCGCCCGGCCAGCAACTGATTATTCCGCGCCAGACGGCGACGGCAGCGCCCGCGCCGGGCGTCGCGCCTGCGGCCAGCAAGCCGGTTGCCGCTGCGGCCGCAGCACCGAGCGTCCATATCGTCAATCGCGGCGATACGCTGATGAGCATCGCGCGGCGGAATCAGGTTTCGGTCAGCGAACTCGCCAAGGCCAACAATCTCGATCAGTCTGCCAAGCTCAGCCTCGGCATGAAGCTCACTGTGCCCGGTTCGAAATCCGCGGCCGCAGCGCCGGCGGCGCAGCCTGTTGCCGCAGCTCCCGCCCAACCGGTCGCCCCGGTTGCGGCACCGGCCACCAAGGTGGCCTCGGTCGGCGGTCCGCCGCAGAGTGCGCGGCTGGCCTCCGCCACCACGAATGTCACGGAAGAAAAGCCCGTCGTCGAGCAAGCCTCGATCAAGCCCAGCGAAGCCACCGGCGCGCTGCCGACCTTCCGCTGGCCGGTGCGCGGCAAGGTGATCACGAGTTATGGCGCCAAGACCAACGGCAAATCGAATGACGGCATCAACCTGGCGGTGCCGGAGGGCACGCCGGTGAAGGCGGCGGAAGACGGCGTGGTGGCCTATTCCGGCAACGAGCTCAAGGGTTACGGCAACCTGGTTCTGGTGCGGCACTCCAACGGTTACGTCACCGCATATGCCCATGCGAGTGAACTGCTGGTGAAGCGCGGCGACACGATCAAGCGCGGCCAGATCATTGCCAAGTCGGGTCAATCGGGCGAGGTGGGGTCGCCGCAGCTCCACTTCGAGATCCGCAAGGGATCTTCACCGGTTGACCCGCTGCAATTCCTGAACGGGGCGTAATCGATCGCTGCGCAGCGGCGTTGCCTCACCCACAAATGTCATCGCCCGGCTTGACGGGCGACCCAGTATTCCAGAGCAGCTGCGATTGAAACGAGAAGCCGCGGCGTACTGGATCCCCGCCTTCGCGGGGATGACGTCGGAGTTGGGACACGACCAGTCCTACTTCCCCGCTAACCTCACGCCGAGCCGTCCCGCCAGCTCCTGCGTGAACTGCCAGGCGACGCGGCCGGAGCGGGAGCCGCGGGTGGTCGACCATTCCAGCGCCTCGCGCTCGAGCTCTTCGTCGGCGATCTTGATGCCGAAATGGCCGCAATAGCCGCGCACCATCGCCAGATATTCATCCTGGCTGCAGCGATGAAAGCCGAGCCAGAGGCCAAAACGGTCTGACAGCGACACCTTTTCCTCGACCGCCTCGCCCGGATTGATCGCGGTCGAGCGTTCGTTCTCGATCATCTCGCGCGCCAAGAGATGCCGCCGGTTCGAGGTGGCGTAGAGGATGACGTTGTCGGGACGTCCCTCGATACCGCCTTCAAGCACCGCTTTCAGCGATTTGTAGGTAGCATCGTTGCCGTCGAAGGAGAGGTCGTCGCAGAACACGATGAAGCGAAAATCGGAACTGCGTAACAGGTCCATCAGGGCGGGCAGGCTCTCGATGTCCTCGCGGTGGATCTCGATCAGCTTCAGCCGGTCGGCCGGCTTTCGGTCGATGTTGATATTGGCATGTGTCGCCTTCACCAGCGACGACTTGCCCATGCCGCGCGCGCCCCACAGCAGCGCGTTATTGGCGGGCAGGCCATCGGCAAAGCGCTCGGTGTTCTCGATCAGGATGTCGCGCATCCGGTCGATGCCCTTGAGCAGGCCGAGGTCGACGCGGCTGACGCGCGGCACCGGCGAAAGGCGGCCGTCCGGGTGCCAGACAAAGGCGTCGGCGGAGCCGAACGAGTAGGCGCTTCCCGCCGCTGGAGACGCCGCGGAAAGGTGGCCGGCGATGGCTTCCAGTGCGGTGGCGATCCGCTCGGCGGTAGCGCCGTTGAGCCTGTTTGCCGGACCTTTTGTCGCGGTTTTCACTTGTCCTCGCGAGGCGGCCTTGGCGGTGGCGCGGGGCGCTGTTCGAGCCGCAGTTTTCTTGGTTTTTTTCGACATTTCCCGAGTTCCTGACGGCGCAGCCTTAACGGGCCTTGGAAGGTCTCGCAAGCGGCCTAAATGAGGGGGCGGCCAACGTTGCAATTGGGCCCGCCGCCGCTATAGTCCGCGCAAATTTGCCCGGACCGGCGACATGCCCCAGGACGCTATGCCCAGGCATGGCCGGTTCTTTTCCGTCTCACGAGGATTGTTCGAATGCTGATTACCCCTGCGTACGCCCAGGCTGCAGCCGGCGGCGATGCCAACAGCATGTTGATGTCGCTGCTGCCGTTCGCGCTGATCTTCGTGATCATGTACTTCCTGATTCTGCGCCCGCAGCAAAAGAAGGTGAAGGATCATCAGGAATTGGTCAAAAACATCCGCCGCGGCGACACCGTGGTCACCTCGGGCGGTCTGGTCGGCAAGGTGACCAAAGTGGTGGACGATGACCAGATCGAGTTCGAGATTTCGGATGGCGTCCGCGTGCGGCAGATGCGGCAGATGATTTCAGGCGTCCGCGCCAAGGGCGAGCCAGCCAAGGAAAAGAGTGAGGCCAAGGACGAAACGTCCGCGAGCTGAGTTTTTGCGCGCCGCCTATCGCGGCGCATTTTCCTGGATCTGACGGGTCTACTCGATGTTGTATTTCACGCGGTGGAAGGCGCTGGCGATCATTCTGACCGCGCTGATCGTCTGCCTGTGCGCGGTTCCGAACTTCTTTCCCCAGGAGCGGGTCAAGACCTGGCCGGTATGGGCGCAACGCCACATCGTGCTCGGCCTCGATTTGCAGGGTGGTTCGTACCTGCTGCTCGAAGTCGACGCCAACTACGTGAAGAAGGAAAAGCTCGATCAGATCCGCGACGAGGCTCGTCGCGTGCTGCGCGACGCCAAGGTTGCCTATACCGGCCTCGCTGTCCGCAACGACGCGGTCGAAGTGCGTATCAGCCGCGAGGCCGATCAGGCGACTGGGTTGTCCAAATTGCGAGACATGTCGCAACCGATTGGGGGGCTCTTGGGGTCCAGCGGACAGCGCGACATCGAGGTGGTCGATGCCGGCGGGGGAGTAATCCGCCTGACGATCCCGCAGGCTGCGATGCTCGAACGCATGCGCAAGACGATCGAGCAATCGATCCAGATTGTCGAGAAGCGCGTCAACGAGCTTGGCACCGTCGAGCCGATCATCCAGCGCCAGGGTAATGATCGCATCCTCGTACAGGTGCCGGGTCTGCAAGATCCGACGCATCTGAAAGAACTGCTCGGCAAGACGGCGAAGATGGAATTCCGCATGGTCGATACCTCGGTGTCGCCGGACCAGGCCCAGCAGGGCCGGGTGCCGCCGGACTCCGAGGTGCTGATGAGCTCGACCTCGCCGAAGGTTCCGTATGTCATCAAGAGGCAGGTGCTGGTCTCCGGCGGCGATCTGACCGACGCCCAGCCGGGTTTCGACCAGCGCACCAACGAGCCGATCGTCAGCTTCCGCTTTAACACGTCGGGGTCGCGCAAGTTTGCCCAGGCGACGTCGGAAAACGTCGGCTTGCCGTTTGCGATCGTGCTCGACAATGAAGTGATTTCTGCGCCCGTGATCCGCGAGCCGATCACCGGCGGCTCGGGGCAGATCTCCGGCAGCTTCACCGTTCAGGCCGCCAACGATCTTGCGATCCTGTTGCGGGCCGGCGCCCTGCCGGCGCCTCTGACAGTGGTCGAAGAGCGCACCGTCGGTCCGGGCCTCGGCCAGGACTCGATCGAGAAGGGCGAGCTTGCGGCCTATGTCGGTTCAATTATGGTCATCGTGTTCATGCTGGTGACCTATCGGCTGTTTGGCGTGTTCGCCAACATCGCGGTAGCCATCAACGTCGCCATGATCTTCGGCCTGTTGTCGCTCCTGAATGCTACACTGACGCTGCCGGGCATCGCCGGCATCGTGCTGACAGTCGGCATCGCCGTGGATTCCAACGTGCTGATCTACGAGCGCATTCGTGAAGAGTTGCGTGGCGGCCGCAACGCGATTTCGGCGATCGACGCCGGGTTCAGGCGCGCGCTGGCGACTATTCTGGACTCCAACATCACCACTTTTATCGCCGCCGCCGTGCTGTTCTATATCGGCACCGGGCCGGTCCGCGGCTTCGCCGTCACGCTCGGCATCGGCATCATCACTACGGTGTTCACCGCGTTTACGCTGACCAGCCTGATCGTTGCAGGGTGGGTACGATGGAAGCGGCCGAAGACCGTGCCAATCTGAGAATGCGGAGCCGGCTTTGACACAATACGTTCTCATCGGGCTGGGCGTCCTGATTGCCGCGCTGACCGTGGTCGCCGCGCTCGATCTGCTGCCGCCGCTGCGCATTGTCCCCGACGATACACACTTCGATTTCACGCGCTTTCGCCGCATCAGCTTTCCGATCTCGGCGGCACTTTCGATCGTCGCGATCGTACTGTTCTTCACGCACGGGCTGAATTTCGGCATCGACTTTCGGGGCGGCACGCTCCTGGAAGTTCAATCCAAGTCCGGTTCGGCCGACATCGGCGCGATGCGTGCGAGCCTGAGCAACCTGGGCCTCGGTGAGGTCCAGCTTCAGCAGTTTGGTGGTCCGGCCGACGTCCTGATCCGTGTCGCGGAGCAGCCCGGAGGCGACAAGGCGCAGCAAGAGGCGGTGACCAAAGTGCGCGGCGCGCTCGGCGATAGCGTCGACTACCGGCGCGTCGAGGTGGTGGGGCCGCGTGTTTCGGGCGAACTTTTGGCCTACGGCATGATCGGTTTGATGCTCGCGATCTTCTCAATCCTGATCTATCTCTGGTTCCGGTTCGAGTGGCAATTCGCGCTCGGCGCCATGATCGCCAACGTCCACGATATCGTGCTGACGATCGGCTTCATGTCGATCTCGCAGGTCGATTTCGACCTCACCAGCATCGCGGCGCTATTGACGATCCTCGGCTACTCGCTGAACGACACCGTCGTGATCTACGATCGCATCCGGGAAATGCTGCGGCGCTACAAGAAAATGCCGATGCCGCAGCTTTTGAACGAATCCATCAATTCGACGCTGTCGCGCTCGATCATCACCCACGTCACGGTGACGCTGGCCTTGCTGGCGCTGCTGTTGTTCGGCGGCCACGCGATCCACAGCTTCACGGCGGTCATGATGTTCGGCGTGGTGCTGGTCGGCACCTACACCTCGATCTTCATCGCGGCACCGATCCTGATCTATCTCGGCGTTGGCGAGCACCGCGACGCGCCGGATAGGCCTGCGAAGAAATAGCGCATAGTCCGAAAAGCATGCCCTCGGGCTGGACCCGAAGGGCGGGAACCCGGTTTTCGGAAAAGGTCATGCCCAATCAGACAAGCTCATCCTCGGACGCTCCGCATCTTCCGAGGTCAGCGCCGATCGAAGCCTATGGCAAGGGCGGCTTCGCCTTCGCCGACATGTCGCATCGCGGCTCCCTGTTGTGCCTGCCGGATGCGATCTGGGCCTGGCCGGTGACCAAGCCCGCCGAGATCGACGAATATTCCCTTGCGCGCGTCTTCAAGGCCGCCAACGCCATCGATACGCTGATCGTCGGCACCGGCACCGAAGTCTGGGTGCCGCCGCGCGGTCTTCGCGAGGCGCTGCGCGCCGTGGGCGTGGTGCTCGATGCGATGCAGACGGGGCCGGCGATCCGCACCTACAACATCATGCTGGGCGAGCGGCGGCGCGTTGCGGCGGCGTTGATCGCGGTGCCATGAGCGCCGCGGCGACGTCGAAAGAATCCGCTGCGTTCTGTGCCGACCTGGTGCGCACGCATGATTTCGTCGGCTATGCGTCGACGCTGTTCCTGCCTCAGGTCCAGCGCCGGGCGCTGCTGTCCATTTACGCCTTCAACGTCGAGATATCGCGCGTGCGCGAGCATGTCACCCAGCCGCTGCCGGGCGAGATGCGGCTGCAATGGTGGACCGACATGCTGGAAGGCGCCGGCCATGGCGGCGTCGAGGGCAATCCGGTCGCAGCTGAACTGTTGCAGACCATCGGCGAATTCCGCCTGCCGATCGAGCCGCTATCGCGGCTGATCGACGAGCATCAGTTCGATCTCTACAACGACCCGATGCCGTCGATGGCGGCGCTGGAAGGGTATATCACCGATACGGCCTCAGCGCTGTTCTCGCTGGCTGCGCGGATTGCGGTGCCGCCATCGGCGGCGGTCGACCATCTCGCGCGCCACGCCGGACTGGCCCAAGGAATCGCGCAAGTACTCATCGCCTTGCCGCACGATGCCGCGCGGCGCCAGCTTTTCGTGCCGCTGCAATTGCTGCAGCAACATGGCAGCGGGATAGAGCAGGTATTTTCGGGCAAGCAGACGCCACAAGCGCGTGCTGCGATCGACCAGTTGATCGGAGAGGGGCAAAAACACCTCCGCACCGCCTTCGAGCTACTCACGCATGTGCCGCCGCAGCTGCGGCCGGTATTCCTGCCGCTGGCGATGGTCCGCCGCCATCTGCAGCGTATGTCGCGGGCTGACGTCGATCCGTTCGTGCCGCACGTGACGTCACGACTCCGGACGCTATGGACGTTGTGGCGCGCGTCGCGCTCGCGGGAGTTTGGTGGGTAGGCGGCGGCGTAAATCCAGGCCTGTCATACCCCGCGCAGGCGGGGTATCCAGTAGGCCGCGGCCTCTCGATTGGTCTCCAAAGCCTCTGGAATACTGGCTCGCCCGCCTTCGCGGGTGACGACATCCGGGTCAATTCGATCGCGAATTCAACTCGCTGCTTTCGAAATTGAAGCGGTCGCGGAGATTCTTCCGGCTTTCCAGAATATCCTTCAGGAAGGCGCGGTCGACGTCATTCGCGATCAGCGGCTCGATCAGATCGAGCTGGTTCATGGCGACGAGTTGCAGGATCTCCGTGCGCGGTTTGCCGGCGGTGTCGCGCGGCAGGGCATGCACCACCTGAATATGCTCCGGCGGTTTGACGCCCTTCGCCGACGAGAGCTCGCTGCGCAACTGCTTTTCCAGCGCGATGCTATCGGCCTCGACGAAGGCATATAGCCCGACACCGGTACGGCGGTCGGCGAACGCGACGATGGCGGTATCGCGCACTTCAGGATTTTTCCTGATCAGGGCGCTCAGCACCGGCGCATCGTTGACCAGCCGGCGGCCGCCGCCTTCACGATCGGTGAAATTGAACAGGCCGCGGGTGATGGCCTGGTAGACCTTCTTACCCGTCTTGAGCCAGATGCTGGCGACAAAGGACTTGCGCGCCAGAATCTTGCGCTCCATCGGCGTCAGCGCCGACGGCGCATAGCTGCGCTTGTGCTTGAGAAGATGCCGCAGATCCTCGTAGGCCGCGATCCGGAACAGCCGGCTTCTGCTCGAAAAGCAAGCCGCCAGTTGGAAATCGGTGAGATAGGCTCGGCCGTCGCGGCCCACCAGCCAATTCTGCTCCTTGGCGAGATCGTTGTGGCAAATGCCAGCGCGGTGCAGCTTGCGAAGAGCTGATTTGGCGGAGCGGAAATAGGCTATGTCGCCATGAGGTTTCGCCAGGTGCAGCGCGACACCATCGATAAAACCACGCACCAGAGCCTGCCGTCCGGCCCAGAGCAGTTTCGGGCCGACGTCGAGATCGCGCGCCAGCGCCAGCGCGCGGCGCTCGCGGGCGAACAAATGGCGGGCGAGCGAGTAGGACCACAGCGGCACCTGATCGAGCCGGCGCAGCACGGCATCGACATCGCCGGCATCGTCGCGAAACCGGCCGCGTTCGACCGTCGAGAACACGTCGCGCTTCAACAGCACGCCTTCGGTCCATCGCGCCGACAGAGTGGCGGCATCGTCTTTCGGCAAGCCCATGGGATTACGCCGCCGCCGCTACGCGCAGATGATCGGCGATCCAGCGATCGAGATCGGACAAGGCGCGTGCGCTGAGCGCCTGCTTCTTGGCGACCGTCTTCTCGTTGCCGCGCAGCCGCGTGCCGTCCGACTTCTTGGTCGGCAGGCTGGCAAGCGGAGGAAACAGGCCGAAATTGATGTTCATCGGCTGGAACGAGCGCGTTCCTGCCTCTGACGTTTCGATGTGGCCGCCCGTGATGTGACCGAGCAGCGAGCCCAGCGCCGTGGTCACTGGCGGCGGCTCGAGCGACTGCGCCCGGGCATCGGCCGCAGCATAGAGGCCTGCGATCAGGCCGATGCTCGCGGATTCCACGTAGCCCTCGCAGCCGGTCATCTGGCCGGCAAAGCGCAACCGCGGCTGCGCGCGCAGCCGCAATTGCCCATCCAGCAGCTTTGGCGAGTTCAGGAAGGTGTTGCGATGCAGGCCGCCGAGCCGGGCGAATTCGGCTTTCTCGAGTCCTGGAATGGTGCGGAACACACGCTGTTGAGCGCCATAGTTCAGTTTGGTCTGGAAGCCGACCATGTTGTAGAGCGTGCCAAGCTTGTTGTCCTGTCGTAGCTGTACGATGGCATAGGGTTTGACCGTCGGATTATGCGGATTGGTGAGTCCTACCGGCTTCATCGGGCCGTGCCGCAGCGTCTCGTGGCCGCGTTCGGCCATCACCTCGACCGGCAGACAGCCGTCGAAATAAGGCGTGTTGGTCTCCCAGTCCTTGAAATCCACCTTCTCGCCAGCCAGGAGCGCTGCGACGAAGACGTCGTACTGCTCCTTCGTCATCGGACAGTTGATGTAATCGGCGCCGGTGCCGCCGGGCCCGACCTTGTCGTAGCGTGACTGAAACCATGCCACCGACATGTCGATGGACTCCTTGTGCACGATCGGCGCGATCGCATCGAAGAACGCCAGCGCGTTCTCGTCGGTGAGTTCGCGGATGACATCGGCCAGCGGCGCCGAGGTGAGGGGGCCGGTCGCGACGATCACGTTGCCCCATTCGACGGGCGGCAGACCGGCGATCTCGCTCCGGTTGATCTCGATCAGAGGATGGTCGTCCAGGGCCCGGGTTACGGCGGCGGAAAACCCGTCACGGTCGACCGCCAATGCACCGCCCGCGGGCACCTGGTTGGCGTCGGCGGAGCGCATGATCAGCGAGCCCAGCCGCCGCATCTCGGCATGCAGCAGCCCCACGGCGTTGTTGGCGGCGTCGTCAGAGCGGAATGAGTTGGAGCAGACGAGTTCGGCCAGGCCCTCGGTTCGGTGCGCTTCGGTCATCCGCAACGGGCGCATCTCGTGCAGGACGACGCGAACGCCCGCATTGGCGACCTGCCAGGCCGCTTCCGAGCCGGCAAGGCCGCCGCCGATCACATGGACGGTGTCAGTTTGGGGACTAGAGGAAATCATGCGCTCAGGGTTAGCGCGTTTTCAAGCGGCGCGCAGCACCAGAAACGACAACGCCCGCAGCGGGGCGGGCGTTATCGGTTCATCAGGCGGCTGAACAGAGATCAGCCGTTATAGCTTCCGGCGGCAACGCGCGGGATGTCCGAGCGATCAAGGCCGATATCGGCCAGTTCGCGATCGCTGAGCTGGGACAGTTCGCTGACATTGCGCTGGTAATCCCGGAACGCCTGGATCATGCGGATGAGCGAGAGTAGCATCGTAGTCTCCTTGCATTACGATTCAGCCCTTGGAGGACGGCTTCATCGTTGAAATGAATATAGCTTAGATTTTGCAGTGCAGAAGTTCCGATGTTGCGGTGCAGCTAATCCTAGAACGCATAACTAAGGTAAGGGCCGCTTAACCTTTCGGCATAGCTGGCGGATTGCCGGCCGGAGCGCGCGATCCGTGCACAAAACATGAAAGTAATGCCCTAGATGTGTGGGTTCCTTGTAATCGGCAAAAATCCCTAATCGGCGACCAAAAAGGCCGATAACAAGTTCGCAGGCCCTCGAAGGGCCGACGAAATGTGCAACCGTTTCCGAAGTTTTTGGAATCTTCTTATGCACGAATCGCATGCAGCGTACGGAATGAAATGAAGATAAATTCATTATCAGAAGGAAAGCCCCGCAAGTTCCTCGCGACCCGCGGATAGAGCCGATCTGTTCAGCGGGCCGTTGCGGCAACATGGCTCGCGCAAGTGGACGTACGTGCCGGTCTCTTGACGTTGAGGTTCTTCACGCGCCGAGGAAGCCCGCACTCATTTTTGTCGCACAGTCCGCGTCGAAGCGAGCGCGCGCGCCAACCGTCGTTGCCGTGAATTCGGCGGAAGATGATTGCCGAAGCCGCGCTTCATTACCGAACTGTAATGAAAAACACGATTCCGCATAAGCCCCTTGCGCGCCGCGCTCACAATCTCGCGCGAAGTTCATTCCGAAGTTCTCGCGCTTCGACGAACAATCGCTCTCGCAGGCGGCAATGGCGCCGCATGTCCAAAAACAAAAAGGGAGTTACCATGCTCAACAAATTACTCGCAGTCGCTGCAATTGCAGCCTTGGCACACGCCGTCTCTCCCGCCGACGCCGCGCGAGTCAAAGCGTCCTGCAGCGGCGACAATCTGAGCAAGACTGAAACGATGATCGAGAACATGGCGGATGGTGAGGGCAAGATCGCCGCCCAAAAGGAAATCGCCGCTGCCCAGGATGCGCTGCTGAGCGGCAGGGCGGGTGTCTGCGCGGCGCATCTCAGTAAAGCAATGCACGCAGGCACGGTGAGATAGATCGGCACTCAAAGGGCCGGTCGCTGCGGCCGGCCCTTGAGTTGTCAAGGCGCCCGTGAGAGCTGTGTCGCGAAATAGGCGATCGTCCGGGCGTAGACCTCGCTCTTGTTCCACTCCTTGATAGCAGCGAAATTGGCGCTGCCGGGCTCCCAGTCCTTGCCGCGTTGCCAGCCGTGGCTGGCGAGGAAGTTGGCGGTCGAGGCCAGCACGTCGGGAGGGCTGCGCAAGAGATCGCGGCGGCCGTTGCCGTCGAAGTCGACTGCGAACTTGACGTAGGACGACGGCATGAACTGGGTCTGGCCAATTTCGCCGGCCCAGGCGCCGCGCAGATCCTGTGGCGCGATATCGCCGCGCTCGACGATGCGTAGCGCGTCCATCAACTCGGCCTTGAACATATCGGCGCGGCGGCAATCATAGGCCAGCGTCGCCAGCGAGCGCAGCGTCGGAAACTTTCCGATGTTGACGCCGAAATCGGTTTCCAAGCCCCAGATCGCCACCAGCACTTCGCCAGGCACGCCGTATGCCTGTTCGATGCGCCCGAGCACTGAGCCGTATTGTTTGAGCATGTTGGAGCCACGCGTCAGCCGGGGCGGAACCATGCGGCCGGAGAATTCCTCAAAACTCTGGCTGAAGACCTTTTGCGAGTGGTCGCGGGCCAGCACGCTCTTGTCGAGCGTGACGCCGGTCAAGCCGGCCTGGATGGCAGATGCCGATATTCCGTTGGAGGCCGCTTCCTTCTTGAAGTCCTCCAGCCATGTTTCGAACGGGCCCGTGCCGCAGGGCGCGGCGAGCGCGGCCGCCGAGGTCAGTAACAGCGCGCCCAAGGGCAGGGCGCGCAGACAAAGGCGAGAGATCATCGTGCCGTTCGCTCCACGATCGATGCGTCTTCGGCGTTAGTGTCGACGCCACGCCGAATGTTCGAAGCAAGATCGGCCAAAACAAGGCTTATCTAAGTGCCCGCAATGCCATTCCGTTGAACATGCTCAATTCATCGTTAGTGAGGGGTGAACAGCCAAGCCGCCGGTCGGGCTCGACCGGCGGCTTGATCGATCAGGTTCCGTGCAGGTCTATGCGCCATCCTTGTGCCGCCAGGGGAACAGATTGACCGGGAAATCGGCGGCAGGTTTCCGCTCGCGGTGCGCGCGGGGCGGAAGCGGCTGCGGGTTAAGTTCTGGCTCGATCGTCTCTCGATAGAGATGCCAGGTAGCGTGCCCGAGCAGCGGAATGACGACGGCAAGTCCGAGGAAGAACGGCAGCGTTCCCGCGACCAGCAGCACCGCGACGATCAATCCCCAAGCCGCCATCGGCACGGGGTTACGCGCGACCGCGCGCAGCGAGGTCACCATTGCATCGCCGGCACCGGCATGACGGTCCAGCATCAGCGGGAACGAGACCACGCTGACGCAGAGCGCGACGAAGGCGAACAGGAAGCCGACGCCGCAGCCAACCACGATCAGCCACCAGCCTTGCGGTGTGGTCAGCACGCGCGTCGCGAAATCGGAAAAACCGGTCGCTCCCGCATAGCCGAACGCGGCGATGTAGATTGCCTGCGCGGTCGCCACCCAGGTCACGAAAAGTGCCAGCAGCAGCACGCCGAGTCCGAGCATCGCGCCGAACGACGGCGAGCGTACTACCTCGAGCGCATCCCAGGCGGTTGCCGGTTGACGGCGTTCGCGGCAGCGGCTCATCTCGTAGAGGCCGAGCGCCGCAAACGGGCCGATCAGGGCGAAGCCAGCGGCCAGCGGAAATAACAGCGGTATGACAGAATAGCCGAGAACGGCGCGTGCCAGCACCAGTCCGAGAACGGGATAGATCACACACAGGATGATGGCGTGGGTTGGCACGGCCTTGAAATCTTCCCAGCCGCGCCGCAACGCACGGCCGAGTTCGGCGAAGCCTATCGTTCGGATGACTGGCGCGGCGGCGGTATCCCGTGCGCTCTGCGCCATCGATGTGACATTGCCGTGATATGTAGCCATGGTCGCTGTCTCCCTCGCGGTCGCATCGCGCGCCAATCGAAAGACTCAAACGCGCCGTGTCATAAAACGATCACGATCAAGCCAGACGCGAAGACAGAGGATGGAGCTGGTCATGTCGCGAACTGTGCCGACAGCGTACTCCCGAACAGCAACAAGCGCACTCACGCTTAGGTGAATGTTTCATTGGCAAGCTTCGCCTGGCAAGCTAAAGTTGCAGGCGATCCCGGCGTGGTGCTGCCGGTCAAATAGTGCCGCCAGAGACTCACCCCATCCTCAACTCATTGGGAGCGAACGATGAGCATTTTCGGAAAAATCATGAGCGCGATCTTCGGCACCAAGGCAGACGCCGCGCCGGCTGGCGGCGGTGCGGCTGCGGGAGGCGGATCATCCGGTGGCGCCGCTGCACCTGTGGCGACCGTCGACGTTGCGCCGATCCTTGATCAGGCGGTGAAAGCCAAGGGTGAGAAGCTGGAGTGGCGCACCTCGATCGTCGATCTGATGAAGGCGCTCGACATCGATTCCAGCTTCGCTGCGCGCAAGGATCTTGCAAAAGAGCTCGGCTATACCGGCGACAGCAACGATTCCGCCAGCATGAACATCTGGCTGCACAAGCAGGTCATGGCCAAATTGGCCGCCAATGGTGGCAAGCTGCCGCCGGATATCAAGCACTGACGCTTCGCTCGGCCTGACATGCGAAGGTCCGCGGCGACGCGGGCCTTCTTTCTTTTGGTGCGATTGCAATGCAGCAACGTGCAAACGGTATCTACTTCGCGGAGCAAACGCTGTAGATACGGGCGGACAAGAAGACTCGTAAAACAAGGAGGATGCCAATGACCGATGTTGATCGCAGGACCATTCTGGCCACGGGTGCGCTCGCGCTGGCGGGTACAGCGGCCCAAGGTGGCACGGCCGCAGGGCAGGCTGGCCCGAAATCGCTTTTTCCGGTTGGCACGACGACCATACCCATCGTGGTCGAGACCGATGTCTTTCCGGTGCGGCGGATCTATTGCATCGGACGCAACTATGCCGCGCATGCCCGCGAAATGGGCTCGGATCCTAGTCGCGAGCCGCCGTTCTTCTTTCAGAAGCCGACCGACGCCATCCAGAATGTCGCCATCGGAACGGTCGGCGATCATCCTTATCCCTCGCTTACCAAGAACTATCATTATGAGGTTGAGTTGGTGGCGGCGCTGAAGTCCGGTGGCACCAATATCCCCGTGGGGCAGGCGCTCGACCATGTCTACGGCTACGCACTTGGCCTCGATATGACGCGGCGCGATCTGCAGCGGGCGATGGGCGACGAGAAGAAGCCATGGGAAATTGGCAAGAGCTTCGATCGCTCCGCCGTGCTCGGGCCGATTCATCCGGCCACGAAGACCGGCCATTTCACTCAGGGCGCGATCTCGCTGGCCGTGAACGGTACGGTCAAGCAGAACTCAAATCTGCAGAACATGATCTGGAGCGTGGCCGAGCAGATTTCCAAGCTTTCGGAGGCTTTTGAACTCAAGGCCGGTGACATCATCTATTCGGGCACGCCGGAAAATGTCGGACCGGTCGTGAAGGGCGACGTTATCTTGTGCAAGCTCGACGGCCTGCCGGATATGTCGATCCGGATTACGTGAGGGGTCTTATCTCGTAGCCCGGATGGAGCGCAGCGAAATCCGGGGTCTCTTGCCGAGGGGAAACTGATCCCGGATTGCGCTGCGCTCCATCCGGGCTACAAGGCGGCTATCCGGTCAGATCGGCAAATTCCGGATTTCTGCGCAGATAATCCACGACAAAGCCGCAGCCGGCGATGACCTTGCGTCCGTCGGCGCGGATTAGTTCGAGCGCGCCCCTGATCAGCTCGGAAGCGATGCCGCGGCCGCGCAGGGCGCGCGGTGTTTCGGTATGGGTGATGATGACCGCCGCGGGCGTGATCCGATAATTCGCAAACGCCACGGCGCCCTCGACGTCGAGTTCGAAACGGTTTTGAGCCTTGTTGTCGCGGACGGCGGCCATGCGGCGATTCCCGGATGATTCACCGTTTCATTTAGGGAATGAACCCGCCGATGCAACCCGGCGGCGAAGGGACAACTGGCTCGCTGGGATTGGCTGACATGCGTGTTGTGACCTGCCTGACCGCTGCATTGCTGGGCACCGCGGCGATATCAGCGCAACCGACCGCCGCGTCTGCCGAAGACGACCAGAACTGGCAAACCTGCATCAACGTGACGAGGTGCTGGCCTATATCAACCGCGGCAATGCCTATCGCGACAGCGAGCAACTCGACCGTGCCGCGACAAATTATGGCGAGGTCTTCAAACTGGCGCCGACGGACGCGCGCAGGTGGCGCAATCGCGGCATGATCAAACTTTTCCAGGGCAATACCAGGGGCGGTCTGGCCGATTATGACAAGGCGCGCAATATGACCCGGCCGACGACTTCCTGGAACGATCGTGGCCAGGCCAAGATGCGGCTCGGCGACAAGGATTGCCGATTTCCGCAAGGCCCTGGAATCAATCTAGGCCTGCGTACCTCGAGCGAGAACCTGCAGCGGCTCGGTGCAGTGCAACAAGGGACGCGCGCGCTTACAGGATCTTTGCGGGCGAGGCCTTGGCAACCGTGGGTCGGGTTCCTACGTGTTTGGAATGACATACGCCGCCGTGGCGGCCGGGTCTGGGCTCGATATCGAAAATGCTGTGATTGCGGCCGCCGACGTATGCCTCTTTTCAAGGGGAGGTTTACAATGTCGGGCATTCATTTCTTCAGCAAGCATCGCACTTGGGAAGACTGGTTCGGCATGCTGCTTGGTGTGCTGATCGTGGTATCGCCGTGGTTTCCCTTCTCCAGCCACGACGTGATGGACGCCGAACGCAGCACCATGATCCTCAATACATTCGTGGTCGGCATGCTGGTCTTCGGTCTGGCTCAGCTCGAATATGTTGCACTGCAGCGCTGGGAGGAGGTGGGGGAGATCGCGCTCGGCCTCTGGCTGGCCGCCTCGCCGTTCATTCTCGGCTATGCCGGTGATGAGATGTTGCGGGCTTGGCACGTCGCCCTCGGTGGAATCGTCGTCGTGCTGGGCGCGCTTCAGCTCTGGCAGGACTGGCGCTTGAGTGATCAGGAACTGGCCAACCATCCGCAGTAGATTCTGGAGAGCCCGCCGGCTCACACATGGCTGGCGGGCCATCGATTAAATCCGAACACTTGAATGAGACGACAAGCAGGGTGCGGACCGACCACGGGCTGCCGTCGACGGCGCCCTTGATGTCGTCGATCTTCCATTGGCTGGCCTCGCGGACAAAATCGTAGCGGATGATCCTGTCGGCCGGGTTAGCGCGGGCATTCCGCTGATGAGCTTCGATCGTGAACGCGATGGCCGCCTTGTCGCTCTTCCGTTTCTCGGTAACCACCTTGAACGACTTCATGTCGGGATCCTGTGAATTGGTGACGGGATCCGCCGGCCGGAGACTATCATGGCCGGTAGCGCCCGACGGCGAATTTGAGCTGACGCCGGGCTTTCTGGTATCCTTGCAATGAGATGTTCTATGTCGGTTTTCCAAACCCTAATGGTTGATTCCCTGTGACTGAAACGGTGACCATTCCTACCCCGCGCGGCGGTCTGGCGCGGATGTCGCGCCGGGTGATGAATCTCGCGCATATGCTGACCCAGAATGCCCGCCGCCATGGCGACCGCGTTGGCTTCATCTGGGGCGATAAATCCTGGACCTGGCGCGAGATCGATGGTGCCGTGTCGGCTCTGGCCGCAGGTCTCGCCGCGCGCGGTATCGTCAAGGGCGACCGCATCCTCGTCCATTCCAAAAATTGCGACGAGATGTTCTGGTCGATGTTCGCGGCGTTTCGGCTTGGCGCGGTCTGGGTGCCGACCAATTTCCGCCTGATGCCGGACGAGGTCGCCTATCTCGCCACCGCCTCCGGCGCGAAGGCCTTTTTGTGCCATGGCGATTTCCCTGATCACGCTACGGCGGCGGCCAATCCCGCGCTCGAATTCATCTGGCGGATCGGCGAGGGCACCCTTGGCGAACGCGCGGTGAGCGAAGTGATCGCGGCGCACGTGGGCGCCAGGGTCGAGAATGCGGCGGTCGACTATGACGATCCCTGCTGGTTCTTCTTCACGTCCGGAACGACGGGTCGGTCCAAGGCGGCCGTGCTCACCCACGGACAGATGGCGTTCGTCGTGACCAACCATCTCGCCGATTTGATGCCGGGCACGACGGAGACCGATGCCTCGCTGGTGGTCGCGCCATTGTCGCATGGCGCCGGCGTGCACCAGCT
This sequence comes from Bradyrhizobium australiense, assembly GCF_013114825.1. GTDB lineage: Bacteria > Pseudomonadota > Alphaproteobacteria > Rhizobiales > Xanthobacteraceae > Bradyrhizobium > Bradyrhizobium australiense. The sequence goes on along the minus strand of NZ_JAAVLX010000009.1, from coordinate 208,793 downwards.
CGTGCAGGCCGCGCGCGCTGTGTCGACCATTTTGCTGCCGTCGGAAAAATTCGACATCGCGGAAGCATTTCGGCTGATCGAGGTGCATCGCGTCAGCAACATGTTCACCGTGCCGACCATTTTGAAGATGATGGTCGAGCATCCGGCGGTCGACACATATGACCATTCCTCCCTGCGGTTCGTGATCTATGCTGGCGCGCCGATGTATCGCGAGGACCAGAAAGCTGCGCTGAACAAGCTAGGCCCGGTGCTGGTACAGTATTTCGGGCTCGGCGAAGTCACCGGCAACATCACGGTGATGCCGGCCAGTCTGCACGATCCCGAGGACAGTCCGCATGCCCGCATTGGCACCTGCGGCTTCGAGCGCACCGGCATGCAGGTCGCGATTCAGGGCGATGACGGCCGCGAATTGATGCCGTTCGAGACCGGCGAGATCTGCGTGATCGGCCCCGCCGTGTTCGCTGGCTATTACGACAACCCCGAGGCCAATGCGAAGGCGTTTCGCGACGGCTGGTTTCGCACCGGCGATCTCGGCCATATGGACGAGGAGGGATTCGTCTACATCACCGGTCGCGCCTCGGACATGTACATCTCCGGCGGCTCCAACATCTATCCGCGCGAGGTCGAGGAGAAGATTCTCACCCATCCCGCAATCGGCGAAGTCGCTGTCCTCGGTGTGCCCGACCCGTTCTGGGGGGAGGTCGGGGTGGCCGTCTGCGTCGCGCGCGAGGGCGCCGCTGCCGTGAGCGAAGCGGAGCTTGCCGCATTCCTGGCGCCCAAGGTGCCGCGCTATAAAATGCCGAAGCGCTTCTTCTTCTGGGAGGCGCTGCCGAAATCCGGCTATGGCAAAATTCCAAAGCGGCTGGTCCGCGATGAACTCGAGGCGCGAGGGCTGCTTGAGACCAAAGCGTTTTCGGGCGAAGTGGCGCCCGGTTCGCGTGCTGAAATCGCGTCCAATGACAACGTCTCGAAGACTGGCAGTTGAACCGATGCGCAGCATCGCGCAGCCCGGGCCGCCCGCGCCCGAACGCATCCAATGGGTCGAGGCGCGGGGCCGGGCGTTTTCGTTCACGCTGCAGGCCGGCCTGCCGCTGCTGGAGGCCGTGCGCCGCGGCTTTGCCGAAGCCGGATTTTCAGGCGGCGTGTTGAGCATGCGGGGAGGGGCGCTCGGGCCGTTTGCCTATGTGATGCCGGCGCTGTCGAAGACCGGCGCGAATGCTGCGTTCTACAGCGACACGTTTCGGCCGTCCGGCCTGACGCGGCTGAAGCTCGGCGCGATGACGCTCGGCGAGCGCGACAGGGCGCCGTTCTTCCATTGCCACGGGCTGTGGACAGAGACCGACGGACATCTGCACGGCGGCCACATTCTGCCCGAGGAGAGCATCATCGCCGAATCGTTTGCGGTGGAAGCATTCGGCCTCGACGGCGCGATCTTCACGGCCGAGCACGATCCCGAGACCAATTTCAAATTGTTCGGTCCCATCGCGCGCGCGAGCACGGACGCCGAGACCACCAGCCGCGCCTTCGCGCTGCGGCTGCGGCCGAATCAGGATTTTGCCGCCGCGCTGGAGACCTTCTGCCGGCAGCACGGTATCCTGCGCGCGCGCATTCACGGCGGCGTCGGCTCCACCATCGGCGCGCATTTCACCGATGGCCGAACCGTCGTGCCGTTTGCGACCGAGCTTGCGATCACGGCGGGCGCGATCGCGCCCGGCGCTGATGGCACGCTGCAGGCCGAGCTCGACGTCGCGCTCGTCGATTATCTCGGCGGCATCGCCGAGGGGCGGCTGATACGCGGCGACAATCCGGTGCTGATGACGATGGAGCTGGTGCTCGAGGTGGTTTGAACGGGGGCACTGTTTCCCCAAATGCGATGTCATGCCCCGCGCATGCGGGGCATCCAGTACACCGCGGCCTTGCGTTTCAGTTACAAGCATCTCTGGAATACTGGGTCACCCGCCTTCGCGGGTGACGACAGTCTGTAGGTGCCAATGCGGTCTTGCGCCGCGCCCACCGTCTTTCCGGTTCGCTCCTGAGTGGTGGGCACGCTACGCTTTGCCCACCCTACAGCTCTACACTTCTCGACCTCACCTGAAGTGATAGTTCACGCCAACCTTGATGGTGTGGAAGTCGAGCGTGCCGGAATCCAGCGGGAAACCGCCGAAATTGTAGGTCTCGCCGCCGAGGCTGGTGTACATGTATTCGGCCTTGGCCGACCAGCTTGGCGTGAACAAATATTCGAGGCCGCCTCCGATCGTGTATCCCGAGTGAGACTGGCTGTCCGAAAACGTCGTGCCCAGCGCTGAAATCGAGGCCTTGTTGTTGGCCCAGGCATAACCTCCCTTGGCATAGATCAAGGCCGCATCCATCGCGAAGCCGGCGCGGCCGGTCACGCTGCCGAATGAGTTGATCTTGTTTTCCGTCGTGACCAGGAGGCCGCCGATGTCTTCGGTGACGCTGTCCTTGATGCTGGCGCCGGCGGCGTCGACTTCGACACCGAATACGAACTGGCTGCCGGGGAGCTGCCAGTTGTAGCCGATCGTGCCACCGCCGAACCCGCCGCTGCCGTCGCTATCGCTGCCACCCCAGCCAAAGCCGCCCATCGCGCCGATATAAAAGCCCGACCAGTTGTACGCCGGAGACACCACCGCCGGAGCCTTGGCGTAGGGCCGCGCCGGCATGTCGGCCGCCGAGGCCGCGGTCGCGACCGAAAAAGCCACACCAGCTAGAAGTAGTCGTTTCATTTTTTGTCCCCTGAAGTTGAACACTCGTATAACCCCCCTGCAGGCCGCCATCGCGGACTGATTGCACCGGCATGGTGACGTATCGTTTGTGGAAGTGGGCGCGAACGCGCCCCCGAAGAGCCGTCTGCAAGCGACGTTTGTACGGATGTGAGAAACGTCGTTCGCAGATTAACCATACGACATGTATGCCGGCAAAAATTGGACCGAAGCGCGTTCGCGCATTGGCGCGGGCAGGTTGCTATTTCGACAGCAGTGCGGCGACGTGTAACGTGGCGCGCGTTCTCGGTTTGCGAGAGAGAGGCGAGTGTATTCATTCGATAATCGCTTCCCTCATCCCAATGAGGGCGAGGATTACGTGAACTCGTCATCTCCCGCGAGGCGAGGAATCTAGTACGCTGCGGCTTCTTCGTTCAATCACTGGCGTCTTTGGAATACTGGGTCACCCGCCTTCGCGGGTGATGACGATTGAATGTGAGGCGGCATTAGCGCCGCTTGCGAACGTGAACGTTGATGTCGAGATCAATATCGCTGACGCAGGTCTGGGTGGTGCGATGCGAGCCGCCCTCATGCCAGCGGCCCGGGCGCACCCGGGCATCGCTGACATCGGCGAGTTTCAGGCAGCGCCATTGCGGCAGCGGGCCACTGCTTCGCCGGCGAACTGCCAGGCCAGCACAACCTCTTCGCCGCGTTTGTTGGTGCCAATGATATGTGGGCAGAGTTCGCGGCTGCGGCCGCTGTAGTCGCAGACGACCTGCTGCTCGTTGAGGATGGCATTGCGGAAGAGGGCGTAGGCGGCGCTCGGCATCGCTGGTTCTTGGCAAAGGGCTTTCCTGCCATCTGGGGTTGCAGGACGATCCTGATATATGCATTGAATGCGAAGTTGTTCCCTTCGGACCCGCCCACATGGCCTCACGACGCAATCGCCCGATCAACCTGCCGGCGCCGTACCTCAAGCGCATCTGGCTCGAGCCGACGCGGATCACCAACCGCGAGGCCTATCCGTTCTGTCTGCCGCTGCTGTGCGACGACTTCGAACTCAGTTTTCAGCGTGCGATCACCATCATCGTCGGCGAGAACGGCACCGGGAAATCCACGTTGCTCGAAGGCATCGCTGTGCTTGCCGGTTACGATGAAGCCGGCGGTGGCAAGGGCTATGCGCCAGTCGACCACTCCGGCGCGCTGGAAAAGATGGGCGGCAGTCTCTCGGCCGCACTTCGCGCCAGCTGGCTGCCCAAGATTACCAACGGATGGTTCTTCCGCGCGGAAAGCTTCTTCTCGGTTGCGAGATATCTGGACAAGGCAGCGCTGGATGACCCGTTCGGGCCGCCGCCTCCTGACTTCCTCTCGCACTCCCACGGCGAAGGTTTTCTGCGCTTCTTCGAAGAGCGTTGCCAGCGGCAGGGCATCTTCATCTTCGACGAACCGGAATCCGCGCTGTCGCCCGCGCGCCAGATCGAGTTTCTGAAACTGATGCGGCGGATGGACCAGATCGGCCACTGCCAGATCATCATGGCCACACATTCGCCGGTGCTAATGGCCTATCCGAACGCGACGCTGCTACGGCTGACAAAGTACGGGCTGGAGCCCGTGACGGTGCGCGAGACCGATCACTACAAGGTCCTGCGCGAGTTTTGCGACGATCCGGACGGTTTCGTGCAGGCGGCGATCGAGGAGTGAGGGCTTGTACGACGGGTAGAGCCAACGGGTCCGGCCTGTCGGCCGGCCCCGTTGGCTCTACCCATCGTACGGTAACTGCAGACTTTGTCGCAGCGTGCGATCACCCATGCCGGACTCGGTTGTGCTATTATCTCGACCGAACAAGGGAAAACAGGGAGGTCGCCATGCCTCATACCCTCGTGCCCAGTGATCGCGTCGAGCGCGTGAACGTGTACGGGCGCGACGGCACAAAGCTCGGCTCGATCGAGCGGCTGATGCTCGACAAGGTGAGCGGAACGGTTGCCTACGCCGTCGTCAAGACCGGAGGGCTGCTCGGCAGCCACCATCATTGTCCGATCCGGTGGGACGCTCTCCGGTTTGATCCCGCGCGTCAGGCCTACCAGACCGACGTGACACTGGAGGATCTCCACAAGGGTCCGTGCGAGCTCGATGATGACGCCTTCGACTGGGGCGACCGCTCGCAGCCGCATCCGCACTACTGGACGGTGTAGGCGCGGGCTTTGCAGTTTTTGGGAGCGGCGTAGGCAGCCTTGCCGCGCGACCCGCTTGCTGCGCGGCGAGGAACAGGCCGGCCAACGCCATCCTGTCGCGACCGCTTCCCCGGCTGCGCCACGAACCAGCCTTCTTTGGCACGAGAATGCGTAACGATATCGCCACCGCGCGCCAGCGCGGGGCCAATGAAACCTTGGGGAAACGACATGAGAGGGACGATCGCGAGGGTGGGCGCTGTGGTAATGGCGCTGGCGGTAATGGGGGCCGCCTGGGCGCACGGGCCAACCCGCCAGAAGGTGCGGGAATCGATCGAGATCAACGCGCCGCCGGCGAAGATGTGGGCGGTGGTCGGCAATTTCCAGGACATGAGCTGGCTGCAGCCGGTCAGCAGGACCGAGGGCACGAAAGGCAACGAGATCGAGGCGACGCGGCGGCTGACGCTGGCAGACGGCGCGACCGTCGATGAGGAACTCTACAAGTACGATGCCGAGAAGATGACCTATTCCTACCGGATCACGGCCGTCGACGTGAAGGTGCTGCCGGTCACTAATTACTCCTCCACGCTGACGGTGTCGCCGAGCGCAGACGGCAAGGGCAGCGTCCTGGAATGGGCTGGCGCGTTCTATCGCGGCTTTCCCAACAACGATCCGCCGCCGGAGCTGAGCGATGAGGCTGCCGTGAAGGCGGTGAGCGGGCTTTATCGCGCGGGGCTCGAAGCGCTGAAGAAGAAGGTCGAACGCGGAAGCTGATTGTGCGGGTCCTTGTTCTGGCGGCGCTGGTCGCCAGCATCGGCACGGTTTGGAGCGCTTGGGCCGAGGAGGCGTTTGTCACCAATCAGCTCAGCGAAAATCTCACCGTCGTTGATCTCGCGACGTCGCGGCCGGTCGCGACCATCGCGATTGGCGGCAAGCCGGCGGGCGTCGCCGTCACGCCGGATGGACGCTTCGCCTATGTGACGAGTCCTGACGCCAAGGCGCTCACGGTGATCGACGCCGCTGCGCGCCAGGTCGTCGGCAAGATCGACGTCGGCGGCGGTCCGCTCGGCGTGGCGGTGGCGCCGGATGGTGCGACGGTCTATGTGGCGGACTGGTACGCCGCGGCGGTGCGGGTGATCCATCCGAAAGAGCTGCGCGTGGTCGCGGATATTGCGGTCGGTGCCTCGCCGTCGGGGCTTGCGGTGACATCGGACGGGCGGCTCCTGCTTTCGGCGGACCGCGATGCCGACAGCGTCTCCGTCATCGATACGGCGACGCGGAAACGGCGGGCCACGATCAAGGTCGGGGAGCGCCCGTTTGGCATTACCATCGATGCCGAGGGCCGGCGCGCCTACACAGCTAATGTCGGATCGAACGATGTGTCTGTCATCGATATCGCGGAGGCCCGCGAGATCGCGCGCGTGAAGACGGGCTTGCGGCCCTATGCGGTCGCACTGGCCCAGGGCCGCGGCTTCGTCTCCGACCAGTATGACGGCACCGTCAGCGTGTTCGATCTCTTAACGCTGGCTCCGGTCAAGCGCATTACCGTGGGCGATTACCCGGAAGGGATCGCGGCGACGGCGGACGGCAGGCAGATCATCGTGGCGAACTGGGAGAGCAACTCGATCAGCGTGATCGATGCGGTCGAGCTGAAGGTGACAGGCGAGATCAAGGTCGGCGACGGGCCAAGGGCGTTCGGGGCGTTTCTCAGACGGTAGATCTCGGGGAGGGGCGTAGGGGTGCCGTAGAAAGCGGCGTTGCGACGGACGTCGGCGATGAGGTGCGCGCGTTTCGGTGCTGACAATGGATCGACGTATGGAGCCCAGGGTTCCCGGCCGGCCTGAAGATTCAACAGAGCATCTATGGAAATTGGCCGCCAGTGCAATGTGAATCGTGGTGGCAGCGCAACTGATCCCCGTCGGATTCGATAATTGGCAAAATATGCCTACGGTGATCTGAAATCGTGGTAAGCGGCGACGGAAGCTGACATAGATTATCCCAGACACACGCGGCAGGTGAACGAAGGATTGATGAACACCTGCCGCCTCGCTCACTCCGCCGCCTCGCTCGCGGCTCCGCTCTTCCTCGGCTTCCCATCCGCCTTCTTCAGCACCGCGGCCAGAAACTTCCCCGTATAACTCCGCGGCGCCTTGACGATATCCTCCGGAGGTCCCCACGCAACGATCTCGCCGCCGCCGTCGCCACCTTCCGGGCCGAGGTCGATCACCCAATCGGCGGTCTTGATGACCTCCAGATTGTGCTCGATCACGACCACCGTGTTGCCTTGCGCGACCAGCTCGTGGAGCACTTCGAGCAGCTTTGCAACGTCGTGGAAGTGGAGACCCGTGGTCGGCTCATCCAGGATGTACAGCGTGCGTCCCGTCGCGCGTTTTGACAGCTCCTTTGCCAGCTTGACGCGCTGGGCTTCGCCGCCGGACAGGGTCGTCGCCTGTTGGCCGACGTGGATGTAGTCCAGGCCGACACGGTGCAGCGTTTTAAAGGTCTCGCGGACGCGGGGGACGGCCTTGAAGAATTCTGCGGCTTCTTCCACCGTCATATCGAGCACATCCGAGATCGACTTGCCCTTGAACAGGACCTCCAGTGTCTCGCGGTTGTAGCGCTTGCCCTTGCAGGTGTCGCAGGTGACGTAGACGTCGGGCAGAAAGTGCATCTCGATCTTGATGACGCCATCGCCCTGGCAGGCCTCGCAGCGGCCGCCCTTGACGTTGAAGGAGAACCGGCCGGGCTCGTAGCCGCGCGCCTTGGCCTCCGGCAGGCCGGCGAACCACTCGCGGATCGGGGTGAAGGCGCCGGTATAGGTCGCGGGGTTGGAGCGTGGGGTGCGGCCGATCGGCGACTGGTCGATGTCGATGATCTTGTCGATATGCTCCAGCCCCTCGATGCGGTCATGCGGGGCGGCACCTTCGCTGGCGTTGTTGAGTTTGCGCGCGATCGCGCGGTAGAGCGTATCGATCAGCAGCGTCGACTTGCCGCCGCCGGAGACTCCCGTCACGCAGGTGAACAGCCCCAACGGAATTTCCGCCGAGACGTTTTTCAGATTGTTGCCGCGGGCGTTGACGACCTTGATCGTTCGCCTGTGGTTCGGCGGCCGCCGCTCGGGGATCGCGACCGACAATTCGCCGGTGAGATATTTACCCGTCAGCGATTTCGGATTCTTCATGATATCGGCGGGCGTGCCTTGCGCCACGATGTGGCCGCCATGCATGCCGGCGCCGGGGCCGATGTCGAGCACGTAGTCGGCGAGGCGGATCGCGTCCTCGTCATGCTCGACCACGATCACGGTATTGCCGAGGTCGCGCAGCCGCTTCAGCGTCTCCAACAAGCGCGCATTATCGCGCTGGTGCAGGCCGATCGAGGGCTCGTCCAGCACATAGAGCACACCGGTCAGTCCGGAGCCGATCTGGGAGGCCAGGCGGATGCGCTGGCTCTCGCCACCGCTCAATGTGCCCGAAGAGCGCGATAGCGTGAGATAGTTCAGGCCGACATCGAGCAGGAAGGACAACCGCTCGCGGATCTCCTTCAGCACGCGCGCGGCGATCTCGTTCTGTTGGTCGTTGAGCGCCTTCGGCACGCTTTCGAACCATTCGCCGGCGCGCTTTACCGAGAGTTCTGAAATCTCGCCGATATGCTTGCCGTCGATCTTGACGCAGAGCGCCTCGGGCTTGAGGCGATGGCCCTTGCAGGCCTCGCAGGGAATGTCGGAGAAATATTTTGCCAGCTCCTCGCGCGCCCATTCGCTCTCGGTCTCGCGGTAGCGGCGCTCGAGGTTGGTGATGACACCCTCGAACGGTTTTTTGGTATCGTAGGAGCGGACGCCGTCCTCATAGGAGAACTTGATCTCGTCGTCGCCGGAGCCGTGCAAGAGCGCGGCCTGCGTCTTCTTCGGTAGGTCCTTCCACTTGGTGTCGAGCGTGAACTTGTAAAATTTGCCGAGCGCGGTCAGCGTCTGGATATAGTAGGGCGAGGACGACTTTGCCCACGGCGCGATCGCGCCCTTGCGCAAGGTCAATTCCTTGTCGGGAATGACGAGGTCTTCGTCGATGTGCTGTTCGACGCCAAGCCCGCCGCAGGCCGGGCAGGCGCCGTACGGGTTGTTGAACGAGAACAGCCGCGGCTCGATTTCGGGAATCGTAAATCCGGAAACCGGACAGGCGAATTTTTCAGAAAACAGAATCCGCTCGGGCCCACTCTTGTCGTGGATCTTGGCGGTCTTCTTCTTGTCCTCGGCCGCAGGTGCGCCCGCCGGCGCGTCGGCATATTCGATCACCGCCAGCCCTTCGGCGAGCTTCAGTGCCGTCTCAAAACTTTCGGCGAGGCGCTGGCCAAGGTCGGGACGGACCACGATGCGGTCGACCACCACGTCGATGTCGTGCGGGAATTTCTTGTCCAGCGTCGGCGCTTCCGACAGCTCATAGAACGTGCCGTCGATCTTGACGCGCTGAAAACCTTTCTTGAGCCATTCGGCGAGCTCTTTCTTGTACTCGCCCTTGCGGCCGCGCACGACCGGCGCCAGCAGATAGAGTCGCGTGCCCTCGGGCAGCGCCAGCACGCGATCGACCATCTGTGAGACGACCTGGCTTTCGATCGGCAAGCCCGTCGCGGGCGAGTAGGGCACGCCGACGCGCGCCCATAAGAGGCGCATGTAGTCGTAGATTTCGGTGACGGTGCCGACGGTGGAGCGCGGATTCTTCGACGTGGTCTTCTGCTCGATCGAGATTGCAGGAGAGAGGCCATCGATCTGGTCGACATCCGGCTTCTGCATCATCTCCAGGAACTGGCGCGCGTAAGCCGAGAGCGACTCGACGTAGCGGCGCTGGCCCTCGGCATAGATGGTGTCGAAGGCGAGCGAGGATTTGCCGGAGCCCGAGAGGCCGGTGAATACGACCAGCTTGTCGCGGGGAATCTCGATATCGACATTCTTGAGGTTGTGCTCGCGCGCACCGCGAATGGTAATCGCACGCGATGCGGAGCCGACGTTCTGTTGGCGCTTCGCCCTTAGCACTTCATCCATATCGGCATTTCCAGGCGCGCAGATCGCACGCGCCACGTTGGGCGCGCATTGCCGGCCAAGAACCGGGATCAGGCGCCGTTGATCGAAAGTCGGAACATAGGAAGAACGACGGAAAATTTCCAGTGCCGCGCGCGAACCATCAACGGATTGTTTGAACTGAGATCTTTTTGGCAGCAGCCGTCAGCAGCGCGGTTGCGGAACGCCGATGAACAAAACGCCTCCGTTCCGGGTTGCGGAACGGAGGCGCAGGCAGCTTCAGCAGGAAATCTTAGAAGTGGTAGTTCACGCCGACCTGAACGCTGTTCAGGTTGAGTGTTCCGCTCGGAAGAGGAGCGATGCCTGCGAAGTAGGTCTGGCCTTCGAAGCTGCGATAGAGGTACTCGGCTTTGACCGAACCATTTCGGTGCGAACATCACCTCGACGCCGGCACCGAGAGTCCAGCCGGAGTGGATCTTGCTGTCCGACACGCTCAAACCGAGCCCCGATATCGTCACGCGATTGTCGGCCCACGCATAGCCGCCGGTGCCGTAGACGAGGACTTGGTCGAAGGCGTAGCCGATGCGGCCACGAACGGTGCCCATCTCGCGAATCCGGGTCTCGAACGCGGCAAGCGCTGGGTTGCCCACAGTGAAGCCGACATCCGCTCAGGCGGCATCGACCTCGACGCCGAGCACAAGGTTGCCGGTCTGCCAGTCGTAGCCGAGCGTACCGCCGGCGAAGCCGCCGCTGACCTCGCCCGCGCCCAGGGACGAAGAGTTTTGTTGGGCATAGCCGCCCATCGCACCGATGTAGAAGCCGGTCCAATTATTGATCGCAATCGCTGCGGCGGGCGCCTTGGTATAGGGGCTGGCAGCAAGATCGGCGGCCATCGCGGGCGCCATCCCAAGCGCGATCAGGCCTGTGGTGGTCAGCAGGGTCTTCTCCACGTTTTTTCCTTTCGCGGCTCTCCAACCTAACTTTCCTCAGCCGTCAATTTGAGGTTGTTTTGGCATATAGCGCGAAAGTTCCCGCGAAATGCTGTCGCGGAAATATCGCATCTGGGTCAAAAGCGTGGAGAATACAACCATGGCGGGCAGCGGTTGCGCCCGGCTACAACCAAAAAAGGCGCGCGGCCGGCCGCGGTGGTTGAAAGCGACGATCAGTATCTGGCGATCACCGGGCCGCCGAACTTTAGCTGATGCACGGTGTGACCATGTCGACATCCCAGCAAAAAGGCCGGCGTAAAGCCGGCCTTTCCGTAGTCCCGCGCTGGCGTCGCGATCAGTACTTCGCGATGACCGGGCCACCCCAGCGGTAGTTGACGCGGACGGTGACGAGATCGACGTCCTGGCGGATGCGATCGGCGGCAAAGAACGCGCCAGTGACTGGCGAGGTGAAGGTGTAGGTGCGGTCCTGCATGAACAGGTGATTGTATTCGACGCCGGCCGACCAGTTCGGAGCGAAGCCGAATTCGATGCCCGCGCCGACGCTGGCGCCCCAGCGGGTATCATCGCCAGTGGTGCCAGTGACGATGCCAGTGGGAATATCGCGGATGCGGAAGCGGTCCGCGGTGACGGCCGCACCACCCTTGACGTAGAACAGAACGTTGTTGGCTGCGTAACCGATCTGACCGGTGATCAGGCCGAAGGCATCGATCCGCGACTCGTTCCGGGAGCCGAGGAACAGCGTGCTTGCGTTGCTGCCCCTCAGATCCGCCCAGTTACCCTGGCCTTCGAGACCGAACACCCAGGTGCCGGTCTGCCAGCGATAGCCGAGCTGACCACCGGCCACCCCACCGGTCGCGTCATGACAACCCTCAGGGCCAAGCAGCAGAGCCGGTGCCACCGAATCCCAGCACTTGTGGCTCGAACCCCAGCCGCCGTTGGCGCCGATGTAGAAGCCGGTCCAATCGTACACGGCGGCAATCGCGGGCGGCGGCGCCTTGGTGTAGGGACGCGCAGCGAGGTCGGCGGCCGCCGCAGGCGCGGCAAATGCAATGAGAGCAACTGTAGCTAACAGATACTTCTTCATGGTCTATCCCCAGTTCTAATCCGCTTCCGCTGGTCCTGAAGCGTTGTTGGTGACGCGAGCGCCCGCGCCGCTGTGCAATTTCTATAGCGTGACTCGCGGGAAAATTGCGTCTCCGAATTGCAACAGTCGCGAACGAAGTATGTGGAACCAAGCTAATGATTTGCTTAACATATTCACGATTTCAGGTGGAACTTTCGGGTTCCGTTTCGTCTTTTTCGGGTTCCATTTTGTTCCGACGAACTCCTCCGCTGGTTGAGCGGGTGGACGGGAATAGATCAATGATCAATAACGGGAACAAAGCTGGAACGCTTGCCCCAGGGATGCTATATGTGGATAACCGCTGACTTGCCGAGGGATCGCCAAGTCAGCGGGGCCTGCGAGCGTATAGGGTCCGTTCGGATGTCCGGGAGCGGACGCGGAAAACGGACAAGCGACAGGTCAAGAATTGAAGACGGCCGGCACGGAAGCGGGCCGGACCAGTGATTCTTGCCGGCGATATTGAGTGGAGAGCGGCGATGGCGGGAAGCGTGAACAAGGTGATTCTAGTCGGCAACCTCGGCAAGGATCCTGAAATCCGGCGCACACAGGACGGGCGACCGATTGCCAATCTGAGCATCGCGACCTCGGAGACCTGGCGCGACAAGGCCACCGGCGAGCGCAAGGAAAAGACCGAGTGGCACCGCGTCGTGATCTTCAATGAGGGACTCTGCAAGGTCGCCGAGCAGTATCTGAAGAAGGGCGCCAAGGTTTACATCGAGGGGCAGTTGCAGACGCGCAAGTGGACCGACCAGAGCGGGGTCGACAAATACTCGACCGAAGTCGTGCTGCAGGGTTTTAACTCGAACCTGACCATGCTCGACGGCCGCGGCGGGGGCGGCGGCTTCGGCTCCGACGAGTCAGGCGATTTCGGCTCCAGCGGTCCGGCCAGTTCCGCGCCACGGCGGGCGGTCGCGGCCGGCAGCCGCAACAGCGACATGGACGACGACATTCCCTTCTGAGCGAGGCGTTCGGCCGGCGCATTGGCCCAGCAAGAAATCCGCTTGCGAGAAGGGGCGTTTACGCCTGCTTTACGACTAATGTGCCGCGGCAAGGATCCGCTGTATTCGGCTGAAAACCTGTCTGCAGGCGCGCTGCGATCCGAGCCTGCGGTCGGTTCGCCCAGCCGTCATGTGATTTACATGAGGTGTTTCACTTAAGCTGCTCCTAAACTCGAACCTAAACCGGATCTGGAGCCCACCATATGAGCTTGGCACCGCTGCTGGAGGCCCCCGGGACGATCCCGCTGCATGCCTTCGCGGCCATGGCGGCGTTCGCGCTCGGCATTGTGCAATTCGCGGCACCGAAGGGAACCCTGCCGCACCGGACCATCGGCTGGATCTGGGTCGCGCTGATGGCTGCGGTCGCAATCAGCTCGCTCTGGATCAACGAGATCCGGATGATCGGGCTGTTCAGCCCGATCCACCTGCTGTCGATCCTCGTGCCGGTCATGCTGGCGCTCGCGGTGCTGCATGCCCGCCGGCACAATGTCAGCGGTCATCGCAAGGCCATGGCGTCGATCTTCTTCGGCGCGCTCGTCGTCGCCGGCTTGTTCACCTTCCTGCCGGGACGGATCATGCATGCGGTGGTTTTCGGCCAGTAGGCCGACCGTGGGAGCACAGTTTTACGTTATCTTTCCTGCCTTGAAATGGTGGTTCCGGCAGGGCTCGCGAAAGCTGTCTCCGATCCCGGTAAGTCCATGAAAAAACGAGCGGAAAAACGACCTCGTTAGCGCGCTTCGGGGTGGTGATTCGAGCTTCGATGCGCTATATGATTCTTAGCTGAGAACTGACTGGATTCCCCTTTGTCCGACAACGAAGACGACAAGCCCGGCGAGCCGCCGGAGCACTCCGATATCCGTCCCGTTTCCATCCTCGATGAGATGAAACGCTCCTACCTCGATTACGCCATGAGCGTGATCGTGGCGCGGGCGCTGCCGGATGCGCGCGACGGGTTGAAGCCCGTGCATCGCCGCATTCTGTATTCGATGTACGAGCAGGGGCACACGCCCGACAAGAAGTACGTCAAATCTGCCCGCGTCGTTGGTGACGTGATCGGTAAGTATCACCCGCACGGCGACCAGTCGATTTACGACGCGATGGTGCGGATGGCGCAGGATTTCTCCATGCGCGTGCCGCTGATCGACGGTCAGGGCAATTTCGGCTCGGTCGATGGCGATCCGCCCGCGGCCTATCGATATACCGAAGCCCGTCTGACCCGATCGGCGCTTGAGGTTCTCGGCGATATCGACAAGGACACTGTCGATTTCCAGCCGAACTACGACAGTTCCGAGAAGGAGCCGTCGGTTCTGCCGGCCAAGTTCCCGAACCTGCTGGTCAACGGCGCCGGCGGCATCGCGGTCGGCATGGCGACAAACATCCCGCCGCACAATCTGGGCGAAGTCATCGACGCCTGCGTGGCGCTGATCGACAATCCTGCGCTCGGCATCGACGATCTCATCAACATCATTCCGGGACCGGACTTTCCAACCGGTGGCATCATTCTCGGCCGCCAGGGCATCCGCTCGGCCTACCACCTCGGCCGCGGCTCGATCGTGATGCGCGGCAAGGTCACGATCGACACCATCCGCAAGGATCGCGAAGCGATCATCATCACCGAAATTCCCTATCAGATAAACAAGGCCACCATGGTCGAGCGCATCGCCGAACTGGTGCGCGAAAAGAAGATCGAAGGTGTCGCCGACCTGCGCGATGAATCCGACCGCGACGGCTTCCGTGTCGTCGTCGAGTTGAAGCGCGAGGCGATGGCCGATGTCGTGCTGAATCAGCTCTATCGCTTCACGCCGCTGCAATCGAATTTCCCGGCAAATATGCTGGCGCTGGATAACGGCCGCCCGCAGACGATGAACCTAAGGGATCTGCTGACGCTGTTCATCGCGTTCCGCGAGCAGGTGGTCACCCGTCGGACCAAGTTCCTGCTCAGCAAGGCCCGCGACCGCGCCCACATCCTGGTCGGCCTTGCAATCGCCGTTGCCAATATCGACGAGATCATTCGCGTCATCAGAACTTCGCCCGATCCGAACACCGCGCGCGACACGTTGATGTCGCGCGACTGGCCGGCCAAGGATGTCGAAGCGATGATCACGCTGATCGACGATCCCCGCCACCGGATGGCGCCGGACGGCACCGCACGGCTGTCGCTGGAGCAGGCCAAGGCCATTCTGGACTTGCGCCTGCAGCGGCTGACGGCGCTCGGCCGCGAGGAGATTTCCGAAGAGCTCGACAAGCTCGCGGTGGAAATCGCCGACTATCTCGAGATCCTGCGCTCGCGGGCGCGCGTGCAGGCGATCATCAAGACCGAACTGGCCGAGGTGAAGAACAAATTCGCTACCCCACGGAAAACCGTGATCGTCGAACAGGAAGGCGAGGTCGAGGACGAGGACCTGATCCAGCGCGAGGATATGGTGGTCACGGTCTCGCACGCCGGTTACGTCAAGCGCGTGCCGCTCTCGACCTATCGGGCGCAGCGGCGCGGCGGCAAGGGCCGCGCCGGCATGCAGACCCGCGACGAGGATTTCGTCAGCCGGCTGTTCGTGGCTTCGACCCACACGCCGGTGCTGTTCTTCTCCTCGCGCGGCCAGGTCTACAAGGAAAAGGTCTGGCGGTTGCCGGTGGCGGCGCCCAACGCGCGCGGCAAGGCGCTGATCAACATCCTGCCGCTGGAGCAGGGCGAGCGCATTACCACCATCATGCCGCTGCCGGAGGACGAATCCTCCTGGGGCAATCTCGACGTGATGTTCGCCACCACCGGCGGCACCGTCCGCCGCAACAAGCTGTCCGACTTCGTCGATGTCCGCCGCTCCGGCATCATCGCCATGAAGCTCGGGGAGGGTGAATCGATCGTCGACGTACAGATCTGCACCGAGCGTGACGACGTGCTGCTGACCGCGGCCGGCGGCCAGTGCATCCGCTTCCCCGTCACGGATGTGCGCGTCTTCACGGGGCGCACCTCGATGGGCGTGCGCGGCATCGCGCTGGCGGAGGGCGACAAACTGATCTCGCTGGCGATCCTGCGCCATGTCGAGACCACCTCGGACGAACGGTCGGCCTATCTGAAGATGCGCCGCGCGGTCGCCGGCGAAACCGCGCTTGAAGAGCCTGTTGATGCCGAGGGCGAGGAGACCTCGGGTTCGCTCCAGCTCTCGCAGGAGCGCTACGCCGAAATGTCGGCGCAGGAGCAGGTCGTGCTGACGGTCTCCGTCAACGGCTACGGCAAGCGCACCTCGTCCTATGAATACCGCACCACCGGCCGCGGCGGCAAAGGCATCGTGGCGATGAGCGTCAACAACCGCAACGGCAAGCTGGTGGCGTCATTCCCGGTGGAGCACAGCGATCAGATCATGCTGGTCACCGACAACGGCCAGCTCATCCGCTGCCCGGTCGAGGACATCCGCATCGCCGGCCGCTCGACGCAAGGCGTCATCGTGTTCGATACGGCCGAGGACGAGCACGTGGTGTCGGTCGAGCATATCTCGGAAGACGAGAACGGCGTCAACGGGAACGGCGGCTAGCGCCTCCACCGTCATTCCGGGGGCATCGCGAACGCGATGAGCCCGGAATCCATACCGCCATTTGCGTTTGCAGCGCGATGGATTCCGGGCCTGCGTGCTGCGCACGCATCCCGGAATGACAAGGTGCGTGGTCCGGATGAGCTGGACACTCGCCCCGGCGCGCCGGTCATGGCTCCCGCTCACGGTAAACCAGCCATTAACTATGGATTGATACTATTTGCTGTGTCCGGGTGGTGACCGTCCGGCCAAACGGGAGCGGATATCATGCCCGTCGAGATGCTGACGTATGCCGATCTGGGCGAACGGCTCAAGATTTCCCCAGAAGCTGCCCGCGCTCTGGTGAAACGACACCGATGGCCGCGCTCCCGCTCCAACGACGGCAAGACGCTTGTCCAGGTCGATCTCAGCGAATTCAGCCATTCCCCAATATCCCGTCAGCCGCAAACGCAGGGCGGTCACCAGGTGGTCACCGCCTTAAAGCAAAAAATCGAGACCTTGCAGACTGAGCTGGCCGAGATGAAGGTGATTGCCAGCGGCCACCGGGCCGACTTCGAAAGAGAATGCGAACGCACCAACAAGCTCTTGGCCGAACTGCTCAAAGTCAGCACGGAAAGCGTGGGAGCCCGGGAAAGGGCGGCTCTGCTCGAAGGCAAGCTATCGATGCTGACGCAACCTTGGCGACGTCGGCTGGTCGACGCTTTCACTCTTGCCCTGCCACAAGTCGCCTCCAACCCTCGCGAGAGCGCCGCCCCCATCGCCCAGTCACCGAATTGAACCGACTTGCAACGTGCCGGGCTCGGTCGCGATTGGCACAAACTGCACATCAGACCGGGTCTGCCAGAAGCAATTATGGACAATGGGCAATGATCTGCTGGTTCGCGCCGCGATAGTTGTATTGGGAATGCTTCCAGAGTTCTCGTCGCTATCGCTGACACGCAGCCCGGGTGACGCGCTGCGTAAACCGGGATCAGCTATCCGGTGGTGAGACCCTTCCCGGATTGCGCTTCGTCCATCCGGGTACGCCACTGGATGATATAGCCGTCAGGTGTTGCGCGCGGCTCTCGTCGAGCCGATCGTTCCGCCGGCGCGGGCGACGTTTTCGACCACCAGCTTTTGGCCCAAGTCGTGCGAGAGGAATTCGGCATAGATGCGCGTGATCGCGTCGGTCGGCCCGCCGACGGCAAACGGCACGATGACGTTGATCGGCCAGTCCGGACAGTTCGCCTGGGCGCGCGGGATCGAGGGCAAGCAAAGCGCGCCATCCAAGCCGAAGGTAACCGCGCGGCGGATCAAGAGTGCGGGTCGCCACGAATCGATCCTCCCTGATGCTTATCGATCGTGCTTATCGCTGGTTTTGACGCGCGAGCACGCGGTCCACCATCGCCCCCGCGGTGCCGAGATAGTTCGATGGTTCGCACAAGGCGGCGAGCCGATCGCGCGGCAGGGCGGACGCGATGGCTGGGCGCCGCAGCAGGGCGTCGAGCAGCGCGTCACCGCAGTCGAACGCATCTCGGCAGGCGGCATAAACCTCGTCATGGGCAAGCTGACGCCCGAGCGCCGGCGCAAGCCCCATCATGACTGCTTCGGCGACGATCAGCCCGCGCGTGGCATGGAGGTTTCGCTTCATCGCCTCGGGATCGACGGTCAGGCCGGACAGCATGAATTGCGCCTGCGCCAGCGATCCGGCCGTCAGAAGACAGACCTGGGGCATGGCAAGCCATTCGCAGTGCCACGGCCCGGTGGCGCGCTCGAGATCCTGAACCATGGCATCTAACATCAGCGAAGCGGCGTCGCGGGACGCCTTCGCGTTCGCCAGCAGAATTTCCGACGAGATCGGGTTGCGCTTCTGCGGCATGGTCGAGGATGCGCCGCGATGCGAAGAGAACGGTTCGAACACCTCGCCGATCTCGGTCGCCATCAGGATCATGACGTCATAGCCGATCTTGCCGAGCGCGCCGCAGATCACGGCCAGCGTCTGCACCAGTTCGACCAGCCCGTCGCGCGCGACATGCCAGGTGATGTCGGGTTCGGCGAGGCCGAGCACGCGCGCGTAAGCCGCACGGACGTCCAGTCCGCGCTCGCCGAGTGACGCCAGCGTTCCCGCCGCGCCGCCGAGCTGCGCCTGAAGCGCGCGTGGCTTGGCCTGTTCGAGCCGTTCGGCCGAGCGCTGCAGCGCCGAGAGCCAGATCGCAACCTTGTGCCCGAACGTGATCGGCAGCGCCTGCTGCAGATGGGTTCGGCCGGCCATCGGCGTATCGCGGTGGAGGCGGGCGAGATTGGCGAGCGTAGCCATGACCTCGGCGAGCTGGGTTTCGATCAGCGCAACGGCTTCGCGCAGTTGCAGCACGGTCGCCGTATCCATGATGTCTTGGGTGGTGGCCCCCCAGTGCAAATAGCGGCCGGCTTCGCCCAATTGCTCCGATAGCTGGCGGACCAGGCCGACAATCGGGTAGCCGACATTTTCGGTATCGCGCTTCAACTGCTGGATATCGAGCGCGATCGCTGGCGCCTGCCGCGTGATCGCTTCGGCCGCCTCGCGCGGAATCATGCCGGTCTCGCCTTGCGCGGTGGCAAGCGCCACCTCGGCCTGCACATAGGCCTTGAGCTGCGCCTCGTCGGAAAATGCCGCCCGCATGGCCGGCGTGGAGAAAACGTCGCGATAGAGGGCGCTGTCGAATATCGTGCTGGCCACGCGCTTGCTTCACTCCCGTTTGATGCGGCAGACGTACGCCCGGCGCGACCTTCCGGCAAGACGGGCCGCGCGAGTGATGCAGGCAGTAGCGCCCACCGCTCGGCGAGAAACGCAAACGGCGAGTAGGGAGGCATCCCTACTCGCCAATACTGCGGTCCCTTGGAGGTCGGAACGGAACTTGACCCTTACGGGGTACGGTCAGCGGTAACCAGGCGGGCTTCCTTCACCATCGACCTGGAGCCGGCGGTGCGCAGGCAGGAAGCTTCGAAATTTGGCCAGGCCTGCTGCGAGCAATCCTTGCCGACGGTGCGGATGTCCAGACGGTCACCCTTGGCAAGCGCCTGCGGCACGCTGGCTTCGACCTGAGGGGCAAAGCCGGGCAATATGGTCAGCGCGGCGGCAATGAAAGCGGCAGCAGCGATGGCGGAAAAAGCCTTGATCATGACGGTCCCCTGTCATGGGCCTTGGCGGCCCGTCGTTTCGTTGGGAGACTTGTAATGGGCGCAAGTTTCCGGCCGTCTTCGCCGCCGCCAAAAATGGTTTCGTCGCGGCTGAGTTTTGTTTCGTCGGCCAGTGACGGACGAAACATTGCCGGTCCACCCAGCGAGACACCGGGCCCCAAAACTGGTTCATTGGCCGATCCCAATAAAAAGCCGCACCAGGGGGAACCGGGCCCGGCTTGCCGGACCGCCCGGGGCGGGGTAGGAGGGCATATGTCCCGTATCGCGCTCTATCCCGGTTCATTCGATCCCATCACCAACGGCCATCTGGACGTGCTGCGGCACGCCGTGACGCTGTGCGACCGCCTGATTGTCGCTATCGGCGTCCATTCCGGCAAAAAGCCGCTGTTTTCGACCGAGGAGCGGCTCGACATGGTTCGGGCGGTATGTGAGCCGATTGCGCAAAAGGCCGGCTGCGCTTTCGACTGCACCACCTACGACAACCTCACCGTAGCTGCGGCGCGGCAGGTCGGCGCCACCATCATGATTCGCGGCCTTCGCGACGGAACCGATATGGACTACGAAATGCAGCTTGCCGGCATGAACGAGGTCATGGCGCCAGAGGTGCACACCGTATTCGTCCCGGCGTCGCCCGCGGTCCGCCCGATCACCGCCACGCTGGTGCGCCAGATCGCCGCCATGGGCGGCGACTTCTCCGCCTTCGTGCCGCCCCAGATTGCCGCGAGCCTGAAGGCCAAGTTCGCGGGTTAACGCGCTCGTACGCGCTTTCCTGTTTTCACATGCGTGGAGCCTACATGATCCGAATTCTCGCACTCGTCGCCGCGCTCGTCTGCGCGGTTCCCGCAATCGCCCAGCCGCTGCCGGCCAATCTCGACAAGACGAATGCGATCGTGATCGACACCACCAAGGGCCGCATCGTGATCAAGCTGCGGACCGACATTGCGCCCCAGCATGCCGAGCGCATTAAGCTCTTGGCGCGCGAGGGCTACTACAACAACGTGCCGTTCCATCGCGTGATCGAGGGATTCATGGCGCAGACCGGCGACGGCAAGAACTTTAACGGCACCGGCGGTTCGAAATATCCGAACCTTCCGGCCGAATTCTCCAACGTGCCGTACAAGCGCGGCGTCGTCGGAATGGCGCGAACGAGCGATCCCAACTCGGCGAATTCGCAGTTCTTCATCATGTTCGCGGAAGGCGCGTCGCTGAACGGAAAGTACACCGTGATCGGCGAAGTCGTGTCGGGCATGGACGTGGTCGACAAGATCAAGCGCGGCGAACCAGTCGTCGATCCCGACAAGATGGTGAAGGTGCAAGTCGCATCCGACATTAAGTGAGGCCATGACAGCGGGCCGCAGCAAGCCATTCGTCTGGTTTGCCGCTGCTCTCGTGTGGCTCGCATCGGGTGCGCATGCGCAGGCTCAGCCGCAGCAACTCGACACCATCAAGGATGTCTTTGCCAAACTGTATTCCTGCTGGCGGCCGCCGCCTTACTCGCGCGCCAACCCGATGGACATCACGGTCGTCGTCAGCTTCAACCGGGAAGGCGCCATTCTGGGCCAACCCAGGATCACCTATGAATCGGAACGCGCCAACGATAACGACCGGATCGCGTACCGGATTGCCGTGATGGAGACATTGCAACGCTGCACGCCGTTGCCATTTACCGAGGGACTGGGCGGTGCGGTCGCCGGCCGGCCTTTCGCGGTCCTTTTTAGAACCCGCAAACGTCCACCCAAACCGGAAGAGAAAAGAGCATGGCTGATACAGAAAATACTTTGATCCTTGAAACCACCCAGGGCCCCGTCACCATCGAAATGCGTCCCGATCTCGCGCCGGGCCATGTCGCCCGGATCAAGGAACTTGTGCGTGAGGGATTTTACGACGGCATCGTGTTCCATCGCGTCATCGAGGGCTTCATGGCGCAGACCGGCTGCCCACAGGGTACGGGTATGGGCGGCTCCGGCAAGAAGCTGAAGGCCGAATTCAACAAGGAACCGCATGTGCGCGGCACCGCGTCGATGGCCCGCGCCGCGAGCCCGGATTCCGGTGACAGCCAGTTCTTCATCTGCTTCGACGACGCCTCTTTCCTCAACGGCCAGTACACCGTCTGGGGCAAGGTCACCTCGGGCATGGAGAATGTCGACAGGATCAAGCGCGGCGAGCCGGTGCAGAACCCGGACAAGATCGTGAAAGCGCGCATGGCGCTGGACGCGGCTTGATTCAACTATCATTCCGGAAGCCGCGCGACGCGCGGCAATCCGGAATCTCGAGATTCCCCGATGCGCAATTGCGCATCTGAGGTTCACGCTTCGCGTGCCCCGTAATGCCAAGTGAGGCGCAGGCGCGCCATGCGCACCGATCTCTTCGATTTCGAACTTCCCGCCACGAGCATCGCGCTACGGCCCGCAAGCCCGCGCGATGCTGCGCGGATGCTGGTGGTGCAACCCGACGGGGTGCTGCGCGATCGCACCGTCGCCGAGCTGCCGCAATGGCTGGAGCCGGGCGATCAACTCGTCGTCAACGACACCAAGGTAATTTCCGCCCAGCTCAAGGGCCGGCGCATCGGCCGCGAGACCGAGCCGAAGATCGAGGCAACCCTGATCAAGCGGCTGGACGGGTCGCGCTGGCGCGCGTTGGTCAAGCCGGCGAAGAAGCTCGCGCCCGGCGACATCGTTCGTTTCGGCAATGAAGGCAAGGTCTGCCTGCTCGGCCATCTCGATGCCGAGGTCGAGGCCAAGGGCGAAGAGGGCGAGATCACGCTGTCGTTTTCGTTTCATGGACCGGCGCTGGATCAGGCCATCGCCGATCTCGGCACGCCGCCGCTGCCGCCCTATATCGCCTCCAAGCGCACGCCCGACGATCGCGATGCCGCCGACTACCAGACCATGTTCGCCGCGAATGAGGGTGCCGTCGCGGCCCCAACGGCGGGATTGCATTTCACGCCCGAGCTCGAGGCAGCGCTACGCAGTCATGGCGTCGAACTGCATCTGATAACGCTGCATGTCGGGGCAGGGACCTTCCTGCCTGTGAAGGTCGAGGAAACTTCCGAGCACAAGATGCATGCCGAATGGGGATCGATCTCGGACGATACCGCGGCGGCACTGAATGCCGCGCGCGCCAAAGGCGGGCGCATCATAGCTGTCGGCACCACGTCGCTGCGGCTGTTGGAGAGCGCTGCCAGCGAAGACGGCACCGTTCAGCCGTTCGACGGCGAGACCTCGATCTTCATCACGCCGGGCTATCGCTTTCGCGCGGTCGATATCCTCATGACCAATTTCCACCTGCCGCGCTCGACGCTGTTCATGCTGGTGTCGGCGTTCTCCGGTCTCGATACGATGAAGCGCGCCTATGCGCATGCGATCGCAGCCGGCTACCGGTTCTATTCCTACGGCGATGCCTGTTTGCTGTTTCGTGCGCCGGATTGAGGCAAAGCCGGGCGTCTTCGCCTGAAAAAGAGGCCCGCCAATGGGGCGGGCAAAGGTTCAGGGAGGAAGCGCTCTGACAATGAAGCGCCAGCACCTATCTCTTCGATTCGGCTGTTGCCGCCAAGATCGTATAACTACCGTCTCTCGGCGCATCGGTGCGCGCTCAATAACAGGGGCCCTACATGACCTTTTCCGGCATTTTTGCGCGAATGGTCGCGCTGATCGGCGCCGGCGCGCTGCTGTGGCGCCGGTTACAGGGCGCAACGCACAAGCCAGCCTGGGGCAGCGCGCCGGCTATTCCGGCCGCGAAGCCGCAAGGCGCGATCCCGACGCTCAAGATGCCGACGGCGCAGGGCTGGAGCGACGGACAGACGCCGACCGCAGCGCCCGGGCTCAAGGTCAACGCGTTTGCGGCGGGCCTGGACCATCCGCGCTGGATCAACGTGCTGCCCAATGGCGACGTCCTCATTGCCGAGGCGACGCAGATCCCAGGTCCCATCAGGACCGTGTTTCATTATGCGATGCAAGCGACGATGCGGCGCGCCGCGGCGCTCGGCGTCAGCGCCAACCGCATCACGCTGTTGCGCGATCGTGACGGAGACGGTGTTGCGGAGGGCCGCGGGATTTTCATGGAGAGGTTGAGCCAGCCGTTCGGCATGGCGCTGGTGGGCGAGACCTTCTATGTCGGTAACACCGATGGCGTGGCGGCCTTTCCCTATGCCGCGGGCGCTGACCGCATCACGGCCGAAGGGCGGAAACTCGTCACGTTCAAGCCCGGCGGGCATTGGACCCGGAGTCTGCTGCCGAGCGCGGACGGCAAAAGGCTGTATGCGGGCGTTGGCTCGCTCAGCAACATCGCCGAGAGCGGCATGGAGGTCGAGCAAGGCCGTGGCGCGATCTATGAGCTCGATCTGGCTAATGGCACGAGCCGCATCTTTGCCAGCGGCCTGCGCAACCCCGTGGGTCTAGCCTGGGAGCCCACCACGGGCGTGCTTTGGACCGTCGTCAACGAACGCGACGGCCTCGGCGACGAGACGCCGCCAGACTACCTGACGTCGGTGCGCGACGGCGGTTTCTACGGCTGGCCCTATTGCTACTGGGGACAGACGGTGGACGACCGCGTGCCGCAGGATCCGGCCATGGTGGCGAGAGCGATTCAACCGGATTATGCGCTCGGCGGGCATACCGCCTCGCTCGGCCTGTGCTGGATGCCGTCAGGCACGCTGCCGGGCTTTCCGGACGGCATGGTGATCGGCCAGCACGGCTCCTGGAATCGCAGTACGCTGAGCGGCTACGCCGTCGTGTTCGTGCCATTCGAGAATGGGCAACCCTCGGGCCCAGCGCGGGACATTCTGACGGGGTTTCTCGCGCCGGATGAGAAGGTCTCGTACGGGCGGCCGGTTGGGGTGACGCTCGGTCCGG
This sequence comes from Bradyrhizobium australiense, assembly GCF_013114825.1. GTDB lineage: Bacteria > Pseudomonadota > Alphaproteobacteria > Rhizobiales > Xanthobacteraceae > Bradyrhizobium > Bradyrhizobium australiense. Next base: position 184,293 of record NZ_JAAVLX010000009.1, on the reverse strand, counting down.
ACCGCTCTCTCTTGGTGGCGGATGATGTCGGCAACGTTATCTGGCGCGTGACGGGTGCGTAGCTTCGTAGGATGGGCAAAGCGAAGCGTGCCCACCGCTACTTCTGTCAGACCTCATTCCTGAGGAGCCGCCAACGGGGCCGCGCTTCGCGCGGACCCGTTGGCGCCTCCTCACCATGAGGGATTAATGCCTGCTATAACTCGCAACCTCACGCCATCGCACGCTGCGGCAGCAATTCCGCGATCTGGATCGCATTCAACGCCGCGCCCTTCAGAAGCTGATCGGCCGACACGAACATCGAGATCGAGTGGCCGGAGGCGTCGCTGAGATCCTGGCGGATGCGGCCGACCAAAACGTCATCCTGGCCCGACGCATCGATCGGCATCGGAAAATAGTTCTTCGCGCGGTCGTCGACGATTCTAACGCCCGGCGCCTTCGACAGGATCGCGCGCACCTCGTGCTCGGTGATCGGCTTTTCGCATTCGAAGGTGATGGCCTCGCAATGGGCGCGCAGCACCGGCACGCGGACGCAGGTGACGCCGATGGCGATCTTGTCGTCCTCGAAGATCTTCCGGGTCTCCTTGATGACCTTGGTCTCTTCGTCGTTGTAGCCGGTTTCGGGATCGATCGCGGTGTTGTGGCTGAACAGGTTGAAGGCGTAGGGATGCTGGATCACCTTGGGGGCGAACGGCCGGCCATCGAGATAGGCGCGGGTCGATTCCACTAAGTCCTGCATCACGGCGGCACCACCGCCGCTCGCCGCCTGATAGGTCGAGAGGATGACGCGCGTGATGCGGTTGGCCTTGTGGATCGGCCACAGCGGCACCAGCGCCGTAATCGCCGAGCAGTTCGGAACGGCGATGATGCCCTTGTGCTCGCGGATGCGGCCCGCGTTGATTTCCGGGATCACCAGCGGAACGTTCGGGTCCATGCGGAAGGCCGAGGAATTGTCGATCACGACCGCACCGGCCTTGACGGCTGCGGGCGAGAACTTCCGGGAGATGCCGGCACCGGCCGAGAACAGCGCAATGTCGACGCCCTCGAACGACTTTTCGGTGAGCTCCTCGATGACGATCCGCTCGCCACGGAAGTCGATGGTCTTCCCGGCCGAACGGGCGCTGGCCAGCGCCTTGAGCCTGCGGACCGGGAAGGCGCGCCTGTCCATGGTGGCGATGAATTCGGCGCCGACCGCGCCGGTTACACCGGCAATGGCTACAACGGGTTCGTGGTTCACGGGTCTGTCCTCTGGTTTAAGCATATGCTTGCGGGCAATAAAAAAGCCCCGGTCCTTTTCAGGCGGGGCTTCGGTTTAGATGATGCGGTCGTTCGACTACGCGCGCACGGCTCCCGAGCCCCCGGAGGGTGCTTTGGTTTTCGCGGTCGCTTTGGTCGAAGTCGTCATGGCGCGGACTTATGCGGCAGCTTGGCGCCGCCGTCAACGGCTTTTGCCTCATCCGGGCTGCAACGGGTACAGACGAGCCCCGTCATCACCGCTTTGGGGCGTCAGGAGGCTCGAGGATCACCTGCTTCAGGTCGTTGCCACTCATGACGATGATCGCGAAATTCAGCCGGCCGCGTTCGCGGATCAGAGCGCCGCTGATTGCCTTGCGCGACGCCGCGTGCTCGGCGACGCGAACGGCATCTGCCAAACGGTGCCGGATCGTTTTGAGTGCAACGAGGTTGCTGCGGTCCTCGGCATCGAACTCCTGCAAGCGCAGGGCGGCTTCGCCGCCGACGATCTTGCCGGTCGCGGCATCGATGGCGTGTTGCCAGATGCGGTCGTTGTGAAGGGTCTTTATCCGGTAGACCGGAGAATCCGGCGCGCCGTCGAAGCTGACATCGGCGGTCGTCGCACGGCATGCAGGGCTTCGGCGATGGCCATCGCCTGCGTCAGTGAGACCGCCGACCCGCGGAAAAGCGCGAGCTCGCGGCTGACCGCCTGCTGATCGGACACGGCGCTATCGCCGGCCTCATTGCGGAGCGAGGCTGGCTCACCGGACGACGACGCGATGGCATAGACCGGGGCAGGGAGAATAATCGCCATCACGACCGCAGCGAGCCACTGCCTCCAACAGGGCGTGCGCATGTTGCTATCTCCATCCTTGAGGCTGTCTCTGCCGGCGGACGGGCCGGATCGTCTCGTACAACGCGCGGCCGACCCTTTTGGAGGCATTCGGATCGGCCGCGGAGCGTCGTAAACGGGCTGTACCGCCGTCTACGGCGAACAAAGCGGCGCGAGTCCCGCCGGGACCCGTGAAAGCAGGACCCGCACTTCGCTTGTAACAAAACCATACCGTATCGTTCTGTTTTGGTCAAGGGAATGTTTCTAGCCCGTATCGACGCAAACGCCGTTCTCACGGAATTGTCAGCGGGGAGGGCGCCGCCGAACGGTTCCCTTGGGGATGGACTGAACGCGGCTCGATGGCCCAAGCGCGCCGGCCAGGAACAGCCTGATCGCCGAGCGCATGCGTTTTTCGGCGGACTTCATCTCCAGTGGCGTTCCGAACGTCGCCATGCGGTGCGTGTGACCCACGACCACGTCGAGAAAGACCTCAGCCGCGACCCCGGTATCCTCGACGTCCATCGCGCCCTGGGCGACCAAATGATCAAAGAAGCGCGCGGTCGTGGAAACGGCCTTCAACCAGCCCTCTTCCCTGCCGAGTTTGGCAATGTCGGGGAAGTTGATGGCCTGTGACGTCATCATGCGGCTGAACGCGACGGCATCGGGGCCGCAGGTGAACATCAGCATCTCACGCCCGACCTCTATCAGCCGCTGCTCAACCGAAATATCCGAGGAACGCGTGAGCTGTAGCTCCGCCGCTTCAGCAAGCGGAGCAAGCCAGCGCGCAATTTCGCGCCTCAGCACCTCCGCAAACAACCCCCGCTTGTCGCCGTAGCGCGAATAGACGGTGGGCTTGCTGACCCGGGCTGCTTCCGCAACCGCATCGAGCGAGGTCGCATCGTAGCCCCGGTCCAAGAACAGACGGGTGGCAACTTCGATCAGCCGCTGATCGCGCTCGATGGCGGCGCTTTTCGTCGGCCGGCCGCCGCGCGACTTCGGGACGTCCCGTCTTGCCGGTCTGGCCTTGGTCGCAGTCAATCCCATGCCCGTTGATTCCTGCGCGGTCGTGATATCAGTCATTGCTCTATAACGCGCAGCAAGAGGGGCGTCATCGCGAATCTGGCCGAATTGGCTATATCGGCAGCGGTCCAAGCAGGTAGTCGTTCCGCTCCTGCGCGGCTCACGGAAGCGTCGAAGTCCAGGCGCGGCCCGACGCAGCCTTCTCATACCCATATTGATAAAGGGCGCACATATAGGCGGTGTCGAAGCCCTCCGAGGGCGACGCGGGATAGTCGCGCTCAATATAGGACAGATGGAAGCCCCAGCGATTGCGTTTGGCGAAATCGTAGGTCGAGAAGATGACCGAGCGCGTCTGGGACTGGGTGATCGACGACAGGCTGCGTGAGGCGACATCGATCGTGCTGTTGGACACGAGCTCAAACGTTCGTTCGAGCTTTTTGTTGACGAGGATGTAGATGTTCATCCGGCTGTTTCCGGGCAGACGCCCCTGGAAGAGCAGGGCATCCGGCAGCGTCAGGACCGGAGCGGTCACGCCGCCATCCACATGCATCTCCTCAAAGCGCCGACCCTGGCCCTCGGCTTCGATCAGGATGGGCGGGAATACCAGGGGAATGCTGGCGGAGGCCGCCATGACGTCGCGAAACAGGCGCAGCGCCTCGGGCGAACCGACGGCTGCGATTTTCCCCATGTCCCAAACGACCGTGCGTTGGGTGTCGAGATCGGTCGTCACCACGAGCAATTTTCGGCCCTTGGCATTTTCGCGTGCAACGGCGGCCAGGATCTCCGGCCCGACATAGCGGGCCACCAGCTCGCGCAATTGCGTATTGCCGAACAGGCCGGATCCGAACAGCACGCGGATGATGCTGGGATCATGGAGCAGGCTCGAAGCTATGCCGCTGGTGTAGACCTCCCTCAGCGTATCGTCGTACTGGGACCCGAGAAACGCAAAAGGGGCGATCAAGCCGCCGGTGCTTACGCCTGAGACCACCGAGAAGGTCGGGCGGGTGCCGGCCGCGGTCCAGCCGTTCAACACCCCCACGCCATAGGCGCCATCGGCGCCGCCGCCAGAGAGCGCGAGATAGGTCCTGGTTGAGGAGAGGTCGTCTTTCTCGAAACGGAATTTTGTGACGGGTTCGTCGGTGTAGCGCCGCAGGCCATCGATATCGAGCACGCGGGAGCTAGAGGCATCCGCAGCGCTGTAGGGCGTCCGCGGCAGGGACGTGCAGGCGGCAGCCGCGAGGCTGCACAGCAACACGGCTGACCTGAGCAGGCGTGAGCCTGTCCTCCTGATCCGCCTGTCGGAGAGGATTGATTCATTCAGAAAAGAGGGGGAGGGCATCCGCCGTCAGTCACCGTACACGCACTTGCCGCCGCTGGCCTCATCGCCCGCCGGCGTCCCGTCCTGGCTCTACTTATAAAACTACACGGTATCGTTTTGTTTGACAAGTGAGGAGTTGAGCGCTCTGGGCGGCCCAATTGTGTCCGGCGTGGGGCCGTGGGCTGCTTAGAGCGCGCACTGGCGGGTTGATTGGTCGTTCCCGGCACGCAATAAGCAGCGCCATGAGTCTTCCCAATCATTTCGATTTGCTCGCCACCGATGGTGCTGCGCGCACCGGGCACCTGACGACGCCGCACGGCGTGGTGCGAACGCCTGCCTTCATGCCGTGCGGCACCGCCGGCGCGATGAAGGGCGTGCACTGGCGCGAGGTCCGTGACGCCGGCGCCGATATCGTGCTCGGCAACACCTATCATCTGATGCTACGGCCAGGCGCCGAGCGGATCGCGGCGCTCGGGGGCCTGCAGAGCTTCACGGGCTGGAACGGCCCGATGCTGACCGACTCCGGCGGCTTCCAGGTGATGTCGCTGTCTGACCTTCGCAAGGTCAGCGAACGCGCCGTGACGTTTCGCTCGCATATCGATGGCGCCAAGGTCGAGCTGTCGCCGGAGCGTTCGATCGAGGTGCAGCGGCTGCTCGGCTCCGACATTGCGATGCAGATGGACGAGTGCGTGCGGCTGCCGGCAGGGCGCGACGACATCGAACGTGCGATGCGGCTGTCGTTGCGCTGGGCTGAGCGCAGCAAGCGGGCCTTTGAGAGCGCGCCAGAAGGCTGCATGCTGTTCGGCATCGTGCAGGGCGGCGATATCGCCGAAATGCGCCACATCAACGCGCGCGAACTGGTCGAGATCGGCTTCCACGGTTACGCGATCGGCGGGCTTGCGGTCGGCGAGCCGCAGGCGGTGATGCTGGCGATGATTGAGGAAACGGCGCCGGCGTTGCCTGCCGATCGGCCGCGCTACCTCATGGGCGTCGGCACGCCGGAGGATTTGCTGGAGGCGGTGACGCGCGGCATCGACATGTTCGATTGCGTGATGCCGACAAGGAACGGGCGTCACGGCATGGCGTTCACCCGCTTCGGCCAGATCAATCTGCGCAACGCCCGCCATGCCGACGATCCGCGGCCGCTCGACGAAGAAAGCGAATGGCCGTCGGCGCGCAACATCTCGCGCGCCTATCTGCATCATCTGGTCCGCTCCGGAGAGACGCTCGGCGCGATGCTGCTGTCGGAGATCAATATCGCCTATTACCAGCATCTGATGCGCGGCATGCGCGACGCGATCACCGCCGGCACGTTCGAGACGTTCCAAAAACAAACGCGCGCCGGTTGGGCGCGCGGTGATATTGCTCCGAGATAAATCTCAATTACAGGCGAACCTCTTGACCGAATGCTTGGTCACGAAACCGTAACCGCAGGTGTCACAGGTCCAGAGATAGCTGATCACGTTGTCGTTGAGGTAAGCTGAAGCTTCCGCCGCGACCATGGTGTCGGCGCACACAGGGCACGTCGGCAAATCACACCCACGCGGATCGGGCCCTAATGGTACGGTCGACCGGAGTTCAGCAAAAGCTGGCATCGTGACCTCCTGGCGATCTGAGCCTCAGGCTCAGTCACGACCAAAGTATAAACAGAAATCTTTGACGAAGTCGCAACACAAATGCGTTGATTTCGCGATATTTGGCGACGTTCTTATTTTGCAATGCAGCGAACTCTTCGTTCAAGCAATTCCGGCTTGCGCATCGATGTGGCCGCCTCCTAAGTAGGGAGAGCGCCTTTCCCCGCACATGTTCGCATTGGGAGTGTCGAGATGGATGCGTCGTCAGCCGCGAGTGCAATGCAGCGTCCGGGGCGGGGACGGGTCTTCGACTCCATCGTCGATGCGATCGGTGACACGCCAATCGTTCGTTTGCGCAAACTGCCGGAGCAGCATGGTGTTAGCGCAACCATCCTGGCCAAGCTCGAATATTTCAATCCCGCCGCGAGCGTGAAAGACCGCATTGGCGCGGCAATGGTGATCGCGATGGAGAAGGCCGGCGTGATTAACGCCGATACCGTGCTGATCGAGCCGACGTCGGGCAATACCGGGATTGCGCTGGCTTTCGTCGCGGCCTCGCGCGGCTACCGGCTGAAATTGGTGATGCCGGAATCGATGTCGATCGAGCGGCGTAAGATGCTGGCGTTTCTCGGCGCCGAGATCATCCTGACGCCGGCTGCGCAGGGCATGAAGGGCTCGATCGCAACCGCCGAGGAACTGGTGCGGACCACGCCCAACGCCGTGATGCCGCAGCAGTTCAAGAACCTCGCTAACCCCGAAATTCATCGCCGCACCACGGCGGAAGAGATCTGGAACGACACCGGTGGCGACATCGATGTCTTCGTTGCCGGCGTCGGCACCGGCGGCACCATCACCGGTGTCGGACAGGTGCTTAAACCCCGCAAGCCGTCTTTGCGGATCGTTGCCGTTGAGCCGGAGGAAAGTCCGGTACTTGGCGGCGGGCAGCATACGCCGCACAAGATCCAGGGCATCGGCGCCGGCTTCATTCCGGACATCCTGGATCGCTCCGTGATCGATGAGATCGTCAGGGTCAACGGTCCGATCGCGATCGAAACCTCGCGCGCGCTGGCGCGCATGGAGGGCATTCCCGGCGGCATCTCCTCGGGCGCGGCGATCGCGGCGGCGCTGGCGATCGGCAAGCGTCCCGAGAGCGCCGGCAAGACCATTTTGGCCGTCGTGCCGTCATTCTCCGAGCGGTATTTGTCGACGGCGTTGTTTGAAGGAATTTAGCGATGGCGGACCAGCCGCGGCGGCCGAGAACCCTGAACGATGCGCGCACCGAGGCCGAGGCCGCATTCAAGCGCGCCACCGCCAAGGTGGCGCAAACGCCACCCAAACAAACCGCTGTTCCCGGCGTTCGCGAGCAGGTCACGCTGCGCATCGACCACGACGTGCTGGAATGGTTTCAAGAAGGCGGTCCGGGTTGGCAGGATCGCATCAACGAGGCGCTGCGAAAAGCCGCGGGCAAGTAGCACGCCGCCAAGCTGTATTGAAAAAAGGCCCGGGACCATCCCGGGCCTTTTTGGCAGATGGATCGCTCGCCGTTAGCGCAGCATGCCGCCGACGACACCGCCGATGAAGCGTCCGGCGCCGGCCGGATCAGGGCCGGGATTGCTGTACTGGCGCTGCGGCGAGGGCTGCTGCGGCTGAGGTTGCGCCTGAACGGTGCTGGGGGCGCGGCGCTTGGGAGTGGGGCGCTCCTCATCGGAACTCGCCGTCGGTGCGGCCGCCACGATCTCCGTCAGCAGCGCCTTGTGCTGCAGCTTGTTGAGGTAGCCGCTCTTGGGATAGCCGCGCGCCGCCTGCCAGCGCGTGATCACGGCACGGGTCGGGGCGTCGAACTGACCGGTGACCCTGGTGTCGAAGCCGAGCCCGGTCAGGCGGCGCTGCACGTCGCGGCGCTGGCCCTTGTCGAGGCCGATCTGGTCCTCGGTGGTCTGGTTCGCTTCTTCCTTGAAGGTCGCGGGATCGATGCCCGTGCTCAGGTTGCGGGTAGCGGTTGCATCCTTTGCACCGCTCTCCAGCGACGCAATCCGCGACAGGGCCAGCGAGCGGAACTGACCGTTAGGATAATTGGTCAGATAAGCGTTGAGTTCTTCGGGCTTGTTGGAATCCTTGATCGAGCGCCAGAACTCCAATTCCACGTCCGACGCTTTCGAAGCCGTCGCCGCCGGCGCTGCCGCAGCCACGGCACCCGGCGCGGGCGCGCCGTTCAGATAGACCGAACCGATCAGATTGGTGTGCCCCCAGGGGAGCTGCCCCTTGTTGGTCTCCTCGTTGACCTGGGCGCGGACTTTGGTCATCGCCTGCTGGATCTCGACGCCGGGCTGGGTGAGATTGGCGAGCAGCGCGCGGGTGAACGGGCTGTTGGAGCCTTCCTGGCCGTCGAGCGCGGTCTGGCCTGGGCCGGTCGCGAACGCGATCAGCGTGCCCTCGCCGGACTTCATTTCGGCGAGGCCCGTTTGCACGTTGACGCTGCGGGTCGCCGAGTTCGACTTGATCTTGGCCGCGAACGGATTGTCGCGGCAGGCGTCGAGGAACACCAGCTTGACCTTGGCATCGCCCATGGTCTGCTCGAGCGTGAGATCGATGTTGATTGCGGCGCCGAGCTTGACGTCCATTTCGGATTTGATGTCGGCGTCGATCGGCAGCAAATAGTTGGTGCCGGAGATCGCGATGCCGTGGCCGGCGTAGAAGAACAGCGCAACATCGGCGCCTTGCGCCTTCTTGCCGAAATCGAGCAGCCGCTCGGTCATCTTGTCGCGCGTGAGATTGGAACCCTCGACCACCTCGAATCCGACATTGCGGAGCGCAGCAGCCATCGCCTTGGCATCGACCGACGGGTTCGGCAGCGGCGCGACGTTCTTGTAGGCGCCGTTACCGACGACGAAGGCAACGCGCTTCTCGGCTTGAGCGGCGCCGGCCGTAAAGACCATGCATATGATGGACAAAATGAGGGTTTGGTAACGCATTGGAAATCCCCCTGCAGAATCAACAAAGGCTTTGGCTGTAACGCGGGCCGGACATTACAAAGAATCGCCCGCTTCGCACCACAAAAAAGCAGGCGAACAGCCAAATCCGGAAGCATCCGTTACCGACGCGACACGCGTTCTGACGTGATCTAGATCACAGCCCGGGAAATAAACTTCAGCCTTGCACGCGCGCAGGTGGCGAAGGATTCGGTTTCAGGTTCAACAGATTGCCGGTGAGGATGAGCGCCGCGCCGAGCACGGTGAAGGCATCCAGCCGTTCCGAATAGATCAGCCAGCCGGCTGCGGCGCTTAGGGGGACCCGCAGAAAATCCATCGGGATCACCACCGTGGCATCCGCATGCAGCATCGCGCGCGCCATGCAGTAGTGGGAAAACGTGCCGCAAAACGCGATCACCACGACCCAGCCCCAGAGATGGGGCGGTGGCCATGTCCAGACGTAGAGCGCGGGGAAGAAACCGGCCGCCGACTGTATCACCAGCATCCAGAACAGGATCAATAGCGTCTGCTCGGTCCGGGTCAGCGACTTGACCATCGCCACCGAAACGCCGAACCCGACCGCGGCGGCCAGCGCGATCAACTGCCCCGGATTGATCTCACTGGCAGCCGGGCGAACGATCACGACGACGCCGACTACACCGAGCACGATGGCGGTGATCTTCCAGGATGTCATGCGCTCGCCCAGAAACGTGGCGGCCAGGATCGCGGTCCAGATCGGCATGGTGAATTCGATCGCCACCACCTGGCCGATCGGGATCAGCGTCAGCGCAAAGAACCAGCCGAGCTGCGCGCCATAATGAATGAGGTTGCGTGCAACGTGCTGCGGCAGGCGTTTCGTCTTCATCGCGCCAAATCCGCCCCTGGCGCGGATCATCGGGTACAGCATCAGGAAACCGAGGATCGAACGCATCTCCATGAGCTGGAACACGTTGATCTCGCGCGCCGCTTCGCGTCCGGCGATCGCGATGATCAGCATCAGGGTCAGCCAGCCGGCCATCCACATTGCGGCCAGGGTTTTGGATTGTGTCCGGTCCATTCGCGGGGGAGATCGGTTGAGGGCAGGCCGGTATCGGCGAGCGCGCCACGATTTGCAACGCGCAAATGCGCGGGGGCAGCGATGCACGCGTTCGCTGTGGGAGTGGTCGGCGGTTCAGTGCTAAGCACTTTCGTCATTCCGGAGCGATGCGAAGCATCGAATCCGGAATCTTCAGATTCCCCGATGCGCAATTGCGCATCTGAGGTTTGGACGTTCGGAGCATCCCGGAACGACAGGAGGAGGAAACATGCGTATCTTGCAACCGGCCGAATGGTCGAAACCCCGCGGCTTCTCACATGGCGTCGAATTCGACGCCCCCGGCAGATGGATCGTGCTGGCCGGCCAGACCGGCGGCGACGAGAAGGGCGATTATGCCCCCGATATGGCCGCCCAGGTCGGCACCGCGCTGAAGCGTATCGTCAAGCTGCTTGGGGAAGCAGGCGCCGGTCCCGAGCACATCGTTCGCCTGACCTGGTACCTGACCAGCCGCAGCGAGTACGAGGCCGCAGGTCCCGGAATCGGTGCAGCCTGGAAGGAAACACTCGGGCGCAATTTCCCGCCATCAACGCTGCTCTACATCGACGGGCTGGTCGACGTCAGGGCCAAGGTCGAAATCGAAGTCACCGCCTTCGTGCCCAAGGCGTAACCAGACATCACTGGGCGGGCGCTGTCCGCTTCAACAGGCGCGCCGGAAGAGACAAAAGGATATCGTGAGCCAATGACCACTCGATCAACCTCTGCAGATTTCGTGACCGCCTTCGCAACCGGCTGGCCCGAGCACCAGCCCGACATCATGGTGCTGTCGCTGACCACGCACCGGGGCGTGCAGGATTTTGCGTTTAACAAGGAGCAGGCCTTGCTGATCGCCAAGACCATCAAGGAGACCGCGGCGAAGCTCGAAAAGCCGAAGACGAGTTAGGGCGATCGCCAACTCCGTGCTGTCGTCGCCCGCCAACGGGTCGCGCGAATGCGCGCCCCATGACAGGCTCCAGCGGGCGACCCAGTATTCCAGAGACGTCACGGCTAGAATCGATAGGCCGCGGCGTACTGGTTCGCTCGCCCCAGTGCGCAATTGCACACAGGACGGGCGATGACCCGGTGGCGGGCGGATTGACCTATTTCGATAGCGAGATATTGGCGGCGCGGAACTGACTGTCCGCCCTCAGGGCGATATGCTGCTTGTTGCCGGTGGTCTTGAGCGAGATGTTGGCAGCGAATCCGGCGGCCTGGGCGACCACCTGGAAGCTGCCGCCGGCGCCATGGCCCTGGATGCTGCCGCCGATATTGCGGCTGGACTCGGTCCAGGTGCCGCTGACTTCACCGCCGGCTGCGACTACGGCGGCTTGCAGATTGAACCTGTAAGCGTCGCTGGCGCAGGTGAGGACCATTTCCATGTTGGGGCCGGCCACCTTGTAGATCGCGCGGCAACGAATGCGTTCGCTCGAACCGTCATCCAGCGTCACGGTGCCGCCACCGGACCAGGTGCCGGCCATACCGGCGAAGGCGCTGGACTGGGCATGGCTCGTGGAGGCCGAGGATGCCGCGATAAAAAAAGCGACGGCTGCGAATGTCAGCCGCCGCGCTTTGGCGAAAAATTCAAAAGCCTCGCTTGCCTTACTGACGGGACGCTTCCCATCGACCGCTACATGCGACACCAGCTGAAGCCCCATTCCATTTCCCCGATCCGGAGTTGCCATTGAGTTGACCGTTCGCATATGCACCATTGATTGAGACTCGCACAAGTCCCCCACTACCGACGCTGCCGGAAACCGGACCGCCCGAAATCTTGCCGTCGGTGACATTCACGGTCGAGGTAGTCTGCGCATCGCAATTGCCCGTTTTTGTGACAACGGTGACCTGCCAAAGGCCGTCATACGGGGACTGGGCGGAGGCAGGCGCGCTGGCAAAGGTGGCGGCGGAAGCAAGCAACGAAACAAACAACAGGTTGTGAATGCGGTTGGAACGCATGGATCAAATCCCCGAAATGTGTGTGATGGCGCGCCTTATCTGGTCACAATGTGTCCAAACTTGGGTGCGCCGCAGCACTGTGGAAAGTTCCCGCGATCTCAAACACATCAAGGTGAATCCGGTTCCGCCTCGGGAACAAAAATTCTCAGTTTCGTCTTCGCTTGCGGCGGGAATTCCGCGATTCCGCGGTATTATGGTAGGAATCAAGGCCTGGCATCGGTCAGGCTAGGTGCCTTGGTGGCAAATTCCTCATCTTGGGGCGTGGCAGGCAGGCTGCCGTGGGCTTTGGCGTGGTAAACGACATCGGCCAATAATTTCTGGCCGAGCGGCGCCAGCGCGCGCTCCCAGAGCTCACGGGCAGTTTCTCCTTTCTTGACGAACACCCACTCCTGCGCGGCGATCGCGCCGGCATCCATCCGGTCGGCGAGGTGGTACACAGTGCCGCCCGCGATCGGGTCGCCTTCCTTGATGGTCCATTCGACCGCGGCGATGCCACGATGCCGGGGCAACAGCGAGGGATGATAGCCGATACCGCCAAGTTTGGCTGCGGCCAGCGCTTCCCTGGTGACGCGGGCATGGCTGTGCGCGGTGATGATGAGGTCGGTCCCGGGCGCAATTTCAGGCGCGACGACGCGTTTCGGATCGGCCTGCACCACGACGTCAACCCCGGCGGCCCGCGCGGCGGCGGCAAGCCGATCCTCGCCATCGTGAACGACGACGCGGACGATATCGACCCCATGTTGGCGTAGCGTATTGAATGTCGTCACGCCAAAATGGCGGGAACCGACCAGGGTAATCCGCATGTGTTCTGTCCGTGGTTAATCAAGCCGATATGCCGATAGCACACCCTGCCGGCCTGTTTCGATGCTCCCTAACAGGCGCTCGGGTTATCAACAGGGCGGGACGACTAGCAAAGCGGAGCGGCCGGCGCCTAATCCTGTTCCGTCACCATGACAGGATCCGCAGTGATGGTCTGGAATAGGTCGAGGCCGGTGGTCGGACCGGCTCGGGCTGTGGTTCAGCCACTCTATTCAGGCATCTCCGCAGGTCGTCGCTGCACTGCTTCATCTGGTTGCGCAACTCGCGCCGGGCGAAGACGGTGAGGGAAGGATCGCCGAGCTGCTGCCAGGCAGCGCGCAGCCATTGCTGCAGGGCGCGGATATCGGAATCGAGCACTTCGGGCTGGTTCATGCCGCCGTAATCTCAAAACGTGATCGCGCCTTGATTAGGTCTGATTCTATTACCGACGACTACTCCGTAACAGGACGGACAGCACGAAAATGGGTTCGCCCGGAGGCGAGGGAACGCGCGCCCTACATCTTCGTTGAGTGGGTGCCTCCTGGAGAGACCTCGATGTCCCGCAATCCGGCGCTTGTCCTCCTCGTGGCGCTCGGGCTGATCGTTCCCGTAAAGGCGTTAGCACAATTGACGCCGCCAGCCGGCTCGGCGGGTGCCGGCAATTCGCCGATATCGGGCGTACCGTTCGGACCGGCCAATCCCAGGGTGCTCTCCGATCCGAGCGGCATCGGTAACGCCGCGAACACGCCGCCGCTCCGTCCCAATCCTCCACCGCCGGTCGTCTCCTACGGCTCTGTCGACTCGCCGGCGCCGCGCGCACGCTTGGTGACGCCGCCACATCCAGGCGCCTCGCAGCGGATCATCAGCGCGCGTCAGGCTCACCCGCGCAAGCCGCCGGTTCGCCGACGGGGGCGGGCGGAGGTGAGTACGTTCACGGGGATCTGCCGGGGTTGCTAGCGATCAAATTGCAGTCCATCCCGCGGGAAACGAAGCGCGCCGGTAAACGCACACTTCCGCGCCCGGTCCACCGTTTGGAACAATCTTCTCTTGCCAGACTTGACCACAGCTAAGCGCTCAGCGGTCATGCGTGCTGGTCCCTGCATGTGCCGACACCGAGTATCGTGCGACGCAAAATTGCCCTTGAGGCAGGGATGGCGGGAATGAACATCCAGCAACGGACGGCCAAGACTCTTTCCCAGCCGGGCCGGTCTGCCTGTCTGGACGTCCCTCATTTGCCCCGCGATGAATGGCGGCAGGCGCATGAAGAAAGATTGGCTGTCACCTACGAACATGTTGGCGTCGGCATCGTCGAGATCGACGAGGCTGGACGGATGCTGCGCGTCAACCAGAAGGCCTGCGATCTGGTCGGACGAGAAGCGGCCGACTTGCTCGGCCGCTCCATCTTTGACGAGACTTCGCCACAGGACGTCGCACAGGATCTCGCGCAGTTCAGGCGACAGATCGCGGGCGAAATCGATCGTTACACCACCGAAAAGCGTCTCGCGCGAAAGGACGGTTCGTACATCTGGGCGGAGGTGACGTCCTCGAGCGTTCGCGATGCGTCTGGAAATTTTCTTTATGCGGTGCGCGCTCAGCATGATATCAGCGCTCGCAAGGAAGCCGAACAGGCGCTGGCGCGCCGCAGCGAAGAGCAGGCGGCGCTGTTCCAGTTCTCCGAAAGGCTTCAGTCCGTCGCGTCCTTTCCAGAGGTTTACGACGCAGCTCTGGACGCCATCCTCGCTGGTCTCGCATGCGAGCGCGCCTCCATTCTCCTGTTCGACGACAAGGACGTGATGCGTTTCGTCGGATGGCGGGGCCTGTCGGACGGGTATCGGAAAGCCGTTGAGGGCCACTCGCCATGGGGCAGGGATGAACGAAATCCGCGTCCGGTCTGTTTCGAAAATGTCGGCGCTTCAGCCCTTTCGGATACCCTTAAGGAAACGATCGCGCGCGAGCACATCGCAGCCGTCGCTTTCATTCCGATCCTGATCGGCGGCCGGCTGGTCGGAAAATTCATGGCCTATTACGACCGGCCGCATCATTTCATCGAAGCGGAGATCGACGTCGCACTGACGCTCGCGCGGCAACTCGGGTTTGGAATTGCCAGATTGAGGTCGGAACAGGCGCGGTGCGCCGCCGAGGAGCGCGCGCAGCAACTCGTGTCCATCGTGGAATCCTCCGACGACGCCATCATCAGCAAGGATCTGAACGGGATCATCCAGACCTGGAATTCCGGCGCGGAGCGGCTGTTCGGCTATACCGCCGGCGAGGCCATCGGCAAGCCTGTGACCATTCTGTTTCCGCCGGGGCGCGAAGACGAGGAGCCGGGGATCCTCGCGCGCATACGGCGCGGCGAGCGCATCCACCATTATGAAACGGTTCGCCGGCGGAAGGACGGCGGCCTTTTGGATATTTCGCTGACCGTCTCGCCCGTGCACGACGGCACAGGACGCATCATTGGCGCATCGAAGATCGCGCGCGACATCACCGGCCGGAAGGAAGTCGAACGCAAGCTCCAGGAGAGCGAACTGCGTCTCAAGGCACTGCTCGCCGCGATTCCAGCCGCCATCTACACGACGGACGCGCAGGGGAAGATTACCTACTTCAATGAAGCGGCGGTCGAATTCTCGGGGCGGACGCCCGCGCTCGGCAGCGACGAATGGTGTGTCACCTGGAAGCTGTTCAATCCCGACGGCACCCCACTTCCGCACGACCAGTGCCCGATGGCGGTTGCGCTGAAGGAAGGACGCGCCGTGCGCGGCGCCGAAGCAGTCGCCGAACGGCCGGACGGAACGCGGGTGCCGTTCATTCCCTTCCCGACGCCGCTGCGGGACACCTTCGGCAGGATCACCGGCGCCATCAACATGCTGGTTGATATCAGCGAGCGGCGGCAGGCGGAAACGCAGCAACGGCTTTTGCTCGATGAACTCAATCATCGCACCAAGAACAACATGCAGATGCTGCAGTCGCTGCTTTTCTCCGCGGCAAGGACTGCACGCAGCGAGGAGGCGCGGAAAGTCCTGAACGAAGCCAGCGCACGGATCGCGGCCATGGCGGCGGCGCAGCGTGTGCTGTACGGCCGAACGGATGCCAGCCGCTTCGCGGCCGAAGAATTCCTGCCGGCGGTCTGCCAGACCATCCGTCAGTTGCTGCCGGCGGATGCACGAATTGAGTGTGGCGCGGCGGGCGGCGTGCTTTCCAACGACGTGGCGATGCCGCTGGCATTGATATTGAACGAGCTTCTGACAAACGCCGTGAAGCACGGCATCAAGGATCACGCGAGGCAGCGCGTCCGGGTTAGCCTGACCGAGCATGACGGACGGTTGGCGCTCTGCGTCGAGGACGACGGCGAGGGGTTCGACCTGGAGGCTGTGCGCAAGACCTCGTCGGGGCTCCAGCTCGTGCTCGGTCTCGCGCGCCAGCTCCATGGAACCCTTTGCGTCACGAAAAATCCGTCGCGGGTGTGCCTCGATTTCCCTGCTGCCAAAATCTAGGCCGCTGATCGATGACGACACCGCACCAGAGCGCAGGACATTTTGCGTTGCCGTCCGAGCCGAACCGGAACTCGTCTCCGCCTGCTGAAGAGCATCGACCCATGGAGGGGAGGCAGGGGCCGCCGCGGGTTCTTGTCGTCGAGGATGATTTCCTGATCGCCATGCAAACCGAAGTCGCGCTGACTGCTGCCGGCTTTGAAGTTGTCGGTCCGGCCACGACCGCCGAGGAAGCCGTCGCACTGGCCGGGGAGGCCCAACCGACGCTGGCGGTGATGGATATTCGGCTCGCCAGCACCCGCGACGGTATCGACGCCGCTCGGCAACTGTATCAGGACTTCGCCATTCGCTGCATCTTTGCGACCGCGCACGACGATGTGCACACGCGCGGGCGCGCCGAGCCCTATGCCCCCCTCGGATGGCTGCCGAAGCCGTACACTATGGCGTCGCTGCTATCGGTGGTCGCGGAGGCTCTCTCGCAGTTGCGCCGGCCGTAGCGGAAGCGCAGCGCGCGCGGGTGCTGCCTACACGGCCAGTCGTGCTCTGGCGCTGTGGATCGCAGCGCTCAGTCCTCATAATAGTAGCGGCGACGACCTTCATATCCGCCGCCGTAATAACGCTGGCGGCCCTCCTGAAACTGCGGCGGGACCGTTCCCGTCGGGTAGCATTGACCGTCTCGGCTATCGAGGTCCGCGCCATGCCCGCACGGAACGGGGTAGCGGCCGCCGCGATAGTAACGCGGATATTGCCTTGCGGCCTGCTCCTGCGGCGGCAGATATCCGTTCGGATAGCAGAGGCCATCGCGCGCGCTCAGATCCCAGCCATGGCCGCATGGCGGCGGATGGGCGGGTACCCGGTATTGCACGGCTTGAGGCAGGACAGGTTCAGCAACGCTCCCGGGCGCCATGCTCAACTGAGCGGCAAGTGCTGCAGCGGCAATGCTGACGATCATGGTCGGTCTCCGATCAAACCAGTAGCTGCCAGCGTTTCCACGACGCGCTGACCCGTCATCCGATCACGATCGAGGGCTGCTGTTGCACCGATAGTATTATATCGAAACACGCCCTGAATGTCCGATGAACATATTTCAAAGATCGGAAGTCAAATCCCCGGCCACGAGGGCCACGGGATAGTTGCGACTCGGCGAACAGATGTTCAGCGTCGCCACGCTATCGCATTTCGTAATAGCCGTTTCGTCGATAGTGATAGCCCGGGCGGCCTTCCTGATACTGCCGTGGCACCGTGCCCGTCGGATAGCAGAGCCCATCGCGAATATCGCGGTCCGCGCCATGGCCGCATGGTACCGGCCGCCGGCCGCCGCCGTACTCGAGCGGGTAATACCGGCCCGATTGAAATCGCGGCGGCACCATTCCGTTCGGGTAGCACTTGCCGTCCCGCTCATCGAGATCATAGCCATGGCCGCACGGCGGCGGATGGCCGTGACGACGGTACCGGATTTCCTCGACCAAGATTTCCTCGATCAAGACTTCCTTGGCCAAGGGCGTGCTTTCGCTCTGCGGGTAGGCAGGCACTCCCAATTGTAGCGCGAGGGCCACGCCGGCAATGCTAGCGAACATCTTTCGGTCCCTCCGGTGAACACCAAAACTCTGTCTGCAGCCGAAACCCGCTCCGGAGCGGCTACGGCGGATTGTAACGCTCCGACATCGATTTTGTGGGGTGCTATGAAGCTGGCCAGTGCGAATGACGATGCACTCGCTACCCGAGCCAGGCCCCGCTCCGAGGGCCGCCAAATTCAACATCCCTCTTCGAGGTCGTTGCCGAGACTTTCGCTCCGGCCGTAGCGGCGGCATCAGTAGTAGCAGCGGAGCTATGGAACTTTCCGTTTTTTCCCGATTTAATGCCAAAGTATTCCGTTTTTGTCCCAATTTAATGCGAGAGTATGGAGAGTGCAGGAATGGCCAAGCGCTGGAGTGATGAGGATATTAAAAATCTCAAGAATCTCGCTCAGCATTATTCAGCCCAAGCAATAGCAGAGAAGATGGATCGACCCGTGGGTGGGGTGGCCTTCAAGGCTCACCAGCTAGGAGTACCTTTAAAGCCGCGCTCACGGCTCACCCGCCCGGCGGCCAAGGACCTCCATCGGACAGGAGATCGACAGGGGGCAACATGACGAATGCCACCGAGGCGCCACCGCCGGCGCCTGAGGGGCATTTCGTGTCTACGCTCACGCGCTAGCCGGTGCGGTAGGCATCCAGCGCGTGGGCGATGAAGATCCCCACGCTGACCAGGGCGAGGATCGCTGCTGAGAGCTCGATCATTGTTCGGCCTCCCGCTTAACCATTGCAGCGAGGATTCTGTGGCGTGGTTGGCTCCAGATGAGATTGAAAGAGAATTGCACGGCGCCGTCCCTGTTTTTGTTAATAACCAGGTACGCAGCCATTTGTTTCAGGCAGCGGCCGAGCAGTCTCGAACTCGACGTTTGGCGAGGGATAGCGGAGCTAAAAGGAAAAGCGAGGCGTTCGGCCAGCGCAAACGCTTCAGCTTAGGTTTCCAGACATGAGGTTGGGAACCAAACTATTGCTTTCGACGGTGGCATTCTGGACAAAGCCAGCGTCATCAACCCGGATCCCGAGCTGAGCAACGGTCCCTAGAAGACCATGGCGTTAATTTCTTCTTAAGTATTCGGCTGAGATAATTCACAGTTTAAGAAACTGCGAATCATCGGGCTGGAGATTTGCCATGCTGACGACGGTTCTCCTGATGGCTTTGACCGCGCTGGCCGCTTGCACAGCTATTCTTGTCCGCTTCGAATTGTTAGCCCGAAAGCGAAGAGCGTCATAACTACTTCAGACGGTAAGCAATGCCCATTGGGGCGGTAAGCAATGCCCATTGGGGCGGCGGGGTAGAGCAGCCGGACATCGGGAGCCGAACGGCTGCATAGAGCTACAGGTCGAAGACCACGCCAAGTCTGTACTCTCTGCGCCACACAACGCGACAAGGGAGCTTTAGCTTGTCATCCGGCAAGATCAATGTGAACTCGTCGGGAATGCGGATCAGCTCGGAAAAGTCCAGCGCCGCGCCCGTGCTCGATATGTCACGAACGACACAAGGATACTTGTCGCCGCCGTAGTCGATCTTGGCGGGTTTCATCACGCGAACACGTGGAGCAATTCGAGTATCCACCATCGCAATAATCCGACTTGAAATATTCGCTTTAGTAGCACTGAATTCTTAAAACGCTCCAAAGATAGAACCCGCTTCAGCCACATCGTGCGTTCTCAAATAGCGGCCTCTGCTTAAGGGCGCGTCCACGATTGTGAACTCGTCAGATGACAAGGAGCGACGGAAGTTCCTGGAAGAGCGAAAGAAAATTGCTGCCTAGGGATTATCGTCGGCGGATCTACATTGTAATCGGCGCAATGCCGCCCGGGAAAACGGACCTATTATTATTATTACATCCCGGACGCGCGTCGTGCCTTCTGGGATCACCCCGAAAGCGGATGGAGTTTTAACGCAAGTCAGTCTGGTATTACCTCGTCCATCGCAACATCGTGGAATCTTTGGAAGGGTTGACGGCCTAAAGCCGCCCAGTGGCCCGCCGGTTCACGCTGGCGGGCCTGTCCTTTGTCGGCGCCCGTACAGACGCTGGCCCGATGGCTGGCTATTCTTTGATGGCCCCTGGCTGCACGCCCCCAAGCCCCTAGCCGGGGGTAATCTCGCGGTTGGCGGCCCCGGTGCGTTGCGTATTGCCGGG
The DNA here is from genome assembly GCF_013114825.1 of Bradyrhizobium australiense. Lineage (GTDB taxonomy): Bacteria > Pseudomonadota > Alphaproteobacteria > Rhizobiales > Xanthobacteraceae > Bradyrhizobium > Bradyrhizobium australiense. The sequence goes on along the minus strand of NZ_JAAVLX010000009.1, from coordinate 164,321 downwards.
GCCGCTAAACCTGTCAGGTCAACGCCCGACGCACATCATGGATTGCCGACTCCATCGGTGATATGGGCCGCAAGGCGGTGTTGGCCGGGACGTGGCCGGGCACTCGTTCCGAACGGGCAAACCTTGCTGCCATCCATCGCGGACACAAGCCCCTTCAGACGTGCTGCTGCACCCAACCCCACATCCGCCGGCGGCCAAAGCTGGTTCGGCAATAGCAAAAGCTACAAAGAAGGCCCCAGAGCAAGCAAGGCGGATCATCATGGCGGCTCCTCGTTGTCTTGAGTGCACGGGTTAACATTGGCTCCTTGAAAACCGTTCCTTTGCTCATGCTTGGGTCCAAGCTGCCGCCGGTCCACGCCGCCGAGCCGGTCGAATAATCGTCCCGTTGTGTTCACTTTCGAACAGACGTTTCCACCCTTTCCCGGTTCAATGACTGCTTTCGCCACCAAAGTATATTTGCTTGTCGCCCGGCGGCCGCAAATGACCGCCGGGCTTTTGGCGAGGGCTGGTGGCCAAGCACGTCTATTCCACAAGACGAAGAGTCCGGCGCTTTTTCATTCGGTCGAGAGCGTGGACCACCTCGTCTCGATCAAGAACGGTTATTAGCCGGTGCACCGTCAGTGTGGCGTCGCGCGGGCCGGGTGCGATGTATTCCCCGAGGATGCGCCTGGCATCCTCCATGGCCCGCAGTATGATGTCCTGGTCCGGGGTGTTCATGGTACGCGCCTTACTGAGCGACTCAAATTCAGGAAAATGAACTTGGTTCCTACTGGTTTATGTCCTGTGGCGAACCAGGATTCCGACCGTTAAAAGAAGAGACCCCAGCCGGCGGGGCTGGGGCCGTTCTTGAAACCGTACCAACCGGGGGACGCTGGTCGGCACGCACAGCTAACCGCGCTCACCCGGAGTCGTTCCTAAACCTGAGCAGAGCTAGCTATGACGGCAGCTTGCTTGAGCAAGATCAACTTGAGCCTATTCGCCTTACGTTTTTGTTCGCACCGAGCGACCCGACGCATCGGGCCGTTGAGGTTACGAGTCATAGGAACCCGGGCCTCGTTCTTTTTAGGCCATCTAATTACCGGCTAAGGCCATCTAAGTTACCGGCGCGAACAGCGCAAAAATGCTATGTCGGGAACCGGACAAAGGTGCTAATTTAAGGTCCATCACCGCTCGATCCTAGGCTGGTATCGGTGACTGAGAGTGCTGCACGCTCCCGCGATCCACGCGGTGAGTCCATGTGTGAGCGATGCAAACAGCTAGACGAGAAAATCACGCACTACCGCCGGTTTGCGAATTTTCCGTTTGACCCCCTCACATGTGAGCGCGTCGCTTGCCTGATCGCCAAGCTTCAGGACGAGAGGAATTCCATCCATTCCGCAACAGGCTCCGAGCCGCAGCCGCAACCGTAAGGCTACACATGCGTCGCTATTATTTTGACTTGCGAGAAGGCGATGACATCTCCCCCGACGAGGAGGGCATGGAATTCGCCACCGTTGAAGCGGTGCAGCAAGAGGCCGCCCGCTCCCTTGCCGATATGGCGAGGGACGCGGTCATGAAACGTCACAATGGAGCGGCGTCCGACTTGGCAGTCGACGTGCGGGACGAAAACGGGCCGGTGCTGCATGTGAAGTTCACAGTTGAAATTGACCGGCACAGGCGGTGAACGCCGCCTCAATTGGCGGCCGTCTGGCGGGCCGTCCGCTCAAATAATTTTTACGCTTGGTTCACTTTTGGACAGACGTTGCCGCTTTTTCCCGCTTCAATATTGGCTTTCCTGCTTCAAATTGTATTTACGTATTGCCCGGCGGCCGTAGATGGACCGCCGGGCTTTTCGTATTCGTGAGCAAGTGGTTTATCCACTAGTCGAAGCGCGGATGCCGTTTCATGCGATCTAAAGCGCGAACGACTTCCTCTCTATCGAGAACGGCCAAACCCGGTGCACTGTTTTAGTAGCATCGCGCGGCCCTGGTGCGATGTATTCGCCAAGGACCCTTCATTGCCTTCAACGCGGTGTCCTCATCCGGAGTGTTCATGGTGCACGCCCTTACTGTGCGGACCCAAACCGGGAAATGAAGTTCTTTCCTATTCTCGTTTTGGAAGGAGCAAACGGCCCGGCTTTGCTGCTGCGCCCAGGACCACTAGACATCATGGACGCTACAGGAGTTGTTGTCTGTGCGCCGGTGGACAAATAGGCAAAATTTTGCGCGTAACTCATGCTCGCCAACAATTGACAGCTTCTTTTGGTTACTGAATCATTGGGAAAAATTGGCAAGGCGCCCCAATGCTGGACTATAAAGCGCATCTTGAGAAACTGCGGAAGGACGCCGCCGAATGCGCACTCGTCCGGGACCTCGCTGCGGAAAAAGCCAAGCGTGAATTGTACGATCGGCTATATCGCCATCTAGATCAGCTAGCCGACGAGGTTGAGCGGGCCATGAACAAATCCAAAGCCAGCCAAGCGTAGGCCCTTCAAGGGTGCCTTCAAGCTCACAGAGAGCCCAGCACCCGCAAAACGATCGCGGACTACGAAGATCACTAGCTCGCGTAATCGGTCCTGCGGCCGATGCGGTTCACTCCAAAACCTCATATTCAAACGCGACGCCTTCGGGGTCGTTCTCCTCGAACCAGTTTCCGCGGCGTCTACATTCGCGAAGACGTTGATGTGCTCGTCGATTGCTTGTGGGTGTTGACGTGGACAAAAACTGTCATTGGTCTCTTCAGCTTGCGCTTGCCCCAATGATGACTCTTGCGTTCGGGATCAAAGACCTGCTCGACGTGACGGTTCAACGCCCGCATGACGCCGATCCGGGCCAACATGGTCGGGCCGCCGTTCTCCGCAACGAGGATTAGTGCCTCCATGGCGGCCTGCCATTCCCGCGCCGCGTCCTCTGCCTGCGGCAGCTTTATGGTGTAGCTGGCTGCATCCTCCAGGGTGAGGAGCCGCCGGCCCTTTGGAAGCAGGAAAGAGCAGGGCGGTCCGACGAAAGGGCGCGGCTCGGCGGCCGGAGTTGGTAATGCCGGAGCAGTGGTACGACGAGAAAGGCGATAGCTCGCCATGGATCAGGGCGCTCGCCGAACTGCGCCAGCGGGCCACGCGCGAGGGCTACTGCTATCAGCACGTCCAGGCGATCGCAGTCGCGATCGATCAGTACGCCGAGAAGGCGCGGGGCAACCGCGATTACTTCCTCAACAGGCCCTACCGCATTGGCGGGAGCAGGAAGGCCAGCGACGTGCCGTGACACTCACGCTGATAGGTCTTTCTTCTGCCCGCACGCTTCAGCCTAGCGACAATGAGCAGCGCGACCAGTGCGGCAATCAGAACGATGAGGCCGATTGGATAGGTATCCATGATAAACCCCGTGCACTGTGTGCGCGGGGTGTACTCGCTAAAAAATCAGGCCAGGGCGATGACCCGAAGTTTCCCATAACTTATTGATACCATTGGTGAGCGCGGAGGGACTCGAACCCTCGACCCCATGATTAAAAGTCACGTGCTCTACCGCCTGAGCTACGCGCTCACTCGCCGCGCTGTGTAGGGGGCGGGCCCCTGCGGGTCAATAGCAACCCCGCGGCAAATTCGTGGTTCGTTTGATTCCCAATTCTCTTTAGAGAGCTAAAGGTTAGTTCGGATTCTTCAACCCGCCAGCGCCAATCGATCCACGGGCGAGTCGCGGTTCTGATTGAAATCAGAACCGTGATCGCCTCCTATTTGACGCGTTTTCCTGGCGCGAACCGGGATCCACTTCGCTCGAAAACGCTACGTTAGTTGACCTCCCGGCGAATCTCGGAGGCGACCGGCTGGGACTGGGTGTTGACCGTCGGCAGGGTGACCGGGCGCAGCCCAATCAGTTCCGCCGTCCGCACCGCGCTGTTACGCCAGAAGGCGAAGGAGTTGATGCGGGAGTTTTCCAGCAGTGCGATCGTAACCGCCGCGAGGAACGGCAGGCTTTGCAGCACCAGCACGCCCGCGAAGATGTAGATCTCGCGGACCTGCTTGTAGCCGTTCGTCACGACCAGCACGGTGGCGCCGACCAGCAGCAGCACCCCGATCACGGCCTCCCAGAACGCCTGGAATTCGATCGACATGCGCGACAGGCCACCTTTGGAAGTGCGGGCGAAGGCGAGATGCTCGGTAATCAGGCCTTGGGCCACGGCGCGCGACACCGTCCATTGCACGCTCATTGCCGCGATCATGGCGCCAAGCATCTGGCCGGCTTTGACATGCACGCGCAGGCGATACAGCGCCACGAAATGCACCAGCGAAACGACGAAGGAGGCGATGATCGGTAGCGTCAGGATCTTGTCGGGAATGGCGATGTCGGCAAACGCGACGATCGGCACCCAGATCAGGTTGAGGATCGCCACCACCACGCCCAGGCTTTCGGCCCCGAGCCAGTTCAGCCAGCCCAGCGAGAATTCGCGGCGCTGGTCCGGCGTCAGCCGGCTCGCGCCGGGCAGGAAACGACGCCAATGCTTCTTGACGATCTGGAAGCCGCCATAGGCCCAGCGGTGGCGCTGCTTCTTGAACGCCTCATAGGTGTCGGGCAGGAGGCCCTCGCCATAACGGACGTTGGTGTAGTGCGTCAGCCAGCCTTGCTCCTGGATGGTCAGGCCGAGATCGGTATCCTCGCAGATGGTGTCGCCGGACCAGCCGCCGGCCATATCCATCGCCGAGCGGCGGATCAGGCACATCGTGCCGTGCACGATGATCGAGTTGAACTCGTTGCGCTGGACCATGCCGATGTCGAAGAACCCGGCATATTCGCCATTCATGATGTAGTGCATCAGCGAGCGGTCGCCGTCGCGATGCTCCTGCGGCGCCTGCACCAGGCCGACGCGCGGGTCGGCGAAAACAGGCACAAGATCCTTCAGCCAGTCCGGATGCACCACGTAGTCGGCGTCGATGATGCCGATGATCTCGGCATCCGCCGCGGTGCGGTCCATGGCGATGCGAAGCGCGCCGGCCTTGAAGCCCTGCACCTTCTCGGCATTGATGAACTTGAAGCGTTCGCCGAGCGCGCGGCAGTGATCCTGGATCGGCCGCCAGAATTCCGGGTCGGGCGTGTTGTTGATGATGCAGACGCATTCGAAATTCGGGTAGTCGAGCCGCGACACCGCATCGAGCGTCTGCTTCAGCATCTCGACCGGCTCGTGGTAAGCGGGGATGTGAATTGAAACCTTCGGGAAGGCGACGTTCTCGCCGATGGTGGCAGGGGCCAATGCCGCGCTCTTGGCAATCAGCCGGCGTGGACCGCGGCCGAACGCAACCGCCGCGATTTCGTCGATGCGCGCCATAGCGATCAGGACCAGCGGCACCAGGAGGATCAGGCCGAGCGTCAGCGCAAACGCCGAGCCAAACACGAAATAGTGGCCGGCCCAGTAGGCGAACACGGTGGAACCCCAAGCGCCGATGCCGTTCGCTGCCGCTGACAGCACCAGCGCCTGCAAGATTGTCGGCTGCTCGAGCCGCAGGATCGGCAGCGACATCAGGATGCCGACCAGCAGCGCGATCGCAGCGAGCTTCCAGTAATTCTCGTTCACGATCGGGCCGGTCCAGGCGAATTTCGGTTCGCGATTGGCATCGAGGATGCCCCAATAGGGGCCGACGCCGCCTTCGAAGAATTTCCAGGGCTGATCGATCGCCTCGACGATGTTGTAGTCGATGCCGATGGCTTCGGCGCGGGTGACGAAATTGCGCAGCACCGAGGCCTGTTCGAACGGGCCGGGCTCGGCGTTCCTCAAATTGTATCCGGCGCTCGGCCAGCCGAACTCGGCAATCACGATCCGCTTGCCGGGAAACTGTTCGCGCAGCAATTGGAACATGGCCACCGCCTGATCGACGGCCTGCTTGTCGGTGAAGTTCTCCCAATAGGGCAGCACGTGCGCGGCGATGAAATCGACCGAGGACGCCAGTTCCGGATTGTCGCGCCAGATGTTCCAGATCTCGCCGGTCGTCACGGGGACGTTGACGGATTTCTTGACTTGCTTGATCAGCTCGATCAGGTCGTTGATCTTCTGCTCGCCGCGGAAAATGGTTTCGTTGCCGACGACGATTCCGTTGACGTTGCTGTTGCGCTTGGCGAGGTTGATCGCCGCCTCGATTTCGCGCTTGTTGCGATCGGAATTCTTGTCGATCCAGGCGCCGACGGTGACCTTCAGCCCGAACTCGGCGGCGATCGGGGGCACCAGTTCGACGCCACCGGTCGAGGAGTAGAGACGAATCGCGCGCGTGATCGTCGACAGCTTCTTGAGGTCGGCGCGGATCTTTTCGATCTGCGGAATATTGTCGACGTCAGGATGAGCCGTCCCTTCGAACGGCGCATAGGAGACGCTCGGCAAAATGCCCCTGAAATCGGGCGCCGTTTGTTTTTCCTGGAACAGGCTCCACAGCCCGGCGTGAGCTGCGGTCACAAACAGCAGAACGGCAACGACGGCGCGCATCGGCGGCTAAACCATACGGGGCTGCGATTTATGGAAAGCGAACCTGTCCCCAAGGTTCGACCGACACGGCGGCGTCATAAGGATAGTCCTGCCCTGCGAATTCACAACTGGTATGACGCCATGACTTTTTTAAGGACGGCGTTTTAAGGGCGCGACCAATCCAAACGCCGGATCATTAGGATCGTTCCGGTGAACGTATCTTGAATACCGGACGTCTACTTCGCCGGCGGGGCAGGCGCGGCGCTGGGGGCCGGCGAGGGCGAAGCGGCCGGCGCAGGCGTCGCGTTGCCGGCGGTCGCAGGCGGCGGGCTGGCTGCCGCGGCAGCCTGGGGCTGGGCGCCCGGATTGATCCAGCAGACGTGGATGCGGCTGTCGAGGGTTTCCGCCACTTTGGGGTCGATCTGTCCGCCAAACCGGGTCAGGCAGCGGAAGGTGGCCTGGACATGCCCGCCGGGGCAGCCGAACCGGTCATAGAGATCGAGGTGCCGGAACGCCGTATCGAGGTCGTCGCGCCACATCAGGCGAACCACCCGACGGCCGAGCCAGACGCACTCGGGATTTCCGGCCGGGCCGTTAATGGCCTGAGCCGCCTCGACGAATTCGTCGGCCTTGCGCTGGTTGTCCTTGTTGGCGTCGGCGGCATTGGCCGGCGGCTTGCCTTGCTGATCCTGCGGGGTCGGGCTGCCGCTCTGGGCAAACGCCCCGGCCGATCCGATCAGGAGGGCCAGGCCCGCCGCGGCGAAGCGCCTCAAAACCGCAACTCTTGGATCAAGCACCCGTCGACGCATACATTCCCCGATCAATTTCCTGCCGCGAGCGGCTGGTGTGGTGTTCTGGCTTGTTGCCGCCCAAATAGGTCTCCAATGCGGCGGACAACCAGGCGATTCACATGACGGGTATTTCAGATTTTGTCCAGCAAAGTCACAACTTTATCACGGGCACTGGTAAAACTGTCGCGGGGACGACGGTGGAATAGGGCCATCGTGCATCTTGGCAGAACGCCGACGAACGGGTAATCGACGGTCCCCGCCCGGAGGATGGAACCGATTTCTCTTCGTACGCCGCTGGCGCTTCTCCTTTCATCGCTTGGTATGATCGCGGCGCTTTGGTGGTGGCTCGCCACGCCGATTACGCTTCCGCGCGCGCCGATCGACCCCACTGCCAAGCTGCAATGCGTCTCCTATGCGCCGTTCCGCGGCGTGCAGAATCCGCTGATCCCGACCACGCAGATCCCCCCTGAACAGATCGCGCAGGACCTGGCGCAACTCGCCAAGATCACCGACTGCGTGCGGACCTATTCGATCGACAATGGGCTCGACCAGGTTGCGGCACAGGCCGCCAAGGTCGGCTTGAAGGTGATCCAGGGAATCTGGCTCTCGAGCAATCGGATCAAGAACCTTGCCCAGATTTCGGTTGCGATCGAGCTGACCAAAGAACATCCAGGCACGATTACCGCGCTGGTGGTCGGCAATGAAGTGCTGCTGCGCGGCGAGATGACGACATCGGATCTCGCGGCCCACATCCGCTCGGTCAAGTCGCGGGTCACCGTGCCGGTGACCTATGCCGATGTCTGGGAATTCTGGTTGCGCAATCGCGAAATTTACGATGCGGTCGACTTCGTCACGATTCACATCCTGCCGTACTGGGAAGACATGCCGGTGCGCGCGAAGCACGCCGCCGGCCATGTCGACGATATCCGCCGGCGGATGGCGGTGGCATTTCCGAACAAGGAAATCCTGATCGGCGAGACCGGCTGGCCGAGTGAGGGGCGGATGCGCGAAGGCGCACTGCCGTCGCGCACCAACCAGGCGCGGGTGGTGTCCGAAATCCTCGATCTCGCCAAGCGCGAAAAGTTTCGCGTCAACCTGATCGAGGCCTATGACCAGCCATGGAAGCGTCAGCTCGAAGGCACCGTCGGCGGCTATTGGGGCATGATCAATGACGCGCAGCGGGCGGTGAAATATCCGCCCGGAGAGCCGATCAGCAATTATCCGTTCTGGAAGCTGCAGATGGCATGCGGAATGGCGCTCAGCGCCTTCGTGTTCCTGACGGCCTGGCTGACGCTGCGGCGGCGGCCGTGGAAGCCGCGGCTGGCTTCGTGGGTCGCGGTCGGGACGTCGGCAACAACCGCCGGCATGCTGCTCGGGGTCGCCGCCGACAAGATGTATTTTGAGAGCTACGGGGCAGGCGGCTGGCTGCAATGGGGGGCGCTATTGGCAGCCGCCATCGCGTCACCGCTGCTGTGCGCGAATGCTGCGATGTCGGGACGGCCGCTGCCGACCTTCCTCGAACTGCTCGGTCCGCGCGAGGGCCGGACCAAGTCGGTGCTGTCGGCGCTATTGGGTCTTGTGGTTGTCGTCACCACGCTGATCGCGGCGGAAACCGCGCTCGGCTTTGCGTTCGATCCGCGCTATCGCGATTTTCCGTTCGCTTCGCTGACCATGGCCGTGGTGCCGTTCGCGGCGCTGATGCTGCTCAACCGGCCGAAAGACGGCGTTCGCCCGATTGCCGAATCCGCTTTTGCCGGCTTGCTGATTGCTGCCGCGCTCTTCACCGGATTCAACGAAGGCAATCAGAACTGGCAGGCGATGTGGACGTGCGCGATCTATCTCTTGCTGGCGATTACGCTGTGGCGGGCGCGGGCCGAGCAAATCCCAAAATGAGCAGACCGATCGCAATTCCCGACAGCGCGATATTGTAGAGCACGATCCCGAACCCCGCCGCGATAAGCCCGCCGGTCAGCAGCACGATCGACGGCCGCATCACGTGAAGCGTCGCGATCACAAGCGCGGTGATGCCGAATACCGAATTCTTGAACAGGTAGGTGACGAGCGTCCGCGATTTGCACAGCATCGTTTGCAGGCCGGCGTCGCAGGCCAGCGCAACGGTCGAGAGCTCGATCGCGAGATAGCGCAGATAGAGCGCGTAGCCGACGGTGACGAAACCGACCACCAACAGGAATTGAACTTGATAGGGCGTAAGCCGGAACGGGGACTTTTTCATCGGCGCAATATGGTCGGGATTGCTGGCCGGGACAAGCGTTCGCAGGCAGCGAGAATGCAAGTCAGAATATTGTCGTAACGTCCTGTAGTCAAAAGCCTATTGCGAGCTTTTCTTGCCGAAGAAGGACGACAATGTCGTCTGTGTTGTCGTCGTCTGCGTTGTCGCCGCCGGCGGTTCCGGCTTCTTCGGCACCTCCTCAACGACCGTCGCCGCCGCCCGCTTGGCGATGCTGCGCCGGCGCGGCGTCGGCTTGGCGGCGGTGGACGGCGCATCGTCGGATTTCACCGACAGCCGCTGGCCATCGAAGATCGTGGTCTCGCAAGGACGGCTGTTTTCAGCCAGGACGGCGCAGATTTTCGCGGCGACGCCGGCGTCGTTCAGCGGACCGGCGACCAGGCGAAGCTGCATGCCGAGGCCGTTGGTGCCTTCCTTGATGACGATGATCGGGCGCAGTGCCGTCAGGGGGGCGTTCGATCTCGATTTCAAAAGCCCGCGCCACAACGCGCGCAGACCGTTGACCGAATTGGCGCTGCCGAGATCGACCCCGAACTCGGTTCGCTGCAGGGAGACTTTCGGCGCAGTGGCTTCGTCCGCCTCCGCATCGGTCGGCGCCGCCGCGATCACGTCGGGAATCGGGCTCGCGATCACCGGGGTCGGCGCTTTGCCCGGCTCGATCAATTTGCCGGCGACGGGATCGGACGGAACCATCGTCGACTGTGCGGCCATCGGTGGGGTGGCGGGCGAAGGCTTTGCCGGCTCCGGCTTGGCGCTGTCGGCCTTTACCGTGTCGGTTTTTATTGTGTCGGCTTTGGCCGTTTCCGGCTTGGCGCTATCGGCTTTGGCGGCGTCGGTCTTTGCCGTGTCCTTCTCCGCAGGCGAGACCGTCGCCGGGGCAGGCTCGGCGGTGGAGGTAACGGGCTTGTCAGCCACGGGCGCTGCGGCCGCCGCGGTAGCTACCTGCGCGATGCTTGGCGATGGCGGTTTTTGGGCGGTCTGCGGTTCGGCATTGGCAACAGGCGGCGAACCCTGCACGGAACCCTGGCGAGCGATGGCGCCGGTGACGGAATCGAGCCCCTGTTCCAGGCTGGTGACACGGGAATACAGCCGATCGCGGTCGCCGTTGAGCGTATCGATCGCGGCGGCGAGCCGCCGTGCCTCGTTCTGGGTTTCCTTGGCTATCAGCTGAATTTGCTGCGCCTGCCGGGTGAGATCAGCGGCAGCAACCTGCTCGCGCTTCAATCCAAGCGACGACTGGTTGGCCATCACGGCCAGAATCACCGCGGCGGTCGCGCCCACGCCCCAGCATCCGATCCGCCACAGCGCGCGGCGGTCGAGTTCATCTTCGTCGGCCAACAGGTTGCTCAGCACGCCGCCGCTGTCATCCGCCTCGAAGTCTGCGAGATGGTCGGGTTTCCTGGCCAAACGCCTTTGGCCCTCCTCAAGGCCTGCCGAATCACAGGGCAAACATTAACAGGAAAAGTCCCGCCGACTTGAATCCGGAGGTTTGCGGGCGGCGAATCGGTTTGATCTCCGGGGGAAAACAATTAAAGACGGCCGGCAAACCTTGTTCGCCTGAGGACCAGAATGACCGCTCGATCCAGCCTGACAGTCGTGCTTGCGGCCGGTGAGGGCACGCGCATGCGATCCTCGCTGCCGAAGGTGCTGCACCAGGTCGCCGGCCAATCGCTGCTGGCGCATGTGCTGGATGCGGCCCCGCACGGCGCGGGCGCCTCGCTTGCGGTCGTGATCGGGCCGGACCACAAGGCGGTCGCCGACGAGGTCAGGCGCGTCCGCGCCGATGCTGCCAGCTTTGTTCAGGCCGAGCGACTCGGCACGGCACACGCCGTGCTGGCCGCCCGCGAGGCGATCGCGCGCGGCGCCGACGATCTGCTGGTCGCGTTCGGCGATACGCCGCTGATTTCGGCCGAGACCTTTACGCGGTTACGCGCGCCGCTGGCGAAAGGCGCGGCGCTGGCCGTGCTCGGCTTCCGCGCTGCCGACCCGACCGGTTACGGCCGGTTGCTGCTTCAGGGCGATCGTCTGATCGCGATCCGCGAACACGCCGACGCGACGGATGAAGAGCGCAAGGTCACGCTGTGCAATGCCGGCGTGATGGCATTCGACGGCGGCCAGGCTCTTAAAATTCTCGACCGGATCGGTAACGCCAACAGCAAGGGCGAGTATTATCTGGTCGATGCCGTCACCATCGTCAGGGAAATGGGATTGGAGGCCGTCGTGATCGAAACCAGCGAGGATGAAGTGCGCGGGATCAACGACAAGGCGCAACTTGCCGAGGCGGAAGCAGTGATGCAGACGCGTTTGCGCAAGGCCGCACTTGATGCCGGCGTGACACTGATTGCCCCCGACACCGTCTATCTCGCCGCCGATACCAAATTCGGCAAGGACGTGACCATCGAGCCTTTCGTGGTGATCGGCCCCGGCGTTACCATCGACGACGGCGCGGTGATCCATTCATTCACGCACATCGTGCACTCCTCGGTCGGCAAGAAGGCTCTGGTCGGTCCGTTTGCGCGAATGCGGCCCGGCACCTCGCTCGGCGAAGGCGCCAAGATCGGCAATTTCGTCGAGACCAAAGCGTCGACCCTAGAGGCCGGCGTCAAGGTCAACCATCTCTCCTACATCGGCGATACCCATGTCGGCGCCAATTCCAACCTCGGCGCCGGCACCGTCACCTGCAACTACGACGGCTTCTTCAAGCACAAGACGCTGATCGGCGAGGGCGCGTTCGTCGGCACCAACTCCTCGCTGGTCGCGCCGGTGAAAATCGGCAAGGGCGCCTATATCGGTTCGGGCTCCGTCATCACGAAGGACGTGCCCGACGATGCAATGGCGGTGGAGCGCAGCCCGCAGAGCAACCGCGAGGGCGGGGCCAAGCGCTACCGCGAAATGAAGCTGCGGGCGAAAAAGCCGAAAGAGGGTTAAGCGGAGCGCTTGTTAAGCTTTCCGCTTCAGACTTGTCTCGATCGGCAACAAGGTTTTCGGTCGAAAATGCCGTGAATAGTCCGGCATATTGCGGAGACTCGCGAAAGCGCCTCTGCAACGCCATCGCAGCACAATTTAGCAATTTGGCTACCAATTGGTGCCAGCATTCCGCCATTGCAGATAGGTCGCGATCGGCGACAGCGAATTCGAAAGGTTAACCCGACCAGCCCGGTTGGCGGTCTCTTTCCTTTGGAGAGGCCCACTATGTTCAGAGGCTTTGTAATGGCAGCCGTGATGCTGCTTGGTGCGTCGCAGCTAGACCAGTATCTCACCCATGGTCGGTATACCGACGCCTCCATGTCGATGCTGAGGCAGATCAGGCACTCGTTCGGTATTTGACCTGCAACCCGGGTGGCGTCGGCTGAATTGCGGCCGCCGGTTAGACCGCCTCGGTTGAAGCCGGAGCGAACGCTTTAACCTTGATGAATGTTTATTCAAGTTCCTGCAACCATCGGCCTCATTCGGCGTCATGCTCAAGTGCGGAGCGCGTTATGGACGACGACAGGGAACATCGTGAGCTTCAAGAGCGGGTGATGCGCTTCCGCGTGATGGAGCGCGAGGTTACCGACCCGCTCGCAATTGGCCTCCTGCATGACATCGTCACAGAACTGGAAGCGGCCCTGGAGCATCCTAAGGAGTAGGGCCAGTCATCAAACGCCCGGCAGCCATTTCGGGCTGCCGGGCGAAAACGCAAATACTAGGTGAACTTAAATGCCGCCGCTGCAATGCGGCCATTCTGACGCGGATTTCGGTACCGTCTATCCGGAAGAGTACGGGCGGGCACGTTCGTCCCGTTGGAACGAACCCTCGCACCTTCGCGGGCCGCTCAGGGCGAAAGGCGGCAATACGCCGCGCTACTTCGGTGCTCCGTTGATTGCCCCGGAGGAACCCTCAGCATTCGTGCCCGTTGCACCGCCATATCAAGCCCAAGGAGGACTTCCAAATGTTGAAGATCGCTCTTTCCGTGGCGGCAGCCGCAGCGCTGCTTACGACTGCCCCGCTCGTCACTCCGGTCAAGGCCCAAGGCGTCGATGTTCAAGTCGGCCGGGACCGCGACTACGATAGGGATCGTGACTATCGCTACGACCGTCGCCGACACTACGACTCCGACACCACAGTTGGCGTCGGCCCAGGGGGTGTCACCATCGGCAAGCGCTGCCGCATGGAGACCACCACGATTGAACGGGACGACGGCCGCAGGATCACGCGCAGGGAGCGCCGCTGCGACTAAACGGCGAGTAACACGGAAAATACTTTGGGGCTCGTTCCGCAATGAGGCGAGCCATGAGGAAAGTCCCATCGCCGGGCGACATTTTTTCTTGCGCTTGCGATCGTAGGCGCCGTTGTCCTGATCGAGATCGGTCGTTTTATCCTTGGGGTTTGATCAGAACGACGATCAGCCTGCACCGGGTTCGCACTAAGACTTGGTTAGTCTTTCTCGGCGTCCGTGCGCGCCAATCGCCCGATCCTACATCGGCGACGCCCATGTCGCCGCCAATTCCAACCTCGCCGCCGGCACCATCACCTGCAACTACGACGGCTTCTTCAAGCACAAGACGCTGATCGGCGAGGTGCGTTCGTCGGCACCAACTCCTCGCTGGTCGCGCCGGCCCGCACGCCGGGCGTTTCATGTGGTTGGTCGGCCTCTGTCCTAGCGATGCCGTTGACGTCCCGACCCGGTTTCGTCATCTGCAGCGCCTATGACCTCGTACTCAAAGACGGCGCCTTCCGGATCGTTCACCAAGAACCACTCATCGGCAAGGTCCGAGTTTGCAAACACCTTGAGATGGTCACGGTCGCCGACCTGTTTCTTTGTATCGACGTAAATCCAGACCGTTTTCATCGATCTCGCGCCAGCTTGTGGCGTCCCAGCGAGGGTCCTTGCGAGATAGGTTAAACTCCTGAACGTGGCCCCGGTTCAATGGTTTCATGACGCCGATCCGTGCAAACATTGTCGGCCCGCTGCTCTCGGCAACGAGGATGAGCGCCTCCATCGCCCCTGCCATTCCGGGATTACGGGATTACGGTGACAGTGCACTTAATCCTCCTCAGCCTGCGGCTTCGGCCCGCGTTTGGCCGGCCTAAGAACGCGGCGGGTCTTCCGCTCGAGCATGTCGAGGAATCTGTGATCGCCGAGCGGACGGCCGATGGTCTTGGCGCCGCGGAGCCGTTCGACCTTATCGGCATCGGGTTCTTCGGACAGGAAATTCGCAATTACGGTGACAGTGCACTCAATTGCATTTTTCGCGAGCGGCGGGTTAAGTGCGCTGTCCCCGTAATTCCACCTGTTTTCCGGTTTCAACCAGGCCCGCCAGTGCGGCGACGACGTGTTGCGGATGTTGGTGACAGGCGGACCACCCGTGCGCGGCGGTGGCGGCATGCCCACCTCATGATTGCTATTTCGCGCTCACTACCGGCATTTCAGATCACCGGAGCCGGATAATCCGGGAACACACCTGGTATCGGCGGCAGGTTGCCGACGTAGCGATTGATTACCCCGAAAAGCGCGCGGATGCCTTAGTGATGATCGAATAGAGATTACACAGTGCAGGCGCGCCGTGGCATCCACATTCGCGAACACTTGATGTGGTCGACGTCGCCGACCTGCTTGCAGAAGCAAATTTAGGAAGCTATGCCGCCGCGTAACCCCTTGCGGACAAGAGGAGGCTGGACGGGGTGCCAGCCTCACTTTTTTAGCTGATAATCTGCTTGACCTTGATGCCGCGCAAGGCCTCGGTGCAGTCAGCTACCAAATGCAAGAGCTCTTCTCGCTTTACGCCTTTCACCCGACGACCTTCCATATTGATGAGAATGAACCTCGCCATGTCGTAGGCGACTTCAAACTGCGATTTGCCGGTAACCTCAACATCGATCTTTTCAGCCATTTCGCTCTCCGCTAGTTGGAATTGGGAGGCCAGCAACCCAGGGGAAAGGCCGAGAGTCTGTCTTCCTTCGCCTCGGTCCGTCTGCGCCAGATCTGCGAGGCTGTTCACTCCAGTACCTCATGCTCGAACGCAACGCCTTCTTCGTCGTTTTCTTGAAGCCATGCTTCAGAGGCATGCTTTGTTGCAAAGACCTAGGTAATCAGCGTCGCTGACTTCCTTGCTTGTGTCGATGTAAATCCAGACCGTCATTGGTCTCTCTTTGGCTTGCGCCGGCCCCAATGCGGATCTTTCCGCTTCGGATTAAACTCCCGAACGTGATGCCGGTTCAGCGCCCGCATGAAGCCGAATTACGGTGACAGTGCGCTTAATCCTCTTCGACACGCGGATTCGGCCCACGCTTGGCCGGCTTGAGAACACGCCGTGTCTTCCGCTCGGCGGCGTCGAGGAATTTGCGGTCGCCGAGCGGCCAGCCGATGCTCTCGGCGCGGCGTAGCCGTTCGATCATGCCGGCATCAGCCTGCTCGGACAGGAAGTGCGCAAAATCCGGATAGCGCTCGCGGACTGGCGCGAGCGCCGTGAGGCCGTCGTCCCGGGCTGCGAGATGGGCGCGCACGCTCGACCAGCGCCACGCCCGCGCGCGGTCGATCAGGCGCGCCCGCACGGGATTGAGCGACACGTAGCGTAGCGCGGCGGCGAGGTGCGCCTCGTCCATCGCCACGCAGTCGAAACGGCCCTGCCAGAAATGCCCGGTCCGCTCGCGGCGCGCGTGAATGATGCCGGCGGTGCACCGGCGCCAGCGCCCGGCGCAGCCCGTCGGCGTCGGACGGCACCAGGATCAGCTGCGCGTGGTTCGGCATCAGGCACCACGCCCAGACTTCCACCCCGGCGGCGCGGCAGGATGCGGCGAGCATGTCGCGATAGAGCGCGTAATCGTCCTCGCTAAAGAACGTGCGCGCACCGCCGTTGCCGCGCTGCGTCACGTGATGCGGGTGGCCGGGAATGACGACACGGGCGAGGCGGGCCATGCGCCAGGATCGATGGTGGAGGGCGAAAAGCCAATTAAGTGCACTGTCACCGTAATGGATCATGAAGCAGACCCCACGTGAAGGTCGACACGCTGAAGATCTACAACCGGCGGGAGAACGATTTCGACGATCACGCCCGTGGACAATTCCTTTAGCTAGCAACGGCTAGTTGCAAAATGTCTTGATTCTGCCTTATGCGAATTGCATGGCGGATTTATCGAAAGAGCAGCCCGGCCTGGCTCCCAAAGAGGGCGTATCGCGATCGTCACGGACGCGGGGTTGGATGCGGTGGACGCAGCGGCGTCGGGTGCGATCGTAGTCGCAGGGCGGATTCTCCCGTGAGTGATCCAACCTTGCGCAGACGACCGGCGTTCAAGGGCTTTGCCAGAACTTCGGCCGGTATCTCGTCGATTGGAGCAACGGTTAAGGGCGCTGCGTACGGCGAAGTCGCGTGGTCCTGGCATCCGTTGCTGATGTCAAGCCCGCGGAGACGCGTCGGCCCGACCGGGCTTTAGACAAGTCTCAATCCGCTGGTGACGGTGACAAAGGAATTCGTCGCCGGCGAGAGCGCGAAGTAAGCCGTAAAGCCATTGCGCAGGGAATGCCGGAGTGCTCCGGCTGTACCTGTATGCTCGTGTGCGCATCTCTCAGCGCTTATTGCACACGAGACCGCGGGTGCAGCAAGCACCCGGCATTCCCTGCTCCCTCGTTCTTTGGGGGGAACCAAGGCCAAGCCTCGGGCAGTTCATGCCGCGAGATCGCGGACTCATATCCCGCCGGCATGGCAGATGTGACAAGTTAATCCCTGGGTTGGCGGCCATTAAGCTTTCCGCTTAAGACTGTCTCAATCCGCAATAATTATTGAGTATCTGTTGGACTTCATTTCTCGTTAAGAGACTAGCGTGTTGCGACGCACTTCGTCGATTTGGGGATATTGAACCGCATGTGCGGCATTGTCGGCATTCTTGGACGCGCTCCGGTCGCGGAGCAGTTGGTGGATTCACTCAAACGGCTTGAATATCGCGGCTATGACTCCGCAGGCGTCGCCACGCTGGAAGGCGACCACCTCGAGCGCCGCCGCGCCGAGGGCAAGCTGAAGAACCTCGAGAAGCGGCTGCAGGCCGAACCGCTCACGGGGCACACCGGAATCGGGCACACCCGCTGGGCGACCCACGGCAAGCCGACCGAGAACAACGCGCATCCGCATGCGACCGATCGCGTCGCCGTGGTTCACAACGGCATCATCGAAAACTTTCGCGAGTTGCGCGCGGCTCTGGAGAAGAAGGGGGCGGTGTTCAAGACCGAAACTGATACCGAGATCGTTGTCCACCTCGTCGATAGTTTTCTCCAGCAGGGCATCAAGCCGGTCGAGGCGGTGAGGGCGGCACTGTTGGAGCTGCGCGGCGCGTTCGCGCTCGGCTTCATTTTCGCCGGTGACGACGACCTGATGATCGGCGCCCGCAACGGCCCGCCGCTGGCGATCGGTCACGGCGACGGCGAGATGTATCTGGGTTCGGATGCGATCGCGCTCGGGCCGTTCACCGATACGATCAGCTATCTCGAGGACGGCGATTGGGTGGTGCTGACGCGCAAGGGCGCTGTCATCTACGACAAGACCAACGCGATCGTTCACCGCGACGCGGTAAAGCACAGCGCCTCGACCTCGCTGGTCGACAAGGCGAACTATCGCCACTTCATGGCCAAGGAAATCCACGAACAGCCGGAAGTGGTCGGCCACACGCTGGCACGCTACATCGACATGGCGAGCGAGCGCGTGATGTTGCCGGTCAAGCTGCCGTTCGATTTCAAGGACGTCCAACGCATTTCGATCACGGCCTGCGGCACCGCGAGCTATGCCGGCTACGTCGCCAAATACTGGTTCGAGCGGCTGGCGCGCATTCCGGTCGAACTCGATGTCGCCTCCGAATTCCGTTACCGCGAGGCGCCGTTGCGCAAGGGCGATCTCGCGATCTTCATCTCGCAGTCCGGCGAGACCGCCGATACGCTGGCCGCGCTGCGCTACGCCAAGGCCGAGGGCGTTCACACCCTGTCGGTGGTGAACGTGCCGACATCGACGATTGCGCGCGAAAGCGAAACCGTGCTGCAGACGCTGGCCGGTCCGGAAATCGGCGTCGCCTCGACCAAGGCGTTTACCTGCCAGTTGATGGTGCTGGCCTCGCTTGCGGTCGCCGCCGGCAAGGCGCGCGGCGAATTGTCGGATGAGGACGAGATCAAACTCGTCCACGGCCTCGTCGAGATTCCGCGGCTCATGGCGGCGGCGCTGACATTAGAACCGCAGATCGAAAAACTGGCGCGCGACATCTCGAAATCGAAGGACGTGCTCTATCTCGGCCGCGGCACCAGCTATCCGCTGGCGCTGGAAGGCGCGCTGAAGCTGAAGGAAATTTCTTACATTCACGCCGAGGGCTATGCCGCCGGCGAACTCAAGCACGGGCCGATCGCGCTGATCGACGAAAACATGCCGGTCGTGGTGATCGCGCCGCATGACCGGGTGTTCGAGAAGACCGTCTCCAACATGCAGGAAGTCGCAGCCCGTGGCGGCAACATCATTCTGATGACCGACGCCAAGGGGGCGGCGGAAGCCACCATCGAATCCCTTGTCACTATCGTGCTGCCTGACATGGCGGCGGCGTTTACCCCGATGGTCTATGCCATCCCGGTGCAGCTCCTGGCCTATCATACCGCCGTGGTGATGGGGACCGACGTGGATCAGCCGCGAAATCTCGCGAAATCTGTAACCGTCGAATAGTCAAGCTCTTGGATAGTCAAGCCCCCGGGCTGTCACGCTGGCTCTTCAAAAACCTGCTAGGATGGCTTAGCTGGAATAGGCGCGATCAAGCAAAAGTGGGCCCCGGTTTTGCGTCCGATCGCGCCCGAATGTCGAGTTCGGCCGCCCTGACCTGGAACCACAATGAACCGCGAAGAACTGCCCCCGACCGCGCCGCCGGAAGAACCCCTGCCGGATACCCACCCTCGCGGGCTAATGGCCCGTTTTCGGAACTATTTTCTGACCGGGCTGATTGTCGCAGGGCCGGTCGCGATCACCCTCTATCTAACCTGGTGGTTCGTGAACTGGGTCGACAATCTGGTCCGCCCGTTCGTGCCGACGGTCTACCGTCCCGAAACCTATCTGCCGTTCGGCTTGCCGGGCTCGGGGCTGATCGTCGCCGTAGTCGCGCTGACGCTGCTCGGTTTCCTCACCGCCAATTTGATCGGTCGGACGCTGGTCGACCTCGGCGAACGCCTGCTCGGCCGCATGCCCGTGGTGCGTGCGATCTATCGCGGGCTGAAGCAGGTGTTCGAGACGCTGTTCTCGGGCAAGGGGTCGAGCTTTCGCAAGGTCGGACTGGTTGAATTTCCCTCGCCGGGAATGTGGTCGATCGTTTTGATCTCGCAGTCGCCGAGCGTGAACATCGCGAGCCAGCTTCCCGGCCAGGAGGAGCACATCTCGGTGTTCCTGCCCTGCGCGCCGAACCCGACCACGGGTTTCTTTTTCTACGTGCCGAAGAGCAAGATTATCGAAGTCGACATGACCACCGAAGACGCCGCGACGCTGATCATGTCCGCCGGCGTGGTGCAGCCAGGCTCCGATCCGCAGAAACGCAACGCAGCGCTTGCCGGCATGGCGAACGCGGCGCGCGTGGCCAATTCGGCCGCCGGGCTGAAGCCCGCTCCCGCAAAGGTGAAGGTGGAGTGATTTGAGCTGTCATCCCGGGGGGCATGAACTCATGACCAAGATCGAAGGCATCATTCCCGTGATGATCACGCCGTTCACCGAAAGCGGCCAGATCGACTATCCGGGCCTCACCCGGCTGGTGGAATGGTACATCGACAATGGCTCGGACGCGCTGTTTGCGGTTTGCCAGTCGAGCGAGATGCAGTTTCTCGGTCTCGACGAACGGGTTGCGCTCGCCGCCTTCGTCAAGAAAGCCGCGGCCGGTCGTGTGCCGGTGATCGCTTCCGGGCACATCAGCGAAAGCCTCGACGACCAGCTTGCCGAGCTGACCGCGATCGCCGCGACAGGCGTTGACGGGATGGTGCTCGTCACCAACCGTCTCGACGCCAGGCGGGAAGGCGGCAGCAAGTTCATCGACGATCTGAGCTGGCTGCTCGACCGCTTGCCGAAGGAAATTCCCCTCGGCCTCTACGAGTGCCCGGCGCCTTATCGCCGCCTGCTGACGGACGATGAACTGAAGGTCTGCGCGGGCACCGGCCGCTTCATCATCCTCAAGGACGTCTCCTGCGACCTCGAAACGGTGAAGCGCCGGGTGGCACTGACCAGGGGCACGCCACTTGCTATCGTCAATGCCAATGCGGCGATTGCCTTTGAGGCAATGAAAGCCGGTTCGCGCGGGTTTACCGGCGTGTTCACGAATTTTCATCCCGATCTCTACAAATGGATGATGACCGAAAATGCCCGCCATCCGGCACTGGCGGACGAATTGTCGGTCTACCTCGCGCTGTCGGCGATGGCCGAACCGATGGGTTATCCGAAGCTCGCAAAACTCTACCACCAGCGTCTCGGTACGTTTTCCTGCACCGACAGCCGTGCCGTCACCTTCGATATCCACGAAAAATTCTGGGCGCTGGAGGCGCTGCTCGACAAGATCGTCGAGGGCACCGAGCACTACCGGCGTCGCATTGCCGAGGCCGGAGCGAGCTATCCCGCGCCGATCAGCGGCACGGCTTCGTCACGCTCATATAGATAAAGTAGGCAGCGCAGCGCTTCGCCGCGCTCGCCCTTGAGCTTGGGATCGTCCTTCATGATGCGCAGCGCCTCGTCGCGCGCCTGCGTGATCAGTTGCGCGTGCACGTCGGAGCGGGCGATGCGATAGCCGGGCAGGCCGCTCTGGCGGATCCCGAGCACGTCGCCTTCGCCGCGCAGCTTCAGGTCCTCCTCCGCGATCCTGAATCCATCGGTAGTTTCGCGGATCACCTTCAGCCGCGCCGCCGACATCTCGCCGAGCGGCTCCTTGTAGAGCAACAGGCAGGTCGAGGACTCCGAGCCGCGGCCGATCCGGCCGCGGAGCTGGTGCAGTTGCGCGAGCCCGAAGCGTTCGGCATTCTCGATCACCATGATAGTGGCTGCGGGCACATCGACGCCGACCTCGACCACGGTGGTGGCGACCAGAAGGCCGATTTCGTGGTTGGCGAATTGCGCCATCACGCGATCCTTCTCCGTCCCCTTCATCTGCCCGTGCACGAGGCCGACGCGGTCGCCAAAGCGCTTCTGCAGCCGCTCGAAACGCGCGGTGGCGTTGGTGAGATGTTCCGTGCCCTCGGCTTCGGATTCCTCGACCAGCGGACAAATCCAGTAAACCAGCTTGCCTGATTTCAGCGCGCGGCCGACGGCATCGACGACCTCGTCGAGCCGACTGTTCGGGACGGTGCGGGTGTCGATCGGCTGGCGGCCAGCCGGTTTCTCGCGCAATTCGGAGACGTCCATGTCGCCGAAATAGGTGAGCACCAGCGTGCGCGGGATTGGCGTCGCGCTCAAGACCAGCACATCGACGGCCTCGCCCTTATTGGTGAGTGCGAGCCGTTCGCGGACGCCGAAGCGATGCTGTTCGTCGACCACGGCCAGTGCCAGTGCCGTAAAAATCACGTCGTCCTGGATCAGCGCGTGGGTGCCGACCAGAAGATCGGTCTCGCCGGCTTCGAGCTGCGCAAGGACCTCGCGCCGCTCCTTGCCCTTTTCGCGCCCGGTCAAGATCGCCACGCGCAGGCCCGCCCTTTCGGCGAGCGGCGCGATGGTCTTGATATGCTGGCGCGCGAGGATTTCGGTCGGCGCCATCAGCGCGGCCTGTTTGCCGGCCTCCGCGACCGCAGCCGCCGCCAACAGCGCCACCACCGTCTTGCCGGAGCCGACGTCGCCCTGCAGCAGCCGCAGCATTCGCACCGGCTGGCGCAAATCCTCGGTGATGGCGGCAACCGCTGCGCGCTGCGAGGTGGTGAGCGCGTAGGGCAACGCGTCGATGATCTTGTGGCGCAGGTGACCGTCGCCGGCGTTACGGTCGCCGGCCGGACGCCGTAATTGCGCGCGCACCAGCGCCAGCGCCAATTGACCGGCCAACAATTCGTCGAACGCAAGCCGTGACCAGAACGGGCCGTCGGGCAAAATGTCCGTGAGTTCGATCGGCACGTGCACGCGGCTGAGCGCTTCCCGGATCGGCGGAAACTTGCAGCGACGGATCACTTCCGGGCTGATCCACTCCGGCAGTTCCGGCAGCTTCTGCAGCGCCTGGGCAATCGCGCGGCGCAGCGACCCCAGCGCGAGCCCTTCGGTCAGGGGATAGACCGGATCGATGCCGCTGAGTTTTGCAAATCCGGCTTCGTCGACGACGCGGTCGGGATGCACAATCTGCGGGATGCCGTCATACATCTGCAGCGTGCCGGATACGTAGCGCTTCGCGCCGACCGGCAGCAGCTTTTCGACATAGCCGGGCTTGGCGCGGAAAAACGTCAGCACCACGTCGCCGGTATCGTCCGAGGCATAGACGAGGTAGGGCGCGCGGGCATTGCGCGGCGGTGGCGGCCGGTGGCGGCCGACGGTGACTTCCAGTGTAACCACGGTTCCCAGCACCGCCTCACGAATCTTCGGCCGGGCACGGCGGTCAATCACGCTGGCCGGCAGATGCAGCAGCAGATCGATCAGCCGCGGCGTCTCATCGCGGCTGAGCAGATAGCGCAGCAGCTTGTCCTGCTTCGGCCCGACACCAGGAAGGCTCGTGACCGGCGCAAACAGCGGATTGAGCAGGGTGGGGCGCATCAGGTCTCTCGTCGCTTACGATCCGTCATGCGCGAACTTGCCGCCTTCGCCAAAGCTTCGGCGGCCGAGTGCGCTCGTGGCCCGCGAAGCCTTGGCGGAGACTGGATCCGCGCATCCATCCCTCTTCAAGAGGATGGATTGCCGGGTCAAGCCCGGCAATGACAACTCGGTTGATAATTCAGGGAGCAGGAAGGGCTGACAACAGTCATCCCGACCGTTATATCAACCCGGCCCGGCACGTCCGGGCTTTTGGCGTTCGAATGGGACCAGAGAAAATGACGGGTACAACACGATCAAGCGGCGGCCTCGACGACCGCCGCAAGCGGCTTTTGTTCCGCTGCTGGCATCGCGGTACCCGGGAAATGGATCTCATCCTCGGCCGTTTTGCCGATGCCGAGATATCGGGCATGCGCGACGACGAACTGACCGAGCTGGAGCGCCTGATCGAGGTGCCCGATCCCGATCTCTATGCCGCGCTGACCGGCGACACGCCGCTCGATCCGGGATATGCGACCGCGCTGTTCGACCGCATCAAGGCGTTTCGCGCCGTGGATCACGACGCATGAAGTCGCCGATCAAATCCCCCGCCGCGCTGTTGGCCCCCGGCCGCGCGCTGACCTTCGCCAATGTCGCCGAGGGCGCGGAGGGGCTTGTCGTCTCGGATCTGGCGCGCGCGGTGGCGGCCCGACCAAAACCGCCCGCGGTGAGCCTTGCCGTGGTCTGCCGCGATGGTGCGCGCATGCAGCAGCTGGCGCGGGCGCTGGAATTCTTCGCGCCTGATCTGCCCGTCATGCAGTTTCCGGCCTGGGACTGCCAGCCCTATGACCGGGTGTCGCCGCACGGCGGCATCCTGGCGCAGCGACTGACGACGCTGGCGCGGCTGTCGCGCCTGCAGGGCAGCGACAAGCCGCTGATCGTGCTTACCACTGTCAACGCGATCGTGCAGCGCGTGCCCGCACGCGAGGTGGTGGCGGCGCAGGCGCTGTCGGTTGCGCCCGGCCATGTCGTGCCGATGGACTCGATTGTCGCCTGGCTGGAGCACAACGGCTACAACCGCTCTTCGACCGTGCGCGAGCCCGGCGAGTACGCCGTGCGCGGCGGCATCCTCGATTTGTTTCCGGCGGGGCTGGATCAGCCGGTGCGGTTCGACTTCTTCGGCGACTCCCTGGAGTCAATTCGCACGTTTGACGCGGAAACCCAGCGCACGCTGCTCGACATGCGCGCGCTCGATCTGGTGCCGATCTCGGAATTCCAGCTCGTCACCGAAACCATCCGCCGCTTTCGCATGGGCTATGTCGCGACCTTCGGCGCGCCCGAGCGCGACGATCCGCTCTATGAAGCCGTCAGCGAAGGCCGCCGCCATCCCGGCATGGAGCATTGGCTTCCGCTGTTCCAGGAGCGGATGGAAACGCTGTTCGATTATCTCGACGGTGCGCCGGTCGCGATCGAACCGCAAGGCGAGGACGCCGCGCGCGAGCGGTTCAAACAGATCGCGGACTATTACGAGGCACGGCGCGAGGCGCTGGAACATCCAGGGTCAGGTGCGATCTACAAGCCGTTGCCGCCGGACCGGCTCTATCTGACGGAAACAGAGTGGACAACACGGCTGAACGATGCCGCGGTGGCGCGGCTGACGCCGTTTGCCGTGCCCGAAGGGGGCGGGGACGTAGTCGACGCCGGCGCGCGGCAGGGCCGCAATTTTACGCCCGAGCGCGCCGACACTTCGGTCAACGTGTTCGAAGCCGTGGTGGCGCATGTGCTGGCGTTGCAGGCGCAGCGCAAGAAGGTGGTGATCGCGCTGTGGAGCGAAGGCTCGCGCGACCGCATGGCCAGCATGCTGCGGGATCACAAGCTCGCCAATATCACCAGCGTCAACGCCTGGCGCACCGTGCAGGCGACGCCGCGCAACGAGGCCATGCTGGCGGTGGTCGGCATGGAGAGCGGCTTCGAGACCGACGAATTCGCCGTCATCAGCGAGCAGGACATCCTCGGCGACCGCCTGGTGCGGCAGCGCAAGTCGAGCCGCAAGCTCGACAACTTCATTTCCGAAGTCACGAGCCTTTCCACCGGCGATCTCGTGGTGCATGTAGAGCATGGCATCGGGCGCTTTGTCGGCTTGCAGACGATCGAAGTCGGTGGCGCGCCGCATGACTGCCTTGAGCTGCATTATGCCGCTGAAACAAAGCTGTTCCTGCCGGTCGAGAACATCGAGCTGCTGTCGCGCTACGGCTCCGATCACGCCAATGTGGAGCTGGACCGGCTGGGTGGCGGCGGCTGGCAGGCACGCAAGGCCAAGCTGAAGAACCGGATCCGCGAGATCGCCGGCGAACTGATCAAGATCGCGGCCGAGCGGCAACTGCACGAAGCGCCGAAAATGCCGGTGCAGCCGCATGTTTATGACGAATTCTGTGCGCGCTTCCCCTATGAGGAGACCGAAGACCAGTTGGGGGCCATCACTTCCACGCTGAAAGACCTCGAAAGCGGCCGGCCGATGGATCGGCTGATCTGCGGCGACGTCGGCTTCGGCAAGACGGAAGTGGCACTGCGCGCTGCGTTTGCCGTGGCGCTCGATGGCAAGCAGGTCGCCGTGGTGGTGCCGACCACACTTCTCGCGCGGCAGCACAGCAAGAATTTTGCCGAACGCTTCCGCGGTTTCCCGGTCAATGTCGCACAGGCCTCCCGCCTGATCCCGGCAAAGCAATTGACGCAGGTCAAAAAGGGGCTGACCGACGGGAATGTCGATATCGTGGTTGGCACCCATGCGCTGCTCGGCAAGTCGATCAAGTTCAGGGATCTCGGTTTGCTGATCGTCGACGAGGAGCAGCACTTTGGCGTCAGCCACAAGGAACGGCTGAAGCAACTTCGTGCGCAGGTGCATGTGCTGACGCTCAGCGCGACGCCGATTCCGCGGACGCTGCAACTGGCGCTGACCGGCGTGCGCGATCTCTCGATCATCGCCTCGCCCCCAGTCGATCGTCTGGCGGTGCGCACCTTTGTCGCGCCGCACGACCCCCTGATGATCCGCGAAGCGTTGCTCCGAGAACGCTACCGTGGCGGACAGGCGTTCTACGTGGTGCCGCGGATCGAGGATCTCGCCGGTGTCAAGGATTTTCTCGACAAGAACGTGCCAGAGATGAAGGTCGCCGTCGCCCACGGCCAGATGGCGCCAACCGTGATCGAAGACATCATGTCAGCGTTTTACGACGGCAAGTACGACATCCTGCTCTCGACCACCATCATCGAGTCCGGTCTCGATATTCCGACCGCCAACACACTGATCGTGCACCGCGCCGACATGTTCGGCCTGGCGCAGCTCTATCAGCTGCGCGGACGGGTGGGGCGCTCGAAGCTCCGCGCCTACGCGCTGTTTACGCTGCCGGCGCAGCAGAAGATCACTGCGCAGGCCGAACGGCGGCTGAAGGTACTGCAGTCGCTGGAAACGCTGGGCGCGGGCTTCCAGCTCGCATCGCACGACCTCGACATCCGCGGCGCCGGCAATCTGCTCGGCGAGGAACAATCCGGTCACATCAAGGAAGTCGGCTTCGAGCTTTATCAATCGATGCTGGAGGAAGCGATCCTCAATCTCAAGGCCGGCGTGGCCGAGCCCGCCGCCGACCGCTGGTCGCCGCAGATCACCATCGGCATGCCGGTGCTGATCCCCGAGGATTACGTCAACGATCTTTCGGTGCGGCTGTCGCTGTATCGGCGGTTGGCCGATCTCGACACCGACGAGGAGATCGACAATTTCGCTGCCGAAATGCGCGACCGCTTCGGCGTGCTGCCGGACGAAGTCCGCTACCTCTTCAAGGTGGCGGCGATCAAGGCCTATTGCCGCCGTGCCAATGTCGAGAAGGTCGATGCCGGTCCAAAGGGCGCCGTGATTTCATTCCGCGACAACAGCTTTGCCCAGCCGGATCGCCTCGTCGCCTTCATCCGTCAGCACGGCCAGGCCGCGAAGGTCCGGCCCGACATGAAGGTGGTGTTCCTGCAGCAATGGAAGACGCCGGAAGAGCGGCTGATAGGCACGACGGAGATATTGCGGCAGCTCGCCAATCTCGCGGAAAGCAAGAAGGCGGCATAGGCGGTCTCGTGTCCCGGACGCGGTGGGGCGCGCAGCCTCTCCCCGTCATTGCGAGGAGCGAAGCGACGAAGCAATCCATCTGTCTTCAAGAGCGGAGAGATGGATTGCTTCATTTCGCTCGCAATGACCGGGTTAGGTTGGCGCTCTCTCTACGACGCGGCGCGCTGGGCGTCTTGCTCGAGCCGCGATCGTAGCGACTTTGCAGAATCATTCGGCAGCAGCGTGGCGACCGCGACCGTAGGCTCCGATCGTGCGTCGCGCTGGCCATGGCTGGTATGTCGCATCACGCTCGACAGCCGCCGCGCAATGCTGTGGGCCGTCTTCAGGTCGGCCTCGGCAAAGACCACGACAACCGAGCCGTCATCCTGGGCGGTGCCGAAATCCATTTGCCGCATCAGGCGGCTGATGATCCGCGCGCCGTCGAATTGCGCGCGGGGATGGTCGCGATCGAACGCAAAGCGTGCGACCGCCAATCCGCCGCCGCGCTGCTGCGTCTGGTAGATGGCGCTGGCGAAGTCGCGCTCGAACGCTTCCGGGGTGAGCAGACCGGTCCGCGCGTCGATCAGGCCATCGGCGTCGATGGCTTTCAGCGTGCGGCTCAGATGCGCTTCGAAGGCGTGCTGGCGGATGAGCGGCAGCGCGGTCGCTGCCACCTCGGGGGCGTCGCCGGAGATGATCTCGAGGTTCGGCAAATCATAGGCCGGCGCCAGATCGCTTGCCGTCACGACGACGGGAAGATTGCGGAAACGGGCGTCCTCAGTCAGCACGGTGAGGAAGGCGTCGACCACGCGCGGGCTAAATCCTTCGCCGAGCACGATGCCATCGATATCTCTGACGTTCAGATGCTTCGCTGCCGCCTCGATCGAGAGCGCGCCGACCACGCCGGTGCGCTCGCCAAGCGCGACCGACAGCGCGGGATAGGCGCCGCCGCGGCCGATCAGCAGCACGGTAGCGTCACGCGCCGGATCGATGTGCGACAGCGCCATCGGCGCTGCCGGCACCAGCCGGCGCATCACGGTCGCATGCAAGGATCGCACGCGCAGCGCGGCGCGCAAGCGGGCGGCCAGCCGGTCGGAGCCGCCTTGGGCGTGTGGGACTTGGCTCTGAAAGAAGGGAATGACGTTGTCCGGACACGCAATCTGCGGGTCCACGGCGATCAACGGCAGATAGGGCTGTCGCGCCGCGACCCGCACGGCCAGCTCCGCGAGTCCGGCTGGATCGGTGCCGGAGGTTCCGACCAGCACGGCCGCCGGTTGCACCTGCTCGACCGCGCGCCCCGCGTCCGCCCACCCGGTCTCGACCACCGGAAACAGTCTCGTGACGTCGAGTGTGGCGGCAAAGGACCGCGGTTTCGCGGTCGATACGACGAGAATCGGACCTTGCTGAGACATCTGAGAACTCGGATCAGGCGCGCATTTTGAGCTGCGATCCTAGTTTGCGGCGCTTAATGCGGCGTCAACGGACGCCCGCCAGCGGCTCCTCAGGCGGCGTTGCTCCGATCCCGAAATGCTTCCACCATCAAGGGGTTAAGGCCCAGTTCTGTGAGCGCGTCTCGGGCACGGGCGTTGTCGAGCGCGCGGCCAGCGAGCCGGTGGCCGCTGAGGCGGTCGGGCAGTGCAGTCAAGAGCGCGCCCTGACCGAGCCGGCGCGCCCACTCCTGCAGGTCCTGCGCCAGGAAGCGGTAGCCGCCGACGGCCATGACGCCGGAGGGCGGCGCGGTGATATTGACCGCGCCGGTGACGCGGTCGAGCCGCGCCGCGTAATCCGTATCGACGTAGTCGCGCGGCGGCGACGCGATCAGGGAGTCGCTCGGCGGCGGAGGGGGCGCATAGGCCGCCACCGGCACCATCGGTCCGCGCAATCCCAACGTACCCCGCGGCGTCAGCAGGATCTCGCCCGCGATCGACGATCCCGGCAAATCGCGTGGCGCGCCGTGAGGGCCGGGCTTGATCAGGGCCGGTGAGCCGTCCTCCGCGATTCGGCGGGCTCCGAACAATCCGGCCTCGCCGAACAGATAGACATCCGTCAGCGTCGCCTGTTGCGCGGTCCAGCACGCGCTGGAGCCGACCTGTTCCGGTGTGCGCCACAGGCCGATGACATTGCGCAGGCTCGGCATCCGCGCAGCGAAGTCCAGTTCGTCCAGCCGCAGCGCCAGCTGTGCAGGTGCAATCAAGGTGTCGCAGGCCTGTTCGTTGACCTGCTGCTCCAGCACCTCGTCATCGAACGGATGGTGCAACACCAGTGTTCCGCCCGACAGCAGCCAGATCGCCAGTGACGAGGCGAGGCCGGCAAACGACATCGGCGAGAAGGCCGACAGGATGGTGGCGCCCTGCGGCACGTCGCTTTCGAGCGATATGGCAAGGCCGCCGGCAATCAGGCCGAGATGGGCGCGCGGGACCGGCCGAAATCCGTCCGAGGTGACGTCGAAGGAAATCAGCGCCGCCTTGCGGCCGTCCTGGATCACGGCGCGCGTGGTCGGGGATTCCCGGAAGATGGCGTTGTCGAGCGAGGCCATGCCTTCGGGCAGGTCACCGCCGAAGCCGCAGACATGGCGGATCGAGAACGCTTCTGCGGCGGCGTTCATGGCGAGATCCGAGTAGATCACGCCATCGACCTTGCCCGAGGTCACGATCGCCCGCGCGGCGGCGCGGTTGAGCGCCATGGTCAATTCCGACTGCCGCCAGAGCAGCGGCAGCACCGCGACGACGAGGCCGGCGCGGAAGGCGGCCAGCACGGTCAGCGCGAATTCGATGGTGTTGGGCAGCTGAACCGCGATCACGGAATTGGACGGCAAGCCGGATTCGATGAAGTGCGCAGCCAGCGACGAGATCATGCGGTCGGCCTGCGCGAAGGTAAGACGCTTCGGCGGCTGGCCGGTGATGCGCTGCTTGTTGGGGGGATCGACCAGCGCCAGCGCGTCCGGCTGCCGTGCCAGGTTCCGTTTGAACAACGTATCGAGCGTTGGCGAAGCGGTGGGCTGGGTCACGGCGTTACTTCGGCTCTGTCACGGAGGTTGGATCGCTTGGCGAGTTCACTTCATATCCGGCTTCCGCCACCAGGTTTCCGGCAGATAGCCCGTCAACGCAGTCGCTGTAGGTCGTTCTATCCGATTCCAGCGCGCAATCCATTGCTCCTGCACGTTAAACACCGGAATTGCGTAGAAGCCCGACATCAGGACGCGGTCGAGCGCCCGCACCGCGGAGACGAAAGGCGGACGTTCGCGCGCCTCGAGCAGGGCAGCGATCATGGCGTCAATCGCGGGCTCTTTGGCGCCCATGTAATTCCGGGTGCCGGGAATGTCGGCGGCCGGACTGCCAAAGTAGAAGGATTGCTCGTTGCCGGGGGATAGCGACTGATCCCAGCGGTTCTGCAGCATATCGAACTCGTAGCCCAGCCGGCGCTGGTCGAACTGCACGGGATCGACCGCGCGGACGCTGGCCTCGATGCCGGCGCGCTTGAGGTCGCGCTGATAGGAAAGCGCAATCCGCTCCTGGTCGCGCGTCGTCACCAGGATTTCGAAGGTGAGCGGCGTCCTGGACGAACGCTGCCGCAGCACGGCCCCATCGAGATCGTAGCCGGCTTCCGACAGCAAGCTCAGCGCCTGGCGCAGCGTCGTTCGATCGCGGCCCGATCCGTCGGTGACGGGCAGGCGGTACGTGCCATCGAGAATATCCGGCCGGATCCGTGCAGCGAACGGCCTCAAGAGTTCGCGCTCGCGCTCGTCGGCCGGGCGGGCATAGGCGGATAGTTCGGACCCTGCGAAGAAGCCTGCCGCGCGCGCATAGAGTCCGAAAAAGTAATTGCGGTTGATCCACTCGAAATCGAACAGCAGCGTCAGTGCCTGCCGCACGCGGATGTCTGAAAACACCGGACGCCGCGTGTTGAACACCAGGAATTCCGAGGGCTGCGGCATCCCCGTCTTGATGGTGTCGCGGATCACTTCGCCGTTGCGGGCGGCCGGAAAATCGTAACCGTCATGCCAGCGCAGCGGCTCGTGCTCGGCGCGAAAGTCATAGAGGCCGCGCTTGAATGCCTCGAACTGGCCGTTGGCCTCGCGATAGAAGTCGAGCCTGATCTCGTCGAAGTTCCACAACCCCCGATTCACCGGCAGGTCGCGGCCCCAATAGTCGGGATTGCGGGTCAGCGTGACGCTGGCGCCCGGCTTGACGACGGTGACGCGATAGGGGCCGGAACCGACCGGTCCGGTCATCGTGGTTTCCTCGAACGTCACGGGATCGACCGCGTGCTGCGGTAAGACCGGCATCAGCCCAAGGATCAGCGGCAGCTCGCGGTCATTGCCGCCGCCGAAGTCGAACCGCACGGTGAGCGGATCGGGTGCTTCGGCCTTTACGACTTTGGAATAATACTGGCGGTGATTGGGGCGACCCTTGTCGCGCAGCAAGGCCCACGAAAACAGGACGTCCTCTGCAGTGACCGGCTTGCCGTCGGTGAAGCGCGCCCTAGGGTCGAGGTGGAAGGTGACGTAGCTGCGCGCGTCATCGGTCTCGACGGTTTTGGCCAGCAAGCCATAGAGCGTGAAAGCCTCGTCGTTGCCGCGCGCCATCAGACTCTCGACCACAAAGCCCCTGATCTGCTGAACCGCGAGGCCGCGGACAATCAGGGGGTTTAGGCTGTCGAAGGTTCCGAGGGCGCCCCAGACCAGCCGCCCGCCCTTCGGCGCTTCGGGATTGGCGTAGGGCATATGCGTGAAACCGGCGGGAAGAGCAGGCGCGCCGTGCATCGCCAGCGCGTGGCTTTCGGCCGCTCTGGCTTCGTGGGCCGGGGCGAGCGGCGTCACAGTCACCGCAAGGGCAATGCCCGCGAGCACACGCAGGGGGATACGACCGGAGCGGGTCATAGGCGGGCGGCGATTTGATTCGAAAATGCGCACGAACAAAGCTTTACCATAGGCTTCGCCCTCGGCCCGCGAGGAACACCCAAAGATGCTTGTCGGCATTGATCTTTTCGTCTGCCGCTGTATTGAAGGCGGGCAATTGATGACCGCGGGAACGCCTGTCACGTATCCGCCTCAATTGCCAACGAGACAGCCGCCCCAGCGCGGCTTGGTGTCGGTGCCTGTAGCGGTTTCGGGCGCTCCGGTTCAGAAAGGGTTTTCCGCAATGAATTTCCGTATCTTGGCCGCGTCGATTCGGCCGCGTGGGCAGATCTTGGCCCTGTTGGCGGCCTCGACATTGTCGGCAACGTTGATCGGCTCGGGCGCGCAAGCCCAGCAGCCTGCGCCAGCGCCCGGGGCCCCGAAGGCTGCCCCCGCGCCTGCCGCTCCGAAAGCGCCTCCGAAGGCTGCTCCCAAGGCTCCCGCCGGCGCTCCGACCGCGCAGGCCCCTCCGGCTGGCGCTCCCGCCGCCGGCACTCCCCCGCCGCAGGAACAGCAAGTCCAGCTCATCTACGCCCCCTGGACCAAATTCTGCCTCAAGGGTCAGGAGGCCGGCGCCAAGCAGGTTTGCTTCACCGGCAAGGACGGCCGCATCGAGTCGGGCCAACCCGTCATCGCCGCCGTCATCATCGAGCCGGAAGGCGAGCCGAAGAAGCTCCTGCGCGTGACCTTGCCGCTCGGCATGCAGCTCGTGCACGGAACCCGGATCATCGTTGATAACAATCCGCCGCAGCAGGGCCCCTATGTCATCTGCTTCCAGAACGGTTGCATGTCGGACTACGAAGCAACGCCCGAACTGATCGCCAACTTGAAGAAGGGCCAGAATCTCGTCGTTCAGGCGATCAATTCCAACGGCGCGCCGCTGACGCTGCCGCTGCCGCTCGCGGGTGAATTCGCCAAGGCCTATGACGGTCCGCCGACCGATCCGAAGGTGTTCGAGGAAAATCAGAAGAAGCTACAGGAAGAGCTGCAGAAGCGGGCTGAAGAGCAGCGCAAGAAGCTCGAGGGAGCCCAGCCGGGCGGCGCCACTGCAAATCCGGCGGCGAAATAACAGCCGCGCCATTCGACAAAACACAAAAGGCGCCCGATCAGGGCGCCTTTTTCGTTGCCGGCAGAGACGGCTAGTTCAGCGACGGATTGCGTGGGCGGTAGCCGCCCGCCTTATCCTTCACGAAGATCTCGGCCACCTGCGAATGCCGGATCGGCTCGCCGGAATCGTCGGGCAGGAGATTTTGTTCGGAGACGTAGGCGACGTATTCGGACTCCGAATTTTCCGCGAGCAGGTGATAGAACGGCTGATCCTTGTGAGGCCGAACCTCCTCGGGGATCGACAACCACCATTCCTCGGTATTGTTGAATTCCGGATCGATATCGAAAATCACGCCGCGGAATGAGAACACCCGGTGGCGGACGATCTGCCCGATCTGAAATTTGGCCGTGCGCGCTTTAATCATGTCCCGTCGAATAGACCATGATTGTGGCCGATGCTAGGGGCAATAGGACGAATTAACCTTTACGCGTGGTGGCCATATCCGGCGCCATCTCCCCGAAATGACTGGCGAAAAGACGCTTTACGAGATGGTCGACATCCTCAACCTTGCGCTTCCCTATTTCGGCCTGATCTTCATCGGATTTGCCTGCGGCAAGACCCGAGGGCTGCCGGAATCGGGCCTCGCCTGGATGAACTTCTTCCTGCTCTACGTCTCACTGCCGGCCTTGCTATTCCGCATCATGTCGGAGACGCCATTTTCCGAACTGAACAACCCGCCATTTCTGATCGCAACCACGCTTGCAACCGTGAGCGCCTTCGTGCTTGCCATGGTGGCAGGCCGCATCACCGGCGAACTGTCGCTGCGCAAGGCGACGATGGCGGGCCTTGCCGGCGCTTACGGCAATATCGGCTATATGGGCCCCGGGCTGGCGCTGGCGGTGCTCGGAGCCAAGGCTACGGCGCCGACCGCGCTGATCTTCTGCTGCGACAGCATCTTCCTGTTCACGATCGTGCCGCTGTTGATGGCGTTGACCGATCGCAAGCATCCGTCGTTCCTGCACGCCATTGGCATCGCCGCGCGGCAGATCGTGCTCAATCCGCTGATCATGTCGGCCGCCGCGGGGGCGCTTATCGCGGCGCTGCACGTTCAATTGCCGGTCGCCGTCAACAGCACCTTGCTATTTCTCCAGAACGCGGCGGCGCCGACGGCGCTGTTCGTGCTGGGTGTTACTGTGGCGCTGCGCCCGTTCGATCGCGTGCCCTGGGAAGTGCCCGGCGTGATCGCGATCAAGCTCCTGATCCATCCGCTCATCGTATTCGGGCTGATGCTGCTGTTCGGCCCGTTCGCGCAGCCCTGGGCCGCGACCGCCGTCCTGATGGCCGCGCTGCCGCCGGCGCTGAACGTGTTTGTCATCGCCCGGCAGAACAATACCTGGATCGAGCCGGCGTCCGTCGCCGTCCTGATCGGAACCTTCGCTTCTGTGGTCACGCTGACCAGCGTGATGTGGTTCATCCAGAGCGGACGGCTGGTGTTTCCGTAGCCGGGGGTTAGCTCACGCGCTTCCAGGTCGGCGCGAGTCCCTCGCGCATGGCGAGCCGCCGCAGCGGGCCGAACGATCCAAGCAGGTGCATCCCCGCCGCACGCAGCGATTGCAGAGGCAGGAAGTCGCTGAGCAAGGAGCGGTTGGCGAAATCGATGGCAATTAACCGGCTGGCGACGTCGGCGCGGCGGGCGGATTGATAGCGCGCCAGCACCGCCGGCGATCCCGGATCTTCGCCGAGCGAGATCGCATTGCCGGCGATGTCGGCGATATCAGCCGCATCGCGCAGTCCCATGTTGAGGCCCTGCGCGCCGATCGGCGGCACCACATGAGCGGATTCACCGACCAGCGCGACGCGATGGCTGGCGAATTGCTCCGGACGCTCAATCGTCAGCGGAAACATGTTGCGTCCTGCTTCAATCTGCACACGGCCGAGAATGGAGTGGGACTGCCTTTCCGCGGCTTCCGACAATTCGTCGTCGCCAAGCGACATCAGCCGCTCGGCTTCTCTGGTTTCCGAAACCCACACCACGCTGCAGCGGTTTCCGGGCAGGGGAACGAATACGCGTGGACCTTGCGAGCTGTGAAATTCGGTGGAGATGCCCTTGTGCGGCCGAGAATGGGAGATGTTGAAGGTCAGCGCGGACTGGTGAAGGTCGCGGCGGCTGATCTTGATGCCGGCCGCCTCGCGCGACGGTGATTGCCGCCCGTCTGCGCCGATCACGAGCCGCGCGGAAAGTTGCTCGCCCTTGCCGGTACGGATCGCGACGATCGCATCCTGCGGGTCGATCGCGGTGGCCTCATCGTCAAATCTATTCAACTTAGAAAGTTCGGCGGCCCGCTCTTCGAGGGCAACCATTAACGAGTGGTTGTCAATGTTGTACCCGAACTGTTCGAGACCGATCTCATCCGAGGAAAACCGCACCTCGGGCGCGCGGATCAGCCGGCCGGTGTCGTCGACGAGGCGCATGGTCCGCAAAGCGGCGGCCTTGTCCCGGCAGTGAGGCCAGACCTCGAGACGTTCGAGCAGCTCGGTGGAAGCCCCCAACAGCGCGGTGGTGCGGTTGTCGGCATAAGGGACGCGGCGGGCGAGCAGGGCGGTTCTCGCGCCGGTAGCGGCCAGCGCGATCGCAGCGGTCAACCCCGCCGGCCCGCCGCCGATCACGGCGATGTCATAAACTTGCGACGCATCATTCATATTGGGACAATTGACGCTGGGGCCGGCATTTTCAAGCCATCAACCGGCCGAAATGTTTCCGCCCAATCGCGCGACGGAACGCCGCAAAGCGCCGATATGCAAAGCGGGGCGATTCCTGATAGCACTGCCGGAGCAATGGACCAGACAACCGAGCCAGATTCCGTCCCGGCGACCAGCCGAATGCGGAGCGCCGCATTCGCCGTCCACATCTTAACGGCGTTGGGCGCGGGCGTCGCGCTGCTGGCGATGCTGGAGGCCGTACGCGAGCATTGGGCCAATATGTTCGGCTGGCTTGGCGTCGCCTTGATCGTCGACGCGATCGACGGCCCGCTTGCACGGAAACTGGATGTCGTGCGGTTGCAGCCGAACTGGTCGGGCGAGGTACTCGATCTCGTCGTTGATTTCGTGACCTATGTCTTCGTGCCGGCTTATGCCATCACCGCGAGCGGGATGCTGCTGCCGCTGGCGGCGCCGCTGCTCGGCATCGGCATCGTGGTATCGGGCGCGCTCTATTTTGCGGACCGGCGCATGAAGGCGTCGGACAATCACTTCCGCGGTTTTCCAGCGCTGTGGAACGCTGCGGCGTTTTATTTGTTCTTGCTGCACCTGCCGCCGGCCCTGTCCACTCTCGGAATAGCCATCCTGATCGCGCTGACATTCGCCCCGTTTCATGTGCTGCATCCGGTCCGCGTGGTTCGTCTGCGCTGGCTGACCCTATGGCTGCTTGCCGTCTGGGCTATGCTTGCAATGTATACGCTTGCGCGTGATTTCAATGTGGGCGCGCCGATCGTAGCCGGGCTGTGCGCCATTGCGGCCTATATGGTGGGAAGTGACGCGGTGATCCGGCGAATGAAGTCGTTCAGGGCATGATGGAATTGTTGACAAGCCCGGAAGCCTGGGCGGCGCTGCTGACGCTGACAGCACTGGAAGTCGTGCTGGGTATCGACAACGTCATCTTTCTGTCAGTGATCGTTTCGCGCATCCCGCCTGACCAGGCGAGACGGGCGCGCCAAATCGGTTTGCTGCTGGCGCTGATGTTCCGCATACTCCTGCTGAGCGTCCTGGTGTGGCTGATCGGCTTGACGGAGCCTGTTGTCACGGTGCGAAACGTCGAGTTTTCATGGCGTGATATCATCCTGATCGGCGGCGGCTTGTTCCTGATTGGCAAGGCGACGCACGAAATTCACGGTGAAGTGGAGGCGCGGGACGCCGAGCCCGATGCCGAGCCGAGAGCCAGCGCGTTCTTCTGGGTGATCATCCAGATCATCGTTGTCGACATGGTGTTCTCGCTGGATTCGATCATCACCGCGATCGGCATGGTGCGGGAGATCGAGATCATGATTGCGGCCGTCGTGATCGCCATCATCATCATGTACGTCTCATCAGGTCCGGTAGCACGGTTCGTGGCCGATCATCCGACTACCAAGATGCTGGCGCTGGCATTTCTGGTGCTGATCGGCGTGGCGCTGGTCGCGGACGGATTCAAATTCCATATCCCGCGCGGCTACATCTATTTTGCCATGTTGTTCGCGGCCTCCGTCGAACTGTTCAATGTGCTCGCCAGGCGCAATCGCAGGAGGGCCGCCAGATAGGCGGTTTGGCCGATCAGTTGACAAGGCGGCGTCGATGGCTTTCGTTGCGCGCTCAAGTCGGGCACTTGAGCAAATACCGAGGGAGAGACTGTCATGACCAAGGCGGTGCGTGTGCACAAGGTGGGGGGACCGGAAGCCCTGGTGTATGAGGACGTCGAGGTCCCGGCACCTGGACCGGGCGAGGTTCGCATCCGTCAGCATGCCGTCGGGCTGAACTTCATCGACGTCTATTTCCGTACCGGCCTCTACAAGGCGCCGGGACTGCCGTTCATTGCTGGCAATGAAGCCGCCGGCGAGGTTGTGGCCGTCGGGCCTGGCGTCACCAATTTTCATCCTGGCGATCGCGTCGCCTATTATTTCACGCTCGGCGGCTACGCCAGCGAACGGGTGATTCCGGCCGACAAGCTGGTCAAGCTGCCCGACCACATCACCTATGAGCAGGGCGCCGTCTTGATGCTCAAGGGGCTGACGGTCTGGTACCTGCTGCACAAGACCTTCAAGGTCGAGCCCGGCCACCGCGTGCTGATCCATGCCGCGGCGGGAGGCATCGGGCTCTTGGCCTGCCAATGGGCAAAGGCGCTCGGCGCGCATGTGATTGGCACCGTCGGCTCCAAAGCCAAAGCCGACCTCGCGCTCGCCAATGGCTGCGATCACGTCATCCTTTATACCGAGGAGGACTTCGTGGCGCGGGTCAAGCAGATCAGCCGCAACGAGCTCTGCGACGTCGTCTATGACGGCGTCGGCAAGACCACCTTTCCGGGCTCGCTGTCGTGCCTGCGG
The DNA here is from genome assembly GCF_013114825.1 of Bradyrhizobium australiense. Classification (GTDB taxonomy): domain Bacteria; phylum Pseudomonadota; class Alphaproteobacteria; order Rhizobiales; family Xanthobacteraceae; genus Bradyrhizobium; species Bradyrhizobium australiense. The sequence continues at coordinate 126,097 of NZ_JAAVLX010000009.1, read as the reverse complement.
CCACGCGGCCTGTTCGTCAGCTTTGGCAACGCCTCCGGTCCGGTGCCGCCGTTCCCGCTCGCCGAGCTCAACAATCACGGCTCGCTGTTTGCCACCCGGCCGAAGCTCAATGACTATGTCAGCACCCGCAAGGACCTGCTCGAAGGCGCCGACACGCTGTTTGCCGCCGTCATCAACGGCAAGCTCCATGTGCCGATCAATCATGCTTACGCGCTGAAGGACGCGGCGAAGGCGCATACTGAGCTGGAGAGCCGGGCGACCACGGGGGCGGCGATCCTGCGGCCGTGATGACGCAGTTATTCCGGGATGGTGCGTTAGCACCAGACCCGGAATCTCGAGATTCCGGGTTCGATGCTGCGCATCGCCCCGGAATGACGTGAGCGCGACTACGCCACCCGCCGCGCCGCACCTGCCTTCACCAAAATCGCATCAAGGCAATCGATCATTAGCGATATCTCCTCACGCGTGACGTTAAGCGCCGGCATAAAGCGGAGCGCATCGGGCTGCGGCGAGTTGATGAGGACACCATCGGCAAGCGCCTCGGCTACGATCGCGGCGCCGATCGGCAGCTTCAGGTCGAGTGCCAGCAACAGCCCGCGGCCGCGAACTTCGCCAAGACCGTGCCGTGCGGACAGTTTTTGCAGTTCGCTTTCCAGGAACAGCCCGGCGTCCGCAGCCGTCTTCAGGAATTGCGGCTTCGAAACCTCCTCAAGCACGGCAAGGCCAGCGGCGCACATCAACGGATTGCCGTTGAACGTGCCGCCCTGGTCGCCGTGTTCGAAGCAGGAGGCATGTTCGGTAGCGAGCAGGGCGGCGAGCGGCACGCCGCCGCCGATGCCCTTGCCGAGCGTCATGATGTCGGGCTCGATGCCGGCGTGTTCGTAATGGAATAGCTTTCCGGTCCGGCCCATGCCGGTCTGGATCTCGTCGACGATCAGCAGCAGACCGTGCTCTTTCGTCAGCGCGCGCAACTGCTTCAGGAATTGATCGGTTGCCGGCCAGACGCCGGCTTCGCCCTGGATCGGCTCCAGCATCACGGCGACCGTGTTGTCGGAGATCAGCGCCTTCACTGAATCGAGATCGTTGAGCTTGGCCTTGCGGAAGCCCGATACTTTCGGCTCGAACAGCGGCTCGAACGCCTTCTTGCCCGATGCGGACATCGTTGCAAGCGTGCGGCCGTGAAATCCGCCTTCGAACGTGATGATTTCGAATGCACCGTTCTTGAATTTCGCGCCGTACTTCCGCGCCAGCTTGATGGCGCCTTCATTGGCCTCCGCGCCGGAATTCGCAAAGAAGACCTGATCGAAGCAGCTCTTCTCGCGAAGTGCTTGCGCGAGCTTCAGGCTGGGACCGTTGTAGAAGGCGGGGCTTGGCGTCAACAGCAGTTTTGCCTGCGCCGCAAGCGCGTCAGCGACGACCGGCGGCGAATGGCCGAGGCAGTTGACGGCCCAACCCTGCATGAAATCGAGATAGCGCTTGCCGGCGTCATCCCAGAGATACGCGCCTTCGCCGCGGACAAACACGGCCTGCGGGCGGGCGGTGATGTTCATCAGCGCCTCGAACGGATGGGCGGCTTGGGTCATGTCGATCTCCTCAGGGTTTGGGGAAGGGGCAGGCCGAAACGCAAGAAGGCCGCACGTTTGAGGGTGCGGCCTTCTCGAAAACTTGGCTGAAACTAGCTAATCAGCGTCGTCGTCGGACACGGCGCAACCCATCATCGTCGCTGGAGCGGCGACGCAGGCAGGCGCGGCGGTTGGTCCGGTTCAGTTTCATGGCGACGGCCCATACAGCCGAACGGTGCGCCATGTCAAGCAGCGTCGGGTGTTCAGAACCCCGCGACGCTGCCGTGCAGGTCGTATTGATCGGACCGTTCGATCTTCGCGGTGACAATCTCGCCGACCTTCAGCGGGCGGCGGCTGGAAAGATAGACCGCGCCGTCGATCTGCGGCGCGTCGGCCTTTGAGCGGCCCTTTGCGACCGTCGGCCCGACCTCGTCGACGATGATCTGCCGCCTGGTGCCGACCTTGCGCTTCAGACGCCGTGCGGAGATTTTCTGCTGCCGGGTCATCAGCGCATTCCAGCGCTCCTGCTTGACCTCGTCAGGCACCGCATTGCCGATCGCATTCGAGCTTGCGCCCGCGACCGGCTCGTATTTGAAGCAGCCGAGACGATCGATCTCGGCCTCTTCGAGCCAGTCGAGCAGATAGGCGAAGTCGGAATCCGTTTCGCCGGGAAAGCCGACGATGAAGGTCGAGCGCAGCGTGAGCTCAGGGCATTCCTCGCGCCACTTCTTGATCCGCGCCAGCGTCTTTTCCTGCGCGGCGGGACGCTTCATGGCTTTGAGGACTTCCGGGCTTGCATGCTGAAAGGGGATGTCGAGATAGGGCAGGATCTTGCCCTCGGTCATCAGGCCGATGACTTCGTCGACATGCGGGTAAGGGTAGACATATTGCAGCCGCACCCAGGCGCCGAGTTCGCCGAGTTCCTTGGCGAGGTCGAAGAATTTGGCGCGGACCTGGCGATCCTTCCACGGACTTTCCGCGTACTTCACGTCGACGCCGTAGGCCGACGTGTCCTGCGAGATAACAAGCAATTCCTTGACGCCGGCTGCGACGAGCCTCTCCGCCTCGCGCAGCACGTCGTTGGCCGGACGCGACACCAGGTCGCCGCGCAGTTTTGGGATGATGCAAAAACTGCAGCGGTTGTTGCAGCCTTCGGAAATCTTCAAGTAAGCGTAGTGCCGCGGCGTCAGCTTGACGCCCTGCGGCGGCACCAGATCGAGGTGCGGATTATGGACCGGCGGCAAGGCCCGGTGCACCGCCTCCAGCACGCTCTCATACTGCTGCGGGCCTGATATCGAGAGCACGCCCGGATAGGCCGCCTCGATCTGCTCGGGTTCCGCGCCCATGCAGCCGGTAACGATGACCTTGCCGTTCTCGGCCATCGCTTCGCCGATGGCGCCAAGCGATTCCTGCTTGGCGCTGTCGAGGAAGCCACAGGTGTTGACGATCACGATGTCGGCGCCGTCGTGCTTGCGGGCCAGCTCATAGCCTTCGGCGCGCAGCCGGGTGATAATGCGCTCGGAATCCACCAGCGCCTTGGGGCACCCAAGCGAAACAAAGCTGACTTTGGGCGCAGCGGCCTGTTGCATATCTAGATCTGCCTGATTGATGTGCACGAACTAGTCCCAATTGTCCATAATTACAAGGCTTTGCGCCGGCTTCTGACGTGCTATGGATGCCCGGCCAGGGTATGAGTTGATCGATGAGCGCTGAGTCGTCGCCGAAAATCGTCATTGTCGACGAGAGCCCGATCCGGGCCGCAATCCTGGAAGAGGGGTTGCGGGAGGCGGGCTTTACCGGTGTCGTACATATCAGCGAAATGCAGAGCCTGCTGGCGCGGATCTATGCGCTTGATCCCGACGTCATCCTGATCGATCTGGAAAATCCCAGCCGCGACGTGCTGGAACAGATGTTCCAGGTCAGCCGCGCGGTGCGGCGGCCGATTGCGATGTTCGTCGACCAGAGCGATGCGGCTTCAATCCAGGCCTCCGTCGATGCCGGCGTCTCCGCCTACATCGTGGACGGCCTGAAGAAGGAGCGGATCAAGCCGATCCTCGACCTCTGCATTTCCCGCTTCAACGCCTTCTCCAAGCTGCAGGATGAGCTCGATCGTACCAAGTCGGCGCTCGAGGAGCGCAAGGTGATCGACCGCGCCAAGGGAATCCTGATGAAGGTGAAGGGTCTCACCGAAGAGGAGGCCTATGTGCTGATGCGCTCTACCGCGATGCGCGAGAAAAAGAAGATCGGCGAGATCGCGCAGTCGATCCTGACCGCGTCGGAGTTGCTGAAATGACCACACCGCTGCATATCGGCTTCATTCCGCTGGTCGACGCGGCCGCGCTGATCATCGCCGTCGACAAGGGCTTTGCGGCCGCCGAAGGGCTCGACGTCACGCTGGTGCGCGAAGTGTCGTGGTCCAACGTCCGCGATAAGCTCAATATCGGCCTGTTCGATGCGGCGCATCTGCTGGCGCCGGTAGCGATCGCCTCAAGCCTGGGCTTAGGCCACGTCAAGGTGCCGATCGTGGCGCCGTTCAATCTGGGCCTCAATGGCAATGCAATCACGGTGTCGCCGGCGCTGCATGTCGCGATCATGAGTGAGATCGAGGGCGAGGTCGTCGATCCCATGGCCACTGCACTGGCGCTTGCCCGCGTGGTTGCGAAGCGGCGCCAGAGCGGCGCAGAACCGCTGACGTTCGGCATGACATTCCCGTTCTCCACCCATAATTACCAGCTCCGGTTCTGGATGGCGGCGGGTGGGGTCGATCCCGACGAGGATGTGCGCCTGGTGGTGCTGCCGCCGCCCTATATGGTGGACAGCCTTGCCAGTGGCCATGTCGATGCGTTCTGCGTCGGGGCGCCCTGGAACTCGGTTGCGGTCGATCTCGGCGTCGGTCACATCCTGCATTTCGTCTCTGATATCCTGGTGCGCGCGGCGGAAAAGGTTCTCGCCGTCAGGCAAAGCTGGTCGGAAAAGAATCCGAGCGTACTGGCTGCCCTGATCCGGGCGGCTGCCCACGCCGCCGAATACATCGAAGATCCCGGAAACCGCGCCGAGGCCGCCCATGTCCTGGCGCGGCCCGAACGGCTCGGCGTCGGTGCCGAGGTGATCCAGCGCACCCTCGACGGCCGACTGAAGATTTCACCCGCCGGCCAGCGGCGCGAGAGCGGCCGTTATCTTTTGGTCGGGCGCGAAGGGGCAGGCCGGCCCGATCCAGCGCAGGCCGCCTGGCTCTACGCTCAGATGGTGCGCTGGCGACAGACAGAGATGCGGCCGGATGCGCTGCGAACCGCGATGGCGGTCTTCAGGCCCGAGCTCTACGACGCCGCCATGGGAGGTCCGGGGGCAGCCCCCGACACGCCGGGTGCCATCGGCGCCTTTGCCGGTCCCGCGTTCGACCCGGGGGACATCGCCGGGCATCTGGCGGCTTTCAAGATCGGGCATGGAAGCCATAAGCCGATCGATTGAAGCAATATTAGGCAATTGTCCGAGCCGTATAATTTTTAGGCAAGCTGCTCAGGAATCAACTATGAAGTTCGCTTCATAGTTTCAAGTTCCTCTTCCGAACATATTGAAATCTCAAGATATTCGTCGCGACTCCATCTGGCACGCAACTTGTATGGTGCAGTGCAGTCGGCTCGTCGCAGATGCCTGCTGACCTACGTCCATGATGGATTTCCGCAGCAACGAAGCTGGACGGACCGAATACCGGAATCTGAGCGCGGCGCCATCGCCGAGCCGACTTCCCAGGCGGTCCACCCCATTCGTTGACGCCACGGATCGTGGCCGCAGGAGTTTCGTCGCGCATGAAAATCGAACCGATCCCAGTCGACTTTACCGACGAGCAGAAGCGCTATCTCGAGGGCTTTACCACCGGCTTGCAGATCAGCCGCGCCGGGCGCGGCCTCGGTAATGCCGGCAAAGCGAATGCCGAACCGACCGGGCCGGATGCCGCGCACATCAAGGCGCAGGACAAGGTAATCGCCTCCGGCAAGAAGCTCGCCGACCCGGAAAAGTTCAAGCGCGAGGAGCATCCGTTCGATGCCTATCCGCGGCTGAAGCAGCAGGCACTCGACAACGCGTCGCCGAACCCTGCGGATAATTTCCGCTGGCGCTATTACGGCCTGTTCTACGTGGCGCCGGCGCAGGATTCCTACATGTGCCGCTTAAGGATCCCGAACGGCATCCTGAAGCACTGGCAGTTCGCGGGGCTGGCTGATCTTGCCGAGCGGCTGTGCGGACCATTCTGCCACGTCACCACGCGGGCTAATCTGCAGGTGCGGGAAATTCCGCCCAACAATGCGGTGGTCCTGATCGAGGGCATTCAGGATCTCGGCCTCTGCTCGCGCGGCACCGGCGCGGACAACATTCGCAACGTCACGGGCACGCCGACGGCTGGGATCGACCCGCAGGAGCTGATCGATACCCGCGACTATGCCCGCGAGTGGCATTATCACATCCTCAACGATCGCTCGCTGTACGGTCTGCCGCGCAAGTTCAACGTTGCCTTCGACGGTGCCGGCAAGATCGCCGTACTGGAAGACACCAACGACATCGCATTCACGGCGGTCGAGGTGAAGGGCGGTTTTGGCGCCGAACCCGGCGTCTGGTTTCGGCTGGGGATCGGCGGCGTCACTGGTCACAAGGATTTTGCAAAATACACCGACATCATCGTCAAGCCGCCTGATGCCACCAAGGTCGCCGATGCCATCGTGCGCATCTTCATCGATCTCGGCGACCGCGCTAATCGCAACAAGGCGCGGCTGAAATATGTGCTCGACGGGATGGGCCACGACAAGTTCCTTAAGCTCGTCGAAGAGCGGCTCGGCAAGCCCTTCACCCGCGTGTCGCCGGAGGCGCTTGCGCCGCGGCCGGCCTCGGACCGCACGGCGCATATCGGCGTGCACAGGCAGAAACAGGTCGGGCTGAACTGGATCGGCGTGTCACTGCCGCTCGGCAAGGTCACCTGCGAGCAGATGCGGGGGCTAGCCAAAATAGCGCAGGATCTTGGTGACGGCGATATCCGGCTGACGGTGTGGCAGAACCTGCTGATCCCCGGCGTGCGCGACGAAAGCGTCGAGCTCGCGGTCGCCGCGATCAAGGCGATCGGGCTTGCGGTCGAGGCGTCGCAAATTCGGGCCGGGCTGATCGCCTGCACCGGAAATACCGGCTGCCGATTTGCGGCGTCGAACACCAAACGTCATGCCGCCGAAATCGGCGACTGGTGCGAGCCGCGCGTCAACATCGAGACGCCCCTCAACATCCATGTCACCGGCTGCCATCATTCCTGCGCGCAGCACTACATCAGCGATATCGGCTTGATCGCGGCGAAAGTGGATCTTGGCGAAGATGTCGATCCCGTCGAGGGCTATCATCTCTTCACCGGCGGCGGCTTTGGTCCCGACGCCGATATCGGGCAGGAGGTCTATCGCGACCTCAAGGCCGAGGATGCGCCGAGGACAGTCGAGAAACTGCTGAAGGCCTATCTCACGCATCGCGTATCGCCCGATGAGACGTTCCTGACATTTGCGCGCCGCCATGACGGCGAGACGCTGCGCAAGCTTGCGGATGCTGAGGTGTCCTCATGAACCAGATCACGCCTCCACCCAAGATCGAGATCATTCCCTCAAACGCGCCGTTTTCCGAAGCGCAGCGCTCCTGGCTGAACGGGTTCTTTGCCGGACTTCTGTCCGATGCGACGCCGTTGTCCGCGGAACAAGGCGCGGCCGTTATGCAGGGCTCAGCCGGCGACGGCGATGACGGCGAAGCGCCGTGGCACGACCAGACCATGCCGATTGCCGAACGCATGAAGCTGGCCGAAGGCCGGCCGTTGCGGCGGCGCATGATGGCGGCGATGGCGCAGCAGGATTGCGGCCAGTGCGGCTACGACTGCCACAACTATTCGGAGGCGATTGCGAACAGGAGCGAAGCGCGGCTCAACCTCTGCGTCCCCGGCGGCAAGGAAACCGCGCGGATGCTGAAGTCGCTCTATGAGGAGATCGACAAGGCATCCGCACCGTCACCGGTGCCTGCGGCAGCGACGGCTGCGGTTGCAACGACAGCGGCAGGCGAACCTGGCCGCTCGCGCGACAATCCCGCGGACGCAAAATTCCTGTCGCGGCGACTGCTCAACGGCAAGGGCTCCGAAAAAGAGACCTGGCATATCGAATTCGATCTCTCCGGATGCGGTCTCGACTATGTCGTGGGCGATTCGTTCGGCATCTTTGCGCGCAACGACGTCGGTCTGGTCGACCAGATCATCGCGCTCCTGGGCGCCTCCCATACCACGGAGGTAAGGGGAAAGACGCTGCGCGAAGTATTGCGCGACGACGTCTCGCTGTCGCCGGCGCCGGATTCCCTGTTCGAACTGATCTCGTATCTGACCGGCGGCGCGTTGCGTGAAAAAGCCCGTGCGCTGGCACAGGGCGAGGATCCCGATGGCGACGCGCCAACGCTCGACGTCATGGCGGTGTTGCAGAAGTTCTCCCGCGTCCGCCCGCATCCTGAGGCCTTCGTCGAGGCGCTGGAGCCGTTGCAGCCGCGGCTTTATTCGATCTCATCGTCGCACAACGCCACGCCCGGAAGGCTATCGCTGACGGTGGATTGCGTGCGCTATCTGGTCAACAAACGTCGACGTCTGGGGCTGGCCTCGACGTTTCTTGCCGAGCGCATCAATCCCGGCGACGAGGTGAAGGTCTATGTGCAGAAGGCCCATGGCTTCGCCCTGCCGCAGGATCCCAAAACGGCGATCATTATGGTCGGGCCCGGCACGGGTATCGCGCCGTTCCGCGCCTTCCTGCTAGATCGCCGCGCCACCGGCGCGCCCGGCAAGAACTGGCTGTTCTTCGGCCATCAGCGCAGCGATTGCGATTTCTTCTATGCCGACGAACTCAACGCGATGAAGACGTCGGGCCTCTTGACGCGATTGTCGCTGGCGTGGTCGCGAGATGGCGAGAAGAAGTTCTACGTGCAGGACCGCATGCGCGAGGTTGGCCGCGAGGTATGGACGTGGCTAGCCGAAGGCGCCCATGTCTACATCTGCGGCGATGCCAAGCGGATGGCCAAGGACGTCGAGCGCGCACTGGTAGACATCATCGCCCAATTCGGCGCCCGAACCACTGACGAGGCCGTCAGCTTCGTCGGGGAACTGAAGAAGAACGGCCGGTTCCAGCAGGACGTTTACTAATTCGGGTTCCAGCTCACTCAAATCGGCCCGAATAAAATTCTCGCCCTGGTCGGGCGGAGGGGAATTTTCCCTCGAAATGGAGTGCGGCGGAGCGTCCGTATCACTATTTTTGCGGATATCTTGCATCCCTGCGCGATCGATATTCCATATGCAATCCATGCCGCGTTGGAGATCGATCATGCGCGAACTATCGGCGGAAACCCGCCTGCACCTTTACGCACGCTCGGTGTCCCGCCGTTCCGGCACCGGCTTTCATACCGCCGCGCTCTACAGCGCGTTCGCGCTCATTGCCGCTATTGTCTTCGGTACGTTGTCGGTCCACCCGTTCTGAGCTTCTTGTAAGGTGGGCAAAGGCGCGTTTGCGCCGTGCCCACCATCAGCACTCCGCTCGCGATGGCGGACACGCTTCGCTTTGCCCACCCTACGGTTCTGATATCAACCCGCCGTCTTGAACGGCGCGACCGTAATGCCCGCATCCTTCAATGCCTGACGCACGCCTCGCGCAATGTCGACTGCGCCTGGCGTATCGCCGTGAATGCATACAGTGTCGGTGCGCATCTTGATCACCTTGCCGGTGACGGAGACGACCGCGCCATCCTGCACCATTCGCACGACGCGGTCGGCGATTTGTTTGGCATCGTGCAGCACAGCGCCCGGTTTCTTGCGCGACACCAGCGAGCCATTGTCTTCATAGGCACGGTCGGCAAACACCTCGTGGACCATCGGCAGGTTGGCGGATTCGCCGGCCTCTACCAGCTTGGAATTGGCGAGCACCACGAAGATCAGATTGGGATCGACCGCCTTGATACCGTTCGCGATGGCCTTCGCGGTCATGTCGTCCTCGCAGGCGACATTGGAGAGCGCGCCATGCGCCTTGACGTGGCTGACCTTGTAACCGGCCGCGGTTGCAATCGCCTGCAGCGCCCCGATCTGGTAGGCGACGAGGTTCTCAATCTCCGAAGACTTCAAGCCCGGGACCGGCCGCCGGCCGAAGCCGTGCAGGTCGTGATAGCCGGGATGCGCGCCGACAGAGACGCCGCGCGCTTTCGCCAGTTCGACCGTGCGGCGCATGATGTCGGGATCGCCTGCATGAAAGCCACAGGCGACATTCACCGACGTCGCAAGCTCGATCATCGCGGCGTCATTGCCCATTTCCCACGCGCCAAATCCTTCGCCGAGATCGCAATTGAGGTCGATGGTTGTCATGTTGTCCGTCCGCTTCTCGTGAGTGGATGGTAGTCAGTCCGGGCCCGCTATGTCGGCCAGAGATACTGCGTGCCAGGTTCCGGCATCGACCGCGCTGACGGCGTGCCCCGCGACATTGGCATCGTGCAGCGCGTCGACGTTGAGATCAACGCTTTCGATTGCTCGCAGCCGCTCGGGCAGGGTGCGCAGCAGTTCCGCGAATTTCCGCGCTTCCGCCTGCGCTTCGGCCATGCTGACGGCCCTGAAGCGAAAGCCGCGGCCGGCTGGGATCTGTGCCAAGCGGCCGAGGTCGGCCGAGATCACGGTTGCGATCTTCGGATAGCCGCCGCTGGTGCCGCGATCCGGCATCAGCACGATCGGCTGGCCGTTGCCGGGCACCTGCAGGCTGCCGTTCACGGTACCGTCGGAAACGATGTTGTGGCCGTGGAGGTGCTTGAGGATGGGCCCCTCGAGCCGATAGCCCATCCGGTCACTGGTTGCCGATATCTTCCATTCGCTGTCGACAAACAGCTTTTTAGTCTCGTCGGCGAATTCGTCATCCTGCGGACCCCAGACCACGCGGATTGGCGCGTCGCCTGCCGCGGGCAGCTCGATCCGCCGCTCTGGCGCGCCGCTTGCGGCCTTCGTCGGCAGTTCGTCGCCGGCCTGCAGCGGGCGTGGATAGGGGCTGCCGAGGCCGGCGCGCGCGTTGACGGCGAGGCTACCGAACATCGGCTCGCCGATAACGCCGCCTTCGATCGCGAGATAGCTGAACGAGCCGCCGCGGGCAAAGCCGAGCGTCAACGTCTCGCCATCGGCCAGCCTTGCGGAAGTATCTGGTGCCACGGCGCGGCCTGCGATATCGGCATTGCGCGGAGTTCCCGTCAGCGCGACGCGCACCGCGCCGCCGCGCGCGGTGAACTTGGCTCCGAACGGACCGACCTCGACCGCCGCCGTGAACGGCTCATTGCCGACCAGCGTGTTGGCGGCCGCCAACGCCAGCCGATCCATCGCGCCGCTCGGCACCAAGCCGTAGCGCTGGGCGCCGGGACGTCCACCGTCCTGTACCGAACTTGCCGGGCCGATCGACGCGATGACGAGCTTGGTCATAAAGCGATCTGCTCGGCAATGAATTCACCGGCTTCGGCGGCGCGATCCTGTTCCGCAAAGGTCTTGGCATCGACGGACGTGAAGGTGACGTTGTCGCCCGGCTCCAGCAGGAAGATCGGCTCGCGATGGAGCTGGTAGGTGCGGACCGCCGTCCGTCCCAGAAGGTGCCAGCCGCTCGGGCCCGCGAGGCACTGCACACCCGTCTGTACGCCACCGATCGAGATAGTGCCGGCCGGCGTCAGCAAGCGCGGGTTCTGCCGCCGCGGCATGTGCAGGCTATCCGCAAGCCCGCTGAGATAGGACCAGCCCGGCGTAAAGCCGATCATCGCGACCCGGTAGTCGCCGGCAACATGCCGCGCCACAATCTCGTCCGGCGTCGTGTTGAGGGTTTGGGCGACGTCCTCCAGGTCGATGCCGTGCTCGCCGCCATAGACCACCGGAATGCGCCAGCGCCGGACCTTCGTCGTTGGCGGCACCGGTCGTTTTGCGAGCGCGAGAATTTTTTCGCTGAGCTTGTCGAAATCGATCTGCACGGGGTCGTAATGGACCAGCAGCGACCGATACGTCGGCACAGCCTCGGTGACGCCTGGGATGGGCTCAGCAGCCAGAGCGCGGTCGAGCGCCAGCACCCGCCGGTTGGCGGCGTCGTCGATATTGCGGCTGAATTCCACCGTGACGGCGCTGTCGCCACTCGGCAACAGGCGGGGCGGGGATAGCGTTGCGGCCATGACCTCTAAACTGTCTCGCAGCTCTCGTGCTAGGCACAAGCTGTAGCGTGTTTTGGGCGTGAGTGGAATTCGCTTCGCGCGAAATCACCCAGTAAGTTCAATAAATTAATCTGCATTCCGATGATAAGATGTTGTGATCGCGCTTTTTTCTACGAGCTCTTGACGCGATGCCCGCACCCCGCAAGATGCGCTACCTTTCATCCATCCTCCGGAGCCTACATTCCAGATGTCCCTGTCACCCGAAGCCATCGCGACCCTGTCCGGCGTGTCGACCGCCACCATCACCACCGTGCTGCTCAAGAAGGGCCTGCGAAACGTCTGGATGCGCGGCACCAAGCCGCTGCGGCCGGGGCAGCCGCGGCTGGTCGGACCGGCCTTTACGCTGCGCTTCGTGCCCGCGCGCGAAGATCTCGCTACCCCGGAATCCTGGTCGTCGCCGATTTCGACCCGCACTGCGATCGAAGCGATGCCGAAGGGCTGCATCGCCGTGGTGGACGCCATGGGTGTCTCCGATGCCGGCATTTTCGGCGACATCCTCTGCGCGCGCATGGTCAAGCGCGGCGTTGCCGCGCTGATCACCGATGGCGTGGTGCGCGACGTCGAAGGCGTGCTCGGCACCAATCTCCCGGTCTGGTGCGATGGCTTTGCCGCGCCGCCTTCGGTGGCTGGGCTGACCTTCGTCGGCTGGGGTGAGCCGATCGGCTGCGGCGGGGTCGCGGTATTCCCGAATGACATCGTCGTCGCCGACCAGGACGGCGCCGTGCTGATCCCGCAGGCGCTGCTCGATCACGTGCTGGCTGAAGGGCCGGAACAGGAGCGGATGGAAGCCTGGATCGTCAACGAGGTGAATAACGGCGCGGCATTGCCCGGACTCTATCCGATGAACGCCGAGACCAAGGCGCGCTACGCCGCGACGAAGAAATGACATCAACAAGCAAAGGCAACTCCATGGAAATCCATTTCGCTGGCTCCCGGCCGACGCGCCGGGCGCCGCCGGACTACTTCACCGGCACCGTGCTGCAGGATCCCATCATCGCAACCGAGCAGCCGGCACGGCTGGTCTCGACGCGCGTCTCCTTCGAGCCCGGCGCGCGCACCGCATGGCATACGCATCCGCTGGGCCAGACGTTGTACGTGATCTCAGGCGTTGGCCGGGTGCAGGCCAAGGGCGGCCCCATCAGGGAAATCCGCCCCGGCGATGTCGTGTGGATTCCGCCGGGCGAGAAGCACTGGCACGGCGCTTCGCCGACCAACAGCATGACCCACATTGCCATGCAGGAAGCGCTCGACGGAAGCTACGTCACCTGGATGGAGCATGTGACGGACGCGGAATATTCCGCGAAAGTCGGCTGAGTACCTGCCGCTTCACATCCGCTGCGCGGTCCAGGTGCCCGAGCAGAGCGCCGCGCGCCATGTGCCCGATCCTGACGTGCCCGTGAGAACCCCGGAGCCGACCGCCCGCTTCATGCCGCTCGCAAGCGTTACGCGGATGGCACCGGCTTCGGCTACGCGGCCGGACGCCGTTACAGCCGTGTTGTGGGAGGCGACTTGGCCGTTGTTGATGCCGATCGAGACCGAAGCGCCGCTGCTGCAGGCAGCATTCGACGAGGCGATCTGCACACTCCAGTCACCGTCGAATGTCGCGGCCGCGGATGGTGCCGCAAGGCCCAGTGCAGGAAGCAGCAAAGCGGCTGCGACGGATTTCCGAGACTTTACCATGACGTGCCCCTTTTGGTTTCGACACGATCACGATCTCACAGCAGCTCCATGACGACTGTGATTGCCATCACGCGTCAAGATTCCAAGAAAAAGCCCCGCGCAGCGGCGGGGCTTCGGTCGAATGCGCGAGCCATGCCTGCGGGTCAGTTGACGCGGGTCCAGGTCTGGCCGCCGCAGAACATGCCGCCGAACGCGCAGCCCTGAACGCGCAGGCTGTCGGTGCCCTTCAGCGCGATCGTCGAATCGTAGGTGCTGCCGGTATTCGGATCGAAAATCCGGCCGCTCCACTTGTCCTTACCGGGCTTCATGTTGATCAGGACCTGCTCGCCGTTCTGGTTCGACTTCTTGTCGACGGAGTAGCCGCAGAGATTGGGGCCGCACGGTTCGATCCGCACCTTGCCTTCCTTCTCCTCCGTCAGCCAAACGCCAAACGGTGAGTTCGCAGGCTGCGCCGCCGAAGCTGCCGGAGCCGCGGCCTGTTTCTGTTGTTGCGGCGGCGGTGGTGCTGGCGGGGCAACGGGGGCAGGTGCTGGCGCTACTGCCGGAGCGGCGTTCTGTTGCACGGGGGGAGCAGGGGGTGCTGCCGCAGGCGCGGCGGCGTCTGCCGGCGCAACGGCTGCCGTCGTGCTCGACGGCGTTGCCATTACTGCGGCGGGAGCGGCCGGAGCGGGGGCGGCAGGCGCTGGCGCAGCCGCTTGCTCAGTCGGTGCCGGCGCGGCCGGCGGTGGCGTCGTCTCGGGTACGGCCTGCGGGGCGGTCTTCGCCTGCTGCGGGGCTTTCCTGGCCGGACGGTCAAGATCGCCTTCCTCGCCGCGCGCGCGTTTGGTCTTCTTGCCGGTGTTGTCGTAGACGCCGGGGATGGAAACAGTGCCGCGATCGGGATCGATCGTGATGGTGCGGCCGCCATATTCGAAAGTGTACTGCGCCTGCGCAGCGGTGACGGTGCTCGCGAGCAATAGCGCGGCGATAGCGAAGCACTTCTTCATCATGACGACCTCCTGAACAGGGAATCCGGATTTCCGCAGCTACTACGCAGCGGCAGCTTCACTCAACGTGATCCAGATCACTTTCAAACTATAAGTCGTGTACTAGCGGCTTTGGTTCAATTCGACCGCGGCAGTCTAAATTGCGCCCAATGGACGGTCAATTTCCTCGGATAACAGACTTCTCCAAGCCGAGAATCAATCGAACCAAGCGGAATAAATTTTCCTGAAGCTTCCGTCCTGGATAGCCATGTGCAGCCACTGATCGACAAATGCTTTCAGCGCGATATCGCGCTGCAGCCAATAGGCCTTCTCGGCAAAGTCGAACGGCTTGTCCGGATGCACCGCGCAGAGCACGCCGGCGTGCTGCTTCTGCTGGTAGCGGGTTTCCGAAGCGTCCGTCATCATCAGGTCGGCATTGCCCTTGGCGATCTCGTCGAAAATCGTGACGTTGTCGTTCCACATCTTGATCTCGGCGTTCTTGATGTTCGCTTTGGTGAAGCGTTCATTGGTGCCGCCGGGATTGACGATGACGCGCGTGCCCGGCTTGTCGATATCGGTGATGGTCTCATACTTGCCCTGGTCGGCGCAGCGGGCGATCGGCGTCTTGCCCTCGCGCATGATCGGGGTCGAGAATAGTCCCTTCTTCTGCCGGTCGAGCGTGATCGAGACGCCGCCCATCGCGATATCGAAATTGTCGGATTCGAAATCCTTCATGAGCTGCGGCCACGCCGTTTGAACGAACTCGATCTTGACGCCCAGCGCCTTGCCCAGCGCTTCCGCCATGTCGACGTCGAACCCGCGGAATTTGGACGTGGCCTTGTCGAAATTGGTGAACGGCAGATAATCGCCGGTCATGCCGACCCGCAGCGTGCCGCGCTTGATGACTTCGTCGAGGCGGGAATTCGCCGGCTGAGCGTGGGCGACAACGGTCCATAGGACAGCGATTGCGAGGCTAACGAACACTCGAAGCATCAGGTCTTCTCCGCCGACAAATTAAATGACACTCTGAATCGATCGCGCCGATTTAAACCAGATATCCGCGCGGTGCCACCCGGAGAAATTGAAATCGTGACCATCTCGCTCTATGAGTCTTCCGTCGGCATGTTCGTGCCGTATCTCAGAAATCTGTCCGGACTTCTCGACAAGGCCTCGGCGCATGCCGAAGCCCAAAACATCGATCCCGCAGTCCTTCTGAACATGCGGCTCTCACCCACCATGTGCAGCCTGAAGCAGCAGATAGCAGAGGCCGATCGGCACGCGGTCGTTGGCTGCGCGTTGCTGGCCGGCCGGGTGCCTCACGGATTTTCGGACGCCGAGCCCGACGTTTCCGAGCTCAAGTCTCAGATATCCGAGGCGATCGAATTCGTGCAAGATTTGCCGCGGGCCGAGATCGAAGCTGCGGCCGACAAGGAAGTCGCTTTTACTTTCAAGAACGGGACGCAGCGGAAATTCACCGGAAATCGTTGCTGTTGACGTTCAGTGTTCCGCAGTTCTTTTTTCATGTCACGACAGCCTACGACGTCCTGCGCCATGCCGGTGTCGATCTGGTCAAGAAGGATTTCCTGGGGCCACAGAGATAGCCATTAACAAAGTTACGCCTCGCCGCTGTCCTTGCGGGCCAGATTGACGGTGGCGCTGTCCCTGGTCATCTCGCTCTTCAATTGCTCGAAGCGCCGGCGCGCGCCGCTTTCGCGATCGTCGACCATCTGGATCGCAGCTTCCCGCGACATCGGCCCGGTGACGATCGGCGCGGAATTCTCTCCAATGGTCTCGTCGACATAGTAGTCGCCGTTGTCGAGGCGGACCGTCCATTTGAAACGGATCGCGGTCATTGGGCCGGGTCCGAACTTGCAGTAGCCATGAGCCTCGATGGGCGGAGGAGACACGGGGATGGGCGGAGGGACCACCGGCGCGTGCTCCGCGACCGCGGTCTTTTCGGGTGCGCGACGGGCGTCCGGCGGGTCAAGAATACTGGCGATGGTCGCTAGGGCGTTGTCGGTCGGGTCGCTTTGGGTCACGGTTCAGCCTCCGGATCGAGCCCGTTTGCGGAATCATTATCCGTTGCCGCCCAAGGCCCTTTCCTTGCTTCCGAATAAAGCTGGGCTTTGTCAATCCGTGGCTTTTTTGGGGCGCAGCTAAGCGCAGATTGGAGGTGTTCTGTTCTTCCAGGGCTGGACCTGTTCGAGCTGGCCGGCCAGCCGGAACAGGGACGCCTCGTCGCCATA
This sequence comes from Bradyrhizobium australiense, assembly GCF_013114825.1. Taxonomy (GTDB): domain Bacteria; phylum Pseudomonadota; class Alphaproteobacteria; order Rhizobiales; family Xanthobacteraceae; genus Bradyrhizobium; species Bradyrhizobium australiense. Next base: position 109,396 of record NZ_JAAVLX010000009.1, on the reverse strand, counting down.
CTTGGCCGAGAACATCATGCCGAGCGGCAATCCGGCCTTATTCCAGGCCAGCGGTACCGACATCGCGGGCTGGCCGGACATGTTGAACATGGACGTGCCGGGCATGTAGCGGCGCAGGATTGGGGCAATGTGCGACAGATCGTTTGACATCGTATTGAGTTCGCCGATGCGCAGCGGCGGCGCGCATAACGTCGGGCAGAGGAAGACGTCGCAGCTCTCGAAGAAGCTAGCCAGCGAGCGCGAAATCTGGAAGGCGGCGAGCTGGGCGGCGACATAGTCGGTCGCAGAGGTCCTCTTCGCGTTGCGCGAATGCGCCAGTGTCAATATCTCGAGATCATTCTGCGTCATCTCTCGCCCGAGCCGCTGCTCGATCAGCCGCACGGTCAGCGCGGTATTGCCGCCGACGATGGTGGCCATCACTGCGGCCGGATCGGCAGCAAGCGCCGGCGCCCGTTCCTCGACGTGATGACCGAGCCCCGCCAGAAGGCTTGCGATTTCACGCACGGCGGCCGCGATTTCCGGATCGATGGCGTCGCCATATGGCGATTTATCGGTGAAGGAAACACGAAGCTTGCCGGGGTCGCGGCCGACTTCCTGCGAAAACGGCCGTTCCGGCGGCGGCGCGACGTAGGGGCTCGACGACTCGGGACCGTGAATCGCGTCCAGCATCACCGCGCTGTCGCGCACGCTGATGCTCACGACATGGCCGCAGGCGAATCCGCCCCAGCCTTCGCCGCGATCGGGGCCGAGCGGATTGCGTGCTCGGGTCGGCTTTAGGCCGAATACGCCGGAGGCGGAGGCGGGGATGCGGATCGAGCCGCCGCCATCGCTGGCATGCGCGACGGGGACGATGCGGGCTGCAACGGCCGCCCCCGCGCCGCCGGATGATCCGCCGGAAGAATGCTCCAGATTCCAGGGATTGCGGGTCGGCCCAAACAGGCGCGACTCCGTCGTCGGCATCAGGCCGAATTCGGGACTCGAGCTCTTGCCGAAGATCGTTACGCCGGCATCGAGGAAACGCTGCGCGAGCGTCCCGGTGTGGTCAGCCACGAAATCTTGCAGGACCGTGGCGCCTGAGGTCGTGCGCGTACCTTCCAGGAGGTCGAGATCTTTCAGGAGGAACGGTACGCCGGTAAAAGGGCCGTCGGGTAGGCCGCGCTCGATCTGACGCTCGGCATAGTCGTAATGCTTGACGACGATGGCGTTGATCTGCGGATCGACCTTCGTGGTGCGGGCGATGGCCTCATAGAGCAATTCCGTGGCCGAGACCTCTTTCTTCCGAACCAGCTCGGCAAGGCCGACCGCGTCGTAATCGCCGTACTCCTTGAAGGCCATGCACACACCTCGCTTGCCGGCCGGCCGATAGACCGGCCACGCCTGGGGCCATTTGTTGCGGACGATTTAGCCGAGCACGTCCTGATTGATCACGTTCTGGCGCAAGGGAACGCCGTCCAATACGCTCAGAATGTTGCGGGCGGTCTGCTCGCTCATCCGGTCCACGGCTTCCACCGTGACACCCGCGACATGCGGCGCCATGATAACGTTCGGCAGGGCGAGCAGCGCCTGACCGGCCGGCGGCGGCTCCTGCTCGAAGACGTCGAGGCCGGCGCCGGCAAGCTTGCCGGACACCAGCGCGGCATGCAGCGCGGCCTCGTCGACAATTCCGCCGCGCGCCGTGTTGATGAGATAAGCGGTCGGCTTCATCCGCTTCAGCCTGTCGGCATTGAACATGCCGACGGTCTCCAGATTCTTGGGGCAATGGATGCTGACGAAGTCGGCGCGCGGCAGCGCCGCGTTGAGATCGGCGACCGGTTCGCAGCCGGCGGCCTTGATGTCGGCGGCGGGCTTATAGGGGTCGAAAACCAGGACGTTCATTTCCATCGCGAGGCAGCGTCTGGCGGTGCGAGTGCCAATGCGCCCGAAACCTACGATCAGGACCGTCTTGCCGAAAAGGTCATACGGCAACATCCCGAGCCTATCAGCCCATTTGTCGTCCCTGACCAGCGAATGCATTTCCGTTGCACGCTTGGCGAGCGTCAGCATCATGAACAGCGCGTGTTCGGCAACCGATGGCGAATTGGCGGTGCCGGCCACCATCAGCGGCACCTTGCGGCGGCTCAGCGCGGGAACATCGACGGCGTCGAACCCGACGCCTATCCGCGTCACCACCAGCATGTCTTTCGAGGCTTCCAGCTCGGGCTCGCCGAAGCGGGTGCCGCCGAGGGCGACGCCGTGTACCGGCGCATGTTCCTTCAACTTGGCTTCGAAATCCTTCTGCGGAATCATGTTGGGAAATTCGACAAGTTCGATGTCGTCTCGCGCGTGAAGTAGCGCTCTTCCCTGCTGTGACATCGATTCCGTAATGAAGATTTTCTTCTTGTTGGTAGCCATTTCCTGCCCTTGGGTCTCACAATTGCGCCGTCAAAGGACGACGCCGGTCACCTCGTTTAGCAGGTGCATATTGTTGAGGTCCACAGCCAATCGAAGGGGCGCGCCATCCTGCGCGCCGGCATTGGGATTGACCCGGCCGCAGACCTGCGAGCCTTCCAGCGTAAAGTAGATCAGCGTCTCCATTCCCATCGGCTCGGTGACGTCGAGCACCGCGTCGAAAGCCTCCACGCCGGGTGCAAGATGCGGCCGGGCCTCGGTAATATGCTCTGGCCGCAGCCCCAGCAGCAGTTTATCGCTGCGCGGCACGCCCTGATAGCGGGCGGCGCGGGCCGGCGGCAGCGGGAAGGTGGTGCGGTCGGTCAACCGGACGTGCAACTTGCCGGCGAGATCCTCCAGCCGGCATGGGATGAAATTCATAGCTGGCGAGCCGATGAAGCTGGCGACGAATTTCGTTGCCGGCTTGTGATAGAGCTCGTTCGGCGTGCCGATCTGCTCGATCCGGCCATGGTTCATCACCACCACGCGGTCGGCCAGCGTCATCGCCTCGACCTGATCGTGGGTCACGTAGACCGTCGTGGTGCGGACCTTCTGGTGCACCTTCTTGATCTCGATCCGCATCTGTACGCGGAGCTTGGCGTCGAGGTTGGACAGCGGCTCGTCGAACAGAAACACCTTCGGGTTACGCACGATGGCGCGGCCCATCGCGACGCGCTGGCGCTGGCCGCCGGATAATTGCTTCGGTTTGCGGTCGACGAGTTCGACGATGTCGAGCATGCGCGCGGCCTCGTCGACCCGGCTCTTGATCTCGGCCTTCGGATAGCGCTTCAAGCGCAGGCCGAATGACATGTTCTCCGCAACCGTCATGTGCGGATAGAGCGCGTAGTTCTGGAACACCATCGCGATATCGCGATCCTTTGGCGGTACGTCGTTAACGACGTCGCCTCCGATCATGATGTCGCCGTCGGAGATATCTTCCAGGCCGGCGATCATCCGCAGCGTGGTCGACTTGCCGCAGCCCGACGGCCCCACCAGCACGACAAACTCATGGTCGGCGATATCGAGATCGATGCCGCGCACCGCCTCGACCTCGTCATAGCGCTTAATAACCTTACGCAACGTCACGTCAGCCATGAGATCAACCCTTTGTCGCACCGGCGGTCAGTCCGGCAATGTAATAGTCCATCAGGAACGCGTAGATAATGAGCGGCGGGGCCGCGCCGAGCAGGGCGCCAGTCATGATCTGTCCCCAATTGAACACGTCGCCCTTGATAAGCGTCGTGATGATGCCGACCGGCAGCACCAGCTGGTCAGTGGAGGTGGTGAACACCAGCGGATAGAGGAATTGCGCCCATGACACGGTGAACGCGAAGATGGTTGCCGCGATCAGACCGGGCATCGCGACTGGAATGAAGATGCGCGTCAACGTCTGAAACCACGACGCGCCATCGATGATGGCAGCCTCGTCGAGCTCCTTGGGGATGGATGCGAAGTAACCGATCATGATCCAGGTGCAGAACGGCACCGTGAGCGTCGGATAGACGATCAGAAGCACATACCATCGGTTGATCAGCGGAATCCCGGTCCAATCGCCAAACGCCGCAAACATCTTGAAGAGCGGCAGAAACAACAGCGTATCTGGGATCAGGTAGGTCAGGAACACGCCGGTCGCGAGCGTCGCCGACCCCCAGAACCGCATGCGAGACAGCGCGAAAGCCGCTGGCACGCTTATCAGCATCGTGATCGTCACCACCACGATCGATACCCACGCCGAGTTCCAGAAGAACGTCAGGAATTGATTCGATGTCAGAAGCTCGATGTAGTTCGACAGCGTCGGATGAAATACCCACCAAGGATTCGTTGCCGCCGAAATCTCGGCGCTGCTCTTAAGCGAGGTGATCAGCATATAGAGTGGCGGTACCAGCGAGAAGATCGCGAATACGATAAGAAAGAAGTACGACCAGCGCAGCGCCCAGGCCCGGTCGCGGCTCATGCTGCCATATTTGACTTTGCGGGTTGGCGCACCCTTGTCGATTACAACTGTACTGGCCATCAGGCTTCATTCCCGCGTTTGTTGATGTCACGGAGGATGAAGATCGCCGCGATCGCAAGTATCGGAAACATGAACAGCGAGACACTGGCGCCGAGCGGGATGTCCCCGCCCTCGATGCCAAGGCGGAAGGCCCAGGTCGCGAAGATATGCGTATGATCCAGCGGGCCACCGGCGGTCAGGATGCGGACGATATCGAAGTTCGCGAAGGTCACGATCAGCGAGAATAGCGTCGTGATCGCGATGATGTTGCGCATCATCGGCAGCGTCACGTACCAGATCCGTTGCCACCAATTGGCGCCGTCGATCGCCGCCGCCTCATAAAGCTGCTCGGGCACCGACTTCAGTGAGGCCAGGTACATGATCATGAAGAATGGCGCACCAAACCAGACGTTGACCAGGATGACCGAAAAACGTGCCCAGGCCGCATCGCCGGTCCAGGGGATTGGACCGATGCCGAAGAACGAAAGGGTATAGTTAAAGGCACTGTAGGAGGGGTCGAACAGCCACAGCCAGGCGAGCGTGCTCATCGCCGGCGGAATGACCCACGGTACCAGCAGCATTCCGCGCCACTTGCGTTGACCCTTGGCCGGAATGTTGTGGACAAAGTGCGCGACAATAAAGCCGATCAGCGCCTTGAAGGCCACAGCCGTGATCGCGAAGATGCAGGATTGCTGTACGACCAGCCAAAATGTCTGGCGCTTGAACAGGAACTCAAAATTGCCGAAACCAACGAAGCGCTGCATCGACTTGTTCAGGGTTGCCAGATGTAGCGAATAGAAAGCCGGATAAAGAACCAGAATTGCGATCAGGAGAATAAGTGGCAGGGTCATCAGGAAAGCCGCAGTGGACTTTCGCTTCATCGCCGCTCGCAGACTGGTGCGCTTTCGCGTCCCAGCACCAGCAACGCGACTCGATTGAAATGTGACATCGACCATGACGCATCGTCCTCGCGGGATGTATCACCGAGAAGCCCGCGCCTGCAGGCCCCCTGGTGTGCTGATGCAGTAATGAACCCGCGCCGCGGCGGTGCACTCGAATGGCCGCCGCGGCGAAATCCTTCGCTTCAACTCCGCATGAAGCCTTCGCACTCACCTTCTGCCCAGGCTAGCGTGCTTTCCATCTTTTCCCCCTGACCGTGGCGCAGGCACATTTTGGTCAACGTGGCCTGCACATAGATCTGCTGGGCCACCTTCGGCGGGGCCGGCGACGCAGCGATCGACAAGATCTGATGGTTGTACGGATTGGGGTAGTGATAGAGCGTGCCCTTTGGCGGCGCTTCCTCGGCCCAGGTCTTCAGCGTCGTGAGTTTCTCGTATGCCGGCAGGTCGTATCCGCCGCTGGCTGCAACGAGTTTCTCAATCGAGGTCGGCTGCGAAAGGTGCGTAATGAGGCTCTTCGCGGCTGCCTTGTTCTTGGAGAAGTTCCACACCGCCAGAAAGTAGGGTAGATGCGGTGCAAAGCGGCCCTTCGGTCCCTTCGGAAAACCGTGCGTCCAGCACTGTTCGGCGATCTGCGGCGCATCGCGCTTGGCGACAGCCCATGCGCTCGGCGGGTTCATGATCAAGGCACCTTTGCCGGACACTAACCACCTGTTGTTTGAGGCATCGTCCCATGCCCCGGCGTCAGGCGGCAGGAAGGCGATCAGTTTCTTGTAGTATTCGAGCGCCTGCCGCACCTCGTCGGTCTTGACCGTCAGGTTGCCCTTGGCATCGACAAGCTGCGCTCCGAACGACTGGAAGATCGCGCCTGCCGTGTCGACGGAGTCCGAAGTTTCGCCCAGGCCGATTCCGAAGGGAACGCCGCCCTTGTGGCAGGCTTCCGCGGCCTTCAGGAATGTCTCCATCGTCCAATTGTCCGCTTTGGGCTGGGAGCCCGCCGGATACATCTCTTGCACGTCGATATTGGCGAATTTCTTCATGAGGTCGATGCGGCTGCAGGGCCCTTTGATCTGGCTGCCGATGCAGAACGGCACAGCATGCCATTTGCCATCGAGTTGGCCGAGATATTTCACGGTGTCGTTGACCGCGCCGTTCTGTGCAATCAGCGGCGTCATGACGTCGTTCATCGGCTCGAGCAGCTCGGTTTGGGCGTGCGGCCACCAGGTCGGCATTGCCAGGATGTCGTGCCCGGATTTGGCCTGCGCCTCGGCTGCGATCGTGATCTCGTTCTTCCTGCCGTTGCTGGTGATGTAGTCGATCTTGACTTCGACCTTCTCCTTCTCGGCCCATTCATTGACGAGATCGGTTGAGGCCTTATTGGCGCCAGGAACCCAGTGGTCCCAGAGGCCGATCGACAACGTGCCGGCGGCGTAGGCGCCGCGCACATAGGGCGCGGTGATGAGGGCTGCGGATGATAGCGCTGTCGCAGCAACGAATTGTCGGCGAGAAAGCTTCCTGCGTGACATGGCGTTTCCTCTTTGCTGAGCCAGATTTTGCTTCTTGTTTTTTGTCCTCGTCTGACGTCGACCGCAAAGACGGCTGGCCAGCGAAGATTTAGTAGTTGGATCAGACCAGAATTGTTTGCATCTGTCGAGAAAACAGAGCGGCCGCCGTCATTGAACTAACGTTGCGTGGAAATTCCGGGCAGCCGGAGCGACGATGCCAGTCGTTGGGATCGTAAATAATGGGCGCGGGCATATTGCGCCGCACACTCTAGTTTTCGATTCCTGTGGCGATGGTGCGCGATTGCGCCGCGGTCAAGCCGTGGCGCGCGTAACTCCTTCGCTGCGAAAGATGTTTCTGTCGTGGAACCCGCCGGCGCAACGGTGGACGAGTTCGGGGCCGAAACGATAGTTTAGGCTGAGAAGGATTCTCGGCAGCCCAGAGCGACTGCGCGTGCCGAATTTCTCGATCGCTATGGAGACCCGATAAATGATCCGTCGTTTGCAAATTGCACGAATGCGTTTTGCGCTTGGCGCCGTCGCCATGCTGGCTTTTGAGGCGCCTGCGCCCGCGAACGCGCAAGGGTTGGTGCAGGGCGTGCAGCAAGGAGCGCGCGAGGGCAACAAGGCTGCGGGGCCGGTCGGCGGCGTGCTGGGCGGAGCGATCGGCGGCGTCGTCGGGGTGGTCACGGGTGTCACCGGCGTTCTGACCGGGGGCAACAATAACAAGGGCGGACAGGTACCTGCGACAAAGGATGCCAAGCAAGGCGAGGCATCCAAGCAGGGTGAAACGTCGAAGCCGTCCAAGGGGACCAAGGCGACCAAGACTGCGAAGCAGCAGCAACAGCAACCGGCCGTCCTGACCCAGGCCGGTGCGCCGCAACTGACGGCCGAACAGATCGTCGCCAACAGCGACGCCAATATCGAGCGGATCAAGAAGGAGCTAGATCTCACGCCCGAGCAGGAGAAGCACTGGGCTGCGTTCAACAGTGCGATGCACTATCTCGGTCATAACGGCGCCGACCGGCTCAACCTGCGTGTTGCGCGCGCCAAGCGCGATCCTCCCGACGACATCATCGAGCAGATGCGCAATGAGGCCCAATTTCTCAATGATCGCGCCGTCGATCAGCGCAACGTGGCCGATGCCGCCGAGCCGCTGTTTGCCAGCCTGAACGACAAGCAAAAGGCGGTCTTCATTCAGGAAATGGTCAACCTGAGCCACGAGCGTGGGCTCGATTAGGCGGATCGGCTGGACGAATAGCCGGGCACGCATGCCCTGGGGTAGGTGGAAAGGCGCGGCACCCGGCTATTCTGCCGCAGCGGCGCGGCTCCTCCAATCTCATTGCAATGATGAAGAAAACCGGACGAACTCGCGCCTTAGTCGTGACTGACTTGCGGCGTTGTCGGGAACTTCATTCTTTGACGGGCGGTGTTGCTCCGCAACATCATGTGCGTCCCGGCGTCGCAGCATCGCGGTCGGTCTGGACGCAGGCGATCGAGGTCGGGCATGCGCCGCAAGGGCTAAGCTTTCCGAAAGTTCAGTTCGACGCCGACGCCATCGGGATCATGGAGGAAGAACTGGGTATCGCCGGTGCGCGGCACGATGCTTTCGCGGAATTTGACGCCTTTCGACTGCAGGCGCCGGCGCATGCCCTCGACATCGGTGGCGGCAAAGGCGATATGTCAAGCCGGCCGGTATCTTCATACTTCTTCTCGGTGCCGCGGACGACGATGCCCTCGCGCGGCTTCCGTCTGCCCATCAGGTGCACCGTGGCCGTTCCGCCGGAATAGAGCCAATAGCCGGGACAATCGAGCGGCGGCCGGTCGCCATTCTCCAGCCCGAGCACATCGCAATAGAAATCCTCGGTGCGCTCGAGATCGGCGGGCTCCATGGTGTAGTGCTGTAGTCCGCCAAGTCCCATGGTCGCTCTCCCTAAACAAAGCTGAGGTCCGTATCGACACCCATCATCCAGGCGCCGACGGTCTCAAAATGCCTGAGCTGGCCTTGCAACTGCTGGGTCACGGTATGGATGTCGCGGAACCGGCGCTCCAGCGGATGGTTCTCGAAGATCGCCGTGGCGCCTGCGGCATTGTAGGCAAAGTCGACCGCCTCGCGCGCCTTGTGGATGGCATGGGTCGAGGCCATCCGGATGTTCATGCGCTGCGCGACCGTGATGGTGGCGCCCGCGGTGAGATCCTTCCAGGTGTCGGCCATCGATTGCAACACGTAGCCCCGCGCGGCCCGGAGATTGACTTCCGCCTGGGCGAGGTTGCACTGGACCACGGCATTGTCCCGCAAGGAAATCTTCGCGCCACGCGGCACCTTGTTGCGCATTGTATCGACGAAGTTGTCGAGGGCGGTGCGGGCGATGCCGCAGGCGACACCGGCAAAGCCGACCTGATAGCAGGTGTGGTTGCTCATGCGGTAGAGCGGGCCGCGCTCGCGGCATTCCCGGTCGAACTCACGCGTAATCGAATGGTCCGCGCGCACGAAGAAGTCGTTGAGCGCGAACTGATCGCTGGCGGTGCCGCGCAAGCCCACGGTATTCCAGATGTCGGTCCACTCGACGTCTTCAGCGCGTACCAGCATGGTGCGCTCGAGCGGAGCTCCATTGGCGTCGTATCTGCGCGAACCGTCGGCGGCGTAAATCGGGCAGTGCGCGCCGAGCCAGGTCGCATGTCGGCCGCCAGATGCAAAGGACCATACGCCGGTTACCCTGTAGCCGCCTTCGCATTCGACCGCGCGAACCTTGGGGCCGGGCCCCCATGCCAATACCGCGCGCGGATCGCCGAATATCGCCTGCGCCACTGGCAGATCGAGATAGGCCGCCGACATCGCGCAACCACCGGCCTGGCTGAGGCACCAGGCGGTGGAAGCATCGGCTTTGGCAATGGTTTCGATGACGTGAAAAAAAGTCACCGGATCGGTCTCGATCCCGTTGGTTGAGCGAGGCAGCAACAGACGAAACAATTGCGCGTCATGCAGCTTGTCGAGCAGTACGGGCGGGAGCCGGCGCGCGGTCTCGATATCGTCGGAAACTGCCGCGACGTCAGCACGTATGGCCTCGGCCCGGGCGATTACTGACTGGTCGCCCGCGAGATCGGCAGAGTTTGCAATCAGTGTATCCAAGGCCATGCCCGCCGGTTATCGCGTTCGCGTGCCAGTTATCAGTGGATAAGGCTATCGCGCCATCGTCGCGATCGGCAAGTCCATAGCGAGGCGGAGCATATCTGCGAATATGCGATTTGGGATTTCGTGCCGCTCTGCACAATGGGGCGCGGCAATCGCGTGGACTGCGTGAAACGATTTTAACCCGTCGGCTGACGACGCCTGTTCCGGCCGTTCGGCGAACGCTGCGGCACACGTGTCCGACTTTGTTTAAGGTTTTGCGCTAGCCTTGCGGCTTGGCCGGAATCGATCCGAGGCGGGACGGACGGAATGGAAGAGAGGCGAAAATTTCCGCGAACGGAGATGGAGGAGCCTGCCTATGTTTCGTCGGGCGGTTCCGTGATGCGCTGCGTGGTGCGGAACATCTCGCGCGAGGGCGCGGCAATCGATGTCGACAACCAGGCCTTCGTCCCGCGGCATTTTCGTCTGGTGATGGCCAAGGATCCCTCGATTGTGCATGAATGCCGGGTAGCATGGATCCAGAAGAATCGTGTCGGCCTGACCTTCATCAAGATCGCGAATGCCGATGTTGCGGAAGAATCGCAATGCGGAGACGGACGATAGGCGTTCTACTCGATCCTTAGCTTAGCATCGCGCACCACTTTGCCCCATTTATCTATCTCCAACTTGATGCGCGCGCCGAACTGGTCTGGCGTGTTCGCGACCGGCTTGAAGCCGAGCACGGTGAGACGCTCCTTCACATCCGGCTGTGCGACGATCCTGGCGATCTCGCGGTAGAGCAAATCGACGATTTCTTGCGGTGTCCCTGCGGGGGCGACGATCCCGGTGAGCGTATCGGCCTCCTGATCCTTCACGCCCTGTTCGGCGAAGGTCGGCACGTCGGGCAGGCCTGCGGCCCGTTCGCTCGAAGCCACGCCGAGCGCGCGCAATTGTCCGCTCTGCACCGCCGAGAGAGCCGGCGGCAGCGCTGTAAAGGCAATCGGCGTGTGCCCTCCGACCGTCGCCTGAATGGCCGGGGCAGCGCCCGTGAAAGGGACGTGGACCAAGTCCAGCTTGAAAGCCAGCCGGAACAGCTCGCCGCCCAGATGCGGTGTCGATCCGACGCCGGGGCCGGCAAAACTGTATTTGGCGGGATTGTCCCTGACGAGCTGCACCAGTTCCGGCAGCGTTTTGGCCGGCACCTGCGGGTTGACCACCACGACATTCGGAGAAACCGCGACCAGCGTCACCGGCGCGAAATCCTTGACCGGATCATATGGCACCTTGGCATAGAGGCTGGGATTGACGACGAAACCGGTGCTGATCGCCATGATAGTGTAGCCATCCGGCGTCGCGCGCGCGACCTGGCCTGCCGCGGTATTACCGCCGGCGCCGCCGATGTTCTCGACGAAGAACTGCTGGCCGAGATTGTCGGAGAGCTTCTGCGCCACGATCCGGGCGATGGCATCGGTGGGTCCTCCGGCGGGAAAGCCGACCACGACGCGCACCGGTCTGCTCGGATAGTTTTGCGCCAATGGCGCCACGACGCCGGACAGCAGCCACGCGGCTGCCAACAATACCCGCAAAGCCGCGGCCATGGCGGTCTCCCCAATATGTTTGTTGGAGCCATCATCGGCGAGGCGGCGACGCCGGACAAGAGCTATTGCGACCGCCTGCGGCCGTTACTTCTTCAACAGCGGCTTGAGCCGTGCTTCCAGCTCCTCGAACGACATCGCGCCGTGCAGCCGCACTCCGTTGAGAAAGAATGTCGGCGTCGATGTGACCTTCAATTCCTTATAGGCGTATTGCTGGTCGGCGGTAAGCTTGTCGAATTGTGCCTGATCTTGCTCGCAGGCCTCGACTTCCTGCTCGGTCATTCCGTGCAGTTTGCCGACATAGATCAGCATATCCTTGGCCTTCGCCATCAGGCGTTCCTGCAGTTTGAACAGGGTCTCGACTGCGCTGAGGTATTTTTCGGAATCGCCCTTGCCGGCGCAGCGCGCCAGTATCGAAGCTGCGGCGGCCTTGATGTCGAGCGGAAATTCGCGGAATACGAAGCGTACCTTGCCGGTGTCGATAAATTTCGAACGCAGCATCGGAAAGACATTCTGGCCGAAAGCCGCGCAATGCGGACAGCTCATCGAAGAATATTCGGTGATGGTCACCGGCGCCTTCGCGGATCCGATGGCGATGTCGGGGAGGGATACCGGTTTGGCGACGTCGGCGGCAATCGCGCTTTGCGCCAACGCGGAGCCCGCAAAGGCGAGCGAGAAGGCACCGCTTGCCGGGAACCTGCGCCGGCACCGGACGCCGCAAGGTGCTGGTCGCGCGTGGCAGCTATCACAGCGCGCTGCCATGGTGCTCGCCGAGCATTGCGGGCGTGACCGCCGAGGACCGCGCGCATCTTGTGCACTTCGAGTACAATGATGTGCAAAGCCTGCGGGCGGCGGTCGAGGAAGCGGGCAGGGGATCTCGCTGCGATTCTGGTGACAGCCTTCCGCCATGACATGGGGGCGTGATCTCGAACTGCCGACGAGGGAACTGGCGGCAGCCGCGGGCGGCATGCGACGCGGCTGACGCCGCATTGATCATCGACGAAGTGCGCGCCGGCCTGCGTCTCGATACCAGGGAGCTGGGAAGCGCTCGGCGTGCGTCCAGACCTCTGCGCCTGGAGCAAGGCGATCGAGGCGCTGCACGCGGCCTCGCACGGCTGTCCGCGAATTGGAAGCGAGGTCCAATCGAGAGGTCGTCGGCATCGACCTGGGCCAATTCGGACTTGTGAGCATCAAATAAAAATGCCCCGTAAACTAGCCGGTACGCCTGCCCTGACAACGAGCGCGGCAGAACAGCCGATCGCCGGCACCACGCAGGCCGCGAGGCTTCGATTTACGTCGCGGTTTGCTCATCACGCAACACGGTTCCATGCGTGCTTGCCGGGGGCGGGCGTATAGCAGGCCGGATGTTCGAACTCGTCATGGCCCGCCAGATGCATGACCTCGACGCAATCGGCATTGAGGCGTTCGTTGTCGACCAACCGCTCCGCCAACACCAGCGCCTGCGAGGGGCCGACCGATTGCACTTCGATCTGGCGTTGCAGGCACTTGAAGCTGTGGCCGTCGGAATTACAGAGGTCCTTGTAGAAGGAGACGCGATAATTGTTCATCTTGCACTCCCATCCTTCCGGCATCCTGTCGCCCAGCTTACTCTCAGGCGTCCATGTCCGCCAGCCGCTGGCGGTTGCGCAGCACGATTTGATGTGCGCTCGAAAACACCAGAATGCCCTGGTCGCTGAGCTGCGAAAGCGCCCGCGAAACGGTTTCCAGCGTCAGGCCGAGACAGTCGCCGATGCGCGGCGGCACATCGGCAGGGCCACCATGCCCGCCCTGGTGAGCCTGCGATCCACTTCCAGCAGGAAAGTGGCAGCTTTTTCCATTGCAGTCTTGCGGCCCAGAAGCGGCATGTCATCCTCGGCCCGGAGATCGCTTGCGGTCATGGTCCAGAGGTTATGGGCGACCTCGACATTCGATCCGGCGGGGCTTCCAGGCTGCGGCGCTTCACCAGACGGGCGGTGGTGTCGGCGATCCCTTCAGCGGTCAGGCGGTGGGTCGAACCGGCATCGAGGCCGAACACGTCGCCGGGCAGATGGAACGCGCCGATCTGGCGCCGTCGGTCGCTGAGCAGCTTGTAGATGCGAACTGCACCGCGGACTACCTGGTAGACATACAACGAGGGCTCGCCCTCGCCGTAGATTTCCTCGTCTTTCCGGTAGGAAAACTCGCTGGCAAGCCCCCCGCGCAGGTCGCGATCACGCTGAACTGGTCGATGGCCGGAACATTCTGGGCGCGTAGGGTAGGGTAAGCTCTGCCGGGACCGCCGGGGCGGTGATCGTCTGGGTGAGCATTTTGCATCTCCTCGATGCGGGATGGCATTGGTGTATCGAGGATGCCGCCTGTCGTGGGCGATTACATTGTTCGATTGCCCCGTCACCAATCCCTGCATCACCTGGCGTCCGTGCTGGGTAAGGCTGGCGACGCGAGCAGCCATGTCGGCCGACAACGCCTCGCTTTTCGACCCGCTTTCGCTCTGCGCTAGGACGGTCTCGACCAGGCCAATCAGCCGGTCGTCCTCGAATGGTTTTTCAAGAAAATCGAGTGCTCCGAGCTTCATCAACGGTGGACCACCGGATGAAGAGTCTGCCCGTGCTTGACGCCGAGCAGCGGTTGGTCGGGATCATCGCGCGGGAGGACATCATGCGCGCCTTGACCGAGAGCGCGCGCAGGTAGGTCGTTCCTCTGGCGGGAAGTGCCGGCGCACCTGACCCGCTTTGCCGCGTCGCGCGTCTTCGAACGATTCCAAATTCGCTGTGATCGTGATGACGGACCTGGTCATAATCTGATGGGCGCGCATTTGGCGATCTCCTGTTCCATGCTGTCAAGAAATGGCAGAACGCCGCAGCTGGCGCAGCGCTCCCGACGTAGCCATGTTAGGGAAAGTTCGCACGGGTTCGATTGACGAGGATCAAGCGTCACCCGTTCGCAGCGGATAGACTGCATACACTGCGTGAGGATATCGAACGAAATGCACGCCATGGTCCTGAAAGCGCCCGGCGCGCCATTGCGGTTTGAGCTGCGCGAGGATCCGGTACCCGGGACCGGCGAAGTGCGTGTTACGGTCGGCGCCTGCGGCGTATGCCGGACCGATTTGCACGTTGTCGACGGAGAATTGCCTGACATTGCCTATCCAATCGTTCCCGGCCACGAGGTGGTCGGTCGGGTGGAAGCTGTTGGTCCCGGCGTGACGTCTCCTAGGATCGGCGAAAGGGTCGGCGTTCCCTGGCTCGGTTATACCTGCGGTGAATGTCCTTACTGTCGGAGCGGCCGCGAAAACCTTTGCGATCGCCCGCGCTTCACCGGTTACACGCGCGACGGCGGCTTTGCCACGCACCTGGTCGCGGATGGCAGGTATTGCTTTCCGCTCGGCGAGGCCGACGACGACGTCGCTGTCGCTCCTCTGCTGTGCGCAGGCCTGATCGGTTGGCGCTCGCTGGTGATGGCGGGCGATGGAAAGCATCTCGGCATCTTCGGCTTTGGTGCGGCCGGTCACATCATCGCGCAGGTGGCTCGCTGGCAGGGGCGTTCGGTCTATGCATTCACCCGTTCGGGCGACGTCGCGGCGCAGCGCCTTGCAATATCGCTCGGCGCCGAATGGACCGGCGGGTCGGAGGACCGGCCTCCGGCGCCGCTCGACGCAGCTATCATCTACGCGCCGGTGGGCTCCCTGGTGCCATTGGCGTTGCGCGCGGTGCGCAAAGGCGGGCGCGTGGTCTGCGCCGGCATTCACATGTCGGACATTTCCTCGTTCCCTTATCATTTGCTCTGGCAGGAGCGGCAGCTTGTGTCGGTCGCCAATCTTACGCGAAACGACGGCATCGCGTTTTTCAAGGTCGCGGCGCAAGCCGGCATCAGGACGCACACCAGCGTGTTTCCGTTGCAGGAAGCGAATGAAGTCCTCTCGAAGCTGCGCGCCGGGCAGATCACCGGGGCCGCCGTGCTGCAGCCATGACTGTGCGACCGCCCGCCGACGCTGCCGCAGCGGAGGCTGACAACCAGCAGCACGTGCTCGATTTCCTCGATAGTTCCAGCTTTGGCCCGGCGGGGGGCGGTAAGCGGATCGATACCCACGCCTCCATAGTTTTTCTCGGAGCTGATCGGGCATTGAAGATTAAGCGTGCCGTGCGTTTGCCGTTCCTGGATTACTCGACATTGGAGAAGCGCAAGAATGCCTGCGAGGAGGAATTGAAGGTCAACGCCGGCAACGCTCCCCAGCTCTACCGACGCGTTGTTCCCATCACGCGCAATTCCGATGGCGACCTCGAAATCGGCGGCTCAGGCACCGCGGTCGAATGGGCGGTCGAAATGACGCGGTTCGACGAGAAGCAGTCGCTCGACCGTATCGCTGCATCGAAGACGATCGATCCATCGCTTGCGACGGCCGTGGCCGATGCGGTTCTGCGGTCCCACGACCGGGCGCCGCGCGACGACGGCAAAGGTTGGCTTGCCTCCATCCTACCCATCATCGACCGCAATACCGTAAAGTTTCGAACCGTGCGCGGACTTGATTCCGCTGCCATCGAGCAACTCGATGCCGCCAGCCGCGGTGCTGTAACGACATTACAGCCGCTGCTCAGAGAGCGCGCCGGCCAGGGGTTCGTGCGCCGTTGCCACGGCGACCTACATCTTGCCAACGTTGCATTGGTGGACGGCAAGCCCCTGCTGTTCGATGCCATCGAATTCAATCCGGTCATCGCCACGACGGATATTCTCTACGATTTTGCATTTACGCTGATGGATCTGATTCATTTCAATCAAAGCGCGGCGGCAAACGCGGTGTTCAATGGTTACCTTGCGCAGGCGGGGGAAAAAGATTTTGACGGCCTGCGCCTGCTGCCGCTGTTCTTGTCGATGCGGGCAGCGATCCGCGCACATGTGCTGTTCGTGAAGAGCGAACATGCCGGAGAGAGCGACGCAGTGTGGCAAGAGGCAAAGCGCTACTTCGATCTGGCTGGACGTCTCATTGCGCCCAAGCCGCCGATACTGGTGGCGATCGGCGGGTTGTCGGGGACGGGGAAGTCGGTGCTTGCACGCGGACTCGCAGGTCTGATTGAGCCTCCACCCGGGGCGCTCATCGTGCGCTCGGATGTCGTCCGCAAGTGCCTGTTAGGTACTAGCGAAACCACCGCTCTGCCGGAATCTGCCTATCAGTCTGATACGACGGAGCGAGTATACGCCGCGCTTTCGAGCACTGCGCAACGTGTGCTCATCCAAGGCTGTTCGGTTGCGCTCGATGCCGCCTATCTGCAGGAGGCGGAACGGACGGAAATCGAGAGTCTCGCGGCCACACACAGCGCGCGCTTCGTCGGCCTTTTTCTGACGACCGATCTTGCGACGCGGCTGGCGCGGATCGAGCAGCGCAAGGGCGATGCGTCCGATGCGACACGGAGTGTCGCCCTGAAGCAGGAGACTTTCGCAATCGGCGCGGTAAAATGGCATATGATCGATGCCTCGGGGACACCGGAACAGTCGCTGTGCAATGCCCGCGTTTTCCTGCCTTTGGTGCCGGACCAGCCTCGACCATGAGTGGCCGTCCAACCAGAACTTCCGGCCTGCACAAGACCTCTGCGGCGAGTCTCGATTGTGCAGCCGCATTCCAGGCGATCGCGCTCGACTGCGTCGCGGCTATGAAGGCCCAGCATAGCAGCGCATGCGCCGGCGATGCCGAGGCAGTGCATCAGATCCGCGTCGCGATCACACGGTTGCGCGCCGCTGTGGCGTTCTTCGCGCCGATCGTGGTCGATGCGGAATGGCTGCGTCTGAAAAAGGAAATCGCCTGGCTGAATGGCTCGCTCGGCGCCGCGCGCGACAGCGACGTCCTTGTCGAATATGCGCGCCGCAAGCGTTACCGCTCCTGGGCGGAGCACATCATTAGGCAGGTCGATCAGTGCCAGACGCGGGATCACCGTCGCCTGGTTCGCAGTCTGCGCTCCGTTCGGACGCAGCGCCTGATCTCGGCAGTCGCAGACTGGATCAGACAGGGAGCGTGGCTAGCGCGGTGCAAGCGGAATAAGGAGGCGGAGGCTCTGCAATTCTATTGCGCTCGCGAACTCAACCGTTGGCACGAACGCTTGATCCGCAAGGGACGCCGCCTGAAGGCGCTGGGAGCGTCGCGCCGTCACCGGCTGCGGATCAAGGTCAAACGCTTCCGCTACATGCTGGAAGGGCTCACGGGAATCGTAGCGCTGTGGAGCCGCGGCGAATTGCTTCACCTGCACCGGCCGGCAAAGCGACTGCAACGCGCATTGGGCGACCTCCGCGACCTCAAGCGTTTCGCTGGCCTTGCCAGTGGGTTGCGACAGGCCGAAAGCCGTAAACGGAGTAAGGCGTACCCGCCGGACTATCGCCGTCGAAGGGAAAAGCTGGTCGGCGTCGCCGTCGCGTCTTATCGTGAGCTAAGCCACGCCAGAGCCTGCTGACGGCATCGTTCGCAGCGCTCTCGCCGGACATTGTCCGAGTTTGACTTGCTTCAACTTCCGTCGTCCGCCAGCCAGCTACTTTGCTGGCAGCAACCCGCGGCGCGGGGCCGTAAGCCAGAGATCGGGGCCAAGTTCGCCAACATCGCCTGCAGCACCAGGACCTTCACGGCGATTCCCGCTGAAGCCGCCTTGCGGCCCGTGCGGTGCGCGATGCGATACCACGTCTGATGGCTGCGAAGGCGTGACCATAATTGCGGTCAACGAGGAAGCAGGTAAAGCATCCTCGGACCCACTCGTCAGCCATTTGGCCCGGCGCGGCATCGCAGCGCGGGTCCAAAGGCTGACGGCGGATCGCGGCAACGTCCAAGGCACCAGTTTGTCGATTGCGGCCGAAAGCAATATTGGGCTCCTGGTGATGGGCGGGTACGGCCATTCGCGCCTGCAGGAACGAATTCTCGGCGGCGTCACGCGGGGCATGTTCGGCTCGATGAGCGTCCCGCGCTGATGTCGGATTGATCCCTGGTGGGCAGGGGGATGTGACCTTTCGTTTCCGTGAGTTCCTTGTCGCGTCTCCTTGTGACGAGGCCTGCGGTCGCAATAACGCCAGTTTGATGCACCTCAATGTTCGGTCCAAAGCCGAATCGCTTTCGGTGGAAATTCAGAAATCGGAGATTGTCATGTCAGAGTTGTCTGAGCGGGCCGCTTCCGGTTCATTTCCAACAGCCGCAAATCCAGAAGCGGAAGCCGCCAAACTGAACCAGGGCGCGCTGGAGTTCATGCTCGGTGCGCAGAAGATGATGTTGGAGGAACTGGTGTTTCTCGGCGACGAGATGCTGGAGCGAACGCGGACTGAGATGCATCTGCCCACGGAATTCGTCCCGAAAATGGCGGGCGCGCATTCCGTGAAAGACCTCCAGACGACAGGTGATCACGACCACGTCAAACCTGATCAGCGGCCGTTCGCTGAACTGATCGGCTTCCAGTCGCGGATGTGTGCTCGCGCGCGGAACGGGCGAGCGTCCTTCGCTTCAAGCGACAGTTCGTCTTGGCCGATGCGCATGGGCATTAGTTCGCCACTAATCCCGGCGGGCTTTGATCTGTCTCAACTGTGAGTTGGCTGCCAATGACAGAAAAGGCGAGGCCGGATTGCCACCGGGCCGCGACCGTGCCGGGTTATCGTGTCGCTCGGAACACTTTGCGTGAGATACTGTTCACAAGTGGCCGCGGCCTGCCGGATACAAACGCCTGATGTCCACGTATCGTCTGAACAATCTGCTTTCGCCGCATTCCGTCGCGCTGGTAGGGGCAAGTCCGCGCCACAGCTCGGTAGGCCGTGCCATTCTCAACAATATCCGCAAGGCCCAGTTCAAGGGCGAATTCGGCCTCGTCAATCCGCGCTATCATGAGATCGACGGCGTCGCGGCCGCGGATAGTATCGCAAAACTGTCTTTTGCGCCGGAACTCGTTGTCCTCACTGCGCCCGCCCGCACCATCGCAGGCCTCACAGATGTGGCGGGTCGGCGCGGCGCGGCCGGCGCCATCATTGTCAGTGCTGGGCTCGGCCACGGTCCGGGCTCGCTGGCGGAAGCAGCGGAACGCGCCGCGCAAAAATACGGCATGCGGCTGATCGGCCCGAATTGCCTGGGCATCATGAAGCCTGGCGTCAGTCTCAATGCGAGCTTTTCCGCACATATGCCGGCCGCGGGCCATTTAGCGCTCATCTCGCAGTCCGGCGCCATTGCCGCCGGCATGGTGGATTGGGCGGCTCAGCGGGCCGTCGGTTTTTCCGGCATTGTTTCGATCGGCGACCAGCTTGACGTCGATATCGCCGATCTGCTCGATTACTTCGCGCTGGATGAAAAGACCCACGCCATCCTGCTTTACATCGAGGCGATCAAGGATGCCCGCAAGTTCATGTCGGCCGCACGCGCCGCCGCCAGAATAAAACCGGTCGTCGTCGTCAAGTCAGGCCGGATGGCGCAAGGCGCACGGGCCGCTGCAACCCATACAGGCGCGCTGGCCGGAGCTGATGCGGTCTACGACGCTGCGTTCCAGCGCGCCGGTATCCTGCGCGTATCGGATCTTCGCGAATTGTTCGACTGCGCCGAGACGCTCGCGCGGGTCAAATCGCCGCCGGGAAAGCGGCTCGGGATCCTGACCAATGGCGGCGGCATCGGTGTGCTGGCAGTCGACCGGCTGGTCGAGCTCGGCGGTATTCCTGCGGCTCTCTCGTCGGCGATCCGCGAGAAGCTAGACGCTGTTTTGCCGCCGACATGGTCGAAATCGAACCCCGTCGATATCATCGGCGATGCCGATCCCGTGCGCTATGGCGCAGCGCTCGAATCGTTGCTGGTGGATCCCGAAAACGACGCCGTGCTTGTCATGAACGTACAGACGGCAATCGCGCGCGCCGACGAAATCGCCGTGGCCGTGACCGCGGTGGTGCAGAAATATCGGGCCGGGCAGCGCGCGTCGCCGAAGCCCGTTCTCGCGGTCTGGGTCGGCGCAGAGCCGTCGATCGGCGATCTCTTGAGCGGAGCCGGCATTCCCAATTATCCGACCGAAGACGACGCCGTGCGCGGCTTCATGCATCTGGTCCGCCATCGCGAGGCGGTGGAAGCGCTGGCGCAGGTTCCGCCCGCCATGCCGAGCGAATTCGCTCCCGATGTCGATACCGCGCGGCAGATCGTTGCTGCGGCGCTGGCCGACGGCCGTTCCTGGCTCGATCCGATCGAAGTCAAGCGGTTGCTCGATGCCTACGATATCGCGGCCGTGCCGACCTTCGCTGCCGCCGATGCCGAAGAGGCGGTCGCGCATGCGAATGCAATCTTCGCGCAGGGCGCGACGGTGGTTCTCAAGATCATGTCGCGCGACATCGTACACAAATCCGATGTCGGTGGGGCCGTGCTCAATCTCACCAGCGCCGATGCGGTGCGCAAGGCGACCGCCGAGATTCTCGCGCGGGCAAGATCGCTGCGGCCGGAGGCGCGCATATCGGGTGTGATGGTGCAGGCGATGGTGGTGGGGACGAAGGCGCGCGAGCTCATTCTCGGTGTCGCCGACGATCCGACCTTCGGTACCGTCGTCGTGTTCGGCCGTGGCGGAACGGCGGTCGAGATCATCAACGACAAGGCTTTGGCGCTGCCGCCGCTCGACCTGCAACTGGCGCACAGCCTGATCGAACGTACCCGCGTCTCGCGGCTGTTGCGTGCCTATCGCGACGTGCCGGCGGTGAAGCAGGATGCTGTCGCGATGGTTCTGGTCAAGCTTGCGCAGATGGCTGCCGATATCCCCGAAATTCGCGGGCTCGACATCAATCCGCTGCTGGCCGATGAAGCAGGTGTGCTCGCCGTCGATGCGCGCGTCGCGATCGGGCGCGCGGAACGAAAGTTTCGCGGTTCGGGTCCTGCCAATTTCGCCGTGCGGCCGTATCCTTCGCAATGGCAGCGTCACATCGAGGTCAAGGACGGCTGGCGCGTGTTCGTTCGCCCGATCCGGCCGGAGGACGAGCCAGCGATCCACGAGATGTTAAAGCATGTCACAATGCAGGACCTGCGGCTGCGGTTCTTCGCGCCTATGAAGGAATTTTCCCATGAATTCATCGCCCGCCTGACCCAACTCGATTATGCCCGGGCGATGGCCTTTGTCGCATTCGACGAGGCGAGCAACGAACCGGTCGGCGTCGTCCGAATCCATTCGGACTCGATCTACGAGAGCGGCGAATACGCCATTCTCCTGAGATCGGATCTCAAGGGCAGGGGGCTCGGCTGGACCCTGATGCAGATGATCATCGAATATGCGAAATCGGAAGGGTTGAAAGCGATCTCCGGCGACGTCCTGACCGAGAACACGGTCATGCTCGCGATGTGCCGCAGCCTTGGCTTCGAGGTGAAATCGGACCCACAGGAGCACGATATCTGCAACGTCAGGCTGGCGCTTTTGAACCAAGCCTGATGCACAAGAGCCAGAGCAACAGCTATTATGCCAGCCACAGAGCAAAGCTCGGCCATGGTGATTCACGTCTTTCCAGTGCGGCGGGCCGCAAAGGATACCTTTTCTATGGCTTCGAATCTCATCATTGCCACCCCCGTGGACAGAACAGCGAGTCCTTCAGCTGAACTGCTTCAAGGTTTGTTCGACCAGACAACTGCAGAGGCAAAAGTTGCTCGAGCCATAGCCGAGGCGAAGACCTTAGAAAGAAATCGCAAGTCGGCAGAATGTGGGCGTTGAGACCGTGAGGAGTCAGCTGAAAGAAGTATTCGCAAAGACCGGAACGACGCGACAGGTGAACCTTGGGCGCTTGTTGACTGGCTTGGCTCTGCCGAGTGGTGACCAAGAATAATCGTCTGGCCTACGACAAAGTCGAGGCGACCAGGTTCTTTACGACCTACCCGGTTGCGCTTCCTCTCTAAATTCGAGCATTAGGGCCGCCGTCGCAGTTGGTGGCCACAAGTCCTTAACCCCGGGCCGCTTAGAGAATTGACCAATCGCGGAGGTCATCAGACCGCGGAAGTAATGAGGAGAGCCGTCGCTGTCTCAATCCAGCGGCGGCCTTTTTTCGTGCCGCCGGTTCACACCGGCGGTCTCTTCTTTGGCGTCCGTCGCGGAACTTGGACGGTTCAACTCGGTTAGAACGGACGGTCTTTCCGGACCGGAACTCGTTTGAGGGGAGATTTACAATGCGCGCATTGATCATTCCCGTGGCCGCAATAGCGCTGGCACTGTCAGCAGCCGGCGGCATAGCACAAACTGGCGGCGCCAGCGGCACCGGCGGTGGTGCAGCTGCGAAGTCAGGCTCCGATGCAACCGCGCCGACGGCCACCACAAGCCCAAGGGCCGCGATGGCAAAGGCTACGGCCAAAGGCAAAAAGAAAAAGAAGGCGAAGAAGGCATATTAACGAGTCCGCGTGATCGGGTACCTCAAAAGATCCGATTGCACACCTAAAGAGCAGGTACGACGTAATCTGCCAGCTGCTACAACGATGTGCCGAAGACTTCGGCACAGGAGACGCTTCACCTACGGCCCCAGTCGCTCGAGCCCGCTGGGGCCGTATTTTAGATGGCGGGCCCTCAGGTCCAAAACCGTCCGCCGAACCCACGGTGCCAAGCTGCGGTTTCGGCGCTGATCAGGAGGAACACCTGCGAACGATTAAGTACAGGCTTTCCGGGCAAGACGCTAAAATTGCTGTGCGTTCCGAACGATCGCGAACAACGGAGAACATCATACTGGCGGAAGGGGTGTCCGGTCAACACGATTGAAATCATTGGCAAATTTACCATGCAGAATTACAAACCCACGGTCTCAACTACGGGCAGAGCAGGGCGACTCTCGTCTTTTGAATGACTTTATCCGGAGGCCGGCTACTGCAAACATCAAGCGATGTAGCGGCCCCAGAAAATCACGTTCGGAGAGATGCGCGGGTCTGGCGTGTTGGGCGTCGTTGTGTTCTGCGGCGACTACCGTTGCGGCCACTCGATCGCGCTGTAAGGCGTGCGGCAAGCGTGGCGCCGACGTTCGACCGAGCTTCCCTATGCGAGCATGGGCGCCTGATAAGACGGCCCTGGCGCGGGGCTTGGGGGCTGTGGGGGCGCCAGAGCCGTCCCTACTCAAGATGGACCCTTACGAGTGCCGAGTCATCCTACCGGGATAAAACGGCAAAAAGCGTGCGATGCCCGGGCGCTCACAGTAACGGTTAAATCCAGGCTCCCGCGGAAAGAGAATCTCGTTCCGTCCTGCAATCTGTTCTTGAAATGCGCTTATCTTAATTCACGATGGCTAGGCGCACCTGATCTGGCGCAGCCCTTGCCCCGCCCCGGTCGCCTCGGTTTGGATGTCCCGGGGCGAGGAAATGGCAGAGCACAGATCGGGCTGGAGCCGTGAGTTTGACGAGTCCATCGAGCTGCCGGACGGGCGGACGCTCGTCTACTTCCGGGACGCAGCAACCTACATGCTGAACCTGTCTCCTAAGGAACGTCGCCTACCGGCATGGCAAGCCGCGGCGGAAGCCCTGCTGCTCGTCGTCGAACTCGGCGGCCCGACCATGTTCGCCAGGATCGGCGTCATGCGCGCGCTAAACCGGCAGCATGTTCGCGAGTTCAATCCGAAGGGAAAAGAGCCGCACTGGGGTCGGCCACATCAAGGTGTTTGCCAATCTGGATGCCGCGGAGAAATGGTTCGAGGAAAACGATCCGGAGGGCGTTGTTTTCGAGTATGAGGTTCTGGAATGAACCGCATTGGCCGGCGCACCGCCATTGCCATGCTGTTGATCGTAGCGTTCGCCGTGGAAACATGGCCCATCGATCGCTTGCGGCCATATGAGCGCAATTCGCGCCGGCACGCGCCCGAGCAAATCGAGCAGATCGCGGCGTCGATCCGGCAATGGGGCTGGACCATGCCGATATTGGCGGCCGATGACGGCACGGTGCTCGCCGGGCACGGCCGATTGGCCGCCGGCAAACTGCTGGGGTTTACCGAGGTTCCGGTCATCGTCGCGCTCGGATGGACCGAGCAGCAAAAGCGCGCCTACGTCATCGCCGACAATCGGCTCACGGATGCCAGCGATTAGGACGAGGAGACCTTGCGACTCGAACTATCCGATCTCGTCGATGTCGAATTTAACATCGCGCTGACCGGCAGCAGTGAGAACGAGCTATCAAGCTTTCCGTCGGCGTTTCCGAGCTCGAGCCGGAATTGCCGGAAGGCGATCGGTCGCCCTATCGCGACATGACGTTCATTCCAATCGCCAGGGCGACCACGCCGCGCGATGCGAACAACCCGAATAAATCGCCGCAAGGCAATGCGCTCGCCGCGATCTGCGCCGAATATCTAGGGCGCATTAAGCGAGATTGAGCGATGCGCGAGCGAGGCGCAGCCTTGCAACGAAGCATGCAAAGCTAAACCCCGATTTTCACCTCTTGCCGTTTTGGTCGGGCACTCTTGAGTTTTGACCCGAGCTCAAGGCCAAGAGCATCGGCAATCTCCTCGGGCGTGCCTTTGATGGTGCGTTTTCGAATTTTATTCCCGCGCAACTCCTTCGGGACTATGACGCGGCGTTTCCACGCATTTTGAAGGGCTTCCGCACACGCCACTAAATCTCCGGCGAGCGTCACATGCGGGTTCTTTGGAGGCTTCGGCGGGCTAAAACCAGTCCCTGTAAATACCGTGCCGTCACACTTCACCTGCCACATGCATCCCCACGAACCGCAAATGCAGGAATACGCGCACGCGCTGGGATATCTAATGGTAACGGAGCCGCATTTTTCCACGTTCTCAACCATTTATCGCTCCTGTCTGAAAGTTCTCGTGCAATAAAAAGGGAGATCGGAAGTGTCCCTCTTGGTATCACAAGCAGCGGTCTAGACATTTGGACTCTGCCGGTTTCCCGCAAAGACAAATGAGTAAATCACACAGCCATGGGACAGGCTAAGGATATCCGCACATCGAATGGGTGATCTCATTCGCCGAAGGAAACCGCGCTGCTCTTCGCTGGCGGCTCGTGGTCCATAATCGGCGAGGCCGCTGACGTTCGTCGATCCGGCGAGCGCAACAAGATCATTGCCGCGCTGGAGGACCACGGCTCACCAATGAAGCCTGCCGAGATCGCCGCGGCACCCGGTGAACCAGGAGGGAATGTCCGTCGCCTGTTGATGAAGATGGCGAAGGCGGGAGAGGTGCATAAAGTTGGCGGTAACCGTTACTGGGTTGAGCCCGTTCCACCGGTAACACCGATCACACCGGTAACAGCAAAACTCAGACCTTTGATGCTGCACCAGAATTTGACGACGAACCTGTTACCGACCCCGGCGACACCGGTAACACCAATCACAGGCCGGGCATCGTTAGCCGGCGCCTAGCTCCTCGTCCGGTCAGCGAAGTTGAGGCGGGCAACTGATGAGCAGCAAGCCTCTTCAGATCATCATGCCTGAAAGGGCTCTAGGACTCGTTGCGGAGGCCGCTGAGCGCGCCGGCTGCAAATCGAGCACATGGGCGCGGCAAACGCTCTACGCCGCTCTACGGAGTCTAGGACCCGATCCAACGGCTACGCGTGCAGCCTGAGCTCTAAGTGCGGCCCCAGAAAATCACTTTTGGCAAGATGCGCGAGTCCAGCGGTGTCCGTCTTCTGGCGGCGACTACCATTGTAGCCACTCCACCACCCTGTCCGCCGATCGCTGGTCCGATGATGCTCGGCTGTCCGACATCGAGCCGCAGTTCGTCTGTAAGGCCTGCGGCAAGCGCGGCGCCGACGTCAGGCTGGATTTCAATTGGGACAAGATGCCGGCCGGCAAGTGGGGGTATGTCTGCCAAGGGTGGTCAGAGGAGTGATCAATCCGATCTGGGTGGATCAGATGAGTGATCTTCTCACTTCTGAGGCGCTGGTGGGGGTGTTCCGCCAAACCACCCAGCCGCATACCCGATCACGAGCAATACCACGATGACGGCTACCACACCGTACCAGAGGCGCCTGTCCGTGAAATCCATCGTTACCTCCAGCTATCCTGCTATGCAAGGCAACCCGGCGAATTCTTCAAGCCTCGGCCCGTCGTGGCCGCGACGAGTTCGCCCAATCATCAAGAGGGTACGCCGAAACAAACCGAAATCGAGGTGGTGGTTTGCCGCATCGTCGGCAGCGAACCTGCGCTTGTTGCGCAACTCGCTTGCGCTCTGGTCAAAAATCACGATCCGCAAACACAGCGTGGTACTTCGAGAACCACGGGAGGTCCGCTCCCGCCGCCAGGGCGGGTGAAATTGGCTCCGGGGTCACGCTTGGGGTAACGAAATGCGGGCGTTGAACCGTCACGTCGAACGAGTCTTTAATCCCGATCGCAAGGGCCATCATTGGGGCAAGCGAAAGCTGAAGAGAGACCAATGACCGTTTCTGTCCACGTCAACACGAGCAAGCAGGTCGGCGACGCCGAGCACAAGGTATTCGCAAATGAGGATGCCGCGGAAACGTGGTTTGCCGCTCGGGCGGTGAAAGAGGCCCGCCAGCGTGAAGCGCGAATCCTCTCCGGTGAACGGTGTAGTCAGCCCCGCCCTTTAACTAAAAACTTAAACAAGTCAGGTTGGCTTTGTCTGGACTGAACCGACCAAGCGATTCTGGAAAGCAGCCGCACCGATCAAGCTCTACGCTCGATCCCATGCACTCTGGACTGGTATCATGAAGTCAGAATTTTCGATTGGGGATCGCGTTCAAATAAGCGCACTCAGCGCAACACGCTGTCCGCGACTTGCTGACAAGACGGGCACTATCGTCGGCCGGAGCAGCGTCTACGTAAATTGCGCCCGCGTCCTGCTCGACGGAAACAAGTCACCAATATCCGTTCATTGCGACTATCTCGACGCAATTTTGTCGGTCAGTGCGGAGTGAGTGCTTTGTAACAATCTATGGCACCGCCATATGAATGCGGGAGACCGCAATGCCATTATTGGAATTGCTCGCTTGGCTGATGATTGCGGGAGGCCTGTTGGTGCTGGCGGGATGCATTGAGCTTGCATTCAGGTCGAGACCGCCCCCGTTCGGCTCCCTGGGGAGCTGACCTCATGGAGGTCACACGAGCCCGCTACGTCATCGGAGCCGATTTCCAAGACGAAAAAACCAGACCTCCATTTGTGAAAGGGCCCGCCGTTTCTGCGCAGGGCTTAGCGCTGGTCTACCCGCCTCCGGTTGGCGGCCTCTTTCGCTCTGGCGTGAAAGGCGGTCCTACACTCCGAAGAGCTGCAACAGCAGTCCCGCAAGAACGGTAATGGTCCATGCTATCGAGACGTCAACTAGAACCGTCTCGCGTGTCATAAAGGATCGGCGATGCTGCATGACACCAACCTCCGACTTGCGGGGCTAAAGCCCCGGGGCCGTAGCTGAACGCCGGGCGAAGGCAAATACTGATTCGTGTCCGAAACGCCGATATTTAAGTGGGAAAAACCGGCAACGTCTGTTTGGAAGTTAACAGAACGTGAAGATTTTTTGGTGGAGCCCGCCAGCGTGAACCGGCGGGCTCTCCCTGTGGTTGTGCGCACCACAACCAATGGGGAGGACTGGGAATGAAGCAGATGCTTTTCGCTGTGGCCTTGATGCTGGCCGCGACCGCTGGCACCACGGGCATTCCTGCAGCAGCGGCTCGCGCGCGTCTGCTTCCAAGATTGTGAAAGTTCTTGAGAGAGCGCGCCCATAAATCCCTTCCGCCGCGTCGACGACGTTCAAAACGTGGGTTGCGGCCGTAGCTTCTCCGATCATTTGCCGTAACCCCTTGATGGAGGAAGGGAGGTGGGGGAGGGACTGTCCGCCGACATAACCGGCCTAGCGGACGCCAGCGATCGGAATGTTCGGGTAAGAGGATCGATGGCGAGCGGTGGATACGCGTACATATCGAGCCGCGTGCAAAGCTCGCTGGGGAAATGCCAGCATGCGCTTGTTCCAGGCTTCCCAGAAATCCCGCAATGTCGACTCGCGTCATTTCGTGTGCGCGCAACAATCAGGTCGCTCTCAGGTCAAAGCGGACCTCAAATGGCAGGCAGGACCGCCTGGATCGGTCGCGCATGACCCACAACGGACTCTGGCCACCTGCGCGAGAAACTAAGCGGGTATGGGCGCTCTGCGGTGCGGAGCAGTCTAGGATGCGCCTAAATAGAGTGCCGTCCAGCGTTTTCATGTACCGTCCGATTTATCCGGCGGAGATAAGAACATGCGATATGCTTTGGCCATCGCGATGTTGCTTGGGTCGACGCTTCTTGCTCAGGCGGTGCCTATCGATCGTGACAAGTGGATCGCGCAGACTGAAAGAGCGAGCAAATCCTGCCTAGCTAAATTTCGGCAGAAATTCGGGGAAGACAAGGGCAAATACTCAAACTGTATGGCAGATCAAACTAACAAAGCGATCGATGACTGCGTTGGCAGTAGTGAGTTTTCTAACTGTGTTTTAGAAAAATCCTTGAGGGTATTGGAAGTCTGCGACCTATCGAGCTGCTGAAAGTACACATTTCAGGTTGCTTTACCTAATATCGTAAAGGAGCCTCTGGCAACTAACGCCGAGTCGCCTGAACCTCTTCGGTGTACCGCCCGTGCTTGTAATGGCGAGAACTACAACGGGCTGCGCGAGCGCCTACGGCGCTCTTCTACCTCGTTTGCCACCTGTTTGTCGTGGGTTACGAAGAGCCGAGGCTCAAAAAGTCATTCGGGGCGGAATACGATGCGTTCCGCATCAATGTGCCGCGTTGGATCCCGCGCCTGACCGCGTGGCGAGGCGGTCCGTAGCGGCTGTAGCGTACGACCTTGGCTGATTTTGATGAGCTTCTCCTGAAGGCTCTTCAGCAAAGTTTGTCTGAAATTGGCCCAGAGCGACGTATTGCACCGCCACACGACGTCGGTCGTGAACGGGGCATAGCGGAAGTTGACGAGCAGCCGTCTATTGCAGAGGGCGACGCTCGTGACCCGGAGCGGACCGAGGCGCCATCTGCCACCCGCCTGTTTCAATCGCGCTCGGCGAGTTGGGAAATGATCTGGCGGGCACCATTGACGAGTTCTTGGACAACATCTGCCGCCGGCTTGATCGTCTGCACCAAACCGACACCCTGTCCCGCAAGAAAGTCCATGCACTCAAGATCGCCGGAAGTGGCTGGCGTCGGCGGAAACCCCATGAAACGTAAGAGCGGCACCAGCTGGCCGCCGATCCTAGTCTCGCCGATCTGCGGTTCATCAGGCCTCTGCTCACTGCCGCGTGTCTCCTCCGGCAACCAGTGCTCGACAAAGGGTGTACGCAGGGTGCGATGAGGCGCGTTTGGCCAGCCGTGACCGAAAAGCGTTGTGCGAACCGTCTGATCTTCAGTCGTGTCAATGATTTTCTGTTTGTAGATCGGATGGGCGTAGGCTTCGGGTGTCGCGATCAGTCGGGTGCCGATCATCACGCCCTGGGCTCCGAGCGCGAGAGCGGCGACGAAGCCCCGCGCATCTGCAATGCCACCGGCCGCGATGACTGGAACGGGCGCTACCGCGTCCACAACACGTGGCACCAGCGCCAACGTCGTGACCTCTCCGGCGACATGACCTCCGGCTTCCACGCCCTGAGCGACAACAGCATCGACACCCGCGCGGACCGCCCTTTCGGCATCGGCTACAGAGCCGACCTGATCGATCACCTTCACCCCGGCGGCTTTGGCTCGCCTGGCAACGGCGGTCGGATCACCCCAGAAGGTCAAGAGGACCGGAACCTGCTCCTCGATGCAGACATCGATGGCGGCCTCGACCGGGAAAGGCAGGTGCGGCCCGCTCAGCAATACGCCAATGCCGAACGGCTTGCCTGTGAGAGACCGGAGGCGTCGAATCTCCTCCCGCAGCACCGCCGGCGGATTGCCGCTGAATGACATGATCCCCAGTCCGCCGGCATTGCTCACCGCTGCGGCAAGCTCGGGACCGGTGACAAACCCCATCGGTGCGGCGAAAACCGGCACTTCGATGTCCAACAGTCGGCAAAGCGGCGTGCGCAGCATGATCGGCTCCTCACGTTCGTCGTGTATCCCCCACCGCTGCAGCCGAATCCAGCATAGCACCGCCAGTGGATGCAAGACGCCGCGATTTGGTGGAGAAGGAAGAGTTCCGCACTTGGCCCTGAGCGACGTTTGCACCGCCACAAGACCTCGGTCGCTAACAGCGTATAGCGGAAATTGTCGGACAACCGAGTATGGCAGAGGGCGACGCTCGTGACCCTGAGCCGACATCGACATCCATGCAGCAATGTATCCGTCGCAGTCAGACAAATGCTCGAGGCTACTCGTTCAAGAAGTTTTCGATGTAATGGAGCGAAGCTGAAAGCCTCAAGCAAGAGACCCGAACATTGACGTCCGTTTCCCATAGAAGTTATCTCTTCGTCCTATCCGAAAGATGCAGAGTGATCATTTCTATTATGCGGTCGGCCGCGGTGCCGGACGGAAAGAAGCCGATGTATTTTCCGGCTTTATCGACTAAGTACACGAACGAAGAATGGTCGATGACGTAATCCGGGCTGTCAGGCGGGTATTTGGCGTAATAGACCTTGAAGGCGAGCGCCATGCGCCGAATCTGCTCCGCACTGCCAGTTAAGCCGATCAGCCGCGGGTGGAATAGCGGCACGTAATCGGCGAGGTGCGCAGCGGTGTCGCGCTCGGGATCAAGCGTGATGAAAATCGGCTGGACCGCTTCCGCTCCGGCCCCTAATCCATCGACCGCCAGACCGATCTGCTGCAGATCGGTTGGACACACGTCCGGGCAATAGCTGTAACCGAAGTAGATCAGCAGAAGTTTGCCGCGAAAATCCTCGTCGGTACGAAGTTTGCCGGTGTGGTCGATCAGAGCGAACGGCCCACCGATCGGACCGCGGTTCCACATCAGGTCGTCCATCAGGCGCGCGGCAGACGTCTCCTCGGGCGATTGTGCCAGCAACGAGCATTGTGCGTCGGCCAGCAGGAGGCCGGCCGCGAGACCGAGAACGCGCCGACGGGTCGCAATCACGCGCCGAAATTGAGCCGCGCCGCCGCCGAGGCCAGCAGCAGCCTGTCCGGCATGATCTTCTGCACGGAATCGACGAAGGTCTGGCCGCTGCAGTGCATCGGCACCACCGCGTCGGGCGCGAACGTCTTCAGCTCGGCGACGACCTGATCGGTATAGTCGGGCGTCGCCGGCCCGAGATGGAAGCCGCCGATCAGTGCATGCAGTTTATTGATACCGGAGACTTCCTGCGCCTGCCGGATGGTGTTGAGAATGCCAACATGGCCGCACGACGTGATGACGACGAGGCCGCGGTCCTTCACGTTGAAGCAGGTCGCGTGCTCGTGGGTATGCTCGTCCGGGACGACCTTGCCCTGCAGTTCCGCCGCCGAGAAATGCGTGTATTGGGTGGCATCGCAACCTAGCCCGTCCTTAATCCCGTACTCCACCATGGTGTTGGGCAAGACCTTTTCAATGCCGGACCGCTTGATCTGCCCGGTGGTGAAGGCGTGGCCGGCGATCACGGTCGGGTGCTCGCACAGGACGGTCGCGACCTTCTGAGCGGCCAGAGCGCGCCGGTCGAGCGTGCCGAAGTCGGTGAATTGACCCGGCGCCCCGATCAGGCGATGACAGAAATTGTCCTCCCCGCCGGCATAGAGCTTCACGTCCGCCGGCAGAGCGCCACGGTGCTTGTCGAGGAATCCCATGAGGCCGCCGTAATGATCGAAATGGCCGTGGCTGACGATCAAGCCGTCGATCTTCTTCACGTCGACGCCCATGATGCCCATGTTGTTGATAAGCACGTCGGGCGTGTAGCCGTAATCGAGCATCAGGGTGCGGGATTCGTTGCCGCGCTGGGATTCGAGCCACAGCGACAGGCCCCATTGTGTGTGTATCACATTGGGAAACCCGGCCGACACGGGGGTCGGCTGCACGCTCACGCCGTTGACCGTTGCCGGGCGCAGGAAAAGATTGTGTGTGGAGTCGACGAGCACCCTGATTGACAGCTTATCGACCATCGGCACCTCGATCGGTGCTGCCGAAGCGAACTCGACGCACGTGAAGCCGCCGCTCACCGCGAGGGCCGCAGAGCCTGCGAGGAAGTCACGCCGTCCCAATATGCGGGTCATGTTGGCCTCCATACCGTGTTTCGAGGCCCCAACTGGCGCGCAGTATAGCAAGCTTCTCGACTGCCCGGAAGTCAGGCCCCGCGGTTGGGGCGGCCAGGCGCAAGCTTCCGGTCCCACACCGACAAAGCCGGCGATCGCCTCACATGTCGGCAGTCAAGGGTAGACCGGAATGGCGAAGGCGAGGCCAAATCGACGCTTATCCACACTAGAACGTAACGCGTTGCGTCACGGGCGCGGCCTCATGCGCTCAAGCCATGCCGTGAGCCTTGATCTTTCTCGGACCAAGCCATCCTGATTGAAGTGGTGAACACAAAAGTGCGCCCATGAATCTTCGAACGCCATTTCCATGTCACCCGTGGCCGAGGTGGTACCTAGCCCGATTTCTGCGTAGGTAAACTCGAAGCTGCCGCTAGGGCGCGCCAGCGCAATGTGGAATGGTTGACCAGTAAACTCGTTGATCATCGGCCTGCCGCTGCTCCGCATGACTCCGGGTATCTCTACCCTTGCGGTTCTGAGTTCCAAGTCCGCTTCGAGATCAATCGGTAGGAACAATGTCTCGCAAAATTCTGAGCATGTGGGCGCGAATACGGCGAAAAGATTGCTCAAGGGTTCGCATGCCTCGCCTGAGATGATCGTTTCAAGCGCGATCCGTTGAGCTTCATCCGCATGCTCGTCGATAACGATCTGGCGCCGGCCGTTTCCGTCTTTGATTTCGCCGGGCCACTTGTACAGCGCCGCCCAGTTCAGGCCTGCGAGCGGCGTATCGTTAAAGTGGCCTTCAACGATGGTGCCAACGAAGGCCGACTGACAATAGCCGTGGGTACTCGGCAAATTGAACTGGCAACCACAATTCATTGCGCAATTGCAGTTATCATAAGTCTCGCTCTTGAATAGCCATTGATTAGCCATTTCACCGCACCCTCCCGCAATCTTCAGGTTAGCTAGGAGCGCACCCGCGTTCTAGCCAACAGCTTGCGCGCTTCGTTCAGGGCCTGCGCTTCCGCCTCCGCCCGGGTGGGGCCCTCGCCGCGCGCGAGGCGTGCTCCGGGGCTGACATTGTCCACCTCGCAGCGATATCGGTTGCCCAGCTTGTACGAGATCACCCCGATCTCCCAGCCACCGAGGCGCTGCTTCCGTCGCTGATAGCCGTCGGCGTGCAGCCAGGTCTTTCCTGCATAAAAGGCCGCTTTCTCGACCAGGCCCGCTTGCGACCAATGGTGGGCGAGGATCTCAGGATGCAATTCCACCGTTTCCGGAAACCGATCTTCCAGCACTTGCGCAATCCGTGCGTGCAGCTCCTGTCGTCGGCTGCGCAGCAAGGTCGTATACGCCGCATCCCGGATCAGCGCGTGCTTGAACGTGTAGGTCGCGCCCGGCGGCCTGCCGCGGCAGAAGACCAGCTCGGAATGGACGAGGCGGTCCACGGCCTCTTGCAAGGTGCTTTCCGGGAGCGGGACCAGGGCGGCCAACAACTCGTAAGAAAACTCGCGGCCAATCGCGGCGCCGATTTGCGCGACCTCTCGGATCGGCGCCAACCGATCCAGCCGCGCCATCAATGAGGCATGCAGCGTCGTTGGGATCGCCAGCGGCGGCACCGGACCGTTCAAGACGTAGCGGTCACCCGCATCGCCTAGCAGACCGCTTTCCAGCACCGCCTTGGTCAGTTCCTCGACGAACAGTGGTACGCCGTCGGCGTGCGCGGTGATTTGATCAAGGATAGCCGAAGGCAGCTGCTTGTTACCGGTGAGGCACTTCACCAATTCGGCGCCGTGTTGGCGGCCCAGACGGTTGAGCGCCAATGTCGTCACGTGCGCGTCGCCAGTCCACGGCGACTGGAACTCTGGCCGAAAGGTAATGACCAGCAGCACGCGCAAGGACGAAATCCGCTCCACCGTCAGCTCGAGCAGCTCGAGCGAAATCGGATCGATCCAATGTACGTCCTCGAAGACCATCAGCACCGGTCGATCCGCAGCCAGCCCGGCGAGCTGTGCGAAGAGTGCCTTCAGGGTTCCTTCCTTGCGCCTCTGCGGATCCAGGTTTGGCGGCGGATAGCGATCGCCGCCGATCGATAACAGGTCAGCCAACAGGGCGGTGGCTTGCTTCATGGTCTTCGTCGATGGGGCGAGGATCGCCTCAAGCTTGCCAAGCCGGCTTTCGGCGTTGTCGTCCCGTTCAAATCCGGCGGCGTGCTCTAACTGGCTGACGATGGGATGAAGCGCGGCCTCCCCGTGATAAGGCGAACAGAAGAAGCGCATCCGAATGTGCGCTTCGCCGCTCAACCGTTCTTCGATTGCCTCGGTTACGCGCGACTTCCCGATGCCCGGTTCGCCAGACAGCAGCACGACCCGGCCATCGCCCCCCTTGGCCTGCTGCCAGCGGCGCATCAAGAGCTCGAGTTCTTCGTCGCGGCCGATCAGCGGCGTCGTGGTACCGGCGGCGTGAAGCGCCTCGAAGCGGCTCTCGATAGCGCTCGGGCCGACCACCTGCCATGCCCGCACCGGATCAGCGAAGCCTTTGAGCGTCGCAGGGCCGAGGTCGCAGTACTCGAACAGCCCGCCCGTCAGGCGCCTTGTGTCGGTGGCGATCACGACGGAGTTCGGGGCCGCCAACCCCTGCAGCCGCGCAGCCAGGTTCGGGGTTTCGCCGACCACCGCTTCCTCCCGAGCCGCGCCGCTTCCGATGAGATCGCCGACCACCACCAGGCCGGTGGCGATGCCGACGCGCATTTGCAGCTTCAGCTCGCCCGGCAGCGGAAGCGCGGTTGCGCCGATGGTCTCAACCAGAGCCAGACCGGCACGGACCGCGCGCTCGGCGTCGTCCTCGTGGGCGTGCGGGTAACCAAAGTAGACGAGCACGCCGTCGCCCATGTATTTGGCGACGAAGCCCTCGAATCTTTTGACAATGCTGGCGCAGCCATCGTGATAGACGCGCAGCACGTCACGCATGTCTTCGGGGTCGAGCCGCGCCGAGAGCACCGTTGAGTTGACGAGATCGCAGAACATTACGGTGAGCTGCCGGCGCTCGGCGGATGCCGGAATAGGAGCCATTGGTGTGGCGGCGGTTGGGTTGCGGTCGCTCGCCGTCAGCCTCTTTCCGCACGCGGGACAGAACTTTGCACCTGACCGGATGGCCGCGCCACAGGATGGGCACCGGCCCGGGAGAGCCGCGCCGCACGCGTCGCAGAACTTGCTCTCCTCCGGAATGTCGGCCCGGCAGCTCGGACATTCCATGCGCCGCTCCCTGGCCTGGCCAGCCCTGGTCTGTTTCAAAGTCTAGCACAACGAGCCGCCGCAGGCGCCGCTGCCTTGCCCTGATTCCAACGACAAAAAGCCGCGCCTGACTTGAGCAAAGCCGAATGCCGATTCTTGCGCAAATTGTCAGCGCGGTGGGTACACCCGCGTTCTCGCCAACATCTCTCTTGCCTTATTCAGCGCCTCGGCTTCTGCCTCCTCGCGGGTGTCCCCTTCGCCTCGCGCCAGTCGGCCTCCCGGGCTGGCATTGTCCACCTCGCAGCAGTATCGGCCGCCGAGCTTGTACGAGGCGATGCCAATGTCCCAGCCTTCGAGGCGATCTCGCCGGCGCCGGTAGTCCTCGGCGCGCAGCACCGTTCCGCTCTGCATCGCGTTCACCTCCTTCGAGATCACGCCGCGGCGCGCTCAATGGGCGCGCGGACGAGGTTGCCCCACTCGGTCCAGGAACCATCGTAATTCTTCACGTCGGGGTAGCCCAGGAGGTACTTGAGTACGAACCAGGTGTGGCTCGAGCGCTCGCCGATACGGCAATAGGCGATCGTCGGACGATCCGGGGTCACTCCCTCGCCTTCGTAGAGAGCACGAAGCTCGTCTACCGACTTGAAGGTGCCGTCCTCGTTGCAGGCCTTGGCCCACGGGATGTTCCGCGCGCCAGGCACGTGCCCGCCGCGCTGGCATGTCTCGGGAAGGCCGGGCGGCGCCAGGATCCGCCCCGTGAACTCGTCGGGGCTGCGCACGTCCACCAGCGCAGCGCTCTGTTGCGCCGCGGCCGCCTGGGCATCGCCGAGATAGGCGCGGAGCAGGAAATCGGGCTCGGTGGGCACCGTGTAGCTGGTGTGGGCGATTTGCGGCACATCCGTCGTCAGTTCGCGCCCTTCCTCGAGCCATTTGCGTCGCCCGCCGTCCATCAGGCGAACGTCCGAGTGGCCGTAGATCTTCATCTGCCACAGCGCCCAGGCGGCGAACCAGTTGTTGTTGTCGCCGTACAGGATCACGGTCGTGTCGTTCGCAATCCCTGCCTCCTCCATCAGCCGCCGGAAGTCGCCGGGCGGGATGATGTCACGCTGCAGCGTATCGCAGAGTTGTGTCGTCCAATTCCAGGCGATCGCACCCGGAATGTGCCCCTGGTCGTACCCACCCGTGTCAACGTCGACTTCGACGAGGCGAACGTCGGGATCGCTCCGGTGCGCCACCACCCAGGCGGTATCAACCAGCACTTTGGGATCAGCATACTGACTCATGAGAATCCTCCCTGTTGGTTTCCACGGATATCGTCGCCCGTGCGGCGGGTGCCAGTGTGGTCACTCAGCTCGTACGGATCGCCCACTAACTCGGCCTGTGCATAAGGGCGTGCACAAGCGCCGTCCGTCGAGAATGGCTCCCTGGCCTCATAGGCCGACGCCAGTGCGCGGCCGGGGTCGATGAGCAGCAGCCCACCTAATGCTTGAGTGAGAAACTCGCAGCATCTGGCGCAGGGCGAAAATTACCGCGGGAGAAGCTGACAACAGAGGAGATTCGCATTCCAGCATAGGGGGCTACGATACATCTCCAGCCGAGTAAGGTATTGGATCGCACTTCACGACGTTTGTCGAGGGTTGATGAAGGTCCGCTGTTGGCCCCCAACCGGACATCTATTCGACGTCGTAAAACCGACGGCCATCCAGCAACAAGTTGCAAGAGGCGTGAACTTAGTCAGTAACGGTGACCCACGCCAAGCCGGCAAAAAATCTGCGGCTTGGGAAATCCGGGCGTTTGGCTCCTGCGGGGGAGGCAATGGTGACGAACTCGGAAGTCTCCAGCGACTTACCGGACAAGCCGGCATCCGATAACGAGCAACCGGACAAAGCGACGTCCGATAGCGGGCAACCGGGAAAATTGCCATCCGATCGCAATCTAAAGGGTCGCCTGCGGGCGCGATTGCAGTTGATCGGCGGGGCGCTCGCTTCGATTGCCGCTATCGGCGCCATCGCGGGTGGCCTCGTCGGCTACTGGACTATGTGGAAGACGCTCCGCACCGACGTGTTTCCGGACAAGCAACAGACGCAGAGGGAGGCTACGGCTCGGCCCGACATTGCTCCCCGCTTGTCACTAGTCGTCCTGCCGTTCGCAACCTCAACAACGATCCGGAGCAGGACTATTTCGCCGACGGCATTACGACCGATCTGACGACCGACCTCGCGCAAATGCCCGGCGCGTTCGTTATCGGACGCGGAACGGCCTTTACATACAAGAACAAGCAGATCGACTTCAGAACGCTCGGCAAGGATCTTGGCATCCGCTGGGCAGTCCAGGGCGCGGTGCGGCGCAATGGGGGTCAGGTCCGGGTCAACGTATCACTTACGGATATCGCGAGCGGTCGGGACGTCTGGTCCGATCGTTTCGACGGCGATCGTACGAACCTCGCCGCCTTGCAAGACCAGATCATGGCGCGGCTTGCCCGCTCACTCAACATTGAACTGATCCAAGCCGAAAGCCGTCGCAGCGAGGCGGACCGATGGAGGAATCCAGATGCCATGGACTTCATTATGCGCGGCTGGGCAAAGTTCTATCCGGCGCGGTCGAAAATAGAAATGCTCAGGCAAAGGACTTGTTCGACAATGCGCTACGGCTCGATCCGGACAACGTTGAGGCCATGATCGGGAAAGCGGGGTCTTTAGCCGCTGGTGTGAATAACCGGTGGTCTGCGTCCGTTGTTGAAGACAAGAAACAAGCGATCGACCTCATCGACAGAGTTCTGTCCAAAAGCTCGGCAAACGCCAGGGCTCATAAAGTAAGGAAACATTCTTTTATTTGGACACCCTGAGGAGGCGCATGGCTGAATACGATGCTGCGCTCGAAATTGATCCAAATGATCCAACTGCCTACGCTAGTAAAGCAATCACATTTGTCGTCTCCGGGCGGGCGCGCGAAGCCTTCTCCCCGGCCCAGTTGGCTCTCCGCATCAGTCCGAGAGATCCTTTTGCTTTCCTTTGGCATTACTGGCTCTGCCATGCACACTTGCACGTGCGCGAATATGGAGAGGCCATCGACGAATGCAGGCGCTCGGTCAATCTGAACAACTTGTACTGGTATGCCTATGTAGATCTGACATCGGCCTATGGAGCCACGGGTCAATTGGAACAGGCACAGCAGAGCTTGACTGAACTGAACAAGCTCCGACCAGACTTTACGGTCCAGTGGTACCGTGATCTTGGTTACTCAATCTCAAGCAACCCGCAGTTTCGTCGGGAGTTCGATGACATTGTCGGTGGGCTGAGGAAGGGAGGCGCCCGGGAGCAATAAGGTGAAAGGCTGTTCGCTTGCTGACATTGACGGCCTCTTCCATCTCGAATGTCACCTATTGGCCCATCGCGTCATTTCTCTGCTGTGCAGCAGCCGCGCCGTTTTAGGAGCAAAGCGGACATCACCTTCGGTGCGTCACGCCACCAAAACGCGTCGACCCGAACGTCGTGCGGAGTGACCCGCGAAACCGTTTCCGGTGGCCTTCGTCGCCGAGTGCATG
The DNA here is from genome assembly GCF_013114825.1 of Bradyrhizobium australiense. GTDB lineage: Bacteria > Pseudomonadota > Alphaproteobacteria > Rhizobiales > Xanthobacteraceae > Bradyrhizobium > Bradyrhizobium australiense. The sequence continues at coordinate 70,100 of NZ_JAAVLX010000009.1, read as the reverse complement.
TCGCCTGTGCTGTCTCGGGTTTTCCACGAAGGCCTGCTGCGACTGCACTGCGATCGTACCCAGCAAGGTGAACATGGGCCTGCCTGACCTCCTGCACAGCCGCGATGCTAGCCGTACGGAGTACCCCAAGGCATCTTTTTCGGATTTGACCCGGTGACCATATCGCGCCAGCAAAGTCTCGTCGCCTGCATCTTTCCTCCCGGGAGTTTGGTCATGAGATCGGGCGCGTGTAATCCTTCCGCCGTAGCTTTCGACCGTGGGTTTGTGCACCATGATTGGTGGCCGAGCAGAGAAGCTGAATGTTTCCAAGGTGCCTTGCACGCGGGTAGGGAGGATGGACGTTCCGCCATCATGAGAACACCGCTAGTGTCGCTTGGCACCTTGAACGTTCCGTGCGCGCCGATCGCGAACTATCGCATGGACGTGGCCATGGCTGCCCGTAGCTTTGCTCAATTCGGACATTCACAAAGTAGACTGGCAGGTCCGATATAACCCGGATAGCGGACTACCCGTAAGGGCCTGGGCAGGTTCAACGCTATTCGAAAGCTGTCCGCAGGAGAAGGCTTCGTAGGGAGGTCTTGCAGCGCTAAAGGGTCGCGCGTGACCGGTAGCGGCTGGTTTGTGCGCTTCCGCGACCAGGCCTGTAGGCATCGCCGCCCGCAAGGCCGCGCAGGCAGCGCTCTAGGTCAAGCGGACCGAGCTCAAAGCACAAGGCGTCGAGATAAAGCAACGGGTACAAATACTCCGCCACCGTTCCGGAGCGGGAGCGAAGGCTGAAGGAATAGCCGCGCGACCGCGAACTATAAAATCAGCTCACGACGCGACCCGGCGAACTCCGCAGGCCTAGCTCGTCAGTTCGAAACGGGCTGCACATTTCGACGCTGCACGATGACCTAGTCGGACCCTAAGGCCCGCCAACGAAACTAAACCCCGTCATGTATAGGCTTCCCAATCTCGCAACCCATTCGAATAGCGAGAGGCAAACGAATGCAACAATACCCGCCCGCACGTATGCATACCAACTCCCGAACTGTTCCGGGTGATAGAACCGCATTCCTATGACTGCGAGACCCGTTAGCGGCAGAAGCCAAAAACCGGAAAGCTGAAAAAAGCCAAGAAACACGGCTGCGAGGATAGCAATGCTCGTTGCGTATGATGCCATAAATTTTGCGACTTGAGGCTCGGCAAACCGGCGCCCTCTAGGTCTCCTCCGCGCGCTTCGCGGCGATCTTCTCCTCCGCCGACTTGATCGCTGCCCGCGTCACTATCGAATCGGGCAACGAGAGCAGTTCGGTCAAATACTGCTCCCAAGCCTCCAAAACTGAGAACACGCCCGGCGGCTCTCGGATCCAGTGAGTCATGAACGGAACATTGGCTGTAGCGATTTCATTTGGCTCGTCTATTGTCGTGCTGGTCATCTTTGCCTCCAACTGCTTTGCACGAAGCTGATGCAAACGAGCTAGGCTTTCCAAGCGGCATTTCTTCGCCCCGCTGGCCGCCTCCGCTGCTTCGAGAACCATTCTCGCAGCCTTTAAATGGGTTTCTGGCGTGAAGATCATGCTGAGACTCGTTGCCGAATGCCGATAACCCTAGCACTATTGTCCGTGGTTTAACAGGCCTCGACCTGTTCGCCTTCTCACATGAAGGCAGGCGCACTTGTGGCAAGAAATATTCGTCGGCTCCGCGTCGCTCGCGGTTTGTCTCAAGAAGCCCTGGCCGTAGATGCCGAGATCGACCGAACGTATGTCAGCCGATTAGAACGCGGGCTCGAAAATCCCACGGTCGCTGTTCTCGAACGCCTTGCGAAAGCGCTTTCCTCTGATATCGAAGCACTTTTTCGGGTGCCGCGCGCCGGCGAGCCAACGCCTCGACCGTTGAAAGGTGGGCGACGGCCAAAGCTCTAGTTGGGGATTATTCTTTCTGTCCAGCAATCGTCGGGAGTTGCGTGCGCCGACTCGCGAGTGAGGACAAACTCAGCCATACCGAAATCCCCTCTGCAGATCGCCTCTCAGATCCGCGAAATCATTGACGTTATCCTCGGCACGGTTAGTATACGTTAATCATTTGATTTCGGTATGATCTGTGACATTATTGAGTCGGGCAACTGCGGAGAGAAGTCGTGATGCGCGTCGGCATTTATCTCAGAGTATCGACAGGCGGGCAGACGACGGAAAACCAACGACGCGAGTTGGAAGCAGTGGCGGCCCGATCCGGATGGGAAGTGGTCGGGGTTTACGAGGACGCCGGCATCAGCGGCGCAAAAGGGCGCGAAAGACGCCCAGGGTTCGATCGGCTGCTGAACGACGCCACCGCTCGCAAGATCAACATGGTCGCCGCATGGTCTGTCGATCGGCTGGGCCGCAGTCTCCAGGACCTGGTTGGTTTCTTAACTGAACTGCGAGCACTCGGATGCGATCTTTACCTGCATCAGCAGGCGCTCGACACCAGCACGCCATCGGGGAGGGCGATGTTTCAGATGCTCGGCGTATTCGCCGAGTTCGAGCGCGGCATGATCAGGGAGCGGGTTAACGCTGGTCTCGCCAGGGCGAAGGCGAGAGGAACGAAGCTAGGCCGCCGCCCGGTCGGACCAGCCCTGGAGGAGCGCATCCGCAAGCTCAAAGCTGACGGGATGGGCATCTTGAAAATTGGTAGAACCTTGAAGATCGGCACCAGCGTAGTACAGCGCGTACTATCGGTTTCTGTGTGATGGTCGAGGCGTTGTCTTGCATGGATCATTCAGAACCAAATTTGGTCGATGAGCACTTCCAACCTTTCGTGAGGCCACTTGGCAATCTGGTGATCGCGTTTGCTTTAGCGGAAGCCGAACTGCTCGACTTAGTGTCCGAGATGCTTGGCGGGGACGAAATTAAGGCTGTCGCCGTGCTAAAATCGCGGGATAGTAAGGAGCGGGTCTTGTCTCTGGCCCAATTGATCGGATTGGGCGGCTATGACCTGGAAGAACTTGTGAGCAAGATCGAGTCCTTCTGGCGGGATAAGGAAGATCGCAACCGACTCATCCACGACAGGTGGTTTCCAAATCTCTACGAGCGCAGGGTCGCAACGCGGGGGCTCACGAGGGCGAAGGAGCCTAAAGAGATTTTCGGAACACCAACTATTGAGGAAGTCTGGAGTTTAGCGCGGCGCTTTCAGAGCTATGACGACTTGTTCTCACACCGCGCGTACGTACTCCGGCGAGACCGGGGCGCTACTGTGTGAGCCGTTTCGATGCCTAAGCTTAGCGCTGCGTGATGAACTACTCTGCATCACTTCCATCTCGGAGCATGATCCTTCTTAGATGGGGCGCGTCGGTTTTCGGTCGGTCTCCGAAATTCAGGCGCGCGGCACCAACGTCTGAGCGGAAGGTCACCATATCAGGCGACGCTCTAAGCTGGGGGCTGAGCGCGCGCGCGGGCATGGCTACGACTTCGAGCAGTCGATCCACCGCTACTGCGCATCGCTGCGCGCCGCGGCCAACCGTGGGAGCGAAGGTCCTTCGGAGGCCGCTGCTGAGCGTGCCCGGCTAGCCATGGCGCGGGCGGATTACGCCGAGACAAAGAACGCGATGATGCGCGGCGACCTTGTACCGGCATCTCAGGTCGAGGCGGAATGGTCAGGCGTTTTGCGGACCGTTCGCGCTGGGCTTCTCGCCGTGCCTAGCCGGTGCGCTGCGCGCCTCGGTCACTTGATATCACATGACGTGGCCGAGATTGATGCAAAAATGCGAACGGTACTGATGCGACTTGGGGAAGCTGAAACATGATCCGTTTAATGCTGGCGCTGGCCATAGTTCTCGCGGGAGTTAACGTCGCACCGGCGCAAACGATGCTTGGGGTTGGTACTTACTCATGTGGGGAATGGACGCGCTACCGTTCTTTTTTCGATCGCCAAGACAATGTTCGCGAACGCCTTGCAGCATATCAAACTGCAGTCTTGGCTTGGTGGTTTTCTTTCTGGATACAACATCGGAAGCGGCGGCGTTGACTTTCTCGCCCAGCCCAGCTTCGACGCACTGACCGCTTGGATGGACAACTATTGCAGGTCACACCCTTTGAACGGTGTGGCCGAAGCCGCGGTTGACCTCACAAAAGAGCTCCGGTCGCGTGCAGAACGCAAATCAGAACGTAAGTGACAACATGCGATCGGCGCCAAAGTGCGTGCAGACTGTTGGTAGCGTCTGGTCAGAATCACTAGTCCGCTGGATATTGTTCAGTTTTCAGAACATCAGGGGTTGATTAGCCCGTTGGAGCGCCGCATGCAGGGACAATGGATTGGGGAATACAAGTCAAAAGAGAATGGTCGTATTCTTCTAGATATTGACGATATAGGGCCCAATTTTGCGGGTTATGCTGTGCTTCGATCTTTCAACCGGCAAATGCCGGTGACATTCCTCGGCTTTGCGACGCCCGACAAGTCAAGCACGGCGACGTTGAAATTAATCCCGCTAGCGTTCGATCCTCAGACTTTTAATCCCGAACCCGCGCCGCGTCATTTGCCAATCAGGAGAAAAAATCGTGAGAAAACAATGCCTGCATGCCAATGATGGCTCCCGGGCTGGATGCAAGCTAATTTCATAAGCTGTTGTTTAACGAAGATTTCTGACCTCGACGCGATCTCGACCGGCTTCGATACTGTCATGCGATACTGTCGTTACCTTGAGAAACGGTGATCAGGGGTTCCCAATCTTATTTAGTACCCCGAACGACGCGAAGATCATTCCGCCGACGATTGTGAGAACAGTCATAGCCCTAGCGGCCAATTCGCCCTCGCCCAAGAGGGCGACTAACGTAAAGCATACCAGCCAAGTGCACATGACGGCGGCTGGGCCGTGGGCACGCAAATTCAGCGCGATGTTGCTAAAGAAATTCATTCTGTCGCCTCCGATTTCATCCTGAACTGGCAGCCGAACGCAATATGCCGGAAACCGAGAAAATCACCTTTGCCGAACTCCGCGAGAGGGGCGCGAGTAGGGTGATCGTCTATTGCCACGACTACACCTGCAGCCACAGTGTCACCATGGAGGCCAGCCGCTGGCCTGATCACCTACGCCTTTCCGACATCGAAGGCCAGTTCACCTGTACAGCTTGCGGCAAGCGTGGTGCCGATGTCCGACCGGACTTCGGTTCGATCAAGCGGCGCGCCTTGCAGGCATGATTCTGCACCCGATGCGACAACTGCCGGTGGGCGAGGACCATCCTGACAGTCCCTTCCTTGGAGATCGCGCTTGCGACTGCGGCGGGGCTGGCGCGCCTTGCCCGGTGTGCAATCAAGTCGATCCGGCTGATCCTGATGACATGCCCGAAATGCCGGACGATTTCATTCCCGATGATGCGAAGCGCAAAATGCGCTACGCTGCTCAGGAGATGACAGAACGCCGGGCAGGTCCTTTGGAAACGCGATCTCTGGAAGAGTACGAACGGCAGACCGCCGATCATGAGCGGGCGATCGGCAAGATCGTGATCGCATGGAACCAATATCAGGAAACGCTCGGCACATTGTTCGCCAATCTCTTTAGCCACAGCGATTGGCCGCTTGCGCTCTCGGCTTGGCATGCTCTCGACAGCGATAGATCGCAAAGAAAAATGTTGGTTGCCGCTGCGCGGGCGAAGTTGAAACCGAACAACCCGTTGCTCACAGAGTTCGAGTGGTTGATCAACAATAGCGATAAGATCGCGGATCAGCGCAACATCGGCATCCACATGCCATTGATGAGGGCGTCCGAGCGAGACGGCAGCACCCGCGTTCTGCCGCATGCTATATTCGGAAACCCGAAGGCTGCGAGGATGAACGGGCGCGATCTTCTCAAAGAATATGCTCACTTTGAGCGTCAGATCAGGAAGATGTTCTCCTATGCGGTCGCGCTCGATTTTGCTCTCACACCGGAACATAAGCGCCGGGACAAGGCGAGCTTGCCGGAGCGACCAAAGCTGACGCCGTTCTCACCGTCGGCTTCGTAGCATAACCTTGAGTGAGCAATTATTAGGAACGATCGCGGTGGAACTGCATTCAGGCCCAATGACGCGCTACCACTTCGATGTTCGTCACCCAGACGGCTTGACCTTGGACGAGGAAGGCATGGAACTGCCATCGGCCGAAGATGCGTGGGTCGAAGCCGCACATGCCGTCGCTGAATTGGCGGTGGATGCCCTTCCTGATAGAGCCGAGCATGGTTCGAACCATCAGATGGAAGTCGAGGTCCGGGACAATGGCGGCGCAGTTCTGCTAGTGAAGGTTTCTTTCGAGGCACGTCGGCTTCGTCTAGACGCCTAGGTAATGGCCGAAACTGATGCAGAAAGGTACCGCCAAGAGGCGGAAGAGTGCCGCAAGCTCGCGGCGAGAGCAATGAGCCTGCACGACAAGGATGCTTGGCTCAGCCTTGCGGCGGACTGGATGAAGCTCGCGGAGAACGCCGCCGAACGCCGACTGCGATTATTCGGAGATGAATGAGACCCCCCACGCGCTGGTACGCTACCTAGCACTTCTGACGCCAAGCTCAGTTATCTAAAATCTGGATGCCGCCATCACGACGATGACGAGCAGCGCTGCTGCAATCCCCACAATGCCTTCGGCGGTGAGATGTAGTCCCCGGAAGCTGACCTGCAGTCGATTGCGCATGAGATAGCTCTCCATTGAAAAAAATCGTGAGAGCCTTTGGGGAACGATGTATTTGGGTGCTGACGTAGCGGGCCGTCAATGGCGAATGCGCCGGACAGACCCTTTGGTAGGGAACTTCGTGCTCGCGGCAAGGGATTGATATGACGCTGCAATCTGCACCGCCATCAAGCTGCTGTGTCACTGGCGTGTCAGTATTGTCCACAGTTCTGATGTCGGGATCGTCGATGCCGTCCAGCACCCCTCAGGCAGCCCCTGTGAATAATCGGGACAAACGTTCCAATCCTCATGTTGCACCCCGCATTGTGCGACCGTGGACGCAGTGATTCGCAAGGAAGGCCGCAGATGAATTTCGGATGGCTAGGCGCTACGAATGCCTCCAGAAAGGCTATTGAGCCCGTGACGAAATACCTGTTTATCGATGGTGGGTTTATCGAAAACATGATCCCAAAGGCAGCCGCTTTCTTGGGAATGGAGCTGAATTCGTCGCTTGACTACAGGGCCATAGCGGGAGGGTTTCAGCGCACATTCTATTACGACGCATTGCCGTCTCGAAAGGACAATGACACCGACGAATCGTTCAACACGAAGCTAGTCGCGAAGCTCAAACTGTTTGATCGCGTGAATCGCACACCATTCATGCACACGCGCGAAGGAATTACCCGAAGTCGATCCACCAGAAGGATGCTTGAGCAAAAAGGGGTCGATATCCTGTTAGCCATTGATGTTTACAAGCACGCCTCGCTGAGAAACATGGCTGAGGCCCACATCATGACGACGGATCTTGATTTTTTCCCTCTCTTCGAGGCGTTGCGCGATACGCCGGTATCGGTGCATCTACACTGCTACGCTCCGGAAACTTCGGAGGAGTTGATGTCGCTTGCCGATGTCGTCATTCCCATCACGCCATTTACGATCTTGCGGTGGCTCCAGTATCCAGAGCGGGAGAAAATCGTCGACCGCACGACGACTGCGGACTTTCAGCCGTCGACTGTCTTCAAAGAAGGCGTTTGCGAAGGTTTACCATACCTCATCTACCAAGAACCGCGTCTAGGCGAACGGTGTTTTTTGGGGCAATCGATGGCAATCAATCCTCATGTACTTGCTCGTTCGGATCGGTGGGAGCTGATCGTGGCTGAGTTCGAGGACAATCATAAGAAGCGTGTGTACTTCGACGCATAAGCGGCAGCGGCTCGCGTTTCAACGAGCCCCGGTCAGTGCGCGAAGCTGGCCGAGTTTTTCTTTTTAAAGTCACAGTCCGCTGTGTTGTAGGCCCTTGCTTAGCAGGATGGGCAGCGTGCTATCGCGATCGCTCCAAGGGGGGGCACATGTTTGAGAATGTTACAAAGTACTGGCCTTTCATCACGCTTTGTTCCGTGGCCGTCGTCTCAGTCTTCAACATGGGGTACTTTTACCTCATCGGCTATCATTTCATCGGAGTGATGGACCTAAGCAACGTCGTCTACCCGGTGGGGCTCGTGCTTTGCCTTGTCATACCGGCGACCGCGTTCTTTCCGTTGGATGTAGTCGAACAGGTGCGACAGGCTGCGAAGCAGCCGGATGCCACGACAAAGTTTACCGGGCCGATGAAGGTAGTCTTCGGCTTCGTCATGGCTTTCTTCGCGATCTCGCTCTTTTTCACTGACAGATTTCTATCCGTGATGACGCTTTTTGCCATTTGCTTCTCGGCAAGCACGCTCGTCGGAACGATAGGCGCTTACATCGTTTGGCAGCAACGCAAGTCATGGACGGTCTTGGCTGCGCCAGTAGGCGCGGGGCTGCTCACAACCCTTTGGATAGGTGCGACCTTCGCTCAACACGAGGCCCTGTATTCAAAGCGAACTTACAAATTTCAGACGAAGGAGGCTGAGTATCCTGAGGCGCGGATTGTCCGAGCCTCGTCCAGCGGGTTTATCATCAGCCACGACAAGAAATTCATTTTTGTACCATCAAGCGAGGTCAAACAAATCTCGGAGATCAATTCGAGTTTCTAACCGCTCGCATGCGCGGCGCGGGTGCTGGCACTGCAGCTTGGCGACGACGCGGCCGACGATGCCGGACCGAGCAGCCCGTATGCGCCAGCTCGGTGGCGACGTCGCGCAGGAATGGATCGCGCTCGCGCTGATCAATCGGGCGGGCGGCGTCCACCACAATGCGGAGAATGGGGGCATGATCAATGGCAAGTTGTCCGCAATCACGTGGGTGCTGGGAGACGACTGGGATATGCTTGATCCTTGCGACACCTTATTGGCCGTCGCCCGAGAATGCGAAACTGGGCACGTTCATTCCCTGTTTGTGAGGAGACAACCGGCACTAGTTAGGCGAAGGCTTTTACACATGCTTTACGTACGCCGCTGATTGATGCTCCGTGTCGCAATCCGTCTGAAGGTCAGCCTCAAGTTCTAAGATGATAATGTGAAGCAGACTTGCGGCGAGTGGATCGGTGACTTCCCGCTCCAGCAGCCGATAGCGCGCGATCTGAACTTCTTGCTCTCTGAATTTGCGTTCTGTCATCATGTTATGCCTCCAACTAGTCGACGCGGCGGAGGGCGAGTTGTTCGCTCAAATTTTCGGAAAAATTTCTATGGTTTACAATTGGTGAAGTTGCGCTGGCCATATTCAAGATCAATTTGGCGCGAAGTGTTCGTAGCACCTCAGAGAGACCCTGTCGCCCACCTAACATTTGTTAGTCCGTCAAGGTGTGACTTCTCATACTTAGAGCCGAACTGCGCGTCGGTCGTGCTCGGTTTTGTTGTCCGCCACGTTTCGGACGTTCTGGGCTCGTTACATTTGCGCGGGCCGATTCGGTGAGCTTATCGGTTGGCTCGGCACGGCTCCCGCCTCACCATGCCCCCAAGCCCCGGGCGGGGCCGTGCTCAGCACGTAGGCATCGGTTGGCGAAGAGTTGCTTGAGACGCTTACAATTAAAGCGAAAGTATAATAAGCAACTTTCCAGCCGCGCCTAACATTTGTTAGTCCGACGGTCCTTCGCGCAGTGCAACGTCCTTGGTTGCAGAAGAAGGTCCGCCAATGAAAGATTATCAAAAACATCTTGAGAAGCTGCGCGTAAGGACGCAGCCGAATGTGCGCTGGTCCGAGACTTGGCTACTGACAAAGCGAAGTGCGAATGTTTGATCGGCTTGCGCGGCATTGACCAACTAGCCGATGAGGTTGAGCGAGCTATGAGTGCCCGAGAGGCCGGCTAGGCGTTGTGATGATCAGACGCCGCCTTGCAGCGGAAGGCGATAACCCTGCTCGGTCATCCATCTGGCACGCGAGAGATGGCTTTCGAAGGCTAGCCGCGCGCGCGGTCGGCCTCGGTGTCCGGGTCAATGCGCAGCACGATCCGAGAGACATCGCGCCAGTCGGCGCCCTGTTGATCAGCATCAAGCAAGCGCATGTACGTGATCATGTGCTCCTCATCATACTCGGTGTTGGTCCGGCTGGCGCTACGCCAGCGATATGAGGATCGAGTGGCGGCGTTTTATAGGCACGTCTCGCGGGCTGGGGCGGAGGGTAGCGAGGTCAACACAGCACTGCGTCAAGTTTAGGTCGGCACGCTTCGCGGGCGTTCTCCGAGCCCGGACGGCGACTTAACTCATCTGTGCCTTGCAGCCGCAATTGTTCTGTCTAAGATCGAAGCCGTTGCTGATATTGCTTTCTAAGTGGTTTAGAGGGAGGTATTTATGAGACAGCTCGTGCTCGCATCGTCATTCGTAATGCTAATTGCTACCGCCCATGCGCAGGGTATCACGCGCGATGAACTTAAGAGAGCAGACCTGACTGGAAAGGACATGGACGTCATCGTTACTATCTCCACTGTTCCGCCCGGAGAAAATCTTCCAAGGCATATCCACCCGGGCGAAGAAGTCGTTTACGTGCTCGAGGGCGCGACGCTTGAACTACTGGATGGAAGCCAGCGGCAATTCCCCACTGGAGCGGCCATAATAAACATCCGTAACGTACCTCACGCGGGGTTCAAGGTTGCAGGCGACAAGCCGTTGAAGATGTTGACCGTCCACATCGTGGATAAAGGAAAGCCCGTCACTGAAGTCGTGAAGTGACACTATTTCGGGGATAGCCGTGCTCTGCTCTTGCTCGCTCAGAGCACGGCGAAGCATCGAATTATTTGTGGGTACCGTACTGATTTCCAGTACTCGGGTTTTGATATTGCCCACCCTTGTGGGACGAGCCTGAACCTCCAATGTATGTGCCGTTATGGCTAGAGGTGTGATGGCCTCCACCATACGATACGCGGCCGCCGCCGTGACCACCACCCTTAGCTTGCGCCAGTGTCGTTGAGCAAAGCAGTGCTATAGTGACGAGGGTAATTCTCTTCAAAACAGTTCTCCCCAAATCCCCAGATCGCCCACCGATTTGAGCGACATTCTGTAATCATAGACACTGCCTCTCGACTTCAAGTTGGAACTCGTTCGTGCAAACACGACTAAGGTCTAGTCGGCGATCGTCATGTGAGACCATACAGATCATGTGCTGCGGCCTCAACGCTCCTCATCAGGATGCACCTACTTGTAAGGCGTAATCTCCCGCTGCACCGTCAACTTGATCATGCGGACCGGCGGCTTATAGCGGCGCGTACCGCATGACCGGCATCGGAAGGAAGGCTCTAGCTTCCAGATCGGCGTATCGCGCGCCCTGCGGATAGCATCCAGCGGCAGGCTAACCCGCGTCTTGCATCGGCAGCATTCGATCTCTAACCAGCCATAACCGCCATTGAGGCATTGGCCGATCGTTGGGGACGGCTGCGCTGGCCCGCCGTAGCCTTCCATGCGGACAGACCACGCTTCTGCCTCAGCGCGATCGGCCGCACGGGCAGCCTTCTTAGCTTCTTGGCGGGCCGTTTGGGCGCGCATATGCGCGCCCATGATCCGGCCGCCCCCAGATGACCTCGCGTTTTTCGTGCTCATGGGCGGCCATTACAGCGCCACCGAAGCCCCTGAGCAATCCACGATACTTAGCTGCTTATCGGGCCTGTGCTGCTTTACCTTGGTCAAGCGTCTCGCTGAGCGTCCCTTCAGCGGTATAGTAGGACGGCGCACAGCAGTGGCTTGGTGTTGCGTTTCGGTCACCCATGCTCCGCTCACCGGCGATAAGTTCAGTCGTTTTTTGGGAGCGAGGCATATGGATGTTTATTTGAACACCAGACGTGATCTGCTCGTTGTGAAGAAGGGATGCCCGATCCCTGCCGCTGCGGCGCTGGGAAAATGGCGCAAGAGCAAGAAGAGGGTTGCTAAAGTAAGCGGGGAGATTAGGTCGGCTCTTGAGAGGCAGGGCTACTACATGCGCAAGCTGAGAGACGTGCATCGTAGCAGAGATTAAAATGTGCAATCTCTACAGCATCACCACAAACCAAGAAGCCATGCGCGCTCTCGCGTGATGAACCGCTACGTCGGTAACCTTGCGCCCATGCCGGGCGTGTTTCCCGACTATCCCGCGCCGGTCATTCGGAATGCGGGCGCAGAGCGCGAGCTTGTCCGTATGCGTTGGGGCATGCCGCCTCCGGTGAAGACGTGTTGCGGATGTTGGTCACGGGCGGCCCGCCTGTGCGAGGCGCGCATTGACGCGGGTGGCTGAAGCCGGAAAGCCGATGTCTCGTGCCAATCAATAGCTTCCTTGAATACGCGCCAGAGCCGAACCCCGAGACCAAGAAAGAGGACGTCGTCTGGTTCGCCATCAATGAGGATAGACCGCTGACCTGCTTCGCGGCCATTTGGACTGAGTTCAAGGGCGATCGTGGCACGAAGTCGAAGCCGGTACCGGGGCCTCATAACGCCTAGGCTTCCTCACGACGTCACCGAACGCAATCGTCGAGCCGATCCATCCGAAGGCTATGCCGGTCATTCTGATGACTGATGAGGAGCGTGATGTTTGGATGCGCGCGCCGTGGCATGAGGCCAAGATGCTGCAGCGGCCGTTGCGGGATGACGCCCTCAAGATAGTTATGCGTGGGACGGAAAAGGAAGACAGGATCGCCGCATGAAACTCAGCCGGGCAGCAAGACGCTTGGTTTAGGTTCGTCCGCAGCTTGAAGCAGATGTATCCGAAGGGCGATAAGCCCGGCGAGCGGCGTCAAGCCATACGTCGCTGAGAACTTGCCGGATGCCTGAAGAAGGTTTCAAGGTTCACAGGTTCACCGCTGTCCTGCCAGAGCAGCATTTGACCGAGACTGGCGGCCACCGCGATGCGGTGGTGCCCTCCGACCAACGTGCCGTCATGCGTTGCCTTTGCGATGATCTCCCCGGTCTCGTTCACGATGTTTCTCATAGCCGAACAGGATCGACTTCTGTCGTTCACCGACCAAATTCGCGACCTTCATGTCTGTTCCTATACCCGCAATGGTCCGCAGCCGGTCAAGCCTTGTGTCGGGCGGCTGCGCTTTGCTAAGCACGACAGATACCCATGGCGGCGCTCCGGTACCGTGCGGGCCGGTGACCAACATCCGCAGTACCTCTTCAGTGCAGCCACCTAGCGGACGGACAGGATTGGCTTGATAGAAAGCCGTCGCCTTGTACGAGTGGTTAGCCTGCGCAGTCCTTGCCCCACCCAAGAGCCGTGCTTGGCCTCCGAGAATTCTGAACATGTGTTAATGGAACCGGGAACGAGAATTCTCGCCGAAGATTAAGTATGGCGAGGCCGTCGCCCGCCGTTAACGAAACGGCGCATGTCGCGGATAGCCAAAGGTCTTCGGACCCGCTGTTCAAAAACAAGCGCTCGCGCACGATAGCCAAAGGCGACGGTCTCCGTGTCATCCGATTGGCAGCCGCTCTCGCAAGCGGAGTGTTCCGTTATGCGCAAACACGTCGATATAGACCACAAGCACAGCCGTGTCATCGTTCAGAAGATTGGCGAAAGATTGCGGACATCATTGAAACCGGAACTGGAAATGCCAGCGAGATTTCGGACGCAAATAGACCGGTTGCGGGAGATGGAGCAGCGCTCACCCTCATCATCGCAACGCAAACAGTCTCAGTGAAGCCCCGAATTCCCCCTTGCCTTAGAAGTCTCGCGACGAAAGTCCTCTCAGAGCAGTCCAATCAGGATGAACGCGGCGACTTCGGTAAGGAACGTGATACTCATAATGACGATAGTCAGGAACACGTCGCCCTTCGAAAGTGGGGTCATAGCGCGCCTCATGGTCCGCCAGCCCAATCGGTAAATTCAGCTACATGAGAATGGTTTCGGTTCCGCGCGCGGCGTTGCTTGATGCCGGAACCTCAGGCAAGAGTTCTTGAGGAACGGCCTAGCAGTCTTGCCGTTATCGTGCTCTCCACAGGGAAGGATAACGATGATGGATCGAGAACACGTGAAAGGCGTTGCCGATAAAGCGAAAGGCGCAATCAAAGAAGGCGCCGGCAAGCCCACAGGCGACAAGAGCATGGAAGCCGAAGGCAAGATGGACAAGGCTAAAGGCTCCGCGCACAATGTAGCAGGCGATGTGAAGGATGGCCTGCGCGATGCCGCAGATGCTGCAAAAAAGTAAGAAGCTGAACGACAAAAAGTAAGAAGCTGAACGACCAAGAACTAGCCGCCTACGAGCGGCTTCTTCTTTGATCCATCGGAAGCTACGCAATCCAAGTACAAAAGCGGCAGCTTCCTCGTGGCGGAGAAACCGCTCCCGTTTAAGCATCGGAGGACTGCCCGAACGCTAATGGCGCGTTGATAGACCTTCCAGGACTTGGCTCATGTCAGACTCCTCAAGCCCATCAGCACTGGCGCACTCGCAAGGCATGCCCGCCCCACACTGACAGCCCAGTTCTTCGCTCCAAGCCCTTTTGGGTGATTTTCGCTCCCAGAAGCAGGTCATGCAGGGAGGATTAGTCCTTCCGATGAAGTCCTTTGAACGAACTGGCACGTAGCAAACCTTCCGACGTGATGTCCCGGTATTCCACGTCGGCAAAGAATTTCGGTTCTACCCAAGTTGCCTTAGGCTTCCTGATAGGCCGGGTTAGCTTTGACTTCGGGGTAACCACTGTGTCGAGCTGCTTCCTGATTTGGCTAGAGACAGTACGAGACCAGCCAGTCCCAACTTTGCCCAAGTACAGCAGCTCGTTGCCTTCCTGCTTGCCGAGATAAAGGGCTGCGACGCCGCTAGGGTCTTTGATGAACCCGACGACCGGAAACTTGCCGTTGTGAACGGCCTTGATCTTGAGCCAGTTCTCATTGCGCTCGGATCGATACGGGGCGTCGGCTCGCTTAGAGATGATGCCTTCCCAATTCAGCTTGGTGGCATGCTCAAACATTTTTTGACCATCGCCGACCAGATGCTCGGAAAACAGCACAGGCAGCTCGATATCGTTTTCGCCGAGCAGGTCTAATAAGAGCTGCTTACGTTCGATCTGTGGCTTCTTGCGGAGGTCGCCGTCCCGCCAGAGGAGATCGAATGCGTAAAAGACCAGCCGACCTTGTCTGCCTGCGGCTAACTCAGCTTGAAGCTCAGAGAAATTGGTGCGGCCTTCATGGACTACAACTACCTCGCCATCGATAATGGCTTCGCCCGGGATAGCGAGCGCGCCAGCGATCTCGGTGAACCGCTTCGTCCAGTCCAGACCGTTGCGCGTGTAAACTTTCTTGCGTCCGTTCTTCAGATGCACCTGAATGCGATAGCCATCGTACTTGATTTCATGAAGCCATTGATCGCCCTTTGGAGCCTTGGCCTTCAGGGTGGCAAGCTGGGGTTTAATGAACCCCGGCATCTCAATACGCTTTGGCACTCGGGAAAACTCGCAAACAAAAAGACCGCCCCACCGTGGGGGTGACGGCGGGCATTTTACCTGCTTCCTGAAAATCTCGAACAATCTGGGGGGAGCAGTCACTCTTGCCACTACCAAGAAAGGTGGCGCGAGAGCGGTCATCGGATGTCCGTTTGAGCCGGAAGCTGACGTTGGCCGCGACCTACCCGCCGTCAGCTATGGGGGCAGAAGCCGACCTGCGGGAGCGCATGCCCTTACGCTGCGATTTGTTGGATGATGCATCAAAAATCTCATACTTCCGGCCGTGTCGATTACGATCTAGGATATCTCTCAAGGTCTGAAACAGAGATGAGATAATTGCTCTGCGAGAGCAGCGTCATGGCAAACGCGCTTGTCGTCCATAAGGATAGGCTACCTCGGTTACAGAGAGGTCTTCGGGCAGCGCAGTACGTCCGCATGTCCACCGATTATCAACGATATTCAATTGAAAATCAGGCCGCAGCGATCGCGGCGTATGCGCAACTGCACCAGCTTTCGATCGTTCGTACATATCGCGACGAAGGTGAGAGCGGCTTGAGGATCAAGAACAGGAGCGGCCTCACCAAATTGTTGGACGACGTCCAATCAGGGGCCGCTGATTTCGGCCACATTCTCGTCTATGATGTAAGTCGTTGGGGACGCTTTCAAGACATTGATGAGAGTGCGCACTACGAATTCATCTGTAAGCAAGTCGGGATCAAGGTCAGTTATTGCGCTGAGCTATTTGACAACGATGGGAGCCTCTTATCGAGCATCGTGAAGAATATTAAGAGAGTAATGGCTGCAGAATACAGCCGAGAGCTGTCGGCCAAGGTTCAAGCAGGCAAGCTGCGCTTCGCGAAAGCAGGATTTTTGGTAGGTGGAACGGTGGGCTATGGTCTGCAGCGGCTCGCTGTCGACAAGGATGCTCGGCCGAAAGGAATTCTTGCGGAGGGCCAATGTAAATACCTGATAACAGATCACGTGAGAGTTCAGCCAGGACCGGATCATGAAAAAGAGATCGTAAAGTGGATATTCCAGGAATACCTTCGAGGGAAATCGCAGGCGGAGATCGGGAAGGCACTCAACCTGCGAGACGTACCAAGTAAAACAGGGCGACCGTGGACGCAGCCGGCGATAAGAGACATCCTGAGGAATGAGGCTTATGTTGGTACACTCATCTACAATCGCTGCACTCAAAAGTTAGGAGCAAAAAGGACTACAAATCCAAGAGATATTTGGATTAGAAGCGACGGCTGCGTCGAGCCGATCGTTGATCAGGATGTATTTCTCCGAGCGAGGAAACGCGCGGAGGAGTATCACGTCAGGATTTCCGAAGAAGAAATGTTGGTTCGTCTGCGGAAAGTTCTGATGAAGAGGGGAAGGCTGAGCGCCGAAATCATTGACACCACGCCGGGCCTACCCAGTAACACCACGTATATCAATCATTTCGGCTCTCTTCGCAATACTTACCGATTAATCGGCTACGACAACACAAAGTTTTGGGACGATCTAAAAGCAAACCAGCGCTGGGTGAGTTTGAACGGCGCAAATGGAATGTTACTTCGCGACGCATTCGAGAGGTCGGGGGCGCGAGCTACATTTGATGCCTCGATAGAATGTTTGCGGGTAAACGATGATGTGAACATCTGCTTTGGGGTGGCTAAATGCCGGAAATGGAGAGGCCGGTTGCCGCTTTGGACGCTGCGTCGTCGAGCGAAACAGCCGTTGGGGTGGACTATAGCGATAAGACTTGGCGAAAAAAATGAAGCCATCCTGGATTACCTTCTATTGCCTACGCCACCTCTAACCAGGACATGGATATGGTTCTCGGAGAAGAGCCTCGCCGCCCGCAATATAGAATCCTTTGCAAACTTCGAAGCGGTCGCCCGCTCGCTTATTCGGCGCGTAAAGAAGCGGCGGGCAGCTCAGCAACTAAACGGGAGCGGTCGGGGACGACGCGCTCAAGGTCGAAGTACGAGACAGGCCGCGCCTGCAAGCCGCTCGGTGACAGCCATGGGACGAAGAAGAAAGTAAAGACTAGAAGCGTTCTCGGTCCCAGTGTGCTGGAGATCGCATTCAGCGCCATCGCCAACGAGAATTCGGCAATCGTGTAGTTTTTGATACCTTCGCTGATTGAGACGTCATAGAGCTTTTCGACGACATGCCACTCAGCCGGTAAAACCTAGCTAACGGAAAAGCCCCCAGAGTTAGCTCCGGGGGCTCTTAGGCCGTTTGGTCGGGTACATCCGCCGACTATCGACGCTTTCTTTACCACGCCACCGGATCATGGTCGATTTGCGGCAGCGGCAGTCGCGAAGGTGATCTCGTTATCGCGTCCGAAGTCCAAACCGCTTCCAAAGCGCATTCGTAATCTTTTTTTGCGCAGATAATCCAATTGCCGCACCAGCATCCGAGCCCGGACGCGATCGACTTCACTGCGGCGTGATCCCGGCGCGGGCCACATCCGCAGATATGCTCGGCGATCGAGTTCGGCATGTTCTCGCCAATGTAGCCATCGACCCTCCGCAAGGTCACCGCAAGGTCAAGTATGGCTCAGAGCCGGGCGGACAACACTTCAGACGACCCGGCTTGCTGATTGCATCCTTGTAGGCCGGATGAGCCTTGATCGCCGGGCGATACGTAATGTGCGGTTCTGCCGGCGGGGCTGCTGGAGCTGGCACAGCTGCCAATGCCGGATTATCAGGCTGCGGCAGCGTAGCAGGTGCCAAGCCAGCGATTACCGCATCGGCGTGTGCTCGAAACGACTTGCAGACCATTTCTATCGCGTCAGAGACCTGAGACTTGCAGACGGTGACTACGTTATTCAGCCCGCTTGCCTCGAAGACGATCGGAACGGCTCGGCCGGTGTGCTCGGCAAGGCGCTCAGCCAACCCGACGAACTCCGCGCCAACTTCGGTCAGCATGCGAACAAGCAGCTCGACCTCGGCAGCGGTTTCAGCCCGGAGCTTGAGGTCAGCCATTTCTGCCTTAGACTTTTCAAGCTCCGCGAGCTGCTGATCGACGTGAAGCAGGGCGGTTTTCAACGTTGCGGCACGATCTTGCGCAGCGAAGGACATTTCGGCAGCGGCAAGCGTCGCCACTCACGGCGGCGTCCTTTGCCAATGTCGTCTGCCGCGTAACTCCCGCCTCGCATTCGGTGAGCTTAGCAGACAAGCGCTCGCGGTTGGCTTTGGCGGCCTCGATCTCGCGCTGCAGGCTTTTTCGGATTTGAAGATTTAAAGAGAGCCATTTGTTAGACCTCCATGTTTATTTTTCGAGTAGCTTCATCGAGCGTGTGAGCGATCGGCATTACGGCGGTAGGCGGCAGGCGGGGACCAGAGCTGCCCGTGATGTCGTAGCCGCCGAAGCCACTGGCCTTGCCGTACGCGCCGATGAAGTCAGTCGATTCACGACACAGCCACCGTCTGCGTTTCGCGCTGGCGCATCGCCAGCCACTTCTCAATGACAGGTGACGTGCGCGGCGCGATGGCAGCGGCGAGCAGATCAGGCGCCCGTGTCCAATTCTTCCGCTGTCAGCCAGAAGCGACCGGGGAGTTCGATGTCGTGTTCGGCGGCGCGCTGCCGGACGATGGCGGCGGCTTGGTGCAGCGGCGCAGAGAAGAACGCGACCTTCTTATCATGATCGGCACTAGCGAAGTGACGAGTGACGGTTCGCAACACATCGATGATCTGCTCGGTGCTAAGCACAGCCCAGCTCTCGCCGTTATGTGCAAACACGATGTGCACTGGCTTACCGTCATCGACGTCGGAGAGGCGATTGATGATCTCAAGCTGCAAGTTCGATTAGCAGTCAAGCATGGCCATTGGTCCTTCGTCGTCGGTGAGGGAAGCGCTCAAAATCACCGTTCCAAATTGCGTGGATGTACGAGCTCGTTCAGGCGCCAGTAACGAAGCCCACTGGCGGCAGCATTGAGCCTTGCGAGGGGGCCGGATCGTAGCTTGTACCCGGGGGGTTTGGCGCTTTCGCTGAAAAATGCAATTTCTTCAAGGGTGTTTGGAGGAGCGGTGATCCTCGAGAGGGACGAGGTACCATGCGGAGGAGCGGAGGGCCCGCTGTTGGTTATTATGCTAGTCAGAAAGGCCCCTGTTCAATAGTCCTACTTTAAAGCCAACTCCGTTCTCAGAAACTTGTGAGGCATTCGAGTGAGCGGCCAACCGAGGGCCTTCCGGCCGTCTGCTTTGTTTGACCATCTCCGAAACTCCCAGGCGTCACATCCGCATTGCCCCCCTAGAGGGGGGCAAATGTGACGTGACACGTGATAGGCGCTGTCACCAAACGTCACTGTGACGGGTTGTGACACTATGTGACAGGCCACACGACGTCCTCCCAAATGCAGATAAGGCCTGCGTTTTTTAGCGTCACATGGATGCGGCTAAATTGCTCTCGGGGATTGCCTTTCGCGTTGATGATCGAGAGTTTTTCGAGCCGACTGCGCCAAACCTTCATTGTGACGCCTGTGACGCCCGCCGGGACGTGCTCGTCGACGGGTCGAGATGCTGCGCCGTCGGCTATACATTCGTGTAGGGCGCGTAATGCAGCCCGCGGAATGGGCTTCAGTGTGGGCTTCTTCTTGCCGCTGTCGGCCGCGCTGGCGCTGGTCAGCTCGTCGGCGAACTCGGTGGTCACGATCGCGGTAGTGATCGGCTCGCCATCCTCATCCCGGCCGAGTTCGAAGGGCTCAAGCTTGAATTTCGCGACGGCGCGCTCAGGCTGGTCATTACCCTTGATAACCTGCGCCACCTTGATGGTCTCCCCGCTGATCTGCACCATGACGTCCACGTCGCCGACGTGGGCGTTGCTGCCACGTGCGCCGCGGTTCTCGTCTTTGCCGGTGTGTCCGACCAGAGCGATATGCACGTTGAGCTGGGCGTGTATATTGCGCAGATTAGCAGCGGCTCGGTTCTGGTCTCGGGCCTTGTCCTCGTCGCCACCGCTCGCCGCGATGCCCTTGGCATAGGTGTCAAGGATGATCAGCCCCACTTCGCGACCAAACTGCTGCTCGGCTGCCCTCACGGTTGAAACGATGATCTCCACGCAGCTTGGATTGAGCAGGTCAATGATTGCGTCGGCCACAGCGATCGGCAGGCCTGCCAGCTCGTCGCGCTGGTGGTAAACGCGCAACCGGCGCTTGAACAGGTCGCCGCGCTCCAGCGCCAGCACCACTACGCCACACTCTACTTTTGCCCGATGCCCTCGCCAGTCGATGTGTGCGGCGCAGTGCACGGCTATCTCGGTCAGCAGCGCCGACTTGCCGGCGCCTGGCGGCGCGATCCACGCGGAAGTTTCGCCGCGCGCAATGATTCCTTTTAAGATCCATTGCTTATTGGCATAAGCGCCGCACTCGTCAAAATAGGTCAGCTCGAGCGCCTTGGTCGCAATGACGCCGGCTTCACGTATCGGCGATACGCTGCCGTAGTCATCCGGCTCGTTGCCGGGCGGCAGCTCGCCAAGGTTTTCGACTGTCGGCAGCGCGCTGCCGAAATTAGGTGCCTTTGGTCGTGATTCCTCCATTGGGCGGTGATCGGGTGGTGCGACGGTTGCCGCTGCCATGAGGGTTTGCACGACCTTTACTGAGAGGCCGTGGCGCTCGCCCATCTCGTGCACGTTATCAACGAGCTGCTGCCACTCGTTCGGCGTTGCCTGGGGGGATGCGAGCCGCAGAATCTCTGTTGCTGCCCGGGTGAATTGCCTTGCCAAGGATTGTCGATCTACATTTGCCAGTATCCGGTCCCAACTCTGCAGCGCCTGGAATGCTTCCGAAGGGATTTCTATCGCGCCCCTTTCGACGTCGATACCAGCGCCGTCGCACCCCGACGAAATTGCGTCTCCGATGATCTTTTCGATCTCCAGCGCAGTTTCGCTTCCGGGCCCGCCGCTAAGGCCGTGATTGTTCGCCAGGTTGAGCAGAAAGTGGAACGCATCGAGGGGATTGAGGTGTTCAAGACGTGGCAGGCCAGACACCAGTGTGCGAAATGCCCCGAACCTTTCATCGACGGAAAATCGCGCCAACTGGCTCGCGAGGGGTTTTTCCTCCGCGTCTGCAAACTCCGGTGGAGCCTCTCGGTCAGCGGTTTCGGCCTGCGCGGCGTGCATCAGTCGGCCTCGTTACCGATGAGACCAAGCTCAACGGCCTTGCGCAATGATTTTTCGAGTCCCTTCGAAAGTCCGGGCAACCGAGACATCGAGATACACGGTCGCTCGGTGTGGGGCTGCGTTGCTGATTTGGTCGCCAAGCGCACGGTGCGGCTTACCTGTTATGCAGCGCGACCGCGGCGCTCGGCCTCCTCTTTGAGGCGGCGCTCAACGTAAGCCTCAATGCTGCGCCACAGGATCTTGCGCGAGCTCCCTTCACGGTAGCTCTCCAGCTCGCCCGAGTTGAGAAGCTCATAGATTTTTCCGCGCCCAATCTGCAGCGCGGACATTGTTTCGTTCACGCTCGCAACAATCGGGCGACTGTCGGTGAACGTGACTCCCTCGAATCGAGTTGCTGACATGGTTGTATTTCCTCGTTCTGGCTTAACCAAACGAACAACAGAGAATGCTCATAAAGTAAAGGAGAATCTTGGCACAAGCCGTTGTAAAGATTGCCAAAAGTATCCCACTCGTAGACCACCAATTCCCCACCAATAGAGCACCAGTTCCCCAATAGTAGAGCACCAGTTCTCCACCAGGGGAGAACCCAAGCAGCTATTCGCTATGGCCTATTGAACGGATGTCCATCGTGAGGAGATCACAAGTCCCGCACCGCGGGTCTGCTGTCTCTCACAGTCAGCGAGCAAAGCCGTGGGATCTCAAGCGTGTGGATTGACGATGTTCACATCCAGGAGCACGGGAGCTCGCGGATATCCAATCCTCTGAACGGCATTGATTGCATTGCGGTTTGCGCCCGCTGCCGAAAAAGCTACGGGAAAAACCCACGGTCAGCGCTGGTCGCTGCCGCAAGTGGTCCTTCGCATCGGTTGGCGGGACACGCGCGCAGGACGGTACGACAGCCGAATTATGCGGCCTTGATAACGCGCTGGAATGTACTTTTTTGCCTTCGCGATGCTCAGCAAAGCTGCGGTGATTACATCACTTAGACTCTCTGTTCACCGCGTTTGAAGCGTCCGACAGGATGCCCTTCAGCTTCGCCTGCGACTGCTTCCCTGATCTTGGCGCGTGCGCGAGGCTTTCCAAGCGCAGTTTCTTCGTTCCCGTGGCCGCTCCGGCGGCCCGAAGAATCATGCTCGCTATCTTCATGTGAGCTTCCAGCGTGATCTTCATCGGAGCATCCGTAGCTTGGCCAGGTGTCTCAATGTCTCAGCTGACTCAGTGGTGTCCCATCCGTTTTTCACGCGGTGGTTCAGCTTGTTTGGGTCGGCAATGTGGCCTGCGTGCTTGCTCTAAGGGGCCAGGGTAGGGTGGAGGATGTCCCCTAACGTCTTTGGATACAAACAGTGGATCCTAGACGTAGAATTCGATCGCGATGGGCATCTGAGCGATGCACGCGTCGCGATCTGGAACATCTCTCTTTAGCAGTCAGATATCACCGATAAAACGATCTCGCTGCATGACCTCGGTTGCTGCCGCAAGGGACTGTCTCACGAGCATTGGGAACTTCTGGCATTGGCCCTCGGCCGAGCTGCCCCTGAGCGGCCGCAAAGGCCGCTCTCGGAGCAGAACCGGACAGGACGAAATGACCGGCCGGACCGCCGCTTGTGACCCAAAGCAGCCATCACGCAGGAGCCAACCAAAGATCGTTCCGGTTAATGATGTGTTATGTAAGTTGTTGTCTGATCGAGCCGTAGCTTGTTGTCTATCCGCTCAGAACAGAGCTTCTGGATTTCCAAAGCTTTCATCAATGGTCTTCGCTCATGAGGTGGGTTGCAGCCGGTTTGCTGGTCATCGCAGCTATTGTGATCGCCCTGATGCTGATGATGCCAAGTGCGACCATACGCTATCGATTGACGCTAGAGGCGCTGGTGGAAGGCCAGCGGAAGACAGGTTCTCAAGTTGTTGAAGTGGGTTACCACGGGCATCCGAAACTGCTTCCGAATGAATCTGAGTTCAGCGTCAGCATCAAAGGGCAAGCGCTGCTCCTTGATTTAGGGAGGTCTGGCTTTCTCCTTGCTCTGCTTCGCGAAGGCAACGATGTTCAATCAGCGCCAGAGGGGATCGCGCTCAACGCCCTTGGAAAGGTCGGGGTACAGCAACCCTTTGGCAACCGGATTGATCAAGTTCGAAAGCTTTCTGGGAAGGTTGAACTGCCTTTGACAAACCTCCCGTTGCTAGTCCGCTTTCGCGATTTGAATGCTCCGTTGACGGTGGAAAGGGTCAATCCTCTCGATCTGGAATCGAGTTTTGGAACGGGCGTGAAGCTTGTGCGTGCTACGCTCGAGATCGTGCCTGCAGGGATATGGCCTCTGAACCAGTTTGGCTGGACGGGTGAACCGATCACGACAGGTCTCGCGGAACGTCTACCTTGGTTGAAAAATCTGAAAGGTGGCTATCTTGGCGGAGGCTTCACGTCGAAAGACGCTCCCCTGGGATTGCACGAAGGTAATTTCGAAAGAAGGTAGTGCAGCCCTGCCTTGGTAGAGTTGTGACGTCCGCTACTGGCCCTAAGCCGACCAACTTCGTCGCCTACGGCTGGTCTGGTATTGAGGGCAGTCCGGACTTCGCGTCAGCGATGCTTGGACCGCCGCTTGAGCGTAATGCGGAATGGACATGGCCATGTTTGGA
The DNA here is from genome assembly GCF_013114825.1 of Bradyrhizobium australiense. Lineage (GTDB taxonomy): Bacteria > Pseudomonadota > Alphaproteobacteria > Rhizobiales > Xanthobacteraceae > Bradyrhizobium > Bradyrhizobium australiense. Next base: position 46,016 of record NZ_JAAVLX010000009.1, on the reverse strand, counting down.
TTGAGTACACGCCTAATGTCCAACCGCGGTTAACTGGATAATCTTCGACGGCGCGCCAATGAAGTTAGCCCAGTCGTTCATGAGCGTCCGCCGTTTCTCAAGTTTAGCGCCGCGCTGGTACGCCGCGGTCGTTTCGTTTTTATATTTGTGCGCCAGAGCCGCCTCGCGAACGCCGTCCGGGTAGTCTGTGCATTCTTCGGCCCAGGTCGCGAAAGTCGCGCGGAAGCCGTGCACGGTAACGTGCCCGTAGCCCATACGATCGAGGACAGCGAGCATCGCGTTCTCGGAAAACTCCTGGCCGTCCGGGTTGGTGAAGATCAAGTCGCTCTGCTGGCCTTTGCTGAGTTCGTCAAGCACATCGAGCGCCGGCTGAGCGAGCGGGACGCAGTGGTCCTGGTCCATCTTCATCCGCTCACCGGGGATCCGCCACACCGGACCAGTTGGAAAGGTCCGGTCGATCTCAGTCCATTTTGCGCCGACGATTTCGTTGGTGCGGCACACAGTGAAGATCAGAAAGCGCAGCGCCAGCGCGGCGCGGCCCTCGGACATGCGGAGCTCGCTCATAAACTGCGCCGCATCGGCATAGGGCAGGGCAGGATGGTGACGAATGACGCGCTTGGGCCGCTTCGGAAGCTTTTCACGAAGCTGCTTTGTCAGCTCGGCCGGATTGCGGAAATCGGGATCATCGATGTTGGCGTTCTTGGCGATGATCGTCTCGATTCGGCCGCGCACCCGGTTCGCGGTCTCGCGTTTGGTCAGCCAGATGGGCTCGAGCAATTCGTGGATGTGGCTCGGCCTGATCTCCGCGATCGTCAGCTTTCCAATCGTCGGATAGGCGTAGCGTTTAAGCGAAGCGGGCCATTGGTCGCGGTGCTTCTCGCTCCAGGTCGACCACTGCGCGCGTATATAGGCCTCGGCGCATTCCTCGAATGTTTGTGCTGCGCGCTGCGCTTCCACCGCCTTGGCCTCCTGCCGCGTCTCGCGGCGTTCCTGGACGATGTCCACGCCTGCTGTGCTGCGATCACCCTTCACGCGTAGGCGGGCCGCATCGCGGGCGAGTCGCGCGTTTTTAAGGAATACATCCTTGAAGGGACCCAGGCCGTGCCAACGCTCTTTGCCGTCCTTCCAATAGCGATAAGACCAGCTCTTCGCGGAAGGTCCTGTGATGATCAGGTAGAGACCATCACCGTCGGCATACTTGCCGGGCTTCGTTTCGCGTTCGACATCCAACGGCTTCAGGCGTCCAGCCATGTGTTCCTCCAACTAAAACCGTCCTCCGAGCCTACGGGCCCAAGCTACGGTTTGCGCTCTCATTGTGAGGAACGACGGCGAACGAAGGAAGATAGCTTGCCGACGAAGGCGCTGAATTTGCTGGGGATTCCGAACAGTGGAGAACAAGGGAGAACACTGTACTGGCGGAAGGGGTGGGATTCGAACCCACGGTACCCTTGCAGGCACGCCGGTTTTCAAGACCGGTGCCTTAAACCACTCGGCCACCCTTCCTTGCCTTTATGATCAAGCGCTTAGCCGATGCGAAGGTGAAAACACAAGAGAAGAAATTCGATTTGGCAGGAGACGCCCAAGCCGGGAAGGGGCGATGAAACGGTCTCGTCGGTCGGGCAAGACCGATAGTCGCCTGATTGCATTCAATGCGCTCGGCAAATCGACCCGCGGGCACCAGCCGCGGCCGTTAAATTGCGGCGCAGGACGTCCGGCATCCTAGAGACAAGGTCGAGGGAGCGGTCGATGCCTCCGCTCCCGCAACTCACCGTGCCACGCTGATCTGCGGGACCCTTCCGCGTGGACATATAGAACAGCAGGATCGTCTGCCCGGAGGTTTCGAACCGAGGCGGCGGGAAGCCGGTGCGCTGCCGTTCCGTCCTCGTTACACTTGCCTGAAGTGTTCTGGCTACCGGTGCACTGCCGGCTGCCATCTGCGGGGCAAACGAAACGACGGTGTTGGTGCACCCGACCAATGCGTTGCCTTTGATGCCGTAATTGCTGGTTTGCCCAGCCGCGTGCATGTTGTCGCACGCCTGGACGACTTGCCCGACAGGGGGGCGCGCCGGCGGACGTAGGGAGTGCGGCGACGGCGAGGGTCGAGACGACGATCGAGATCGCTGCTTTCATCAAATCCTCCTTGTGCTGTTGCCTATCACAAGGAGAAAACAACGTGACTCACGTGCAAGCTGTATGGAGCACTTCACACGCGCCGCGGAAGGGCGGCATCGGCCGCAATGCGGGCGCTTGTTTAACCGAACGCAACGGCCAGCAGGCTGGAGCACAGCAGCACGAGGCTGGCCGTCGTCAGAGCAAGAAATCCGTTGGAGACGATATCGTGGTTGCGCATGAGACATCTACCACATCGGATGCTCGTCCGAATTTATTAAAGCTTTCCGAATCCCCGATCGGAACTACCGAACCATTTCTCTTTGAAGCCCGGGCGGCTACAGCCGCCGGTCTTCAAACCTCACGCTCTGGAACGATAGCCTTCAAACGCATGGGCAAGGAAAATGCCTGCGCTCACCAGGCCCATTACCGCTGTCACCGTCTCGATCATCGCACAAATCCTTTGCGCCCCTGCAACGCACAGAACGACTGCACCGTTGCACAGTCAAAAAGATTCACGGGCCGGAGTCGCAGATCGGTCGGGAGTGATGATTTGATGCAACAGATTGTCTGAAAGCGGCACAGGAAGGCTATGACGAAGAGCGCATACACAGCGAATCAAGGTGTAGCGTCCCGCAAGTCGGCGGATGCGCGAAGCAACCATTCATTCACCACGCGGCACCAGACCCCATTTCCGCCGTGTTCCGGTTGCGATATCTTCACCATGTGATGCGGAGGTGGGCCGCATCGTGGGGTAAGGCCGCAACGCTTCGACATAGGCAGTCGGCCGCTGGAAATGGTAATTGGGGTGATGGGGATTCGACGGCCAAAAACGATCGTTCTGACGGTTCGTGGCACTGTTGCCGTGGCAACATGCCTCGTCCTCGCCAATTGCGCCTCGTCGGACAAATTCGCCAAGCGCATCGATCCCAAATATGGCGTCTCCTCCAGCCCCCGTGTGGTGGCGTTCGGAGAGCCTGTGCCGAAGGGTGGGGGCACCTACCGCGTCGGCAAGCCCTACACCGTCGCAGGGCGGGTCTACGTGCCGGAAGAGGATCCAAACTATCGCGCCGAGGGAATGGCTTCCTGGTATGGCGACGACTTCCATGGCCGGCTGACCGCCAATGGCGAGGTTTTCGATATGGCCTCGCTGACGGCGGCCCATCCGACCCTGCCGATCCCAAGCTACGCCCGCGTCACCAACGTTCGGAACGGCAAGTCGCTGATCGTGCGGGTCAACGACCGTGGCCCTTACCACGGCAACCGGCTCATCGACGTCTCGAACAAGGCCGCGGAACTGCTTGAATTCAAAGGAAATGGCGTCGCTCGTGTACGGGTTGAGTATGTCGGCCGGGCCCCGCTGGAGGGTTCCGACGACCGCCAGCTCCTGGCGACGCTGCGGACCGGCGAGCCCGCGCCGTCCCCGTCCACGGTCCGGGTCGCTTCGGCCCGTCCGTTTGTTCCCGAGATGCCGTCGTCCGCAGGCCGCATCCGGGGCGAGGTGCCACTGCCGGAAGGTCGGCCCTACAGCCTCGGCAATACCTCGGCGGATTACGCCTCGATCAGCGCGACCTCGGAAATGTCGGCCTCCAGCCGCTCGCGCGGCCGTGCTGCGGAAAACCCACGCGCCGTGTCCTACGAGAATGATGCAAGCTATGCGGCGCCGAGCCCGGCTTACCGGCCGGTCGATCCGCGAGGGCCAAGCGAAGTCCTCAGCGGGCGAGGGCTGTACTAGATAGCGTTTTCAAGCGAAGTGGCGGTTCGCGTCAAGAAAACGCGTCAAATATAGCTACTCCTTCAGGAAGGCGATCAGGGCGGCGTTGACATCCTCGGGCCGCTCCTGCTGAATCCAATGGCCGGCCCCGTCAAGAATAAGCTTCTGCCGCAACTTCGGCAGCACGGGCTCCATCTCCTTGACCTGCTTGGCACCGATCAGCCCGGTAATGACGCCATCCTTCGATCCCGCGATGAACAGCGACGGTTGATGGATTTGGGCTCCCTGCCACGGTGCGGTCAGTTCCCAATTGCGGTCGATGTTGCGATACCAGTTGAGCCCGCCGCGAAAGCCGGACTCCTGATAGACGGCCGCGAAATAAGCGAGGTCGGCCTCGGTCAGCCAGCTCGGCAATGGCCGGTTCGGCTCGGCGCCGGCGAGGAATCCCTTGCCCTGCTGGACAAATTGATGGGCCGCCGGATCGGAGAACCCGCGCCCGGCCAGTACGATTCGCATGGTCGCTGCGACATCGCGCTCGAGTTCGGCTTCTGCCACGCCCGGCGCCTGAAAATACTGCCAGTAGAAATTGGTGATACCGTTGTTCTTCAGCGTTTCCAGGGGCAGGCCGCGTCCGCGAGAAGGCGGCGGAACGCTTAACCCCGCCACTTTGGTGAAGATATCGGGCCGGAACATCGCCGCGTGCCAGGCAACCGGCGCTCCCCAATCATGGCCGACGATGACGGCCTGCTTTTCGCCAAGCGCCGCCACCAGCGCGACCATGTCGCCGACATTGTGGAAGATGGTGTAGGCGCCGACGTCCGCCGGCGCGCTGGTCCGGCCGAACCCGCGCATGTCGGGGGCAACGACATGGAAACCGGCATCGGCGATACCAGGGATCTGGTGCCGCCAGGAGTAGGACAGTTCGGGCCAGCCATGGCAGAGCAGCACCAGCGGACCCTGGCCCTGTTCGAGAACAAAGAAGTCGAGCCCGTTGGCGGAAATAGTGCGTGAAGTTGGCATCGCGTTTCCGCCCTGTTTTTCGTATCTTATCGGGTATTGCAGCATCGCCACGATAGGTTTGTTCGTTCGGCACCGCAATCCGATCGTCACGGCCACAAGTCCAAACACCTGTGTTGTTTGCGATACTTCCAACTGTTAGAACGCACGGATTCAGGACATCGCAGATGGCAGCAGAAACTTCCGTTTCCCGCAAATCCGACACGGCGGCCATCATCCTGTGGCGCGGTCTGATGGCCGCCGTCCTCGCGCTCGCGGTCGGCTGGGGCGGGATCGTGTACGCCGCCAACAACAGCATGCAGGGCGCGCCGAAGAAGGAGGACGGCGGCTTTGATGGCGATGCGCCGACCGCAATCCTGGTCGAGGCCTCCAGCGGCAGCGTGCTGTTCGAGAAGAACGCCGACGAATTGCGCGCGCCGTCCAGCATGATGAAGCTGATGACGGTCGAGGTGGTCTTCAACGCCATCAAGGAAGGCAAGATCAAGCTGACGGACGAATACCGGATCAGCGAGAACGCCTGGCGCAAGGGCGGTGCGCCGGCCGGCGGCTCGACCATGTTTGCCATTCTCAACAGCAAGGTATCGGTGGACGACCTGTTGAAGGGCGCGATCATCCAGAGCGGCAATGATTCCTGCATCGCGCTTGCCGAGGGCATGGCCGGCAACGAGCGGATTTTTGCCGCCGACTTCATGACCAAGCGCGCCCAGGAGCTTGGCCTGACGAAGTCCACGTTCGGAAACTCCAACGGGCTGCCCGACCCCGCTAACAAGATGACGGTGCGGGAGCTGGCCAAACTCGCCCGCCACCTGATCCTGACCTATCCCGACATGTACAAATTGTTCGGCGAGCGGGAATTCACCTGGAACAAGATCCGGCAGCAGAACCGCAATCCGCTTCTGAACTCGCTCAACGGCGCCGACGGGCTAAAGACCGGCTACACCAAGGAGGGCGGCTACGGCATGGTTGGCTCCGCCGTGCAGAACGACACGCGGCTGATTGTCGTGATCAATGGACTAGAGGATCCCGACGATCGTGCCTCAGAGGCCAAGAAGATGCTGGAATGGGGTTTTCGCAATTTCGAGACGCGCACGCTGTTCGCGGCCAACCAGCCGGTCGGCTATGCCAAGGTGTTTGGCGGCGAAAGCCGCTCGGTGAAGCTTGCCAGCCCCGAGCCGATCAAGGTGATGGTGCCGAAGAACGGCAGTGAGAAACTGATCGCGCGCATTGTCTATAGCGGTCCGGTGCGGGCGCCCGTGCAATCCGGCCAGCCGGTCGGCGTCGTCAAGGTGTGGCGAGGCCACAACATCGCCGTGGAGGCGCCAATCTACGCCGCTGAAGCGATCGGCACCGGCTCGACCATGCGTCGCGCGATCGACGGAGCCAGCGAGCTCGTCATCGGCATGTTCCGCGCGAGCGCAGAGAAGCTCTGAGCATGACCCAGGCAACGCTACAGCGGCCTTCCGGACGCGGGAAGTTCATTACCTTTGAGGGCGGCGAGGGCTCGGGCAAGTCCACGCAGATCAAGAAACTCGCCGAGCGACTTGCCGCGGCCAAGCTGCGCGCCATCGTCACCCGGGAGCCTGGCGGTTCGCCGGGCGCGGAAATCATGCGGCATCTCGTGCTGTCGGGAATGGGCAAGCTGCTCGGACCGGAGGCGGAGACGCTTCTGTTCGCGGCCGCCCGCGACGATCACGTTCGTACGGTGATCCAGCCCGCGCTCAGCCAGGGGACATGGGTGCTGTGCGACCGCTTCTCGGATTCGACCCGTGCCTACCAGGGCAGTCTGGGGCAGGTCTCTCCGATCGTGCTCAACGCCATGCAGCGCGTCACCATCGGTGACCTGAAGCCGGACCTCACCATCATTCTGGATATCCCGGTGGAAGTTGGTCTGCAGCGGGCCGCCACGCGTCGCGGCGGCGGCGTGCCTGACCGGTTCGAGTCAGAAGATCTCCAATTCCATCAGGACCTGCGCGACGCCTACCGGCAGATCGCCGCCGAAAACCCGCAGCGCTGCGTGCTGATCGACGCCAATGCCGATGCCGACACTGTCGCTGCCCGCGTTTGGACTGCGCTGCGCGATCACCTGCTTGCGGTCCCGAGCCCGGCGGGTACGGCATGAGCGCGCGCAAGACCGAGCAGGAGACGGCGGTCAGGCATCCCCGCGAAACGGCCGATCTATTCGGTCACCGCGAGGCAGAGATGGCATTGCTCAATGCCTATCGCAGTGGGCGTATTCCGCATGCCTGGCTGATCGGCGGCCCACAGGGCATCGGCAAGGCGACGCTGGCCTATCGCATGGCCCGCTTCGTGCTCGCCAATCCTAATCCGATAGCGCCTTCGGTTCAGCACGCGGAGACGCTGGCGCTCGACCCTGACGATCCCGTCGCGCGCCAAATCACCGCCGGCGCGTATGGTGGGCTGTTGGTGCTGGAACGCGGTCTCAACGATCGCGGCGTGATGCGGACCGTCATTACTGTGGATGAGACGCGGGAGACGATTTCGTTCTTCGGCTCGACCCCGGCGATGGACGGCTGGCGCGTCTGCATCGTCGACACCGTCGACGAGCTCAATCCGAACGCCGCCAATGCGCTGCTCAAGATTCTCGAGGAGCCACCGCACCGATCGCTGTTTCTGCTCGTCAGCCATTCGCCGGCGCGTGCCCTGCCGACGATCCTGTCCCGCTGCCGCAAGCTGCCGCTCCGGCCGCTTGCGACGGAGGACGTCGTGCGCGCGGCGGCGCGAGCCACCGACAGCGCATCCGATGATCCGGCGCTATCGGAAGCTGCCGATGCGTCGGAGGGGAGCGTGTCCCGTGCGCTGACGCTGCTCGGCGGCGACGCGCTGAAGCTGCAGCAGCGGACTGCGGCGTTGCTGGCGACGCTGCCGCAAGTCGATCCGCGCGAATTGCATGCGCTTGGCGATGCGCTCGGCACCAGCGACCGCGTGGCGCTAGCTGCGTTCATCGACGGCATTGATCGCTGGATCGGCGAAAAGCTGCGCACAGGCGACGCCAACGCAAATCTGCCCCGCCTTGCACGGCTGGCGGAGGTATGGGAAAAGATCGTCCGCGCTGCGCGCGACACCGAATCGTATAATTTAGAGCGAAAACCGCTGGTTTTCTCGGTGTTCGGGATGCTCGCGGATGCGACGCGGTAACGCTCCGCCTGATATCAAACCCGACAATCTATGAGCAATAAAGGAATTCGTGGTGGCGACGGCTGCAAAGAAAGCTTCGAAAAAGCGCAAGGCGAAGGCTCGCAAGTCGCCGCCCGCTAGCGCCAGCAAGAAAGCGGCGGCGAAAAAGCGTGCGGCGAGGAAAGGTGCGACCAAGAGCAAGCGCGCTGTGAAGAAGGCCGGCAAGGCTTCGAAGAAAGAAGCTGCAAAGAAGGCTTCGAATAAAGCCGCGAAGAAGTCGACCAAGAAGGTTGCGACGAAAGCCGTCAAGAAATCAGCGAAGAAATCCGCAACGAAAACTACATCGAAGAAGCGTGCGATAACGCCGCAAGAATCGAGCCCTGCCGCACCGGCGGCGCCCGTGGCAGAAAGCCCGAAGCCTGTCGCACCACGCGCGAAGCCGGCTCCCGCCGCCAAGCCGGCAGCGGCTGCCGAACGCGACACCTACTTCATCACGACCGCGATCGCCTATCCGAACGGCATTCCGCATATCGGCCACGCCTATGAGGCGATCGCGACCGATGCGCTGGCGCGGTTTCAGCGGCTCAACGGCAAGGACGTCTTTTTCCTCACCGGCACCGACGAGCACGGCCTGAAGATGGTGCAAACCGCTGAAGCCGAAGGATTGGGCGTCGCTGAGCTGGCCGCGCGCAATGCGGGTCGGTTCAAGGAGATGGACGAGCGCCTGAACGTCTCGTTCGACCGCTTCATCCGCACCACGGAGGCTGACCACCATCGTTCGGTTCAGGTGGTCTGGAACCGGATGCAGCAGAATGGCGACATCTATATCGATACCTATTCCGGCTGGTATTCGGTGCGCGATGAAGCCTATTACGCCGAGGAGGAAACCATCGTCGGCGAAGACAGTGTGCGCCGCGGCCCGCAGGGCTCGCCGGTCGAATGGGTCGAGGAGAAGAGCTATTTCTTCAGGCTGTCCGCCTATCAGGACCGTTTGCTGCAGCTCTACGAGAGCCAGCCGGACTTCATCGGCCCGGATTCACGTCGCAACGAGGTCATCAGCTTCGTGAAGGGCGGCCTGAAAGACCTGTCGATTTCACGCACTACGTTCGATTGGGGCGTCAAGGTGCCTGATGACCCCGAACACGTGATGTATGTCTGGGTCGATGCACTGACCAATTACATCACCGGCGTCGGCTTTCCCGACGAGAGCGATCCGAACTGGCGCTACTGGCCGGCGGACGTCCACGTCATTGGCAAGGACATCATTCGTTTCCACGCCGTGTACTGGCCGGCATTCCTGATGTCGGCCGGCATTCCCGTGCAGAAGCGCGTTTACGCGCACGGCTTCCTGTTCAGCAGGGGCGAGAAGATGTCAAAGTCGGTCGGCAACGTCGTCGATCCCTTCAATCTGGCCGATCAGTACGGCGTCGACCAGATGCGCTATTTCTTCCTGCGCGAGGTGCCGTTTGGGCAGGACGGCAACTACAGCCATGAAGCCATCGTGGCGCGCATCAACGCCGACCTTGCGAACGATCTCGGCAATCTGGCGCAGCGTTCGCTGTCGATGATCGCAAAGCAGCTCGGCGGCGTGCTACCCGAGCCCGGCGAGTTCACAGACAACGACAAGGCAATTCTGGCGCAGGCCGACGGCATGTTGGAAGTGTCGCGCACCGCGATGGCGACGCAACAGATCCATCAATGGCTCAACGCGGTATGGGCCGTGGTCGCCGAAGCCAACCGCTATTTCGCGGGCGAGGCGCCGTGGGCGCTAGCCAAGACCGATCCTGAGCGGCAGAAAACGGTGCTCTACGTGACCGCGGAGGTCGTGCGCCAGGTCGCCATCCTAACGCAGCCGGTGATGCCGGATGCGTCCAGCAAGCTGCTGGATAGTCTCGGCATCCCCGATGGCAAGGAAGCGCGCAATTTTGCGGCGCTTGCGACGCGGGTCAGGCCGGGAACGACGCTGCCGCCGCCGGTCGGCGTATTTCCGCGCTACGTCGAACCAAAGGCAGATTAGGCCGTTTGCAAGCCATGCTCGTCGACAGCCACTGTCATCTCGACTTCCCGGATTTTGCCGATGATCTCGACGCCATCGTTGCGCGTGCCGAAGCCGCGGGGATCGGCCGCATCATCACGATTTCGACCCGAGTGAAGCGACTCGGCGGACTGATCGCCATCGCCGAACGGTTCCCCAACGTTTATTGCTCGGTCGGCACCCATCCGCATCAGGCCGATGAGGAAAACGGCATTCCCGCAAGCGAGCTGATCGAACTAACCAAGCATCCGAAGGTCGTGGCACTGGGCGAGGCGGGGCTCGACTATTTCTATGAGCACGGCTCTCGCGAGGCGCAGGAGCGCGGGTTTCGTGCTCATATCGCAGCCGCGCGCGAGACCGGCCTGCCGCTGGTGATCCATACCCGCGAAGCCGACGAGGACTGCGGTCGCATTCTCGAGGACGAGATCGGCAAGGGGGCGTTTCGCGCGGTGCTGCATTGCTACACCGGTGGGCGAGAACTGGCGATGAAGGCGATTGGACTAGGCCTGTCGATTTCCTTCACAGGTATCCTGACTTTCAAGAAATCGGAAGCCTTGCGCGAACTCGCCGCCGAACTTCCCGCCGACCGCATCATGGTTGAAACCGATTCGCCGTATCTGGCGCCCGGCAAGTTTCGCGGCAAGCGCAACGAGCCCTCCTACGTGGTCGAAGTCGCCAAGGTGCTGGCGGAAACGCGCGGCGTCTCCTTGGAAGAGATTTCGCGGCAGACGACGGAAAACTTCTTTCGCCTGTTCTCCAAGGTGCCGGCGCCGAAGGCTGCCGCATGACGGTGACGCTGACGATCCTCGGCTGCGGCTCATCCGCCGGCGTGCCCCGCCCGGCGCTCGGCTGGGGCGCCTGCGATCCCAGTAATCCAAAGAACCGCCGCCGCCGCTGCTCGCTCCTCGTAGAGCGCACCGGCGCGCACGGGACCACGCGGATCGTGATCGACACCTCGCCCGACCTGCGCGAGCAGTTGATCGACGCTAATGTCGATCACATCGACGCGGTGTTTTTGACCCATGAGCACGCCGATCAGACTCACGGCATCGACGATTTGCGTTCCGTGGTGATGCACCAGCGCCGGCGGATTCCCGTCTATTTCAACCAGTCGACCGCCAAAGACATTATGGCGCGGTTTTCCTATTGCTTCATCTCGCCCGAGGGCAGTGATTATCCGCCGATCCTGACGCGCCACTCGATCGAAGCCGGCGAGAGCCACACCACGGAGGGGAAGGGCGGCCCGCTAAAGCTTTCCGCCTTCCTGGTTCAACACGGTAAGATCCCTGCGCTCGGTTTCCGCATCGGGGACGCCGCCTACACGCCCGACCTCCACGATATTCCTGAGGAAAGCTGGCCGTCACTGCAAAACCTCGATTTCTGGATCGTCGACGGGCTGCGCTATGCCGGCCATCCCAGCCATTTCAGCGTTAACGACGCGCTTTCATGGATCGAGCGCTTCAAGCCGAAGCAGGCCGTCATCACCAACATGCATTCCGATCTCGACTACGAGGTACTGCGCCAGAGCCTGCCGCCGAGCGTGATCCCGGCCTATGATGGGATGCGGCTGACGCTGGAGCGGAGTTGAGCCACCGCGGGATGGTAAAGGGCGCAATCGCTTACCAATCTTGCTGATGGTGCAGCGATGGTTTGGCACGTTGTCGGTTCGGTCACCCTAAGCATTCGCGAGCGTGTGCGGAAATCCAAAAGCTTCAAACAGGCGTGCGCCGGCGGGTTCGTAAAACAGGGTCAGGGTCGAAATCATGCCCTGCTCGAACGCGAGCACTTGGATGGAATGGGCGGTCCACGGCGCCTCCGCGCTGTTGCGGGCATAAGCGGCGAATGCTGGCTGTCCGTTGGCTATTGCCGGCACCAGACGATAGCTATCATAGGCCTTCCACGCCCACGCAAAGAAGCTACGGATCGCCTCCCGCCCGGCATACCATTGCGGCAGCGGCGGCATGGTGTAGGTCGCATCCTCCTTGAGGAGGGCGACGAAACCATCGATTCGAGACCTTCCCAGGCCTGTTGATAGCGGCCGAGCAGCCTTTGCTGCGCAGGGCTGGGCTGCGCTGACATCATCGGTCGACCGTCGGGATAGCGTTTGGCGAGCGTCTCGCGCGCCCGCTGCAGCGCGCTGTTGATCGAGGCGGTCGAACCGTCGAGCAGCGCCGCGGCCTCGACGGCAGACCAGCCAAGAACGTCGCACAACAACAGCACGGCGCGCTGGCGCGGCGGTAGTTCCTGGATCGCCGCAACAAAAGCAAGCTGCACCGCCTCTCGTGACGCATAGCGTGCCTCCGGGGTCGGTGCGTCGTCGGCGATCCCTTCCAGTTCCGAGCCTGGATATGGCTCGAGCCACGCCACGTCGGTTGCAGCTCGGCCGTCCGGCATCTCGGTGGTGGCAGGCGCGCGTTGGTCAGGCAGCCAGCGCTGCTGGTGCTTGCGGCTTTCGAGCGCATTGATGCAGGCGTTGGTGGCGATCCGATAGAGCCAGGCGCGAAACGATCCGCGCCCCTCAAACTTGTCGAAGCCGCGCCAGGCGCGCAAATAGGTCTCCTGTACGAGATCTTCGGCTTCGTGCAGGGAGCCAAGAATGCGGTAACAATGCAGCTTGAGTTCGCGGCGGAACGGCTCGGCAAGCCGTTCAAACGCTGGGTCTGAACGCGCCGGGACTTGCTTCTCGGGCGATGGTTCCGCCGCTGCCATTGCCATCGATATGAGACCTCTGGTCGCCGTCTTCAATGGCTTTATCATTCCTGCACCGCTTCGCGGCCGTTGCCGGAGACGATGAAGGCTTTTCCCCTGGACTGATCCGGGTTCGTCACCAGTTCGATGACTGCCGTTGCGACTTCCGACGAGGTCGGCGGCGCCGTCATGCTTTGAATGAAATCAACCGCGGATATTCCGAGATAGCGGGATAGCCCGCGACCGCATGCATCCCGAGTTCAGTGTCCGGCATGATGCGCGGCGCGAGCGCCGTGAAGCAGAGGCCGAGCCCGAGACGATCGGATTCCTTCTGGCTGTAGTTTGCCATGAATAGTTGCATGCGTTTGGCACCGGCATATCCGCCCGAATTGGGCGACCCTGCGAAGGCTGCGCCGCTTGCAATCAGGATAACGGAAGTGCCCGCGGGTAACGGCCGCGATAGCGCCGCCTTGCAGAAGTGAAACGCGACCTTGACGTCAGTTTCCCAATTGACGGCGAATTGTTGCCAGCTCAGCTCGTGAAGCGGCGCAGCGGGTGGAAACGCGCCAGCGCACACGACGAGGATATCGGGCCGCAGGGTGCCGAACACTTTTGACGGTGCCGCTTCATCCGTGGCGTCGAGCGGCAGGATTTCAATGCTGCTGACTTCTTCCGCCAATTGCCGGAGCGGCGCGTCTTGACGCGCGACTGCAAGCACGTGGGCGCCGTCGCGAACGGCGGCTTCCACGACCCGCCGCCCAACCCCTCGGCTGCCGCCGATCACAACCATGTTCTTGCCTGTCAATGGAAGCATTTTTCTCTCCCGCTGCCGGGCCGGTACACATCCGGCTCCCGTGTAAGACCGGCCCGGTGGCTCGAAATCATCGGAGCTCGACGACTTTTTTCAGCAGGCGACGCTAGTCGTCGAGGCTTCCAAGACTCAAATTGACAACGGTGCCGGTCATCGCGCTCGCTTGATCGGAGGCCATGAAGGCCGCCACATTGGCCATCTCCTCAAGCGTCGTCAGCCGTCGCATGTGGGTCCGGCTAGCGATCATCTCCTGGAACTGTTCGCGCGAAACGCCCCATGCCTTGGCGTGAAGCCCGAACACTTCCTTGATTGTGTCCGATTCCGGCATTCCCTGCGGTCGCAGACCGACCACCCGAATGCCCTGCGGCGCGAGCTCGGCGGAGAGATCGCGGGTGAGGGCTTCCACGGCGCTCATCGCCGGCGCGACGCCTCCCATCAACGGAATCGCGGTGCGCGAGGGGATCGACGTGACGGTCATGATCACACCCGATCGCTTCGCGACCATCCGCCGCGCGGCGAGCCGCGCGGTCAGGAAGTAGGATTTGGTGTAAGTCGCAATCGGAAGGGAGAATTGCGCGATATCCAGCTCGACCAGGGGAATACCTTGCAGCGCCGTGTTCGGGATCCCGATGGCATTGAAGGAGATATCGACGCGACCCGCTTTGTCGACCACGGACTGCAGGTGGCGGTCTATGGCCTGTTCGTCGAGCGCATCGACTTCGGCCGTCTCGGCAGTTCCTTCCGCCGACACACCCTCTTTGGCGATGGCTTCGACAGGGGCTCTGTGACGCCCGGTGAGAAACAATCTGGCGCCCTCGCGCGCAAAGGCGCGTGCGACAGCGCTGCCGACCGCGCCCCCGGCGCCGTAGATCACCGCAACCTTGTTCTTCAACAACATTTCTGGCTTCCTTGCTGTGTGCCCCAACCTAGTGTGTAGGACCAGCGCGGCGGCCAAGACTCACCGGTGTGCGGCGGACTTTTTTGCCGATGCCGGAGTTGTGATACCGGGTCGGACGGCGGGTCCCGGCACCGCAGCTGCGAGAAACACAGCAAACAAAGTTGCGGAGGAATATCGATGATTGGCTTGTTCTTCGAAGTTCAGACAAAGCCTGGGCACCGTGATCAGTACCTGAATCTCGCCGCTTCCCTGAAGCCCGAGCTTGAGGCCATGGGTGGCTGTCTCTTCATCGATCGTTTCACGAGTTTGACGCGAGAAAACCTGCTGCTGTCGTATCAGATCTGGCAGGATGAGGGGGCCCTGACTGGGTGGCGAGCCCATGCTCACCATCATGATGTTCAGACCATCGGCCGCGAGAAAGTCTTTTCGGACTATCGCATCCGGGTCGCCCAGGTCATCCACGAAGCAAGGCCCGGACAGCCGATCTGGCAGCCCGAGCGGCGCACGCCTTACAACGATCCGGCACGACGCAAGCCGACATATGTGCTGGCGGCAGAATCGAAGAATGCCACGCTTCCGGCAGAGACCGGATGGCGCCGTGACGCTTTCGCAAGCGTCTATCGTGAGGGGCATTTCGCGCACCTCATCGATCTACCAAACGATCAAGCCGGCATCGAATTCGGCGCTAGACTGTTCGCCGATCCGACAACCGAGTACTTCCGCATTTTCGAGGTCATGCGCGACTACGGCATGTTCGAACGAGCCGAAGCGCCGCAATACTACCCGCCGGTCGAGAGAGCCCGATCGTAGGGTGGGCAAAGGCGCATTAGCGCTGCGCCCACCACCCTTCGTCGACATTTTACGAACGAGGTGGGCACGCTTCCGCTTTGCCCACCCTACAAATCTACGCCGAAATCGCCTTCGCCGACTCCACCTGGTTGCGCAGCATGAACTTTTGAATTTTGCCGGTGGATGTCTTGGGAATGGTGCCGAACACCACCGCCTTTGGCGTCTTGAAGCCTGACATGTGGCTGCGGCAGAACGCGATGATCTCGGCCTCCGTCGCCTTGGCGCCTTCCTTCAATTCGACGAAGGCGCAGGGCACTTCGCCCCATTTTGAATCGGGCTTGGCCACAACGGCTGCGAACAGCACGGCCGGGTGCTTGTAGAGGACGTCCTCGACTTCGACGGAAGAGATGTTTTCGCCGCCGGAGATGATGATGTCCTTGGAGCGGTCCTTGATGATGACGTAGCCGTGCTCGTCGAGCACGCCGAGATCGCCGGTGTGAAACCAGCCGCCGGCGAAAGCTTCCTGCGTCGCCTTCTCGTTCTTCAAATAGCCCTTCATCACGATATTGCCGCGGAACATAACCTCGCCGATGGTTTCGCCATCGCGCGGCACCTCCTGCATGGTTTCGGGGTCGAGCACGGTCACGGCTTCTTCCAGCGGGTAGGCCACGCCCTGCCGGCGCTTCATTTGGGCGCGCTGGTCGGCGGGCAGTTCGTCCCAGCCCGGCTGCTCGGCGCAGACGGAAGCGGGGCCGTAGACTTCGGTCAGTCCATAGACGTGCGTCAGCTTGATGCCGATGCTCTCGGCGCCCTCGAGCACGGCAACTGGCGGCGCGGCTCCCGCGATCAAGCCAACCACCGGGCGCGCGGCCTTGCCCTTCGGCGCGCCCGGCGCGTTGATCAGCGTGTTGTAGACGATCGGCGCGCCGCACATGTGGGTGACGCCGTGTTTTGGGATCAGCTCGAAGATTTTTGCCGGATCGACCTTGCGCAGGCAGACATTGATGCCGGCGGCAGCTGCGACTGTCCAAGGAAAGCACCAGCCGTTGCAGTGGAACATCGGCAGCGTCCACAGATAGACCGGATGCTGGCCGAGATTGCCGGCCAGGATGTTGCTGACGGCGTTGAGATAGGCACCGCGGTGATGGGTCACGACGCCCTTCGGATTGCCCGTGGTGCCTGAGGTATAGCTGAGCGCAATCGCGTCCCACTCGTCGGCGGGCAGCCTTGCGACAAAGCTCGGATCGCCTTGCGCGATCGCCGCCTCATATTCGAGTTCGCCGATGCGCTTGCCACCGGCAAAGGCAACGTCGTCGACATCGACGACGAAAGGTTTTGGGCCTTTCATCAGCGTCAGCGCTTCCGCAATCACGCCGGAAAATTCAGGGTCGACCAGAATGATTTTCGCCCCGCCGTGGTCGAGCTGGAAGGCTATCGATGGCGCATCAAGCCGGATATTGAGCGCGTTCAGCACGGCACCCGCCATCGGCACGGCGAAATGCACCTCGTTCATCGCAGGGACGTTCGGCAGCATCGCAGAGACCGTGTCGCCGTTTCCGATACCGCGGCCGGCGAGCCAGGACGCAAAGCGCCGGCAGCGTTCATGGGTTTCGGCCCAGGTAAAACTGCGGCCTTCATAGACCGTGCTGATATGCTCGGGATAAACGGCGGCGCTGCGGGCGAGGAAACTCAGCGGCGTCAGCGGCACGTAATTCGCGGGCGTCTTGTCCAATCCGATTGAGTACTGGTTCTGGGCTGCGCTCATTGGCTGTTTCCCATCTACAAAGGTTTGACCTTACAGGAACCCGATGGAAATCCACGGGAAGATCGCCACGATAATCAGGCCGACCATCAGCGCCAGCAGGTAACCCCAGATCGGCCGGATCCCCTCGGCCGGATCGACGCGTCCGATGGCGCAGGCCGCATAATAGCCCACTCCGAATGGCGGTGCGAATAGCCCGATACCCATCGCGAGAATAACGATCATCGCATAATGGACCTCGTGGACGCCGACGGCCCGCGCAATCGGAAACAACAACGGCCCGAACAGCACGATCGCCGGAATACCCTCGAGCACGCTGCCCAGGATCACGAATGCCACGATCGACACCGCGATGAAGGCCGCCGAGCCGCCGGGCAGGCCGGTCATGGCGGCTGCCAGCGTCCGCGAAAAGCCGGATTGTGTGAGGCCCCAGGCCATGCCGGTGGCGCAGCCGATGATCAGCAAGATCGCGCCCGACAGGCACGCGGTCTCGACCAACATTGGCACGATCCGCCGCCAGTCGAAATTGCGATAGATCAGGAGGCCGTAAATCAGGAAACCAACGATGAAGGCATAGACGATGCCGATGGTGGAGACCTCGGTCGCGGTCGCAATGCCCTCGACGACGGCGTAACGGATCACGAACGGCAGCGCGATCGCGGGCAGGGCGATGAGAAACGCGCGGGCGATCTCACGGGCGCTCGCCCGCGTGACGTGCCGCAAATCCTCGTTCCGGTAGCGCCACCACACCAGGGCCGACAGCGTGATCGCCAGCACCAGACCGGGCAATAGGCCGCCGGTGAATAGCGCCGCGATAGAGACGCCCGTCACCGAGCCGATGGTGATCAGCACGAGGCTGGGCGGAATGGTTTCGGTCTGCGCGCCGGTAGCGGAGAGCAGGGCAACCAGATCGCCCGGCTTGGCGCCTCGCGCCTTCATTTCCGGAAATAGCACCGGCGCGACGGCCGCCATGTCGGCAGCCTTGGAGCCCGAGATGCCCGATACCAGGTACATCGCGCCGACGAGGACATAATGTAGCCCGCCGCGAACATGGCCCAACAGGCTCGCCAGGAACGCCACCATGGCACGCGCCATGCCTGTCATTTCGATCAGCAGGCCCAGGAAGACAAACAGCGGCACCGACAGCAGGATGAGATGGCTCATGCCCTCGTCCATGCGCCCGACCAGCACCATCAGCGGCGTGCCGGTCGTCAGCGCCAGATAGCCGTAGGTCGCAAGCCCGAAGCCGAACGCAATCGGCACGCCGGCAAACACGCAGAAGCCGGCCACGCCGACAAAAAAGATGATCAGATTGAGGTTGCCGAGCGGCTTGAGCGAGCCCCTGAGCAGCCAGAATATCCCGATGATGAGCCCGACCGACAGGACGGCGCCCAGCACAGTGCGAATGTTGCTGGCGCGGGCCAATCGCAGCAACGCGAACAGCGCCATCAGGGCAATGCCGACCGGTAGCGCCGCGGCACGCCAACTGTTGAGTATCTGCAGCGCCGGCGTGGTGATGTAACTTTCCTCGTAGGCATATTCGTAAGCCGGCCAGGCGATCAGGATGAGAAACGCCAGCGCCGCTGAGGTTGCGACCAGATCGAGATAGGCGCGCATGGCGGGCCGCGCGTTCGCGACCACCGCCGTCATCCGCATGTGCTCAGCGCGGCGGAACGCAACGGCAGCGCCCAGCATAGCGAGCCACAGGAACAGGATTGACGCCAGTTCGTCCGACCAGATCAGCGGCCGGTGCAGCGCGTAGCGCGCCACCACGCCGGCAAACAGGATGACGATTTCGGCGACGACGAGCAGCGCTGCCGGAAACTCGACCAGCATTCCCAGGGCATGTTCGACGGAAGCCAGCAACGAACGGCGGCGAGGGGGCTGAGCCACCTCACCGCCAATGATCTCACTCAATTCGGCATGAGCCACGACGGCCCCTCACATGCGCTTAGGACAGCTTACCGACGGACTTTTCGAGCAGCTCCCAGGCCTGGTCGCCGTATTTACCTTTCCATTCCGCGTAGAAGCCGGCCGAGCGCAGCTTGTCGCGGAACGGCGTCACGTTGGGCTGGTTGAAGGTCAGGCCCTTGCCGGCCAGTTCCTGCTGCAGGCCGGCATTCAGCTTGGCGACGTCCTCGCGCTCCTTGACGGCCGCCGCATTGATGTTCTTGGCGACGGTCGTCCTGACATCCTCGGGCAGCTTCTCCCAAGCGCGGCGGTTCGCCAGGAACCAGAAGCCGTCCCACATGTGGTTGGTCAGCGAGCAGTATTTCTGCACCTCGTACAGCTTTGCGGTCGAGATGATCGCGAGCGGATTTTCCTGGCCTTCGACGATCTTGGTCTGTAGCGCCGAGTAAACTTCGCTGAAATTGATCGAGGCGGGCGCTGCATCGAACGCCTTGAACATCGAGGTCCACAACGGCGAAACCGGCACGCGGATTTTGAAGCCCTTGAGGTCTTCCGGGCCGTTGATCGGCTTGGTCGAGGATGTGGTCTGGCGGAAGCCGTTGTCCCAGATCTTGTCCATCACCACGAGGTTGGCCTTGGTGATCTCGCCGCGTATATAGGCGCCCAGGCCCCCGTCCATGGCCTTCCAGACCGTGTCGTAATCCGGGAACGCAAAGCCGATGCCGCTGATGGAGGCCGCCGGCACCAGCGTCGCCAGAATCAGCCCCGAGAGCGTGAAAAACTCGACACCGCCCGAGCGGATTTGGCTCAGCATGTCCGTATCGGAACCGAGCTGGTTGTTCGGAAAAATCTGCATGTCGAACCGGCCATTGGTCTCGGCCTTGATCGCGGCCGCCATTTCCTTGGCCCGCGCGTTCATCGGATGACCGTCCGGAAGATTATTGGCGTATTTGTAGGTAAATTCGGCGGTCTGGGCCCGCGCTACCAACGGCGCGCCAATGCCGCCCAAAACCGCTGACGCAGCGGATGCCTTGAGAAGCGTGCGTCGTGAAAAACTCATCTGGATCTCCCTTGAGAGTTATTGTTCTTGAGGTCCAACCTATAGGGACCTGCTGTCGCGGGGTCATCAACGATCTCGCGCCCGCGCTTATTGCAGCGGACGCAAGCCGCGGCAATATCGGTTTCTCCGGCGTAGAGAAATCGGCAGGCCAGCAGCGCACTCGGTGCACTCGGAACCTAGCCTTTATCTGAGTTGGCGCAGAAAGATTTCGGGCTAAATATTTGATCCAATTGCAGGTATAGATATTCCATAATATACCTTATGCGAATTTCGGATGGCTGATTAAGCAGCCAGCGTTCGTCAATCTGCATTGGAGCTCGCTGATTTCATCGCTGGTACGACCCCCCACTTCCCACCCACAATGCGGCTCCAGGCGAAACAGATTGCCCCGAGGCCGGTTGGTTCAGGCCGGCCGCAACGGAGGTCTCATCATGCAAGAACGCGTCAATGGTCCGATCGAATCTCGCGCCATTCCATTCGACACCGCCAAGCTCGATTCCCTTATGGAAGCGGCTGGACTTGATATCCTGGTCGCGACCTCCAAGCACAACATCCAATACCTGCTCGACGCTGAGCGGGCGATCTTCTTCGACTACATGGACGCGCTCGGCGTCAGCCGGTACTTGCCCGTCCTGATCTACCCGAAAGGTGCGCCCGACAAGGCGGCCTATATCGGGCACCGGCTGGAAACACACCAGCGGGCCGTGGCGCCGCTGTGGGTTGCGCAAGTCCGTACCGAGGGCAACGGTTCGGTGGACGCCATTTCGCTGGCGGCAAGCCTGATCAAGCGCGCGGGCGTGCCGATGAAGCGGATCGGGGTCGAGATGCCGTTTTTGCCGATGGACGCCGGCAGGGCCCTTTCGCACGCCCTGCCCGATAGCGAAATCAAGGATGCACTGCTGGTGCTGGAGCGCCTGCGCGCAGTCAAATCGCCGGCGGAATTGGCCAAGCTGAAGAAGGCCTCGGAACTGGTGATCGAATCCATGGACGAGGTGATCGCAAACCACGGCCCGGGCACGACCAAGCAGCAGCTTTTCGACGCGCTGAGGATCGCAGAGGTCAAGCGCGGAATGACGTTCGAGTATTGCCTGCTGGCCTGCGGCGCCAGCCACAACCGGGCGCCTTCCGCCGACCGCTGGGGGACCGGTGATGTGCTGTCGCTGGATTCCGGCGGCAACTATCAGGGCTATATCGGCGATCTCGCGCGGATGGCGGTGCTGGGCGAACCGGACAGCGAATTGAAGGACCTGCTGGCGGAAATCGAAGCCGTCCAGCGGGCGGCATTCGCCGCAGTTCGGCCGGGCACGATGGGCGGCGAAATCTATGCCGCGGCGGAAAAGCGGCTCACACAGTCCAGCCAGCGCGACTGCACCGAATTTCTGGCGCACGGTATGGGGCTGGTCAGCCACGAGGCCCCTCGCCTGACGGCCAAGGGCCCGATTCCCTATGATGACCCGGACGCACGCCGCCCATTGGAGGCCGGCATGGTGGTGTCGATCGAAACGACGATGAAGCATCCCACGCGCGGCTTCATCAAGCTCGAGGACACGGTTGCGGTGACTGCAGCAGGCTACGAGATCTTTGGCGAAGGCAGCCGCGGCTGGAATATCGGGGGCAGCGCACTGGCGCGGTGAAGTTGTTCGTTTGCGTCTTGAAATCAACAAAGGCCCGGACTTCACGCCAGCGCAGTGGACCGGCGCGGGCGCCGGGTTCTTCGTTTCAGCAGCGATAGCTCGCTTTCTGGTGCTGGAGGGCTATCTGACGAAGAACTGGGCGGTCGTGCTTGTGTCGGCCTTTGCGGGCCGCCCGTGATCGTTACACGGTTGAAACGCAAAAGGGCGCCACGCAAGTCCATTGACTGAAGACCATGTGACTGAAGGTTGGACAGCCGTCCCGATGCGCGGTCACCCTCGAACGTTTGGCTTGCGGCTCAGCCCTTTTCCACGTCTCCGCCTGCGTCCAGCCAGCCTTTGAAGCCGCCGAGATTGCGTACGTTGCCGTAGCCCATATCCTTCAGCGTCTTTCCCACCAGCGCGGAACGCCCGCCGGACGCGCAGTAAGCAATGACCGTCTTGGTGCGGTCAAAGACCGCATCGTGCATCGCCGAAGCAGGATCCGCCCGGAACTCCACGAGGCCGCGCGGTATGGCGACGGCGCCCGGAATTTTTCCAGAGGCAGTGACTTCCGCCGGCTCCCGAACGTCGAGGAAAAGCACATCGGCCCTCCCCAGCAATCCCTTGGCTTCATCGGGAGTGATACGCGGGACTTCGGCATCGGCTTCGGCGAGCATCGATTGTACGGTTTTCATCGGGCCTTCTCCATCTGTGGGCTCGCCAGCAACGGCGGTGTTCTGATCTAAGCTCCCGCAAGGCGCGCCATGCTGGATCCGCAAGGTCGTCGCGGGTTGCGAGCGGCTATAGTCCATCCCGTTTTGATTTCGATCATGCAATTGGAGGATGCTGCGCTATATTTTCTGGTGTGGCAATCCCGCTGGTTGTCGCGGCAAATTCCGCCCCTTTGCTGACGCGAGCACACCGCGCGAAATCCGATGAGAATTGAGATTCTGTTACGACAACTTGATTAGCGCTCCGTTCGCATATCCAAACCGATTCTCGCTACTTTCCCCTGAACTTCGGTTTGCGTCGCTCCAGAAACGCTGCGACGCCTTCCTTGTGATCCTCGGTCATGCTCGCCAGCGCGAACTGGTCGACGTCCATATGGCTGGCGAGATCATCGAGCGCGTGCGCCAGGCGATTAACCGTCAGCTTGGTCATGGCAACCGACAGCGGCGGCTGAGCGGCGACTTTGGCAGCGAGTGCCATCGCGGCATCGAAGGCCTTGCCGGGATCGGCGACCTCCTCCACCAGCCGCCATTCGTAAGCCTCCGCGGCGGTGATGCGCTGGTCGGCCAAGATCACGGCCTGCTTAGTGCGCGCCGGTCCCATCAGGTGCAGCATGCGCGGCACGCTCTGCCAGCTCATATTCATGCCAAGCCCGATCTCGGGCACACGCATATGGGCGTCGCGGGCCATCACCCGGAAGTCCAGCGCAACCGCCAACGCTACACCGCCGCCGACGCAAAAGCCCTCGATGGCGCCAATGGTGATCTGCTCCATGTCCTGCCACGCCCGCGTCAGCCGAGGACCGAGCTTCAAGTGCCGGCGCAAGGCGCCGAGGTCCATGGTTTTGCGCGAGCGGCCTTCGGGGTCCTTCAGGTCGAAGCCCGCGCTGAAGGATTTGACGCCGCCCGTGAGCACCACGACCGAGGTGTCGCCATCATCCTCAAAACTGCGGGCGGCCTCGGTAAGCTGGCGCAGCGCTTCCGGCGACAACGCATTGATGCCGTCGCCGCGGTCGAAACGTACGACCGCGATGCGGCCCTCAGGCCCGAGGCCCTTTTCGATCTTTACAAATTCAGCCAACGCTCGGCCTCCCTGCCGTTATTTTCCAGACCTTAACCCAGAACTCGCCGGTTAGCCGCCCGCCTTCTTCGCAACCGGGCAATGCCGGAAGCCCGCAAATAATTTCGGCGAGCGAGCATCCTCTGCCGGTTCCCCGTCGTCTTGTTGTCGGAAACCTGCATCCGCGCGGTTCGCGGATCGGAGGAAACAGGAGCAATTGCGAATGAGCCTCTCATCGTATCGCTGGGTGATCGTTGGCGTCGGCGCCTTGATGACATGCGTCGGCATCGGCGCGATGTTCTCGCTGGCCGTTTATCTGGAGCCGATGGCGACCGAAACGGGATGGTCGCGCGCCGGAATTTCGGGTGCGATGACCATCGATTTCCTGACCATGGGCCTCGCCGGGTTTGCCTGGGGCGCGGCCAGCGACAGGTTTGGCACGCGCCCCGTTGTGCTGTGCGGTGCCCTGCTCCTGGGTTCGGGCCTGTTTCTCGCCAGCCGCGCGACTTCCCTGATCGAATTCCAGCTCGCCTACGGCATTCTTGTCGGCCTCGCCGCAGGCGCGTTCTTCGCGCCGATGATCGCAGCGGCGACGGTGTGGTTCGACAACAACCGCAGCCTTGCCGTCTCGCTGGTATCAGCAGGCATGGGCGTGGCGCCGATGACGATCTCACCGTTCGCGCGGTGGCTGATCTCGACCTACGATTGGCGTACTGCGATGATGATTGTGGGCTTGATGGCGTGGGCCTTGCTGATACCGGCCGCGCTGTTGGTCCGGCAGCCCCCGGTGGCGAAACCATCCGCCTTATCGGCGGCGGGCGCTGGCGGCGATTTGGGAGTGGAGTGGTCAGTCGCGGGCGCACTTCGCTCGCCCCAGTTCCTGGTGTTGGCGCTGACATTCTTCGCGTGCTGTGCCGCGCATTCCGGGCCGATTTTCCACATGGTCAGCTACGCCATGCTCTGCGGCATCCCGGCGATGACCGCGGTCAGCATCTATAGTGTCGAAGGCTTGTCCGGGCTCGGCGGCCGCCTCCTCCTCGGGGTGCTCGCCGATCGGCTGGGCACCAAACGGGTGCTGGTCTGCGGCCTCTTGGTGCAGGCGCTGGCGATCGGTACCTATCTCTACGTCAGCAAACTCGGCGAGTTCTATGCGCTCGCGATTGTGTTCGGGACCGCCTACGGCGGCGTGATGCCGCTCTATGCCGTGCTGACGCGCGAATATTTCGGGCCGCGGATCATGGGAACGGTGTTTGGCGCCGCCACCATGGTGTCGAGCCTCGGCATGGCGCTTGGTCCTTGGGCCGGCGGCGTGATCTTCGACACCTTCCATGACTATCGCTGGCTCTACATCGGCGCGCTAAGCGTCGGGCTCGGCGCGATGGCGATCGCAGTTGCCTTCCCGCCGCTGCCTTCGCGATCGGGCAAGCGGCTGCAGCCGGCTTAAAGATCGGCTTACAAATGGCCCGTGCGGTGGTGCTCCGGCTTGCCGCCGGGCACCGGGAAGCGGATCGTGGTGCCGAGCGTGATCCAGTTGGCGTTTTCGCCTGTGATGTTGCGGCCGTAGATCAATCGACCGAGAAAATCTCGTTCGGCCGGTAGCGTACACCGGTCTGAAAGCGCGGCTGAACCACGCCCGGCGTATCCGATTGGCCCGCCTGCCCAAAGGCTTCGATGGTCCACTGCAAGGTTTCCGTGAACTTCCAGTCGAACCCGATGCCGTACGTGAGATAATGCCGATCGACGCTGCGGTCCCATAGCCAGCCGCCGTTAAAATTGAGGCGCATGGTTTCGCTGAGTCGGAACGTCGCCGGCACGACGGCAAAGGCCGTGAGGTTTTCACCAGTCAGCGCATCGAACGAGCCGCCGGCATAAAACGAAAAGCCGAGCCTGCCGACGCCGGTCGGCGCGATGTTCGTCTTGGCCTTCGGCGCAAGCGTATTGCTCCACTCCCCGTCGCTATGCGCGCGGTTCATGTTCATGCTCAATTCAACCGGCCTGAACGGATTGACCACGCAGGAGGGGTTGGCGACGGCGGAAAAGTCGGTGTTGGAGGCCGACGACAGCCAGCTCTCAATCTTGCAAGAGCCAACTTCGGAAATATCGGCCGCATCGACCGCATAGGCACCGTTGGCCGCCTGCGCCTCCCGTGCGGAAAACCCAGCCAAAATGGCCGTGGCTGCCGCCATTTTGATGCGCCCTGCCCGGTGCCCCATATGGAAATGCTAGCAGAGTCTCTGCCTCGACATAGCCCGGATTTTGCGCCTATCCTCATAGCATGAGCGACCATGACCACGATCACCACGGCCGTCATCACCACGACCACGACCATTCCGAACTCTCGGAGACCGAGTTGCGCGTGCGCGCGCTGGAATCGATCCTGACCGAAAAGGGCTATGTCGACCCCGCCGCGCTCGACGTCCTGATCGATCTCTATGAAAAGAAGATCGGACCGCGCAACGGCGTTCGCGTGGTCGCCAAGGCATGGAGCGATCCGGCCTATCGCGAACGCCTGCTGAAGGACGCTACGGCTGCGATTGCCGAACTCGACTATTCCGGACGACAGGGCGAGCACATGGTCGTCGTGGAGAACACGCCCGAACAGCACAACATGGTCGTGTGCACGCTGTGCTCCTGCTACCCGCACCCTGTGCTCGGACTACCCCCGGTCTGGTACAAATCCGCGCCCTATCGCTCGCGCGCCGTCTCGGACCCGCGCGGCGTGTTGAAGGATTTCGGCGTGACGCTGCCGGACACCACCAAAATCCGTGTCTGGGATTCCACCGCCGAAATCCGCTACCTCGTGCTGCCGATGCGCCCTGAGGGTACTGAGGGCTGGAGCGAAGAACAGCTCGCCGAACTCGTCACCCGCGATAGCATGATCGGCACGGGCCTGCCGAAACAACCCGGCGAGATCACCTGATGGACGGCGCGCACGACATGGGCGGGGCCAAGGGTTTTGGGCCCGTCGTACCCGAGCCTAACGAGCCGGTGTTTCATGGCGACTGGGAGCGTCGCGCCTTCGCGCTGACGGTCGCCATGGCGCGTCCCGGCGGCTGGAACATCGATATGTCGCGGTTTGCGCGCGAGAACCGGCCGCCCGAGGATTACCTCAGCAAGAGCTATTTCGAGATCTGGCTGGCCGGGCTGGAAACGCTGATGATCGAGCGCGGGCTGGTGACGCGCGAGGAAGTCGAGGCGGGCAAAGTGCTGTCGCCGCCCATGCCTGGAATCAAGCCTATCGCTCCAAACGAGGTCACGCCGGCGATCCGCCGCGGTGGCCCGACCGAGCGCGAGCCAAAGCAGCCTGCGATGTTTGCGGTTGGCCAGACCGTGCGGATGAAAGACATCCACCCGGTGACGCATACGCGGCTGCCGCAATATGTCCGTGGCCATCTCGGCACCATCGAACTCAATCACGGCTGCCACGTCTTCCCCGACACCAACTCGCTAGGCCAAGGCGAAGACCCGCAATGGCTCTACACCGTGCGTTTCGACGGACCGGAATTGTGGGGCAAGGACGGCGATCCGACGCTCAGCGTCTCCGTCGACGCCTGGGAATCCTATCTGGAGCGCGTGTGATGAATCTGACCCCGCAACAGGCGATGCGCGCGGCCGTCGCCGTTCCCGGCGTGCCGCGCGATGAAGACGGCCCGGTGTTTCGCGAGCCCTGGGAAGCGCGCGCCTTCGCCATGGCGCTAGCGTTGCATGAGGCCGGTATCTTCAGTTGGAAGGAATGGGCGGAGACGCTGGGCGCGCAAATCAAGCGCGCGCAGGCCGAAGGCGATCCCGACACGGGAGAGACATACTACCGGCATTGGCTCGCGACGCTGGAAACGTTGGTCGCCGCCAAGGGCGTCACGACCTCAGATATCCTCCATCGCTACCGCGACGCCTGGGACCACGCCGCCGACCGCACCCCGCACGGCGCGCCGATCGAGCTGACGCCCGAAGATTTCGGCTAATACCGCCGTCACTTCGAGCGAAGCGAAGCAATCCATGCATCTGCAAACGCAAGAACGGATTGCTTCGTCGCTTACGCTCCTCGCAATGACGCATTGCCCACATACTCCCGCCAGCCCTTCGCCCGCAATGCGCAGGCCGGGCATTCGCCGCAGCCATAGCCCCAATCGTGCTGAGCACCGCGCTCACCGAGATAGCAGGTGTGGGAGTGCTCGCGGATCAGGTCGACCAGCCCTGCCCCGCCGAGCTCATACGCGAGCTTCCAGGTCGACGCCTTGTCGAGCCACATCAGCGGTGTATGCAGCTCAAAATTTTTGGCCATGCCGAGATTGAGCGCGGACTGCAGTGCCTTGATGGTCTCGTCGCGGCAGTCCGGATAGCCGGAGTAATCGGTCTCGCACATGCCGCCGATAATGTGGCGGATGCCCCGCCGGTACGCCAGCGCCGCCGCGAAGGTAAGGAACACCAGGTTGCGGCCGGGCACGAACGTATTGGGCAGGCCGTTCTCGCCCATGGCAATGGCGACGTCGCGCGTCAGCGCGGTATCGGAAATTTCTGCCAGCGTCGGGATTTCTAGCGTGTGGCTCTCGCCGAGTTTTGCCGCCCAATCCGGCCGCAACGATTTCAGGCCGGACAGCAGCCGGTCGCGGCATTCAAGCTCGATCGCGTGGCGCTGGCCGTAGCTAAATCCGAGCATTTCGACGCGCGCAAAGCGCCGCAAGGCCCAGGACAGGCAGGTGGTGGAATCCTGCCCGCCGGAGAACAGCACCAGCGCGGTTTCGGACAAGGATTGGTCGCTCATAAGGGCCAATAGCACTCCCGCGCCTCGAGGCCAACCGGTGGAAATTGCTCGATTTCAGCGCGTTCCGCTGGGATCGGTCGACCGTCTGCGGCATAAAGCGGCCTGTCCCTCTAAGCGACGGAAATCTCATGACCCCTTCCCGCGATATTTCCCGCCTCATCGAGATCATGGCGGCATTGCGCACGCCCGTCACGGGTTGCCCGTGGGACCTCGAACAGAACTTTTCCACCATCGCGCCCTACACCATCGAAGAAGCCTATGAGGTGGCCGATGCGATCACGCGCGGCGATCTCGATGATCTGCGCGAGGAACTCGGCGATCTCCTGCTGCAGGTCGTCTATCACGCCCGCATGGCGGAAGAGCAAAACGCCTTCGCCTTCGACGACGTGGTCGAAGCAATCACAAGGAAGCTGATACGCCGCCATCCGCATGTGTTCGCCGACAAGGACGGCAATATCGCCCCCGCTGGCGTCAAGAGCGCCTGGGAGCGCATCAAGGCCGAGGAAAAGGCCGAGCGCGCCGCGCGGCGTCAGCCGAACGAGACGGCGCACAAATCGCTGCTCTCCAGCGTCAAGGCGGGCCAGCCGGCGCTGACGCGCGCGATGGAACTGCAGCGCAAGGCCTCCACCGTCGGATTTGACTGGAACGACCCTCGCGCAGTGCTCAGCAAGATTCGAGAGGAGGCCGATGAGATCGAAGCGGCGCTCGACCGCAAGGATGCTGCCGAACTCGCGGATGAAACCGGCGACCTCCTGTTCGCGCTGGTGAATCTGGCCCGCCACGTCGGCGCCGATCCGGAAGCCGCGCTGCGGGGTACCAACGCCAAGTTCGAACGCCGCTTCGCCCATATCGAGCGCGTGCTGGCGGCAAAAGGCCGCTCGCTTGAGGACGCAACACTCGCCGAAATGGATATGTTGTGGAACGAGGCCAAGGGAGCTGAACAGCCGGCCGCATCAGCCTCAGCGCGGAGTGATCGGAGATAAGAGGCACGTTCGTGCGACAATTACGCCACGCGCGGTACGGCATCAAACCGCGACACCACGATGTCGCGCTTGGTCTCATCGACGCGCACGGTCATGTCGAACCGTCCGTCCCGGAGCTCCTTGTTGAGCACCTCGGCATTACGGTGCAGCCAACTGATGCCGGCGCCGTCGGAAGCGTCGATCGAGAGGTCGAGAGTTGTGCGCGTCGCCGCCAGGCGGTCCTCGATCGCGGTCAGCAACGCCTCGATCCCCTCGCCTGACGCGGCGGAGACCAGGAAACACGGTCGTTCCGGCGGTCGCCGCGCGGCGATGTTGCGCAGGTTCTCGCGTTCCTCGGGATCGAAGCGATCGATCTTGTTCCAGACTTCGAGGATGCGTGCACCGGCATCTGGATCGATGCCGAGCTGACGCAGCACGGCGTCGACGTCACGCTCCTGCGCCTCCGCGTCCTCATGCGAGATGTCGCGGACGTGGAGAACGATATCGGCTTCCAGCACCTCTTCCAGCGTGGCGCGAAACGCCGCGACGAGCTGCGTCGGCAGGTTGGAAATGAATCCGACGGTGTCCGAGAGCATCGCCTTGCCGCCATGCGGCAGGCTCAGCGCGCGCAAGGTGGGATCGAGGGTTGCAAACAGCATGTCGGCCGCCTGCACGTCGGCGCGTGTGAGCCGGTTGAACAGGGTCGATTTGCCGGCATTGGTATAGCCGACCAGCGCGACGACGCGGTACGGCACGCGTTGCCGGCCAGCGCGATGCAACCGCCGCGTCGCCTGAACCTTCTTCAGTTCGTTTTCCAGCCGCGTGATGCGGTCGCCGATCAGGCGGCGGTCCGCCTCGATCTGCGTCTCGCCGGGGCCGCCCATGAAGCCGAAACCGCCGCGCTGGCGCTCCAGATGGGTCCAGGATCGCACCAGGCGGCTACGCTGATAGTTCAGATGCGCGAGCTCGACCTGCAGCGCGCCTTCCTTGGTCTTGGCGCGGCGGCCGAAGATTTCCAAAATCAGCCCGGTGCGATCGAGCACCTTGGTGTTCCAGGCCTTCTCGAGGTTGCGCTGCTGGATCGGCGACAGCGCACAATCCATCACCACAAGTTCGATGTCATGGCCCGCGATCAGCCCGGTGATCTCCTCAACCTTGCCCTTGCCGAGGTAAGTCGCTGGACGGATCTGGCTGATTGGCGCAATCAGCGCGTCAGCGATTGTGAGGTCGATGGCGCGCGCCAGACCCGTTGCTTCCTCGAGCCTGGCCTCAGAATCGCGCGTAGCCTCATTCGCCTGCGCGTCGGCATCGCCGCGGCGCATTCGCAAATAAGGGCCGATCACGATCGCCCGCCCGCTTTGTTTGCCCCCCGCCGACCGCGGACGGTCGGCGTTCCCTTCACGGTCGAAGGGTTCCAATCAGTTCACTCTCAAGCCGGAGCATCCTCGCCGCCTTCAAACAACTGAATCGGAGCGCCGGGCATGATGGTCGAAATCGCATGCTTGTAGACAAGCTGCGAGTGACCGTCGCGCCGAAGCAGCAAGCAGAAATTGTCGAACCAGGTGACTATCCCCTGCAGCTTTACTCCGTTGACCAGAAAGATCGTCAGTGGCGTTTTTGTTTTACGAACGTGATTTAGGAAGGTGTCTTGTAGGTTTTGTGCGCGGTCTGCCGCCATTGTTTTTGTCCCGCCGTCTTGTGCTTCTTTTTTATTAAGCCGGCTTTTTGCTCTCTCACGGAGCCTGCCCCGACCTGCCGGCGTCCCCTGAGATCCCCCTCTGGTCGGCTCGGCCGGACGATTAGAGGGTACGCGCGGTTTTTAGGCAAGCCGCTTCAGGCGTCACCGGCGCGGAACCCAGTGGCCATTCTCCATAGAAGTGCGGAAATAGATAAATATTCCAAAGCAAATGCATGGATTGGCTCAAAGCGAGAAATGAGCCGCTGATTTCGGCACGTGTCGAACAAGCGATTCACTCAGGCCTCAGCCGACCCCCAGCGCCTTGAGCTTGCGGTGCAATGCCGACCGCTCCATGCCGACGAATTCGGCCGTACGCGAAATATTGCCCGAGAACCGGCTGATCTGCGCGATCAGGTAGTCGCGCTCGAATACTTCCCGCGCCTCGCGCAGCGGCAGCCCCATGATGTGCTCGCCATTGTTGCTGGTCGGCATCGCCGGCACCATCGAGCCGACATCCTGAGGCAGCATATCGGCCGTGATGATCGCTTCCGGACCGCCGCCGGCCAGAATCATGACGCGCTCGACATTATTGCGGAGCTGGCGGACGTTGCCGGGCCAGACATGGGATTGCAATACCGCCATTGCGTCCTGGCCGATCTGCCGCTTCGGCAGGCCGGTCGCCGCCGAGATCTGATCCATGAAATAGTCGATCAGTTCGGGGATATCCTCGCGGCGTTCCGACAGCGGGGGAACGCGGATCGGCACCACTGACAGTCGATGGTAGAGATCCTCCCGGAATCGCCCTTCCGCGATCTCTTCCTCCAGGTTGCGCGCCGTCGAGGAGATGATTCGGACGTCGACATGAATCTTGGCGGTGCCGCCCGAGCGCTGAAAGGTCTGATCGACCAGCACGCGCAGGATCTTGTTCTGGGTCTCGCGCGGCATGTCGGCGATTTCGTCGATGAACAACGTGCCGCCGTGGGCCTCTTCCAGCGCGCCAGGCTTGCGCGGCTGCTCGCCGTTCGTCTGCTCGATGCCGAACAACTCGACTTCCATCCGCTCCGGGGTGATCGCCGCGGCGTTGATGACGACGAACGGTCCTTCTGCACGGCTCGATGCATTGTGCAGCGTACGCGCCGCCAGTTCCTTGCCCGAACCGGAGGGGCCGACGATCAGGATACGGCTGTTGGCCTTGGCCGCGCGGTCGATGGTCTGGCGCAACTGGTTCATGCAGGCGGAGCGTCCGGTAAGAACGCTCGCGGTGGGAGCCAGTTGCTTGAGTTCCTTCACTTCGCGCTTGAGGCGCGAGGTCTCCAGCGCCCGCGTCGCCACCAGGATCAGCCGGTCGGACTTGAACGGCTTTTCGATGAAGTCATAGGCACCGCGCTTGATCGCCGCCACCGCGGTCTCGATATTGCCGTGGCCGGAGATCATCACCACCGGAACGTCGGCGTGCTCCTTCTTGATTTGCTCGAGCAATTGCAGGCCGTCGAGCTTAGAGCCCTGCAGCCAGATATCGAGAAACACCAGATGCGGGCGGCGGTTCGAAATCTCGGCCAGCGCCGAATCGCTGTCGCGCGCGGTACGGGTCTTGAAGCCTTCGTCCTCCAGGATGCCCGCAACGAGGTCACGAATATCGGCTTCGTCGTCGACAATCAGAATGTCACTGGCCATGGGTTACACCTGCCTTGTCAGTTGCCTGTTGCGGCTTCAGTTTTTGTTTCATCATTGGTCGCGGATGCCGCCTCATTGGTTTCGCCTGACGGCGCTTTAGTTTCGTCAACCTGTGGTTTTTCCTCCGGCGCCGGTTGCTTCGCGTCGGACTTCGGCGCATGGCCTGATACGGCGAACCGCAGCCGCATCCAGGCGCCGCGCTGCCCGGGCCGGAAATCGGAGGCGTCCTTGAGTTCGATGCGGCCGCCATGGTCTTCCAGCACGCGGCCGACGATGGCGAGCCCGAGCCCGGTGCCCTTCTGCCGCGTCGTCACATAGGGCTCCAGCAACCGCGCACGGCTGACCTTCGGCAGGCCGATACCATTGTCGATCACGTCGATCACGATGTCGTCGTTTTCGCGCGCCGCGATCACGTCGATGCGCCCCTTGCCGAGTTCTTCCGGCGGCACCTGCTCGATCGCCTCCGTCGCGTTCTTGATGATGTTGGTCAGCGCCTGCGAAATCAGCCGGCGGTCGAACTGCGCGCGCATCGGATCCTGCTTGATATCGGCCTCGATATCGAGATCGGGATGCCCGACCTTCATCAGGAATACCGCCTGCCGCACCGTATCGGCGACATCCTCGCCTTCCATGACCGGTTTCGGCATCCGCGCGAAGCGGGAGAATTCATCAACCATCCGCCTGATGTCGTCGACCTGTCGCACGATGGTTTCGGTACATTGTTCGAAGATATTCTTGTCTTCGGTGATGACCTTGCCGAATTTGCGGCGAATGCGTTCAGCCGAAAGCTGGATCGGCGTCAGCGGATTCTTGATTTCATGGGCAATGCGGCGCGCGACATCCCCCCACGCCGATGTGCGTTGTGCGGAGACGAGCTCCGTGATGTCATCGAGTGTGATGATGTAGCTGTCGCGCGACTGGCTGGTCTGCTCAGCGCTGACGCGGACCGACAGGTTGCGCTCATGGCCGTCGCGCATGATCGTGATCTGGCCCTGCACGAGGCGCTGTGTTCCCTCGCGTGCGGTCTTCATCATGTCGTCGAGCTCGGGCAGCACGTCCGACAGCGGATGGTCCAGCGTCTCGGATTCGGCGTGGCCGATGAGTTTCTCGGCCGAGCGGTTCAGAATGCCGACACTGCCCGAGGCGTCGACGCCGATGATGCCGGCGCTCGCCGAGGACAATACCGCCTCGATGAAGCGGCGGCGGCTGTCGATCAGGTCCGAGGCGTTGACCAGCTCGTCGCGCTGGGTGCGCAATTCGGCCGTCATCTTGTTGAAGGTCTCGCCGAGTTGGGCGAGGTCGCCCTCGGATTTATGGACCGGCACCTGGACATGCAGATCGCCGGTCGAAACGATATTGGCCGCGCTCATCAAGTTGCGAATCGGCGCCACCAGCCAGTTGGCGAAGTTCAGCCCGATCAGCACTGATGCCATCAGAATGGTCAGCGCGATCACGGCAAACATCAGCGCGAAAGCGACCTGGATACCGAGGCGGCGGGCTTCGATCTGGGCGTATTCGGCGACGCTGGCCTCGGTCTGCTTGAGCTGCGCGACCACGCGGGGATCGAGCAGCCGCGCCACATACAGGAAGGTGTCGTTGAACGCACGCAGCCGGATCACCGCGGCGACGTAATTCGCGTCGGGAAAGACGGCGATCTGCGGTTCGTCTTCATTGACGTTGCTGAGGAAATCCTGTGGCGGCGTCGTGAACTCCTGTTTGATGCCGGTTTGCGCCGTTTCCAGGACGTTGCGATCCTTGTCGATCAGCATGGCTCCCGGCAAATTCCGGGAGGTGGCGCTCATCGTCAGTAATTCTCGAAATGACCGGCGGTCCTGGTCGAACAAGGGCCTTGCACGGGCGATGTCATTGGCCATCCCCAGAATGTCGCCGCGGATGAGCTGCGCATGTTCGTAGGTGTAGGCCCGCGCGACAATCAGCGAATTCTGCATCACCTCGCGCGTCGGGCCCGAGAACAACCGGTCCAGGCCACGGTCGATGGTCACGTTGGCGACGATCGCGACCAGTACCGCGGGCAGCACGGCGATGATGGAGAACAGGCTCACGATCTGAACGTGCAGCCGCGCGGCGGCGCGGCCGCGCCGCCGCGCCTGAATCACCAACCAGACTTCGCGCACGATGATGGCGACCAACAGCAGGATGGTCGCCGCATTGATCAGCAGGAAGGAATAGACCACGTGCCGGGTCGGCTCGATCGGTGTCAGGCCGCTCAGGACCACGAAAGTCAGGAATGCCGACAGCAGCGCGATCCCAACCGCAAACGGCGCCACCCACTTCCGCAGGATCCCCCCTGCGGATTCGGTACGTGATGGATCGAACGGTGGTGCCGAGGTGGTCTCTGCGGTGGTCATTCCGGCAATCGGTGAGCTGAAAGGCTGTTGCCCGCCTTCCGCGGACTGATGCATTCATATCACAATGTTGCTAAATTGCGACAATTCCACGGCGCACCCGACCGCTTAATGCGATCGGCCCCAGCCGGCGGGCCACCCGTCTTCATTGCGGAGGAAGCTAGGTGCACAATCCCTAGCCGCCGCTCCGGTAGACCTGGATATCGAGATCCCTGATCTTCTTCCGAAGCGTGTTGCGGTTAAGACCGAGCAGGTCGGCCGCGCGGATCTGGTTGCCGCGCGTGGCCGCCAGCGCCGCGGTGAGCAGCGGCACCTCGATCTCCTTGAGGATGCGGTGGTAGAGGCCCGGCGGCGGGACGCCATTAGGGAAGCCCGAGAAGTGTGAGGAGAGGTAGGCTTCGACCGCACCCCCGAGGTTCTCCACACCTATCGGGGCGTTACCCCCCGAGGTGACCGCCGGTGGCGCCAGCTCGCCATCAATCACCGAGGCCGTAATGACGTCCTGTGGGTAAAGCGCAGCCAGCCGGCGCGCGAGGTTTTCGAGCTCGCGCACGTTCCCGGGCCAACGGTGCTGCTTGAGCCGTTCCAGCGCCAGCGTGTCGAGCTTCTTCGGCGGCAATCCGTCCTTTTCGGCGAGCGAGAAGAAATGCCGGATAAGATCGGGCAGATCCTCGATCCGCTCCCGCAGCGGCGGCAGACGCAGCGGCACCACGTTCAGACGGAAGAACAGGTCTTCCCGGAACAGGCCCTGCTGAATCAGGATGCGCAGGTCCTTGTTGCTGGCCGCGACAATCCGGACGTCGGTCTTGATCGGGGTACGCCCGCCGACGGTGGTGTATTCGCCCTGCTGCAGCACCCGCAGCAACCGCGTCTGTGCTTCCATCGGCATGTCGCCGATTTCGTCGAGAAACAGCGTGCCGCCCTCGGCCTGTTCGAACCGGCCGGACGCGCGGGTATTGGCGCCGGTGAACGCGCCACGCTCATGGCCGAACAATTCGGATTCGATCAGGTCGCGCGGAATCGCCGCCATATTGACGGCGACGAACGGACCATTACGGCGCTTGCCGTAGTCGTGCAGCGCGCGGGCGACCAGTTCCTTGCCGGTGCCGGACTCGCCGGAGATCATCACCGTGAGATCGGTCTGCATCAGCCGCGCCAGCACGCGGTAGATTTCCTGCATCGCCGGGGAACGGCCGACCAGCGGAATCGAATCGAATTCACCCTCGTCCGCCGCGCTCGTCACCCGCTCCTTTGGCTCGGCCAGCGCACGGCCGACGATGGTGATGAGCTCCTTCAGATCGAACGGTTTCGGAAGGTATTCATAGGCGCCGCGTTCCGAGGCCCGGATCGCCGTCATGAAGGTGTTTTGGGCACTCATGACGATGACGGGAAGGTTCGGCCGCATTTTCTTGATCCGCGGCAAGAGGTCGAACGCGTTCTCGTCGGGCATCACCACGTCGGTGATGACGAGATCGCCCTCGCCCTGACTCACCCAGCGCCATAGCGTCGCGGCGTTCCCGGTCAGGCGAACTTCATATCCGGCGCGCGAAAGCGCCTGGTTCAAGACCGTGCGGATGGCGGTGTCGTCATCGGCAACGAGTATGCTACCTGCGGGCATTGGTATTCCTCATCTTGCATCCTGTGAGGCAGGCGGCAGCGTACCCGGAACGCCGTCGCGGTTGCTTTGGTCGAGCTGTTTGGCGGGATTGAACATCGGCAGCAGCACGCGGAATGTGGTCTTGCGCGGCTGGGATTCACATTCGATGATGCCGCCGTGATCGCCGACGATCTTGGCGACCAGGGCAAGTCCCAGCCCGCTGCCGGTTTGCTTTGTCGTCACGAAGGGATCGAACAGGTTCGGCAGCAGGTCTTCCGGAACGCCGGAGCCGTTGTCCTTGACGCAGAATTCGAGCGGCAGCGACACACGTGACTTCTTGCCCGGCACTGACAGGCGAACGCCCGGGCGGAAGGCGGTGGTGAGCTGGATTTCCGCGTCGCTGCCCAAATCGGCAACGGCTTCGGCAGCGTTCTTCACGAGATTGAGGAACACCTGAATGAGCTGGTCCTGGTTGGCCAGGACCGGCGGCAATGACGGATCATAGTCCTCGACGAAGCGGATGTTGCGTGCGAAGCCGGATTGCGCCAGCCGTTTGACGTGGTCGAGCACGGAATGGATGTTGACCGCCCCGCGCGCCACCGGGCGGTCGTCGCCGAACACTTCCATCCGGTCGACGAGCGTGACGATACGATCGGCCTCGTCGCAGATCAGCCGGGTCAGCATGCGGTCTTCGGACGAGGCCGCCTGCTCCAGCAATTGCGCGGCGCCGCGGATGCCGGACAACGGATTCTTGATTTCGTGCGCCAGCATCGCGGCCAGCGCGATCACCGAGCGCGCCGCACTCCGGTGCGTCAATTGTCTGTCCATCTTGTCGGCGATGGTGCGCTCCTGCAGCATCACGACGATATGGCCGGGCCGTTCAGTGATCGGCGCCACGTGTAGGTCGACCTGGCGATCGCCGCCGATGCGGGGCGTACCGAGATCGACCTTATATTCGTTCACGGGCGAGCCGCTCGAGCGCACCTGGTCGATCAGCGCCAGCAGCGGACTACCGAACGGCACCAGCTCCTTCAGGGACTGCCGGCGCAGGAATTGCGTCGAGATCTCGAAAAATGACTCGGCGGCGATATTGGCGTCAACGATGCGGCCGTCCGGCGCCACCAGCAGTACCGGGTTGGGCAGCGCGTTGAGAATGGCCTCGCTGTCGGAGGGCACGGCGCGGCGATGTTCTGCGGCCGAATTCATGCAGCAGCACTCCATGCGAAATCGTCAAACGCGTCCTGCAGCGACCGGTGCACGCGGTGCGGATCCTCGGACGTCAGAATCTTTTGCCGCCAGCCCTTCAATGTCTCCGCCGGCGCGCGGCTGCACTGCGCTGCGATCTCAAGGGCCCAGCCGAGGTGCTTGCGTGCGTGCTTGAGCCCGATGCGCAGCCCGTAATGGCTGCAGACTTCATCATAGAGTGCGCGCACATGCGCCAGTTGTTCGGCCAGCGACGGCGCGGTCTCAGCCTGTCCGGTTTCAAGCCGTCGGCCTATCTGCCCCGGCAGCCAGGGCTGACCCTGCGCACCGCGTCCGATCATGACAGCGTCCGCCCCCGATACTTCCAGTGCGCGGACCGCCTTCTCGAACGAGGTAATATCGCCATTGACGACGAGTGGCACGGAGATCGCATCCTTGACAGCGCGTACGGCGGCCCAATCGGCTACGCCCTTGTAGAATTGACTGCGCGTGCGCCCGTGGACGGTAATCATCTGAACGCCGGCTGCTTGCGCACGGCGCGCGAGTTCGTGGGCGTTGAGCGAGCGATCGTCCCAGCCGAGTCGCATCTTCAGCGTCACCGGCACCTTGACCGCCGCGATGGTGGCTTCGATCAGCTTGAGCGCATGATCGAGATCGCGCATCAGCGCCGAGCCGGATTGGCCGCCGGTAACGTGGCGCGCCGGACAGCCCATGTTGATATCGATGATGTCGGCGCCGGCGGCTTCCGCGATCCTTGCCCCCTCCGCCATCCAGTGCGCCTCGCAGCCCGCGAGTTGCACGACGTGCGGTCCGACACCCGCCGTCTCGCAGCGCAGAATCGACATCGGCCTGCCGTGCACGAGTTCGTCACTGGCGGTCATCTCGGAGACGACCAGTCCGGCGCCGAGGGTGGCGGCAAGGCGTCGAAAGGGGGCATCGGTGACGCCGGACATCGGCGCCAGAAGGACCCGGTTGGCGACAGCAATCTCGCCTATTTTCAATGGCTTAGAGCGCGAACTTTCCGGGCCGGTCACGGCGTTCTCATGGTTAGGGCGGCGGCGTCATTGCAACCGTCGACGCATATTGTGAGCACAAATCTTGGGCAGTCAAGCTTCTTGCCTACACTTTAGACAGATCTATCATTTGCGCAAGTGCACTGCAACAAAAACCGCTTTTCCCCAGCGAGCGGGAATCGCTCTGTTTTCGCTATTCGGCGTGGTAAGGGCTGTGCGCCAGCACACCCGCCCCCTCACCAACCCCTGATTCGTTCGTATTTGAGTCCAGATGCCCAGACCTGAGCGTACCGCAGCCATTCTCGTCGCAGCCGGACGCGGGCTTCGCGCCGGCGCCGGGGGACCCAAGCAATATCGCGAGATTGGTGGGCAGACGGTGATCTTCCGCGCCATGCAAGCGTTCTGCCGGCATCCAGACATCTTCGCCGTGCAACCTGTGGTGAATCCCGATGACGCCGCCATCTTCAACGAGGCCGTAGCGGGACTACGCCACAAGCCGCCCACGAATGGCGGCGCGACACGTCAGGCCTCGGTGCATGCCGGACTCGAGGCCCTGGCTGCGGAGAAGCCCGACATCGTCTTGATCCACGATGCCGCGCGGCCGTTCGTGACATCCGCGGTGATTTCGCGCGCGATCGATGCTGCGGGTCGGACGGGCGCCGCTGTTCCGACAGTTCCCGTCACCGATACGATCAAGCAGGTCGGTGATGCCGGTCACGTCGAGGCGACGCCCGAACGCGCATGGTTGCGAATCGCGCAAACGCCGCAAGCGTTTCGCTTCGATGTCATTCTCGATGCCCATCGCCGCGCCGCGCGCGACGGCCGCAGCGATTTCACCGATGATGCGGCGCTCGCGGAATGGGCGGGATTGACGGTGGCGACCTTTGAAGGCGATCCTGCAAACATGAAACTGACGACGCCTGAAGATTTCATTCGTGAAGAAGCCCGCCTCGCCGCCCAGCTCGGCGATATCAGGACCGGCACCGGCTACGACGTACACGCCTTCGGCGACGGCGATCATCTGATGCTCTGCGGCGTGCGCGTGCCGCACACCCGCGGCTTTCTCGCTCATTCCGACGGCGATGTCGGCCTGCATGCCCTGGTCGACGCCATCCTCGGCGCGCTGGCCGACGGCGATATCGGTTCGCACTTTCCGCCGACCGATCCGCAGTGGAAGGGCGCCGCCTCCGACAAGTTCCTCAAATATGCCGTCGATCGCGTCGCCGCGCGCGGCGGCCGAATCGCCAATCTCGAAGTCACGATGATCTGCGAGCGCCCCAAGATCGGGCCGCTGCGCGATGTGATGCGCGCACGAATCGCCGAGATTGCCGGGCTCAACATCTCGCGCGTTGCCGTCAAGGCGACCACCAGCGAACGGCTCGGCTTTACCGGCCGCGAGGAAGGCATCGCCGCCACCGCGAGCGCCACCATCCGCCTGCCCTGGAGCGAGTAGGATGAGCGGCAGCGACGCCCGCGCCCTCGCCCGCTCGCTGCTCGATTTGTGCCGGATGCGCAAGCTGACGATCGCCACGGCAGAGTCCTGCACGGGAGGGCTGGTCGCCGGCGCGCTGACCGACATTCCTGGCTCGTCAGACGTGATCGACCGCGGTTTCGTCACCTATTCCAACGAAGCCAAGCGCGCGATGCTCGGCGTCAAAGCCTCAACACTGACAACCTTCGGTGCAGTCAGTAAGGAAACTGCGACCGCAATGGCAGTCGGCGCGCTGGAAAAAGCCGGCGTCGATCTCGCGGTATCCATCACCGGCATTGCGGGTCCGGGCGGAGCCACGCCGGGCAAGCCGGTCGGCCTCGTGCATTTCGCGGTAGCCTCGCGCGACGGCAAGATCCTGCACCGCGAATTCCGTTTTGGCGCCATTGGCCGCAGCACCGTGCGCCAGCGCTCGGTAGTGGAAGCGCTGCGCATGCTGATGGAACTGGCGCGCGGACCGCAGCCGCCGGTCAAGCCCCGCCGGGAAGTCGTGAGCCGGTTACGGCCGCGGGTGGCACGCAGCCCGCGCCGGAGCGCCGTCAAGCGGCGCCGACCGCCGCGGAGCTAACCAGTCGAGCAGATCAGGCCAGCGCGGCCATGGCCTTGGCGCGTGTCTCGCTCAGCGAACTTGTTGGCGTCAACGCTTCCGGGCTGATCGAAAGCTCGATGATGGCCGAAAGTCCGCTTGCCACTGCTTCGTCGAACGCGCGCGCGAAATCTTCGGTGCGCTCGACGCGCGCGCCAAAGCCGCCGCAGGCGCGGGCCAAAGCAACAAAGTCCGGATTGGCCAGATCGGTGCCGGAGACGCGGCCGGGATAGGTCCGTTCCTGATGCATCCGGATCGTGCCGTACATGCCGTTGTTGCAGACGATCACAATCAGCGGCAGCCGATTTTCGACGGCGGTCATGAATTCCAGCCCGGTCATCTGGAAGCAGCCGTCGCCGGCAAACGCAATGACCGTGCGCTCGGGATGCTGCAGCTTGGCGGCAACGGCTGCGGGCAAGCCATAGCCCATCGAACCCGAGGTCGGCGCGAGTTCGGTGCGATACTGCCGATAGCGCCAGAAGCGGTGCACCCAGACGGCATAGTTGCCGGCGCCATTGCAGATGATGGTGTCATGCGGCAAGCGATCGCTCAAACCGCGCACGATCTGTGCGAGTTGGACGTCGCCGGGCGATCGGGTCGGCTCGGTGAAGGCGACATAGTCGGCGTGCGCCGCGTTGACGTAGTCGGCGCGCGACTGGTGCTTCGGCTCCAGCCGCTTGATCGCGGCCGCAAAGGCGGCGCTGCTCGCGACCACGCCGAGCGTCGGCGAATAGACGCTTCCGATCTCTTCCGGATCAGGATAGATATGAACCAGCGGCTGCTTCGGCTTCGGAATATCGAACAGGGTGTAGCCGGATGTGGTGGCCTCCCCCAGCCTCGCGCCAAGCGCGATCACCAGATCGCTGGTGCGGATCCGGTCGGCGATTTTTGCGTCGAGACCGATGCCGACATGGCCGCCATAGGCTGGATGCAGATTGTCGAAATAGTCCTGGCATCGGAACGAGACGCCGACCGGAACCTCATGCGCGGCGGCAAACGCCTCGAGATCGCGGCGGGCCTGATCGCTCCATCCGCCGCCGCCGACGATCAGGAACGGCTTCTTCGCCTCCGACAGCAGCGCATGGAATTGCCGCAAGGCGCCGTCGTCAGGCGCGACCGGAATGGGATTGTAGGGCGGCGCATCCGGCACCTCGGCGGTGTCGGTGAGCATGTCCTCGGGCAACGCCAGCACGACCGGACCAGGCCGGCCCGAAGTGGCGGTGAAAAAGGCGCGCGAAATGAACTCGGGAATCCGCCGCGCATCGTCGATCTGGGCGACCCATTTCGCCATCGGCCCGAACATCTGGCGATAATCGATCTCCTGGAACGCTTCGCGCTCCATCATGTCGCGCCCGACCTGACCCAGCAGCAGGATCAGCGGCGTCGAGTCCTGGAACGCGACATGGACGCCGGAGGAAGCGTTGGTGGCGCCAGGGCCACGGGTGGCGAACACGATGCCGGGCCGTCCCGTCAGCTTGCCATAGGCGTCCGCCATCATGGCCGCGCCCCCCTCGTGCCGCGCGTTGATGAACCGCACGCGCTGGCTCTGGTACATGCCGTCGAGGGCGGCCAGGAAACTCTCGCCGGGCACGCCGAACACGGTGTCAGCGCCGTGCAAGGCCAGTTGCTCGATGAGAATATGGCCACCGGTTCGAAGATTTGCGTCCATCGCCCTTGTCCTTCCGTTTCGGCATTACGGATTTGGGACCGGCTTAAAGAATGGCGCTGGCGCCAGCAACCGGTTTTCTTGCGAATTCAGATATGCCGCTGGTCATTTTCCCTGTTGTTGGTCCTTTGGCCCCACGCGCGCGTCCACGCCGGTCACAGCCTCGTAGGCCTTGATGACGGCGGTGCAGGACTCGCCGTCGTGCCCCAACAGTGCCGCCTGCCGATAGGTCTGGTGCACCGCTTCCGCCATGAATCCTGGCAGGCCTGCTTCCTCCAGCCAGCGCGCGTAATAGCGGATATCCTTGCGGGCGTTCGCCAGCGACATCAGCGGCGTGAAGTCGCCATCAAGCGTAGCCTGGCCGTAGAGATCGAGCATGCCGCTCTTGGCCCCGGCGGCCGAGATGATGCCGATGAGTTGCGAGAGATCGAGCCCCTCCTTCGCCGCGAGCGCAAACCCCTCGCACCACGCCGCCACATTGGCGAAGGCGATGTAGTTGTGGATGAGCTTCAGGCGGATGGCGTGCCCCAGCGGACCGATATGGAAGATGTTTTCGGCATAGAGCTCAAAATAGGGCCTGAGGTCGTCGAGAAGGTCGCGCTCGCCGCCGAACAGCACGTTGACCTTGCCGGCGTCGGCGTGTTTCGGGGTTCGCGTCATCGGCGCTTCCACGTAGCGACCGCCGGCCCCTCGCACCATGCGGTCGAGCTTGGCGACCATTTGCGGGCTGCCGGTGGTGTGATCCACGATGACGAATCCCGGCGCCGGACCGGCGAGCAGCCCGTCCTCAGACGTGAGCAGCGCCACGACGTCCTCGGCCTCGTTGACGCAAATCATCACGATGCGGCAGTTGTTGCGAATCTCCTGGAGACTGCCGGCTCCCGTCGCGCCAAACGATTTGGCAACGGCCACCGCCGCCGGGTTGAGATCATAGGCGGTCACCGCCACGCCCTTGGCGACGAGGTTCTTGACCAAGCCACGTCCCATTCCACCGAGGCCGATAAAGCCAACGCGTTCGAATGTCGTCATCTCCGGCCTTCCATCATTGTTTGAAGATTTCTTGGTTTGCGCGGACGCCCGGCCGATCGAGCTTGCGTCAGCCAATCCTGACGGGGCCTGTGCTGCCACTCTTCCCGTAAATCGCGTCAGCCCGCTTTTCGAATGCGGCGGCAAAGCGCTGGAACGCGGTATCGAACATCGTCCCCATCAGCATCGCCAGCATCCGGCTCTTGAATTCATAGGAGAGGAAGAATCCGACATCGCAGTCGGTTTCGGATTTCGGCTCGAACGTCCAGCGGTTTTCCAGATTGCTGAACGGGCCCTTCAGATACTCGACCATGATCTTCAGGTTTGGCCGGTCCAGCGTCACCCGGCTGGTGAAAGATTCCCGCACCAGCTTGAATGACACCGTCATGTCCGCGACGACGACTTCGGTGCCGTCAGCTTTCTGCGTGCGCTGGCGGATCCGCAGCGATTGGCACAGCGGCACGAATTCCGGATAGCGCTCGACATCGGCGACCAGATCGAACATTTGCGGCGCGGTATGATGAACCCGGCGCTTGCTGGAAAACTGAGGCATTGGACGCGCTCACCCGTGTCGCGCAGCCCGCGCCGCTTGC
Source organism: Bradyrhizobium australiense (assembly GCF_013114825.1). Classification (GTDB taxonomy): domain Bacteria; phylum Pseudomonadota; class Alphaproteobacteria; order Rhizobiales; family Xanthobacteraceae; genus Bradyrhizobium; species Bradyrhizobium australiense. Next base: position 2,071 of record NZ_JAAVLX010000009.1, on the reverse strand, counting down.
AGCTTGGCAAAATCCTCACCCGCATGGTGCGACGAGCGGGTCAGCGGGGTCGCCGACACCATCAGAAAACCCTTGGTGTAGGCGACCTTCTCGTAGCCCGCGAATTCGTCCGGCGTCACGTAGCGTATCACAGCGTGGTGCTTGCGCGTCGGCTGCAGATATTGCCCGATGGTCAGGAAATCGACGTCCGCGGAGCGCAGATCGTCCATCACCTGCAGCACCTCGTGGCGCTCCTCGCCCAGGCCAACCATGATGCCCGATTTGGTGAAGATTGTGGGATCGATCTCCTTGACCCGCTGCAGCAGCCGGATCGAATGGAAGTAGCGCGCGCCCGGGCGCACGGTGAGATACCGCGCCGGCACGGTTTCGAGATTGTGGTTGAACACGTCCGGCTTGGCCGCCACGACCACCTCCAGCGCGCCTTCCTTGCGCAGGAAGTCGGGGGTGAGGATTTCGATCGTTGTGGTCGGGCAGCGCGCGCGAATGGCACGGATCGTCTGCGCAAAATGCTCCGCGCCGCCGTCGGCAAGATCGTCGCGATCGACCGAGGTCACCACGACGTGCGTCAGCCCGAGCTTGAAGGTCGCCTCCGCGACGTGTTCCGGCTCGGCGACGTCGAGCGCGCCCGGCATGCCGGTCTTGACGTTGCAGAAGGCGCAGGCTCGGGTGCAGGTGTCCCCCATGATCATAAAGGTGGCGTGCTTCTTGTCCCAGCACTCGCCGATGTTCGGGCAACCGGCCTCCTCGCAGACCGTGACGAGGCCATTCTCCTTGACGATCTTTCGCGTGTCGGCATAGCCGCGGGTGTTCGGCGCGCGCACCCTGATCCAGTCCGGCTTCGGCGGCGACAGCGCATCCGGCCGGTTCACCTTTTCGGGGTGACGCGGGCGAACCTGGTTCAGGGAGACGGTATCGACGAGAACGACCATGTTCAGTCCGGATATTGCGAGAACACTTAGCTAATCCGTCTCGCCTATAGCTGCAAGCCAGTTGCGGAAGGCCGCAACTTGGCATCGCGGAACCTAGCAGAAACGTGCAAGATGTTGGCGGTTTTCATCTGTTTCGCAAACGATTCTCACCTGAAAATGGCTCAAAACCCTAAGCCCGCCGACGCCGCCGCGCCCCGGCTCGGCAAGCAGTTGAAACGCTCGTTTTTCGACCGAAGCGTGCACGAGGTGGCGCCCGACCTGATCGGGGCGACGCTCTTGGTCGACGGCGTCGGCGGCATCATCGTCGAGGTCGAGGCCTATCACCATCTGGACCCGGCCGCGCATTCGTTTCGTGGGCCAACACCGCGCAACCGCGTGATGTTCGGCCCGCCGGGTTTTACCTATGTCTACCGCTCCTATGGTATCCACTGGTGCGTCAATTTCGTCTGCGAAAAGGAAGGTTCGGCCAGCGCCGTGCTGATCCGCGCGTTGCAACCGTCCCACGGTATTGCCGCGATGCGCCGCCGCCGCGGCCAGCAGGATGAGCGCGCGTTGTGTTCGGGGCCGGGCAAGCTCTGCGAGGCGCTTGGGATCACGATCAAACACAACGAACTGCCGCTCGATCAGCCGCCGATCGTGCTGCATGCGCGCGTGGGCAGACTCGACGTCGCCGCAGGCGTGCGGATCGGCATCACCAAAGCGGTCAATCTGCCGTGGCGCTACGGATTGAAGGGGTCGAGATTTTTGAGCAAACCATTTTGACAATGCGGTTTCTCTTTCAGCCGTCATTGCGAGCCACCCGGTCGGCGCGAAGCGCCGCCGGATGGCTCGCAATGACGTGGAGATTGCGACGCAACACTCGATTGTCATACCCCGCGAATGCGGGGTATCCAGTACGCTGTGGCGGAGCAGCCCGGCATTCCCTGCGCAATGGTTTGACAGCTTATGCCGGGCTCTCCCTGGAGACGAATTTCTTTTGCCTCCATCACTGACGAATTGCGGCTCGCATGACTCGGTTGAGTGCTGCAAGCCTCCGCCAGCTTGACACCAGCCACGGGTGCCAGGACCACACGGTTTTGCCGTACGCAGCTTCCCCTGCCAGAGACTTCAACCAGCCAAGTGCTCGCCAGCCAAAGTACCGA
>NZ_JAAVLX010000008.1 GCF_013114825.1 Bradyrhizobium australiense | reverse complement strand
CAAAGTGCAGCAGCGACTGGTGTTGTGCCGCCGTGCGCGCTGGAGCCGTCCGCGCCGCCATCGGCTCAACGCTTTTGCGTTCCCCGGGCAGCATCAGACCCATGCAATAGTCGCGCAGCGGTCTCGTCCGCTCCACGTGACCGATCACGCTTCCAAGTCCGGCTACATACTCCGCAAACCGCGCTTCGCTATCTCCACCCTGATCGAGATTCATCTGGCCCTCCGCGCGCCAAATATTGAATCTCCACAATTACTTGATTCTCAGCCTCAATGACTGCGACCGTCTGACTCAGTACGATTAGGCGAAGCCGTAACCCGCCGCCGACGTGACTGTCCGATTGGCGGATTACGCAAACGCTAATCCGCCCTGCGAAGTTCACAAGTTCGCTTACGTCGCCTTGTTCTGCTGCTTCATAAACTCCGTCGCGCGCTTCTTGAGTTCAGCCGGTGGTACGTCCTCGATATGGGTGCCGATGTGCCACTGGTTGCCGGCCGGGTCCTTCACACTGCCGCTGCGATCGCCATAAAATTGATCCGCGGGCTCCATCACCGATGTCGCGCCGGCCTTAAGCGCCTTCTGATAAACTGCATCGACGTCGGGCACGTAGAGAGACAGCATGGTGGATGTTGCTTGTGCACGCTCAGAGGCGTCGGAAATCATCACGATGGAATTTCCGATTTTGAACTCCGCATGCATGACCTTGCCGTCGGGCCGCATCATCGGCTCGAATACCGGTTGCGCTCCGAAGGCCTCTTTCATGAAGCGAATGATCTTCTCCGCCCCATCGACGACGAGATAAGGCGTGACGGTGTGATATCCCTCGGGAACCGGCTTTACTTGTGTTGCCATGGCTGTCTCCTCTGGTTTGATGGACTTGATCCATGCAGGACGGCCCAGCCCGCTTCTTGTTTGCCCGGGATTGTCGATCCGGTCTTTGAATAAAGTATGGCGGCCGTAGTGCGCGCTCGGCGTTTCAACTGGTGGTTCTAACCCGGCAAGAGAGGAACAAAATCGTATTCGCCGACCCCTTGCAGAACCAGGAAGGTGAGCGACTTCGTGCCAGCGTTGGTCACCAGATGCGGTCGCGTGGGCCGGACGACATAGACTTCGCCGGGCTTCAAATTCACCTCCTCTTTCGGGTCCTGCAGGAACAGCCTCATGCAGCCTTCCAGAACGTAAAAAGTATCGGAGACATTGGTGTGGGTGTGCCACGGCACCTTCTGGGTTGCAGAGAGCTGCAACTCCATGATGCGAAAGCCGGGGCGCGCGGCGTGCTCGGCGCGACGCTCGACTTCGTAAAGGTGACTGGCATCCTTGACGGGCTGCGGCTGGTTCATGACGGCCTCCCTCGGATCATCCCCATCGCGTGGCGATGGCGCGCGATGATAGCCTTACCCTGCTATTGACGAAACGGTCAGGCGAGGTCCGCAGGGCGGGTTAGCGTCGTCAGCGTAAGCCGCCATCTCTGGTCGGCAGTCACTACGGTGGATTGCGGCTTCCGGCTACGGCCGACGCGTTCACTCCTCGTCGTCCCTTATGCGCTGCTCGCCCTCGCGCAGCCGCTGCGCGATGGCGGTTCGCCTGGGTATCAGCGCGGCTTCGTCGGCGAGCCGCTGCGCAAGATCGGAATGATATTGTTGCACGACATCGAGCACTGCCTCCTTGGCGAGCCGGCGATGGTACTCGGCCAGGAATCTGTGCAGGTCAGCGAGCTGTTCGTCGTCCATAGCTAATCGCGCCTCAGCCGCGATGGCCAGATTATACCGCAACCTGTTGATCCCACACCAGCTTGCACCGTCCCGGTGCCAGTGAGTTCCACAAATCCGGCCGTGGCAGAGGGGGCCGGCGCGGCACGTTCAAGTCGACGGCTTACCGCCCGTTAACCACCTGTTAACCATGCGCGCTTAGCCTTGGGTCACTATCCGGTCACCATCAGCCGATTCCAGCGCGGTTCGTTCGAGGAGAACAGCCGATGTCCGTTGAGATTCTGACCTATGCAGCCCTGGGCGCCCGCCTGAATATCTCGGCAGCGGCCGCCCGCTCGCTTGCCAGGCGGCTCCAGTTGCCGCGCTCGCTTTCCGATGATGGGAAGGCCCTGGTGAGCGTTGATCTCGCCGAAGTCAGGCATACGCCACAGCCACCGGCCGGTCACCGGGCGGGCGAGGCCGCTCAGTTGAGGGCACTCGTTGTGACGCTGCAGTCGGAAGTCGCGCAGCTTGAGGCCAGGGCAGCCGGTTATCGCGCAGATTTCGAGCACGAACGCGAGCGCGTCGATCGCCTGATGGCTGAGCTGCTACAGGCGACGGCCGAGACCACAGCCGCCAGCGAGGCGAAGGCGCGGCTTGAGGGGGAGGTGGCAGCTCTCCGGACCGCTCTCCGAACTAGCAGTTCGAACGAGAATCACGGACATTCTGCGCGCCGGGTGGGGCATCTGGCTGCGAGCTTGGTGGAAGCAGACCGCAAGGCTGCTCGTGGGTAACAAATCTCTTCCTATTCCGCGGTTTGGCGGAGCAACCGTGGGGCAAAAATGGGTGGCACCGATATTCGCGAGTTGAGGGCGCGCATTATCGTGTTCGGGGTGGGCGGTGCCGGCGGCAATGCCGTCAACAACATGATCGACGCGGGGCTTGAGGGCGTCGAGTTCATCGTTGCCAATACCGACGCCCAGGCGCTCACCAGTTCGAAGGCCAGGCGCGTCATCCAGATGGGCACGCAGGTGACCGGAGGCCTTGGCGCCGGCGCCCAGCCCGACGTGGGGCGCGCCGCGGCGGAAGAGACGACCGACGAGATCCGCGATCATCTGACCGGCGCGCATATGGTGTTCATCACCGCCGGCATGGGCGGCGGCACCGGCACGGGGGCGGCGCCCGTCGTCGCCAAGATCGCGCGTGAGCTTGGCATTCTGACCATCGGCGTCGTCACCAAGCCGTTCCAGTTCGAGGGCCAGCGCCGCATGCGTTATGCCGAAGCGGGCATTGCGGAACTCTTGAAGGCGGTGGACACGCTTCTGATCATCCCGAACCAGAACCTGTTCCGGGTAGCCAACGAGAAGACCTCCTTTGCCGATGCGTTCGCCATCGCCGACCAGGTGCTTTATTCGGGCGTGGCCTGCATCAGCGACCTCATCGTCAAGGAAGGTCTGATCAATCTCGATTTTGCCGACGTGCTCTCGGTGATGCGTGAAAAGGGCAAGGCGATGATGGGTAGGGGCGAGGCTTCCGGTGAGAAGCGCGTGCTCAACGCTGCGGTAGCCGCGATCTCCAACCCGTTGATCGAAAATCCCTCGATCAAGCGCGCCAGCGGCCTCATCGTTTCCATTACCGGCGGCCGCGATCTGACGCTGTTCGAGGTCGACGAAGCCGCCACCCGCATTCGCGACGAGGCCGATCAGGACGCCAACATCATCGTCGGCGCGACCTTCGATGCCAGCCTTGAAGGCATTGTCCGCGTTTCGGTGGTGGCGACCGGCATTGACAATCTCGCCGCGTCGGACCAGACGCACGCCGCGGAAGGCCTGCTTACGGACCTCGCCGGCCGGCTGAGCAACGACAGGCGCCGCGTCGCCGAGCGTAGCATACCGCCGCCGCAATTCGCCAATCCCCCGTCGCTCATCCCGCCGCCGCGCCACCTCGAAGGACGGCCGCCGATCGCCGAGCAGGCGCGGCATGCGGCTCCGCAGCGCCTCGATCCGTACGGCCGCGCTTCTCCCGCGCGCAATCCGGCCGAGGAAAAAGTTCTGGATATCCCGGCCTTTCTGGGCGGCAAGGGCAACTGACCCGTCGCAAGAGCCAACTCGCTTCAAGGTAGTAGATCGCCGCGACGCGACTTCAACAAAGCCCGTCGTCGGGGCACCCCGGCGATGCCGGAAGATCTAATGCCTAAAATCGGTCCTATACTTTCCATCCTCCAGCCTTGCTTTGGTCAAAACGGCGGTAGGGAGTGTCTAGAATACGACGACCGTCCATTCAGGTGATCGCAAACCGGGCAGGAGGCGCTCATGGATACCGCGGTGAATACCAGGTCAACCGATCCACGCGATGTTAATCCGGGACTGTCCACGCAAGACATCGAACTTGTCGCGCGCGCCGATGAACGGCTCGCTCAAGCTTATGAAAAGATCGCCCGCGCGGATGAAGAGCTCGCGCGTTTCAATGAACAGATTTCCAAGCTGGAGAAGAAGTCCGTGAACAGGTTTCGTCGGCCATCGCATGGCAGGCCGGCGCTGCGCGGCATGATCGGCTTGCTGTTGACAGCAGGCATCTGTACCGCTGCTTTCGCTTGGCAGTCCCATAGCGAGACGGCCAGGCTGATGATCTCCCGGTGGGCACCGCAACTGGCTGCGGCTTCGTTGCCGTCGGAAACACCGAAGCTCGCCCAGCAGAGCGAGCCTACCGTTCAGGTGGCTGCGGCGGATTCAGCAGGTTCGCAATTACCACCTCCGTCTCAGACCGCACCGCAAGAGGCGGCAGCCGCCCCGATCCCTCCCGAGGTGACACAGTTGCTCCAAACGATGTCCCATGATCTTGCAAACATGCAGCAGGAGATCGAGCAGCTCAAGGCCGGGCAGGAAGGATTGGTTCGCGAAAATGCCAGGACCGCCGAACAGCTCAAGACGAACCAGGAGCAAATGGCGCGCTTGATCGCCACCGCCGCCGCGCAGAAGCCGCGGCCCGGAACATCAGCGACGACATCAACTAATCCGCCACCGCCGCTCGCCGCCATGCCGTCGCGTAAGCCCGCGTCGACGCTTCCGCCGACCCAAGCCAGAGCGCAAGCGCGGGCGCCGATGCCGTTGCAGTCCGGACAACAGTAATTTCGCCGGCGGTGGCCGAAGGGTATTGTCCTTTTGGCCGGCAGAGCGGACAATCCAGCAGTTGGAAGTCGGGCAGGGCATGTGCGCTCCGCCCAGGTCATCTGGACAACTTGTTCCACGAAGGCGCGATAGCATCGTTCACTTCGATCCAAACTAGCGGACGGCGCCTTCGTTTCTTGTATGGCTGACCGCACGATCATGAAGAACTTGCTGCTGCTCGTGCTCTCCATGGTTGCCGTCGCACGGGAAGCGACGGCGCAGGACACCGAATGCGTCCGCGAACGCGCCGCCATGGTGGAAAACATCCGGACCTACGCCCGGTCTGACGCCAGTGTTTTGGGACAGCAGGGCCTCTCGGAGAGCGTGCTTGAGGCCATGGGGCGAACGAAACGCCATCTGTTCATCCCTGAGCGGTCTTGCTCCATCGCATACGCGGACAGCCCGGTTTCGATCGGCCAAGGCCAGACCATATCGCAGCCGTTCATCGTGGCCTTGATGACAGAGTTGGCCGCGGTCGCGCCCGATCATGTTGTGCTCGAGGTCGGTACGGGTTCGGGCTATCAGGCGGCCATCCTTGCGCATCTGGCGCGGAAGGTCTGCACGGTCGAGATCATCCCGTCATTGGCCGAGGCCGCCGCGAAAACACTCAAAGAGCTCGCGTATGACAACGTGAGCGTCAGGCTGGGCGACGGCTATGCAGGCTGGCCCGAATGCGGTCCGTTTGACGCCATCGTCGTAACCGCCGCGCTCGGGCAGGTACCGCCACCGCTGATCGAGCAGCTTAAAGTGGGGGGCCGGCTCGTCATGCCGGTGGGGGCCGCTTACACTACCCAGCATCTGACGGTTGTCGAGAAAATCGCTCCCGACCAGACGACGACGCGCGCCGTCGCCCTCGTTCGCTTTGTGCCTTTTACCCGTTCAAAAGATTAAAAGCCGTATGGCGGCTACCTCGAAAAATCAAAGATAGAAAAGCAGGGAGGAGGTCATGAGCGCTGCAAGGTTAAAACATTACGGCTGGGGCCGCGAAGACGAAGGCATGACTGCCGAGGAGCAGGCCTTTGTGCTCGACCGTTATCGGGCAAAATTTGCGCGCGATACATTTGAGACAAAGGTCGTCCCGCGTCTCGATGACCTGACATTGCGCGCGCCGCGCGTGGTGCCACCGGCCTCGCTGGCCGCTTTTTGCACGAGCGAACGATACGATCGCGTCGCGCACGCTTACGGCAAATCCTATCCAGACTACGTGCGAGCCATGCTCGGCGAATACGGCAACGCACCCGACGTGGTCGCCTATCCACGGAACGAAGCGGAGATTTCCGCCGTGATGGACTGGGCCGGCGGTGTCAGCGCGTCGCTTACGCCGTTCGGGGGCGGTTCAAGCGTCTGCGGCGGTGTCGAGCCGCGCGTTGACGGTATCAGCTATAAAGCGGCCGTCACACTCGACTTGCGCAATCTCGGCAAGGTCGTCGAGGTGGATCAGATATCGCGCGCCGCACTGATCGAAGGTGGTGCCTTTGGTCCATCTCTGGAGAACCAGCTTAAGTCGTATGGCGTCACGTTGCGTCATTTTCCGCAGAGTTTCGAGTATTCAACCCTTGGCGGCTGGATCGCCACGCGATCCGGCGGTCATTTCGCCAGTCTCTATACGCACATCGACGATTTCGTTGAAAACCTGCGGGTCGTGACGCCGCGCGGTATAATGGAAACACGTCGCTTGCCGGGATCGGGTGCTGGACCGAGCCCCGACCGCATGTTCATAGGCTCCGAAGGAACGCTCGGGGTGATTTCGCGCGCCTGGATGCGATTGCAGCCACGCCCGAAATTCCGTGCTGGCGCATCGGTTCGTTTCCACTCGTTCTTCGGTGCGGCCCGCGCTCTGCGCATGATCGCACAGGCCGGCCTCTATCCATCGAACTGCCGCATCCTTGATGCGCAAGAGGCATTCAACACCGGGGCAGCCGATGGCAGCATCGCGATTATGGTGCTCGGCTTTGAATCGGGCGACCATTCGTTGGACGCTTGGATGGCACGCGCGCTCGAATGCTGCGCCGACCATGGTGGAATACCGGAGGCGGAAAAGGCCGGCGATGCACATCTCGAAGGCGCGGCAGGAATCTGGCGCAACGCATTCATTCGTATGCCCTATGCGCGCGAGTTTCTGACCCCGGCCGGTCTCATCAACGACACCTTCGAGACCGCCATCACCTGGGATCGGTTCGAAACTTTCCACGACAAAGTGAAGGCGGCGACGGAGCGCGCGATCCTCGAGACGACTGGCGTAAAGGGCGAGGTCACATGCCGCTTCACCCATGTCTATCCTGACGGGCCCGCACCATATTTTTCCTTCCATGCACTCGGCCGCCACGGTGCCCTTCTGGAACAGTGGCAGGCGATCAAGAACGCGGCCAGCGATGCGCTGATTGAGGCGGGCGGGACGATCACGCATCATCACGCCGTTGGCCGTGATCACCGGCCTTGGTACGATCGTCAGCGCCCGGAGCTTTTCGCGACAGCGCTTCGGGCCGCAAAAAGAGAGCTCGATCCGCAAGGCATGCTCAACCCTGGAGTGCTCATCGATCCGTAAGGCTGATCGGCCGCGCCAGCAGGGCTGTGTCGAACAATTGCCATTTGCTGCGGTGCGCGAGCCCATTGTTTGGGCCGACGCGTTCAGAGACCTGCCCAGCAGCGGCGCCGTACCGGCGAAGCGACGATGCGGCGCATCGCGACTTCAAACCGGCTCGGGCAAGACGTCATCTTGTTTGCATGCGACGGTAGTCAGGCTGATCGGCCCAGAGCATGAGCTTTCGTGACTGATACGAAGACATGGCCCGCAAGAAGTAAAGTCGGGCACTCTGCACACGAACTTAGGATTCTGCTCGGACGTCAAACGGTCGTCCTCCGTCACGAGGCGCGAAACAGCCATACGATCTCCACAGAACATCAAATCAAGGGGGGTGGTCGAGGCCGAGGTATTCCGCAACACGAAAACGAGCAGCCAACCTATCCGCACTGCGGCTGGACGAAGAAATAGTCCCCTCGGTGTAGCGTAGCCTTCATCGCCCTCGGCCGATGAGCCTTTCGAGATTTCCGGAATGGCCCCATGGGAAACGGCGTGCATCGCATCGTACATGTAACGCTCCTGCTTCGTTGAGCGTACGCACGATGAAGTCCGGATGTCGCAGAACTTTGCCGACCGCTGCCGGGAATTGTCGCGATCTGTCTCAGGAATGCTGCATTGTCATAGTCCGCGACAGTTGCGGCCTCGGTGATGGCCACTCCTGTCATCCGCTCTTGAACGACCTTGCTCTCAATGCGGCTTCTTAAGTTGCATCAAGTCTGAACAGGCATCTGCGACAATTTGCGACGAAGATGGCTCACCGGGACAAGGTTCTGCGACAGCTTATGCCTAAATTGTTTCAGCCAGATCGGGGAAATCATGCACATGAGGACGGTTCCTGCTCGGGTCGGCCAGCATCCTGCGATCCCGATCTGATGCCGTCACGCTGTCAGTGAAGCCAGCCACAAGCATTTGATTTCGGTCGATCATAGGCGGCCGATACATTCTGTTACACTTTTTCGATGGGTTGGGTGCAGGACTTCAGTATGATCCGGGACGGAGCAAACTAGATGGACTCGGCACCTCACATCGCCGTAGTGGATGATCATCGCGATATTCGCGATCTGGTCGGCAAATACTTGATGCAGCATGGCTACCGCATCAGTCTTGCGGAGAGCGCTGTTGCACTCCGCCGCTTGCTCGAACGAAGTGCTCTGGACCTGGTGGTTCTTGACATCATGATGCCGGGCGAGGACGGACTGTCCCTCTGCCGCCATCTGCGCAGCACCACGGATCTTCCCGTTATCCTGTTGACTGCGATGGCTGAGGAGACCGATCGAATCGTCGGTCTGGAAGTAGGTGCCGATGACTACGTGAGCAAGCCATTCAATCCCCGCGAACTTCTCGCCCGTATCAAAGCGGTGCTTCGACGAGTCCAAAGCCTGCCGCCGCAAAAGGGCCGGCTTGCGACCAAGGTTGTACGTTTTGATCGATGGACCTTTGACGTCAACCGGCGCGAGTTGATGGGAGACGACGGCGTTGCTGTGCCGCTCAGCACGGCGGAGTTCCGCCTGTTGTGTGCATTTCTCGACCATCCCGGCCTGGTACTCAGCCGCAATCAGCTCCTTGATCTGACGGTCGGCCGAGATGCCGACCCGTTCGACCGAAGCATCGACAATCAGGTCAGTCGCTTGCGGAAGAAGATCGAGGCCGACCCGAAAGTACCAGCCTTGATCAAGACTCACTGGGGCGGAGGATACAGCCTCGTCGCAGCGGTCGAGCAGCCATGATGGGCTTGTGGACGCGCAGCCTTGCGGCCCGCTTCATCTGTTTCACGCTGCTGTCCCTCATGCTGTCGCAAGCAATCGTGTTCTTCATTTCCTGGGATGAGCACGGGCAGGCGATTCGGAAGGCCGCCAAAGGCGAGATATTCAGCCGGTGCGCCTCGCTCGCCCGGGTCTTGGAGGCGACGCCTCCGTCGCTGCAGACCGATATCCTTAATGCCAGCAACACCAGTTCAGCGAGATATTGGATATCGACCAACGGTCTGAAGGATGCCTCTGCGTGGCGAGAGGAGGCATGGGAGCGCTTGGCGCAGCCATTGCCGCGCGTGTCCTTTCCCGGCCACAGCGTGGTGAGACTGGATTTCGGCCGAAACACTGCCAGCAGTAGCGGCGTCACCTCCTCACAATGGATCGACCTAAAGCCGGAAGCTTGGCCGCTGTCCCGACCAGCGAAATTTCTTTATCTCGATGATGCCACCGGCATGGGATTGGCCGTTCAGTTGGCTAACGGAGCATGGCTGAACACTGCATTCGCCAAGCCCGCGCAAGACGGCTTCTGGACCTCCAAATCCACCTTGGCACTCGGCCTCTCCGCGTTGTCGTTGTCGATCATTGCCGTATTCGCCGCACGCGGCATCGCGCAACCATTGCGCCGGATCGCCGTAGCGGCCGAGGCCCTCGGTCGTGGTCAGGAGATCGTACCGCTGCCGGAAACCGGCCCCGACGATATCCGACGCACCGCCGAGGCATTCAATCGCATGCAAGCGCGCCTGCACCGTTTCGTCGACGACCGCACCAGAATGCTGGCCGCCATCGGCCATGATCTGCGCACACCTCTGACCTCGCTCCGCTTGCGCGCAGAATTCGTGCCCGACGAAGACATTCGCGAGAAAATGCTCTCCACAATTACCGAGATCCAGACGATGACAGAGGCGACTCTCGCATTCGCTCGTGAAGATGCAACCGCAGAAAACACGCGGACCGTGGACCTCTCGGCTCTCGTGGAAAGTCTCTGCGATGATCTCGCTGAACTCGGTTGTGACATCTCCTTTTCTGAAGGGCAGAAGATCAGCTACAGCTGCCGGCCAGACGCACTGCGCCGCGCGTGCCGCAATCTCGTCGAAAATGCGATCCGGTATGGCGAGCGAGCGCGCGTCAGGGTGGAAAGGCAAACGGATAGCGTCGACATCACCGTGTCGGACGACGGGCCCGGTATTCCAGACGGTGCCAAAGAGCAGGTTTTTACGCCGTTTTTCCGGATTGAGAATTCGCGGAACCGCGAAACAGGAGGCGTGGGTCTCGGCCTTTCCATTGCCCGGACCATTGTCCGCCACCACGGCGGCGATATCGTCTTGACCAACAAGCAGAAGGGGCTGCAGGCGACCATTAGCCTGCCAGCGCTGGACGGCGGGCCGCCTCCTCCCATCAGTCCCCCGGTCGCAGCAGCGAAGGACGTTACTAACGCTCTCGAATCGGAAAAACCTTCGTCGGTTGCCCCGATCTTGCAGCGCGCGTCGAAATCATATTGATCGCCCAGCGGACCGCCGGTGCGCGACAGGCCGGCGAGATGAGAGCGCGCGTCAGTTGTTATGATCGCTGGCGTCCGCTTTGCACTCAAAAGCGGGCGTCCACCTCAGCCGTAGTAGGTCCGCTCTGCGCCAACCGCGGCATTATTGATGAGAGGTGACGCAAAGATGATTGACTTCGAAGGTCACAATTTGTACCGCGCGGTGGTGTATTGCGGAAAGCGGGTGCAATAGGGAACTCGCTACTCACGGATGAGTTTGTTCCTGGGGCCACAGACCTTCAATTCGGAGTGAAGCCATGGAGCATCTCCGCTACCCGAATGAAACCGCCGAGTATCGTGCTGCCAGAAACGCGCTTCTAAACGACGAGATCGCACTTCGTGCTCAGATTGAAGCTGTAGCAGCCAAGCGCCGCGCTTTGCCGCTCGGCGGCGAAGTACCGGAGGACTATGTATTCGAGCGCATAGGCAGGAATGCAGCGCCTGAGAAGGTCAAGATGTCCGAGCTGTTCGGTCCGCATGACACGCTCATTCTGTACAGCTTCATGTATGGGCCCGAGCGGGAGCTGCCATGTCCAGGCTGCACGCACCTGCTCGATGGGCTCGACGGCGCGGCAAGACACATCGGCCAGCGAGCTGCACTTTACATCGTTGCGAAATCCTCAATCGCACGTCTCACCGCGTGGGCTCACGAGCGCGGCTGGGACCATCTGTCGCTTGTGTCGACGGCGGGCAATACCTACGACGCGGATTATTTTGGTGACACGTCGAAGTTTCCCAAGGGCTTGCGTGCACAGCATCGCGTTCCGGACGGCGAGAACTGGGACGAAACGATCTTCAACGTGTTCAAGAGGCGTGGCGGAGCAATCCATCATTTCTGGGGTTCAGAGATGAGCTTCGCACCAACCGAACCCAATCAGCACCATCGCGCCGGGGATCAGGTTGACCCCTTATGGGGTCTCCTCGATATGACGCCCGAAGGGCGTGGAGACTTCTTTCCCAAGGTAAACTACGATTGACCCGGCGCGGTTCTTCGTGCCGCGAAAGTCGGCGGGAGCGTTCCCCTCGGCTCAGAGCATTCACGATGATGGAGCATTGGATACGGACGACATGCCGAAACTTCGTGCGGGCCTCCTTGGCGACGGCCGCTGCAGCGCTCTTGCCAGTTTCCCTGCATGCGCAGGAAGGCTCGCCCACGGAAGTTACACGCAAGTTCATACGGCTGGAAAGAGAACATCGGCCCGTTTACAGTAACGCTGGATGATCGAGGGAGCGACACGATGTCGGCGGCGCCGGTAGTCATATCCGCGGACGCGAACATCCGGGCAAGCGCGATCGGCACCATTGTGCTCGGCTTTGCGGCCGACCCGATGGCGCGCTGGGTTTGGCCTGACTCATCCGAATATCTCAGAGTGATGCCTCGGTTCGTCAATGCTTTCGGCGGTCGGGCTTTCGAGCATGGCACAGCCTACATCACTGAAGGTGCTCGCGCCGCCGCCCTATGGCTGCCACCGGGTGTCGAGCCAGACGAAGCAGAAATGGACGCAATCATGGAGGAGTCCCTGCGACCGGACATTGCCGACGATATTGGGGCCGTCATGAAAGGCATGGCCGAACATCATCCCCGTGAGCCGCATTGGTATCTACCCCTTGTCGCCGCCGATCCGAACTGGATCGGGCAAGGGCTTGGCTCATTGCTGATGAAACACGCGCTTCGACGATGCGACGAGGAGGGCGTCGCGGCCTACCTCGAAAGCTCGAACCCCCGTAACATCTCGCTCTATGAACGTCATGGTTTCAAGATCACCGGCAGAATCCAAAGTGGCTCTTCTCCAGTGATGACGCCGATGTCGCGGCCCGCATCCTGAACGCTCGACTTGACCCAAACCCACTCAAGTGAACGCGACACGTGCGGGTACGATGTGCGCTCCGACGGGGCCTTTGCCCAACACGTGCGGATGAGGGTTTGAGCAGCTATGACGCAGTAGAACTAGGGCGACCTTCGCATAGACCAGAGGATAGCGTTGGTGAGGAGTCGCTGGAAGCGGGCGTCCTGCCAAACTGATGGCTCGTGGCCTAGTGCCGTATAGAATACGCGTCCCTCGCCGTGGAATCGCGTCCATGCGAGCGGCCAACCATAGAATCGTTGATGTACGCCAGTCTTGCCAAGGTCCACCGAGCTTGGGTCGAGGCGCAGCAGCACGCGTGATCGACGATAGTCGAAGTCGCTGATCTGGTAGATCTCGTCCTCGAGCTGCAACGAATTCCCGAGAAAAGCCACCAGAGGATTGCTGGGATCAACCACCCCGATTGTCACGGTCTGATGCCACGGATGACCATTAAAGTAGCCGCCGACGAGGTCGAGATAGTCCGGCCAAGTATAGAATGTGTCGGTCGCCGAATGAACACCGAGGAACCCGCGGCCAGAGCGCACAAAGTTGAGAAGAGTATTCTTTTGCGCGTCGCTCATCGGAAGTTCTCCTGACGTGTAGAACATCACCGCGGCGTAGCGCCCGAGGTTATCGGTGGAGAATTCGGACGGGTCTTCCGTTGCTGTGACTTCAAACACACCCGAATTGCTTGCAAGCTGGGTCAGGATTGCCTTGGAAAGCGGTATGACATCGTGCCGGTAGCCGGCCGAATGTGTGAAATAGAGGACGCGCTCTCGCGGGCCTTCCGCATGCCCGCCCAGTGGTACGATCGCCGCCGCGCCGCCGAGGAGCGCAATGAAATCACGTCGCCTCACAATTCCCTCCGCTAAACCCAATCAGCCAATGTGTTGAAAGAAGCTTAGCACGGATCGGCCTGGCGCTGGTCCCGTGGCATCGCCATTTTTCTGCCGTCCTATGCAACGCCCACGGAAGGCGGCCGCCGTCCACATTTTTCGCGGCTCGGAAAATGGCAATCGCGATGGTCATCCTTCGGTTGGTCCGTCCGCGAAAGCCCGAATTCGAGTGCGCCAATCTGTCCCGCCTTTCGCCCATGGCAGAGGCCGGACGATGCGGTACGCTCGCTGAAAATCAGGGAGCGAACATGCCAGTGAAATTCAATCGCCGTCACTTCATTGCCGCCGGTGCGGCCGGCGCCGCGACGCCTTTCCTCTCGCGTGGTGCCTCGGCGCAAACCGCGTGGCCGTCGCGGAATATTCGCATGGTCTGCAGTTACCCGGCGGGCGGGCAGACGGACCTGCTCGCGCGCGCCTTCGGCGATTTCATCTCCAGGCAGGTGGGAAAGACCGTCGTCATCGAAAACAAGGCGGGCGCCTCCGGCTCGATCGGCGCGGCTGACGTCGCGCGCGCGGAGCCGGACGGCCACACGATCCTGTGCTCGATTTCGACCACCTATGTGATGAACCGGGTCATGATGAAGAACCCCGGCTACGACATGGACAAGGACCTGACGCTCGTCAGCATCATTCCGGGCGCCGGGCTGCTGCTGGTCGCGAGCCCGGCGTCCGGCGTCAAAACGCTGGACGATTTCGTCGCGTTTGCGCGCAAGAAGGGCCAGGTGAACTTCGGGACCTATAGCGCGGGCTCGGCCCCGCACATGACCATTAATGAGCTCAACAAGCAGTATGGCCTAAAAATCGAACCGATCCACTACCGGGGCGAAGCGCCGATGTGGACGGGTCTTCTGGACGGCACGCTCGATGCCGCGATGGGCAGCTACACCGCCGCGCAAGCCGTCCTGCAAGGCGACAAAGGCATTGTGTTCGCGGTTCATTCGAAGAAAGTCGCCGCGATCCCGAACGTCAAGACGCTGCCCGAACAAGGCGCGACGTCGAAATTCTTCACCGTGAGCGGCTTCACCGGCTGGGCATTGCCGAAGCCGACGCCGCAGCCGATCGTCGACCGGCTGGCCGAACTCTGTGTCGCGGCCAACAGCGATCCGAAAGTGAAGGAAGTTCTCGCCACGTTCGTGCTGGAGCCGGCGCTCGGCTTCAAGGAAAGCAATGCCTTGTATCAGCGCGAATTACCAACCTGGATCGAGAGCGCGCAGGCCCTCGGCTTGGAGCCGGCGTAGCGTTTAACGGGTACTCGTAGGCGGCAAAGCGAAGCGTGCCCACCATTACCCGGGGAGTGCTGATGGTGGGCACGGCGCCAAGGCGCCTTTGTCCACCTACGAACTCACTTCATCCCCGTGCAGCTCGCATAGAACGTCGTCGTCGCCGGCCAGTCCGAGAACATGCCGCGGATGCCGACCTGTTTTGCCAGCACGTCGAGCACCGTCAGCGTATCGCCGTCACGGTCAATCACCGACTTGATCGACTTGTGGTAGAAGCCGCCGCCCTTGTTGAGGGGGCCGTCGCGTTCCAGCGACCAGCCGATCAGGTCGAGGCCGGCGGCCTTGGCCGCCTTGGCGTATTCGGACGGCACGATTTCCTTTTTGTCGTTCAGCGTCAGCATGGTCCAGATCGGCGGGCCCAGGATCGCGACGCCTTGCGCCTTCAATTCCGCCATCGACGGTTTCCATGTCTCGGGCTTGTTTGGATCGAGGCCCTGCTTTTCATAGCGCTCTTCGAGATAGACCGCCTGTTTAGCGAATTCCGGTTCGGTCTTCACCCAGTAGAGGATGTCGGCGACATCAAAACTTTGCGCGAACACGTCTGATGGCGGAACGCCGGCCTTTTTGTAGGCGTCCAGCATCTGCGACGCATATTTTTCCTGGGTGTAGTCGCCGTCGAACGGCATCGGCACCTCCGGCGCTTTGAGCTCAGGCGTGAACTTGGCGCCGAGACTCTTGATCAGTGCGATGCTCTCGTCATGGGTCATCAGCGTGCCGGAATTGGCGTAGAGATCGGTGCGCCAGCGTGGCGTGCCGTTCTGGTATTCCGCCGGTGTTTTGGCATCCGGATTGAAGCCGTCCATCTTGGCGCTCAGCATCCGGAATTCGGCGAGCGTGATGTCGCTCGTGCAGCACTTTGCGGAGGCTTTCTTGCCGGCCGCGGGATCAGCCGGGCCGAAGGGTTGCGAGCATTTTGCGGCAAGCTCCGGCACGGTCAGGATGTTGGTGGTGGTGTGCAGGTCGCATTGCGAGTGGCGGCACACGAGCTGGCGGTCTCTTGTAAAGGTGACGTCGCATTCGATGATGCCGGCGCCCATCCGGGCGGCGGCGATATAGGACTCCTTCGTATGCTCGGGAAATTCCAGCGCGGCGCCGCGGTGGCCGATGGAGAAGTCGGTCTTGCGAAACGGCCCCGTGCACTGCGCAAGCTGCGTCTTCAGCGGCCCGTCCTTCATCTTGTCGACGAGATAGAACGGCCGCGGCCCGATCTGCGGCTCGCGCGGCAGCAGGATGTCCTCGGCCGCTGCGGGGAGGATCGCGGTGACGAGCCAGAGCGCCGAGAGGAGAGCGGAGCGATGGTGGACGGGCATGGGTGGCACCTCGGATAATGCGTTGCGCGCGGACTTGATATCACGGAGCATATGACGGTTGGATGTTGCAAGGGATGTGTAGGATGGGCAAAGCGCAGCGTGCCCACCGTCATCCCAACAACGCTGAAAGAAATGGTGGGCACGGCGCTGCGCGCCTTTGCCCATCCTACAAGAACAAAAAATAGGGAGAATCAAATGCCCGCAGCCTTTTTCTTCGTCGTCCGCGCCACCGTGTCCGATCCCGCCAAGCGCCAGGCATTCGATGCCTGGTATTCGCGCGAGCATCTGCCGGATGCCATGAAATCGTTCGGCGCCGTGAAGGCGTGGCGCTACTGGAGCACCACGGACCCGTCGCTGCACCACGCGATGTATCAATTTCCGGACCAGGCGGCGCTCGATCGCGCGATGGCGGGGCCGGAGTTGAAGCGGCTTGTCGCCGATTTCAACCGCGATTGGCCCGACGTGACGCGAACGCGCGAGGTGCTGGTGCTGGTGGAAGAGCTTGTGGCGTGAGGCGACGACGTATCCGCCTGGCTCGTCAAGCGAGACAGATCGTGACATGCGCGGTGGATACAGCAAAGCCGCGGTAGCAACAAAAGTTCCGCTGCGCGCAACAGCGCACGAAAATAGACGTGCGTCGGCTTCGATTGCGGTGAAGCTGAATGCGTAATTCAGCGCGCGTTCATCTACATGGATCGAAACTCATCTTTCTGCACACAGCGAACGGAGGAGGAGATGTGATGGAACGCCGCCACTTTCTGAAACTCGCCTTTGGATTTGCCGCGGGCGGTGTCGCGCTCGCAGCGAGCGCGCAGGCCGCGCCGCTGATGCCGGCACCGCTCGCTGACGATGCCAAACTTCCCGCCAACAGGGATGCGCAACCCGCCGTCACGTCAGGCGATGAGGTTGATCGTCTCACGCCCGAGGAAGTGCGCTGGGGCCGCGGCTGGCGCCGCCGGCACTGGGGCTGGCGCCGTCGTCATTGGGGTTGGCGTCGCCGTCGCTGGCGCCGCAGATATTGGGGCTGGCATCGCCGCCGTCATTGGCGCCGCCGCTACTGGCGCCGGCGTTATTACAGATAAGCCGTCGCCAGGAGTTGCTCGGACAGGCAATAAAAAAGCCCCGCGCGAGCGGGGCTTTTGTCGTGCTTTCGAAAGTCAGTAAGCGCGGCAACGGCCGTAACGCCACACGGTGCCGTAGGGGCAGCCGCGACCGGGGCGTACCACAACGACCGGCGGCGCCACCACACGCGGCGGCACTACCACAACGCGGCGATTGGGTTGGCAGCCGCCATAGGGGCCGCGATGCCAGCCGGGGCCGCATCCCCCCGCGGCTTCCGCCGCGCTGAAGCTGGCAACGGTGCCCAGGGCCAAAACTGCTGCGAAAAGGTACTTCATGTTTTCTCCCGTTCTTGGCCGCGAGGCGGCACGGTTCGGAACTTAGTCACGAACACCTGAACGGAACATGAATGTCGTGATTTGTCATGGGGCTACGGCCAGAAATCCGAGCACCAGCTCGTTGTATTTCGCCGGCGCCTCCAGAAACACCAGGTGCCCGGTGTTCGCAATCACCTCGGCCCGGCCGTGTGCCATCCTGGCGGCGAGCGTCTTGGCCAGCTCGGCGTTCTGCCCCATCTTCGGGCGCAGCGCCTCCGGCGCATTCGCTTTTCCCGGCGCGTTGTAATCGTCGGCGCCCATCACGAACAGCGTCGGCTGCGTGATCAGCGGGATCTCGTGCACGACAGGCTCGCGATAGATCATCTGTGCCGAACTGACGAACGCGCGCAGCCAGCGCTGATATTCGGCGCTGCCCTTGATATTGAAACGTGCATCGATGAAGGGCGTGACCTGTTCGGGCGGCAGTTTTAGGGCGTAGTTCGTCTCGAGCTGCTTGCGATAGGCTTCCGCTGTAAGCTTATCTTCGTTCTCCAAAATCTTTTCGGTCGGCGTCGGCGGCACGTAGAGCCGATAGTCCTCCAGCCCGATCGGAGCTGTCAGCACCAGATGCGCGATCCGGTCAGGGTAGGCGCGTGCGATCCGCACGCCCAGCATGCCGCCGAGCGAATGCGCCACGATGTCGGCCTTTGCGATTTGTAAGTGATCGAGCAGCGCGATCGTGTTGCGCGCCAGCGTATCGAAATGCAGGTCGCCTTGCGGCTTTGACGATTTTCCGAAGCCGATCTGGTCAGGCACGACCACGCGATAACCGGCATCGCTCAAGGTCTTGGTGACCGGCGCCCAGTAGCTCGATGGAAAATTGCGGCCGTGCAGCAGCACCACGGTGCGCCCGTTCGGCTGCGCGGGAGCGACGTCCATGTAGGCCATCCGCATCTGCTCGCCGTCGTTGACCAGCGGCAGCATGTGGACGGGATAAGGGTAGCCAAAACCTTCGAGACCGATGCCGTAGGGTTCGCGTTGCGCGGTTTCCGCGGCCCCGGCCGGCAGCAAAGGCTGAGTGCAAAGGGCGGCGGTGAGCACGCCGGCAAGAATTGGTCGCATCGCAAACTCCATCTGAAGATGGAGTTGTATTGATGCCGATGTCAGATGCGGTAAAGGCCGCGCGGTTCACATTTTGCGGAGATTTTTCGGAGATCAGGAGCCATTCGGCCTTCAGCGCGGTCTTGCAATTGCCTGCGTTGTCCGTCGTGTGAACCAGTTTGAGCTGGCGGCGGTCATCGATTAGGTAATAGTGGTTGCCGTTGATGCCTTCCTCGTTGAGCACGATGAGGCGGCTATCGGCCCCGTTGAAAGTTCAAGAGCCCTGGTTTGGTTGCTCGCTTCCAAACAGCGCCGCAAATCGCTTTTCGCCGGTGCGGGTGAAATTCACCACGCGGCTGCCGAGCGCGGGATCGCGCGCCGCCCAGTTCAATTCGGTGAAGCGGTTCATCACCGCAGCTCCCAGCGTGCCGGCGAGATGATGCCGCCGTTCGCTCCAGTCGAGACAAGCCTTGCATATCGGACGGCGCGGGTGGGCGAGCCTATCAGCGTCGATCTGCAGCGCCTCGGCCATGAAGCGCTTGCCCTCGCCGGTAAGTTCGATGGATTGCTTGGTCTGGCGGACCAGCCGCTGTTTGCGCATGCTATCGAGCATCTGCACGCCGAGATCACCGGCGAGATGATCGTAGCAGATCCGCGCCCGGCGCAGCGCCGGCTCCTTCGGCCCGGTGCGCACGCGCGTATGCCCGGCGCGTTCCGCAAGTCCGGCCAGTCCTTCGAGCACGCCGGCGACATCGGGGCCGGTGAGGCGGTAATAGCGATGCCGGCCCTGCTTCTCGGGCTCGATCAGCCCGCCGGCCTCGAGTTTGGAAAGATGCGAACTCGCGGTTTGCGGCGTGATGCCGGCCTGGTGCGCCAATTCGCTCGCGGTCAGCGCGCGGCCGTCCATCAGCGCGGTCAGCATGTTGGCGCGGGCGGGATCGCCGACCAGGGAGGCGACCAGGGCGATATCGGGACCTGCTTTCATAGTTCGATGATAGACGAAGCATCGATGACGCGCAAGCGGGTATTCTCCGATCGAAGCAACGGGCTCCGTCATTGCGAGTGAAGCGAAGCATTCCATCTCGCCACAAGCGGAGGAATGGATTGCTTCGTCGCTGTCGCTCCTCGCAATGACGGCTACAAACACCGGAGATATGAAATGACTATCACCGTCTTCATCCGCTATCAGCTCGACCCGTTCAAGCGCGCGTTGTTCGAGCAATATTCAAAAAACTGGCTCACCATCATCCCGAAATGCGGCGGTGACCTGATCGGCTACTGGATGCCGCACGAGGGCACCAACAACATCGCCTTTGCGCTGATCTCGTTCGACAGCCTCGCATCTTATGAAAGCTACCGCGCGCGGCTGCGGGCGGACAGCGAAGGTAAGGCCAATTTTGAGTTCGCCGAGGAGAACAAGTTCATCCTCGCCGAGGAGCGCACCTTCCTACGCAAGGTCGCGGCGTGAGGCGTCTGGCGGAGCAGACGTTGCGTTCCTATGTAGGCGGCGCCAACAAACATTAGGGGAGCACCCATGCTGACATCTGCTGACAAAGGCGCCGCGTTCAGGAAATTGCACGAGAGCGGATGCTTCATCATTCCCAATCCCTTTGACGTCGGCAGCGCGAAGGCGTTGCAGCATTTCGGCTTCAAGGCGCTGGCTTCGACCAGCGCGGGCTTTGCCTGGACTCTTGGCAAAGCCGACAACCGCGTCACCGTCGACGACGTCTGCGCCCATCTCGCCGCGATCTCTGCGGCGGTCGACATTCCCGTCAATGCCGACTTCGAGGACGGCTTTGCACACGAGCCGGACAAGGTCGGCGCCAATGTCGCGCGCGCCGTGAAGACCGGCGTCGCCGGCCTGTCGATCGAGGATTTTACCGGAGACAACGCAAAGCCGCTGTTCGATCGTGCGTTGGCCATCGACCGGATCCGCGCGGCGCGCCAGGCCATCGATGCCGACAATAGCGGCGTCCTGCTCACCGGCCGCTGCGAAGCATTCCTGCGCGGGCAGAAGGATTTGAAGCTAGTGATCGACCGGCTCACTGCCTATGCCGAAGCTGGCGCCGATTGCCTCTATGCGCCGGGCATCGCGACGGCGGAAGAAATTTCGGCTGTCGTGAAAGCGGTGCATCCAAAACCCGTCAATCTCCTGGTCGGCGCGGCCGGCCCGTCGCTGAAAGCGGCCTCCGACCTCGGCGTCCGCCGCATCAGCGTCGGCGCGTCGCTGGCGCGGATGGCCTGGAGCGGCTTCATGAAGGCATCAAAGGAGATGGCGGAGCAGGGGACGTTCACCGAATTTGCCAACGGCTATCCCGGCGGCGACATCAACAAGATGTTCAGTTAGCCGCGCCGGCGAGGCGCAAAAAAACAGCGGGCATTGAGCCCGCTGCTTTGTTGGCGTGTGTGTCTAACTTACTGCTTGGCGCGATCGACCTCGGTGCCGGTCGGGTTCGGCGACGGCGGCGTCGGGCGATTGGTCGCGGCGCCCGTGGTCGTTCCCGGCTCGGTATTCGCGCGCGGCGTTACATCACGCATGCCGGGAGGCGCCGCGGGGTTGGCCGGCTGCGTCTGCGCGGTCTGGTTGGTCGGCGAGGTACCGGCCTGCTGCACGGTGGTGTTGTTGAGGCCATAGAACAGGGCGCCGAGTACGACCGCGATGGCAACGGCGAACATCGCGACCTTGGCGCCACTCGGCGGACCTTCGGTCAGCGCGGGATCGGGCTGCAACTCGTTATCGAGACTGTTGAAGCGGGCCTGACGGCGGACTTCTTCATCGCTCAGGCCAGCGCGGTAAGGATCGTTAGGATCGGGTTGGTATGCCATGAATCGGTTCCTCCGTTAGCATTCCAAGCTAATGGTTGGCGCGACCGGATGTTCCGCGCCAACGTGGCAACCCCGTAATGTTGGAACCGCCAAGTCCCTAAGTTCCTGATGTGTCCGGACACGATCACTTGCGCCGCGCCTTTGCGACTTCCGCCGCCGTCACCAGCGGTGCCGCATTGCCCCAGGCATTGCGGATGTAGTTAGTCACGTCGGCAATCTCCTGATCGGTCATCTTGGCGGCATAGGCCGGCATCGATCCCTTGTTGGGCACGCGCGGCGTCGTCACGGTCTCGGCGCCGTCGAGAATGACACGCAGCGTGCTCATTGCATCGGCGGATTGCAGATTGGCGTTGCCGGGCAGCGGTGGATAGATCCGCGGCGCGCCCGATCCGTCCTTTTCGTGGCAGGCGAGACAGGCGCCGTTGTAGAGCTTTTCGCCCGCGGCCATTTGCGAAGGTGAGGGCGGGGTGACCTTCGGCTCCGGTGCGCCCGCCGGCAAATCCTTCAGGTAGATCGCGATCGCCCTGACATCCGCATCGCTCATCTTCGAGGTCGAATTGATCACGACCTCCGACATCAGCTCGCCGGCATTGCTCTTGGCATTGCGGCCGCTCTGCAGATATTCGGCGATGTCTTCCAGGCTCCAGGATTTCAGGCCGCTGCGCTCAGCGGCATCGAGTCGCGGCGCGAACATGCCCGCGACCCGCCCGCCGCCATAGGCCTGGCCGCGCTTGTCCGCGCCGAAAAAGTTCTTCGGCGTGTGGCAGGCGCCGCAATGGGCGACGCCTTCGACCAGATAGCGGCCGCGATTCCATTCCGCGCTCTTCGCCTGGTCCGGCATCAGGATGCCGGGCTTGAAGAACAGCCAGTTCCAGCCGCGCATGACGAAGCGATGGTTGAACGGCCAGCGCAGCTCGGGCGCGGGGGTCTTGCTGCGTGTCGGCGTCAGCGTCGCCAGATAGGCGCGGATTGCAAGAATGTCCTGCCGCGTCAGTTTCGTGAAATTCGCATAGGGGAAGGCCGGGTAATAGCGGGAGCCGTCGCGCGCCACGCCGAAGCGGAGCGCGCGGTAGAAATCGTCATCGCTCCATGCGCCGAGCCCGGTCTCACGATCCGGCGTCAGGTTGGGCGCATAGATGCCGCCGAACGGCGTGTCGATCCGCTTGCCTCC
Source organism: Bradyrhizobium australiense (assembly GCF_013114825.1). Taxonomy (GTDB): domain Bacteria; phylum Pseudomonadota; class Alphaproteobacteria; order Rhizobiales; family Xanthobacteraceae; genus Bradyrhizobium; species Bradyrhizobium australiense. The sequence goes on along the minus strand of NZ_JAAVLX010000008.1, from coordinate 337,198 downwards.
GGCGAACGGTTTTGCGGGATCGGCGGTGTGGCAGCTTGCACAGTCGCCGGCGTTCGTCAGCGCCTTGCCGCGCGCGATATCGTCAGGCGTCGGCTCGGGCTTGAGTTGCTCGCTGGATTGGGCGCGGTCTTCGCCAACGGCGAACGCAGTGCACAAAAGCGCTCCGGCAAGAACTCCGGCAAGAATCGTCCGCGTGATCCGGCGTGGTCCCTGCACCATCTGGCCTCCCAAGCCGTTATAGCGCGAAGCGCATCGAAGAGCACCTCACGCCATTTCGCGCCGAGGCTTCCGGACGACACAAACCGAAATGCGCTGCCGTTATTCCCGGCACGAAATTGCGATCTTTGAAAGCACGGCTCAGGAAGCGAGATTTGTGGTGCGCCCACGTAAAAATCCGACATAGACTGGTTCTAACGAGTTCAGATGACTAGCTAAAAACAGTCGTCGCGATCGCGGCGCAAGGGCAAAGAGGGCTGCAATGGGAATCAACCAGGGTCCGATCAGTCTCGATCAGAAGTACACGCAAGGGTCCGGCCAGATCTTCCTGACCGGTATCCAGGCGCTGGTGCGCCTGCCGATGGCGCAAATTCGCCGCGACCGCGCCGCGGGGCTCAACACCGCGGGCTTCATCTCCGGTTACCGCGGCTCCCCCTTGGGCGGTTACGACCAGCAGCTCTTCGCCGCCCGAAAACATCTCGAACAATACAACATCAAGTTTCAGCCCGGCGTGAACGAGGACCTCGCGGCGACCGCGATTTGGGGCTCGCAGCAGCTCAACCTCTCGCCCGGCGCCAAATATGATGGCGTGGTCGGCATCTGGTACGGCAAAGGCCCCGGCGTTGACCGCTGCGGCGACGTGTTCCGCCACGGCAATACGGCCGGCTCGGCCAAGAACGGCGGCGTGCTCTGCCTTGCCGGCGACGACCACGGCGCAAAATCCTCCACCGTCCCGCATCAGTCCGACCACGCCTTCATCTCCGCACTGATGCCTTATCTCTATCCTTCCAGCATCCATGAAATGATCGAGATGGGCCTGCTCGGCATCGCGATGTCGCGCTACTCCGGTTGCTGGGTCGGCATGAAGGTGATCACCGAGACCGTGGAGACCACGGCCGAGATCGATCTCACCGACGAGATGACGCCTTTCGTCATTCCGACCGATTTCGAGATGCCGCCGGGCGGTCTCAATTTGCGCTGGCCCGACGATCGCTATGCGCAGGACCTTCGCCTGCAGGATTACAAGGGCTTTGCCGCCATCGCTTTCGCGCGCGCCAACAAGATCAACCGCATCACCCTGGATTCGCCGAATGCCCGCTACGGCATCATGGCGTCGGGCAAAAGCTACGAGGACATCCGTCAGGCGCTGCGCGAACTCGGGATCACCGAGGAGGTCGCCGCCAAGATCGGGCTCAGGCTTTACAAGATCGGCATGCCCTGGCCGCTGGAGCCCGAAGGCGTGCGCAATTTCGCCGTCGGCCTCGAAGAAATCTTCATCGTCGAGGAGCGCCGTGAGATCGTCGAGAACCAGGTCAAGCAGGAGCTGTTCAACTGGCGCGATGACGTCCGGCCGCGCATCGTCGGCAAGATGGACGACCACGACAAGCGCTTCCTGACCTTTGCCGCCGAACTTTCCGTCGCCTCACTGGCGAGTTCGCTGACCGAACGATTGCTTCGACTTAATCTCAATCCCGAAATCGCCGCGATGCTGCGCGCCAAGGCCGACTGGTTCAACGGCCGTCAGGCGACCCAGATGCAGGCGGTGGCGCCCGTCACCCGCACCCCGTATTTCTGCTCGGGCTGCCCGCACAACACTTCGACCAAGGTGCCGGAAGGCAGCCGCGCCTTTGCCGGGATCGGCTGTCACTTCATGGCGCTGTGGATGGACCGCAACACCGAGACCTACACCCACATGGGAGGCGAGGGCGTGCCGTGGGTCGGTGTCGCACCCTTCACCAAGGAAGAGCATGTGTTCGCCAATCTCGGCGACGGCACCTACTTCCATTCGGGCAGCCTCGCGATCCGCCAGGCGATCGCCTCGGGCGCCAACATCACCTACAAGATCCTCTATAACGACGCGACCGCGATGACCGGCGGCCAGCATGTCGACGGCGAATTGTCGCCGCAGCAGATCACCTTCCAGCTTCATTCGGAAGGTATCCGCAACATCTATCTCGTCTCGGAAAACCCCGACGCTTATCCGGCCTCCGAGATCGCGGCCGGCGTCAAGACGGCGCATCGCGACGAGCTTCAGGACGTCATGAAGACCTGCCGCACGCTCAAGGGCACTTCGGCGATCGTGTTCGTGCAGACCTGCGCCGCCGAAAAGCGCCGTCGCCGCAAGCGCGGCCTGATGGAAGACCCGGCGCGCCGCGTCATCATCAATCCGGCGGTGTGCGAAGGCTGCGGCGATTGCTCGGTGCAGTCGAACTGCATTTCGGTCGAGCCGCTGGAAACCGAGATGGGCCGCAAGCGCATCATCAACCAGTCGACTTGCAACAAGGATTATTCCTGCCTCAAGGGCTTTTGCCCGTCCTTCGTCACCATCGACGGCGGCAAGCCGCGCCGCCGTGCCCCTGCAAGCCTTGGCGACATCGGCGATTTGCCGGAGCCGGCTTCATTCCCCTCGTTGGAGCGGCCCTACAACATCGCCGTCGGCGGCGTCGGCGGTACCGGCGTCTTGACCATCGGTGCGCTGCTCGGCATGGCCGCCCACATCGAAGGCAAGGCCAGCATGATCCTTGACATGTCCGGCCTGGCGCAGAAGGGCGGCGCGGTGCTCAGCCACGTTCGTCTTTCGGAACATACCGCCGACGTCACCTGTTCGCGCATCGTCACCGGCACCGCCGATCTGGTGATGGCCGCCGACGAGGTGGTGGCCGCCGCCAAGGACACCATTTCGCTCTGCGAAGCGAGCCGAACCGTCGGCGTCATCAATACCCACGTGATCCCGACCGCCGACTTCATCCTCAACCGCGACTTCAATTTCCAGAGCCGCAAGGTCAACCACGTGCTGGAGACCGAGCTGCGCAAGGATTCTTCGTTCTACGATTTTACCAAGCCGGCCGAAGCGCTGCTCGGCGATTCCATTGCCACCAACATCATGATGCTGGGCTATGCTTACCAGAAGGGCCTACTGCCGCTGTCGGCGAAGGCGATCGAGCAGGCCATCGAGGTCAACGGCGTCGCGATCAAGATGAACACGCAGGCCTTCCAGCTCGGCCGTCTCGCCGCGGCTGATCCGGCGCGGCTCGACGCCATGATGAAGGGCCAGGACGAGCCGGTGGTCGCGAAGACGCTGGACACGATGTCGCTCGACGAGATCATCGCCCACCGCAGCGCATTCCTGAGCGATTATCAAAATGCCGGGCTCGCCGAGCGCTATCGGAGCCTCGTGAAGCGCGTGCGCGATGCGGCGATCGATGGCGGTTATGGCGACACGCTGCCGCGGGCGGTCGCGGTTAATTACGCAAAACTGCTGGCCTACAAGGACGAGTACGAAGTCGCACGGCTGTTCACCGATGGCCGCTTCGAAAAGCAGCTCCGCGACCAGTTCGAAGGCGAGTTCAAGTTCAACTTCAATCTCGCGCCGCCGATCCTCGGCGGCGGCCTCGATGCGCTCGGCCGCCCGAAGAAGCGCGCGTTCGGCGCCTGGATGATGCCGGTGTTCCGGACATTGGCGAGCTTGCGATTCCTGCGCGGTACGCCTTTCGACATTTTCGGCTACAGCGCCGACCGCAAGCTCGAGCGCGAGCTGATTGCAGCTTACGAGAAGGATGTCGCCACCATACTCAGTGTGCTATCGCCGATCACGCACGACACCGCCGTCGAGCTCCTGTCCTTGCCGGACCGCATCCGCGGCTTCGGCCCGATCAAGGAAAAGGCGGTCGCAGACGCGAAAGCCCGCCACGCCCAACTCACCGCCGACCTCGCGAACCCGCCGCCCGCGCCAAGGCAACTCGCGGCGGAGTAAATCTCGTGTCCCGGACGCGGCGCAGCGCATCGCGGTGCGCCGCAGAGCCGGAACCCATCTCACCACATCGGCCCCGGCTCGCCAGCGCAGCACTGTCGCGCCGCGCTGCGTCCGGAGCATGCTGGCCGCGCAGGGTGGGGCAAAGGCGCAAGACGCCCTGCCCATCATCCATCAACATGGATAGTGCTTAACGGTGCGCACGCTTCGCTTAGCTTAGCCCACCTGCGCGCTTCGCTTTGCCTGCTCATGGTCCATTTGGCTGGTCGGAACTCATCAAATTCGCGATGATCAAATGCCCGTCTCGGTGCACACCATGGATTAAACCCACAGATTGCACGAGGTTGGCATGGCGCCAACGACCGCCGCTCGGGCTCTTTCGAGGGCATGGAAAGAGGGCTACACTTTCAGCCGGTGAGCTCCAACCCGACGTGCCGAAATCCTGCGAAGGGGGCGACGTCCGTGCCTGGCAGCAATCATTTCGCATTCATTCGAGACTAATTGCAGGCGCGCTTTGCCGCGCCTGGCCCGACACGCATGGCCGCAGTGCGCGCCTTGCGGGCACGGACGCAACAAACAGACACTGGAGAAATGAGGAGGGACGGGGAGGCATCTGATTTGGAGCCGCTTTGGATGATCACTCGTAGGGCTTAGAGGAGACTCACGATGAACGTGAAATCGGGACGAACCTTGTTTGCCGCCGGCCTGATTAGCGCAGCGCTCGCAAGCAGCGCGATCGGACAGCAAGACGAAAAGCTCGGTAAGGTAACTTTCCCTACCTCCTGTGATCCTAATGTGCAGGCCGAGTTCGACCGCGGCGTCGCCATGCTTCATTCGTACTGGTTTTTGATTGCCCGTCGAAAGTTCGAAGGGATTTTGCAGCAGGATCCCACTTGCGCCATGGCGCATTGGGGGGTGGCGATGGACTTCCTCGGCAACACCCTTGCAACCACACCGACGCGAACCGAGGCGCAGGCGGGTTCGGAAGCCATCGAAAAAGCGAGGGCTGCCGGGCCGAAGACTCAGCGTGAGCGCGACTGGATCGAGGCGCTGGGCACCTATTTCCGCGACCATGATAAGGTGCCTGTGAATACCCGGCTGACAGCCTACAGTGCTGCAATGGAGAGGATGGCTCAAAACTATCCTGACGACTACGAGGTGCAGGTCTTTTACGCGCTGGCGCTTCAATCGTCGGCACCGAAAGGCGACCTCACCTACGCCAATCAGATCAAGTCGGCGGCGCTTCTCGAAAAACTCTACGAGCAGAACCCGCAGCACCCAGGCGTGACGCATTACCTCATTCACGCCTATGATTTTGCGCCGCTTGCCGAAAAGGGAATCGCGTCAGCGCGACGCTACGCCGGCATCGCGCCGGCCGTGCCGCACGCGCGGCACATGCCATCGCACATCTATTCGATGGTTGGGCTTTGGGAAGAATCCATTGCCTCGAACGCGTCGGCGCTTGAGATTCAGCCGGACTACTATCATGCGTCCGATTTCACAGTCTACGCACATCTGCAGCTTGCGCAGGATGCCAAAGCGGAGGCGATGATCAAGAAGTCGCTCGCCACCGCCGACCGCGGCGATCGTCCGATCACCTTCGGCAATTTCACCGCCAAGGCTGCGATGCCGGCGCGTTACGTCGTGGAGCGCGCGGATTGGGCCGGCGCTGCCGCTTTGCCGGTGATCACGACCCAATATCCCATGGCGGACTCTTTGATCCGCTTCACGCGCGGACTGGGCATGGCCCGTACCGGCGACCTTGCCGGAGCGAAGCAGGAGATCGAAGCGATGAAGGCGTTGCGAGCGACACTGCAGCGCGCCGACCAATCTTACTGGGCGGACCGGACCGAGGAGCAGATGCTTGCCATTTCGGCGTGGATTGCACTGAAGGAAGGTGCGACCGATCAGGCGCTGCGATTTATGCGAGCCGCGGCTGATGGCGAAGACGGCAGCGTCAAGCATGTGGCGATGGAGAATCGTCTCTATCCGTTCCGCGAATTGCTGGCCGAATTACTCCTTGAGACGGAACAGCCCGCTGCTGCGCTGAACGAGTTCGAGACCGCACTCAAGCAGACGCCTAACCGCTTCCGTGCGCTCTGGGGAGCCGCCCGTGCTGCCGACGGCGCGGGTAACCGCCAAAAAGCATCCGAGTACTTCGGCAAGCTGGTGGACTTGGCCAGGAACGCCGATACGGAGCGGCCGGAAATCCGTGCGGCCAAAGCATATTCACAAGACACGATAGGTAGCGCACGAAATTGACTCTCGGCTGCGTGGGCCCAGCGCTTCGCAGCCATCAGGTCGAGAAGATGACGATGATCCGCGCAGTCGCATTGGCAATAATGCTCGGCGTGCTGGTGAGCGGCGTCGCCGCCCATATCGTCAGCTGGCCGGGCTGGCGGACCGCGACTGTACCGCCGTTCGGCGCGGCGGTAACGCCGGCTGAGCCGACCGCCACCACTGACGCCTGGCCGATTTGCACCACCATGGCATCCGTTGCATCGGACGCCGACTGGGCACAACTCGATCCCGATTTCAAGGCCGGCAAGAGGGCTCTAGGCTCAGGGAATTGGAACGGCGCAATCGCAGCGTTCGAGCTCGCTGCGCTGCGCGACCCGACGAATGCCGATATCCAGAACTACATCGGCTATGCCTATCGGCGGCTGCGTCAGATGGGTCCGGCGATTGGCCATTATCAGAAAGCATTGCTGCTAAATTCCCGCCACCGCAGCGCGCACGAACATCTGGGTGAGGCTTATCTGGTGCTGGGCGAGCCGGCAAAAGCACAGCAGCTGCTGGCGGCGCTGGAAAATCTCTGTCTGATTCCCTGCGAGGAGTACGACGACCTCAAGCGTGCCATTACCGCGTACAAGACACTAGCTGGGCATTGAGATCAATTTATCCGCCGCCCGCGCCGCATCAGGTCGTGGCCGAGTAAAGGGCTGAGTAGGGGTAGCGGATCCTCACACATCCTTTTTCCATGAGTCATGGGCAGAGTAGGGTGGGCAAAGGCGCGCTTGCGCGTGCCCACCATCTAGCACGATGGTGGGTACGCGGAGCCTGTCATCGGGCGCGCATTCGTGCGACCCGATGGCTTCGCCCACCCTATGCGCAATAGCGTTCGCGCGATCGCGTTTCCTTCAGCTCAGATCGGTTGGGAAGTCGCAGCTTGCCAGCGGACGTCATCAATCCTCAACCACGCCGTATTAACGACGAGACCATTTGCTCGCTCAAGCAACGTGAGCAACGACTAGCCTCTAGCTAGCAGTCGATGTATAATCGTTGCTATGGGTTGGGATGCGAAAGACGTAGCACTGCTCAAAAAACTCTGGGGCGATGGCCACAGTGCCGGCCAGATCGCAAGTCGATTGGGCTATAGCCGCAATGCCGTGAGCGCCAAGTTGAAGCGCATGGGGCAGAAGCGCGGTCGTAAGCCGCCAACCGCGAACCCCAGGATCGTGTCGGTGCCGAAGCGAAAGGCGGCGCTGTTGGCGGCCTGTGCCCGCCCGGCGGACAAGGTCGTGTCGCCGCGCAAACCGGCAGCAACGCAGCCCAAGGAATTCACCAAGCGCCAGCTTTACGCGATGCTGGTTGATGCGGTCAGGAATACGGGCTGACGCTTGCTGTTTTGCCCGTCGGCAAATCAGCGGGCGCCGATCGTGCAGTGCGCTCCAAAATCGCATAAACCCGCTGCGCCAAAACACGAATTTCACCAATCGATTCAACGTGATTTGGGTCGTCCCGATTGCGCGGCAAAAATATTCCGCTTCTCATTTTGCGCAAATCAGCTTCCTTTACGCGCCATCCCGCCTCATGAAGAGGGGCGTACGCGTCGTCACGATACGTGGAGTGCGGAGAGCGGTGGACGCGAGGGCGCTCGCGCGCGCGAGGCATTGCAGGGCGGCCTTGGGGCCGTGAGCGATCGATTGTCGCGCAGGACGAGCGGCGCATTTCGCGTACGGCAAAACCGTGTGGTCCTGGCACCCGTGGCTGGTGTCAAGCTGGCGGAGGTTGTTCGAATCCAACCGGGTTCGATCAGCCGCTAATCCGGCAGCGACGGAGGCAAAAGGAATTCGTCTCCGGGGAGAGCGCGGCATAAGCCGTCAAACCATTGCGCAGGGAAGGCCGGTTGTTTCGGCTGATACCTGTATGCTCGTGTGCGTATCTTTGCGGATCCTTGCACACGAGACCGCGGGTGCCAGCCAGCATCCGGCCTTCCCTGCCGCCCTCTCGACAAGGAGGGGCAAGCGATCAGGTACAGCTCGGGCGCGTCGCGCTGCGAGAACGCATGGGTGTGAAACGTGAAGCCCAACGGCGGAACGCACGCTCCGGCCCGATAAGATTTCCGCGGATAATCATCCCGACTTGAGTCCAGTCGCTACCCTCTCGCCCGGCGGAATATTTCCGCGCTTGCCAAGGGGGCGGCGACAGGCCAGAAAAACTTTCGGAAAGAAGAAACGCCAACGGAGAACGATTTGACCATCAAAGGCAAAGCCTACATTGCCGGGATCTACGAGCATCCCACCCGGCACGCACCTGATAAATCAACGGCACAGCTGCATGCCGAGGTCGCCAAGGGCGCGATCGAGGATGCGGGCCTCACCAAGGCCGATATCGATGGCTATTTCTGCGCCGGCGACGCTCCCGGCGGCGCTTGGCCGATGGTCGATTACCTCGGATTGAAGGTGCGCCACGTCGATTCCACCGAAACCGGCGGCTGTTCCTATTTGATTCATCTCGGGCACGCGGCGGAGGCCATCGCGGCGGGCAAATGCTCGATCGCGCTGGTCACGCTCGCCGGCAAGCCGCGCACCGGCCCGATGCCGCCGCGCGCCGCCGGAGCCGAGGCCGATTTCGAGGCAGCCTATGGCGCCACCACCCACAATGCCTACGGCATGTGTGCCATGCGCCATATGCACGACTACGGCACCACGAGCGAGCAGCTCGCCTGGATCAAGGTCGCGGCCTCGCATCATGCGCAGTACAACCCGCACGCGATGCTGAAGGAGGTCGTCACCGTCGAGGACGTCATCAACTCGCCGATGATCTCGGACCCGCTGCACCGGATGGACTGCTGCGTCGTCACCGACGGCGGCGGCGCGATGATCGTGACCACACCGGAAATCGCCAAAAGCCTGAAGAAGCCGCTGGTGCGCTTGATCGGCCATGGCGAGGCGATGAAAGGCCCGCGCGGTGGCAAGGATCTCGATCTCACTTATTCCGCCGGCATCTGGTCCGGCCCGCGCGCGTTCGAGGAAGCGGGCGTGACGCCGAAGGATATCAAATACGCCTCGATCTATGACAGCTTCACCATCACGGTGCTGATGCAGCTCGAAGACCTCGGCTTCTGCAAGAAGGGCGAGGGCGGCAAGTTCGTCGCCGACGGCAATCTGATCTCCGGTGTCGGCAAGCTGCCGTTCAACACCGATGGCGGCGGTCTCTGCAGCAATCACCCGGTGAATCGCGGCGGCATGACCAAAATCCTCGAAGCGGTCCGCCAATTGCGCGGCGAAGCGCATCCGAAGGTGCAGGTGCAAAATTGCGACCTCGCGATCGCCCATGGCACCGGCGGACTTCTCGGCGTGCGTCACGCCGCCTCAACCTGCATTCTGGAGCGCGTGTAATGGCTGAAGCAAAGAAATATCCGGCTCCTGTGACCAATCCGGAGACCGCACAATTCTGGGAAGCGGCCAAGGCCGGCAAGTTCATGATCAAGCGCTGCACGGCTTGCGGCGACCGGCATTACTTCCCGCGATCGATCTGCCCGTTCTGTTTCTCGGACAAGACGGTGTGGGAGGAAGCTTCCGGAGAGGCGACGATCTACACCTATAGCCTGATGCGCAAATCGCCGACCGGTCCCTATGCGATCGCCTATGTCACGTTGAAGGAAGGTCCCTCGCTGCAGACCAATATCGTCGATTGCGATCTGGAGAAATTGAAGATCGGCCAGAAGGTGAAGCTGGTATGGAAGCCGACCGACGGCGCCCCGCTGCCGTTCTTCACGGCGGCTTAGCCTACAAAGTACCTTCCCCCCTTGCGGGGAAGGTGGCAGCGAAGCTGCCGGAAGAGGGGTGTCTCTCCGCGCAAGAGATGAATCTGCGGAGGCAACCCTCTCCCAAGGGAGTCTGCGGCTGGTGCCGTCGCGGCCCTCTCCCACAAGGGCGAGGGCGCATCAATTGGCAGCGCCAAGGAACAAGAATTGAGGACGACGGCAATGCCGATTAACTACGAACAGCTCATGGCCCTCAAAAACCTCGGCCAGAAATACGCCTATACCGACCGCGAGGTGATGCTCTACGCCTATGGCATCGGCATGGGCGCCGATCCGATGGATGAGAACGAACTTGCTTTCGTCAATGAAGGCACCTTCACCCCGCGTCCCCTCAAGGTCGTGCCGACCTTCGCCTCGGTGGCGGCCTGGGGCTCAAGTCCAGGCGAGATGAACCTCAACCGCGTCATGGTGGTCGACGGCGAGCGTGACATCACCTTCTACAAGCCGCTGCCGAGCGCGGCGAAAATCACGGCCGACTCGACCGTGCTCGACGTCTTCGACAAGGGCAAGGACAAGGGCGCGGTGATCCGGCACCAGACCGTGCTGAAGGACGAGAACGGCGACAAGTTGGCGACGCTGGTGGCGTCGCGATTCGCGCGCGGCGACGGCGGCTTTGGCGGGCCTTCCGAAGGCCAGCCCGAACCGCACAAGGTGCCGAGCCGCGCGCCCGACAAGATCGTCGATATCACGACGCGGCCGGACCAGGCACTGGTCTACCGCCTGTGCGGCGACCGCAATCCGCTGCACAGCGATCCCGAGTTTGCGAGGAAGGCCGGCTTTCCGCGGCCGATCCTGCACGGCATGTGCACCTATGGCATCACCTGCCGCGGCGTGCTGCAGACCTACGCCGACTACGATCCGTCCGCCTTCAAGCAGCACGTCGCGCGGTTCTCCTCGCCGGTCTACCCTGGCGAGACCGTGACGATGGAATTGTGGAAGGACGGCAACATCATCTCGTTCGAGGCCAAGGTGAAGGCAAGGGGCGTCACCGTGATCAAGAGCGGCAAGACGGTGCTGGGTTAGCACCGCCGTCATTCCGGGATGGTCCGAAGGACCAGACCCGGAATCTCGAGATTCCGGGTTCGCTTCGCGCCCCGGAATGACGGCAAATAACAGGGAGAAAACACCATGGGATTACTCGACGGCAAAGTTGCCATCATCACCGGTGCAGGCGGCGGGCTCGGTGAGGCCTACGCCAAACTGTTCGCGCGCGAGGGCGCGGCGGTCGTGGTCAACGACCTCGGTGGTCCCCGCGATGGTTCCGGCGCCGACGTGTCGATGGCGCAGAAGGTGGTCAACGCCATCAAAGAAGAGGGCGGCCGTGCCGTCGCCAACGGCGCCGACATCTCGACCATGGCGGGCGGGCAATCGGTGTTCGAAGACGCCATCAAGAATTTCGGCCGCGCCGATATCCTGGTCAACAATGCCGGCATCCTGCTCGACGAGACTTTTGCCAAGGCCAAGGAGGCCAATTGGGACAAGGTGATCAAGGTGCACCTTAAAGGCACCTTCTGCTGCACCCAGCCGGTGTTCAAATGGATGCGCGAGAACGGCGGCGGCGTCATCGTCAACACCTCCTCGACCTCGGGCCTGATCGGCAATTTCGGCCAGACCAACTATGGCGCCGCCAAGGGCGGTATCTGGGGACTGTCAAACGTGCTCGCCATTGAAGGCCGCAAGTACAACATCCGGATCTGGACGCTGGCGCCGGGCGCGCTAACCCGCATGACCGCAGACCTGCCGCGCTATAAGGAGAACCCCGGCGCGGCGCTCGGTCCTGATGGCATCGCGCCGGCCGTGCTATACATGGTCAGCGATCTGTCGGGCGACCAGACCGGCAAGGTGCTCGGCGTCTCCGGCCCGCGTGGGGTTCGGGAGATGCGGATGATGGAAATGGAAGGCTGGAAGCCGCCGTTCACGGGGTGGAAGGCCGAGGATATCGTGACCCATGCCAAGGAGATCTTCTTCTCCGAGGAGCAGATCAAGATGGGCGCACGAAGGTTTTAGTGGTTGTCATTCCGGGGCGATGCGAAGCATCGAACCCGGAATCTGGAGATTCCGGGGTCTGGTGCTGGCGCACCATCCCGGAATGACGAAAGAGGATGGATGTACAAATGACAAAGCTCACCGCCCAGGCCGCCGGCACCTTTGCGATTGCGCCGACGCCCTTTCACGACGACGGACGCATCGACGAGAAGTCCATCGACCGGCTGACCGACTTCTACGCCGAAGTCGGCTGCGACGGCGTCACCGTCCTCGGTATCTTGGGCGAAGCGCCGAAGCTCGACGCGGCCGAGGCGGAGCAGGTGGCGGTTCGCTTCGTCAAGCGCGCCAAGAACATGCAGATCATCGTCGGCGTCTCGGCGCCGGGCTTTGCCTCGATGCGCTCGCTGGCCAAGGCATCGATGGATGCCGGCGCCGCCGGCGTGATGATCGCGCCGCCGCCGCATTTGCGCACCGACGACCAGATCACGGTCTATTTCAAGCAGGCGCAGGAAGCGATCGGCAACGATATTCCCTGGGTGCTGCAGGATTATCCGCTGACGCTCAACGTCATCTTCACGCCGGCCGTGATCCGCAAAATCGTGATGGATTCGCCATCCTGCGTGATGCTCAAGCACGAGGACTGGCCGGGTTTGGAGAAGATCTCGACGCTGCGAAACTTCCAGAAGGATGGCTCGCTGCGGCCGCTCTCCATTCTGGTCGGTAATGGTGGCCTGTTCCTCGATTTCGAGATGGAGCGCGGCGCCGACGGCGCCATGACCGGCTACGCTTTCCCGGAACTCTTGATCGACGTCGTCAAACTGTCGAAAGCCGGCAAGCGCGACGCTGCGCACGATCTGTTCGATGCGCATTTGCCGCTGATCCGCTACGAGCAGCAGCCCGGCGCGGGCCTAGCGGTGCGCAAATACGTGCTGCAGAAGCGCGGCATCATTTCCTTCAGCGCGCAGCGCAAGCCGGGTGCGACGATCACGGCCACTGCGAAGGCCGAAGTCGATTATCTGCTGTCGCGCGTTGCGCGCGTCGATCGCCGCGCCAACCTGCAACCGCAATCAAGTGCTGCGGGGTGAGAATCCCTCATGGTGAGGAGGCGCGAAGCGCCGTCTCGAACCATGAGGCCCCGATCGTGCCAAACATCCTTCGAGACGCCGCCCAAAGGGCCGCTCCTCAGGGATGAGGTCTTGAGGAGTTGAAGTGTTATGGCCGAAGTCGTCGCCCCGCGTCCCGCATCCACCATCCTGCTGCTGCGCGACAGCGCTGACACAAAGGAAATCGAAGTATTCATGATGGTTCGCCATTATGAGATCGACTTCAATTCCGGCGCGCTGGTGTTTCCCGGCGGCAGCGTCGACAAGGGCGACAAGGAGATCATCGCGCGCCCCGAACTCTATTCGGGCGGAGAGGGGCTCGACGAAGCGACGCTGAGTTTCCGGATCGCTGCGATCCGCGAAACCTTTGAGGAAAGCGGTATCCTGCTGGCGCGGCCCAAGGGTTCAAAGAGGCTGGTCGATGCCAAGCGCGCCAGTGGAATCGAGGCGGCACATCGCGCCGACCTGTGCGACAGCAAGATCAGCTTCCTCCAGGTTCTGACCGATAACGGCATGGTGCTGGCGCTCGACGAACTCGTCCCCTATGCGCACTGGATTACGCCGGAGGGCATGCCCAAGCGGTTTGACACCTGGTTCTTCCTCGCCGCCGCGCCACCCGAACAGGTCGGCGCCCATGACGGCAGGGAATCCACTGACTCGATCTGGGTCTCGCCGCGCGAAGCGCTGGAGGGCGGCGAGACCGGGCGCTTCAAGCTGCCGTTCCCGACCACGCGCAACCTGATCAAGCTCGGCAAGCAGGCCAGTGTGCAGGCGGCGCTCGACGACAGCCGCGGCAAGTCCATCGTCACCGTGACGCCGGTCATGACCAGGAATAATGGCGGTCGCCAGCTCCGCATTCCCCTGGAAGCCGGCTATGACGGTGACGTGTTCGAGGTCGGTTCGGTCGGCTGATGCGTCCGACGCTTGTCGGGCATCATGGAAGCGGCATTCACACTTCGGCGTATGCCGAAGTATCGCTGGGCTCTCGGCCTGTAATGTCCGTCTCGGAATTCATCGAGCCGGGAATCACGGACATGGGCGAGAGCCATCCTCAGCGTGTCAGCATCGCGATCGAACTGGCCCTATTGCTCGCGCTCGCGACGCTCTGGGGAGCGTCCTACACCTTCATCCGGATCGGCGTCGCGACCATCCCGCCGATTACCCTGATCGCGGGCCGCACGCTGATTGCCGGGCTGCTCCTGCTCATCATCATGCGTTGGCGCGGCGTGCGAATGCCAGCGGATGCCGTCACCTGGCGGCGATTCTTGTTTCAGGCTTGCCTCAACAGCGTCATTCCGTGGACGATGGTCGCCTGGGGCGAGCGGGCGCTGGATGCAGGCCTCGCAACCATCCTCAACTCCACCGCGCCGATATTCACATTTTTCCTGACAATCGCAATCACGCGCCATGAGGCCGTGACGTCGCGGAAATTGCTCGGCGTCATCGCCGGGATGGCCGGTATCTGCCTGATCGTCGGGGTGCAGGCCCTCTCAGGCTTCGGCGAGGAGCTGACGGCCCAGATCGTGATGGTGCTTGCGGCCATCGCTTACGCGGGTGCGGCCATCTTCGGCCGGAGCTTCAGGGATCTCGATCCGATGGTGCCCGCGGCGGGGTCGTTGTTGTCTGGCGCGGCCCTCCTGATCCCGATGAGCCTGATCGCAGAGCGGCCGTGGACGCTGCAGCCATCAGCCAGTTCGGTGCTGGCGCTGTTCGCGCTCGCGCTGTTTTCCACGGCGCTCGCCTTCGTGATCTATTTTCGCCTGATTCAGACCGTGGGATCGGTCGGCACCACCGCCCAAGCTTATCTACGGGTGCCGATCGGCGTCGCGCTGGGCGTTATCTTCCTTGGCGAGCAATTGAGCGCAACGGCATGGATCGGGCTTGCCTGTGTCGTCGTCGGCGTCGCCGCGATGACCATCCCAGCGCGGAAGTCGTCTGGCCCGGCCGCGTGAACACGCGCCGAGGCGGGGAGGCGGCGTTTGCCGGGGCCTACCGGAATAATAGATAGCGGCGGCAGCCGGCGCGCCGATACGATGCCGGGACCGGATTTGGACGGACTTTACCATCGTTCCCGGCATGTTCCCAACGGCCCGAAATCCATCGTATATACTAGGCTGACTGGAGCACGGCCCCGACCCACATGACCGCTGAAACGCCGCCGAATTCGCCGCCGCCGCGATCGTTCTCGCTTTCGATCGGCCAACTGACATTCGGCAGTTTCATGCTGGTGCTGGCGGTGATCATCATCACCTCGACCGCCAGCGTCATCGCCATCCGTCACATCGATTCGACCTTTGCCGAGCTGCAGCGGCTGCAGAGCGTCGGCGATCTGGCCGAGGACATCGACCGCCGCATGAACGAGTTGCGGCTGGCGGCGCGGGATTTCGTCACCGATCCCGGCAGCCAGTCGCTCCAGGTCGGCGAAGCCGCCAGCGCACTCGGCGAGGTCCTGAAGAAGACGCGGCTGGAGCTCGCGCCCGAGCAGCAGGACATGATCGACGGTGTCACCGAGCGCCTGTCGACCTATCGAAGCGGCATCGAGCGGATTTCCGCGCTGATCAACCGCCGTGCCGAAATGATCGTCGCATTGCCGCCGTTGCGCGAAAAATTCGACGCGGCGGTCGCTGAGGCGTCGGATCCCCAGATCACGTCGACCTTGTCGCAGACCCAGAGCCGGATCGCCTCGGCATTGCTGGCGCACAATCCGTCGGCTGCCGAGCAGGCCGCGCAAAGCATGCGCTCGATGACGATCGAGGATCCAAAACTGCGTGCTGCCGTCAATGCCTATGCAGAGGCTATCATCGGCATCTCGATCCGCGAACGGCAGATCTCCGACATCGACAAGGAAGTGCTCGGTGCGGAGGGCCGCCTCATTCAGCGCGTCACCGAATTGTTGCGCGACGTCAGTGAGCGGCGGGGGCGCGTCCTCTCACGCGATTTTGCCAGAACCCTGACGGAAGCGAAATGGCAGAGCATCGTTCTCGGCAGTGCCGGCGTCCTGATCGGGCTGTTCGCCTCGCTGCTGGTGGTTCGCCGCACCGTCCGTCCGCTTGCCGCGATCGCAGCCTCCATCCGCGCGGTGGCCGGCGGCGAGAAGAGCACCTCGATCCCGGCGACCGACGTCGATAACGAGATAGGCGACATTGCCCGCGCCGCCGAAGTATTCCGGCAGACGTTGGTCGATGCCGACGCCGCACGCGAGGCGGCGGTGCGTGCGCTCGCCGAACAGCGGCTTGCGGAGGAAAGTTACCGCAAGCTGTTCGAGTCCTCGGTCGACGGAATTTACGTCACGACGCCTGGCGGCGCGCTGCTCAATGCCAACCCGGCGCTGGCGCGGATGATGGGCTACGCGACGCCGCAGGATCTGATCAACGGTATCGGCGATATTGCGGATACGGTATACATTCACCCCGAGGCGCGGGCGGAATATGAGCGGCTGATGCAGCGCGACGGCATGGTGCGTGAATACGAATACCAGGTTCGCACGCGTAACGGTTCGGTGCTGTGGCTCTCCGACAGCGCGAGCGCCGTGCACAACGAGGCCGGCATTGTCGTCCGCTACGAAGGAACGGTGCGCGATATCACAGACCAGAAGCGGGCCGAGGATGCGATCGCCGAAGGCCGCCGCCTGCTGCAGATGGTGATCGACACCGTGCCCGCGGTCATCAACGTCAAGGACAAGCAGCTCCGCTACGTCCTGATGAACCGCTATATGGCCGGCATTTTCGGGGTCGAGCCGGGAGATGCGATCGGCCGCACCACGGCCGAACTGATGTCGCGCTACGGCGCGGGAAAGACCGACGAGCCCGACAAGCGGGTGCTGGCGGCCGGCAAGGAGCTCGGCTTTTACGAGGAAGAATACAGGGATGCGTCCGGCCATATGCGGCAATGGCTGGTCAATAAGCTGCCGATCCTGGATGCGGCCGGCGAAATCGAGAACATCGTGACGGTTGCGCTCGATATCGGCGAGCGCAAGCGCGTCGAATCCGAGATGCGCAAGGCCAAGGACGCGGCGGAGGGAGCGTTACGGAACCTGCGTGAGACGCAGAATTCGCTGATCGAGGCGGAAAAGCTTGCCGCGTTGGGGCGGCTGGTGGCCGGCGTAGCCCACGAGGTCAACAATCCCGTCGGCATCAGCCTGACGGTCGCGTCCGCACTGGAGCGCAAAACGTCGAACTTTGCAGCGGAAGTCGCCCGCGGCGAGTTGCGGCGCTCCAGCCTCAACGATTTTCTCGAAACCAGTCGCACGGCGTCGTCGCAGCTCGTCGCCAACCTCAACCGTGCTGCCGAGCTGATCCAGTCGTTCAAGCAGGTTGCCGCCGACCGCAATTATTCGGACCAGCGCACCTTCGATCTCGGCGATCTCACCGAGCAAGTGGTGATGTCCTTGCGGCCTGGCTTGCGCAAGCACAATCTGACGCTCAACGTCGAGTGTCAGCCCAACCTGATGATGAACAGCTATCCCGGGCCGTACGGACAGGTGCTTACCAACCTGTTCCTCAATTCGGTGGCGCATGCGTTCCCGGACGGCAAGCCGGGCACGGTCGACATCAAGGTGCGGGAGTCCGGCAAGAACAATGTCGAGATCATCTTTTCCGATAACGGCATCGGCATGAGCCTCGACGTCCGCCGCCGCGCCTTCGATCCGTTCTTCACCACGCGGCGCGATCAGGGCGGCACCGGGCTCGGCCTGCACATCGTCTACAGCATCGTCACCACCCGCCTCGGCGGGCGGCTGGACCTCGATTCGGAGCCGGGCGGCGGGACGCGTATCCAGATCATCCTGCCGCGCACAGCACCGCTGGAGCAGGCAGCGGAATAGGCGGACGTTCGGAATCGGCTAGTTGATGTCGGCGAGCTTATGCAGGGTCGCGCCGAAGATTTGGCTCGCTTTGCCGACGAGCGCGGTTCCATTCATGGTCCCACGGGTATCGGTGAAGGTTCCGGATACGCCGATGCCGACGGGGTTAGGCCCACCAAACAGTGGATTGTCGTTGTCGCGCGGGGTAGTGTGACGCTGGACCAGGACCTCGCCCTTGAAGGTGTCGCCCTTGACGGTGTAGCTGCCGGTATAAAACAGATAGGCGTCGCCGCCGAGAATCTGGCCGTCCCGGAACAGAATAACGCCGCTGCCCTTGCCGATGCGCCCATCCAGCAGGGTGACGTGGATCGAATACAGCCCGTTCTTCATGACGTCCCAATGCCGGCCGCCGCGCCCACGGAGGCCGGTCAAGGAGTTATGCCAAAGCGTAGCCCGCAGCGTCAACGCGTCAGGTTGCCTGCGAATTCTCGTTAAGGAAGCAAGTTTCGATGATGCGACTACAACGTGATATAACGATGACACCTGTCAGAGGCCCGAATCAAGTTGGCCCGTGAAATGCATAGCTCGGTTTGGCACCGGCCGGCGGGTGCTGGAGCAAGAGAAACAGGTGACCAACTGGATGAGTTCAGGCGGCCACGTGCCGCACCGATACGCAGAGAATAGCAATCGTGAAAAGACCACCGGCCGCCATCGTGCGGGCCGCTGGAAAGAGCCGCTGATCATCGGCAGCATGTTGCTGATATTGCCGCTGGCCTCCGCTCCCGGCGAGGCCCGCGATCCTGACGGCCGTTATGCCAACTCACCGCTGAAGCAATGGTTCGACAGTCTGAGAAGCGGAAAGGGACCATGCTGTTCCGACGCTGACGGCAGCGCCGTCAGTGACGTCGATTGGGAATCGAAAGGCGGGCACTACCGCGTTCGCATCGACGGCGAGTGGTATGACGTGCCGGAAGACGCCGTGATCACCGAGCCGAACCGGGCAGGGCGAACCATGGTCTGGCCGGTCCGCGGCTATCAGGGATTGAGCATTCGCTGCTTCATGCCAGGATCGATGACGTAACACGCGAGCGCTGGCCTGACCCACGACTGTCATACTCCGCGAAGGCGGAGTATCCAGTAGGCTGCGGCCCCTCGGTTTTGTCTGATGCCCTGGAATACTGGATCCGCCTTCGCTCGTTGAGCTACGGCGGACAAGTCACCCGCTTTCGCGGGTGACGACAATTCAGAACGAGATACTCACCGGCGCGTCACGTGTATTTCTTGTCGCGCTCGAGCAACTCGATCGAGATGCCCTGCGGCCCACGGATGAAGCAGATTCGAACGCCGGGCCGGATGGTGGTCGGCTCCTTCGTGAACTCGACGCCCTTGGCCTTGATTTCGCCGGCGACCGCGTCGATGTCTTTCACCGTCAGCCCAAAATGGTCGAGCCCCTGATAGGGCGTCACTGGCGGCGCTTTGACGCCGTCGCCGGCGGTAACCGGTGCGATGAACACATTGGCGCCGCCGAGTTTGACGTCGATCCGTCCCGGGGCACGGACGATCTCGCCGCCCAGAATGTCTTCCAGCCAGGCTGCAGTCGCTTCGGGATCGGGGCTGCGCAAGTGCACATGGTCCCAGGTAACGGTCGGCATCTCGATCGGTCTCCCCATTATTGTTGTTATGGCGTTTTGTTATGGCGATTGTTGTTATGGCACTGAAGGCCGGTTGCGGCGCTGCGGCCAATGTAGCCGCCAGCCATCCACAACTCCATCCTGCGAGCCTTATCCTGCAAGCCTTGCACCGCCGCCGCAATATTGTCGAGGTGGCATGAAACCATTTCTGCTCTGGATGATTGTTGACGGGCGGCGGGATCCGTGCAGCGGCGGTCGTGACAAAAGCCGTACGGGAAAACGCCCGTATGGCTTTATTCATGCGCGGCTCGGCAAGCGCCGACGCTGCCGGGTGAGGGCGAGGCTATGAGGATCGCCGGGTGGTCGTTCGGAAAATCTGAAGCGCGCCTTGTCGTGCTGCCGGCCATCGCTATCGCTGGATGCGCCATATGGTTGATGCTCCCGCAAGTGAGCGATGCCGAAAGCCATTCAGCGGCGACGCCGTCTGAAGCCACCGGCATTACGCAGGATATATCCCGCACGGATGATACGTCCGCGACTCAGGCGACGCTATCGAGCCCAGGGGCGTCAGCAGTTTCTACCGACCTCAATCCGGCGGTTGGCGCCGCGGTACCTCCGGACATCGCGCCGGCAGAGACGGTTGCCCCTGCCAAGTCGCCGCTCGACGGCCTGAAAATCGTCTCGCAGTCATGGCGAAGGGGCGGGTTGGGCTCGAAAGCGCTGGTGACCTTCACGCTTCGCAATACCAATGACTACGCCGTGAGGGATTTCGAGATCGCCTGCAGCTTCATCCGCCGGGACGGCAGCCATCTGACCGACCGCCGGCGGGTCATTTCCGATACCGTGAACATGAAGAGCCGGAAGCGCTACGCCGGCGTGCTGGTCGGGTTTGTCAACGTCAATGCAAATAAGGCGAAATGTTCACTGGTGACGGCCAGCCGCATTTAACCCTGTGCGGCCGAACTCACATCGCTTGCCCGAAAATGTGAGCTGCGTCTTTGAACCTTGCGGGTTGACCAGGAACTAATCGCTATATCGCCCGTTGTGCGATTGAACCGCGCGTTACTGGCGCGGGGGAGCGAATTCAATGCCCGTGGCGCGTTATTTCCTGTTTGTCGGCGGAGTGCTGCTCGCGCTGTTGCTGGCGATTGATGCGTTCGTCCCACAACAGGCGGTCGTGGCTACCCAGGCCGCCCCCTCGGTCGACAAGACCGTGGTGCGCATTCGTTCCGACCAGAAGCTGCCGGAGCGGGTGGTCTACGACACCAGCCTTCCGACCATTGTTCCGCCGCCGGCCATGACCGCCCAAGCCGTTGCGCCACCCGTGCCTGCCGTGGCCCCTGCCTCGGCCGACGCCGCCCAGGCCCGTGCGCGGGAGACGTATGCCCAGTTCGTTCCGGGCGAGGCGAGGAAGCCCGAGCCGCAGGTTCAGCGCAAGCGCAAGGTGGCAAAAGGCCGTCCGGCGCCGCCGATGCAGTTCGCGCAGCCGCCGCAAATGCGGGTCGCGCAGCAGTCACACTTCGGCTTCTTCGGCGGCCCGAGCTGGAACACCTGGTAAGGCACGCCCGCTGGTTTAGCGCGGTAGCTTCGGAAGCTTATCCGCAAAACCGTTGAAGCAGGTCAGCCTTTCGTCTTCCTCCTTGACATAGCGGCAGTCACTAACGCTTTTCGCCGCGGGCGCCTTCGGTTTGGGCTGTGGCGCATAAATGGCGTCGTAACAATTCAGGCGCTCCTTGGTCGCATCGTCGATGTCCTGGCAGGCCTGCAACTTCTGGGCGGCCGACAGGGGTTTTGCCGGCGCTTCCTTCTTGCCCGTAGCAGACTTCTTGGATCCGACTTGAACCAAGGGCTTGCCGCCGACCGTCGGAGGAGCGGCGGAGGGGTCTGGCGCGGTCGTTGTTTGCGCAAAGGCTGCGGCCGGATACAGCACCGCCAGCGCGAGGATGATCTTTTTCATATCAAATTTCCGAATAGCCGTGAGCGACGTGCGCGCGCCTCGGAGAGACCAGAGCTCCCGACCTTCGGAATCGAAATCCCGCTGCGCGCCAGCGATCTCTATCACCATCCCAGAGCGTCTGTCTAACCCCTTGATTTAATGGCTATTCGAATAAGCCGGCGAAGGACGGGAGCGTGTCGACGGGGTATTGCGTGACCTTCGGCGGTACAAGCGTGGCGGCCGGAGGAGTTAATCCGCCGACGTCAAACCTGTGCTCTACTGAGTGCAGCTTGGCGCTCTCTTGCAGTCGCGCCTAAGGAAACAGCGTTCCGGACCCGACGCTCGCGAGCAAGGATCTGCCCACCGTCAAATTCGCGCTGGAGAAGCGGGACGGCAAGGTCATCGGCAACAGCTACGGCAAGGAGGCAACCGCAACTGCCGATCGCCGGCGTCTCGACGTGGCTTGAGTCTGGCTCAATGCGGCGAGCTACACTGGCACCCCACGGCGGCCGAGCGGGCATTCGTCATTGAAGCGTGGGTCCGCACCACCATCGTTGATCATGGCGGCTTTGCCGAAGCCAATGATTTCGACCGGTGCGCCCTGATCCGATTTAATGCGGGCATACTGAGACGATCGACCTATCGCAAAGCATCGCGGCAAATCCGAAGGGACGTGCCCACGACGAATTTCGGCCAGCCGGCAGAAACTTTCACAAAATTTAGGGATCGCGACGTGTTGATCGCCGGCAACGATGGGGCTCGTTTAGGAGAGGGCCGCCGGCCGCACACTAAAATATCGACTGATCTCGGGGTGCATCAGCTGCGCCGATCTAGCGCAGGCGATAGGCGTCAAATGCGTGGGCCAGGAATATGCCGATGCTGACGAAGACGAGGAGTGCCGTCACGACCTCGGTCATAGCCTTGCTCCCTGTATTGCCATGCCGGAAAGGGCACGCTTGAGAAATTCGCGGTAGATGAGGTTGAGGACCGATACCAACATGATCTTACCCCGTTTGTTCCGATTGGCGGGACTGTAGCGGCTCTCTGTTTCCGGAGCGCTTCGCGGCGGAGTAGAATGGTTTCGTCGCGCCTGCTCGCGATCACAGAAACGCGACGGAACCGGAACGATCCAAAACAAGCTGTGTCAGCGATCGGCCCGCCCTTTTCTCGCCATCCTAATTCAGGAGACGTGCGGGGCCGGTGCTACAGGGCATGTTCCCAAAGGTCCTACGTGATCGTCCGACATTTGCAGCAAAACGAGACGTTTAGGTCGCGCCGCGCGTTCCTGCGCGGAATTGTGTCTTCGGCCAGCGCGCTTGCGCTCGGCGGATGCGCCAGCCTGGGCGCGACGGGCGCGCGTTACGATGCTTCGTCGCTCTCGGTCGATCCGACATTGCTCGTGGCAACCACGCGCAAGCCGGTGAGCGGCGGCCGGGCCAAACCCTGGTTCGGGCCGGAGCGGGCTTCGAAGATGACCGTTGCACGTGCGAAGCTGGTGCCGCCCGACGAGAGCCGCTTCTCTCTCGCGGCAGCCGGACTTGGCGATTGGCGTCTCGATACGGTCGAGCCGGTGTCGGGAGAGGTCGGTGACCTTCTCGGACAAGCCAGCGGCGGGTCAGACGTGCTGATCTACGTGCACGGCTTCAAGCAAACGTTCGAGACGGCGGCGCTCGATGCCGCGCACCTCGCCGATGGCATCAGATTCCGCGGCCAGACGATGGTATTCTCCTGGCCGTCCAAGGCGGGACTGTTCGACTATGCCTATGATCGCGACAGTGCGATGTACTCCCGCGATGCCTTCGAGCGCGTGCTGTATTCCCTCGCCACCGCCCCGAGCGTTGGCCGCGTTCACATCGTCGCGCACAGCATGGGCACCATGCTGACGCTCGAAAGCCTGCGTCAGCTCTATGCGCGATATGGCGACAGCGTTGCCGGCAAGGTCGGGGCCGTGGTGTTCGCCTCACCGGACATCGATATGGATGTGTTCTCTTCGGCGACCCAGAATATCGGACCACTCACCCGCAAGATCACCGTCGTCACCGCGACGAATGATCGCGCGCTTGCGTTGTCGGGACGATTAGCCGGCGGGATGACGCGGGTCGGCGCCGCCGAGAAGGCTGCCCTCGAGCAGCTCGGGGTACGCGTGATCGATGCGTCCGAGGCCGGCTGGGGCGTTATCAACCACGACCTATTCCTGTCTAACGCAGAGGTACGGAAGGTGATCCGCCGCTCGATTGATACCTCGACCGCGTGAGCTCGCCTTCGCAACGGCATCGCACGGCAACATGATGGCGCCCGTCCATCGCCGGCAAGCGGCCATCACAACGTCACCGTGTCGTCACCCATAATCTCGCCAAATTGACGGAACAATTATTCGTGGCCGGCACGGTGGTGCCCGGTCTCGCCTCGAACTGCTCAACGCTTGAATTGCTCAACGTCCGCAACGCCGACCGGTTGTCGGCGCGCGACGCTTTGCGCTTCAATTGGGCGGACGTAGTGAGCAGGCGTTTGTCGGCGATCTAAATTATTCAGTTGATACAGAGGAATGAGAGTCATGCGTCAAGCAACATCGAAGGCCAAGGCAGGTTCGAGCACGAACCGCCGACAGGTGCTATCACTCGCGGCGGGCGTCGCCTTGCTCGCGGGCGTCACCGCGGCTCACGCGCAAAGCACAGGAATCGCCTCCTGCGACGACTTCCTGACTAAATATGACGCCTGCGTCGTCTCCAAGGTCCCCGAGGCGCAGCGCGCGATGTACAAGACGCAGATCGACCAGACGCGCAAGGCGTGGGTCGACATGGCCAAGAATCCGTCGGCGAAAGCGACCATGGAAGCGACTTGCAAGCAGACGTTGGACGCGACGAAGGCCTCGCTCACAGCCTACGGCTGCTCGTTCTGACCGGCGCCTGCGTTGCTGAAAAGGAATGGCGCCGCTCAGGTGCCATTCCTTGACGGCGGCCAGGCAGGGCGGGTGCGGCCGACCATGTCGGCGACGCGCTCTTCCGGAACTTTGGCCGAAACGACGTGCGTAGCGCTGGCACGCGATCCACGATCAGGCGGCGCGCCTTCAAGGCGCGGTCCGCAAACTTCTCCTTATCTCGATTAACCTGTTGTTAACCATAACGCCCCAGCATTGCCTCTCCAAAGAGAGTCGCCACGGACGGTAGTCCGAAGGCGCGATTGATCGTTCATCTTGGGGGCGAGCAGAGGCTCGCGGGGCTCCAAGGAGAAACGTCATGTCGTCATCTGGCGTACGCCTGCTGTCCGAATTCGTCCCGGCGATTTTCGGCGCACTTGGTTTGGGCATCCCGATTGCGGTCGCGATTATCTGGATTTGCTCCTGATCGCGGTATGCCGCTTGCCTTCGAGGCTGGGCTATGCGCGAGCGTGCCCCGGGTCCGGCTTGAATGCCGCGGTCGGTGAAGGTGGGCACTATTGCTTCGCTGCGGCGCCAGGACGCCGCGGCCCGCCACGCGCGCCAACCGGCAGATCTCGGAGTGCCTGCGATGTTGCGCTACGCTTGCAAATAGTCTTCGGCTGGCCACATCAAGGGGAACGCAGGTTTACCAGCCGCCATGGCCCACACGGCAGATACCGCCGACGTCATTGTCCGGCCGCCGATCGCGTGGGCGCTCGCGGTGCTTGCCGGGCTCGCGCTCGACTGGCTCATGCCCTTGCCGTTGTTGCCTGGCGCGGTATCTGCAGGCTGGCTCGGCGCGACAGTGTTTGCCCTTGCGCTGGCGCTGTTCGCGTGGGCGATCTCTACCATGATTAGGGCCGGCTCAAGCGTTCCCACCAACCAGCCGACCACGACCATCGTGGAGACTGGGCCCTACCGCTTCACGCGCAACCCGATCTATCTCGGCATGGTGCTGGGGCTCATCGGCTTGGCTATTGTCTTCAACAGTCTCTGGCTGTTGATCACGCTGGTGCCCTTCGCGCTTGTCATCCACTACGGTGTGATCACCCGCGAGGAAGCCTATCTCGAGCGCAAGTTCGGGGACGTCTATCGCCGCTACCGCGCGCGGGTACGGCGCTGGTTATAGGGCTCGTCGGCCGAGATGGGGTCGGGGAACCCGTGCCCCGCCATTCCGGCGATGCGAAACGGCATAGGCGCGGGTCGCCGGAAGGCGTATAATCGTGTGGTCCTTCGCGCAAATGATCAAGCTCACGTGGAGGTGGCCATGAAATATGTGCTGCTTGGTAATCTGAGCCCGGAGTGGGCTAGCAAGCAATCGGAGCGGATCGGCAAGGCCAAGGCAAAGCTCGACAAGCTGGGCATCAAGGTCGAGTCGATCCACTACACGCAGGGCTACTACGATTTCGTCGACATCGTCGATGCTCCGAATGAGGGGGCGATGCTCGCGTTCTCCGTCTGGTACGCGACCCAGGGTCTGGGGCGGGTCCAAAGTATGCCGGCCTTCGACACAAAGAGTTTCGAAGCCGCGACCAAGGACGCAGCCGACTAGCGCGGCGGTGTTATTGCGGTGACAGTGCACTCAACTTGACGGATTCAATCGAAGAACGGCCGATTTTGGCTGCGATAGCGGATTCCGAAATGGCGCGCTCGGAGAGATTCGAACTCCCGACCCTCGGAATCGAAATCCGATGCTCTATCCAGCTGAGCTACGAGCGCTTGCGCTGGCTCGTATCAGACTTGGCCTGATAGAGCCAGCTGCAGAAGCTAGTAGCAGGGATGCCGCCGGCGGTCCTGGCCGATATAGGCAGCGGCGCCCTGGCGGCAGAGCACGGTGGAGGGGCCGTCGTAATAGGCGAAGGTGCCTGGTTGCAGGCCGGGTCCGTAATTGTGCAGGAAACTGATCGGGTAGGGCAGGCCCCAATTGTGCAGGTGGTGCCGATTATGGCGGGCGTCTGCCAGATTTGGGGCCAAGGCCGCGGTAGAGACGAGGGCGGCAGCAACTAAAAACTTCGCTTTGGTCATTTCGATTCTCCGAAGGTCTCACTGAAACGGTAGCGATTCGAGCTGAGCGGACAGACGTTCGTGCGAAGAAAGCGCATCAAAACAACAGGATAGAAGCTTAAGCTGTGATTCGACTGAAGCCGTACCTCCTGACATTTTGGCCGATCCGATTCCCTATTCTAGGAGAAGTGGGCAGAAAAGCTGCGGAAAAGCACCGTAACGCGCCCATTTTTGGCCTCAAGGGATGCTTAACGAATTCCCAACACAGTCCGGCCAGAGTTCTGTCCGGTCCGGACTTAAAGGGCCGACCTATTCCCGTCTGACAAGGGCTAGCCGATTCCCGATCGACCCATGCGCATCACGTCTCTTGCCTTGCTGTCCCTCTTGGTGCTGGTCGCGAGCCCGGCACGCGCCGACCTGCATATCACGCGCGATCACGGCGGGTATGTCGAGGAGTACAAGGCCAAGTACAAGCGCATCCGTGACCGCAAGGAGCGCGTCATTATCGACGGCATCTGCAACTCGGCCTGCACGCTGGTGTTCGGCATCGTGCCGATGAACAAGGTCTGCGTCACGCCGAAGGCAAGCCTCGGCTTCCACCAGGCCTATTACGACAAGGCCTTTACCTTCGGCATCAAGGTCACAAGTGCGGAGGGGACGTCGGATCTGATGTCCTATTATCCTGATACGGTGAAGGACTGGATCCGCAGAAATGGCGGGCTCACCACCGAGATGAAGAAGATCAGGAACGGCCGCGAGCTCTGGAAGATCGTCGATCCCTGCCCGGAAGAGTGGTAAGACCAAGCGGGTTCTGTCTTCCGTCAATCTTTCCGGTTGGATTCTCCGTCCGCGACCGGCAACACCGACACCTTGGATCTGCCGAGGACCGCGGCACGATGATGCCAAAGTTCAGTGCTCTCCCTGGATCCGGTCGACACCCAATACTGCGGGGTCGGCTCCGCTCGTCTCGATTTCCTGAAGGATAGCTTCTTCAGGGGCCGCATTTGCACGCAAGCTTGTGCTCACATCCACATCATAACGGCTGGCTGCCGCCGCGGCTTCCTTCAAGATGCTTTCCTCGTTGGCGAGAGACATGCTGGCGCGCTTGCGTCGCGCGCCTTTCTCGCGGGTTGTAGAAACGTAAACGACCTTCAGTGGATGGCTGCTTAGGCGCGCCAATGCGACTGCCACTTCCGTGCCTCGTCGGGATACGGCGCTTCCGGAAACCGGGACCGGCTTTCCTGACGACGGACTCGTGGCTTTCTTCATCTTCGCGCTTTCTCTCCTGCTGTTTCGTACGGGCGCTCACGTGGAGAACGGAGATTGGCAGTCCACGTGCTCCTGCGAGCAGGCCAGCGACATGAGAGGCGAATTTCGCATTGCCGTCCACGGCGAGCAGCAGGCGCTCGAGATTTGCGACAAAGCCGCTTTGCTCGAACTCCTCGCGCTCAAGCCGCGCTTTCTCGTCATCTCCGAACGGTAGGCGGGAAAGCGCGGCACGAAGCATAGGCGGCATTGCCATCGTCGTGAGGATTGCCATCGTCACGATCATAGAGAACAGATTTTGGCTGAGGACACCTAATGGAAAGACCAATGATCGCAATGATGACTTCGGTTGAGCCGCGCGCATTCATGCCGCTTGCGAGCGCGTAGGATTCCCTTCGGGTAAGGCCGCCAAGAGCGCCGCCACGGCCGATCCTGCGGACAAGATTGAGGTCCGTTTCCATGCCGGTCAGGATGCCGAACTGCGCGATGTCCCTCGATCAGCGCCTTTTGTTCGGGCGAGGGTGCAAAGAGCGCGGTGTGCGCGGCGGGCCAGAGCCATCCGAACAGGGAAGGGCCGAGCAATTGCCCGCCCAACAAATCCCCCATGACTGACGGCTGGCCGATCCGTTGCATCAGTTCGCCGAGCCCGCGGCCTACCGCTATCAGGAGCGCGATCTGGGCGAGCAACAGGAATTCGGACGGGCGGGCTGATTTCTCGCCCGCGGCGCCGGCGAGGGTGGTCATCAGCAGGAATGCGGCGAGCGCCAACAACACCAGTTGCAGCCGCCGTCCCGCCGCCATCGCTTGATCCCAGAGCGTCGATCGCGCAACTTCATCCGGTTCCGAACCCTCCGGGGTCGATTGCGTTCTTTCCGATTGGTTTCACCAGCTAACAGGCTTTGGCCTTCCGCGCTTTCGACGGTTGCGAATTTCATCAACGGTGATTCGGCAAGAATTCCGCGTCCACCGCAGTCGAAGTCCAAAGGCCCGGCGCGGCGCGCATCGACGCGCGAATATTCATGAGATTCCTCGTTCCAGATTTTCGATATGTGAGGCTTCGATATGTGAAATCGTGCCGGTGGCCCGGCGCGATCGGTTCTTGTCGGATAACATGTGAATCGGGCAAACAGGGGCAGGCAAATGATGGGCGATTTCGAAACGACTGCCGCGCGCGCGGCGCCGGCGATCTTCGTCGTGCTCTGGAGCACGGGCTTCATCGGCACCAAATATGTGCTGAACAGCGCCGAACCGCTGACCTATCTCGCAATCCGCATGGCGTGCGTGGTGGGACTGATGGCGATCATCGTCGCGGTCGCGCGGCCGCGCTGGCCGGATCGCATCGGCATCGCGCACAGCGCCATAGCCGGTATTCTCGTGCACGGCATCTATCTCGGCGGCACG
This sequence comes from Bradyrhizobium australiense, assembly GCF_013114825.1. Taxonomy (GTDB): domain Bacteria; phylum Pseudomonadota; class Alphaproteobacteria; order Rhizobiales; family Xanthobacteraceae; genus Bradyrhizobium; species Bradyrhizobium australiense. Next base: position 308,134 of record NZ_JAAVLX010000008.1, on the reverse strand, counting down.
GCGATCGCGATCGCGCATTCGATTCCGGCTGGGCTCTCGGCCTTGATTCCGGGCTTGCAGCCGATCCTCACCTCGACGATTGCAAGCCGCTGGCTCGGCGAGCGCGTCACGCTGCTGCAATGGAGCGGATTGCTGCTCGGGCTCGCCGGCGTCGTCCTGATCCTGCACGACAGGCCGATGAGCGGCGAGGCGGGATGGGGATGGCTCGCCTCGGCCATCTCGCTGGTAAGCATCACGCTCGGCACGCTGTACCAGCGGCGCTACTGCAGCGCCATCGACTGGCGCTCCGGCAATCTCATGCAATACGTCGCGGTGACGATATTCTTTGGGCTCGGCGCGTGGCTGTTCGAGACCAACGAGGTGCATTGGACTACCGAGTTCATCCTGGCGCTGGCCTGGCTTGCGGTCGTCCTGTCGATCGGATCGATCGGGCTGCTCTATTGGCTGATCCGACGCTCGGCCGCGACGTCGGTAGCCAGCCTGTTCTATCTGGTCCCGGCGGTGACGTCGCTGATGGCCTACGTGCTGTTCGGCGAGCGCCTGGACGTGGTCTCGCTCGCGGGCATAGCCGCCTGCGCCGCAGCGGTGCTGGTGGTCAACCGCCGCTCAGTTTGAAGTAGAGCGTTCGGCTCTCTTGCACGTATAAATTTCGTGAGGCTTATCAATATTTTGCCTGGGTTGTGGCCATTAAGGCGATCGTAAGCAAAACGGGTCAGATTGGGCCCGATTTTGGGGGATTTCTCGTTATGGCCACGCAATCCATTGGAAGGTTCCTGCCGGCGCTCAAGCTGCGCCTCGGTACAAAGGCCGTCATCTCTGCGATCCTTCTGATCGCGGTGAATACCGCGCTGATGGTGGGCGCAGCCCATTGGTCGCTGACCTCCGAATTCGGCGACCGGGCGCTGCGCGACATCGAGGTCAACCTGCGTACGCTGGGCCTGGCGTTTGCCGAGACTTACAGCGACGCCAAAATCACCATTAAGGACGGGGTGGTCGCCCGGGCCGAAATTCCGAAGATGCCCGAGTTCAAGGACCACGCGATCGTCGATCGCGCAGTGGGCTATGCCGGCGGCAACGCGACGCTTTTCGTCTATGACGACGCCAGCAACCAGTTCGTCCGCCGCACTACCAATGTGAAGAAGGAGAACGGCGACCGCGCCGTCGGCACCCAACTCGCGGCCGACCATCCCGGGCAGGCGGTGGTGCGCCGCGGCGAGGCCTACCGTGGCCCGGCGACGCTGTTCGGCAAGACGTTCATGACGGCCTACTACCCGATCGTGAATCCGGCCGGCAAGGTGATCGGGCTGCTGTATGTGGGCATTCCCATGGCTCACTACGAGAGCATGCTATCGCATGCCATTCAGAACATGGCCATCGCAGCGGGTGTCGCAGCGCTCCTGGTGATGATGCTGACCATGCTGATCGTGCGTCGGGTAACCAAGCCGCTGACGTCGGTCACGGCCTCGCTCACCGCAATCGCCAACGGCAGGGCCGACGTCGAGATCGACTGCGAGGAGCGGATGGACGAGATCGGCGAGATTGCGCGTACCCTCGCAGTCTTCAAGAACAACTCGGTCGAGCGCCGGCGACTTCGCGACGAGCAGACCGCGGCGGCCGCTGCCGCGGCCGAGCAGCGCAAGTCCGAACTGCGCGGCTTCGTCGACGAGTTCCAGGCCAGCGTTGGCGGCATCCTCGACAAGGTGCTGAATTCATCCAGCGAGTTCGAGCGCGTCGCGCGGCAACTCACCGATGCCGCACGGACCACCGCAAGCCTGTCCGGCAAGTCGGCCGGCGCTTCCGAAACCGCCTCGGAGCATGTCCGTACCGCGGCGGCCGCGTCCGACGAGCTCTCCAGCTCGATCGCCGAAATCACCCGCCGGGTACAGGAATCGAACGGCATCGCGGCCGACGCCGTCAAGCAGGCTGCCGCCACCGACCAGCGCATCAACGAATTGTCGGAAGCCGGCGCCCGAATCGGCGATGTGGTGAAGCTGATCACCTCGATTGCCGAGCAGACCAATCTGCTGGCGCTTAACGCCACCATCGAGGCGGCGCGGGCAGGCGACGCCGGCCGCGGCTTTGCCGTGGTGGCGCAGGAGGTCAAGAGCCTCGCCGGCCAGACCGCGAAGGCGACCGAGGAGATCTCCAGCCAGATCGGCAGCATGCAGCTTGCGACCGAAGAGTCGGTCAGCGCGATCAAGGCGATCGGCCAGACCATCGAACGCATCAGCGATATCGCCACCTCGATCTCGGCAGCGGTCGAGCAGCAGCGCGGTGCGACCCAGAACATCGCGCAGAGCGTGCGAGCAGCGGCGAGCGGCACGGCCGATGTTGCCGCGAATATCCGCAACGCGGCGCAGGGCGCCGACGAGACCGGCGAGACGTCGAGCCGGATGTTTGCCTCCGCACAGAATCTGTCGAGCGAAAGCCTGCACCTGAAGGCGGAGGTCGAAAAATTTCTCGATCGCGTCCGCGCGGCCTGATCGGGGCGTCACGGCGGCGAACTACTTGCCTCACTCTTTATGGTAGGCGCGGCGCAACTGCGCCTTGCCCACCATACGATCTATTGCCGAATTTAGCTCGTTATTCCGGGGTGGTGCGTAGCACCGAACTCTGGTGCGCAATTGCGCACCAGAGAATCTCGAGATCCCGGGTCTGGTGCTTGCGTACCCGGGATGACCGCTGCGCGGTCACTTCGGCTGGGGCACGATCCGGATATACGGCTTCGGCGCCTTCCAGCCGGCCGGATAGATCGTCTTCGCCTCGTCGTCGGACACCGAGCCCGCGATGATGACGTCCTCGCCCTGTTTCCAGTCGGCCGGAGTGGCGACGCGATGCTTGGCCGTCATCTGCAGGGAATCGATCGCGCGCAGGATTTCCTGGAAATTGCGGCCCGTGGTCATCGGATAGACCAGCACCAGCTTGATCTTCTTGTCCGGTCCGATGACGAACACGTTGCGGACGGTCTGGTTGTCGGCGGGCGTGCGCGCGAGCGGATCGCCCGACGTTGAAGCCGGCAGCATGTCGTAGAGCTTGGAAACGTTGAAATCGGTGTCGCCGATCATCGGATAATTCGGCGCCGCGCCCTGCGTCTCCTTGATGTCCTCGGACCATTTCGAATGCCGGTCGACGGGATCGACGCTCAAGCCCATCAGCTTGACGCCGCGCTTGTCGAATTCCGGCTTCAACTTCGCGAGAGCGCCGAGTTCGGTGGTGCAAACCGGCGTGAAATCCTTCGGGTGCGAGAACAAAAGCGCCCAGCTATTGCCGATCCAGTCGTGGAATTTGATTTTTCCTTCCGTGGTCTCAGCTTCGAAATCGGGGGCGGTTGTGCCAATCTGGAGTGCCATGGTTTTACCTCATGTTATTCAAGTTACAGGGGAATTTGTCTTTGATATTATACGAGTCTGAAGCAGTTAAGTGAACCGGTTAGCGCAAAAGGTGAGATCCTTCTACGCAACCCCGGAACTCCTAACATCTTCTTTTGATCCGCGCCTCTGCCACGGAAAGAATCCGTCCTCTCCTGCATTCGGCGCGAGAAAGTAGGTTTGCGACCCATCCTCTTGTTTGATCGCGGTCTTTTCATAGCCGTTCCACTTTTTTGCCGCCGCTGCCCCGATATTGCCTTTTATGGCCCGCATCACGCCGGGCCGTTTTGCACCGGGGAGTGCATTTGTCTGAACCGTGACCGACCTCACAGCGACCAATTGGCAACCATGTAAAAATCTCGGAATGCGGGTTTCGAATCGTTAACCGGTCGTTCATGCCCCGCATGGAAATGCTGGACTGGAATTGAAATTGAGAAGTGCAACTATGCCTGCCCCGAATGCCGTGCCTGCTGAAACATCCCTTCAACCATCCTGCCGCAAGACCGCCGCTCATGCACTCACAATTGTGCGCGACGGCGTAATCACCGGCGAGGGCCCCACCACCAAGGGCCGTATCCATTTCTCCCGCGCGCTCGATGCCGATGACGCCGCCTGGTGCGCGCGCATTCTCACCGTGAGCGCTGTCGAGCATGAGCCGGTGAGCCGCGCCGAAATCGAAGCATTGTTCGAAATCAGCGATGCCGCTGCGGAACGCACCGACGACGGCCGTTTCGACGATTTGCTGGCCAAGGCGGTCGCCCACCACGCAGCCTCTGAGTCCGGCCTGCCTGTGCCGCCGCGCACGGTGGCGCTGTCGCCGGATACGCCGATCGAGAGCTGGGCGCCGGTGAAGGCCGCCTACATCGACAGCAAGGTGCTGGAATGGATCGCCGGCCAGATGCGCGGCAAGCGCCACAGCAACCATCGCCTTGCGGCGCTGGTCGCCACCCTGGTCGGCGCCGCCGCACTGCCGCTCGCCCAACTGCCGGGCATGCTGGATATGGGATTGTTGTAGGTCCACTCGGCGATGATTGGTTTCGGGACGGCGGGGTAGAGCCCCGCCGTTTTTGTTTAGGTGTCTTGATCCGCGCATGCGAGGTATCCAGCATGCTGCGCTCCATCAGCGTCATTGCGAGCGAAGCGAAGCAGTCCATCGGCCAAGCTCAGTAATCCCACCAGCGACGCGGCGGCCGTTGCCGCGATTTTCAAATCAGACACCGGGCTAAAAAACGTGCTGGAACACTGATAGGGCGAATCAGGGGTTTAAATCTCACCCCGGCATCCCCATATGGGCACTCATGGCACAATGGAAATCATCGACCACGCGGCAACCACCGATGACGAAGGATGAGTTGCGCCTGATGCTGGCCGAGGCGGTCCGCAACACGCAGCCGATCGCGGATCACGGGCCGAAAGACTCCCCAAAGGCCGACGACGATCAGCCCTAGCTGGCCGCCAGCGGCTCGCCGCTCATTCGCAATAACCAACAAACGGACCAAGGCGCGGCGGCTGATGCCCGATCCCGACAGCTTGGCCCAATCAGACGTTCACAAAGGATAGCGGATGCGGATAGCTGCCAAGCCCACCGAACAAGAGATCACCGAAGGGCCGCAAGCGGTGTCCTTTCAGATCGCGAACGGGAATGCGCGGCAGCGCTGCATTCTGCAAACCGAGCTGCCGACGAAGGCGCTGGCCCAAAAGTATCTTCTCGCAAATTGGCCTGTTATCGAAAAGATGGCCCGCGACGCGCTCGCAGCGGGAAATCTTGAAGACGGCCAGATCAAACTCGTCATCGCCTGAGCAGTTCATCATGAACGCCAGTTTTGGATTGCAGGACCAGTCATGCTGAAAGATCGCGAGAATATCCTGAATGCGCTCCGCGAGAAGCCGCTCAAGGCCTATCAAGTCATGAGGCGGGCCAATCTCCCGAATGAGGAAGCCTGCCAATCCCTGCTTCTGAAAATGCGCGACGAAGGTCTGGTGAAGTTCGACATCCACAAGGGGCATTGGCTCATCGGATAGCCAGATACAAGCGGCGGGGTTATTTCCCGGCCGTTTTCTGTTTTCCGCCGTTCACTTCCAGCCCAAGCGTGCGGCCCGGAAAGCCCGCCGCGTCGAAATAGCGCTGCGAGCCGACGCGCTGGAAGTTCAGCACGGTGCGCAGGCCGTTCGCCGACGGTTTTGACGTCACGGTGCCGGCATAGGCCTTGGGCGTTGCGCCATTGGGCATCGCTTCGGTCATGACGCGGCCGATCAGTTTGCCCTTGGACTTTTGCGTGAGTCCCAGGAGCTTTGCCGCAGTGGCGCCGACGTCCGCGTTGCTGACGGGGAGGGGATCGACATAGCTCGATTTGAAGTCGGGCCCGATCGCCGCTGTGAAATTCAAGGTGTCGCCGCGGCTGAAGCTGCCATGCATGCCCTGGCCCTGACGCAGCACGGTATCAGCAATCTGGACCGAGCAGTTGGTCGGCTCGTCGCAACCTGACGACCAGGAGCGGAAGTTGACTACGATCGACGGGTGCGGCACGACGGCCTTGCCTTTGAGGCCGAGCTGCGACATCGGCAGCGTGCCTGGGAAATTTCCGAGCTCGTCATCGACAAAGAGGCCGCTGACGTAGTCCTGTTCCAGCAGCGCCTTGATGACGCGGTCCGCGAGCTTGCGCTCCTTGGCCGGGATATAGATCAGGTCCGATCCGCCGTTGGTCGCGACCACAACGTCGGGCTTCGCCGGATCCTTCCCGATCAAGCCGTTGCCCGCCCGGGGATGAGCGTTGTCGGCCACGCGGGCGTTCTTGTCGTTGGGGTCGAACAGCGGCAGGTTCAACGCCTTCGCCAGATCGATGGCAACGAAGCCCATCGGCAGGAAATCCTTCGGCGTGTCTTCGTAGGAGATCTTTGCCGCGGGGCTGGTCTTGCTTTCCTTCGAGATCGTCGAGAAGCCGTGATCGGAGGAGACGATGATGTTGGTCGACGCGGCGAGGCCGAGCTCGTCCAGCGCCTTGCGGAGCTGGGCGAGATTGTTGTCGGCGTTTCTGATGCCGGCCATCGAGGTCGGCCCGTTGATGCCGGGCGTGATGGTGTTGAGGCTGTCGCCGGTGTTGTGCTGGCTGCCGTCCGGGTCGCGCGACCAGAATACCAGCACGAACGGCTTGTTGCGCGCCTTGAACATCGGCAGCACGACCTTGGCTGCGACGTCGGCCATGTAAGCTTGTTGCGCAACGTTCGCTATCGTCGTGCCCGGCGTCTTGGCGTCGCCGGCCTTGCCGTTCTCGCCGCGTGAGGGCGTCGCCAGCGGCAGGTTGGCCTTGGTCAAAGCCTCCTTCATTTCGTCGGAAAGGGGGACGCCGTTCTTGCTGCCCGTAGCGTCGTCGATGATGATCGAATGCAGGCCGGCCGCACCGACCTTGTCCGTATGGTCGAAGATGAAGGTGGGACCGTGCTTGCCGATGGCCGCGGTGCTGTAACCCCTCTCGCGCGCCATCTTCAGAAGCGTCTCTTCGTTCAAATAGTCGCCGCCGAAATGCTCGTCGACCTCGAGAAGCACGGGGTTGACTTCGAGGAATGGCGTGACGGTGTTGTTGGAGTGGGCGATCGGACGGCCGGTGTAGATCGTGTTGCTGAAGGTGCCGGTATCGCCAAGGTAATGGCCGCTCGCCATCGCCGAGCCGTTCGCCATGGTGAAGGTCGGAAACAGCGAATGCGAGTTCTGGAAGTTGGCACCCTTGTCGCGCAGTTCGGCCATCGCGGGCGCGGTCTGCGGCGTCACGATGCGTCCGCGCAAACCGTCCGGCACGAACAGGATCAGGTTGCGCGGCGTGGCGTTTTGCGCGGACGCTGAACCGGCGACAAGCGCGATCAGGCCGGCGGACAGCAACACGATGGTGCGGCGCATCAGGTTCTCCCCCACAGGAAAGCGGTTCGGCGGTTCGCCGTCGCTCCCGTTTAGTTTTGCTCTGCGACGGGATTGTTACATTTGTGCGGAACCGGTCTCAAGAGCGGGAAACACTGGCGCGGCCCAGCAAAAGTCCTGTTTGGAAACACATGGAAACATTGCAGCCTGACGTCGTTCTTCGATGGAAGGAGGCCCGCCATGAGCAAGTTCCATGAGAAGGCTGAGGCTCAGACCAAACAGATCATCGGGCAAATGCTCGGCGACGAACTGCTGGTCCGGGAAGGCAAGGAGCAGCAGCGGCAAGCGACAGAGCCCGAATCGACTGATCCCGGATCGTCCGATGGTAGCGATGATCAGGGCATCGTCCGCGATCAACGAGGACAGGAGCAGCCCAAGGACAAGGACCGCGCCCAGCGCGTGAGCCGGGTCGACCGCGGCGGCGATCCGCCTGGAAAGAAGAAGGCTTCAGGCAATCGCTAGATATTCGGGCAATCGCCTTACAAAAGAGAAGAGGCGGTGTTGGACCGCCTCTTCTTAAATACCCGTTACGTTAGCTACTGGCAGATATGACGCCGGCCGTCCTCACCGATGAACGTCGTTCCGGGCTGACAGACGAAGCCATTATTGTAGCCGCCATAGTAGCGACGCCCGTAGTAGCCATCATTGTAAGCGTAGACGTCGTTTCGGAATGGCGCCGTCGCAATTGCGCCGGCCGTGCCGATCGCGCCGCCAACCACGCCAGCGGCTATTTCACCCGGCCAGAATCCGCTGTGCCGATGATAGACACGGTCCTGGGTTTGCGGTTGGCGGATGGCATCCGATCGTCCGTGAGGATCCTGCGCCAGTGCCGGCGCTGCGACTGCAGTGGAAAGAACCGCGGCTGCAGTTAGGAGCTTCAAGTTCATGAGTTGCCTCCGTTGTAGTGACATCGGGCCAACCGGTGGCGCCAACGACGGTTCCGATATCGTGATCGGCTCGTTTCAAACGGATGTGAGGTTTCAGTTCCAGCTTCTGTTCCGCCAAAGGCGCTCAATTCGCAAAGCGCATCAGTATTGCGTAGCCGGCCAGTCAGGTTTCGCGCGCTGAGAATCCATCGATGCGTAGAGCATTTTTCAGGCGCATCCAACCGCTTGAATGGGACTCATCTTCATGGCCGGCTTCGTCCAGGCCTTCCACGTTCTTCTTGACTCTATTGCAACAAAGGACGCGGATGCATGGCGGCAAGGCTGGGTATAACGAGAGCGAGAGTCTCGGGAGAATATACGCAAGACATGTTCAGCGCGAACAACTCCCGCACCAGCTTTCAAGCAATACGTTGCGGCAGTTGCACGGGCGTCTGCCGCTTCCGGAGACATTGGGCAAAAAATCGGAACGGTGTCAGCCCATCCGTCGTTTCTGGTTCGTCGTCTTTCCCTCCCGGAGACGACAATTCTTAATGGCCCCGGCGCGCCGATTGCGTCGGGGCCCTTTTTCCAGCCTGCAACGATCGAGGTTTGGCGCCTCGCGGTTGAGCGTGGAGGGCTAGCAATGTCGGGTGCCGGACAGACGCCACTCCCGCGAAAAGGATAGCGTTCGATATCAACGGTACCCTCCGGCAGCCGCGTGACTGAGAGACAGAAAGTGCTCCCGCCATTCCGGGAGCCCTCATGCAATCATTTTCGAGCAATCTGCTGCTGTCGTCGTTTGACCCGCCGGACCTGGAGGTACTGCGGCCTCACCTCAGGCCGGTCGCACTGGAGTCCACCAAAATACTGCACGAGGCCGGGGAGAAGATTAGCGGGGTTTACTTTCCATTTGACGCGGTGGTCTCCCTCGTGGTGCTGCTCGAGAGCGGAGAAACCGTTGAAGCCGCTATGGTTGGCCGCGACGGTGTCGTCGGCGCTTCGGCAGCCTTGGACGGCAAGCTGGCCTTAAATCGCGCGATCGTTCAAATCGGCGGACATGGGGTGCTCTGTGAGCCCGACACATTCAAGCGCGTGATGCTTGACCGCCCCGGCATGCTTTCGACGGTCATCAGTCACGAGCAGACGGTTTATGCCCAGGCGCAGCAATCCGCCGCCTGCAACATCCTTCACGATTCGACGGCACGGTTGTGCCGATGGCTGCTGCGGGCGCGCGACCTGTCGGGAAGCGATACGCTCCCCTTCACACAGGAGTTTCTCGCGGAGATGCTGGGTGTCCGGCGAACGACCGTTTCGCCGGTGGCGCATATGCTGCAAGCGGCTGGAATGATCCGATACCGGCGGGGCAAGATCGAGATCACCGACGTGGAAGCGCTGCGAGAAAGCGCCTGCGAGTGCTATGAGACGGTTCGTGACAATTACGATCGGTTGCTGGGGCGCAAACGCAATAGCGGCTCTGATCACGCACCTCAGAAGGATTGAAATTACAATCCGCTTGCGAAATGGTCGTCAATCTAGTCAGGTGATCGCGACGCGCTTTTGGTCGAAGTCACGGCGTCTGGCTTGATGGGATCAGCGTCCAACGTTCTTATCTCGGAATGATGGCATGTTCTGCATTCGAATGTGCGGTGCTCCAGCCCGTCCGAACCAATGGAGACGGCAACAGCGGTCATTCTCGCTGCGCAGTTTGGACAGCGCGGAGATGGAAGAGGGAGCAGCTCCGGATCGGGCCTGGCCATGAAAAAAAATTGCGCGTGGACCGATCTCAGGTCTATCCAGTTGCCGACATAGCCGGGTCGATATCTCACAATAGGCTCGGTCGCCGAGCCGGCCAAGCGGTCAACGCATCCAAGTGCGTTCTCAAGCTGCCGCTTCGTCATTTTTGATCGTTCTTCGATATGGCGTCGCCTTGCCCTGACGTAGAGTTCCTGACGCGTATGCCCGTCCGACTTCCGCGCACGGCCGATCGCGGCTTTTCCGCCTCTCGCGGTCGGACTTCCGCGCTTTTTTCCTCATCGCCGGATTCCCAATCTCCACGCGGCGAGCCGAGAGATTAAACCGGGTTCGCGCGTCGCGTCCTGAACTGAACGCGGTGCCAGGCGGGATAGACCAGCCAGAATCCGAGCAAGGCAACAAGCGCAGCCGCGCCGGCGCTCAACGCAATGGCCGTATCGTGCGTTGTCTTGAAGAACACCACGGCGACATCGGAGGATATGCCAATGGCCAGCGGTATCGATGCGGCAATCACGAGGCGTGAGCCGATCTTGAAAAATTCCGGATCGTCTTCTCCGTCAAAGGCGAGGCGATGCACGGCCGCGGGCGTCATCAGAAGGACGACGGCGAGTGCGACGGCGCATAGTCCGGCACAGTGAATATACTTGAAAAGGGCGGGCAGTTCGCCGAACGCTTTTGTCAGCGTCGCGACCAGTTGAAACCCGAGGAGGGCCTGGCCGCCGGGAATGATGACCCGCGCTTCCGTCAGCATCTGCTCGATCTTGGATTTCAGCGAAGTCTTGTTGGAGGTTTCTGGCATTTGCTTCTTCCGATTCCGTTTCAATGCGAAGCCGAGGCCATAGAGAAACCCAAGCCCGATTGCGGTAAACGATAGGCCTACGGCCCCACCCGTCATGCGTCCGAACAGGAATTCGAACGTCACGAAGGCCGATATGCCCAGCCCAACCGTCAAGGGCAGCAGACTGGCACCGGCTAGCATCGTCGCAGTTGCTATGGCTTCGGGCCGGCTCTCTCCCTGGAAGATAATTTGGTGAAACAGCGAAGGAGCAATCAGGAGGCTGATGCTGATCAACATCAGCACGAGCCCCGCGCTATGAATCAAGCGGCTTGCCTCGGAGATGTCCGAAAAGCGCTCCTGGAACACAGCCTCGAACTGAAATCCGAACAGGACCTGGGCGCCGAGGATCAGAAGCCTCGATTCATCGAGCGCGGTCTTCAATCGGCTTTCGACTTCCATTGCAATCTCCGTCTAATGAACTTTTCGGGGAACAGCGAGTTCCAGCGCCGGCCCGCCTTTCGGTCCAAAGGCGCCGAAGTCGGCTCGTCGGGAACGATGCTCTGCAGTGCCGATTGACGGGGACAGCTCAATCTCAGGGAGCGCCCCATGGATCTCGGCGGAAAGAAAATCGCTATTCTGGCAACGCATGGTTTTGAACAGTCGGAACTCGAATTGCCGCGTGATCGGCTCAAGAAAGCCGGCGCAGTCGTCGACGTGATCTCGCCGGCATCAGGCGAAATCAGGGGATGGGACAAGAAGGACTGGGGACGGCCGGTCGGGGTCGACAAGACGCTCGATCAGGCTTCACCTGCGGACTATGACGCCGTTGTGCTGCCTGGCGGGCAGATCAATCCCGACCTGCTTCGGGTGGAACAGAAAGCGCTCAAGTTCATCCGGGATATTTTCGACGCCGGGAAAATCGTCGCTGCCGTATGCCATGCGCCGTGGCTCCTGATCGAAACCGGTATCGCCAGGGGACGAAAGATGACCTCCTACAAGTCGATCAAGACCGATGTCGCCAACGCCGGTGCCAAATGGGAGGACTCGGAGGTCGTGGTCGACCAGGGCGTGATTACGTCCCGCAACCCCGGTGATCTCGAAGCGTTCAGTGCGAAGATCGTCGAGGAGGTGAGGGAAGGCCGCCACATCAGGCGCAGTGCAGCCTGACCGCAAATTGCGAGGTAGCCATGAAGAGCAAACGTATCGGCGCCGATGACGAGGCGCACGTTCACGTGGTCATTCTGGACACGGGCGAGGAGGCGTTTGCCGCGCTCACCCGGTTCGCCGCCGAATCCGGGATTTCGGCGGCCTCACTGACCGCGATCGGCGCCTTCGAACGGGCAACCGTCGGCTGGTTCGATGTCGCCGCGAAGAGCTACCGGAAGATCGAGGTCGACGAGCAGTGCGAAGTCCTCAGCGCGATCGGCGACGTTGCCGCCGGCGACGATGGCAAGCCCAGCTTGCACGTTCACGTCGTGCTCGGCCTTGCTGATGGCTCGACGCGCGGCGGTCATCTGCTGGCAGCAACCGTCAGGCCGACGCTCGAAGCGATCTTGACCGAAGCGCCGGCAGCGCTTCGACGCAAGAAGAGGCCCGACCTCGGAATTGCCCTGATCGATCTTGAGGTCGGGGGCGGATAGCATCCGATGAACGGCCTAGGAACCATTTCATTCGGTCCCATGTTGTCAGCGCACCATCAATGGAGGAAGTCATGCCTGACAAAGACCTGAATGAATTATTCCTGGATACTCTCAAGGATATCTACTACGCCGAGAAGCAGATCCTGAAGGCGCTGCCGAAAATGGCGAAGGCCGCCACCTCGGACAAGCTGCGGGCCGCCTTCGAAAAGCACCACGAGGAGACCGAGGAGCAGGTTGAAAGGCTGGAAGAGATATTCGAGTTGCTCGGCAAGGCCGCGCGCGGCAAGAAGTGCGAGGCGATCGAAGGCATCATCGATGAAGGCAAGGACATCATGGAGCAGTATGCCGACACGCCCGCGCTCGATGCCGGCCTGTTGGCCGCCGCCCAGGCGGTCGAGCATTACGAGATTTCACGCTACGGCACCCTGAAAGCCTGGGCCGCCAAGCTCAACAATCCGCAAGCGGTGAAATTGATTGATCAGACCCTGGCCGAAGAGAAGAAGACCGACGAAACCCTGACCAAGATCGCGGAAACCGCAGTCAATTACGAGGCCGCGGCTTAAAGCGATCGCGGGCGCGGTGCGGGTCTTGCCGGCTGTGGCGCGAACTGCCCCGCGCCCGCAGGGGCTTTGGGATGCAATGCGTTGGGATGCGACTCTTTGGGATGCGAGACTGCCGCGGTTGGCGGCGCCTCTCCGGGCAATCCAAAGCCGGTCCAGCGCCTGAGCAGCCGTTCGGTCGCTACTCCGATCGCTAGTCCCGCGACCACGTCGCTGGTCCAATGCGCCAGCAGAACGATCCGTGCCAGGACTAGCCCTGTGCCGATCGACCAGGCCAGATTTCGCTTGCGAGGCGGCAGCACGGAAGCCGCCGATGCGAGCGCGCCGACGTGGACGGCATGGCCAGAGGGAAAGGCGTCGAGAGGTTTTCCCGAAAATGGCACGCCATGGAGGTGTCCGAGGATTGTCTGGCGGTCCGGGCGCTTCTGATCGAAAATTGTCTTCAGAACGTGCGGCAACAATGTAACCGCTATTGTCGTCAGCAGGACATGGCTGCTGTCGCGCCGGGCGCGCCGGCTTCCGCTTCGGCAGTAGAGCCAAAAGCCGGCCGCGAGCGCGCAAAGAATGTGCTCGTCAGCTCCCCAACTCACGATCTGCGCAGCCGTTTCGGCCTTGGCATTGGTGTTTCGCGAAATTGCATCTGCAATTTCGATGTCGGCTTGGGTTGGTCGAACCCGGAAAAGCGCCATCGTTCGCCTTCTTCAACGGAGAAAACTCTACCATAGCCCCGTCGTCCGTGATCTCCGGCGGGGCTGCAGTTCGACGTCACGGGCAAACGCCGATACACGAAAACCCGGAGGTTTGTTGATGGTTCCAGCTGCAGGAACCATCGATGGCGGCCGGACCTCTGCTGAGTTCGCTGTCGTACATTCCGCAAGTGAGAGAAGTCCGCACCGGTCAATCGACGGAAGATCTTTCGCGTCGCACCTTGATCGCCCTGACCGCCGGTCTCGCGCTCTGGGTATTGTACGGCGCCCATCAGGGCCCGACTGGGTCATCGTTGCAGCCAATCTGGTCGGCGCCGGCCTCACCGGATTTGTGCTCTATCGCAAGCTGCAGGAGGGCGGCGGCCGAGCGCGTCGCCCGACCACGGCTGATGCCGCGCCGGCAAGTATCGCCCGAAGGTGCCGGCTCGAGCAGTCAATTCGAGCCCATGCCGAATAGGCTAAATATTTGACCGGCCGGGCGCCAGCGTAAGCAAACGTTTAGCCGCTGCCAGTAAAATACCGGCATCAACTTCTGCATTAACCTCTGGTTAGTCATGCGCCTTCTGCCGATGAAAGAGCCGGACAGGTCCTGGCGGTCGATCAAGGGCCAATGGAAGAAGGACGCCGAAAGCGTCGGCGAGGACTTTTCGACCTTTTCGATGGGCAGCTTCACGGCGTTTGACGCGCTGACCAAGGAAGGCGATCACCCGAGCCTGTACTGCCTGTCCGACGGCGAGCGGATTCACGCGGCCTGCCAGGTCAGCCGCCTGATGATGAGCAAGTTTCCGGATCCGATCCTTCGCGCGCGCCTCATCGTGATGTCGCCGATTTACGAACTCGGCATCGCCGATGCCGGCCAATACGCCCAGATGATGGTGGCGCTGTTCTCGGGCATCGTATGGCTGTCGAGGGATACTATGTCGGCGAGCCACATCCGGTTTTTCCTGCGCAGTCCCGGAGATTCGCAGTTCTTCGCGGCGCTGCAGGCTTCGACGCCGGGATCGCTGTTTTCGAAGTTCACGATCGACGGCGCCCTGATCGAGTGCAGTCTCGAGGAAGACGAGCTGGCAGAAACAGCCTGATTGCGCGGCCGCCTTAACCTCGCGATAACTGGATTTGCTAACCCGCTTTTGGCTTGTGGTCCCTACAACAAGCGCCTGTGGGGACGGCGAAAATGCTGAACAATTCATCGGAAGACTTCGTCGCGGCGAGCCAGCCGCTGTTCGGTCGCGGCATGCCGTGGCGGATCAGGCTGGCGGCGATCCAGTGGCTGATCCTGAGTGCGGCGGTGCTCGTGATCGCGATCATGCTCGGCACCGGCTATTTCGCCATGCAGTACCGCGAGCGGGCGCTGGAAGTTGCCGAGCGCGAACTCAACAACAGCGCGCTGTTGCTGTCGCGACATTTCGACCAGCAACTGTTGGACCTCCAGCATGTCCAGGAAGACGTCGTAACCGGCCTGCGGGCGGACGGGGTCTACACCGCCGACGAGTTCGAAAAGAAGATGTCGACCTTGAGCGCGCACGAGATGCTGCGCATGAAGCTCTCGGTGTTGCCGCATGTCGGTGCGCTCAATCTCTGGAGCGCCAAGGGCTGGCTGATCAATTCGTCCGAGATGTGGCCGGTGGCGGACTCGACCATTACGGACCGGCGCTACTTCCAGGAGTTCATGTCGGGCAGGCCGACGCCCGACGTGATTGTCGAGCCGGTCGTGAGCAGGGTGACCAAGGTCTGGACCACCATTTTCGCGCGGAAGATCAGCGGCCGTGAGGGCGAGATCATCGGCTTTGCCGTGCGCGGCATCGAGCCTTCCCACTTCGAGGACTTCGTCGCATCGCTGGCGCTGGATAGCGACACCGCGATTTCGATGATTCACCGCGACGGCACCATCATTGCCCGTTATCCCGAGGACGACAAGCTGATCGGTATGAACGTCGCCAATACCGACGCGTTTCAGCGCGCACTGACGCTGGACGGCAACGTTTCGGGGCGCTTCACCAGCGCGAGGTTGTCGGAAGACAAGGTCGGCGCGGTCAAATCGCTGATGCACTTTCCAATCCTCATCGTCGCGACTACCAGGACGGAGACCGCACTCGCCGACTGGCGGGCGCAGACGAGGCTGCAATTTTTTGCGGCAGCGCTGGCAATCGTCGTCGTGATCGGAATGGTTTTTCTGGTCGTGCGCCAGCTACACCGCCAGCACGCCGCCGCGCAGCGCAAGCTATCGGAGAAGAGCCGGCATCTCGACACCGCGATCAATAACATGACGCAAGGCCTGCTGCTGTTCGATTCCTCCGGCCGCCTCGTGATCTGCAACCGGCGCTATATCGACATGTTCGGGCTCTCGCCGGAGATCGTCAAACCGGGCTGCCATCTGCGCGACTTGGTCCGCCACCGTCAGGAGCGCGGCTCCTTCGTCGGCGATGTCGACGCCTATTGCGCGCGCTTTCTCGATCCCAACGGCAGCCCGGTTCAGGACACGGTGACCTCGACGCCGGACGGGCGCACGATCCGGCTGATCTTCAAGCGGTCGGCGGACGGCGGCTGGGCCACGACGCTGGAAGACGTCACCGAAGGGCGGCGCGACCAGGCCAGGATCGAGCATCTCGCCCATTACGACGCCTTGACCAATTTGCCGAACCGCACGCTGTTCCAACGCCATGCGGAAGGATTGCTGCTGGAAACCGAGCGGCGGGAGTTCGCGATCCTCTATATCGACATCGACGAGTTCAAGCGTATCAACGACACGCTGGGACATCTGATCGGCGACGAGTTTCTGAAGTGCGTGGCGGAGCGCTTGCGCCAGTCGGTCGGCTCTGAAGATTTCATCGCCCGGCTCGGCGGCGATGAATTCGCTATCCTCCAAGACGGCATCGCGAGCGCCGAGGACGTTCACGCGTTGGTCGCGCGGATCTATCATGCATTGCGCACCCCGTTCGATTGCCATGGCCATCAGCTTGCCAGCGACGCCAGCATCGGCATCGCGATCGCCCCGCGCGACGGCTCGGACCTGCTCGATCTCCTGAAGAACGCCGATCTTGCGATGTATGCCGCGAAGGCCGCCGGCCGCAGGACCTATCGCTTCTTCTATCCCGAGATGGAGCAGCAGGCCAATCACCGCCGCGAGCTGGAGGCCGACTTGCGCGAGGCGCTGCTGCAGGGCGGGTTCGAACTGCACTATCAGCCGCAGGTCGATCTGCGCGGCGACGGCGTCACCGGCTGCGAGGCGCTGTTGCGATGGCGGCATCCGGTGCGCGGCATGATTTCGCCCGCCGACTTCGTGCCGGTCGCCGAGGAAACCGGCCTGATCGAAGAGATCGGGCAGTGGGTGTTGCGCACCGCCTGTACCGAAGCGGCGATCTGGCCGTCCCATATCCGCATCGCCGTAAACGTCTCGCCGATCCAGTTCCGGTCAGAAACGCTGTCGATGAAAGTCGCCGCCGTTCTTGCCGAGACCGGGCTCGACCCGCGCCGGCTCGAGCTCGAGATCACGGAAGCCGTCCTGATCGCTGACGATGACGCCGCGCTGGCGACGCTGAACCAGCTCCGCGCGCTCGGCATCCACATCGCACTCGACGATTTCGGCACCGGCTATTCCTCGTTGCAATATCTGCAGCGCTTCCCGTTCGACAAGATCAAGATCGACCGTTCCTTCGTCAAGGAAGTGACGTGCAATTCCTCGTCGGCCTCGATCATCCGCGCGGTGGTCAGCATCGCCGCCGATCGCAACATGATCACGACGGCCGAAGGCGTCGAGACGCTGCAGCAGCGCGAGACCGTGCAGAATCTCGGATGTACGCAGATGCAGGGCTATCTGTTCAGCGCCGCGCGCCCGGCGCAGGAAATCCGCGCGCTCTTGGCATCAGGGGAGGCCGGCGTTGAGGCCGTGGCGTGAGCTGTCCTAGCGGCGCGCCTCGGAAATCGCCTTCCTGAGAATCCGCGACAGCAGCTCCACCGAATAGGGTTTCTGAATCAGCTCGAAGCCGCGGTGGGCGCTCTCCGCCAGCACGTTGCTGTAGCCGCTGGTCAGGACCACAGGCAGGCCGGGATAGCGCTCGCGCACGATGCCAGCGAGCTCGACGCCGTTCATGCCGGGCATGATGACGTCGGAAAACACCAGATCGGCGGAAAACTCATCCTCTGCCAGGATTGCCAGCGCGGCATCCGCGCTGGCGACGCGGCGTACGGTGTAGCCGAGATCTTCCAATAGCTCGGTGGAGAACTGGCCGACGTCGTCATTGTCCTCGACCACGAGGACGCGGTAGCCGCGGCCGCGAGCGGCGGGCTCGCTGCCGGTCGCGGCGGCCTCGACGGCATCGGCCGGCACCGGAGCCTGCGGCAGGTAGATCGTGAACGTCGCGCCCTGGCCAGGCTTGCTCGTAACCGCGATGTCACCGTCGGACTGCTTGGCGAAGCCGAACGCCTGGCTGAGGCCGAGGCCGGTGCCCTTGCCGACTTCCTTGGTGGTGAAGAACGGCTCGAAAATCGTCTCGAGCAGGGCAGGGGCGATGCCGCAGCCGGTATCGGTCACGGTGATGGCGACGAAATCGCCGCTACGGGCAGGCTGGGCACGCAGTGGCGGAATGGCATCCACCTTGCGGACCTGGATGGTCAGCCGACCCTCGCTGTCCATGGCATCGCGGCTGTTGACGGCGAGATTCATCAGCGCGGTTTCGAATTGCGCGATATCGGCGATCGCGTAACAATTGAGATCGGCGATGTCGACGTCGATCCTGATCCGGGCGCCGACCAGGGGACGGATCAACTGTGCGACGGATTCAACCTGGGTGCCGACGTTGAAGACCTGCGGCTTCAGTGGCTGCCTGCGGGCGAACGCCAGCAATTGTCCGGTCAGCTTGGAGGCCCGCTCCACGGTCTCGGCGATCGCGTCGATGTAGCGCCGGCGCCGCTCTTCCGGCAACTCGCGGCGGCGCAGAAAATCTGTCGCGGAGCGGATGATGGTCAAGAGATTGTTGAAATCGTGCGCCACACCACCGGTCAACTGTCCCACCGCTTCCATCTTCTGCGACTGCCGCAGCGCTTCCTCCCCCTGGCGGCGCTCGGTGACGTCGATGGCTTCCGGCACCGCACCGATCACCGCGCCGTACTGGTCGTGCAGCGGACGCATCGCGAAATCGAAATAGCGGTCGCCGATCGGCAGGTGCAGCAGCATCTCGATCTTGACTTCTTCGCCTCTCATCACGGTGATGAAGGCGTCGCGGACGGCATCGCGCATGCCGGAGGTCGCGGCAAACCACGGCGTTTCCCAGAACGGCTGGCCGACCACAGCGCCGGCATCGGCGCCGATTCCGGCCAGCGCGGTCCCGTTGGCATAGAGCACGTCACCGTGCCGGTTGAGCAGCGCCTGATACTGGTGGCTGGTCTCGAAGATCGCCCGCATCTGCGCTTCGCTGGATTCGAGCTGCGCGGTCCGCTCTGTGATCTTCAATTCCAGGATTTCGTTCAGCCGGCGCAAATCGTGTTCAGCCTGCTTGGCCGATGTGACGTCGTGGGCAACGCCGATGAAGCCGATGTGCTTGCCGGTCGGATCCCAGCGCGGCTGGGATTCCGAGCGCAACCACCGCCATTCGCCGTCGGCACGCTGGTAGCGGGCCTCCAGCACGAACGGTTTCAGCGAGGCCTCGCCTGCGATGGATTCCTGCACGATGCGCAGCGCATCGTCCGGATGCAGCCGCTTGCGCCAATCGAACACGATGGCTTCCTCGAACGGCAGTCCGAGGAAATCGACATAGGCCTGGTTGGCGAAGGAACGCGTGCGGTCGAGCTTGGTGACCCAGATCGGGACCGGCGCGCTGTTGGCGATCAGGCGGAACCGCTCCTCGCTTTCGCGCAAGGTGGCCTGCGCTAGCATTTGATCGGTGACGTCGCAATCGGCGCCGACGAGGCGAAGCGCGCGGCCGTCGCGGTCGCGCTCGATCTTGGCGACGACGCGGATCCATCGGATCGCGCCGTCGTTTGGCCGCACGATGCGGTATTCGGCCGAATAGTCTTCGCTCTGGCTCTTCAATACGCCGAACAGGTCCTGGACCGTTCGTTCGCGATCCTCGGGATGGATTCGACTGACCCATTCCTCGTAGGTCTCGTTGGCCGCCTCGGGCGGCAGCCCGTGAACCAGAAGGTATTCGGGGGAGCGGCGGTTCTTGACGCCATCACGGAAGTCGATTTCGAGCCCGCCGACGCCAGCGATGCGCTGGATCCGCGCCAGCTCCGCTTCGCGCTCCTGCAACGCACGATGGGCTCTGTCGCGTTCGCTTGCGATTTCCTGGAGATGTTGCCGCAAGCGCTCGGCAGCGGCAGCTTCAGGCAGGACGTTCGTGGTGTCGGAAGATGTCATGCGTGCCGGCAACCTCTGCCGGCACTTTCACACAATAGCCGGCGCGTTTGCCAGCCTCATTTGCTCTTGGTGGTTGACCGGCAGTTATAGGCCCTGCGGAACCCGGCGGCTTGCGCATCTTCCTCGGAACAGAACCAGCGATCCGGCTTCAATCCTGGATAGGAGCGGCACATCTGCAGGTGGTAGATGCCGAGGTTCCCGGTGACGCGTGCGCGGATGGCGCGCTTGCCTTTGATGTTGCAGCCCGCCGGCATGACGAGCTCCTCGGGGAACAGGGCCTCGCGGATTTCGCGGTCGCGGTCGGCGCGGCACGAGGCACCGAGCAGGGCGCCGTCCTCCTTCCCGGCGCGGAACTCGCGCGGCGCAACGAAGCAGCCTTTCCAGAGACCTTGGCGGTCGTCCCTGGCGCGCGCCTCATCCACCTGGAAGCGCCCGCTGGCGGAGGCTTCGACATTCAGAGCAAAGCCGTTGCGGACTAACAATTGGCTGAGACTTGTGGTGTCGCCCTCGATCTTGCATACGCCGATGTGCCGTTTCTTGTAGGCGGGATCGGGGCCAAGATCGTCGCAGCGGACCTGTTTGCCGCCGATCAACTTGCTCAGTTGATCGCGCGCCTCGACACCGCAGGTCCAGCTATCGGCGTGTTCGTCGATGCAGAGTTGATCGGCGGTCGGGACATCGATGCCATCGAGCCGGTAGGTCAAATTGCCGAGCTGAAGCGTGCTGCCGTCCCGGACGACGGCGGTGGCAGCCAAACTCTGGCTGGCCGGAAGGACGATCGACAGCAACGTTGCAACAAGAAAAATTCGAGACCGCATCTGTTTCATTTCAAATCAATTCCACAACCGCCGCTGCCTTCTAGCACAAGGTGATGTGATTGAACCAAGGCGATGACGCGATGACGCTAATGGCGCGCGGAAGCAGGTTGGGGAAAACGGCGAGGGCAGGCGGCCGAGGCCGAGCGGTCCCATTGACTTCATGAGAACAAAATAGGTACATAGCGCCGTCGCTCAAAACGGAATATTGCCATGTCGTCCTCTTCACAGCCGAAATCCGAAGAGGGGGATGAACTGGAAAGCGCGGTGGATCAGGCGATTTCCGCCTGCGGCGGCGATATGCGGGCGACGATCCGCGCGCTGATTGTCGCCAACGAATATCTGGAATCCGAAGTCGGCGAGCTGATGAAAGCGGTATCCCACGCCTACGCGCGGGGCCGGTTCAACTCCTATTCCGGGTGAGTAACTGCCGGGCTGGGCAGCCGCGCGCTACGAGACCGTTGCCTCCATCGATTTTTGCTGTACGACGGGTGTGTTACCCGCGTCCCGCATGTCTCATTGCGGGGAGGATCCCGCCCAAAGCTCAAGCAAGAAGAACATGTTCAAGAGAATTCTGATCGCAAATCGCGGCGAGATCGCCTGCCGGGTCATCAAGACTGCGCGCCGCATGGGGATCGAGACGATAGCGGTATATTCCGAGGCCGATCGCGATGCGCTGCACGTCGAAATGGCCGATGACGCGGTGCTGATTGGTCCGCCGGCGGCGGCCGAGAGCTATCTGCTGATCGACCGGATCATCGACGCCTGCCGCAAGACCGGCGCGGAGGCCGTGCATCCCGGCTACGGCTTCCTGTCCGAACGCGAGGCGTTTCCGCGCGAGCTCGCCAAGGCCAGCATCGTCTTCATCGGCCCCAATCCGGGCGCGATCGCCGCGATGGGCGACAAGATCGAATCCAAGAAGGCCGCCGCAAAAGCAAAAGTCTCGACCGTCCCTGGGCATCTCGGCGTGATCGAGGACGAAAAGCACGCGGTGAAGATCGCCGACGAGATTGGCTATCCCGTGATGATCAAGGCCTCCGCCGGCGGCGGCGGCAAGGGCATGCGGATCGCGCATTCGAAGAAGGAAGTCGCCGAGGGTTTCAATCTCGCCAAGGCTGAGGCCAAATCCTCGTTCGGCGACGACCGCGTCTTCATTGAAAAGTTCATCGTCGATCCCCGCCACATCGAGATACAGGTGCTCGGCGACAAGCATGGTAACGTGATCCATCTCGGCGAGCGCGAATGCTCGATCCAGCGCCGTAACCAGAAGGTCATCGAGGAAGCGCCGTCGCCGCTGCTCGACGAGACCACCCGTCGCAAGATGGGCGAGCAGGCGGTCGCGCTCGCCAAGGCCGTGAACTACGATTCCGCCGGCACCGTCGAATTCGTCGCCGGCCAGGACAAGAGTTTTTACTTCCTGGAGATGAACACCCGCCTGCAGGTCGAGCATCCCGTCACCGAATTGATTACCGGCATCGATCTCGTCGAGCAGATGATCCGGGTTGCCGCCGGCGAGAAGCTTTCGATCGCGCAGAAGGATGTTACGCTGACCGGCTGGGCCGTGGAGTCCCGTGTCTATGCCGAGGATCCGTTCCGCAATTTCCTGCCGTCGATCGGCCGGCTGGTGAAATACCGGCCACCGGCGGAAGCGAGCCAGGACGGCGTCACCATCCGCAACGATACCGGCGTGCAGGAAGGCGGCGAGATCTCGATCCATTACGATCCGATGATTGCCAAACTCGTCACGCACGCGCCGTCGCGGGCCGCTGCGATCGAGGCGCAGGCCACCGCGCTTGACGCGTTCTACGTCGATGGCATCAGGCACAACATTCCGTTTCTGTCGGCACTGATGAACCATCCGCGCTGGCGCGAGGGCAAGCTTTCGACCGGCTTCATCGCGGAAGAATTCCCGAAGGGATTTTCGGCGCGTTCGCCGGAAGGCGAGATCGCGCGGCGGCTGGCCGCCGTGGGCGCCGCAATCGATCACGTGCTCGGCGAGCGCAAGCGCCAGATTTCGGGCCAGATGAGCGGCCGGCTGGTGCAACGCGAGCGCCGCCGCGCGGTGTGGCTCGACCGCGACGAAATCGCGCTCGACGTGGCACGCGAGGCCGAGGGCATCGCGGTGCGCTTGATCGGCGCGGACGGCCTGCCCGGCAATCCGCACAATCTGGTTTCGGCGTGGACGCCGGGCGAACCGGTCTGGCAGGGCACCATCGACGGCCATTTCGTGGCGATGCAGGTGCGCGCGATCCCGAACGGCTTCCGCCTCGCGCATCAGGGCTTTGAAGTTGCAGTCAACGTCTTCACCGAAAGCGAGGCCGCGGCCGCGCGGCTGATGCCGGTAACTTCCGCGGCCGACACCGGCAAGAAGCTGTTGTGCCCGATGCCCGGGCTCGTGGTGTCGATTGCGGTCGCCGAAGGCCAGGAGGTCAAGTCCGGCGAGACGCTGGCCGTGGTGGAAGCCATGAAGATGCAGAACGTGCTGCGCGCCGAACGCGACGGAACTGTGAAGAAGATTCACGCCGCGGCCGGCGCGACGCTGGCGGTGGATGCGCTGATCCTGGAGTTTGCGTAACGCTTCCCGTTCCGTCATTGCCTGCGACAAACGCGAAGCGTTTGTGCAAGGGAGCGTCACGACGAAGCAATCCATGGTTCGGCTTGTGGCGCTATGGATTGCTTAGCTGCGCTCGCAATGACGGTAGATAGAACTGAGGGCAACCATGGCTTACCGTCAGCGCCGCGAGAGATTGCGTTCCATTCTCAACGGCCGCGCCTGCATTCGGCCCGGATCGGTCTATGACGCGACCTCGATCCGCATTGCCGAAGACCTCGGTTTCGAGCTCGGCATGTTCGGCGGCTCGGTGGCCTCGCTGGTCGTGCTCGGCGATCCCGATGTTGCGCTGATCACGTTGACGGAGCTGGCCGAGCAGATGCGCCGGATGTCGCGCGCCTCGACTTTGCCGGTGCTGGTCGACGCCGACCATGGCTATGGCAACGCGCTCAATGTCCGCCGCACCGTGCAGGAACTCGAGGCTGCCGGCGCCGCCGGCCTGACCATCGAGGATACGCTGCTGCCGCAGGCGTTCGGGCAGTCGGGGACGCAACTGATCCCGCTGGAGGAGGGCGTCGGCAAGATGAAGGCTGCCCTCGATGGGCGCGGCGATCCCTCGCTGGTCGTCATGGGCCGCACTGGCGCGGTATCCGTTAGCGGTCTCGACGACGCCATCGCGCGCGCGAAGGCGTATGAAGCCACCGGCGTCGATGCGCTGTTCTTCACCGGCATCAGGAATCGCGAGGAACTGGAGGCCATTTCCGCGGCAACGAGCCTGCCGATCGTGCTCGGCGGTGTGCCCGAGGAGATGATCGCGCTCGATTATCTCGCTGGTCAGCGCGTGCGGATCGCGCTGCAGGGCCACGCGCCGTTCGCCGCCGCGACGCAGGCCGTCTACGAGACGCTGAAGGCCCTGCGTGAGGGAACCTCGCCGAAGAATCTGAAGAGGCTGGCGTCGTCCGAACTGACGGGCCGGGCAATGCGTGATATCGACATGAACGCACGCGCGAGCGAATTCCTCGGGTTGAAGAAACCATGAGCGACGCCATCCGCCATGTCACGATCAGGGGCCGGGTGCAGGGCGTCGGCTACCGCGCCTTTGTCGACCACGCGGCGCGGTCGCGCGATCTCGAAGGCTGGGTGCGCAATCGCCGGGACGGCAGCGTCGAGGCGTTGTTCGCAGGCCCTGCGGCGGCCGTGACCGCCGTGATTGCGGCATGCCGGCGTGGACCGTCATCGGCGCGGGTCGATGCCGTGCAGGATGACGCCGGCAATCCCGATATGCTGAACCTGCGGGAGGCAGGGGAGCGGTTCTCGGTGCTGCCGACGATCTGACCGGCGTCGTATGGCCGACGGGCACTCGCGAGGTGAATTGAATGAAGCAGCAACACCCTGGACAACTCGACTGGCGACGGATCCATCACTCGCCGATATTCTGGATCGGGGTCGTGATGTGCCTGGCCGCGATTTCGATCTATGTGCTGTCTGATGACCTCTCGTGGCGGCCCGGCGCGCGCTAGGACGGGGAGGCGTCAGGACATGTACTCATAAATTCGGGGTGATGCGCCCCGACCCTTCTAACGGCGCCCCGAAGCGATTGAGCACGCAGCATTCGCGACGTGCGAAGAAGATCTGCAAATTGTTTTCGATACAGATGGTAATCACACCAATTCCTTCAGCCCCGAAATGATGTCGGCTCTGGAGCAGATGTTTCAGCGCAAGTTACCACAGATAGTCGTCAAGAGCCACGCGCTGCCGAGCAGCGCGATGAAATCGCGCCGTTGGAATTGATTGAACAACATTCGGTCTCTGCTGGCAGGCCGGAATGCAGGATATCAAATGGCCAGGGAATCGGTCAGGGAGAACCCGAGACTCTTCACAACCCGCTGCTCGCTGGCCGATCCTCAGAGTTCGTTTTGGGGTCAAACGGCGACATGGACCGGCGTCGGAGCCATGTCGCGTTCACTCCTGAAAACGGACATCGCTCCGGGCGTTCCGCAGGTCTGCTTTGGGGCCACAACCGAACCAAGGTCCGGCGCCGAAGCTACTTCGGATTGCGCGGGAATGGGATGAACCCGTCCTGGTTCGGCATTCTCACGTTGGGCAGCGAGTGCGCGTCGAGCACGTCGGTTGCCCCGATTATCCCGTTGAGATGGAGGATGTAGGCCGATACGGCATACAGTTCGTCCGCGGTGAGCGATTTCGACTCCTGGAAGGGCATAGCTCGACGGATATAGTCGAACAGTGTTGTCGCATAAGGCCAGAAACTTCCCACAGTCTTTACCGGTATCTTGTCCGGCGCAAGTGTGCCGATGCCGCCGACAAGCGCACCAGCGAGCGCGTTACTTGGCCCGATTCCCTTCTCGCCGTGGCAGGCCTGACAGTACGCGACATAGATGGCCTCACCCTCGATTGCGGTGCCACGCCCGGGCGGCAGGCCTACGCCATCCGGTCCGATGCTGATGTCCCACGGGGCGATATCGGCCGGCGCGATCGGTTGCCCAAACTGCGGGGCTTGGGCCAGAGCTGCCGACGCGACCGTCAGCATGGACAGGCAGCCGGCGATGCGTTTAGGCGTAGACATTGTTGACCTCCCCCATTTCGTCGATGCGCCAGCTTGCGATGGCATTGTAGTGGTAGACCCCACGCAGGCCACGCTCGGCCGCGAACTGCGCGCGCGTCGGCTGGACCATGCCGGTATCGTCAGTAGCGCGGCTCTGCAGCACGGCGGGACCGCCGTTCCATTGCCACGCTGCGCGGAAGCGCACGGGCGCCTTTGGCAGGATCGGCCCCTGCAAAGCCGCCGGCGCCCAGCTTTGTCCGCCGTCGGCCGAGACTTCGACCTGCCGGATGCTGCCGTTGCCCGACCACGCCAGGCCGGAAATTTCGTAGAACCCGGGTCCCCGCAGCGCGAGTCCCGGCGATGGACGTGCAATGAAGGACTTCACCTCCATCGGGAACACAAACTGCCAGGCCTTCTCATCCTTGAGCAGGATCGTGTATTTCGAGGTTTCGTCTTTGCTCATGGCCGGGCCGGCAGTCAGCTTGAGCCGGCGCAACCACTTCACATTCATGTTGCCTTCGAAGCCAGGCAGCAGCAGCCGCACTGGATAGCCGTTCGACGGCCGCACTCGCTCGCCGTTCTGATAGAAGCAGACGAGCGCATCATCCATCGCCTTGGCGATGGGGATGCTGCGGCTCATGGCGGCGGCATCGGCGCCTTCGGCGATCACCCAGCGCGCCGCGGGTTCGACGCCGGCTTCATCGAGCAGTGTCGAGACCGGCACGCCGGTCCATTCCGAACAACCCACCAGGCCGTGGATAGCCGTCGCATTGAGCGGCTGCGCCTGCGGCGCGTTGAGCACCTGACTGTTGCCGCCACACTCGATGAAGGCGATACGCGATTGCATCGGATAGCGCGACAGGGCTTCAACCGTAAACACGAGCGGGCGCTTCACCAGCCCATGGATCACCAGCCGGTGTTGATCGGGATCGATGTCCGGGATGCCGGAATGGCTGCGCTCGAAATGCAGTCCGGATGGCGTAATCATTCCCTCGAGCAGATGCAGCGGCGTGCGCGACGCGCCGACGCCCGGCGTGGCGGGGGACGGCAGAAAGGCCTTGACGACCTTGCTCTCGAAGGGTGAGGGCTGGCCATAGCCTACAAATCCCGAACCCGGCGTCTTCATCCACGGCTGCACCGCAAGCGGTTCTGCTGATGCGCAGGACAGGCCGGTGCCAGTCGCACCGACAGCGAGCGTACCTTCAAGAAAGATACGGCGGCTTAGAATTCCGTTGCCCGCAGCCGGCTCGACGGGATCCCGATTTATTTTTCTGATCATGTGCGTTCTCCCTTTGACGTGAAGCCGCCAACCGAAGAAGACCCTCGCTCGTGAGATCCGAGAAAACGAGAAGGTCCGATCTTTGAAGATGCGGGTGAGCTATGATTGACCTCCGACGCGTGCAGCCTGCACGAAGGCTCGAAGTGCATGCGGCCGAGTTCTTGCATCAGGTCGCTGTGGCAAATGTGCCCGTTAACAGAGTTGTGACGAACATCCGCAATGTTGGTTTTCATGGCGATGCCCCGCTGCGGTCAAAACAAGCAAAACCATCGCCGTGCGTTCGTGCGCACGGCGAGCGCTCCTTGAGAGACCGGCACAGGTGGACTGTTTGTTTTTGTTGAGCGTGCGATGGACGCCGACGGCTCGCGCTGCCCATTCGCCGCGAACGGATACATCGCACGTCCGGTCTCGAAGAGCTGCTTCCAAGAAAGCTAACCGATCTCAATTGTATCCAAAAGAGGCCTGATGTCGGCGAGGGCGCGGCACAATGTCCGCCTGGGCACGCGAATGCTGAAGCCGTTCGAGTTCGGCCTCGGAGGACCTCTCGGCTCAGGCCGGCAGTGGATGTCATGGATCGAGCGCGACGATCTGATCCAGCTGATCGCTCATGTGATCGCGCGTCCGGAAATCTCAGCTCCGGTCAACGCGACGGCGCCGATCCCGGTCACCAATTTGAAATTTACCGAAGAGCTTGGCCGGAGGCTGCGCCGGCCTGCGATGTTCCGCATCTCCGACGCGCTGCTGCGCCGTGTCGGCGGCGATTTCGCCAACGAATTTGCTGCTGGGCGGCCAGCGCGTGTTGCCGAACAAGGCGCTAAGCAACGGATTCGTATTCCAGCACGAAACACTACGCAGCGCGTTCGAGGCGATTTTGTGAGAAACGCAGTGCGTGCCCTCAGCCAGGCGTCACCGCGGCAGTTTCGCGATCGCCTGGCTGAGTTCGTGGATTTCGTAGGGCTTGCGCAGAATCGGAAAGTCGCCGCGCACGCTCAGCGCCGCATCGCTGTAGCCGCTGGTCAGGAGGATCGGCAATCCTGGCCTGACGGTCTTCAGGTGGCGCGCCAGACCGAGGCCGTCCATTTTGCCGGGCTTCACGATGTCGGAGAATACGAGGTCTATTCCGTCGAGTTCGATTTCGCGCAACGCGGCTTCGGCATTTGCCACCCTGCGCACGGTGTAGCCGAGCTGTTCGAGCAGGCTGGTGCTGACGGCTGCAACATCAGGATTGTCCTCCACCAGCAGCACGGTGCCACTTCCGCCGGTTTCGATCGCGTCGATATCCTCGGCAGCGTCAGCGGCCTCCTGTCGCGGCAGCAGGATCGCGATTTTCGTGCCCTTGCCGAGCTCGCTCGCCACCTTGACCGTTCCGCCGGCCTGGTGGGCGAAGCCATGAACCTGCGATAGTCCGAGACCAGTGCCCTTGCCGATCGGCTTGGTGGTGAAGAAGGGATCGAAGATCTTGCCGAGGATATCGGGCGCGATACCCGTGCCCGTGTCAGCCACCGAGATCGCGACGAACTCGCCGTCTCCGGTCTCGCCGCCGGACGTATCGTTGTGCGCCGAGATCGTGATAACGCCGCCGGCGGTCATGGCATCGCGCGCGTTGATGACGAGATTGACCAGCGCCGTTTCGAACTCCGCAACGTCCACCATGACCGGCCAAATACCGGAGGCGACGTCGAATTGCAGTCTCACCGCGCTGCCTACGCCGCTGTCGAGCACCTCACGCATCGCATCGATCCGTTCAGCGACGTTGACGGCCTGCGGATTGACGCTCTGCCGCCGCGCGAACGTCAGCAATTGGCTGGTGAGGGAGGCGCCGCGTTTGGCCGCCCCTTCGATCGCCGATAGCGCCCGCTGGCATTTGGGATCGTTGCCGACGGTCTTCTTCAGCGTGTGAAGACTGCCGCTGATGATCATCAGGAGATTGTTGAAATCGTGTGCGACGCCGCCGGTGAGTTGGCCGAGCGCATCGAGCTTCTGCGATTCGGCGAGCTGCCGGTGCATCTGTTCCAGCTTGAGCTGAGCTTCGCGGCGCTCGGTTATGTCGCGGGTGATCTTGGCGAAGCCGACGAGCTTGCCGTTCTCGTAAATGGGATCGATAACGACGCTGGCCCAGAAGAAGGTGCCGTCCTTGCGGACGCGCCAGCCTTCCTCCTCGTAGCGGCCCTGTTCCCGGGCCGTACGCAAGGCGCGCAGCGGCTTGCCGTTCGCTCGGTCGACGTCGGTGTAAAAGCGGGAGAAATGCTGCCCGATGATTTCGTCGGGCGAGTAGCCCTTGATCCGCTGGCCGCCAATATTCCAGCTCGTGACCACGCCGGTCGGATCCAGCATGTAAAGCGCGTAATCGGCAACGCCTTCGACCAGGAGTCGGAAATTGCGTTCGCTTTCGAATAGATCCCTTTGCGGTTGCTGATCTTTTTTGAACATTCGACCTGCCCATTTGACGGCGCAAACGCTTGTCCTGCGAATTGGTTCCACGGGTGTTGGACTTTTTAACGAAATGGTGGGTTACCGCGCTGCGGCGACACTTCTGAACGTCGCCGCCAGTATCCGCAGCGCTGTCAGCTTGGCGGGGTCGCTGACCTTCGAATGCAGTATTACTCGGGACGGAGGAAGCCGCGGCAGCTTTTGTGCCGGTCCGATGTCGACCAGACCGGCTGGCGCAATCCGCCGGGCCAGTGGCGCTACCGCGAGGCCAGCCAATGCCGCGGCGGCCACGGCGGTGACGCCGCCGCCGACAAACCTCTCGCTCCATGCGATGCCGGCCTTGTCGAGGGCACGGACAGCGAGCGCGCGTACGCCGCAGGGCGGGGCCAGCGTCGCCAATGGCAGCGTCTCGCCGCGGCGCCAGACCAGACCTTTGGCGGCAAACCAGCCGAAGCCGTCTTCAGTCAGATTCTCGCCGCCGCGGCGGCTGCCTTCCTGGCGGACCATCACGGCATCGAATTCACCGGCATCGTAGCCGTCGAGCATCTGGCGCGAAAAGCCGATGGTTACGGAAAGCGTCAGTTGCGACGACACTGCATGCAACCGTTCGAGCAGCGGCACCAGTTCGGGTCCCGCGGCGTGATCAGAAATCCCGAGCGATAATTGCGGGCGCACGGGCTTGTCGCCCGATAGCGCTCGGCCATGCGCCTCGATCAGCGCGCGGGCGTGGGGCAGGAACGCGATGCCCTCTGCGGTCAGTGCGACCGCCCGCGGCGAGCGCTCGACCAGCCGCCGGCCGACCACGCTCTCCAGCCGCTGCAGCTTCATGCTGACGGCGGCCTGCGTCGTGCCGAGCGCTTCGGCGGCGCGGGTAAAACCTTGCAGTTCAGCGACCAGCAGGAACGCCTGCACCGTATCGATATCGAGCGTACTCATGGTATCATCAATGATCGTTATCATTGCTATGAATAAAGATAAGGTACCAAAATGGTGGTCGTGGGTCTAGATAAAGGAAGCGCAACGCCAGCGCCCCTCAAGGAGAACGACCATGCCTCTCATCACCGTCACCTATTCCAGCGTCCGCAAGGCGCCATCGCTGAAGGCCGAGATTGCGTCCGCTGTCAGCGATCTCACTGCGCGAATCCTGCGCAAGGATCCGAAGGTTACTGCCGTCATCGTGAAGTCGGTCGATGCCGCCGACTGGTTCGCCGGCGGCAAATCGCTCGCTGAGCAGAGTCTCGCCAGCTTCTGGCTCGACGTTCACGTCAGCGAGGGCACCAACACCAAGGACGAGAAGGCGGCCTATCTCGCCGCGCTATTCCAGCGCATGGGCGAATTGCTCGGGCCGCTGCATGAAGAGAGCTACGCCCATGTCGACGAAGTGAAGGGCGATGCTTACGGCTTCGGCGGCCTCACCCAGGAGCGCCGCTATATCGCCGGCCAGCTCGACGTCGCGCCGCGGAAGGCTACGGCGTGAAGATCGCCTGACGCGCGGACGGCGCGGCGGTGCCGTCCGCTCGGCTGCGGCTAGCCCGCGGGCCCAGGGCTGGTTGCCATCGGCGCATGGTGGTCGCCATATGCGAGCCCGCGTCCGAGCGACCAGTCCACCGGCGTATTCTCGGAGAGCGCGATCATGATGTCGTCTGCGGAAAATCCGGCGCCGGCGGCCCGATCCACAATCCGCCGAAACAGCCTTTTCTTCTGATCGACGGTGCGCCCCGCGAGAAACAAAATCTCGATGATCGACGCATCTACCGTGCGCGCGACATCCGGGAAGGTCGGATCGATGAACATCATTTCGTGCGCGTAGGTCGAAACGAGCTGAAACCGGTCCTTGGGGGGCACGCCGCAGGTCTCGACGAGACCCTCGTGCACGGCGTCGGCGAGGGCGCGAATTCTGGCCGGCGCAAGATGGGCGGGAACGGAGATGCGGGCGAGGGGCATGGGAAGACCTCCAAATTTCCGAGGGACTCCGTCCTATTCGTGCTAAGAGTGGAGATAAATTCTCTCTTTTGAGAAACACTCATACTGAAATCTCACGAATATGCTGATGCACCCGATGTCAGACCTCGCGGTTTTCGCCCGAACGGTCGATCTGGGGAGTTTCGCGGCTGTTGGCGCCGAACTCGAGCTGACCGCCTCGGGCGTCTCCCGGATCGTGACGAGACTGGAGCGCCGCATCGGCGCCAAGCTGCTGCATCGGACGACGCGGCGGCTGGTGCTGACGCAGGAGGGCGAGACGTTCCTCCTTCATGCAAGGAGCATCCTGGCTGCAGTGGAGGCTGCCGAAGCCGATGTCGCCTCCGTTCATGGACGTCCGCGCGGCAATCTGCGGATCAACAGCGGCACGGCGTTCGCAAGACACCGGCTTGCGCGACTGCTGCCGCAGTTTATGGATCAGTTTCCGGAAATTGCGGTCGAGCTTTCGGTGAGCGATCACCGCATCGATCCGATCGCCGACCAGGTCGATGTCACGATCCGGGTCGGGCCGCTTGGCGACAGCGAGCTGATCGCGGTTCGCCTCGGTGAAGTCAGGCGCATCATCGCCGGAAGCCCGCGATATCTGGAGCGTCATGGCATCCCCGAACAGGCCGCCGATCTCGCCCGACACAATTGCCTGCAGCTCAGCGGCTTCTCGCGCCTCGCGCAATGGCCGATGTTCGAGCACGGCAAGCGGATGATGGTGCCGGTGAAAGGATCGATCCGCTCGGACAGCGCCGATTTCCTTCTCGACCTCGCGCTGGCCGGCGCCGGTCTCGTGCGGTTCGGCGATTTTCTGGGGGAGGCGGCGGTGAAAGATGGCAGGCTGGTGCCGGTGCTGGCGCACTGCCACGATCCCGATCCGCAACCGATCACGGCCCTGATCCTGCCAGGCCGGCAGACCATGCCGCGGGTTCGGGCTTTCGTCGATTTCCTCAAGGCGAGCGTTTGATGGCGGTCAGAAGGTCGTTTCAGCGTGCACTCGCGCTCGTGGCGCTGAACACATCTTCGAACGCGGCGGAGCGCGACGTTGGCATCGCGGCTCGTCCGCCGAGCGGCTCTCCTCTTCACACGATCAGCACATCCAGCACGGCCGCGGTCGCAGCGACAAGCGAGGCCACAATCACGGCGGTTCGCCAACGCAGTTGCTGCCGCGCCGCGCGGCGATCGTGGAATGCCAGCCAGTCGCGAACGAATCCGGCGGGAATGTTTATCGTGCCGCTAAGCCGGTTCGGATGATGAAGTTCGTGATCTGCGAACATGGCGCGCACGTTCGCCACGCCCAGTCGGTCAAGTGCGCAATTCCATTCCCAGGCGTGCGTGCCGTTGGTCCATCGGTTTTCGAAGGGAAGCCTGTGCGACATTATCGCGACCTCCACTGTTCACCGCATGCCTCTGGATATGTGGCCCCGCTCGTCGTGGCGGAAGACCTCAAGGAAGAGCCGCGATAGTCACCGGCATCCGATCGAGAATTTCAGGCCGTCGCCGCAGGCAAGTGCGCTATGGTCGCTCCGAACACCTCCTGGAATGCCCGCCGGAGTGCGATGTCGACGTCCTCTACCGTCACGGGCAGGCCGAGGTCCACGAGTGAAGTCACTCCGTAACGCGGATCGGCGACGCCACAGGGGACGATGGCGGAAAAATGCGAAAGCTCCGGCTCGACATTGATGGCGATGCCGTGGAACGATACCCAACGCCGTAACCGCACGCCGATCGCGGCGATCTTGTCTTCGTGGCCGACACCCTTGTCCGGCCGCCTGACCCAGACGCCGACACGATCCTCGCGGCGTTCGCCGCGCACATTGAAGGCATCCAGCGTACGGATGATCCATTCTTCGAGGCCGGCAACATAGGCACGCACGTCCGGCCGCCGCCGCTTGAGGTCGAGCATCACATATGCCACCCGCTGGCCGGGACCGTGATAGGTGAGCTGTCCGCCGCGGCCGCTGGTGAACAACGGGAAGCGCGGGTCGAGCAGGTCGCCTTCCTTGCCGCTAGTACCCGACGTGTAGAGCGGGGGGTGCTCCAGGAGCCAGACCAGTTCGGTAGCCTTCCGCTCGGCGATCTCCGCCGCGCGGGCCTCCATTGCAGCCACGGCCTCGGGATAGGGTACCGGTTCCGCCGAAATCCGCCATTCAACCCCGCCGCCGCCTTGGGCTTGCGCGAAGGTCGTCAAATCGAGGCTTTGGCGGTCATTAACCATTGGCTAACCATAACGTGGTCAGGTGGGAACCACACCAATTTAGTCCCCTTTGGCGGTTCAGAAGTGGCCACCCTCGATAAAGTCAGCGTCGATCTCATGGTGGTGCTCGGCACCACGACCATGCCCATCCACCAGGTAATGCGGCTTTCCCGCGGCGCCATTATCGAACTGGACGCTACCGAGGCGGACGAGGTCAAGATCCTCGCCAATAACTTGCCCATTGCCTCCGGGGTGGTGCTGGTCGATCGCAACCGCATCGCGGTCGAAGTCAAGCAAATGCTGCCGAAATCGCCTGATGTCAGGTAGTTATCGGAGCGCAAAACTGCCTTGTCCCTGCATCCCTGATTTGTTACATCGCAGCCGTTGATCCGGCGGGCTGCAATCCTTCCAGCCGGCATCCCAAGCGCTCGTGGCGGAATTGGTAGACGCGCTGCCTTGAGGTGGCAGTGAGTAACATCGTGGGGGTTCGAGTCCCTCCGAGCGCACCAAAAGCATAAGTCATTGATGCGAAATTATTTTCGCTATTTTTATTCCCACATTGTTACTCGCAGCGAATGTTAGTGCTTTGTTTCGTCCAAATCGTCCCTGTTTGATCTTGCGCCGTCTTGATCCAGCGCCTGCTCTTGTGGTCGTTGCATCTTTATTTGAACCAAAGCCCCGCGACGGAAAGCCACCACCTGCTCACGAGGGGGCAGTGGTGTAGCCCAGCATAGAAATCGGCGGGCTCGTACTCTCTCATCCGTGAGCGCTACGCAGTCTCCCCAGTAGCGTTCCATCCGACGATATGCCGGCATGGCGCCGTCGGGCCCGACTGCGTGCTATCACACCGAAAGCATGTCCGATTTGACTAGTCGTTCGCGGGTACCGAGTGATGCTCGTGGGCGATGCGCCA
The DNA here is from genome assembly GCF_013114825.1 of Bradyrhizobium australiense. Lineage (GTDB taxonomy): Bacteria > Pseudomonadota > Alphaproteobacteria > Rhizobiales > Xanthobacteraceae > Bradyrhizobium > Bradyrhizobium australiense. Next base: position 273,485 of record NZ_JAAVLX010000008.1, on the reverse strand, counting down.
GTCGCCGTCGACCTTGCGCAGGCCCACGGTCAACCGAAATAGGAAACCCTCCTTGTCCGCTGGGTTGCTGGACGAATTGGGACCGCAGCGCATGATCGCGACCGCGAAGGCGACGTCCTGGCCCGCGGTCACGGCGAGCTCTTGAATATCGAAGGCCGTTCCGCGCTTGTGATAGGGGAAGAACAGGTCCCAGGTCTGTTCGTACGCCTCGATCCCCTTGCATTGCAGGGGCGGCGGCAAGTCGAACATCACCATGTCCGGCTCGTGATGAGCGAGAATGGCGGGAACATCGTGCTGGCGGACCGCGTCCGCCCAGGTCTCGAGGAGAGCCTTGATCCGGGTCTCTTCGGGGTCGGCGTGTTCAGACATGGCTTTGGCTCCTTTGTATACTCAGAGGACGAACGGCGGGCCATCAATCCGACATGGGTGCGCGGTCGTGCGACTTGAACGTGGGAGCGAAGAAGGACGGCCTGATGGACCGCTTCTATCGGCGAGGCGCGGCGTCTTTGAATTTCCTAGATCCGCTGAGGAAAAGCCTTCTAGGGAGGATATCAGCATCGAAGTGCATCGTTGGGCCTGGTGTGCAGCTTATGGTTTAGTGCACTCGGATAAGCCATTGAAACCGCAACAAATGCGACCGCCCTCCGAGCGCGCCAGCCTTAAAATCAGCTTTTTTCCTTCGGCTCTGCGGTCCAGGGCAGATCTTCGGGCCGAAGAGGCTTCTTTGAACCAGATGTCATGTCCTCCCCCAGCTCTGCGCTAAATGATGGCAGCTCTGGCCTAGGCTCCGCGCGCGGAATCGTTCCCCCAGCGTCCTCGGCGTCCTTTGGGCGCATTTGGCGCAGCAAGAATAGGAACGAAGGCGTCGCCCGAAGATTTCCGGTGCTTCCACAAGTACAGCGGAGGACGACATGAAAGTATCAGCGATCGCGTTGGCATTGTTCTTTGCGCTCGGCTCGACGTTGGCCGTCGCGCAAGGTGGCGGTGCTGGGGGCAGCGGAGGGGGTGGTGCCGGAGGTGCTGGCGCTGGCGCAGGTGCGGGTGCAGGCGCGGGTGGCACGGGTAGCGGGGGCGCCGCTGCCGGCGGTACCGGCGGTACTGGCGATGGGTCTGGCGCGGGCGGAGCTTCCGCAAGCGGAACGGGTACGGGCGGAGCGGCAGGCACATCCGGTAGCGCCGCTGGCGGAGGCGGGCCAAACACGCCAGACGACGAAATGAAGCGAAAGATGAGAAGGTAGGCTCGCCACCAAAAAACGTCTGATATATCGAGGACGGCATGGTGGCTGTCTCGGACGCCAGATCCGTGAGGATCTCACCAGACATTCTCCGGCTTCGCGACCTCAGCGATTCGCCCCGCTGAGGCCGTTTCTCGCTTTGAGCGGCAACATCAGGTTGGGTTTTGGCTGGGCGGCCCGCATCCCGTCATGGGGTAGCGGAATTCTTCGAAGGAGAAACCCATCACGGCTTGGCCGGGCTCGATCGAGATTTGAGCGGAATTTGGAAGATCTTGTATCGCGCGAGTTCAGGAAAGCTATCCGCGGCGCTGGCAGAGACTAACCCAACGACCGCGGCCGAAACCTCTTTGCTCACCAGCCGATTGATCGCCGTGGTTTGACCTTTGCTCAGTTGAACTTCGAGCGCGCCCGCCGCCATCATCGCGGTCCTGACGCGGCCGATCGACAACTCGGAATATCTGTCGTCAATCGCAATTATCTTGCCGGTCAGCTCGGAGATCGACTTGACGTCGGGACCTGCCACGAGGACGGCCACCAGAGCGTCCAGCGACGCATCCAACGTCGGAACCGACATTCGCTCCGCGACGGCAGAGGCGGCCGCCACCTGCTCTTCTGTCGTTCGAATCGGCGCAGCGTCGGTCGTTGGATGCGGATCGGTGACGTCTGCTCGTGGCGCCCGGGAAGCAACGGCATTGCCTGTCGTCTGCCGGTTCGCCTGCGGAGAAGGAGCCGGTATGGGAATGGCAGGTTTCGCCGCGACCTTGATTGGCTTGGGTGTTCGACGGACCGCGTGGTGCGCGTGAGATCGGGGTGGCCCGTCGCCGCGCAAGGCGACGGCGGACACTGGTTTCGTTGTCGCAGGATCGTTCTCATACGAGTCAGGTTCAATCGGCACATGAACCGCGGTCAGGCAAGCTAACGGGTTCAGGCCAACGCATGATGGCTGCGTTGATTGTTGGCTACTGCAACCGATCAAGGTCGTAGCCAGCGCGCAAACAAGAAGCGTCCTCAATCGATCCTCCTGAAGAGGTTGAGTGCGACCCGCAATTCTTGCGGCTTGAAGGATGTTGCGCTGGATCGTCAATCAATGATGCAAAACTGTTAAATGCTCATTAAGCGTAGGCCGCGCGCAACCAGATGCGCCGGCATGGTTAATGCGAGAACCTGTGCCGGTTCGAGAGCGGATAGAAGCGCCTCGGGCGCGATCCCACGGCGTTGTCATACGCTCGCCTTTTCGTTGCTTTCTTCCATGCAGGATTCCGCCACGAATCGGTCGCCATGCTCACGCGCTGGGGCTGTTCATCGGGTGATGGAGAATGACCGATGGCGAGTATCGAACGACTTCACAAGACTGCACCGCTGGATTTAGCCAAGCTTGAAGAAGATGTCGTAGGAAGCCTTCCTGCGATCAGGGCGGCCCCATCGGGGCCGATGCCTGATTACGTCGAGCATGAAGAGGGCGTCACGCGCGTCGGCGCGCTCACGGCCGAGGCCGTGGTACGTGACTATGAAGCCGCTGCCAAGGAAATCGAAGCCATGGGAGCAGAGCTGATCAACGCGGCGAGGAAATGCGAGGCAATGACCGCCGAAGTGCATAACGCTATTGCCTTCATGCGCGATACCGCAGCGTCCTATCGTGAGGAAGCCAAAAAGATCTTCAAGCGCATCGAAGAATGCGCAATCTTTACCGAGCACGTTCGGAAGACCTGCGAGGCCGTCAAACTCAAGATGATCGAAGGCAAGCCATAAGCTGCCTTTAGATATCCGGAACATCGACCAGGTTTGTCGTCCCGACGGGAAGACTTGTTTTTTGAACAGCGTGTGTGAATTGCGGTACACGGCTGGTGCCACGAATCAGCTTATTTTGAAGTCTCCTCCCTAAACTGTACCCGTCGCAAATGGCGGGTCCCCTTTGTGGGTATCGGGCAGTCGGGGTCGCCCGACATCGGCGCTGCGATGGCCGCACGCCTGATCAGGCAGGTCTGCGCTCGCACTACAAGTTGCGGTTTGGCTTGCGCAATCGGCTGGTCAGGCGGGTGCGTGTCCGCAATGACACGCCGCCGCAATCCTTTGGGGGTGGGGTGCGGGTTGATTCCCTGTCGTCCCATCGTTCGCGTAAACTGCGCAAGCCCGGCGGCCGGTGATTCCGGTTCCGCGCGCTTCGCCGCGGTTCGGCGCTTCCAAGAAGCTCGACGCTACCAAGACCACCCGGAGCATCTTCATGCTGTTTCTTAGCTACGCCTATCGATTCCTCTCCAACTTCGTGTTCCTGGCGCTGGTCTATTTTGCTCTGAATTTCCTCGAAAAGTACCAGCATCGCGTGGTCGTCGCGGTTCTCGTGCTGGTCTATGCCGGCATGCATGCGGCATCCGCGCTGCGATCGTTTCACTTCTTCCAGCGCATCGAGCGGCTGGAACTGGAGGCACGCCGCTTGGTGGCGGCGCTGGGCGAGGGGCCGAATTCGACGTCCACACGCAAGCAGGTGATCACTGAAGTCAGCGGGCTTCGCCAAGCCGGCGAGATCAAGGCCTATATCGACCTGCTGTTTCTCGCCATCGTCATCCTGCTCTGCATCGCCAAGATAGTTGCCAGTTGAGCCTTTGTCGCAATTGCGGGTGAGCGGCGCCCGCCTCGGGAAAACGAATTCAAAACAAATGATTAGAGCGTTTTCCAGCGAAGTAGATACCGGTTCGCGTTACGGAAACGCGTCAAGACAAGAATCTAGCGCGCGGTCCTGATCCAATCGGGCAGGACCGCGGCCGATCAGCGCTTTTTCAAGCCAGCAACACGAACTGATCGCGCATTCCGCTTGGCTTGCGCCGCCGGCTTCGGCGCCGTCCCGCTGGCGTGCTCCGGCGCCTCGGCGGTCTGTCCGGCTGACGCTGGTAGCTCGGCGGTCGCCGCGCGGTGGTGGCGACGGGATTTCCCGGCGAGCCTTGCCGAGGAGACTTCCGTTGACCGAATTTGCGCAATCGGCGTCGCGCGGCGCGCGGCGGAGGCCAGCATGGTGACGCGCATCGATTCCGGGATCTTGAAAATACTCTGCGCCGGAATCGGCAGCGCGGCCAGCGTGCCGACCGGCGGCAAACTGGTCTGGCGCGGCCACAGCGTTGCCGGAGGCAGGGGTACGCCGCGCCCGCGCCGCGAAGCGCGCGCGCCAAGATCGGCCGTGTGCCAGTCGAGATCGGACAAAGCCGGGACGGGGAGCGCGGCGGGGCCGGCAACAGCGAATTTCGAGACCTTCGGCCAGCGCGAAATCGCCATCATTTCCGATGCCGGACGCAACTGCCATTGCTGCGGCTCGGTCGGCGTCGCCGGTCGCTCCGGTGTCGCCGGCACCACATGGACGATGCGATAGCCGCGCGCCTTCAGTTCGCTCAGGATTCTCGGCAGCGCCGCGACCGTGCGTGGCTGAATGTCGTGCAGCAGCAGGATGCCTTTTCCCTTCGCCTCCAGCCGCTGGATCGCGAGGTCGTAGACGCGGCCGGCGGAGACGTTGCGCCAGTCATCGGCCGGGAAATCGGCGCTCCAGAGCTGGAGTCCCTTGGACGCGGCGAATTCCTCTATCCCATCATTCCGGCGAAGGCCAGGAATGCGGAGGAACGGCGCGGGCGCGGTGCCGTCGGCCAGCGCCGCGGTCACCGATGCGATGCCCTGTTCGATTTCCTGCCTGGCGCGGTCGAGCGGCAGGCGATCCATGCCGCCCGGATGGTTCTGGGTGTGGGTGGCGACCGTGTGGCCGGCATCGCGCACCTTGCGCACGCCTTCCGGATTGGCGTTGGCCTGGCTCCCGACCAGGAAGAAGGTCGCCTTCGCGCAATGGGCGGCGAGAATGTCGAGAATCTGGTTGCTGTATTTCGGCAGTGGACCGTCGTCGAAGGTCAGCACCACCTCATGATCTTCGAGCGCCAGCGTCTTGCCATACTGCATCGTGCCGATAATGGGATAGGCGCGCGGGTCGACCACAAGCGTCCGTGACGTGCCGATGGCGTCGGGATGACCTTGGCATTCGGCGGCAGAAGCTGTCTGTACGGTGAGGCAGGCCAGCGCTCCCATGCACAAAGCGGCCCATGGCCGCTTTCGGCTACCTTCGAATACGCTAGCAATCATTGAACACCGGCTTCATTCCAGTCCTTGGTCCTGATGACCAGCACCAAGGTTCAATCTTTCTTCAAGCAGACCATGCTTACACGAGACGCGATGAATGGTGCTTTGATCGACTGAACTTCATGCCGATTTTGGCTTTAATGTGCCTTGCCGGACACGGTTTTGGCATCTGCCGGAATGACGTGAACCACGCGGTAGTGATTGTCGCGCAGGTAGCGCAGGAAGGCCGGCAGCATCGCGGCGGTCTGCGCCTTCGGATCGTGCAGCAGGATGATGCCCTTGCGGGCAATTTGCAGCCGGTCGGTCAGCAGTTTCAGTTGCTGTGCCGCCGTCATCGGATTCCAGTCGCTGGCCCAGAGATCGGCCCCGAACACAGCGATGCCGCGCTTTTGCAGGATCTCCAGCGTGGAGGGCTGCGCTTCAAAGTAGGGGAAGCGGAAGAATGGCATGCTTGGGGTCGTCGTGGCCGCACCGTGCAGTGCCATTTCGACGGCCGCGATGCCCTTGTCGATCTCGTCGATGGCCGCATCAGCCTTCTTGTATTTCAGATTGGGATGGCTCCATGTGTGATGGGCAACGGTATGACCCTGAGCTGCCATTCTTCTCACAAGTTCGGGGTGCTCGGAGGCGTGCCTTCCGATCACGAAAAAAGTCGCGCGCACGCATTCCTGCGCCAGGGCCGCCAGTATCTTCTGGTCCGTCGGCGGCCACGGTCCGTCGTCGAAGGTCAGCACCACCTCGCGATCTTCCAGCGGAAGCGTCTGTGGAAAGCTCTTGAGGCCCACGCGCGGATAGGTAGCCGCGTCCACCGCGAGAACGCGTGAGGTGCCGAGCGCGTCCTTGCGAGGACATTCGGCAGCGGTCGCCGCCGCAGCCAAGGTCATCAATATCGCGCCCGCCGGGCACAGCCCCGCGCCGAATTTCCGGGTCATTGGCCGCTGCTGATATTTGGCATTGCGCATGGCGCAGCCGATTGGGTAATGCGTGCAGCGTAGCTCAGACGAGTTCGCTCATTCTGTCAAACCGGCGAGGCGCGGCATGGCCGAGAATATCGACGTTGCCCAAGCCGCCGAAGCGCGACCGGCCGAAGGATCGGTGCTCGACCCTCTCCTGATGCGGGACGAGGAGGGGCAGCTCCGACACGAGTTTGTCGAAGAGATCACACGCGCGATCCATGCTGCCGACCGGCCGCTATTGTGCGAGGTGGTGGCGGAACTGCACGAGGCCGATCTCGGCGATTTGATCGCGGCGCTCGAGCCCGAGGACCGCGTCACCCTGGTCGAGATCACCGGCACCGATTTCGACTTCTCGGCGCTCAACGAGGTCGACGACGCCGTCCGCGAGGAGATCCTCGAGGAGCTCGAGCCGGAGACAGTTGCCGAGGGCGTTCGCGAACTGGAATCCGACGACGCCGTCCAGTTGCTCCAGGGCCTCAACGAGGAGGACCAGGAAGAGATCCTCGAAAAGCTGCCGCCGCCCGAACGCGTCGCAATCGAGCGCGTGCTGCTCTACCCGGAAAATTCCGCCGGCCGCCGGATGCAGACCGCGTTTATCGCGGTGCCGCCGGACTGGACCGTTGGGCAGGCGATCGACTACATGCGCGACACGCCCGATCTGCCTGACCGCTTCTACGAGATCTACGCGGTCGATTCCGAACAGCACTGGCAGGGCGCGGTTTCGCTCGACACGTTATTGCGGGCGCGCCGGCCGGTGCCGCTCGCCGACCTGATCGAGGAAGACCGCCGCCGCGTCTCGGTGCTGGACGACCAGGAAGAGGTCGCGCGGATGTTCGGCAAGTATAATCTGGTCGCGGCTCCGGTCGTCGACACCACCAACCGGCTGGTCGGCGTCATCACCATCGACGACGTCGTCGATGTCATCGAGGAAGAGGCCGACGAAGACCTGAAGGCGCTCGGCGGCGTCACCAGCGACGAAGAATTGTCCGACAATGTATGGACCATCGCGCGCGGCCGCTTCAACTGGCTCCTGGTCAATCTGGCGACCGCGTTTCTGGCATCCTCCGTGCTCGGCCTGTTTGAGGGGCAGCTCGAGAAGATGGTGGCGCTTGCCGTGCTCGCGCCGATCGTGGCGAGCCAGGGCGGCAATGCCGCGACCCAGACCATGACGGTGGCGGTGCGGGCGCTGGCGACCCGCGAACTCGGTTCCAACAACGCGTTCCGCGTTGTGATCCGCGAGGCGATGGTCGGCCTCGTCAACGGGCTCGCCTTTGCCATTATCACCGGCGTTGCCGCGGTGGCGTGGTTCAAAATCCCTGGCCTGGGCGTCGTGATCGGGCTTGCCATCATCTGCAACCTGGTCGCCGGTGCGCTTGGCGGCATCTTGATCCCGATGGTACTGGAACGGGTGCGCGCCGATCCGGCGGTGGCGTCGGGAACTTTCGTCACCACGATCACCGACGTGGTCGGCTTCTTCTCGTTTCTTGGCATCGCCACGCTGTGGTTCGGGCTGAAATAGCGCCTCATTTATCGTTAATCGGACCTTAAGGCGCTTGGCTGATGATGTTGGCCACGAGGTCAACATGCAGCGCTTGCGGCTGAAAGCGGACGGACGGATCGTCGAACTGCGGGACGGGCAGGAGTTTCCGCTCGCGCCCACGATCTCCGGACTCGCGCCGGCGCTGTCTTCAACTGCGACCGTCGTGCCTGACGCAATAACTGGCGAAACCGCCGCGCTGCCCGCCGTGCGTGACCTTCGTCGTCGCGCTTGCCTGACCCAGATCGAATTCGCGGCTCGGCTCGGCGTGCCCGTCGAAACCATTCGGAATTGGGAGCAGGGCAAGCGTGTGCCGCGCGGGCCGGCGCGGGCGCTTCTAGCCGTGATCGCCCATTCGCCGGAAACGGTTTTCGCGGCGCTGGCCACGGAACCCTCGCCAGCCTAGCTCTTGGTTTGGCGCGTTCACGCGAAACTGAATTCGCTTCGCTCGAAGCGCAACTGTTGGCACGGGTGTTTGCGCAGCCCATAATGGGGGCTGGTCCGCGGATACAACCAATGCTGTTTGTCGAAGCCAATGGTGCAAAAATTCCGGCGATCGGGCTGGGCACCTGGGAATTGCGCGGGCGCACCTGCGCGCGCATCGTCGAGCAGGCGCTGCGGCTCGGCTATCGCCACATCGACACCGCTCAGATGTACGACAACGAACGTGAGGTCGGCGAGGGGCTGCGGGCTGCGGGCGTGAAGCGCGATCAAGTTTTCCTCACCACCAAGGTGTGGCCCTCGCATTTCGCGCCCCACGATTTGGAACGTTCTGCCAAGGAAAGCTTGGTGCGGCTGCGCCTGACCGAGGTCGATCTGTTGCTGCTGCACTGGCCGAACCCGCAGGTGCCGCTCGTGGAGACGCTGGGCGCACTATCACGGGTCAGGCAGCAGGGGCTCGCGCGGCATATCGGCGTATCCAATTTCACCGTGGCTTTGATCGAGGAGGCGGTGGCGGCGTGCCCGGAGCCGCTGGTGTGCGACCAGGTCGAGTACCATCCCTATCTCGACCAGACCAAAGTGAAGGAGGCTTGCGCCCGGCACGGCATGGCACTGGTGGCTTACAGTCCGGTCGTCAGGGGGCGCATCAAAAGTGACCGCGCGTTGCAGCGGATCGGCGACCGCTATCGCAAGACGGCGGCGCAAATCTGCCTGCGCTGGCTGGTGCAGCAGGGCGTGGCAGCGATCCCGCGAACCTCCAGACTCGAGCGGCTCTCAGAGAACATCGAGATCTTCGATTTCGAGCTGTCGGACGAGGACATGCAGGAGATTTCCGCCATGGGCAGCGCCGCCGGCCGGCTCACGGATTTCGGTTTCGCGCCGAAATGGGATTGAGAAGCCACGCCGCCGAACGCTATGGTGGCGGCAGGGAATACGAACATCGTTGCGATGCGATGGAGCTGCGGCGGATCATACCCTCTGAAATCACGGCGTCGGCGATCGCGCATGTGTCGCTGCTGACGCTCGTGCTGCTGTTTTCGGAGGTGCATCCGTTCGGCATAGTGACCGCCGAGCAGGTCCCGGTCGAGATCGTCACGCCGCAGCAAGTTCCCGAACAGCTAAAGCCGGCCGAACAGCAAGCCGCCGAGACCAGGCCGGAACCGGCGCCAACGCCGCACCCTGATTTTTCCCTTCTGAATAAGCCTGCCGCTGCCAGTCCACCTCCGCCGTCAGCGCAGCTAGAGCCGCCACCGCGGGAGCAGGCTGCGCTCGCGACGCCACGCGCGGCCGAGCCGCAGCCCCCACTACCGCCGCCATCACAACCGGCGGCGCCGGCCTATACTCCGCCCGAGCCGGATATCTCGATCAAATATCAGGTGTTGCTCGGGTTGCCGCCCGACCTCTCGCCGCTGCCGTCGGCTGCCGCGTCAGGCCCTAACAAGAGCGACGACAATTTTGACGCCCCCGCGACCGAAGCCGCCGAGATCTCGAGCACCGTGATCGCGGAATTCCGGCGGCACCTCAAGACCTGCTCGAAATTGCCGGCATCGCTGTCGGGCGCCGATGATGTCAAGGTCAAGCTGCGCGTCTTGATGACGCCGGACGGCCGGCTCGCCGCGGAACCGATCCTGATCGAGGCCAGCGCCTCCATGAAGGGACCATTGCTGATGCAGGGCGCCATCCGCGCACTCTCGGCCTGCCAGCCCTATGCCATGTTGCCGGTAGACCGCTACGGCGAATGGAAGGTGCTCGACCTCAGCTTTACGCCGCATGATTTTTCCGCGTCCTAGCGCGTGAGCTCACGGTGCGACAGGGAAGGGCTGAAGGTCGCGCTCCTGAGGCCAAATGGAACTTCGGCCGGACGAAACGGATGATAAGGACGTGATGGCCCGAGAGCACTGGCCCGACTTTGAGAAACAATCGACCTAAAGGAGAAGTCGGGTCCGCAACGTTGGCCAGTCTCGCGGCCCATTCATTGGCGGGAGACGCGCATGATACTCATATGGCTTGGTGTGCTCCTTGTTCTCGGCGGGGTGTTGCAGATGGCGTATCAGCCAATCTGGCATGGCCGCCTAAGCGGTAGAAAGCGACTTCGCGCCGGGCGATCCAGCGACACTTTGGAACCAGAAAGACCAGCTGGCGGCTTTGGCTTCAAATCGAATTGGCCCGGCCTTGCGCTGCTCGCGCTTGGTGCTGCTTTCTTGCTTGCCGGGTCCACCATCTGAATTTTGAAACCGCTCCTAGCCTCCCATCGCCCGCCAGGCGTTCGACGCAAACTGCCGCCGCCAAGTTACGACGACGACGAGCGCGGTCGTGATCAGCAATACCCAGGGGCTGACGAACCATCCGAGATAGCCGAGCGCGAAGAAGAATGCGCGCTGGCCGCGGTTGAAATGCCGCCCCGCCGCCTCGAACAAGCGCGTCGTGCGCATCACATGGGCTTCTGCTTCCGCCGTGTCGCGCTGCGACGAGGGCGGCATCGCGCCGAGCAGGATCGCGACATAGTTGAACAGGCGATACGACCAGGCGAACTTGAAGAAGGCGTAGATGAAGATCAGGATCAGCCCGACGCATTTGACTTCCCATAGGGCAGGCGAGGGGGTGAGGTCGACCGGCAGTTCACGAAGCACGGCCAGCGCATCATTGGTTGCGCGCAGCAGCGCCAGCGCGCCGCCGATCGCGATCAGGCTGGTGGAGGCGAAGAAGGCGGTGCCGTTTTGCAGCGAGGCCATGATCTGCATGTCGACCATGCGCGCCTCGCGATCGAGCATGTTGCGCACCCAGACCTCGCGATAGGCATTCATGCGCGCCGACAGGCTGTCACGGCCGTAAGCCGTGTGCTCGAGCGTGAAGCCATAGGCCAGCCATTCGACGACGAAGAACGCGACGGCGGCGATATCGACCCAATAGGCGCCCATGTGGCGGCATCCCCGATGTGGCTTGCGGCTTCTGATCTACAGGTTGGACGTGTGCGGTGCACTATGGCAAGATGCCGGTCCCAACAGGATTTCCCCCGCAAATGTTGAAACTGGTCATCGGCAACAAGAACTATTCGTCATGGTCGATGCGGCCATGGCTGGCGCTGCGCGCCAATGAAATACCCTTTGAGGAAGTGTTCATCCCGCTCTACACCAACGACAAAGCGGACAAGGACCGGATCCTGAGCTTTTCGGATTCGGGCAAGGTGCCGGCGCTGATCGACGGTGGCGTCACGGTGTGGGATTCGCTTGCGATCATCGAGTATCTCGCCGAGAAATACCCGCAAGTGAGGCTATGGCCGGAGGACCGCGCCCGCCGGGCCCATGCGCGTTCGATTTCGGCGGAAATGCATTCGGGCTTCATGCCGCTGCGCAATGAATGCGGCATGAACCTGCACCGTCCGGTCGGCGCGGTCGATCTGTCGGACGATGCGCGCGCCAACGTGGCGCGCATTCAGGAGATATGGTCCGATTGCCATCGCAACTACGGCCAGGACGGGCCGTTCCTGTTCGGCGCGTTCAGCGGCGCGGACGCCATGTTTGCGCCGGTGGTGCATCGTTTTCGCACCTATGCGATCGAGGTGAAAGGTGAGGCGCGGCATTATTTCGATGCGATGATGTCGTTGCCGGCATTCCAGGAGTGGACCCGTGCCGGCCTTGCCGAAACGCTCGTCATTGAACGGTTCGAGACGGTCTGACGAGGGCGCGAGGCGGGGCGATGAGACCTGACCGCGGGCCCGCGGCGCTCGATCAATCTTCCCTAGCTGTCCGATATTGGGAAGCCGGCCCCGACGGCCGGAATGAGGATTCCCCGAGGGAACCCTGGGATTGCCACTTATCGCCCTGAAAAACATGCAGAATTTGCGTATTTGCCATGTCTCGATGCCGCTGGCTTTTGGGGCATCGGGTGTGCTAGGTTGCCACAGGGTTCTCAAGTCGGCCGAAAGCTAGCGGGACCGTGAGCGCGGCCGGCGTTCTTGCGTAATGGAGAGGGCGTTGAAGCATAAGTACTCCGTTGGAGAGACTGTCTATTTTACTGCCAGCAACGTGGCCCGTCCGGCCGCCAGCGGCACCTACGAGGTGATCCGGCTGCTGCCGACCGACGGCGACGACTGTCAGTATCGCATCAAAAGCTCGACCGAAGCTTTCGAACGGGTCGCCAAGGAAAGCCAGCTCGCGATTTCCTGAAACAGTTGTGCGCAAGTAGCCGGCTGACGGAGTTCCATTCAAAGCGCCGTCAAAAGGCCCCGTTCGCAGAACCATTCTGCCGAAAAGCGAATGCGACAAAGACGCATTTGTGTTTCGATCGCGTTTGATGCTGCGTTGAGGGACACTGCGCATGAACTGGGACTGGGCTGCTTCGCTGGATCAGATCTGGCGCTCGCCGAACCTTCCACTGTACCTGATGCTGGCCACGGCCGGCTTTGTCGGAATCGTCGTTCTGATCACGCTGCTGCGCTCGGAGAGATCCTTGGCTAACGGCGTGCTGGCGCTCATCACGCTGCTTGCGATCGGCGTCGCGGGAGCCGTGACCTTCCGCGGTTTCGGCACGGCGAACGCGGTTCAGTCTACGGAGGCTTCTCGTCCGGTTCCGACGGCCACCGCCGCATTGCCGCAGCTTTCCTGTATCGACGAGCTCGCCGGTGATGCCGTCCTGGCCGCGTGCGAGAAGGCGCTGTTCGGTTCGGCCGAGTCGGTGGCGGCAGCGGTCGCCTACGCCGCCTCGCAGATCACGCTGTTGACCTCCCTGGGCGATGTCGCCATCGCGAACAAGGGTGCAGGCTCCGACTTGCTGGCGCTGCGTCGCGCCGTCGAGCGCGATCGTTACGGGTTGATGGCCTATGTGCTGACGGTGCGTGACCGTTGTACGCCAGCGGCTTGCCGCGCGTTCCGCTCGCTGACCGACACGCGCCAGGTCGCGGCCAACATGGAAGACCGCGTCTACGAAAGCCTGGTCATGCGCTACGCGGCGTCATGGAACGCACCGGCGCAGGCCGCGACGGGCCTGGTGGCGGCGCTGCCGCCGTCGCTGCCCTCGGGCAAGCCCACCAACGCAGAATTCCCGACCTCGGCGTCGACCCCGCCGGTCAACATCATGACGCCCGAGCCGCCGCTCGGGGCCGCGCCGAAGCCGCAAGCTCCCGCCGCCGCTGCGCCGGCATCGCCAGCCGCGCCGCGATCGGCCGCGGCGACACCGCCGGCGCCTTCGCCCGCACTTGGCGTCGCCAAGAAGCCGCCACCGGCGCCGAAGCGGCCGTCTGCGGCACCTGTCCAGCTTGCGCCGTCGGCGCCTGCGACCTCCGAGAACGAGTGATCTTTTCAAAGCGCGCTTGGGCCGCTACATCGGCGGGATCATGCCGCTTCATCTCATCAAGCTCGCCGTTGGCTGCGAGTCGGTCAAAGAACTCAAAGAGTGGGTTGCCGAACGCATGGCAACCGCCAAGAAAAAGGGCCTGCCGCTTCGTCACATCCACATCACGCGGATGACGCCGAAGCGCGACGGCGAGATCCTCGCCGGCGGCTCGCTCTACTGGGTCATCAAAGGTGAAATCGCCGCCCGCGAAAAGATCATCGCGATCGAGCCGTTCCGCGACAAGGACGGTATCGGGCGGTGCCGCCTGGTGATGCAGCCCAAGGTGTTTGCGGTCTCGCCGCGGCCGATGCGGCCGTTCCAGGGCTGGCGCTATTTGACCGAGGACGCAGCACCCCCGGACCTCACCAAAGCCTCTGCCGCCAGCGTCGCCGCGATGCCGGAACCGATGCGGCGCGAATTACGCGATCTGGGGCTGCTCTGACCGGGGCTTGGGCTTCGTCCTAGACGCCGATGTTATCGATCAGGCGGGTCGTGCCGAGCTTCGCGGCGACGAGGATCCGCACCGGACCTTCCTTGATCGAGGCGATCGGCGCCAGCGTCCCGGCGTGACGGGCCTCGAAATAATCCAGCGCGAAGCCGGCGGCGGTGATCAGTTCGCGACCGGCCTCCATTGCGGCCTCGAAATCCTCGCCGGCCTTCAGCCGCTTTGCGCTCTCCTTCATGGCGCGATAGAGCGCCGGCGCCGTCTGCCGTTCCTCGACCGAGAGGTAGGCGTTGCGCGAGGACATCGCCAGCCCGTCGCGTTCCCGCACGGTGCGCGAGCCAATCACCTTGACGCCGAGGTCGAGATCGGCGGCCATCTGCGTCACCACCCGCAATTGCTGAAAGTCCTTCTCACCGAAGATCGCGACGTCCGGCCGGACCTGCGTGAACAGCTTGCCGACCACGGTGGCGACGCCGCCGAAGAAATGCGGCCGGAAACGATCCTCCAGCCCCGCCGTGGCCGGACCTTCGGGCACGATCCTAGTCGCGAAGCCGTCCGGGTACATTGCCTTGACGTCCGGATTCCAGACCAAGTCGACCTTCTCGGCGGTGAGTTTGGCGAGGTCGGCTTTCCAGGTGCGCGGGTATGAACCGAAATCCTCGGTCGGCGCGAACTGCGTCGGGTTGACGAAGATCGAGACGACGACTTTCTGTGCGCGACGCTTGGCGAGCCGGACCAGCGACACATGTCCCTCATGAAGCGCACCCATGGTCGGCACCAGCGCGACGGCGGCCTTGCGGGCGCGCAAAGCCTCGACGGCGCGGCGCAATGCGGGAACGGTACGGACGACCATGGGACTTCGCGACATCTTGCCTCGATCTGCTGGCAGCATCTGACGGAGTGACGGGGCCGTGGCCCCGATACGTTCGGCGGGTGCGCCGACCTTATAAGGCCAGAGCTTTGCCGCCAAGGTTACGCGGGAATGGCAAGCCTGCGGCAGCTCAACGTGAAAGCTAGATGTGCGCGCTTGTTCGTTGAAAAGTCCGTTGGTCGAAAAAGGCTGCGGGCTGATCGCTGCAACGGAACGAAATCCGCACCATCGGGATTCATGATTAAGACACGCCGCGAGCGAATTGAATGCATCGTCACGCATTTCACTTGACCGCAGCCGCGCGTGATTTGAAGATATCGTGCGGGGGTTGAATCATGTTGCTTCAGGCGAGTCAGGGTCAATTCGGTTCGGCGCATGTCGTCGTGCTCGGCAACGAGAAGGGCGGTTCCGGAAAATCCACCACCGCCCTGCACATTGCTGTTGCCCTGATGAAGGCCGGACAGCGCGTCGCCACTATCGATCTCGACTGCCGCCAGCAGAGTTTCACCCGCTACATTGCCAACCGGAGCGCGTGGGCGCACCGCACCGGTCTCGATCTCGAAATCCCCGTGCACTATTGCGTCAAGCTCGGCGAGACGATGCAGATCGCCGACAATGAAAATTCCGAGTTCCAGCAGTTCGCCGAAGCAGTCGGCACGGTGGAGCGCGCCTTCGATTTCATAGTCATCGATACGCCCGGTTCGGACTCCTATCTGATGCGGCTGGCGCATTCGATGGCCGATACGCTGGTGACCCCGATCAACGACAGTTTCCTCGATTTCGACGTGCTCGGCACCGTCGATCCCGCGACCTATTCCGTGACCGGCGAGAGCCACTATGCGGAGATGGTGCGCGACACCAGGCGCAAGCGCCGCCAGCTCGACGGCGCCACCACCGACTGGATCGTGGTGCGCAACCGCCTGTCGATGATCGGCTCGCGCAACAAGCAGCTCGTCGCCGACAGCCTGAAGGATCTTTCGCTGCGGCTCGGATTCCGTTCCATCGACGGGTTTGCCGAGCGGGTGGTCTATCGCGAATTCTTCCCCCGCGGCCTGACGGCACTGGACGACATCGACGAGGCTACCCTCGGCATGCGGCCCAGCATGGGCCACGTCACGGCACGGGAAGAAGTGACCAGTCTGTTGCGCCAGCTCAAGCTACCGCTCGACGAGCGCGGCCGCCGCCGCGCCGCCAACCGCGCCGAATGGTTCACCCAGGTCGACAAGCCGCTCGAAGTCCACGACATCATTGGCGACATCCTCAGCGCCTGACCGCCATCCGTGGCCGGCCTCTATCCGCAGCCGACTTGCCGGCCTATCGCGGCTGGATGATCGTCATCCTGAACGGACCGCTGTGGGCGGCGGCATGCGTGACCGCCTCGTTGGCGCGGTCCAGATCGAACGCAGCGATCTCGAAGTGATCGAGGTTTACGAGGCCTGAGCGGATCAGCCCGGCCATCAGGGTGGCCGCATGCGGCGGGTACATCCACTGACCGCGCACGGTGATGCAGTTTCGCATCATCCAGGGGTAGGGCAGGTCGAGGCCAGCGCCGCCGGGCATGCCGACCCCGCCCATCAGCACCACCCGCCCGTAAGGCCGAACCGCCATGATCGCGGTACGGACCTGAACGGCGCTCGCTGCCGGCGGAAGAATGTCGAGCACGCAGTCGATCGGGCCAGGCGCCGCCTGTAGGATGCGGGTGCGATCGTCGGCCTCGTGGCCGCGCATCGCCACGGTTTGGACGCGTGGGCCGAACCGCCGCGTCAGCTCAGCCAGCGCCTGCTCGTTCCGTCCGGTCGCGACCACGCACTGCGCGCCCATCCCCAATGCCACGGCGACGGCGGTGCTGCCGAAGCTGCCGGTGCCGCCATTGACCAGCGCGATCTCTCCGGCTTGAAGTTGAGCGGCAAGGAAGCCGCCAAAGGGTACGAGCAGGGTGCCGAGCGCACACCAGCGGCCTGCGTCCTTCTCGTCGATGTCGCCGATCGGAACCGCGTTTTCCGTCGGCACGCGCATTTGTTCGGCCCAGGCTCCGTCATGGAAATAACGCTGCAGATGCAGCCCGCCCTCGCTGCCGGCGGTGAGGCCCTGCAGGGCGATGTCGGGCGATAGCGTATTGTCGCGCGAGCGCACGGTCGGATCGCAATAGACCCAGTCACCAGGGCGAAGGCGGGTCGCGTCGGGGCCGGTGGCACGGATGCGGCCGATTGCGCCGGGGCCGGGCACCACGGGGACTTCCAGCAGGTATTTTCGCTGACCGCTGAGGACTTCGTTCGCGTAGGCCA
This sequence comes from Bradyrhizobium australiense, assembly GCF_013114825.1. Taxonomy (GTDB): domain Bacteria; phylum Pseudomonadota; class Alphaproteobacteria; order Rhizobiales; family Xanthobacteraceae; genus Bradyrhizobium; species Bradyrhizobium australiense. Next base: position 256,277 of record NZ_JAAVLX010000008.1, on the reverse strand, counting down.
GCACGCGGCTCGCCATAACGTCGACAATAACCTCGCCGGTGCCAAGCAGCGGGTCGGGAAGGGTTTCGATCGCGAGCGGCGATCCGAACGCATGCAAGACGGCAGCCTTCATGGGAGCCTCCTCGTTTCGATGAAACCGCATTCTCGCAGGCTTCATTGCCCCAACAAGACCTGGTATTATCCTAGGACTGCAAGGCCTCCTTCCAGCCGGCGCGGCGCACATGTCGGAACCAGGCACGAATTCAAGGCAAAATGAACTAGGCGATTTCCTGCGCTCGCGTCGGCAGAAGCTGGCGCCGAAGGCCGTCGGCCTGCCGGCCGGACGGAGGCGGCGCACGCCCGGCCTGCGGCGGGAGGAAGTGGCCGACCTCGCAGGTATCGGCGTCGACTGGTACATCCGTCTCGAGCAGGGACGATCCGTCAGGCCCTCGGCAGCAACGATCGATGCGCTGGCGCGCGCGCTGCGGCTGACCAGGGCCGAACACCGGCATCTGAGGGAGCTGACTGAAAACTCCGACCGGCGCGCCTTTGTCCGCGAGACCGTTCCGCCCGCGGTCCGCCGCGCGGTCGAGCAGCTCAACCTGCCGGCCTATGTCACCGGCCGGCGCTGGGACATTCTCGCCTGGAACGCGGCCGCCGACGAAATCTTCGCGTTTAGTCGGCTCGCGGATGCCGATCGCAACAGCCTGCTCTCGGTGCTGACCAATCCCGCGACGAGGCGGCTGTTCGGTGCGTCATGGGCGGATGAGGCCCGGCGCATGGTTGCCCAGTTCAGGGCGACGCATGACCTGTGGGCCGGCGATCCAGCCTTTCACGACCTGCTGGCGCGCCTGCGCGAAGGCTGTCCTGAGTTTACAGGATGGTGGGAGGCCCATGACGTCAGCGGCGTCGCGGCAGGACGGAAATCCTTGATCCATCCCAAAAAGGGTCGGCTCAAACTGGAGTATGCGAGTTTCCAGGCCAATGACGACCCGGCCTTGAAGCTCGTTATCTACACGACAGTTTAAGACCCTTCGGACCCGTGGTTGGTATTTTCGGCCCCGTGGATCTTCGCAGGTTCCCGGGAACCGGCCGTGCAGTACGCCGTTTTCATTAGACTTTTATCGAATGCTCGAACCGAAGCTTGAAAGGAGACGTCATAGGCAAAAAGGGGCCGAATTTGTGGGAACTGAGCGGCTGCACAATGGATGGGTGCATCGCACAATGATCAGGCGATCAATACACAACATTTGGCCTTTATGTCACGCCATCGTGACATATATCATCAACAAGGGACCGAAAGAGTCTCAAACAGGGTTGGGCCCCTAGCGGGGCGCGAGGACGAATATGAAACGTGGAATTCTCGTTCTGCTTTCACTCTCCGTGCTGATCACTCTCGCGTATTTCACCGCGAGCAAGTGGGCGATCCGGCACGAGACCATCGCGTTCCATGATCCCGACCGCGACAATCGTCTGGTGGCAGTCAGCATCGCCGTTCGCCGCGACAAGGAAACGCAGGCCAACGTGGGCTTGATCAAGCTGCCGGTTGCGATCCTCAATCACGGCAATACCGTCAAGAACACCGAGTATTCGTTCCTGTCGAACGTGTTCGCCTGGCGCGGCTATCTTGCGATCAGCCCGCAGCACGATCTGCCGACCGATCCGCCGATGGTGACCAAGGTCGGTGAACCCTATGCCGGCCGCCTGCCGCAGATTCAGCGTGGCGTTGCCAACATCCATTTCGCCATCCACGAAATGAAGAAGATCCAGCCCAACGCCGATTATGAAAAGGTGACCATGGTCGGCCATTCGATGGGCGGCGACATATCGATGTATTTCGCCAAGCAGTATCCCGACGAGATCAAGAAGGTCGTGACACTGGACAATCTGCGCGTGCCGTTCCTGACGGAGGGCAAGTTCAAGATCCTGTCATTCCGCTCCAAGGATACCCATTTCAAGCCGGATCCCGGCGTCGTGCCCGACGACGAGCAGTGCGAGCAGGCCGGCATTACGGTCGTGAACACCGGCTTCCAGCATAACGACATGCGCGACACGGGGCCTGACGCAGCCAAATCCTCGATCCAGTCCATGCTCGACAAGTTCCTTGACGAGTCCGACAAGAGCGGCGCGCTGAAGCCTGTTCCCACGAAGGTGCCTGACGTCCTTTCCAGTAGCCCTGGACCTGTGCCGCTGTCCGTCCCCTTGGCCAGCAACCCGGCGCAGGCCAACAAGTCGGTCACGAACTAGGCGGTCGCGCGCTCGCGGCTGCTGCGCTAAGATCCGGCGCATTGACCGGCGCTCGGCGGCGTCCCACATAGAGCTTGCTGCTTATCCGCGAGCGCTCATGGCCGGCGAACCCACCAAACCCAAATCGGCAGGCGATGTTGCTTCGGCAAGAGCCGAGGCCCGTGAAGGCGGCCCGTTGCCTGAAACAAGGCGGTCGGCGTCGGAGGACATCGCTGCCTTCGTGGCGAAAGCGCGCGCGATGTCGCCTCACGCTGCGGGCGCCAAGGGAAGACTGGTGTTCGCGCTCGACGCCACCATGAGCCGGCAGCCGACCTGGGATATGGCCTGCGCGCTGCAGGCGGACATGTTTCGCGAGGCGGCCTCTCTCGGCAGCCTCGATATCAGGCTGGTCTATTACCGAGGCTTCAACGAATGCCGGGCCACGGGCTGGATCTCCGATTCCGCGCAACTCGCGCGGCTGATGGGCAAGATCGATTGCCAGGGCGGCAATACCCAGATCGGCAAAGTGCTGTCGGAGGCGCGCCGCGAGGCGGTGGCATCCGGGGTGCGTGCCGTGGTGTTCGTCGGCGACGCCATGGAGGAGTCCGTCGACGATCTCTGTGCCAAAGCCGGCGAGCTCGGCCTGCTGAAGGTGCCCTTGTTCATGTTCCAGGAAGGGCAAGATGCGACGGCCGAGCAGGCGTTCCGGGAGATTGCGCGGCTCACCGGCGGCGCTTGGTGCAGGTTCGATCCCGGCGCCGCGGCGCAGTTGCGCGAGCTACTGCGCGCCGCTGCAGCCTACGCCGCCGGCGGACGCGAAGCGCTGCTGCGGCTGTCGAAAACCACAAGCGGCGCGGCCGCACTGATCGGCCAGATGAAGTGATTACGACTTTGGTTGCCGTCGGGCCGAGCGTCATGCTTTTCGGCGCCGGTGCCGCTATATTAGCGCCATGCCAACCCTGATTGCCGGCGTCGTCGCCGTTGTCGTTCTGTACTTGCTGCTGCAGATGTTTCGCGCAGCCAACCCGGTCGTGCTCGCGCGCGCGATCAAGATCGTGGGCGGCGTGGTGGCGCTGGCGGTTGCAGCCTTCACTGGACTGCGCGGCGAGCTTGCGGTTGCAATTCCGCTCGGCATCTTCGGCGCCGGCCTGCTCGGCTGGTCGCCGTTCGGTCCGGGCGGCTTCAGCAATATCGGCGGGATCTTCGGCGGCGCGCAACGTTCGTCGGGGCAGGCCTCGCGCGTCCGCTCGCAGTTTCTCGATATGAGTCTCGATCACGACAGCGGCGAACTGTCCGGACGGATCGTGGACGGGCCGAATGCCGGGCGTTCGCTCGGCGAGTTCGACCTGCCGCAATTGAGCGCGATGATACCGACCTTTGACGCCGAGAGCGTCGCGTTACTTGAAAGCTATCTTGACCGCCGGTTTCCCGCTTGGCGTCAGAACGCGCAAGGCGACGCGGCAGGGGGGCAGCGCCGCACGGCGGCGAGCGGAAAAATGACGGACGAGGAAGCCTATCAGATCCTTGGCTTGCAGCCGGGGGCGGGGCGTGACGACATCACCCGGGCGCACCGCGCCCTGATGAAGAAACTGCATCCCGATCAGGGGGGCTCGACGTACCTCGCTGCCCGCGTAAACGAGGCCAAGGATACTCTTCTTCGGACGCATCTCTAGCTAACTCCGGGCTCACGCCACCGACGCTACAAACCGCGAGTTGATTCTATGCCGTTCTCTGACTGACGCCCCACATCGCCCGCCGTTGTCCGGCATGGTCGATCGTTCATTGCCGGAAACCTAACCGCAAATTCTTGACGAGAAGTTTTCGCTGGCCGCTTTTGGCGTCATCTCGCGAGAGCCGTCGTGACTGTGTTTGGAAAACAACAAAGCCGGCGCTTGCGGCGCCGGCTTTGCCAAATTCAATGAAACGACCGGATCAGTTCCGAACGGTCATGCAGGAAATGTCGGCGCGCTTGAGGGTCTTGCATACCGCTTCGGCCTGATCGCGATCGAGACCGGCGAAGCGGGCCCGGTAGAGCGTGCGGCTGTCCTTGGCAACCACGGGCTCAGTGAAGGGATCGGCCTTGCTGAGCAAGGCGCTGGCCTTGGTGCGGGCGAGATCGATCCGCTGCTTGGCTTCACTTTCGCTTTCGAGTGCGCCGACCTGGACGATCCAGCCGGTGCGAACAACCGCCGGCGCGGCCGGCTTGGTCGCGCTGTTCTGCTGCGCGACCGGCGGCTGGGTGTGGGACGCCGGATCGGCATAGGCCAGCGCCTGCGAGTGCACGGCTTGCGAAGGGGCCTGTGTCAGGCTGGAAGCGGGCAACACGCCGAGCACGCCGTTTCCGGTACCGTGATTGGCGGGCTGCGGCGGCATCGCGACCCTGGCGGCTTCGGCCTTGCTCTCCGCGGCCTTTGCGACGACGGCGCTGGAGGTCTCGGCGATTTCAGGGCGGGCAGGGATGGCGTTGGTAATCGGCGGAGCTGCCGGCTGCGAGGGGCCGGCGGACGCCAGCTTCATCGGTCCGGCCTTGACCTGCACCGTCTTGACCTTGACCGGCTTCATCGGCTCAGCCGAGCCCGGGATCACTGAGATCGGCTGGGTCTGGATGACGCCGCTGGTCAAAGGTGCGGGTTCGGGCTTGGCTTGCTGCTCAAACTTGTTCTGTTCGACCTTGGCGGCCGGCGGGGGAAGGGCAGCGGCGGCCGCCGCCATCAGCGACGGCTTGGCAGGCGCGATCGAGCGGGTTGCCGGCATGGCGGCGAGCCCCGGTTCGGCGGCGGCAGCGAAGGCGCCGCCGGACGGAGCCGTTTCGGCCGGACGCGCGGTGGTTTCGGCTTCGGCCACATCGACGTTGCCGTCGGCGGGATTGCGCTCGCTGATCGCGGCGACGGTACGCTTGGTCGCGCCCTTCTCGAGGTTTTCGGCCAGCAGGTTGCGCATGATAGCGTCGCGCGAGCCGCCGCTGCGGCCGCCCAGCACCACGCCGATCAGGTGGCGGTTGCCGCGGCGCATCGAGCTTACGAGGTTGAAACCGGACGCTCGGGTATAGCCGGTCTTGATGCCATCGACGCCCTCGACATTGCCGAGCAGGCGATTGTGATTGCGGATCGACTGGCCGCGATAATTGAACACCGAGGTCGCGAAGTAGCGATAGTAGCGCGGGAAGCGATCCTGAATGGCGCGGCCGAGAGTAGCCTGATCGCGCGCGGTGGTCAGTTGCTCGTCGTTGGGCAGGCCGGACGCGTTGCGATAGGTAGTCTTGCTCATGCCGAGCGCGCGCGCCTTGCGCGTCATCAGCCTGGCGAATTCGGCCTCATCGCCGGCAATGGCTTCGGCGATCACGACCGCGGCATCGTTGGCGGAACGCGTGACCAGGCCCTTGATGGCGTCCTCGACTTTGAGCGTCTGGCCCGGGCGCAGCCCGAGCTTGGTCGGCGCCTGCTCGGACGCGTACTCGGAGACTTGCATCTCGGTGTCCAGCTTCATCTTGCCGGCGTCGAGGCGCTCGAACAGCAGATAGAGCGTCATGATCTTGGTCAGCGAAGCCGGGCGCCGGATGCCGTCGGGATTGTTGGAGGCGAGCACCGCGCCTGAATTGCCGTCGACGATGATGGAGGAGAATTGCGGGCTGTAGCTTTCGCGCGCGACGTGGTGACGGACGGGGTGGCGATGCCGGTAGCGGCGCGCTTCGGCGCTCTCGCTCGAGATCAATATCGCCGTGGTGAAGGTAATGAGCCCGAGGGCGCACACTCGCAACGCGCGCGAGGAAGCCAAGGTTGTACGAAGCATTTACTTCCCCGTCCCAATTTCTGTCTTGATCACCGGCTCGTGAGGCGAAATTGTGCCCACCAACCGCTGATGGTTCCCCGTTCGAAGTGCCGGTCCGGCCATGGCGCACGGCTGGAGTGGCCGATCAGGTCGCTGCTCTAGCCAAGATGCTGTTCACAAACAGCTTTCAGGCTGCCTGTCGGAAGACGAACAAGTCCAGGAATCAGGTTAGGCGGAGCGAGTTTCCAAAAGATTAATTAACCGTTGCCCAAGACCCCGGGATTTTTCGTTAATTGGCCGTATTTGTGCGTCGCACAAAATTTGTTGACTTTCATTGTGCGGTGCACATATAAGAGGCGGGTCAGGGAGCCGGGACCTCCCGGCAATTGGAACGCTCAGTCTGGGAAAGGACTCCATTGATGGTCAAGATTGAAGACATTCAGAACTACGGCAAAGAGCATCTCGAATCGGTTGCCGCTTCCGCAACCAACCTGCAGAGCGGCGTTCAGGCGATCGCCACCGCCTACGGCGATTATGCCAAGAAGTCGTTCGAAGACACCAAGTCGTTTGTTGAGAAGCTCTCCGGCGTGAAGTCGCTGGACAAGGCGCTCGAGGCGCAGACCGAATTCGCGCGCTCTTCCTACGAGGCTTTCGTCGCTGAAACCCAGAAGATCGCCGGCCTCTACACCGATCTCGCCAAGCAGACCTTCAAGCCGTACGAAGGCCTGGTGGCGAAGTTCACCCCGGCCGCGCACTAATTCCGACTCCATATTTCGAAAACAAAAGCCCGGCCGTAACGGCCGGGCTTTTTCTTGCCGCCTCGATCGAGGCGCTTACTTCGCAACGCGCAGCTTGCCAGCGACTGCCCGATCGAATTGAACACCGATAAGGTCTGTTTGGGGTCGGTGATGTGGTAGAATTTGTCCGCACCGCTGGCGCATCCGTTGAGCACGCCAGACTACCATCCCCGCCGTATCGACTTGGACGGTGTAGATCGTGATGTTGTACGGTCCGCCTCGGCGTTTGCGCACAGGATCTTGGTAGCACTCTGAGTGTCCCCACAACGACCAGTCAATCCAGCTCTCGTTGACATAGCTGGTGCCGAGGTTGACGTCCTTGGCGAAGGGAACCATGGAGATGTAGATGTCGCCGGGATTCTTTTCGAGCTTGCCTGACTGAGTGACCAGGGCTCGTGGCGGCCTCCTGCATCTTCGCCATCTTGCCATCGTCCTTCATCGATCCCGGCCTGCAGAGGAGCGGGCGCTGTGGGCGCGGGTGTGATCAACCGTCGCGCCGACGAAAGCGATGATTGGGAGTACCGCGATCCCAAACAGGATCCCGATGTTGTCCCTCATTGGCGCCGGCGAACCGGCTGGCAGCCGTGCGAATGCGATACGACCGTATCGAGCCTGGCCTCACCGCAAATGTGATTTGTACGGGCATTCCGCCCGGGCCGCTAAACAGGCGGTAAGCCGGTTCCGCTAAAAAACGGGTCAAAGCCCGTACACCGCCAGACCGATCGCCAAAAGACCCCGGTATGCTCAACGGCGGCTAAATGGCAGTCGCGATCCTTTGTCAAATCCGGCAGAAACGATTAACCTTGGTCTGGATAGCCGAGCCGGGAATCGGGCCGGTCGCGGGTCGCCCCAAGGCAGCATCAATGCGCTTGCAGCGGTCCGACGGCGGACCCATATTCCAGGTGCCGATCCGGCCAACGGGTCGGACCGGGAGCGGCGATCTGGAAAAAAAGCATTGCTGGGTACTTGGCGGTGGCTCACGCCAGAGCCGATCGCAAGTGGGCCAGGATGCGGTGTCCGGTCACCCCTTTTGGAATTCGAACGCCCGAGCCATGTTGCAGTTAACCTTCAAAGCTTCGTCCGTGCCGGCAAAGTCATCCGCTTCTGCTCCCCGAATGAGCAATGACGAGAACCGCAACGCCGGAACCGGCGGGCCGTCGACCTCGGTCATCACCAAGGTCAAGCCGAAGACCAAGCGTCCGAACCTCTATCGCGTTCTCATTCTGAACGACGACTACACGCCGATGGAGTTCGTCGTTCACGTGCTGGAGAAATTCTTTCAGAAGGACGCCGAAGCGGCCACCAAGATCATGCTCCACGTCCATCACCACGGGATCGGTGAGTGCGGCGTGTTCACCTACGAGATTGCCGAGACCAAGGTCACGCAGGTGATGGATTTTGCGCGCAAGCACCAGCATCCACTGCAATGTGTGATGGAAAAGAAATAGCCGCGCACGGCTTTCGGCCCGGCCGGAGATAAGGAACGGGTTGCATTGATCGGTGTTGACGGAAGCCGATCGTATTCCCGATAGTTTTTCGGGAGAGAGGCTGCGTGCCGCAGCCGTGGTGCCGCGAATTTAGAGGAAAACCACGTTTGCGGAACCGGTCTTTCGCCACGATCGTGTGTAACTATATGACAGGGGATGACGAAGGTTGTTGTTGCCTGACCGGGTAATGGCGATCATGATGACCGGGGGCCATAGAGGACGCGAATGCCAACTTTTTCCCAAAGCCTTGAACAATCCCTGCATCGTGCATTGGCGATTGCAAACGAGCGCCATCACCAATATGCGACGCTCGAACATCTTCTGCTGTCGCTGATCGATGACTCGGATGCGGCTGCGGTGATGCGCGCCTGCAGCGTCGATCTCGACAAGCTGCGCACGAGCCTCGTCAATTATCTCGAGACCGAATTCGAGAATCTCGTGACCGATGGTGCCGACGACGCCAAGCCGACCGCCGGCTTCCAGCGCGTGATCCAGCGCGCAGTGATTCACGTCCAGTCCTCCGGTCGCGAGGAAGTGACCGGCGCCAACGTGCTGATCGCGATTTTCGCGGAGCGCGAAAGTCACGCCGCCTATTTCCTGCAGGAGCAGGACATGACGCGGTACGATGCGGTCAACTATATCAGCCACGGCATCGCCAAGCGGCCGGGCGTCTCCGAGGCACGCCCAGTGCGCGGCGTCGACGAGGAGACCGAGACCAAGGGCAACGAGGACGCCAAGAAGAAGGGCGAAGCGCTCGAAACCTATTGCGTCAACCTCAACAAGAAGGCGCGGGACGGCAAGATCGATCCGGTGATCGGACGCAATGCCGAGATCAACCGCGCGATCCAGGTGCTGTGCCGCCGCCAGAAGAACAATCCGCTGTTCGTCGGCGAGGCCGGTGTCGGCAAGACCGCGATCGCGGAGGGGCTTGCTAAGCGGATCGTCGATTCCGAAGTGCCGGAAGTGCTGGCGGCCGCCACCGTGTTCTCGCTCGACATGGGCACGCTGCTCGCCGGCACGCGCTACCGCGGCGATTTCGAGGAACGGTTAAAGCAGGTGCTCAAGGAACTGGAGGCCCATCCGAACGCCATCCTCTTCATCGATGAAATTCACACCGTGATCGGCGCCGGCGCCACTTCCGGCGGCGCGATGGATGCGTCCAACCTGCTGAAGCCGGCGCTGGCTTCCGGCACGATCCGCTGCATGGGTTCGACGACCTACAAGGAGTACCGTCAGCATTTCGAGAAGGACCGCGCGCTGGTGCGCCGGTTCCAGAAGATCGACGTCAACGAGCCGACGGTGGAAGATGCGATCGCAATCCTGAAGGGGTTGAAGCCTTATTTCGAGGATTATCACCGGCTGAAATACACCAATGAGGCGATCGAGGCGGCGGTGCAATTGTCGTCGCGCTACATCCACGACCGCAAACTGCCGGACAAGGCGATCGACGTGATCGACGAGTCGGGCGCGGCGCAGATGCTGGTCGCCGAGAACCGGCGCAAGAAGACGATCGGCATCAAGGAAATCGAGACCACAATCGCGACCATGGCGCGGATTCCGCCCAAGAGCGTGTCGAAGAACGATGCCGAGGTGCTGAAGCATCTCGAGCAGACCTTGAAGCGCGTGGTGTTCGGGCAGGACAAGGCGATCGAGTCGCTGTCGGCCTCGATCAAGCTGGCGCGCGCTGGCCTGCGCGAGCCGGAAAAGCCGATCGGCTCATACCTGTTCTCCGGCCCGACCGGCGTCGGCAAGACCGAAGTGGCAAAGCAGCTTGCGGCCTCGCTCGGTGTCGAGCTGCTGCGCTTCGACATGTCCGAATACATGGAGCGGCACACGGTGTCGCGACTGATCGGCGCGCCTCCCGGCTATGTCGGTTTCGACCAAGGCGGCCTCCTGACCGACGGCGTCGACCAGCATCCACATTGCGTGGTGCTGCTCGACGAAATCGAGAAGGCGCATCCGGATCTCTACAACGTGCTGCTGCAGATCATGGACCACGGCCGGCTCACCGACCACAATGGCAAGCAGGTCAATTTCCGCAACGTGATCCTGATCATGACCACGAATGCGGGCGCGGCCGATCTTGCGCGCCAGGCCTTTGGCTTCACGCGCAACAAACGGGAAGGCGACGATCATGAGGCGATCAACCGCCAGTTCGCGCCGGAATTCCGCAACCGGCTGGACGCGATCGTCTCGTTCGCCCATCTCAACGCCGATGTCATCGGCATGGTGGTCGAGAAATTCGTGCTGCAACTCGAGGCGCAGCTCGCCGACCGCGACGTCACCATCGAGCTGTCGGAGCCCGCCAAGGCTTGGCTGATCGAGCATGGCTATGACGAGCAGATGGGTGCGCGGCCGATGGCGCGCGTGATCCAGGAGCACATCAAGAAGCCGCTCGCCGACGAGGTGCTGTTTGGTCAGCTCAAGGGCGGCGGCCATGTCCGCGTCGTGCTGGTCAAGGACGAGGCGAGTGCGGAAACCAAGGACAAGATCGGCTTCGAGTTCATCGAGGGGCCGGTCACGCCGAAGCCGGAAAAGCTGCCGGTGGCGCGCAAGCGCAAGCCGAAGTCGGGCGGCCCCAACGGGGGCGGCGGCTCCAAGGGGCCGGCCTCGAAGGGTCCGCTGGTCAAGGTTTAGGCGGCCTCAAATCTCTAACGAAGAGCCGGCGTGTCGCAAGACCCGCCGGCTTTTTGATGCCTAGCTGCCCGGCCAGACCACCGCCTGGGCGGCCACGACGTGTTCACCGTTGAATATTAGGGAAGGCGAGCCGTACAGCACGTATCCGAGCTCAATGGCCTCTGAAACACGTCGGCAGAACGAAGCATCGTCCTTGCCGGTCAGGAGGCGATATACGGGCAGATCATTTGGCGGTTTTGGAGACATGGTTTTCAACCATACGGGTGGCCGAATGAAGGGCGGCTGCGGCGCCGTGGGATGTTGCGTTACTTGTGGGGCTCCAGCGGGCGCTCAGCGCTCGCTGAGCAGTTCGTCGATCCGGCGCTGGAGCTGCCGCTTTTTGATCTCGCTTCTGCGCAGCCGCTCCCCGAGATCGGAGACGGATTCGGCCGGGCTTTCCGCCCTGAATGCGACGCCGACGAAATTGTCGCGCCACCAGATCACCTTGGCGAGGAAGGAGCGGCCCTTGCGCACGATGCGCAGCGAGAGCTGCTCCTTCGGCAACTGGACGTCATTGCTGAATTCGATGGTCGCGCCGCGATCGGAGATGTTGCGGACGATGCATTCGCGCGTTGCGCCGCGATCGCCAATCTCGGCGACGCCGCCATATATCACCTTGTCGCGCACGCTCTCGCGCCGTTCCTGCATTGACAGTCTCCCAACAAAGTGAGGTGACTTTTACCGCGCTTTGTTGCCCGTAAAAGTCCGTACGTCGCAAAATGCGGCGTTAACGTAAATTAACGCAGCTCCAATGACGCGGATTTCGGAGCAATTGCAGCGCAAATACGGCAGCGTGCCGCAGCCAGCGGCGGATCCACCTGCAAGCCATAATCGTTAACTGACGTTTTGATTGCCATGCGCTCTCGGAGTGCGAATAGCCATGCAACGAGATCGATTTCTTCGCGCGCTATGCTGCACGGTGTCGCTCTTGTCCTCTTTGACGACCGCCTTCGCGGAGGACGCCGGCGAGGCTACCCGCTCGAGCGCGGCAGCGATTCCAAAGGCGGGAGCATCTGCGCGCGAGAGTGACGCACGGGAAGCGATGTGCCTGATGATCGAATCCGCGGCGCGGGAGTCGAAGCTGCCGCTGGAATTTTTCGCGCGCGTGATCTGGCAGGAAAGCCGCTTCCGCTCCGACGCGGTCGGGCCGGTCACGCGAAGTGGCCAGCGCGCGCGGGGCATTGCGCAATTCATGCCGGGAACGGCGAACGAACGCGGCCTGCTCGATCCCTACAATCCCGTGCAGGCGCTGCCGAAATCAGCGGAGTTCCTGGCCGAGCTGCGCGAGCAGTTCGGCAATCTCGGGCTCGCGGCGGCGGCCTACAATGCCGGCCCGCGTCGGGTGCAGGAGTGGCTTGCCGGCACCGGTCCTATGCCGCAGGAGACGCGCAACTATGTGCTCGCCATCACCGGCTTCACGGTGGAGGATTGGGCGAAGGCGGGAAGGGGCGGTAAACAGCCCGAACGAATGCCGGCATCGAGCTGCCGCGAATTGATGGCGCTCTTGAAACAGGCGCCCAATCCCTTTATCGCCGGGCTGGAGCAGCGCGTGACGCTCGCCGCCGCCAAGCAATGGGGCGTGCAGCTCGCCGCCGGCTTTTCCCGCGACAAGGCGCTCGCGATGTATGGCCGCGCGGTCTCGCGCCTTTCGAGCGTGATCGGCAATCGCGATCCCTCTATCCTCACCTCGCGCCTGCGCAGCCGCGGCCCGGCGACGTTCTACCAGGTGCGCTTCGGCGCCGACACACGCGGCGAGGCCGACGACCTCTGCAACCGCATCCGCAAGGCCGGCGGGGCGTGCTTTGTCTTAAGAAACAGGGTGTAATGGTCGAACTGATCGCGAGCAGTGATTTGATCGATGAATTCCGGGACGCTTTGGCTAAGCACCCCGGCGTCGCGGAGGTCTTGGTTTATCGCCGTACGCTCCGAAACGCCCTTGCGGCCGTGCTGGAAGGAAGGATCCGGGCGGACGAACTGACCGCTTCGGCCAATCTCGTTGAACTTCAAAGCGACGAGGTTTTTGCGAAACCGGCTTCGAACAATTCATCGCCACGTTTCTCTTTGTCTGGCGACGCCCGAAATCAATGAGCCTGTGAGCCCGAAGGTTTGTCGAGCGATGATTGATGAACCAAGGATTGGCTACCTCGTAGCCCGGACAAGCGAAGCGATGTCCAAAAAACAATTGGCGATCGTCCTTTGTCAATCTGAGCTACTTGCGTAGTGGATTATCGCGTTTGGCGAAGTCTGCCGGGCATCGCCGCCGCCAATTGCATAGCCGCCCTGACCGGCGCTTGCTTGACGCGCCCCGCATTCGCCAGCCCTATGCCCCGCGACGACTCAAACTTCCAGCCGGTCATCCGTGGCGCTGCCTCCACTTGACTCTCCCCAATGGAAAAGCCCCATCCGCGCGTTCGCGTGGGGCATGAGTTCGGTCGCATCCACCGTGCTAACGCTGGTGCTGTTTGCGACCTATCTCGGCATCGGAGCGCTGGCCCATGACAGCCATTTCAGCCTGGGATGGGTGCTCGGCAGCACATTGCTGGTTTGGGCTGGTCCGGCGCAGATCATCCTGATTTCGACGCTCGGCTCCGGCGCGACCGCGGTGCAGGCGGCGATTGCGGTGACGGTAAGCGCGATCCGGCTGTTTCCAATGGTGGTGTCGGTGCTGCCGCTGATGAAGACGCCGAAGACCAGGCGCAGTCATCTCGTACTGGTAACGCATTTCATCGCCGTGACGCTGTGGGTGGAATGCTATCGGCTGTTGCCAAAAGTGCCGCGCGAGCGGCGCATTGCGTTCACGCACGGCCTCGGCTGCGGGCTTGTCACGGTCTGCATGGTCGCCACCACGCTCGGCTACGAGCTTGCCGCCAAGCTGCCGCCGCTGTTTGCGGCGGCGATCCTGCTATTGACGCCGCTGGCGTTTCTGCTTTCGACGGCGCGCAACTGCCGGCAGATATCCGACGTGCTGGCGCTGGTGCTTGGCCTCGGGCTGTTTCCGTTGGTGTCGATGCTGCATACCGGCGTCGATATCCTGATCAGTGGCGTCACGGCTGGCAGCATTGCCTACGGCGTCCACTGGTGGCGGGAGAGGGCGCGCGCATGAGCGAGTTTTTCGGCAGCCCGCACGCGCTGTTGGTCCTCGTTCTTGCGGGTTTCCTGCCCAACGAGATCTGGCGCATGGCGGGGCTGTGGTTCGGCGCCGGCGTCGACGAGGGGTCGGAAGTCCTGGTGTGGGTGAGGGCGGTGGCGACCGCGATCCTCGCCGGCGTCATCGCTCAAATCCTGGTGCAGCCGCCGGGCGCACTGGCCGGTGTTCCGGACGGGCTGCGTTACGGCGCTGTGGCTGCGGGCTTTGCAACGTTCATGCTGACGCGGCGCTCGATCTTTGCCGGCGTGGTCTGCGGCGAGGTCGTCTTGCTCACCGGAAAATGGTGGCTCGGTTGATTGCAGGCGGTCGATAATCCGCTACTGTCCGGCCATAAGAAACGTCGAGGAAACACAATGAACTGGCTGAAATTGTCGGCGCTGGCCTGCAGCCTCGTCTGCGCCGCGCCGCAGGCGCATGCGGCGGAATATCCGGTGCGGCCGATCAAACTGGTCGTACCGTATGCCGCGGGCGGCCCGACCGATGTGCTCGGCCGCATGGTCGGCGAATATCTTGCCCGCGACCTGAAGCAGACGGTGGTGGTCGAGAACAAAGCCGGCGCGCAGGGCGCGATCGGCGCCGAAGCCGCGGCGCGCTCCGAGCCTGACGGTTATACGCTGTTCTTCACGGCGGCGTCGATCTTCGTGCTCAATCCGATGCTCTACAAGAAACTGCCTTATGATCCGGTGAAGGATTTCCGCCTGCTCGCACTGGTCACAGACCTGCCTGTGGTGATGGAGGTGCATCCTTCGGTGCCCGCCAAGACCGTTGCGGAGTTCGTCGCCTATGCCAAGCAACATCCGGGCAAGCTGAATTTCGGATCGGCCGGCACCGGTGGCACCATTCATCTCGCAGGCGAGATGTTCAAGCAGATGGCCGGCGTCGACATGGTTCATGTTGCCTACAAGGGCGCGGGGCCGGCCTTGACCGATCTCTTGTCCGGCAACATCCAGTTGATGTTCGATACGCTCGGCACCGCATTGCCACCGGTCAAAGGCGGATTGCTGCGGCCGCTGGCCGTCAGCTCGGCGCAGCGCATCCCTGACTTGCCTGATGTGCCGACCATGACCGAAAGCGGCTATCCGGATTATGGCGTCAGTGTCTGGTATGGCGTCTCCGCGCCGGCCAAACTGCCCGACGATATTGCGCAGAAACTCACCACCAGTCTGAACAAGGCGCTGAACGATGATGCATTCCGCGCTTCGCTCGACAAGGTCGGTTTCCCGCCGCTGCGGCCCAAAGGCCAGGCCGAGATCGACAGTTTCGTTGCAACCGATCGCGCGCGGTGGGCGGGCGTGATAAAGGCCCTCAATATCTCACTGGATTAGGCCATGACTCAGAAAACCAAACTCCGCGAGGGCGAAGTTACCGTCGATATGCCGCCGGCTCGCGATGCGGGCCTCGTGTTCATCGGCCGTATCCGCACGCCTTGGAAGTCGCGGCTGGAGACGCCGCGGCAGGGCCGCCACGACGGCCCGGTCTGCCGGCTCGAGATTTTCGAGCCTTGGGTGCCCGCGATCAAGGGCGTCGATTTCTATGAAAATCTCGAAGTGGTCTACTGGCTGCACCAATCGCGCCGTGACCTGGTGCTGCAGAGCCCGAAGAACAACCAGAAAACCCGCGGCACATTCTCGCTGCGCTCGCCGGTGCGGCCCAATCCGATCGGCACCTCGATCGTGAAGTTCGTCGCCGTCGAGGGCAACACGATTCTGGTGCGCGGCCTCGACTGTCTCGACGAGACGCCGCTGCTCGATGTCAAGCCGGACCGCTGCGAGTTCTCGCCGCTGGCGCAGGAAAAGAGCGGTGATGTGGAGGGGGAGTAAGACCTGCGTAGCCCGGATGGAGCCAACGGGTCGCACGAATGCGCGCCCGATGAGTGGCTCCGCGAAATCCGGGGCCGGTGTTACAAGCATCGCGAATGTTCCCGGATTGCGCTTTGCTCCATCCGGGCTACATAGCGGAAATCTACCCCAGCGCCGCCATCAGCTTCGTCGCATTGTCTTCCAGCACCTTCACGTCTTCCTTGCGGCTTGCGGGCGGCAGTAGCGCCACGCCGTCATGGCGCGGCATCACGTGCATGTGCAGGTGGAACACGACCTGGCCCCCGGCGGGCTCGTTGAACTGCTGAACGGTGATGCCGTCGGCGTTGAAGGCCTTCATCGCGGCGGCGGCGATCTTGTGGGCGGCGCGCGCGACATGGGCGTAGTCATCGGGCGCGATGTCGAGGATGTTGCGGGCAGGAACCTTCGGGATCACCAGCGTATGGCCGGGCGAACGCGGCATGATGTCGAGGAACGCCAGCACGTGGTCGTCCTCGTAGACCTTGTGGCAGGGAAACTCGCCGCGCAGGATTTTTGCAAAGGGGTTGTTGGTGTCATAGGCGGGCATGGCTTCTTCCCTCAAGGTTTGATCTCAAATCTCATGTCGCTAGTTCAACCGGGTCAAGCCTCGTCAGCGGCCTTGCGGAACGGGCCGGCCTCGGTCAGCTCGCGTCCGACCTCGGCCACATAGGCGCGCTCGCGCTTCAGATAGTCGGCGATCGCGCGGCGCAGGTCGGGGTCGGCGATGAAGTGCGCGGAGTAGGTGGTTTGCGGCAGGTAGCCGCGCGCCAGTTTGTGTTCGCCTTGCGCGCCGGCCTCGACGACCTTCAAGCCGCGCTCGATCGCAAAATCGATCGCCTGATAGTAGCAGACCTCAAAATGCAGGAACGGGTGATGCTCGACCGCGCCCCAGTTGCGGCCGAACAGCGTGTCGGAGCCGATGAAATTGATGGCGCCCGCGACCCAGCGGCCGTTGCGTTTGGCCATCACCAGGAGCACGTCACGGCTCATGCTCTCGCCGATCAGCGAGAAGAATTTTCGCGTGAGATAGGGGCGGCCCCATTTGCGCGAGCCGGTCTCCATGTAGAATGCGAAGAATGCGTCCCAGGCGTCCTCGGTGATATCTGCTCCGGTCAGGCGGTGGATCGTGACGCCGGCGGCAACCGCCTCGCGCCGCTCGCGCCTGATCGCCTTGCGGTGACGCGAGTTCAGCGAGTTCAGAAAATCCTCAAAACTGCCGTAGGCCTCATTGTGCCAGTGAAACTGCTGGTCGTTCCGTAGCAGGAAGCCGTGCTGCCCTAAAAATTTCGCTTCCGCCTCGCGGGCAAAGGTCACGTGCACGGAGGAAGCATTGGTCGCGTTGCACAGCGCCATCAGTCCGCGTGCCAGCGCCGAGCCGATCTGCTCGCGGTTCACGCCCTCGCGGATCAACAGCCGCGGGCCCGTTGCGGGCGTGAACGGCACCGAGACCTGCAGTTTGGGGTAATATCGTCCGCCGGCGCGCTCATAGGCATCCGCCCAGCCACGGTCGAAGACATATTCGCCTTGCGAGTGCGTTTTCAGATAGCAGGGCACGATGCCGACAATTTCGCCATTGAGCCGTGCAAGCAGATGCCGCGCACCCCAGCCAGTGCGGGCGCAGGCCGAGCCGGAGGCTTCGGCGGCTGTGAAAAATCCGTGGGAAACGAAGGGGTTATAGGTGGGCTTTGAAACCGCGCAGGAGCCGTTCCGGGCAGCTAGTGTGTCCAGGTTTTCGAGGCCGTTCGGGTCGCCCGCCGGATTGGCGCAGGCGTTCCAATCCGCAGCCTTGATGTCGCTGACGGAGGGGACGGCTTCGAGGGTGATTTCGGATGACGCCATCTAGAAATTCAAACCGGTCCCATCTTGCGATCAGCCATCGCGCATGGTGACCAACGCACCCTCAAGATCGTGCATCAGGCTGACGAGTTCAAGGTGCGCGGCGCGTATCAGGTTCCCGGCAGGAACCCCTCGAAGATCATCTGGTCGGCGTGGCGCGCGGCGCGCACGCGCTGCTCCTGTGTGCGCACCGTCCAGGTCAGGAGCGGCAGGCCGAAGACATTGCGGGCGATCCAGGGGGCTGCCGCGGGCAACGCGTTCACCCAATAGGCAACGAAATGCGGCCGGGTGCGGAAGGCGTGGCGCAGATGCGTCATGCCGCGGCGCTGTTCCACTGATGCTTCCGGCCACTCCTCGGCGGTATAGTCGTGCTCGGCGACGATGCCGCGGGCGCGGCCGGGGATCAGGTCGCGCAACGCCACCACCTGATCCGGATCAAAGGACATGCCGACCGCCGGGCCATCATAGGAGGCGAGCACCTCCGCCATCCGTTTCACCAGCCGGCGATCGCCGTCAAAATGGCTTTTCACCTCGATCACCAGCGGCACGCGGCCGGCGACCAGCGCGCAGAGATCGCCGAGCGTCATCATCCGCTCCTGCGTATTCTTGAAATTCACCGCCTGGAGTTCGGCCGCGGTCTTGCCAAGCAACGCGCCCGAACCCTCGGTGAGGCGGCCGAGCGCGTTGTCGTGATGGACCATCGCCTCGCCATCCGACGAAAGCTGGATGTCGCATTCGATGGCGAAATTGCCGTCCACGGCGGCCCGCGCGGCTGCCGGCATATTTTCGACGATGCCGCGCGAAATATCATGCAGGCCGCGATGAGCGACCGGCCGTGCCGTCAGCCAGTCCGGCGCACGCACAGGCAAACTCGCTCAGGACACTTCGAAGATCGCGTCGACCTCGACGGCGGCATCCGAGGGTAGCGAAGCGACCCCGACGGTGGTGCGGGCGTGCCGGCCCTTATCGCCGAATGCGGTGACCATGAGGTCTGACGTGCCGTTGAGCACTTTGGGTCCGTCGAGGAAATCAGGCGCGGAATTGATGAAGCCGCCGAGCCTGACCACGCGGACCACTTTGTCGAGATCGCCGAGCGCGGCCTTGACCTGCGCCAGCAGGTTGACGCCGCATCCCTGCGCCGCGGCGTAGCCCTGTTCGATGGTGACGCCGGCCCCGAGCTTGCCCTTGGCGATCAGCTTGCCTTCCGCGTTGGCGCACACCTGGCCGGAGACGAACAGCAGGTTGCCCGAGCGCACGAAGCCGACATAGTTCGCCATGGGGGTGCGCGGCTCGTTCAGGACGATGCCTTGTGCCGCCAGCTTCTGTTCGACCGTACCCGCCATGTTCTCCGTCCCCGCTCGATGTGACCGTTCCTGACCCGCGGTCAGGCGCGCATTGTTTCGCGCATCGCGCTTTATCTTGCAAGCGACGGCGGAGCTGCGTCCAGCACGGCGATCGAGGCGGATCGTGCCCGAAAATGCCAAAAAAACAGGGTGCTTCAGCCTCGAATTCTTGCGTTTTCGTGGCGCTGCCCTAGTTGCGACGCAATGGGCCCGTCACTAATGTAGTCGAATCTCCTCGAGGAAAAAACAGGACATGGCTAGCTCGTTCCCGATTCCGGTTCGTGCTTTGGTGTTTTCGGCTGCGGCCATTTTGCTCTCAGGCATCGCAAAGGACCCGGCGTTGGCGGGTGCCAGCGGGCCATTTCTCGCCCATCAGGCCCTCTATGAGCTGAAGCTGGTCAAATCGCGTGGATCGAACGCGATCAATGGCGCACGTGGGCGCATACTCTACAATTTCTCGGGAAGCGCGTGTGAGGGCTACACCTCCGAATTTCGCCAGGTCTCGGAGCTCGACAGCGGCGAGGGCCGGATGACGCTGAGCGATCTGCGCTCGCATTCCTGGGAAGACGCTGACGGCAAGAGCTATCGTTTCAAGATCGACACGCGCATGAACGATACCGACTCCGCGCCGGTGGACGGTGTGGCGGAACGGGTCGGCGACCGCATCACGGTCAAGCTGAAACAACCGGTTACGAAGACATTCGAGCTCGACGGCAAGGTTGTGTTCCCGACCGAGCAGATCCAGCACATCATCGCCGCCGCGCGCGCGGGCAAATCGGTGCTGGAGCTGATGGTCTATGACGGCTCAGACAATGGCGAGAAAGTCTATAATACGCTCACGGTGATCGGGAAGCCGATTCCGGGCACCCTCAGCATCGCATCGCCCGATCCTTCCACCGACAACGACCAGATGAAGACGCTGACCCGCTGGCCCGTGACCGTGAGCTATTACGACCGCGACGCCAAGGCGAAGGAAGGCGAGCAGACGCCGGTTTACGCGATGTCGTTCGAATTGTTCGAGAACGGCGTCTCCCGCGCGCTGGTGCTCGACTACAACGATTTTGTGATTGCCGGCGCGATGGGCCGGTTCGACGTGAGGGATTCCAAGCCGTGTAAGTGACGGCACGCTCGAGACGGTCGCGCCCGGAGACCGCGCGTGGGCGTCCCAAGCTTTGCTTGACGTCATCCGCGCGTGAAGTCGCCGGGCTTCAATCCGAGCGCCTTGACTGCTGGTTCCGGAAGCGGTCCCCAGGCTTCGACTCTTTCGTTCGGGGCCATCATTGCGGCGATAATTGCCTCGGCCTTTGCCGGATCCTGTTCAGCCACATAGTAGACCGAGCGAACGGGTGAACCGCCTCCCAACGGTTCAGTCGTTACGAGGACAACCTGACCAATTGCCATGCCTTGCTATACCACTGATGGGGTGCCGTTTCCACGCGGGTGAACGTTGATCGCGCAAGCCCGCAGTGCAGCAACGACAATGCGCGAGTTGCTCGCCCACTCTTGTATTGTTTCGGCCCAACACCAATTACGAATTGTGGGATGCAGAATCGCTCTGGGAGCGAGGACGTGGCCAGCAAAAAAATGCCAGACGGCGGGCTTCCGGTTATCGCGCGCTTTGAGGTGCGCCACCGCAATTACCTCGCGCCAGACGGCTCGATTAACCGGCCGCTCCCTGCATTCGCCTCCGATGCCGACCTCCTCACCGCGCTGTATCGGGCGATGATGCTGCTGCGCAACTTTGACCGGAAGGCTGTCGCTTTGCAGCGCACCGGCCGGCTCGGGACCTACGCCGTTTCGCTCGGCCAGGAGGCGGTGTCGGTCGGGATAGCCAGTGCGATGCGCGCAGAGGACGTCCTGTTGCCCTCCTATCGCGACAATGGCGCGCTGATCTGGCGTGGCGTCAGGCTGGAGGAAATTCTGCTGTTCTGGGGAGGGGACGAGCGGGGCAATCGCTTCTCCGGACCGGTCGAAGATTTCCCGTTTTGCGTTCCCGTGGGATCGCAGGCGCCGCATGCCGCCGGCGTTGCCTATGCCTTCAAGCTGCGCAAGCAGCCGCGTGTAGCCGTATGCATGTTCGGCGATGGCGCCACTTCGAAGGGTGATGTCTACGAAGCGATGAATTTTGCCGGGGTGCACAAATTGCCCGTCGTGTTCGTCGCCACCAACAATCAATGGGCTATTTCCGTCCCATTACGCCTACAGACCGGTTGCGAAACACTGGCGCAGAAAGCCATCGCCGCCGGCTTCATCGGCGAGCAGGTGGACGGCAGCGATGTTGTGGCGATACGCGCCGCGGCCGAAGCGGCCATTGCCGCCGCCCGTGAGGGCCAGGGACCGCGCTTCATCGAGGCGGTCACCTACCGGCTCGGCGATCATACGACCTCCGATGATGCGTTACGCTATCGTTCGGCCGACGAAGTCCAGGCCCGCTGGAAGGAAGAGCCGATTGCGCGCCTGAGGAACTATCTCGTCGGCAATAAAATGTGGAGCAAGGCGCAGGAGGAACAGCTCGCCGCGGAATGCCATGAGCGCGTCGAGGCGGCGGTCGAGCGCTACCTGGCAACGGAGCCACGCCGACCCGAAACCATGTTCGATCATCTCTATGCCGATCTGCCCGGCGTCTATGCCGCGCAGCGCCGCGAACTCGAAGGTGAGGGCGATGGCTGAAATGACGTTGGTCGAAGCCGTCAATCTGGCGCTCGCCCGCGCGATGGAAGATGATCCTGATGTCGTCGTGCTAGGCGAAGATGTCGGCATCAATGGCGGCGTGTTCCGCGCGACCATCGGGCTGCAAACGCGTTTCGGCCCGGAGCGTGTCCTTGACACGCCGCTTGCCGAACTCCTGATCAGCGGACTCTGCGTCGGCATGGCGGCGCAGGGGTTGAAGCCCATAGGCGAGATCCAATTCATGGGATTTCTGTATCCCTGCATTGATCAACTGGTGAATCACGCCTCCCGAATCCGCAACCGCACCCAGGGGCGGCTCACCTGCCCAATGGTTCTGCGCACGCCGCATGGCGCCGGCATTCGCGCGCCCGAGCATCATTCCGAAAGCACCGAGGCGATGCTCGCCCATATCCCTGGCTTGCGCGTTGTCATTCCCTCGTCGCCGGAGCGCGCATACGGACTGCTGCTCGCAGCGATCCGCGATCCCGATCCGGTGGTGTTTCTGGAGCCCACCCGCATCTACCGCGCGGCGAAAGGCGAGGTGGAAGACAACGGTCAAGCCTTGCCGCTGGATGTCGCCTTTGTCCTGCGGGGAGGCCGCGACGTCACGCTGATCAGCTGGGGTGCGATGGTGAAGGAAACCATGGCCGCGGCCGACGCGCTGGCTGCTGACGGCATCGCCGCCGAGGTCGTCGATCTCGCCACGCTCAAGCCCTACGATGAAATCACGGTGCTCGGTTCAGTCGCAAAAACCGGGCGTTGCGTCATTGTGCACGAGGCGACACGCACGGGCGGTTTCGGAGCCGAGATCGCCGCGCTGATCGCCGAGCGCAGCCTGACCTCGCTGCTCGCGCCCGTGGCTCGCGTCACCGGCTACGACACGGTCATTCCGATGGCGCGGCTCGAGCAGCAGTTTATGCCATCGGTTGATCGTATCGTGACGGCCGCGCGCCAGGCGTGCCAGTTCAGTTGATTGCCAGCGGACTTATCCCATGCGCCAGTTCGTATTGCCGGATCTGGGAGAGGGCCTCGAAGAGGCGGAGATCGTCAACTGGTATGTCAACGAGGGCGACCACGTTGTTACCGATCAGCCACTGGTTTCGGTCGAGACCGACAAGGCCGTCGTCGAGGTGCCGTCGCCGTCGAGCGGACGCATCCTGCACCTGTTCGGTGCCAAGGGAGACGTGATCAAGGTTGGCGCGCCGCTCGTCGAGTTTGCCGAAGGCCCTGAGCAGGACACCGGTACGATTGTCGGCGAACTTGGCCCTAGCGAGCGACCGACCGCAGCAGCAACACTTTCCAGGCGAACGGCCGGAGAGAAAGGTCAGGTTTTTCCGGCGGTACGTGCGCTCGCACGCAAGCTCGACGTCGATCTCGATCTCGTCGAAGCCACAGGGCCCGGCGGCACCATCACGCGTGCGGATGTGGAACGGGCTGCCAAGAGTTTGTCCCAAAGCGGACCTGCCGAACCCTTGCGCGGTTTGCGGCGCACGATGGCTCAACGCATGACGGCGGCTCATGACGAAATCGTCCCTGCGGGTGTCACCGATGAAGCAGATATCGACGATTGGCGAACCGGTGAGGATGTGACAATCCGACTGGTGCGCGCGATCGCTGTCGCCTGCAAGGCCGAGCCTGCGCTCAATGCCTGGTACAATTCCGGCGCGGGTGAACGGCGTCTGATCGACCGCGTCGATCTCGGCATCGCGGTCGATACCGGGGGCGGCCTTATCGTTCCCGTGTTGCGCAACGTCGCAGAACGGGACGTATCAGATTTGCGAAGCGGGCTCGACCGGATGCGGGCAGACGCCGTCGCGCGCTCGATACCTCCGGGAGAATTGCGCGGAGCGACGATTACGCTGTCGAACTTCGGGATGATCGGAGGCCGCTTTGCCAGCCTGATCGTGGTACCGCCGCAAGTGGCGATCATAGGCGCCGGCCGTATTACCCAGGGAGTTGTCGCATATCGGGGTCAGCCGGCGGTGAGGCGCGTGCTGCCGTTGTCGCTCACCTTTGACCATCGCGTCGTAACCGGCGGTGAAGCCGCTCGCTTCTTGGTAGCGCTCAAAGCCGACCTTGAGCAGTTTTCGTGAGACAGCCGGTGCGCAGGGCCCCACATGGGCGTATTGAGATTCGACGAGGATACCTCCATATCATTTCGATAAGGGAGTCCTTGCTGTGCAGAACGTACAGGCGACTCTTGCTGCGGTCGCTGCCGCGGTAGCTCTGGCTACCTCTCCCCTTGTCGCCTCGGCAGGGGAGAACGACGGCAAGCTTGCGCTGACCATCTCGGTCGACGGAGCAATCGGGCCGGCGACGGCCCGTTACGTAAAAGACGCGCTGACCAAGGCGAGCGAACGACACGCCGAGGTTGTCGTTCTGCGCATGAATACGCCGGGCGGTCTCTCAACCAGCATGCGCGAAATCATCACAGACGTGCTGGCGTCGCGCGTTCCCGTCGTCGGTTACGTTGCACCCTCCGGAGCCCATGCGGCAAGTGCCGGAACCTATATCCTTTATGCTACGCATATCGCGGCCATGGCGCCGGGCACCAATCTCGGAGCGGCGACGCCGGTGCAGATCGGCGGCCCGCTGCCGGGTCTGCCGGACACTACCCCTGACAAGAACGATAAGGACAAAAAGGACGGCAGCGATCAGAAGCCGAAGACGAAGGATTCCATGACGGCGAAGGCGACCAACGACGCCGTCGCCTTGATCCGCAGTCTTGCCGAGTTGCGCGGCCGCAATGCCGATTGGGCGGAAAAGGCGGTGCGGGAGGCCGCCAGTCTTTCCGCCAATGCCGCATTGCAGGACAAAGTCATCGACCTCATCGCACGCGATCAGGCCGAACTGCTCAGGCAGATCGATGGTCGCGCGGTCGAGATTGCGGGTGGCGATACGCGGCATCTGGCGACCAGCAACGCGGCGCGTGAAGCGATCGATCCCGGATGGATCTCACGATTTCTCAGGGTGATCACCGATCCCAACATTGCCTTCATTCTGACGCTGGTCGGCATCTACGGGCTGATTTTTGAACTTTCCTCGCCCGGTGCGGTCGCGCCCGGGGTGATCGGCACGATCTGTCTGCTGTTGGGTCTTTATGCGCTCAATATGCTGCCCATCAACTATGCGGGCCTCGGCCTGATCCTGTTAGGGATCACGCTCCTGGTCATTGAAGCCTTCAACCCGACCGTGGTTCTCGGTCTCGGCGGCATCATCGCATTCGTACTCGGAGCAGTGATGCTGTTCGAGATCGAAGAGCCCGGATTCCGGCTGTCATGGCCGGTGATCGGCATCGCGGCCGCGATCTTCATCGGCCTGATTCTGGTTGTCCTCGGCTCGCTTCGACGTGCTCGAAAGGGCCCCGTACGGCTCGGCGCGCAAGCCATGCGCGGCCTGTCCGCCGAAATCCTCGACTGGTCCGAGAGCGAAGGTCACGTCTTCACCCAGGGTGAGCGCTGGCAGGCGCGCGGTACCGAAGCCTTCAAACCCGGAGAGGTGGTCGAGGTAGCCAATATCGTGGATTTGACGCTGGTGGTGCGGCGCCGTCCGGTGCTGACCGCCCGCGAAGGAGGTACGTGATGATGCTGGATTATTTGACTTATGGAACGCTCGCTTTGGTCGTGGTCCTGTTTCTGTCCTCGGCCATTCGCATCCTGCGGGAATACGAGCGAGGCGTCGTGTTCACACTCGGCCGCTTCACCGGTGTGAAAGGTCCGGGCTTCATCATCTTGATTCCGGTCGTGCAGCAGATGGTGAAGGTCGATCTCCGGGTGATGGTACAGGTCGTGCCGCCGCAGGATGTGATTTCGCGCGACAATGTTTCGGTCAAGGTCAATGCCGTTCTCTACTTCCGCATCATCGATCCCGAGCGCGCGATCATCAAGGTCGGCGATTACATGGCCGCGACCAGCCAATTGGCGCAGACCACGCTGCGCTCGGTGCTTGGCAAGCACGAGCTAGACGAGATGCTTGCCGAACGCGACCGACTTAATGCCGATGTCCAGGAAATCCTCGACCAGCAGACCGATGTCTGGGGTATCAAGGTCACCACCGTTGAGATCAAGGATGTCGATCTCAACGAAACCATGGTGCGCGCGATTGCCAAGCAGGCCGAAGCGGAGCGGTTGCGGCGCGCCAAAGTGATCAATGCGATGGGCGAGCAGCAAGCCGCCGAGAAGCTGGTCGAGGCCGGCCGAACGCTGGCGCGGGAGCCTCAGGCGATGCAACTGCGCTATTTCGCGGCGCTGCACGACATTGCCGGCGAGCGATCCTCGACCGTGGTGTTTCCGCTGCCGATGGATTTGCTCGGCCACGTGACCGGGCGGCGAAGCGAAGCGACGTGATTTTGATCGTTGCCGGCAACAAGCCCATCGCGTGCCGCCCGAATGGCCAAGAGCGCTGATCGAGCGATGCGGCCGAATATTCGGCGAGAAGGTCCGGCTGCATCCGGCAACCAGGGAGAGCAACGATGGTAACTTATGTAGTGCTTGCCAATTTCACCGACCAGGGAATCCGCACCGCGAAGGACTCACCGAAGCGGGCGGAGGCTTTCAAGAAAATGGCCGAGACCTTCGGAGTGACCGTAAGAGAGCTGTTCTGGACGCAGGGACGGTATGATGTTGTGACAATCCTCGATGCGCCGGATGAATCTTCCGCCATGACGCTCAACTTGAGTCTTGGCGCGTTGGGCAATGTTCGCACCGAATCGTTGCGGGCGTTCTCGGCGGCGGACATGGCCAGTATTGTCGGGAAGATGCTCTGACCGCCGCTGCGCAGCCGGACCATCCGTTCAAACCGAGGCGCCGGCGCAGGTGACGATTGCCTCTCGTTGCCATCTCGTCAAGGACGACTGGACGCGGTCTCGATTTCCTGAGCGGGGGCTTGTCCCGAAAGTGGTGGCCCGCGATCATCCTCCTCAGGTTCGAACTGTTCCTTGAAGATCACTCTCAGCAACCGCCAAAGTTCACGGTGGCCCGCGGTCTGACCGCCTTGCGTCAGATACTCCGCGATATCCATTGCGTCTGTTCGATAGTCCGCCGCCCCACGGATACGCGGGTCCATGTAGGTCCACTCATGTTCGACGTATAAGCGCTTGCTGTCAGTGTCGAAGACAAGGCTCCAAAAATCCAGTTCCGTGATTTCCGGGCCTTTGACCTGCCGATGTAGCTCCCGTTTCAAAAAGGCCATCTTCTGCTCCTTCCGCGTAAGGTTTCATGGAACGCATCCGGACTTATGGCCCCCATACAAGTTGGAGACTTGATAGAAATCTGATCGTTCCTGGCCGGTTCAAGGCCGCATGGTTGAGTATTTCCCTGAGGGATGGGCAAATTCCACGTCAGGGATTCCGAGCCTTGCAATCGAGGGGTGCGCGTCCTCGCGGCCATCCCTCAGGGCATGCGCGGTTGCAAGTCAGGCCCTGGGCGCTGAGCATCCTGCGACAACCAGTCTGGTCGAGAGCGCCGGACCCGGATACGCTTCAGCCCAACCACGCACGTCGGGGAGGCACAACATGAACAAGCTCGAACAACTTCGGCCAAGCGGCCTTCACCACAATCCGGCTTATTCCCACGTCGTCGTCGCTTCGGGCGCGCGCACGATCTATGTCGCGGGGCAGGTGTCCGTCGATGAGGAGGGACGGGTGGTCGGCGAGGGTGATCTGGCCGCGCAGACGACGCAAGTAATGCACAATATTGGCTTGGCGCTGAAAGCCGCCGGTGCGAGTTACGCTAACGTCGTGAAGATCACCACCTTCGTCGTCGGCTACAAGCCGGAGCTCCGTCCCATCATCGGCAAAGCGCGCTCGGTCTTCTTTGAAGGCATGGAGCCGCCGGCGAGCACGCTCGTTGGCGTAACGGCGCTAGCGGCCCCTGAATGGCTGATCGAGATTGAGGCAGTCGCCGTCGCCGATTGACCGTCTTCTCGTTCCGTCATGGCGAGGAGCGATAGCGACGAAGCAATCCATCTCTCCGCTCGTGGCGCTATGGATTGCTTCGCGGAGCCTATCATCGGGCGCGCATTCGCGCGACCCGTTGGCTCGCAATGACGTGGCGAGGCGCGCGGTCTACTCCTCCTCGTCTTCTTCCCTCGCCGGCCCCTTGTACGCAATGCCGCGGATCACCGCGGCATTGCCGAACTTCTTGCGCAAATCATCCATCGCGCGCTCGGCGTGGGCCGAGCGGCGGTCGAGCATGTCGCTGTCGTCTCCTCGCGATCCCTCGCGCAAAGCGCTGACGCCGGTGCCCATCAGGCGGAAGGCGGTGCCGTCGATCTCCTTCGCCAGCATTTCTCGCGACACCGCAAAAATCTTCGCGGCGAGCTGGGTCGGCGCCTGGATCGATTGCGAGCGGGTGCGCTGCCTGAAATCGGCGGTCTTCAGCTTCAGCGTGATGGTGCAACCGGCCAGGTTGCCGTTCTTCAGTCGGGACGACACTTTTTCCGACAGCCGCCAGAGCAGCCGCTCCAGCGTGGCGAAATCGCGGATGTCGTTTTCGAACGTGGTTTCGCTCGATATCGTCTTGGCGCCGCGATCCGGCACCACGCTGCGGTCGTCGATGCCGCGCGCCAGCCGCCATAGCCTGCGGCCTTCGCCGCCGAACTGCTTCATCAGCTCGACCTCGTCGGCGCGCTGCAGGTCCGCAATGGTGCGAAACCCCCGCTGCAGCAGCTTTTCCTGGGTCGCGGGGCCGACGCCGTAGATGAAGCCGACCGGCTTGTCCGCCAGCATCTCGCGCGCCTCGACCTGGTCGACGGCGGCAAAGCCGCGCGGCTTGTCCAGGTCGGACGCGATCTTGGCCAAAAACTTGTTGCTGGACAGGCCGACCGAAACCGTGATCCCGATGTCGCGCTCGACCTCACGGGCAAAGCGCGCCAGCACTTTTGCCGGGATCATGCCGTGAACGCGCTGTGTGCCGGCGAGATCCAGAAACGCCTCGTCGATCGAGAGCGGTTCCACCAGCGGCGTGAGCGTCTGCATGGCGTGCCGCACCTCGCGGCCGACGCGGACATATTTGGCCATGTTCGGCGGGATCACGGCTGCCTGGGGGCAGAGCGCCAGCGCCTTGAACATCGGCATCGCCGAGCGCACGCCATAGGTCCGCGAGACATAACAGGCGGCCGACACCACGCCGCGCTTGCCACCGCCGATGATCACGGGCCTGTCTGCCAGCTCCGGATTGTCGCGCTTCTCGACGGTGGCGTAGAACGCGTCACAATCGATGTGTGCCAGAGCCAGCGAGGGTAGGGCGTGGTGCCGGACCAGGCGCGGGGAACCGCATTCACTACATCGCCTTGCCGTGATATCGAGGTCGCCGAGGCAATCCCGGCAGAACGCGCGCGGACCGTCTGGCGCCTGCGCGCTCACGGCACGTCGCGCTCCCAGTGCGGGTCGCCGAGCACCTGACGGGCGGCGGCGATATTGGTCGGGTGAAGTTGCGAGACGCTCGCAAATGCCTTCACCGTCGCGTCGTCGCGCATCACAAAATCCAGCACCGAGGCCAGAAATTGCGGGTCCGCGGCGGCGGTGCGCAGCGTCTCCGGACCGATGCCGGTTTCAGCCAGGAACCGGCCAAGCCGCTCGGGATCGCCGGCAATGAAACTCAGGGCCTGAACCGCAACGATTTCAGCCACTTCGCGGGGGTTGTGAACAGGCTTTTTCAATAGATCATTTGCCTTTCCGTTAACTTATGGTCTCTAATTTGGGAACCATCATGCCCGAGTCTGCGAATGGTGTTCAACAATCGAAACCGCTTCGTAAAAGTTGGCGCATCGATTTAACGGCTTAGAGCGAATCTGGCGCTAGTTTGAATTCAGTTTTCGACAGGGGGCGGCGGCGGAGCAGGACGTGCCGAAAGGCCGGGCTTGTTTCCTGGGATGAGGGAGGGACGGGATGGCGAAAACCGTCCTGATCGTGGAGGACAACGAGCTCAACATGAAGCTCTTTCGCGATCTGTTGGAAGCGCATGGCTATCAAACCTCCGGCACCAGCAATGGTTTCGAGGCGCTCGATCTCGTCCGCAAGCTCCGCCCCGATCTGATCCTGATGGATATCCAGCTTCCGCAAGTCTCGGGCCTCGAAGTGACGCGCTGGATCAAGGACGATCCGGAGTTGCGTGCCATTCCGGTGGTTGCCGTCACCGCATTTGCGATGAAGGGCGATGAAGAGCGCATCCGCGAAGGCGGCTGCGAGGCGTATTTGTCCAAACCAATTTCCGTCGGCAAGTTTATTGAAACCGTGCGGCGTTTTATCGGGTAGGGTGAGTTTCGATGTCTGCGCGTATCCTTGTCGTCGATGACGTTCCTGCGAACGTCAAGCTTCTGGAAGCCCGGCTGTCGGCCGAATATTTCGACGTGCTGACCGCTTCCAACGGCGCCGAGGCGCTTGACCTCTGTTCGCGCTCCGAATGCGACATCATCCTGCTCGACGTCATGATGCCGGACATGGACGGTTTCGAGGTCTGTCGCCGGCTGAAATCCAACCCCGCCACCCATTTCATTCCCGTCGTGATCGTCACCGCGCTGGATAGCCCGGCTGATCGTGTCCGCGGACTGGAGGCCGGGGCCGACGATTTTCTTACCAAGCCGGTGTCCGACATCGTTCTGATCGCGCGCGTTCGGTCACTGACGCGGCTGAAGATGATGACCGATGAGCTGCGCATGCGCGCCATCACCTCGCTCGAGATCGGCATGGAAGCGCCCGAGCGCAGCGCGATCGCCGACAAGGGCGTCGGCGGGCGGATCCTTTTGGTCGACGACCGGCAATCGTCCTACGAGCGGCTGGCGCCGATCCTTGCCGCCGAGCACACCGTCGATGTCGAAGTTAATCCGGCGGAAGCGCTGTTTCACGCCGCTGACGGCAATTACGATTTGCTGATCGTCTCTCTCAGCCTGGAAAATTACGACGGCCTGCGGCTGTGCAGCCAGGCGCGCTCGCTGGAGCGCACCCGGCAGTTGCCGATCCTCGCCATCTCCGACGCCGACAACAATGCGCGGCTGCTGCGCGGGCTCGAGATCGGCGTCAACGATTATCTCCTGCGTCCCGTCGACAAGAATGAGCTGCTGGCGCGGGCGCGCACCCAGATCCGCAAGCGGCGATATACCGACCACCTGCGCGACAACGTGCAGAACTCCATTGAAATGGCGATTACCGACGCGCTGACGGGCTTGCACAACCGCCGCTACATGGAAAGCCATCTCTCGACGCTGGCCGAGCAGGCCTCCAGCCGCGGCAAGCCGCTGGCGCTGATGATCCTCGACATCGACTTCTTCAAATCCATCAACGATACCTACGGCCACGATGCCGGCGACGACGTGTTGCGCGAGTTTGCCGTGCGCATCCGCAAGTCGATCCGCGGCATCGATCTCGCCTGCCGCTATGGCGGTGAGGAATTCGTCATCGTGATGCCGGAAACCGACCTGACCGTCGCTGGCATGGTCGCCGAGCGCCTGCGCCGCTCGATCGCCGGCGAAACTTTTGCCGTCAACAAGGGCACCAAGCGGATCGACGTCACGATCTCGATCGGCCTGGCGACGTTGGATCGCGAGGGCGAGCCGGTCGCCGACGTGCTCAAGCGCGCCGACACCGCGCTCTATCGCGCCAAGCACGACGGACGGAACAGGGTGGTCTCGGCGGCGGCGTGAACCGTCGTCCCTGCGAACGCAGGGACCCATAACCACCGGCTGTCGTTTTGCGAAAGGCGTCTACCCGCCCCGCCTTAACGATAGATCGCGCGGTATGGGTCCCGGCGTTCGCCGGGACGACGGCAGATAGATTTGTCGCGTCAAGCAACAATCTTGGCTTTCTGCCCCACCGCCTCATACGCCAGCCGCTTGAACTCGAACGAGAACGGATGGACGAACGCCATCTGGCGCTGCGCCATCATCACCCCGGCCATGTTGCGCTTCGGCGAAATCCACCATTGGGTACCGGCGACGCCGCCCCAATAGAGCTCGCCCGCGGCATCGGGATGATCGAACGCCGAAGGCGTCAGGATCAATCCGCCGGCCAGGCTAAAGGCCTTGCCGGGCTGCTCTCCCATCATGGCAAAGCGGATCCACTGCCCCTCGGGCAACTGGTTGGTCAGCATCAACGCAATCGTTTCCGGCTTGAGCAGGGTCGGGCCGCCGGGCAGCAGGTTTCGGATCAGCGCGACCATGTCGGGCAGGGTTGAAACCAGGCCGCCACCGCCGCTGAGTCTCGCGATCGGGCGCAGATAAGCGCCGGGGAAGGGCGAGTCGTCGATTCGGGTCAATCCCGGCTTCATCGGCTCCATCAGATCCGCACCGGCGTAATAGGCGACGAGCCGTCCCTGATCCTTTTCCGGCACGATGAAGCCGGTATCGACCATGCCAAGCGGATCGAGAATGCGCGCCTGGATGAACTTGTCAAAACTCTGGCCGCCGATGACTTCGACCAGCCGCCCCAGCACGTCAGTGGCCAGCGAATATTCCCACGACGTGCCCGGCTGATAGATCAGTGGCAGGCCGGCCAGCACGTCCACCATGTCGGCCAGCGTCGTCATGGGATTGTGGACGCCGCGCTCATTAAGCGCCTTGTAGATGGCAGTGCCCGGATCAAAAAAGCCGTAGCTCAGACCGGAGCTGTGGCTGAGCAACTGACGGATAGTGATCGAGTTCTTCGCAGGCTCGGTGTCATCAAGCGAGGTGGCATCGGGCCGCAGCACCTTTCGATTTCCGAGCTGCGGAATGAATTTTTCAATGGGATCGTCGAGCTTGAGTTTGCCTTCCTCGAACAGCAAGAGCACGGCGCAGGAGGTGATCAGCTTGGTGTTGGAGAAGACGCGGAAGATATGATCGGAGCGCAACGGCGTCCGCGCTTCCTTATCGGCCCAGCCGACGCAATTTACGTCAACGAGGTCGCGCCCGACCATGACTGCCCACGAAATGCCTGACAACAGATTGTTGTCGACATAGCACTGCATGGCCGCGCGTGCCGGTTTGAAGTCGTAACCGTTGGCGGTCACTTTCAGGTCTTCCATTTTCGCTCCCTTTATGATCGTTAGTTTGGCGCGGCTCTATCTTGTCGCCCCTGCGCACGCCGGACCCATAACCACTGATGTTGTTTGTTGTAAGAAGGTAGCTACCACATCACCGAACTGAAAAGCCACGGGGTATGGGTCCCTGCGTTCGCAGGGACGACGAACGGGAGGAATTCAAGTTGCCGATCTTGACTGCCGCTTCTTTGCTGCATGCTTCTGCGCAGGAGCAGGCGTACGAATCTTCACCCCCGCATTCCTCAGCAGCACCGTTGCCGCTTCCTTGGCCGCGCGCGCCATCGCGGGATCATTGCGGACGAGATCCTGCGCGATCGAGCCGTCGACGAGCAGAGCGAGCTGCGTCGCCAGTGCGTCTGCTTGGCGGACGCCGAGTTGCACCAGCAGGTCGCGAAACCAGAGGCGGCGGCTTTCCTTGAATTCGACCGCGACCTTTCGGACCGACTTATCTTCGCCGAGTTCGGCGACCGCATTGACGAACGGACAGCCGCGAAAATCTTTTCCCGAAAAGCGCCGCTCCAGCGAATCGAAAGTGCCGAGAATCTGTTCGACCGGCGACTTGTCGGAAGGCCGCGGCGCCACGAAGCGGCGGGCCAGATAAGCCGAGATCAGCGCGTCCTTGGACGGAAAATGATTGTACAGCGTGCGCTTGCTGATGCCGATTTCGGCCGCGATGGTATCGACGCCGACCGCGCGAATTCCCTGCAGATAGAACAGCCTATCTGCGGTTTCCAGAATCCGGTCCTTCATCGCCGGTTTGGCGGGCAGGGGTGCCATGCGAATGCGAGGGCCCTCGTTTGCTTGACAGCAGCGCCCCCTTATAGCCTAGTTACACAGGTCTGTGTACCCATTTCAGATGTCATTTGGAGGACGCGGCGTTTGAATCGCGCTCTTCAGGGAGAATAAAAACAATGGCCCTGCTGCAAATCCTGCGTCCCACACTTCCGATTCTGATCGGAGCGTCGATCATGCTGACGCTCAGCATGGGGCTGCGGCAGTCGCTCGGTATTTTCATGCAGCCACTGACGCAGGACATCAAAATATCGGTCTCCGATTTCACGCTGGCAATCGCCGTGCAGAATCTCGCCTGGGGATTTTTGCAGCCGCTAGCCGGGGCGCTGACGGTGCGTTACGGCTTCCGCGCCATCATGGTGGTTGGCGCGCTGTTCTATCTCGCCGGCCTTGCCTTGATGGCGGGCGCGAACGGCGTTCTCGCCGTCATGATCGGTGGCGGCGTGTTGATCGGCATCTCGCTCGCCTGTACCGCTGCCGCTATCGCGATGTCGGTCGCGGCCCGCGCGGTGCCTGCGTCAGTACGCTCGACGGTGCTCGGCCTGGTGTCGGGTGCAGGATCACTCGGCGCGCTGCTGTCGGCGCCGATCGGGCAGATGCTCAACGAGAGCTATGGCTGGCGCGTGGGCCTGGTTGGCTTCGTGGTCCTGTCGCTCTTGATGATTCCGGCCGCCTGGTATGCGGGCAGGGTGGACAAGATTCCGCTCCCACCGACTTCGCCGGATGAGATCGGCAACACTTCTGCCACCGTCGCGACCAAGATCGCAT
This sequence comes from Bradyrhizobium australiense, assembly GCF_013114825.1. Lineage (GTDB taxonomy): Bacteria > Pseudomonadota > Alphaproteobacteria > Rhizobiales > Xanthobacteraceae > Bradyrhizobium > Bradyrhizobium australiense. The sequence continues at coordinate 221,937 of NZ_JAAVLX010000008.1, read as the reverse complement.
TCTCCAATGCCTCCTTCGTAGTGATGACCGGTGCCTATTTCGTCTGCGGCATGCAGCTCGTCTTTCTCACTACGCACCTGCCGTCCTATCTGGCGATCTGCGGCATGGATCCGATGCTGAGCGCGCAGACGCTCGGCATGATCGGCGGCTTCAACGTGATCGGCAGCATCTTCTTCGGCTGGGCCGGCCAGCGCTGGAACAAGCTGGCGCTGCTCGGCGCCATCTACATCTTCCGCTCGATCGCGCTGGCCTGGTATTTCACGCTGCCGCCGACGCCGGCGACCACGCTGCTGTTCGGCGCCATCATGGGCTTTCTGTGGATGGGCGTCGGCCCGCTGGTCGCGGGCGCGGTCGCCGAAATGTTCGGCCTGAAATGGCAGGCCATGATCCAGGGGCTCGCCTTCATGAGCCATCAGGTCGGCAGCTTCCTTGGCGCGTTCGGGGGCGGGGTGCTCTACGACGCGCTCGGCTCCTACACAATGGCATGGCGGATCGGCGTCGCGCTGGGCCTGGCCGGCGGCGTCGTCCAGGTTGCCTTCGCGCTGATCCGGCCGAGCGGGCCGCCGCAGATGCAGACGGCGTAAGGCGCGGGCAGTATCAGTGTTCCCCGGATGCTCAGCAGCGCGCTGCTCTTGGCGGCGTGGTGCGCTGCTGATCCGGGGTCCATCTGGCGGCGCTATCGGTGGGTCCCGGCCCTGCGGAGCAGCGTGAAGAACGCTGCACCGCGTCCGGGACACGGATAGTCAGGAATCAAAAACGGGGCCGCAAGGCCCCGTTCAAAAACGTCAGCGCTCGGCCCGCTTACTTGATCTTCGCTTCGCGAAACTCGACGTGCTTGCGCGCGACCGGGTCGTACTTCTTCTTGACCAGCTTGTCGGTCATGGTGCGCGAATTCTTCTTGGCGACGTAGTAGAAGCCGGTATCCGCCGAGGAAACGAGCTTGACCTTGATGGTGACCGCTTTGGCCATGTTCAGAACCTCAAATTGGGGGTGTCAGGCGCCGGCCAAACCGGCCTGCATTTGCCGCGCAACCTAGCTTCTGATCGCCCAAAGTCAAGGTTTTCGGGGCAAAAACCAGCATAAATCCGGGTAATTAACCCTCAAACAACTGGTTTTTCGGCCTCGGCAACCGCTAATTCTCTGAAAAAGCCGTTGCGCAGTGAGGATCACGCGCGGTTCAAGAGATTGGTTAGACGGGTTATCGTGGCGCGAAGGGCGGTGATCGTATCGGTGGATTGTTGGATCAACAATTTTGCTGCGACGCTGGCGCGGCTGGTTGGGTTAGCCTTGATGGAAGCCAGTGTAGTGCTCTCCCATTCGACTTGTGAGTCGAATTTGGCGAGGTCTGTTCGGTAAAGCACTAGTGAGGCGCGCAACGTACGAAGGGCAAGGATTAGGTCACCTGGGAATAGGTCGAGAGTTTCCCACGCTTCAAGTATTTCCTTAGGCTCGGAAATTGCGAGATCGACGGTCTTAAAGGATTTGTTTTTCCAATCGCCGAGTTTCTCCTCTAATTCTCTTGCCTCCTGTCGTAGTACTTGGATTGCGAACTCTACTTTTAGAAGGATGGCCAGCGAACGCCTCATAAGCTGTTCATCGGATATTTGCCTGTCCAGCTTCACCTTGGCCATTGCTGCCGTATAGGCGATAGCCGCTGCGGCTAGTGCAGCAAAAGCGGCTAGAAGATTCTGCCAGCGATACAAGCCCTCAATGCTAATGGGACCGGCTATTCCTAGCCACGCGGATAGCGCCGCGGCCAACAGTAAGGCCGCCAAAGGACCTAAACCGGGAAGTTTTGGAATCACGGTAGCCTCGCCCCTACGAGCGATCATCTCACGACCGTTCAAGTAGTACAACGAGGACGGAAAGCTCGCTATTAACCCTCAAAGAACCGGTTTTTCGGCCTCGGCAGCCCCAAATTCTCCCGCAGTGTCCGGCCCTCATATTCGGTCCGGAAAATCCCGCGCTTCTGCAGTTCCGGCACCACCTTGTCGACGAAATCGTCGAGCCCTGCGGGGAGGAACGGGAACATGATGTTGAATCCGTCGCTGCCGCGGCTCATCAGCCATTCCTCCATCTGGTCGGCGATGGTCTGCGGCGTGCCGACAAAAGACAGCCCGCCATAGCCGCCGACGCGCTGGGCGAGCTGGCGTACGGTGAGCTTGTCGCGCGCGGCGGCGTCGACCAGCCGCTGGCGGCCGCTTTTGCTCGCGTTGGTTTCGGGGATCGGCGGCAACTGACCGTCGGGATCGAAGCCGGAGGCATCGGTGCCGAGTTGCACCGAGAGCGAGGCGATGGCGCTGTCGTAGTGTACCATGCTGTCCAGTTTCGCGCGCTTCTCCTTGGCTTCCTCGATACTATCGCCGACGACGACGAAGGCGCCGGGCAGGATCTTCAAATGCTCGGGGTTGCGGCCGATCTTTTCCATACGGCCTTTGATGTCGGCGTAAAGCTTTTGTCCGTCGGCGAGGCTGCCGCCGCCAGTGAACACGGCTTCCGCGGTCTCCGCCGCGAGCTGCTTGCCGTCCTCCGACGCGCCGGCCTGCACGATCAACGGCCAGCCCTGCACGGGGCGGGCAATGTTGAGCGGCCCGCGCACGGAGAGATATTTTCCCTTGTGATTGAGCACGTGCATCTTTGCCGGATCGAAATAAAGCCCGCTCTCGACGTCGCGCACGAAGGCGTCGTCGGCGAATGAGTCCCAGAGACCGGTGACCACGTCATAGAATTCGCGCGCCCGCTTGTAGCGCTCAGCGTGCTCCATATGGTCGTCGAGCCCGAAATTCAGCGCAGCATCCGGATTGGAGGTGGTGACGATATTCCATCCGGCGCGGCCGCCCGAGATATGGTCGAGCGAGGCGAAGCGCCGGGCCACATGATAGGGCTCGTCGAACGTCGTCGATCCCGTCGCGATCAGACCGATATGCTCGGTGGCGCCGGCCAGTGCCGACAGCAGCGTGAACGGTTCGAACGAGGTGACGGTGTGGCTGCGCTTGAGCGCATTGATCGGCATGTTCAGCACGGCGAGATGATCGGCCATGAAGAACGCGTCGAACTTGCCGGCCTCCAGTTTCTGAATCAGTTGTTTGATGCGGGGGAAACTGAAATTAGCATCGGGCCAGGCGCCGGGATATCGCCACGCGCCGGTGTGGATGGAGACCGGCCGCATGAATGCGCCGAGCTTGAGTTGCCGTTGTGCCATGGCCCCGTTTCCGTAGCAGTTATTGTTGGAGAAAGAGATAGGCACGGGCGAGGGCGGCGCCATTAGGGGCGCGCAGAAGATTTTTGCAATTTAAGGGACAGACGGAGAACGATTCGACGACGGCAATGCCGTCATTGCGAGCGAAGCGAAGCAATCTATAGCGCCGCAATGGTTGGTATGGATTGCTTCGTCGCTACGCGCCTCGCAATGACGTGGAGAGATTGGAGGCTACACCCCCAACACATCCTTCTGCATCTTGCCGCCGTAAAAGTGGAAGAACGGCACTGGCGCGTCGTGACGCAGCGGACCGGTCGCAAGGCGGCGTTCGAGTTCGGCGAGTACGTTCTTGGTCATGGCATGCGCGTCGGCCAGCGGCTGCGATCCGATCTCGACCCACACCAATTCGACCAGTTCGGCATCCGCGTGGATCACGCCTTCGACCCGGTGGGCGATGGCTGACGCGTCCGCGGTGAAGAAGCGCGTATCGAAACGACGAACGCGGCCGGGCGGGGTGATCGCACGCGCGATCAGGAACAGGCTGGATGGATCGGGCAGCAGGCCCGCTTCAGCAAACGGCTTCCAGGCGCCGTCGAGCTTGACGGGCTTGTCGACCTTGCATCCCAGGCAGAGCCCGGTTTCCTCGCAGGCCTCGCGGATCGCGGCAACCGCCAGCGCTCGCGCGCGAGAAGGCGCAATCTTCGGACTGCCCTTCAAGAGATTGGCTTCAAGCTCTGGGGAAATCGGCGCGGCGACCGGAATGCGGTTGTCCGATTTATCGACACGCCCGCCCGGGAAAACGTATTTGCCCGGCATGAACACCACCTTGTCATGGCGCTTGCCGACCAGAACCTTCGGCTTCGCGCCAGAGCGGTCGATCAGGATCAGCGTGGCTGCATCCCTGGGCCGGAAATAGGGATGATGATCGGCTTCTTTTTCTTCTTTTACGGCGGTCGCAGCGTCGCTCATTCCATCCCCATTTTAGTGCTCTTGCTTGTCACCGGTTTAGCTAGACCGGCGGAATGTCGCCAGGCGCATTTTCGTCAAAGCCGTGCATACGCAGTGCCCATTGGACGCCGACGACCGCCCCCTTGATCGGCTGTAACAGCACCAGCGATAAAAGGAACGTCGCCGGCAAATAGATCGCCAATTGCAGCCATACGGCCGGCGAGAAATTGGTTTCGATCCACAGCGCCGCCGGTACCACGATGTGGCCAACGATGACGATGACGAGATAGGCGGGCAGATCGTCAGCGCGGTGCGGAGTGAAATCGAGCCCGCATTTCGAGCAATTGTCGGCAGTCTTCAGGAAAGCGCGGAACATCTTGCCCTCGCCGCAACGCGGACAGCGGCAGCGGAAGCCGCGCTTCATAGCACTCCAGAGGTCGCGCTTCTCGGCCTGCGCGGTGTCCCGGGTCCATGTCGTCGCGGCGCTCACCGTTTCCATGACTTGCCTTTCTTCGATTTGCGGGGCTTGGCTTCGCCCGACTTGCCCTTGTGGGGCTTGCGAACCTTATCGCGCGGGCTGCGGCCCGGGAGCGATTTCGACGCCTTTGTCAATGCTTTCGAACCGTCGCGTTTTCTGCCGCGCGGAATGACCTGGCCTTCCGACAACAGCTCGAACCGCAACGCGCCGGCCACTGGCGCAGCTTCTACCAGACGCACGTCGACAACGTCACCCAACCGGTGCATGGCACCGCTGCGTGAGCCGACGAGCGCGTGACGCGTCTCGTCGTAGTTGTAGTATTCGGTGCCGAGCGTGCGGATTGGGATCAGCCCGTCGGCGCCGGTATCGGAAAGTTTCACAAACAGGCCGGCGCGGGTCACGCCCGAGATGCGGCCCTGAAACGTTGCGCCGATACGATCAGCGAGGAAATGCGCGATCAGCCGGTCGGCGGTTTCGCGTTCGGCCTTCATGGCGCGGCGCTCGGTCAGCGAAATCTGCGCCGCGACCTCGCCCAATGCCTCCAGCGTCTCGCTCTCCGGCAACGCGCCCTCGCCGAGACCAAGTGCGCGGATCAGCGCGCGGTGCACGATCAGATCAGCGTATCGCCTGATCGGCGAAGTGAAATGCGCGTAGCGGCGCAGGTTGAGGCCGAAATGGCCGTAATTCTCCGCCGAGTATTCCGCCTGCGCCTGCGAGCGCAGCACCACCTCGTTCACCAGTGGCTCGTAATCCTCGCCACGGACCTGGCCCAGCACGCGATTGAACAGGGAGGGGCGTAGCGCGCCGGTCTTCGCGAACGGCAGGTCGAGCGTCTTCAGGAATTCCTGGAGGTTATGAACCTTTTCCAAGGTTGGTTCGTCATGCACGCGGTAGATAAGCGGCAGCGCCTTTTTTTCAAGCATTTCGGCCGCGGCGACGTTGGCGAGGATCATGAATTCCTCGATCAAACGATGCGCGTCGAGACGCTCGGGCACGATGACGCGATCGACAGTCCCGTCGGGCTTGAGCAGGATTTTTCGTTCCGGCAGATCGAGATCGAGCGGATCGCGCTCGTCGCGCGCGATCTTGACCAAAGCGTAGGCGGTATAGAGCGGCTTCAGGATCGGTTCGAGCAGCGGACCAGTGATATCATCGGGCCGCCCGTCGATCGCGGCCTGCGCCTGTGCGTAGTGCAGCTTCGCGGCTGAACGCATCAGCACGCGATGAAAACTGTGCGAGCGCTTGCGGCCGTCGGGGCCGATCACCAGCCGCACCGCGAGCGCGCCGCGCGGTTCTCCAGGCACCAGCGAACAGAGATCGTTGGAGATCCGCTCGGGCAGCATCGGCACCACGCGGTCGGGGAAATAGACCGAGTTGCCGCGCGTCACCGCTTCGCGGTCTAGCGCCGAGCCCGGCCGCACATAGTAGGCGACGTCGGCAATCGCGACATGGACGATATAGCCGCCCTTGTTGTTCGGATCGGAATCGGGCGCGGCGTGCACCGCGTCGTCATGATCCTTCGCATCAGGTGGATCGATGGTCACCAGCGGCAAATCGCGCCAGTCCTCGCGGCCTTTCAAGTCAGCAGGCTGCGCGGCCTCAGCCTCGCGCAACGCGGATGGTGAGAACACTTGCGGAATTTCATGGGCGTGGATCGCGATCAGGCTAATCGCCTTTTCGCTCGACAACGAGCCGAGCCGCTCCTTCACCTTACCGGAGGCGAGGCCATAGCCGCGCGAGCGCACCAAATCGACGCTGATGAGGTCGCCATCCTCGGCGCCCGCGGTGTCCGGTGGCGCGATGTTCAATTCGCGCCCGGCCTGCTTCTTGTCGACGGGAACGAGCAGTCCGCCGCCGCCAGGTAGTTTGCGGAAGATACCGAGCACGCGCGTGCGGGCCTGATCGATGATCTTGATGACACGCCCGCGATATGGGGCGCCTTCGCCATCATCAGCCTTCTCGATCCGCAACAGGGCTCGGTCGCCGATGCCCGCCGCGGTGCCGGGTTGCAGACGGCGCGGGACGTGGATACGGATCTTCGGCGCGGGGCCGCTCTGTTCAGTGTCCCATTCGGTGGGAGTGGCGAGCAGTTCGCCGTCGGTGTCGCGCCCGGTGATGTCGGCGATCACGGTCGGCGGCAGGAGAGCCGTCTCGTGGATTTTCCGGCCGCGTTTGGCGATGGCGCCTTCGTCGGCGAGCTCGCGCAGGATACGTTTCAGCTGGGCGCGGTCGGCATTCTTCAGGCCGAACTCGCGGGCGATTTCGCGGGTACCGAGCTTGCCGGGATGGGCACGGATAAAGGCGACGATGGCGTCCCGGGCCGGAAAGCCATGGTCGTGTTTTCTCTTCACTTATCCTCGCGCCTTGCCCGCGCTCTTTTTCGCGGGCGTTTTGGGTGCAGCGGGCTTCGCCGCCGATGTCTTGGCGGCGGACGCGACCGGCGCACGCGCCTTGCTGATGGCCCCCGATTTCGGCTTCGCGGCCGGCTTCTTCGCCGGCGCCTTCTTGGCGGGCTTCGGCGCATCGGAATCGGCAGCCTTGGTGGCAGCCTTGGAGGCGGCTTTTTTCGGCGCGGCCTTCTTCGCAGCGCGTTTCGGCTTGCCGCCGCCCTTGGCGGCGCGCTCGTCGATCAGCGCGATCGCGTCTGCCAGCGTGATCGTCTCCGGCGTCTTGTCGCTCGGGATCGTGGCGTTGACGCCGCCGGCGGTGACGTAGGCGCCATAGCGGCCGTTCTTGACAGCTACGCCGCCAAGGCTCGGATGCTCGCCGAGCGGCTTGCCGGGATCGGCGCCGAAGCGGCGGCCGCTCGGGCCTTTTGCGATCTTTTCCGCGATCAGTGTCACCGCGCGGTTGAGCCCGATGTCGAACACCTCGTCACCGGCTTCAAGACTCGCATAGGTCTTCTCGTGACGCACAAACGGCCCGAAGCGGCCGATGCCCGCGGTGATCGGCTGGCCGGTTTCCGGATGCTTGCCGATCTCACGCGGCAGCGACAGCAGCTTCAGCGCCAGATCGAGCTCCATGTCGCCGGGCGACATGTTCTTCGGGATGCCCGCGCGCTTGGGCTTTTCGCCTTCGGGATAGTCCTTCTGCTCGCCGAGCTGGATATAGGGGCCGAAGCGGCCGGCCTTCACCGTGACGTCGAGACCGGTTTCGGGATCCTTGCCGAGAACCCGATCGGCGCTGGCTTCAGAATCGGCCGCGAGCGGACGGGTGTAGCGGCATTCCGGATAGTTCGAGCAGCCGACGAAGGCGCCGAACTTGCCGGCCTTCAGGTTAAGCCGGCCGGTACCGCAGGTCGGGCACTGCCTGATGTCGCCGCCATCGGCGCGCGGCGGATAGATGTGCGGCCCCAGCATGTCGTCAAGCGCGTCCAGCACCTCGGCGACGCGCAGATCCTTGATGTCGTTGACCGCGCCGATGAAGTCCTTCCAGAAATCCTGCAGCACCTGCTGCCAGGAAATCTCGTTGTTGGAGATGCGGTCGAGCTGCTCTTCCAGCGCCGCCGTGAAGTCATACTCCACATAACGCGAGAAGAAGTTTTCGAGGAAGGCGACGACGACGCGGCCCTTGTCCTCGCCATGCAGCCGCTTCTTCTCCAGCTTGACGTAACCTCGGTCTTTCAGGACCTGCAAGATTGAGGCGTAGGTCGAGGGACGGCCGATGCCGAGCTCTTCCATTCGCTTCACCAGCGAGGCTTCCGAGAAGCGCGGCGGCGGCTCGGTGAAGTGCTGGGTGACGGCAAGAGCTTGCCGCTTCAGGGCTTCGCCTTCGCTCATTGCGGGGAGGCGGCGGGAATCCTCGTCTTCGCCGTCGTCGTCCTTGCCTTCCTGATAGAGCGCGAGGAAACCGTCGAATTTGATGACCTGGCCCGAAGCGCGCAGCTCCAACACGCGGGAGCCGGCTTTCGCCGCGATGTCCACGGTGGTGCGTTCGAGTTCGGCCGATTCCATCTGGCTCGCAATGGTGCGGATCCAGATCAGCTCATAGAGTTTCGCCTGATCGGGATCGAGGCGGCGGCGCATCTCGGTGGGCCGGCGCGACAGATCGGTCGGGCGGATCGCTTCGTGCGCTTCCTGCGCGTTCTTGGCCTTGGTCTGGTACTGGCGCGGTGCGTCGGGGACATAGGCGTTGCCGTAATCCTCGCCGATCACCTTGCGGGCCTGGGTGATCGCCGAGCCGTCGATCTGCACGCCGTCGGTTCGCATATAGGTGATGAGGCCGGTGGTCTCGCCCCCGATGTCGATGCCTTCATAGAGCCGCTGCGCGATCCGCATCGTGTGCGCCGGTGCAAAGCCGAGCTTGCGGCTGGCTTCCTGCTGCAGCGTCGAGGTGGTGAAGGGCGCCTGCGGATTCCGGCGCGCGGGCTTTGCCTCAACGGTCGAAACAGTGAAGTTCGCCGCTTCAATGGCCTTCTTGAGGTCTTCGGCTTCGGTGCCGGAGCCGATGTCGAGCCGCTGGATCTTCTTGCCGTCGGCGCCGACGAGACGCGCCTCAAAGCTGTCGCCACGCGGCGTCGTTAGCGTCGCGACCAGCGACCAGTATTCGCGCGGAACGAATTTTTCGATTTCGAGTTCGCGGTCGCAGACCAGCCGCAGCGCGACCGACTGCACGCGGCCGGCCGAGCGCGCGCCCGGCAGCTTGCGCCATAGCACGGGTGAGAGCGTAAAGCCGACCAGATAGTCCAGCGCGCGGCGCGCCATATAGGCGTCGACCAGCGCGCCGTCGATCTGCCGCGGCGCCTTCATCGCATCGGTCACCGCCTGCTTGGTGATGGCGTTGAACACCACGCGCTCGATCTTCTGATCTTTCAGCGCACGCTTCTCCTTCATCACCTCCAGCACGTGCCAGGAGATCGCCTCGCCCTCGCGGTCAGGGTCGGTTGCGAGAATCAGTCGGCTGGCGCCCTTCAGCGCCCTGGCGATGTCGTTGAGCCGGCCGGCCGCCTTGGGATCGACCTCCCAGATCATCTGAAAATTGGCGTCCGGATCGACGGAACCGTTCTTGGCGGGGAGGTCGCGGACATGGCCGAACGAGGCCAGAACCTCGTAGGAGGCGCCCAAATACTTATTGATCGTCTTGGCTTTCGCCGGCGACTCCACGATGACGATATTCATGTCATTCCAATGGCTTACGGGAAAAGATAAAGGCGGGTTCCGCGAGACTCGCGGCCCACCGATTGGCCCCGAACATGGGTGGTGAGGCGGCCCCTGTCAAATCGGCAAATGCCGCCAGGGAACCTTTGGGATCGACTTGATATCTAACGAGTTGCGAAATACGCCCTAGAGTTGCGCCACAAAAGGGGTTATTTCTGGGCAATATTTTGTGTCATTGGGATGCAAATTTTTTGAGCAAGGCTGCGGGCGGCCGGAAGCGGAAGGCTTCGGGCAAAAAACCGGAATCGCCAACCGAAGGACGAGAGGAACGAGGCGAGGAGGGCGGCCCGGACGAGGCCGTGGCCTTCATTGCGGAGACCGTCGCCGAATTGGTCAAGCTCGCGGAGCGCCATCGGCTCGAGGTGCTCAGTCACTTGCTGGGCATGGCGCAACTCGAGGCGGAAGACCGGCTGCGCACCCGCAGCAAACGCAAGCTGTCGTGAGAGGTTGCTTACCTCGCCCCGCTTGCGGGGAGAGGTCGGAGACAGCGCGACAGCGATGTCTCCGGGTGAGGGGGTACCGGACCATCCGCATTCGCGACTCCTTGAGAAAGCCGCTCACCCCGACCCTCTCACCGTAAGAACGGCGAGACGGAGAAGAACGTCGCTACGCCCTAACCCGCCGGTTTTGCTTCACCGCCGTCCGCGGCTTCAACGCTGTATCTCCCGCACCCAATAACCGGCCGTCCTGCGAGTAAAGTTCGAGCTTGCGAACCGGCCGGCCCTTTTCCTTGTCGACCAGGATGCTGGCGATCTCTTCCGGGTGCTCGTCGAATTCTTCGCTCCATTGCCGCAGGGCGACCAGGATCGGGAAGACGCCGCGGCCCTTCGGCGTCAGCAGATATTCCTGATAGGCGCTGCCGTCGGAGGCGGGCGCGGTTTTCAGAATGCCCTGATCGACCAGCGCGCGCAGCCGCACCGCGAGGATGTTCTTGGCGAGGCCCAGCCTCTTCTGGAATTCGCCGAAGCGGCTGACACCGAACAGCGCCTCGCGAATGATCAGCATCGACCACCAGTCGCCGATCGCATCCAGCGACCGCGCGATCGGGCAATCGTCGTGCTCAAAGCTGGTTCGTTTCACCATTTCAGTCTCCGATCGGCTTGAGACCGATCACGGCTTTGTGTGGTTGCAATATTAAACCAGGTGCCTTACGTAAGCAATCTAGTTTAATAATGCAACTGTCGGAGACGGCCATGCGGCTCGCGAACAAGACGGCGTTGATCACAGGGGGCAACAGCGGCATCGGTCTTGCGACCGCAAAGCTGTTCGTGGCCGAAGGCGCCCGGGTCGTCATAACCGGACGAAATCAGACGACGCTCGATGCCGCTGCGAAGGAGTTGGGCCCCAACGCGCTTGCGCTCGCGGCTGACGCCACCGACATCGCGGCGACCGAAGCTGCGATCGGGAAGGGGGCCGAAAAGTTCGGCAAGTATGACATCCTGTTCGCCAATGCCGGCATCGCCGGCGGCACGCCGCTTGGTGCCTCAACGCTTGAGATCTTCGAGAAGGTCATCAGCACCAACCTCACCGGCGTGTTCTTCACCGTGCAATCTGCGCTGGCGCATCTCAACGACAACGCCTCCATCATTCTCAACGGCTCGGTGATCTCCGTGCTCGGCATTCCCGGCTATTCGGCCTATGGCGCAGCGAAGGCCGGCGTGCGGGCGATGGCGCGGATCATGGCCTCGGAACTCTCGCCGCGCGGTATCCGCGTCAACGTGGTGGCGCCCGGTGCGATCCGCACGCCGATCTGGGGGGCGGCGATCGCAACGCCCGAAGCCGAAAAGGCGTTTGAAAAGCGGATTGCTTTATCGACGCCGCTCGGCCGGATCGGCGAACCCGATCATATCTCGAGGACGGTGCTGTTCCTGGCGTCAGACGATTCTGCGCATGTGCAGGGCCAGGAACTGTTCGTCGACGGCGGCGCCACGGCGTCGCCGAGCGGCGCGCCGATCTATCGGGGATAAAGGTTAAGCCTCGGCAGATAACGATGCCGGTCAGCAGGCCCTGATACAGACTATCATCCGTCCTGATCGGCTGCGGCGGATTGGCGCTGAGCCGGAAAGCGCATTGAACCTCGGGCTTAGTTGGCAGACATTTCAAGACGGGAGTTTTTGGATCACCAAAAACCGGAGAGCCGTCATGGCGAAAACCGCTGGCATCTCTTCATCGGCATCACAAAATTCGGACGTCGCTCAGCTTGTTTCAATCGCCCTGTGTTCGGGTATCGGCCTTCTGATCTCCTTGGTCGTCGTTATCGGCCGTATGCACGGCATCTGGTACTGACCGGCGTTTCGATTGAGCGAAAGTGGCTGCCATCACACGCCGTGACGGCAGCCACTATCGCCTCGCGCTAGGCCGCGGCCAGTTCGCCGGCAGCTTTCAGCGCGCCGGCCACGGCCTTCTCACGATGCTCCGGACCGACCTGGATGCCGTCGGCGAAAATAAATTCCGGATTCCGGATGCCCATGAAGCCGAACACCCAGCGCAAATAGGTTTCGAGATGTTCGCCCAGCGCGGCAGGCGTACCCGAGCCGTAATAGCCGCCGCGCGAGATCGCGACGATGACCCGCTTGTTGCCGGCCAGCCCTTCGACGCCTTGCGCGCTGTACTTGAACGTCCTGCCCTTGACCAGGATGCGGTCGATCCAGGCCTTGAGCTGGCTGGGAATCGTGAAATTGTACATGGGCGCACCGATCACAACGATGTCGGCGGCCAGAAATTCTTCCAGCATGGCCTGACCGGCGGCGATATCCTCCCGCAAGGAAGCTTCCGGGGCCGCTCCCTGGCCGGCGGCGAGGTGCGAGCCGGTGAGATGGGCCAGCGGCGTCAGCGTGAGATCGCGGTAGCTGACTTCGAGGCCGGGGGTGGATTGGCGCAGGCGGTCGACAATCGCCGCGGAAACCTGGCGGCTGACGGAGTGGGGGCCGAGAACGCTGGAATCGAGATGCAGGAGTTTCATGGTAGTGGTCACCCTTTGGTATAGGTTTGTAACTGGCGCTATATGAGTGACCGTGGCAAACCCCCGCAAGAACGCACATTTTTTACACCCGAGCACACCTATGAGACCCGAGCACAAAAAAGTGCCTGCCCTGCCAGCCGGTCCTCACATCGACAGCGACTGTCGCGGCGCCGCCTCCGTGCTGGCGCGGGTCGGCGACAAATGGAGCGTGTTCGTCATCATGATGCTTGGCGATGGGCCCAAGCGCTTCAACGAGATCAAGCGCATGATCGGCGGCATCTCGCAGCGCATGCTGACGCTGACGCTACGCGGATTGGAAAGAGATGGTCTGGTGACGCGAACGGTGTTTCCGACCATTCCGCCGCGCGTCGACTATGAATTGACCGATCTCGGCCGTGGCCTGTCCAAGCCGGTGGAGGCCCTCGGCAAATGGGCGATTGAGCATCAGCCGGAGATCCAGCACGCGAGGATGAAGTTCGACGCGCGCAATGATAATGCCTAAAGCGTTTTCAAGCGAAGTGGACGCCGGTTCGCGTTAAGAAAACGCGTCAAAACAAGAATCTAGATCAGCGACACCAGCCCGCCGCCATGGCGCTCCAGGCGGCCCGCCAGTTCGAGTTCGAGCAGCACCGTGCGGACGATGGTGGGCGAGAGGCCCGACATCCGGATCAGATCGTCGAGGCTGACCGGGCTCGGCCCCAGCAGCGCAACGACGCGCTCGCGTTCGCCTGGATCGGTGTCGAAGTCGAGCGGCTCGTCGCCTTCGCGGGTCTCGAGCATGACCGGTCGCTCCAGGATCGGCTGAACCGCGTTGATGACGTCGCTGGCTTCGGTGACGAGCGCCGCGCCCTGTTTGATCAGATCGTTGGTGCCGGCGGCGCGCGGATCGAGCGGTGAGCCCGGCACCGCGAACACTTCACGGCCCTGTTCGGCCGCCATCCGCGCCGTAATCAGCGATCCCGACCGATGCGCGGCCTCGATCACGACGACGCCGAGCGAGGCGCCCGAGATCAGGCGGTTGCGGCGGGGAAAGTCGCGGGCGCGCGGTACATGGCCGAGCGGCATTTCGGAAATCGCGCCGCCATGCTCGAGCAGCGCCGTGAGCAAATCCGCGTGCTCGGGTGGATAGATCCGGTCGTGGCCACCGGCCAGCACCGCGACCGTGCCGCTTTGGATCGTCGCGCGATGTGCGGCCTGATCGATGCCGCGTGCCAGGCCTGAGATGACGACGAAGCCGGCGTCGCCGAGATCGCGCGCTAGTTGACCAGCGAATTTCAATCCGGCGCCGGAAGCGTTGCGCGAGCCGACGATCGCGATCATCGGCCGCATCAGCACCTCAGGTGCACCGCGCACGCCGAGCAGCGGCGGCGGATCGTCGAGCGTCGCCAGCCGCGGCGGATAGGCGGCTTCGCCCGGCGCCACCAGCGAGACGCCGATATTGCTCGCCGCAGCGATCTCAGCCCGCGCTTCCTCCTCGCTGCAGATGCGCCCCGAACGCACAGCGCCGCCACGTTGCGCCAGATCAGGCAGTCGCTCCAGCGCCGCGCGCGCATTGCCGAAATGACTGATGAGCGAGTTAAAGGTCCGCGGGCCGACATTGTCGCTGCGGATCAGCCGCAGCCGGTCGATCCGGTCGGCGTCGGTGAGGTGGCGTGTCTGAGGTGTCCGGTCGTGCATGCGAGCGCAGCTTTGCCCAACCTGAGATTGCGATCAACTGGTTTGATGGTGGGCTCTTCCGCTTGCTCAGCGCCGGCGCGCTCCGTAACCTGCCTTGTCACTATAGAAAGTGCCCCGATGATCTCTCTCGCCGACCTCCAGCGCCGCATCGATGCCGGCGAACTTTCACCCGACGCCGCCGTCGCGCAGTCGCTGGAAGCGATCACCGCACAGGACAAGACCATTGGCGCTTTCGTCTGCCGTGCCGAAAATGTGCGCGCGGCAAGCGCCGGACCGCTGCAGGGCATCGCGGTGGGCATCAAGGACATCATGGATACGGCGGATTTTCCGACCGAAATGGGCTCGCCGATCTACCGGGGATATCGGCCGCGCGGTGACGCGGCGGTAGTGATGATGCTGAAGCAGGCGGGCGCAAGCATCATCGGCAAGACCACGACGACGGCATTCGCCTCCATCGATCCGACGCCGACGTTCAATCCGCACAACAAGGGCCATACACCCGGCGGATCGTCATCGGGCTCGGCCGCCGCGATGGCGGCCGGCATGATTCCGCTGGCGCTGGGCACGCAGACCGGCGGTTCGGTGATCCGACCGGCTTCGTTCTGTGGCGTCGCCGCAATCAAGCCGTCCTACCGCTTGCTGCCGACGGTCGGCGTCAAATGCTACTCGTGGACGCTCGATACGGTCGGGCTGTTCGCGGCCGGCGTCGATGACGTCGCGCGCGGGCTTGCCGCAATGACCGGCCGGCCCGAATTGCTTCTTCCACCCACGATTCCAACGCCGCGCATCGGTGTCGTGACCCAGGATTTCGCCGGCGCGCCGGAAATGTCAGGCGACGAGGCATTGCGGATTGCGACGCGGGCGGTGGAGAAAGCCGGAGCGCCGGTGCGCGCGTTGGACTTGCCCAGGATTGTCGCCGAGGCATGGTCGGCGCAACCGGTCATTCAGGAGTTCGAGGCGCATCGCGCGCTCGCCTGGGAATACCGTGAACATTACGACGCGATGGCGCCGCTCTTGCGGGCCAAGCTGGACGAGAGCAGGGACACAACACCTGCGGCCTATGACGCGGCGATCGGAACAGCGAACCGTGCCAGACAAGCGCTGGAAAAAGTGTTCGACGATGTCGATGTGCTGCTGACCTTGTCGGCGCCTGGCGCGGCGCCCAAGGGATTGGGCTCGACCGGCGACGCCCGTTACAACCGGCTGTGGACCCTGATGGGCGTGCCCTGCGTCAACGTTCCGGCTTTTGTCGCGGGAGTCAATTTGCCGGTGGGCGTGCAGGTGATTGCGAGATACGGCGCTGATGCCCAGGCGCTGGCCGCGGCGCGATTTGTGGAGCAAGCTCTCGTCGGGCGGATCAGCGCAGCTTAATCCGCCAAGTTATCTGGCCCCATCGGCAGATTACGCTGCGCTAATCCGCCCTCCGGCAATACGCCTACCTCGCCCCGATGCGTCCTTCGGTCCCGGCTTGCAACCGCTTGATGTTCTCGCTGTGCTTCCAGAACAGGAGAAGCGTCAGTACCACGAACAGCGACGCCAGCGCCGGATGGCCGAACCACCACAGGAACAGCGGCGTGACAAACGCAGCGACCAGTGCCGATAGCGACGAATAGCGCGTGGTGAGGGCGGTGGCTAACCAGATCAGGCAGAACATCACGGCAGCCGGCCAGAACAGGCCGATCAGCACGCCGATATAGGTGGCGACGCCTTTGCCGCCGTTGAACTTGAGCCAAACGGGGAAGAGGTGACCAAGGAATGCGCCTAGCGCGCCCAGCATCGCCGCATCGGCACCGCCGAAATAGCCTGCGATCACCACCGCAACCGTGCCCTTGAGCATATCGCCGATCAGCGTCGCAGCGGCGAGGCCCTTGCGCCCCGTGCGCAATACGTTGGTGGCACCGATGTTGCCAGAACCAATCGAGCGCAGGTCCTGCGTGCCCGCGACTTTGGTCAGCACCATCCCGAAGGGAATTGACCCGAGGAGATATCCGATCAGGAAGGCGACGACGAGGAATGCCTCAGACATTGCGGTAGCTCCCACCGCGGCCTGTTTTTGACGAATCAGACGTGTTCATAAACTGTCCGCCCGCCCACGATAGTACGCACGACGCGCCCCGAGAAGCGGGCTTCGTCGAACGGCGTGTTCTTGCACTGCGATTTAAGGTCGGCGGGATCGAGCACCCACGGCGTATCCGGGTCGATGACGATCACGTCGGCCGGGGAACCCGCCCGCAGCGAACCGCCGGGCAGGCCCAGCAGTTCCGCCGGGCGGGTCGACATCGCCCGGATCAGCGTCTTGAAATCCATCTCGCCGTTGTGGATCAGCCGCAGCGCCGCCGGCAGCATGGTCTGCAGCCCGACCGCGCCGGACGCTGCTTCCGCGAACGGCAGCCGCTTGACCTCGACGTCCTGCGGATTGTGATCGGACATCACCACGTCGACCAGGCCGGAGGCGACGGCTGCGACCAGGGCGAGGCGGTCCTCCTCGGTGCGCAGCGGCGGCGAAAGCTTCAGAAAGGTACGATATGGGCCGATGTCGTTTTCGTTCAGCGTGACGTGGTTGATCGACACCGAAGCGCTGACATCGAGGCCAGCGTCGCGTGCACGCTTAAGGATTTCCAGCGACTCGATTGACGATAGCGAGGCCGCGTGATAGCGCCCGCCGGTAAGGGCCACGAGACGCATGTCGCGCTCGAGCATCACCGCCTCGGCAGCGTTGGGAATGCCGACAAGCCCAAGTCGCGCAGCGAACTCGCCTTCGTTCATCACACCTTCGCCGACGAGATCAGGATCTTCCGTGTGGTGCACGATCAGCGCGTCGAAATCGCGCGCATAGGTCAGCGCCCGGCGCATCACCTGCGCGTTGGTGACGCTCTTGTCGCCATCGGTGAAGGCGACCGCGCCGGCGGCCTTCAACAGCCCGATCTCGGTCATCTCGTCGCCGCGCAGGCCTTTTGTCAGGGCCGCCATAGGGTGGATGTTGACGATCGCGGTGTCGCGGGCGCGGCGCAGCACGAAGTCGACGGTTGCCGAATTGTCGATGACGGGCGAAGTATCCGGCTGGCAGATGATGGTAGTGATGCCGCCGGCGGCTGCCGCTTGGCTCGCGGAAGCAAAGGTTTCGCGATGGCTGGCGCCGGGCTCGCCGACGAAGGCGCGCATATCGATCAGCCCGGGGGCGACGATCTTGCCGGCGCAATTGATGATGTCGGTGCCTTCGGGCACGCCGGCGGCGCCGATGCCGCGCCTGGAGTCTCGGATCGTTCCGTCGGCAATCAGGACGTCGCCGGGGCCGTCAAGATCCCTGGAGGGATCGACGACGCGGGCATTAGCCAGCAGGATCGGGCGGCGGTCGGTCAGCATGATTTACGCGTTCGGCAGGTTGCGGGCGAGTGCTTCAAGCACCGCCATCCGCACTGCCACTCCCATTTCCACTTGTTCACGGATCAGCGATTGCGCGCCGTCGGCCACGATCGAATCGATTTCCACGCCGCGGTTCATCGGGCCCGGATGCATTACCAGCGCGTCCGGCTTGGCGTAAGCGAGCTTCTTCTGGTCGAGACCGAAATAGTGGAAGTATTCCTGGCTCGACGGCACGAAGGACCCGTTCATGCGCTCGCGCTGCAGCCGCAGCATCATCACGATATCGGCACCGTTGAGGCCTTCGCGCATGTCGCGCGCCACCTCGACGCCCATCCGCTCGATGCCGCGCGGCAGCAGCGTGGAGGGCGCGACGACGCGGACGCGCGCGCCCATGGTGTTGAGCAGGAGGATATTGGAGCGCGCCACGCGCGAGTGCATGACGTCGCCGCAGATCGCGATCACGAGGCCTTCCAACCGGCCTTTATTCCGGCGGATGGTCAGCGCGTCCAGCAGCGCCTGGGTCGGATGTTCGTGCGCGCCGTCACCGGCATTGATCACGGAACCGTCAACCTTGCGCGCCAGAAGTTCCACCGCGCCGGAGGCGTGGTGCCGCACCACCAGGATATCCGGGTGCATGGCGTTGAGCGTCACGGCGGTGTCCATCAGCGTCTCGCCCTTGCGGATCGAAGACGAGGACACCGACATGTTCATGACGTCGGCGCCAAGCCGTTTTCCCGCCAGTTCGAACGAGGATTGGGTTCGGGTGGACGCCTCGAAAAACAGGTTCACCTGGGTGCGACCGCGCAAGGAAGTGCGCTTTTTGTCCACCTGGCGGTTGAGCTCGACATATTCCTCGGAAAGGTCGAGCAGGCCGGTAATATCGGCAGCGGAAAGCCCCTCGATTCCCAGCAGATGCCGGTGCCCGAGGACGAAGGTCGATTTCGATACAGGGGTCATTAAAGCCAGAGCTATAGGCAGAGATGCCACGCAGGGCAAGCTTCAAATCCCCCATGCGGACTTATCCACCAAGGCTTCGACGGCAGGGTAAACGGGGTAGCGCTGTGTTCCGCGCCTGCGGATTCCACTAGGATGGCCGGGATCGGCAGGCGGTACATCGAGCCATGGTAAACGTGCGGCATTTCATTCAATGCATTCGGACCATGTGGGCACTGGCGTGACCGTCGACAGGGGTGCGGGAAGGCGGATGGCACTCGCGGCGATATTCGCAGCGGGTTGCATCGCAAGCGCCTCCGCGCAGGCGCAGAAGCTGCCGGCCGGTTTCGTCTATCTGCGCGATGTCGATCCGACCATCATCCAGGATATCCGTTACGCCGGTTCGAACAACTTTGTCGGCAGGCCGCTGCGGGGCTATGGGGCCGCCGAATGCGTGGTGAAGCGCAAGGTCGGCGTGCTCTTGAAGAGCGTTCAGAAAGAGCTCGCGCTGCAGGACCTGTCGCTGAAGATGTTCGATTGTTATCGCCCGGCGCGTGCGGTGGCCGACATGTTGGCGTGGTCGCGCGATGGTCGGGAAACGACTGCGCAAAGGCGCTACAATCCCTCGTTCAGCAAGGCCGACCTGTTTCGCCTGGGCTATATCGCCGAACGTTCCGGGCATTCCACCGGTGCGGCGCTCGATCTCACGTTGGTTGATCTGAAGGTCGACAATTCAGCGACCTTCAATCCCAACAAGGACTATGCCGACTGCATCGGCAACGTGAACCTGCGCACCCCGGAAGGCAGCGTCGACATGGGCACCGGCTATGATTGTTCCGACGCCAAGGCGCACACGGCCGCGAGATCCATTACGGCAGCCCAGCGCCGCTGGCGCGAGAAGCTGGTTCTGCTGATGGCGCGGCGAGGATTTGTAAACTATTCAAAGGAGTGGTGGCACTTTTCGCTGCCGGGCGCGGCCGGGCAGGCCTATGATTTCCCGATCACCCCGCGGAAGTGATTTAACGGTTCCAGGACCAGCCATGAGCCAGGCAACATTTTCGACCCACGAGGTCTTCAACCAGTCGCCGCCATTTTGGGATGTCGACCTGTATACGTTCGACCGTCCGCTGGTCGATGCAGTCGCCGCCAATGGCGGCGCTGCAGCAGAGGGCGAGCTGTCGGAATTCGGCAAGCATTGGGGCTCGGCGGCGATGGCGGAGCGCGGCCGTGTTGCCAACGACAATACGCCCAAGCTGCGCACCTTCGATTCACGCGGCAATCGCCGCGATGAGGTCGAGTTTCACCCCGCGTATCACGAGTTGATGTCGCATAGTGCGCATGCCGGCGTGCACAACTCGACTTGGACTCCCGAAGGCAAACAAGCCGGCGGCGCCTCCGAAGTGATACGCGCGGCGAAATTCTACATGGCCGCGCAGGTTGAGACCGGGCATCTGTGCCCGATCACCATGACGCGGGCCTCTGTTGCTGCGCTAGCGGAACAGCCGGATCTTTTGGCCAAGGTGATGCCGGTCGTCGCGACGCGTTCCTATGACCCGAGCTTTGCGCCATGGCCGACGAAACGCGGCATGACGCTCGGCATGGGCATGACCGAGAAGCAGGGTGGCACCGATGTGCGCTCCAATATGACGCGGGCGGAGCGCGACGGGGACACCTACCGCATCACCGGACACAAATGGTTCATGTCGGCGCCGATGTGCGATGCTTTCCTGGTGCTGGCGCAGGCCGAGCAGGGATTGACCTGCTTCTTCATGCCGCGCTTTGCGCCCGACGGCTCGGTCAACGCGATCAGGTTCCAGCGGCTGAAGGACAAGCTCGGCAACCGCTCCAATGCTTCCTCCGAGGTCGAGTTTCATGGCGCCTATGCTGAGCGCGTCGGCGCCGAAGGCAAGGGCATCCGCACCATCATCCAGATGGTGCAGTTGACGCGGCAGGATTGCGCAACCGCCTCCGCCGGGCTGATGCGATCGGGCCTGGCGCATGCGCTGCATCATGCGCGGCACCGCAGGGTGTTCCAAAAACATCTCGCCGATCAGCCGCTGATGCAGGCGGTGCTGTCGGACATGGCACTGCATGTCGAGGCCACGGTCGCACTGGTGATGCGGCTGTGCCGTTCGTTCGACCGTGCGCCGGAGGATGCGAAAGAGGCGGCCTATATGCGGCTGCTGACGCCCGCCATCAAATACTGGGTTTGCAAGAGCGCTCCTAGCTTCCTCTATGAGGCGATGGAGTGCCTCGGCGGCAATGGTTACGTGGAGGAGGGCATTCTGGCGCGCCACTACCGGGAGTCGCCGGTCAATGCGATCTGGGAAGGCTCCGGCAATGTGATGTGCCTCGACGTGCTGCGCGCGCTGTCGCGCGAGCCGGAAGCAGCCTCCGGCATCGTGCATGAACTGACCGGCGAGACGCTCGGATTGCCAGGCGCGGGCGAGGCAACCGCGTTCATCGGGAAGACGTTCCACCGGCTTGACAGCGAGCGTGTGGCGCGGCTGGCGGTCGAAAAACTGGCGCTGCTGGCCGCTGCTGCCGCGCTCAACACCGTGTTGCCGCGGCAGGCGGAGTTGTTCGCAGCCACCCGCCTTGCCGGCAACCACGCCGGCATGTATGGCGCGGTCGATCTGGCCAATGATGACATCCGCGGCCTGCTGGAGCGGGCACTGCCGTGAATACGCTTTTCGCTGTCATGGCAGGGCTTGCCGCCTTCGCTGAAGCTTCGGCGGCCGAGCGCAACTTGTGGCCCGGCGAAGCTTTGGCGGAGAGGGGTCCCGGCCATCCACGTCTTATGTCTCGGCGCGGACTCAAGACGCGGATGCCCGGGACAGGCTCCGGGCATGACGAAATAATCCTCCGGCCCATGAAAGTCATTTGATGGATTCCCTTTCCCCCGCACGTGCTGTTGCAACCCCAGCCGCGATCCCCGATCAGCGGCCGCCACGGGCCTGGAAATTCTGGGGCACGACGCTGTGGGGCCTGTTCATCTTCGCCGCGATGTTCCTCGGCCAACTCACGGTGATCATCTATTTTGTGCTGCGGCAGGGCGGATCGTTCGATATCGCCGATGCGATCCGTGTCATCGGCGGCGGCCTTACCATCTCGCTCTCGGTCATCCTGGGATTGCCCGCGGTGCTGCTGGCGACGTGGGTCGCGATCCGCCCGACACGCATGTCGTTTGCCGACTATCTGGCGCTGCGCTGGACCTCATGGCGCAATTTCTTCATCGGCCTCGCCGCGCTCGCCATTCTCGTCGGCGGCTGGGACCTGCTGTCGCGCGCGCTCGGACGCGAGGTGACGCCGGGCTTCATGGGCGAGGTTCTGAAAACAGCGCAGGCCGAGGGCGCGCTGTGGCTATTGGTGATCGCGTTTTCCGTCGCCGCGCCGATGTGGGAGGAGATTTTCGCGCGCGGCTTTCTCTACCGCGGCTGGTCGGAATCGCGGCTCGGCGTCGCCGGCGCCATCTTCCTGTCGTCGCTGGCCTGGACTTCGCTGCACCTGCAATACGACTGGTTCTTTTTTGGCGAGGTGTTTTCGATCGGCCTGTTACTGGGCTATCTGCGCTACCGCACCAATTCGACCTGGCTGACCATCGTGCTGCACGGCATCAACAATCTGGCGGCGACCATCCAGACCTTCTGGCTGGCTGGCTCCAACTAGCACATGGCCGCCAGCGCAATCGCGATCGGCATCGTCACCGCCGCCAGAATCGTCTGCAGCGTGATGATCTGGGCCAACAGCGGCGCGTCGCCGCCCATCTGGCGCGCCAGCACGTAAGCCGACGAGGATGTCGGTACCGCCGCGCAGGCCGTGACGATGGCAAGGTTCGACCCCGACAGACCGAACCAGAGCGCCAGTGCAACCGCGATCACAGGCATCAGGATCAGCTTAAGGACCAACGCCACCGAGGCGGCGAGGCTCGGCCGGAACATGCCTTCGAGGTGCAGGCCGGCGCCGGTCACCAGCAAGCCGATGGCGAGCGAGGAACGTCCAAGCGCATCGGCCACCTCATGCCAGAGTTTTGGAAGGGGGATGTGGGTGACGTTGAGCGCCAACCCGATGGCGCAGGCCCATATCAGGGGATTGAGCGCCACGGTCGCGACGATGGCGCCAGCCGAACGCTTTTCCGGCGAAGCGTAGTGGGCGAGCACGGAGACGCTGAACACATTGACCAGCGGGATGATGGCGACCATCGCGACGGACGCCAGCGCGAGCCCGAGATCGCCGAACAGATTGCCGGAGACGGCGAGCGCGACATAGGTCTGCCAGCGCGTCGCTCCCTGGAAGATCGAGGTGAATGCGGGGCCATCGACGGCGAAGCGCGCGAGCAGAGGGCGCAGCGCTAGGCAGAGCAGCGACATCAGCAGCACCGAGAGCAGCAGCGCGCCGCCGACGCCGGCCACCGGCACCGTGCTCAGGTCCGCCTTGACCAGCGTCTGCACCAGCAAGACCGGAAACAGCACGTAATAGGTCAGCCGTTCCAGCCCATGCCATTGCGTCTCGGGGCGGATCAGGGTCCGCTTCAGGATGAAGCCGAGCACGATCAGCAAAAACACCGGCAGCAGCGCCGCGATCACGACCGCCATGCTCAGCGATCTCCGCGCAGCTTCGCCAGCCGGTCCAGCGCGCCCTGCAGGATGAAGATCGCGGCGTGCTCGTCGATCACCTCGGCGCGGCGGGCGCGGGAGACGTCCATCCCGATCAGCTCCCGCTCGACCGCCGCGGTCGATAGCCGCTCGTCCCATAGCCCAATTGCCAGGTTCGTGAGGTTCGAAAGATTGCGGGCAAAGGCGCGGGTCGATTGCGCGCGGGGGCCTTCGCTGCCGTCCATGTTGATGGGCAGGCCAAGTACGAAGCCGACCGCGTTGCGCTCGCCTGCTATCGCCAATAGCCGCGCTGCATCGGCCTTGAAGGCCTTGCGCTGCATCGTCTCGACGCCGGTCGCCAGCCTTCGGTCGGGATCGGATACGGCCACGCCGATCGTCTTAGTGCCGAGGTCGAGGCCGATCAGGGCGCCGCGCGTGGGCCAGTGCGTAACGGCATCGATCAGGGGGAGAACCGGGGCGGGCATGCCCCCGCATAACACCGGCGCGTTATGCGCGCAAAGCCGATCGTAGCGTCAGTCGTCTGGTTTTTCGAGGTTGATGACGCCTGGGGTCGGCACGGAAATCCATTTTCTGACCGTTCTTGATGCCTTCGCCTTCCCAGCGGCCGTCATCGGCTTCAAGTTTGGTGACCTGCGTATAGCCCGCCTTGAGGGCTTTCTCGATGACCTGCTGTGCTGGCATCCAGTCCGATCCTGGTTGATCAGCTATCGCCAGATCCAGCGACCCTGCTGAAAAATACCCCCGCAAGAACAACAGCAGTGAGTTTGCCCATAGCTGCCTCCGTGGCGTTACTGGATCGGGAACTAGCGTCTTTTCTTTTCAGCCTTCTTCTTAGCCTTCAAGACTTCAGCCTGAGCACGATAGCCCCGCGCCATGTTCAGGAAATTCTGAGCGATCTCAACGTCCGAGGCAGACCGCGCCATGCGTTCAGCCTTGTCAGCTTGCTTACGGAAGAACTTTGTTTCCTTCATTACCGTCGTCTCGGCAGATAGGCGCCTCCTGCATAAAAACTGGACGGTAGAGCGCCTATGTCAACCTCGAAACAAGCAAAATCATAGCCAATGTCCAATGTAACGGGAACGCTCAAAGAGATGATGGTTCTGGCCGCGTGCCGAGCCTGCCACTAGGCCTCGGGGGTGGAGTCGTTTGGACATGGTCCCAGCGTGTTTTTGTGAGTATGGCCAATATCTATTGCAGCCAGGTGGAGGTGCTGAAGGCTAGAAAGGCCGGCAAAAAACGGCGCTGACCGAGAGTGGCCTATTTTCAAATGGCATTCCCAACTTGCTTTTGGTGGGGCCCAATCTATTCTCAGGTGGCTGGCCTCGACCGCGTCGAGGCGATGCATAGTGGCTGCATAGACAGCCCGTAAAACAAGGCAAAGGAGGACACGCTATGACGATGAAGCATGTTGCCCTGAGTCTAGTTACCGCGCTCAGCCTTGCGGCCGTGGCCGCGCCGGCCCTCGCACAGGAGGGCCCGAAGCTTTACGTCTTCACATCCGGTTCGCTGGGAGGCTTCCCGAAGGCCGCCTTGCAGATGGGCGGGCAAGGCAATATCGACTGGGCACCGGTGAGCTTCTACGTGCTCAAGCATCCCAAGGGCAACGTCATCATCGACACCGGAAACAACGACAAGACAATCACCGATCCCGAGGGGTGGTGGGGACCGCTGGCCAAGGGCTTCGGCCTCAAGATGACCAAGGATGACGCCATTCCGGCGCAGCTTGCCAAAATTGGCCTCAAGACCGATGACATCAAATACGTGGTCGTCGGGCACTTGCATCTCGATCACGGCGGTAACGTCGGCCAGTTTCCGAATGCGACCCTCGTTGCACAGGAGGACGAGCTGAAGGCTGCCTGGTGGCCGGATGTCGGCTTCTCCGTCTATTACATTCCGGGCGATTTCGCCGACACGAAGAAGATGAACATCATCCGGCTCAATGGTGACCTGGATCTGTTCGACGACGGTTCGGTGCGCATCATGCGTGCTCCCGGCCATACCCCTGGCAGCCAGTTCGTGGTCGTGAAGCTGCCAAAGACCGGCTCGGTCATCCTCACCAGCGACGTGGTCTATCTCAAGGAAAACCTCGATAAGAACCTCATCCCGCCGATCCCGGGCACAAATAATCCGGGCGACGCCTATCGAAGCTATCAGCGCATTCGGCTCGTGCGCGACGCCAACAACGCGCAGATTTTCTACGGGCACGATCCAGAGGTCTTCAAGGCGACGAAGAAAGCGCCCGAATTCTACGATTGAAAGCTGAACCGGCGCGGGCTGTGCCAGGCGGAGCGCGCGCGCCAGATTCCAGGGTAGCCCGCCGAAGCGACGCGGCAGCAAGCTTGTCCGCTGGGCAGCCGCTGCTCTTTCGGGACGCTGCATGACCATCTCGTCAATCGACGCGGCGCTGCGGGATAATGCGCCAACCCGAGCGACGGAAATTCCTGCCATTTCGGCTGTCGGCGTAAGCAAACGCTACGGCTCGGTCACAGCACTTGACCGGCTGACGCTCGACATCCGCCGCGGCGAGGTGTTCGGCCTGTTGGGACCGAACGGCTCCGGCAAAACCACCTTTATGCGGCTGCTTGCGGGCTACCTGTTGCCTTCCGCCGGGCGGCTCACGGTGGCAGGCCTCGATACAGTCCGCGACTCGCTCGCGGTGCGACGGCGTATCGGCTATGTGCCGGAATCGGCACCTCTCTATCGCCAGATGCGCGTCGGCGAATTCCTCGCATTCATGGCGCGGCTTCGTGGGCTGCCCGAACCGGCGGTCGCCGCCGCCGTGGAACGGGTGGTCGACCGGCTCGCATTGGGCGCTGTCGTGAACAAGCCGACCAGGGCGCTGTCCCGCGGTTATCGCCAGCGGGCAGCGCTTGCACAGGCACTGATCCACGATCCCGATATCCTCATCCTCGACGAGCCGACTAACGGACTTGATCCCCGCCAGATCATCGAAATGAGAGAGTTGATCCGCTCGTTGGCCGGGCACCACACGGTCCTAATGAGTTCGCATGTCCTCAGTGAGGTGGAGAAGACTTCCGACCGCGTGGCAGTAATGCTCGACGGCCGGTTACTCGGCGTCCAAGTGATGGCGGACACCCCGGATCTCGAGAGCTGGTTTTTGTCGCTGACATGAGAACGCTGCGCATCCTCTTCACCAAGGAACTGAACGCCACGTTGACGTCGCCGATCGGCTATACGGTTGCGGCCGTATTCCTGCTCGTGCTGGGCTATACGTTCAGCCTGACGCTGTTCGTCACCAAGGTAGCGAACCTCCAATATATCTTTCACCAGATGTATGTGCTGTCGATTCTGCTGGTCCCCGTGCTGACAATGCGCACCTTCGCCGAAGAGCGACGGTCGGAAACGCTGGAATTGCTGCTTACTGCGCCGGTTAGCGAGCTTTCGGTCGTGGTGGCGAAATATGCCGCTACGCTGACGCTCGTGCTCGGGATTTTCGCGCTCACGCTTATTTACGCCGCGATCCTCGGCCGCTACGGCGAACCGGATTGGGGACCGATCTATGCCGGGTATCTGGCGCTCGCGCTCCACGCCTCGCTGCTAGTCGCCGTCGGTCTCCTGATGTCCAGCATTACCGAGAGCCAAGTCGTGGCCGCGGCGTTGTCGATCGGCGCGTTCCTGATGCTTTGGTTTGCCGATTCGGTGTCCTATCTTCTGCCACCCCCGTTCGACAGCTTTGCAATTAACCTCTCTTTGATAGGCCACTTCAAGCCGATGGTCAGCGGTTCGGTGTTCCTGTCGGACATCGGCTATTTCGTCACTGCGAGCATGCTTGCGCTTTTCCTCACCACCTGGGGACTTGCGCAGCGATGAGCGACCAGCAAGGTTCGAACGACCTGCCGGCCGAGGACACGAGCTTTCTTCACAATCTGCTCGAGCCGCTGCAATCGCTCGACTGGATCAATCTGAGCTGGCTTGCCGGAGTAGTTTTCGCGCTGGTGGTGCTGTTTGCTGCCGGCTTAAAGGTGCCGGCGCGGCTTGCCTTCACCAGCCGCATTGCCTCTGCCACGCTTGTCGCCGTTGCCGCCGTGGCAGTCACGATCCTCGCCAATGTGGCGCTCTTTCGCCACGACGCCCATCTCGATCTCACCCACGAAAAGTCTTTCACGCCGTCGGCGGAGTCGCGCGAGGTCGTGCGCAGGCTCAGCAGGCGCATCGAGGTGGTCTATTTCTACCAGAAGCAGAATCAGGCCGCTCGCGCGCTAGGCGCCATGCTGCGACAGCTCGAGCGTCTGAACGGGAATTTTAGCGTGCAGTTGATCGACGCCGACCAGAATCCGGCGCTGGCCAGCAGCCAGGGCGTCCGAACCTACAATTCCGCCGTGCTGCGGCTTGACGAGCGCCGCGTCGAAGTAATCACCACCGACGATCGCGAGATCGCGCTTGGCGTGTTGAGGCTGCTACGCACGCGCGAGATCGTGATCTGTTTCGCGTCGGGGCACGGTCAATACGACATCGACAATTTTGAGTTCCACACGCATTTCGAAGGTGCCCACAACCACAGCCACGATGCCTCCGGCACTGGTGTGGTGCTGATGGAACAGCACGGTCTCGGCCGACTGAGGCGTGCCATCGAGAAGCTCGGCCTGGTCGCCCGCAAGGTTTCCTTCGCCACCGGCCAGCCGATCCCGGATGATTGTGCGGCGATGGTCGAAGCCAACCCGCGGACCCCCTACAGCTCCGGCGAAACTGACGTGCTGCGCCGCTATCTGGAGCGCGGCGGTTCTGCGATGTTCCTGATTGAGCCGGACTATACCCTCGACGAGAGCATCGCGGCGCTGCTTGCGAGCGCCGGCATCGCAGTGCGTGACGGCGTGATCGTCGATCCGACCGAGCACTACTTCACCGACGAGCAGATGATTGCCGTATCGCGCTACGGTTCCCACCCTGCCACGCGCGGGCTGGCGCTATCGTTCTATCCGGGCGCGCGGCCGCTGGAGGTCTTGCCGGCGCCGGGCGTCAAAGTGACGCCACTAGCCGCCAGCAGCGCCGACAGCTACGTCATCGCAAATCGTCTCGGGGAACGGACAAAGGCCAACTCGGGTCCGCGTGCATCACAGATCATCTCACTCGCCGCCGAGGGGCGATTGCACGGATCGGCGGCTGCCTTCCGCATGATTGTCGCGGGCGATGCCGATTTCGCCTCTAATTCCTTCTTTCCCTATCTGGCCAACTCGGATGCCGTGTTGGCCGGACTCGCGTGGCTCACGCGTGAGGAACGAGCGCCGGCGATCAAACCACCGGTCGAAGTCCTTCCAACGGTCTCGCTCACCGGCGAACAGATGCGCGGCATCTTCCTGGTCACGGTGCTACTTATTCCCGGGCTCATAGCATTCGCCGGCAGCGCGATGTGGTGGTGGCGGCGATGAACCGGCTGGCCTGGGCAGCTGCCGCGCTCGGCGCTACGGGGATACTCGCGGCGCTGGCGTTTACCGGCGGACGCGGTGGTCCAGGGCTTGAGCCTTTCGTGCCGAAGGGGCTGATGACGATTCCGGTCGAGGACGTGCGGGAGGTCGATGTAATCGCCTCGCGCGGCCATTGGCATTTTGTGCGCACGCAATCCGGCTGGCGCGTGACGCAAGGCGCAGCCGCGGCAGGCTTCGAGGCGCGCCTCGACAGCGCGCTCAAGCTGCTTCGAAACTCGGGACCGGATCGCGTCTTGACGGAGGCGGAAGTCGCGCGGGTCGGCGTGGCGCAGTTCGGTCTCGCGCCACCCCGGCTTCGGGTCGTTGTCAGCGGACCCGGCGCTTCGGTGTTCGCGATTTCGTTCGGCAGCACCAATCCGATGGGCCTGTCGCACTATGCGAGGCTTGACGGAAGTCAGGAGATCGCACTGTTGCCGGCCTTCGTTCTCGAAGAATGGGAGCGGGCGGGAGGCCCACCGTGACGATGAGGCTCGCGCCATGGGCACTCCTCTGGCTGACGCTTATTGGCTGCTGCGGCGCGCTTGCGCACGTAACCACCACGGGACTATTGCGCATCGAATTCACTGGCGGCCGGATGCTCTACGCGCTCTCGCTCGCCTTGCCTGAACTGCCGGCAGCCTCGGCGGAGATCCTCACTGCCGCCGCCAATGCTGATCGTGGAGCAGCGGAAGTGGCGGCCGAAGCGGCGCGCAGGAGCGTCACAGTGGCCCTCGACGGCGGACACTGCCGGGCCGGACGGGTGCGCATTGGCGGCGCCGGCACCAACGAGACCCGCGCAACAATCGAGATCGACTTCACCTGCGACTCTTCACATGGCCGTCTCGATATCACCGAGGACTGGCGCGCCTTTCTGGGCGAGCACTACCAAACCCTCGGCAATCTTCGCACGCCGAGCGGCGAGCGGCAGGTGATTTTCGGGGAGGAGTCGAGATCTGTCACTGTGGAAATCGACCGCACCGTCGCGACGGGCTGGTTCGACTTCGTCAAGCTCGGCATCGAGCACATTCTCACCGGCTATGACCACCTGCTGTTCCTGGTTGCGCTGCTGGCCACCGCGCGAGGTGCGTGGTCGGTAGTGCGCATCGTCACGGCCTTCACATTGGCCCACAGCGTGACGCTGTCGGTCGCGGCACTGGGCATTTTTACGATTCCCGACCGCGTCATCGAGCCGCTGATTGCGGCTACGATCGTCTGGGTGGCGCTGGAGAATCTTTTCGCGGCCGAGCCCGACAGGAGGCGGTGGATATGGAGTTTCGGTTTCGGCCTTGTGCACGGCTTCGGGTTTGCCTCCGTACTTGGCGAACTCGGCCTGAAGGGGGCGACACTGGCGCGTGGATTGGTGGGTTTCAATGTGGGCGTCGAGATCGGGCAACTAATTTTCGTGGTCGTCTTCCTGCCGGCGCTGATGTGGTTATCACGCGGTCGCGGCGCGCGGCTGACCCCGCGGATCGCCTCGCTGGCGGTGGCGGTGATCGGCACCTACTGGCTGGTCGAACGTATCTTTGTTGGTTGAGTGCCGTCGTGGCGCTGGAGTTTTGGGCGGGTAGCTGTCCCGACTGAGCGAAGGCGGTCAGCAATTTCGCGTGGGGTGAACTGAACGCGGGATGAGAAGATGACGATGGACGCACTTAACCTGTTCGGCTTATTCGCGGTGACCGCGATGCTGGTGGCTTACGCGCTAGAGGAGCGCAGCCACTTGTTTATTCTCGCCTTCGCCGGCGCATGTGTGCTCGGCTCGGCGTATGGATTTCTGCAGGGCGCCTGGCCGTTTGGCTTCATCGAGGCGATCTGGGCCGGGGTCGCGCTGCGGCGCTGGTATGTCAGGCGGCGATAACCTCGCCATTGCCGTTCAGGCAAGACACAAACCCCCGCAGGGCGCTGTATTGATGGGCAGTGCGACGGGTGATGAAGAGTGTCTCGACGCGCGCCTGCGTCGGGTTCAGCGTGTGGACGTTGACCGTGTCGTTCCGCCCGACGACGGCGCGCGGCAACAGCGTCACACCCATGTCGGCGGCGACGCAGCCGATCATGCCGTCGAGCGTACCGAGTTCGAACCGCGCGGAAGACGGCCAGCCGAATTCCGAAAACACCTGTTCGAGCCGCTGCCGGTAAGTGCATCCGGTGCGGAACACCAGCGCAGTCGGACCCGAGCCTGGTGTACCCGCGCGTAAAGCGCCGAGGCTCTGCCAGCGCCGCGCCGTGATCAGCACCAGTTCTTCGCGGAAGGCAACCGTCGCGTCGAGTTCGGCATGCTCGATCGGACCGGCAACGAAGGCGCCATCGAACGTGCCGTTGAGCACGCCGGCCACAAGGTCGGCCGTTGTCGAGGTCCGCAGGCTCAACTGCACCGCCGGAAAGCGGCGATGAAATTCGGCGAGCAAAGACGGCAGGCGCACCGCGGCCGTTGTCTCCATCGAGCCAATGGAGAGAGGCCCCTTCGGGTCGCCATCGTCGCGCGCCGCCAGCACTGCTTCGCGCGACAGAGCCGCCATCCGCTCGGCATAGGGTAGCAGGCGGCGACCGGCGCCGGTCAGCGTCATGCCGCGGCTGTGCCGTTCGAACAACGCGGTGCCGATCTCGGCCTCCAGTGCCTTCACACGTTGGGTAACATTGGACTGCACGGTGTTGAGTTCGTCGGCGGCGCGGGTGATGCCGCCGAGCCGGGCGACGGCCGAAAAGGTCTGGAGGTCGCTCAATTCCATGGCGAATTCCGTTTTGTTTTAGAGATGGAAGCGTTCTTAAGTATTCATTTTTGGAGAATGATAGTTCGGCCTAATATCGCTGTCCAGATTTCAGGGAGTGGACATGCCGATCTTCACGCCGTTGACTGACCGTCTGGGCATCCAGCATCCGATCCTGTCGGCGCCGATGGATGTGATTGCGGGCGCGCGCCTGACTGCGGCCGTCAGTGCGGCCGGCGGTTTCGGCATACTCGGCGGCGGCTATGGCGACCGGGCGTGGCTGGAGCAGGAGACGGCCAAGCTTGCCGATGTCTCTGATCCCTTCGGCATTGGCTTTATCACCTGGAGCCTTGCGAAGCAGCCGCAGCTTCTGGATATAGCGCTCGAAGCCGGGCCGCGCGCGATCATGCTTTCGTTCGGCGATCCCAAGCCCTTTGCGCCGCGCATCAAGGCGTCAGGTACGTTGTTGATTTGCCAGGTTCAGGACGAGGCGATGGCGCGGCAGGCGCTCGATGCAGGCGCCGACATTCTGATCGCGCAGGGAACGGAAGCCGGCGGCCATGGCGCGTCGCGCACCATCATCGACATCGTGCCGGCGATCGTCGATCTCGCGGCCGGCCGCGTACCGGTCGCAGCCGCCGGCGGAATCGGCGATGGCCGCGGGCTCGCGGCGATGATGATGCTGGGCGCGTCCGGCGTGCTGCTCGGCACGCGCTTCTACGCCAGCGTTGAATGTGACGGGGCAGAGGAAGCCAAGCAGCGGATCTGCGCGGCCTCGAGCGGCAACAGCGTTCGCGGCATCATCTTTGATCTCTCGCGCAACAATGTCTGGCCGGCACCGTTTACCGGCCGCTGTCTGATCAACGATCATGCGCGACGCTGGATGGGACGCGAGGTCGAACTGATGCAGAACATCAAAGCGGTCGCGGCGGAATATGCGGCGGCGAAGGCGGCGGGAAATTTTGACATCGCCGCTGTCATTGCGGGCGAAGCCGTCGGGCTGATCCGCGATATCCCGCCGGCCGGCGAGATCGTTGACAGGATCGTCACTGAGGCAGAGCAGATACTGGGCGGGCGGCGGAATTCCGTTGCCGCCTAACCTTCACCCACCATCAATTCATTTCAAGCGAGCAGAACCATGTGGCCAGACCGCCGGATCATCGACCTCTTCAAGACCGAATTCCCGATCGTGCTGGCGCCGATGGCCGGCATCATGGACGCCGAACTGGTGATTGCGGCGGCGCAGGGCGGGGCGCTGGGCTCGCTGCCGTGCGCGATGATCACGGCGGAAAAGGCGCGCGAGCAGGTCAACATTATCCGCCAGCGGGTCACGACACCCATCAACATGAACTTCTTCTGCCACACGCCGGCCGATGCCGATCCCGTGCGCGAGGCCGGATGGAAGGCGCGGCTTGGCTCTTATTACAAGGAATTGGGCATCGATCCTGCCGCGCCCGTCAGCGCCGCTAACCGCGCGCCGTTCGATGAGGCGATGTGCGCCGTCGTCGAAGAGTTGAAGCCGGAAGTGGTCAGCTTTCATTTCGGCTTGCCAGATCCGGCGCTGGTCAAGCGCGTCAAGGCGGCGGGATCGATCGTGATGTCGTCGGCGACCATCGTGAAGGAAGCGATCTGGCTGGAAGAGAACGGCGCCGACGTCATTATCGCGCAAGGCGCCGAAGCGGGCGGCCACCGCGGCATGTTCCTGACGGATAATATCGCCCAGCAGCCCGGCACGTTCGCGCTGGTGCCGCAGGTCGTCGATGCGGTGAAGGTGCCGGTAATCGCGGCCGGCGGTATTGCGGACGGGCGCGGCATTGCGGCGGCCTTCGCACTCGGCGCGTCCGGTGTGCAGATCGGCAGCGCTTATCTGCGCTGTCCTGAATCCAAGGTGATCGGACCTGCGCGCACCGCGCTGGCCCAAGCGCATGACGATTCCACCGTCATTACCAACGTCATGACCGGCCGGCCCGCGCGTGGCGTTGCCAACCGTGTCATGCGCGAGGTCGGACCGATTTCGCCGGATGCGCCTGCGTTCCCGCATGCCGCAACCGCGCTCGCGCCGCTAAAGGCGGCGGCCGAAAAGCTCGGCAAGGTCGATTTCACCAATCTGTGGGCCGGACAGGCGGTGCGGATGGGGCGCGAGATGGCGGCGGCGGAATTGACCCGTTCACTCGCGGGCGCTGCGCTGGCGCGGTTTGGTACGTTGGCCGGCTAAGCCGCCGCACCAGTCCGTTCAGTGCGCGGGTTCGTCGCGCCTCACATCGAGATGCTCGGCGGCCAGCGATCGGTAATGTGCGGCCATCTCCTTGTAGTGCTGCCTGGAGATGGGATCGGTCGCATTTTCGGCACGGCGTTCGAACATTTCCGCCTTTTCCTGCAGGATTTTAGCCCGGGACATGGCTCTCCTCCCGTTCGGTCAGGTTAAGCAGGCGAGATAGACGATCGCGACGCCGAGAACGGTCCCGATGGACCAGAGGGCCGGATCCCAGCTTTCCGATCCGGCGCGGTCATTTTCGGTGGTCGACATGACACGGCCTCCCGATGTTCCGGCCGCGACTACATCCCCCGACTGTCTCTGGAGGACTACGTAAGGGGGCAAAAATGGTTTCGTCAGGGTGCTTTGCGCAAGAAATCTGTGCTTCGCACACAAAATCTTGTCTGTTCGGGCGGGGGGTGACCGAAAGGTCTCGCGGCCGCCCGTTCTCGTGGTTGCAGCGCAAAAGCGGCCTCTGCTATACGGCGGATGCGAATTCTCCATTCGAGGCCTATATTTATGTCCGTTGATGCCGCCACCGTTCGCCGCATCGCGCATCTGGCGCGGATTGCGGTCACCGAGGCCGAGGTTCCCCATCTGCAGGGCGAATTGAACGCGATGCTGGCTTTCGTGGAGCAGCTTTCGGAAGTGAATGTCGACGGCGTCGAGCCGATGACCTCGGTGACCCCGATGGAAATGAAGAAGCGGCAGGATGTGGTCAATGACGGCGAGATTCCCGACGACATCGTCAGGAATGCGCCGGAGACGCAAAACCATTTTTTCCTGGTGCCAAAGGTGGTCGAGTAGCGCGTAGCGTTTTCGAGCGAAGTGGGTGCCGGTTCGCGTGAAGAAAACGCGTCAAACAAAAGAGTCTTCCGATGTGTCTGCTCTGCGACGATGAAAAGGCCTATCAGGCCTACATGAATTATCTCGACGCGATGGAGCGGCAGGGCAAGGCCGCCGATCCCGACAAGGCGATGGACGCCGTGCTCGATCAACTCGAGGCAGCCGACAAGGCGCGTGCCAACGATCCCGCCAACGACAAGACGCTTTCTCCGTTCTTCTGCAGCCCGATCAATAAATGACCGACCTGACATCTTTGACCATCGCCGAGGCTAGATCTGGCCTCGCGAACAAGTCTTTCACCTCGCTTGAACTGACGGACGCGCATCTCGCCGCGATGGAAGCGGCGCGTTCGCTCAACGCCTTCGTGCTGGAAACGCCGGATCAGGCCCGCGCCATGGCGCGCGCGATCGACGCCAAGATCACAAAAGGCGAGGGTGGGCCGCTCGCCGGCATTCCGCTCGGCATCAAGGATCTGTTCGCAACGAAAGACGTGCGCACCACGGCCTGCTCAAAGATCCTCGGCAACTTCGTGCCGCCGTATGAATCAACCGTCACCTCGCAGCTCTGGCGCGACGGCGCGGTGATGCTCGGCAAGCTCAACAACGATGAGTTCGCGATGGGCTCTTCGAACGAGACGTCCTGTTTCGGCCCGGTGGTCAATCCGTGGCGGCGCGAAGGCTCCAACACCACGCTGGTGCCAGGCGGTTCCTCCGGTGGATCGGCCTCTGCGGTGGCCGCGCTGCTCTGCATGGGCGCGACCGCAACCGACACCGGCGGTTCGATCCGTCAGCCCGCCGCCTTCACCGCAACCGTCGGCGTCAAGCCGACTTATGGGCGCTGCTCGCGTTGGGGCATCGTGGCGTTCGCGTCTTCGCTCGATCAGGCCGGCCCGATCGCGCGCACCACGCGCGATGCTGCGATCCTGATGCGTTCGATGGCGGGCCACGACCCCAAGGACACGACCTCCGTCGATATCGGCGTGCCCGATTACGAAGCCGCCGTCGGCAAGTCGGTGAAGGGGATCAAGATCGGTATTCCGAAGGAATATCGCCTCGACGGCATGCCGGCGGAAATCGAAAAGCTCTGGACCGAGGGCGCTGGCTGGCTGAAGGCGGCCGGTGCCGAACTGGTCGAGGTGTCGCTGCCGCACACCAAATATGCGCTACCGGCCTATTACATCGTGGCGCCGGCGGAAGCCTCGTCCAATCTCGCCCGCTATGATGGCGTGCGGTACGGCTTGCGCGTGCCCGGACGCTCGATTGGCGAATTGTACGAGAACACCCGCGCCGAAGGTTTTGGCGATGAAGTGCGCCGCCGCGTCATGATCGGAACCTATGTGCTCTCTGCCGGCTATTACGATGCCTATTATCTGCGCGCGCAAAAAGTACGCACCCTGATCAAGAAGGATTTTGAAGATTGCTTCGCCAAGGGCGTCAGCGCGATCCTGACGCCGGCGACGCCCTCGGCCGCGTTCGGCGTCGGCGAAAAGGGGGGCGCCGATCCGGTCGAGATGTACCTCAACGACATTTTTACGGTGACCGTGAACATGGCGGGATTGCCGGGCATCGCCGTGCCGGCCGGCAAGGATGCGCAGGGCCTGCCGCTTGGCCTGCAACTGATCGGCCGTCCGTTCGACGAAGAGACGCTGTTCTCGCTCGGCGAAGTCGTGGAGCAGGCGGCCGGCCACTTCACGCCGCCGCGCTGGTGGTGACCCATGCCGGATTTCCGCGCCAGCTTGAGGCACGCAGCGCCCACGCCGGGCCTCGAACCGCCGCTGGCCGCGTTGTGGTGGGCTGCCAAGGGCGACTGGGACCGGGCGCACAAGATCGTGCAGGACGAAAGTGACGCGAATGCTGCCTGGGTGCATGCCTATCTGCACCGGGTCGAAGGCGATCTCGGCAACGCCGGCTACTGGTACCGCCAGGCCGGCCAGCCGGTGGCGAAGGATTCTCTGGAAGCCGAATGGGAGCGGATCGTGTCCGCGCTGCTCGGGGGTGGAAAAGCATGAACGTGTCAGTCAAACCCGGAAAACTGATCAAGGGCCAAACCGGCGACTGGGAAGTCGTGATCGGGATGGAGGTGCACGCCCAGGTCACCTCGAAATCAAAACTGTTCTCCGGTGCATCGACCGAATTCGGCGGCGAGCCGAACAGCCATGTCTCGCTGGTCGATGCGGCCATGCCGGGCATGCTGCCGGTCATCAACGAGGAATGCGTCAAGCAGGCTGTCAGAACCGGTCTCGGCCTCAACGCGAAGATCAACCTGCGTTCGGTATTCGACCGAAAAAACTATTTCTATCCGGACCTGCCGCAGGGCTATCAGATCAGCCAATACAAGTCGCCGATCGTGGGCGAGGGCGAGATTATCGTCGAGCTGGACGGAGGCAAGACCGCCACGATCGGCATCGAGCGGCTGCATCTGGAACAGGATGCCGGCAAATCGCTGCACGACCAGTCGCCGAGCATGTCCTGTGTCGACCTCAACCGCTCCGGCGTCGCGCTGATGGAGATCGTGTCGAAACCCGACATCCGCGATGCCGAGCAAGCCAAGGCCTACGTAACAAAGCTGCGTTCGATCCTGCGTTATCTCGGCACCTGCGATGGCGACATGGAGAAGGGTTCGCTCCGCGCCGATGTGAACGTTTCCGTGCGTAAGCCCGGCGGCCCGCTTGGCACCCGCTGCGAAATCAAGAACATGAACTCGATCAACTTCATCGGCCAGGCGATCGAGTACGAGGCGCGGCGTCAGATCGAGATCATCGAGGATGGCGGCACGATCGACCAGGAGACGCGCCTGTTCGACCCCAACAAGGGCGAGACGCGCTCGATGCGCTCCAAGGAGGAAGCGCACGACTATCGCTATTTCCCCGACCCCGACCTGCTGCCGCTCGAGTTCACGCAAAGCTATGTCGATGAGCTCAAGAAGAAGCTGCCGGAGTTGCCGGACCAGAAGAAGGCACGCTTCATCGAGAGCCTCGGCCTGTCCCCCTACGACGCCGGCGTGCTGGTGGCCGAGCGCGAGAGCGCGGTCTTCTACGAAACCGTGCTGGATGGGCTTGCCGACAAGACGCGCGATGGCAAGCTCGCCGCCAATTGGGTGATCAACGAGTTGTTCGGGCGTCTCAACAAGGAAGGCCATGGCATTACGGCATCGCCAGTGTCGGCGTCGCAGCTTGCTGCGATCGTCGGTCTGATCGGCGAGGGCACCATCTCCGGCAAGATCGCAAAGGACCTGTTCGAGATCGTCTGGACCGAAGGCGGCGACCCGCGCGAGCTGGTCGAAAGCCGCGGCATGAAGCAGGTCACGGATTTGGGCGCGATCGAGAAGGTCGTTGACGACATTATCGCGGCCAATCCGGACAAGGTCGCGCAGGCGAAAGCCAAGCCGCAGCTCGCCGGCTGGTTCGTCGGCCAGGTGATGAAGTCATCCGGCGGCAAAGCCAATCCGCAAGCGGTCAACGATCTCCTGAAGGCGAAGCTCGGCATTTGAAGCGTCCCGTAACGGGACGAATCCGTCGTCAATGGCGCCGCGATCGATGCGCGCGAGCGTGCTTCGATCGTCCGTCGCGATCTGAAATTCACCATCGCGGCCGAGAGCGCAGTTGCGAATCGGTCTTCGCGATTCGCAAAAAAGTTCGGTTTTGGCGAGCGGCGATGAGACGCCAAGGCCGTATCCACGAAAATTTTTTTATTGCCAAAATTTGCGACTCAGAGTCCGCGCACGCGGATTTTTCGCGGCATCGATGAGTCGCGACAACATCGATCGCGCATCGAGCGTCGTTTGATGAATTCAAGAAGATGCTGCGGCACAGGCGTTTTTTCAATCTTGACAAATATCGATGCCGGTCGTTGCGGCACTTTTTGCATCGATGTGCGAGCATGTCGTTGCGTCGCCGACAGCAGCGCTGCGCGCGCTTGGTCATTGCTGCGTCAACACTTCCTTAAGCGGGACGCTGTTTTTTTGAATGTGTTGGTGTATTCGGGATGTAGTGCATCTCGATTCCCGAGTGCACGCAGCGACTAAAGCCATCTCACTACATTAGGAGGGCAACATGGCCAAGAAAGCTAAGAAGGCGAAGAAAGCGAAGAGCGCAGTGAAGAAGACTGCGAAGAAGACCCGCAAGGTCGCCAAGAAGAAGAAGTAAGTTCGCTTCTTTGAAAATTGCCGGCGGCTCGAAGCCGGCACGTCACCCGAGCCCCAAGACGAAACGCTGAAGGCTCTGGTCGACGAAAGAGGGTGTCGGCGAGACATCAGGTCAAACGGCTGGATCGTATTTCGAGGGAGCTCGCTTCTTCAAACCGGTCCGGCAGAAGAAACAGGTTTTCTTCGTTCGGTGCGGGTATCCTTAACAGCCCGCAATTTCATCGGGGCCAAAGCCCGGCATGAAATCTGGTCCTGACGTGTTCGCCGACGCCCTCGTTCCTTTGGGGCGTACTTGTCCCCGGAACGCCCGCTTTCGCGGGAGCGCTCCGACAGCCCAGGCATCTGGCGTCCGGCGCTAAGTTTTCCAAATTCATTTCATCGTCCATAGTTGTCGGCTGTTTCGGTTCCACCCGTC
Source organism: Bradyrhizobium australiense (assembly GCF_013114825.1). GTDB lineage: Bacteria > Pseudomonadota > Alphaproteobacteria > Rhizobiales > Xanthobacteraceae > Bradyrhizobium > Bradyrhizobium australiense. Next base: position 182,822 of record NZ_JAAVLX010000008.1, on the reverse strand, counting down.
GCGCCGGTTCAGGCGCGTCATCTCCGGCCAATTCGATATTCGACACGCCTTGACGCCCCGCATGGCCGCAGAGCTTGCGGAACGCCGGGGCATTTGCTGGAACCGTCAGCGCTCCGATCAGGTGACGAGTGATGATGACATCGGCGTTGGCCGCAATGGTTATCGTTCTGCGAAACTGCAGGGTAAACGGACTTTCGCGATTGGCCACTTCTCCCTGTGCCGCAGGCACTTCTGAGATTTCGTGTTCAACGGCGCAAAGTGTGCGTTTACACCCCGTTCATCGCGAACCTTAAACCGCCCTTCAAATTTGATCGGCCATGATCATCCCAACAGCAGACCGGAAAACGGCGTTGGGGATGTCAACAGTGGACAGGGGCCGCGCTCGGGGGGAGGGCGGCAACGATAAGAAGGGAAGCTACCGATGTTTCAGGGGCAGATTGATCTCGACACGGCAATTCCGGTGGAAGCGACCGCGATTCCGGACGTGCTGTTCGAGCGCGGCCTTTACTGGGCGAGCGGCCGTTCCGGCGTGGTGAATCTCGTCGCGGCCCACAAATGGTTCAATCTCGCCGCGCTGAAGGGACGCGCGGATGCAATCTCCATGCGCCGCGAGGTCGCCGCGATGATGTCGGACGCCGAAATCGCCACCGCACAGCGCGAGGCGCGCGCCTGGATGACGGCACACTGAGGCAAGATGCTGCCAGCCTCACACTTGCGGATCTCCGTTGGCAAGGCAGCATTTCTTCGCTTTCTTGCCGCTCCCGCAGAGAGATGGATCGTTAACCTCCGACGTGGCGCCCGGGATTTCTGACCGGCTCGTTCGGATACACGAGATCGGCCCAGGGTGATGTCTCGTCTGCCTCTTCGAACACATCGTTCTTCATCCTCGGACTCGCGCGTCCAGGCTAGCGATTCGAGCACGTCCTCGATGTACCCCAGGTGATCTGGTGAACCGATCGATGTCATCGGGCGCGTGTTCGGCTGCGGCAAGGTCGTCGTTGAACTGAGCGCGATCGATCCGGTCGTCGGGGATGCGGCCTTGGCCCGCGGAACAACAGCAGGCTTTCGTCGTTCGACCAGCCCTCGTCATCCGCTGCGTTCACGAGGACTGCGCGCAATTTCGGCGCGGATTCTTCGATCCTCGCCGTACAACTGCGATGGCGAAATCAGGAAGCGTCGGTTCGGTCGCGACGGCGTGAAGGTAGTCTTCGATCGGCCAAGCTCGGGCATGTTCTCGCCGTCGCCAAGGATCGCTTCGAGTACTTCTTTCTTCATGCCTGGCCTCCGCGGCGAATTGAACGGGACGATCGTGAGAGGCGTCCGACGAACAGAAAGGGTCGATCGAGCATCGGCGTAAATGGCGCGGAATTTGTGGTAAAGGTGGAGAAGGAGAGGGGCTCGATAGAGCCCTCCTTCGCCAAGGCTTCGGAAGGGCATCCTGCTTTGCGGGCGAGAGGGCGCCGATCCTGCGAAGCGCGTCAGCGCGAATGATCGGCCCGAGACATAGGTGACAAAACGTACCGGACACCTGGGTTACACTTTCCGCTTTTGTTCTGCGGGAGGTGTTGGATGCCGTGGAAAGCGAGTTCGGTAGTGGAAGAACGCCTTCGCTTTGTGGCCGTCTGCTGGACGGCGAGGCCATGACGGACGTCTGCCGGGAGTTCGGCGTATCCCGCAAGACAGGCTACAAGATTTTCGATCGCTACAAGGAGCAGGCGCTGGCCGCCCTGAGCGATCGGTCCAGGCGGCCGGTGCGCTATGCCAATCAGCTCCCAGAGCAAATCGAGGGCCTGATTGTCCGCCTCAAGGCGGAGAAGCCGCACTGTGGCGCGCGCAAGATCCACGAACTGCTGGTCCGGCGGCTCGATGGCGACGTCAGGATTCCCGCAAAAGCACCATCCATGCGGTGCTCGATCGCCATGGCCTGGTCAAGCGCGGCGGCGGGCCGCGCCACCGCGCGCGGCACGCCGCTGTCCACGGGCGCCGGACCTAATGATCTGTGTGCCGACTTTAAGGGCGCGTTCAAGCTCGGCAATGGCGCTACTGCTATCCGCTGACCGTCACCGACCATGCTCGCGCGTCCTGCTGTTGTGCGAATCGCTCGGTTCAACGCGTGAAGGCCCTGCAATTGCAGCCTTTGAACGCCTGTTCCACCAGCGCGGCCTGCCGCTAGCCATTCGCTCCGACAACGGCGTGCCCTTCGCCAGTCCCAACGCCAACCTCTCCAAGCTCTCGGTGTGGTGGCTTCGGCTGGGGATTGCGATCGAACTCATCAAGCCGGGCCGCCCGCAACAGAACGGACGCCACGAGCGCATGCACCTCACCCTCAAAAAGAAAACAACCCAATGGCTTGCAACAGCAGGAACGCTTCGACGCTTCGTCCGCGAGTTCAATGCCGAACGTCCGCATGAGGCCCTCGACATGAAGTGTCCTGCCGAGCTCTACACCGCCTCGGTGCGCTCCTATGCCGGCCTGCCGGGGCTGACCTATCTGTTCCACGATCGCGAGGTTCTTGTTACCGCCTGCGGACGCCTCTGCCGCCATCGCAAGAGGACCAACATCTCAACCGTCCTGGCCGGCCAAAAGCTCTGCATCAAGGAGGTCGACGAGAGCATTTGGCTCGTCAGCTTCATGCACTATGATCTGGGATACTTCGACCTGAAGCAGAAAACCTTGCAGCCCCTCGACAACCCGTTCGGCACGAGGTTGTCGCCTATCTCTTAGGTACGTTCCGTTACCCGTGTCTCTGGGCTGGACAAAAAGCAGGATGGCGGAGCCGGAGGGATTCGAACCCTCGATAGGGCTTTACAACCCTATAACGGTTTAGCAAACCGCCGCCTTCAGCCACTCGGCCACAGCTCCATCAGCGCGGATATGCCTGACGCGAAGGCCAGCCGCAAGCGGCAGATTCAGATTACGCCAAGGCCATTTAGAGGCGCTGTGGCTTCGCGCATGCTTCCGTAACGATCTCGCATCCCGCGGAGCTCGTTTACTAGATGTCTTTCGAGGTTATGCGCTCCATAAGCAGACGGATCGGCACGTGCGTTTCGCGCGATTATGACAATTTGACGTCGGGGGAGTTTCGGCGCCCGCCGGCCCCGGATGCCTCGAAATGAAGCACATCGTCGCGCGAACGTGATTCGACGTCTCCGCTGATCCGATTCGGTTCCCGTTGTGCGGGTTGCATAGCGCAATGCGTTAGCGCTAGCTCCGGAGCAATCTGCGATTGCATTTGGGGCCCGAAGGAGGAGGGAGCTTTGGCATTTTTGTCGTCGCGCAGCGGTTGCTGACGGCTAGGTTCGGGCCGGAGCCTTTATAATTGTTGCGGGCGGCGTCGCCTTCGCTCGCCGGATCATTGAATCTACCCCGGTTGGCCTTCCGATGAGTCTATTCGGATGACTCTACTATCTGTGTGACGTCGGATGCGGATTCGCCAGAGCTTGCGGTTCGATTCGATGTCGCGAAGACGCCTTGCAGGGTGGACAGCGGTTGCTGCGGTGCCCAAGGCAGTTTTTCGGCGTCAATTGGAAGTATTCAAAAAGATCGTGTAAGAACAATAGCTTGCAGAAAAACTTCGATCACAAACACGTGTTATTTGTGCAACACCCTTCGGAAAAGGGGCGAAGTCGGGCCGTTCGAAGTGGTTCCTTTGTTGCTTGTGCAGGAGTCCTCGGTAATTGTGATCGGGCGACGGAGGGGGGCATCCCGAGGTCGTCCCGTTTTAGGTGGTTCGCTTAAGTCCCTCGCGTTCATGCGGGAGTGTCCGAAGGCGCGAAGCGACTAAGCGGGTTTCAGGGGACAAGGGAACCAACCTTAGGGTGTTTCACCCAGCGGATCCGGAACCTTCCCTACAGAGCAACTTGGAGGTTTAACATGAAGATGGTTAAGAGCCTTATTCTCGGCTCAGCGGCGGGTCTGATCGCCGTGGGCGGAGCTCAGGCGGCCGATCTTCCCGTCAAGGCCAAAGCGGTCGAGTACGTGAGGATCTGCTCCCTGTACGGTGCGGGTTTCTTCTATATCCCGGGCACCGACACCTGCCTCAAGCTGGGTGGTTATCTGCGCGTCGACACCACGTTCAACGGCGGCATCTACGGCTCGCCGGCATGGAACGGCGATATCGGTCAGGGCAACCGCTACCGTGATTACTTCTCGGCCCGTTCTCGTCTGGCGCTGACGGTTGATACCCGTACCGCTACCGAATACGGCGTTGTCCGCACCTTCGGTCAGGCCAACATCCAGTTCAGCACGCTCGGCAACAACACGTTTAATCCTAACTCGCTCGACACGCGCCTGGGCAACAACACGAACCTGCTTGACTCCGCGGGCAACGGCTATGTCGCGGTCGACATGATCTTCCTGCAGTTCGCGGGCTTCACCTTCGGTAAGTCGGCTTCGGCCTTCGCGTCGCCGTGGAACGGCTATCCGGGCAACAACAACTCGAACCTGATGGGCGGTCCGGACTACGTCACCGGCGTCAACAACATCCAGTACACCGCTCAGTTCGGCAACGGCGTGTCGGCCACCATCGGTCTGGATGAACCGACCGTGTACAACCGCACCTCGCTGCTGAACCTCAGCGTTCCCGGCGGCTTCAACGCGGCCGGCGCGCAAGCCTACGGCGGCGTCCATGCTCCTGATATCGTCGGCAATATCCGCGTCGACCAGGCCTGGGGTCTGTTCCAGATTGGCGGTTTGGCGCATCTCGTGAACGCTTCCTACAACATCCTCGGCGCCGGCGGCGTTCCGACTGCTCTGTCGGAAATCTCCGGTCACCCCGACGACAAGTGGGGCGGTGCGGTGATGGCTGCCTTGCAGATCAAGAATCTGCCGACCGGCCCGGGCGACGACTTCAAGATCGACGCCACCTACGCCAAGGGTTCCACCAAGTCGGTGGTCTCCACGAGCGGCACCTCGCCGAGCTTCGTGATGTTCGGTGACACCAGCCGTGCGGGTGCTTACCAGAGCGTCGGCTTCGGCCAGACCGCCGACGGTGTGTACTTCCCTGGTGTCACCGATGGCATCAAGCTGGTTGATGCCTGGGGTGTCCGTGGTGCGTTCAACCACAACTGGGATCCCTACTGGTCGACCAGCCTCTGGGGCAGCTACGGTTCGGTCCGCTACGGCGGCAACGCGCTGGACGTCACCTCGGCAAAGGGCGCTTGGTGCGCCAACTACGTGGCCGGCAAGGCCGTGTCTGCAGACTTCTCCTGCAACCCGGACTTCAACTTTGCCCAGGTTGGTGTGGTCACCCGCTGGACTCCCGTCAAGAACCTGACGTTCTCGGCTGAAGTCGGCGCGTTCTTCCTCGACCAGAAGTTCACGGGCGCTGCCACCTTGGCTGCGACGGCTCCCAAGCCGACCACCGTGTACGAGTTCAGGGACCAGAGCACTGTGTTCCTGAACGTTCGCGCTCAGCGCAACTTCTGATCCCGAAAGACTTGAAACTCTAGGAGAACCCCCGGCAGGCAACTGCCGGGGGTTTTTCATTGCGGGTGTGGTTCGTGGTTGTCACGAATATGCCGGCGTGCGCGTTTCGACGCTTCAAGACCTCCGCTGCGAAAGGTGGTTGTCGCCCGCACGCTTGATCTGCGGTCGTGGCTTAATTTCAGGTCGAGTCGGGCGTACCTGAAAACCGCTATTCGACGCTGGCGCCGCGATGCAGGTCGGCTTCGATCTGGAGCCTGGTCCCGCCGCCGAACCGCGTGCGATAGACCTGCAGGTTCTCCATGATCCGCTGCACGTAGTTTCGCGTCTCGGAGAACGGGATCTGCTCGACCCAATCGACCGCGTCGACCTTGGGATCGCGCGGATCGCCGTAACGCTCGATCCATTTCTTGACGCTGCCGCGACCGGCATTGTAGCCCGCGAAGGTCAGAATGTAGGAGCCGCGGTAGTCCTCGAGCAGCCCGCCGAGCTCGGCCGCGCCAAGCATGGCGTTGTAGACGGAGTCTGTCTTCATCCGGTTGAGGTCGAAACTGACCCCGGCCCGCTTGCAGACATAGCGCCCGGCGTCCGGTGTCACCTGCATCAGCCCGTAGGCCTGGGCCGGTGAGACTACGGCCGGATTGAAGGCGCTTTCCTGCCGCGCGATCGAATAGACGACACTGGGCTCTACCTCGGGGCCGATCTGCTTGAACGGCGGAATGCCGGTGACAGGATAGGCGTAGTGATCGAACGGCAGGCCCCGGTTGAGCGCGGCCTTGCCGAGCAGCAGCATGCCGCGGGCGTCGCCGTGGCGCGAGGTGAGTTCGCCCAGGCCTACCAGGGCATCGGGATCGCCGTTCTCGCCCATGTCGGCGAAAATCGGGATCGCGAGCTCGCGCTCGTCGAGTTCATACAGCAACTGCACCGCACGAACGATCTCCAGCCGTTCGACCCCGCGGCCGCGGGCGCTCGGCACGCCGTTCAGCTGGAGCTGCGGCAGGCCGAGCTTGGCGCGCGCGAGCTGACCATAATAGCTGGTCGATTGCTCGGCGGCGCGGCCGTAAGCCGCGCGAGCCTCCTGCGCGCGTCCAGCCGCTTCCGCGGCGCGGCCCTGCCAATAGCCGGCGCGCGCCAATGCAGTCGGGTTCGCGCTGCCGACGCCGATGCGCGCGAAGTGCTGCGCGGCAACCGCCGGATCCTTGAGGAACCGCAGCGCAATCCAGCCGGCAGTGAATTCCTGCTCGGTCTTGTAGATGTCACGCGTCGGCAGCGCCGCATCCCGCGCGATGAGATAGGCGGAGCGATGCTCGCCGACATCAAGCATCTTGCGCGCCAACAAGCGCCGCTCGATCCACCATTCGTTGAGATTGTGCAGGCGGTTCGGGTCCTTCGGCGCGCTGAGCATGAGCTGCGCGGCCTCGGTGAATTTCTCCTCGCGGCGAAGCAGCTGGATTTTTGCGAAGAGGTAACCGGGCTCGCCATGCAATTCGCGCGGCACCGCATCCAAGAGCGCCCTGAGGTTGGAGGATTTCTTGTTGGCCGCGATACGTGCTTTGGCGAGCGCGACGTGGCCCGAACCCAACCGCTTGGCGGCCCGCATGCCGCCGGCTTCCTGCTCGGTGCCGTAGAGCAGCGAATCCATCCGCGCCTTATGATCGCCCCCTGTCAGCAGCGCGCCGAACATATCGAGCGCGGCGCCCTCGGTGTCCTCCGACATGCCGTCGTGACGCCAGGCCTCACGGACCAGCCGTTCGGCATTGGCGCGATCGCCGCGTGCAATCATCACCTTCGCCAGCGCGAACTTGCCCTTGGCCGAGATCGGCGACTCGTTTTCGAACCACGACCAGACGGTCGAATCGTCGCGGCGGTCGTCCCAGAGCGCGGCCTCGATGCGCCGGCGCAGGAAGATCTGCGACGGCCAACTCGGATTGGCGGAAACAAACGCGCGGTAGCGTTCGACCGAGGCGTTGTTGTTATCGCTGCGCAGGATCAGCCATTCCGCGAGCTTGCGGGCGACCGGATCCGAAATCGCCGCTTGCGCCTGCGTTGCATCGCCAGGCTTCTGCTTGCGCACGAGCTCGATGACGTTTTCCAGTGCGTCCTTGTCGGCCTGCGACGTCGAGGACGTCGCGGCTACGGCCGCCGGCGCCACGTGCTTGCGTGGAGGCGGCACGGCATGCTGGCGCGTCGCTGGCGCCAGCACGGGCGGCGGCGGGGTAGGTGCCGCAGGGGCATGGCCAGCCGGCGCCGGCGTTTGGGCAGCAGGCGCACTGGCGGTGGACTTGGGGGCGGACTTGGGAACGACGTTGCGGGCGATCGGTCGCGGCTTCGGCAGGGGAACTTTTGGCTTGGCCCAGGTTTCCAGAGGGAAGGCGGTCAGTCCGACCGCCAGCGCCAGGCTTGTGGCCAGTGCGGTCGATCGCAATGCGGCGGCGCGGGCGGAAGGGATCACGGCTTTCCTCTGCGGCGGCGAATCATTAAGTCGCTCGAGCCCTAGGCCTATTTTGATCGAAGATGTGGACAAAATGCTAAAAAGGTCACGGTCGATCTGTTTGCGCCATCACCGCGGCAAAATCGCGGCTATCGCCTTCGCGGAAGGCAGATGCCGGTCTGCGCCAAGAAAGAGTGCCAAAACAAAGCGCTAGGGCCATACGGCACGGCCCTTTCGCCTGATCGCCAGACCCGATATGAATTGAAATCCAGTTTCGGTCGTGCCGTTTCTTAAGTGTTTGGAGGAAATCCATGGCAGCCAAGACAAAATTCCGGGGATCGTTCACCGCCTTGGTTACGCCATTCAAGAACGGCTCGGTCGACGAGGCCGCTTTCCGCGCCCTGGTGAGCTGGCAGATCGCCGAAGGCACCCACGGCCTGGTCCCGGTGGGCACGACCGGTGAAAGCCCGACGCTGAGCCATGACGAACACAAGCGTGTGGTCGAATGGTGTATCGGGGAGGCCAAGGGCAAGGTGCCGGTGATTGCGGGCGCCGGCTCCAACTCGACCAAGGAAGCGGTCGAGCTTGCCGAGCATGCCGAAAAGGCGGGAGCAGATGCGGTGCTGGTGGTGACGCCGTACTACAACAAGCCCACCCAGGAAGGCATGTACCAGCACTTCAAGGCGATCAACGATGCCATCGGCATTCCGATCATCATCTACAACATTCCCGGCCGTTCCGTGATCGATATGTCGGTCGAGACCATGACGCGCCTGTTCGCCCTGAAGAACATCGCCGGCGTGAAGGATGCGACCGCCAGCATGGTGCGGGTATCGCAGCAACGCGCGGCGATGGGCGAGGACTTCAACCAATTGTCGGGCGAGGACGCCACCATTCTCGGCTACATGGCGCATGGCGGGCATGGCTGCATCTCGGTCACGTCAAACGTCGCGCCGCGGCTGTGCTCGGAATTCCACGCGGCATGGCAGAAGGGCGATCACGCCACCGCGCTCAAGCTGCACGACAAGCTGATGCCGCTGCACAACAACCTGTTCATCGAAAGCAATCCGGCGCCGGTGAAATACGCGCTCTCGCTGCTCGGCAAGATCGACGAGAAGCTGCGGCTGCCGATGGTGCCGGTTTCCGAGCCGACGCGCGTCGCCGTGCGCAGCGCCATGGTCCATGCCGGCCTGATCAATTAGCACCCACGGCGATCTTCGTGCGGCGAGCGAAGAGGGGAAGCCAACATGCTGAAGGAATTCCGCGAATTCGCGATGAAGGGTAACGTCGTCGACCTCGCCGTCGGCGTCATCATTGGTGCGGCCTTCGGCGCGATCGTGACTTCGCTGGTCGGCGATGTGATCATGCCAGTGATCGGCGCGATCACCGGCGGTCTCGATTTCTCCAACTATTTCACGCCGCTGTCCAAGACGGTGACTGCCAACAATCTGGCGGACGCTAAAAAGCAGGGCGCGGTGTTGGCTTGGGGCAATTTTCTCACGCTGACGCTGAACTTCCTCATCGTCGCCTTTGTGTTGTTTATCGTTATCCGGCTCATGAACCAGTTGAAGCGCAAGGAAGAGGCGGCGCCGGCGGCGCCGAAGCTGACCAAGCAGGAAGAACTGCTGATCGAGATACGGGATCTCCTCAAGAAGGGCTAGTGCCGCCGATTTGAGGTCCCCACAGTGTTTGCCGCGAGTCCGCGTGGGACCTCAAATCGAAAAGCGGCACTAGCAATCATAAATTTGCTAGTGCCCTTTGTCTTCCGAAGTTCGTATAACGGGCTCCGCAATCACTGTACGAACTTCGGAAGAGGGCACTAGCCGTGGCGGACAAGAACGAGCGCCCGATCAAGGTCGTCGCCGAAAATCGTAAAGCCCGGTTCAATTATGCAATCGAGGACACGATCGAGGCTGGCATTGCGCTGACCGGCACCGAAGTGAAGTCGATCCGCAATGGCAAGACCACCATTGCGGAATCATACGCGGATTCCAAGAACGGCGAGATCTGGCTGATTAACGCCAATATTCCGGAGTATCTGCAGGCCAATCGCTTCAACCATGAGCCGAAACGGCCGCGCAAGCTGCTGCTGCACCGAAAGCAGATCAACAGGCTGATGGGTGCGGTCGATCGTGAAGGCATGACGCTGATTCCGCTGAAGCTCTATTTCAACGAGCGCGGCCGCGCCAAGCTGTTGCTGGCGATCGCCAAGGGCAAGAAGCTGCACGACAAGCGCGAGAGCGAAAAGAAGCGCGACTGGGGCCGGGAAAAAGGCCGCCTGATGCGGGCGCGAGGATAGAAGGCGAATAGCGAAAGGGAGTGGCGAATAGTAAATTCCATTCCTCTATTCGCTACTCGCCATTCGCCACCTGGAGGAAGACGAGATGGCGCAATCCAATCTGCTGGAAGTCGACTGGAGCAAGATTCCCCCGCCGGTGGACGACGGCGGGGCGGCGCATCTTGTCGGCGTGGCGATTCCGCCGGTCACGCTGCTGGCCACCGACGACAGTTCGGTGATGCTATCAGCGCTTGCCGGCCGCACCGTCGTGTTCGCCTATCCTCGCACCGGGGAACCGGGCAAGATCAGTCTGGTCGACGACTGGGACATGATCCCCGGCGCGCGGGGTTGCACCCCGCAAACCTGCTCTTTTCGCGATCTGTTTGCGGAGTTGAAAGCGGCCGGCGCGCGGCAGGTGTTCGGCCTGTCGACTCAGGACAACGTCTACCAGACCGAGATGGCGTCACGGCTGCATCTGCCGTTTCCGGTTCTGTCGGATGAAAAGCTCAAGCTGACCCGCGCCCTGAACTTGCCGACCATGGAGGTGGCGGGACTGACATTAATCAAGCGGCTGGCGCTGATCATCGATGACGGCCGCATCCGCCACGTCTTCTATCCCGTGTTCCCGCCGGACCGGAACGCCGCCGACGTACTGGCATGGCTGAGAGAAAATCCACGGTAAGCAATTTTGTAAGGTGGGCAAAGCGAAGCGTGCCCACCATCTAGACCACCGGCAGGAATGGTGGGCAAGGCGCGGTCGCGCCTTTGCCCACTCTACAAGACCGACTACGATCTATGACCCCAAATCCTTCCGCACCTTCGCAAACACCTCGCGAAACATTTTCGGCGTCAGCACCCCCGTATTGGTGTTGTAGCGTGAGCAATGATAGCTGTCGTAGAGCCTGATCGCGCCGGCCTCATGCACGGCGCCGTGCGCAAAGGGCGCGGCGCCATTGCGCAGGCCGAGCGCCTTCAATGTCGATTCGTGGGCGATCCGTCCGAGCGCCACGATCGCGCGAAGTCTGGGCATCGTGGCAATGGTCGCGCTGAGAAATTGCCGGCAGGTTGTGATCTCGATCGGCAATGGCTTGTTCTGCGGCGGCACGCAGCGCACCGCGTTGCTGATCCGACAGTCGACGAGCTTCAGTCCGTCATCAGGCCGCGCCTGATAAAGGCCCTTTGCAAAGCCGTATTCAAGCAAGGTCGCATACAGGAGATCGCCGGCATAGTCGCCGGTGAACGGCCGTCCGGTCCGGTTGGCCCCCTGCAGGCCCGGCGCCAGCCCGACAATCAATAGTTGCGCCGTGGCATCGCCGAATGAAGCGACCGGCGAGTTGTGCCAACCCGGCTCGCGGGCACGTGCCTGCGCGCGAAATTGGGCGAGCCTTGGGCAGAGCGGGCAGTTGCGATCGGGTTCGGCAGCCGCAGGGGCGGGGAGACTAGCCATCTATACAAAGCGCTTTCGAGCGAAATTCAGTCACGGACCTGATGCGGGATCGATACCGGTTCGCGTCAGATTCGCGCGCCAAAACAAAAAGCCTCGGTTCTGTTTTCAATCAGAACCGAGGCTCTAGCAGTGTACTGGCTCATTCTCAATCGTCGAAATCGTCGTCAGCGCCCCGCGGCGCCACAGTGGTGGCGCGCTGCAGGAATTGCGGGGAGTGATGACGCGGCTCGCGCGGGGCAGGACGCTCGGAGGGATCGCGGCCCAGTTTTGATTGCAGCTCGACGAGGTCGGTGAAGACGTCGGCCTGGCGGCGCAGTTCGTCGGCGATCATCGGCGGCTGGCTCGAAATGGTCGAAACGACCGTGACGCGAACTCCGCGACGCTGCACCGCTTCTACCAGCGAGCGGAAATCGCCGTCGCCCGAGAACAGCACGATCTGGTCGACATGCTCGGCGAGCTCCATGGCATCGACGGCGAGCTCGATGTCCATATTGCCCTTCACCTTGCGGCGGCCGGAAGCGTCGATGAATTCCTTCGTTGCCTTGGTGACGACGGTGTAGCCGTTGTAGTCGAGCCAGTCGATCAGCGGACGGATCGAGGAGTACTCCTGATCCTCGATGATCGCCGTGTAGTAGAACGCACGCAACAGCGTCCCTCGGCTCTGAAATTCCTTGAGAAGGCGCTTGTAATCGATGTCGAAGCCGAGCGTCTTGGCCGTTGCGTAGAGGTTGGCGCCATCGATGAAGAGCGCAATCTTGTTGGAAGCTGGTGACATCAAATGGTTCTCACGTTGTTGTTAGCTCTTCTAGCGCAGCGGCCAACGACCGCGCGCACTTTCCAGGTCTGTTGCCTAAAGTTCGGTGAATCGTGCCCCACGACAGTCACCACTGCAATTATGGTGAGGCGAGGGCGAAAAACCTATACTTTTGACAGTGCAATGAAGAGATTTACTTGTCCTGCGCAGCAACCCTGCCGCGTCTGGATGCTCCGGCCCGTCCGCCCCGGGGTTTGGCGTATCAGAGCCCATTGGGAAGGCAAATCACAAATTTGGTCTTGCGAAACGTCCCCTACCACTATAACTAGCGCTGATAACCGACATATTTGGCCCCATTTAACGGAGCGACAGTCTATGGCGCGCGTCACCGTGGAAGATTGCATTGACAAGGTCGACAACCGGTTCGACCTGGTCCTGCTGGCGGCGCATCGCGCCCGTATGATTTCCTCCGGTTCGCAACTAACGGTTGATCGTGATAACGACAAGAACCCGGTCGTTTCGCTGCGGGAAATCGCCGATTCCACGATTTCCCCGGAAGACCTCCGCGAGGAACTGGTTCATTCCCTGCAGAAATTCGTCGAGGTCGACGAGCCAGAGCCCGATACCGTGCCTTTGATCGGTTCGGCCGGCGCAAGCGTGGACGCTGACGACACCGAAGTTGCGGTCGAGCGCATGACCGAGGAAGAGCTCCTGAAGGGCCTCGAAGGCCTGGCGCCGCCGGAAGAGCAGCCCGAAGAGGACGAATAATCCGGAACCTTCCGGCCCGTCCCGAACTCCCCGATCTGCCAAAGGCCCGGACCCTCCGTCCGGGCCTTTGCTTTTGTTGACATTTTTGCGGTTACAATGCGTCCTTGGCCGGCGCGGCCGAAAACGGCTGACTCGCCGGGCCGAGAAGCCGTCGGGTTGGGCGTTGGATGGCTGCCGGCCAAGCGAAATTGAACCGTATCGCGGCCCGCGCGGCGTGCATCGCCGTTCGAAAACGCATTAGATATGTAAACGGCGGGACCCGTCCGGGTCTGGTGGAAGAAGGTAGTGATGTGATGGCGTATTGGCGCCGCAGCTCCCGGCAAATGCAGGCCGCGACCGGCCAGATCGCGGTTGCGCCGGCGTCGTCCGTGGCGGAGAAGCCGAAATCGCCGCGCTCGCGCATGATGCGGCAATACGATCTGGTCGAACGCGTCCGCTCGTACAATCCGGATACCAACGAAGACCTGCTCAACCGCGCCTATGTCTACGCCATGAAGGCGCACGGCACCCAGACGCGCGCGTCCGGCGATCCCTATTTCTCGCATCCGCTCGAGGTCGCGGCGATCCTGACCAATCTCAAGCTCGACGATGCCACCATCGTCGCGGCACTACTGCATGACACTATCGAGGATACCGAGGCGACGCGCGCCGAGATCGACAATATCTTCGGCCACGAGATCGGCGCGCTGGTGGAAGGGCTCACCAAGCTGAAGCGGCTGGAGCTGGTCTCGCGCGAAGCCAAGCAGGCCGAGAATCTGCGCAAGCTCTTGCTCGCAATCGCCGACGATGTCCGCGTGCTCCTGATCAAGCTCGCCGATCGCCTGCACAACATGCGCACGCTGGAATTCGTGCCGCATGCCTCGCGTCGCCGCATCGCCGAGGAGACGCTGGACATCTATGCGCCGCTCGCCGGGCGCATGGGCATGCAGGAGATGCGCGAGGAGCTCGAGGATCTCTCGTTCCATACGCTCGATCCGGAAGCCTATGCGGTGGTAATGCAGCGGCTGGACGCGCTGGCCGAGCGCAACCGCAACCTGATCGGCGAGATCGAAAGCCAGCTCTCCAAGAACCTGCAGAAGAACGGCATCACCGCGCGCGTCTATGGCCGCCGCAAGCAGCCGTTTTCGATCTGGACCAAGATGGAGCGTAAGTCGGTCGGCTTCGAGCAATTGTCCGACATCTTCGGTTTCCGCGTCGTGATGCAGGATGTCGAATCCTGCTACCGCGCGCTCGGCGTGGTGCACACCACCTGGCCGGTGGTGCCGGGACGTTTCAAGGACTACATCTCGACGCCGAAACAGAACGACTACCGTTCGCTCCACACCACCGTGATCGGCCCCGGCAACCAGCGCGTCGAATTGCAGATCCGGACCGAGGAAATGAACCAGATCGCCGAATTCGGTATCGCGGCACATGCCTTCTACAAGGAGGGCATGGGTTCACCGACCGAGCGGCTGAAGCACGAATCCAACGCCTTTGCCTGGCTGCGTCACACCGTCGGCATCCTCTCCGAAAGCGCCAATCCAGAAGAGTTTCTGGAGCACACCAAGCTCGAATTGTTCCACGACCAGGTGTTCTGCTTTACCCCGAAGGGAAAATTGATTGCGCTGCCGCGCCAGGCCAATGTGATCGATTTCGCCTATGCCGTGCATACCGATGTCGGCAACTCGGCGGTCGGCTGCAAGATCAACGGCAAGTTCGCGCCACTGTCATCGGAGCTGCAGAACGGCGACGAGGTCGAGGTGCTGACCTCGAAGGCCCAGTCGGCACCGCCCTCGGCCTGGGAATCGCTTGCGATTACCGGCAAGGCGCGGGCGGCGATCCGGCGTGCGACCCGCACCGCGGTGCGCGATCAATATGCGGGCCTCGGTCGCCGCATCGTCGACCGCCTGTTTGCCCGCGCCAAGATCGAATATGCCGACGACAAGCTGAAGGGTGCATTACCGCGCCTGGCGCGCGCCTCGATTGAGGACGTGATGGCCTCCGTCGGACGTGGCGAACTGAAGGCCTCCGACGTCGCCCGCGCCATGTATCCGGACTACAAGGAAGAGCGGTTGGTGAAGTACGGGGCCAAGAAGAGCCTTGCAGTGAAATTGAAGCTGAAATCGCCGCCACATCCGGCGCGCAGCACGTCCGTGATCCCGGTGCGCGGCATCAATTCGGATTTGCCGGTGAAGTTTGCCCCGAACGGCGGCGCGGTTCCGGGCGACCGTATCGTCGGCATCGTCACGCCGGGCGAGGGGATCACGATCTACCCGATCCAGTCGCCGGCGCTAAAGGATTTCGAGGAGGAGCCGGAGCGCTGGCTCGACGTGCGCTGGGATATCGACGAGACCATGCCGCAGCGCTTCCCGGCGCGGATCCTGGTTCACAACGTCAACGAGCCCGGCAGCCTCGCCCAGGTTGCCACCGTGATCGCCGAGCACGACGGCAATATCGATAATATCAGCATGTCGCGCCGCTCGCCGGATTTCACCGAGCTGACCATCGATCTTGAGGTCTATGACCTCAAGCATCTCAGTGCAATTATCGCCCAATTGCGTGCCAAGGCCGTCGTCGCCAAGGTCGAGCGGGTGAATGGGTAGGCGTTTAAGGCCAGCCAGTCCTCATGGTGAGGAGGCGCTCTTGCGCCGTCTCCGGACGACGCTTCGCGTCGCCGGGAGAACCATGAGGCCACAGCCGGGCCTGCATCCTTCGAGACGCGCTTCGCGCTCCTCAGGATGAGGAACTCGCATTATAGTCCGCAACATGTTCTGAATATCTGCGAGTCCGAAATGTCCGCTCTTCCAATCCGCCTCGGCGTCAATGTCGATCACGTCGCCACCTTGCGCAACGCGCGGGGCGGCGAGCGGCCGGATCCGGTGCGTGCCGCACTCTTGGCGATCGAAGCTGGCGCCGACGGCATCACCGCGCATCTGCGCGAGGACCGCCGCCACATCCGCGACACCGACATGGCTCGTCTGAAGGCCGAAATATCGAAGCCTCTGAATTTCGAGATGGCCGCGACCGAGGACATGCTGCGGATCTCGCTGGCGACAAAACCCCACGCCGTGTGCCTGGTGCCGGAGCGCCGCGAAGAACTCACCACCGAAGGCGGGCTCGACGTGGTCGGCCAGCACAATGCGCTGGCGCCTTTCATTGCAACGCTCAATGATGCCGGCATCCGGGTGTCGCTGTTCATCGCCGCTGACCCTCATCAGATCGAGATGGCGGCAAAGCTCCACGCGCCCGTGATCGAGATCCACACCGGCGGCTGGTGCGACGCCGTGGTCGACGGCCACGCTGATAAGGCCGAGGCGGAATGGCAGCGAATCGTTGCGGGTGCCGCATTGGCGCGCGCCGCGGGGCTGGAGGTCCATGCCGGCCACGGCCTCGACTACCAGACGGCGGAGACGATTTCGGCGCTGCCCGAGGTCGCCGAACTCAACATCGGCTATTTCATGATGGGGGAGGCACTGTTCGTCGGCCTTGGCGAGACCGTGCGGCAGATGCGCTCCGCGATGGACCGCGGCCGCCAGAAAATCGCGGGCCGGCCATGATCATCGGCATCGGCTCCGACCTGGTCGACATCACAAGGGTTGCCAAGGTGATCGAGCGCCACGGCGACCGCTTCCTCGACCGAATCTTCACCGACATCGAGCGGGCCAAGGCGGCGCGCCGCGCCAACAGCGAAAAGATGGTGGTGGCGACCTATGCCAAGCGATTCGCCGCCAAGGAGGCCTGTTCCAAGGCGCTCGGCACCGGCATCCGGCGCGGCGTCTGGTGGCGGGATATGGGGGTGGTGAACATGCCGGGGGGGCGGCCGACCATGAAACTCACCGGCGGCGCGCTGGCCCGGCTGGAAGCGCTGACGCCGGCGGGGTTCGAGGCGCAAATCGATCTGTCGATCACCGACGACTGGCCGCTGGCACAGGCCTTCGTCATAATTTCGGCGGTCCCACCCGGCAAATCATGAACCGCGCAGGCGTTTGCGCCGGGGAAATGGGACAAAACTAAAAATCATTGACATATCAATGTATTATGAAGTTTTGACGAGGCGCTTGATTGCGCGCCCACGAACAACCGTCTAAAAACGCCGCGAACGACCTGTTCGAGCCAGGGTCGATTCCGGTTAGCGCCGGAATTGGCCCTCAACATCAGTTATCTAGACCATTTTCCTGACGCGAACGTATCAGGCGATTCGCGTGCGGAAAACGTTCTGCCACCGTGCGAGCTGGGCTCGCGGGAATTGGGAAAGCGATGAGCGTGACATCCGGCACAAAATCTGAAAGCGGCTTGGGTGAAACCATCCGCGTGGTCATTCATGCTCTCCTGATCGCGCTCGTGATCCGCACCTTCCTGTTCCAGCCATTCAATATCCCCTCGGGATCGATGAAGGCGACGCTGCTGGTCGGCGATTACCTGTTCGTCTCGAAATATTCCTACGGCTATAGCCACTACTCCATTCCATTGTCGCCGCCACTTTTCTCGGGCCGCATCTTTGGCTCGGAGCCGAACCGCGGCGATATCGTGGTGTTCCGCCTGCCGAAGGACGACTCAACCGATTACATCAAGCGCGTGATCGGCCTGCCGGGCGACCGCATCCAGATGCGGGAAGGCCTGCTTTACATCAACGACAAGCCGGTCAAGCGCGAGCGGCTTTCCGACTTCATCGGCGAGGACCCCTGCGGCTCCGACGCCACCGCGCGCGTCAAGCGCTGGAAGGAAACGTTGCCGAACGGCGTCAGCTATGAATCGCTCGATTGCGTCGACAACGGTTTCTACGACAACACCAACGTCTATACCGTGCCCCCCGGCCACTTCTTCATGATGGGCGACAACCGCGACAACTCGACCGATAGCCGCGTGCTGTCCGCGGTGGGCTATGTGCCGTTCGAAAACATCGTCGGCCGGGCGCAGATGATCTTCTTCTCAATTGCCGAGGGCGAACACGCCTGGATGTTCTGGCGCTGGCCGACCGCGGTGCGCTGGAATCGCCTATTCACAATCGTGCGATGAACGACGAAACAGCGACCATTTCTGACACATCGGCCTCCGGCGAGCCGGGCCAGCAGGCGGATGCGCCGAGCGGAGCTGCGCCGAAGAAGAAGCGCGGCAAGGCCGGCGCGAAGGCTGCGGCTGCCGCGATCGAGGGACGCATCGGCTACAAATTTTCCGATCCGGCGCTGCTGACGACCGCCTTTACCCATGTCTCGGCCTTGAAGCCCGCGACCCGGCATCGCGCCGACAGTTATCAGCGGCTGGAATTCCTTGGCGACCACGTGCTCGGGCTGATTATCTCCGACATGCTGTATCGCGCCTATCCGAGGGCGGACGAAGGCGAATTGTCCAAACGTCTCGCCGATCTCGTGCGCAAGGAAAGCTGTGCCGATGTCGCCAAATCGCTGGGGTTGCTCGACGATATCAAGCTCGGCGCGGTGGGCGCAGGGGCGGGCGCGCGCCTGCGCAAATCCGTGCTCGGCGACATCTGCGAGGCGGTGATCGGGGCGATCTATCTCGACGGCGGCTATGCGGCGGCTTCGCAATTCGTCGAGCGCAACTGGCTGGAGCGGATGCGCAAACCCCGCCGGCCACTGCGCGACCCCAAGACGGTGCTGCAGGAATGGGCCCAGAGCAAGGGATTGCCGACGCCGGTCTATCGCGAGATCGAGCGCACCGGGCCGCATCACGACCCGCAGTTTCGCGTCGCCGTCGACTTGCCGGGACTGGCGCCCGCCGAAGGCGTCGGCGGCTCCAAGCGCGCGGCCGAGAAGGTGGCCGCCTCCGTGATGATCGAACGCGAAGGCGTCGGCGGCGGCAGCAATGACAGTTGAACCTGCACCCGGCGCGTCTGGCGAGACCCGCTGCGGTTTCGTTGCGCTGATCGGCGCCCCGAATGTCGGCAAGTCGACCCTCGTCAACGCGCTGGTCGGCTCCAAGGTCACCATCGTCTCGCGCAAGGTGCAGACGACCCGGGCCCTGATCCGTGGCATCGTGATCGAGGACAATGCGCAGATGATTCTGGTCGACACGCCCGGCATCTTCCTGCCGAAGCGCCGGCTGGACCGTGCCATGGTCTCTACCGCCTGGAGCGGGGCCCATGATGCCGATCTCGTCTGCGTACTGCTCGACGCCAAGGCCGGCATCGACGAGGAGGCTGACGCGATCTTGAATAAGCTCGCAACGGTTGCGCACCCGAAAATCCTGGTGCTGAACAAGATCGACCTGATCCCGCGCGAAAAACTGCTGGCGCTGGCGCAGGCCGCCAATGAGCGGATGAAGTTCGAGCACACCTTCATGATCTCGGCGCTATCGGGCGACGGTGTCGCCGACCTGCGCAAGACGCTCGCGAAGAGCGTGCCGCCGGGTCCGTTTCACTATCCCGAGGACCAGATGTCGGACGCGCCGCTGCGGCATCTGGCGGCGGAAATCACTCGGGAAAAGATCTACCGCCAACTCCACCAGGAACTGCCGTATCAATCGACCGTTGAGACCGACACCTGGACCGAGCGCAAGGACAAATCGGTCCGGATCGAACAGACGATCTTTGTCGAGCGCGAAAGCCAGCGCAAGATCGTGCTCGGCAAGGGTGGCGCCACCATCAAATCGATCGGCGCGGAGTCGCGCAAGGAGATCGCAGAGATTCTGGGCGTGCCAGTGCACCTGTTCCTGTTCGTCAAAGTGCGCGAGAACTGGGGCGACGATCCCGACCGCTACAGGGAAATGGGGCTGGAATTCCCCAAGGAATGATCGAGGGATTGTCATTGCGAGCGAAGCGACTTGTCCGCCGTAGCTCGACGAGCGAAGACGGAAGCAATCCATCCAACCGCACAAAGAAAGATGGATTGCTTCGTCGCTTTGCTCCCTTGCGCAAACGCTTTGCGTTTGTCGCAGGCAATGACGGGGCTAGAACATGATCCGCCAATTACCAAGAACAAGCCCGATGACCCTACCGAGAAACGTGCTGTGGTTTGAGGTTTTGCTGTATCTGTCGCTGACGCTGGATGCAGTGTCGGTGGCGTTCCAGGACCGCACGCCGACGGCGAAGATGACGGAGCAGATGATCAACACCGGAACGCTGATGGCCGCCGGCTTGATCCTGCTGTTGGTCTATTTCGTCCGGCTTGCCGCCGAACACCGCAAGAACTGGCCGCGCTGGGTGCTGGCGGCAGCCCTGGTGCTGTCGGTGATTTCGCTGGTGCAGATGATCGGCGAGAAGGGTCTGGCGTTCGACAGCGGCATCGAGGTGATCTCCTGCGCGCTGACGGCGGCCGGGCTCTATTGCTCGTTCACCGGAGACGCGGTCGGCTGGTTCAACGCGTGATTTTTGGATCGTCATTCCGGGGCAATGCGAAGCATCGAACTGGTGCGCAATGCGCACCTGAGAATCTCGAGATTCCGGGTCTGGTCCTTTTCGATGACGGCAGGCAGCAACCGCTGCGTCGGCCCATAAAATCAGCTAAACTCCGCCCATGGAATGGACCGACGAAGGCATCGTGCTGGGCGTGCGGCGGCATGGCGAATCCTCCGCCATCGTCGAACTGCTGACGCGCGGGCATGGCCGGCATCTCGGCCTGGTGCGCGGCGGTGCCTCGTCGCGGATGCGGCCACTGCTGCAGCCCGGCAACAGTGTCACCGCCGTGTGGCGGGCGCGGCTCGACGAGCATCTCGGTACCTACGCCATCGAGGGCACGCGGCTGCGCGCAGCAACGCTGCTGGCGTCCTCGCACGCGGTCTATGGCGTTACCCATTTGGCCGCGCTGGCGCGGCTGCTGCCGGAACGTGACCCGCATGAGGACATCTACGAAATGCTCGACCGCACCCTGAACGACTTCGACGACGCCGGGGGCGCGGCGGCGCACCTGATCCGGTTCGAGCTCGCAATGCTTGCCGAGCTCGGCTTCGGCCTCGATCTGGAAAACTGCGCCGCCACCGGTGCAAGCTCCGACCTGATCTACGTCTCGCCGAAATCCGGCGGCGCCGTCTCGCGGGAGGCCGGCGAGCCCTATCGGGATCGCCTGCTGCGGTTGCCGGCCTTCCTGCGCGAAGGCGAAGGCGGGGCGAACAGTTGGTCGGACCAGGACCTGCAGGACGGTTTCCGGCTGACCGGGCTGTTTCTGCTCCGCCACGTGCTGGAGCCGCGCGGGCAGGGGCATTCGGATGCAAGGGGCGGCTTTATCAACGCAGTGACCAGGCAACGGGCGCGAATCAGTTCGTCGGCCTGACAGTTCCTCCCGCCATCGTCCCTGCCAAAGCAGTGCGAAAGCAGGGACCCAGACGCCGCGGCCCATCGATGGCGCCGCGGCCTTGAGTCATTTTTCCAACAAACACCTGTGGTTATGGGCCCCTGCGTGCGCAGGAGCGACGGATGGCCCGTTTCGCGTCTTGCCCGATTCACCGCAAAAGTTTAACGCCTCCCCATGGGAAAACGACAGTTACCGCCGGAAGAACCGGCCGAAATCCACGAGGTGATGCTGCGCGATGCGCTGGAAGAGCGCTATCTCGCCTATGCGCTCTCGACCATCATGCACCGCGCACTTCCGGACGCCCGCGACGGGCTGAAGCCGGTGCACCGGCGCATCCTCTATGGCATGCGCCTGCTCAGGCTCGACCCCGGTACGCCGTTCAAGAAATCGGCAAAAATCGTCGGCGACGTGATGGGCTCGTTCCATCCGCATGGCGACCAGGCGATCTACGACGCCATGGTGCGTCTCGCCCAGGATTTCGCCTCGCGCTACCCGCTGGTCGACGGTCAGGGCAACTTCGGCAATATCGACGGCGATAACCCGGCCGCCTACCGCTACACCGAAGCGCGCATGACCGAGGTCGCGCGGCTCCTGCTCGACGGCATCGACGAGGACGGCGTCGAGTTCCGCGCCAATTACGACGGCCAGAGCAAGGAACCGGTCGTTCTGCCCGGTGGCTTCCCGAACCTGCTCGCCAACGGCGCGCAGGGCATCGCGGTCGGCATGGCCACCTCGATCCCGCCGCACAACGTCGCCGAACTCTGCGACGCCGCGCTGCATCTGATCGACAAGCCCGAGGCGAAGTCGAAGTCGCTGCTGAAATGGGTCAAGGGTCCGGATTTCCCGACCGGCGGCATCGTAATCGATTCCAAGGAAAGCATCGCGGAGGCCTATACGACCGGCCGCGGCTCATTCCGCACCCGCGCCAAGTGGACCCAGGAAGAGGGTGCGCGCGGCACCTGGGTCGTGGTCATCACCGAGATCCCGTGGCTGGTGCAGAAATCCCGCCTGGTCGAGAAGATCGCCGAACTGCTCAACGAGAAGAAGCTGCCGCTGGTCGGCGACGTCAGGGATGAGTCGGCCGAGGACGTTCGCCTCGTGATCGAGCCGAAATCCCGCGCGGTCGATCCCGCGCTGATGATGGAATCGCTGTTCCGACTCACTGAGCTCGAGAGCAAGATTTCGCTGAACCTCAACGTGCTGATCAAGGGCAAGATCCCCAAGGTGGTGGGGCTTGCCGAATGCCTGCGCGAATGGCTCGACCATCTGCGCGACGTGCTGGTGCGCCGCTCCAACTACCGCAAGACCCAGATCGAGAACCGGCTTGAAATACTCGGCGGTTACCTGATCGCCTATCTGAACATCGACAAGGTGATCAAGATCATCCGCACCGAGGACGAGCCGAAGCCGGCGCTGATCAAGGCATTCAAGCTGACGGAAGTCCAGGCCGACGCCATTCTCAACATGCGGCTGCGCTCCTTGCGCAAGCTCGAGGAATTCGAAATCCGCACCGAGGACAAGAACCTTCGCAACGAATTGAAGGGCATCAAATCGCTGCTCGGTTCCGAAGCTGAGCAGTGGTCCAAGGTCGGCGAGCAGGTCAGGAAAGTGCGCGATATCTTCGGGCCAAAGACGCCGCTCGGTAAGCGCCGCACCCAATTCGCCGACGCGCCCGAGCATGATCTTGCCGCGATCGAAGAGGCCTTTGTCGAGCGCGAGCCGGTGACGGTCGTGATCTCGGAAAAGGGCTGGGTCCGCACGCTGAAGGGCCATGTCGAGGATATCTCGGGGCTCGCCTTCAAGACCGACGACAAGCTCGACCACGCCTTCTTTGCCGAGACCACCTCAAAACTGCTGCTGTTCGCGACCAACGGCAAATTCTATTCGCTCGATGTCGCAAAACTGCCTGGCGGACGCGGCCATGGCGAACCTATCCGCATGTTCATCGATCTCGAGCAGGACGCCGCGATCGTCTCGCTGTTCGTCAACAAGGGCGAGCGAAAGTTCCTGATCGCGAGCAGCGAGGGGCAGGGCTTTGTCGTCAAGGAAGAGGATTGCGTCAGCAATACCCGAAAAGGCAAGCAGGTGCTCAACGTCACCATGCCGAACGAGGCCTGCGCGATCGCGACCGTGCAAGGCGACACCGTTGCCGCGATCGGCACCAACCACAAGATGGTGCTGTTCCCGCTCGACCAGGTGCCGGAGATGGCGCGCGGCCGCGGCGTGCGCTTACAGAAATATTCCAGCGCCAAGCTGTCCGATGTCGCGGTGTTCGAGTTCAAGGCCGGGCTGACCTGGAAGGATTCTGCCGGCCGCGAGCAGAGCATGAGCGCCAAGGAACTGTCCGATTGGCGCGGCAACCGCGCCGACGCCGGCCGCCTCGCACACGGCCTGCCGAAGTCGAACAAGTTTTTGCGCGGCGTGGAGTAGAATGTGGCGTGGGCAAAGGCGCGCGAGCGCCGTGCCCACCATCTGTCGGCATGTTCTTCGCGAATGTGGGCACATTTCCGCCTTCGCTCTTCGAGCTACGGCGGACAAGTCGCTGGGCCCACTCTACGATTCCCGCCTGTAATAGTATTCCCAATTTCGCGCGCTATATAAGTTGCCGTGGAATCGGACGAGGCGGAATGGCGCACGATCACGCTCACCACAACTACTCCCACGCGCATGATCATTCTCATGGTCACGCCGGCCACAGCCATGCCCCGGATAGTTTTGGCTGGGCGTTCGCCATCGGCGCCTCGCTCAACACCGCGTTCGTCATCGCCGAACTGGTCTTCGGATATGCCGCCAATTCGCTGGCGCTGATTTCGGATGCCGTGCACAATCTCTCCGACGTGTTCGCGCTGCTGCTGGCCTGGGGCGCCGCGTGGCTATCGCAGAAGCAGCCGACGCAGCGGCATACTTACGGATATCGGCGCGCCTCGATCCTGGCGGCGCTGTTCAATGCCGGGCTATTGCTGGTCGCGGTCGGCGGCATCGTCGTCGAGGCGGTTAATCGCTTTTATGCTCCGGCGCCGGTCGCGGGCATGACGGTCATCCTGGTCGCCGCGATCGGCGTCGCCATCAATGGCGGCACCGCGCTGTTGTTCATGCGCGGCCGCCATGGTGACCTCAACATTCGCGGTGCCTATCTGCACATGGCAGCCGATGCCGGCGTCTCGCTTGGCGTGGTTGTTGCCGCCGGAATCATCATGCTGACGGGATGGCTATGGCTCGATCCCGCGATCAGCCTCCTCATTGCGGCCGTGGTGTTCTGGAGCGGATGGGGTCTGGCGCGCGACAGCGTGAATCTCGCACTCGATGGTGTGCCGCGCGGCATCGATCTTGCCGAGGTGAGGGATTATCTCGACGCGCTGGAAGGCGTCGTTGAGGTACACGATCTCCACGTCTGGGCCATGAGTACCAACGAAACCGCGTTGACGGCGCATTTAGTGCGCCCCGGTGGCAGCGACGATGCCTTCCTGCATCAAGTGTGCGAGGAGCTGTCGCACCGTTTCAACATCCATCATTCCACGTTGCAGATTGAGGTCGATGCCGCCGTCTGCAAGCTGGCACCAGCCGAGCTGGTGTAGGGCCCGTAGGATGGGTAGAGCGCAGCGAAACCCATCAGCGTCACACGCAGTATTGATGGGTATCGCTTCGCTCCACCCATCCTACGAGATCACGGCTGCACTACGCTAACCCCGCAAACCTTAGCGCCACGCCCGCCGCGCACGATCCCGCCAGCACCCACAGCATGCCGACGTTAAGCCGAAAGATCGCGGTGGCCGCGGCTGCTGCCAGCACGAAGGCTGCGATATCCAAGCTTCCCCATACCGGCATGTCGAACGACAGCCCGAATGAATGCACCGGCCTGGTCTGCCGGAACAGCGTGTGCAATCCGAACCAGATCGAGAGATTGAGGATTACGCCGACCACGGCGGCGGTGATGGTGGAGAGCGCGCCCGCAAGCCCCTTGTTGCCGCGGAGCGTCTCGACATAGGGCGCACCGAGGAATATCCAGAGAAAGCAGGGGATGAAGGTGACCCAGGTCGCCAGCAATCCGCCGAGTGTTGCAGCCCACATCGGCGACAGTGTGCCGGGGTCGCGATAGGCCGCCATGAAGCCGACGAACTGCAGCACCATGATCAACGGCCCCGGCGTGGTCTCGGCCATGCCGAGGCCGTCGAGCATCTCGCGCGGTTGCAGCCAGTGATAATGCTCGACCGCCTGTTGGGCGACATAGGCCAGCACCGCATAGGCGCCGCCGAACGTCACCATCGCCATTTTGGAAAAGAACAGCGCAATCTGGCTGAACACATTGGCGGGGCCAAGCCCGATCAGCAGCGCCGCCACCGGAACGACCCACAGCAGCAGCCACACCGAGCTGACGCGCAGCGCGTGCGCCATGCTGGGGCGGACATGGTCAGGCAATTCCTCGCCGAGCAGACTGTCGACCGCTGCCGAGTTCTTGCCGCCACCGTGTTCGATCGCGGCGAATTCGGGCCGGCCGCTGCGCGCGCCGAAATAGCCGATCACGCCGGCCGCGATGACGATGATCGGGAAGGGAACATTGAAAAAGAAGATCGCGACAAAAGCTATTGCCGCGAGCGCGATCATCACCCGGTTGCGCAACGCGCGCTTGCCGACGCGGACGACCGCGTGGACCACGATCGCAAGAACTGCGGCCTTCAGCCCGAAGAACAGCGCCTCGATGAAACCGACATTGCCATAGGCCGCGTAGATATAGCTCAAGCCCATGATGGCGATGATGCCGGGCAGGATGAACAGCCCGCCCGCCATAATGCCGCCGGCGGTCCGGTGCAACAGCCAGCCGATATAGGTCGCAAGCTGCTGCGCCTCCGGGCCCGGCAACAGCATGCAGTAGTTCAATGCATGCAAAAACCGGCTCTCGGAGATCCAGTTCTTTTCCTCGACCAGGATGCGGTGCATCACCGCGATCTGCCCGGCCGGGCCGCCAAAACTCAGTATGGCGACCCGCAGCCAGACCCGGAAAGCTTCGCCGAAGCTGATGTCATGACCGGCTTCCCGGCTGGCATCGGCTTCGGCCACCTTGTTCATCGTCGCATCCATTACGATTTCGCCTTATTGGTCGGCCAGTTGTGGGTCTCGCCGGTCGCATCGCGGCACCAACGATAGAACGCGTCGTACAGCGTCATGCCCGCTTCAAGCTGTTCGAGATCGTCGTCGAACATGCGCGACAGGCCGAGCGATGCGGCCAGCAGCCCGGGCGCTTCCGGGGAGAGATCGAGCCTACCGGTGTCGGCGCCGCGCACCATTGTCGCCAGCCGCAGCAAAGGCGGCGTCGCGAGACCGAACTCCTCGATCATCACGTCAAACGTGCAGAGTTCGCCGCGGTGGCTCCAGAACACGTTCTCGACATCGAATGGCGCGGCATTGAAGCGCTCACTGACTCCTAGCACTTCAGCCGGCGTCACGAACAGAAACACCGCGTTCGGATCGACGAACCTGCGGATCAGCCACGGGCAGGCGATGCGGTCGACCTTGGGCCGCGCGCGCGTGACCCAGACCGTGCGGCCCTGCGCGTCGCGCGCCGGGAGTTTTGCCGCCGGCACCAGCGGCAGTTTTGCGGCCTTCCAGCCTTCGAACCCGCCTTCGAGCGCTTCGGCCGAGACATGCAGATGCCGCAGCCACGCTGCGGTGCCCTGCGCCAGCTTTTGCCCACGCAGGCAGACGACGATCGCCGCGCGGCCGGAGAATTCCTCGCCCCAGCCGGCGGCGTCTTCATGGTTGCGTCTGACTGCGCCCGGAATCAGCCGCTGGTCAGCAGCGAAATCCTCAGCGGTACGAACGTCGATCAGGGCGGGCATGTTCGCCGTGCCGATCAACTTTGAAAGCTTGTCTGGAGATATCGTGGTGTAGGATGACATGGCTGCGCCCTCGTAAGAAAACGGGACGCGATACTTGGGCCTGTCGCCTCGTGGGGAGATCGCAAAAATCCCCATGGGCGGAATTAAGCGCCTGCGGCTTCGGCTGTCAACCGGTTCTCAGTGCCGTAGGATGGGTGGAGCGAAGCGATACCAATCATTGGTGAATTACGGGGCTGACAGATGGGTATCGCTTGCGCTCCACCCATCCTACAGAGCGCTTGCGAAACCTGGTATTCGGTCCTAACTTCCCATCATCGGGGACAAAGCAGGCTCCCCGTCAGACGGTCACCGTCCAAGCTCTGCGCACTCGACGTGTCGAGGATTGCGCATGGACAGAAACCGGCCGGATCCCTTTCAACCCCATCAATCCTCCTCGCGTCCACCCTCGCGCTCGCGCCAGCGTCCGCGACTGCCGAGACAGGAGCCGCCATGATAGCCATCGGGAGCATGACGCCCGGATCGCCGCCGGCGGGATTTTCGTTCGCGCGCACCGGTCAGGGGCGCAAAGGCGAGTGGACCGTCACACCAGACAAGACGTCCTCGGCAGGACAGACCATCGAGCAGACCAGCACCGACTGCACCGATTACCGGTTTCCGCTCGCTGTTTATGAGAGCCTGTCGGCGGCCAATGTCGACGTCGAAATCCGCTTCAAAGCGGTCGCCGGGAAGACGGATCAGGCAGCTGGCGTCGCGGTGCGGCTGCAAGACGCCGACAATTACTAGGGTGGCGCGAGCCAATGCGCTGGAGGATAACGTCCGCCTTTATCGTGTCGTCAATGGCCGGCGAGAATGGATCGCGCCAATTTGAAGGTCGCGCCGAATGAATGGCGTACCCTCAGCCTGCGCGCGGAGGGCCATCGCTTCACCGTTCTTTGGACGGCAGGAAACTGTTCGGCAAAACTTTTGCCGGGGCCGGCGGCGTGGCGTTGTGGACCAGGTCCGACAGCATGACGCGGTTCGATCAGTTGAAGATTACCGTCTTGCCGTAAGGTTATGCAGTGATGACTGATATTTTGATTGAACCGAAATTCTCCACCGCCAACGCGCTGATCAGGCTGCTGTATGTCGCGCGCGGCCTGCGCGGCTTCGGCGACGGCTTTGCTATCATCATCCTGCCGGCCTACATGACGGCGCTGGGTTACGACGCTATCGCCGTCGGCATCGTTGCGACGGCATCGCTGTTGGGAACGGCGCTGCTGACGTTGATCACAGGCTGGATCGCGCCGCGCCACGACCTGCGGCCGCTGATGATGGCGGGCGCCTGCCTGATGGCGGCAACCGGCGTCGCGTTTCCGGGCGTCGAGCATTTTGTTCTGATCGCACTGGTCGCATTCATCGGCACCATCAATCCGTCGGGCGGCGATCTCGGCGTGCTGGTGCCGCTCGAGCATGCGGTGCTGGCGCATAGCGCCAGCGACGAGCGCCGCACGCAGGTGTTCGCGCGCTACAGCCTGATCGGGGCGCTCTGCACCGCGGCGGGTTCGCTCGCGGCCTCGCTGCCCGACCTCCTCGTCGCCAGCGGCAGCACGAGGCTCGCCGCTTTCCGCCTGATGTTCTACGGCTACGCTGCGCTCGGCATCGTCTGCGTGACCCTCTATCGCTACGTGCCGCATCAGCGTGGCGAGGAGAGAGCGCCACAGACGCCGCTCGGGCCCTCGCGCGGCACTGTCTACAAGCTCGCGGCGCTGTTCAGCATCGATTCCTTTGCCGGCGGCTTTGTCGCGCAATCGCTGCTGGTGCTCTGGCTGTTCGAGCGTTTCGATCTGTCACTGTCCGCAGCCGGCGTGTTTTTCTTCTGGTCGAGCACGCTCTCGGCCTTTTCCTATCCCGTCGCCGCCTGGATCGCCAAGCGCATCGGCCTCGTCAACACCATGGTGTTCACGCATATCCCTTCCAGCATCTTTCTGATCCTGGCGGCGTTTGCGCCGAACCTTTACGTCGCGCTCGGATTGCTGCTGTTGCGCTCGGCGCTGTCACAGATGGACGTGCCGACCCGTACCTCCTACGTCATGGCCGTGGTGACGCCGGCCGAACGGCCCGCCGCTGCGAGCGTCACCGCCGTGCCGCGCAGCCTCGCATCTGCCGTCAGCCCGGCGATCTCGGGCGCGCTCTTGATGACGTCGTTTGCGGGGCTGCCGCTGGTGGTTTGCGGCACGCTCAAGATCGCCTACGACCTCGCCCTGCTGTTCTCGTTCCGCCATATCAAACCCCCCGAAGAGCAGGGGCGATAGCGCGGTCTCACGCGATCGAAGATCGCCTCGTCGGCGCGCCTCGCCGGACTACCAGAGCGATCGCCGTCCGTCGGGGAGGGGGTCCATCACGCGTCGCTCATCCCGCGCATGCGACCATTGCGCCAGCTTGATCTCCGGCGTGTCGGGTGTGTTGCTCTCTTCCGAGTGAAAGGCGAGTTTCTGGCTTGCCTGCACCTGGTATTTGGCGGCCTGCGCCAGCCAATACCATTTCTTGTCGGGTTCGCTCAGCGCGCGTTGACGGCACTCGGCTTCCAATTCACGTAAGCGGGTCGCTTCCTTCATAGCCAATCCCAGAGCCTGGAGGCTCCAACCTGCCGGAGCCGCGAAACCACCGGAACCCGGGGTTCCGGTTAGCTCCTCATGCCAAAAACTTCTTGACGGCACGCTATGTCAGTTCGACGCAATTGATTGAAATTTAGGAACGGATTGAAGCGATAATTCGCGGATCTGGTCGGTTGCACCTCTAATCCGTACCCAGATTGGTCGCGAAAACCCGGCTGCCGGCGCCGACCGCGGCGCCGCCCTTGTTCTCGTTCCACCGCACAATGCCGCCGAAGGAGCTTTGATGTGGCTCCGGTTAATGCTGCGCGACGGCCGTCTTGTCGAGCGCGGCGCGAACGTTGCGCGCCAGCTTCAGGGCGTCGTCGTTGGCCCAGAAATGAACGAAGAACATCCGCGGCTCCTCTGCGAGCATGTGGCTATGGATCGCGGTGACTTCGATATTGCCGGCACGCAGCGCGCGGATCAACGGATTGACCTCGTTGCCGGTCACGAGGAAATCGCCTGTTATGGCGGCTTTGCCGCCACCGGTCGGCTGAAAGTTGATGGCGTTGGCGCCGCCGAGCGGCGTGTTGACCTGCATTCCGCCTTCCGTGGCGGGATCACGCCTCGGAATGCCATACTGATAGACACCGCCATTCGCCGTGCCCTTGGCGCCCATCGCCTCGTCGAGCTTTGCGGTGTCGAGATCAACTGCTGGCGCAGCGGTGGCCGTGGTGGGCGGCGGATCGAACGGCGTCTTGCTGGCCGATGAAAGCGCTGTATGGAGCGCGGTCGCCATTTTCTCGGGGTCGCCGTGCCCGGCCACATGCATGTAGAAGGTCGCAGGAGAGGCGCGGAGAATATGATTGTGGATGGCGGTGATGTCCAGTCCGCTGTCCAGCAGCCTCGTCATGACGGGGGTGATCTCGGTATCGAGCAACACCAGATCGCCCATCAGCATGGCCTCTCCCTGTATCGGAGCGAAGGCGACCCAGCCGCCCAGTGCCAATGCCGGCTTGATCGCGATGCCGTCCAGCGTGACGTGCAGATCGGATCGCGGCAGCCCGTAACGATGCACTTCACCGCTCACTGTAGCGGTCTTGCCGAGCGCGGCATCCACCTTCTTCCAGTCGACAGCATCGGCGCGGGCGGCATTTGACAGCAGCAGTGCGGCACCGAGCGCGAGTAGTGCGAGGGGGTGTTTCATGGCGTTCTCCTTCTTGCGCGCGCCCCAGATGTTCGGCCGGACGGCAGGCGGTATCCCTAGGCGTGATGCCGCGGCCGAGTTTGTGGTGATAAGATGAGAGAGTATTTCGGGCATGCGTATGCGTCTCCGGGAAACCGGGACGCGATACTTGGGCATGTCGCCTCGTGGGGGGATCGCAAAACCCCCATGGCCGCATTCAGCCACACTTATGCGGAGTGTCAACGTGCTCGCGCGCTGACGTCGGCAACGCTCACGGTCAATTGACCGGACGCGATCGCGCATTGCCCGGTTCCCGCACGGGCATCAGATGATCAGCACCGCTCCTGAGACAAGCAGCAACAGCAGCACCACCTTCCGGAAAGCGGCCTCATCCAGCCGGCCGTACAGCTTGAGCCCGGCCCAAGTGCCGGCGAACAAGGCCGGCAATCCGATCAGGAACAGCTTGATCACCTCAGGCGTGATCTCGCCTTTGGCGCCGATCCACACGGCGCTCATGGCGAAGATCGCAACCGCCACCGGCTGAAACACGGTGCGCTGCACGTCCTTGGGCCAGCCGCGCAGGCCACACCAGATCGTCACCAGAATTCCGGCAAGCCCGGTAATGCCGCCGAGCACGCCGTTGAGGAAACCGACGATAGCGTCGGCCGCGGCGCCGCCCGCTTTCACCGAAGGGATAGCCGGCCGCAGCAGCGCGTAGAGGCTGTAGAGCACCAGGAAGGCGCCGACGCCTGCGCGCACATGGGCAGGATTCGCCCAGGTCAGGATACCGACCCCCACGGGAACGCCGAGCGCGGCGCCGGCCACGAACGGCCAGAGCCTTCGCCAGTTGAGCGCGCCGCGCAGCTTCCAGACCGAATAGCCCTGCACGAGCAGCCCGAACGCGATGATCAGCGTCGCCGTCTGCAGGGGAGTGAGGATGTAGAGCCAGATCGCCGATACGATGAGGCCGAAGGCGAAGCCGGTGAGGCCGGCGACGAGCGCGCCGGCAAAGGTCGCGAGAAGAAATAGCGGCAGTTCGAGTGTCGTTCCATCCATGTGCCCGCTCCACACAAAAGCGAGCAGCGCTTGAATGGGATCGCCATTTGACGGGGAGGCTGCGATTTCCCCGCAAGCACGCTAAGGCCGTCATGGCCTCGCGCGCAAGACGAGAGATCGACACAGGCTGCTGACAGTTGCCGCCATTTGCATACAGTTCGCGCGGCGCAAGACGGTAAAGATTCATCAGATCACCGTCGAGCCTCGCGTGCGCGATTTCCCGCACCATATGATCGCGCGATAGAGGCGGGTGATAGGGGGCGGCATTGGGTGAATGGATTGGGGTGGCGATCGCGTTGGTCTCGAGCAGCCTCGGCGGCAGCGCCGCGGCGATCACGCGCTATCTCGCCGGCAACACCGATCCGATCACACTTGCGATCCTGCGATGGGGTATCGGCTTCTGCTGCGTGCTGCCGGCGGCGCTGCTAATGAAGGCGCGATGGCCGAAGCGCGCGGACTGGCCCGCCGTCGCCGCCCTCGGCTTCTGTTTCTTCGGCGTGTTTTTCGTTCTCTACAATATTGCGATGACGTTCACGACCGCGGCGCGCGCCTCGCTCGCGTTGGCGACTCTGCCGCTGCACACCATGGTGGTCGGCGCGTTGCTCGGCATCGAGCCGCTGACGAAACGGAAGTCGATCGGTGTCTGCATCGCGGTACTGGGTGTCGCCGCCGCGCTCGCAACGGGATTGTCCGCCGCGCCGACGGGCGCGTGGCGCGGCGAGCTGATCATGACCGGCGCGGTTCTGTGCATGGCGTTCTACAATGTCTGGTCCCGCCCGCTCATCCAACGATCCAGCGCGCTCGGTTTCCTGACGGTGGGCATGGGCACCGGCGCGGCGGCGCTGATCCTGGTCGGATCGTTGACCGGCAGCGTCGTATCGCTCGGCCAGTTCGGAACACCGCAATGGATCGCCGGGCTCTATCTCGGCGTCGCCGGCGGTGCGCTAGCCTTCATCCTGTGGGTGCTGGCGCTGGAGCGGGCCTCGCCGACGCGCGTGGCCAACACGATGACCGTCAACCCGGTTGCCGCCGGGCTGCTTGCCACCCAGCTCGTTGGCGAGCCGATCACGCTCAACCTCGTCGTCGGGTTGGTCGCCGTGTTTGCGGGCATATGGATCGCGACGTCGGAGATCAAAAATCCGTAGCCGCGATGATTTTCGAGAACTCATGAGCTAGGATTTGATCGGCCGGACCCAAGAGCCGGTCTGTCGATGGTGGAGGTAAATGTGAAACGAGCAATCGGCCTTGCCACAGTGTTGTTGTCGGTTTCGTATTCAGTCGGTGTCGGCCACGCGCAAACCGGTCAGCCGGGCGTCGAGAAGCTATACATTCTCAATTGCGGGGAGGGCGTCGCCGGCGACATCTCCCGCTGGTCACCCGGCGTCAACGAAGGCAAGTCGATGGACTTTGTCGACAATTGCTATTTGATCAAGCACGCGCAGGGCTGGTTTCTCTGGGATACTGGCGTTACGGATGCGGTGGCGGCGATGCCAGGCGGCCTTGCACCTGCCGATCCCAAGGCGGTTCACTGGCGTCGGCCGAAGACGCTGACGGCCCAGCTCGATGAGCTCGGCGTGAAGGCCGCCGATCTCAAGGGGATGGCGGTCTCCCATACGCATCCCGATCATGTCGGGAACGTCGAGATGTTTCCCGCCACCATGCTGTATGTCCAGAAGGCCGAATATGAGTGGCCCGCCGCCAACAACCAGCCGCGGTTCAAGCCTGAACACCCCGTAACCAAGCTGGAGGGGGATCGTGACGTGTTCGGCGACGGCAGCGTCACCATTCTTTCCACGCCCGGGCATACGCCCGGTCATCAATCATTGCTGGTGAAACTGCCCAAGACCGGTGCCGTCATTCTGTCCGGCGATGCCGTCCATTTCAAAGCTAACTGGGACAATCGCGGGGTGCCCACGATGAATGTTAGCAAGGACGAGACGCTGGCCTCGATGCAGAAGATCTCGGACACGCTGACGAAGGAGAAAGCGCAACTATGGATCAACCATGACAAGGCGCAACGCGACGGTCTGAAGATGTCGCCCGCGTTCTATGACTGAATTGGTTTGATCGACGGCGTCGTATCCTGCGGCATTTCCGACGTCCTTCACCAGCAGCGTCGTGCTCGGACTTGTCCGGGGATCGGCGTCTTAATTCACGTCTTCGACTGCGGCGGTGTCTTGCGCAGCAGAAACAGCGCCAGCAGCGCCGAGATGCTGAGTGCCGACGATACGATCAGCACCCGCGCGCCCATGGCCTCGATCAGCAGGCCGAACAGCAGAGGGGCGGCGGCCTGTGCCATTCGCGCCGGTGCACCGATGATGCCAAGGCGATAGCCGTAATTCTCCGGGCCGAAGATCGCGAGGGGGAGCGTGCCGCGCGCAATGGTCAGGATGCCGTTGCCGGAGCCGTGGAACAGCGCGAACACACTGGCGGCGCCGCCGCCGGCAAGGCCGAGGATGGCGGCGCCGATCGGGTGCGTGATGCAGGCAAGCCTTGTCGAGACCAGCGGATGATAGCGGCTGAGAAAGCTCGCCTCGAAGATCCGCGCGGCCACTTGCGCCGGGCCGATCAGCGCCCCGGCGAATACCGCCTGCGCCGTGGTCGCGCCGGCCGCTTCCATGATGCGCGGCAGATGCGCCGCCATCGCGCCGGTGACGGTCCAGGCCGCGGCGAATACGAAGGCGAGCACGATCATGGTGCGATCGATCGGAATATGCGGCTTGACGGCGGAAGCCACCGCTGCCTTCGCGCCTTTCACGGCCGGCAGCATCAGGAGATTGATCGGCAGGCCGATCAAGATATGTGCCGCTGCCCAGGCGAAGCAGGTGTTGCGCCAGCCGATCGTCTCCAGCCCCCACGCGGACAGCGGCCATCCCACTGTCGAGGCAAAGCCCGCGAGCAGCGTGATGCCGGTGATCGAGCGTCGCGCGGCGTCACCATAGATCCGCCCGAGCGCGGCAAAGGCGGCATCATAAAGACCCGCGCCCATGCCGACGCCGAGCAGCAGCCAGGCGATAACAAGCACAGGGATGGACGTGGTAAAGCCGAGCAGCGTCAACCCCGCCGCCAGCACCAGGTTCGACATCGACAGCACCGATCGGCCGCCGACCAGGTCGATCTGCCGTCCGACGCGCGGGCCGATCAGGGCGGACAGCACCAGCGCGGCCGAGAAGGCGCCAAACACCCAATTCGAGGATACTCCGAGATCGCCCGCAATCGGATCGGCCAGGATGGCCGGCAGATACATGCTCGAGGCCCAAGCCAGCGTCTGGGTCGTGCCGAGGGCCAGAATGATGGGAAGCGGCCCGCTCATGGCTTGTTCGCGATCGTTTTTCTTGCCGGTGTCAGTCGCACCCGGTTTGCCTCTTCGTTCTTTGCCAACAACCACCGAATACGGAGGATTCGAGGGCAGCGCAATTTGCTTGACCGCGCCCCATATATCGATATATCTGGATATATGGAATCAGAGCAAGCCATCCTCGCGCTCGCCGCGCTCGCCCAGTCCACGCGGATGAGCGTGTTTAAGCTGTTGGTGAAATACGAGCCGGATGGTCTTGCTGCCGGCGACATCGCCAAACTCCTTGCCGTGCCGCAGAACACCATGTCGGCACATCTCGCTGTGCTTGCACGCGCGGAATTGGTGATGGGCGAGCGAAAAAGCCGCTCGATCATCTACCGCGCCAATTTGGCGGCGTTTCAAAACCTGACGTCGTTCATGGTTGAGGATTGTTGCGGCGGCCGCGCCGATCTCTGCGCGCCCGTTACGTCATGCAAGCCCGAGCGCAGCAAGCGCGCCAAAGTTAAGGTCTGACAGGAGAACGTCATGAAGCGACTTCACATTCATATGGCAGTCGATGATCTTCCGCGATCGATCAGCTTCTATTCGGCGCTGTTCGACGCCAAGCCTGCCATGGTCAAGACCGATTACGCCAAGTGGATGCTCGAGGATCCGCGGGTGAATTTTGCCATCTCGACCCGCGGCAGGCAGCTTGGGCTCGATCACCTCGGAATTCAAGTTGAGAACTCCGAGGAACTGCAGGAGGTCTACGCGCGGCTTCACAAGGCCGGCGGCGACGTCGTCGAGCAAGGGGCGACCGTTTGCTGCTATGCCAAGTCCGAGAAATCCTGGATCGACGATCCGGCGGGTGTCGCGTGGGAAACCTTCCTCACGACCGGTGAGAGCACCGATTACGGCGATGGCACCGGTGAGCGCAATGCCCGGGTGGCGCATGAAAAGCAAAGCGCATGCTGCGCTCCGGAGGTCGCAGGCGGTGCTGTCGCTTCGGCCTGCTGCAATTCGTAGAGGAATTGCTTGATACGTGGCCTTTGACAGGTAACTGATGTTCGAATTCGATTTGCCACGCCGGCTCGCCGCCGAAACGCTCGGCACGGCGCTATTGGTTGCGACCGTGGTTGGCTCCGGCATCATGGCCGAGACCCTGACCAAAGACGCCGCCCTGGCACTGCTCGGCAACACGCTACCGAGCGGCGCGATCCTGGTGGTTCTCATTACCATTCTCGGCCCCATCTCGGGCGCGCATTTCAATCCGGCGGTATCGCTGGTCTTTGCACTAAGGCGCGAGCTGACGCCGCGCGAGACGTTGCTTTACGTCGCTGCGCAAATCGCCGGCGGGATTGCCGGAACGATGATCGCGCACGCAATGTTCGCGCTGCCGCTGCTCGATGCCTCGCTGAAAATGCGAACTGGCGGTGCGCAATGGCTCGCCGAAGCCGTCGCCGCGTTCGGCCTGGTTGCGACCATTCTGGCCGGCATCCGGTTCAACCGCGCCGCGGTGCCGTGGCTGGTCGGCCTTTACATCACGGCGGCTTACTGGTTTACGGCGTCGACGTCGTTTGCCAATCCCGCCGTTGCCATTGCGCGCTCGCTGACCAATACGTTTTCGGGCATTCGCCCCACAGATCTTCCGGGTTTCATCGCGGCGGAAACCTGCGGTGCTGTCATCGCGTTGATCTCTATGGGCTGGCTGCTTCGTGAAAGCGACAAGGCGCGCGCAATGTTGAAGGAGGCGCAACCATGAGCGTCACGATCTATCACAATCCCGGCTGCGGCACCTCGCGCAACACGCTCGCCATCATCCGGCAGAGCGGCGAGGAACCCGAGGTCATCGAATACCTGAAAACGCCGCCGAGCCGGGCCCGGCTGGTCGAATTGATTGCCGCGCTCGGGATTTCGCCGCGCGACTTGCTGCGCGAAAAGGACACGCCCTACACCGAGCTTGGCCTTGCCGATCCCAAATGGAGCGACGACGAGCTGATCGACTTCATGTTGGCGCATCCGATCCTGATCCAGCGGCCTATCGTGGTGACGCCAAAGGGCGTTCGTTTGTGCCGGCCCTCGGAGCTCGTGCTCGATCTCCTGGATAATCCGGTCGAATCCTTCGTCAAGGAAGACGGCGAAGTGGTGACGCGCGGGAAGCGGTAGAGTGCTCGTGTCCCGGACGCGGTGCAGCGCCTCTTGGCGGTGCGCCGCAGAGCCGGGACCCGTCGTCGCCGCATGGACTCCGATCAGCAGCGCACCACGCCGCATTCGGGGAACGCAGGCGGCGCGAGCCTTTCACTCATCACCATTGCACGCCATAATAGCATTATGGAACTCACGCATCGTCTGCGCCTGATGAACTGGCTGGTCAGCCGGGGCCTCACAGGCCTGCCCCAAAACGACCTGATTCGCGGTTTCTGCGAACGCTGCTGCGCCGAGGGGCTTGGCCTGTCGCGCGGGATGGTCTTCATCGATACGCTGCACCCGATTTTTGAGGGCCGCGGCTTTCGCTGGAACGACGCAGAGACCAACGAGAGCGACGTGTTCGAATACGGCTCGACCAGCGAGGGCGAAGCCGCGGAGGCCTGGCGCAGTTCGATCTTCTATTACATGCTCCAAAACGGCCATGAAGAGCTTCTGCTCAACCTCGCCAACGACACGTCCCACAATTTCAAGTTCATGGGCGAACTCGCCGAGAAAGGTCACAAGCATCTGGTCGCCTATGTGCACCAGTTCGGCGAGACCGGCACCATGGGGCAGATGGACTGCGTCTATTCCTATTGGGTGACAAGGCGCGACGAGGGCTTTGGCGCGCAGGGGCTTGCGGCGCTCCGCGACCTCGTGCCGGTGTTGGGGCTAGCGATCAAATCCGCAGCGCAAGCTGACATCACCAGGACGCTGGGCCGGGTCTATCTCGGCCGCGACACCGCCGAGCAGGTGCTGCGCGGCCGCATCGCGCGCGGCGTCACCGAGCGTATCAACACAGTGCTGTGGTTCTCCGACCTGCGCGGCTCAACCGCGATCAGCGAGAGCATCGATCCCGGCGAGATCATCCCGTTCCTCAACGATTATGCGCAGGCCTCGATCGACGCCATCCATGATGCCGGCGGCGAAGTGCTGAAGCTGATCGGCGACGGCGTGCTGGCGATGTTCACCCACGAAAATATGGCGAAGGCAAACCGCGCCGCATTGCACGCCGAACATCGCTTCCGCCGCAACATGAGGACGCTGAACGCCCGCCGCACGGCCGAGAACCGCCCGGTCACATCAGCCCATGTCGGCCTGCATGTCGGCGAGGTCTTTTACGGCAATATCGGCACGATCGGCTCGATTTCACCGTGGTGGGACCCGCCGTCAACGAGGTCAGCCGCATCGCCTCGATGTGCCGCTCGGTCGACCGCGAATTGCTGATGTCCTCGGCATTTCGCGGAGGTCTCGACGCGGCGGGGCGAAACTACCTGGTCTCCACCGGCCGCTATGCGCTGCGCGGCATCGGCCGGGCGCAGGATCTTTATACGCTCGATCCGGATATTGCAGCGGATGAGGTGGTGGCCGGGAAGTACGAGCGATATCTGGCGTCCTAATTTGGTCTCGCTCGCCGTGTGTAAAGCGCCACGGCAAGCAGCGAGAACACCGTCAGCACGACGCCGAGGGCGAACAGCGCGTCGCGCGAAATCGTCGCCGCGAGCCATACGCCGATCGCGGCCGTCATCATCTGCCAGAATCCGACCAGCGCCGATGCCGCACCCGCTTTGTCGCCGAATGGCGACAGCGCCTGCGCCGTGCCTAATGGGCTGACGATGCCCATGCCGAGCAGGAACACGCTCATGGCCGCAAGAAACGGCAGGAAAGAGGGATTGTATAGCGAAACCAGCAGCATCGCGAGGCTGCCGGCGGCGGCGGCGAATAGTCCGCCGCGGATCGAACGATCGAGCCCAGAGTGTGGCGCCAGCCGGGTCGCGAGCATGCCGGCGGCGAACACGATCAGCACGGTGCCCGCAAAGAACAGGCCGAGCTGAATAGGCGTGAAGTGCATCGCTTCGATCAATATGCGCGGTGCCGCCGAGAACATCGAGAACAGAGCACCCAGGATCAGGCTTACCGTTGCCGCCGGCACCACGAAGGGGCGGTCGCGGAGCAGGGCGAGGTACGTTTTGCCGATGGCCTGCGGATCGAGCGGGGTGCGTGTCGCGAGGTGGGTCTCGCCGAACACCATGCCGTAGGCTAGGGCGCCGAGCCCGGCGAAGGCTGCGACGAACGCGAATTCGGAGCGCCAGCCGAAAATGTGGTCGAGCGCGCCGCCGAGCAGCGGCGAGAAGCCGGGTGCTGCCGCCATCGCGATCATGATCAGCGCCATCGCGCGGCCCAGGGCAGGCCCGGAAAACAGGTCGCGGGCGATGGCGCGGGACAGCACCGAGGTGGCGCAGGCGCCGGCCGCCTGGATGACACGGCCAATCAGCAGGCTCGGCAAATCATTGGCGAGGCCGCACCAGACGCTGCCGGCGAAGAAGATTGCAAATCCAGTCAAGACCGGCCAACGGCGGCCATAACGGTCCGAGATCGGCCCGACCACGAGCTGGCCGATCGCGAACACCGCGAGGAAGACCGTGATCGCTGAGGTGACCGCCGCGCTCGATATCTTCAGCGAAATCGCCATCTGCGGCAACGACGGCAGCAGGATATTTGTGGCGAGGGTGCCTGTGGCTGTAAGGCCCGCGAGCACCGCGATCTGCAGGACGGTGGAGGAAGCTTCCGAACGAGGGCGGGTGTCGATTGCTGCAGTCTGGTCGGCCATGAGTGTTCCCGCTTTTATATGAAATTACGTATATCATATAAAGCGAAGCGGCAATGGGCCCAGGTGGAATTGGAAGAAAATGCTCGCAAAGACCGTCATTGCGAGCGAAAGCGAAGCAATCCATCGCGCCGCGGAGAGAATGGATTGCTTGCGCCCGCCGTTGCTCGCAACGACGGTTTCGACTAATGCCTGCAGCCGAAATCTCGGCGAAGGTGGTCGGCGTTCAGCAGGCCGTCGGCGATATCAAGGCCGCTCGGCGCTCCCGTGCCCCGGACGCAGCGCAGCGCGCAGTGATGCGCTGCAGAGCCGGAGCCTGTCTTTCCGCGGCGTGGGTCCCGGCTCTGCGGTGCACGGCTGAAGGAGCGCTGCACCGCGTCCGGGACACGAGCACCACTTCCTCAGCAGCAGCCTGCCGGCTCCCCCACCATCTCCGGCTGGCACGCCAGCGAGACCGCGGGCGACAGCAGGATCACCAGCGCCTGCGCGGCGAATATGGCGGCTGCCAGATAGAGGCAGGCTTCCGCGCCATAGAACCCGCCGACGATGGCGCCCAGCGCCGAGCCGAGCGGGCGGGCGCCATAGCTCATGATGTTGATGGCGGAGACGCGCCCGAGCAGCGACGGCGGCGTCACCGATTGCCGCAGCGTGGTGGTCGAGATCACCCAGAGGATCGGTCCGGCGCCGAGCAGGAAGAAACTCAGCCCAGCGAGCCATGGCGTCGGCACAATCGTGGTCAGCGCCATTACGGCGGCGGCGATAAAACCGGTGACGGGTCCAAGCCCAATCACGGTGCCGAAGGCGAGGCGTTTCATCACCCGCGTGGCCGCGAGCGCGCCGACCACCATGCCGACGCCGTACATCGCCAGCGTCACGCCGACGCCGGTGGCTGCTAGCCCGAGATGGCGAACGGCGTAGGGCACGAACACCGCGAGCAGCAGGAATGACGCCGTATTGAAGATAAACTGCGTGATGAACACCGGCCGCAGCAGCGCGTGATGCAACACGAACGCGGCGCCTTCCCTGATCTCCTGCAAGGGATGGCGGCGCGGTGCAGGGGCGCGCGCCGGTTCATAGATGCCGGACAGCAGCACGACGGCGATCACGGATAATGCGGCGGCAAAGCCGAAGGCGGGCGCTGCCCCGACCCATCCGACCAGTACGCCGCCGAGCGCGGGGCCACTGGCGAACGCGACCGTGCGCGCCAGTTCGATCCGCGCGTTCGCCGCGGGCAATTGATCTGAATTGACCAGCGATGGCACCAGAGCGGGCGCGGCGACGCTGTAGGCCACGGTGCCGCATACCGCGACGAAGCCGAGCAGCGAGAGCAGCGGCAGCGTTATTGCGCCGAGCCAGATCAGCAGCAGCGTCGCGGCAAGCGCAGCCGCTCGCAGCGCTTCGGAAGCCGCCATGACCCAGCGCCGCGAGATGCGGTCGGCAAGGAGACCGGCGGGAATCGCAAACAGGATGAAGGGCAACGTCAGCGCCGTCTGCAACAGCCCGGTCTGGCCTTCGCCGACGCCAAGCATGAGCACCGCAACGATGGGCGCTGCGGCCAGCGCGATCTGCTCGGCCGATTGCGCGGCGAGGTTCGACCAAGCCAGACGGTTGAAGGTTCCGGGTAGGTGCGGCGTGCCGGCGATGGACATGGCGAAATTCCCTTGGGTGAATCGATCTGGCTGCATTGTCCGGCCAGAGGGGACGCTGGCCCACCCGTTTCCCGACGAGGCGGGGACGAACAAGAAAAAGCCCGCCGTGAACGGCGGCGGGCTTGCTTGATTGGATGGGAGCGGCGGAAAAGTTCCCGGCCGTGACTAGGATTTGGGAGCGGGCGTCGCCTTGCCCGTTCCCAAGATGGTCGCGGGCGGCGTGGTCACCTCATCCTCATCA
The DNA here is from genome assembly GCF_013114825.1 of Bradyrhizobium australiense. GTDB lineage: Bacteria > Pseudomonadota > Alphaproteobacteria > Rhizobiales > Xanthobacteraceae > Bradyrhizobium > Bradyrhizobium australiense. The sequence goes on along the minus strand of NZ_JAAVLX010000008.1, from coordinate 140,884 downwards.
TCTTCGATAGCCGGAGGTTCGATCGGCGATATCCTTTTCGTGATCGTCAGATGCAGTTGCCAATGAGTTGCAATAAGAACAAAGATCAGCCATCTTGGTGAGATGGATGCGCGCACGCCCGATTTGGGGCCACAAGCCAAGGGTTTGCTGATGGCCGATACGACTGCCGCCGGTTGGCGCGCTGATGCCGCCGCCAACGCGCGGCGGAGCCTGCCCGAGGTCAATTCCACGATTTCGGTACCCTTTGGCGGGCATTGGTCGCGGCGGCTATTGGCCTTTCTCGGCCCCGGCTATCTGGTTTCGGTCGGTTACATGGACCCCGGCAACTGGGCGACCGACCTCGCGGGCGGGTCGAAGTTCGGCTACACGCTGCTGTCCGTCATCCTGCTGTCGAACCTGATGGCAATCCTGCTGCAGGCGCTGGCCGCGCGGCTTGGCATCGTCACCGACCGCGATCTCGCGCAGGCCTGCCGAGCCAGCTTTTCCCGCCCGGTCAACTTCCTGCTCTGGGTGGCGTGCGAAGCCGCCATCATCGCCTGCGACCTGGCGGAAGTGATCGGCACGGCGATCGCGCTAAAACTTTTGTTCGGCATTCCTCTGATCGGCGGTGCGCTGATCACCGCGCTCGACGCCTTCCTGCTGCTGCTCTTGATGAACAAGGGCTTTCGCTTCCTCGAAGCCTTCGTCATTTCGCTTTTGATCGTGATCGCGATCTGCTTCACTGTCCAGATCACGGCTGCCGCGCCGCCGGTCGCCGCTGTGCTCAAGGGCTTTATGCCGTCGACCGAGATCATCACCAATCCGGAGATGCTCTACATCGCCATCGGCATCATCGGCGCCACCGTGATGCCTCATAATCTGTACCTGCACTCCGCGATCGTGCAGACCCGCGCCTATGAACGTAATAACCAGGGCCGCCGCGAGGCGATCAAATGGGCGACGACCGATTCGACCATCGCACTGATGCTGGCGCTGTTCATCAACGCCGCAATCCTGATCGTCGCCGCCGCCACCTTCCATACGACCGGCCGCACCGAGGTCGCTGAGATCGGGCAGGCATTTGAATTGCTGTCGCCGCTACTCGGCCTCGGCATTGCCTCGACCCTGTTCGCAGTGGCGCTGCTCGCCTCCGGTCTGAACTCGACCGTCACCGCGACGCTGGCGGGCCAGATCGTGATGGAAGGCTTTTTGGACCTGCGGCTGCCGAACTGGGCGCGGCGGCTGCTGACCCGCGGCATCGCTATCGTTCCGGTCGTGATCGTCACCGCGCTCTATGGCGAGCGCGGCACCAGCCAATTGTTGGTGTTCAGCCAGGTCGTGCTGTCGATGCAATTGCCGTTTGCGGTTATTCCGCTGGTGAAGTTCGTTTCCGACCGCCGCAAGATGGGCCGGTTCGTCATCCCGCGCGCAGTAGCTGCCGTGGCGTGGATCGTCGCCGGCATCATCGTCGCGCTGAACGTGAAGCTGTTGTTCGAGACGTTTTTCGGCTGAGAGACGAGACGACCGCACAGCCCGGCTCGCCGCCCGCGGCTAAAAGTTCGGCGTGCCAGCCCGCGACGCCCGGGCCGAAGCCTGCAAATTAGTGGCACAAAAAGCGGATACGTCGGGCGCTCCGCCCGATGTCCGCTTCGGGGTTAACAGACGTCGTTCGGCTTTGTGCGGCATACACTAATGACCGATCTCGGAGATCGGTTGCCCAAAAAAATGGCCGGCGCCCGCCCTATAAATAACCTCTCTTGAGAAAGGTGACCGGGCCCGTTCTCTTGGCAGCCTTGGCGGGAACCGCCAAGCTGGTCAGGTGTTATCCGAGAGGGGTAACGGGGCCCTCGGCGGCGGCGACATGTCAGAGGGCCAACAAAGGGAGAGTTGGAAACGAGCGAACTATGCGCTCGATGCCGTGAACTTCTTCCTCGCCGATGTCCGCGACGGGTTAGGCCCGTATCTCGCAATCTATCTCCTGACCGAACAGCACTGGGATGAATCCCGGATCGGTGTGGTCATGTCGGTTGCCGGCATTGCCGGCATCGTTGCGCAAACGCCAGCAGGCGCGCTTGTCGATGCGACCCGAGCCAAGCGGCTGGTGATGGTTGGCGCGGCCCTAACGGTAACGGCGGCCTCGCTGCTGCTGCCGATCTTTCCGAGCTTCTGGCCGGTCGCGATCTCGCAAGGCATCGCGCATGGAGCGGGCGCGATCTTCTCGCCGGCGATCGCCGCGGTATCACTGGGCATCGTCGGCCATCGCGCTTTCACCGGACGTATCGGTCGCAATGAAACCCTCAATCATGCGGGCAATGCCGTCGCCGCATCGATTGCCGGCACCGCCGCCTATGCGTTCGGTCCCCAAGTCGTATTCTATCTTCTGGGCGCCATGTCGATGGCGAGCCTCGCCAGCGTGTGGGCCATACCGGAACGCGCCATCGACCATGATCTGGCGCGTGGCCTGCATGATATGGAGCAAGGCCATCAAAACGTGGGAAGGGGTGAGCCTTCGGGCTTGACCATTCTTCTCACCTGCCGGCCGCTCCTGATCTTCGCGGTGTGCGTGACGCTTTTCCATCTGTCGAATGCGGCGATGCTGCCGCTGGTCGGACAAAAGCTGGCGCTGCAGGACAAGAACATCGGCACCAGCCTGATGTCGGCTTGCATCATTGCCGCGCAGATCGTCATGATGCCCATGGCGATGCTGGTCGGCGCCAAGGCCGATCACTGGGGACACAAGCGCTTCTTCCTCGCGGCGCTCCTGATCCTCCCGCTGCGCGGCGTGCTCTATACTCTGTCGGACAACGAGGCATGGTTGGTCGGCGTTCAGTTGCTCGACGGCGTCGGAGCGGGGATCTACGGCGCGATTTTTCCGATCATCGTTGCCGATCTCATGCGCAACACCGGCCGCTTCAATATCGCACAGGGCGCGATCATCACTGCTCAGAGCATCGGTGCTGCGCTCTCGACGACGCTGGCCGGGCTGGTAGTTGTGACTGCGGGCTACAGCGCAGCGTTCGTCACGCTTGGCGCTGTTGCAGCGGTCGGCGTGCTGGTTTGCGCCTTGGCGCTGCCGGAAACGCGTCACAGCGCAAGCCGCAGCGGACAAACGGCGCCGGCGGCTTCCGCTGCGGAGTGATCTTTGGGGGACTGTCGAATGACTTTCGTACCGCATAACACCTTAATGGCCGGGAGCATCATCGTGCTCGCGACAGCAGGGGTCATTATCAGGCCCTTTCGCCTGCTCGAAGCGATCTGGGCGGTCACGGGTGCGCTCGCGCTGGTGCTATTGGGACTATTGCCGTGGGGAGACGCGCTGACCGGCGTACGCAAGGGCGTCGACGTCTATCTGTTCCTGATCGGAATGATGCTGATCGCGGAGCTGGCGCGGCGCGAGGGACTGTTCGACTATCTCGCGGCGCTCGCCGTGCAGCATGCACGTGGCTCCCCGCGACGATTGTTCCTGCTGGTGTATCTGGTCGGTACGCTGGTGACCGTGCTGTTGTCGAATGACGCCACCGCGATCGTGTTGACGCCCGCGGTCTATGCCGCGACTCGCGCCGCCGGCGCGACGCCGCTGCCCTATCTGTTCGTCTGCGCCTTTATCGCCAATGCAGCGAGCTTCGTGCTACCGATCTCGAACCCCGCCAATCTCGTGGTGTTCGGCGCTCGCCTGCCGCATCTTGGCGAATGGCTGCGGCAATTCTCGCTACCGTCGGTCGCGTCTATTGTTGTCACCTATCTCGTGCTCCGGTTCGCGCAGCGCCGCGCGCTCAAAGAGGAGAAGATCGAAACCAACGTCGCCAAGCCGGAACTGAGTCGGGAGGGAAAATTCACGGCTTATGGCATTGCCGCCATCTGCATCGTGCTGCTCGGCGCCTCCGCGCTCGACGTTCAACTAGGCCTGCCGACCTTCATCTGCGGCGTGGTTACAGCGGCCGTTGTGCTAATCGCGAGCCGCCAATCGCCCTGGCCAGTCGTCAAGGATATCTCGTGGGGCGTGCTGCCGTTGGTTGCCGGATTGTTCGTGATGGTGGAAGCATTGATCCAAATCGGTGCCATCGGACACTTGAACGCGATGCTGCACGCGGCGGTCGCGCAATCCGGTCCGAAGACGGCTTGGGGCGTCGCCATTATCACCTCCATCGCCGATAACATTGCCAACAATTTGCCGGTCGGGCTGATCGCGGGCTCGGTCGCCACCAGCGATCATCTTCCGCCGCAGATCGTTGGCGCCATGCTGATCGGAGTCGATCTCGGCCCAAACCTTTCGGTCACCGGCTCGCTCGCAACGATCCTATGGCTGGTGGCGCTGCGCCGCGAGGGGCTGCATGTCAGCGCCTGGCGCTTCCTCGGGCTGGGCCTTCTGGTGATGCCGCCAGCGCTTCTGGCAGCGCTCTCTTTGATGATCTACTGAGTGCCATCCTTTCGGCACAATTGCGAAGTGGCTGCGTCCGAGTTAATCCTGCGGCTCTGACAGCATTTCGCCTGATGCATCCACCCGCAGCCAGCCTGACGGCGCCAGCCGCTGCTGCGGCAGGAAGCGGCCCTTGTAGTCCATCTTCTTGGAGCCCTCGATCCAGTAGCCCAGATAAACGTAAGGCAGGCCGAGCCGGCGGGCGCGGGTGATGTGATCGAGGATCATGAAGGTGCCGAGCGAGCGGCTGTGCTGCGACGGCTCGAAGAACGAGTACACCATCGACAGCCCATCGCTGAGCACGTCCGTCAGCGCCACCGCGATCAACTCCTCGCCGCGGCCGGTGATGCCCGTGTCGACGCCGCGCTTGCGGTATTCGATGATGCGGGTCTCGACATGGCTGTCTTCCACCATCATCGCGTAGTCGAGCACGGTCATGTCGGCCATGCCGCCATGGCGGTGACGCTTGTCGAGATAGGCGCGGAACACGGAGTATTGCTCCGACGTCGGCACCGCGCTGCGCTGCTCGCCGACGATGTCGGCGTTGCGCGCCAAAACTTTCTTGAAGTTGCGCGAGGGGCGGAATTCGTTGGCAATGACGCGCACGGAAACGCAGGCCCGGCACTGGTCGCAGGCCGGGCGGTAGGCGATCGACTGGCTGCGTCGGAAACCGCCATGGGTCAGGAGGTCGTTGAGGTCGCCGGCCTTGTCGCCGACCAGATGCGTGAACACCTTGCGCTCGTGCCGGCCCGGCAGATAGGGGCAGGGCGAGGGCGCCGTTAGGTAGAATTGCGGGGTATCACGCGAGTGTTGGGTCACGTCGGGTCGTCACGCCTCCGAAACAAATCAACCATAGCGCTTTCGAACGAAGTAGACACCAGTTCCCGTTAAGAAAACGCGTCAAAACGAAAAAAGCGCCGGCCCGGCCCCGATTTCATCTTGGGGCCGGACCGGCTCTAACATCGCGCCCCAAAGGCGGACGGTCAAATAGTTTGCTGCTCGCTCAATAGCTGCTGCGTGCCGAGGGGACTACCTGGGTACGAACCGAGCTGTTGATGACCACGGTTCCCAGGATGATGTCGTGCAGCAGTCGGCGGCGGCCGTTGAACAGGCCGACCAGCAGCACCAGCGGCGTCAGAAATGAGATCGAGACCCAGTACAGCACGGCATGGCAGGCGCCGAGCACGAAATAGCCCGGCGCGCCGTACCAGGTGCGCAGCTCCAGATCCATCGCCCGCATGCCCATGGTGGCCGAATGCGGGCCGCCGATCGAGGCGCCGTAATAGACGATCGCCCACACAATGGTGGCGGGCCATGCCAGCCAGAACAGCATCCAGCCGAGCCCGAGCGTGACAATGCCGAACACGAATACGAAAATGTAGCCGAGGATGACGGGCACCGACAGCACGACGAGGTCGATCAGGAACGCAACTACCCGCCGTGTCAGCACGCCGCGAAACAGTTCCGGCTGCGAATAGGGATCGAACGCATGCGGCGGCACCCCGCCATCGTTCCGCCAGGCGTCGCCAGTATTTGAAGCGCCGCCGCCGGTACCGCCAGAGCCGCTATAAGACATGGTCCGTCCTCCAGGCCGAAGTTTCCCACGTGACATGGGAACCGGCCACGCGGTCGCCAAGGGCCTGCGACCATTAACAGCGTGCAATCTTTGGATGGTTGGTAGCTGCGTAGGGAATGCCGCACCGTGCCAGACCTCATCCCTGAGGAGCGTGCTCTTGCGCGCGTCTCGAAGGATGAATGGCACCAGCGGGGGCCCCATGGTTCGAGACGGCGCTACGCGCCTCCTCACCATGAGGGTCCAACACTCGCTACGAACTCGCCTTCAATTTTTCCGCTGCCTTAGGTGCAAAGTACGTCAAAATCCCGTCCGCGCCGGCGCGCTTGAAGCCGAGCAGGCTTTCCATCATGGCGCGGTCGCCGTCGATCCAGCCGTTGCCCGCGGCTGCTGCGACCATCGCGTATTCGCCGGATACCTGATAGACGAAGGTTGGCATCGCAAACGCGTCCTTCACGCGCCGCACTATGTCGAGATAGGGCATGCCGGGCTTCACCATCACCATGTCGGCGCCCTCGGCGATATCGAGCTCGACTTCCCGCAGCGCTTCGTCGGAATTGGCGCCGTCCATCTGATAGGTGCGCTTGTCGCCGGTCAGTGTTTTGGCGGAGCCGATGGCGTCGCGGAACGGGCCGTAGAAGGCGGAAGCATACTTCGCCGCATAGGACATGATCTGCACGTCGAGGAAGCCGGCGTCGTCCAGCGCCTCGCGGATCGCGCCGACGCGGCCGTCCATCATGTCGGACGGGGCGATGACGTCGCAGCCGGCCTCCGCCTGCACCAGCGCCTGTTTCACCAGTACCGCGACCGTCTCGTCGTTGAGGATTTTGCCGTCCTCGATCAGGCCGTCATGCCCGTGGCTGGTGAAGGGATCCAGCGCGACGTCGCAGAGCACGCCGATGTCGGGGAATTCCTTCTTAATCGCCCGCACCGATTGGCAGACCAGGTTATTCGGATTCAGCGCCTCGGAGCCGTGCTCGTCGCGCAAGGACGGCTCGGTATAGGGAAACAGCGCGATGCAGGGGATGTTGAGCTTCATGGCGCGTTCGGCGTCGCGCACCGCCTGATCGACGGTGAGGCGGTCGACGCCGGGCATCGAGGCCACCGGCGTGCGCGTGTTGTGGCCGTCGACCACGAACAGCGGCCAGATCAGGTCGTCGGAGGTGAGCACGTTTTCGCGCACCAGCCGCCGCGCCCATTCCGCCTTGCGGTTGCGGCGGGGGCGGATGGTCAGGTCCAGCGGGGAGGAGGCGAGGCCGGTCTGCCGCCGCGGCGCGTCGCGCATTTCGATCGGACGCCCGAATTTGATCGCCATGTGAACGGTACTCCTGAAAGCGGCGCGAAGGTTTTGATTTGTTCCAATTCTAGCACCTTGCCGCTGCCCCGTCACCGAGACTTGATCTATCTCATCGGCAATTGATTTTGCCGTCCCGCCGGGCCAAGACATCAGGCCATGAGGAGAATCCAGAACGCGTTGCGCCCCCGCCACGAGGTCAGCCCCCAGATCAGCTTCCGGGTCGGCTGCCATGTCTGACGTTTCGGCGCGCGATCAGGGGCGCGACAAGGCCAGGGACAATGCCAGAGACAATGCGATGTCGATGGCGGCGATGTCGTCGGAGCGGATCGAGCCCGACGACAATGTGTGGACGCGGCGGCTGGTATTGTTCCTGCGCATCATGGCGGTCGTGTCGATCATGAAGGGCCTGTACCACTGGGCGCAGGTCACCGGTTTCATCGGCGGCGAGGAAGAGGCGTTCGAGAACCAGTCGATGGCCTGGCAGACCGCGACCGTCTATTTCGCCGTCATCGAGCTCGTCGCTGCCGTCGGCCTCTGGCTTGCGACGCCCTGGGGCGCGGTGGTGTGGCTCACCACCGTGGTGTCGATGGCGGTGATCGAACTGATGTTTCCGGGCATCTACGGCGGCAGCCTGACGGTGGTGGGGTTCGAAGCCGTGATGCTCGCCGCCTATCTCGCGCTCGCCTGGATGGCCGCGCGCGAACGCCCGCCGTAGCGGGTGGCGCTGATGCGCTCCCTCGGCCCGCTCTTGCGAGGAGAGGGTGGGGGGTGAGGGGTCGAGCGTGTGGATACAGCCCCTCATTCCCGACCTTCTCCCTGCGCACGAGGAGAAGGAGAGAGGAGAGAACGTGTCAGTTTTCCGCCATAATCCATCCGCGTGCAGAATCCGCGACGCGATATCGTACAATTTTCAAAAAATTCCTCCGTAACGATTTGGTCACCGTTAAAGGCCGTAAAGGGTTTCACCACACATCTTACGCGAGCGTTTCGATTTCAGACGCACCTGTTTCCGAATGCGACAGGGGGTGCAGACGAAGCGTGAACAGGGCGCTCCCATCATCAATGAAACATTGCAAAAAGCCTTGATCCACGGGGCTTAATCCACAATTCACTCTGTTAAATTCATGATCTCTTTATTGTCTTATTTAAGCGGATCTTCAAACCGCTCCCTTAAGTTGAAGCTATCAGGCGGGACAGAAGTTTCGTCGAAATAAGTCGAAAAACGACGACAGGGGAAGTGTCATGATCAAAGCCGTTGCAACGGCGGTGGAAACCGCTGAACGCTCTGCCGGTCAAACTCCGGTGCAGCCGCTCTATCTGGAAGCGTTGACTTTGGTGGAGCGGCTGCATCGCCGGCTGCTCGACGTCATCAAGGATGAATTCGATCGCCGCGGCCGCGCTGACATCAATTCGGTGCAGGCATTGCTGCTCTATAACATCGGCGACAAGGAATTGACTGCGGGCGAACTGCGCACGCGCGGTTACTACCTCGGCTCCAACGTCTCCTATAACCTCAAGAAGCTCGTCGAACTCGGCTTCCTCGATCATCAGCGCTCGCGCGTCGATCGTCGCTCGGTCCGCATTCGCCTCACCGCGCAGGGCCAGGAGATCCGCAAGATCGTCGATGCGCTCTATCAAAAGCACGTCAAGACGGTGGAGCAGGTCGGCGGCATCTCGAACGAGGAGTTCGCGACGTTGAACAAGTCGCTGCACCGCCTCGAGCGGTTCTGGACCGACCAGATCCTGTATCGACTCTGAGAATTCGCAAGCGTTTTCGCGCGAAGCGTGTCTTCGGACTTTGGGCCGGGGTGGAGACCGCTCTCGCCACGAAAACGCGTCAGAAGAAATGAATTTCGTCTGCCTCGCGGCCAAGCCGGCCACCTAGAAGACCGGCAACCGACGAGCGGACAAATGAACTGGCAAGGCAGTAAGCCCTGCTTAAAGTGCATCGGTGCCGATCTTCCGGCTCCGGTGCGCTTTGTTTTTGAAGGGAAATCCTTCGCATTTCCGGCAAATATCGCCATTTCCTGAGAGATAGCGATTTTTAGTAATGGAACCTTCTTCGCACCTGCGAATTATCGCCCCGGCCACAAAACAGGTGAGGGCATGCTGGTCGAGCGCGGAATTCAGGTCATGAATTTTGAGGTGGTGGGCGATGCCTACGCGATCGCCTCAAACTACCTTCGCAAGCGCGGCGCCATTGCCGATAGCCTCGTCACCGACGAGCGGTTGCTCGCAATCATCATGAAGATGTTCCAGCGTGGCGAATTCAACAGGCTCAGGCTCGCCAACAAGGCGATCTCCAGATTCGAAGCAGGCGTATTGGCCTGACGATCACCCGCTCACGCAACTCAGGAGAAATCCATGGAAGCCGCGATCGACCGGATCATGCAGACCTATGACCTGCTGCTGAACTGCAGCGCCGCTGCCAGCGACGAGGCGCGCGCCAAGGTGACGGCCTATCTCACGACGCTGGTCGAGGCGGGCGAAAAGGATCCGCACCGGTTGACGGTCTGCGGGCTCACCTATCTGCGCCAGCTCGACGGCAGCAACGATCCGGTAAAGGCGGGATATACGGGGCTGTAAGACAAAGGGCGCTGTCCTGCGGCGCGTCCCGACGGCTTGATCGGGCGCCACAAACAGCTTGAAGCAGAGCCCCACAAGCAGGCCTTGCCTGCCATGCGCACTCCGCCATAGATTTCTTGGTCCGATCCGGCGGAGGGCTTGCCATGGACGTAGCGGTTCCTGCCAATGAGCCTGAACGGCTTGAGGCGCTGACAAGCTACGCCATCCTCGACACGCTTCCGGAAATTGGATTCGACGAAATCACCGAACTGGCGGCGCAGATTTGCGACTGCCCGGCCGCTCTGATCAGCTTCGTCGATCCATCGCGCCAGTGGATGAAGGCCAAATACGGTCTTCCTCCCGACCTTTCCGAATGCCCCCGGGAAATTTCGATTTGCCAGGTCACGATCTGCAACAATGATATTCTATATGTTCCCGATCTCGTCAGCGATCAGCGATTCAATACCAGCCCACTTGTAACGACCGGCTTGAAGCTCCGCTTCTACTGCGGCGTTCCACTCATTACCCCCGACGGCTATGCCTTGGGCACGCTGTGTGTCATCGACTTCAAGTCGCGCGAGCTCAGCTTCGAACAGCGTGAAGCTCTGCGAAGGCTGTCGCGGCAAACGATGGTGCACCTGGAATTGCGTCGCCAGGTGCTTGAGCGCAACGAGATGCTGCGCCAATTGGAGAAAGCCCGCGACCGCGCCGTTGCCGAGAAATCTGAATCCGAACGGCTGCTCCTCAACATCCTACCGCCGTCCATCGCGGCCGAGCTCAAGGCGGGCGAGCGGGTCAAGCCGCGGTTCTTCGACTCGGCGACCGTCATCTTCATCGATTTCACCGGATTTACCCGCATCGTCGAAACGATGGAGCCGGCGAGCGTCATCGATCAGCTCGACCAGCACTTCACCAGGTTCGATGATATCATCGCAAAGCATCGCCTGGAAAAGCTCAAGACGATCGGCGACGCCTACCTCGCCGTTGGCGGCGTGCCGGAGCCCAATCGCTCGCACCCGATGGACGCCGCGCTGTGCGCGCTGCAGATTATGGATCACCTGGGCAAATTGAACCGGCAACGCGAGAAGCTGCGCCTGCCGCCCTGGCTAGCGCGGATCGGAATCAATACCGGACCGGTCATTGCCGGCGTCGTCGGCAAGCACAAATTCACCTATGATATCTGGGGCAACACGGTGAATGTTGCGGAACGTGTCGAAGCCGCCGGAGTTCCTGGTCGCATCAGTATTTCGGAAGCCACCTGGCAGCACATCAAGGGACGCTTCGCGACAGAGGCCCGCGGCGCCGTCGAAGTGAAGCACAAGGGTCTGGTGAACATGTACTTCCTCGATCGCATCAAGCCCGAATATTCCTCCGATCCAGCGGGGCTAACGCCCAACGACCGATTTTGGAAGCAGGAATGAAGGCGCCAAGGGGCAGATCGTTCCTGTTCCTTCGTATGCAACGGAGCCTCCTATGAGCTCACTCACCCGTCGATTGTTCCTGTCGCTGGCAGCCAGCCTTGCGCCGGCTTCCGCCATCGCCCATCACGGCTGGGGCGGCTACGATACGTCAAAATCATTCACCGTCACCGGCAAGATCCTGAAATCGACTTTCGAGAATCCGCATTGCGAGATCGAGATGGAGGTCGAAGGCAAGCACTGGCACTTCATCCTCGCGCCGCCATCGCGCATGCAGGCGCGTGGCGCAATGCGCGAGCTGATCGCGCCCGGCAAGACCTGCACCGTGTTCGGCTATCCTCACACGAGCAAGCCGGACGAGGCGCGGATCGAATATATTGTGCTCGACGGCAAGCGCATCGAATTGCGGTAGGGCAGTGGAACATCAGCCGGCCGCATCGGTATTCCTGGCATTGCAGGAAAGCGCGCTGGGTCATGCGATGCGTTCTTCGCCTGCGCTTTATCCGGCGGTCGAGATTCTGCACATCATCGGCTTCGTCATCCTGGTCGGATCGATCCTCGCGCTCGACTTGAGGCTGCTCGGGCTCGGGCGCACGATTGCGATTCAGCCGATGGCGCAACTGCTGTTGCCGGTATCACGCTTCGGCTTTGTGCTCGCGATCAGCATGGGCTTTTTGCTGTTCAGCGCCGACGCTTCGCATGTCGTGAAAAATCCTGCGTTCCAGATCAAGCTCCTCCTGATTGCGGCGGCGCTGATCAACATCGTGATAGCGCATGCCGTTCCATGGCGTCATGTTGGGCGCTGGGGGGACAAGGCGTCCGGCGGAGCCAAGGCGACGGCGCTGCTATCGATCCTGCTGTGGCTCGCCGTCGTCTGCGCCGGCCGCCTGATCGCGTATTTCTGATGGAGAACGCCATGCGCCGGATGCGCTTCGCCATCTTCGCACTCATTCTCGGCTTCTGCGCTACGGCGGAGATCGCCGCGGCCGACGAGGCCAATGCGTGGAACGCCTTGCGCGCCGGCGGGCACGTCGCGCTGATGCGGCATGCCGATGCGCCAGGAGGCGCCGGCGATCCGCCGGGCTTCCGTGTCGAGGACTGCGCCACTCAGCGCAATCTCAGCGCCAAGGGGAGGGCGGACGCCGAGAAAATCGGTGCGCGACTCAAGCGGGAAGGGATTGCGTTTGAAACGATCCTGAGCTCGCCGTGGTGCCGATGTATCGATACCGCCAAATTGCTGGACCTCGGGGCGGTCGAGACCGAGGCGACATTCGGCAATGTCGTGGTGCTGCGCGATCAACGAGAGGCGCTGACGGCGTTTGCACGCGCGCTCATCGCTAAATGGACGGCGCGCGGAAACCTCCTCGTCGTGACGCATGGCGCGAACATTTTTGCGCTAACCGGCGTCTCGCCGGCCAGCGGCGAGATCGTCGTCGTCAAAGGCGGAAGCGATCGCGCCGAGCCCGTCGGCCGGCTGCTGCTCGATTGAGCCGGTTTCGAATTACCGCGCGTCCGCCCGCGCGTCCTTTGCGCGATACCGGTTCCAGTTGGCGATCACCGCCTCAAATCGTGCAGGTTTCGTGACAGCCACGACACCCGTGTTTGCAAACTCCGTCTCATGGGTGATGTCGTCAGGAAAAACTGCAAAAAATCCCAGGAGACCCGCGACCATCGTGCCGTAAATCAGGAAGGCCGTTATCAGCCAGCGGCGCGATTTGGCCTGACGCTCTTTCGGTAGGAGTGAGCTTTCCATGTTGGGAATCCATCTGTCAGCCCGGATGAGTTATAGGCTTGGCCGCAGCGCTGGCATGTGATCTGGTTCACGCCGTGGCCGGCAAAGGTCTCGCGCTGTCGGACACGCAAATCAGCTAGATGTTGTGTCCAGCCGGTCTCGCAAAAATTATCCGCTTTCGTCGGGAAGCAAATCAGTCACATATTGCGCCCGTCTCACCCAATTGAGGGGCGGGTCGCGATCGTCACGAACGTGCGGTGAGATGCGATGGACGCTGAATGCGCAAGACGTACGCGCAGGAAGCGTACGGCGAAGTCGTGTGGTCCTGATGTCGCGGTGCTGGCATTAAGTTGCGCAGATTTCATTTTGCGCAGCGACGGTGGCAAAAGAGCCGTTCACCGGGGAGAGCTCGAAGTAAGCCGTAAAGCCATTGCGCAGGGAAGGCCGGGATGCGCCCGCTGTACCTGTATGCTCGTGTGCGTTCGTTTTTGCGCACTTTGCACACGAGACCGCGGGTGCAGCCAGCACCCGGTCTTCCCTGCGCCCTCTGATTGGAGAGGGCGGGAAGTTGATAGCAAAACTCGGGCGCCATGCGTCGCGAGATCGCGAAGTCACATTCAGTTGTCATCGTCCGCGAAGGCGGACGATCCAGTATTCCAGAGAAGGTAGTGATTGAACCGATAAGCCGCGGCGTACTGGATCCCCCGCTTTCGCGGGGGACGACAGCTTGTGGTGCTTCGGCACTCGCTGTCATTGCGAGCGCAGCGAAGCAATCCATCTATCCCCGTGCGGCGCTATGGATTGCTTCGCTGCGCTCGCAATGACGTGGATCGGCCACGGCGTTACGGTCGTGGATTGCTTCGCTTGCCCTCGCAATGACAGTCAAGTGAACCGTTACGCTTTAAGACCGGAGGAAGCCCCATGCTCACCGTCCACCATCTCAACGACTCCCGCTCGCAACGAATTCTGTGGCTGCTGGAGGAGCTCGGCACGCCCTACGAGATGAAGCGCTATCAGCGCAACACCGAGACCCGGCTGGCGCCGCCGGAGCTGAAAGAAATTCATCCGCTCGGCAAATCGCCCGTCATTACCGATGGCGATACGACCATCGCCGAATCCGGGGCCATCGTCGATTACATCATCCGCCGCTACGGCCAGGGAAAAGACAAGCCCGCGATGATGCCGGCGCCCGGTAGCGCGGAATACGAGGCCTACAACGAGTGGCTGCATTACTCGGAAGGCTCGGCGATGTTGCCGCTGATGCTCAACCTCTATGTCGGCCGGCTGAAGGAGGCGGGTGCGCCCTTGCATCCGCGCATCGACAGCGAACTGGCGAACCACCTCGGCTATGTCGATCGCGCGCTGAACGGTCGGGAATTCTTCGTTGGGGCGTCGCTGACCGGCGCTGACATCCAGATGAGTTTTGTGGGCGAGATGGCCAAGGCGTTCGACAAGCTCGGGCCATATCGGAACCTGGCGGCCTGGCTGGAACGCATGCATGCCCGCCCGGCATTCCAGCGCTCGGTGGCCAAGGGCGGGCCGTACCGCTTTGCGTGAGGGGCCCACCGTCATTCCGGGGCGATGCGAAGCATCGAACTATGGTGCGCATTGCGCACCTGAGAATCTCGATATTCCGGGTCTGGTCCTTCGGACCATCCTGGAATGACGGGGCGAGTGTGGGGTTCTGGGCCAGAGAGCGACGGCTACCAACCCCCTTCCTCCCCACCATATCTTGCATAAATATCAGCCCTGTACCGCAAGTGCTTGGCCAATTCCGGCCGATGTGGTATCTCGCAAGCGCTTCTTTCGACCGCCACACCAGACCCGCCCGCTTCGGCCCTAAGGGCCTGCGGCGGTGGAGATATTTCGCCCAATGACCTCCTCTCCCACCAGCGCCAAGACCGCCTCCGCGCCCGACTCGTTCTTCACGGCCACGCTTGCCGAGGCTGACCCGGAAATCGCCGCTGCGATCAAGGGCGAACTCGGTCGCCAGCGGCATGAGATCGAGCTGATTGCCTCGGAAAACATCGTCAGCCGGGCCGTGCTGGAAGCGCAGGGCTCGGTGATGACCAACAAATACGCGGAAGGCTATCCGGGCGCGCGTTACTATGGCGGCTGCGAATGGGTCGACGTCGCCGAGACGCTGGCGATCGAGCGCGCCAAAAAGCTGTTCGGCGCTGGCTTTGCTAACGTCCAGCCCAATTCAGGCAGCCAGATGAACCAGGCGGCGTTCCTGGCGCTGCTGCAGCCCGGCGACACGTTCATGGGGCTCGACCTCGCCGCTGGCGGCCATCTCACCCACGGCTCGCCCGTCAACATGTCCGGCAAATGGTTCAAGGCCGCGCACTACACGGTGCGGCGCGAGGACCAGATCATCGACATGGATGAGGTGGCCAAGCTGGCCGAGCAGGTGAAGCCGAAGCTGATCATCGCCGGCGGTTCGGCCTATTCGCGCGCCTGGGACTTCAAGCGCTTCCGCGAGATCGCCGACTCTGTCGGCGCCTATCTCTTGGTCGACATGGCGCATTTCGCCGGTCTCGTTGCAGGCGGCGTCCATGCCTCGCCGGTGCCGCATGCCCACGTCACCACGACCACCACGCATAAATCGCTCCGCGGCCCGCGCGGCGGCCTGATCCTGTGCAACGACGAGGCGATTGCCAAGAAGCTGAATTCGGCGATCTTCCCGGGCCTGCAAGGCGGTCCTCTGATGCATG
This sequence comes from Bradyrhizobium australiense, assembly GCF_013114825.1. Taxonomy (GTDB): domain Bacteria; phylum Pseudomonadota; class Alphaproteobacteria; order Rhizobiales; family Xanthobacteraceae; genus Bradyrhizobium; species Bradyrhizobium australiense. Next base: position 125,189 of record NZ_JAAVLX010000008.1, on the reverse strand, counting down.
TCATCGCCGCCAAGGCCGTCGCCTTCGCCGAGGCGCTGCGGCCGGACTTCAAGGTCTACGCCAAGAACGTCGTGGAGAACGCCAAGGCGTTGGCGGAAACGCTGCGCGGCCACGGCCTCGACATCGTCACCGGCGGCACCGACAACCATCTGATGCTGGTCGACCTGCGGCCGAAGGGCCTGAAGGGCAATGTGTCCGAGAAGGCGCTGGTGCGAGCCGCCATCACCTGCAACAAGAACGGCATTCCCTTCGATCCCGAAAAGCCGTTCGTCACGTCGGGCTTGCGTCTCGGCACGCCGGCGGCGACCACGCGCGGCTTTGGCGTTGCCGAATTCAAGCTGGTCGGCGGCATGATCGCCGAGGTGCTTAACGCGCTGGCGCAGTCGGAGGACGGCAAGGCGCCGCTGGTGGAAGCTGCGATCAAGGAACGCGTGAAGGCGCTGACCGACCGTTTCCCGATCTATCAGTAAAGGCTCTGTTGGATGCGCTGTCCGAGCTGCAACAGTCTCGATACGCAGGTGAAGGATTCGCGTCCGACCGAAGACTCGGCCGTGATCCGGCGGCGGCGGGTGTGCATCGCCTGCAATTTCCGCTTCACCACCTTCGAGCGGGTGCAGTTGCGCGAACTCACCGTGATCAAGCGCAATGGCCGCCGGGTGCCGTTCGATCGCGACAAGCTGGTCCGCTCGCTGCAGATCAGTCTGCGCAAGCGCCCCGTAGACCCTGAGCGGGTCGAGAAGATGGTCTCGGCTATCGTTCGCGAACTCGAAAGCGGCGGCGAGGCCGAGGTCTCGTCGGAGGCGATCGGTGAGATCGTGATGGAGCATCTGCGCCAGCTCGACGATGTCGCCTATGTGCGCTTCGCCTCCGTCTACCGCAATTTCCGCGAGGCCAAGGATTTTGAGGCCGTGCTCGGCGAGCTCTCGGGCGAGGACGAAGCGCGGATCGCCACGTTGCGCAAATGATCTTCCGCATTCTGGAAGACCGGTACGGGCAGAAGATAAAGGAGTCCAAAGCGGCGGACCAGCGCTTCATGCAGCTTGCGCTGTCGCTCGGCCGGCGCGGGCTGGGGCGCACCTGGCCGAACCCGGCGGTGGGTGCCGTCGTGGTAAAGGACGGTGTCATCGTCGGCCGCGGCTGGACTCAACCGGGCGGGCGACCGCATGCCGAGCCGGAGGCCTTGAGGCGTGCCGGCGAGGCGGCGCATGGCGCGACGCTCTACGTCACGCTGGAGCCCTGTTCGCATTTCGGCAAATCGCCGCCTTGCGTGGACGCCGTGATTGCCTCCGGCATTGCGCGCGTGGTGTCGGCGATCGAGGATCCCAACCCGGAGGTGGCCGGGCAGGGACATGCAAGACTCCGCGCGGCCGGGATATCAGTCGATGTCGGGCTCGGTGCTCAGGAAGCCGCGCGCGATCACGCCGGTCATTTCCGCCGCATTCGCGACAAACGCCCGCATGTCATGCTCAAGCTCGCGGTATCCGCCGACGACAAGATCGGCGCCGCTGGCCGCAAGCCCGTTGCGATCACGGGCGAGGCGGCGAGAACGCGGGTGCACATGCTGCGCGCGCAATGCGACGCCATCCTGGTTGGGATCGGCACCGTGCTGGCGGACGATCCGCTGCTGACCTGCCGCCTGCCGGGGATGGAAGCGCGGTCACCGGTGCGGGTGGTGCTGGATCGCGCGCTACGGCTGCCCGGCACCAGCAAGCTCGTTCAGTCCGCGCGGCAGACGCCGCTGTGGGTGATGACTTCGGACTTCGCAGAAGCTCCTGCGGCCACGAAACTCGGTGCGGCGGGCGCGCAGGTAATACGTGTTGCGGCTACCGCGCAGCCGCCTTGGCTGGATCTATCGGCGGTGCTGCACGCGCTGTCCGACAAGGGCATCACAAGGCTGATGGTCGAGGGCGGATCGCGGGTAGCATCGTCCTTTGTCGCGAGCGGCATGGTCGATGAAATCTGGCTGCTGCGCGGCCCTGATAAGATAGGCATTGACGGCATTCCTGCGCTGGACGCATTGCCGCTGTCGACTCTCACCGGGTCGTCCGCGTTCAATACACGTGCTAGCGAACCACTCGGTAAAGATATCCTGACTATTTACGAGCGCGCTTAAATGTTCACCGGAATTGTCACCGACATCGGCGAAATCGTCGCCTTGATTCCAACTGCGCAGGGGCAGTTGCACCGCATGCGGATCGCGTGCAGCTACGACCAGACGACCATCGCCGACGGCGCCTCGATTGCCTGCAACGGCGTCTGCTTAACGGTGGTGGCCTCAGGCGTCGAAGGCGGCAACACCTGGTTCGACGTCGATGCTGCCGCCGAGACGCTTGGCATGACCACGGCCAGGCATTGGGCCAAGGGAACCAGACTCAATCTCGAGCGTGCGCTGAAGATCGGCGACGAACTCGGCGGCCATATTGTGGCGGGGCATGCTGATGGCATTGCGACCATCGTCAAGCGCGACGATCTGCCCGATATGGCGCGGTTCGAGCTGCGCACGATGCGCGAACTTGCCCGGTTCATCGCCGCCAAGGGCTCGGTGACGCTGGATGGCGTGTCGCTGACCGTGAATACGGTCGAGGATGTCACATTTTCGGTGCTGATCATTCCGCATACGCTCAGCGTCACCACGCTTGGCGGCTGGGCGGCAGGCAGCGAGGTGAATATCGAGGTCGACCTGATGGCCCGCTACGCGGCGCGGCTGTCGGAAATGAAGTGACAGGGTAACATGCGGCGCCTAAAACGCCGACCCAACCCCTCATGGTGAGGAGGCGCATTTGCGCCGTATCGAACTATGAGGCCCAGAAGTAACCCCCATCCTTCGAGACGCGGCCAAGCGACCGCTCCTCACGGATGAGGACCGAGCAGGACGGAAGATAGTTGATGGCAGACGCACGGCGCGCACCGCTAAAGGACCAGACCGACATCACAGGCGCGCGCGCGCTGATCGTCGAGGCGCGGTTTTATGACGACATCCAGGACGCGCTGTTAGAAGGCGCGGTTGCCGAGCTGAAGGCCGCCGGCGTGACGCATGACGTCATCACGGTTCCCGGCGCGCTGGAAATTCCAGCCGCGATCGCGATCGCGCTCGATGCTGCCGACAGGAATGGCAAGCCCTATGACGCCGCAATCGCGCTCGGCTGTGTGGTGCGCGGCGACACCATCCATTTCGAGATCGTCTCGATTGAATCATCCCGCGCATTGATGGATCTGGCGGTCGTGCGAAAAGTTCCGCTCGGCAACGGCATTATCACGGTCAATACCGAGGCTCAGGCCTGGGCGAGGGCGCGCGCCAGCGAGTTGAACAAGGGCGGCGACGCCGCGCGTGCGGCGCTGGCGATGCTGCGGATCAAGCGCCGGCTGGCAAAGGCCTGACCATGGCAGAGAAGAAGCCCGCCAAAGCTCCCGACAAGAAAGCCAACCGCCGTGGCGCGGCGCGCCTCGCCGCGGTGCAGGCGCTGTACCAGATGGACATCGCGGGTGCGGGCATCAACGACATCTTCGCTGAATTCGAAAGCCACTGGCTCGGCAATGAGGTCGAGGGCGAGAAATACCTGCCGGCGGAAGCCGCCTTCTTCCGCGACGTGGTGGCGGGCGTGGTCCGCGACCAGGCCAGGCTCGATCCCCTGATCGACGATGCGCTGCAGAAGGGCTGGCCATTGAAGCGGATTGACGCGATTTTGCGCGCGGTGCTGCGCGCCGGCTCCTATGAGCTCGAGCACCGCAAGGACGTGCCGGGCCGCGTGGTCGTATCCGAATATGTCGACGTTGCGCATGCCTTCGTCGAAAAGGACGAGACCGGCATGGTGAACGCCGTGCTCGACCAGATCGCGCGCCAGTTCCGCCCGGACGAGTTCGCGCGTGGCTAGCGGCAAACCAGCGTCCGGCGAGGACTCGCTGATCGCGCGCTACTTCCGGCCGCTTGCAACCGACCCCGGTGCCTTCAATCTCGACGACGACGCCGCGGGGTTGAAGCCGAACGGTGATGATATCGTGGTGACGACGGATGCGATCATCGAGGGCGTGCATTTCCTGGCCGACGATCCGCCCGACACCGTCGCGCGCAAGGCGCTGCGGGTGAACCTCAGCGATCTCGCGGCGAAAGGTGCAACGCCGGCCGGCTTCGTGCTGACATTGGCGTTGCGCCGCGCGGATGAGGGTTGGCTAAAACCGTTCGCGGCCGCGCTCGGCGAGGACGCCGCACTGTTCGGTTGTCCGCTGCTCGGCGGCGATACCGTATCGACGCCGGGACCGTTGATGATTTCAGTCACCGCGTTCGGCCGCGTGCCGCCTGGCAAAATGGTGCATCGCAGCGGCGCCAAACCCGGCGAGCGCGTGATGGTGACGGGCACGATCGGCGACGCCACGCTGGGGCTTGCCATCCTGAAGGGAGGGAAGATTCACGCCGCCACCGATACAGCCGCGCGGGAAATTCTGGTCGGGCGCTATCGCGTCCCGCAACCGCGCCTGACCCTGGCTGAGATCGTTCGCGAATACGCCAGTGCTTCAATGGATGTATCGGATGGTTTGGCCGGCGATCTGACAAAGCTCTGCGGTGTATCGGGCGTATCCGCCGTGATCGGTCTGGAGCAGGTGCCGTTGTCCGACGCAGCGCGGGGGTTGGTGTCGCGCGGCATTGTCGGACCTGAGACATTGATCGCCGGTGGCGACGATTACGAGATCCTGTGTACGATCCCGGAAGGGCGTGTTGAAGCCTTCGAAGCTGCCGCGCAGCGCGCAGGGGTTGCGCTTAGTTCCATCGGAACGATCGTCGCGGGGAGTTCAGTTCCGAAGTTCGTCGGCAAGGAGGGCAAGGAAATCGCGCTGGAACGGCTGTCCTATAGCCATTTTTAAAGGCGTCGCATGATGCGGTCGGCTTTATTTCTTCCCAGCCATTGCAATTTCGCTGAAAACCTATAGGTTGTGGCGTATTCGATTGCCGCCGTGCCTTGTTGAACGCGCCCCATGGGGCTTCTTTCCAGAGACATCGTCGAGATTGGATTTGAATCCGTGCGATCGCCGTGCGGAATGAAAAGCCTATGTGCTTTGGAGAAGAGAAAATGGCTACGGGAACGGTGAAGTGGTTCAACGGTCAAAAGGGTTTCGGTTTCATTGAGCCGAGCGATGGCAGCAAGGATGTGTTCGTGCACATTTCCGCCGTCGAGCGCGCCGGCCTTGGCGGGCTGGCCGAAGGTCAGAAGGTTCAGTTCGAACTCAAGACCGACAAGATGCGGGGCAAGGTAAGCGCGGAAAACCTGTCGCTGGTCTAAAGCTTCGAAACGGTCGTTTCACGGATGTACTGGAATGGCTCGTGAGCCCGCTTGATCCCTCGGATTGAGCGGGCTTTTGTATTTTGGGGCAGGCCCGGTGCCCGACGCCGCCAGGCGGCAATGGCCGGATGTATTCCCCGGTGATTCCTTTCAAAAATCGACGGTTTTCGCCCTCGGTGACATTGCGCCGGAGGGGCGATTTTGGCATGGTCCCGCCCGATTTGAGGCCGCCCTTCTGGGCAGGGAAGGCCTCCTTTTTATGCGTCCGCCGCGACCGCGGCGACGGCGCGGGGGTGGAACGAACAAAAAACTGAGGCAAATTCAATGACAGCATTGTGGGTGATTGTGCTCTGCGGAGCGCTTTCGATTGTCTACGCCATCTGGGCCACGTCTTCCGTTCTGAAATCGGACGCCGGCAATCCGCGCATGCAGGAAATCGCGGCGGCTGTCGCCGAAGGCGCGCAGGCCTATCTGCGCCGCCAATACATGACGATCGGCATGGTCGGCGTCGTGATCTTCGCGCTGCTGGCGTATTTCCTCGGCATGCTGGTTGCGATCGGCTTCCTGATCGGCGCGGTGCTGTCGGGCGCTGCCGGATTCATCGGCATGAACGTCTCGGTCCGCGCCAATGTGCGCACCGCGCAGGCCGCGACCACCTCGCTCGCCGGCGGCCTTGAACTGGCCTTCAAGGCGGGTGCGATCACCGGTCTCCTCGTGGCCGGTCTCGCGCTGCTCGGCGTCACCATCTACTTCGCCTATCTCACCCAGATCATGGGGCTGAAGGCCAACGACCGCGTCGTCGTCGACGCGCTGGTGGCGCTCGGCTTCGGCGCCTCGCTGATCTCGATCTTCGCCCGTCTCGGCGGCGGCATCTTCACCAAAGGCGCCGACGTCGGTGGCGATCTCGTCGGCAAGGTTGAAGCTGGCATTCCCGAAGACGATCCGCGCAACCCGGCGACGATCGCCGACAACGTCGGTGACAATGTCGGTGACTGCGCCGGCATGGCGGCCGACCTGTTCGAGACCTATGCGGTGACCGCGGTCGCCACCATGGTGCTCGCCGCGATCTTCTTCGCGACTTCGCCGCTGCTGGTGAACATGATGACCCTGCCGCTCGCCATCGGCGGCGTGTGCATCATCACCTCGATCATCGGCACCTTCTTCGTCAAGCTCGGCACCAGCCAGTCGATCATGGGCGCGCTGTACAAGGGCCTGATCGCGACCGGCGTGCTGTCGCTGGTCGGCGTTGCAGCCGCCGTCTACTGGCTGATCGGTTTCGACACACCGCTCCGCGCAGGCAGCGCGTCGTTCACCGGACTGACATTGGTCTGGTGCGGCATCGTCGGACTCGTCGTTACCGGCCTGATCATCTGGATCACCGAATACTACACTGGCACCGACTTTCGCCCGGTGAAGTCGATCGCCTCGTCTTCGGTCACCGGCCATGGTACCAACGTGATCCAGGGTCTGGCGATCTCGATGGAGTCGACCGCGATGCCCGCCATCGTCATCATCGCCGGCATCCTCGTCACCTACAGCCTTGCCGGCCTGTTCGGCATCGCGATTGCGACCACGACCATGCTTGCGCTGGCCGGCATGATCGTGGCCCTCGATGCCTTCGGTCCGGTTACAGACAACGCCGGCGGCATTGCCGAAATGGCGGGCCTTCCGAAGGAGGTCCGCAAATCGACCGACGCGCTGGATGCGGTCGGCAACACCACCAAGGCGGTCACCAAAGGCTACGCGATCGGCTCCGCCGGTCTCGGCGCGCTGGTGCTGTTCGCAGCCTACAATGAAGACCTCAAGTTCTTTATCGCCAACGCTCCGAAGCATCCGTACTTCCAGGGTGTTCTGCCGGACTTCTCGCTGAACAACCCCTATGTCGTGGTAGGCCTCTTGTTCGGCGGCCTGCTGCCGTATCTGTTCGGCGCGATGGGCATGACCGCAGTCGGCCGTGCGGCCGGCGCGATCGTCGAGGAAGTGCGGCGCCAGTTCCGCGAGAAGCCCGGCATCATGCAGGGCACCGACAAGCCGGACTACGGCAAGGCCGTCGACCTGCTGACGAAGGCAGCGATCAAGGAAATGATCGTTCCGTCACTGCTGCCGGTGTTGTCGCCGATCTTCGTCTATTTCGCGATTTACGCGATTGCGGGTGGCGGTGCAGCCGGCAAGTCGGCGGCATTTTCCGCCGTCGGCGCCATGCTGCTCGGGGTGATCGTGACCGGGCTGTTCGTCGCGATTTCGATGACCTCGGGTGGCGGCGCCTGGGACAACGCCAAGAAGTACATCGAGGACGGCCACTTCGGCGGCAAGGGCTCGGACGCTCACAAGGCAGCCGTGACCGGCGACACCGTAGGCGATCCCTACAAGGATACGGCGGGTCCCGCCGTCAACCCGATGATCAAGATCACCAACATCGTGGCGCTGTTGCTGCTGGCGATCCTGGCGCACTGAGCTGGCAAGAAGCTAACCAAACGAAAACCCCGCGGTGCGAGCCGCGGGGTTTTTGTTTTGTAGCCCGGATGAGCGGAGCGAAATCCGGGGGCCTCTCTGCATTGTGGGAGGGAAGTCCCGGATGTCGCTATGCTCATCCGGGCTACAGATTCTCCAACTTAATTCACGTCCATCTGCAAACCTTCGCGCTTGATGATTTCGGCGAATTTTGCCGTCTCGGCCTGCACGAAGTCGGAGAACTGCTGCGGCGTGCCCCAGTCGGCAGTCGCGCCCATATTGCCGATCGTCTTCTTCACCTCGTCGCGCGCCAGCATCGCCTTGATCTCCTTGTTGAGCGCATCAACGACGGGGGCGGGAGCAGCCTTCGGCAGGAAGATGCCAAACCACGAGGAGACGTCGAACTTCGAAAGTTCGGGCGCGGCCTCGCGCATGGTCGGGATGTTCGGCGCCGCCGGGCTGCGCTCGGGCGTCGTCACGCAAAGCGCGTTGAGTTTGCCTTCCTGGGTCTGCGGCAGCGTCGGGTAGAGATTGTCGAACAGGATCTGGATGTCGCCGGCCAGCGCCGCCTGCAGCGCGGGGCCAGCGCCGCGGAACGGCACGTGCACCATCTTCAACCCGGTGAGCTGCAGGAACCAGGCGCCGGTGAGGTGAGGGCTCTGCCCGACGCCGGAAGAGGCGTAGGTCAGCTTGTCCGGGTTAGCCTTGATGTAGGCGATCAGGTCGGGGATCGACTTGATGCCGGTCGACGGGTGCGCCGACACGATGTTCGGAATCCGGATCATGTTGCTGACCGGCTGCAGCTGGTCGGCCTTGTAGGTCATGTTGCGGAAGATGCTGTAGGCGATCGCATTCGGACCGGGATTGCCGACCAGGATGACATGGCCATCTGCTCTGCCTCGCACGACTTCGGCGGTACCGATGGTGCCGCCGCCGCCGGAGCGGTTTTCCACGACCGCCGACTGGCCCCACGCGGTCTGCAGATGTGCGGCCAACAGCCGTCCCATCACGTCAGTGCTGCCGCCGGCCGCTGCCGGCACGATGAGACGCACGGTCTCGGTAGGGCGCCAGTCGGAGCCAAAGCTCGAGCGCGGCAAGATCGCCGCGGCGGAAATGCCTGCGGCCCCGGTCAAAACGCGGCGGCGAGAAAAAGTTCTAATCGTCACAAGTTCACTCCCTGCTGAATCGTTATTGATTGGCAGCGAGCCTAGGCAACGTGCGCATGCAGGGCAAGCGGACGACTTGGCACAGGTTTTCCGCCTCGCGGAACAGGCTAAGTCGCCATGGCGTTTTCGAGCGAAGTGGATGCGGTTCGCGTAACGAAAACGCGAAGACAAAGTGCGGAGCTTGGTTCTGATTCAATCAGAACCGATCAGGCGCTAGTTAAAGCTGAGTAGCTTGAACAGCGGCGTCAGATAACTGAGTTCCTGACCGGACGTCGGCGTGGTGCGGCTGATGAAGTCGAAGATCTTGCCGTCCTGCAATCCGTAATTGGCGAGCCGCGTCACCTGGCGGTTCTTGTCGAAATAGATCGCGATCACGCGCTGGTCGACGACCTGCTGATTCATGAAAGCGACTTTGCGCTCGGAGCGCTGCGAGATGTAATAAAATACCTCGCCGTTCAAGGTCGCGACCGTCGATGGCGTTCCCATCACGATCAGAACCTGATCCTGGCTGGCGCCGATCGGAATTTGCTCGAGGGCATTGGGCGGCAGGATATAGCCCTTCTGGAACTGCTCGCCGGTGCATCCGCCGAGCGCCGCGCAAACCAGTGCGACGGCCGCAGCCGCACGAAAGCCGCGCCTGCGCGCGATCTGGCGGCGCGGCGAGGGCGCGCAGGCGCTCAGGTGGCTCGTTTCGGTCATCTCAGGAATTTACCCGTCCTCTTGCATCGCGCGGTGCGTTGACGTACCGGGCAGCACGCTTGATTGCAACATGCGCGGCCCGGGAGGGCTCGCTTGCGGAACCCACAATGCTTTGGCCGTTCAATCACTTCAGGAAACCCCGGACGCCGTCGCGCGGCACCATCGAGGCCATCTATGGCATGATCGTGACGCAGGCGCGAGAACCGTTGTTTTATCGGGACTTTGGGGTTCCGGACACGGTTAACGGCCGTTTTGACCTGCTTCTGCTGCACTTGTGGCTGGTCCTGCGGCGGCTGAATTCGGCGGAGGGCGGCACGGCCCTGTCGCAGGGGCTATTCGACTATTTTTGCAACGATATGGACGATAATCTGCGCGAGATGGGGGTCGGAGACTTCACGGTACCGAAGCGCATGCAGGCTTTCGGCGAAGCCTTCTACGGCCGGACCGCGGCCTATGACCTTGCGCAGACCGAGGGCCGTGAGGCACTGGCGCAGGCGATATGCAAGAATATCCTGAACGGCGAGAACATCGAAAAGGCCCGGCCGCTTGCCGCCTATGTCGAGACGGCAATGGTAGCCCTCGACAGCCTCGACGAGGCGACGTTGATGAGCGGCCGGGGCAAATTTCCCTCGCCGGAGAAAGCGGACGCGTAGCTATGAGCAAGACTGGTATAGAGACCCCGTGGCGTGTTCCGGTAGCGGTCGCACAGATCGCCGAGACGGGCCTGCATCGCGACATCGAGGCCGATCAGGCCATCCGCAAAGCGGTGGCCGATGTCGGCGGCCTGCGCGAGGTGCTGTCGGCGCAGGCTTCCTTCGACGTGACGCCAAAGAGCGGCGGCCGCGTCCATGTGGCCGGCTATGTGCGGGCGCGGATCGGGCAGACCTGCGTGGTGACGCTGGAAGAAATCGAGAGTGACATCGACGAGCCGATCGATCTGATCTTCGCGCCGCCCGAGCAGATCCCTCAGATGGCCGCATTGGTCGATGAGGCCGAGAAGAGCGATGAATTGACGCCCGACCCGCCCGAGCCGATCGAGAACGGCATGATCGATCTCGGCAGGGTTGCCACCGACGCATTGTATCTCGCGGTCGACCCATATCCGCGCAAGCCCGGCGCCGTATTTGAGCCGATGGTTGAAGCCGCCGATCCCGAAGATCACCCGTTCGCGGCGCTCAAGGTGTTGAAGACAGCACCGAAGAAATCCGGCACCAGGAAGCCCAAAGGCAAGTAGCCGGCAGTTAAAGTGGTCTACGAAGCCGCATTCGGGTTGAGGCAATTGCGATATCTCGCCAGGAATCCTCAATAAGATATTGAATTATTTGAATATATTTCTTATTCTCGATTTCGGGCCACACCGCTTCGCTTTTACCAAAAGAGCGTGGTCAAGAGGTTGTGTCGGGACGGGGACACGCTATTGTCGCGGCCCGGCGGAGGCGCGGGTTCGCATTTCGCCGAGCACCGTTTAACGGTGCCATTCCAGTGCGCGGCCGGGCTCGACGAGGGCCGCAAGAGATCAGGTTTCCGGGACGTTCATGCCGCAAAAGGTTCGAATCGCGCTTGACGCCATGGGTGGCGATGTCGGCGCATCGGTCGTCATTCCCGGCGCCGCAATCTCGTTGCAACGGCATCCCGACAGCGAATTCCTGCTCTACGGCGACAGCAAGCAGATTGACGAGCAGCTCGCCAATTATCCGGCGCTGAAAAAGGCGTCGCGTGTCATTCATACCGACGTCACCGTGAGCATGCACGACAAACCGAGCCAGGCGCTGCGCCGCGGCCGCAAGACCTCGTCGATGTGGCTTGCGATCGACGCCGTGAAGAAGGGCGAGGCCCATGTCGCGGTCTCCGCGGGCAACACCGGCGCGCTGATGGCGATGGCGCGTTTCCATCTGCACACCATGCAAGGGATCGATCGTCCGGCCATTGCCGGCGTGTGGCCGACGGCGCGCGGCGATTCCGTCGTGCTCGACCTCGGCGCCACGATCGGCGGCGACGCGCACCATCTCGTGGCACTGGCGGTGATGGGCAGCGCAATGGCAAGCGTGCTGTTGAACCGCGAACGGCCGACTGTCGGCCTCCTCAACATCGGGGTCGAGGAGATCAAGGGCCACGAGGAGATCCGCGAGGCCGCCGAGCTGCTGCGCGCGTCGCAGCTCAATTATATCGGCTTCGTCGAGGGCGACGGGATCGGGCAGGGCGCGGCCGATGTGATCGTGTCGGAAGGTTTTAGCGGCAACATCGCGTTGAAGGCCGCGGAGGGGACCGCGCGCCAAATGGCGGACTTCCTGCGCCAAGCCATGGCGAGCAGTTGGCTGTCCCGGATCGGTTACCTGTTCGCCCGCAGCGCGTTCAAGGCGCTGCGGGACAAGCTCGACCCGAACAAATCCAATGGCGGTGTGCTGCTCGGTTTGAAAGGCGTGGTGGTCAAAAGCCATGGCGGAATCAGCGCCGAAGGCTTTGCCTACGCAGTCGATGTTGGCTATGAGATGGTCCGCTGCGATCTCCTCACCAAGATCAATCAGATGCTTAATCGCGACGGAAGTGCGCTGGCTCAAGCGCACACCGCGCCGGAGGATGTCTCGTGACTGTGAAACGTTCGGTGGTGCTGGGCTGCGGCTCTTACCTGCCGCAGAAGGTGCTGACCAATGCCGAACTGGCGGCCCGAATCGACACTTCGGACGAGTGGATCGTTCAGCGTACCGGCATTCGGGAGCGGCACATCGCGGCCGAAGGCGAGTTCACCTCGCACCTGGCGATCAACGCCGCGCGAGCGGCGCTGGAACATGCCGGCCTCCACGCCCAGGCGATCGACCTGATCGTGCTGGCGACCTCGACACCGGATAACACCTTTCCGGCCACTGCGGTCGCGGTCCAGAACGGGCTTGGCATCCATCACGGCGCCGCCTTCGATCTGCAGGCGGTGTGCTCCGGCTTCGTTTTCGCGCTCGCCACGGCCGACAATTTCCTGCGCTCCGGCGCCTACAAGCGCGCGCTGGTGATCGGCGCGGAGACATTCTCGCGCATTCTCGACTGGAACGACCGCGGCACCTGCGTGCTGTTCGGCGATGGCGCCGGCGCGGTCGTGCTAGAGGCGCAGGACCAGCCGGGCTCATCGTCCGATCGCGGCGTGCTCACGACCCATCTGCGCTCCGACGGCCGGCACAAGGCAAAGCTATTCGTGGACGGCGGGCCTTCGACCACCCAGACCGTCGGTCATCTCCGGATGGAAGGCCGCGAAGTATTCAAGCACGCGGTCGGCATGATCACGGATGTGATCGTGGATGCCTTCAATGCGACCGGCATGACGGCCGAGGACATCGACTGGTTCATCCCGCACCAGGCCAACAAGCGAATCATCGATGCTTCAGCGCACAAGCTTCATATTGCACCGCAGAAGGTGGTCTTGACTGTGGATCAGCACGGCAACACGTCGGCTGCCTCAATCCCGCTGGCGCTCGCCAGCGCGGTCAAGGACGGGCGCGTCAAGAAAGGCGATCTGGTGCTGTTCGAAGCCATGGGCGGCGGCTTCACCTGGGGTTCCGCGCTTGTGCGCTGGTAGCGCAAGCGCAAAAGTACCGTCTAAAATTGTAGTGCTGTTCCATGCTTCTGCATGATGGTCGCTGTTGACCATTGCGTGCTAACCTCATAATTTCAGAGAATAAATTGTTCGCCGAGAGTGCGGGGCAGGCGATGACCGGGACCGGAAAAACAGTCACACGCGTTGATTTGTGCGAGGCGGTCTACCAGAAGGTGGGCCTGTCGCGAACGGAATCTTCAGCGTTTGTCGAACTCGTTTTGAAAGAAATCACTGATTGCCTGGAGAAGGGCGAGACGGTGAAATTGTCGTCGTTCGGCTCCTTCATGGTGCGCAAGAAGGGTCAGCGGATCGGACGTAACCCGAAGACCGGTACCGAAGTGCCGATCTCGCCGCGTCGCGTGATGGTGTTCAAGCCGTCGGCTATTCTGAAGCAACGGATCAATGGACACGCGCCCGGCAACGGCGAAAGCAAGACCGATTAACAAAGACCGTTTAGCGAGACCGAGTAACACGGCCGAGTAGCAAGGCGAGTACCGCGTCTTCACCAACAAGATGAGTTGAGAGGAGCAGGCATTTGGACAAGGCGCCGGATGCGTTCCGCACCATCAGCGAAGTCGCTGAAGAGCTCGATATTCCCCAGCACGTGCTGCGGTTCTGGGAGACGCGGTTCGCCCAGATCAAGCCGATGAAGCGAAGCGGCGGGCGGCGTTACTACCGCCCCGACGACGTTGACCTGCTCAAGGGCATCCGCCGCCTGCTCTACGGCGAGGGCTATACGATCCGCGGCGTGCAGCGGATCCTGAAAGAGCACGGCATCAAATCGGTGCAGGGCCTTGCCGACCAGACCTCGGCGGTCACCTTCGGCGCGGTCGAGGAAGCGATCGGTCTCAGCCTGCAGGAGCCCGATGAGGGCGAGATCCCGACCGTCGAAGCCGACGACGAGGACTACGAGACCGAAGAAAAGGAAATCGACTACCGCTTCGTCGACACCGACGACGACGGCATTTTGTTGCCATTTGCCAAGGGCAAGCCGGGGCCATCGGATGCCGACCGCGAGCGCCTGGAGCGGGTGCTGCAGGACCTGATCGCCTGCAAGCAATTGCTGGATAATGCGATGAAGGACGGCTGAGCGGGATGGGGCGAGGGCGGGAACTGACCCGCTGCAGCATCAATGGAGGCCGTTCGTGCCTTGCGCCGGGGGCGGATCGCAGCTAATGGAACGGCATCGGAGCGTGGCGCAGCCCGGTTAGCGCACTAGTCTGGGAGACTAGGGGTCGAAGGTTCAAATCCTTTCGCTCCGACCATTCATTTTTCTTTCACGGCTGGCGATTTTGATCGCTGCTAGATGCCGAGAACCCAGACGGCAACAATGGCTCCCAGCACAGCTATTCCGCTGACTGTCCAGCCCGTCAAATAGGCCGCACCATCCGCTTCCGGTCGATCGACCATGGTATCGCGCCACTGGGTCACGGCGACCTCCTGTTCATTTTATTCATACTGCCGCCGGTATGTAGGTCGCTGCCGCGGGCTTGAGGTTCAAGCTACGCGGGCCGTGAACATTTCCCCGCAGCTTTCATGACCCACCAAGCTCGACACCTGCGCCGTCCTGGGCTCAGGAAAAATTGTCCGACGCGCGCCGCGATACCCTCAACGGCCCGGAGACGCGCGGCGTCCTGGGATGCGGGCAATTTCCGGGAAGTAAGTTCGGCTTAACCCAACCGGCAGATCGAACCGACAGCAACCTTCTCGGCATATCTGGACGCCGCTATATAGGGTGGATTGCAACCTCTGCAGGTGCGTGGGGTCATGAATTTCTTGGTGCGTGTAGCCTTTGTTCTCGGCGGCATATTTCTGGGCGTGAACCTGATCAACTATTTTGTCCTGGGCCACTCCGGGGATTACCTGCCGGCCGGCGAACGCATGGGCGAATGGAGAGAGGCCAAGATACGCGCGGCGTGTTACCCCGCGCTTGAACAGCCCGAAAGGGATGGGCAGCTCCCGAAGCTTTCGACCGATAAGCATCGCGTCGATTGGCGAGACCTCGACCGGGCGAAAGAGATGACGGCGGCGCTGAACTGCTATCTCGTCACGCACCCGAACGCGATCTGCGAGCGGAACAATCGCGCCTACATCATCGATTACATCAATCGCTATTTTGCGAAGTTCGATGAGATGATGAATACCGCGAAGCGATATGGCGAATCCGAAATGTCGACGGTCAGGGATCTCTGGGACAGTCCACGCAACCGCGCGATCAATGCCGCACTGATGATGGACACTGGTAATGGCCGGCTGATCAAGGCCGATTTCGGCTGGACCGTGCCCGCGGCGATGAAACCGATGTTCGATCGGTACAACGGCACGAGCGACAATTGCCCGAGGGCCTAGTGCCAGGAGTTTGAAATTGGCCGGTGAAATTTTCCGTCTCATCCGCACGCCGGTCATTGCCTTTATCGGCGGCTTCCTTGTGGTCGGCGGGTGGATCTGGGCGCCTAAAATATCTAATCTGGTGCAAGGCCTGTTCTCGGGCGGACCAAGCGTTTCAATGTTCGCCGACACCAATCGTATCGGTCGGCCGGAAACCGCGCCGGTCGTGCGAAGCTGTATCTTCAAAGTGATGGACCTCGGTCCGGACGCCAAAATGGAGCCGAGCGCGGCGTACTTCGTCCTGAAGGCCGGCAGTATGCAGGCGAAGGTTTCCGCTATGCTTGGCAAGTCAGACCGCTGGTCCGAAAGCCAGACACTTAATCTGGCCAACACATGGGGAGAGTTGGCGAGCTGCATTTACGCGCTGGACGATCGCGAACTCTGCGATCCCGATAACCGCGCAGCGGCAGTAGAGGCCACCACGAAGTTCTTTGCCTACGCGAAGCAGACCGGCGCATCCGCAGGCAAGCCGGCGATATCGGCCAGCGACGCACGCGTCATCGAAAATGTCAGCGATCGCTTGCTGCTCATGCTCAAGAACCACCGTCGCTATGGTACGCTTGTCGGCGCCGATTTCGGCAGTTTTGCTCCCGCCGAAATAATGCAGGTCATGCGCAGCGAGCAAGCAACCCGCGACATCTGCAAGCGATGACCCGAGAAGATCAGCCCATAATGTGTGAAGCGCGCCCTGCATGGGCTCGCAATGCGTCGTCGTCGATCTGACCGCCAACGCTGACGTTGGAACGCTGCGCCCGACATTCAATAGGTTGTCTCAACCGGCCGAAAGGCCGCCGGGAACGAGCGATGTGATCCGCCGTTGAGAACCAAGCGCATGTGCAAGACGCGGCGTTTCCGCTACTCTGCCGTGTCAATTCCGCAACTGGATCGCCATTGCGACCTTCGGTACGCTTGTTTGCGAAAGCGGGGGAAACGCCCGCACGCAACGGATGGAAACAGCGAGAGTAGGCCCATGAAAACATGTCCGACCGGCGTGATACCGCCGATGACCACGCCATTTCGCAAAGATGGCGAGATCGACCTTAAACTCGTGGCCCCCCAGGTCGAGTGGCTGATCGGTGCCGGCAGCCATGGCATGGCGGCCGGCGGTTCGACCGGGGAGGGGCATACGCTCGATCATGAAGAATATCGCGATCTGGTGGCAGCAACGGTGGAAGCGGCGAGAGGGCGTGCGCCCGTCATCGCCGGCATCATCGTCGATTCCACCCGTGACGCTATCCGGCGCGGCAGGCTGGTGTGCGACATGGATGTCGCAGCACTTCAGGTGACGCCGGTGCACTATCTGTTCAAGCCGGACGAGCAGGCGATGGTCGATCACTTCCGCTGCATGGCGGACGAAACCGGCATGCCGATCATCATCTACAACGTCGTGCCGTGGTCGTACCTCTCGCCGGCGCTGCTGACGCGAATCATGAACGAGGTGCCGCTGGTCGTCGGCGTCAAGCAGAGCGCGGGCGATCTGAAACTGTTTGCCGATCTCATGGTGATGGCACCCGACAAATTAATCTACAGCGCCGTCGATGCGCTGATGTATCCGTCCTATACGCTCGGCGCCCACGGTTCGATCGCGGCGATCCTGAGCGCCGCGCCGCATGCTTCCGTCGAACTCTGGAATGCGGTCAAGGCGGGAAATCACATTCGCGCACTGGAGCTGCACAGGAAACTGCTGACGCTGTGGAACGCGATCGTCTCGGACAATCTGCCGGCGTGCACGCGTTATGTGCAGTCGTTGCAGGGATTACCTCCGACATTCTCCCGCGCGCCGATGCCGGAAGCATCGCCCGCGCAACAGGCCGCTATACGGAAGGCGCTGGAGGGCCTGGGCGCGGTTGGCGGCTCGCAGGAAGCCGCAGAGTAAATTCCGCTGGGCGAAAACGCCTGCGAGGCAATCGAATTGCCCGTCTCGCGGGCGGCTTTACCGGTAGCTCCCGCCTGTTACTGTCCTTCCGCACCGGCTCCATTCCTACGAGGGCCCAACTCAAAATTAAACAGAGGTAAGCGTCTCAATGAAGGATTTTGCCGGAAAGTTCGCCGTGATCACCGGGGGCGGCACGGGAATGGGCCGCGAACTCGCGCGCCAGCTCGTCGCCGAAGGCTGTAATGTCGCGATGTGCGATGTCTCGCCGGAAGCCATGGCCGAGACCAAGCGGCTCTGCGAGGCGGAAAGGCTGCCGCAAGGCCTGCGCATCACCACCCATGTCGCCGACGTCTCGATCGAGGCTCATCTCCAGCGCTTCCGCGACGAATTGACCGAGCAGCAGACGACCGACAAGATCCATCTGTTGTTCAACAATGCCGGCATCGGCGGCGGCGGCAGCCTGTTCACCAACACGCGCGAACAGTGGGAGCGCACCTTCAACATCTGCTGGGGCGGCGTCTATCTCGGCGTCCGCACTTTTCTGCCGCTTATGATGAAGGCCGACGAGGCGCACATCATCAACACATCGAGCGTTAACGGTTTCTGGGCATCCGTTGGCCCGGGTGCCTCGCACACAGCCTACAGCGCGGCCAAGTTCGCGGTGAAAGGCTTTACCGAAGCGTTGATGACCGATCTGCGGCTCAACGCCCCGCACATCAAGTGCTCCGTCGTGATGCCCGGGCATATCGGCACCTCGATTGTTTCCAATTCGCGCAAGATTCAGAGCGGGACGGCATCGGAGGAGTTAAGCCCGAACGAAATTCTGGCAACGCGGCAGCGCCTGAACGGCATGGGCATCGACACCGAGCCGATGTCGGACGACGACATCCAACAGATCGCGCTCGATCGCGCGCGCACCTTCCGTGAGGAAGCGCCGACCACGGCGGCGGCTGCGGCAAAGATCATCCTCGAGGGCGTCAAGGCCGGGCGCTGGCGTATCCTCGTCGGCGACGACGCCCAGAAGCTCGACGAGCGGGTGCGGCAGGCCCCGGAAAAGGCCTACACGCCGGAGTTCTACAAGAGCTTTACGGAAGAGGTCGGCTGGCGGCTCGGGTAGTGGCCGATCGGTTCTGATGGAATCAGAACCGAAGCTCCGCTTTTTGATGCGTATTCACGGCAACTGGACTCGCTATCCCCGTGCAACGCGCTGACGCGAACCCGGACGGTAGGCGAGGCGGGTATGCCCTGAGCAATAGGGCATGCCTTCTACCGGCGTATTGCCGCAAAAGCAGAAGTCCTCAGCCCCTGGCGTGTTGATCGGCCAGCGGCATCTTTCATTGCTGAGTTCAAGCAGCGAGCAGCGCTGGTCGCTCGCGATCGGTTCTTCCTGCAGCGGCTGCGCGTTTTCGTAGACGGCCTGTAATATCCGGTACTGCAGTCTGGGGATCGATTTCCGCGAACGTTCCCGGGCGGCCTTGGTCGGACGCGGTTCGGCCGGGGCGGGACCGCGCGTCAATTGAAGGCGGGAGAGTTTGCCGATCACGGCGTTGCGGCTGACGCCGATGCTGGCGGCGATCTCGCGACAGGTGAGGCCGGCTTCAAAATGGCTTTTCAGGAGTTCGACGCGATCGGTGGTCCAGGTCGGTATATTCGTAAGCATTTTCTCGGTTCCACATTCTGTGAAAACCGCCGCGCTGCTTCCCGTCAGGACGTTTTCCCATTGTCGCGGATTGCAAGCAGCCCATCCTTGATGGCGAGCCGAATGCCTTCCTCGATCAGGGTCCTCGCAACGCCGGGAACGCTTGTGCCGTGGGTGCCCTGTCTCACCAGTCTTTCGAGATACGCGATGGTCGAGAGCGCCAAGGTCACGGGAACGCGGTCGGTTTCGGCCTTTTCTGTAGCCATGGGGAACGCTAACTTTTAAACGATGTACTGAAAAGTTACTATTTCGACTCTATTTAGTTTTGCACACAGGAGTCAAACGGCTTGTGGATAGCTGTCTATCCACTTGAAAAAACGTATTAAAAGCCGCAGTCGGGTTTGTGGATTGGCTGAATGCCCGCGGATGCGCAGCGCGCGGCGGCCCTAACGGCGGTTACAGGCGCGGCGAAACGATCCAGCCGTGCGGCTATTTCCTGATTGCTTCGCGCTGCAGGGAATGCCGATGATGTCCGGGGACGATGGCCAGGGCGCAATGACGGTAACAAACGGCCTCTACACCATCCAGATCGAGATGACGGACGGCGGCCACGGCCGCGCGCACGGCGTGATTGTGCTGCATGACGGCAAGATCGCCGGCGGTGACTCGTACTTCTATTACACGGGCGCATACACCGCGGATCGTGGCAAATGGCGCGGCGAACTGATCACCAACGAGCACACGAAATCGGCCGGCAGCCTGCCGCTGTTCGGCGGCCGCGAAGTCACTTGCGGCTTCAGCGGATCGTACGCCACCGACGGCGCGCAGGTGCAGGGGACCGCATTGGTCGGGAAAACCAGCGTGTTGTTTCACGCCAGGCTGAAGCTGCGCTCTCCTTTTTGAAGAGCCGCAGGTCGTTCGATCAGCCGTGCACGACCGCCTTCGCGATCATGCAGTGAATGCCCTTGGAGCCGTTCACCGTTTGCGTCACGCGCAAATCGGCGGCGAGGCTGCAGAGCGTGTAGGCATCCTCGCGCGACAGATTGCGCTTTTCGCCGAGCAGCACGATCATGTCGCGCAGCGCCCGCACCACGCATTGATCGAGATCGGGGTCCATCGCCATGGTCATGTAATGTGTTGGCGTTTCCGCGCGCGGATAGGCGAGCCGAAGGTCCTTGCGCAGCGTCAGGCGGAAGCGGCCCTGCAGCGCGGTTTCAATCGCGGTGACGCAGACTTCGCCATCGCCCTGCACGCCGTGGCCATCGCCGCAGGAGAACAGCGCGCCCGGCACGAACACGGGCAGATACAGTTTGGCGCCGGCGACCAATTCCTTGTTGTCGAGATTGCCGCCCATCGCGCGCGGGATCAGCGAGGTGATGCGGCCCCAGGCGGGCGGCGGCGCCACGCCCATCACACCGAAGAACGGCGCCAACGGCAGGTCGAGCCCCCATGGCATCCGGCCGACCATGCGATCGCGGTCGAGCGGAATGTTCAGGATCCGGGTCTCATGGAAATCGTCGGGTAGGGTGCCGGCCAGTGGGCGTATCAGGTTCCAGCCCCAATCCTGCCGAAGCTGGACATCGAGAATGTCGACCTCCAGCACGTCGCCAGGCTCGGCGCCATCGATGGCGATGGGACCTGTCAGGATGTGACCTTGCAGTAGCTGCTGCATTCGGGCGTGAATATCGGTGAGCTCGGGCGGTACGTGAAACCGGCTCCGGTCCGGCACCATCTCGGGACCGCCGCTCACGGTGTCGACAGTGACTTCATCGCCGCTCGCAATGGTCAGCACGGGCTTCAATTTGGCTTCGAAGAAGCCCCAGTGGCAGGTTTCGGGGCTGGAATGCAGGTGATGATGCGGCATGAGGAGGCTTCCACACGGGAGCCGCAAGTGTGCCTTGAGTAAAGCGAGATGTCGATGTTGTCTCGGATCCGTAATTGCCGGGCTTGACCCGGCAATCCATCTTCTTGAGAAAATTTTCTCGAAGAAAGATGGATACGCGGGTCCCGTCTCGGCCAAGGCTTCGCCGGGCCACGAGTTCACTCGGCCGCCGAAGCCTTGGCGAAGGCGGCAAGCCCGCGTATGACGAGTTTGCTTGTTCATGAGGCTTCCCTTGTTTTTTGTCCTCTCCAAGACGCTCGGCTTTCTGCTGTTGCCGACGAATCTGCTGATCGGCATGGGCTTCGTCGGCGCCATTCTGATGTTTACGCGCTTTGCATCGCTCGGCCGCAAGCTGGTGATCGCAGCCGTTCTGCTGCTGGTCATTTGCGGGCTGTCGCCGCTCGGGAATCTCTTGCTTTATCCGTTGGAGCAGCGCTTTCCGCCGTGGGACGGTGCGCGCGGCGCGCCTGATGGCATCATCGTGCTCGGTGCCTCGATCGAAGCCGATCTCTCCGCTGCGCACGGCACGCCGGTGGTGCGCAGTTCGCCCGATCGCCTGATCGCGGCTGCCGCGCTGGCATACCGCTACCCAAAAGCGCGCATTGTTTTCTCCGGCGGCAGTGCGAACCTGATTTCGAACGATGCCAGGGAAGCCGATTTCGCCGGCGCCATTTTCGAAAGCCTCGGCATCGACAAATCGCGGCTGATCATGGAACGGGCTTCGCGAAACACGCAGGAGAACGCAGAGTTTTCGAAGGCGCTGCTTGCGCCCAAGGAAGGCGAGCGCTGGCTGTTGGTGACCTCGGCCTTCCATATGCCGCGATCGATCGGCCTGTTCCGGAAGGCGGGATTTGCGGTCGAACCTTATCCCGTGGACTGGCGGGTCGGCGGACGCGGCGACGTATTTGACTTTACCAATATCGCGATCGATGGGTTGGGACGGACCGACCTCGCTGTGCGCGAATGGATGGGCCTGATCGCCTACCGCGCCACCGGCAAGATCGACGAACTGCTGCCGGGGCCCGCGCCGAAGTAGAAGCCGATCGGAAGCCGGACTACAATCACCCAACAGGCGCGGGTTCGCCGATTAGGGAGTTGACGCCATGCAACAACAAACGCCGCCCGAAGCGTTCGACTTGGCCGGGATGGTGGCCGACCTCAACAGCCTGCTTCGGCTGAAGACAACCGTGATCGGCATCAAGATGTTTGCCAGCGTCGAAGAGATGACCTCGATCCCAAAAATCCGCCGTCCGTCGGCAGTGCATACCACCGACCAGATCGTCAGCATGGCCTCGCGGCTCGGCTGGACCGTCGGCATCACGGGTGAGGATCTGGTGGGCGCACAGTGTCGCGCGGTGATTGGGCTGGCGCCGCAGGACGAGAAGTGGCTCGCCGGGGAAAATTACGTCGGCGTCTGGCACGGCACCGCCGAAGACGCACGCAAACGCCAGGAGGCGCTCGACGTTGTGCCTTTCGGCCAATATCAGGCAATGGCGGTTAGCCCGCTCACCAGCGGCCGGCTCAATCCGCCGGATGTCTGCCTGGTCTACGCCACGCCGGGGCAGATGATCATTCTGATCAATGGCCTGCAATACACCGGCTACAAGAAGTTTGAGTGGGGCGTGGTCGGCGAGACGGCGTGCGCCGATTCCTGGGGCAGGGCGCTGAAGACTGGTGAGCCGAGCCTGTCGCTGCCGTGCTTTGCCGAGCGCCGTTACGGCGGGGTGCCCGACGAGGAGATGCTGATGGCGCTCAAGCCTGAGCATCTTGGCAAGGCCATTGTGGGCATGAAGCAGCTCGCGAAGAACGGCCTTCGCTATCCGATCGCGCCCTACGGCATCCAGGCCGACGTGCGCGCCGGAATGGGCGTATCCTACGGGAAGAGGTAGCTCCAACGGTCATTGCGAGGAGCGAAGCGAACGAAGCAATCCAGCCTTCCATCGCGGCCCGATTTCTGGATTGCTTCGCTTCGCTCGCAATGACAAGAAGACCCGGTCATTACTTCAGGGAACGAGAATATGTCTTCGTCGAAATTCGACATCGTCGTCTATGGCGCTACCGGCTTCACCGGCCAGCTCGTCGCGGAATATCTCGCCGAGCATTACAAGGGTGACGCCAGCCTCAAATGGGCAATGGCCGGCCGCAGCAAGGATAAGCTTGCCACGGTCCGTGACGCGATCGGCGCGCCGGCCGACACGCCGCTGATCGTGGCGGATGCGGCTGACCCGGCGTCGCTGAAGGCGATGGTTGGGCTGGCGAAGTCGATTATCTCGACCGTTGGACCTTACCAGCTCTATGGTTCCGAACTTGTCGCGGCCTGCGCTGCCGATGGCGTCGACTATTTTGATCTTTGCGGCGAGCCAGTCTGGATGCGCCGGATGATTGAGGCGCACGAGGCGACGGCGAAATCCAGCGGCGCGCGGATCATATTTTCCTGCGGCTTCGATTCGCTGCCGTTCGAACTCGGAGTCTTCTGCGTGCAGGAGGAAGCCAGAAAGGTGTTTGGGGCGTCCGTCAACCGGGTGAAGGGCCGCGTCCGCGATATGCGCGGCACATTCTCCGGCGGTACAGCCGCCAGCATGCGGGCGACCTTTGCCGCAGCAGCAAATGATCCGAGCATGATAGCGCTGCTGCGGAGCCCATTCGCGCTGACGCCAGGTTTCGAAGGCCCGAAACAGCCGCCGGGCAACAGGCCGGCCTTCGATCAGGAACTCGATTCCTGGACTACGCCTTTCGTGATGGCAACGATCAACACCCGCAACGTGCATCGCTCCAATCTTCTGAGAGGCTTCCCTTACGGCAAGGAGTTTGTCTACGACGAGATGATGCTGACCGGTGCCGGCGAAAAGGGTGAGGCCAAAGCCAAGGCGATAGCTGCTGCGAACACCTCGGAGAAAATGAGCTCCGGTGGACCGAAGCCGGGCGAGGGACCGTCGAAGGAAGAACGCGAGAATGGTCTTTACGATCTGCTGTTCGTTGCGATCGCGCCCGATGGCCGGCAAGTTCGCGCCGCGGTCAAGGGCGATCGCGATCCCGGCTATGGATCGACGTCGAAGATGATCTCGGAATGCGCGATCTGCTTGCTGCGCGACACGCCGGATGTGCCGGCCGGCATCTGGACGCCGGGCGCAGCGATGCAGCACAAGCTGATCAAGCGGTTGGTTGATCACGCGGGGCTGACGTTTACGGTGGAGAAGTAATACGCAGACACAGGATCGTAGAATGGGAAAAACGACTTGTCCGCCGTAGCTCAACGAGCGAAGGCGGAAGCGTGCCCAGCATCTGGGAGTCGTCGCGGATCGATGGTGGGCACGGCACTTCGCGCCCTTTGCCCACCCTACACGCCTACTCTCCCACGCGTCGTGATCTGCACGCGATGGGCACCTTGAGCGCAGAATTGGCGTCCGCCTTCCAGCGCTCGGCAGCGACGAACATGCCCCACATCGTCCCCAGCATCATCCAGAAGTGCCGCCAATGGTCGGTATCGATGATGAAGCTCTCGCCGACCGTGCCGAGGAAGGCTGCGAACACTGCCAGATAGGCCAGTTGCCAGGGCACGCGCACGAAGACGTAGCGGAACCCCGTCAAAATGGTGACGAAGACCAGCGCCGGATAGCAGACGCCGGAGAGCCAGCCGCCCGACATGAACGCGTTCAGGTAGGAATTATGGGTATCTTCGGGGAAGTAACGGTTGAACTGTAGCGGCCCGATGCCGAACGGCAGCCCGAGCGCCATATCGGCACCGAGAAGATGCCGGCCGAAACGGCCGAAGCGGCCTGAGTCATAACTCTGGTCGAAACTGGCGCGCTGCTTGAAGAGCTCCGCAATCGAATCGAACGACAGCAGCACCGCGACGAGGGCGGCCGCCAGAACGACAGTAACCAGCGCCATCACGATGATGCGCGAGCGCTGCGCCTGCGAGCGGCTCGTCAGGACCATCAGCGCCAGCATCAACGCGGAGGTCAACATCAGCACGCCCCACGCGGCGCGTGAAAATGCCAGCAGGATTGCCAGCGATATCACGCCGAACGCCATCGCGCTGCGGAGCGATTTGCCGAGCTTGTCCGAAACGACGCTTTGCAGGGCGAACAACGCGGGCAGGATCAGGAACGCGCCGAACACGTTGGGGTCTTTGAAAGTGCCGCGGGCGCGGTCGTATAGCGTCAGCAGGTCGCGGCCGCCGGGGACGAGATTGAAATAACCCGCGATGCCGGCGAGCGCTGCGATCACAGCGCCGATGACGAGGCCGCGGCGGAACATGTCGAGCCGTGCCGCGGTATCCTCGGAGATTACCATTGCGAAGAACACAACCGTGACCGCCATGTACCAGGAGGTCGCGATCCAGTTCGGCACATTGGGCCGGTCAAACACCGCGACCGAGCTGATGGTGTAGCCGAGGTTGAGCAGAAAGAGCAGCAACAGCAGCGGCACGAATACCAGCCGGATCCGCAGGCCCGTTGCGAAGAAGATTACCGAGGCGGCAAGCGTTGCTATTTCATACGGCGACGGCTCGATGAAGACGATGGCGCCGGATGCACCGACCAGCCAAACCAGCGCGCGCTGCAGAGCGAGCACGCCGGGCGCCGCCGTCGTCGATGGTAGAGAGCCCCCGGCTGTCGCCGCATACGCCATCACATACTCACGCAACTCAACTAACTACGGCGTCACTATCCGCGTCATTGCGAGGAGCGATAGCGACGAAGCAATCCATCTTTCCCGATGCTGCGCGATGGCTTGCTTCGCTTCGCTCGCAATGACAGCTGGCGATCCCTCAATACGCGTTCTCGCTCTTGGTCATCAGGGCGATCGGCGTCTTGAGCAGAATGTAGAGATCGAACAGCACCGACCAGTTCTCGATGTAATAAAGATCGAACTCGACGCGCTTCTGGATCTTTTCGTCGGTATCGACCTCGCCGCGCCAGCCGTTGATCTGCGCCCAGCCGGTGATCCCCGGCTTGACGCGGTGGCGCGCGAAATAGCCGTCGACGGCCTCATCGAACAGCCGGCTTTGCAATTTGCCCTGCACGGCATGCGGACGCGGCCCGACCAGCGATAAATTGCTCTTGAACACCACGTTGAAGAGTTGGGGCAGTTCGTCGAGGCTGGTCTTGCGGATGAAGCGCCCGACGCGGGTCACGCGGGGATCGTTTTTGGTCACCACCTTGGAGGCGGTCGGATCTGCCTGATGGTGGTACATCGAGCGAAACTTGAAGACGTCGATGCGCTCATTGTTGAAGCCGAACCGCTTCTGGCGGAACAGTACCGGCCCGGGGCTGTCGAGCTTGACCGCGAGCGCGACCAGCCCCATCACCGGCACTGCCAGCACCAGGATCACGAAGCCGACGACGTGGTCGAACAGCCACTTCATCACCAGATCCCAGTCGGTGATCGGCGCCTCGAACACATCGAGGGTAGGCACCTCGCCAAGATACGAATAGGAGCGAGGACGGAAGCGCAGCTTATTGGTATGGGCCGAAAGGCGGATATCGACCGGAAGCACCCACAGCTTCTTCAGCATATCGAGAATGCGGGTCTCGGCCGAAATCGGTAGCGCGAACAGCACCAGATCGATGCGGGTGCGACGCGCGAATTCGACGATGTCGTCGACCTTGCCAAGCTTGGGGCTGCCGGCGCAGGTCTCCATCGCGCGATCGTCGTTGCGGTCGTCGAACACGCCAAGCACATGGATGTCGGAATCATCCTGCGTCTTGAGCGCCTGCACGAGTTGCTCGCCGCTCTGGTCCGCGCCGACGATGATGGTGCGACGATCGAGCCGGCCCTGACGGGCCCAGTCGCGCACCAGCGAGCGCAGGAACAAGCGCCCGGCCACCAGCGCCGCGAGGCCGCTCACGAAAAACGCCGTGAGCCACAGCCGCGAAATTTCGCTGCCGAGTTTGACGATGAAGGATGCGCTGACGAACAGCAGGAACACGAACGCCCAGGATGAAACCATCCGCGTCATCTGGCGAAGATGGCCACGGAATAGCTGCACCTGGTAGATATCGGCGGCCTGGAAGCAGATTACGGCCGTTGCCGCCACGCCGAAGATCGCCGCGAGAAACTCCCAGGAAAAGCCTCTGAGAGGCGCGACATACCCGAAATAGAGTGCGATGCCGATCGCGCTCAACATCGCGAAATCGATCACGCGAACCACGCCTGCGATCACGATTGGCGAGTAGGCGCGGCCAACTTTCTGATTGGTGACGGTGAGCGCCGCTGGAGACAGCCTGCGCCGCCGTTCGACCGGCGGACGATCGGCGCTGGCGATCGCAGCGGCATCGAGCATCGAGCGTGCGTTAATCGGTTCCACTGTCCTCATCCGTTCTTGAGCGGGCACATAGGAAACGTGCCCGCCGGCGCGGAATTCCCCACGCCACGGCTTACGGGACAATTCGGAAGAAACAGTTACGTGTAAAGAACGGTTAACGATTGGCAAATGCGTCGCGGTAACCGGCGAAAACACCTTCGACCATCGCCTTCTGCGAAAAATGTTGGAAGATTCGTTCGCGCAGCGATTTGGCTCGTTCTTTGGTTGCGGCCGGATCCTTCAGCGCAGCTTCGATGGCATCGGCCATGGCCGCGGCGTTGCTGGACGCGAACAAGGCATCGCCATGCGGGCCGAAAATCTCGGGGATGCCGCCGACATTGGCGGCGACCATCGGAATGCCGGCGGCGGCCGCCTCGATCACGACGTAGGGCATCGAGTCTCCGCGGGAGGGAACCACCAGCAGCGAGCCCTTGGAGAAGCCGTAACGCGCCTTGACGTGGCCGATGAAACGCACGGCCGCGCCGAGGCCGAGCCGCTCGACCTGGGCTTTGAGGCCTTCGCTTTCCTCGCCGTCGCCGGCGAGCGTCAGCGTCACCGGACAGCCGTCGGCGCGCAGCCGGGCTACCGCATCGATCAGAAGATCGGCGCCCTTGATGTGCCGGAACTCGCCGACATAGATCAGGTCGGTTGAGTCCTCGGCCTTGACGATCGGATCGAATTCACTGGCGGTGACGCCGTTGAACACGCATCGCACCAGTCCCTTCGGCGTGCCGATGGTGCGCTGGTAGGTGTTGCGAGCAAACGCGCTTTCGAACAGGAACAGGTCGGTATCGTTCATCAGCGCGCGTTCGACACGGGCATAGATGTCGCCCTTCAGCGTCGACAGCGGATAATGCAGCGAGCCGCCATGCGGGGTGTAGACCCTGATCCTGTCGCGGGAAGCGGTTCCTAAACGCATGAAGGTGCCGGCCTTGGCGCCGTGACCGTGCAGCACGTCGGGCTTCAGTTGGCGGATCATGCGCTGGAACCGGGCCCATACCAAAAGATCGCTCGGCAGCGGCTCGCGGCGAATGGCGGTGCGGTGAACACCGAGCTTGAGGCGCGGGGCGATTTCCGCCAGCGCCTGCTCAGCGCGTTCGCCGCCGGTGAGGCTGTCGGCGATGATGCCAACGTGATGACCGCGGTCGGCCTGCCCGTTGGCGAGATCGAGGATATGGCGGAAAATGCCGCCGACCGGCGCGCGCGTTGCGTGCAGGATACGAAGCGGCTGACCGTCAACGGCAGGCATCGAGACCGCCTTCGGATACGACCGGGACCTGCGCGCTCCGGGCCAGGCAGCCCGTAAGCGTCAGCGCAGCAATCAGACATGGAGCAGGGGCGAGCACGCCTCGCATTACAGGAATCCTGGAAAAGTATTCGCCGATTAAGGGCTTTGATAGTTAACAAAAAATGACTGCGCGCGCGTGAAGCGCGGTCGGGCGCGCAGACACGGCAAATTAACCCAGCAGCAACCATAATGAAGTGTAATCGCCCCGGTCGAGTGGACCGATAATTGCGTCCGCGGGAGTGTGCGATGCGTTTGGCGTTTTGGCGTGCAGGCAAGGACAAGCCGGTCGTGCAGCGGGCTGTGGCAAGACCGGCGCCTCCGGCTCAAAAGCCTGTTGGCACTTCCGAATCCGGAGATCTCGATCTGCACGCGCTCGGTCAGGCGCTGATGCGCAGGCGGAACTGGATCATCATTCCGACAGTGCTGGCACTCGTCCTGTCGCTGGCCGCGGTCAACATGATCACGCCGCGCTACAAGTCGGAAGCGCGCATCTTGGTCGACGGGCGCGAGAACGTTTTCCTGCGGCCGAACGGCGAGCGCAACGAGGAGCGCAGCGCGCTCGATGCCGAGGCCGTCACCAGCCAGGTGCAATTGGTGCAATCGCGCGATCTGGCCCGCGAGATCATCAAAAAGAACAAGCTTGCCGAGCGTCCCGAATTCGATCCGGTGCTGCAGGGGTCCTCGCCGCTGAGGTCGCTGTTGGCCCTGGTCGGTATCGGGCGCGACCCGTTTTCGCTGACGCCGGAAGAGCGCGTGCTGGAAGCCTATTACGACCGCTTCACGGCCTATGCGGTCGACAAGTCCCGCGTCATCGTCGTCGAATTCCAGTCGCGCGATCCCGAACTCGCCGCGCGTGTCGCTAATTCGATCGCGGAAGGCTATCTGGTGCTGCAGCAGGACGCCCGGCAGCAGCAAGCGAAGTCCGCGAGCCAGTGGCTTTCGGGTGAAATTGACCACTTACGCAAGCGAGTCGCCGAGGCCGAATCGCGAGTCGAGGATTTCCGCTCCAAGTCGAGCCTGTTCGTGGGCACCAACAATACCACGCTGTCCAACCAGCAGATGGGCGAGATCAACACGCAGTTGAATAATGCCCGCGCGCTGAAGTCGGATGCGGAATCGAAGGCGCGACTGATCAAGGAAATGCTTCAGAGCGGCAGGCCGATCGAGGCTTCCGAGGTGCTCAATTCCGAACTGGTCCGGCGGCTGTCCGAGCAGCGCGTGACGCTGCGCGCGCAACTCGCCGAGCAATCCTCGACGCTGCTCGGCGGTCATCCCCGTATCAAGGAATTGAAGGCCCAGCTTGCCGATCTCGATCGGCAGTTGCGTGAGGAGGCGGGCAAGGTGTCCCGCTCGTTGGAGAACGACGCCCGCATCGCCGGCGGCCGGGTCGAAGGCCTGACGGCGAGCCTCGATCAGTTGAAAAAGCAGGCGTCCTCGACCAACGGCCAGGACGTGCAGCTCCGTGCACTCGAGCGCGAGGCCAAGGCCCAGCGTGACCTGCTGGAATCCTATCTCGCCAAATACCGTGAGGCGAACACCCGCGAAAATATCGAGGCGGCGCCGGCCGATGGTCGCGTCATCTCCCGCGCGACGGTTTCCAACACGCCGGCCTATCCGAAGAAGCTGCCGATCGTCTTGATCGCGACGCTGGCGACCCTGCTGCTCACGTCAGGCGCGATCGCGACCGGCGAGCTCTTGCGAATGACCGCGCCGCGGACGCAAGGTAGGGCTTCGCCGGAAGTTGTGCGTGAAATTGCGCCTGAAATTCTCCTGGCTTTTCCGCCGGAACCGGTGCGTGCGCCGGCGATCGCGCCAGAGCTTCCTGCGGCGGACTTCGCTGCCGCGGATCACGCGTCCGAGCCAGTATTGCACGAGCCGCGCGCGGATGGCCCTCGCATGGATGCCGCGGACATCAGTGAAATCGAGCAACTGGCTGATGCGCTGGTTGGTGAAGGTCACGCTTCACACAAGGTCACCGTGCTCGGCACGGCATCGAGCGAGAGCATCACGCTGACCGCATTGACTCTGGCGCGGCTGATGGCGCGGCAGGCAAAAGTCGTGGTGGTCGATCTCGTGGCCTCTTCGCCGGCGATGGCGGCGGCATCAGTCGATCCGGTGGCGCCGGGGCTTGCCGAACTGATGCAGGGCGAAGCCTCGTTTGCGCAGATCATCACCAAGGACATGATGTCGCGGGTTCATCTGGTCAGCGCCGGACGCCCCGGCTTCGACCGCGCACAGCTTCAGTCGCCGCGGCTCACACTTGCAATCGACGCATTGCTGCGGGTTTACGATCACGTGCTGCTGGATGCCGGCACGGCCTCCGATCTGCCGGCTGAACTGCTGACGTCGCAGGCGCGGGCGGTCGTTGTGCCCGAAGCGTCAATGACGCAGGAGGCGCGCGCATCGATGTGCGATCAGCTCAAGGCGGTCGGCTTTTCCGAGGTGATAATGCTGAGCAAACCGTGTCATGCACCCGATGCCGTCGAGCCCGGCCCGCGTGTGGTGGCGGCGTGAACGATCTTGTAGCGTGGGCAAAGCGAAGCGTGCCCACCATTCAGCTGAAGCCGTGAAATGGGGGGACGGCGCAAGTGCGCCTTTGCCCACCCTACCGTCTGACACTGATTCTAGCTAAACGCGCTGCGCAGCTTTTGCGCCATCTCCAGCAGCGCCGGATTGTGCTTCACGAGCCGCTTGGTGCGGTTGAGACCCGACATCACGCTGGCGGCAAGCTTGCCGCGTTGGCTGAGCGGGATGAAGCTGTCGAAGATCGGCTCGTCGCTCTTGCAGAACAGCCGCTTGTAGTCGTCCGATCCGATTCCGAGGTCGAGGGCGCGATAACCCTGTCCGGCATAGTGATCGATAATCTCGCGCATCAAAATCAAGCCCGGGCTGTACTTCGAATTCGCAGACATCGTGTAGGTATTGAACATCATCGAGAAGCGATGGCCGTCGGCGACGCCGGCGAAGATCGCGATCACTTCCTCGTCGGATTCCAGCGCATGGATGTCGATGGCGTGCCTGCCGCCGGCGAGCGGCGCGATGCAGGCGCTGCGGACGAATTCCTCGATGCCGGGATCGGCGAAGACATTCGGCAGCTTCTGCTCCGCCATCCGCAGCGGCTTGACGCGGAAGAACCAGTCGAGCAGCCGGGTGATGTCGGCCTCTGACGATGCAATATAACTGCGATAGCCGGGCAGCGACTGCAGCTTGCGTTCCTTGCCCTTGAGGCGGCGCCGGAACGAGCTGCTGATCAGCGCGGCGGGCGCAGCGTCTGGCTGGATCACCAGGAGCGGGCAATCATTGGCGGATGGCTGATGCGGCAGCAAAGCGAACGGATTGGGCAGGTCGCGCCAGCGAACCGGTTGCTGGTGCAGCGCGAGGACGTCGGCCCCGGACTGCTGCGATATCGCCGATATCAGGCCGTCGAGATCGGCTTGCGTTGCGCTTGCGGCGAAATCGCGGTCGAACAGCGCCATGTTGAAGGTGGAATGCTTGCCGCCCATGAAACCGGCGCAACGCGCGCCATAGGCGTGCCTGAGTGCGAGCGGGAGCAGCAGCAGCGGACGGCGTTGCGCGTCGTAGGCGATCACGATGAAGGGAACGAGGCCTTCGCGCGCGCCGACCTGCCGCTGCCAGGGGCTAAGGAAGTCGAACCGCTGATACGGCGTAAAGAAGCTTTGCGCGCCTTCGAGGCTGCGCCAGACATCTTCGGCGGCGGCGAGGTCGTGAACGACCTCGATGCCGGCGATGCGGCTCGCCTTCGACCATACATCTCGATCCGCCGTTTGGTCTTTAATTGCGGCAGCCATGGTCATCGCAGAGCCCGTGTTATATGAATTTGTTTACAATTTCGGCTTTGGCCGACCTTCGCAGGGAAATGTCAACAAAGGGTAATACAATGCGGGCGCGGCGGGGCAGCGCGACCGCATGTTGAGGGCGGGACGTTGGCGTCGGATATCGGAATTTGGCGGCGGGCCTGGATGGAGCTCGCGTATTTCAGCGGTTATTTCAGGCTGAAGCAGCGCGAGAGCGGCGGGGCCGGCGTCATTTTGCGGTTCGAGCGCGTTCGTCCGTGCGATTCCCGGCCGTTTCAGCCCAACCGGTGGCGTGAAATCACGCCGCAGTTTCTCGACCGGACGCTCGGTGCGCTGAAGCGCTGGAACTTCGACCTGATCACGATGGACGAGGTGTGCCGGCGGGCGGTCACGCTGCCAAAGGCCAATCGGTTTGCCTGCCTGACATTCGACGGCGGCTGCAAGGATGTCATCACGCAGGCCTATCCCATTCTGGCGAAGCACGGCGTGCCCTTCTCCGTCTACTTCCCGACGGCATTTCCGGATGGGCTCGGCGAAGCCTGGTGGCTGGCGCTGGAAGACATGATCGCGCGCGAGGATCGCATCATCCTGGTGATGGACCGCAGAGAGCGGCGCTTCTCAACGCGCAGCACGCCAGAGAAGTATGATACGTTCGAATTTCTGACGAGCTGGATGCGAACGCTGCCGCCGCCGGATCTTTCGTTCGCGATCCATGACCTCTGCACGCGCTATTCCGTCGATCTCGCGGGGTTGTCGCGCGCTGCCTCGATGGACTGGGACGATCTGGCCAAGCTCGCTGCTGATCCGCTGGTGACGCTCGGCAGTGCAACCGTGAACTATCACGTGTTATCCAACCTGAAGGAGGCCGAGGCGCAACGCGAGATGACGATGGGAAAGGCCGTCGCGGAGGCTGCCTTGCGCCGCGCCGTCAGGCATTTTGCGTATCCGTTCGGTGACCGGCAATCCTGGCGCCGCGAGCACGTCGTCATGGCGCAGGAGGCAGGTTTTGCTAGCGCGGTATCGACGATCCCGGGCATCGTCGAGGCCAAGGGATATACGAACCTGCATGCATTGCCGCGTATCGCCTGGGACGGACGGCAGGATTCGCTGCGCATGATGCGCGTGATGCTGTCGGGGATGATGTTTCCCGCGGTCAGGCCGACCCGGGACAATTGGGTCTGATCTAGGCGGCGCGGTCGGGCCGCGACATCCAGCTCACGATCGGCATCGCCGGCAGCACCCACCCAAGGCCTGCCACGACATAGAAGATCGCCTGCAGCAGGCCCGAATTGGCCAGCCATGGCGTCTGGGCGATGGTCATTCCCAACAGCGACCACACCAGGACCAACGCCAGCAAAGCGAGGGTTCCGAAGAATTTGCGGGTGCGTATCGTCATGGCGGATTTGTCGGGCTCGTGGCGGGTTGCGCGCGGGAAGAGGCGGACTATAAGGGGCGCGCCAATTCAATCAAGCGCGCCTTAGGGGGCGACCAAAACGGGTTTCATGACCGTTAGTTCCGCACAGCAGGCCGGCGCCGTCCGATGGTGGCTGATCGTGGTCGCCGCGCTGATCGCTCTCATGGTGCTGGTCGGCGGCGCCACGCGGCTGACGGAATCCGGATTGTCGATCGTGGAATGGAAGCCGGTTACCGGTACGCTGCCGCCGCTCAACGAGGCGCAATGGGCGCAGGCGTTCGAGGGTTACAAGGCCATTCCGCAGTACCGCGAACTCAACGCCGGCATGAGCCTGTCGGAGTTCAAGACCATCTTCTGGTGGGAATGGAGCCATCGCCTGCTCGGGCGCGTGATCGGCGCGGTCTACCTGCTGCCGTTCCTGTACTTCCTGTGGCGTGGCGCATTCAGCGCCGAATTGAAAAAGCGGCTGTGGCTGATCTTCGCCCTCGGCGCGCTGCAGGGCGCGGTCGGTTGGTGGATGGTCGCCTCTGGTCTCTCGCAGCGGACGGAAGTGTCCCAGTATCGTCTGGCGACGCATCTGGTGCTGGCGCTGATTATCTTTGCGTCGATCGTCTGGACATTGCGACGGATGAGCGTGCATCCGCAGCCGGTTGTTCCCGCTCGGCTTAAGATCTCCGGGGCGGCTGTGCTCGCCCTGACTTTCGTCCAGATTTATTTTGGCGCGCTGGTCGCGGGCCTGCGGGCGGGCCGGGTATACAACACCTGGCCCGAGATCGACGGCGCCTTCATTCCATCGGCGGGGCGGCTGTTCTTCGAGGAGCCGTGGTGGCGCAACCTGTTCGACAACACGCTCACCGTGCAGTTCGAGCACCGCATGACCGCTTATGCGCTGCTGGCGCTGGCAGTCCTTCATGCGGTCGATAGCGTGAGGTCGCGGGCCGGTATCGCCGTCGTCGGCGGCGCTTGGTCTCTGCTGGCGGCGATCACTCTGCAGGCCGGCCTCGGCATTCTTACGCTGCTGCATCAGGTGCCGATCGATCTCGCGCTGGCCCATCAGGCCATCGCGATCGTGGTCCTGACGCTGGCGGTCCTGCAGACGGAACGTCTGGCTTCGCGGCGCACGGAGCGCGACCAGCAGAAGCTGGCGATGCCGCTCGGACAGCCCGGCTGAAATTGAGCAATTCTAATCTTGCGCCATCTCAGGAAATGCCCGATTTGCAGGGCTTTCTGGCCGCGCGCCAGCCTTGACGCATTTGTGTGGCGTGCGACCGCTTTACTTGAATCGTTTGGGCGATAAAACGAACCAAAACGAAGGTCCGTTTCATGTCGTCAGCATTCATCCAGGCCGCCGTCATCCTGCTCCGCGAGGGGCTCGAAGCCATGCTGGTGATCGCGGCACTCGCGGGCTACCTGACCAGGGCCGGCGCCGCCCACCGCCTTCAGGCGCTGTACGGCGGCGCGCTCGCGGCCGTGGGCGCCAGCATCGTCGCCGCCTGGTTGTTCGCGGTACTCAATTCCGGCGAGCACAGTGACATCCTCGAAGGCATCATCATTCTCTTCGCCGCTGCCCTGATGCTCTATGTCAGCGGCTGGCTGATGGTGAAGCAGGATCCGCGCGGTTGGCAGGATTATCTCGCGCACAAGGCCGACCATGCGCTGTCGCAGGACACGGTGTGGGCGGTCGGCGCGCTGGCCTTCCTCGCGGTGTTCCGCGAGGGCGCCGAAACCGTGCTGTTCATCAACGCGCTGGCGACGACCGAAGGCGGCTGGAGCGCGGGGCTGTTCGCCGGCCTGGCGGCGGCGACGGCGGGCCTTGCCGTGCTGTTCTATTTCATCAACCTGATTGCGCGAAAGCTTCCGCTGCGCCCGCTGTTCATCATCACCTCGGCGTTCCTGTTTGTGATGGCGATCAAGTTCATCGGCGAGGCGGTGCAGGAGTTCCAGGAACAGGCGATCATCACGGTAACCGAAATCAAGGGCTCGGCGTTCCTGACCGCGATCGGCCTAAATCCGTCGATGGAAGCGCTATCGATCCAGGGCCTGGTGATCCTGTTTGCGCTAGCGACCTATTCGGTGGTCCAGCGCAACAACCGCCTGATGCGCGAAGACAAGGCCACCATGCGCGCGGCCGAGTAATCCGCCGAAAGCTACGCTACCTGCCGGTTGAGTCCGAGATAGTCGAGTCCGATATCAAGTGCGGCGGAGCTGTGGGTCAGCCAGCCGGCGGAAATCAGGTCGACGCCGGTCGCCGCAATCGCCTTGGCCGTCTCGGCCGTGACGCGGCCGGAGGCTTCGGTGATCGCCCGGCCGCCGGTCATCGCCACCGCCTGTCGCAGTTGCTCGACCGTCATGTTGTCGAGCAGTACAGCATCCACGCCAACCGCAAGGGCCTGTTCGAGTTGCGACAGGGTATCCACCTCGACCTCGATCTTGACGAGGTGACCGGCATGCGCTTTTGCGCGCTCGATCGCGGTCCTGATATCGCCGGCCAGCGCGATATGGTTGTCCTTGATCAGAATGGCGTCATCGAGGCCAAAACGGTGATTGCTGCCACCGCCGGCGCGGACCGCGTATTTTTCCAGCGTCCGCAATCCGGGCGTGGTCTTGCGGGTGCAGACGATGCGCGCCTTGGTGCCTTGCGCGGCCGATACCAGCGACGCCGTTGCGGTCGCGACGCCGCTGAGATGGCAAAGAAAGTTCAGCGCCGTCCGTTCACCGGTCAACAGCCCGCGCGCCTGTCCCTCGATCGCTGCGATCACGTCTCCCGGCGCCACCACGCTGCCGTCAGGGCGTTCCGCCTCGAGCTGCATGGCAGGATTGACGAGCTGAAACGCACAGCGCGCAATGTCGAGCCCGGCCACGACGCCAGGCTGGCGCGCGCGCAGCACCAGCGAGGCGTGCCTGTCGGCCGGAACGATTGCGTCCGCGGTGATGTCGCCGGCGCGGCCCAAGTCTTCGAGCAGGGCGGTTCGAACCAGCGGCTCGTACATGACAGGCAGAAGTGGAGATAGTGTCACGACTGGGCGCTCCCGGTAGACAGGAATTCGGTTCCAACGATATCGCGTGCGGTGCCGAGCGCGTCCGCAAGCGAGATGGATGAAGGCACAGCGGACGGCAAGGCGTCGGGGAAGTCGCTGCGAAAATGCCCGCCGCGGCTTTCCTCGCGCTGCCAGGCGCCGACCGCGATCATCAATCCGATCAGCGCGGGATCGGAAGCTGCACTGCTGCTGTTGGCGAGCGGATAGAGGCTGCGGATCGCGCGTTCGATGCCGTGCCGCTCGCGGAGCACGCCGAGGCCTTTCGACAGGATCGGCCGCACGGCCGAAGAATCGGACGCGGGGGGAGGCGCAGTGGCCACGCGCGCTTTCAGCGTGCCGCGGCTCGCGCCCGTGACGCTCTCTGCAACCCATTGCGCACAGACGATGGCTTCCATCAGCGAATTGCTGGCGAGCCGGTTGGCGCCATGCAGCCCGGTGCGGCTGGCTTCCCCGCAGGCCCAGAGGCCGTCCACGCTGCTGCGGCCTTCGATATCAACGGCGATACCGCCCATATGGTAGTGCACCGCCGGCCTCACCGGAATCGGATCGGTCGCGGGATCGATCCCGGCCATTTTGCAGAAGGCGGAGATGACGGGATAACGTGTTGCAAATTCCGCTCCCGGATGTTGCCGCGCATCGAGGAAGACGCGATGTCCTTCGGCGCGGCGGCGCCAGACCGCGCGGGCGACGATGTCGCGGGGCGCGAGCTCGGCACCTGGCTGATCGGCCATGAAGCGTTGTCCGGTGTCGTCGATCAGGATGGCGCCGTCGCCGCGTACGGCCTCGGTTACCAGCGGCATCGGGCGCGACGGCCCGTCGAAGGCGGTCGGGTGAAACTGGACGAACTCAAGATCGGAGAGTTTGGCGCCCGCGCGTGCCGCCAGCGTCAGTCCCTGGCCGAAGCAGCCGGCAGGGTTGGTGCTGTCGAGAAACAGGCCGCCAATGCCGCCAGTCGCCAGCACAACACGGGTGGTGTCGATCACGAGCGGTCTCTTGGCATTCACCGCAAGTACGCCCCTGATGGAGTTGTCTTCGACGATCAGGCTTCGCGCCTCGACCCCTTCAAGCAAGGTGATCGAAGGGCAGCGGCGGACCGCTGCGATCAGCGCACGCATGATCTCGCGCCCGGTGCCGTCGCCGGTAGCGTGCACGATGCGGTTTCGGCTGTGTGCGGCTTCAAGGCCGAGCCGCCAGCCGCCGTCGGGCCGCCGGTCGAATGCGACACCTAGCCTGGCGAGGTGCTCGACGGCCGCAGGCGCCGCCTGGACAATCCGGCGCGCGACGGCTTCGTCGCACAGGCCCGCGCCAGCGGCGATCGTGTCGGCCAGGTGCAGAGCAGGGTCGTCATCATCGCCCATCGCTGCGGCCAGTCCGCCCTGCGCCCACAGGCTTGACGCCTCCGCGCCAAGCGGCGCCTTCGACAACAGCACGACCGGTTCGGGCGCCATCTGAAGCGCTGCCATCAATCCGGCGGCGCCGCCGCCGATGATGACCGGACGGTTGGCCAGCGCTGAAATCTCCGTGCTCATAGCGCCAGCATCCTTTCGACGGCGCGACGGGCGGGCGCAGCGATCGCGGGATCGATCGTAACCTCGTGCCGGCCGGTTTCCAGCGCATGGCGGATATTCTTCAGTGTGATCCGCTTCATGTGCGGACAGAGATTGCAGGGCCGGATGAACTCCACCTCGGGGTGGAGCACCGCGACGTTGTCGCTCATCGAGCATTCCGTCAGCAGCACGACCCGGGGCGGCCGCTGCTTGCCGACGTAATCCGACATCGCGGCCGTCGAGCCGGAGAAATCGGCTTCCGCTACCACTTCGGGCGGGCACTCCGGATGCGCCAGGATGGTTACGTCGGGGTGATTTTCGCGCAGTTGCCGGACGTCGGAGGCCGTAAACAGCTCGTGCACCTCGCAGTGGCCCTTCCATGCGATGATCTTCACGTTTGTCTGCGCGGCAATGTTTTGCGCCAGATATTCATCCGGCAGCATGATCACGCGTTCGGCACCGAGCGATTCCACGACCTTGAGCGCATTACCGGAGGTGCAGCAGATGTCGGATTCCGCCTTCACCGCTACCGAGGTGTTGACATAGGTGACGACGGGAACGCCGGGATAGCGCTGGCGCATCAGGCGCACGTCCTGCGCGGTGATGGAGTCCGCGAGCGAACAGCCCGCCGCGAGGTCGGGGATCAGCACGGTCTTTTCCGGATTCAACAGCTTGGCTGTCTCGGCCATAAAGTGCACGCCGGCCAGCACGATGATATCAGCATCGACCTTGGTGGCTTCGCGCGCCAGCAAGAGGCTATCGCCGACGATGTCGGCGACACCGTGGAAGATTTCAGGTGTCTGATAGTTATGCGCGAGGACGACGGCGTTGCGGCTTTGTTTTAGTTCGAGGATGGCATCGACATCCTCGGCAAACACGGCCCATTCAGGCGGCGGGATCACTCGTCTGACCCGATCGTAAAGCGGTGAAACGCGGGCAAGCGCGGCGGAGCTGATGTCGGCCATTTATACTCTCCTTGAGTATATCCTAGCTTATACTTATCCTGAGCATAACCGAAGTCAAGTGCGCGATAAGGGAAGCTTGGTTCCAGCGATCGCCCGTTCGGCCAGCACGCCGTGACGGAACCTGAACAATTTGGCGGGGCGGCCGACCGTGTCGGCGGCGATTGCCCCAGTCTCCTCAACAAGTTGCTGCTGCTCGATCAGACGACGAAAATTCTGCTTGTGCACCAAGCGGCCTGCAAGCGCCTCAACACTGCGTTGCAATTGCAGCAGGGTGAATTCCGCCGGCATCAGTTCAAACACCACGGGGCGGTATTTGATCTTGGCGCGCAGGCGCGCGATCCCGGTGGCGAGAATGCGGCGGTGATCTCCGGTCATCGGCCGGCCGGGAATGACTGCGGCGGCGCTTATCCCGTCACGGACGGCTTCCGGAATCAGGCCGGCCTCGTAGAGCAGTTCGTAGCGCTGCAACACCAGCTCCTCGTTCCATTCGCGATCGTCAAGGCCAAATGTAATGGCGGCCCGCTGCCAGCGTTCGCGCTGCAGACTGGTGGTCTCAGCGGATTTCGCCCACGCCCGCAGCCGCGATGCCAATGTCTTAGCGAGCGAAGCGGGGACACCGGCCCTGCGATCCTCCCATGGAAAATATTCGTACCAGCCGGACCAGTGCGCCTCAAAACCCTGGCCGACCTTGTCTTCGCGCGTTAACCCGAGATAGCTGATCGAGATCGAATGCGGTGACGTGGCATCTCCGGCCCGCCCACGATCGGCGAACGTATAGAGCTGCTCGACATAACCGAGCGGATGGCCGGTCTGCGCCTCGACCCATGACCGCAATCCCGTCTGCAGCGAGCGGTGCGCAAATTCGAACGGGCCGCTCGGCAGCGCGCCGTCGTTGGCGATGGTCATGATCTTCGGTTCGCCGTCGGTGACGGCGACGAGGACCGCGACCAGATCCGCCGTGATCGCGTTGGCAGAACCTGTTGCCCTGTTTTTTTTCGATGCCCCTGCCACCTCGGTTGTCCGTCTCCGTCGTTGATGCGCCGTTAGCAATATCCGTACACGCCGCAGGCATAGGGCAGGCGAGCCCAATACGGCGTGTAGCGACCGCCGTAATAGGGCCCGTCATAACTGTAGGAATGGCTCGTTCCGTAATAGCCGGGCAGGGTCGACGACCCGGCCAGCAATGGCGTGCCGTTGACGAGCGGTACGTAGGGCATCACGCCCACCGGCGTGAACAGGACGTCCGGATCCTCTTCCTCGACCACCACCAATTGCCGGCCGCGCCGCTCGTAAAGCGGGGCCGTGGCGGGTGCGACGGTGGTTCGGTATTTGTAATGGGCGCGGGGCAGCCCCGGCGGCAAATTACTGGCGGCGCGAACCGCAGCGCGTTTGGTGGTGGCCGGGCCGTTGGCGGCAGCAGCGTTTCCGATCGTGAAGATCGCGACAAGCAGTGACATCATCCAGCGCAGCATCGTTTGCTCCGAATCATCGGGGGCGGATCTGGACCACTTTATGCCGGAATGACCGTTAACGAGAGGCTTGGATAGCTAGGAAATGGCAGCCGCGGAGGCGATTGCCATATGCAACCGGGCCAAGAGGACCGAGGCTTTTGCCCCGTCATTGCGAGGAGCGTAGCGACGAAACAATCCAGACTGCGCCCACGGGACTCTCGATTGCTTCGCTTCGCTCGCAATGACGGCCCCGTCTTTCACACCACCAACGCCTGCTCGAGATCGGCGATCAGATCTTCCTTGTCCTCGATGCCGATCGACAGGCGCACCACGTCAGGCCCCGCGCCGGATCTCACCTTCGCCTCATCGTCGAGCTGGCTGTGCGTGGTCGAGGCGGGGTGGATCACCAGCGAGCGGGTGTCGCCGACATTGGCCAGGTGCGAGAACAGTTTCAGGTTCGACACCAGGCTGACGCCGGCGTCGTAGCCGCCCCTCAGGCTGAAGGTGAATACGGCACCGGCGCCCTTCGGGGCGTATTTGCGCGCGAGCCTGTTGTACTTGTCGCTGGCGAGGCCCGCATAGTTCACCGACGCCACCGCGGAATGGCCGGCAAGAAATTCCGCGACCGCCTTGGCATTCTCGCAATGCTTCTGCATGCGCAACGGCAACGTCTCGATGCCGGTCAGGATCATGAAAGCGTTGAACGGCGACAGCGCCGGACCAAGGTCGCGCAGGCCCAGCACGCGGCAGGCAATCGCAAAGGCGAAATTGCCAAAGGTCTCCTGGATCCTGATGCCGTGATATTCCGGGCGTGGCTCGTTGAGCATCGGATATTTATTGTCCTTCGACCAGTCGAACGTGCCGGCATCAACGATGATGCCGCCGAGCGAATTGCCGTGGCCGCCTAAAAATTTCGTCAGCGAGTGCACAACGATGTCGGCGCCGTGATCGATCGGGCGGATCAAATACGGCGTTGCCAGCGTGTTGTCGACGATCAGCGGCACGCCGGCCTTGCGGGCCACTTCCGCGATCGCCTCGATGTCGGTGATGCTGCCGGCGGGGTTGGCGATCGATTCGATGAAGATCGCCTTGGTGCGCGGCGTTACCGCGCGCTCGAAACTGCCGATATCGTCGGGGTCGGCCCACGCAACATTCCAGCCAAAGCTCTTGAACGCGTGCGTGAACTGGTTGATCGAGCCGCCGTAGAGTTTTCGCGCGGCGATGAACTCGTCGCCCGGCATCAGCAATTGCTGCAGCACAACGACCTGCGCCGCGTGACCCGACGCAACTGCCAGCGCCGCGGTGCCGCCTTCCAGTGCCGCCATGCGCTCTTCCAATACGGCAGTCGTGGGGTTGCCGATGCGGGTATAGATGTTGCCGAACGCCTGCAGCCCGAACAGCGAGGCGGCATGGTCGGCATCATTGAACACGAAGGACGTGGTTTGATAGATCGGCGTCACCCGCGCGCCCGTGGTGGGATCGGGCTGCGCGCCGGCATGCACGGCAAGTGTGGAGAATCCCGGGAGACGGTCGGTCATTCTTCTTCGTCCTGTTCTTTGGCTTGCTCAAAATGCGCGGCATGCTGATCGCAGCCGCGTCCGCCGTCAAGGCGAGGCGTTCACATGTGGCGGATTGGAAACGGGTCCGCTTGGTCAGGCCGCGTTTTCGAAATAATCGTTTCGTATTGCTTCACGTCGGCTCGCTTTTGTTCTTTGCTGCGCGATCCGATGCTGCCGTTGCGCCGCCGCCGACGCTCATCCGGTTCAGCGACAACCGCATGCCCTGCGTCGGGATCGGCGCGCGTTTCGAGCTCAGCGTGCGCGAATTGACGCCCATCCATGAAATTTCCGACGACAGCCGACCATACTC
Organism: Bradyrhizobium australiense; assembly: GCF_013114825.1. GTDB lineage: Bacteria > Pseudomonadota > Alphaproteobacteria > Rhizobiales > Xanthobacteraceae > Bradyrhizobium > Bradyrhizobium australiense. The sequence continues at coordinate 82,541 of NZ_JAAVLX010000008.1, read as the reverse complement.
GATCTTCGGGCAGCGGTTCATCACGACCTTGAGGCCGGCGGCTTCGGCTTTCGCGGCGGCTGCGTCATCGCGGGCGCCGAGCTGCATCCAGATCACCTTCGGCGGCGGTGACAATGTCAGTGCTTCCTCGACGACAGGCATAATGTGGCTGGAGCTGCGGAAGATATCGATCATGTCGACGGGACGGCCGATATCCCTGAGCGAGGCGACGAAGGGCTTGCCGAGCAGACTCTTTCCGACATGACCGGGATTGACTGGAATCATGTCGTAGCCGCGCTGCGCCAGATATTTGAACGCAAAATAGCTCGGCCGCACATTGACCGGCGAGGCACCGACCATCGCGATCGATTTCACGTTGTTGAGGATGCTGCGGATGTAGTTGTCGTCGTAGGCGTCGTGGTTCATTTGATTTCCTCAGAGCCTCATGGTGAGGAGCGCGGAACGCGCGTCTCGAACCAGGAGGCCACAGACCAGCCCGCATCCTTCGAGACGCCGCTTGCGCGGCTCCTCAGGATGAGGAGCCTCTATTTATCCTGCCACTTCGGCTCGCGTTTCTCGATGAACGCGCCGATGCCTTCCTCGGCGTCGCGCGCCATCATGTTCTCGGTCATCACTTCCGCCGCATAACGGTAGGCGTCGGCGAGGCTCATTTCGGCCTGGCGATAAAACGCCTCCTTGCCGAGCTTGACGGTATAGGCGGATTTGAGCGCCACCTTCTGCGCCAGCGCGATCGCCGCATCGCGCTCGGTGCCGGCGGCGACCACGCGGTTGACAAGGCCGATATTCTTCGCCACGGCCGCCGAAATCGGCTCGCCCGTGAGCAGCATCTCCATAGCCTGTTTGCGCGGGATGTTGCGCGACAGCGCCACCATGGGCGTCGAACAGAACAGGCCGATATCGACGCCGGGGGTGGCGAAGCCCGCCGCCTCGGAGGCGACCGCGAGATCGCAGCTCGCCACCAATTGGCAGCCGGCTGCGGTCGCGATGCCCTGCACGGCGGCAACGACGGGCTTCGGCAGATGCACGACAGCCTGCATCATTGCGCTGCAGGCGTTCATGACCTGCCCGAAATAAGCGCGGCCACGATCGGAATCGCTGCGGCGCGCGGTCAGTTCCTTCATGTCGTGGCCCGCGGAAAAGGCTGGACCGTTGGCCGCGATGACGACGGCGCGGACGCTGTTGTCGTCGTGGATTTCCGTCAGCGCAGCGTGCAGCTCGGCGATCAGGCCCTCCGACAGGCTGTTGCGCGCGGCCGGTCGGTTGAGGGTGAGCACGCGGATGCTGCCGATATTTTCCTGCAGCAGGATCGCAGGTTGCGGTGCGGGCGCGCGGGCAGTCTGGGCTGACATCTCTGAGGTTTCCACTCCAGGATTTTCATTTTGGCTTTGATGACAACGTAATGTAACAGGCAGCCTTAATCGAGGGGCAGAGGTGGCATGGCGGCAGCGAAAATGAGCGTGGCTGAGCTGGAGAAGTTCCTCCGCGAGGAATTTCCGCAGGCCTTCAGCGATGGCGATATCACCATCGAGGGCGCCGACGGCGAGACCTGCCTGCTGCGCCGGCGTTATGACGAACGCATGCTGCGTCCAGGCGGCACGGTGTCGGGGCCGACGCTAATGGCAATGGCCGATTTCGCGATGTATGTGGTGCTGCTGTCGGCGATCGGCCCGGTGGGGCTGGCGGTGACGACCAATCTCAACATCAATTTCTTGCGCAAGGGCCAGCCGGGACAGGACGTGCTGGCCGCGGCGCGCCTGCTGAAACTCGGCAAACGGCTCGCGGTCGGGGAGGTGAACCTGCTCTCGGGCTCGTCACCCGATCCGATCGCCCATGTGACGGCGACCTATTCCATTCCAAATACGTAAGCTTTTTGATGGTAATATTGCACCATATTCGTAGACCGCTGTTATTACAGAGATAATTCTCGTGCATCAACGTTGACGGATGGCGCACCATTCTCTAGAAACCGGCCAGTTCGGCGCATCTGGCGCCGATTTCCATTTTCACGGATTTCCTCACATGAAAACCTATTCGGCAAAGCCCGCCGAGGTGACCAAGAAGTGGGTCTTGATCGACGCCAAGGGTCTGGTGGTCGGCCGGCTCGCCACCCTCGTCGCCATGCGCCTGCGCGGCAAACATCTGCCCACCTATACCCCGCATGTCGACTGCGGTGACAACGTTATCATAATCAATGCGGCGCATGTGGTGCTGACCGGTCGCAAGCGCGACAACAAGGTCTACTACAAGCACACCGGGTTCATCGGCGGCATCAAGGAACGTACCGCGAAGTCGATCCTCGAGGGCCGCTTTCCCGAGCGCGTGGTCGAGAAGGCCATTGAGCGCATGATTCCGCGTGGTCCGCTCGGACGCGTGCAGATGGGCAATTTGCGCGTCTACCCCGGCGCCGAACACCCGCATGAGGCCCAGCAGCCCGAGAAGGTTGATATCGCTTCGATGAACCGCAAGAACATGAGGGCCGCATAAGATGTCGGATACCATGCAGTCGCTCGACCAGTTGGCGTCTTTGAAGACGGCCGCTCCGGAAGCGCCGAAATACGTCAAGAAGGTCGACAAATACGGGCGCGCCTACGCCACCGGCAAGCGCAAGGACGCGGTCGCCCGCGTCTGGATCAAGCCGGGCGCCGGCAAGATCACGGTTAATACCCGCGAGGTCGACGTCTATTTCGCCCGTCCGGTATTGCGCATGCTGATCCAGCAGCCGCTGGTCGCGGCCGCGCGCGCCGGCCAGTACGACGTCATCTGCACAGTCGCCGGCGGTGGTTTGTCGGGCCAGGCGGGTGCCGTGCGTCACGGCATCTCGAAGGCTTTGACCAACTTCGAGCCGGATCTGCGCGGCGTGCTGAAGAAGGGCGGCTTCCTGACCCGCGACTCCCGCACCGTGGAGCGCAAGAAGTACGGCCGGGCGAAAGCGCGCAAGTCGTTCCAGTTCTCGAAGCGCTAATTGCTTCGCTAAAATTTGCAGCGGATTGCTGCATTCACCAGACGAAAAGAGGGCGCCGATCGGCGCCCTTTTTGCTTACTATTTAGTGATGGGTTACCACGGATTTTCGTGAAAACTTGCTTACCCGCACTCACGAAATCGGAACACGGGTCGCCTAGTGTCCCTGATGCGATGGCGCGAAATTGCATTTTCAGTGTGCGCCGAACAAGTAGCATCACACGCGTTCGGGTGAGCCCATGTCGTTCGATACTTCCACGCTGTATGTATTTGCCACGATGGTCGCAGGCATGCTCGGGGCCATGCTGGTGCTGTTCGGCAAGCAGGAAAACATTCCAGCCTTGAAGTGGTGGGGGACGGCCTATCTGCTTGGCGCATCGTCGGTGGCGATCTGGACCGTGGGCGGCGCTACACTCGGCGAGCCGCTGTTGCTGACGCTGCATGCGCTTGGCTTCGTGGCCTGCGGCATGGTTTGGAACGCCTCGCGGGTATTCCACGGCCGCAAGCCCAATCTGCCGGGGCTGTTCTTTGGCGCGATCGCCTGGGTCGGCACGGTGCTGGCTTTGCCATCTCTGAATCCCGCGATGCGGCTGATTGTCGGTGCGGCGATCGTCGCGATCTATGCCGGGTTGACGGCTTCCGAATTGTGGAGCGAACGGCGGCGGACGATGCAAAAGCGCTGGCCGACGATTGCCGTGCCTATCATGCATGGTTGCGTGCTGGCGCTGCCGATCCTGCTCGGCAGCCTGCTGCGCCCGCATGACGAGACCTTTACCAGCAGCATATGGGTGACGGCATTCTCGATCGAACTGATCTTGTATGCGATCGGCACTGTGTTCGTGATCTTCATGCTGGTGTCGGATCGTGCCGTGACGGTGCACAAGACCGCGGCCTCGGTCGATCCGTTGAGCGGTATGTTGAACCGCCGCGGTTTTACGGAAGCCTGCAACCGGGTGATCGAACGCGAGGCCGCCGCCGGGCGGCCGGTGACGGTGATGATTTTCGACATCGATCACTTCAAGAGCATCAACGACCGCTTCGGCCATCCCGCGGGCGACGAGATCCTCAAATTGTTCTCCACCGTCGTGATCAGCAATTTGCGCATCAGCGATCTGTCCGGGCGCATCGGCGGCGAGGAGTTCGCAGCGTTATTGGCATGTCCACTGGAAGAGGGCGTGATCGTGGCCGAGCGCGTACGCGAGGCGTTCGAGGCGTCCAACATCGTCTGCGAGGAAGGCCCGGTCGACACCACCGTCAGCATCGGCGTCGCCGGCGGTCCGGCGGGCACGGAGCTCGATGTGTTGCTGGCGGCGGCCGACACGGCGCTCTATCGGGCCAAGCGCGGCGGCCGCAACCGCGTCGAGGCCGCGGAAGAGCTGCCGCTGTCGCTCGAGAAGTGGCGGCGCAAGACCGCCGGGAGCGCGGCTTCGCAATACCAGGTGCCGGCGACGACTTGAACGTCCTGCTCAAACAAGGCGATATCTCGGAAGATTGATCCAACACTTTGGATCGCTCTCCATAGGACAGGGCCTGCCGGTAACCTGCCGTTTACCATTCCGTTCATATCATCTGCGTCATGGATTCATCCCGCAGGCGAAACCCACAGGCTGCCCTGATGTCGCTCGAAGCGGCCGCAGCCTCCACCCGCGGCGGTTTCGGTTGCATGTTCTCGTCCTCCGAAGAATTCGAGACGGCGCTCATCACCGAGCGCCGTGCGCAGGGGCGTTACGTTCAGCGCAGAATGCGCTGGCCTGCCATCCTGTTCGTCGGCTGTGCGCTGATGGTCGCCGGCACGGCGCTGCTGCTCGGCTAGCCGCTCATCCTCACTCTCACTTCGCCAACGGATCAGGGCGTACTTGAATATGCACCGCCCGCGGTTTTGAGCCCTTGCCGCCCTCCATCAACCAAGGTGTACGATCGCCGCTGGAGCTCCAGAGCCCACGGCCTTTCCAGCCTGCGCCGGGATCGTCAATGCGCCCGTCGAGCCCTTTGGCGAAAAAGCCGAGCGGATAGGGAATGCGCAGCATCACCATCTGCCCGTCCTTGAAGGCGACGAAGCCGTCATTGAGATTCGCGGTGGAGATCGGGATATTCTCGCCGAGGCCGACCGTGTTGTGGTGATCGACCCAGGTGTAGTAGCTCGCCTCGGCGCTGGAGGTCTCGAAGCCCTCGAAGCCGGGTCCCGGGTATTTGTAGAATGAGAAGCCTTCCGAACAGTGATGGCCGGTCGCATCCGGCCCATTGAGCGGCGCCTTGCATTTGCTGCGGTCGAAGCGGATGAGGCTGCCGTTCGAGCCCGAGCCCCAGAGCACGCCGTTCTTGTCGATGTCGCCGCCGCGAACGCCGATACCTTCCTTCGGGATGGCATAGAATTCCGACAGCTTGGTCTTGGGATCGAAGCGCAGGAAGCCGGGTGGACCGACGAACACGTTGACGGTGTACCAGACCGAGCCGTCGGTCGGATGCGGCATCACCGCATAGGGGCCCGAGCCCGCGATCCGCATGTCCTTGCCGGCCTCTGCCGGCTTGCCTGGCTCGGTATATTCGTCGACCTTGCCGTTGCCGTTGGTGTCGAGCACGAACGGCGCCCAGCCCTGCGACTTGACGGCATCGCCGGTCTCATCCCACAGCTTGGTGTTGATCCAGCCGGCAACGGGGCCCGTCCCCGAGAGCCATAATGTATCGTCGGCATCGTAGCCGAACTGCGGGTGATGGGTGCCGAAGCAGGTATCGATGAAGCTGTATTTCAGGGTCTTGGGATCGAACACCGACACTTGCCGGCCCGAGCGTTCGAGCGGGAAGGCCTTAGCCGACGGATGAGCTGACCCCTTCCGGCAGTACGCCGGATTTTCGATGCCTCGCACCGCTGCCGCCAGCCAGAGACGGCCCTTCTTGTCCAACATGCTGTTGTGATTGTTGGCCCGTTGGCTCCAGATCTTTTCCTCGCCCCAATAGGCGGAGGGGCTCACCGGATTGAGGAGGGCGGTGCCATGCAGCGGAGGACCGAACGACTCCGGCGCATTGGGATCGGCGACCGGCATTTTGGAGAACGTCACCTTGTGCGCCTTCGGATCGAGGATCGGCATGTCGTCCGACGAGTATTCGTTCGCTCCGTACAGCGGGCCGTAGGCGTTGACCGTGGGATAACGACGGTCCGAGGAAATCAGGTCGTGGACGAAGTGTTTTTCGGTCGCCCATTCCCACGACGAGATGACGACGTTGCGCTCGATGCCGGTCGGCCGCGGCGGCTTGGCTTTCGGCAGTTCGCCCTTGGCGACCCGGTCGGTCCAGTCGCCGAAATATTTGAACGGCACGCCGCCCATTTGCCCGGCGAGCCGGTTTACCATCCATTCGCCTGTTTGCCCTGAGGAGACGCGGCGCATCCAGGCTTCCTCGCCCGATTTGAATTCGCCGAACGCGGCCGGGATCGTGCGGGTGGATTCCTGGCCGAGCTGATGGCAACCAATGCAGTCCACATTGTTCATCCGCTGACGCCAGATGTCCTGCGTGATCTCTTTCGGGATCTCGGTAGAGCCGCCAAAGTCCTTTGCCGGCGGGATCTTCATCATCGTGTACCAATAGATCGCCGAGTAGTAGTGGGCGGCTGCCGCCTCGTTCGGCGCCGGGACTGCCGTGAGATCGACCTGCTGGCCGGGCTTGGCCCGCAGCTTGGGCGAATCCACCAGCCCGTAGCCGCGCACCCAGATCGCGTAGTTGACGTTCGGCGGCAGGTCCGGGATCACGTAGCGTCCCTGATCGTCAGTGACGACGATCTTGGCGAATTTCGTCGGCAATTCGGTGGTCTCCGCGATCACCCAGACGCCGGCCTCCGGCCCGTTCGGTCCGCGCACCACGCCGCCGATATCGTCATCGTCGATGGCGACCGCCGCTGGTTGCTGCGCATGTGATGGCGCCGCCATCAAGCTCAGTCCACTTGCCGCCGCAGCCAGGGTGAGGGAGAACAGGATCCGACCGAGGTTCATCATTTCTCTCCCCATGACCGTGAGCTTGTCGCTCGTTGTTTGGCGCGAGCCTACACCAGACCAGGGTTGCGGCGGGAGCATGTCACGCGCGCGATTTCCTCACGCTTCTGGCATCGAGGCTACCCTGCATCGCAGCAACGCATCTGCCTTTTGCTTTTAAGGCGGCTGGGTTAGACACGCCAATTCTCACGAGAGGGCGTAATCCAAATGATCACCGAAATCGCACAAATCGACGTCAAGCCGGGCACCGAGAAGGATTTTGAATCGGCCGTTGCCAAGGCACGCCCGCTGTTCCTGCGCGCCAAAGGCGGCAAGGGATTTGAACTGCACAAGTCGATCGAGAAGCCGCAGCGGTACCGGCTGGTGGCGAAGTGGGAGACGCTGGAAAACCACACCGTCGATTTTCGCGGCTCGGAAGACTTCACCGCCTGGCGCGCGCTGGTCGGGCCGTATTTTGCTTCGCCGCCGGAGGTCGAGCATACCGAGACGGTGCTGACCACGGCGGACTGACACCGTTCAGGCCGCCGTCGTGATGACGGCGGGCGCGCCTTCCGCCTTGAAATGGTCGATCATGACCTTGGCGATCGCCATCAGCGGTAGCGCGAGCGCAAGCCCCCAAATGCCGAACACGACGCCGAGCAGGATCTGGAATGCAAACAGCGTGGCTGGCGGAATATCCAGCGCCTGCCGCTGAATGATTGGCGTCAGCACGTAGCTCTCCAGCGCGTGCACGCCGAGGAACAGGATGAAGGCGGAGAGCCCCGCGACCCATCCCGACGCGAGGCTCGCCAGCACCACGATCAGCCCGCCGAGGATGGCGCCGACCGTCGGGATGAAGGCGAGAAGACCTGCCTGGATGCCGAGGATGAACGAGCTCTGGATTCCGATGATCGACAGCCCGATCCAGGTCACCAGAAACACCGCGACCATGGTGATGATCTGCGCGATCAGCCAGCGCTCCAGCGTCTCGCCGATCCGGTCGACGATCGCAACCGCGCGCACGCGATGTTTTGCGGGCGCCATGAACAGTAGTCCGTTGCGGTAGACGCTTGGCTGGGTCGCGAAGGCGATACCCAGGAATAGCACGATGAAGAAGTTTCCGACCGCGCTGGCGGTGCCCAGAATCAGTTTCAGGCTCTGGCTGAAGATGGCGCCGCCGCTGGCCGCAATGGTGCCGGCGCTGGGAAGCGTGTGCGGCGTCGACGTCGCGGCGGGCGCCGGCGCGCCATCATCCGACGTCGATGACAGGGTGCCGAAATCGAAAAAGCTGGTGTCGATGCCGTTCCGTTCCAGAAAACCTTTGACGTTGACGAGTTGCGATTTGAGCGTGCTGCTTAATGCCGTCGTCTGCTGGGCGATCGTGCTGCCGCCGAGGAAGACGATGCCCGACAGCATGCCCGCGACCACCAGGCAGACCATCGTCAGGCGCAGCGCATGCGGTAGCCGCACCACGCGTCCAAGCAGGTTGCTCATGGCGTTGAGGGTGACGCCGAGCAGGATACCGGAAAAGATCAGAAACAGCGTCGCGGCGAACTGCCAGGTGAACACCAGCAGCGCGGCGAACAGCACGACCCCGATGCCGCCGACCGATATCGCCCACGCCAGATCATTGCGGGCCTGAAGGCGATTGTCAGCCGGACCTGTCACGTTGATTCCTTCTCGCAGAATATTGGCCAGCCAGTCTTTCGCCAAAAACGCTGCCGGGATCAAGCGGGAGCGGGCGCGCCGGTTTGACGCTGCCGCATTCGATATGCCAAGCGGTGCATGAATCCGACTTGGCGCCGGCGAGGATGAGATGAATTCTAGATGGTTCGGCCCGATTGCGCTGCTGGCAGTGCTGGTGATCGGCGACCAGATCAGAATCAACCGTCCCGCCCACAAATATCGTCTGACGGTCGAGGTCGAGACGCCGGAGGGGCGCAAGTCGGCATCTGGCGTGGTGGCGGTTCACCCCGACCGCAGCTACACCCGGCGCGGTCAGACCCGGACCGTTGGCGACGCCATTTTCGTCGATCTTGGCCAGGGCAAGAACCTCGTCGCGCTGCTCGCGCATATCGACAGCAAGCTCGTGCTTGATGACGTGAATTATGTGGCATTGCGCGCCTATGGGGCGGCGGCCGGCAAGCGGGTCTCGTTCAACGAGATGAGCCGGCTGACTGGCGTGGTGCCGGTAAAGGATGCGCTGATCCCGGTGCTCGTCACTTTTGCCGATCCGACCGTGCCGGGAAGCGCGAAGGTGGTGCCGCCCGACGATGCCGAGGCCGTGCTCGGCAAGGGCTATCGCCTTCAGCCGATATCGGCCGAAGTGGTGCCGAACGGATATTGGCCGCTCGATTTCGGCGGCGCGCTGGGCGAGCCGGTTACGCGTGGAATTCAGGCGAAACTGCCGTGGCTGGGTGATGCCGGCAATTCGGCTGCTGCGGCGCTCCGGGCGGCCGGTTTGCCCGGGGTCGACGGAATCGACGCCCGGGAGGCTTTCACGCGAAAATAGCAGGGCAGGCCCGCAGACCGCTGCCGGATATTGATCCGCTGCCGCCTCGCAGGCATTATCTTCTGCAATCATGGCCCAACCCAGAATATCCTTGCACAGGACGATGACAGCGGAAAACGTGCGATGAGACGGCCCGTGGTCGGTGTGATCGGGAACGCCTATCGCGTCGAAAATCGTTTCCAGACCCAGATGGTCGGAGAGCGCAATTTGCGCGCGGTCACCGATGTTGCGGGTGCACTGCCGCTGATGTTTGCCGGGTCGCCCGAGATTACCGACATCGGCGCGCTTCTCGACGTTGTCGATGGTATCGTGCTGACCGGGGCGCGGGCCAATGTCCATCCGACGCGCTTCAAGACCGAGCCGCATGAGAAGCACGAGCCCTACGACATCCACCGCGACGACGTCGCGCTGGCGCTGACCGAGGCCTGCATTGCCCGCGGCGTTCCCATTTTCGGCATTTGCCGCGGCCTGCAGGAAATGAACGTCGCCTTCGGCGGCTCGCTGCATCCGGAAATCCGCGAAATTCCCGGCCGCATGAACCACCGCATGCCGAGGCTGGAAAATGGCGAAATCCATCCCGACCCGACAGTGGTCTTTGCCGACCGCCACGACGTCCACCTCACGCCGGGCGGCACCTTCGCAAACCTGCTCGGCTGCGAAACCATCCGGGTGAACTCGCTGCACGGGCAAGGCATCCTTGAACCGGGGAAGCGCGTCGTCATCGAAGGTATTGCCGAGGACGGCACCATCGAAGCGATCCGGATCGCGGACGCGCCAGCGTTTGCGCTCGGTGTGCAGTGGCACGCCGAGTACGACCCGCAGCGCAATCCGATCAATCGCAAGCTGTTCGAGGCGTTCGGGGCCGCGCTCAAAGCGCACACGCGCGCGGCATAAGCCTTTGTGAAGGCGAAGGAGTAACGCCGCGCCGTCATTGCGAGCGAAGCGAAGCAATCCATTTCACCACACAAAGAAAGAGTGGATTGCTTCGCGGAGCCTGTCATCGGGCGCGCATTCACGCGACCCCGTTGGCTCGCAATGACGGGGAGGTAGCGACGCAACACACTGTCGTCGTTCCCGCGCAGGCGGGGATCCAGTACGCCGCGGCTTCTCGGTTCAATCATGGACGCCTCTAGAATACTGGGTCACCTGCCTTCGCTTGATGAGCTTCGGCGGACAAGTCGCGGGTGACGACGACTGAGTATGATTTCGCGATCTCGCGACATGAACTGTCCGAGCTTTGCCATCAACTTCCCGCCCTCTTGTTCAGAGGGCGCAGGGAAGACCGGGTGCTTGCTGCACCCGCGGTCTCGTGTGCAATTGCGCACTAAGAACGCGCACACGAGCATACAGGTACAGCGGGAGCATCCCGGCCTTCCCTGCGCAATGGCTTTACGGCTTACTTCGAGCTCTCCCCGGTGAACGGCTCTTTTGCCACCGTCGCTGCGCAAAATGAAATCTGCGCAACTTAATGCCAGCACCGCGACATCAGGACCACACGACTTCGCCGTACGCTTCCGGCGCGTACGTCTAGCGCGCCATTAGCGTCCACCGCATCTCACCACACGTTCGTGACGATCGCGAGCCGCCCCTCCATCGGGTGAGACGGGCGGAGTTATGCGACTGATTTGCCTCTCGCGTTAAGCGAAATATTTTTGATTCTTTTTGGTTCCTGGTCTTGACACGATTTCGGAAAATCAGAATTGATTTGCCCTTTAGGTTGATTTGTCGCGGGCCGCGGTAAGAGATCGCGCTTGCATGCGAGGCAAATCAGTAAGCAGCAAGCAGCCCGCACGAGCGCAGCGATATGTGAGGCTCCCTTCAATTCAACTCCGGATCTCACCTTCGCTCAGCCGAGCTATGTTTGCTTGCGCTTGTTATTCCGCACGTAATATGCAGCCCGTATTAGCCGACGGGTCGTGCGAATGCGACCGATGACGGGCTCCGCGATATGTTGGCATTCTCGACGTGGTCCTGAGTGACGCTTTCGCTCATTGGGCTGTCAGTTTCGGCACGTAATCCGGAGGTTCGCATCAAACCGTGGGTTCGCGTGTGCAATTCTGGTTTTTCTGTTGTCGCAGGTCACGCGGATGATAGTTTCGGACGTAATGTTGGTTAGGACCGTACCGATGCGAACCGTTCGAATAACCGCCCTCGTCGCCACTTCAATTTGGCTTCTCATTCAGCCTGCATCTGCTGAGAATCGGATCGCGCTCGTCATCGGCAACGGCTCCTATGAAAAGGTACCAGAACTACCTAATCCGCCTCGTGATGCAGCGGACATTGGCCGTGCACTTGAGCGATTGGGTTTCAAGGTCATGCAGACAAAAAACGCCAGCGCGCACGAAATGCGTAAGGCCATTGTCGATTTCGGCCGCGCTGCGGAAGGGGCCGAAATGGCCGTCGTATTCTATGCCGGACACGGCATGGAGGTGGGTGGCGAAAATTGGCTGATCCCGATCAATGCTGAGCTGCGCAGCGACGCCGACATTGAGAGCGAAGCTGTCAGCCTGCGCTCGATCAGTCTCCAGGTTTCAAAGGCGCGGCAACTGGGTCTCGTGATTCTTGATGCATGTCGTAATAATCCCTTTGCTGCAAAGATGAAGCGCTCGCTCAACACACGGGCAGTGGCTCGCGGGTTGGCTCCGACAGAACCCTCCGACAACGTGCTGATTGCATATGCTGCTCGGGACGGCACAACAGCGAGCGATGGCGACGGTCGAAACAGCCCATTCACGGCAGCTCTGCTTCGCAATATCGAAACTCCGGGTCTTGAAATATCGTTCTTGTTCCGGAACGTGCGCGACGAGGTCATGGCGGCCACAAACCGAGAGCAGCAACCCTTCGTATATGGCTCTCTTTCCAAGGAAGCGATTTATCTCAAGCCATTAGCGACAGTGGAGACCCACCCTGCTCGTCCTACGGCCGTCGCAAAGCTTCCTATCCTGCAAGAAGTTACGAAGGAAAAAATCAATTCGCGCGACAATCTTGAACGCAACCGGTTTTCGCCAGAAGACGCGCAGCGAGTCGCCGCGATGGGCGCAGAGCGAAGATGCCGCCCTTTGCTATCGGGGAAACGAAAAGCGACGTTCAAGATATTTATCTCCAGTTCGTGGGGATATGGGCATCCAAAATTGGATTCGGCGGGGGAACTGGCCGTCATGCGATGTTGATAGTTACAGAGGTTACTTCAGACGGCGTTGCTCTTGGGTACTATCTTTGGGGGCCACCCAAAAAGCTTTCCTGGCAGAAAGAATCGCCCGCTGGCTACGTCAACTTTGCCGCGAAGATCAACAACGGCAAACTGGAATTCAAAAGCGGCGACGTGCCGATGGACGCCAAGGTGTCGGGTTCGACGATGACTCTTCATTCGGTCAACCCGAGTCCGCAGGACGGTCACTCGAAAACGGCCACTATCAAGCTTAGCCCGCTATGGCGGCTGTCTTCGCAAAATGGCTCTGTACAGAAACAGGAGCTATCAGAGCGGCGATCCACGACATCAGAGCGCACGGTCAAGCCGAAACGCCCCGGTCCGAAAGTTGCACTACAAGGCGATCCGCGACGGGGCAAGATGGCTGGCCCGTCTATGGAAGATCGCTATCGGGCATGTCGAAAACTGGTCAAGGGTTTCGCCCAACGGGAAGCGTGTGCGCGCAATGGAGGCACATGAGTTCAATCCGGAGCGTGGGTTAGTTAACCGGTCTTACATAACAAAGGCGCTCCCTTCGGAGCGCCTTTTGCATTTCTCGGGCCGTGATGCCGGCGGTTACCCGCCGACACTTACGGCAGATCATACATCTCGAACTCGACCGGGTGCGGGTCATTTCGAAGCGCTCGACTTCGGTCATCTTGAGCTCGATGAAGCTGCGATGAAGACATCGTCGAATACGCTGCCGTGCTTGAGGAAGGTGCTTGTCGAGGTTTCCACTAGTTCACCAGCGATGATGTCGTCACTGGGCCCTGCGCCGTGCGGGCGCGGCGGCCGGCCGCAGCTCCATTGTGGATACGCCTGCCGCAATGTTCACGCCCGTCTGCGCCTGCACGGACACCGGCTGCATGATGACCCTGCGGTCCGGGCCTCCAACCAGGACGTTGGCACTCGCTCCGGCGCCGACCGTGCCGCCAGCGGTCGCACCCGTATAGGTTCCCGCCAGTGCCGCCCGGGGCAGCCTGGTCGGCGCAAAAACCGCCCAGGACAACTGGCCGCCGGTCGTGGCGCCGATGTCGAGGCCAAGCGTGCTGACGGTGCCCTCATAGGCCTCGCGCGCCCTGCCTCTCGCTGACGCATAGATACAGCTCAGTTGCCGCTGCCCCCCGACAACAAGGCCCACGCCGGGCGCTATGTTGCAGGTGAGCGTGCCGACCCTCGTTCGCCCGGTGTCCTGCGCCGTGGCCGGAGCCGCGGCGAGGGCGAGCGCCAGGGCGACGCATGTGGTTGCGAGACTATTCAACATTGTTCTATTCAGGGTTGCTTTGTTCACGGGCGTCCTCCTTCGATGCATTCTGATGGACCACCTCAACGCGCAGCGATATTGCGAGGTTCCTGCTCCCAAACGGCCTTACAGCGCTTGCGGCATATGAGCGGAATTCGCGGCGGCAGTTGGCCGTATCGGTACAAGAACCAGGCGGCCAAACGCCTGACTTTCCTTCGCAAAAACAAAAGGCGCCCCACAAGGAGCGCCTTTCGTATTGTTGGACGGTGACACTGGCGGCGCGAGCGCCGCGCGGCATCACTGCGAATAATACATCTCAAACTCGACCGGGTGCGGGGTCATTTCGAAACGCTCGACTTCGGTCATCTTGAGCTCGATGAAGCTGTCGATGAAGTCGTCGTCGAACACGCCGCCGTTCTTGAGGAAGGCGCGGTCCTTGTCGAGGTTTTCCAGCGCCTCGCGCAAGCTGCCGCACACCGTTGGGATCTGCTTCAGCTCTTCCTTCGGCAGATCGTAGAGGTCCTTGTCCATCGCCGGGCCCGGATCGATCTTGTTCTTGATGCCGTCGAGGCCGGCCATCAGCATCGCCGCGAAGCCGAGATAGGGGTTGGCCATCGGGTCGGGGAAACGGACCTCGACGCGCTTGGCCTTCGGGTTCGCCGTATAGGGAATGCGGCAGGAGGCCGAGCGGTTGCGCGCGGAGTAGGCGAGCAGCACGGGGGCTTCATAGCCCGGGACCAGGCGTTTGTAGGAGTTGGTCGACGGGTTGGTGAAGGCGTTGATCGCTCTCGCGTGCTTGATGATGCCGCCAATGTAGTAGAGGCAGGTCTCCGAGAGATCGGCGTATTTGTTGCCGGCAAACACCGGCTTGCCGTCCTTCCAGATCGACTGGTGGCAGTGCATGCCCGAACCGTTATCGCCGTAGACCGGCTTCGGCATGAAGGTGGCGGTCTTGCCGTAGATATGAGCGACCTGGTGGATGCAGTATTTGTAGATCTGCATCTGGTCGGCCATCAGCGTCATGGTGTCGAACTTCATCCCGAGTTCGTGCTGGGCGGAAGCGACTTCGTGGTGATGCTTCTCTACCTTGACGCCCATCTTGGCCATGGCGCCGAGCATTTCCGAGCGCATATCCTGCACCGAGTCCTGCGGCGGCACGGGGAAGTAGCCGGCCTTGGTGCGGATGCGGTGGCCCAGATTGCCGCCCTCGTATTCGGTGTCCGAATTGATCGGCAACTCCGAGGAGTCGAGTTTGAACCCGGTGTTGTAAGGTGTGGTCTGGTAGCGCACGTCGTCGAATACGAAGAACTCGGCCTCGGGACCGAAGAACACGGTATCGCCAACGCCCATCGACTTGACCATGGCCTCGGCCTTCTTGGCGATGCCGCGGGGGTCGCGGTTGTAGGCCTCGCCGGTGGTCGGCTCCAGCACGTCGCAGACGATGACCATGGTGGTCTCGGCGAAGAACGGGTCGATCGTAGCTGTTGCCGGGTCGGGCATCAGGTTCATGTCGGATTCGTTGATCGCCTTCCAGCCGGCGATCGAGGAGCCGTCGAACATCTGGCCTTCGGCGAAGGTATCCTCTTCGATCATGCTGACGTCGAAAGTCACGTGCTGCCACTTGCCGCGCGGATCGGTGAAGCGCAGGTCGACGTATTTTACGTCGTTGTCCTTGATCGATTTCAGGACGTCTTTGGCGGTCTTCATGAATACCCCTTTTGGCTACGGACGGTTTCCAGAACGCGACATTCGCAGACGATCGGTGGAGGCATCGCGAACGAAATCAGGCCGCGGAAGCAGCCCTTTTCTTGTTTTTCAGTCGCAAACTTTCGGATAGCACCCGGCTCAGATAGCGTCCAGCCCGGATTCTCCGGTTCTGATCCGGATCGCTTCCTCGATATTGGAGACGAAGATTTTGCCGTCCCCGATGCGCCCGGTCTGCGCGGCGCGGCGGATCGCGTCGATCGCCTTCTCGACCAACTCGTCCGAAATCACGATCTCGATTTTCACCTTGGGCAGGAAGTCGACGATGTATTCCGCACCGCGATAGAGTTCGGCGTGTCCCTTCTGCCGTCCGAAACCTTTGGCTTCGGTGACCGTGATACCCTGCAGTCCGACTTCCTGAAGCGCCTCTTTCACCTCGTCGAGCTTGAATGGCTTGATGATGGCTTCAATCTTCTTCACTGAGCGCCTCCCGGGCATTTCCAAATTGCAGAGTGCAGATAATTTCGATGTCGCAGCCCGGTGAACTTACCTGGCGCCGCTTGGTTTGATCCTTGCATCCGGCAAAGCCGGAACTGCTCATAATTGCCGCCGAGTGCGACGATCCTGAGCTCGGTTTGCTAACCGGCTTCCTCAAAAGCAGGGTCTATGCCAAGTTGTTAATGCGGCTGATTTCGGAACGTTATCAGACTTTTAACAGGCAAGTGAAAGAGGTCCACCGGCGGTCCGCATGATAGCGAAGCTTACAAAATAGGCAAATCGGTCATTTCGTGTGCAGACGAGGCGAGGCGGGCCACGGGCGCGACTGGGGTATGCCTTCAGAAAAGGCGGATGGATCGAGGATTCGGCATGGAAGTTTTGACCACGGCTGAGATGGAGCGCGCCGACCGGCTGACGATTGCCGGCGGAACGCCGGGCTTCGCGCTGATGATGAGCGCGGGCCAGGCCGTGGCGGAGGCGGCGATGGACCTGGTCGAGGAGGGGTCGATCGTCGTGGTCGCCGGCCGCGGCAACAATGGCGGCGACGGTTTCGTGGCGGCCGCCGAGCTCGCCGCCCGCGGGCGCGAGGTTTCCGTCATCCTGCTGTGCGAGCGCGACAGCCTGCAGGGCGATGCCGCGCTCGCCGCGCGCGGCTGGAAATATCCCGTGCTGCCGTTCAACCCGCAGGCGATCGGCAAGCCGGCCTTGATCATCGATGCGTTGTTCGGCGCGGGGCTCAACCGCCCGGTCAAGGCCGATCCGCTCGAGATGATCGAGGCGATCAATGCCAACGGCGCGCCGGTGCTCGCTGTCGACCTGCCGAGCGGGATCAACGGGACGTCGGGTGCGGTGATGGGCGCTGCGATCAACGCTGTCGAAACCGTGACCTTCTTCCGCCGCAAGCCGGCGCATCTGTTGATGCCCGGACGGAAGCATTGCGGCCGGGTCCGCATCGCCGACATTGGCATCGATGCCAGCGTGCTCGAGGAGATCCGGCCGCAGACTTTTGAGAACGATCCGCAAAGCTGGCGAAAATCATTCCCAGTGCCTGCGATCGACGGCCACAAATATGCCCGCGGCCACGCCGCCGTGCTGTCGGGCGAACTGGCGGCGACCGGCGCGGCACGGCTGGCGGCGCGTGGCGCGCTGCGGGCAGGGGCCGGCCTCGTCACGGTGGCCTCGCCGCGCGACGCACTGGCCGTCAATGCCGCGGCGCTGACGGCGGTTATGGTCCGTCCCGTCGATACCGCAGTCGAATTCGCCGAGATGCTTGGTGACAAACGGCTCAGCTCCGTCGTGGTCGGGCCAGGCGCCGGTATCGGCGCGCGCACGCGCGATCTCGTTCACACCGCGCTTTCGACGAAACGCGGCCTCGTGCTCGACGCCGACGCGCTGACGAGTTTTGCCGAAGCGCCGGAGCGGCTGTTTGAGCAGATCAGGGCGAGCGAGGACGGCCAGGTCGTGCTGACCCCGCACGAAGGCGAGTTTCCGCGCCTGTTCAGCGACATCAGCAACAAGCACCCCGGCCGCTCCAAGCTGGAGCGGGTGCGCGACGCCGCCCAGCGCTCCGGCGCGGTGGTGCTGCTGAAGGGGCCGGACACGGTTGTGGCCTCGCCCGACGGCCGCGCCACCATCGCCTCAAACGCGCCGCCCTGGCTCGCGACGGCGGGGGCCGGCGACGTGCTGGCGGGGATGATCGCAGGGATGTTGGCGCAAGGCGTGGCCGCCTTCGAGGCCGCCACCATCGGCGTCTGGATGCATGGCGAAGCCGCGGGCGAGGCGGGGCCGGGCCTGATCGCGGAGGACTTACCGGAAGTGCTGCCCGCGGTGTTCCGCCGGCTCTATGACGAACTCGGGATCGAGTATTAGTTGCGTAGGATGGGTGGAGCGAAAAGCGATACCCATTGTTTTTCGCGGCGGTAGGAGTTGACGGGTATCTCTGCGCTCCACCCATCCTACATGCTCACGTTTGATTGCCGGCTACGTCACCAGATATTTCGACACGGCGCTCTCATCCCACTCCAGTCCAAGCCCGGGCCCTCGCGCGGTCACCGTGCCGTCGACGATCTCGGCTGGCGTGGCGAGGATGACGCTGGCGAAGTCCAAGAATTCCAGCCAGTGCGCGGTCGGCGTTACCGCCAGCATATGGGCGCTGGCCTCCGCAAACAGGTGGCTCGACGCCGGGATGTTGGCGGCTTCGGCTTGGCTTGCGACCCGCAGCCAGCCGGTGACGCCGCCGCATTTCATCAGGTCGGGCATGATGAAGTCGCTGGCGCCGGCTGCGATCGCTTCGGAAAAACCGCGTGGGAACCACCAGTTCTCGCCGGCCTGAATCGGCGTCGGCGAAGTCTCGCGCACCTTCGCGTGTCCTGATAGATTTTCTTGCGGCACCGGTTCTTCGATCCAGTGCAAGTCGTACGGCGCGAGGCGGGCGATACGGCGCGCGGCTTCAGCGGGATCGAGCGACTGGTTGAAGTCGATCATCAGCGCGATGTCAGGGCCGATGAGGGCGCGTACGGCCTTGACCACGCGTTCGTCATTGGCGGCATCGCCATCGCCGCCCTTGATCTTGATGCCGCGAAAACCCTGTTCGAGCGAATGGCGCAGCGCTCTTTCGTCGGTCACCGGATCGACCACGCCATAGCTGTCATAGGCCCTGATTGGTTTTGGCGAGCCGCCGAGCAGTTCAACCACGGGCTTGCCGGCCACTTGGCCGAGCGCATCCCAATAGGCCATGTCGAGGCCGGACACCGCCATGCCGACGAGGCCCTGCCAGCCGAGCAGGCGGAATTTTGCATCCATTATCTTCATCAGATCGAATGGGGCCACCGGCTTGCCAACCAACTCGCGCCCGATCTCCTCGATCAGGTGCACTAGCGGCTTCAGCGTCAACTTGCTGTAGGCGAAAATGTAGGCGTGGCCGGTAACGCCCTGATCGGTCTCGACATCCATCAGAACCAGCGGTCCGACATCGATCACGCCGAAGGCGTTCTTCACGGGGCGTGCGAGCGGCACGACGAGCGCGCGCGCCTTGACGCCGCGGATGGCGGCAACGGGTTTGCTCATGGCTTGCTCCTCACTCGACAGCGTACCACCGCACCAGCCGCGGTGCCGCCCAATCGGTCGCGACAGATTCGATCAAATAGCTTCCGGGATGTTCAGCAACGAAGGCGATGCGCTGGGTCTGGCCTGGCTCGATCGCCAGCCCGTCCAGCCAGAACGGCTTCCAGCCGTCGTCGAGCCGGTCGAGCAGGCGGAAATGATGGCCGTAGAGGTGAAAGACGGTCGCTGTGGCGGCGCGGTTCGTGAGCGCCAGCACCGCGGTGCGCCCCTTCCTGGCGCGGAAGGCGGGCGGGGCGTTGGCGCTGAAGCTCGCCGGCCTTATCCAGTCGCCCGGCGGTCCGCCGAGCGGCAAGTCGATCCGAGTAGCGCTCTTTAGTTCGATCCGTTCGGGCAGGCCGTTGGATGGGAGCGGCGGGGCGGGCGGCAGGGGGGCCGCGCGGACCGGCGGTTCGCTTGAGACGACGAGCTTGCCGATCGGGCGGGCTTCCTTGCCGTCGTGCAGCAGGATCGCGCTGGTAGTGCCTGCCGGCATGGTTACATCGATGAAGGTGTCGACCCGCCCGCCCGGCGCCAGTACCAGCGCGCCGTTGCGGGCCTGGAACGGCTCCGATGGCTGGCCGTCGATGGCCATCACCCAAACGTCGAGCCCTTCTAGTTTGATAGCAACAACAGAGCGTTGGCAGCCGCTGATGACCCGGAGCCTGATTCGTTCGTTGACCCGGGCTGAGAGATCAATCGAATTCTGGCCATTAATCGTATGGACGGGCAGGGTGTTCTTCGGATCGATTCCCGGGGCGATCACTGTTCCATCGGGCCTTGCCCGCCAGTCCTCGATCAGGAGAACCTCGTCGCGGTCGATAGCGACCGGCTCGGTTTCGCGAACGATCAACGGCCGTGCCCGAACTGGTTGTGCCTGTGCATCGCCAAGCAGCCCGGAGTCGCAGAGGAGGGTTCCGGCGTGACGCAAGGGAAGCTGCAGCGTGGCCTTGCCACCGCTTGCGAGCGGCGCGCGCGTCATCAGGGGGGAGTGAGCCGGAATGCCGTCCATGCCCCGCCAGTTGAGCACGACGGGCACCGGCAGCTCATTGGCAAAGGCGATCTCGGCCGTGTCTCCCCGCTTGAAGGTGAGGTCGGGCCCGTGCAGCGACCAGACCGGTGCGGCCGTGCCGCCCGGCTGGAGCGCGAGGGTCCCCGGCTTGGCCTGTAACGTCAACGTGGGACGCCCTTGGGCGGCGCCGGAAACCGGCCATATCGGGACGAGCGCGGCGGCACCCAGCCCGGCTGTCAGGGCGCGCCGATCTAGCTCTGATTTGGGGCTTGCCATCGGACCGATGCGGACCATTTTCTCATGTGTCTGTGCTAGCTGTGACGCCTTGCCCCGGGGCTGTCAAAAAGGGCCATTTTTTTGCTGCGGAGGTGTAGGCTCATGTTATAAGCCCGCCGCCCGCGGCATCGCGGCCGGGTATGGATGCTTTTCACGCGGGCGTGGCGGAACTGGTAGACGCGCTGGATTTAGGTTCCAGTGACGAAAGTTGTGGGGGTTCGAGTCCCTCCGCCCGCACCAAGCGCTCTATCCAGCGTTTGCATACGAATACTGGAGGGCCCGCTTCCCCGTATGGGGCGCCACGGCCAGCCGAACCACCGGCGCAGGGCTGCAAGGCTCGCGCGTCGAACAAAATTAGACACTGCCGCGGCCGTTTGGCCCGGCGCAAGCGGAAGAAGATTGACACCATGCAGGTCACCGAAACCCTCGCCGAGGGATTGAAGCACGAGTTCAAGGTTAGCGTCCCCGCATCGGATCTCGATGCCAAGGCGGATGCCAAGCTGGTGGACCTCAAGGACAAGGTGAAGCTCAATGGCTTCCGCCCCGGCAAGGTGCCGGTCAGCCATCTGAAGAAGGTGTATGGCCGCTCGGTGATGGCCGAGACCATCGACCAGACCATCCGCGACACCAACACGCAGATCTTCACCGACCGCGGTTTCCGCCTCGCGACCGAACCCAAGATCACGTTGCCGACCGAGCAGAAAGAGGTCGAGGAATTGCTCGCCGGCAAGTCCGACCTGACCTACACGGTCGCGATCGAGGTGGTGCCGACGATTCAGCTCGCCGATTTCAAGACCTTCTCGGTGGAGAAGCCGGTGGTGGAAGTGACCGATGCGGAGGTCGATGAAGCCATCAAGCGCATCGCCGACCAGAACCGTCCCTATGCGGCGAAGGCCGAGGGCGCAAAGGCTGAAACCGGCGATCGCGTCACCATCAACTTCAAGGGCACGATCGACGGTACGCCGTTCGACGGCGGCACCGGCGAAGGGATCCAGGTCGTGATCGGCGCCGGACAGTTCATTCCGGGGTTTGAGGAACAGCTCGTCGGCGTCGGGGCCGGTGAAACCCGCACGCTGAAAGTATCGTTCCCGAAGAACTACGCCAGCGAGAAGCTCGCCGGCCAGCCGGCCGAGTTCGAGACCACTGCAACCCTGATCGAAGCGCCAGGCGAGACTGAGATCAACGACGAGTTTGCAAAAACGCTCGGCCTGGAATCGCTGGACAAGCTGAAGGAGGCCGCGCGCGAGCGGCTGGTTGCCGAGTTCGCGGGTGCCACGCGCCAGCGCGTCAAGCGGGCGCTGCTCGACCGTCTGGACGACAGCCACAAATTCGAGGCGCCGCCATCGCTGATCGAGGAAGAGTTCAACCTGATGTGGAACTCGATCAAGGCCGAGATGGAATCTTCCGGCAAGACCTTTGCCGACGAGAACACCACCGAGGAGGCGGCGAAGGAAGAGTACAGGAAGATCGCCGACCGCCGCGTCCGGCTCGGCCTCGTGCTGTCGGAGATCGGCGAGAAGAACAAGATCACCGTGACCGACGACGAAGTCAGCCGCGCCGTGATCGAGCGGGCACGTTCGATGCCCGGCCGCGAGAAGGAAGTCTGGGACTACTATCGCAACAATGCCAATGCGCTGGCCCAGCTTCGTGCGCCGATTTATGAGGATAAGGTGGTCGATTTCATCCTCGAACTCGCCAACGTGAGCGAAAAGAAGGTTTCGCGCGAGGACCTGTTCAAGGACGACGAGGCCGACGAGAAGAGCGCAGCCTGATCGATCTGGTCAGGCCGGCATTAATGATGAACGGCGATAGCGGCGTGGTGACGGCACCCGTCGCTATGAGACGGGCTGCGAATCAGTTTGAACTTCTCTCATTCGGCTCGCGATTGTTCCGGCCTTGTCGCCAGAAAATTGGCTCATATCTGTGAGCGGCTCGCCTACGCGAGTTCTGAGTTGAAGTCCTGCATCACGGGACGTTCGTCCGCGCGCGGCAATCATGACTGCCATGCTGATGGATGTTCGCCCTGCTTGTTCTCTACCTTAACCCTCTACGAACCCTTGGGGTGACTAATGCGCGATCCCGTTGAAACCTACATGAACCTCGTTCCGATGGTGGTCGAGCAGACCAACCGCGGCGAACGCGCCTACGACATTTTCTCGCGGCTTCTGAAGGAGCGCATCATCTTCGTGACCGGTCCGGTCGAAGATGGCATGTCGACGCTGGTTGTCGCCCAGCTTCTGTTCCTGGAAGCGGACAATCCGAAGAAGGAAATCTCGATGTACATCAACTCGCCCGGCGGCGTGGTGACATCGGGCCTTGCGATCTACGACACCATGCAGTTCATCCGCCCCGCCGTTTCTACACTGTGCACGGGGCAGGCGGCCTCGATGGGCTCACTGTTGCTCGCCGCCGGCGAAAAGGACATGCGCTTCTCGCTGCCGAACTCGCGCATCATGGTGCATCAGCCTTCGGGCGGCTTCCAGGGCCAAGCCACCGACATCATGCTGCACGCGCAGGAGATCCTCAATCTCAAGAAGCGCCTCAACGAAATCTACGTGAAGCATACCGGCCAGACCTACAAGGCGATCGAGGACGCGCTGGAACGCGATAAATTCCTGACGGCCGAGATGGCCCGCGACTTCGGGATCGTCGACAAGGTTATCGACAAACGCCCCGAAGAAGTGGCGATGACGAAAACCGCGTAAGGTAACGGATAGCGACACCCCGCGTTGACGTTAACGGTTGGTTGAATCGGTAATTATGGCCGAATGCCGCGCCTATGCCCCCGCATGGGCCGAAAGTTCCGCTTTCGTGCCGGTTTTGCGGCGTGGCAATACCGCAACGCTGGGCCGATTTCGTCAACTTCTCCCCGTGCGAACGCCACAAATCACGGTATTGTCACGGATAGCCATTTCGGCCCCGATTAGCGAATTCTTGATAGTCGGGTGCCAGCATGGTTGGCTGTGTGGGATGCGTTAAGATCGCGGGGGATCGAGTAGCCGTGATTCGCACGGTGTGTAATTGAGTTAGGGTCTTTTCTGGTACGGAATTTGCTCTATCTACCTTCAGGTCCGGTGCAAGTACCGGAATGGGTCGATCGGGTAACGGATCGAACGGCGGACGGAGACAGGAATGAGTAAGGTTGGCACGAGCGACTCCAAGAACACGCTGTATTGCTCGTTCTGTGGAAAGAGCCAGCACGAAGTCCGCAAACTCATCGCGGGTCCCACGGTATTCATCTGCGACGAATGCGTCGAACTCTGCATGGACATCATCCGTGAGGAGAACAAGTCCTCGCTGGTGAAGTCGCGCGACGGCATCCCGACGCCGAAGGAAATCTGCAAGGTGCTGGACGATTACGTGATCGGCCAGGGCCATGCCAAGAAGGTGCTCTCGGTAGCCGTCCACAATCACTACAAGCGGCTCAATCACCAGACCAAGCACAACGACGTCGAACTCGCGAAGTCGAACATCCTGCTGATCGGTCCGACCGGTTCGGGCAAGACGCTGCTGGCGCAGACGCTGGCGCGCATTCTCGACGTGCCGTTCACGATGGCGGATGCGACGACGCTGACCGAAGCCGGCTATGTCGGCGAGGACGTCGAGAACATCATCCTGAAGCTGTTGCAGTCGGCCGACTACAATGTCGAGCGCGCGCAGCGCGGCATCGTCTATATCGACGAGATCGACAAGATCAGCCGCAAGTCCGATAACCCGTCGATCACCCGCGACGTGTCGGGCGAGGGCGTGCAGCAGGCGCTGTTGAAGATCATGGAAGGCACGGTTGCCTCCGTGCCGCCGCAGGGCGGCCGCAAGCATCCGCAGCAGGAGTTCCTGCAGGTCGACACCACCAATATCCTGTTCATCTGCGGCGGCGCCTTCTCCGGCCTTGAGAAGATCATCTCCGCGCGCGGACGTTCGACCTCGATCGGTTTCGCTGCCCAGGTGCTGGCGCCCGAAGACCGCCGCACCGGCGAGATCTTCCGCCACGTCGAGCCGGAAGACTTGCTGAAGTACGGCCTAATCCCCGAATTCGTCGGCCGCCTGCCGGTGGTCGCGACGCTGGAGGATCTCGACGAGACCTCGCTGAAGAAGATCCTGACCGATCCGAAGAACGCGCTGGTGAAGCAATACCAGCGGCTGTTCGAAATGGAGAACATCGAACTCACCTTCGCCGACGAGGCGCTTGGCGCGGTCGCCCGCAAGGCGATCGAGCGCAAGACCGGCGCGCGGGGCCTGCGTTCGATTCTCGAAAGCATCCTGCTCGAGACCATGTTCGATCTGCCGGGTCTGGAAGGCGTCGAAGAGGTCGTGATCTCGCGCGAAGTCGTCGAGGGAACCGCCCGTCCGCTCTACATCTATGCGGACCGTTCGGACCGGGCCGTCGAGAGCAGCGCCAGCGCCTGACGGCGCTCGCCGAGGCTTGCTCTGGATAAACTGAACAACGCGGCTGCCGGGCGTCCCGGCGGCTGGTTTGTTGTATGTATTTCCGCGCGTTTCACCCGCAATTTGCAGTCATTTTCCGTGACTTGACACCCCCATACCCGATAGCCACCTAATGCCCATGGTGGCGGAAATCACGTTCGAGATTCGTCGCAAAATCATCCGGTGAGAGACGGCCGCGAAGGCGGCCGAGCGACCCGGAACTCCCGGCACCTTGTGGCGGTTGCGCAAGCTAGGCGGACTGCGTGCAAGGGGGCAAAACAGAAGGAATAGGCCATGACGACCCCAAAAACCCGGCCAACCATCGTTCTCGGCGAAAGCCATTCGTATCCGGTGCTGCCGCTCCGCGACATCGTCGTATTTCCGCACATGATCGTGCCGCTGTTCGTCGGCCGCGAGAAATCGATCCGCGCCCTCGAAGAGGTGATGAAGAACGATGCGCTGATCCTGCTCGCGACGCAGAAGAACGCGTCCGACGACGATCCGAGCCCGGATTCCATCTACGAGGTCGGTACGCTTGCCAGCGTGCTGCAGCTCCTGAAGCTCCCCGACGGCACCGTGAAGGTGCTGGTCGAAGGGCTCGAGCGTGCGCGCGTGGAGAAGTACAGCGATCGCAGCGAATATTATGAAGCAAGCGCCGTCGCGCTCGCCGACACCGACGCCAACTCGGTTGAAGCCGAGGCCCTGGCGCGCTCGGTCGTGTCCGACTTCGAAAGCTATGTGAAGCTGAACAAGAAGATCTCCGCCGAAGTCGTCGGCGTGGTTCAAGCGATCACTGACTTCGCCAAGCTCAGCGATCAGGTCGCCCAGCATCTCGCGGTCAAGATCGCCGATCGTCAGGGCATCCTGGAGACGTTGTCCGTCACGCAGCGCCTGGAGAAGGTGCTGGGCCTGATGGAGAGCGAGATCTCGGTGTTGCAGGTCGAAAAGCGCATCCGCTCGCGCGTAAAGCGCCAGATGGAGAAGACCCAGCGCGAGTATTACCTGAACGAGCAGATGAAGGCGATCCAGAAGGAGCTCGGCGACGACGAAGGTCGCGATGAGTTGGCCGATCTGGAAGAGAAGATTGCCAAGACCAAGCTTTCCAAGGAAGCGCGGGAGAAGGCGCAGCACGAGTTGAAGAAGCTGCGCCAGATGTCGCCGATGTCAGCGGAAGCCACCGTCGTGCGCAACTATCTCGACTGGCTGCTGTCGATCCCGTGGAACAAGAAGTCCAAGGTCAAGAAGGACCTCGAGCAGGCGCAGGCCGTGCTGGACTCCGACCACTACGGGCTCGAGAAGGTCAAGGACCGCATCGTCGAGTATCTCGCGGTGCAATCGCGCGCCAACAAGCTGACCGGACCGATCCTATGCCTCGTTGGGCCTCCGGGCGTCGGCAAGACCTCGCTCGGCAAGTCGATCGCGAAGGCCACGGGCCGTGAGTTCGTGCGCGTCTCGCTCGGCGGCGTACGGGATGAAGCGGAAATCCGCGGTCACCGCCGCACCTACATTGGCTCGATGCCCGGCAAGATCATCCAGTCGATGCGCAAGGCGAAGACGTCGAACCCGCTGTTCCTGTTGGACGAGATCGACAAGATGGGCGCCGATTTCCGCGGCGATCCGTCGTCGGCACTGCTCGAGGTCCTCGACCCCGAGCAGAACTCGACCTTCAACGACCATTATCTGGAGGTCGACTACGACCTGTCGAACGTCATGTTCATCACGACCGCGAATACGCTCAATATTCCCGGGCCGCTGATGGACCGCATGGAGATCATCCGGATCGCCGGCTATACCGAGAACGAGAAGGTCGAGATCGCGCGCAAGCACCTGATCCCGAACGCCATCTCCAAGCATGGCCTCGATTCCAAGGAATGGTCGATCGACGACGATGCCTTGCTCTTGATGATCCGCCGCTACACCCGCGAAGCGGGCGTGCGCAACCTGGAGCGTGAGCTCTCCACACTCGCCCGCAAGGCGGTGAAGGAGCTGATGATCTCCAAAAAGAAGTCGGTCAAGGTCACCGAGAAGACTCTCGAAGACTTCCTCGGCGTGCCGAAGTACCGTTTCGGCGAGATCGAGAGCGAGCCGCAGGTCGGTATCGTCACGGGTCTGGCCTGGACCGATGTCGGCGGCGAGCTGCTGACGATCGAAGGCGTCATGATGCCCGGCAAGGGCAAGATGACGGTCACGGGCAACCTGCGCGACGTGATGAAGGAGTCGATCTCGGCGGCGGCGTCCTATGTCCGCTCGCGGGCGATCAACTACGGCGTCGAGCCGCCGCTGTTCGATAAGCGTGACATCCACGTCCACGTGCCGGAGGGCGCAACCCCGAAGGACGGGCCGTCGGCGGGTGTCGCAATGGCAACCGCGATCATCTCGGTCATGACCGGCATTCCGGTCCGACACGATGTCGCGATGACCGGCGAGATCACGCTGCGTGGTCGCGTGCTGCCGATCGGCGGTCTGAAGGAAAAGCTGCTCGCGGCTGCCCGCGGCGGCATCAAGACTGTGCTGATCCCCGAGGACAACGCCAAGGATCTCACGGAGATTTCCGATGCGATCAAGGGCGGCATGGAGATCGTGCCGGTTGCCCGGCTCGATGATGTCGTCGCCAAGGCGCTCGTCCGTGCCCCGGTGCCGATCGTCTGGGAAGAGGACACCAAGGTGCCGGTCAAGCAGGACGCCGCGGACGAAGCGGCCGGTGGCCTGACGGCCCACTGAACCGGGTCCAGATCTAGCGAAAGCGGCGTCCCCGGCCGGGGCGCCGCTTTTTATTCAGTCCGGCCCAGCTTGCGCCGGAGGGCAGGGCGGGGCTAAACAGACAGGGTAAGGGCGGCTGGCTCAGCTGGTTAGAGCATCTCGTTTAGACCGATGTGCTCTCAACGAAGAAGTGCCCATTTTTATAGGGCTCGCTTTAATCAGCGAATGCTTATGCCCATGAAGCCGCCCATGAAACTGGGCGCAACAAGAGCGGCCCCGAAGGGCCGTTGATTGAGTGGGCGGTTAGCTCAGCGGGAGAGCGGCTGCTTTACACGCAGCGGGTCGGCGGTTCGATCCCGTCACCGCCCACCAACATCATATTAGCACGGCCAATTATGAGACGTTACCATTTTAAGGAGCGGCTCAGGTGTCAAAATTTTCGCAGTTCTCAGGACTATTGAAGGCAGTTGGTTGGAAGTCCGCCGCGTTGATCTTGGTGGACTGGGCCTTGAAGCGAGACGTTGAGCGCACGATTAATCTTGATGGGCGCTCGGCAATACTACGGCCGAGCGATAGCGATCTGTTCGTGGTGGCGCAAACCCACGGGCACAAGGAATACGACATTGGAGATCGCACCGAACCATTGCGGGAACTCGCAAGGTCATGGCGGTCGGAAGGGGTCACGCCTATCATCATCGATGCCGGGGCGAACGTCGGCTACAGCAGCCTCTATTTCGCCGAGCAATATCCCGAGGCGCTGGTGATCGCGCTGGAGCCTCACCCCCAAACCTTCGCTATGCTCGAACGCAATTGCGCGCAGCACCCACGCATCAAGGTGGTGCAGGGCGCGCTCTGGCTCGACGAAAAAGGTGTCAGCATCAGGAGCGGCGAGGATCAATCGTGGTCTCACAGCGTCACCAGAGCGAGCGCAAACGCGGTTCCCTCGTTCACGGTCGATGGTGTCCGCGAGCTGATGCCGAATTCGAAGACGCTGATCCTGAAGATGGACATCGAGGGGGCTGAGCGTGAGGCATGCGTTCCGTCCTCCGATACCCTAAAAACCTGCCCCTGCATCATGGTCGAGCCGCACGATTTTATGCTCCCGGGAGCGGCCTGCATGATGCCGCTGATCGCGCAGATCGCAAATCGGCGGATGGACACGCTCCTGCTCGGGGAGAAGCTGGTGTTCTTGGATGCAGCGATATCGACCTAAAGAGATCACGGTGAACATCACGATGGCTTGGCAGATCGAAGGGCAGGGCGATGAGCGCCTGATCGTGAACGTCCGCTGGTGGTCGGCTCGGTCTAGCGCGGCGGCGGTGCCAGCGCGAACGGCTGGCAAGTCGAGGTCCTATGGTCAAGCCCTAAGGGCGACATTGTGTTCGACGCGCCAACGCTGATGACGGCCAGCGCGTTCGTGACCGGGGTCGAGCGGGCGCGTTTGAGGCGATGCTCGATGTCGCCCTCGAGAGCGCTCGGATCAACCAATGGGACAATCCGAATATACCGAGGGGCAGACGGTGAGCGGCGAATAGACCGGATCACGCCCATGAAATCCCGTCGCAAGGGTTACGAGGCGTTTGCGGCGACACTAAATCATTTGATTTTGCTATGGGCCGTTATAGCGTCTCCTCGTTTGCACCGCGAGGGAGGCGAGTTCGAATCTCTCGCCGCTTACCCAGCCTTCGCGCTGGCGCGCTACGGCTCCGCAAGCCAGCTCTCTCGTGAGCGCGAAGGCTGTCGCGCCGAAGTTCGAAGAGCGAAGGCGGACTGATCCCGAGACCCGAACATCTCGAACCATCAAAAAGGGGCCGCTCAAATGGACGCACCGGCAAGCCACGGTCAAAACGCCGACCAGGTCGCTTACTGGAACGGTCCGGCTGGCCAGCGCTGGGCGGAACGGCAGGCGGCGCAGGACGTGCTGCTCAAGCCGGTTGCCGACCTTGTCGTCGAGCGGGCCAAGTTGATGCCGGGTGAGCGCGTCATCGATGTCGGTTGCGGCAGCGGCGCCACCGCGAGTGCGTTTGCGCAAAAGGTCG
The DNA here is from genome assembly GCF_013114825.1 of Bradyrhizobium australiense. Classification (GTDB taxonomy): domain Bacteria; phylum Pseudomonadota; class Alphaproteobacteria; order Rhizobiales; family Xanthobacteraceae; genus Bradyrhizobium; species Bradyrhizobium australiense. The sequence goes on along the minus strand of NZ_JAAVLX010000008.1, from coordinate 52,925 downwards.
CGCCATCAGGCCATGTCCTCGGCATCGACGTGTCGGGCCCGATGCTGGAGCGGGCGCGGCAGAGTGCGCCGAAGGATTTGCCGATCGATTTCGTTCTTGCCGACGCCACTGTTTATCCGTTTGCCCCTGCCAGCTTCGATGTGCTGGCCTCGCGGTTCGGCGTGATGTTCTTTGCCGATCCCGCGCTGTCGTTTGCCAACATGCGGAAAGCCCTGCGGCCGACGGGCAGGCTTGCATTTGCGTGCTGGCGCGAGCCGCGTGAAAACCCGTTCTTCATGGCGCCGCTGCAGGCGGCCTACAAACACGTGCCGAAACTGCCGCAGGTTGGGCCGGAAGATCCCGGCCCGTTTGCGTTTGCCTCGGAGGCGCGGGTGCGCCGGATTCTCGGTGAGGCCGGCTTTACCGGTGTCGAAATGGAAGAATGTCCGCTGTTGCTGGACGCTGCGATCGGCCGCGGTCTTGATGGCGCGGTGCAGGGCGCGCTGGAGATCGGACCGGTGAGCCGTGCGCTGGAAGGCCAGCCGGAAGACGCTCGCGCTGCCGTCGCCGCTTCGATCCGCGAAGCGCTCACGCCGTTCGCCAAGGGCGACGCGGTGTTGCTGCCGGCGTCGGTCTGGATCGTGACGGCAAGGGCATCGTAGAACGAGTAAGCGCACTCATCCCGCAACAGCGTCATTGCGAACCAAGCGAAGCAATCCATAGCGCGTCACAACGGAAAGATGGATTGCTTCGTCGCTGTCGCTCCTTGCAATGATGGGGAGAGAGCGGGACGCCGTTAAGCCCGCTCTTCCCAGATCATCGCCAGATGCACGATGGTCTCCGCGGCCTTTTCCATGTCCTGGCGGCTCACCCATTCCAGCCGCGAGTGGAAGGCGTGTTCGCCGGCAAAAATGTTGGGGCAAGGCAGGCCCATGAACGACAGCCGCGAGCCGTCGGTGCCGCCCCGGATCGAGCTTCGCACCGGCGTTAGCCCCGCGCGCTTGATCGCCTCAATGGCGTACTCGACCGTTTGCGGATGGCGGTCGATCACCTCTTTCATGTTGCGGTATTGCGGCTTGACGTCCATCCGGTACGTCGAGCGCGGATAATCCTTCATCACGTCCTTGACGATGCCTTCGAGCAGCGCTTCCTTTTGCTGCAGGCCCTCGTCGGTGAAATCGCGCACGATGAAGCTGATGGTGGCTTTCTCCAGCGCCCCCGAAATGCCGATCGGATGCAGAAAGCCTTCCTTGCCTTCGGTGGTTTCAGGCGAGCAGGTGTTCTTGGGCAGGCGGTCGATGATGGCTGCCGCGATCTTGATCGCGTGCTCCATCTTGCCCTTGGCGAAACCGGGATGGGTCGAGACGCCCTCGATGGTGATGGTGGCGCCGTCGGCTGAAAAAGTTTCGTCCTCGATATGCCCGGCGCTTTCGCCGTCCATCGTGTAGGCGAAGTCGGCGCCGAGCTTTTTCAGGTCGACCTTGTCGACGCCGCGGCCGATCTCTTCATCCGGCGTGAACAGGATCTTGATGATGCCGTGCTTGATGTGCGGATTTTGAATCAGGAACCGCGCCGCATCCATGATCTCGGCGAGGCCGGCCTTGTTGTCGGCGCCGAGCAGCGTGGTGCCGTCGGTCGTGATGATGTCGTGGCCAATCTGGCCGGCAAGCGCGGGATGATCGACAAAGCGGATCACCTGCGTGGGATCCGCCGGCAGCACGATGTCGCCGCCGCGATAATTCCTGGCGATCTGCGGCTTGACGTTGGCGCCGGTGCAATCCGGGGACGTATCCATATGCGAGCAGAAGCAGATCACCGGAACATTCTTGTCGGTAGTCGCCGGGATCGTCGCGTAGACGTAGCCGTGCTCGTCGAGATGGGCGTCGGTGAGCCCCATCGCCTGCAGCTCCGAAGCCAGCAGGCGGCCCAAATTCTTCTGTTTCTCGGTGGAAGGGCAGGTCGGCGAGGCCGGATCGGACTGGGTGTCGATCACGACATAGCGCAGGAAGCGCTCAGTGACATCGTGGGTGAAGGCGAGGGGGGAGGGCGGCATGATGATCCGGAAAAGATGAGCAAGGAAAGCGCTCTATAACAGAAAAGCGCCATTCCGGGTCCCAGCCGGAACGGCGCTTCGGATGCGATCGGGCGAAAGGCGCCGTCACACGGCTTCCTTGAGTTCCTTGGCCGCCCGGAACGCGACCTTCTTGCTGGCCTTGATCTGGATCGGTTCGCCGGTGGCGGGGTTGCGCCCGGTGCGGGCGGCGCGCTTGCGGACCTGGAGGATGCCGAGTCCGACGATTCTGATACGCTCGCCCTTTTTCAGGTGTTTTGTAATCTTGCCGACCATGTCGATCAGGATCGCTTCCGCGGCCTTTTTCGACAGGTCATGTTCCTCGGCGAGAGCCGCTGCCAGATGTTTCAGTGTGATGGTGGCTGGAGCCGCCGCTTTCTTCGCCATGTCTGGCCCTCCTCGTTGGTTGAATGGCTTTTAAGCTCGTTGGTCGATACCGGTCCGCGTCGGGAAAATGCGTTGGTGGTGACTTGAAACCCGCGGTTCCGGCACAATCAGAGTGGAGAGGATTTCAAGAAACCCAGACGTAGCAGGCGTTATACGATTCGGATAATCGCCGCCTCCGCTGTTTTAGCTGAAAACAGGCCGTTATTTGCATCGGAGTCGCAGAAACGCCCGTGTGGCGCGGGGATTCGCAACGTCCTTGACTAAGCCGGAGCGGGCCTTTATGCCCTCGGTTCTGCGCGGATCAGGATCTGATTACGGCATCCGCGGGAGTAGCTCAGTTGGTTAGAGCGCCGCCCTGTCACGGCGGAGGCCGCGGGTTCGAGTCCCGTCTCTCGCGCCATTCTTTTCAGTGGCTTGCATCGATCCTAAAAGACTGCTGCAAACAAAAGGCCGCCCGAGGGCGGCCATTTTTATTCCAACGACATCGATATCGTTTAACGCACCGTCGAGGCATTCGAGCTGGTGACGACCACCGGCTTCCCCGCTTTTACGACCTGGGCAGTCTGGCTGTACTCAGAACCGGTCCGAGCCGAGATGCCGAAAGCCGCAACCGCGATACCGGCCACCAGCGCCACAACCACTATCTTCAGGTGGGTACTGCGATCCGCCGAATGAATGGAGTGGTTCATCTGATGCCTCCCGGACGCCTTTGGCGTCCTGTGTTGGGGAGAGAAGTACGCCCCGTCTGTTTCAGGATCGTTTCGCGGTTTCGGCAAAATGGTTTCATTCGGCCGGTTGTGGCCGGTTTTTCGGCCAAGAATCCGAGATGTAGATCACATACGGGCTGCCAGCCGAGATCAAACGCGGGCTCACGGAACTGCGCCGGGATGAAAGTAGCAACAAAAACAAAGGGATAAGCTGGCGGCGAGCGGATCGGATCAGTTTGCCCGCAGGATATCGCCTCGGATCGACCGGGCCGCCCAGATGAACAACAGGGCGTCTATCGTGGTCGTGACCGCAGCCGACAGCAGCGAATACCGCACGGCCTGGGTGCCCAAATCGGCCTTCAAGCCATCGTTGAGCATGCCGACGGCGAGCGGGCCGACGCCTTGGCCAAAGCAGGGCGCGGTCAGCAGCACGATCGCCGACGCAGCGCCCGCAGGCTCGGCCTGGCGCCTGCGCCACCGCAAAGATTGGCCCATGCGCCAGCCGTAGTGCTGGTTGACGTAACCGCCGATGAAATAGCCGAGAAAGACGCCGAGATAGGTGCCGATGGCATAGACGCCGAGCGCGCGCGGGCGCTCATTCTTGCTGAAGAGATCGGCGATGATCGCCTGCGAGGCGGGCGTACCGCCGGGGCCTATGCCGACGCCGATACGTGCCAAGGCCAGCGTCGCCCCGCTTTGCGCCATGCCGCAAAACAGCGTCATCGCGCTCCAGAACGCCAGCGCGACGGCCACGATGTTGCGACGGTTGAAGCGGTCGGCGATGCGCGCGATCGGGATGCCGAGCAGCGAGTAGAACAGCACGAAGCCGAAGCCCGCCAGCAGTCCTATCGTGGTGTCGCTGAGCGCAAACTCCTTTTTGATCGGCTCAATCAGGACGTTGAAGATGGTGCGGTCGAGGAAGTTCAGCGCATAGATGACAGTCAACAGCGCGAGCACGTAATCCCCGCCTCGAATTCCGCCGGCGGCGCGTTTAAATCCCCGTTCGATGGGCCCATCTGGTGGTCCTTCTCGATGGTCCTTGGCACCGGCGCGCTTTGTTGGCAGAGGTTGCAAATGAGCCGGAAGCCGGAAAAGCAGACCGCGCCATCGCCTGCGGCCGCCGATGTCGCGGAATTGGCGCCGATCACCGCGATGTTATCGTCGCGGCTGATGGTGTTGGCCAATCTGCTCAAGCGCGGCGCGATTCTGCGCTACAAGCGGCTTGCAGGGCTGTCCTCGGTGGAGTTCGGCCTGGTGGCCTCGCTGGGCCGGCGGCCACCGATGAGCGTTATCAGGCTCGCGGAAGCGGTCGGCATGGATAAGGGCCAGATCAGCCGGGCGCTGGCGGAACTGGTCGCGCGCAAGCTGGTGGCCAAGGCGGTCAACCCGCGGGACAACCGTGAGACGCTGGTCTGCCTGAGCAAGGCGGGGCTGGCCGCCCATGATGCAATTGTGGCAGGGGCGCAGGAGCGTAATCGGCGCCTGCTGGAACAGCTCGGCAAGGAAGAGCTGGCGGTGTTGCTCGACCAGATCGATCGCCTGACCGAAACGGCCGCCGCAATGCTCGCGGATGAGAAGCATTTGAAGTGAAAATTCGGGCACCATGCGGCCCGGCCTGCGTTGGTCGGGCGAGGCAGGAACGCAACACTTTTTCGGGTTTTGCAGACGCGTCAAGTGCGGACGGAGACGTGAAACCGGCTTGTCTTGCGCCCTCTGTTGCGCTGCGCTAAGCCAAGAATAATTCCAATCAACGAATCTGCGGCCAAATCCGCAGGAAAAGGCACCGCCGATGACCGGCATCCTGCAGAATTACCTTCCACTTGTGGTGTTTATTGGGGTGGCGAGCCTGATCGGTCTGGCGCTCCTGATCGCCCCATTCCTGGTCGCATTCCAACAGCCGGACCCGGAAAAGCTCTCCGCCTATGAATGCGGATTCAATGCTTTTGACGACGCCCGCATGAAGTTCGACGTCCGCTTCTATCTGGTTGCGATCCTCTTCATCATTTTCGACCTCGAAGTGGCGTTTCTGTTCCCCTGGGCGGTCGCGTTCGGCAAGCTCGGCGCGACCGGCTTCTGGTCGATGATGGTGTTCCTCGCCGTCCTCACGGTCGGCTTTGCTTATGAGTGGAAGAAAGGCGCGCTCGAATGGGATTGAGCCAGACAATAACAGGCTCTTCGCCGGCGATCGCGCTGGCGCCGAAGGGCATTCTCGACCCCTCGACCGGCAAGCCGGTCGGCGCCAACGACCCGTTCTTCCTCGAGGTCAACCACGAACTGTCGGACAAGGGCTTCTTCGTTGCCGCCGCCGACGATCTGATCACCTGGGCTCGCACGGGCTCGTTGATGTGGATGACCTTCGGCCTCGCCTGCTGCGCGGTCGAGATGATGCAGGTGTCGATGCCGCGCTACGACGTCGAGCGCTTCGGCTTTGCGCCGCGCGCCTCGCCGCGGCAGTCCGATGTCATGATCGTGGCGGGCACGCTGACCAACAAGATGGCGCCGGCGCTGCGCAAGGTCTACGATCAGATGCCCGAGCCGCGCTACGTGATCTCGATGGGGTCGTGCGCCAATGGCGGCGGCTACTATCATTACTCGTACTCGGTGGTGCGCGGCTGCGACCGCATTGTGCCGATCGACATCTACGTGCCCGGATGCCCACCGACGGCGGAGGCGCTGCTCTACGGCATATTGCTGCTGCAGAAGAAGATCCGGCGCATCGGGACCATCGAACGCTAAGGTTTTAGGTAATGGACGACGGCAAGCTCGACGCCCTTGGGCAGACGATTGTTAGCGCGCTTCCGGGCGCGGCCACTGCCCATGCGGTCGCGTTCAATCAGCTCACCGTCACGGTCGAGGCCGGCAAGATCGTCGATGTCATGAAGCACCTGCGCGACGATCCTGCGCTGCGCTTTGTCAACATCACCGACGTGACGGCAGTGGACTATCCCGGCCGCGAGAAGCGGTTCGACGTGGTCTATCATCTACTGTCGCCGACGCTGAACGAGCGCATTCGCATCCGCGCCGAGGCCGATGAGACCACGCAGGTGCCATCGATCATTGACGTGTTTCCCGGCGCCGACTGGTTCGAGCGCGAGACCTACGACCTCTACGGCGTGATCTTCACCGGCCACCCCGACATGCGTCGGCTGCTGACGGACTACGGCTTCGACGGCCATCCCTTGCGCAAGGATTTCCCGCTCACCGGCTTCGTTGAGGTCCGCTACGACGACCAGGAGAAGCGTGTGCTCTACGAGCCCGTCCGTCTCAACCAGGAATTCCGTAAATTCGATTTCCTCTCGCCATGGGAAGGCGCTGATTATCCGCTGCCGGGCGATGAGAAGGCTGAGCCGAAGGCCTGACCATGAACGAACAGAATCTCCGGAATTTCACCATCAACTTCGGGCCGCAGCATCCGGCGGCGCATGGCGTGCTGCGCCTTGTTCTGGAATTGGATGGCGAGGTCGTCGAGCGCGTCGATCCGCATATTGGCCTCCTGCATCGCGGGACCGAAAAGCTGATCGAGGCAAAGACCTATCTGCAGGCAATTCCGTATTTCGACCGGCTCGATTACGTCGCGCCGATGAATCAGGAGCACGCGTTCTGTCTCGCCGCGGAAAAGTTGCTTGGCATCAGCGTGCCGCGCCGCGGCCAGTTGATCCGCGTGCTCTATTGCGAAATCGGCCGCATCCTGTCGCATCTGCTCAACGTCACCACGCAGGCGATGGACGTCGGTGCGCTCACTCCGCCGCTGTGGGGCTTTGAAGAGCGCGAAAAGCTGATGGTGTTTTATGAGCGCGCCTCCGGTTCGCGCATGCATGCGGCCTATTTCCGTGTCGGCGGCGTGCATCAGGACCTGCCGCCAAAACTGATCGACGATATCGAGGCCTGGTGCGATCCGTTCCTTCAGGTGGTCGCCGACCTTGAAACGCTGCTGACGGGCAATCGCATCTTCAAGCAGCGCAACGTCGATATCGGCGTGGTGACGCTGCAGCAGGCTTGGGAGTGGGGCTTCTCCGGCGTCATGGTGCGCGGCTCGGGCGCGGCATGGGACCTGCGCAAGGCGCAGCCCTACGAGTGCTACGCCGAAATGGATTTCGACATTCCGATCGGCAAGAACGGCGACTGCTACGACCGCTACTGCATCCGGATGGAAGAAATGCGCCAGTCCGTGCACATCATGAAGCAGTGCATCGCAAAGCTGCGTGAGCCTGATGGCCAGGGACCCGTCGTAGTCGAGGATAACAAGATCGCGCCACCGCGGCGCGGCGAGATGAAGCGCTCGATGGAAGCCCTCATCCACCATTTCAAGCTCTATACCGAAGGCGTGCACGTCCCGGCGGGCGAAGTCTACGCCGCGGTCGAGGCGCCGAAAGGTGAGTTCGGCGTCTACCTGGTCTCCGATGGCACCAACAAGCCTTACAAATGCAAGATCCGTGCGCCGGGCTTTGCTCATTTGCAGGCGATGGATTTCATCTGCCGCGGCCATCTGCTCGCCGACGTCTCGGCCATTCTCGGCTCGCTCGACATCGTGTTCGGAGAGGTCGATCGGTGATGGCGCAGGCGCCCATCCAGTTTGACCGGGCATCGGGCGCACTCGAGGGTGCGAACGCGTGGGAGCGTTTGGCCGCGTTGGCGCTGGTGCTAGGGTCGAAGGTGGCGTCTAACTTTTCGCATCGCGGCTACAACATCTGCGCCAACCTGTTGCGCACGACACTGCCTGAGCGCGGCATCCAGATCAAACTCAATCCCGATGCCGTGTTCGAATTTCCCTATGGCGACGGCTACTGGAGCAAGTTGCTCAACCGCACCTTCAGCTATGAAGACGAGTTGGAGCTGCTGTTCAAGGATTCAGCCGACGTCGACTACACGCTGCTCGATTGCGGCGCCAATTACGGCTACTGGTCGGTCTTGGCGTCGAGCAAGCCGTTCGGCTCGCACAAAGCGATCGCGATCGAGCCATCGGGACAGAATTTCCCGAAGCTGGCCAACAATGCCAAAATCAACGGCAATCGTTTCGAAGTGATGAAATGCGCGATCGGTGCCGCGCGCGGCACCGCGCGGCTATCAGGCACCAAGCATGAGGCCTTCAGCATTGCCGGCGACCAATCGGGCGGCGAGGAAGTGCCGGTCATCGCGCTCGACAATCTGCTCGATGACGGCATGGTCGCTGCGGATGGAAAATACCTGATCAAGCTCGACGTCGAAGGCGTCGAGATCGAGGCCATGAAGGGCGGCGCGCGGCTGATGCAGGGCGACAGCGTCTTGCTGTGCGAGGAGCACGGTAATGACCCCGAGCATACCGTATCGCGCTATATCCTCGAACAGACGCCGCTGAAGCTGATCGTCTACGATCCGCGCAGCAATCGCCTTGAAACCGTGACCGATCTTTCGATCCTGGACCGGATCAAGGTTTCAACCCATGTCGGCTACAACGTGTTCGGCACCGCAAGCGCATTCTGGCTCGCCCGGATTGAAGCGCTCAATGCGAAAGCCGCGCGCCGCGTGCAATGAGAGACTGAACGATGTCCGTCCGCCGCCTCGCACCGAAGGAATTGCAGCCCGCGAGCTTCACGTTCACGGATGAGAATCTCGCCTGGGCCAAGGCGCAGATCGCAAAGTATCCGCCGGGACGGCAGGCGTCTGCTGTCATCGCGATCCTGTGGCGCGCGCAGGAGCAGCATGACGGATGGGTATCGGAAGCCGCGATCCGCGTGGTCGCCGACCTGCTCGACATGCCCTACATCCGCGTGCTGGAAGTGGCGACCTTCTACACCATGTTCCAGTTGCAGCCGGTCGGCAAGAAGGCCCATGTGCAGGTGTGCGGCACCACGCCTTGCCGGCTGCGCGGCGCCGGCGACCTGATCGAGGTATGCCAGAGCCGCATTCATCACGAGCCCTTCCATGTGTCGAAGGACGGCAACTTTAGCTGGGAAGAGGTCGAGTGCCTGGGCGCCTGCGTCAACGCGCCGATGGTGCAGATCTGGAAGGACACTTACGAGGACCTGACCAAGGAAAGTTTCGGCAAGGTGCTGGACGGCTTTGCTTCGGGCAATCCGCCGAAGCCCGGACCGCAGGTCGACCGTCAGTTCTCGGCGCCTGTCGGTGGGCCGACGACGCTGAAAGAATCGACATGATGCGTAACGGCACATCGCCCGTGAGCGGGCCGGGGAGGGTCAGCGCGATGAAGAACTGGCGCTATATCGGCATGCACGCCGTGGCGGCGGCGGCGTTCATTTTTCTGCTGCAGCGTTACGGGCTGAACGCAACGCTCGAATCCAGCCTGTTGTGGGCACTGACCTTCGGCGGATGCGCCGCGGGCCTCGCCTATGCGCAGTCCAATCGTTGATCTGAGGAAGCTTCAAGTCATGCTCGACGACAAGGATCGCATCTTCAAGAACCTCTATGGCCTTCATGATTGGGGGCTGGAGGGCGCGCGCCGCCGCGGCGCGTGGGACGGCACCAAAGCGATCATCGACAAGGGCCGCGACTGGATCATCAACGAGATGAAGGCCTCCGGCCTGCGCGGCCGCGGCGGGGCGGGCTTTCCGACCGGCCTGAAATGGTCGTTCATGCCGAAGGAATCCACCGACGGCCGGCCGAGCTATCTCGTGGTCAACGCCGACGAATCCGAGCCCGGCACTTGCAAGGACCGCGAGATCATGCGGCACGATCCGCATCTCTTGGTCGAGGGCTGCCTGCTCGCGAGCTTCGCGATGGGCGCGCATGCCTGCTATATCTATGTCCGCGGCGAGTTCATCCGCGAGCGCGAGCATCTGCAGGCCGCGATCGACCAGGCCTATGACGCCAAACTGGTCGGCAAGGACAACGTCAATGGCTGGCCATTCGACGTTTATGTCGCCCATGGCGCCGGCGCGTATATCTGCGGCGAGGAAACTGCGCTGCTGGAAAGCCTCGAAGGCAAGAAGGGCCAGCCGCGGCTGAAGCCGCCATTCCCGGCCAATGTCGGCCTCTACGGCTGCCCGACTACCGTCAACAATGTCGAATCCATCGCGGTCGCGCCCGACATTCTCCGTCGTGGCGCGGCGTGGTTCGCCGCCATCGGCCGGCCCAACAACGTCGGAACAAAACTGTTTTGCGTTTCCGGCCATGTCGAGCGTCCCTGCAACGTCGAAGAGGCGATGGGTATTCCGTTCCGTGAGCTGATCGAGCGCCATTGCGGCGGCATTCGCGGGGGCTGGGACAATTTGAAAGCCGTGATTCCCGGTGGCTCGTCGGTGCGCATGGTGCCGGCCGAGCAGATCATCGATACGCCGATGGATTTCGACAGCCTCGGCAAGCTGCGCTCGGGCCTCGGCACCGCAGCCGTGATCGTGATGGACAAGTCGACCGACCTGATCCGGGCGATCGCGCGCATCTCCTATTTCTACAAGCATGAGAGCTGCGGCCAGTGCACGCCCTGCCGCGAAGGCACAGGCTGGATGTGGCGCGTGCTGACCCGCATGGCCGAGGGTAGGGCGCATAAGCGCGAGATCGACATGCTGCTTGAGGTGACAAAACAGGTCGAAGGTCACACCATCTGCGCGCTCGGCGACGCCGCGGCGTGGCCGATCCAGGGCCTGATCGCGCATTTCCGTCACGAGATCGAGGCGCGCATCGACCAGTATTCGCACAAGGCCGATATCGACGATACCGGCGTGCGCGATCCCGTGAACCTGGTCGCGGCGGAGTAGGGCAATGGCAAACGAACCGGACAGCATTGTGCTGGCGATCCTGCGCCAGATTGATCAGCGCACGGAGCGGATGGCGGAAGATCTTCATGATCGTGTTACCGCCGTCGAGGAAGGGCTTGCCGGCGTCAACCGCAGGCTCGACCGCCTTGAAGTCCGGGTGGATCGGATCGAGAAGCGCCTCGAACCGTCCGTTGTAACGCATTGAGATGATGGCAACGATGTCGCAACCGAGCTTCTGGTGGCAGAGATACGGGACGCTGGCGCAGATGGCGCAGGCGGCCGTGGCGCTGCTCGGCTTTGTTGCGATCCTGTTCCAGATCAACGAAATCCGCACCAACAACCGCGCAGCGAGCGCGCGGCAGGCGTTTCTGGGCTACACCGATCTGGCGTTCAAGAATCCGAAATTCGCGCAGCCGGACTACGACAAGATCAAGGATTCCGGCCGCGACGAGCTGGTCCAGTACGAGAGCTTCGTCACCTACTTCCTCTACGCCTGCGAGGAAGCGCTCGGCGCATTCGCCGGAAAGCGCGAATGGCTGGCCTCCTGCGACTACGACCTGAAGCCGCATCTGCCGTTCCTGTGCGAGAAGAACGCGGCACAGCCGGCCTATCTTGCCACTTATGGCGCCGAGACCCAGCAATGGATCAAGACGTCGATGAAGACCGCCAGCATTACACCGCCAGACTGCAAGCTGGGAAAGACTTGAGACAGCAATGACCAAACTCATCATCGACGGCAAGGAAATCGATGTGCCTGCGGAGTACACGCTGCTGCAGGCGTGCGAGGCCGCGGGCGCCGAAATCCCGCGCTTCTGCTACCACGAGCGGCTGTCGATCGCAGGCAATTGCCGGATGTGCCTTGTCGAGATCAAGGGGGGCCCGAAACCGGTCGCAAGCTGCGCCTGGGGCGTGCGCGACTGCCGGCCCGGCCCGAAGGGCGAGCCGCCGGAAATCTCGACCCGTTCGCCGATGGTGAAGAAGGCGCGCGAAGGCGTGATGGAATTTTTGCTGATCAACCACCCGCTGGATTGCCCGATCTGCGACCAGGGCGGCGAGTGCGACCTGCAGGACCAGGCGATGGGCTACGGCGTCGACACCTCGCGCTTTGCCGAGAACAAGCGCGCCGTCGAGGACAAGTATCTGGGCGCGCTGGTCAAGACCTCGATGAACCGCTGCATCCAGTGCACGCGCTGCGTCCGTTTCTCCGCTGAAGTCTGCGGCACGCCGGAAATGGGCGCCACCGGCCGCGGCGAAGACATGGAGATCACGACCTATCTGGAGCAGGCGTTGACATCGGAGCTTCAGGGTAACCTCGTCGATATCTGCCCGGTGGGCGCGCTGACCTCGAAGCCGTATGCTTTCGCCGCGCGTCCGTGGGAGCTCGGCAAGACGCAGTCGGTGGACGTCATGGATGGCGTCGGCTCCGCGATCCGCGTCGATACCCGTGGCCGTGAGGTGATGCGGATCCTGCCGCGCATCAACGAGGCCGTGAACGAGGAATGGATTTCCGACAAGACCCGTCATGTCGTCGACGGCCTGCGCACGCAGCGGCTCGACCGGCCTTATATCCGCGAGAACGGCAAGCTCCGCGCTGCGTCATGGCAGGAAGCTTTTGCGGCGATCGCAGCCAAAGTCAGGATGAGCGACGGCAAGCGGATCGGCGCCATCGCCGGCGATCTCGCCGCGGTCGAGGAGATGTTCGCGCTCAAGGATCTGTTGGGCCGATATGGTTCCACCAACCTCGCGGTGCAGGGCGGCGACGCTTTCGACCCCAAGGCGGGACGGGCGACCTACATCTTCAATCCGACCATTGCCGGGATTGAGCAGGCCGATGCGCTGCTGATCATCGGCTCCAATCCGCGTAAGGAAGCCGCCGTCCTCAACGCGCGCATCCGCAAGCGCTGGCGCACGGGTCAGCTCAGGGTCGGCGTGATCGGCGCCAAGGCCGATTTGACCTATGACTACGACTACCTCGGCGCCGGCACGGATTCGCTCGGGCAGCTCGCCACCGGCAAGCATTCCTTCGCCGAGGTGCTGAAGGGCGCCAAGAACCCGATCGTGCTGGTCGGCGCCGGCGCGCTCGCGCGGCACGACGGCGCCGCGGTGCTGGCGCTGGCGGCCAAGGTTGCCGCAGGCGTTGGCGCGCTCAAGGACGGCTGGAACGGTTTTGCGGTGCTGCAGGATACCGCCGCGCGCGCGGGCGCGCTCGATATCGGCTTTGCGGCTGATACCGGCGGGCTCAGCCTGGCGCAGATGACGACCTTCGGCACGCTCGACGTGCTGTTCTTGTTAGGAGCCGACGAGGTGAAGGTGCCGGACGGCACGTTCGTGGTCTATATCGGCACCCACGGGGACCGCGGCGCGCACCGCGCCGACGTCATCCTGCCGGGCGCGGCTTATACCGAAAAATCCGGCCTCTACGTCAACACCGAGGGCAGGGCGCAGATCGCCAGCCGCGCGGCGTTTCCGCCCGGAGAGGCGCGCGAGGACTGGGCGATCATCCGCGCGCTATCGGACGTGCTCGGCAAGAAGCTGCCCTATGACTCCCTCCAGGCGCTGCGCCAGGCGCTCTTCAAGGCCGTGCCGTATCTGATGCGGATCGACCAGATCGAGCCCGGCAAGGCCAGTGACGTCAAGGCGCTGGCGGGCAAGAAGGGCGGCAAGCTCGACAAGACCCCGTTCAAGAGCTCGGTCGAGGATTTCTATCTGACCAACCCGATCGCGCGGGCCTCGGCGGTGATGGCGGAATGTTCCCGGCTGGCGGCCGGGCGAATGCTGACGGCAGCGGAGTGAGCGTGACGTGATGGCTGAATTCTTCGCAAGCTCGTTCTGGACCGGCTTTCTCTGGCCGCTGATCGTCATGGTCGCGCAAAGCCTGTTGCTGCTCGTCGTGCTGTTGATCGCGATCGCCTACATTCTGCTTGCCGACCGCAAGATCTGGGCGGCGGTGCAGATCCGCCGCGGCCCCAACGTGGTGGGTCCCTGGGGCCTCTTACAATCCTTCGCGGACCTTTTGAAGTTCGTGCTGAAGGAGCCGATCATCCCGTCCGGTTCCAACAAGGGCGTGTTCCTGCTGGCGCCGCTGGTGTCCTGCGTGTTGGCGCTCGCCGCCTGGGCTGTCATCCCGATGGATCTCGGCTGGGTGATCTCGGACATCAACGTCGGCGTGCTCTACATCTTTGCGATCTCGTCGCTGTCGATCTACGGCATCATCATGGCCGGCTGGTCGTCGAACTCGAAATACCCGTTCCTGGCGGCGCTTCGCTCCGCGGCGCAGATGGTGTCCTACGAAGTCTCGATCGGCTTCGTCATTATCACAGTCCTGCTCTGCGCCGGCTCGCTCAACCTTTCGGCGGTGGTGGAAGCGCAGAACGCCCGCGGTTTCGCCAGCCTGATCGGGCTGCCGCAGCTTACCATCCTGAACTGGTATGTGTGGCCGCTGTTTCCGATGTTCGTGGTGTTCTACGTTTCGGCGCTGGCTGAGACCAACCGTCCGCCGTTCGATCTGGTGGAAGCGGAATCCGAACTGGTCGCGGGCTTCATGGTCGAATACGGCTCGACGCCGTATCTGCTGTTCATGCTCGGCGAATATGTCGCGATCACCACGATGTGCGCGATGGCGACGATCATGTTCCTCGGCGGCTGGCTGCCGCCGGTGGCGCTGCCGCCCTTCACCTGGATCCCGGGCGTGGTGTGGTTCGCGCTGAAACTGTTCTTCATGTTCTTCCTGTTCGCGATGGCAAAGGCGATCGTGCCGCGCTACCGCTACGATCAACTGATGCGACTCGGCTGGAAGGTGTTTTTGCCGTTGTCGCTGGCGATGGTGGTGATCGTGGCCGGCGTGCTGCAATTCGCCGGCATCGCGCCGAAGTGAGGCCATCATGAGTGTCAACGTCAACGCAACGGCCCGGGCGCTTCTCTTGAGCGAATTCGTATCGGCGTTCTTCCTCGCCATGCGCTATTTCTTCAAGCCGAAGCCGACCATAAACTATCCGTTCGAAAAGAACCCGATCTCGCCGCGCTTCCGCGGTGAGCATGCGCTGCGCCGCTATCCGAACGGCGAGGAGCGCTGCATTGCCTGCAAGCTGTGCGAGGCGATCTGCCCGGCGCAGGCGATCACGATCGAGGCCGGCCCGCGCCGCAATGACGGCACCCGCCGCACCGTGCGCTACGACATCGACATGGTGAAATGCATCTATTGCGGCCTGTGCCAGGAAGCCTGCCCGGTCGATGCCATCGTCGAGGGACCGAATTTCGAATTCGCGACCGAGACCCGCGAGGAACTGTACTATGACAAGGCGAAACTGCTCGCCAATGGCGACCGCTGGGAGCGCGAGATTGCGAAAGCCATCGAACTCGACGCGCCGTACCGGTGAGGTGAGGGCATGATCCAGATTTTAACGTCATTCCGGGGCGTGCGAAGCGTGAACCACGATGCGCAATTGCGCATCGGAGAATCTCGAGATTCCGGGTCTGGTCCTTCGGACGATCCCGGAATGACGAGAGGGACGTTCGCATGATCCTTCCCGCGCTGTTCTTCTACCTGTTTGCCGGCGTCTGCGTGGCGTCGGCGGTTATGGTGATTGTGTCGCGCAATCCCGTGCACTCCGTGCTGTTCCTGATCCTGGCGTTCGTCAACGCGTCGGGCCTGTTCGTGCTGATGGGCGCCGAATTCCTGGCGATGATCCTGGTGGTCGTCTACGTCGGTGCGGTCGCGGTGCTGTTCCTGTTCGTCATTATGATGCTCGACGTCGATTTCGCCGAGCTGCGCGAGGGCTTCATCGAATATCTGCCGATCGGTCTGGTGATCGGCGGCATCTTCCTCGCCGAACTGCTTTTGGTTGCCGGCGGCTGGGTCATCAATCCGGGCACGGCGAAGTCGATCACGGCGGCTATCCCGAATAACATCAGCAACACCGAGGCGCTCGGGCTGGTGCTCTATACGAAGTACATCCATTACTTCCAGATCGCCGGCATGGTGCTTCTGGTCGCGATGATCGGCGCTATCGTGCTGACGCTGCGCCACAAGGCGAAGGTCAAGCGCCAGGACATCAGCGTGCAGAACGCGC
This sequence comes from Bradyrhizobium australiense, assembly GCF_013114825.1. Lineage (GTDB taxonomy): Bacteria > Pseudomonadota > Alphaproteobacteria > Rhizobiales > Xanthobacteraceae > Bradyrhizobium > Bradyrhizobium australiense. Next base: position 37,021 of record NZ_JAAVLX010000008.1, on the reverse strand, counting down.
GCACGCCGGAGCTCGCGATGGCCGTGCGCAAGGTGACGTCGGGGCAGGGGCTGCAGGATGCGGACGCGGCGGAGTGGGTGAAATGACGATCGGTCTGGGACACTATCTCGCGGTCGGCGCCATCCTGTTCACGCTCGGGATCCTCGGCATCTTCTTAAACCGCAAGAACATCATCGTCATCCTGATGTCGATCGAGCTGATCCTGCTCGCCGTCAACATCAACCTGGTGGCGTTCTCGACCTTCCTCGGCGACATCGTCGGCCAGGTGTTTGCGCTCTTGGTGCTGACGGTGGCAGCCGCTGAAGCTGCGATCGGCCTTGCGGTGCTGGTGGTCTATTTCCGCAACCGCGGTTCGATCGCGGTTGAAGACGTTAATCTGATGAAGGGCTGAAGCGGCTATGGTTCAGGCAATCGTCTTTCTGCCGCTGCTGGGCGCCATTCTGGCCGGCCTGATCGCGATCTTCGGGGCGCATGCGCGCAATCCGAGCGGCGATGAGGTCAAGCATCACGACCACGGGCATGGCGATCACGCACATGCCGCCGAGGCACATGGCCGCGACGATCACGACCACGACGAGCATCATGTCGCCGAGCCGCCGGCTCAAGGTTCGCGAGCGGCCGAGCTGATCACGACAGGGCTTCTGTTTGTGTCGGCGGCGCTTTCTTGGGTGACGCTGGTCGACGTCGGCTTCATGCATCACGATGCGCGGATCGCGCTGTTCCCCTGGATCAATTCCGGCGATCTGCAGGTGTCGTGGGCGCTGCGCGTCGACACGCTGACCGCCGTGATGCTGGTGGTGGTCAACACCATATCCTCGCTCGTGCACCTCTATTCGATCGGTTACATGGACGAGGATCCGTACCGGCCGCGGTTCTTTGCTTATCTGTCGCTGTTCACCTTCGCGATGCTGATGCTGGTGACCGCTGACAATCTGGTCCAGTTGTTCTTCGGCTGGGAAGGCGTGGGGCTAGCGAGCTACCTGTTGATCGGGTTCTGGTACCACAAGCCGTCGGCCAACGCTGCCGCGATCAAGGCCTTTATCGTCAACCGGGTCGGAGACTTCGGCTTCGCGCTCGGCATTTTCGCGATCTTCATGCTGATCGGCTCGACCGACTTTGAAACGATTTTCGCGGGCGCGCCGGGGCTGTCGGGCAAGACCATCGATTTCTTCAGCTGGCATGCTGATGCGCTGACGCTGACCTGCCTGTTGCTGTTCATGGGCGCGATGGGCAAATCGGCCCAGTTCCTGCTGCACACCTGGCTGCCGGACGCGATGGAAGGTCCGACGCCGGTGTCGGCGCTGATCCATGCGGCTACCATGGTCACCGCCGGCGTATTCATGGTGGCGCGCCTGTCGCCGCTGTTCGAACTCGCGCCGAACGCGCAGGCCGTCGTGATGTTCTTCGGCGCCACCACCGCGTTCTTTGCGGCGACCGTCGGCCTTGTCCAGAACGACATCAAACGCATCGTCGCCTATTCGACCTGTTCGCAGCTCGGCTACATGTTCGTGGCGATGGGGGCGGGCGCCTATTCGGTCGGCATGTTCCATCTGTTCACCCACGCCTTCTTCAAGGCGCTGTTGTTCCTAGGCTCCGGCTCGGTGATCTACGCGATGCATCACGAGCAGGACATCCGCAATATGGGCGGGCTGAAGGACAGGATTCCCTACACCTACAGCGTGATGGTGATCGGCACACTGGCGCTGACCGGCTTTCCGCTCACGGCCGGCTATTTCTCCAAGGACGCGATCATCGAGTCTGCGTATGTCGCGCATAATCCGTTCGCGTACTACGGCTTTGCGATGACGGTGATCGCTGCCGGCCTGACCTCGTTCTATTCGTGGCGCCTGATCTTCAAGACGTTCCACGGCGAGCCGCACGACCAGCATCATTACGAGGCCGCCCACGAGGCGCCGCTGTGGATGCTGATCCCGATCGGCATCCTGGCCGCCGGATCGATCCTGGCCGGTTTCCCGTTTAGGGAAGTGTTCGCGGGCCACGGCGTGGAAGAGTTCTTCCGCGAGTCGCTCAAGATGCACCCGCACATCATCGACGAGATGCACCACATCCCGCAGACGATCGCGTTCCTGCCGACCGTGATGATGGTGCTGGGCTTCCTGGTGTCCTGGCTGTTCTACATCCGCCGGCCCTACCTTCCGGTCGAACTCGCCGGTCAGCACCAGATGCTCTATCAATTCCTGCTCAACAAATGGTACTTCGACGAGCTCTATGAAATCATCTTCGTTCGACCGGCGAAGTGGCTCGGCCGCTTTCTGTGGAAGAAGGGCGACGGCTTCGTCATTGACGGCTTTGGCCCCGATGGTGTCTCGGCGCGCGTGCTCGATGTCACCCGCAATGTGGTGAAGATCCAGACCGGCTATCTCTATCATTATGCATTTGCGATGCTGATCGGGGTCGCGGGGTTGATCACCTGGTTCATGTTCGGCTTGGGAGGCCAGTAATGACAACCTGGCCCATTCTTTCGGTCGTCACCTTCCTGCCGGTCATCGGCGCGCTGGCGATCTACATCACCCGCGGCGACGACGAGGCCGCGCGCCGCAATGCGCGCTGGATCGCGCTATGGACCACGCTGGTCACCTTCGCGGTGTCGCTGATCCTGGTCTGGCGCTTCGATGCTGCCAACCCGGACTTTCAGTTCGTCGAAAAAGCGAACTGGCTCGCCAGCGGCATCACCTATCACATGGGGGTCGATGGCATTTCGCTGCCGTTCGTGATCCTGACCACCGCGCTGATGCCGTTCTGCATCATCGCGAGCTGGAAGTCCGTCACCAATCGCGTACGCGAATACATGATGGCGTTCCTGCTGCTGGAAACGCTGATGGTCGGCACCTTCTCCGCGCTCGACCTCGTGCTGTTCTATCTGTTCTTCGAAGGCGGCCTGATCCCGATGTTCCTGATCATCGGCGTTTGGGGCGGCCCGCGCCGGGTCTATGCATCGTTCAAGTTCTTCCTCTACACGCTGCTTGGCTCGGTCCTGATGTTGCTGGCAATCATGGCGCTGTACTGGAATGCCGGCACCACCGACATCCCGACCCTGATGCACACCGCCGTGCCGCGCTCGTTGCAGACCTGGGCCTGGCTGGCGTTCTTTGCCTCGTTTGCAGTGAAGATGCCGATGTGGCCGGTGCACACTTGGCTCCCCGACGCCCACGTCGAGGCGCCGACGGCGGGCTCGGTGATCCTGGCCGCGATCCTGTTGAAGATGGGCGGCTACGGCTTCCTGCGCTTCTCGCTGCCGATGTTCCCGCTGGCGTCGCAAGATTTTGCGCCGCTGATTTTCTCGCTGTCGGTGATCGCCATCGTCTACACTTCGCTGGTGGCCTTGATGCAGGAAGACATCAAGAAGCTGATCGCCTATTCCTCTGTCGCCCATATGGGCTTCGTCACCATGGGTATCTTCGCTGGCACCACGCAAGGCGTGGCCGGCGGCGTATTCCAGATGGTGTCACACGGCATCGTCTCCGGCGCGCTGTTCCTTTGCGTCGGTATCGTCTACGACCGCATGCATACCCGCGAGATCGTGGCCTATGGCGGCCTCGTGAACCGGATGCCGCTCTATGCGCTGGTGTTCATGGTGTTCACTATGGCCAATGTCGGGCTGCCCGGCACATCCGGCTTCGTCGGCGAGTTCATGACGCTGCTCGGCACCTTCAAGGTCTCGATTCCGACCGCGACCTTTGCCACGCTCGGCGTCATCCTGTCGGCAGCCTATGCGCTGTGGCTCTATCGGAAGGTGGTGTTCGGTGCGCTGACCAAACCGTCGCTCGCCAGCATCAAGGATCTGACCTTCCGCGAAAGCCTGACGCTGTTTCCGCTGGTGGCGCTGACCATCCTGTTCGGCGTCTATCCGAAGCCGGTGCTCGACATGTCTGCGGCCTCGGTTCAGCAACTCGTCAACAATTACAATGCCGCCGTGACTGCCGTGAAGGCAGCCGCGCTGGTTGCCCAGTAAGGCCCCCGCCATGAGCTTTTCGAGTGCAGGTTATCAGTTGCTGCCGGTGTTGCCGGAGCTGGTGCTGGCCGTCGGTGCCATGGCGCTGTTGATGCTCGGCGCCTATCGCGGCGAGGGGACCACGAAAATCGTCACCACGCTTGCGGTCGTGCTGCTGGTCGTCACCGGCGCGCTGGAACTGATGCTGCCGGCGGGAAAGCTTACCACCTTCGGCGGCAGCTTCATCGTCGACGACTTTGCCCGCTTCCTGAAGGTTCTTGCGATCGTCGGTTCGGCGGTGACGCTGATCCTGTCGACGGAGTTTCTGTCCGATCCGTCGCGGCGGATTTTTGAATATTCGATCCTGGTTCTGCTCTCCACGCTCGGCATGATGGTGCTGATCTCGGCCGCCGACCTGATCATGCTCTATCTCGGGCTCGAGCTGATGTCGCTCGCGCTCTACGTGGTCGCTGCCTCTAACCGCGACAACGCCAAGTCCACCGAGGCTGGCCTGAAGTATTTCGTGCTCGGCGCGCTGTCCTCGGGCATGTTGCTCTACGGCGCTTCCCTGATTTATGGTTTCACCGGCACGGTCGATTTCGCCGGTATCGCAGCCGCAGTGAAGACCGGCAGCGTCGGCATCGTCTTTGGCCTGGTGTTCCTGCTGGCCGGGCTCTGCTTCAAGGTGTCCGCGGTGCCGTTCCATATGTGGACGCCGGATGTCTATGAGGGCGCGCCGACGCCGGTCACGGCATTCTTTGCCTCGGCGCCGAAGGTCGCAGCGCTTGCGGTGTTCACCCGCGTCACTTTGACGGCTTTCCCGGGCATCGTCCCGCAATGGCAGCAGATCCTCGTGTTCGTCGCCATCGCCTCGATGGCGCTCGGCTCGTTCGCCGCGATCGGACAGAGGAACATCAAGCGCCTGATGGCCTATTCGTCGATCGGCCATATGGGGTTTGCGCTGGTCGGGCTCGCATCGGGCACGGTGGAAGGCGCGCAGGGCGTGCTGGTCTACATCGCAATCTATGTCGCGATGACGCTCGGCTCCTTCGCCGTCATCCTGACCATGAAGCGCAACGGCCACGCGATGGAGCAGATCAGCGATTTCGCAGGCCTGTCGCGCACCAATCCGATGCTGGGGTTCTTCTTCGCGATGCTCTTGTTCTCGCTGGCTGGCATTCCGCCGCTGGCGGGCTTCTTTGCCAAATGGTACGTGTTCGTCGCCGCGATCAAGGCGGGACTGTTCACGCTCGCTGTCATTGGCGTGCTGACCAGCGTCGTGGGTGCGTTCTACTATCTCACCATCATCAAGGTGATGTATTTCGACGAGCCGGCCGGCCAGGTCGAACCGATGCGCATCGAACTGCGCACGGTGCTGGCGGTTGCCGGTATCTTCAACATCTTCTTCTTCGTATATCCGGGGCCGCTGGTCAGCGTCGCCACGGCGGCGGCGAAGTCGCTCTTTTAGGTACATGGTCCCGAAAGCCGGCGTCCGGCTTTCGTAGCGGATCATGCGCAGAAACTGGAAATGACCTTCTCGCTCGGTCCCAAAGCCACATCGGCGCGCTATCGTCTCGCCGCCTTCGACCAAGTCGGTTCGACCAACGCCGAAGCCATGGCGTGCGCCCGTAACGGCGAGGTTGGGCCGATGTGGTTCGTGACAACGGAGCAGACGGCCGGACGAGGCCGCCGGCAGCGCGCCTGGAGCGCGCCGCGCGGCAACCTCGCCAGCAGCATTCTCGAAGTCATGGATGTGTCTCCGGCGGTTGCGGCCACGCTCGGCTTTGCCGCAGGTCTGGCACTGGAAAGCGCGCTGCAGAAACTCAGCATCGAAGCCAATATGCGGCGGGCCGGCGCGGACCCACTGAAATTCGCCCTGAAATGGCCTAACGACGTGCTGGCGGAGCGGCAGAAGCTCGCGGGGATCCTGCTGGAGGCCGAGGCCGTGGCGGGCAACCGGCTCGCTGTGGTCGTCGGAATCGGCACCAATGTCATTGGCGCGCCCGAGGGCACGCCGACGCCGGCGACCTCACTCTCGGCGCTCGGCGTCCATGTCGGCGCGGAGGAGCTTTTCACGGCGCTGTCGGAGGCCTGGGTAGAATTCCGCGGCATCTGGGACAACGGCCGCGGCTTTACCGAAATTCGGAAAGCCTGGTTGGAGCGCGCCTTCGGCCTTGGCGAACGGGTTGCGATCCAGACCGGAACCGCGACCCTCGAAGGCAAATTCGACACCATCGACGAGAGCGGCTGCCTGATCGTCAGGACAGCCGAGGGCAAGCGCGCGGCCGTCACGGCGGGCGAGGTCTATTTTGGCGCGGCGGCGTCGGTGGGAGCGGCCTGATGGCGCGGCCGGATGAACTGACATTTGCGCCGCTCGGCGGTGTCGGCGAGATCGGCATGAACCTGTCGATCTACGGTCTCGGCAACCGCCACCAGCGGTCCTGGCTCGCGGTCGATCTCGGCGTCTCCTTTGGCGACGAGGAGCACCTGCCGGGCATCGACCTGATCATGCCCGATATCCGGTTTCTCGAAAAAGAGCGCGACAACCTGATGGGCCTGGTGCTGACGCACGCCCATGAGGACCATTTCGGCGCCATTATAGACCTCTGGCCGAAGCTGCAATGCAAGGTCTATGCGACCCAATTCAGCGCGGCGCTGTTCGAGGCCAAATGCGCCGCCGAGCGCAACCCGCCGAAAATCCCGGTGACGGTGGTGCCGTCCGGCGGCCGCGTCGAGCTTGGGCCGTTCACCGTCGAGTTCATTCCGGTCGCGCATTCGATTCCGGAATCGCATGCGCTGGCGATCCACACTTCGGCCGGCACCGTGCTCCATACCGGCGACTGGAAGATCGATCCGACGCCGATCATCGGCCTGCCGACCGACGAGCGGCGCTTGCGCGAACTCGGCGATGCCGGGGTGCTGGCGCTGGTCGGCGATTCCACCAACGCGGTGCGGGACGGACGCTCGCCCTCGGAAACCGAGGTCGCCGCCACCATCAAGAAGCTGGTCGGCGCCGCCAAGGGCCGGGTCGCCGTCACCACCTTTGCTTCCAACGTCGCGCGGGTGAAAGCGGTGGCGGACGCCGCCAAGGCCGCCGATCGCGAGGTGGTCGTGGTCGGCCGCGCCATGGAGCGCGTGGTGCAGGTCGCCCGCGAGACCGGCTATCTCGATGGCGTGCAGAACTTTCGCAGCGCCGATTATTACGGCCATTTCCCGCCGGACAAGGTGCTGGCGCTCTGCACCGGCAGCCAGGGCGAGCCGCGCGCCGCGCTGGCCCGCATCGCCAATAACGACCACCCGCAGGTGACGCTGAACAAGGGCGATAGCGTGATCTTTTCGTCGCGCACCATTCCCGGCAACGAGAAGGCGGTCGGCGGCATCATCAACGGCCTGGTCGTCCAGGGCATCGAGGTCATCACCGACCGCACCGATCTCGTCCACGTCTCCGGCCATCCGCGCCGCGACGAGCTGCGCGACATGATCTCATGGGTCCGCCCGCAGATCCTGATCCCCGTCCATGGCGAAGCGCTGCATCTGTCGGAGCACGCCAAGCTCGCGCGCGCCGCCGGCGTGCCGAAGGTCTTGACTTGCCGTAACGGCGATCTGGTCAAGCTCGGCCCCGGCGACCCCGGCATCATCGACGAATTGCCGGCCGGGCGAATCTACAAGGACGGTGCGATCCTCGAGGATTCCAAATCCCGCGCGGTCGTGGAACGGCGGCGGATGGGATTCGCCGGCTGCGCCTTTGTCGCCATCGCGCTGACCGACAAAGGCGAACTGGCCGACGACCCCGAGGTTGATCTCGTCGGCATCCCCGAGAAGAATACGGCCGGCGAAATCATCGACGAGATCGTGTTCGACATGGTGGTATCGACCGTCGAGGGCCTGCCGCGGGCGAGGCGGCGCGACGCGGACGCAACGGCGGAATCGGTGCGGCGTGCGGTGCGGGCCGTCATCGCCGAGAACTGGGGTAAGAAGCCGATTTGCCTCGTTCATGTTCTGACGGTTTGAGGTAGAAAGCACTAGTTCTACTGCGTCACAACTCAACCCTCATCCTGAGCAGCCCGCAAAGCGGGCGTCTCGAAGGATGTAGGCCACAGACGGGGCCGCATGGTTCGAGACGCGCGGAGCCTGTCATCGGGCCGCGCTATGCGTGGACCCGTTGGCGCTCCTCACCATGAGGGGCGGCTTATGACATAGTAAGGTTAGCGGACCGCGCGCGTGCGCCGGAAGATGCATCGAAGCAGGGAGTGGAGTAATCATGCTGGGCCGCCTCAATCACGTCGCGATCGCAGTCAAGGACGCGGAAAAAGCCGCCAAAATCTATGGCGGCGCGTTCGGCGCGGAAATCTCCGGCGCGGTGCCGCTGCCGGAGCATGGCGTCATCACCGTGTTCGTGACGCTACCCAACACCAAGATCGAGTTCATCCAGCCGCTCGGTGACGCCTCGCCGATCGCCAAATTCGTCGAGCGCAATGCCGACGGCGGCATCCATCACATCTGCTATGACGTGCCCGACATCATCGCCGCGCGCGACAAGCTGATCAGCGAGGGCGCGCGCGTGCTCGGCGACGGTGAACCCAAGATCGGCGCCCACGGCAAGCCGGTGCTGTTCTTCCACCCGAAGGATTTCTCCGGCGCGCTCGTCGAAATCGAACAGGCTTGAATCCTGATGGCATACAGCATCTCGACCGCGCTCGCGATCTACTTCGTGCTGTGGTGGGTCGTGCTGTTCACGACACTGCCGTTCGGCGTCCGCAGCCAGCACGAGGACGGTGAGGGCGCGCCTGGCACCGACCCCGGGGCGCCGGTCATGGCGCGGATGGGCTGGAAACTGCTCTGGACCACGGTCATCTCGGGCGTGGTCTTCGCCATCGGGATGTGGGCGTATCAGCAGGGCTATTTGAATATCGAGCGGCTGTCGAAGCTGATGGGGCTGCCGTTTTAGGACTGGGCATCATGGTGCGCGGCGTAATTCCAGGGATTTTGCTGCTTGTATTGGTCGGCGGTCAAGCTGCCGCGATGGACCCATCCGCCATGGAGGAAACCAACTGCCTGATGGCCTGCGATGCCAATCAGGAGAATTGCGGAGCAGGGCAGGCTCCCCAGAACATCAGCCACGCGCGTGCTGCCCGTTCTTCGCAGCGAAAAGCGAACTCGTTACTGATCCCGGGCGCGCAGCGGACGACCAGGCTGTCGACGGCCTATAAGAGAGCACGATCTCAACCAAGCGAGGGTAACCCTTAGCTTGCCGCGTGAACTGCCGGGGGAACAGGAATGAATTTTCAAAGAATATTGCTGGCGCTTGTTGTCCTGCTCGCGGCCGGCCTTGCGGGCGCGTTCTACATGAACTGGAAGACGCTGGGACAGCTTCGGACGGTGAAAGCTTTCGTGGAGAGCACAGTGTTCGCAGATGCGGTCGCCGCCTGCGAGAGTGCGCAGAGCGCGACGCCGTTCAAATGGACCGGCGGCAAGCAAACCGCCGTGATCGGCCTGACCTCCGTCAAGCTTAACAAGGACACGATCATTCCGGGCTATACGCTGGTCGCCGACAGCGTTTATTGCGATTATGATCCGATCAAGAAGAAGGCCGATATCGGTTCGAATTTCCTGGAACGGGAGTGAGCGCAAAGCTCCTCTATTGCGCTCAGACCAGACGCATGAACAGACCCAAGCAGATCAGCATGAAATGGCTCGGCATGGTTGGTGCGCTCATTGTATGCGCGGTCGTATGGTACGGGTTGTCCTATCCGAGCGCGACAGTGCGATATCGACTGACCCTCGAAGCGCAAGTGGGCGACGAGCGGAAGGCGGCATCCGGCGTTCGCGAGGTGACCTACAGCAGGCAGCCGCAATTGGCCAGCCAACGCGAGCTTTCCATCGGAGTCAGGGGGAAAGCGATCGCGGTCGACCTAGGGTCCCCCGGGCACGTTGTTTGTGCTTCTCACGGCAGGTGCCGACGACCGGTCAGGGGCGGAATGGATAGTGCTTAGGGCCTTCGATCTTAACGACGGTAGCCTCCCGTCGCTGGTCGAAGACGGCATCAAGCAGGTCTCGCACCTTTCCGGTAAACGCGAGCTGCCCTTGGATAGTCTTCCTATGCTCGTGCGATTTCGGGACCCGAGCGATCTGCGGTCTGCCGAGAGGGTAGGTCCGCTTAACATCGGGGAACGCTTCGGCGCAGATGCAAAACTGCTGCGCGCTACGTTGGAGATTGTTCCTGCCGGAATCTGGCCGCTCAATTCCTACGGCGTCACGGGCGAACCGATAACGACCGGTATCGAACGCAAGCTCGCTTGGTGGAATGGTCCATTTCCTTGGCTTAAGCCGACGGGGCACGGCGTGTCTATCGATACACGCACGGACGCGTTCAAGCTCAATAAGGAAGACTTCAAGAGAGGATAAGCGCGAATAACGATCTCCACCATCCGTTTTGCCCAGCTTATTTGAGGCGCCGGGGCAAGCCGGGACAGCGAACACGCTGGTCACCGGCAACGTCTTTTGCCTATGATGCCGTGAAGAAAAGGCCGGCTTGAATTTCGGGGAACGGGAGTGAAGTGCCCGTGCCGGCAGGGTGGAGACCGCGATGAGTTCACAGCGTCGATCATCGATTGATCCGCGGCAGCATGAATATCGAGTTTTGCATGAGGCCGATCTGCGGGATTACCTCGCAGGACTTCCCGAGATTACGGCCCGGCTCGGCGGCGCCCCGGCTTTCTGGTCGATCGGCGAGGTCGGCGACGGCAACCTCAATCTCGTCTTCATCGTCAAGGGGACGGCGGGCGGCGTTGCGGTCAAGCAGGCGCTGCCTTACGTGCGGCTCGTCGGCGAGGGCTGGCCGCTGCCGCTGTCGCGCTCGCATTACGAATATCTGGCGTTGACGCATCAGGCGCGGCTGGCGCCCGGTCTGGTGCCTGATGTGCTGCACCACAACGAGGCGCTCGCCCTTGTCGTCATGGAATTGCTCGCGCCGCACATTATCATGCGCAAGAGGCTCGTGGCCGGTACGATCTATCCACGTTTCGTCGAGGACATCACGACGTTCCTGGCGCGGACGCTGTTTCTTTCGTCCGACCTTGCGGTATCAGCCGCCGAGAAGAAGGAGGGGATCGCCGCCTTCGCGGGCAACCACGCGCTCTGCAAGATCACCGAGGACCTGATCTTCACCGATCCCTACCGCGTGGCCGAGCAAAACCGCTGGACGCAGCCCTGGCTCGATGCGACCGCGGCGGCTTTTCGCGAAAACCTTGACCTCCACGTCGCGATTTCGCGGCTGAAACTGAAATTCCTGAACGCGGCGGAAGCCCTGATCCACGGTGATCTCCACACCGGATCGATCATGGTGACGGAAAGCGAGACCAAGGTGATCGATCCCGAATTCGCCTTCTACGGTCCCATGGGTTTCGATATCGGCGCGGTAATCGCCAATCTGCTGATGGCTTATCTCGCGTCCGCCGGTCACGAGCGTTCGCCGGGCGAGCGCCGCGCGTTCGAGGCTTGGGTGCTGGAGACAGTCGAGGGTGTCTGGACCGAGTTCGCCCGCAAGTTCCTGGAGCTGTGGCGGACGCAGGCGGGAGGCGATGCCTACCCGCGGACGCTGTTCGAGGGCGAGGTTGGCGCGGCGCGGCTGGAGACTGAGCGGCAGGCCTATATGGCGCGGCTGTTTGAGGACACAGTCGGATTCGCGGCCGCAAAAATCATCCGCCGGATTCTGGGGCTCGCGCATAACATCGATTTCGAATTGATCGAAGACCCGAAGCGGCGGGCGATCTCCGAGGCGCGTAGCCTGCGGCTGGCGCGGACGATGATGGTGGACGTAGCCTCGTTTTCGACGATCGGCACAGTTACGAAAGCGGCGCGCGAGGTGCGCGACTGGCAACCGGATTTCGCCTGATTGCTCCAGATCATCCTACGGGAGGGGCGTTCCCCGGATGCAGTGCCGCGCGCCGCGCTTGTACTCGGTCCGCGCTCTGCGCGGCCCGAGCACAGGCTCTGTGGTGCACTGCTGATCCGGGGTCCACACGCTGCGATGGGTGCCATCCGCGCCAGCAGAATCATAACGCTGATCAATATCTTCAAGCTGAATCGCGGATGCGCGCCACGACGCCAATTTTTCGGTAGTTCCCGAATTAACCGCCAGCGCGGCCATAAAGGTTAAATAACAAGCTTACCCAAGGGATTTGGTTGCTCGCCTCAACGGGAGAGCTAACCGTCTAAGCCGCATTTCGAGAGATTTTTGGTGCCTGCTCGTATTTTCATTCAAGGAGCACTGCCGTGGTACGTTCAACAAAGCCGCCGATTTTGGATACGATCGATCTTGAACGCGAGATCGAAGAAGAGTTTCGCAAACTGCCCATTCGCGAATCCCAGCCGATCGATTTCGCGCCGCCTTCGGTACGCGCACCGGAGTTGAAGATGCCAGATTATGTGGAGCATAGCGACGGCGCCACGGAGATCGGCAAACTATCAGCGGAAGCTGTTGTCCGCGAATATGAAGCCGCCGCGAAGGACATCGAGGCCCTGGGCGTTGAGCTCATCGAGCAGGCCAGGCAATGCGAGGTTATGAGCCGCGAAGCGCTCGCAGTAACCGAAGAACTGAAGGAAACCGCGGCACGCTACCGCGCGGAAGCCAAACGCGTCTTTGTTCAAATTGAGAGCTGTTCGTTGGTGACGGCGGAGGTACGCAAGATCTGCGAAGAAATGAAGGAAAAGATCGCAGCTCCGGCCCTGGTCGAAGCTCAAGCCAACGAGAAATGAGGCCCTAGCCATCACTGATCGTGTGTCCTAATTCCGACTGATCGCGGCACCACTGCGAGCATATGCCTTAGTCGGCAGTCCTCTCCCGCAAGCGCTGTGCATAGACGTTGATCACCAGCGCGGCCAGCAGGATCAAGCCGCGGATCAAAATCTTCAGGAAACTATCGATGTTGACGTGGTCGAGCCCGTTGTTGAGGACGCCGAGCACGAACAGGCCGACGATGGTGTTGCCGATGCCGCCGCGGCCGCCGAACAGGCTGGTGCCGCCGACCACGACAGCGGCGATGGAATCCAGCAAATAGGTGTCGAACTCGTTCTGCTGCGCGCTGCCGAAATGCGCGACCCCGAGCATGCCGCCGATCCCCGAACAGACGGCGGAGATGACCATCACGCTGCCGAGGATCAGCTTGACGTTGAGCCCGGAATATTCGGCGGCCTCGCGGTTGCCGCCGACCATATAGATGTAGCGGCCGAAGCGTGTGTAGGTCAGCACCAGATGGCCGCCGAGCAGCATCAGGGCTGCCACAATCACGATCCAGGGTACGCCGCCGATCGAGGACGATCCGAGCGTTGAGACCAGCGGCGGCACCTTGTAGGCGATCTGCCCGCGCACCAACAGCGCCGAGATGCCGGCCGCGATCTGCATCATCGCCAGCGTCATGATGAAAGAGGGGATGCCGATCACCGTCAGGCCGAATGCGTTGACGAGGCCGAGCAGGGCGCAGAGCGCCAGCGCCAGCAGGATCGCCGCCCATCCGGGCATCGGGACATTGGCAATGTTGACGTAGGATTCCTGCAGCGTGAAATAGGCGACCGCAATGCCGGTGACGTTGGCGATCGCGGCGATCGAGAGGTCGATCTCGGCGCAGAGGATCACGAAGGTGAGGCCGACGGCGATGATGCCCGTGACAGAGATCTGGGTCAGGATGTTGCCGAGATTGTCGAGCGTCGCGAACGAGGGGCTGGCAGCGGCGAAGAAGCCAAACAGGCAGATCAGCGTCAGGAACGGCGCGATGTTGCGCATCTGGGAGCGCAGCATCGCCGCGAGCCGGTGCGGGCGCTTGCGATCTGCCGCGACTGTCACGCTTTCACCGGTCGTCATGTCGGTCTCCTCACGCCGCTTCGAGCAGGCGGTCCTTGCTGATCCGTTCGTTGGAAAATTCCCGCACCACCGCGCCGCGCTTGAGCACGAGGACGCGGTCGGCGAGCGACAGCACCGTCTCCGGCTCGGTAGAGAGCACGATGACGGCGAGGCCCTTGGCGCGCAAATCCCTGACGATATGGATGACGTCGTCCTTGGCACCGACGTCCATGCCGCGGGTCGGCTCGCACAGCACCAACAGCCGCGGCGGATAGCTCAGCCATTTCGCCAGCGCTACCTTCTGCTGATTGCCGCCGGACAGCATGCCGAGATCGAGTTCGACCGCGGCCGGGCGGATCCGTAACTGGTCGACCTGCCGCGTGGCGATCTTGCGTTCGCGCGAGGGCTTCAGCAGCAGGGATGAAATGCGGTCGAGGACGCTAATCGAGATATTCTTGTAGACCGGCTCCTGGTGGAACAGCATGTCGCGCCGGCTCTCGGGCACGAAGGCGATGCCGGCGCGCCGTGCGTCAGCCGTGCTGCGGAAGGTCTTTTGACCGCCGGCGATCGCCAGCGTGCCCTGGTCGGGCCGGAGCTTGCCGAACAGGATCCGCGCCAGTTCGAGCTGCCCGCATCCCATAAAGCCGTAGATGCCGAGCACTTCGCCGGCGCGGACGTCGAACGAAACGTCCCGCAGGCTGCGGGCGAGCGAAAGCCCGCTCGCATTCAGCACCACGGGCTTCTCGGCGGGCGGCGGCAGCATGATGTCATGGGTATAGGTCTCCTCCAGCGCCTCGCGGCCTTTGCCGATCATGGCCTCGATCAGCGCGGGCTTGCTGGTCTCGGCGGCTTTGGTCTCCGCGACCTTCCTGCCGTTGCGGAACACCGTCACGACGTCGGAGACGCGCAGGATGTCCTCAATGAAATGCGAGATGAAGACGATGCTGGTGCTTTCGTCGCGCAAGCGTTTTAGTGTCGCGAACAGGCGCTCCACTTCGGGCGGCGACAGCGCCGAGGTCGGCTCGTCGAGGATGATGATACGGGCGCCCGAGAACAGCACGCGGGCTATCTCGATCAATTGCTGCAGCCCGATCGGCAGGTCGCCAAGCCGCGACATCGGATCGACATCGATGCCGAAGCGTTTGAGCTGCTCGCCGGCCTCCCGCGCCATCCGCCGCCATTGCACGAAGCCAAAACGGTTGGTCGGCTGATTGCCGAGAAACACGTTCTCGGCCACCGACAGATCAGGCGCCACGCTGAGTTCCTGATGCACCATCGCAATGCCCGCCGCATGCGCGTCGCGCACCGATCGAAAGCGGGTTTCCTTTCCGTCCAGGATGAAGCGGCCGGAAAAATCGGCATGCACGCCGGCGATGATCTTCATCAGCGTGCTTTTGCCCGCGCCGTTCTCGCCGACGAGGCCGTGGATCTCGCCGGGAGAAAGCGCGAAGTCGACACCACGAAGGGCTTCGACACCGCCGAACGCCTTCGTGATCTCTTGCAGTTCAAGGATGGGCTTAAGTCCCGTGGGCATGCTGGCTCAGATCAGGAAGTGGTCCTCCATCCATTGCATGCCGGCGGCGTTCGCCTTGGTCACGACCGGGCCGTCCGTGATGACGTGCTTCGGGATACCCTGTCCGCTCTTCTCGCCGGCCGTCACCGCGGCGACGCCGGCGATGATGGCGCCGCCATGGATGCGGCAGGAGGGATTGCGGACGGTAGCGAACATGCGGCCTTCGCTCACGGCCTGGATCGCCGGCGGCATGGCGTCGACGCCGCCGATCAGAATATTGGTGCGGTTGCGGGCCTTCATGATGTTGTAGGCGGCCAGCGCCATATCGTCATTGTGGAAAAAGGCCGCATCGATCTGCGGGTGCTTCGTCAAATAGGTCTCCCACAACCGCGCCGTCTTCGAGACGTCCCAGTCGGCGGGCTGGGTGTCGAGCACCTCGATATTCGGGAACTGCTTGACGACGGATTCGAAACCCTTGGCGCGGCCCTGTGCGCCGGTATGGCCGAGGGCGCCTTGCGTCATGATGATCTTGCCCTTGCCGCCCATGGCGTTGCACAGCGCCTGGGTCACGGAAGCGCCCATGAATTCATTGTCGGGCGCCAGGAACGAATGAACCTTGATCTGGTCGAGCGGCGCGATCAGCGTGTCCATGTCGATCACGGGAATGCCGGCATCGATCATCTTTTGCACGGGCTGGGTCAGTGTGCCGATGCCGAATGCCTGGATGGCGACGAAATCCCATTTTTGCGAAGCCATGTTGTCGATGGCGGCGCGCTGCTTGACCGCGTCGAGCTGGCCGTCGAACCAGGTGACTTCGACGTTGAACAGCTTGCCCCACCATTCCGCGGCCTGCTTGCCCTGGGCGCACCAGGTCGCCTGCAGGCCTGCATTGGAGAACGCAGCCTTCAACGGTTTTTCCGAGCGCGCGGCTGCCGCCAGCGCTGGATTAATACCCAGTCCCCCGAGCAGGGCGGTGGCTGCGCCAGCCGCGCCCGCGGCCTGAAGAAGGTCGCGCCTGGTCGTTGCCGATTTGTCAGTTCCGGACATCGTTTGCTCCCTCGCTTGTCGTTTGTTATCGCCGTCGGCGTCGATTGCACGCACCGCGGATCGAGCAGTCTTTCACACTCGGCGCATTTCCGCCACCGGATGACCCAACTGCTTGCAACAATGACGTTCAAGGAATCCTTGTGGCCAATTGGCCCGTGGTCAGGGCTGGTTATTTTCACACTGCACTGCAACGAGACTCTCGATCTCGCCGAGCAGCGTCCGCCACGCCACATCGACTTCGTCCGACCAATCCGGCCCGACGACTTCGCGCAGCGTCTGCGCGATGATGCCGAAGAACGCGACGAACAATTCCCGCGGCGTGCCGTAAGCGTCGTGCGAGGAAGCTTCCGATGCGATCAGGCGGAAATGACCGGTACGTTCGCCGGCAAAATCCAGAATGGCGTCGCTCGTCAAAGCGAGCATCGAACGCTTGACGAGTTCGCTGCCGTCGGTGCGGAACATCGTCCGTGCTTCGGCGTGCGCTTCGAACAGGCGGCGGTAGACCAGCGGCGTCAGATCTTCGCAGCGCTCGGCAGCGATCCCAAAACTTCGCTCGATCGGATTTGACGATGCCGTCATTGTCGTTTGCGATGGTCACGAAAAAAAGAGCAGGGCACCAAGCCCTGCTCAAAAATTGTGTCGACCCTTAATTTCCCCGAAAATTGAGATTTGCTCTTGATTGTCGAGGCGACGCTGCTTGTGCGCGTCAGGGCTCCTCCCGAGACTTGGACCACCAAGCTTTGCCTCTCGGCCAGCCTGAGCCTCGATTGGTAGACCATCTTTTTCGTCTTGTCACCATTTTCGGCAACGTTTGTTCAAAATTCCAGCACTCTGCGAAATGATTGGGAATTTGCGACTAGTGGTTGTGGATTTAGCTGCCATTCGCCCGAGGCTTGGTATTATAGTAGGGCGCCCACCAAATGCTGCAAAACGCATCGCTTTTCGCCGGATTTAGTCCCTGAAGCTGCAACATAGTTCCGGGAACCTGATCTCGACTTCGGACTCCTGTAGTGATTAAGGTCTGAAGCGGATGGGTTTGCGATGCGCCGGCGGCTGAAGAATTTTCTGCCAATTGTCCTGATTGCCCTGGTGGTGCAGATTTTTGCACCGATCGGCGCATGCTGGGCCGCGAGCATCGCAAGCGCCGACCCGCTCGCCGGCGCCGTGATCTGCCACGGCAATGGCGCGCCCGGTGCCGGGCAGTCCGATCAGGCCGGCCACCGCGCCCATGACGGATGCTGTTCGGTGTGCAACATGCTGCAGACCGGCGCGCCGGTCGACACGCCGCAGACATCCGACATCATCGCGATTGGTCGCCAGCCCGAGCGCGTGGTCTGGATCGAGTTTGACCCCGAGCGGTTCGCTTCCCGCGCCGGTTCGCAAGCGCAGGCGCGCGCGCCTCCCTTCATTTCCTGAACCTCACTTGACCTTCGTCAACCGGTGCGGCCCGCGGTCGTGCCAGTTCGTTCAATTGAGCAAGCCAGCCAAAGAGTTGGCGTCAGGAATTATTCATGTTTCGTTATCGTGCCCGTGCCGGGGTGAGCACGCTCGCACTTTGCAGCGTGTTGGCGTTCCCTTCGGTGACAATGGCGCAGACGGCCAGTCAAAGCCTGCCGGCCGTGACGGTTGACGCGCCGCGGACCGCTGCGGCCAAACCCGCGACCCGGAAGCCGGTGGTTCGTTCGACCGCCAGGTCGCAGGCGCGGCCAGCTTCGGCCATTGCGCCAACGGCTGCCTCCCTGACTTCCGGTATTACGCCCAGCGTGGCGCGGGCGATCCTTTACCAGGCGCCCGCCGGTCAGACCCAGACGACGGTCGACCGCAGCCGGTTCGACAACCGGCCGTCGTTCTCCGTCGCCGACGTGCTGCGCGACAGCCCCGGCATATCGGTCAAGCAGGGCAACGGTCCGCGCGACATCGGCATCTCTATCCGCGGCTCCAACGCCCGCAACGGCTTCGGCATTCGCAACGTTGTGATCTTCGAGGATGGTTTTCCGGTCACGCAGCCGGACGGACTTTCCCGGAGCGACCTGATCGATCCGCGCGCCTATAGCGCGATCGATGTCATCCGCGGTCCGTCGTCCGCGCTCTACGGCAATTACGCGACCGGCGGCGCGCTCAATTTCCGCACCCGCCCGGGCGGTACGATCGACGGCGTCGAGTACGGCGTCGATGGCGGCAGCTTCGGCTATCTCAACAACTATCTCGCCGCGGGCAAAAAGGTCGGCAATTTCGAAGGCTCGCTGTTTGTCAGTGACGCGCGCGGCGACGGATTTATCGGCAATAGCTGGTTCAATACCCAGACCGTGAATTTCCTCGGCACCTTGCACGTGACGCCTGACGATCGCTTCACGGTCAAGTTCATCAACAACAATCTCGACACACGGCTGCCGCTCCGGCTGTCGCTGAACCAGTACCATCAGAATCCCTTCCAGGCGGGGTGCGATATGGCCGGCGTTACCGGCTGCGCCTCAGTTCCCCTCTTCAACAACGGCTTCAACGGTACAAGGACTCCGGTCACCGCCGTGCAGGCCGGGCTCGGCCGCGAGGATCGCCGCACCATCGTCGGCGGCAGATGGGAGCACGACTTCGACAACACGACCACCTGGCGCAACCAGTTTGTGTTCGACGATCGCAACATCAATCAACCGACCGGCGCTACCAGCGCCATCGGCGATTTCCCCTCCTACAACTATATGAGCGATGTAACCAAGCGCGGCGAAATCCTAGGCGTGGAATCGACGACGTACTTCGGCGCGTTCTACAACACGCTGACCGCGTCGAGCGACACACGCAACGTCATGCCGGGAGGCAACGCGCAGCTCGGCCTTCTTCAAAGCAATACCTGGAGCGACACCACCAATTACGGCGTTCGCGCCCGCGAGGAATTGAAGCTGACGCCGCAACTGACCGCCATTGCCGGCATCGGATGGGAAACCACGCATCTGAAGGGGATCAATTCCGCCTATGGTTACGGAAATTCGCCGGTTCCGATGCCGACGATCACGCCGACGACCGCCGAACGGCAATTCCAGAACACCGCGCCCGAGCTGGCGCTGCTCTACAAGCTGAATCCCGAATGGCTGTTCCGCGCGCGCGTCGCCACCGGATACGGCACGCCACAGATCGGAAATCTCTTCGTTCTCTCAGATGGTACGAACGGCAACAATACGCAGCTAAGGACCCAGAAGAACATCGGCTACGATCTTGGCTTCGACTGGACGCCAAACAACACGCTCAAATTCAGCGCGACGGGATTCTACGAGTTCTTCAAGGACGAGCTGGTCACCCAGGCGACCCAGGTCGGCGCGCCCAATGCGAGCTACACGTTCAATGCGCCGAGATCGGAGCATCGCGGCGTCGAGCTGGCTGCCGATTGGCAGTTCCAGCCGGGCTGGCGATTTACCGCGGCGTACACCTATCTCGATGAGGTTTATACCCAGTACACCGAGAATATCGTCAACGGCGCGATCTTCAGCTTCAACCGGGCAGGCAACAAGATTCCCGGCATCTCGCCGAATGAACTGACGGCGCGTCTTGGTTATGAACAGATGTGGGGGCCGCTTGCAGGGCTCGGAGCGTTTGTCGAGGTCCAGTGGAAGGACTCGTTCTACATGGACAACGCCAATCTCCTGAAGGCGCCCGGTTACGAACTGGTCAATCTCAACGTTCACTACAAGTCCGATCTCGTGTCCGATTACTTCAAGTCGTTGAGCATGTATGTCGAGGTCAGGAACGTGTTTGACCGGACCTATGTGGCTTCCGCGAACAACATCGCAAACTCGGTGACGGCAGGCGGTATCCAGAATCCCGCCAGCGTACTGGCGAACACCACCGGCTCGATCTACGCCGGTTCGCCGCGCGCGTTCATCGCCGGAATGAAACTGGCGTTCAAATGATCGGACAACACAGGAGTAAAGCCATGCTGCGAATGAGTCTGCTCGCGACGCTCGCCTTCTCGCTTTGCCAAACCGCAGCGAACGCGCAAATGGCCCATCATCAGCATGCCTCGGAAGCGGCGTGCGAGGAGGTCATCTTGCGCTGCGCGTCGAAGGTCACGCCGGCCTTCGCGCCGGATGGCACGCTGTGGCTCGCTTGGATGGCGGGGGGCCAGATATCGGTGGCGAGTTCGAAGGATGAGGGACGCAGCTTTTCGACGCCGGTTCAGGTGACCAAGGAAAAGCTCGACCTCGATTGGGGTCCGGACGCCCGTCCCCAGATCGTCGTCGACAAGAACGGCGGCATTGCGCTGGCGTTTTCGCGCTTCAGGAACAAGGCCTTCAACGGCCAGGTGCTGACCACAAGGTCGGCCGATGGCGGTCAAAGCTTTGCCGAGCCGCAGCCGATCACGTCGAGCAACGAGAGTCAGCGCTTCGTGGCAATTGATCTTGATGCTGATGGTTCGGTGTTTGCGGCCTGGATCGACAAGCGCAACCGGGTGCCTGCGCGTGAGGAGGGCAGGAAATACGAAGGCGCAGGGCTGTTCTTCGCGTCATCGAAGGACGGCGGTGCGACCTATTCCGAGACGCGCCTGGCAGCCGACAACACCTGCGAATGCTGTCGGCTTGGCCTGGCGTTCGCAGGCCCAGGCCATCCCGTGGTGATGTTCAGGAACATTTTCGAAGGTGGCGTGCGGGATCACGCGATCATGACGTTCGCCGATCCGGCGACACCGGGCGAGGTTCGCCGCGTCAGCACCGACGACTGGCAGATTGCCGCGTGCCCGCACCATGGACCGAGCCTTTCAATTTCGCCCGCAGGCACTTACCACGCGACCTGGTACACCAACGGCAAGGCCCGCAAGGGGCTGTTCTACGCCCGCTCGCAGGACGAAGGCCGCACGTTTTCCGATCCGCTTCCGCTGGGACGTTCCGACCGCAATCCCACGCGGCCGTACGTGCTTGCCGGCCCGCGCGGCGCCACCATGGTCTGGAAAGAGTTCGACGGCGAGAAGACCGCAGTCAATGCGATGACTTCGCATGATGAGGGCAGGAGCTGGTCAAGGCCGGTCGCGATCGCCACGACGACTGACACCTCCGACCACCCGCTATTGGTCAGCGACGGGCAGAAGGTCTACCTTTCCTGGATGACCAAGGCCGACGGCTATCGTCTTCTGCCGATCGGAGACAGATCATGAAACACTTCCTGCTCGCCGCCACATTCCTCATCGCGTGTCTCGGTGCCGCGCCCGGAGCAGAGACGCCGTCCGAGCTCAAGCCGTTCGTGCGAGGAAGCTGGCAGGACGTGCGGCATTCGCATGCCGGACGTCCGACGCTGGTGCATTTCTGGGGCGTCACCTGCGGTCCTTGCAAGGTGGAATTGCCGCTGCTCGGACAATTCATGAAGGACCATTCCGAGGTCGACGTCGTGATGATCAGCGCCGATCTGGTCCCGAATCTGGACAGCGCAACGCGTGCGATGCTGGAGAAGGCAGGGCTTGCATCGGCAGAGAACTGGATCTTCAGCGATGGCTTTGTCGAACGCCTCCGGTTCGAGATCGATCCCGCCTGGCAGGGTGATATCCCGCGCACGCTTCTGATCGGGCGGGACGGAACCGTCACCACGATCGAAGGTTCGGCAGAAATACCGGACCTCGAAAAATGGTTGTTTCAGCAAACGGCCACGAGCAAATAATGGCGCAATCCCGCCATTGTGAACACGAACGTTGTATTCTCAAGTTAATCCAACGGCGGCCTCGGTCGTCCGGCGCCGGCCGTACTTCATAAATCGAAAGACATCCGATGAAACCTGTCTTGCCATTATTGGCCTTCGCCACCCTGTTTGCTTTGCTGGGCGCGCCTGCGCACGCCCAGGAGGTCAAGGCCGGCGACCTCGTCATTACGCAGGCTTGGAGCCGCGCCACGCCGAGCGGTGCAAAAATCGCCGGCGGATACCTCACCGTCGAGAATAAGGGCAGTGCACCGGATAAGCTCGTTGGCGGCTCCGGCGAAAATATCGGCAAGGTCGAAGTTCACGAGATGGCCATGAACAACGGCGTCATGACGATGCGGCCGCTCGACAAGGGGCTGCCGATCGAGCCGGGCAAGACCGTCAAGCTCGCGCCAGGCGGCCATCATCTGATGCTGATGGATCTCAAGCAGCCGTTCAAGCAGGGCGACAAGGTGCCGGTCACCCTCGAATTCGAGAAGGCGGGGAAGGTGACGTTGTCGCTCGACGTGCAGGGTGTCGGTGCGAAGGGCCCGGCTGGAGGTGAAACGAAGCACGATCATTCCGGCATGAAGAAGTAAGGAGCGGCTTGCGGGGGATTTCGTAGAATGGGTATCGCTTCGCTCCGCCCCATCCTACGATTGGAAAACTAACAATTTCACCGGCAAAACGGCCTAGAAATCCGCGTTTTCAGCGGCTTTTTCGCGGGCTCCGGCCTTGTGTTTTCGTACCCGATCCGCTTTCACTGCACCTCTTCCGGTAGCCCACTGATTCCTCGAGTTGTCCCATGCGGTTGTCGCGGTTTTTTCTACCCATCCTGAAAGAAAATCCGAAAGAGGCGGAGATCGTCTCGCATCGGCTGATGCTGCGCGCGGGCATGATGCGGCAGGAGGCGGCCGGCATTTACGCGTGGCTGCCGCTCGGTTTCCGGGTTTTGAAGAAGATCGAGCAGATCGTTCGCGAGGAACAGGACCGCGCCGGCGCGCTGGAACTCTTGATGCCGACGTTGCAGCTCGCCGACCTCTGGCGCGAGAGCGGGCGCTACGACGCCTATGGTCCGGAGATGCTGCGCATCGCCGATCGCCACAAGCGCGAACTGCTCTATGGGCCGACCAATGAGGAAATGATCACCGAGATCTTTCGTGCCTACGTCAAATCCTACAGAAACCTGCCGCTCAATCTCTACCACATCCAGTGGAAGTTCCGCGACGAGCAGCGCCCGCGCTTCGGCGTAATGCGCGGCCGCGAGTTCCTGATGAAGGATGCGTACTCCTTCGACATCGACGAGGCGGCGGCGCGCCGTTCCTATAACCGGATGTTCGTCGCTTACCTGCGCACCTTCGCGCGGATGGGATTGAAGGCAATCCCGATGCGCGCCGAGACCGGGCCGATCGGCGGCGATCTCAGCCACGAATTCATCGTGCTCGCGGAAACCGGCGAGTCCGGTGTGTTCTGCAATAGCGACGTGCTGAACTTGCCGATCCCGCCTGACGATGTCGATTACGACGGCGATCTGACTGACATCATCAAGCAATGGACGTCGGTCTATGCCGCGACCGAGGACGTCCACGATGCCGCGCGTTACGAGCGCGAGGTGCCGGCCGACAAGCGCGTCAACACGCGCGGCATCGAGGTCGGCCAGATCTTCTATTTCGGCACCAAATATTCCGATGCGATGAAGGCGCTGGTCGCCGGTCCCGACGGCGTCGACGTACCGATCCATGGCGGCTCCTACGGCGTCGGCGTCTCGCGGCTGGTCGGCGCCATCATCGAGGCCTGTCACGACGATGCCGGCATCAAGTGGCCGGAGGCGGTGGCGCCGTTCACGGCCGTGATCTTGAACCTGAAGCAGGGGGATGCTGCGGTCGACGGCGCCTGCGAGAAGCTCTATCGCGAGCTTCAGGCAAAGGACGTCGACGTGCTCTATGACGATACCGACCAGCGCGCCGGCGCGAAATTCGCCGCCGCCGACCTGATCGGCATCCCCTGGCAAATTCTGGTCGGGCCGAAAGGACTCGCCGAGGGCAAGCTCGAGATCAAGCGGCGCAGCGACGGCGCGCGCGAGAATCTCAGCCCAGTCGAAGTGGTGGCGAAGATCGCGGGATAAGATATCCACCGCGGCTGATATGTTGGCCAATACGGCCACATTTGGCCCGAATCATGGGATTATCGAGTAATGGATGAGACCATGAACGAGACAGCCCGAACCCCGCCTTTTGCGCCCTTCGAATGGCTGTTGTCCGGGCGTTACTTGCGGGCCCGTCGCAAGGAAGGCTTCATTTCCGTCATCGCCGGCTTTTCGTTCCTCGGCATCATGCTCGGCGTCGCCACGCTGATCATCGTGATGGCCGTGATGAACGGCTTTCGCAAGGAACTCTTGGACAAGATCCTAGGGCTCAACGGTCATCTTTTGGTGCAGCCGCTGGAATCGCCGCTGACCGACTGGAAGGACGTCGCCGAGCGCATCAGCCAAGTTGACGGCATCCGCCTTGCCGCCCCGGTCGTGGACGGTCAGGCGCTGGCCTCCTCAGCCTTCAACGCCGCCGGTGTGCTGGTACGCGGCATGCGCTCTGCGGACCTGAACAACCTCACCTCGATCGCCAAGAACATCAAGCAAGGCACGATGGAAGGGTTTGACGAGGGGCAGGGCGTCATCATTGGACGGCGGCTCGCCGATCAATTGTCGCTGCATGCCGGCGACACCATCACGCTGGTTGCGCCCAAGGGCGCGGTGACCCCGATGGGCACGACACCGCGCATCAAACCCTACAAAGTGGCGGCGGTGTTCGAGATCGGCATGTCGGAATATGACGCCAGCTTCGTGTTCATGCCGCTGCCGGAATCGCAGGCCTATTTCAACCGCAAGGACGACGTCACCGCGATCGAGGTATTCACCACCAATCCCGATCGAATCGACGCGTTCCGCAAGAGCGTGACGGAGGCTGCTGGGCGGCCGGTGTTCCTGGTCGACTGGCGGCAGCGCAACTCGACCTTCTTCAACGCGCTTCAGGTCGAACGCAATGTAATGTTTTTGATCCTGACCATGATCGTGCTGGTTGCCGCGCTCAACATCGTCTCCGGCCTTATCATGCTGGTGAAGGACAAGGGCCAGGACATCGCCATCCTGCGCACGATGGGCGCCTCGCAGGGTTCGATTATGCGGATATTCCTGATCACGGGCGCTGCGATCGGCGTGGTTGGCACGCTGACCGGATTTTTCGTCGGCATGCTGATCTGCCTGAATATCGAATCGATCCGGCAATTCCTGTCCTGGATGACCAACACCGAATTGTTCTCGCCGGAACTCTACTTCCTCTCCCGGTTGCCGGCCGAGATCGATTTCGGCGAGACCACTGCGGTGGTGATCATGGCGCTGACGCTGTCGTTCCTGGCGACGCTCTATCCGTCCTGGCGCGCCGCGCGCCTCGATCCCGTCGACGCGCTCCGGTACGAGTGAGGACGCGATGGCCGAGGAGGCGGAAGATGTACCCGTTATCTATCTCCACGAGATAAAACGCGAGTACAGGCAGGGCGAGGCAACGCTGACCATCCTCAACGGCGCCAAGCTCGCGCTGTGGGCGGGGCAATCGGTGGCGCTGGTGGCGCCATCAGGCTCGGGCAAATCGACGCTGCTGCATATTGCGGGCCTGCTCGAAAGTCCCGATGACGGCGAAGTCTATGTCGCGGGCACGCCGACCTCGCAGCTATCCGACATCGATCGCACCCAGATCCGGCGCTCCGATATCGGCTTCGTCTATCAATCGCATCGGCTGTTGCCGGAATTCACCGCGCTCGAAAACGTCATGCTGCCGCAGATGATTCGCGGCCTCAAACGCTCCGAGACGATCAAGCGCTCGCAGGAAATCCTGGCCTATCTCGGCCTTGGCGACCGCACCTCGCACCGGCCGGCCGAACTCTCCGGCGGCGAGCAGCAGCGCGTCGCCATCGCGCGCGCGGTCGCCAATGCGCCGCGGGCGCTATTGGCGGACGAGCCGACCGGAAACCTCGATCCGCACACCGCCGATCACGTCTTCAAGGCGCTGATGCAGCTTGTGAAGGCGACGCAGGTCGCGATGCTGATCGCCACCCACAATATGGAACTGGCCGGCCGCATGGACCGGCGGGTGTCGCTGGTCGACGGCCGGGTCGTCGAACTCGAATAGCGGCGTTCAGTAGCCGTTGCGGTACCGCTTATTGCGATATGCCGACGGTCCCTGAGAAGCATGCGCGAAATATGGATTGATCACGCATTGCGCCGAGCGGCCCGACGCCGACATGTTGCATTGGGGCAGCGAAGTATATCTGCATTCGTAATAGCTGACCTTGCCATACACATGCAGGCAAACTGGATAGCTGGGATCGTAGGTCTGTGCTTGCGCCGGTGCGGCCGCCGAGGCTGCTCCGATCGCCAGAATTGCCAAAGCCAGAGTGCGCATCAGAATCTCCTTGAGATCTGCGTCGGTCCGCGTGTGCTGAGGGCCAGCAGACATTTGATGCCGTCCGGCGTCAAATCACGTTCACGCGCTGCACGTGCGGGCATGCGCAGGCTCGCGTGCGGAATGTCTCGCGGGCGAACGGCCTCGCTGCTCAGTACCGGCCGTAGCCTGCGGCGGGCGGCAGCGCGCGGCCGGGCAGCGGGCGGTAGTTGGAGGGCGGCGGTTCGCTCTCGCCGACATAATAGGGGTTGGCGATGCAGGTGAGAAAGCGTCCCGAAGCGGTCGCCTGACACTGCTCGTAGCTCGTGAACGTGCAGTAGCTCAGTCCCGGATATTCATCGCCCTGAAGGCAGAACGGGTATCGAGTGCCGACCGCTTCGGCAGGCGCAGCGCCAATGACGGCCAATCCACTTGCGGCGAGAAGGGCTAGAATCGCTCTACGCATTTCGAATCTCCGTCGGCGCATCAGCGCTGCATTTCCATCGACACAAGCCGTACCTGCGCAATCTCGTCAACCCATTGCATCTTTCAATGTTGCCGCAAGACAAATGTGAATTTTTTGCGGCGAGCTCCGGCGCAATGTTTCGAAAAGTGTCTGCAAGCCAACATTAACTTGCGTTCACACTGAGGCCATTTGGTGTGGGCTGTTGCAGCGAGGTTACAGCAATTCGAGCGAACGATGCTATGAGCATGCGGCGGCCTTGGGGGCTGTTCAAAAAGGAACGGGAATAAAAAGAATGAAGAAGGTTTTGCTTGTTACGGCCAGTCTGATCGCGCTCGGCGCGACTGCGCCGGCACTTGCTGCGGATCTCGCGGCGCGTCCTTACACCAAGGCGCCCCCGATGGTCGCCGCTGTGTATGACTGGAGCGGATTCTACATCGGCGCGAACGGCGGCTGGGGCACGAGCCACAACTGCTGGACCAACACTGCGGTCGGCGGCGTTCCATTCACTCCCGCTTCTGAAGGTTGCCACGACTCTGACGGCGGTACGGTCGGTGGTCAGGTCGGCTATCGCTGGCAGGCTGGCAACTGGGTGTTCGGTCTCGAAGCGCAGGGCAACTGGGCGGACTTCAACGGTTCGAACGTGAGCCTCCTCGGGGCACCTCTGGTCAACCGCAGCAAGATCGACGCGTTCGGCTTGTTCACCGGCCAGGTCGGCTATGCCGCCAACAACGTCCTGTTCTACGTCAAGGGCGGTGCAGCGGTGACCGACAACCGCTATGAAGGTCTGTTCGCAGGCACCGTGGTCGATCGTGCCGAGGAGACCCGCTGGGGTGGCACGGTTGGTGCCGGCGTAGAGTACGCTTTCGCTCCGAACTGGTCGTTCGGCGTCGAGTACAACCATTTGTTCATGGGTACTCAGAGCTATACCTTCGTAAGCACGGTCGGCGGCATCACCCGCACCGACGACATCAAGCAGGACGCAGACCTCGTCACCGCCCGCATCAACTATCGCTTCGGCGGCCCGGTCGTCGCGAGGTACTGATCTCGCGCTAGACCTTGCGAAACATCGAAGCCCCGGGGACTGTCCCGGGGCTTTTTTGTTAGGGTGAGCCGGCCGGTTAACCAAGCGGGAACTGTCGCAAAACGTGGCGTGAGACGGGCCTTGACTCTTGGAACAAAAGAGGAACAATGTTCCTCATATGTTCTTGGGCCATGGGAGTCGGATCATGTTGCGGATGTTCGTGGAAGAGGCGGCAGCGCTGGCGTCGATTACGCTGTTTGTCGGCATGATCGCGGTCTGGGCGCAGGTGATTCCCCAGCTTTGATGCGGGGAAAGATTCAGGCCGTTGCATCTTGCGGGCGGGTTGGGGAAAAGCCGGATGGCGGGAGCGTAAGGCGCATTCCGCGTGGACTCCGCAAGGCCCAGGCATCACCATTGCGGGGCGAGTCGGCGCCTCTGAGCGGCCGGCGATTCGCTCCCCACCATGATGCAAGAGCCCGTTAAAGCGACCATGTCCAGTGCCGGATTCGTTCATCTCCACGTTCATTCGGCCTATTCGCTGCTGAAGGGCTCGATCAAGATCGCCAAGCTCGGCGAACTGGCGAAAGCCGACCGCCAGCCGGCACTGGCGCTGACCGACACCGACAACATGTTCGGCGCGCTGGAATTCTCCGACAAAATGGCGGGCTACGGCATCCAGCCGATCGTCGGTTGCGAGCTGGCCGTTGATTTCGGCGACCAGGATCCCAACGCCCGTAATTCGCTGGCCGCCACGCCGTCGCGAATCGTGCTGCTGGCGGCGCGCGAGCGCGGTTATCGCAGCCTGATGCGGCTCAACTCGCGGGCGTTCCTGGAAACGCCGGTCCATCAATCCCCGCACATCAAGCTCGAATGGCTGGAGGGCGATGCCGAGGATTTGATCGCGCTGACCGGCGGCCCCGATGGCCCGATCTCGCTGGCGCTCAACGCCGATCACGCAGCGCTTGCAGCCGCACGTATCGACCGGCTGGCCGGCTTGTTCGGCGATCGCCTCTATGTCGAACTGCAGCGCCATGGCATCGACAAGGAGCGCCGCGTCGAGACCGGCCTGATCGATCTCGCCTACGCCAAGGGCCTGCCGCTGGTCGCGACCAACGAGCCATATTTCGCGTCGAATGACGACTACGAGGCCCATGACGCGCTCTTGTGCATCGCCGGCGGCAAGCTGATTGCCGAGACTGATCGAGAGCAGCTCACGCCGGACCACCGCTTCAAGACCCGCGCCGAGATGGCGGTGCTGTTTGCCGACATTCCGGAAGCGCTGGCCTCTACCGTCGAGATCGCCGAGCGCTGCTCGTTCCGGCCGAAGACGCGAAAGCCGATCCTGCCGCGCTTCACGGTCGGTGCCGGATCGGGATCTGACGCGGCAACCGAGGAATCGGCCGAACTGAAGCGTCAGGCCGAGGAGGGGCTCGCACGGCGCCTGCAGGTTCATGGCCTGTCTCCCGGCACGACGGAAGAGGATTACCAGAAACGTCTCGCCTTCGAGATCGACGTCATCAACCGCATGAACTATGCGGGCTACTTCCTGATCGTTTCCGACTTCATCAAATGGGCCAAGGCCCACGACATTCCGGTCGGCCCGGGCCGCGGCTCCGGCGCCGGCTCGCTGGTGGCCTATGCGCTGACCATTACCGATCTCGATCCGATCCGCTTTGGACTACTGTTCGAGCGCTTCCTCAACCCCGAGCGCGTCTCGATGCCCGACTTCGACATCGACTTCTGCCAGGACCGCCGCGGCGAGGTGATCGATTACGTACAGCAGCGCTATGGCCGCGATCAGGTGGCGCAAATCATCACCTTCGGAACACTGCAGGCGAGGGGCGTGCTGCGCGACGTTGGCCGCGTGCTGCAAATGCCGTATGGCCAAGTCGACAAGCTGACCAAGCTGGTGCCGCAAAATCCCGCCGCGCCGGTAACGCTGGCGCAGGCGATCGAGAGCGAACCCAAGCTGCAGGCGTTCCGCGACGAGGACCCGGTGGTCGCGCGCGCCTTCGACATCGCCCAGCGCCTCGAGGGCCTGACGCGCCACGCCTCGACCCACGCCGCCGGCATCGTGATCGGCGATCGCCCGTTAAGCGAACTGGTGCCGCTCTATCGCGATCCCAAATCCGATATGCCGGTGACCCAGTTCAACATGAAATGGGTCGAGCCGGCGGGGCTGGTGAAGTTCGACTTCCTCGGCCTGAAGACGCTGACCGTGCTCGATGTCGCGGTGAAGCTGCTCAGGCAGCGCGACATCCATGTCGATCTGGCGACGCTGCCGATCGACGATGCCCCGAGTTACCAGATGCTGGCGCGGGGCGACGTGGTCGGTGTGTTCCAGGTGGAAAGCCAGGGCATGCGGCGCGCGCTGATCGACATGCGGCCGGACCGCTTCGAGGACATCATCGCGCTGGTGGCGCTTTACCGCCCGGGTCCGATGGCCAACATCCCGACCTATTGCGCGCGCAAGCACGGCGACGAGGAGCCGGAATATCTGCATCCGATCCTGGAGCCGATCCTCAAAGAGACGTTCGGCGTCATCATCTACCAGGAACAGGTGATGCAGATCGCGCAGGTGATGGCCGGCTATTCGCTCGGCGACGCCGACCTGCTGCGCCGCGCAATGGGCAAGAAGATCCGCGCCGAGATGGAGAAGCAGCGCGCGATCTTCGTTGCCGGCGCAGTCAAGAACGGCGTGCCGAAGGGGCAGGCGGACACGATCTTCGAACTGCTCGCCAAGTTCGCCGACTACGGCTTCAACAAGAGCCACGCTGCGGCTTACGCGCTGGTGTCGTACCACACCGCCTACATGAAGGCGCATTACCCGGTGGAGTTTTTGGCGGCGTCGATGACGCTCGAGCTCAACAACACCGACAAGCTCTCGGAGTTTCGCGCCGAGGCGCAGCGGCTCGGCATCAAGGTCGAGGCACCGAATATCAACCGCTCGGGCGCCACCTTCGAGGTCGGCGAGAAAACCATCTACTATGCGCTGGCTGCGCTGAAGGGCGTCGGCCTGCAAGCGGTCGAGCAGATCGTGGAGGAGCGCAAAAAGGGCGCCTTCACGTCGCTCGCGGACTTCGCCGCCCGCGTGAATCCGCGCGCGATCAACAAGCGCATCATCGAAAGTCTCGCCGCTGCCGGCGCATTCGACACGCTGGAATCAAACCGCGCTCGCGTCTTTGCCGGCGCGGACGCGATTCTCGCCGCCTGCCAGCGAAGCCATGAGGCGGCGACGATCGGTCAGAACGACATGTTCGGCAATGCTGCCGACGCGCCGACCATCATGCTGCCGCAGATCGAGCCCTGGTTGCCGGCCGAAAAACTCCGCCGCGAGTACGACGCCGTCGGCTTCTTCCTGTCCGGCCATCCGCTCGACGATTACGCCACCGTGTTGAAGCGGCTGCGGGTGCAGTCCTGGGCGGAATTCTCGCGTGCCGTGAAGACCGGCGCGACTGCGGGCAGGGTCGCAGCCACCGTCGTGTCGCGCATGGAGCGCCGCACCAAGACCGGCAACAAGATGGGCATCATGGGCCTGTCAGACCCGACCGGACATTTCGAGGCCGTGCTGTTTTCCGAAGGGCTGGCGCAATATCGCGACGTGCTGGAGCCGGGGGCGGCCGTGTTGCTGCAACTCGGCGCCGAGTTGCAGGGCGAAGACGTGCGTGCACGGGTGCTGCATGCCGAGCCGCTGGACGATGCCGCGGCCAAAACCCAAAAGGGCCTGCGGATCTTCGTTCGCGACACCAAGCCGCTGGATTCGATCGCGCGACGGCTCAACATGCCGGAAGCATCCGCGCTAAACGGTTCGGCCAAGGGCCTGCCGGCGAAGCCCGCGCCCGGGCCATCGGGCGGCGCCGATGGCGACGTCTCGCTCGTCATCATGCTCGATCTGCAGACCGAGGTGGAGATGAAGCTGCCGGGCCGCTTCAAGGTCTCGCCGCAGATCGCCGGTGCGATCAAGGCGGTTGCCGGCGTGGTTGATGTGCAGACGCTGTAGGGTTAACCGACCGCGTTATGTTGGGGCGTGGAATAGCGTTGCTGTCAGGCGCGTTGTTGTTGTCGGGCTGTGTGACGGCCAAAGTCGGGACCGACCATGCGGCAATCTCGCAAAAGATCGGACTGCTGAAGGCGGGGCAGTCCCGGGTCGTGGTGCTTCAGCAAAAGCGCGCCGGGCTATCCATGGCGATTTGCGCCTGTGACGTGAAGATAGATGGCAGTCCGATGGGCAAGGTGATGGTAGGAACTTACGCCTATGCCGATTTTCCGGCGGGCGACATCTGCTTGTCGCGAGCGAAACGCCGTTTCCGGGAGAGACCACGACTGGTCCGCGAGAACGATGCTCGCGGTAGCTTCAACTGGCAGATTAGGCCTCAGCTAAGGACCGCCGCGGCCCGGAAGGGCCGCTGCGGAGCTGCTCACGCTGTCGCCGGAACGAACACGCGCAGGCGATGGCCATCGGGATCGGTCACGACGAAGGTCACGCCGAAATCCATCTGCACGGGCTCTTGAAGAATATTCAGCCCACGCTTCTTCCAGTCGGCAAACGTCGAATCGACCGCGGCGGCATTCTCGACCGTGAATGCGATTTCGCCGCCCCCGGCCTGAGCGTCGGCGGCCGGCTCGACTGTCTTGCGCGACCACAGTCCGAACATCATGCCTTCCGACACCGCAGCATTGCAAAGCTTGGCGAGCTCTCGATGACGGGGCGGCCGAGCAAATCGGCATAAAAGCCGGCGCTGGCCGGCGGATTCTCGACATAAAGTAGGACGAAACTGAAGTTCGGCATCCGGAAGGTCCTCGTTTGAACATCGCTGCCGGATCGATCTCCGGCCGGGTCAAAACTAGCGGACGGCACTGCCAAAACCTGTCAGTAGCGAACTCTTCTGACATCCTTCCGAGATGGCCGACGGCGTTGCGCGGGGGCACTTCAACTCCGGAAACGACGCGGTTTCGCGAATTCAAGAAGTTGTCATTGCCTTTTCGATGCCGACCTGCCCGAACCGTCATATAATCGGGCCGAGGGGGAACTGTGCTGCATCACGGGAGTATCACCTGAAATCGCAGTGACGGAGGTCCGCCATGAAAGTCAAAGACGCGATGCACAAGGGCGTCGATTGGGTCAACCCCGACACCCCCATCACCGAAATCGCCAAGCTGATGCGAGAACATGATATCGGCTGCATTCCGATCGGAGAGGACGACCACCTGGTCGGGATGGTGACCGATCGGGACATCGTGTGCAAAGGGCTTGCGGACGGCAAGTTCGACCCCAGCCGTGCGCAGGCGCGCGACGTAATGACCGAAGGCATCCATTGCTGCCGGGAGGACGATGACCTTGCCAAGGCCGTCCATCACATGGAGACGTTGCAGGTCCGCCGGTTGCCGGTGATCAACAAGAGCAAGCGAATGGTCGGCATGATCAGCCTGGGCGACGTCAGCCGTTTGGCACCCAATGATCTGCTGGCCGGGTGCGTGAAGAGCGTTGCCGCCCATCACTGATGGATGGGCGCTGAAGGCGCTATGATCCGGCGGCATCCGGCGCTCCAGTCAGCCGGTTTGCTGCAGCTTGAGATCCTGCGTTCAATTTCCCCCCGAGGCATTTGCGTGGCTATAGGCGATGAGAATAGGGCGGGCGAACAGGACGTCGCCTTTCGGCCTTACGCAGCCTCCGACTTCGCGGCCGTCACTGATCTGTGGACCCGTGTCAATCGGGAGCTGGCACCCGCGGGGCTGGAATCCCTGTTCGAGCAATACATCGCGACCACCGTCGAGTGCGAGCTTTCGCGTCTGCTCGATGTCTTCTCGCAGGCGAGACGCAGTGCCTTCTGGGTGGTCGCGCCGGCCGACGATAGCCGGCAGATCGTGGGCACGTTCGGCATTGAGTGTCACAGCAGCGACACGACGGAACTCCGGCGCATGTACATCGATGCGGGCTGGCGCGGCTGCGGCTTGGCTCAGCGCATGCTGCGCACAGCCGCGGATATGGCGCGCGAACTCGGCTTCTCCCGA
Source organism: Bradyrhizobium australiense (assembly GCF_013114825.1). Classification (GTDB taxonomy): domain Bacteria; phylum Pseudomonadota; class Alphaproteobacteria; order Rhizobiales; family Xanthobacteraceae; genus Bradyrhizobium; species Bradyrhizobium australiense. Next base: position 3,090 of record NZ_JAAVLX010000008.1, on the reverse strand, counting down.
ATGATCGTCAGCACCGCTGACGTTCAACGCGCCGCGTTCCGGTTCTATACCAAGAGCGGGTTCAAGCGCGTCAGGAGCGAAATCGCTGAGGCCATGACAGTCAAGCAAGCCGGCGGAGGGCTCCTCCGCCACTACTTCGAGAAGGCACTCTAGCCGCCACAGTCAGGATCGAGCGGCCTCAATCGTGTGTGCTGAAGTGGCCGCGCCAGGCCTTCGCCGTCAGTCGCGCGAACTGGTCGCCGTCCATGCGGATCAGCGTCGCGTGATCGCCGCCCTCCATGTAGATGTCACCTCGCGCGTCGATGCTGTCGTCGACGATGACGTCGAGCCCATAGCATTCGCCGACCGCCGGGATGGCTCCAATGTCGCAGTCGACAAATAGCTCCGCGATCTCCTTCTCGCTCGCAAGGTCGACCTTGTGCCCGAGCTGACTTTTCAGCGCCGACATATGCAGGTGATGGGAGGCCGGAAGAACGGCCATCATGTAGCCGCCGTCACGACGCAGCACGACGGCCTTGGCCAGCGCGTCGCCCGGCACGTGGCAGGCTTCCGCTGTACGCGTCGATGACATGGTGGGAGCGTGAGGAATCAGGTCGTAGGTGACGCTCTGATCCAGGTATTTCTGCAGGGTTGGGGCAACGGTCATGACGATTTCCTCCATTGCATGGGCAATCCGCACACCGGGAGGAACTCGCGCAGTCGCCTCACGATGCGGGCGAACACGATTTGTACCGAGGATACGCCTACCGTGAGGTCGCGACAATGCGAATTTCGGCGCCGGAACCGGATCGAGCGCGATACCCTGCTCGATTTGAGCGGCACCATGCCTTGCTGAGAGCGCAATTGTTCAAGAAATGTTCAGCTCAACACGCGCTCCATGCGGCGCTCGGTGGCGACAGGGTGGGATCCATGCGGCGGTTAGCAAGAAGTCTGTCGATCCTTACGATCTGTCTCGCGGCCATATCCGGCCCGGCGGGTTATTTGAGCTCCGCCGCCGCTCAGCAGCCGGAAAAGCGTATTGCGCTGGTGGTCGGCAACGGCGCCTATGCGAAATCGCCACTCGCAACGGCGGCCAACGACGCCGGCCTGATCGCGCAGACCCTGCAGGCGGCGGGCTTCGACGTGATCGGCGCCCGCGACCTCGATGGCGACACGCTGCGCAAGAGTTTTCGCGATTTCATCCAGAAAGCCGAAAGCTCGGGGCCGGACACGGTCGCGATGGTGTATCTGGCCGGTTACGGGCTGCAATTGGCCGGCGACAACTATTTCGTGCCGGTCGATTCCGCGATCAACCGCGATACCGATGTTCCGACCGAGGCGTTGCGAACCGGCGACTACATCCGCCAACTCGCCTCACTGCCGCTGAAGGTCGGCATCGTCGTGCTGGACGCGGCGCGGCAGCAGCCGTTCGTCGATGGACAGATCGCGAGCGGTCTCGCTTTGGTGGAGGCGGATCCGCACATGCTGATCGCGTTCAACGCGGCGCCTGGTACCGTGGCGCCGGCCGAGCAGGGACCTTACGGCATCTACGCCCAATCGCTAGCCGAGATGATTCGGACCGGCGGATTGCCGTTGCCGGAGGTTTTCAATCGCGTGCGGCTTCGCGTCAACGAAGCAGCCAAGGGCGCGCAGGTGCCGTGGGATAGCCAGAAGGTCGATGGCAGCTTCACGTTCTTCGAGCGCGCACCGGATGCGCCGGCCGCAGCGCCGCCGGATCAGGTCGCCGCCATCCGGGACAAGCCGATCCGGGATCTCGGCGTGCAGGAAGCCTATGCCGCGGCGCTGGAGCGCGACACGTTGCAGGCCTACGAGGATTTTCTCGGGGCCTACGCGAGCGATCCCCTGGCAAAGCGGGTGAGAGCGATTGCGGCGGCGCGGCGCGAAGCGATCACCTGGCGCCGCACCTACCGCGCCGATACCCCGAACGCCTATTGGTCGTACCTGCAGCGCTACCCGCGTGGGCCTCATGCGGCCGACGCGCGCCGCCGGCTGGCCATTCTGACTGCGCCGGTCGAGCCGCCGCCGACATTCGATGTCATCGATTACGACGTGCCGCCGCCGCCGCCGGACGAGTTCATCTATGTCGATCGTCCGGTGCTGGCCTTCAGTGATCCCGAGTTCGACTTCGTGCCGCCGCCACCGGCACCGGTCTACTACCTGCCGCCGCCGCCGGAGGATTTCGTGGTGCTGGAGCCACCGCCGCCGCCGATCGGGCTGTTCATCCTGCCGCAGCCGATCTTTGTGCCGATCCCGGCCTATGTGAGGCCCCCGCGCTATGTGGCGCCGCCGCCGAACAACATCATCTTTGCCAACATCCACAACAGGGCCGTCATCAACAACGTGATCAACAGGCCGCCACAGTCCGCTTTGCCCGCGCCCGGACCTGGCGCAAGGCCCATCGGACGCCCCGGCGCCCCCGCCGGCGTGGTTGCGCCGGGGCAGGGGAGCGCCACGCCGACCCTGCCGCCTGCGGTCGCGCAACGGGCCACGCTGATCCAGCAGGGCAAAGCACCGGTGCCGCCGAGCGCCACGATCCGTCCTGCCGTGAGGACCGGCCTGCCCGGCGCTCCGGCCGGGCAGGCCGGCCGGCCGGCCGCGGTGCAGCCGGCGAACGCACCAGCCGCGCTGCCGTCGACACAGCCCCCGCCGAGGACCAACGCCCTGCCGGTTCCGGGCGCCAGGGGCGCGCCACCCGCGCCCCCAAGCGCCGCCGTCAATCCAAACGCAAGGCCTGCGCCGGGTGCGTCGCCCCCGGGAGCAGCGGCGCCCACCGCACCCGGCGCTGCCGGCGCGCGGCCGGCCATTGGCGCGACGGCTCCCGCGGCTCCGGCAGGCCGGCAGCCCGTGGTTGCGCCGCCAGCCAGTGCCGCCGGGCCATCAAGGCCGGCTGCTGCGGTTGCGCCAAAACCTCAATTGCAACCTGAGCTACGGCGTGGCCCGCCACCGTCAGCGGTGCATGTGGCAAGGCCCCCACCACCACCACCGGCAGCGCGAGTAGCTCCGGCATCGCCCCCGCCCAGAACGGTTGCGTCACCTCCACCGGCGAGGATGGCCGCACCGTCGCCTCCACCCAGGATGGCTGCGCCGCCG
>NZ_JAAVLX010000007.1:707500-720641 GCF_013114825.1 Bradyrhizobium australiense | reverse complement strand
AAAGATGTACGCGCCGAAAGCGTACGGTGAAATCGTGTGGTTCTGGCGCCGCGGTGCTGGCGTTAAGTCCGAGAGAAGCGAAGCTTCTCGGAGGCGACGGTGGCAAGAAAGCCGTTCACCGGGAAGAGCACGAAGTAAGCCGTAAAGCCATTGCGCAGGGAAGGCCGGGATGCTCCCGCTGTACCTGTATGCTCGTGTGCGTTCTTTTTATGCGCAACGGCACACGAGACCGCGGGTGCGGCGCGCACCCGGTCTTCCCTGCGCCCTCTGAACAAGAGGGCGGGAAGTTGAGAGCAAACCTCGGGCGCAATGCGCCGCGAGAATGCCGCCTCATATTCCGTTGTCGTCACCCGCGAAGGCGGGCGACCCAGTATTCCAGAGACGTCAGTGATTGAATCGATAGGCCGCAGCGCACTGGATCCCCGCATGCGCGGAGATGACGGTCGTTGTGCTGTTTCAGTAAACGCAATGACGGCAGAAATCCTACAACAACTCCGCCTGCTCCGCCGCGATCATATCGCCGGTGCTGATGCTGCCGCCGGTGATCACCTCGGCATAGATCCCGCAATCACCATGGCCGAGCCGGCGCTGCAGCGCCGGGGGAATTGCGAGGTCGCGCTGGGCCGTATCGGGATCGACGTTGACGGCGGCGCAGCGGACGATGCGTTTCACCACCTTCAACCTGACGTCGCCGATCGCAAGCATCCGGTCGAGCAGGTCGAATTCGTGCCAGGCCGGCCAGCCCTCGACATAAAGATTGGCGCGGAAGCGAAGCGGATGGACCGGTGCGCCGACGATATCCTCGATAGCGCGGACGCTGGCGAGATTGATAATCGAGACGACCTTGCGGGCGACATCCGAAAAGCTGTGGCCGGGGCTTTCCAGCACCTTCGGCCGGCCCTTGATCTGGCCGGCAAAGGCGGTGGCGAAGAAGTTCTCGATAGTCCGCCTACCCTCGGCAGTGGTCAGATTGCCGAGGGCTGCTATCTCGCCGTTCCGGCGGATCGTCAGGACGTTGCTCGCGTCGTCGAAATGGCTGTGCAGGCCGGCCAGCCATTCATCCCGCATCAGCATCAGGAAATGCGGCTTCGGCAGCCATTTCGGCTCCGCCGGGTCGAAACCGGAGGGGCCGTTCTCGACGGCGTAGCGGCGGTCGGCGAGCAGGGTCTGCTCGGGCTTGAGCTCGGCGCGGTCGAGCTGCTCCGGGGTCAGGCCTTTGACGGGGTAACGGTAAATCCCGGCGATCCGGGCGGGGGAGGTGGCGTCCATGCGGCTTATTAAAAGATTCCCCCGCGTAGCGCCACAACTCCGAATTTATAGCTGCGGCTCTTCCGTTTTGCCCGGCAGTGCCCACATCTGCGTCAAGCCTTAAAACAGGGCGAAGACCCGCGGCCGGTTGAGGAATGTCAATGCGGCCCGCGGATACCCAATGAAGATGCCGCAATCATGCCTCAGGGGTGGGGGCGGCATGCCGAGGGAAGCAAAAGATGAATATTGAAAAATACACCGAGCGGGCGCGCGGCTTCATCCAGTCTGCGCAATCACTCGCCATGCGCGATGGGCACCAGCAGTTCTCGACCCTGCATGTGCTCAAGGTGCTGCTGGACGACAGCGAGGGGCTAGCCGGCGGTCTGATTGACCGCGCCGGTGGCAACTCCCGCGCCATCCTCAAGGCCACTGAAGACGCGCTGAAGAAGCTGCCGAAAGTCTCGGGAAGCGGCGCCGGGCAGATCTATCTGGCGCCCGATATGGCGCGCGCCTTCGACGCGGCGGAAAAGGCCGCCGAAAAGGCCGGCGACAGCTTTGTCACGGTCGAGCGGCTGCTTTTGGGCCTGACGCTCGAGAAGAGCGGCGAGGCCGGTACCATTCTGAGCAAGGGCGGCGTCACGCCGCAAAATCTCAACGCGGCGATCGAATCGCTGCGCAAGGGCCGTACAGCCGACAGCGCGTCGGCCGAAAACGCCTATGACGCGCTAAAGAAGTATGCCCGCGACCTCACGCAGGCGGCGCGCGACGGCAAGCTCGATCCGGTCATCGGCCGCGACGAGGAAATCCGCCGCACCATTCAGGTGCTCTCCCGCCGCACCAAGAACAATCCGGTGCTGATCGGCGAACCGGGCGTCGGCAAGACCGCCATCGTCGAAGGTCTGGCGCTGCGCATCCTCAACGGCGACGTGCCGGAGAGCCTGAAAGACAAGAAACTGCTGGTGCTCGATATGGGGGCGCTGATTGCCGGCGCCAAATACCGCGGCGAATTCGAGGAGCGGCTGAAGGCCGTACTGCAGGAGGTTACCTCAGCCGAAGGCTCGATCATCCTGTTCATCGACGAGATGCATACGCTGGTCGGCGCCGGCAAGGCTGATGGCGCGATGGATGCGTCCAACCTGCTCAAGCCCGCGCTGGCGCGCGGCGAACTGCACTGCATCGGCGCCACCACGCTCGACGAATATCGCAAGCATGTCGAAAAGGACGCTGCGCTGGCGCGGCGCTTCCAGCCGATCTTCGTCTCCGAGCCCACGGTCGAGGACACGATCTCGATCCTGCGTGGCCTGAAGGACAAATACGAGCAGCATCACGGCGTGCGCATCACCGATTCCGCGCTCGTGGCCGCGACCACGCTGTCGAACCGCTACATCACCGATCGTTTCCTGCCCGACAAGGCCATTGACCTGGTGGATGAGGCTGCGGCGCGGCTGAAGATGCAGGTCGATTCCAAGCCGGAAGAACTCGATTCGATGGATCGGGAAATCATCCGGCTGAAGATCGAGCAGGAGGCCCTGAAGAAGGAAACCGATCTCGGCTCGAAAACCCGCCTGCAGACGCTGGAAAAGGAACTTGCCGAGCTCGAGAAGCAATCGGCCGACCTGACGTCACGCTGGAGCGCCGAGAAGAACAAGCTATCGAACGCGCAGAAGCTGAAGAGCGAACTCGACACCTTGCGTATCGAACTCGCCAACGCGCAGCGCCGTGGTGAATTCCAGCGCGCGGGCGAACTTGCCTATGGCCGGATTCCGGAACTTGAAAAGAAGCTCGCGGAAATCGAAGCCAAGGAGGATGTCGGCGAGATGATGGAGGAGGCGGTGACGGCCAACCATGTCGCGCAGGTGGTGTCGCGCTGGACCGGCGTTCCCGTCGACAAGATGCTAGAAGGCGAAAGGGACAAGCTCCTGAAGATGGAGGATAGCCTCGGCAAGCGCGTGGTCGGCCAGGCCGAAGCCGTGCGTGCGGTGGCAACCGCCGTGCGCCGTTCGCGCGCAGGCCTGCAGGACCCGAACCGCCCGATGGGCTCGTTCATGTTCCTGGGGCCGACCGGCGTCGGCAAGACCGAACTGACCAAAGCGCTCGCCGAGTACCTGTTCAATGACGAGACCGCGATGGTTCGCCTCGACATGTCCGAGTTCATGGAAAAGCACTCGGTGTCGCGGCTGATCGGCGCGCCTCCCGGCTATGTCGGCTACGACGAGGGCGGGGCGCTCACCGAGGCGGTGCGGCGGCGGCCCTATCAGGTGGTGCTGTTCGATGAGATCGAAAAGGCGCATCCCGACGTCTTCAACGTGCTGCTGCAGGTGCTCGACGACGGCCGGTTGACCGACGGCCAGGGACGCACCGTCGACTTCCGCAACACGTTGATCATCATGACCTCGAACCTAGGTTCGGAGTTTTTGGTGAACCAGCCGGAAGGTGAGGACACAATGGCGGTGCGCGAGCAGGTGATGGGGATGGTGCGGGCGCATTTCCGGCCCGAATTCCTCAACCGCGTCGACGAGATCATCCTGTTCCACCGCTTGCAGAAGAGCGAGATGGGCCGGATCGTCGAGATCCAGTTCGCCCGCCTGCAGCGGCTGCTGGAGGATCGCAAGATCACACTGACGCTCGATGCCGCCGCGCGCGATTGGCTGGCCGCCAAGGGCTGGGATCCGGCCTACGGTGCCCGCCCGCTGAAGCGGGTGATCCAGCGCAACCTGCAGGACCCCTTGGCCGAGATGATCCTCGCCGGCGAGATCGCCGACGGCGATCGCGTCGTCATCTCGAGCGAAGGCAACGTGCTGACCTTCAATGGCAAGGCCGCGCAAACCGCGGAGATCGCCCAGTTCGAAGCGCCGGTGCCGAAGCGTAAGCTGAACTGAGCCAGCTACAGCAATTGGATGCATCCTGTAAGAAGAGGGTGCATCCAGCGCGAGTTACTTCGGTCAAACTTGATCGGCGGCCGCCGGGCCGACGCCCTTGTCATCGTCGTCTTCACTCGGCTCGAGCTCTGTGAGGATGTCGACGAGCTCGCGGACCCGCCCGGTCGCCAACGGCCTGCCGGCGTTCATCATCGGCTCGTCATTGGCGATCCAGGCCTGGGCCTCCGCCAGTTCGTCGACGGTCGCGCCGGTTCCGATGATCTGGGCAATGGTCACATCGTCAGCCCCGCTGATCGCCTGGATCACGTCGTTCCGAGTAACGCGCTTCATGGCTGCTCACCCCATGACATAACATATTGCCACCGCCCGCCGCCAATGGGCGGCGAGCGGACGCACAAACGCTTCAGCGGCCCGTGGTGAGCCGCGGCGGATTCTGGGTCATCATCCAGATCTCGATTGCCGCAAGCACCGCGACGGCGGCGCCGATCAGCACATGCACCGTCATGGCCGTGGTTCCCTGGAAGCCCAGTACCCAAGGCGATATCAGCGCCCACAGGCCGACGATCAGGTTCAGCCATTCCTCCCACACCGCGAATGCCGCCAGCGCCGCGATCGCCAGAACTGCGATTGCGAGACCCGTGACATAGGCGTTGGTGGAAACCGTTCCGGCAGCGAAGCCGAACATCCAGGGCGAGAAGAACAGTATCGCGCCGAGGACGAGGTTGGCGACGTCGCACAATTTCGCGTTGGTCCAATTCTCCATGACACCCTCCATTGAAGGTTTGCCAGGTAATCAACCGGACAACGGCTGCTCGGGTTCCATCGGCCCCGCGGCTGGATGTAAATTAATGAAACCGCCGGCGCGCTGCTGCGATTGCCCCTTGGCAGGTAGCGGGTATCGGCTGCGGCTGAGAAGCCGTTCACCAACTCCGGCTGATTGATATTGCCGGAAACTGCAGATGGCCCAGCCCAGAATAACCCAGGGTTCCCTCCGATGACGAAGGAAGTAGTCCTACACAACAGACCCGTCTTCGATCAGATCCACCCCAGCATCTATGGGGCCGCCGTCGGCCTTGTGGCGTGGTTTGCGGCAGCGGCATGGATCTTGTTCGACCGCCAGAGTGACATCGGACTACTGTTGGGCATGGTCAGCGTATTGTTGCTGGTCGCCGTCCTGCTTCCGTGGTTGCTGTCGCTGGTCTGGAAGAGGCACGCCAAGCCACATCAACCACACCCCGACGCGACCTCTTTCCATGATTGGAGAATTGGCGACTTCGCGGTGTGGGGCAGCAAGCTCCATGCTACGCAGGCGGCAATCGACATGCTGCTGCCCCTCGCTGCTGTTGCCTTCGGACTTACTGCGATAGGAATTGTCTTCCTGATCAGTGCTCGCGCAGCGCCGTAGCTAAGTTGCCTCTCGGCAGGGGGGACAGCGCCGTTTTCGGGCAGCATTGGTCTGGACGAGCAGCGTCCCTGTTCGCTTGCGGCGCAGGGGGTAGCAGAACATTGCGATGCGAGTCGCCGCGCAACACGGCTACTTCCTCACCACCTTGTAAATCGCGTTCTCGATATCCGAGGAGAAGTAGATCACCCCCGTCGCCCCGACGCCGACGCCGGTTGGAATATTGCTCGGCAGGCCGCCGGGCGCGGCGGGGAGGCCGATCGGCAGGTTGCCTGCTATTTCGGTGATGGTCCCGTCCTTCGGGTCGATCTGAACAATCCGCTTGGCGCCGACTTCGGCCACGATCAGCTTGCCGTCGGGGGCGACTGCGATGCCCTCCGGGCCCTTCAGGTCCTTGGCGACCACGGTTTTTTCGCCGTTGGCTTCCACCTTCGAGACCAGTCCGGCGAAGGCTTCGGTCAGATAGACCGCGTCGCCCGGTCCGGCGGCAAGGCCGACCGGGCCTTCGAGGTTGCCGATCACCGCGGTGCGGTCCTTGCCGTGCTCGCCAGAGGCGCGGACCAGCGATTTGCTGCCGAGTTCGTTGACGAGGATAGAGCCGTCACCGAGCTTGACGGCGTCGTGCGGCGCCTTGAATCCGTGCAGCATCTCCTTGGTCTTGCCGGTCTTGCGGTCGATCAGTTGCACCGTGCCGGTGAACCAGCTCGACAGCAGCACGTCGTCACCCTTGGCGGTGGCGCTCATCGGATATTCCAGCGTTACGCCGTCGGCATGCATGCGTGCGGATTCGGAGACTTCGCCGGTCGCGCCATCCACCGTGCGGTACGCGAAGACGTCGGCGACGTAGATCGTGTCCTTCGCCCCGTCGGAGACGACGCCGATGCCGCCGGGCAGCGCCAGCTTGCCTGATATCACCTGCTTCGCCGCGCCGGTCTCGGGATCGACTTCCTGAATACCGTTGTCGGCCATATTGGAGACGAAGATGCGGTCCTTGTCGTCGATCGCGAGATTGTCGAGCGAGGGCTTGAGCTGGGCGACCATCTTCTTCGCGCCGGTCTTCGGATTGACCCGCACCAATTGGCCGAGCGCGGTATCGACCACCCAGAGATTGCCCTTGGAATCGAAATTGACCGCAGCCGGAATCTTGAAGCCGTCGGCGACCACGGAGAGTTCGGCCTTGTCGACGTCGACCTTGACGACTTGACCCTTGAACCAGAGCGGGCCGTACAGCCTGTCGTCCGGCCCGAATTCAAAGCCATTGAGGCCGCCCATCTTCTCCATGATGTTGCGCGGCGGCTTTACGCCCTCGATATCGATCTCATAGAGCGCGTCGCCCAAAAACACCTGCGTCGCGTACAGCCGTCCGTCCTTGCGGAACGCGAGCGAGTTGATGCCGGGCAGGCCGGAGGCGAGTTTTTTGATCGGGCCATCGCCTTTGCGCGAATAGAGATCGCCAGTGAGAAAGGCCGTCCACGCCATGGTGCCGTCGGGCGCAAACGCAATGTCGTCGGACATGCCTGCGGGGGAGGGGACGGCAATTTTCGCCGTGCCGCTCGCGCGATCGACCTCATAGAGCGCTGCGCCCGCGACACTGCCGGCGAACAGGCGGCCGGACTTGTCGATCCCGAGCCCGTGCACGCCATGAAATGCCGAGCCTGGAACCAGCTTGGTGACCTCATAGGTCTGCGCCGATGCCTCGGCCGCATTTCCAAGGGCAATTGCCGCAACAGTCGCTGCGAGTGCAAGCCTGCTCATGACGCTACCTCCCCACGGATTTTTATGTGAGGCAGTATTTGTCGCGGCGGGAGGTTTGGCAAACGAAACCGTCAGGCGCTTGCGCGGCCGCTGCCATAAATCCGATACGCGGCGTGAGAAGTCCTGCCGGCCTTCCAGATATATTATCGAAGGTTCACCGGCTGACCTGGCGGGTTTGCGGCGTGGTGCCGGTGGCTTCGGAAACCCGTGCCGAGCTGCCGCGATTGCTCATCTGGGCGTCGAGACGGTCGCGCTCCTTTTCGAAGCTCGCCAGCATGGAGCCTTCGAGCGAACGGCCGCGCGGCAGCTTGACGCGCATCGGGTCAACGAAGCGGCCGTTGACCAAGATTTCGTAGTGGACGTGGGCGCCGGTCGACATGCCCGTCGATCCGACGAAGCCGATCACCTGGCCCTGGCGCACGCGCTTGCCGGGCTCCATGCCCTTGGCGAACGCCGACATGTGGCCGTAGGCGGTCTCATAGCCGTTATTATGTTTCAGGCGAACGTATTTGCCGTAGCCGCCTTCCCAACCGACTTTCTCGACCACGCCGTTGCCGGAGGCGAAAATCGGCGTGCCGTAGGGCGTCGCCCAGTCCACGCCGGTGTGCATCTTGGTATAGCCCAGGATCGGATGGCGACGTCCGCCAAAGCCCGACCGCATGATGGCGTTGTTGACGGGCTTGCGCACCAGGAACTTCTTCGCGCTCTTGCCGGTCTCGTCGTAAAAGTCGACGACGGAATCGTCGGGGGTCTGGAAGCGATAATATTTTTTGGTTTCGCCGCCGACGGTGAGCGAAGCGAACAGAACCTCGGTCTTTTCGGTATTGGGGGTGGCTTCGTCGTCCCCGGCGAAGAACACATCGAAGGAGTCGCCGGGCTGCACCTTGCGCTGGAAGTCGACGTCGTAGGAATAGATGCGGACCATGTCCTCGATCACGGCGGCCGGCACTTTGTTGCGCAGCGCGGTTTCGTAGATGCTCTGGTAGAGCCGCACGCCGCTGCCGTCATCCTCATCGTCATCGTCATCATCTTTGCCGGCGGGGGCTTCGGCGACGGTATTCATGCTCTGCACGTCGACCGCGACATATTTGCCAACGTCCGATAGTGCGGCCACGGCTTCGACGGTGGTGTCGTTGGCGACGATCACGCGGTAGGGCTGCAGCCGGGCGGCGGGGCCGAGGCCCGAGGGCGCCATCAGGATGCGCAGCTTCTGGCCTTCCTTCAGGCCGCCGTCGCGGCCGCGGGCGCCAAGGGTCAACGCGATCGCCCTGGCTTCATCGGGCGTCGCGCCCTGGTCGCGCAGGATCGAAGCGACGCTGTCGCCCTTCTTCACGACGTGAACGCGTTCGCCGGTGGGGTTGCCGCCGGTGATCTGGTCCTTGGTCTTCGGCAGCAGGGTGACGTTTTCCGGCACGATGCGGGTTTCAAAGCCGGCATAGGGATCGGAGACGTTGCCTTCGGTGGCATAGGCGAGCTTGAGATCGGGCTGGGTGCCGCTGGCGTCGGCTGCGGCATTGGCAAGTGCGGTGTACCGGACGCCTCCCGAGCCGCGCCAGTTCGCGGCATCCCGCACCCGCATCAGGACTTCGTCCAGCGCGACCACGGCGGAGAGTTTCGCCTTCGGCAGCACCGTTGCAAGATCCTTGGTCACGAACGAAACCTCGGCGTCGGGTTCGACCGCCTCGGGATTGTTCGGATCCTCGGAGGCGGTCTGCGTCGTGGTGCCGACGTCGGTCAGCATGCGCTGCGCGTTGAACGGCGGGATCTTGGCGCTGAGATCGCTCGTCGTCATCGACAGATTGCCGGAAATGCGGATGAAAGGCCGCACCCGCATCACGTCGCGGTTCCCGACGCGGGTAACCGTCGATACCCGCACCACATTGCGCGAGGCAGTGGATTCGCCGGGCGGCGGCAGGCGGTCGCTCTTGTGCAGGGTGGCGGTCCGATCATTGGCGCTGAACGCCCCGCGCAAAGCGCCTTCGACGCGTTCCGGCACCTTGGCAAAGGTCATTTCGCCGTCGAGGGACGCAAAAACGGCGCCGCCGATGAGGGCCGCGCCGCACAGACCGGTCAGGATAGTGCCACTGAACCATTGTACAGAGACACGGCGGCGATCGATCACCGCAGCCTCGGAGCCATCGACGGAAAGTGGCGGCTCGTGACCGAGATCAATGATCCCGGTCTCGCGTCCATAGCCGCTTCCGCGTGGCGCCTTCTGGCTCAACCCTGTGTCCCCCCAAATTCCGTCAACATCCGACAAGACCTCGCCCGATCCAGACCCACGTTTCCGCCCTTTTGAGGGAGCGATTCCGGAGCATGGCGTTGCCGCACGCATGGAAATTCGGGAATCAGAGGCCAGAAGAAGACCGGCCACAGTCTCGAACGTCAATGGTCAGCAGATCTCTCGAAGTTTCCTGGCCGCATAGGAAAGGCGACGGGTTCCTCAAGATCGCCTGTCCCGGGTAGATGAACGCCGGCAGCCCCCACTGGCATCCGGTGATTCAATGCTTACCTTATAGCCAGAACGTCGCAGGATTGTGGCTCAAGTGCGGCCAAAGGCCCGAAACATAGGGACTTCTTGGCGTCCCAAAATTCTTGCGAGTGATGCGACAATTTGTTGACGAAGGGCGTTGACAACCCCGATCGGGCGGGCCTATAACCCGGCCACTGAGCGCGGCGATGCATTGGCCCCGAGGCCAAGGCATCTATTCGCGCCCCGTAAGCTCCTCATTACGATGAGTGACTCAACAGCCGATACCAGTCGGTTGTTATTTGTCGTCGGATGGGTAGCTACGGAACCTTCCAGAGATGGAAGGATGGGTCCCCAGCGGTCCCGGGCTGTTTGACAAGTGAAGATGAAGAAAGAGAAACGTGGACGGCGGAGTCCTTGCGAGCCTCGATCACTTGAATACGCAAGTATTGAAGTATTGAGGCTGGACGAAAGACTTCGGCGGTACACGTTTTAAAGGTTACACCATCGTCGTCAGCGATGTGAATCGCGGGCGATAAATATGGTGGGACCTCGTCAAACGTTGTGATCAGCCGGTTCAAGGTTTCAAGTCCAACTTGAGAGTTTGATCCTGGCTCAGAGCGAACGCTGGCGGCAGGCTTAACACATGCAAGTCGAGCGGGCGTAGCAATACGTCAGCGGCAGACGGGTGAGTAACGCGTGGGAACGTACCTTTTGGTTCGGAACAACCCAGGGAAACTTGGGCTAATACCGGATAAGCCCTTACGGGGAAAGATTTATCGCCGAAAGATCGGCCCGCGTCTGATTAGCTAGTTGGTGAGGTAATGGCTCACCAAGGCGACGATCAGTAGCTGGTCTGAGAGGATGATCAGCCACATTGGGACTGAGACACGGCCCAAACTCCTACGGGAGGCAGCAGTGGGGAATATTGGACAATGGGCGCAAGCCTGATCCAGCCATGCCGCGTGAGTGATGAAGGCCCTAGGGTTGTAAAGCTCTTTTGTGCGGGAAGATAATGACGGTACCGCAAGAATAAGCCCCGGCTAACTTCGTGCCAGCAGCCGCGGTAATACGAAGGGGGCTAGCGTTGCTCGGAATCACTGGGCGTAAAGGGTGCGTAGGCGGGTCTTTAAGTCAGGGGTGAAATCCTGGAGCTCAACTCCAGAACTGCCTTTGATACTGAAGATCTTGAGTTCGGGAGAGGTGAGTGGAACTGCGAGTGTAGAGGTGAAATTCGTAGATATTCGCAAGAACACCAGTGGCGAAGGCGGCTCACTGGCCCGATACTGACGCTGAGGCACGAAAGCGTGGGGAGCAAACAGGATTAGATACCCTGGTAGTCCACGCCGTAAACGATGAATGCCAGCCGTTAGTGGGTTTACTCACTAGTGGCGCAGCTAACGCTTTAAGCATTCCGCCTGGGGAGTACGGTCGCAAGATTAAAACTCAAAGGAATTGACGGGGGCCCGCACAAGCGGTGGAGCATGTGGTTTAATTCGACGCAACGCGCAGAACCTTACCAGCCCTTGACATCCCGGTCGCGGACTCCAGAGATGGAGTTCTTCAGTTCGGCTGGACCGGAGACAGGTGCTGCATGGCTGTCGTCAGCTCGTGTCGTGAGATGTTGGGTTAAGTCCCGCAACGAGCGCAACCCCCGTCCTTAGTTGCTACCATTTAGTTGAGCACTCTAAGGAGACTGCCGGTGATAAGCCGCGAGGAAGGTGGGGATGACGTCAAGTCCTCATGGCCCTTACGGGCTGGGCTACACACGTGCTACAATGGCGGTGACAATGGGATGCTAAGGGGTGACCCTTCGCAAATCTCAAAAAGCCGTCTCAGTTCGGATTGGGCTCTGCAACTCGAGCCCATGAAGTTGGAATCGCTAGTAATCGTGGATCAGCACGCCACGGTGAATACGTTCCCGGGCCTTGTACACACCGCCCGTCACACCATGGGAGTTGGTTTTACCTGAAGACGGTGCGCTAACCGAAAGGGGGCAGCCGGCCACGGTAGGGTCAGCGACTGGGGTGAAGTCGTAACAAGGTAGCCGTAGGGGAACCTGCGGCTGGATCACCTCCTTTCTAAGGATGATCCTTCAGATAGCTTGCTATCTATCGGATCGTTTTAGAAACATCAGTGGCCAACAATCGTCAGGATTGTTGAGCTGCATTGGCGGGATTTCGCCGTCTTCGTTTCTCTTTCTTCGCGGACGAACACGCGCCAGGGGCAATAGCGCTGTGCGATGCATTGGCGCGAGCCGATTGCGCGCGAGCATGTCCCCTGATCCTCATCTGAGGAAGCGTTAGGGGCTTGTAGCTCAGTTGGTTAGAGCGCGCGCTTGATAAGCGTGAGGTCGGAAGTTCAAGTCTTCCCAGGCCCACCAGCCTTCGCTGCTACGCAGCTTCGGCTCGGCAGGCCATTCTTGAACGAAGGCTGCTGCGCCGTAGCGCAAGCGAAGGCCAGCGCGCATGAAGCGCGATAAGATGCATTCGTCTTCTGGTACGGGGCCATAGCTCAGCTGGGAGAGCGCGTGCTTTGCAAGCATGAGGTCGTCGGTTCGATCCCGTCTGGCTCCACCAGATGAAATCGAAGATCGAGGTGCCTCGAATAATCGTCCGCGAAACATCAATTCGCACGCGCTAGTCCGGATGGACGGCGACGTGCGTGATATCTGACATCGTAAAGAGGAGATCGATCCGAGCTTGGGATCTGCAAAAGCAATTTTGCGGAATCTCACTCATAATCTCCAGGTCATTTCGGCGCTCGCTCATCGCAAGATGATCGGGTTGTAAATGATCTTTTTAGCGAAGCTTGACCGCCTCGCTATCGGTTCGATCTTACGAAGCAAGCTGGTCTTTCTAATCAGTGTCCGGCTGCGCATAGCATTCATCGAGGGTGCGTGTTTCGAGGTTTCGACCTCACGACAATTGCGCAGACAACATTCTGCCGAGTGTGTGGACATTGATAATGAGAGCAATCAAGTGCCTTAAGGGTGTTCGGTGGATGCCTTGGCGCTGAGAGGCGATGAAGGACGTGCTACGCTGCGATAAGCCGTGGGGAGCTGCGAAGAAGCTTTGATCCACGGATTTCCGAATGGGGAAACCCACCTTCGATAGCTGGAACTCCAAGATCTCTATCTTGGGGTTCGGACAGCAATGTGTGAGACCAAGCCGTGAGGTTTTGGATTTCCAGTTATCAAGTGAAGGTATGAGACTTCCGAATAAAATAGGAGGTTTTAAGCGAACCCAGGGAACTGAAACATCTAAGTACCTGGAGGAAAGGACATCAATCGAGACTCCGTTAGTAGTGGCGAGCGAACGCGGACCAGGCCAGTGATACATCAAAGACAACCGGAACCTGTCAGGAAAGCAGGGCCTCAGAGGGTGA
>NZ_JAAVLX010000007.1:0-702500 GCF_013114825.1 Bradyrhizobium australiense | reverse complement strand
CGAGCGTGTGTTGAGGCCGAACGGCAGAGACGTGCCGAAGGTGAAGGCGGGGTTCTTGCCCCAATAGTAATAAAGCGCGGTGTTGCCCATTTCGACGGTGCCGTTCGAGACGGCGTCGAGCACCTGCAGACCGGGAACGATTTCGCCGGCCGCGAATGCCTGAATCTGGAATTTGTTGTCGGTGATTTCAGCGACGCGCTTGGCGAAATATTCGCAGCCGCCGTACAGTGTATCGAGTGCCTTCGGCCAGCTTGCCGTGTAGCGCCACTTTATTTCTGGATTCGTTTGCGCAATCGCTGGCGCGGCAACCGCACTCGCGGCGAGACCGACGCCGCCCACTTTCAACAAATCGCGACGTTTCATTTGTTTCCCCTCTGTTATCATCAAGACCGACCAAGGGATAACCATCTAACGTCGTCTTCTCTGGTTTGCCGATGACCGGTGCTGGACTGTTGTTTAGGAATGTGGGCCCTGAAACCAAGGCGTTTGGTGATGCAATCAATTTTCCCGGCTTTATGGACCTAAGGGGCAGGATGACGAATTGGTGATTGATAATCAAGCGTTCTGGCGTTCACCGCAGGTGCGAAGACCTGCCTCAATATCGAGCGGCCCAGCCGCTTTCACCGACGAAAGGCTAAGATGACGGGCGACGCGTGGATACGCCACTGATTAATCGACATGCCGCGTTGCGGCATTTTCGTCGCGCAGGCGCCCACGACAGCGCCCGTCATTTGACCTAAACGTGCATGCGCAGCGCAGTGGAATTTCCGGCTGCAGCTCGTTTCCGACACGCGCCGCGTGATCATCGTCTCGTCGAGAATGCCGCTTCCATCGCTTTGCGCGTCTTGATCGTGTCGCTGCCTTCATCGATCTCGACATCGCTCCAGCGCACCACCGCGCCATGAGCCACGTCGTTCTTCAGCTTGACGCGATGAGCCAATCCGATCGGCAGCGCGCCGGCGGCGAGGCTTTTCGACGCGGGCATCAGCTTGCCCCACACCGTGTAGCCGCCTTCGCCATCAAGCATCTCGCCGGCACACAGATCGCGTTTTGCTACCGCCGCAACGTCGCCACGAAAATCATGCGGCTGACCGGTCGGCTCGTTGCGCAGCGCGGCTGACAGGATGGAGATATTCAGCTCGAGCCCGATCAGATGATACGGCTTGTACATCGCCGCATATCTGCCTGAGGCGTCGGTCTTCAGCCCGTATTGCCTGAAGCAATCGGCGGCATAATCGTTCGGTGCTTCCAGCACGACATAGACGCCCCAGCGCAGATCCCTGAATACGGGACGGCCGTCGCGCTCCAGCGAAGACACGACTTCCGCAAGGCCAGCCTTCTCCAGCACGCCGCCCGCCTCACGTGGCCGCATTACATGCGGCAGATCGTCGACGCCGCAAGGTGGAAACAGCAAACCATCCGACGGCACGTCCAGTCCGGTCGCATTGGCGATGGCCGCCATTTCGATCGCGGATTTGGTGCCGTCCAGAAACGAGTTGAACATCTGCGGATTCATGCCGGCCGATTGTGCTTCACCTGCCGTCAGCCCGTAATGCTGCCAGACGCCGTCCGGCGTCACGTCGTGATAGGCGGGGAGATATTTTGTGCCTTTGCCGGCGGCAACCACGCGAAAGCCCGTCGCGCGCGCCCAGTCCACCATTTCCGCAGTGAGCGCCGGCTGGTCGCCATAGGCCAGCGAGTAGACGACGCCTGCTGTCCGCGCTTCCTGCGCCAACAGTGGGCCGGCCAGCACGTCGGCCTCGACATTGACCATCACAACGTGCTTGCCCGCGGTAATTGCCGCGCGGGCATGACGGATGCCGACGGCGGGATTACCGGTGGCTTCCACCACGACGTCAACTGCGCTATCCGCGATCGCTCGCGCGCCGTCGTCGGTGAAGACCGTTCGCGCGATCCGCGCCTGATCCCAGCCGACGGTGTGGCAGGCTTCGCGGGCGCGATCGCGATCGATGTCGATGATGACGGACACTTCGAGTCCCGGCGTATGCGGCACCTGCGACAGGAACATGGAGCCGAATTTTCCGGCGCCGATCAGCGCGACGCGAACCGGCTTGCCGGCCGCAAGGCGGGCGTTGAGGAGGTGGTGAAGGTTCATGGAAGTATCCAGTTATCCGTGTCCCGGACGCGGTGCAGCGTGTAACGCTGCTCCGCAGAGCCGGGACCATGGGAGAGGCGCGGATAGAGTGGGCCCCGGCTCAGCAGCGCAACGTTGCACGTTGCGCTGCTTCAGGGGCACGAGAGCCTTACTCCGCCGCTTGGCGATGGGCTCGCGCGAGCCGCAGCAGCGCGTCATCATCCACCGTCTGGATCGGCGTAAAGTCGCGATGCGCAATATAGTCCGGCCGCGTGGGGGTACGGATGTAGTTCGACACCGCGTTCAGCGTCAGATAGACGACCTTGCGCGGATAGGGCGTGATGTTGCCGCTTGATCCATGCACCAGATTGCCGTGGAACATCAGCATGCCGCCGGCCTTGCCGGTCGGCGCGACGATGCCGCCTTCCTTCACCAGCCGGGTGACAGTCTCCTCATCCAGGGTCCACAGCGGATAGGATGTGGTCTCGAGGTCATGCGACGCCTTGAGGTCGCCGGCGTGCTGGCTCTTCGGCACCAGCATCAAGGGGCCGTTGATCGGCATCACCTCGTCCAGGAAGATCGCGATGTTCATCGCACGCGGCTCCGGCATGCCGTCGTCGCGCTTCCAGGTGCCGTAATCCTGATGCCACTGCCAGACATCACCGGTGAAGGCGGCTTTGGCGTTAATCTTGAATTGATGCATGTAGACCTTCTCGCCGAAGATCTGCTCGACGGGCTCAATCATGCGCGGATGCGCGCCGAGAACGCCGAACGCCTCGTTATAGAGATGTGCGGCAAAGGCGGTGCGCGGGGCGCCGCTCTTCTCGCGCCATACCTCCGGGCGGTTGGCGTCGTAGATGCTGACGGCCTCGCGGGCGAGATAGTCCACTTCCTCCTGGCTGAACAATTCCGGCAGGAATAGCCAGCCTTCGCGGTTGAAGAATTCGATCTGCTGTGGCGTCAGTTTCATGCCGTTTCCTCCTGTTGTTTTTATTGTCATTCCGGGACACGTGCAGCGTGGACCGGAATCTCGAGGTTCCGGGTTCTGGTGCTGACGCACTATCCCGGAATGACGGCGCATCGTTACGCCGCCCTATCGGTTGCCCTCAGTCTCTCCTCGGTCATTCGTCCTGCCATCTGCGCATGCGCCAGCGCCGCGGCTTCCGCTGCCTTGGCTTTGCCGGCGAGAATCTCAGCGGCAATCGTCTCATGCTCTTCCCACGCGCGTTCGCGGTAATCGAGCTCCGCCAGCACGGTCGCCATCGAGCGGCGCATATGCGGCCATTGCGGCGCGATCATTTCTTCGATCGCCGGATTGCCCGCAAGGCGATAGACGGCGCTGTGAAAATCGACGTCGAGGGCGATCAGCCGCGAAAGCGGCGTGTCCTTGCCGATGCTCCGCCCGGCCTGCAGCGCCGCTTCGAGCTGCGCGCGCGCTGAAGTATCGGCCTTCGCCCGCCCTGCCGCGAGCTTTGCCGCCAGCGCGTCAATGGCGCCGCGCACTTCGTAGAGTTGGCGAATGCGTTCGGGATCGAGCCGGGTGACTTCAAAGCCGCGGCGGCCGCTTTCGGCGACGAGCCCCTGCCGATGCAGCAAATGCAGCGCATGCGACACCGGCTGGCGCGATACGCCGAGGTTTTCCGCCAACTCGTTCTGCCGGATGCGATGCCCGGGCGGCAGCGAACGATCGGTGATCGCCTCGAGGATCCGGGCATAGACCTGGTCGATCAGGTTGGGGAGCGGATCTAACGGGATCATGCCGGTGGTCCACTTTGGAATACGGAATTCCGTATTCGGAGGCTAATCCCCGACGCCCGGCCGCGTCAAGGGCTCCGTTCACTTCATCCGAATGCTGCGGCCAAGCTATGCTGCAAAGGACAGCAGCCCCATTGGGAGGTCGTTCATGAGTAACACCTCGGCAGGTTTCGTCGGCGACATTCCGCAGCACTACGATCAGGGCCTTGGGCCGATCATCTTCGTTGATTTCGCCGCCGATATTGCGCAACGTGTTGCGGCCAACCGGCCGGCGCGGGTATTGGAAACGGCAGCCGGCACCGGCATCGTCACACGCAAATTGCGCGATGCATTACCCGCCGATGCGCAACTGACGGCGACCGACCTCAATCCGCCGATGCTCGATCTCGCGCGCGCCAAATTCCGCCTCGGCGAGCAGGTCACCTTCCAGCCCGCTGACGCCGTGGCGCTGCCCTTCGCTGACCGAAGCTTCGACGCCGTCGTCTGCCAGTTCGGAATCATGTTCTATCCGGACAGGCCAAAATCCTTTTCCGAGGCTTATCGCGTTCTCGCCCCCGGCGGCCGCTACGTGTTCAGCGTCTGGGACTCCCATCGCTACAATTCCTTCGGCCGGCTCGCGCATGAGGTCGTCGGCAGTTTCTTCCCTGCCGATCCGCCGCAGTTCTACAACGTGCCGTTCTCCTGCCACCAGATCGATCCGATCAAGGAGCTATTGATCGCCGCCGGGTTCGAAGACCTCGGCATTGCCGTGCTCCGATTGGAGAAAGTCATTCCGGACACCGCGAGTTTCGCGCGGGCGCTGGTCTACGGTAATCCGCTGATAGACCAGATCAGGGCGCGGGGCGGTGTCGATCCGGAACCGATCGTCGACACCATACTGAAAGGGCTTCGTGGTGAGTTCGGCTCCGATCCCGCCCACGTGCTGCTTCAGGTGATCGTCTTTTCCGCCACCAAACGCTGATCGCTTCGCTTATTTGTCGAGCAGCTCCAGATCAAACCCCGAGAGCCGCTCGGCGTCGGCCATCGCTTCGATGCCTGCGATCCTGTCCGCCTTCATGGTCAGCCACACCACGATGCGCGGTTCTCCACCGAGAATGACGGCAATCGCCAATGCACCGTCGACCAGCGCCGGCTTGGCCGATTGCGCGCGTCCCTTGAAAGTCTCGGCCACCGCTGCAGCGCCGCGGATTTCCGCAAGCGAGCCCAGTCGCTGTGCTGCGGAATCGGCGCGGAACACCACGTCGGGATCGAGTAGCGCGAGCAGCCCGTCGAAGTCGCCCTCGCGGGAGGCCTTGAGGAAAGCATCGACGATGTTTTTCTGCCGGCCGAAGTCGGTATCCGGCGGCGGCGTGCCCTGCACCCGGCGGCGGGCGCGGCTGGCCAATTGCCTCGCCGCGGCAGGTGTGCGGCCGACGATCGGCGCGATCTCCTCGAACGGCACGGCGAACATGTCGTGCAGCACGAAGGCAAGCCGTTCGGCCGGCGCCAGGGTTTCGAGCACGACCAGCAGCGCCGCGCCGACGGAATCGGCCATCTCCGCGTCGCGTCCATGCGTATCGTCGGCGACAGGTTCCGGCACATGCGGACCCATCGGCTCCTCGCGCCGCGATTTGCGCGAGCGCAGCATGTCGAGGCAGACGCGGGCGACGACAGTGGTCAGCCAGCCGCCGAGGTTTTCGACTGCGCTGGTATCGGAGCGGCTCAGCCGCAGCCAGGTTTCCTGCACGGCATCATCGACCTCGCTGGTCGAGCCCAGCATGCGGTAGGCCACCGCCCGCAGATGAGCCCGGTTGGCCTCGAATTTTTCAGCCAGAAATCTTTTCTCGTCCATTCGGTCACATTCCCATGTCGCCTTACGTCATGGTGATGACGAACGAAAGCGCGCCGATGTGACAGCAAATCGGCACGTCCGCGTCAAAAACAGAACCAACCATATGGAGTGCACACTGATGCAAGCTCGAATGAATCACCCCGTCATGGTCGTTCCCGATGCCATGAAGGCGCTACAGGCGCTGGGCGAACTGACCAAGAACAGCCTGCCGGAAAAACTGCTCGAACTAGTGCATCTGCGCGCCAGCCAGATCAACGGCTGCAGCGTCTGCGTCGACATGCACCCGAAACTCGCCAGGAAGGCCGGCGAAACCGACGAGCGCCTGTTCGCGGTGGCGGCCTGGCGCGATACGCCCTATTTCACCGAAGCCGAGCGCGCGGCGTTGGCGTTGACGGAAGCGCTGACCCGGCTCAGCGACCGCGCCGATCCGGTATCGGACGAGGTCTGGGGCGAGGCCGACAAGCATTTCGACGAGGCGGAGCTCGCGGCGTTGATTCTGGCGATAGCCAATATCAATGTCTGGAACAGGCTCAACGTCGCCGTGCGTCAGCCTGTGGGCGTCTGGAAGCTGTAGTCAGGGGAGGTAGCTCCAAAACTATGGTCAATTTTAACGCAGCGGGGCCGTGCTTAATTCACCGGCGCGCGCTAAACAACAAGCCCGGCCAGATCGGCCGGGCTTTCGCTCTTGTTGCTATCGTCCCGTTTCCCAACATGTCCCTGGCTTTAGAATATACCTCGATGCTGCGACCGACCATCCGCAAGCGAATCCTGGGCATCGCCATCGGGCTGATCTTTCTGATGGTGATCATCTCGGCGCTGTCGACGGTGATGACGCGAAGAATTGCACATCAGCTCGATGAGCTGACGACAAAATATTTCGAAGCCTATGGGCATCTGGCGCGGATGAACGTCCGCTCGCTGGAGCAGGCGGTGGTGGTTCGCCGGATGGTGTTTATCAAGATACAGACGCCGCCGGATGAGAGGGCCTTTGCAGATCAGCAAACCATCTATGAGACAAAAGGCCGCGAACTTGACCAGGAGGCGCAAGCTGCGCGCGTTCTCATCAATGCCATCATCAACGACCCGACCACCGTCTCCGACGACGCCAAGCTCGGACGGATCGACAATCGAATCGAAACCGTAACTAGCGACCTTCGCCGTTATCTGGACGAAGAGAACAGGCGGATGTGGCCGCAGCTCGAAGCCGGCAACATGCCGGAAGTCCGGGCCAGCCTTGCCCGGACCGATGCGCTCCGCGACGACTTCAATCGCAAGATTGAGGAAATCCGACACGACATGCTGGAGCAGGTCCGCAGCGATGCGGCCGTGACAATGCGGGATCAGCAGCGCGCGATTGTCATCTCTGCGATCGTGACGATGCTTGCGGCCATCCTCGGACTGACGTTCGCGTTCTTTGTCAGCACCGGTATTACTCGCCCGGTGCGGCGGCTGCTGGATGGCACCCGCGCCGTCGAGGCCGGCCGGCTCGACGGATCGATCGACGTCACCACGCGTGACGAAATCGGCCAGCTCACGGCCGCCTTCAACAACATGGTCGAGCAACTGCGCCATAAGGAGCGGCTGCGCGAAACTTTCGGCCGCTACGTCGATCCGCGCGTGGTGGAGGGGTTGATCGCCCGGCAGGGGCCGACCGCCAGCGACGGCGAGCGGCGGGTGATGACCGTGCTGTTCTGCGACATGCAGGGCTTTACCAGCCTCAGCGAGGGCATGACGCCGCAAGGCCTCGTCAAGGTTATGAACCACTATCTGTCGACGATGTCGGGGCCGATCCGCAGTCATCGCGGCATCATCGACAAGTATATCGGCGACGCGATCATGGCCTATTGGGGGCCTCCCTTTACCGAGCATAGCGAGCAGGCGCGGCTG
The DNA here is from genome assembly GCF_013114825.1 of Bradyrhizobium australiense. GTDB lineage: Bacteria > Pseudomonadota > Alphaproteobacteria > Rhizobiales > Xanthobacteraceae > Bradyrhizobium > Bradyrhizobium australiense. Next base: position 694,932 of record NZ_JAAVLX010000007.1, on the reverse strand, counting down.
GCCTGCCTCGCTGCCGTCGAGATGGCCGATCGCGGTACGGCGCTGCGCAAAGAGTTGCCCGAATTGCTCGGCATACGCACCGTGCCGAGCGACTGCGACGTTCGCATTGGGGTTGCCAGCGGCGAAGTGCTGGTCGGCAGTATCGGATCGGAATTCATGATGAGCTACACGGTGATGGGTGATGCGGTTAATCTCGCGTCGCGTCTGGAGAATGCCAACAAGATCTATGGCAGCCATTCGCTGGTTTCGCAGCTAACGATCACGGCGGCCGGCGATGCGGTCGAATCCCGCGAGATCGATCGGCTGGTGGTTGCCGGCCAGACCCTTCCCCAGGCGGTGTTCGATATCCTGGGGCGCAAGGGCGAGCTCACCGAGAAGCAATTGGCGCTGCGTGAGCGATATGCCGAAGGGCTCGCCGCCTATCGGGAGCGCCGCTGGGACGATGCACGGCAGGCATTTCATGCGGCGCTGGAGGCGGTTCCCAACGACGGACCGGCCAAGGCGCTGGCCAAGCGCGTCGAGAATTTTCAGGTCACCCCGCCGGCTGCCGATTGGGATGGTGCGTGGCGGCTCGACCAAAAATGAGAAGTCGACGGCGAATCTACACCGTCAGAAATTCCACGACGATGTTGCAAAACGCCTGCGGCGCCTGTTCGAACATCCAGTGACGCGTGCCCGGGATCACCACCGTCCGTGCGCCCGGAATATGCTCGGCCAGCACGCGCCAGATCACCGCCAGCGCGCCCTTGGTGTCGCCGCCGCCGATCAACAGCATCGGAGTCTTGATCGCCTCCGCTTCGCTCTTCAAGAATGGCTGGCGATTCTCGCCGACCTGGCCGAGCAGCGTATGAATGTTGTCGCGCAATTGCTGCCGCGCCGACGCAGGCCACCGCGCCCATGCTCCTTCGCCATCGATGCCGTCGACGAACAGCGCCAGCGCGCCGTCAATGTCGCCGTTTCGCACCATCTCGGCCGCAACCGGAACGCGCGGGCCGAGCGGCACGGGGCCAGGAGGCGGACTGCTCGGCTGCAGCGAAGCCTCGAGATCGCCGCCCGGTTCGGCAAGGATGGCCTTGCGCAACAAATCAGCCCGCGCCTGCGCCACCCGGAATCCAATATGCCCGCCGCGGGAATGGCCGATCAGATCGACCGGTCCGGCATTGAGCTTCTCGATGAAGCCGATGACGTCGGCGACATGCTGCGCCATCAGATAGTCGTCGCCGATACCGTCCCAATGCTCCGGAAAGAATCGCCGCAGGCTCAGCGAGATCACGCGGTGCTGTTTCGAGAGCGGTCCGAGCACTGCATTCCAGGTGCGGAAATCGCCGAGCGTGCCGTGCACGAGAACCAGCGGCGGGCTGTGGTCAGTGGCCCTGCCGACATCGAGATAGGCCATGTCGTAGCCGTTCACGTTCAAGGTTTGCATCGCGATCAATCCTCCGCGAGATACGACAGCACGATCTCGCAATATCTCTGCGGCGCCTGTTCGAACATCGGATGCGTCGTGCCGGGGATCATCTCGACGCGCGATCCCCTTACATTGGCGGCCAAGGCATTGAGCACCTTTGGCAGCGTACCCTTGGTGTTGGCGCCGCCGATGAACAATGTCGGCGTCTTGATCGCCTCAGCATCCGCTTTGGAGAAGGGCGGACGGTGGTCGCGCATCTGGCCGATCAGCGTCGTGGCGTTGTCGCGCAGCAATTGTTTCGGCGTTGCCGGCAAGCGCTTCCAGGCGCCGGGACCTTCCAGGGCATCTATGAAAATCTGCAGGCCGCCGTCGATATCGCCGTTGGTGATCACCTCGGCGGAAGCCGCGATCATTCCGGACAGCGGCGAGGGGCCGGGCTTGTAGGCTGGATCGAGCGTGGCGTCGAGTTCGCCGCCGGGTTCCGCCAGGATCAGCTTGCGCAGCAGGTCGGGCCGGCGCTGCGCGACGCGAAAGCAGATATGCCCGCCGCGGGAATGGCCCATCAGGTCGACCGGCCGGGTGTCCAGCTTTTCGATGAAACCGATGACGTCGTCGACATGCTGCGCGATCGAATAGGTTTCGCCGACGCCGTCCCAATGGTCGGGAAAGAAATGCCGCAACGAAGGGGCGATCACGCGGTGCTTGCGTGTCAGCGGTCCCAGCACCGACGACCAAATCCGGAAGTCGCACAGCGAGCCATGCACGCACACCAGCGGCGGGCCATTGCCGGCGCCTTGGCCGACATCGAGATAGGCCATGTCATAGCCGTTGACGTGAAGGGATTGCATACGAAGCTCGTGGAATTGGCAGCAGGCAAGGGGCCATTGAAGGGCGTCGGCGGGAGCCCCAGATCAGCGGAAGTTGTTCATGCCGTCAAGTTCCCCCGGGATTCGGGTGGATAGCAATAATCTCCAAGCCTAGATTTGAGCCTGAGAGGAAAGCTGGGTGGCGCTGAACAGGAGAATATGGAGCCAGCCATGACCGGGCACCATTTTGCGATATTCGACACGGCGATCGGCCGTTGCGGCATCGTCTGGAGCGAGCGCGGCATCATCTCGGTGCAATTGCCGATGGGCGACGAGAAGAAGACCCGCACCCGCCTGCAGCAGCGCCATGGCGATCTCGTCGAGGCGCCGCCGCCGGCAAACGTGCAGACTGCGATCGACGGGATGGTCGAGCTGCTTGAAGGAAAGCCGAACGACCTCGCTGATGTCGTGCTTGACCTCGACGGCGTTCCCGAATTCAACCGCGGCGTCTACGACATCGCGCGCACGATCCCGCCGGGCAAGACCATGACCTATGGCGACATTGCCAAAAAACTCGGAGGCGTCGAGCTGTCGCGCGACGTCGGCCAGGCGCTGGGTCGAAACCCCTGTCCGATCGTGGTGCCGTGCCACCGCGTGCTGGCGGCGGGCAACAAGCCCGGCGGCTTCTCCGCCAATGGCGGGGTGGTGACGAAGCTGAAGATGCTGGCGATCGAAGGCGCGGCGGTGAACCACACGCCGAGCCTGTTCGATTGAAGGTGCTCACCGGCCCTTGAAATTGGGCGGCCGCTTCTCGTTGAAGGCCAGCACGCCCTCGCGGCGGTCCTCGGTCGGGACCATGCGGTTATAGGCCTCGATCTCCAGCGCGAGGCCGTCCCGCAGCGACAGTTGCAGGCCGCGGTGGATCGACAGTTTTGCCTGGCGGATGGAGATCGGCGCGTTGCGGGCGATCCGTGAGGCGGTCGCCAGCGCCGCCGGCAAAAGTTCAGACAGCGGAAAGACCTCGTTCACGAAACCCCAGTCACGGGCTTCCGCTGCCATAAACGGTTTGCCGGTGAGGATCAGCTCCTTGGCACGGCGCTCGCCGACGGCACGCGGCAGGGTCTGCGTGCCGCCGCCACCCGGCATGATGCCGAGCGTCACCTCGGTCAGCGCGAAGCGGGCGCTTTCCGCGGCGTAGAGGAAATCGCAAGCACCCGCGATCTCGCAGCCGCCGCCGTAGGCCGCACCATTAACGGCGCCGATGATCGGGACGGGGCAGTCGATCAGCGCCCGCACCATCCGCTCGAAAATGACGTGCTGGCGCGTCCATGCCTCGTCGGTCATGCCGCGGCGTTCCTTCAAATCGCCGCCGGCACAGAATGCCTTTTCGCCGGTGCCCGTCAGGACGATGCAGCGCAGGCTCTTCGGATCGAGCGCGACGTCCTCGAAATAGCGCACGAGATCGCGGCCCATTTGCGTATTGAGCGCGTTGGAGACATCCGGCCGGTTGAGGCGGACGATCGTGACATACTCATCGACCGGCTCGATCGACAGCGTCTCGAGAGCGGATGGGTTAGAGCTCATATCGGCTCGCAGGAGAATCCGTCGCCCTTGCGCCGGATCTTGCCGACCGAAGGCGAGGGGAAATGCGCCGTGCAGCACAACGTGTCGGTGTCGCAATAGCGCTCCAGAAAACCGCGCCGAGTAGCTGCCGCCTGCGCCTGATCGACGTCGAATTTCACGGATAATTCCGGATAATGCGTCTGCAGCGGCGAATGCATCAGGTCGCCCGAGAATACGGCCTCATCCTTGCCGCGACCGAAGGTGAAGGCGACATGGCCCGGCGTATGGCCTGGCGTCGGCAGGATGCGGGTGTGATCGCCGATCGCAAAATCGCTGCGGACTATTTTGGCCTGTTTCGCCTCGACGACTGGCAGCACGCTGTCGCCAAACGGCGGCACGGGCGTTTTCGCGTGCGTTTCGGTCCAGTAGTCGAATTCGGTCTTGTCGAACACGTAACGCGCGTTGGGGAAGGTCGGCACCCAGCGGCCATTGTCGAGCCGCGTGTTCCAGCCGACATGATCGACATGCAGATGCGTGCACATGACGTAGTCGATGTCGTCGACGGAAAAGCCGGCGGCGGCAAGACCGCGCATATAGGTGTCGTCGGTCTTCATGTTCCATTTCGGACGCTGCGGCCGCGGCTTGTCGTTGCCGATGCAGCTATCGATCAGGATGGTGTGGTGCGGCGTCTTCACCACATAGGACTGAAAACACAGGATCAGCACGTCCCTGTCGTCGAGCGCGCCGGCCTTTTGCATCCAGGCGCGGTTCTCCGCGAGAACTTCCGGCGTCAGGCCCGGCAGCAGCTCCAGCGCGGGTAGAAAGGTGGTCTCCTGCTCGATAATGCGGTGAATGGTAAGATCGCCGACGGTGAATTTCAGGCTCATGTTCTTTCTCAGCTAAATTAACGCGCGTCGTTACTTGTCCCGAACGGAGGGAACGATGAGATTAGTGAGTATATCGAGCGCAGCATTTCCTTGTCGCGCTCTACCATAGAGCCCGGACGTAGTCATCACCACAAGATCGAGGTCGGGGACGATGAAGATGCGCTGCCCACCGAGGCCCATCGCGGCGATCCATTTCACGTCCTTGTCGCCGGACAGCGTGCGGCCCATCCACCATTGCTGCCCGTAATAGAACAGGCCGCCGAAATAGCCGATCGCCTGAAAGCGCGGCGTGACCGATTGCTCGATCCATTTCGGCGAGACGATCTGCCGGCCGTTCCACGCACCTCTGTTGAGCACGAGTTGGCCTATCTTTGCGGCATCGCGCGGGCGAAGACGAAGGCCGACGGCCGAGGCGATCCGCTCGTTCCTGTATTTCATCCATTCCCAGTCTGAAATGCCTAGCGGTGCAAACAGCGCCTCGCGCGCAAATCCGTCCAGCGACTTGCCCGACACCCGCTCAATGATGTTGCCGAGCAAGTCCGTTCCGCCACCATTGTAGGTCCACGCGGCGTCCGGCGGCGCCGCAATTGGCTTGGACAGGATATAGCGGAACGGATCGGCCTCGCTGCTCAAACGCGGTTCGTCGTTCTGCGGGTCGTTCCAGGCGCGGTTCTCGTCCCACTGAATGCCCGACGACATCGTCAGCAGATGGCGAAGGGTGATGTTGTCCCAACCCGGCGATTTCAGCGTGGCATAATCCGGGAAGAATTTGACGACGGGCTCGTCAGCGCTCTTGATCAGCTCGCGATCGATCGCGATCCCGACCAGCAAAGAGATCACGCTTTTCGAAACAGACCGCATGTCTTGCTTGGTAGTGGCGTCGAAATCGTGCGGTCCGCTGCCCAGTCCCCACGGCTCGTCATAGCCCGGAAAATATTGCTCGAACACCAGAGTGCCGTGCCGGACGATCACCACGGCATGAACGTTGGCATTAGTGGCCACGAGCCGCGCGGCGATGCCGCACAGGCGCGGGCTCTCGAGGCCGACACTTTCCGGCGTTGCGGTCGGCCAGCCGTCGCCAATCGCGGCCGGACTTCCGCAGGCGAGATTGCGCTGGCCGGTGGAGAATTCCTGTAGCTGGGCAGATGCGCCGGATGCGGCGAGCATGAAAACGGCAGCGAAGCCGAGGTGCCGCAATTCTTTGCCAACCTCGCGCATGCTGCCGTCTCCGTTGTTTGGTTACGCCGGCGGCGGGACCGAGATTTTTACCGAGGGCCGTTCCAACATCTTCTGATGGAAGGCGTCGAGCTTCGGATGGGCCTTGCGCCAACCGCAATCGGCAAAGCGGAAATCGGCATAGCCGAGGACGCAAACAAGGCCAATCTGCGCGATGTTGAACGGCCCCGACAGCACGTCGGGCCTGTTCTCGAACCGCGCCATGCCGGCCCAAGCCCTGTTCCAGTGGTCATCGTGCCAGGCATTCCAGCGCAGCCCTTCCGGCCGCACCATCTTTTCGTAGCGGCACAGCAGCATGGAATCGAGCATGCCCTGCAGCAAGGAATGGTCGCTCTTCACCTTCCACCGCTCGGGGCCGGATGCGGGGATCAGTTTTCCGCCGCCGGCGAGCTCGTCGAGATATTCGACGATGACATAGGAATCGAGAATGACGTCGCCATTGTCGAGGATCAGCACCGGCAGTTTCTTCAGCGGCGTGATCTTCGAATACTCTTCATTGGGTTGACCCGGAGCAACCGTCGCCGGCGTAAGCTCGATTCCGTCGATCAGGCCGGTCTCTATGGCGGCGATGCGGACTTTTCGGGCGAACGGCGAGGCGGGAGAGAAGGTGAGTTTCATGGAAAGAAGCCCTTACGCAATGGAACTGGATCCTCCGTCCTTGCGAGCGAAGCGAAGCAATCCATTGTCTCCGAACGTGCGGAAAGATGGATTGCTTCGTCGCTATCGCTCCTCGCAATGACGGCGGTGAGTACGGGCGCCAGCCTCACGCCGCGATGATTTCCTGGCGCTGCTCGCCAAGGCCTTCGATGCCGAGGGTGACGACGTCTCCGACATTGAGATACTGCGGCGGCTTCATGCCGGTGCCGACGCCGGGCGGCGTGCCGGTCGTGACGATATCGCCAGGCAACAGCGTCATGAACTGCGAGACATAGGAAATGCACTTCGCCATCGAGAAGATCATGGTCGAGGTCGATCCGGTCTGGCAGCGCTTGCCGTTGACGTCGAGCCACATCGACAGCTTCTGCACGTCAGGAATTTCGTCCTTGGTGACCAGCCAGGGGCCGACGGGGCCGAACGTGTCGTGCGATTTGCCCTTGGTCCACTGACCGAGCCGCTCGATCTGGAAGTTGCGCTCGGAGACGTCATTGCAGATGCAGTAGCCGGCGACATGATTGAGCGCGTCGGCTTCCGAGACGTATTTGGCGCGGGTGCCGATGATAGCCGCGATTTCGACTTCCCAGTCGAGCTTGGTCGAGCCGCGCGGCTTTTCGACCGGATCGCTCGGGCCAGAGAGCGCGGTGTTGGCCTTCAGGAAGAAGATCGGTTCCGAGGGGATGGGGTTGCCGGTCTCCTTGGCATGGTCGCTGTAGTTCAACCCGATCGCGACGAATTTGGAGATGCCGGTGACCGGCGCGCCCAAGCGCTGCTTGCCGTCGACAGCGGGAAGCTTGGAGGTATCCAGCGCCGCCAGCTTGGCCAGCGAGGCCGGCGCGTAGGCGTCCCCATCGAGATCCCTGACATGGGCGGAAAGGTCGCGCAACTGGCCGGATTTATCGATCAGGCCGGGCTTTTCCGCACCCTTGGCGCCGTAACGAACAAGCTTCATTTTATCGCTCCCTGCAGGGTTTTCTTGAGGATTTCGGGGGAATTCCGTAGACTTCAGACGCTTCTTGGAACAGCGGCGCAGGAAATTCAACTGCGGACTGGGGCTGCTCGCCACATACCACCCCCTCATCCCGAGGAGGCTGCATCGCGGGCCGTCTCGAGGGATGGGCCGCGGGCCTCATGGTGCGAGACGGCGCAAGCGAGCCTCCTTACCATGTGGGGAGAGAGGGTGCTCCTGTCACACCACCGCAATGAACCTGAACGCGTCCCTATCGTGCTGGATGCGACCGGCACTGAAGTGCCCGCCGATCACCAGCGTGGGCGTATCGGCGAAGCGCGAAAACAGTTCGCGTCGGGTTTCGGCCGCCTGCCGGGGATCGGAATCGGCGGTCGATGACCAGTCGAGATGGCCCATCTGGCAAGGATGGTGGGCGACGTCTCCCGTCAGCAGGGCTTCCACGCCGTCGGACCTGATATGGATGCTCATATGGCCGGGGCTGTGGCCGGGCGTCGGCATCAGCGTGATCTCATCGGTAAGCCTGGCGTCGCTGGCGACCAGATCGGCCTTATCGGCATCGGCGATCGGCTTCACGGAATCGCTGAATACCGCGAGCTTGTCCGGCGCATCGCTGTGGTCGCGCCAGTGCTCGTATTCGCCTCTGCCGAACACATATCGGGCATTGGCGAAGGTCGGCACCCATTTGCCGTCGACGAGTTTGGTGTTCCAGCCGACATGGTCGACATGCAGGTGTGTACACAACACCGTGTCGATGCTGTCGGGTGGGAATCCTGCCGCCGTCAGCCTGTCCAGGAACGGATCATTGCGGTTGTTCCAGGTCGGCACGTTGCGGCCCTGCTTGTCGTTACCGAGCCCGGTATCGACGATGATCCGGCGGGTGGGCGTCTCGACCAGCAACGAATGGATCGACATTTTCAGCCGGCCTTCCTCGGTTGCAAACTGCGGGATCAGCCAAGGCAGTTTCTTGTTCTCCTCGTTGGTCGCGAGCGGCAGGATGAAACGGGTGCTGCCGACAGTCTCCATTTCGACCACCCTCGTGATCCTGACCCTCCCCACGTTCCAGTGCATCCGGCGAGTCCTCTCGTTTCTGATTGTTCGGGCAAGGATGCGGCTTTCCATCTTCCGGTGCAATGGATCATCCGACGGCGTTCGGCGTTATCGCATAGCCCGTATGAGGAACATGCGATGCCAGAACTCACGATTTCGCCCGAAAAGGTCGGCTTTCTGATTGAGAAAGCCCGGCAATTCGACGTGAAGGAGGCTACCTCCGATCCGGATTCCGGGTCGAACGCCGTCGATGACGACATGGTCGATGTGCTGCAGGACAATGGGCAGGATCCGGTCATCAGCGAGATCACCGGCTTCATCAATGCGCTCTCCGAAGACGAACGGATCGATCTGGTTGCGCTGATGCGGCTTGGCCGTGGCGACGCCGCACTCGAAGAATGGGAAGACTTGCGCAAGGAAGCCGCTGGCCAGCGGCACCGTCACACGGCGCGCTATCTGCTCGGCCAGCCGATGCTGGGGGATTTTCTGGCGCAAGGTCTCGATGAGTTCGGCCTTACATGGGGTGAGGAGCGAACGACGGCGGACTCCTCTGGTGTCAGCCAGCGGGAAGAAGACGAGCGCAATCGACGATAACGGTGCCCAGCTTGTCGCCTTTCTCCACCGCCAGATGCGCGTGCGCCGTGTCGGCTAGCGCGAACTGCGCAGCGACATTGTGGATGCGCGGGCCCGCCGCCAGCCATTTCGTGATGTCCGCTTGCGCTGCCGCGAGCAGCGGCGGCGGCAGCGCAAACAGCGCGAGCGCACGCAACGAGATGCATTTTTCCATCAGCTCACGCATTGGTACGACCGGCGTGCGGTTGCCATTGCTGGCGTAGACCGCAATCGTCGAATTGGTGCCCATCAGCTTCAGCGTGGTCTCGATATTGCCGCCGAAATCGACGTCGACGACGCGGTCGACGCCGCGCTGTCCGGTAAACGCCATCGCCTTCGCGACGACATCATCCGTCTTGTAGTTGACGACGAGGTCGGCGCCGGCGAGACGTGCCTGCTCGGCCTTGGCCGCCGAACTGACGGTCGCAATCACTCGCGCACCGCCCCATTTGGCGAGCTGCACGGCATAGTGCCCGACCGCGCCGGCGCCGCCGGTGACGAGCACGGTCTGTCCCGCGATCGCCCCGTCGCAATAGAGGCAGCACCACGCCGTCATGCCGGGAATGCCGAGCGTAGCGCCTTCGGCAAACGACAGACTGTCCGGCAGCGGCGTCACCAGATGTTCGGCGAGCGAAATATATTCAGCCGCGGTGCCGAACGCGCGGCCATTGCGCTGGCCGTTGAACAGCCAGACCCGCTGGCCGATCTTGAACCGCGTGACGCCGTCGCCGAGCTGGTCGATGATCCCAGCGCCGTCGCTATTCGGAATGACGCGCGGATATTCCATCGGCCGATAGCCGCCGCCGCGGCGGCCGACATCGGCCGGATTGACGCCGGACGCCTCCAACCGCACCCGAACTTCGCCCGGGCCGGCGACCGGCGTCGGCATCTCGCCATAGGACAGCACCTCGGATGCCGGGCCCGTTCGCTCGTACCAGACCGCTCTCACAGAGTGCCCGGAAATGCGCCGCCGTCCAGCAGGATATTTTGGCCGGTGATGAAGCCGGCCTTGGCGCCGCACAGGAAGGCGCAGGCATAGCCGAACTCGTCGGGATCGCCGAACCGCCCGGCTGGATTTTGCTTGGCGCGCTCGGCAAACACCTGGTCCGGCGTGATGCCGCGCTTCTCGGCTTCCGCTTTCCCCACACCGCGCAGGCGGTCGGTGTCGAAGGGACCCGGCAGCAGCGCATTAATGGTGACGTTACTGATCACGGTCTTGCGCGACAGTCCCGCGATGAAGCCGGTGAGTCCGGCGCGCGCGCCGTTGGAAAGCCCCAATATGTCGATCGGCGCCTTCACCGCGGCCGAGGTGATGTTGACGATGCGGCCGAATTTCCGTGCCATCATGCCGTCCACCGTCGCCTTGATCAGTTCGATCGGCGTCAGCATGTTGGCGTCGATCGCCTTGATCCAGTCGTCGCGGGTCCAGTTGCGGAAATCGCCGGGCGGCGGGCCGCCGGCATTGTTGATCAGGATGTCCGGTTCGGGGCAGGCCTTCAGCACGGCTTCGCGGCCGGCGGGCGTCGTGATGTCGCCGACAATCTCGGTTACCGTGACGCCGGGACTGGCCTTGCGGATATCGTCGGCCGCCTTTTTCAGCGCCTCCGCACCGCGCGCAGTGAGCGTGACATGCACGCCCTCATTGGCCAGCGCCATGGCGCAGGCGCGCCCCAGGCCCTTGCTCGATGCGCAGACGATAGCACGGCGGCCTTTGATCCCAAGATCCACTTTTTCTCTCCCGTTATGTCAGGTGATGTTCTTGTAGTCCGATGCGGCCACTCTAGCCAAGTCGGATGCTGCTGATAAGCCGCCGAGGCGTGCGGATATTGCATATTGCGATCCCGGAAATCGGCTCTCTCAACGTCATTGCGAGCGAAGCGAAGCAATCCATGCCGCGGCATGACGGATAGATGGATTGCTTCGTCGCTTCTGCTCCTCGCAATGACGGAGGACATGGCGCCAATCAATTCGCCCGCATCTCCGCTCTAATCATATCGGCGGCCTTTTCCCCGATCATGATGGCCGGCGCGTTGGTGTTGCCGCCGATCAGCGTCGGCATGATCGAGGCATCGACCACACGCAATCCATCGAGGCCGTACACCTTCAGCTTCGGATCGACCACGGCGAGCGGATTGTTGACGCCCATCTTGGCAGTGCCGACCGGGTGATAGACGGTGTCGACGCGGGCGCACAGGAGGTCGCGGATGTCATCATCGCTATGCACGCCTTCCATGAACATCTCCTTCTTCTGCAACGCCCGTCGGCGAACGACCAGCCGGTATTGCCGAGCGAGGCCCATTGATCGTAGTCGGCGCGGTGGCTGCGGGTATAGACCATCGCGTTGATTGCCGACGAGCCGCCGAGCCCCTTTCCGCGCGGCTGATAGCCGATGCGGCCGTTGAGGCCTTTTTTGCGGCACGGGCTGAAAGCCCAGTGTTGACGTTGCCGGCGACCATCAGCACGAGTGCGAACGGCGTCGTGACCACCCAATTGTCGTTCCTGCCGCGGGCATCGAGTAGCGCCACTGACGTGTTCGGATCCTCCGATAGCCGTCCCGCCACCGTGCAACCGCCGGAGCCGCCGCCCACCACGACGAAATCGAAGATATTGGTCACGCCCCATCCCCCCGAATTTTTTGTTCTGGCGACCTGACGGGCCGCGCCTTGGGGCGCAAAACTCCGCTTTTGCGGCGTTTATGGCAAGAGTGGTTCCGGAAGCCGGTTTTGAGGCTCCAACCCCTCGTTTTTGCTGTCATAAAATCTGCAAAAGCTCCTTCTTGCCCCTTTCCAAAGCAGGGCGACGTTGATACATACCCCTCGCACCCGATGGCCTTGCCCGGGTCGCCTTCTCAGGAAGCCTCCGGACGGGATCGATCGGCGCAAACACGCGTTGGCCGGCTTTCACGTCGGGTCCGGTTTTTTAAAGGCAATGCAACGGTTTAACGCGGGGTGGAGCAGCCCGGTAGCTCGTCAGGCTCATAACCTGAAGGTCGCAAGTTCAAATCTTGCCCCCGCAACCAATGATACCGACACTCCCGTAGCTGATGCTGCGGGAGTTTTCGTTTGGTGGACTTTCCATGGTCCCGGCGGGCCATCCCAAGATCGTGCCCAATTCGCCGTACCAGCGTCGCGTGCCGGCCGGTTGAGCGCTTCGGTCAGAGGTTTGCGATACAGCTTTTCAAGATGCTTACCGACTGGCGCAAATACCTGCATCGGCGGGCCGTGCCGCCACGCCGGACTCGTGCGCTTGATGAATCGGGTCCGACGATCTGCTGGACGACTGGAGGGGTGCTGGCCCTGCGGCCGATCTGACTCCCTCCGGCAGATCGGGGCATCATTGGTGCTCGCGAGGAACTCGCCTAGCGCGCCGGCGGGACCATTTCCCGTGGTCGAACGTTAGTGTCTTGAGAGAACGGCCACTGGCAACGCCGTTTCGCGGGGCGACGCACGACCAACTGGAGACGATCATGCCAGAGCGAAAAACAGTGCAGAAGGCCAAGCGGGACAAACGCGCGGGCAAATCGCCAACTACCCAGGCGGGCGAGTTTGTGCATGAGGAGATTCGCAAAGTCCGCCGCGGCCAACATGGAGCGAGATCGCCACAGCAGGCGATTGCAATCGGCCTGTCCAAGGCACGGCGTGCTGGCGTTCCCCTCCGTCCGCCAGCAAAAGGCAAGGCCAAGGCAACGACCCGCAGAAGCGCCGAATACGCCTATGAGGCGGGCCAGGGCAAGCGAAAGACCCGACGCCAGCCGCGCGTTTCACGTGCTGTATCGCAGACCCTCAAGCGTGAACCACGTGGCACGGCGTCGCGTGCAGCACTGTCGAAACAAGCACGAAGCGCCGCCTCGCGTCGCTCCGCCTCGGCCCGCTCAGCGGCGGCTCGCAAGGCCGCAAAGACCAAAGGCCCGGCGCGGCGCTCTGCGGCAGCCAAAAAGGCAGCCCGGACCAGAGCGCGTCGTCGGCGATAGCGCGGCAAGTTCGAGCTCGCGGCGGACATCGTTCGCTTCGGTGCCTTGCAGTCAAATTCGCAATCGCCGCGGCTCTTCCTGAAGGCCGCAACCTTGCGCCGCAGATCAATTTTACAGCTGCCACAATGCCGAGAAGAACACGGTCACGGAAAAGCAAAATCGTCGGCACCCGCCTGCCGAGGCAGCCTCAGCATGCACAGAGGAATTATGAGCGCTACGTCGAGTTGGCTCGCGCCGAAGCGCTGAAGGGCGATCTGATCGCAGCGGAAAATTATCTTCAGCACGCCGAGCACTATTTGCGGTCGATGCACGATGAGGCGCACGGCGGGCGGCTGTCGCCGCCGCCGGCAATTCGGCCCAAGCAGCGGCTGAGACACAGCGGATGATGAAGCAATCGTTCTCCAATCGCGAACCTTAGGACGGAAACCTCGTTGCGGACGACGTGTCGATTTAGCGCCAGCGGTTGGCGCCGCGCGCGCCGGTGCGGCGAGCAATGAATTCCTTCATCAATGGCAGAAAGAACGCCTTGCTCTGGGCGGGAAATTCGTGGGCTGGTTCGGCAAGGCATTGAGCACGGATTGAGCGGCGAAGTTCCCGCGCCGGAACTTGCCAGGACAATCGTTCAGCGCTGTGAAGCTCGCTGAAAAAATCGACGGCTCCTGCGTAGAAACACCAAGTGATCTTAAGCTGAACGTAAATTCCTCGCGCTATCCGTCGCACATTGGTGGGACGCAGGCGTGGCAAGCATTTTCGAGGTTCAGGGTTTTGGCGCATTGTCCGAATGGAATGGGCAATTCTCGAGCGCCTCGGCCAAGCAGGCATTTCAAAAGATTGCGTCGCTCGGATCGAATTCGATCGAGCTCACGGCCAGGATCTGGACACAGACCGGAACGTCCAATTCGGTCTTTGCCGAACCAACCAAGACCGAAAGCGACGCCAGCCTGCTGACAGGCTTTCAGGCCGCGCATGACGCCGGCCTGTCGGTGCTGTTCAAGGCCTCGCTCTCGACCTTGAACGGAACCAGGGTATCGAGCCTGGCGCCGGCGGATGTCGCGGGCTTCTTCGCGTCCTACAAGGCTGAGATCGTGCATCTCGCTGGCGTCGCGCAGGCCGGCGGCGTGGAGATGTTCGCGATCGGCAACGAGATGAACAGCCTGTCCGGCGCGCAGTATCGCGGCTACTGGATCGATCTCATTGCGGCGGTCCGCGAGGTCTATCATGGCGAACTGACCTATGCAGCGGCGACCGATGAAGCTTCCCATGTCAGCTTCTGGGATCAGCTCGACACGATCGGCGTCAACACCTATCCGCCATTGACGGCCAGCACTGCGCCGACCGTGCAGGATCTGGTCGACGCCTGGACTGCCGTTCCGGTCAATGCCTATTACGCAGCGGCGTTCGACTACAAATCGCCGGTCGACTTTCTCCATTCGCTCGCGACCAAATACGACAAGCCGTTACTGATGACGGAGGTCGGCTATCGCAGCATCGATGGCACCGCCATTTCTCCGGGATCGTGGACCAGCAATGGCACGCCTGACCTGCTGGAGCAGGCGGACGCCTTCAACGCTCTCTTCCAGGTCTGGACGGCGCATGGCGGCGGCTGGTTCAAGGGAGTCGAGCTCTGGCAATGGGATCTCAACAACCAGTATTCCAGCACGGGCTATTCCGTGATGGGAAAGCCGGCCGAGGCGATCGTCTCGCAGTATTTTCATGGCGACGGAGCCGTGCCCGATCTTGCTACAAGAGGATCGGCCGTCGCCGACCTCATCGACCTCGGCCGGGGTGATGACACGATCAATGCCGGGCTGGGCGATGACATCATTCACGGCGGTGCCGGTGCGGACATCATTGTCGGCGGTCCCGCGACCAGCGGCAAACTGGCGGTAACGACAATTACCCTCGTTGGCTACGGCTCGGTGGTCGGCGGTGTCGGCGCCCAAGCCCAAATCAAGTTCGACGGTCAGCCGGTATCCGGATTGATGGAGTTCAAGCCGGCCGCGGACCCATCTGAATACCAGACCTTCACGATAAGCTTCGTCGATTTCGGTGCAATTGCCTCCATCGACATCAACCTGGCGAACGCCACACCAGGGCGGGCGCTGCATATCAAGGATTTCCTGATCAACGGCGTCGCGCTGACGCCGGCTGATGCCGCCAATGCAAGCTCGCCGGGCACGTTCGATCTCTACGTCCACAATCTCCATGTCGATATGGCCAGCCACCAGGATTGGCTTTCCGGCGCGGCGACGGACAACGACGTGATTGATGGCGGCGCAGGCAATGATCTCTTCACGGGCGGCGCCGGTGACGACACCATCGAGGGTGGAGAAGGCATCGATACGGCAAAATTTTCCGGCAACGCACGCGACTACGACATCTCGGTCGTCGACGGCCAACTGGTGGTGAACGACCGCATCGCGGGCCGCGACGGCACCGATCATCTCACACATCTTGAATTCCTGCAGTTCGCCGACGACGTGATCGACACCAGCGGGCTGTTCGCCAGCATGGCGCGGAGCTCCGGCAGCATGCTGAAAATGCTGGCGACAGACGGCAACTCCGCCTCTTCGCCACCGGTCGACGGCGATGATGCGGTCGAAAGTGTCCGCCCTCATGCCGCGCGTCATCTGCTGGACTTTGTGCAGCACTTCGCCGGCAGCTTCCGCGATCAGTTCATCCTCGACGCATCGCATTCTCAATTGGAATTCGAGGGGACCGCACGGAGGGCCGCGACAGCCTTCGACAATCATGACGGCGGGCGAGGCGTGAAGGCCCATCCGGCTGGTGTCACTCTGACCTCGACTGCTGCCGGCGACATCCCAAGCAGTGTAGGCCATGGTACGTTCGTTTTCAGCGAGACCGTCAGACACCATGAGGTAAGCGCCTTCAAGGCGGAGGGGCCGATCGGTCGCGAGGTCGTCCAGATCGAATCCACGATTGCCGCCGACGTCGCGCATCTCTCCGGCTTCGGTGCTGTCATCGATCCCGGTCATGACCCATCCGTCACGCTCGCCGGCGCGGCGTTTCTGATGGCGGATCATCTGCTCTTCGCCTGATCGGGCGGATGCGCTGGGTTCAGGCCTGTTCCGGGCCGATCGTTACGACCATGACACCGTCGATCTTGACCAGAAATGTCATTGTGGGCTGATCGGATGCCGGGGCCCGATCGACCGCATGGCGGAACGCTGCGATCTCCTCTTGCGCTGCCGCCCGGAGGCTGAGCGTTGAACTTGGCGTGCAGACCGGGACACCGTCCGAGGTAAGTGCGGCCAGATCGGTTAGCAGGTCGGCATCGCGGCAGATTTCCTGCGCGTCCGCAAGGCTGGTCGCTTCGAACGCCAGCGTCGGCCGCCGATCGATGTCGAGGACGAAAACCTGAAGCGAACCGGATCCCTCCGGTCGCTGCGATGGTTCGCGGGCAGACACGCAGAAGAACTCCTCGATCCATCAGATGACAAGCCGGCCCAGTAGATCAAGGTTCCTCTGGGGGCGGGAATTGTCAAATCTCCAATCGATCGCCTCGTCAATGCCGGGTTACGTCGGCTGAGGCCGATGTCGCCAAAACAGCGGGTTACGCGGAACGAGCCGGCTGGAAGGTATTTCGATAAATCCTAAAATTTGCTCGAAACGGCAGGGCGGGTTCGTGCGTTGCGTTTCCGCAAGCCCAACGGTGGCATCTGGCTGCAGCTTCCCGCGACATCCAAATTGCAACCATCCGAGTTGTTCCCGGTCCACGCGTTGTTGCGCTGTCATCGCATTCGAAATAGCCTCGATTGCGAGCCACAAGCGGGGCAGGGCAGAAGAAATGACATATGAGGTCCTTCTTTGCAGCTTTCTGCCGTCGACCATTCGTTAGCGAATACGGAACCCGCGCACTGGAAAAAGCGTCTTCGCTGTCCCCGCTGTTCGTCGTCGCTGCGGAACGTGTGGTCACAGCCGTCTTGTTCGAACCGTGCCTGTGATTATAGCAGGGCCGGGTTTCCGATGATCGGCGCCCAGCCGGTTTTGATCGACTTTGCAGCCAGCATTTTCGATCGAAAAATGTATGGCGCCGAGAACGGCTCGGCGCTGCAGCGGGACGTCAGCCGACGTTCCATCGGATCGCGTCTGCATCGCTTTACCTTCGGGGGCAATCCGGTCGCGGTCGCCAACAGCATGAAATTTATCGATCTGTTGAAGCGGGAGTCGAAGCGGCCTGCCGTGCTCGTAGTCGGAGGCGGGACCATCGGTTTGGGCGCCGACGAGCTCTATCGCGACGATTCCATCGAACTCGTCGGCACCGACGTCTATGCATCGCCGCACACGGTGCTGGTCGCCGATGCCCACAGATTGCCCTTCGAAGACGGCGTGTTCGATGGCGTCTGGGTGCAGGCGGTGCTGGAACACGTGCTGGAGCCGACAACCGTCGTTGCCGAACTGCATCGGGTGCTCCGGCTGGAGGGCGTGGTCTACGCGGAGACGCCGTTCATGCAGCAGGTCCACGAGCGGGCCTATGACTTCTCGCGTTTCACGCAGAGCGGTCACCGCTGGCTGTTCAGGCGATTTTCCGAAATCAGCGCCGGACCGGTCGGCGGCGCCGGCGTGGCGCTGGAATGGTCGATCCGCTATTTCGCGCGTGCGCTCGGCGCGGGCAACAAGCTGTCGCGCCTGATCGTGCTGCCGTTCTTCTGGATCAGATATCTCGATGCGTTCGGCCGCGGCCGAGCCGCAGCGGACGCCGCCAGCGGCTTCTTCTTTCTCGGGCGACGGGCCGAACAGGCGATGGATCCGCACGCCATGCCGGACTATTACAACCGGCAGAAGTGAGTTTCGACGGATGGCGCGCGATTCTACAAAACGCCTTTAATCTTTTTGCACGGCGTCGACGAGGTCGATGACATTCGTGCGACGTCGGTTACGGAGCGCATGGACGGCTGTTCCTTGCGGGTGATGAAGCGCAGCACGCCGCGAGGATAGGCGTCGCAGAACTGCGCCAGCGTGGCGGCGGTCGCCGAAACGCTGTCCTGCTTGGGGATCACCGCGATGCCGCCGTCCCGCAGGATGTACGCATCCTTCACATTGGGCATGGCAGCGGTTGCGAGGCAGATCTTGAACAGGTCGTTATAGGCCTGGGGCGTCAGGGACAGGTCGCCGGGCGTTCCCAGGAGGAACTCGCGGCTCTTGCGGCAGTTCTCGTTATCCGCTCGCGCTGCGCCGGTCGCGAGCGTCAGCAGTATCGCGGTCGCGACCGCGAGCTTCATGCCGTTATTCCCAGAGCGCGATCCGCGGAGGCCCGCTTGCCCGCATAGGAAAGGCCATACGTTGTCGCCGCGCATCGTTCCCACGAAAGGGCGCGGGCATGGGCCGAGGCGCCTGCTGCGAGAATCGCTCGCAAGCCCCGATCTGAAGTCAGCTCCGCAATCGCCTGCGATATGCTTTCCGCGGACGGCGGCACGAGAATTCCGGTCTCGTCGGCGAGCACGGCGTCAGGCACGCCGCCGACTTCGGTCGCAACGCTCGGCAGGCCGGCGGCTCCGGCTTCGAGATAGACCAACCCAAATCCCTCCACCCGGCCGGTCGTGTCGGGGAGACCCGTCAAGCAAAAGAAATCCGATGCCGCATAGAGATCGCGGATGTCTTCGTTCGATTGCGGGCCGAGGAAACGAATGTCGCATTCCGCATGGCGGGCATCCCGCCGCAAATCGCTGACATAATCGGCTTCGCCGTCCGGTCCGATCACGAGCCACGTGATGCGATCGCGCAGATCGTCAGGAAGCTGTGATAGCGCAGCAAGCGTCAGATGATGCCCCTTGCGGCGCGTGATCCGCGCCACCGTGATCATCACCAGCCGGTTTTCCGGCAGACGATGGGCCAGGCGAATCTCCCGGCGCGTCCGTCGCCCGCCGAACCAGAATTCCGATACGCCGAGATTGATTGCGCTGATCCGGCGCGGGTCGACGGCAAACCGTTCGCGGAACAGCGTCTCGGTAAAGCGGCTGTTGGCGACGACCTCGGTCCGCGGCCCGAACACCCCGGCGCCACGGATCGCCATGCGCTTCAGCGGCGTCTGCGTTTCATTGATCTCGGTACCATGCACCGTCATCAAGACCCGCGCCGGCGTTCGCCATCTCGAAAGCGCGACCGGAATGAAGAACGGCCAATCGGCGGCATGAATCACGTCGTATTGATGGCCGCCGACGTTGCGGCGTGCCAGCATGATCTTGCGCGGCATGTCGCGCATCGAGTGGAGACCGCCGCTGTAGCGAACCACCTCGAAGGGCAGGGTGCGGTCGTCGTCCGCAGTCTGCCGCGCGTAATCGGGCGCGACCACCGTGACCTTCGCGCCGAGCCGGCTGGCGGCCGCCGCGATTTCGCGGGCGTAGGTCCCAATCCCGCCCATCGCGGGGGCGAACTCGCTGGTCAACAAAAGAATGTTCAACCCGGCGCCCTCAGTAGGTGGGCGCCGCGGCGGCAAGTCCGCGGGCATCCTGAATTTCATGATGATAGCGGAAGACCCGCGCGAGCTGGGTGCCTGGCGTGAACGCCTTGATGGAGTCGGCGATTTGCACCGGATTGATCGTGCCCGCTTCGATGGCATTCCTGATGTCGACGAACCGCTGCACCAGCGCGTCCACCACGTCGTCGCGACTGCCGCTCCGCGGCACCAGATAGCCACTGACGCCGGAGTGGATCACGGATTCGAGTTGCGGCAGGTGCATGGCGACGACAGGACGGCCCACCGCCAGGGTCTCAAGCACGCAACGTGGCATGCCTTCGAATTCAGAGGTCAGGATGCCGGCATGGGCACTTGCCAGCGTCTCCGCCATGCCGGCGGCGTCCTTGAAGCCGTGGCGGACAGTGATGTCTTCGATAGCCGCGAATTCCTCGAAGCGATGCGGGTCGCTGGTGCCGATATAGTGAAACCGCACACCGCCGTTCAAACGCTGCCGCAAGCGGTCGATCGTGCGAAACATCAGCGGCGGATCCTTGAATTCGTCGAGCCTGCCAGCGAACACGATCTGGAACGGCGACGATTTCAGCGGCCAGAGTTGCGGCTTGAAGATGTCCGTGTTGACCCACGTCCAGAGCGTGTCGATCTTGTCCTTGCGGCGCGGATAAGTTCGCTGCAATCGCTCGGTGATGAACGGGTTGACGCAGAGAAATTTCTCGCTCATGGCCACGGCAAACCGCTCGCCGGTGTTGTGAACGAAGGCGTATTTCCGGAGCAGCGAATCCATCTGCAATTTCGGCGCGCCCTCGCCGTGAAGCATCTGCACGAACGGAAGCCGCAGGATCGCCGGCAGCCAGGAAAATTCCACCCGCCGCAGATCGACCGAGCATCGTCTGGCGCGGATCAGCCTTGCGATCGGGCCGAAGTGGCGGAGCAGTGCCATGAAGAATTGTCCGGTCAGAGACGTGCGGATGCTGCGAGCCGCTTCGCGCGCCTGCTGGTCCGAGTAGTGCAGGATCGGCAGGAAGTCGAAGCCGCGGCCTCGGAACGTCATCCGATGAAGCCGGCCGAGCTCCAGCTCGCCCGTCGAGTCGACGCCAATGAAGAGGATATCGGTGTCAACAGGATGAAAGGTAATGAAGTCGCGAATGTATGTTTCGAGGCCGCCGACCTTTTGGCCGCGCGGATCGAACGGGTGAATCAGGCAGATCTGGTAACGTGGCTTGATCCGGTTGGCATTTCGCGCCCGTAGCGCCAAGGTCAATGTTGAAGTCATGCCGCTTTCCTCATGCGTGCCTGGACGATTTGCGGAATGGTTCGCGCAACAAGACGCGGAACAACTTTCATGCATTTGATATAGCGAGGGCCGAGCCGGCGCGGCTCGCGCAGCATGCGCCACGCCCATTCCAGCCCGGTTCTGCGCGCGATGGAGGGCGCGCGGTTCTGTGTGCCGGCAATGAAATCGAGTGCGGCCCCGATGCACAACACGCCGGTTCCATTCAGCTCGTCGAGGCATCGCGCCGCGAACAGCTCCTGTCGTGGCGCGCCGAGCGCGACGAAGCATAGTCTTGCGCCCGAGGCGCGAATGCGCTCGATCGCAGCATCGGCTTCGCTGGAATAGGGATCGAACCCCGGTCCCGGCGCGAAGCATCCCGCGATTTGCAATCCCTGGAATCGTTCTGACAAACGGCGCGCCGTCACGTTCAACGTGAGATCGTTTGCGCCCAGCAGAAAGACCGGGAGTCCTTTCTTGCGGGCTTCCGCGCAAACCGGTTCGACAAGATCGGCACCGGTCGTGCGCTCGATTCGTGTACCCATGAGGCGGCTCAGCACGACGATCGGGAACCCGTCGGCGGTGACAAATCGGGCACGGCGATAGGCCGCGCGAAAGTTGGCGTGGTGTTGAAGCTGGACAACGTGATCTAGATTGAGCGTGCAGACACTGAAGTTGTCGCCATCTTGCGCGGCTGACACGATCGACGACACAGCCTCCGGAAGCGAGGGAACATTGATCGTTATCCCATCGACAGTGAGATTGGGCTGCAACTGCGCTGGTGGTTCCAACATGTCGACTCCTGCTGATGATGTAATCGAGGGACGCATTCGTGGGGGACCATCGACAGGCGCGTTGCTTCGCGATGGGAACTGCGTGTCGAAAATTTTCTTGACCGACATTCGTCACGAAATCGAACTAATGCGACGCAACGATGGCGATGCCGCGCTACGAATGACGAGACGTCGCGGCGAATCATTCACATCATGGAGATCAGCTATGCAGGAGTGGTCGAGGCGAGATGCGCTCGCTCTCATCGCAGGAGCAAGTGTTGTTTCGTGCGAGAAGGAAGTGTTCGCCGCGCAGCCTGCGCAAAGTCTCGGCACCATTGCGGCTCGTAACGGGATCGTGTTCGGCGCGGCTGCAGGCCCGGTGATCGAGAAGGATCTTGCGTATCGCGAGCTGTATCAGACGCAGGCGCGCATCGTCACAACAGACGTTGCGATGAAGATGGGAACCATTGCACCGCAGCCGGGGCCGAAGCGGTTCGAGAGCGCAGATCGTCTGCTGCAATTCTGTGCAAGCCACAACATTCCAATGCGCGGTCATTGCCTGATCTGGAACGAATGGGTTCCGCAATGGATCAAGAGCATGAGCGGCGCCGAGCGTGAGAGATTTTTCGATTCCTATATCGAGGAAGTTGCTGCCCGCTATGTAGGCAAGCTGCATTCATGGGATGTCGTCAACGAACCGTTCTGGCCGGGGCACAAGGCGCCGGGAGGTTACAGGCTCGGTCCGTGGTACGACACGTTCGGCACCGGCTACGTGCGTCGCGCCTTCGAGCGCGTGGCGATGGTCGACCGAAAGACAAAACTGGTTCTCAACGAGGCGCAGAGCGAGCGCGACGACGACGTGGGCCTCACTGTTCGCCGCGGCCTGCTGCAGTTGGTCGACGAATTGAAGCAGGCCGGAGTGCCGCTGCATGCCGTCGGATTGCAAAGTCACCTGCAGCCTCGCTACCCGCACGACCCCGGGCGCTTTGCCGAATTCCTTCACGCGCTTGCCGGACGTGGTGTCGAGATCTATCTGACCGAGTTCGACGTGCGCGACGATACCTTTCCGGACGATATCGCAGCGCGCGATGCCATGATCGCCGACACGGCCGAGAAGTACCTGAACAACGTGCTGCGCGTTCCTGCCGTCAAGGTGGTGATCGCGTGGGAACTTGCCGATAATTACTCGTTCTACACCGATGCGGCGAAGAAGAAGGATCCCCTCGCGCAACGGCTGCCTCGGCCGCTTCCGTTCGATTCGTCGATGCAGAAGAAGCCGCTCTGGTTCGCGATGGCACGCGCGTTCGAGAATGCCAGGAAGTCGTAGGCGCTGATCGCGTCGAATGCGCTCACGCCCCTGAATGCTGGGGGCGTGGCCGCAGCATACGCACCAGCGACGGTGCATAGAGCAGGGCAAGCGCTGCGAAATAGGTGGCGGAGCCTGCCGCAATGTGCGCCGCCAGAACCGGCATCGTTCGGGCCTCCGGGAATATCCGCAGCAGGGCCGCCATGGCGATGGTGGCCACTACGATGCGTACGAGATGGCCGACCGGAAGGCGCAGGCCAAACCGTGTAAACCCGATTGAAAAACTGACGATGGCGGCAGCCAGTGCGGCCAGCACCGTGGCGCCGGCGACGCCGGGCAGTCCCCATCGCGGCAGGAACAAGGCACTCAACGCCACGGTCATCGACGCGTCGATTGCGGCAATCGCCATCATCCAGCGCGTACGGTTTTGCAGGAGAAAGACCTGGTCGCCGAAATGGGCGCGCAGGTTGCGGATTGCGCCGGCGAGCGTGGAGAGCGGCAGGATCGCGAGCGTCACCGCCTGGAATGGCGCCGCGATCAGGAGATGGACGATCTCTGTTCTCAGCATGATGATGCCGGCGAGGCTCGGCGCCAGGATTGCCACAAGGAGGGCGCTGTTGTTGGCGAGCTGGCGCATCCCGGCCTGATCGCCGTGCTGCTCCATGCTTTTCACTGCCAGCGGGAACGCCGCTGCCGTCACCAGCATGGCCGCAACTGCCGCGGCCCGCTGGCCGAGGCCGTAGCCGACGGCGAACAGTCCGGCGGCGGCCACGCCGGACATTTCGTTGACAATGAAGCGCGACGCATTGAGGCCGACCCAGCCAAGCGCGCCGCCGACAATCAGTGGAAGGCCGTAGCGCAGGGCGTGAACCACGATCTCCCGGTCGATTGGCCACAGTCGGTGGCTCCAGCCGATCCAGGGCAGGACGATGACCGCGGCCGCCAGTTGCGCGGCGGCGTAACCTGCAAGTGGCCAATCTGGCGATTGGCCAAGCAGTTTGATCAACACTAGGCCCAAGACGAATCCGACGGATGGCCCAAACACCTGCTGGATCGTGTAGACCCGGATCTGCTGCCGCGCGCGGGCGCGTTCGCCGATGTAGAGGTTGAGCGATCGGGTTATCACATAGGCGACGGTGGCCAGCAGAAGTCCCGTTCCGGCGCCGGGCGCGATGACGAGATGCAGAATTCCGACGACGGCGGCGCTTTGCAACGCAAGGGACGCCAGCAAGACCGCGTTTTCGGTACGATAGAAGCGAGGCGCGTCGTTGACGTCCTGGTAACGTCCGAGAAAACGCAAGGCAAATTGCGACCACCAGGCGAGGAAGCCGATCTGCAGCAATTCGTGGGTGGCCGTAATCAGCGTGATGACGCCAAGCGTGTGCTCGTCAACAACATGCGTCCATACGATCATCGCCAGAAGCTGGAACAGCGGTCCGACGAACTGCGCGGGCAGATAGAGCAGGGTGTGCTTCAGGAGCATGGTCTACGCTCCCAGCCAGCGGCAGATTCGGGGCGAGGCGAATTGCCGGACGGCCAGCAGTGCGGCCGTGCTGATGAGGGCGGTCAGGCCGCAGGAAATAGCGAAATTGGCGACGCCGCCGAGTTGGCGCAGCCCGGTATGATCGCGCAGCGCCATGACGATGAAGATGTGCCAGAGATAGATGAAGTAGCTGCCCGAGCCAATCCACCCGAGTAGCGGCGATCTCGGCTGGATCGCGAACACTGCAGCGCAAAACAGAGCTGCATAGAGGAGAAAGGCGGTCGAGTCGTAAGTAGCGGCGTCGCCAAGATTGAAAATGCGTACGGCTGCGTAGAACAAATAGGCGGCCAGCATGGCACCAAGGAGCGCGCGACGCATATCCTGTTCGAGCAGGTCTTTGAATATTGCGGTCAGCGCGCCGAGCGCGACGAACGAGAACCAGAACGGAATGTCGCGCATGCGGATTTCGTCGAGCAGTGCGTCCGACGCTCCGACCCTGGACATGGCCGGGTCGAGATAACTGCCGGCAAGCAAACCGCAGCCGATCGAGAGCAGCAGCACAGTGGCGATCCGTTGTCTTGAAGCCGGCTGGCCATCACCGCCGGCCGCAAAGACGAGCCACAGACCGAGCGTGCAGCAGACATAGACGAAAACGTAGTAGTAGACGAACACATATCCCAGTCCGAACCGGGCGAGCGTCGTGCCGATACGATGATCCATCGCCGGATTATGCACGGCCATGTAGCTGTAGGCGGCGGCGAACGCGATCGCGTAAGGAATCAAGGCCGCTTTCAGCCGCTTTGCGAGCGGCACGCGGCCGGAGAGTGCCGTGAGATACCCGGAGGCGAACAGGAACACCGGCACACAGGGCCGCAGTGCCGCGTCGAGTGATTTTACCCAGATGGCATCGAGCGGCTGCGGCAACGAATGGATGCCGATCACCATCAGAATGGCGATGCCGCGCATGGTGTCGAGGACGCCGTCGCGGGCTTGGGCCGGCGAATGCGCGACGCTCAGGGATGGCGGGTTTGCTGATACGCGTTCGACGACGGTCATCATGCGCTCTCCTGCTGCGAGACCGCAGGAGGCGGCCCGCGCCTGATAGCGCGGCGGTCGTAAGCCTCGGTCAGATACCGCCGCAGCGGCGTTTCGAACGTACGCAGCGAGACGACGCTCGCGAATGCAAGAATGAGTAGCGCCATCGGCGCCAGAAGCAGCCTTTCATGCGACGACAAGGAAAGCAGGCGCGATCCGAGGGTGATGACGACGGTCGCAACCGGGATGTGCAGCATGTAACAGGAATAGGTCAGCGGCGACCAGCGATCGAAGCCGAACCGCGACAGCAGCGTGTTGCGGCCGGCGCTGTCCGCCTGAATGG
Source organism: Bradyrhizobium australiense (assembly GCF_013114825.1). GTDB lineage: Bacteria > Pseudomonadota > Alphaproteobacteria > Rhizobiales > Xanthobacteraceae > Bradyrhizobium > Bradyrhizobium australiense. The sequence goes on along the minus strand of NZ_JAAVLX010000007.1, from coordinate 669,133 downwards.
CGAGGATTGCGATGGCGTAGATCGCAAGCAGTGCCGTCATCGTCGGCAGCAGGGAGCCGAACACGATAAACGCCGTCAGCGCTGCCGCCAGCGCGCCGGGAATCTTGGGCCACTGTGCGATCCGGCCGCGAAACAGATAGCAGGCCATGCCAAGGTTGAAGGCGGGCAGCGCCCGGAAGGCGCCGCCCTGGTTGATCCAGTCGGCCCACGGCGCCGTTCCGGCGGCCGATGCCCAAAGCGAATTGGCGATCGCGGCAAGGACCACGAGCGCAACGACCGCCTCTTTGCGGCGTTGCGCGATCAGCGCGACGAGCGGAAAAAGCAGATAGCAGAACATCTCCGCCGAGAGAGACCAGCTCGGGAAGTTGAACGTCAGGCGCTCGCCGACAAATGCGTGAAGCAGCAGGAATTGCGCGGGCAGATCGGAGAGCGGGTAACGCGCCGGATTGTCCGTTCGGGCGGCGCCGAAATGGAGCGCGCCGGCAAGCGCCACATAGAAGGCAAGCGTGGCGAGATGCAGCGGATAGATGCGAGCGAGGCGACGCCAGAGAAAGCGGCCGATCGATGCGGCGTCGTCGAGGCGGCCGAAATATTGACGCGCGATGACAAAGCCGGAGACCACAAAGAACAGGTCCACGAACAGATTGAAATGCCAGGTGTGCGCGACCATGAACCGGCCGACAGGCAGGTCCTTGAAGTAATCCGAATAATGAAGGATCACCACGGCGCCGGCCGCAATGATCCGCAATCCATCCTGATGCCTTGTGGCGCTGGTGTCATGCAAGGCGGCGGTACTCCGGACTTGCGCTTCCCTCGAGGTGAGCAAGGCGGGCGATCAGGCTGATGACATTTTCGCGGTCGCCGCGGGCCAGATCGTTCCAGCGCGCCAGATTCCGTACTGCCTGCGCCACGTACCGGGCGCGCCAATCCTCGTTCGAGAGCGCAGCCGCGATCCTCGCGGCCGCCGAAGCGGGATCTGCGGTACCGATGAAGATGCCGGACTCGCCGAGCACCTCGCGGAAGATGGAGGCATCGGGGGCGACGATCGGCAGGCCGGCGTATTGCGCCTCCAGCAGCGGCAATCCCAGGCCTTCGTCATGGGAGGTGCAGATGAACAGATCGGCGGCGTCAAGCAACTGATTGACGCGGTCGGCCGACTGATATCCGTACAGCGTAACGCCCGGCTGCTTCTCGAGGGCTTGCCAGTCGTTGCCCCACCCCGGCCTCCCGACGATATCCAGCGTCGCTTCCGGAAATCCCTGCATGCGCAACGCGCCGAGAATTTTCGCCGCCGCTGCAAAATTCTTGCGCGGTTCGACCGTGCCCAGCGCGATCAGCCGAAGCGGCCGGGGCTGCGCGCTCCGTTCGCCGCGCTGTCCGGGGTCGAGGCCGAACACGTTGCGCACCGCGGGCCGATAGAGCGTCACCTCGGCATCGGACCGGCAATGCGCGGCAAGCTTGCGCCTGGTATCGCCGGAATTGGCCAGAAAGCGCGGGTAGTGGCGCAACGCGAGCTTGAAGGGGCCGGCCATGTAAAGCCGCGCCCGCATATTGAGCTCAGCGCGCCGCGTGATCAGGAAATCATCATGGATATAGGGCAGCACCCGCGAGGCAAACGGCCGCAGCAACGGACTCGGCGGAAAGCCGGGACATAGCAGGATGGAAGACGAAGCGGCGAGCCGCATCGGCAAACCCAGGGTTTGCGTCGTCAGCATTTGGCGAAGACCCCGCGCCGTCACCGGCACGATGTCGAGCGGCGCAAGCGCTGCAGCGGAGAACAGCTCCAGCGTGATGCGTTCCAGACCGGTGACGTGGCGTCCGAGGTGGGTGTTGTCGACGTAGATGGCCATACGAAAGGGCATCCTAAAGTTATGCCGGAACGGACCGGTAGGTGACAGGCGTGCGGACTTGCGGGGACGCGGCAACGCGCCGCTGCTCGCGCGGCAGCAGGACCGAAATGAGGATCACGAACTGCGCGAGCTGAATGTTCTTCGACGAGAAGCTCACTGAACTCGCCGCGATGACGACGATCAGCAGCACGATCGCCCATACCGCAGCGCTCGAACGGCGCAGTAATTCGACGAAGAAGCAGACCAGCCCGACCGTCAGCAGGACGGTATGGATGAGGCCGAACTGCACGATGGAGGAGATCCAGAAGTTCTCGATGCCGTAATTGAGGCCGAGCTGCGACTGCAGCGCATTCACCCGGACCGGATTGGGGCCGAGGATCAGTTCGTTCCAATCGAAATGCGAGAGCAGGCTGAAGGTGGCGAAGCGTGCCAGCGTGCTGCCCTTGTCGGAAGAGAAGCGCAGCAGCATCTTGTCGAAAATGCCGAGGTCGAATGCGGCGAAGATGATGGCGCCGGCGGCAAACAGCACGCAGATGGCGAGAATGGCCGCGGGAAGCGGCGTTCGCTTTCCGCGCATCAGGCGGATCGCTTCAAAGCCCCCGACCAGCCCGATCATCGCCAGCACCGTGACCAGCGACGTCCGGCCGCCAAAGGCCATCAGCGATGCCAGGCAGAATGCGATCAGCGGCAGCCGTATCAGGAGCGGCGGGCAGATTGCCGGACGGAGCACCAGCGCGAGCACGTAGGCGCCGACGATGCCGGATGCCGTGAGCGGGTGACCCAGCAGCGCCGCGGAGCGCCATTCTCCCACCACCACGACATCGCCGAGCGTCAGCGGGATCAGCCGATGCCCCGAGAAATACTCATAGTATCCGAGCACGACGTTCAGCAGGATCGTCAGGTGAATGGCCCAGACCAGCGGTCGCTTTTGCGCAGCCGACAACTGCCACATCACCAGCGCGATCAGGATCGGCAGCAGAAACGTGTCAATGATGACCGTGAACGGGCGTTCGAGCACGATCACCTGGACCAGCAGAAACAGCCAGCAAAGCAGATAGGCCAGCAGCAATTTGGATTCGGAAAACATCCGGTTGATCTCGCCGACCGGGCCGCGGCTACGCATTAGTAGAAGAGAGAATGCCAGCAATGTGAAATAGGTCGTCGGGTGCAGCTTTTCGTAAAAGTTTCCGCCCGCCGTCAAATAGTGGATCTTCCAGTTGGTCAGGACGGAGGACGAGAGCGTGAATGTTGCCATGACGGCCAGCAGCATCAAGCCGGTCGCGATCCGTTCGATGAAGGCGTCGGCATTCGCGATGCGCCTGTGCGCATGGGAAGCCGGCCGTGATGGGGCAAGGGGGCGGCGATGCACCCGTGCGATACTGGCCGATCCGTTCAACGGTCCGCGCGCTCTCACCGCGCGGCTCCGGCATTCAGGCCCGCGGTGCCATACGGCTTCAGGTAAGCCGAACTGCGGTAATAGTCATAGAACTGCAGGCGGCTGAGATCGACGCGGGTCAGCACCGTTCCCATGATCCGGTCGCTGACGGGGTACAGCAGGTCCATGGCATGGGACAGTACTTCGCCGGGCGTCTGGTCCCAGGCCAGCGCCAGAATGATGCGGTCGGCCAGTTCGGCGAGCGCGCGGCCATCGACCAAGGGCACCAGCGGCGGTGAGTCGATCACGATCAATTCGTAGCGGTGACGGAAGTGATCGAGAACGTCGACGATGCGGTCGGAGAACATCAGCTCCGTGATGTATTCGACCTGCTTGATCCTGGTCGACGGCAGAATGGAAAGCCCCGTGCTTTGATCGACGAGAATGGCGCGCTCCGGGGCGGCGTGTCCGATCGCGACTTCCAGCAGTCCGGCGTCGGCGCGCGGACACAGTGAGCGGGTCACTTGTGGATTGCGGAGGTCGCCATCGATGAGCAGCGTTCGGATGCCGAGGGTTGCCAGCGACTGCGCCAGGTTGATGGCAAGCGTGGTTTTGCCCTCGCTGTCGAGTGCCGAGGTGACCTGCACGACCTTCACCGGCTGCGACCGCATCGTCCGTTGCAGCGACAGGCGGACCGCGCGGATGGCCTCCGCGAAGAACGTGCCGGGCTCGTCGATCGCGTAGCGCGTCAAGGGCGGCTGCAGCGCCGGCGGCAGCAGTTTCGTGGTCTTCGGATCGTAACTGTCGAGTTCGCTGCGTCCGCGCCGGGCGAGCCGGGCCAACTCTCGCGCACCGATCAGCGGAACCGCGGCAAGGGCCGGCACGCCCGCAATGGCTTCGGCCTGTTCGAGCGTCTTGATGCGGCCGTCGAGATAATCGGCGAGGAAAGCCAGCACGCTGCCCGCCCCGAGCCCGAGCATCACGGCAAGGCCCAGGATCAACATCGTCTTCGGCGATGACGGCCTGATCGGAATGCTGGCCTTGGTCACAATTCGAGAGTCGGGCATCTCCAGGCTCTCTTGCGCCGTCGTTTCCTTGGAACGTGCGAGATAGGACTCATACTGCGTGCGGTTGGCCTCGGCCTCGCGTTGCAGTTCGCGTAAGCGCACCTGAGCCTGGCCCGATGAAGTGGACACACCCTGGAGCTGGTCGAGGCTCTGCTGCAGTGACGCTTCGCGCGAACGCGCCACGTCATAGTCGTGCTTCGTGCTCTCCAGTATGCGGCGGATTTCCTCGTTGATGAGCTTTTGCGTGTCGCGCCGCTGGGCGCGGACATTCGCGACGAGGGGATGACGCGCGCCATATTTGCTCGATAGGTCGGCCTCGTTCTTGGCGATGTCGGCGTACTGGGTGCGCAGCTTGGTGATCATTTCCGAGGAAATGGCCGCGTTGATGCCGCCGGGATCACCACCGGATTTTGCGATGTCCTGAACCTGCTCGTATTTTGCTCGCGCCTCCGCCGTTTGCGCGCGCCCGGCGATCAGCTTGCTGTTGAGGTCGGTGATCTGCTGGTCGTTGAGCGTTACGCCCTGCGAAACCGTCAGGTTGTTGGCCGAACGAAAATCCTCGACCGCCTTCTCGGATGCAACGACTCGCGACTTCAACTCGTCGATCTGACCGTTGAGCCAGTTCGCCGCAATGCGCGTGGCATCGTATTTGGCGCGAACCTGTTCGTCGAAATACGCGTCCGCAACCGCGTTTGCGATGGTTGCGGCCTTCTGCGGCGATTCCGAGCTGACGGCGATGTCGACCAGGAAGGTGGTGCCCTGCCTCGTCACCTTCATCCGCTTCTGAAGGATCTCGACCGATCGCGCTCTCGCGGCGTCTTCGGGGCTTGCACCGTCACTCGGTCCGCTGCTGCTGAACAGCCGCTTGATCGGATCGAGGAGGCCGGGTTTGGGCGTGAATTCCGTATCTTCCGTCAGCTTCAACTTGCCGACGACGCGCATCAATATTGCCACCGACTGGATCAGCAGCGTCTGGCTTTCGATGGTGGCGTCGTCCGTGCCAAAATTCGACAGCACGGACTGGTTGGTCTCGACGACATTGGCGCGGCGCGGATCGACCAGCACGGTCGATGTTGCCGTATATAAAGTGGTCGCGAGCATCAGGTAGGTCAGCGCCAGCCCGAGCAGGACGGCGACCGGCAGTACCACCAGCCTGTAGCGACGGCGCAGAATGCGGCCCATCTCGCGCAGATCGACGCTCGGATACTGCCAGCCTTCTGCTTGGCGAACCGGAGGCTCGTCGGGGACCACATAGGGCAGGTCAGAATTGCGCTGTAACATTCATTCCTACCAGGTGTTTGTCGAAGGTGAAGACGGGAATGTCGCTGTCGCGCTTGGTGTAGCGGTAGTAGGCGGAAACGGCGCCGAAGCGGTTGACGAGATATTTGACGCGCGTGTCGGACGTCAGCACGTGGTCCTTGCGGATCTGGCCGAAGAACCGGTCGTTCTCGTAGCCGCCTGCGAGTGACAAGATGACGTTGCGCCGCAGTTCGTAGTCGAGGCCGAGTTGAACCGCGTTCGCAAGCACGCCGGTGGCACTGGTATCGGTGGTCTGCGTCACGAGCTGTTCGGCATTGAAATGCACGTCGAGCAGGCGGGTGGGCCGCCACGTCAGCCGCGCGCGATAGGAAGGGCCCTCGATCATGCCGATCGAGGGATCGTCGAAACGCTGCTGGACGTAACCGGCGCCGAATTCGCCGGTGATAAGGTTGCTCAGCCCGACAGTGATTCCGGACAGCGCGCGATAGCCTTGCGAGTCCAGGGTGTGGCCCGGCGTTCCCTTGATGTCGCGCTGATTGCCTTCGACGCCGCCGAACCAGCCGAGCGTGGAAGAGATCGCGTAGTCGATCCGGCTGTGGAGTGCATAGATCTGCCCGTCGCGGGCATCCTGGTTGATGACGCTGCCGTCCTGTGCGCGCGTCGATTGGTAGTCGTAGGAATCGGTGCGGAAGCCGACCGACGTCGTCAGCCGGTTGAACTCCCTGCGCAGCGTGACGTCGCCGGACATCAGGTTGTACGGCGTTGGCGAGATGGCATTGCTGGGCGAACTGAGCGTGCCGACGCCTTCGTTCAGATGCGCGATCTGAAAGCTGCCCAGCAGCATGGTGTCTTTCGTAATGTCGATCCAGCCGTTGCCCTTCAGGCTGGCATTGGTCTGGTTCAGGCTTGAATTCTGGTTATAGACGGTCTGCTGCGCATCCAGCTTCAGATCAACACCGTGCCTTCCCCATAGCGAGTGCGCGCGCAGGGTCGGCTCAATCACCGCCGCGATGTCGGAACGCTGGGTGGTGTTCGAGGCAAAGACGTTGCTGTCATAAAAAGTGCCGGCGGTCAGCGACGGGTTGAACATCCAGGAGCCGGCGCGAATACCGACGGGTTCATAGCCAGGCTGCTGTCGCTTTTTCACCGGCATGTCCTCGGGCGGTATCTCTTCGCGGTTGTCCGGATCGGTCCTGTCCGGCAGCGATGAAGGTTCAAAGATTTTCTGCGCGTTCCAGGGTGAAGCGAACTCTCCGTTGGTCCACGGAATGGCTTGCGCATTCGCGGACGATCCGAGACCGAGCAGGATGGCCGCCGCCGGCGCGGGCAACAGGTTGAAGCGGCATCGGCCGGGCGCGCCTATGGAGCGGGATCGCTCTCCGCTTCCTTCAGACGAATTCAGCGATGCAGACTCGAATCCCATCACCCATCCCTTGCGGGAACGCGAAGGCGGCGAACACTTATCGGGCGAAGCCCATCGCTCAAATAATGATCGTCGACTGCGCATAAGAACGGCAGGCCTCATACTCGGTACGCGGGCGCAAGGTTTTTGAGTTGTGAGATTGAAGTGATGCGCTCGCTTGCAACGCGCCTCGCCGAAAAAAGTTTTCCTCGCGTCGCAAAATATTTCGCATGTGCAAAATGCGAACTGTGACAACAGCGCAACACACGCGCCATCATCCGCTCATGAGCGGCATGCACCCCATCTGCAATTCCGAGACGCTAGAAGTAGCGTTCCGGAATCCGAATGTTGTCGCCGGGGTAGACCGGAACGGGAGCATCGAGAGGATAGGTCTCTTCCGCACCGGCACCTGCACGGCGGAGAAAGACCTTGTTCTCGTTGGCACGATACGTGAAGCCGCCCGCGCTTGCGATCGCATCCATCACCGTCAATCCATTGCGGTATGGATATTCGCCGCTCTTCTTCACTTCGCCGAGAATGTAATACGGGCGATACTGCGCGATCTCGACGTTAACACGCGGATCGCGCACGATTCCCTTTGCAAGCGCGGATGCGATCGCTTTTTCAAGCTGCCGCGTCGTCGCGCCCGCAGCCTTGATGTGGCCGGCGAGCGGAATCGAAACTTGACCGCCATTGTCGATTTCATACTCGCCGGTAATGTCGGGTTCGCCGTAGACCTTCAGCCTGATTCGATCGTTCGGGCCGAGAATGTAGCGCTCCGCAGACGATGCCGACGGCGGCGTCTGCGCGGAAGCGCGAATCGAAAATCCGGCACTGATGCCGGCTATTACAAGGACGAAGAGAAGAGAGGGAAGCGTCGGGCCGGCGCTGGACGACCGTTGCTGCATAGCTGCATCTCCATGAATGCACGTAACAGCCGCGGATCATATGGAAGTAAAAACGGCGAAAGAATGTGATGACGAAGTTCCATGTGCCCAATATGCGCGCATGCGTTAACGAGTCGTTGCACGCGAGTCACAGGACATGCGAGTCACAGGAAGAGAATCGTCGATCCTTCGATGGCAATGCAGGTCAGCGTTCCCGTCCGCCACGCAGCAGTATCGATGTTGATTCGGTTGTGTCGGATATCCGAATGCGCAACGGGCGTGTGACCGTGCACGACAAATCGTCCGTGGTTCCGCGTGGAGTTGAGGAATGCATCGCGAATCCAGATCAGATCGTTGGCATCCTGATGCTCGATCGGGACATCCGGACGAATGCCGGCGTGCACGAACAGGAAGTCGCCGCAACTGAACTGAGTGCGCAAACATTGCATGAACAGTTCGTGAGTACGCGGAAACGCGTCGAGAAAGCGGCGATGCAGATCGTTTGCCGTCTCGGTTCCGTTGTGCAGTTCGACTCCATACGATGCAAGCGTCTGCATGCCGCCCAATTGCAGCCAGTATTGCAGGATGGCGGGATCCTGAAGGAAGCCTTCCATCACGGCTTCGTGGTTGCCGCGCAGACACACTGCGCGATTGGCAACGAGTCTGACCGTGAGCAGATCGATCACTGTCTTGGAGTGCGGTCCGCGATCAACGTAGTCGCCGAGATAGATTTCGATAGCGTGGGCGATCGGCCTGCGCCGAATATCGTCGTCAATGCGTGCAATGATCTCGCTCAGCAGGTCGGCCCGGCCGTGGATGTCGCCGACCGCATAGATGCGTGTATCGGCAGGCGCTGAAGCGTTAACGGAGCGCGAAGATGCCGCGGGCGATCGGTGCATGATATAAGATGTCGATCATGGAACCGCGCGGCGGTCAATCCATGACGCAACGGGCCAAGATGCAGCCACTAGTAGACGACTAGTAAAGGAGCAGACGGATCAGGATCCCGATCGCAATCCACGCGATCGCATTCGCGATGATGATGCGGTTCCTCAACCTGCGATCGGGCGACAATGTATCGTGCGGCACCAACGCACGGCTTTCCAGACGTTCGGCCATCATGAGCGCCTCCTGGAAGCGTTCCGCTAAGTGGACGGCTCGCGAATCGCTGCCGTCTCTATTTTCGTCCGAAGCGTTGCGACCGTCGCACCAGCCCGTGTGTCTCAATCACTGTCATTCGTCGGGCTATAGCGGATCGCTTGGCTTTCGATAGCAACCTCGTTCAGAACAACGGCGTGACGGCCATTTGTTGCCCGTGCAGCGACGCTGCATGCGTCGAGAATCGGACGATGGAATTTGTTCCGCGATTTTCCATTATGCATAGCAGCGTCGAGTCACGCGCAGCCCATTAACCAGGCAAGTCGAGGCTAAGCATCTCCGAACAAACCGGAATATCGCGCCGCACAAATCTCGTTAACGATTCAGTTCCGTCGTAGTGCGGCACAGTTTCGCAATCGCGCCAAATTTCGCTCAAAATTCTGGAAAGTGTTAGCGACTGCGAAGTGCGGACGCTCGCTGCTGCGAAAGCGTCACGCTCGTTGTCGAGCAACTCGAATGCTTGATCACAATCCGGTTCCCGCAGAGAGGAGAGTCATGGCCTCCATCGTGACAGCCAACTTCGATCGGAACAACGTTGCTCCGATTCGGAGGGAGCGAACTGAGATATCAGTCCGTCCTGTCGAATTTGCCGGCGGCGGTACGCACAGCGCGTATCGGGCCCGCCGGCGGTCGCGACGAAGGGCGCGAAACGAACCGTCCGCATCGATCGCAAAGCGCATCTTTGACGTCATGGCGGCCAGCTGCGCGTTGCTGTTCTTCACGCCTCTCCTGATCGTGATTGCAATCGCGATAAAGGCGACGTCGCCCGGCCCGGTGCTGTTCTTTCAATACCGCTACGGCTACCGAAATCGCCGCTTCAAGATTTACAAGTTCCGCACCATGCGCGCGGATGCAGGCGATGTGCGTGGCGTAAGGCAGACAATCCAGGGCGACGCGCGCGTGACGTCGGTCGGAAGAATTCTGCGCAAGACCAGCCTCGACGAAATTCCGCAACTGATCAATGTGATCAAGGGCGACATGTCGCTGGTCGGGCCCCGGCCGCATGTGCCGGGAATGTTGGCAGCGGATCTGCCTTACGAAGACCTCGTGCCATATTATTTTCAGCGGCATACGGCGCGGCCGGGCATTACCGGGCTCGCGCAAGTCAGCGGCTGCAGGGGGAGCACGGCCGAGTTCGGTCCCGCCGTTTCGCGGATCGATTACGATCTCGATTACATCGAGAAGTGGTCGCTGCGGATGGACATCATGATCATCATCCGCACGATCCGCAAAGAATTCCTGTCGGGAAGCGGATTCTGACCGACTCAACGTCGCAACATCCAAGGACATGCAATGTCGATGATCGAGCCGCGCGGCCGTATCGTACCCGTTCTCCTGTCCGGCGGCGCCGGCTCGCGGCTGTGGCCGCTTTCCCGCGAAACCTACCCCAAACAATTGCTCTCGCTGCTCGGCGAGAACACCTTGCTGCAGCAAACGGCGCTGCGGGTCGGCGATCGCTCGCTGTTCACCGATCCGATGGTGATCGCAAACGCCGAGCATCGCTTTGCGATCGGCGAGCAGTTGCGCGCGGTCGGCGTCAACAGTCCGCACATCGTGCTCGAGCCGTTCGGAAGAAACACAGCTCCCGCAATTGCGGTTGCGGCGCTGCTCGCCAGCGAAGCCGATCCCGATGCCGTGATGCTGGCAATGCCGGTCGATCACTGGGTGCGCGACCACGCCGCATTTCGTGCCGCCATATCGACGGGCATCACGGCCGCGCGCTACGGCCGATTCGTCCTGTTCGGCGTGCGGCCTTCGTCGGCAGCGACCGGATTCGGCTATATCCGGATGGGCGATGAGCTGGATGCCGCTTCTCCCATTCGCAACGTTGCCAGCTTCGTCGAGAAGCCGGACCTGGTGACGGTCGAGCGCCTTTTGGCCTGCGACGAGCATGTCTGGAACAGCGGGATATTTCTGCTGCCGGCGCGCCAGTTAATTGATGAATTAGCACACCGCGCGCCGGAGGTGCTCGCCGCCTGTCGCAAGGCGCTGATGGGCGCAACCCGCGATCTCGATTTTCTTCGCCTCGAGGAAGGCGCGTTCGAAACATGCCCATCGATCTCGATGGACTACGCGATCATGGAGAAGACCGACAATGCGGTGGTCGTTCCCGCCACGTTCGACTGGAGCGATGTCGGGAGCTGGTCGGCCTTGTGGTCGATGGCGGAGAAGGATTCGTCGGGCAATGTCGTGATTGGCGATGCGGTAGTGGAAGACGCTTCGGGTTGCTACGTGCGGGGCGACGGGCAACTGGTCGCGGCGCTCGGGGTCGAGGACCTCGTCATCGCTACGTCGCCGGATGTCGTGCTGGTGACCAGCCGCAAGCGCGACCAGGATGTCGGAAAACTGGTCGAGCGCCTGAAGGCAAACGGCCATCGCTCCGCGACCCAGACCCACAGCGTCCATCGTCCCTGGGGCTATTATCAGTCGATCCATGCCGGGGAGCGGTTCCAGGTCAAGCGCATCACCGTTAATCCCGGCGCCAAGCTATCTTTGCAAAAGCATTATCATCGCGCTGAACATTGGGTCGTGGTGAACGGCACCGCGATAGTCACGCGCGATGACGAGGAAATCCTGCTGCGAGAGAACGAGTCGATTTTCGTCCCCTTGGGATGCATGCATCGTTTGGAGAATCCCGGAAAGGTTCCTCTTAACCTGATCGAGGTCCAGTCGGGAACGTATCTCGGGGAAGACGATATCGTTCGTGTGCAGGATATCTATGACCGCGTTTGAGGCGCGGCCGGATGGGAGGGCAACATCCGCATCGGGGACAACGCACGCCGCAGCGAGGCGTGCGCGCGCGACACGAAGGGAAGCGGCAATGAACGCAAAGCAACACGTCAAGGAGCTGGTGAAGGATGCGTTTCCCTCGATATGGCTGCACTGGCATTTCATGAAGCGGCCCAAATCGGCGGAGCGGGAACTATCTTATCTCGACAAGGTCATTCCCGATGACGCGGTGACGGTCGACGTCGGCGCAAACTGCGGCCTCTACACGCGGCGGCTGGCGCGCCTTTCCCGGCAGGTTCATGCCTTCGAGCCGTCGCAGCAGATGGCCAGACTGTTGCGCCGAACTTCGGCGCGCAATGTGAGTGTCCACGAGGTCGCACTGTCGGATCATGACGGCGACGCCGAGCTGTTCATTCCGCAAGGCGATGATGGATTAGTATATGGCCTTGCCTCGCTGGAGGCGCGAAACGATTCATCGGCGAGACTCGTTTCCGCCCATGTGCCGATCGCGCGGCTCGACGCGGTCATCGACCAGGACGTGGCGTTCGTGAAGATCGATGTCGAAGGCCACGAGCTGAACGTGCTGAACGGCGCCGTCGAGCTTCTGGAGCGCTGCCAGCCGATATTCCTGGTAGAGGCGGAGGATCGTCACCGCGCCGAGGCGACGCGCCTGGTGTTCGAATTCTTCCGGAATAAATCCTATCGGGGGTTCTTCCTGAAGGACAACGACGTGATCGGAGTGGAACAGTTCGATTCCCGCAGGCTTCAGGACGCCGATGCGCTGCGGCCGGACGGCGGCCGCAAGGACGGACAGTTCTACGTCAACAACTTCTTTTTCTTTCCCCGTCATCTCGACGGTGAATCGATATTGAGCAGCTAGCTCGTCGTTTCACCGCCAATCGCGCCGGCGCGGCCTTCGCGCGGCTTTCAGACAGGAACCGTAATGCATATTACAATGATTGGCGCCGGCTATGTCGGGCTGGTGTCAGGGGCGTGCTTTTCCGATTTTGGGCATCAGGTCGTCTGTATGGACAGCAATGCGGAGAAAGTTGCGAGCCTCAACAAGGGAGAGATGCCGATTCACGAGCCCGGACTGGCCGAATTGGTGGCGCGAAATGTTGGCCAGGGCCGTCTTTCCTTTGCGAGTGACCTGAAATCAGCGGTCGGCGAAGCGGAAGTGGTGTTCATCGCGGTAGGCACGCCATCGCGCCGCGGCGATGGCCATGCCGATCTCTCCTATGTCTATGCGGCGGCGCGCGAGATCGCGGGCGTGCTGCCCGAGCAGGCGGTGGTGGTCACCAAATCGACGGTTCCGGTCGGGACCGGCGACGAGGTCGAGCGCATCATCCGCGAAGAGAATCCCGACGCCAAAGTTGCCGTCGTCTCCAATCCCGAATTCCTGCGCGAAGGGGCGGCGATCCGCGACTTCAAGCATCCCGACCGGATCGTCATCGGAACGGACGACGCGCGCGCCCGCAGCGTCATGGCCGAGGTGTACCGGCCGCTTCACCTCAACGCATCGCCGATCCTCTATACCGACCGCCGCACCGCCGAACTGACGAAATATGCCGCCAACTCCTTTCTCGCCACCAAGATCGCCTTCATTAACGAGATCGCGGATCTTGCAGAAAAGGTCGGTGCCAATGTGCAGGAAGTCGCGCGCGGAATCGGACTCGACAACCGGATCGGCCAGAAATTCCTGCACGCCGGGCCGGGCTTCGGCGGCTCCTGCTTTCCAAAGGACGCGATGGCCCTGATCAAGACGGGCCAGGATTATGAAGCGCCGGTGCGGATCGTGGAAACGGTGGTCGCCGTCAACGACCAGCGCAAGCGGGCGATGGCGCGCAAGGTGGCGAACGCGTTCGGCGGCAATATCAGGGGCAAATCCATTGCGGTGCTTGGCGTGACGTTCAAGCCCGACACCGACGATATGCGCGACGCGCCGTCGATTCCGCTGATCACGGCGCTGCAGGACATGGGAGCCGAGGTCCGCGTCTTCGATCCCGTCGGCATGGAGCAGGCGAAAAAAGTGTTCGAAAACGTCACCTTCTGCGACAACGCCTACCGATGCGCCAAGGGATGCCACGCGCTCGTCATCGTCACGGAATGGGAGCAGTTCCGGGCACTCGATCTCAAGGAATTGTCCACCATCATGGCCTGCCCCGTCATCGTCGATCTGCGCAACGTCTACTCTTCGGAGGAGGTGGAGCGGAACGGCTTTCTGTACTGCGGCGTGGGGCGGCCGAAATCGGTGGCGTACTGACAAGTATGAGCCTTCATAACATCGGCTGGAGGATGCACGCATGATGCCGGATCAATCAATTCTGGTAACGGGAGCCGCGGGCTTCATCGGATTTCACGTGGCGCAGCGGTTGCTGCAGTTGGGCCATCACGTGGTCGGGCTCGACAACCTCAATTCATATTACGATCCGCAACTGAAGGCGGCCCGGCTCGCCATCTTGCGCAACGATCCGCGTTTTCAGTTTGAAGAACTGAACGTGGCGGATCGCGTCGCGATACCGGCGCTGTTTGAGCGCCATCGGTTTCCCGTCGTCATCCATCTGGCCGCGCAAGCAGGCGTGCGGTACTCGCTTCAGGATCCGCACGCCTATGTCGATGCCAATCTGGTCGGCTTCACCAATGTTCTGGAGGGATGCCGGCACAATGGCTGTCGTCATTTGTTGTTCGCATCCTCGTCGTCTGTCTACGGGGCCAACAGGAAGTTGCCGTTCTCGGTACATGACAATGTCGATCATCCGATCAGTCTCTATGCCGCGAGCAAGAAGGCCAACGAATTGATGGCTCATTCCTACAGCCATCTTTACGGTATCCCCTGCACGGGTTTGCGGTTCTTCACGGTGTACGGCCCGTGGTATCGGCCCGACATGGCGCTGTTCGTATTTGCGGACGCGATTGTCCGCGGCAATCCGGTCAAGTTGTTCAACGCCGGGCGGATGCTTCGCGACTTCACCTATATCGACGACGTGACCGAAGCGCTGGTTCGCCTGATCGATCGTGCGCCGCAAGGTGGGCAGCATGGGTTGGGCGGCGCTCCGGACCCGGGATCGAGCGTCGCTCCCTGGCGGATCTACAATGTCGGCAACAACAAGCCGCAGGAGCTGCTGCTGGTGCTTGATATCCTTGAGCGTGAGCTGGGGCGCAAGGCCAACAAGGAACTGTTGCCGATGCAGCCGGGCGACGTGCCGACCACCTATGCCGACGTCGATGACCTCGTGCGCGATGTGGGCTTTCGCCCGGCAACCCCGATCGAGGATGGCATTCAAAGGTTCGCAGCCTGGTATCGCAGCTATTGCGCGGCTTAGTCGCGCGCTGTTCTCGGCTCCGGCCGCGCTGGCGCGCTTGCGCGAAAGTCTCGTGGCGTGGCGCCGAACCTGTCCTTGAACGTTCGCGTGGCATGGGCGGCGTCGGCGAAGCCGCACTGGTGCGCGACGCTGGCGATCGAAACGTTTGCCAGCGAAGGCTGCCGCAGCAGGTCTTTGAACAGCTCGACACGCAGATGCAGGACATGACGCTCGAACGTGGTGTTGCGATCGGCGAAGATGCGATGAAACGTCCGCTCCGAAATGCCGAATTCGGCGGCGAGCGACGGCACCGGCCGGACAGCGGCGATATTGGCTCTCAGATAAGTGTCGATCAGGCGGAACAGGTCGGGCCGGGACAGTTCATGGCTGGCGCCTGCGGCGAGACGCAGCAGGGCCGACAAATAGGCGACGATGTCGGGCTCATCTTGTTGCCCTGGCGCATCGGACGCGGAAATCGTGTTGCGAACCTTCGCGGCAATCGAACGCGCAACCGTCCCGGACAGCGGCACAGGCTTTGCGCACAATCGCTCTGCGCCAGGAACGGACCGCAACAGCGACGCGGCGGGGACGGTCGCGATCAGCAGTTCCGCGCGCTGTTCGGGGCCAAACAGCCGATCCTCGAACGGACGCCGTGCATCATAGAGCACGCCATATCCGGGATCGATCGTGCCTTCGTTGCCGGCCTGCACCATCGCGCTGCGCCCGCGCTGCTGAAAATCGAACATGAATTCGTCCGAACCGGCCCGGCTCACCAGCCTGGCGTCGCGGGTGTAGCATTGCGGGCTGCTGTCGAAGCGAACGAGCTTCGCCCCGCCGATCTCGACAAATTCGAAATGACCGCTGACGGTTGCGGAGCCGAGCGGCTTGGTCTCGATATTGGCGAAAGACCGGCAGATCGCTTCTGTCCAATAGGCCCGGCGTTCGGTCGGACGGATCGGGTCGGTGGAGACGCTGATCGGCATCGCGCAAGCTGGGTTCCGGTGTGTGGCGCCGCAGCGTCGCTCATGACCGGTGGGTCTGGCAAGGGCAGACATGGCAGTCTCATTCAAGACGCCCGGGTCAGGCCCGCCTAGCCTAGATCTGAACCCCATCCATTCGGTCCGATATGACACGCACAAAACCTTCCGTCCTGGCGCATGCCGGTCATCCGCTCGATCCTCTCAGCGAGGCTGAGGTCGCGCTGGCGTCCGAAATATTGCAGAGCGTCAAGAAGCTCGGCCCCGATACGCGATTTACCCATGTGCAGCTCGAAGAGCCGGCCAAGTCCGACGTCCTCGGCTGGGAGCCGGGCGTTGAGCTGCCACGGCGGGCCGCCGCCACCCTGTTCGACTGCAAAACCGGCGCGACGCATGTCGCCACCGTGGACCTCGCATCGAAGTCGGTGACCGCGTGGCGGGAGTATTCGACCAAGGCCCATCCTTACGGCCAGCCGCCGATCACCATCGAGGAGGTGTTCAAGGTCGGCGATATCGTCAAGGCCGATGCGGACTGGCGGCGTGCGCTGAAGCGGCGCGGCCTTGATGATAAGCACATCGAGCTGGTTCAGGTCGACCCGTTCTCGGCCGGCTATTTCGACCGCGAGGTGGAGAAGGGCCGACGGCTCGTCAGCGCGGTGTCCTATTGGCGTCGGGATCTCAAGGACAATGGTTATGCGCACCCGATCGAAGGCGTGGTCGCGCTGGTCGACCTGATCGAGAACCGGATCGTCCATCTGGTCGACGAGCCTGACGTTATCCCGATTCCGAAGAAGTCACGCAACTACGACCGGGCATCGATCCCGCACACGCGCAAGGACTTAAAGCCGCTCGATGTCGTGCAGAAGGACGGCCCGAGCTTTACGGTCGAGGGCTGGAAGGTCGGTTGGCAGAACTGGTCGTTCCGCGTCGGCTGGACCGCGCGCGAGGGTCTCGTGCTGCACCAGATCTCATTTCGCGACGGTGCGCAGGAGCGGCCGATCATCTACCGCGCCAGCGTCACCGACATGATCGTGCCCTATGCCGATCCGACCGCCAACCATTTCTGGAAATGCGCCTTCGATGCCGGCGAGTATGGACTGGGCAAGCTTGCCAACGCGCTCGAACTTGGCTGCGATTGCCTCGGCCACATTCATTATTTCGACGTGCCGGTCGCCGACGATTACGGCCAGCCCAGCATCATGAAGAACGCGATCTGCCTGCATGAAGAGGATTACGGGATCCTCTGGAAGCATTATGAATTCCGAAACGAGACGTTCGAGGTGCGCCGATCGCGCCGCCTCGTGATCTCGTTCTTCACGACCGTCGGAAACTACGACTACGGTTTCTTCTGGTACTTCTACCAGGGCGGCACGATCCAGCTCGAAGTCAAGCTGACCGGGATCATCCAGACCGCCGCGATTGCTGCGGGCAAGGAATACCCGTGGGGCGGCATGGTCGCCGAAAATTTGGGTGGCCCGACCCATCAGCACTTCTTCAACGCGCGCCTGCACATGATGCTCGACGGCGAAGGCAACACGGTTACCGAACACGAGTTCCGCCCACGGCCGTGGGGAACGGACAATCCATACGGCAACGTGTTCGATGTTACGGCCCGAACGCTCTCGCGCGAGCGCGACGCGGCCCGTGAGGCCGACGGCCGGACCGGGCGCTACTGGAAGATCAGCAATCCCAACAGAAAGAATAGCGTCGGCGATCCGACAGCGTATAAGCTGATAGCGCACAGTGCGCCAGCGATGCTGGCGCAGGAGGGCTGCTACATGACCTCGCGCGGCGGATTTGCCACCAAGCATATCTGGGTGACGCGCTATGCGCCCGACGAGCGTTACGCGAGCGGCGAGTTTCCGAACCAGCATGCCGGTGGCGATGGCCTGCCGAAATATGTTGCCCAGAACCGCGGGATCGAAAACCAGGATATCGTGGTCTGGCACAGTTTTGGGGCGACGCATGTCTGCCGGCCCGAGGATTTTCCGGTGATGCCGGTCGAATATGTCGGCTTCACACTGAAGCCGAACGGCTTCTTTGCGGAGAACCCGGCGATGGATCTGCCGCCCGACCGCAACGTGGCCAGCCGCGATAACCGCGACAAGGACACGTGCTGCGGCTGACGATCCGCGCGTTCGCTTTTTCTTTCATTAAGCAAGGAGACTGACCATGAATCGCAGGAAGCTCCTCAAGGCCGCCGGCGCCGCTGTTGCCTCCACCGCCGTCGCCGCGCCCGCCATCGCCCAATCCACGCCCGCCTTGCGCTGGCGCCTCGCCACCTCATTTCCCAAGAGTCTCGATACCCTCTATGGCGCTTGCGAGATGTTCGCGAAAGCGGTTGCCGATCTTTCTGACCAGAAATTCCAGATCGGCGTGTTCGGCCCTGGCGAGATCGTGCCGGCGTTTCAGGTGTTCGATGCGGTGGCGAACAACACGGTCGAGATGGGAAATAGCGCCTCCTACTACTATATCGGCAAGGACCTGGCGTTCGCCTTCGGTACCGCCGTTCCGTTCGGCCTCAATACGCGCCAGATGAACGCCTGGCTCACCTATGGCGGCGGCCTCGAAATGCTCAACGAGCTCTACGGAACGTTCGGCATCCTGGGCTTCCCGTTCGGCAATACCACCGCGCAGATGGGCGGTTGGTTCCGAAAGGAGATCAAGACGCTCGACGATCTCAAGGGCCTCAAATTCCGCGTCGGCGGCGTGGCGGGGCAGGTGTTGAGCCGGCTCGGCGTCGTGCCACAGCAGATTCCGCCGGGCGATATCTATCCGGCGCTGGAAAAAGGCACGATCGACGCCGCCGAGTGGATCGGTCCGTATGACGACGAAAAGCTCGGCTTCCTCAAGGTCGCGCCGTATTATTACTACCCCGGCTGGTGGGAAGGATGCGCGAACGGCTTCCTCTACGTCAACAGCGCGAAATGGGCCGAGCTGCCCAAGGTCTATCAGAACATGGTGACGATTGCAGCGGGGCACGTTGCGGCCGACCTCACGGCCAAATATGACGCGCGCAACGCGTCCGCTATCAAGCGCCTGGTTGCGGCCGGGGCGCAATTGAGGCCGTTCTCCAACGACATCCTGGATGCGTCTTTCAAGGCGACGAACGAGCTCTTTGCCGAGGTCTCGGCCAAGAACCTGAAGTTCAAGGCATTGTACGAATCGACGATCGCGTTCCGCAACGAACAGTATCAGTGGCATCAGGTCTGCGAGGCTACCTACGACAACTACATGATCAGGCGGATCCGCGCCTGACGGCTCGGTAGCTTCGGGAGCTTGAATTGGACATCCGCACCGGCCGGCCGGTCACGCTGGCGTCAAAGGGCATGGTGACGTCGCCGCATTCGCTCGCCTCAGCGGCCGGCCTCGACGTGCTCCGCGCGGGCGGCTCCGCCATCGATGCCGCGATTGCGACGAGTGCCGTGCTCGCGGTCGTCTATCCGCACATGACAGGTCTCGGCGGCGACGCCTTCTGGCTCATTCACGACGGCGCCAGTGGCGAGATCCGCCACCTTAATGGCGGCGGCAAGGCGGCTGCCGCTGCCACGATTTCGTCGATCGAGCAGCGAGGATGGAAGGAAATCCCGCTGCAGGGAATTTTGCCGGCGACGCTCACGGTGCCCGGCGCGGTGGCGAGCTGGATCGAGGCGCACGATGTCCATGGGCGATTGCCCCTGCGGCGCGTTCTCGAGAGCGCCATCGGCTATGCCCGTGACGGCTTTCCTGTCACCGGCCGCCTCGCCAGCTTCATCGAGATGATGCGCGATGATCTGCTTGGGGATCGCGAAGCTGCTACGCTGTTCTTTCCGGAAGGGGCGGCAGCGCGGCCGGGAGCGAAGCTGACCAACGAAAACCTTGCCCGCACGCTGCAGTCGATTGCGGATAATGGATGGTCCAGCTTCTATCAAGGGAATATCGCTGCCGAAATGGCGCGCTTTTCGGAAGAAAACGGCGGCCTGTTTCGGCTCGGCGATTTCGACCGGCAAAAAGCCATCTGGGGCGCGCCGCTTGTCGGCCGCTACCGCGACGTCACCCTCTTCAATACGCCCCCGCCGACGCAGGGTTTTACCGTGCTCGAAATGCTCAACCTCGTCGAGCCGCACGAACTGCACCGGAAGGATTTCCTCGGGCCTGACCACGTCCATCTGCTGGTGCAGGCCAAGCAGATCGCCTATCACGACCGCGATCAGATGCTCGCCGATCCCTCGTTTGCCGACGTGCCGGTCGAGCGGCTGATATCGAAGGAATATGCGGACCTGCGCGGCCGGCTGATCGACGGGAGATCGGCATTGAAATGGGACATGGTGCCGTCCTATGGCACCCTGTCCGGCGACACGGTCTATGTCGCTGCCGTCGATCGCGACGGCAACTCGGCGTCGCTGATTCAAAGCCTGTATGGCGCATTCGGATCCTGCGTGGTTGCGGGAAACACTGGCGTCATCCTGCAAAATCGCGGCGCGTATTTCTCGCTGGATCGCAATCATCCCAACCGCCTCGAACCCGGCAAGATCCCGCTGCATACGCTGATCGCCTCGATGGCCAAGCGCGATGGCAAGCTCTGGAGCGTGCTCGGCTGCATGGGCGCGGACGGCCAGCCGCAAATCCAGCACCAGCTCTATGCGGCGATGATAGATTTCGGTCTCGACATCCAGGAAGCGATCGAGATGCCGCGATTCCTGTCCGGCCGCTTCGCGCTCGGCGAGGCGCGCGACACGCTACATATGGAGGGACGGTTTAGAGCAGATACCATCGACGCGCTCGCGCGGCGCGGCCATACCATTAACCGCTGGGGCGCCTGGAACGAAATGGCCGGCCATGCGCACGGCATCACGATCGACCGACGCAACGGCATGCTGAGCGGCGGTTCCGACCCGCGCAGCGACGGCGCGGCGATCGGTTACTAGAGCAACTCGCTGACCATTGGCGGGCGTTTTCGCCTTGCGCTATCCTTGCATCGGATTGGAGTGACGCCGATGCCCTTATGGACCTGCGAGCAATGTGGTGCCCAGTTTCCCGACAGCGATGCGCCGCCGGCGGCGTGCCTGATCTGCGAAGACGAGCGGCAATTTGTGAACTGGAAGGGTCAGACATGGATCACCCGCGAAGAGCTGGTGAATCGCCACAAGGTTGTCTGGCGCGATGATCTCGGCATTTCCGGAATAGGCGTCGAGCCGACTTATGCGATTGGACAACGCGCAGTGTTAGTGCCCGAGGCCGATGGCTGCGTGATGTGGGATTGCATCCCGCTGGTGACGCATGAGGCGGTGGAGCACGTCAGGTCACTTGGCGGCCTCAAGGCGATTGCTGTCTCGCATCCACACTTCTACGGCTCAGTTGCCGACTGGAGCGAGGCGTTCGGGGGCATACCGATCTATCTGCACGGCGACGACCGCGATTTTGTCACGCGGCCGCATCCCGCCATCGTGCCGTGGACCGGCGACGGCCATCGGCTCTCCGATGACATTGTTCTGGTGCGCGCCGGCGGGCATTTTCCAGGCGCCGCGATCATGCACTGGCGCGCCGGCGCGAACGGCCGGGGCGCGCTGCTTACCGGCGACGTTGCCATGGTGGCGGCCGATCGCCGTTCGCTCAGCTTCATGTACAGCTATCCGAACTACATTCCACAAAGCGCGACATCGGTGCGCCGGATTGCGCGCGCGGTCGAGCCGCTGGCGTTCGACCGCATCTTTGGCGCGTGGTGGGGCCGCAACATCAGCGAAAACGCAAAGGCGGCGTTCGAAATGTCTGTCCGGCGGTATATCGCAGCGATCTCCGATTGAAACGGCCGGTCAATCCATGACCGTGCCTGGTTTCGGCCGGCTAGCGGTTGCCGGCGCCAACCGCGGCTACGCCTCGCGGCATCGACGCCGCCTTGGGCGCCGGCTGCGGCACGATGGATCCGCTTTTGGGCTCACTGAGCCAGCCGGTGAGGCGCGACATCAGGCCTGCCTGTTCCACCGTGCGCGCCTCCTGCACGAACGGGTCGGTGTAGCATCGGGCGCCCGCAGCCTTCGCAATCCGCGCCACGGCATCGGTCATCGCCGGCGCGCCCGCGGTATAGACCACGTCGTCCGGCGTGAGCTTTGGCAGATGATCGGTCGGTCGGCCGCTGCGAACGGCGTGCGAGATATTTTGTGGCTCCGACACCATCGGAATCAGCGTGACGTTGGGAAACAGTGCCAGTCGGCACAGCGCCGCGTGCATGTAGAGCGAGCGGATGCTCCGTGCCGCCACCACGAAGACCATTTCGCGCTGCGGCTGCTCCATGATCGCGGCGACCGCAACCGACCACATCGGGGCAAAACCGGTGCCGCTCGCGACGAGAACGACGCGCCCGGCATGTCCTTGCCTGAAAAAGGCGCGGCCGTACGGTCCCAACAGCTTGACGCGGTGCCCGGCGCGAATGTCGCGGCCGAGTGCCGAGGATACCAGCCCGTCCGCGACCTTTCGGATATGAAAGTGCAGGATGTGATCGTGGGGACGGCCTTCCAGCGGATAGGTCGGGCTGTAGGGTCGTGCCGGGAATCCCTGAAACTGCAGCTTGCAGTACTGGCCGGGAAGGTAATCGAGCGGCTTCGGCAGCTCGATGTCGACGCCGACCACATCCGGTGCGAGCTGAACGGTCTGCGCAACTTCCGCCGACAGCGCCACCGGCTCGGGCGCCGCCTCGATCGCAATTTCGAGATCGGAGACGATTCGGGCCTGGCAGGCATGGATCATGTCGTCGCCGTGGCTATGGCCGCCGAATACCTGGCCGTTGACGAGCCGCACGCGGCAGGCGCCGCAAATCCCGGAGCGGCAATCGTGCGGAAGATCGACCCCGTTCATCAACGCCCAGTCGAGCAGAAGCTCGCCGCGATTGGCGAGATACGGCTCGTTGTTAACAGTGACTTTGCAAATACTTGACATTTATTCCACCTCGATACGAATAGGACGGACGTGCCGTGTATGTCTGATCTGGCTGTGGTCGAAAGCGGCGACCCGCATGAAGATGCCGGTTTTGATCGGCACGTCGAACTGGCTCGTGGTGTCGAGCCGGCGCTTCACCTCGAGCGCCCAGTGACCGGAAGCCCAGCGGGCTGCACATCTGATGTCGGCGCGGTCGCCTGAAAATTCGCCGCCCACGATGACGCCCGGGATCACGGTCCCCGTCGGGATGCGGGCGTCGACATCGGTCGAATAGGGCACCGAATCCTGCTCGGTCATGAACCAGCGCGCGCCGTCGCTTTCGCCATGGTTGGGATCGAGGTCGATATCCCCCATCGCGTCCGTCGTCGCGGCGACGACTTTGGGCAGGCGCAGCGGAGCGATCAGCCGGCTGCGGCGCGGACCGCCTGACGTGTCGGCCTCGACGTTGAAATTGTCGCGGTGGTTTGCCGTTCCCGGATCGGGCGCGAAGCCGCCTTTGTACGGCACGATGTTTGCCGCCTGCATCGGGGTCGGATCCAGCGGCGGACCGAAATGGGCGTCGTCCATCCATCCGGTCGCGCTGCTCGTGGCTTTCCACTGCCAGACATCGGCATAGCCGGATGCCGTGTAATGCAGCCCGCGGCCGCTCATGGTGGCGGGCGCGCCGGCGACCGGCTGCGGCCCGGGATGAAAGGTTCGGCCGCCGGCCAGCGTGACATCCGACGTGGTCAGCAGCACCGAAAACTTGTCTTCATTGTACTGATGCTCATCGCCAGCCTGAAAGCCGGAATGAAGCAGGTGCCACCCATCGGTCTCCTTGACGAGTGGGAGCTGCTTCAGCGAGCGCGTTGAATCCTCCCAGGTGAAGAGGAAATACGCATAGACGCCGTCATGCACCGCGCGGACCTCGATTCTGGCTTCGCCCTTGCCGTCGAAATTTCCGCCTTCTCCCGTCAATAGCGAGAACGGCCTGATGCCGCGCCAGGCTCGATCGGACGTGTCGCCGTCGAGCATCGGCGCGTCGGCGGGATTGATGCGGCGAATCTGAACACCATCCACCGCCAGCCGATCGGTCGCCACGAGGAGCGAAGCGCCGGTGATCGCAGCGGCGGCCGCCACGAGGAACGGATTGGCCTGCAGAGTCGGGTTTCGCGATCTCGAAGGCCCGGCATGGGATCGCGGCGCAGGATCCGGCTCATGCGTCCGATCGCGGCGCGCCTCTGTGCGCGGCTGCAGCGGATGCGATGAGACCGCGGGCGGCACGGTCGGGCCTTCGGGATCCGGCAAGCGCGCCGAGTGCTCGGCCAATAGCCCCAGGAGCTCGACGGCATCGAGCCGCGGCGGCGGCGCCGGCAGCGGACCGGGACGAAAGATGCGCAGCAATTGCGAGACGCCGCCGTTTTTGTATTGGGTCAGAACATGAAGGGCGACAAAGGCGAGGATCACCCAGCTCCCCACCCAATGCAGCATCGCCACGTCGTAACCGGAGTAGAAGCCGAAATAGAGGGCGCCGCCGCTGACCAGCAAACCGAACATCGTGACGAAGAAAACCCAATACATCAGGGCGATTACGGCGCTCAACCTGGCCTGTCCGCGGCCGAACAATCCGCGCAGCCGAACCTTGTCGAGCTGAACGCGGCGCCCGAGACCGGAACGGAGCATGTAGACGACGTAGCCGATCGCCACGGCGACCAGGACGATCGCGGCCTGCATATGGGCGATCCATACGCTGTCGCGCGGCAATACGGCATCGAACCAGTTAATCCAGGTCCGGTCGGGCGTTTCCGTCGCAATGCGCAAGCCCGTGACGAGCGCAACGGCGAATGCTGCGACGAACGTCCAGTGTAGAATGATGGTCCCATAGTCCGTCTTACGCTGCCTCACGCATACGCCCCGCTACTTCACTTCCCGAACAGCAACCGTTGGCGCCGATTCCCGCTAGCCGCCGATGTTGCTGCCGTACCAATGATGATCCCCAAAGCCGATGCTGAGGCCATCGTCCAAGATTGTTCTTTGCGGGCACTGGCCGGTGAAGAGCTCTTTTGTGCCCGCCGCGTCTGCCGCACCGGCAAACGCGCTTTTTGCTTTGATGTATCAGCCTCCAGCGTCCCCGGAACATCGGGAGCGCCGGAGGTCGCGCCGCGCGCCGCTATCCCCAGGTGTGATGTAAGTGATGTGCCAGTTCCGGCATGCCCGAATGGTCATGATCTGCGGTGGGTGTGACGACATCGTGAGCAGCAAGCACGGCCGGCGCATCATGGACGACAGGCGCTGCCGCCGCTTGTGCGGCGGCGTCCGCTTGCGGAACGACCGGGGTTGCGGTAGCGGCCGTGGGGGCCGGCGTTTCGGCTGCGGGTGCCGCCGCAACCGGCGTCCCCAGCACCTCGGCCACCGTCAAGCCATCCGGGTTGTAGGTGCCGCCGGTGACGGGGATGTTGTTGCCGCCGACATCGGCGGAGTTGGCGTGCATCTGGTCCGCAGCG
Source organism: Bradyrhizobium australiense (assembly GCF_013114825.1). Lineage (GTDB taxonomy): Bacteria > Pseudomonadota > Alphaproteobacteria > Rhizobiales > Xanthobacteraceae > Bradyrhizobium > Bradyrhizobium australiense. The sequence continues at coordinate 643,730 of NZ_JAAVLX010000007.1, read as the reverse complement.
GCGGCGACCAGCGCCGCATTGCCGCTCTGCAATCCCTTGATCATCGCGTCGACCTCCGCGCCGAGCGTGCTAGTCGCGCCGAGCAATTCATTGTCGAATCTCGCCTCGAAGATGCCGCCCTGGGCCGCGTCGAAGTCGGTGACGTTCTTCTCGAATGTCCTGAGATCGGTGATCAGCGTGCCGATGGCCTGGGTGTCGTGGCTGCCCACGAGGTTGATCGCCTGCTGCCCGAGCGAATTGGACTGGGCAATGAAATTGGCCCAGAACGCCGTCTGCGCCTCGTTATCAATGTATTTCGGTGTCGGATTTGCGGCATCCGGGAATGGCGAGAAGCCGCTGATGCCGCCTTGCGTCGCCATGTTCGCAAGGTTGGTGTCGCCCTGGACGATGTCGATGATGTCGAGGATGTTGTCGTTGCTGGCCCGTCCGGCATCGGGGCTGATGCCGGCTTCGTTGATGTAGGTGAGTTCGAGCTGGAGCTGGCGCACGATCGCGTCGGCATGGACTCCGGTGAGCCCACCGAACAAGTTCGGGTTGGTGGTCATCAACGCCTGCATGTCGGTGATAACGGCATTGATGTCATCGGTGATCTGCGCCTTGTTGCCCTCATTGACGCCGCCAAGGATCTGATTGGCCGCATCATTGAAGATCGCGCCGATCTCCGCGAGATTGGCGTGTGGCGCGGTGGCCGCCGTGGTCCCGTCGGGAAGGGCCCTGGGCACTTCCGCAAATCCGTTTGCGCCGTTCTGCGTCGCCAAATCGGTCAGGGTAGGGTCGGTCTTGACGTTATTGATAATGTCGAGATGGCTGGCGCGGAGCGCCTGTTCTGCGGCAGCCACGCTGCCGAACGTGCCGCCGCCGTTCACCGAGGCGTTGGCCGCCGAAATCGCGGTGTTGATGTCGGACAGGATCGCCTGAACATGTCCGAGTGTCGCGCCGGTAAACTGCCCGGCATTGACCTCGGCCAGCAGGCCGTTCTGCACTGTGGTGAGATCGCTCGTATAGCGACCGACGCTGCCAAGCCCCTGGCCGCCTTCTTCGACAACGTTTTGCCACAGCCCGCCAACCAGCGCCCGGGTCGCGTCATTGAAGGTGGCGCCGAGGTCGGAGAAGGTCGGAGCGGTCGTAGGTGATGGCGTCTCGGCGGGTGAAGGGATTTCCTCCGGCGGCGTCGTGGACGGCGGAGCCGGCACGACCGGCGGGCTGGGGGCCTCATCGATTGGCGGATCGAGATTGACGTGGTGCTGGTGATGTCCGCGGTGAGCGAAATGGGCCATTGTTCGTCCCCTGTTATTTAGCCGAATTTATTGACGTGTGGGCGCAGTCATTCGCCGGGGAGCAGGATGTGCGCACGATGAAGGATCAGCGAGGTTCGTGGCGTCATTCGGCCGATACCGCGACCATTGAGCGCAGAAGCAAGGTGATAGACGGACGAATCCGTGACGCGTGCGTTGCTGAAAAACGGCCAATAAGGCGCGCGTGAAAGAGCAATCCGCTGGCGTTTTTTCGGGCATTGCAGGAATTCGAAGGGCGGCAACTCTGCCGAGACGGATCTTATCCGGCGGCACGCGCGGAGATTGTCCGTTGAAAAAACTCTTTGCCACCGTTCTACCCACGAGCGAACTTGAACAATCGGCATTCGTCGCATTGTTGCCGAAAAATGGTCCGCATCGCCCGTCAAGGAGACCTGCAGGGAAACCCGATCAAGCGGGTCGAAGGGCAGTTCAATGAGTATCGCTCAGGGCCAGGCACAGGACCGAGCGCGGGCAGCGCCGACGCCCCGCGCAGTTTCGGGCTTGCTTTCGACGCTGGCCGCTGACGATCCGGTCACGAACGCGCTGCGCGCCAGCGCGCGCCGCATGATCGGCGTCGCCGTATTCAGCGGCGTCATCAACGTCCTGATGCTGTCGGGCTCACTCTATATGTTGCAGGTGTACGATCGGGTGATTCCGAGCCGCAACCTCGCGACCCTGTTCGGCCTATCCCTGATGGTGCTGTTCGCCTATCTGGTGCAGGGATATTTCGACGCGATGCGGGCGCGGATGCTGTGCCGGATCGCAACGCTGTTCGATGCCGGCCTGCAGGGCTCGATCCATTCGGCGCTCGCCACCTTGCCGCTGCGCGGCGTGAAACCGGTGCTGATGCAGCAGCCGTTGCGCGATCTCGACCAGGTGCGCACTTTCATGTCGGGCATGGGGCCGACGGCGTTCCTGGACATGCCCTGGATTCCGGTCTTTCTGATCGGGCTGTTTCTGTTTCACCCCGCCATCGGCTTCACGGCGCTGCTCGGTACTGCAGCGATCATCGCCATGACGTTGCTGACCGAACGGATATCGCGCGGCGCGTCCAAGACGGCGATGGACATGAATGCGCAACGGCAGGTGCTGGCGGACGCGACGCAGCGCAACGCGGAAATCGTCCGCGCGCTCGGCATGACGGATCGGTTGACGGCACGCTGGTCGCAGGCCAATGAGCGTTACCTGCAGGAAAACATCCGCGCCACCGACGTGTATGCCAATCTCGGCTCGGCGGCGAAGGTGCTGCGCTACATTCTGCAATCGGGAATGCTCGGTATCGGCGCCTATCTCGTCGTGGCTGACAAGGCGTCGGGCGGCGTCATGATCGCGTCGTCGATCCTGATGGGGCGCGCGCTCGCACCCGTCGAAATCGCGCTCGGCACCTGGAAGCAACTGGCCGCTGCCCGCCAGGGGCTCACGCGCCTGCGCGACATCTGCAAGGCGACCGCGCCGCCGCCGGCGCCGCCGGTCTTGCTACCGCGTCCCTGCCGCGAATTGTCGGTGCAGAACCTCGCGGTGGCCGCGCCCGGCTTCGACATGCCGATCGTATCTGGTGTGACGTTTTCGCTCAAGGCCGGCGCGGGGCTGGCGCTGCTCGGCGCAAGCGCGTCGGGCAAGACCTCGCTTTCCAAGGCGCTGGTTGGAATCTGGCCGGCGCATCGGGGCGCCGTGCGGCTTGACGGCGCCGCTCTCGATCAATGGCGCAACGAGGATCTCGGCCGGCACATCGGTTATCTGCCGCAGGATGTCGGCCTGTTCGACGGCACTGTGGCGGAGAACATTTGCCGTTTCGACGAGAACGCGAGCTCGGATGCCATCCTCAAGGCCGCCCAGATCGCCGGCGTCCATGACATCATCCTGCGCCTGCCGGAAGGTTATGCGACGCGAATAGGGGCGGGCGGCATCTCGCTCTCGGCAGGCCAGAAGCAGCGGGTTGGCCTGGCGCGGGCGGTATTCGGCGATCCGTTTCTAATCGTTCTCGACGAGCCAAACGCCAATTTGGATGCCGACGGTGAGAATGCCCTGACCCGCGCCATCGCCATCATGCGCCAGAACAAATCCATCGTCGTCGTCATCTCGCACCGCCCGAGCGCACTCTCCGCGCTTGATATGACGATGGTGCTCTATGAGGGCAAGGCGATCGCGTTCGGCCCGCGCGAAGAAGTCTTCGCGCGCGTCCGCAACGCTGGTGGCAAAGCGGCGCCGGGATCGCCGCCCCCACCGCAGGCAAAGGCAGATCAGCGCGCATCACTTGCCGAGAGTGTTTCATCATGAAGAATTTCGATCACTTGCGTGCCGATGAAAGAGTAGCGCGACGCCGGGTCGGTGGAACGGATGAAGGCGTCGTGGCGCCGCAGGGCCAAGCGCTGATCCTCGAATTGCAGCGATTGCGGCAGGCTTTCGAGCAGGACAATCTGCAAGACCAGCGGCCGCCGCTTCGTCGACCGGCGAATGACGAAGCACCTCCGGGCGCACGGCGTTCGCGTCCCGCCCGGCCGAAGCGGTCGAAAAAAAAGAGCAAGATGGGCAGGGTGCTGGATTGGCTCGGCCCCTTTGGATCACAGTCCGACGATGTTGACGGCGAGCCGCCGCCGCCGCGCCGTGGCCGCGTCGCGCGTGAGCCGCAGTTCACGCCGCCACCGGCGGGCAGCGCCCGCGGCCCGGCAGGCAATTCATGGCTGAATGAACGGCATGCGCGCGGTCCAATCCTCGCGCCCGATGATCCCTCGCTCATCAACATGCCGAGGTCGAGACCGGAGCTTTTGCAGATCGACGATACGCGAGAACCGCCTCGCATCGAGGCGCCCCAACTGGCGCCGCCGAGCCCGGCGGGGCCGGTGCCGCGCGAGCGTTCCGTGACGCGGGTCGTCCGCAATGGCCTGACCGCAGGCGTCGCATTCCTTGCCAATCGCGATGCCGCGGCGGATGTGGCGGGCGCGCCCGGCGAAAGTATCGTGCTGCGGGCGGCGCGCGCCTTCGAGCGCGAATTGCGGACGGGCTTGCGGGCGCTGCTCGTCGTCGGCGGGCTGGCCGGTAGCTGGATGGCGCTGGTGCCGCTGTCGGGCGCCGTCGTGGTGCCGGGTAATCTGGTGGTTCAGTCCAACGTCAAGACCATCCAGCATCCGACCGGCGGCGTGGTCGCGCAGATCCCGGTCCACAACGGCATGCGGGTCAATGCCGGCGATCTGTTGCTGCGGCTGGATTCGACGCAGGCGCAGGCCAGTCTGCAGGTGGTGAGCAAGCAGCTCGATGAAGTGCGGGCGAAGATCGCGCGGCTGGCCGCCGAGCGCGACGGTCTGCCCCGGCCTGCGATACCGGCCGAGATGTCGGCGCGGCTTGACGATCCCAGTGTCAAGACGCTGCTCGCTTCCGAGGCCTCGCTATTCAGGGCGCGAGTGACGGCGCGCGAGAGCCAGAAGGAGCTGTTGCAGAGCAAGGTGTCGCAGCTTGGCGACGAGATCGTTGGTCTCGACGCGCAGGTTGCGTCCAAGGCCAAGCAACTGGAACTGATCACCGGCGAACTCACCGGCGTCCAGGACCTCTTCGACAAGCGTCTGGTCCCGCTGGCGCGGCTCACGACCTTGCAGCGCGAGAGCGCGAGAATCGAAGGCGAACGCGGCCAGTTGCTCTCCACGATCGCAGAGACCAAAACCAAGGTCGACGAGGCGAAGCTTCAGATGGTCAGGCTCGACCAGGACGTACGGACGGAAGTCGTCAAGGAGCTCGGCGAGGCGCAGGGCAAGGAAGCCGAACTCAGCGAACGAAGCATCGCGGCACGCGACGTGCTCGAGCGCATCGAGATGCGCGCGCCGACGTCGGGCGTGATTCATCAGCTCACCGTGCACACCATCGGCGGTGTCATTCGCGGGGGCGACACCGTCATGGAAGTGGTCCCCGATTCCGATGATCTGCAGATCGAGGCGCGGTTGCAGCCGAACGATATCGATCAGGTACGCAAGGGCCAGCAGGCCTTTGTTCGCTTCTCGGCCTTCAACCAGCGGGTGACGCCGCAATTGATCGGTCAGGTGTCGTATGTCTCGCCCGATACCACCCGCGACCAGCAGACCGGCACGTCCTATTTCACGGTCCGGATCATGCTGCCGGAAGAAGAACGCCGCCGGCTCGCCGGGCTGCAGCTCAGCTCGGGCATGCCCGCGGAAGTGTTCATGCAGACCGGCAGCCGGACCATGCTCAGCTATTTGTTCAAGCCGATTCTGGATCAGTTCCAGCGCGCCTTCGTCGAGCGGTGAGGGCGTTCCGGGCGCCCCGGCCGGCCTTGCCACCTCAGATGGTCACGCTATATCAGGGCTTTCCCTCCCGGTTTGTCTTGTGAGCCCCCTATGACCACGACCACCGCCCCCGAATCCCAGCCGTTCCAGGCCGAGGTTGCCGAACTTCTGAACCTGATGGTGCACTCGGTCTACTCCGAGACCGATATTTTTCTGCGCGAATTGATTTCGAACGCCTCTGATGCTTGCGACAAGCTGCGCTATGAGGCGATATCAGCGCCCGAGCTGATCGCCGACGGTGCGCCGCCCAAGATCTGGATCGCGCCGAACAAGAAGGCCAATACGCTCAGCGTCGTCGACAGCGGCATCGGCATGGACCGGCAGGAACTGATCGACAATCTCGGCACCATCGCGCGCTCCGGCACAAAATCGTTTCTCTCGCGCCTCACCGAGGCCAAGGACGGCGCCAATCTGATCGGCCAGTTCGGCGTCGGCTTTTATGCAGCGTTCATGGTCGCCGAGCGCATCGTCGTCACCAGTCGCCGCGCCGGTTCCGATCAGGTCTTCGTCTGGTCGGCTTCCGGCGGCAGCGGATTTGAAATCGCCCAAGCCAGCGACGAGGATGCCAAGCGCGTCACGCGCGGCACCGAGATCGTCCTGCACCTGAAGAAAGACGCATCAAAATATCTCGAGACGTACGAGATCGAACGTATCGTCCGCGCCTGGTCCGACAACATCCAGTTTCCGATCGAACTGGTGCAGGAGGAGGGCGAGCCGCGCCAGATCAATTCGGCCAGCGCGCTGTGGCAGCGGCCGAAATCGGAGCTCAAGCCCGAGGACTACAAGCAGGCCTATCGGCAGGTCGCAGGCGCCTTCGACGAGCCGGCGATGACGCTGCATTATCGCGCCGAGGGCCGGCAGTCTTACGCGGTGCTGCTGTTTGCGCCATCGACAAAGCCGTTCGACCTGTTCGATCAGGCGCGTAAGGGCAAGGTGAAGCTTTATGTACGCCGCGTCTTCATCGCCGACGACGCTGATCTGTTGCCGGCCTATTTGCGCTTCGTCCGCGGCGTGATCGACAGCGAGGACCTGCCGCTCAACATCTCGCGCGAGATGCTGCAGAACAATCCGCAGCTCGCGCAAATCCGTAAAGCGGTAACCGGCCGCGTGATATCGGAGCTGGAAAGCCTCGGCGAAAAGGAGCCGGAAGCGTTCGCAAAAATCTGGGACGCGTTCGGCCCTGTGATCAAGGAAGGTATCTGGGAGGACTTTGAGCGCCGCGAAAAGCTGCTCGCATTGTCGCGCTTCACGACGACGAAGGGCGAGAAGCGTTCGCTCAAGCAATATGTCGAGGACCTCAGGCCGAACCAAACCGACGTCTATTATCTTACCGGCGAGAGCGTCGAACGGCTGAAGTCGAATCCGAAGCTCGAATCCGCAACCGCCCGCGGCATCGAGGTGCTGCTGCTGACCGATCCGGTCGACGCATTCTGGACCTCCGCATCGCTCGATTTCGGCGGCAAGCCGCTGAAGTCGTTGAGCCAGGGCGATATCGATTTCGGGCTGATCCCGCTCCTGGACGAAAAGGCCGAGGACAAGAAGGACGAAGCCGGCGCGGATGAAGCCACGACGATCGCGCTGATCAAGGACGCGCTCGGAGAGCGCGTCTCCGACGTGCGCGCCTCGCAGCGGCTGACCTCGAGCGCGTCGTGCCTCGTCGCTGGCGGCGGCGCGCAGGACCGCATGCTCGAGCGGCTGCTCGCGATGCAGAACAAGGGCCCGACCACCAAGCCGATCCTCGAGGTCAACATGCGCCATCCGCTGGTCGTGGCCATTGCCGGCGACAAGGACGCGGCCAGGGACCTGTCGTTCCTGCTATTGGAGCAGGCGCAGATCCTCGATGGTGAATTGCCGGAAGATCCGGCGGCGTTTGCCAGCCGGCTGAACCAGTTGGTGCTGCGGGGGATCGCGAAGGTGTAGGACATTCGGTCGCCTGCGTGAACCGGATAGCAAGACCGGCCGTATCTGCTAGAGAGGTGAATCGGGATACCGCCATGACGACGTCTGACGGCACCGACATTTTCTACGGCTCGATCCCGGTCTTTCGCGGCTTCGGCAGCCTGATGGACCCGGCGCTGTATACGCCATTGCCGGACGACTGGACCATCGGTGTCGCCGACATCGTCGAGTCGACCAAGGCGATCGCCAATCAGCGCTATAAGGCGGTCAACATGGCCGGCGCCGCCGTGATCGCGGCCGTGACCAATGCGCTGGGCGGGCGCGAATTTCCGTTCGTGTTCGGCGGCGATGGTGCGAGCTTTGCGGTGGCGCCGGCCGATCTTTCGCACGCGCGCGAGGCGCTGGCGGCGACCGCGGCTTGGGTCAGGGCTGATCTCGATCTGACGATGCGGGTGGCGCTGGTGTCGGTAAGGGAGATCCGCGCGCACGGCCTCGATATCAGAGTTGCCCGGTTCGGGCCGTCGTCCAATCTGTCCTATGCGATGTTTTCCGGCGGCGGGCTGGGATGGGCGGATGCCGCGATGAAGCGGGGCGAATTCGCGGTCCCGCCGGCGGAACCGGGAACGCAGCCCGATTTGTCGGGGCTGTCGTGCCGGTTCGAGGAAATTCCTTCTTCCCGCGGGCTCATCCTGTCGGTGCTGGTGGTGCCGGCCAAGGGCGCCGATCCGCACGCCTTCCGCAAGGTGATCGAGGACGTCATCAAGCTGGTCGAGCAGAGCCCGGATGCGGGCCGGCCGGTGCCGCCGGATGGACCGCCACTGCGCTGGCCGCCGGCCGGCGTCGAATATGAGGCGCGCGCCGCACGCGGCGGGCCGCTGCTGAAGCGGCGCACCGTCGTGCTCGCCGTCACGCTCTGGGCCTATGTGGTGATGCGGTTCGGCATCAAGGTCGGCAATTTCGTGCCGAAGAACTACGTGCAGCAGGTGGTGGAGAATTCCGACTTCCGCAAGTATGACGACGGCCTGCGGATGATCCTCGATTGCACGGTCGAGCTCGAACGCGCGCTGACGGAGCTTCTCGCACAGGCCGCTTCCAGCAAGATCGTGCGCTACGGCCTGCACCGGCAGGACGCCGCGATGATGACCTGCTTCGCGCCCTCGGTGATGCGCAGCGATCACGTCCACTTTATCGACGGCGCCCGCGGCGGTTACGCGTCGGCGGCCTCAGCGCTGAAGGCGATGGCGGCGTGAAGCGCGGCGCGAGAATTTGCGGATACATCTGCCGATTGAATATGCGGGGACACCCCCACCCCAGCCCTCCCCCGCAAGCGGGAGAGGGAGCTCCAGTGCGCTGCGTGGATAGAGGCTGCTGCCGCAAACGAGCTGAATTCCCTCTCCCGCTTGCGGGGAGGGCTAGGGTGGGCTCGCGCCGCCGCATCGGCAGCATCAAGGAGTAGCTCGAACCCGCTTACCGCCCCACGCGTGTCCAGGTTTCGCCGCCGCAGAGCGCGCCGACGCAGCCTTCGACCTTTAGCGTGTCCGGACCCGTCACCGAGACGCTGCTGGCGTAAGTGCCGCCGTCATCGGCGTTGTAGATCTGGCCCGACCATTTGTTGGGACCGCTGGGGGTCATGCCGCTGAACAGCGGCAGTCCGATCATCGGCCGCCGCTTCAGGGCCGGGTTCGGATTCTTGTCATCGACCTGGGGCTTGCCGGTAGCGGGATCGACCGGCTCCTTCAGTCCGACGATCACGCCGCAGAGACCGCCGCCGCATTTGCTGACCTTCACCCTGGCATCGCCCGCCTGGGTCAGCCAGACGCCGGCCGGCTCGCCTGTGCCTTGCGCAGAAGCGGATGGCGAGGCCAGCAATGCCGCCGAGATCGCGATGAAGAGAGCCGTTCTGCAAGCCATGAATCATTCCTTCGAAAAAGCAGGCCTGCATAGCAACAAATCAGATTTGTGCAACGTCGGATCGAGTGCAACTTTCCGTTGTCATTTGCTCCAGCGGGTCAATCGAATTGACAGCGCCGTGCCGAGGCCGTAAACGGCCATCGCCGCGCCCACCAGCGCAAACAAGGTCCATGCCGGTGATCCCGTGGAGGCCAGCCACCAGCCGCCGCCTCCGACCATCAGCAATCTTGCGGTGCCGGCCATCACGGGACCGCCGACCTTTGCGGCACCCTGCGAAGAGAAATAGAGGCACACGCCAATGCCGAAGAAGACGAACGCCGGGCCTGCCCAGGTGAAATAGGCGTGAGCCGCGGCGGTGACGCCGGGATCGCTGGTGAACATCGAAATCCAGAGCGACGGTTTTGCCGCGACGATCAATCCAATGGCGCCCACGGTGATACCGGCTGCAGCGCCGGCGATCCAGGCCACCTGGCGCGCGCGCGTCACAAGGCCCGCGCCCATGGCCATGCCGACCATCGGTACCGAGGCGACGCCGAAGGCGAATGCGATCGGCGTGAGCAAGAACTCCAGCCGCGAGCCCATGCCGTAACCGGCCAACGTCTCGGCACCGTAGCCGGCCAGGATTTTGGTGAAGATCAGCACCGTCAGCACGGTTTGCAGCGGCGCCAGGCAGGACACCGCGCCGACCTTGAGAATGTCAAAGAACATGTCGCGCTGGAATTTGAAGCCCGCGAAGTTCAGCGTCAGCCGACTGCGGCCGCTGACGAGATACCAGGCGAGAAACATCGCGCCCAGCGTGAAAGCGGTGAACTGGCCCGCGGCGACGCCGCCCATGCCGAATTTCGGCAGGCCGAACAGCCCGAGGCCCAGCGCGCCGCCGACCGCAATCTGCACCAGCGCGGTGCCGATCAATGTCACCGATGGAATCCGCATGTCGCCGGTGCCGCGCACGACCGAAGCCAGCGTATTGACCAGCCAGATCGCGATCGCGCCGGCGAACAGCACGTGCGAGTACTGCATCGCCTCTTGGAGCACGCCGCCGCGTCCGCCGAGCAGCGAGTAAAAATCGCGGCCGAAGGCCAGCATCATTACCGTGAAAAATAGCCCGGCGCAGGCGCCGATCATCGCCGCGTGCAGCGCCAATGTCGCCGCACGGTCGCGGTCACCAGCGCCCAACGCACGGCTGACGGCTGACGAAACGCCGCCGCCCATCGCGCCGGCCGACATCATCTGCGTCAGCATGACGAAAGGAAACACCAGCGCTATCCCTGCGAGCGGCTCGGTGCCGAGCCGGCCGATATAGGAGGTCTCGGCGACCGCAACCAGCGTCGTGCCGACCATGGCAATCGCATTGGGAAGCGCTAGCTTCAACAGCGTCGGCAGAATCGGCGAGGTGAGGAGCGCGATGGTCGGAGCTGATGGTAGCGCGGTGGGACGCATGTCGAGCCGGGCATCAATGGTCATGCGTCACCGGTGATCCAAATCGAATAGATTACGCACGACATATTATCCGGCCGGCCCTGTGCACGCTACCCGCGCTAGTGCAGGGGTCACCACGGCAAGCCGCATAGGTCAATTATTCCATCGCGCGGCTTGCGCGTGAAATCGAACACGTATGGCGCCATGGCCTCGAAGCGAATTCTTCCCTCCGGCTGCTCGGCATAGACCTCGCCGTTGAACGCATGCCAGTCGCGCGCCTGATAGAACGTTTCGTTGTGCGGCTCGCAGAACAACATCGCAAACCGCACCGCTTCGTGGTCGCGCAGAGTCCTGATCGCAGCATTGAGCGCCAGTGTGGCATATCCGCGTCCCCGGCAATCCTCGCGGGTCGAGACGCCGCCAATGCCGCCGATCTGAACCTTGCGCCCGTCCCAAATGGCGGTGCGGAAATAGATGCCGACATGGCAGGCAAGACCCGGCCTCTCTGCATCCTCCGGTGCGTCAATCAGCACGCGCAGATCCGCATGGGCCCATTTGACGTGCCCCCAGGACAATTTTTCCACGACATGGCGCGGCCAGACCGCCTGCATCAGCGGTTCGGCCCGCGGCCATGAGGAATCCCCGTTCAGGACGTCGATCTCGATGCTCATTTGATTACCATGTCGCGCCAATGCTTGTGGTTGCCATACCCCATCATACGCTGGACGCGGAGCGGCATTACCGGGAGCCTTCCCGTTCTTGCCAAATTGCTGTGTTTATGCGCAATGGAACCTTCTATAAGAGTTCCCGTTAGACCACGTCTCCCATCAGTTCGGACATCACCCCATGACCTTCACGCTGCCCAATCTCCCCTATTCCCACGACGCCCTTGCGCCCCACATGTCCAAGGAAACGCTGGAATACCACCACGACAAGCATCACCAGGCTTACGTGACCAACGGAAACAACGCGATCAAGGGGACTGAATTCGAAGGCAAGTCCCTGGAGGAGATCGTCAAGGGTTCGTTCGGCAAGAATCCGGCCGTGTTTAACAATGCCGGCCAGCATTACAACCATCTGCATTTCTGGAACTGGATGAAGCCAAATGGCGGCGGCACCAAGCTGCCCGGCCGTCTGGAAAAGAAGATCACCGAAGACCTCGGCGGTCTCGAAAAGTTCAAGGCCGATTTCGCCGCCGCCGGCGTCGGCCAGTTCGGCTCCGGCTGGTGCTGGCTGTCGGTCAAGAACGGCAAGCTCGAAATCTCCAAGACCGCGAACGGCGAGAGCCCACTGGTTTACGGCGCGACGCCGATACTCGGCTGCGATGTCTGGGAGCACTCTTACTACATCGACTATCGCAACCGTCGTCCCGACTATCTGAAGGCGTTCTGCGATAACCTGATCAACTGGGACTACGTCGACGAGCTGTTCGGTAAGGCTGGAGCTTAAGCCCGGTCGTTCCGGGGCTCGCGTAGCGCGAACCCGGAATCTCGAGATTCCGGGTTCACTTCTCGCCCCTGAATGACAGCGAAATAGTTTCGAGGGCGGTAGCTGCGGCTGCCGCCCTTTCGTTCGCATGTGTGCCTTCCGATCCTTGCCGCCATCGCCTGCTTGCGGCACAAGCGGCTTGCCGGAGTGACTTCGCTGACTTGGAAAAATGCTGCGATGAGCTATTTGCTGGTCTTTTTCGGTGGCGGCCTCGGCGCGAGGCTGCGCCATCTTATCAATCTCACCTGCGCCCGCTGCCTTGGCATCGGCTTTCCCTGGGCACTTTCATCATCAACATCACGGGCTCGACCGTGAGGGGGCTGATCGCGGGTTATCTCGCCTTCAAGGGCGAGGCGTCGCAGCCCTGGCGGCTGTTTTTGATGACCGGCGTGCTCGGCGGCTACACGACGTTCTCGGCCTACTCGCTCGATGCGGCGCTGCTCTACGAGCGCGGCGAGCTCGGGCTGGCGGCGCTTTACGTGGCTGGCTCCGTCATGCTCTCGATCGCCGGGCTGTTCGGCGGTCTCGCGCTGGTGCGGCAGTTCACCTGAACCAAGCGCCCGAACACGGGCCGCCTGATGCCCTCGCATGGGCCTCCTTGAGATGTGCATGGGGTGTCGCCCAGCTTCCGTTTGCTTCGCCACAAGGGCGGGACTAAGCAGGATGGATTCGCTTCACCGCCAAACCCCACAGCCTTGTCAGAACCTCCCCTAAAAGACCCGACGCCAGCCGACGATGCCGAGCCAAAACCCCGGCGTGCCCGCAAGCCGGTCGGCTGGTCGATGATCGTGATCGGCGCGCTCGTCGCGATCTGCGCCGCGCTGGTGTGGCGGCGCGACGGCATCGACGGCGTGCTCAACATCCTCACGCACGACCTGTGGCTGTTCGGTGAAATCATCCCGCGCGTGCTGGCCGGCTGCCTGCTCGGCGCGTTCATCGCGGAAATCCTGCCGCACGAAAAAGTCTCGCGCTCGCTCGGCCCGAAATCAGGCCTGAAGGGACTTTTGATCGGAACGGCGTTCGGGGCGATCCTGCCCGGCGGTCCCTTCACCGCCTATCCAGTGGCGGCGGCATTGCTGACGGTCGGCGCCGATTTCGGCGCCACCATCGCCATGGTCGTGAGCTGGACCCTGATCGGCTACGGCCGCGCGGTCGCCTGGGAGCTGCCGATTCTCGGCACCGACTTCACGCTTTGGCGGATCGCGATCTCGCTGCCGATCCCGGTGCTGGCCGGCTGGCTTGGCCGCATCGTTTTCGTGCGGATCTATCCGAAGGGCGAGCCTTCGTGACGGCGTCTGCGCTGATCATCGACATCACCCTGTGGGGCTCGGTCGCCATTCTCGGCTTCATGGCCTGGCAGCGCGGGCGCGTCGTGCTGGTATCGTCGGTGCGCGAAGGCAGCATGGACTTTCTCAACATCGTACCGCGCATCGCGCTCGGCGTGGTCGGATCGGGCTACATCGCCGCCGTCATCCCGCCCGAAGTCATCACCGGCTGGCTCGGGCCTGACAGCGGCTGGCTCGGCGTGCTGACTGCCGTGATCGCCGGTGCGGCGACGCCCGGCGGCCCAGTGGTCGGTTTTTCGATCGGCGCGGTCGCATTGAAGGTCGGCGGCGGCACCCCGCAGGTGATCGCCTACGTCGTCGCCTGGGCGCTGTTCGCCTTTCAGCGCATGATTCTCTGGGAAATCCCGTTCATGCCGGCCCGCTTCGTCTGGTTTCGCGCCGCGGTATCGGTGCCATTTCCGTTTCTCGCGGCGGCGATTGCGATGGTGATCGGGAAGCCGTGAGGTCAGTTCGCCTGGGGCGCACGCCCGCCGGCGAACATCGTCTTCGCAACGATCCAGATCCCGAGCAGGGCGAGCCACGCCCCACACATCACCGTCAGCTGGTAAGGCAGAGCACCCGTCGCAGGCCAATCCCCAAATCCAGTAGGCTTGAGCTATTCCGGGCAGCAAGAACGTAAATACCAGCCCGGTGAAGCTCGCCGGGGCCGTTATAAGTGTGGCTAGGTGGATTACGACGCCGAGCCAGGCGAGCAGGATTTCGCAAAGTCCAGCGAGCGATTTCCAGTTCAGGCCCTGCAGAAGACTGGTGATGATGGTGTCAGCGCCGATGAAGACGATGAGCCCGGCGATGAACGGGGAGCTACGGTGGCAAGAAAGCCGTTCACCGGGAAGAGCATGAAATAGGCCGTAAAGCCATTGCGCAGGGAAGGCCGGATGTCTCCGCCCAACCTGTATGCTCGTGTGCATTTTCTTTGTCGCAGCGGCACACGAGACCGCGGGTGCGGCGTGCACCCGGTCCTCCCTGCGCCCTCAATGGGAGAGGGCAGGCAGTTCGAGAGCAAAGCTCGGGCACAGTGTGTCGCGAGAACGTCGCCTCACATTCAGTTGTCGTCACCCGCGAAGGCGGGTGCCCCAGTATTCCAGAGACGCCAGTGATTGAACCGATGAGCCGCGGTGTACTGGATGCCCAGCTTTCGCGGGGCATGACGGTCGGGGGCTTGGAGAATACCGACTCGCGCTCATGCGGACGCGTGGACTCCCGTTATGTTATATTATAACGTCGATCCATGTCTCACATCCATTCCCACGACCACGCCCATCACACCCACAGCCACGGCCCGGCAACCCCGCATCCGGCGCAGGCCGCGGCCTGGTCGATCCTGCGGATGACCGTATCAGCCCGCCTTGCCGCAGCGCTCGCGGTCTCAGCCGCTCTGTGGGCCGTTGTCCTGGTGGCGATGAGGTGAGCATGGCCGCGCAGATCAAATTCCGAAACGTCACGCTCGGCTACGACCGGCATCCGGCGGTGCATCACCTCAATGGCGAGGTCGCGCCAGGCGCGTTGGTGGCGGTGATCGGGCCGAACGGCGCCGGCAAGTCGACGCTGTTCCGGGGACTCGCCGGCATCCTCAAGCCGCTGTCCGGCGCGATCGATCTCGGCGGGCTCGATAGCAGGGACATCGCCTATCTGCCGCAGAGCGTCGACATCGACCGCAGCTTCCCGATCTCGGTGTTCGATTTCGTCGGCAGCGGCCTGTGGCGTTCGACGGGCCCGTTCGGCGGCATCGGCAAGGCCGCGCGCGACAAGATCCTGGCGGCGCTCGCCGCGGTCGGACTCAACGGTTTTGAAAACCGCGCGATCGGCACGCTGTCCGGCGGGCAGATGCAGCGCATGCTGTTTGCGCGGGTGCTGCTGCAGGATGCGCGGCTGATCGTCTTGGATGAGCCGTTCAACGCCATCGACGCCAAGACTTCGGCGGACCTGATCGCGCTGGTCAGGCGCTGGCATGGCGAGGGACGCACCGTGCTGGCGGCGCTGCACGATCTAGAGATGGTGCGAAACCATTTCCCCGAAACCCTGCTGCTGGCGCGCGGGCCGGTCGCGTGGGGGCCGACCGGCGACGTGCTGACACCGGAAAACCTGCTGGTGGCGATGAAGATGTGCGAAGCCTTTGACGACAGCGCCGCGGCTTGCGCCGCCGATAGGCCGCCGCGGGCTGCCTGATGATTTACGACGCGCTGATCGCGCCCTTCACCGAATTCGAATTCATGCGCCGCGCGCTCGCCGCCGTCATCGCGCTCGCCCTCGGCGCGGCGCCGATCGGCGTATTCCTGATGCTGCGGCGGATGAGCCTTGTCGGCGACGCGATGGCGCACGCGATCCTGCCGGGGGCTGCGATCGGCTTCCTGGTCTCGGGGCTCAATCTGTTTGCGATGACGACCGGCGGGTTAATCGCAGGCTTTACCGTCGCGCTGCTCGCGGGCCTCGTCGCGCGCAATACCGAGCTGAAGGAAGACGCTTCGCTTGCGACCTTCTATCTGGTGTCGCTGGCGGTCGGCGTCACCATCGTCTCGATCAAGGGCACCAATATCGACCTGCTGCACGTGCTGTTCGGCAACATCCTGGCAATGGACGACCAGACGCTGCTGGTGATCGCCTTCAATGCCACCGTCACACTGCTGGTGATGGCGGTGATCTACCGTCCGCTGGTGATCGAATGCGTCGATCCGGTGTTCCTGCGCACCGTCTCTCGCGCCGGCGCGCCCGCGCATCTGGCGTTCCTGGCGCTGGTCGTGATCAACCTCGTCAACGGCTTTCACGCGCTCGGCACGCTGCTCGGAGTCGGCTTGATGATCCTGCCCGCCGGCATCGCCCGGTTCTGGTCGCGGGATATCACCGGCATGATCTGCATCGCGGTCGCAAGCGCGATTGCCTCGGGCTATGCCGGGCTGGTGCTGTCGTTCCAGACCAAAATTCCCTCGGGCCCCGCGATCATCCTGATCGCGGCGGTGCTGTATGTCGCCTCGCTATTGTTCGGCCCTGTCAGCGGCCTGGTCCGGCAGATGTTTCCCGGCCGACACCTCGAGGCATAGTCATGATCCGGTATTGGCTTATCGCTCTCGCCATGCTCGCGGTCGTCAGCCCGGCCTGCGCCGCGGATCGCCTCAACGTCGTCGCCAGCTTCTCGATCCTCAGTGATTTCGTCCGCCAAGTCGGCGGCGATCACGTCGAGGTCACAACGCTGGTCGGGCCCGACGGCGATGCGCATGTTTATGTGCCGGCGCCCTCGGACGCCAAACGGGTTGCAGATGCAAAGCTTGTGTTCGTTAACGGTCTGGGATTCGAGGGCTGGTTGCCGCGGCTCGTCAAGTCCGCCGGCGGAAAGGCGACCGTCGTTACCACGACTACCGGCATTACGCCGCTCAAGCTCGGCTCGGAAGCCGATCCGCATGCCTGGCAATCCGTCGCCAATGCGAAAATCTATGTCACCAATATCCGCGATGCGCTGGTGGCAGCGGCTCCCGCTGACGCCGCAGCCTTCAAATCCAATGCGAACGCCTATCTGGCTGAGCTCGACGCACTGGACCGCGAAGTGCGCGAGGCGGTCGCCAGAATTCCGGAAGGCCGTCGCAAGGTGATCTCGACCCACGGCGCGTTCGGTTATTTCGCCGCCGCCTATGGCATCGAATTCATCGCACCAGTCGGCGTCTCGACCGAATCCGAGGCCAGTGCCCGCGATGTCGCCAAGATCATCACCCAGATCAGGGCGGCCAAAATACCGGCAGTCTTTCTCGAAAATATCAGCGATCCCCGGCTGATGGGCCGGATATCGGCCGAGACCGGCGCCAAGGTCGGCGGAACGCTCTATTCCGACAGTCTGACCGGCGAAAATGGCGATTCTCCCACTTACATTGCGATGGTCAGGCACAATATAAAGGCCCTGACCAGCGCGCTGAGCCCATAGGGCAGGGGCCTCCCTGCTGCCGGTGCGGCAGACCACAGCATGATCCGGAAAAGTGGATACCGGTTTTCCGATAAGATCATGCTGAACTAAAGTGATGTTCCGGAGCCATTATGTCTGAACTTTCGTCCCAAAAAATTCCAGTGACCGTGCTGACGGGCTATCTCGGCGCCGGCAAGACCACGCTGCTCAACCGCATCCTGTCGGAAAACCACGGCAAGAAATACGCCGTCATCGTCAACGAATTCGGCGAGATCGGCATCGACAACGACCTCATCATCGGCGCCGACGAGGAAGTGTTCGAGATGAACAATGGCTGCGTTTGCTGCACCGTGCGCGGCGACCTCGTCCGCATCATGGACGGCCTGATGAAGCGCAAGGGCAAGTTCGACGCCATCATCGTCGAGACCACGGGCCTTGCCGATCCGGCTCCGGTGGCGCAGACCTTCTTCGTCGACGAGGACGTGCAAAAGAACGCGCGACTCGATGCGGTCGTCACCGTCGCCGACGCGAAATGGCTGAGCGACCGGCTGAAGGACGCTCCCGAAGCCAAGAACCAGATCGCGTTTGCCGACGTCATCGTGCTCAACAAGACCGATCTCGTCTCCAAGCCGGAGCTCGCCGAAGTCGAGGCCCGAATTCGTGGCATCAACCCATATGCAAAGCTGCACCGCACCGAGCGATGCAAGGTGGCGCTTTCCGACGTGCTCGAACGCGGCGCGTTCGATCTCGATCGCATTCTGGAAATCGAGCCGGAATTCCTCGACGCCGGTGACGATCATCACCACCACGATCATGATCACGGCCATGACCATAACCATAACCATAAGCATAATCACCACGATCACAGTCATAGCCATGGCGGATTGAAGCACTATCACGACGAGGACATGCAATCGCTGTCGCTGCGGTCGGACAAGCCGCTCGATCCCACAAAATTCATGCCGTGGCTGCAAAACCTCGTCGCTACCGAGGGCCAAAAAATCCTGCGCTCGAAGGGCATCCTCTCCTTCACCGATGACGATGATCGTTACGTGTTCCAGGGCGTGCACATGATGCTGGAAGGCGATCATCAGCGGCAATGGAAGGAAGGCGAGCCGCGCGAAAGCCGCGTCGTCTTCATCGGCCGCGAATTGCCTGAGCAGGCAATCCGCGAGGGTTTTGAAAGCTGCATTGCGGCCTGAGACGGAAACCATGTCCTCCGATCAGCTGACCATTGCATCTCTGACCGATCGCGTGAAACCCGTCGCGGTGGGCGCACAGGTCTCCGCCGTGCATTTTCTCGGCGAGCGCGCCGCCTTCGTCTGTGCCGAGGAAAAGGTCGCCATGGCCGATGCAGCCGGCGAAGTCTCCCGTGTAGACGTGCATGGTGGCGCCATCCTCTGTACGGCGTCGGATGGCAAGCGCGTCGTCACCGGAGGCGACGACGGCAAGCTCGTTTCATTGAACGCAAAGGGCGAGACGTCGGTGCTCGCGACCGATGCAAAGCGGCGCTGGATCGATAATGTCGCGCTGCATCCCGATGGCGCGTTTGCCTGGTCGGCAGGCAAGACAGCATTCGTCCGCAGCGGCAAGGGCGAGGAGAAGACTTTTGACGCGCCGTCTACCGTCGGCGGCCTGGCGTTTGCGCCAAAAGGCCTGCGCGTGGCAGTTGCCCACTACAACGGTGTGACGCTGTGGTTTCCCAACATGGCGGCGAAGCCGGAATTTTTGGAATGGGCCGGCTCGCATCTCGCCGTCACCTTCAGTCCCGACAACAAATTCCTAGTCACCGCCATGCACGAGCCGGCGCTGCACGGCTGGCGGCTTGCCGATAACAGGCACATGCGGATGAGCGGCTATCCGGGCCGTGTGCGCTCGATGTCGTGGAGCGCGGGCGGCAAGGGGCTCGCCACGTCGGGCGCCGACACCGTAATCATCTGGCCGTTCAACAGCAAGGATGGTCCGATGGGCAAGGAGCCGGCGATGCTGGCGCCGCTGCAGGCGCGCGTCTCCATTGTCGCCTGTCATCCGAAGCAGGACATCATGGCCGCGGGCTATAGCGACGGCACGGTGCTGATCGTGCGGCTCGAGGATGGCGCGGAAATTCTGGTGCGCCGCAATGGCAGCGAGCCGATCTCGGCGCTGGCCTGGAACGCGAAGGGCACGCTGCTGGCGTTCGGCACCGAGGATGGCGACGCCGGGATGCTGGAATTCTAGGCGTCTCGGACAGATTACGCAGCAGGTTCCCCGCGGAACCATGCGCCTTGCCGGCCGTTGAACCCACGAACCATTTCGTGGGTCGAACAAATGCCTGCCGATCACCGCCAACGCGAATACCGAACGGATATGCTGCTCGCCTCCATGCTGATCGCGGCCGGGCTGGTCATTTCGGCGCTGTCGCTGACCGAGATTATGGCTGGCGATACCCAACGAATCGCACAGGCGACGCCGCCAACACAATCGACGCCGGGTGCGGAAACGAAGCCGGCCGGACCGCCCTCCGAACCGCCTACGACTGGTCAAAGGCCATCGGACGTTCCGCCGCAGCCGGCCCGTCCCGACCCGGATGCGCAGAAGTCAGGCGCTCAGCCCGCGCTGCCGCCGGCGCCGGCGGAGAAGGTTGCGCCGCCAATCCGCGAGAAATGATCCCACTTCCGTCGCAAATTGTGCAATCGCAAAATTGGCGGGCTGGCGAGACCTGATGGCGCGCGTCTGACGCACCATTGTGCAGTCATGTGACCCCCATCCGCTCGTATCAATTCGGATGAGAGGGCGCAGGCATTGCCTTCGAACGCCTTGTGTTGATCCCCAACAAGCGGTTAGGCTTGCTGCAAAACAGCCGGCAGGTCGAGTAACAGCCGGCAGCTCAGGGAGTGACGCATGCGTGAGCTAACGCCGGAAACGATCACGGACGCCGTGCTCGACCAGATGGCGACGACGCCGGACCCTCGCCTGAAGGAGATCATGGCGTCGGCGGTAAAACACCTCCATGCCTTCGCCCGCGAGGTCAACCTGACGCCGGCGGAATGGATCAAGGGCATCGAATTCATGACTGCCGCCGGCAAGATGTGCTCGCCGGAACGGCAGGAATTCATCCTGCTCTCGGATACGCTCGGCCTCTCGGCGCTCGTCAACGGACTGCACGACGCGACCGCGCTCGAGGAAGCCACCCACACCAGCCTGCTCGGCCCGTTCTACCGCGAGGCCACGCCGACGCTTTCAGCCGGCAGTTCGATCGCCAAAAACCCGAAGCCGGGCAGCGAGTGCGTGCTGTATGGCCGCGTTACCGATGCCGGCGGCAAGCCGGTCGCCAACGCCACCGTCTCGATCTGGCAAACCGGAGCCGACGGCCTCTACGACATCCAGTCCAGCGCGACTTCGGTCGACTACCGCGGTGTGTTCGCCACCGATGCCGATGGCCTCTATGTACTCCGCACCGTAAAGCCGCTCGGCTACTCGATCCCGATGGATGGACCCGTTGGCGCCATGGTGAAAGCGCAGGCGCGGCACGGCATGCGGCCGGCGCATATTCACTTCCTGGTTGGGGCTGCGGGCTATCGTGAGCTGGTGACCGCGCTCTATCTGCGCGACGATCCCCATCTGGCTGATGATGTCGTGTTCGGCTCGTCGGGCGATCTCGCCGTCGATGTGGTGGCCAACGATCCGGACTGCCCGATCAAGGGCATGCCGAGCATCCGCTTCGACATGCGGCTGTCGCGCGAAAGCGCCGCCGACAAGACCAGCGGGCGCGTCGGCGCCGATCCATCGGCAATCATGAAACAGGCCAAAAGCGAACCTGCCCCGGCGGGCGCCGGCGGCTAACCCGAGCCTGACACGATGCACTTCACCGCAGCCGGGCGAAGATCCGGCGGACGCAGAACGACAATGGCACAAGGGGGAATCGATGGAACGCAGAACATTCCTGGGCGGCGCAATGGCCGTCGCGGTGGTTGGGCACGGTTCGCGCGCGCTGGCGCAGCAGCCGCCGATCAAGATTGGCATGTCGATGCCGCAGACCGGCGGACTCGCTGGCGGCGGCAAGGCTTCGCTGCTCGGCATCGAGATCTGGCGCGACGACGTCAATGCCAAGGGTGGGCTACTCGGCCGCAAGGTCGAACTGGTCGTCTATGACGACAAGTCGAGCGCCTCGGAGACGCCCGCGATCTACGCCAAGCTGGTCGACGTCGATAAGGTCGATCTCCTGTTCGCGCCCTACGCGACGGTGCCGACCGCGCCGATCATGCCGTTCGTCAAGCAGCGCGGCCTCTTGCTGATGGGCAATTTCTCATTCCAGGTGAACAGCAAGGTCGGTCACGACATGTGGTTCAACAACGCGCCATGGGGACCGGCCGACAGTTGGGCTGCCTCGTTCCTCGACCTGGCGCAGAAGGCCGGCGGCAAGAACATGGCGCTGCTGACCGCGGATCAGGAATTCGCGCAGAATTTGGCGGTGACCGCGCGGGACGTTGCCAAGAAGCGCAACATTCCGATCGTTTTCGACCAGGTCTACCCGCCGAATACGGTCGAATTTTCGTCCATCATCCGCGCGCTGAAAGCGGCCAAGCCCGACATCGTTTATGTCGCATCCTATCCGCCGGACTCGGCCGGCATCCTGCGTGCCGTGAACGAGATCGGGATCGGCGATAGCGTCAAGATTTTCGGTGGCGGCATGGTCGGCCTGCAATTTGCTGCCGTCATGTCGAACCTCGGCTCGCTGCTCAACGGCGTCGTGAACTACAATACCTGGCTGCCGGAAAAGAGCATGTATTTCGACGGCACCAAGGAATTTTTCGACAAGTACACCAAGCGCGCCGTCGAGGCCAAGGTTGATCCGCTCGGCTATTATCTGGCGCCGTTCGGCTATGCGATGGGCCAGATGATCGAGGCGGCGGTGGCTGCGACCAAGTCGCTCGACCAGAAGGGCATCGCGAAATACCTGCGCGAGAACGAGCACAAGACCATCGTCGGGCCGATCGCGTTTTCGGCGGATGGCGAGCGCAAGGAAACGGCAACCCTGCAGGCCCAGTTCCGCGGTGTGAAGGATAAGGACATCGAGCAGTTCCGCTCCTCCGGCAAGCAGGTGATTCTATTCCCGGATAAATTGAAAACCGGAGAGCTCATCAGTCCCTTCGAGGCTGCCCGAAACTAGGCCTCGTGGCTTTTCCGGCTCAGGGCCAAGGGGGAACCTGAATTGTTTTCGATGGACCTGCTGCTCGGCGCAGTGGTGCTTGGGGTGCTGCTCGGCTGCTTCTATGCGGCCGTCAGCGTCGGATTGTCTGTCTCGTTCGGACTGCTCGACGTTCCCCACGTCGCGCATCCGGCATTCCTGGTGCTCGCCTCCTACGGCGTGTTCCAGCTCAACGAGAGCTACGATATCGATCCGCTGCTGGCGGGCCTCATTATCACTCCGCTGTTTTTCGTGTTCGGTCTGCTCGCCTACCGCGTCTATCACGAAACCTTCGAGCGGCGTGGCAGCGACGCCGCCGTCCGCGGGATCGCCTTCTTCTTCGGCATCGCCTTCATCATTGAGGTGCTGATCATCCTGCAATTCGGCGTCGACCAGCGCTCGGTTTCCGCGACCTATATCGGCAAGGCGTGGCGGTTCGGCGAGTTTCGGATACCGATCCGGCAACTGGTGGCGTTCGCAGTGGCGCTGGCGCTGACGGTGCTGCTTGCGGTCTACCTGTCGAAAACCTTCATGGGCCGCGCGATCCGCGCGGTGGCGCAGGATGAGGAGGCGCTGCGGCTGATGGGCGCCAATCCGGTCCGCATCAAGCAATTTGCCTTCGGCATCGCCACTGCCGTGCTCGGCATCGCCGGCGCGCTATTGATCATCGTAGCCCCGGTCGAGCCGACACTGGACCGCGCCTATATCGGGCGGACATTCTGCGTTGTTGTCATGGCCGGGCTCGGCAGCATCAGCGGTACGCTGATCGCCGCCATCATCCTCGGCGTCGCCGAATCCATCGTGCTGACGTTGTTCGGTGCCTCCTGGGCGCCGGCGATCTCGTTCGCGATGCTGCTCGGCGTGCTTGCCGTCCGGCCGCAGGGTCTGCTCGGCCGATGAACAAGCGCAGCCACAGCATCGCATTCTGGGCCGCCGTCGCCGTCTTCCTCGTCGCCGTGCTGACGATGACGCAAATCGTCCGCAACGAATATCCGTTTTTTGCCGGCTACGTGATCCTGCAGTTCATCGCGCTCGCCGTTGCCTGGAGCATCCTCGGCGGCTATGCCGGTTACGTCAATTTCGGCACCAATGCCTTTTTCGGCGTCGGCGTCTACACGGCGGTCGCCCTGTTCAAGGCGACAGGCGCGCCGCTCGTGGTGCAGATCGCAGCCGCCGCCGTCGTCGGCATGACGCTCGGCTTTGGCGTGGGTCTCCTGACCTTGCGGATGCGCGGCATCTTTTTCTCGATCGCGACGATCGCGCTTGCGATCATCATCGAGACCTTTGTGATGAACTGGCGGTTCGTCGGCGGCGCGGCCGGCATCCAGATCCAGCGGCCGCCGGTGATGGCGCCGTTCGACAGCTACGTGAAGATGCTGTTCTTCGTACAGGCCATGCTGGCGGTCATCGCCGTTGCGACCGCACGCTACATCCAGAATTCCCGGATCGGCCGCGGCCTGCAGGCGCTCCGGGACGACGAACTCGCGGCTGAATGCACGGGCGTGCCGACGCTGAAGCTGAAACTGATCGCCTGCATGATCTCAGGCGCGCTGATTTCCGCGGCCGGCGCGCCCGCCGCCATGTATCTCCAATATGCCGATCCCTCCTCGGCCTTCAACCTGAGCTACTCGGTCTCGGCGTTGGCCATGGCGCTGATCGGCGGCACCGCGCACTGGATCGGCCCGGTGCTCGGCGCCATCCTGCTCGGCTCGACGCAGCAGCTTCTTGCCGTGACCATCTCCTCGGAGGTCAACGTGCTGGTGCTCGGCATCATGCTGGTGCTGTTCGTAGTCGGCGCGCCCAAAGGCATCATCGGCCTATTGCGGCCACGCTATCGTCTGCGCGCGGGAGGCAAGCAATGACGACGTTGGCCGCAGCCGATGCACCCCTGCTGCAGGTAGGGACTTTGACAAAGACCTTCGGCGGCTTCACCGCACTCGACAATATCAGTGTCGAGATCAGGAAGGGCGAACGCTTCGGCCTGATCGGCCCGAACGGCTCGGGCAAGACCACGCTGATCAACTGTATCTCCGGCGCGTTGAAGCCGCAGGTGGGCAGCGTGGTGTTCTGCGGCGAGAACATCACGCAATTGCCGCCCCACTTGCGCGCGCGCCGTGGCATCGCCCGCAGCTTCCAGATTCCGCGGCCGTTCAGGAGCATGACCGTGCTGGAGAACCTTATGGTCGGGCTCGACTTTGCCGCCGCCGGTTCAGCCGCGGCGGAGGAAGAAATCGCGATGTCGATCCTGACGCGGATGGGGCTCGCCGCGAAGGCCGCAGCCCCGAGCGATACGTTGAGCCAGGTCGAACTGCGCAAGATGGAGCTTGCCCGCGCCATGGCGGTGCGTCCGAAGCTTCTGATTTCGGACGAGGCGATGGCCGGGCTGTCGTCTTCCGAAGTCGACGAGGTGCTGGATCTCCTGATCAGCCTTGGCGAGGAAGACATCACCATCATCATGATCGAGCATATCATGCAGGCGGTGATGCGCTTTTCGGAACGGGTGATGTGCCTCGACGCCGGAAAGATCATCGCGCTCGGCGCGCCTAGCGAGGTGATGGCCAACAAGCGGGTGCAGGAGGCCTATCTTGGCACTTAGCCTTGCCATCGAGGGCCTCGATGCCGGCTACGGCGCCGTCAAGGCGCTGCGCGGCGTCACGCTGCATGTCGAGGCCGGTGAGACCGTGGCCTTGCTCGGCACCAATGGCAACGGCAAGAGCACGCTGATGAAGTGCGTCATGGGCCTGGTTCGCCCAGACAGCGGCCGGCTTGCGCTTTCGATCGACGGCGTGTCGCATGATCTGACAAAACTCTCGCCCGAGGCGATCGTCGATCTCGGCGTCGCGCTGGTGCCGGAGGGGCGGCGGCTGTTTCCCAAGCTGACGGTGACGGAAAACCTGATGCTCGGCGCGTTCAGGAAAATGGCCCGCAGCGCCATCCAGCAGAATCTCGCGCTCGTCTTCGACACGTTTCCGGTGCTGAAGGAGCGGCGCGGCCAACTCGCCGGCACCATGTCCGGCGGACAGCAGCAGATGCTCGCAATCGCCCGCGCGCTGATGTCGTCGCCACGGCTATTGCTGATCGACGAGCCTTCCGTGGGGCTGTCGCCGCTATTGGTATCGCAGACCATTTCCAAGATCGGCGAACTCAAACAGCGCGTGGGGTTGACCGTGTTGATGGCGGAGCAAAACTTCAACCAGGCGATCAGGATCGCCGACCGCGGCTACATCATCGTTCACGGCGAGATCGCGGTGGCTGCAAGGTCGGTCGACGAGTTGAAGGCCAACGACATCGTCAAGCGGCTCTATCTCGGTGGGGTCGCCTGACGGCGCCGCACCGTAGACGTGCGACTATTGTGCGCCCCTGAGCGTGCAGGCGGTCGAGCAGGTCGTCATGACCCCGCGCTCGCAGGTGATGCACACCGCGACGCACTGCTTCATGTCCTTGGGATTGTACTGGCTGTAGAGCTTGCGCACGCAATTGTCGATCGAGCCCGTCACGTCAGCATTGCTGCTGCTCTCGGGCGTGCACGACGCCAGTGCCGCTGCCGACAGCACGATGGCAATGATGCTGCGCATGTTGCTCGCTCCACCGAGGGAGCCGTCGCTCAAAAAGCTTGGCGACGGCCCAGGGCCCTCGCAGAAAATCACCCCTCAGGATGGCGCGATTGCATTAATCGACTGTTACGAGGGACCGGGTTCTCCTGCGTAGTTCTACGCCGTTCGCGGCCGTGGGGAGAATGTTGTGCGCTGCAGCGGAGGAGCTGCAGCGCCTGTGTTATGCCGTTACCGCACCAGCACGTTCCTGAACTGCCAGGGATCCGAGGTGTCGATGTCTTCCGGGAACAGGCCAGGCCGGTCCGACAGCGGCGTCCAGTCGGTGTAAAAGCCCTTCACAGGGCCGAGATAGGGCATCTGGATTTCCAGGCAGCGGCGGAAGTCCATCTCGTCGGCCTCGACGATGCCGGCATCGGGGTTTTCCAGCGCCCACACCATGCCGGCCAGCACGGCCGAGGACACCTGCATGCCGGTGGCGTTCTGGTAGGGCGCGATGCGACGGGTTTCCTCGATCGAGAGCTGCGAGCCGTACCAATAGGCGTTCTTGCCGTGCCCATAGAGCAGCACGCCGAGTTCGTCGATGCCGTCCTCGATCTCGTTCTCGTCGAGGATGTGCCACGAGGGCTGCATCTGGCCGGTGGCGCCGAACATCTCGTGCAGCGACAGCACGGCGTCATTAGCCGGATGGTAGGCGTAATGGCAGGTCGGGCGGTACACCACCTTCGCCCCGTCGCGGACCGTAAAATAGTCCGCGATCGAGATCGACTCGTTGTGGGTGACGAGGAAGCCGTATTGCGCGCCGGGCGTCGGGCACCAGGAGCGCACGCGGGTGTTGGCGCCGGGCTGCAGGAGATAGATCGCGGCGCC
This sequence comes from Bradyrhizobium australiense, assembly GCF_013114825.1. Taxonomy (GTDB): domain Bacteria; phylum Pseudomonadota; class Alphaproteobacteria; order Rhizobiales; family Xanthobacteraceae; genus Bradyrhizobium; species Bradyrhizobium australiense. The sequence continues at coordinate 616,606 of NZ_JAAVLX010000007.1, read as the reverse complement.
ACAGCCCTCGGTATGCTCGCGGCCGTTCTCCGGCATCCATTTCTCGTGCGTGCCCCAGCCGAGCTCGGCCGGCTGCATGCCTTCGGAGACGAAACCTTCGACCGACCAGGTGTTGACGAATTTGTTCATCGGCTTTGGCTTCTTGGAGCGCTGGGTGTCGCGCTCGGCGATGTGGATGCCCTTGACGCCGAGTTTCTGCGCGAGCTGGCCCCAGCCTTCCCTGCTCTTCGGCTCGTTGAGCTCAACGCCGGTGTCGCGGGCAATGTCGAGCAGCGCCTGCTTGACGAACCACGACACCATGCCGGGATTGGCGCCGCAGGTGGAGACCGCGGTGGTGCCGCCGGGGCTCTTGTGCTTGGCCGCCAGCAACGTCTCGCGCAGCGCATAGTTGGAGCGCTTCTCCGGGCCGATCGCCTTGTCGAAATAGAAGCCGTGCCACGGCTCCACGACGGTATCGATGTAGAGCGCGCCGATCTCGCGGCACAGCGTCATGATGTCGACGGACGAGGTGTCGACCGAGAGGTTGACGCAAAAGCCCTGGCCGCCGCCGGCGGTCAGGAGCGGTACCAGCACCTCGCGGTAATTGTCGCGGGTCACCGCCTGCTTGATGAAACGCACGCCGTGCTGTTTGGCCAGCTCGCCGTCCTCATGCGGATCGATGATGACGAAGCGCGATTTGTCATAGTCGAAATGACGCTCGATCAAAGGCAGCGTGCCTTTGCCGATCGAGCCGAAGCCGATCATGACAATGGGGCCGGAAATTTTGGCGTGGATCTGCGAGGGCGGGCTCATAGGTACGTCTCCGGAAAAGTACGATCTGTGTTGAAGGGGAAATCAGGCGGTCCGGCGCTTCGCGGTCACTTCGATCTCGATCTTCATCTCCGGCTTGTAGAGCCCGGCGACGACGAGAAGGGTTGTGGCCGGGCGGATCTCGCCGAAGACTTCGCCGCAGACCGCAAAGAAAGCGTCGGCATCGGCGATGTCGGTGATGTAGTAGGTGGCGCGGACGATGTCGGCCATCGCAAACCCACCGTCCTTCAGCGCAGCTTCGATGTTCCCAAAGCAGTTGCGAGCCTGGCTCGTGATATCGGCCGGAATGACCATGGTCGTGTAGTCGTAGCCGGTGGTGCCGGCGACGAAGGCGAAATCGCCGTCGATGACGGCGCGGCTGTAGCCGGCGGTCTTCTCGAACGGCGAGCCGGTGGATATCAGGCGGCGGGGCATCGGAACCTCGATCTTGGGAACGATCCTGGGGAATGATCCGGCGGCGGGATGGGCGCGGTTTAAGGGCTTTTCCCCGGCGCACGCAACCCCTGGCGGCGTCACCGGGAATGCCGGGTGATGTCGGGGGCAGGCGTCGTGGGTCCGCCCCAGCGGCGCACGAAGATGTCCCGGACGATCATGACCGAAATCATGATCAACAACACCGTCGTGATGGCACTGCGCAGGCGCGGACGCGCATCTCGGGGGAGGATCGCCGGCATGGTCTTCAGGCCACCCGCGGCACGAGCGCCGTCTTCCTGGCCCGCCCTGCCTTTGTTTTCGGCAATTTCGCGCCGGTTGGAACGATCATCCCCCAGGCGCCGTCGAGCGCGCCGTCACAAAACTCCAGGCCGAGCAGCCGGTCGCGCTCGAAGGCGCCCGGCAGCGACAGCTCGCCGGTCTTCGCGGCCGAGAAGCCGAAGCGGGCGTAGTACGGCGCGTCGCCGAGCAGGATTACCGCGCGATGGCCACGCGCCTTCGCCGCCGCGAGCGCGTGGTCCATCAGCGCAGCCCCGACCCCGAGCTGACGGGAGGAAACCTCCACCGCCAGCGGGCCGAGCATGAGCGCCGGGATACCCCCGGCGCTGACGTGCCACAACCGCACGGTCCCGACCAGGCGGCCCTGCGCCACCGCCGACAGGCTGAGGCCTTCGGCAGGCGCGCGTCCGTCGCGCAGGCGCTGGCAGGTGCGGGCATGGCGGTTGCCGCCAAAGCAGGCATCCAGCAGCGCCTCGCGCGCAACGAGGTCCGAGGCCCTCTCGCTGCGGATCGCGAACGGAGCGGCATCGGGGGTGAGGGCAACGGTGGTCTTCCGCAAAGCAGCCATGGCACGTCAGTCCCCGCTCGCCACGGCAGGGGAGCCGCGCGACGCGTTGTGTTCGAATTCGCTTGTGCAGGGGAGGGAGCCGGCGGACCGGCTCCCGGTTCTCTTGCTCCTCTCCCGCAAGCGGGAGAGGTAAGAAGGCTCAGATGTGGTAGGTCCTGAGCGGCGGGATGCCGTTGAACGCGACCGACGAGTAGGTCGACGTGTACGCCCCGGTGCCTTCGATCAGCAGCTTGTCACCGATCTCGAGCGTCACCGGGAGCGGGTACGGCAGCTTCTCGTACAGCACGTCGGCGCTGTCGCAAGTAGGCCCTGCGAGCACGCACGGCGTCATCTCCGCGCCGTCATGCGGCGTGCGGATGGCGTAACGGATCGACTCGTCCATCGTCTCGGCGAGACCGCCGAACTTGCCGATGTCGAGATACACCCAGCGTACCTCGTCCTCGTCGCTCTTCCTGGAGATCAGGACGACTTCGGTCTCGATGATGCCGGCGTTGCCGACCATGCCGCGGCCCGGCTCGATGATGGTCTCCGGGATCTGGTTGCCGAAGTGCTTGCGCAGCGCACGGAAGATCGACCGGCCGTACTGCACGACCGGAGGAACATCCTTCAGGTACTTGGTCGGGAAGCCGCCGCCCATGTTGACCATGGACAGGTTGATCCCGCGCTCGGCGCAGTCCCGGAACACTGTCGAGGCCATCGCCAGCGCGCGGTCCCACGCCTTCACCTTGCGCTGCTGCGAACCGACATGGAACGAGATGCCGACCGGCTCCAGGCCCACGCGCTTGGCGAGGTCGAGCACCTCGACGGCCATCTCCGGGTCGCAGCCGAACTTGCGCGACAGCGGCCACTCGGCGCCGGCGCAGTCATAGAGGATGCGGCAGAACACCTTGGCGCCGGGCGCGGCACGGGCGATCTTCTCGACCTCGGCGGCGCAGTCGACCGCGAACAGGCGAATGCCGAGCGCAAAGGCGCGCGCAATATCGCGCTCCTTCTTGATCGTATTGCCATAGGAGATGCGATCCGGCGTCGCACCCGCAGCCAGCGCCATTTCGATTTCGGCGACGGTCGCGGTGTCGAAGCAGGAGCCCATGGAGGCGAGCAGCGACAGCACTTCAGGCGCTGGATTGGCCTTCACCGCGTAGAACACACGGCTGTCCGGCAGCGCCTTGGCAAAGGTCTGGTAATTGTCGCGCACGACTTCGAGGTCGACGACGAGGCACGGCTCGGTGTCCTGGCCCTCGCTGCGGCGGTTACGCAGGAATTCCTGAATACGTTCGGTCATAGCACCCTCCAAACGGCCCAGCGACGGGTCCCGTTCAAATTTGATCTCGGACGTGAGTGCTTTGGCGTTGCCGCACGATGGAGACGCGACGAAGCCTCGAACTCAAGAACCGAATTGTGCTGCCGTGGATTGGTTGGGAATTTTCCCGCCCGCACACCTGGCAATGAAGGACAAGCCTTTTCAGTAGCCCGCGCCGGCGGTGGAATGCCGGTAGAGACCAAAAAAGCCCGATCCGTCGTTGCTTTAAGTCGCGTCCCCCGTTGAGAGCGGGGTGCACCGGTTCGCCTCCGGCTGCCAGTCACGGTTGCAAAGGAGGAAGGGACCTTCAACGGCATCTCTTGAGAGAGATGCTGGCCACTCGAACAGGAGCGACCCTCGGTTCTTCATCCCTTGGCGGCTGTCCGGCCTCTTGTCCGGATACCTACCGACTGACACACGACCACAGGCACGTGCGAAATTGGGCAAGGCTGGAAATAAGACTTTTGATTCTGCTTCGCAAGAAATTTTTTAGGCTGGGGACAAATTTCCCCGACGTGTGCTTACGAAAGCGTTCGAAGCGCGCACGGCTCACGACAAACATGAATGGACGTTAAGATTTCTTGGGCGGCGTTGAACGCTTCAGCACCTGTGCCGCAGCGCTTTATTGAACGCGCGTCACGCGCGCTTGAAGAACGGCTCGATGCGTTGCGCGGCGCGGATGAACGCCACCATGATCAGCACGCCGACGCCGAACAGCACCGCCTGGAGGATGTGCGCGCTGGTGTCGTTGAGGCCGAACAGGATTGCGAGTGCCCAGCCGCCGGCAAACGCCGCGCCGAACACTTCAGCGCCGATCAGGATCGCCGCCGAGATGACGGTGATGACGCTCGGCCATACGATCCTGCGGGAGGAGGTGGAGGCGGGCTGTGGGCTCATGGAAAAGGTCCTTTTCAAGGGGCGCAATCTCTCCGAAAAGGCCCTCTCTATCAAGCGCAAAAGGCCCAAAAATGCCGCATCGCGTGCTATAGATTGCCGCATCTTCTGGAGCGTTTTCGAGCGAAACCGGTACCGGTTTCCGCCCAAGAAAACGAGGCAAAAACGGGAATTGTGATGTCGGAAACCCTGCAGACGGCGGCCCCTTCGGAAGCTGGCGAGAACCCGCTGCTCCGGCCGTGGCAGACGCCGTTCGAGACGCCGCCGTTCAGCGAGATCCAGCCGGAACATTTCCTGCCGGCCTTCGAACAGGCCTTTGCCGACCATGCCGCCGAGATCGCGGCGATTACCCATGATCCCTCAGTGCCGGACTTCGCCAACACCATCACAGCGCTGGAGCGCTCGGGCAAGCTGCTCGCGAAGGTCTCTGCCGTGTTCTACGACCTGGTCTCGGCGCACTCCAATCCCGCGATCCTGGAGATCGACAAGGAGGTCTCCTTGCGGATGGCGCGGCACTGGAACCCGATCATGATGAACGCGGTGCTGTTCGGCCGCATCGCGCTGCTGCACGAGAACCGCGCCACGCTCGGCCTGACGTCTGAACAGATGCGGCTGCTGGAGCGCACCTACACCAACTTCTACCGCGCCGGCGCCGGCCTCGACGAGGTCGCCAAGAAGCGCCGAGCTGAGATCAACGAGCGGCTGGCGCAGCTCGGCACCTCGTTCAGCCATCATCTGCTCGGCGACGAGCAGGACTGGTTCATGGAGCTCGGCGAGGACGACCGTGCCGGCCTCCCCGAGGCCTTCGTCGCTGCGGCCAAGGCGGCGGCCGAAGAGCGGGGCATGGCAGGAAAGGCGATCGTGACGCTGTCGCGCTCCTCGGTCGAGCCGTTCCTGAAAAGCTCCTCCCGCCGCGACTTGCGCGAGAAGGTCTTCAAGGCCTTCACCGCGCGCGGCGACAATGGCAATGCCAACGACAACAACGCCACCATTGTCGAGATCCTCGCGCTCCGCGAGGAGGCCGCGAAGATCATGGGCTTTCCGACCTATGCCGCCTACCGGCTGGAGGATTCCATGGCCAAGACGCCGGAGGCGGTGCGCGGGCTCCTGGAGCGGGTCTGGAAGCCGGCCCGGGAGCGGGCGCTCGCCGACCGCGACGCCCTGCAGGCGCTCATCGCGGAGGAAGGCGGCAATTTCAGCCTCGCCCCTTGGGACTGGCGCTACTACGCCGAAAAGCTGCGGCAGCGGAAAGCCGATTTCGATGACGCGGCGATAAAGCCCTATCTGGTGCTCGACCACATGATCGAGGCCGCCTTTGACTGCGCCACCCGCCTGTTCGGGATCACCTTCTCGGAGCGCAAGGACATCCCGGTCTGGCATCCGGACGTCCGGGTCTGGGAGGTCAAGGACTCCGCCGGCAAGCACAAGGCGCTGTTCTACGGCGATTACTTCGCCCGGCCCTCAAAGCGCTCCGGCGCCTGGATGACCTCGCTACGCGACCAGCAGAAGCTCGACGTCGAGGTCGCCCCGCTGATCATCAATGTCTGCAACTTCGCCAAGGGCGCAGACGGCCAGCCGTCGCTGCTGTCGCCGGATGACGCGCGCACCCTTTTCCACGAGTTCGGCCACGGCCTGCACGGCATGCTGTCCAATGTCACCTATCCCTCGCTGTCGGGCACATCCGTGTTCACCGATTTCGTCGAGCTGCCCTCGCAGCTCTACGAGCACTGGCAGGAGCAGCCGCAGGTGCTCCGGCAGTTTGCCAAGCACTATCAGACCGGCGAGCCGCTGCCGGACGACCTGCTGCAGCGCTTCCTCGCCGCGCGAAAATTCAACCAGGGCTTTGCCACCGTTGAATTCGTCTCCTCGGCGCTGATCGATCTGGAATTCCATACCCAGCCGGCCACCGCCAGCCGCGACGTCGCGGCGTTCGAAAAGACGGAGCTGGAGAAGATCGGCATGCCGGCGGAAATCGCGCTACGGCACCGGCCCACGCAATTCGGCCATATCTTCTCCGGCGATCATTATGCGGCCGGTTATTACAGCTACATGTGGTCGGAGGTGATGGATGCGGATGCCTTCGGCGCGTTCGAGGAGGCCGGCGACATCTTCGATCCCGCGGTGGCAAAACGCCTGCACGACGACATCTATTCGTCGGGCGGCTCGCGCGACCCCGAGGACGCCTATGTCGCATTCCGCGGCCGCGAGCCGGAGGCGGATGCGCTATTACGCCGGCGCGGCCTGCTCGAAGCAACGCCGGCGGCCTGATTAGCCGGCGCCAAGTGTCGTCCCTGCGAACGCAGGGACCCATAACCCCGGTGTTCGTTGTGAAGGAAAAGTCTTTGCCACACTGCCTAAAGGAGAAGACACGGCGCATGGGTCCCCGCGTTCGCGGGGACGACGTGTTGCGTGTACTGTTCGGATTGTTGGGCTTGATCGTCGCGTTGCTGTTCGGCACGGCGGCGGCCGAGGCCCATCCGCATGTCTGGATCACCGCAAAGAGCGAGGTGGTCTACGCGGCCGACGGCTCAATGACGGGGGTACGCCACGCCTGGACGTTCGACGATATGTTCTCGACCTACGCGCTGCAGGGCATCGCGACCAAGACCAAGGGCGTCTACACCCGCGAGGAACTGGCGCCGCTGGCTCAGACCAATGTCGAATCGCTGAAGGAGTTCGCCTACTTCACCTTTGCCAAGAGCGACGGCAAGAAGGCGAAATTCAACGAGCCGATCGATTATTACCTTGAATACAAGGATAGTGCGCTGACACTGCATTTCGTGCTGCCGCTGAAGACACCGGCGACGTCGAAGCAATTGGCGCTGGAAGTATTCGATCCCTCTTACTTCATCGACTTCAAATTCGACGACAAGGACCCGATCAAGCTGATCGGTGCGCCTGCCGCCTGCCAGACGCAATTCCAGCGGCCGAACGACGAGACCGCCAACACCCAGCGCCTGAACGAGCAGAATTTCATGAACGGCGACAATTCCAATTATGGCGCGATGTTCGCCAACAAGATCACGGTGAACTGCCCGTGAGGCGGCCGCTCTGCACAAGCCTCGCGCGAGGTATCACAATGACGGCCGCGGCGATCGCGGCCGTTGTGATTTTCGATGCCGCCTTGCACGTGGTGATGGCGCAAAATCCGTTCGGCGGTCCACGTCCCGCGGCCGAGCCGCAGGTCGGCGGGGTGATCGGATGGATTTTGGCCAGGCAGTCTGAATTTTACCGCGAAATGTCGGCAACCATTCGCGCAGCGAAATCGGACGGCAGCGCAGTCTGGACGCTGCTTGGGATCTCGTTTGCGTATGGCATCTTCCACGCCGCCGGTCCCGGCCACGGCAAGGCGGTGATTTCGTCCTATCTGGTCGCTAACGAGGAGACCGCGCGGCGCGGCATGGTGCTGTCGTTCGCCTCGGCGCTGCTGCAGGCGCTGGTCGCGGTTGCGATCGTGGCCGTCTTCGCCTGGTTGCTCTCCTCCACCGCCAAGACGATGTGCTCGGCGGAAAAGGCAATCGAGGTCGTCAGCTATGCCCTGATCGCGGCCTTTGGCGCCCGGCTGGTCTGGACCAAGGGTGGCGGTTTTATGCGCGCGCTGCAGGCGAAGCCGGCGCTGGTGATGGCAGCGGCCACAGCCCACCATCAGCACGATCATGATGATGGCCACGGGCATCACCATCATCACGACCATGGCTCTCATCACGACCATCGATATGACCATGATCACGGCCATGCCCATGTGCATGACGAGCATTGCGGACATTCGCACGGGCCGACGCCGGACCAGCTCGCCGGTCCGGGCGGCTGGCGGCGCGGTTTGGGTACGATCTTCGCCGTCGGCATGCGGCCCTGCTCGGGCGCCATCCTGGTGCTGGTATTCTCGCTGGCGCAGGGCCTGTTCCTGGCCGGCATCGCCGCGACCTTCGTGATGGGCCTCGGAACCGCCATCACTGTCGCAACCATCGCCATCATCGCCGTATCGGCGAAAGGCTTGGCAAAACGGCTGAGCGCCGGGCGCGAAGGCGGCGGCACGCTGATCATGCGCGGCATCGAGTTCGGCGCCGCCGGCCTGGTGCTCTTGTTCGGCTTGGGCCTGTTGTTCGGCTATCTCGCCGCCGAACGCGCGACGTGCTTGTGATCGCAGTAGCCCGGGTGAAGCGGAGCGTAACCCGGGATGGTCGATCCACGGCCCCCGGATTGCGCTAGGCTCCATCCAGGCTACAGAAAATCGGACACGCATAGCCGGGGAATCCCATGTCACGCGAGCAATTCTGGTTCTTTCACCCGTTCCGGGTGCGCTACTCCGAAATCGACGGCCAGGGCGTTGTCTTCAACGCGCACTACCTGACCTATTTCGACACTACTATCACCGAATATTTTCGCGCGCTCGGCTATGACCAGTACGCCGACGCCAAAAAGAGCGGCGTCGATTTCCACGTCGTCAAATCCGTCATCGAATACAAGGCGGCGGTCCGATTCGACTGGGAATTGGACGTCGGCGCGCGGGTGGCGCGGATCGGCAATTCGAGCCTGACCTTCGAACTTGCGATCTTCCTCAAAGGCGGCAATGAGGCGCTCGTGACCGGCGAGATCGTCTGGGTCAACACCGATCAGCAAACCCATCGCCCGGTCGCGATATCGAAGGCCATCCGCGACCTGATCGCGACGCGGGAGAAGCATCTGGCTGCTTGAGATCTTCGTCCGCTCGCGAGGATCTCATAGGGTGGGCAAAGGCGCAATAGCGCCGTGCCCACCATTTATCACCGCGCTGCTTGATGGTGGGCGCGCTGTCGCTTTGCCCAACCTACGAACTGCGACCTATTTGCGGCGCGCGCAAGTGCACTCATGCAGCGGCCTGCGACAAGATAACGCGACGGGCAAATCAATTCTGATTTTCAGAAATCGTGTCAAGCCCGGAAATCAAAAATTTTTCGCTTAACATGTCGGGCAAATCAGCGGCATGACTCCGCCCGTCTCATCCGATTGAGGGGCGGATCGCGATCGTCACGAACGTGCGGTGAGATGCGGTGGACGCTGAATGCGCGAGACGTACGCGCAGGAAGCGTACGGCGAAGTCGTGTGGTCCTGATGCCGCGGTGCTGGCATTAAGTCGGCGGAAGCAAGCTTCTGTCGGCGACGGTGGCAAAAGAGCCGTTCACCGGGGAGAGCTCGAAGTAAGCCGTAAAGCCATTGCGCAGGGAAGGCCGGGATGCTCCCGCTGTACCTGTATACTCGTGTGCGTTCTCTTTATGCGCAATGGCACACGAGACCGCGGGTGCAGCCAGCACCCGGTCTTCCCTGCGCCCTCTGTTTGAGAGGGCGGGAGGTTCAAAGCAAACCTCGGGCGCAACGCGCCGCGAGAACGCGGATTCATGCTATGTATCGCGGCTACTCCCATCTCCGTCGTCCCGGACAAGCGAGCGAAGCGAGCGCGATCCGGGACCCATACGCCGCGGCGGACGTTATCTTGGCAAGATGGTTGACGACTTTCCTTCGAGGTGGTTATGGGTCCCTGCTTTCGCAGGGACGACAGCAAGTCATCAGGCGATAAGCCGACTCACACCGCCAAATATCCCTTGATCGCCGGCAGAAAGAAAATCGCGATGTTGATCGCGAACCCGAGGCTCCAGAGAATCGAGCGCAGCGTCGGGCGGTTGCCGAGATAGGTGAAAACGTAGGCGATCCGCACGATCACGAAGAGAATGGCGAGTTCGTCGATCAAGCGCTGCGGTCCCAGCCGAAACTCCGCCAGCAGCACGGCAACTGCAAAGAACGGAAACGCCTCGATGCCGTTTTGATGCGCGCCGAGCGCACGGGTGCGGATCGGGTCCTGGTAGAAGGCAGGATCGCGCGGCTTGGCATTGTCGAAACGGCCGTAGGCCGCCCATTTGACCGATGCGATCGTCAGCAGATAGAGCAGCACCGTTCCGAAAACACACCATTCGGCGATCGTCATGGTTCCTCCCGCGCCCCGCGGCAATTTGAGAAGCGTAGCGAACCGGCGGTTATCTTGACAAGGATGGTGCAACGCGCGAAGCCATCGAAATCATGACCGTGGTCGTTCCCATCGGCAATGCGAAGCCTGTGCCGGCAACCCAGCCGCAACGCATCGGCGTGCTGCTGGTCAATCTCGGCACGCCCGATACCGCCGATGCACAGGGGGTACGGGTTTATCTGAAGGAATTCCTCTCCGACCCGCGGGTAATCGAGGACCAGGGCCTCGTCTGGAAACTGATCCTCAACGGCATCATCTTGCGCGTGCGCCCGGCCAGGAGGGCGCGCGACTACCAGAAGATCTGGAACGCCGAGAGAGGCGAATCTCCGCTCAAGACCATCACCCGCTCGCAGGCCGAAAAGCTCGCGGAGGCGATCGCCGATCGCGAGCATGTCGTGGTCGATTGGGCGATGCGCTATGGCAATCCGTCGATCCGCTCGCGCATCGATGCCCTGGCTGCGCAAGGCTGCGATCGCCTGCTGGTGGTGCCGCTCTATCCGCAATATTCCGCGGCGACCTCGGCGACCGTCTGCGACGAGGTGTTTCGCGCGCTCGCCGACATGCGTGCGCAGCCAACGCTGCGGGTGAGCCCGCCTTATTACGACGATCCCGATTACATCGAAGCGCTCGCCGTCTCGATGTCAGAACATCTCGCGGCCCTGCCGTTTCAGCCCGAGCTGATCGTGGCGTCGTTTCACGGCATGCCGCAGAAATATGTCGACAAGGGCGATCCCTATTATACCCAGTGCGTCGCAACGACGGAAAGCTTGCGCAAGCGGTTGGGCCTTGATGCCTCAAAGCTGATCCTTACATTTCAATCGCGCTTCGGCTTCGACGAGTGGCTGCAGCCCTATACCGACAAGACCATCGAAAAACTGGCGAAAGATGGTGTGAAGCGCATTGCCGTCGTGACCCCCGGTTTCTCCGCCGATTGCCTGGAGACGCTGGAGGAGATCGCGCAGGAAAACGCCGAGATCTTCAGGCACAATGGCGGCGAGCAGTTTTCCGCGATTCCCTGCCTCAACGACAGCGAGCCCGGCATGGACGTCATCCGCCAGCTCGTTTTGCGCGAGTTGCAGGGCTGGATTTAACCACCTCAGCAACCCACTCGCCGTTCGGAGCCAAGAACATCTGGTGGCCCGCAGAACGTTCCCTAGCTATATAACATCACTTGAGAACAGCCGGCTGAACCGGCGCCGCGCCTTTGCCGACAAATGAGAGACCGCGCCCGGCAACGCACCTTGCCGGCTTTGGAGGGACTTTATGAGTGGCTTCGACGTTTTCGCGATCGCCTTTGTACTGCTTGTCATTGTCACTTTGTTCGCGGGCGTCAAGACGGTGCCGCAGGGCTATGACTGGACCATCGAGCGGTTCGGAAAATACACCCGCACGCTCGCGCCAGGGTTGAATCTCATCATTCCCTATTTCGACCGCGTCGGCCGCAAGATGAACATGATGGAGCAGGTGATCAACATCCCAGAGCAGGAGGTAATCACCAAGGACAATGCCACCGTGACGGTGGACGGGGTCGCGTTCTTCCAGGTGTTCGACGCCGCGAAGGCAAGCTACGAGGTCGCCAATCTCGAGCAGGCGATCATCGTGCTGACCATGACCAACATCCGCTCGGTGATGGGCTCGATGGACCTCGACCAGGTGCTGTCGCACCGCGACGAGATCAACGAACGGCTGCTCCGCGTGGTTGACGCCGCGGTGTCGCCGTGGGGGCTCAAGGTCAACCGCATCGAGATCAAGGACATCGTGCCGCCGGCCGATCTGGTCGAAGCGATGGGGCGGCAGATGAAGGCCGAGCGCGTCAAGCGCGCCGACATCCTGCAGGCCGAGGGCCAGCGCCAGTCGGAAATCTTGCGCGCCGAAGGCGCCAAACAGGGGCAGATTTTGCAGGCCGAAGGCCGCCGCGAAGCCGCATTCCGCGACGCCGAAGCGCGCGAGCGCCTGGCGGAAGCGGAAGCCAAGGCGACGCAGATGGTCTCTGAATCGATCGCCAAGGGCGACGTTGCCGCGCTGAACTATTTTATCGCCGACAAGTACATCAAGGCATTCGGACAGTTTGCGGATTCGCCGAACCAGAAGATCCTGATGATTCCGCTGGAAGCAACTTCCGTGCTGTCCTCGCTCGCCGGCATCGGCGAGATCGCCAAGGCGACCTTCGGCGAAGCCGCGACGTCCGCTGCGGCTGTCGCCCGGCGGACAGGCTCGGTGCCGAACGCCGGCCCGACCCCGCCGCCGGTCACGCCGCAGCGGTGAGAGCTTGGTCTGGAAGATTGATTAGAGGTTCGTCATGGCCGAGATGTTTTCGACGTTAGGGACCTGGAATTGGCTTATCTTCGGCTTCGTCCTGATGGCGCTCGAATTGCTCGCGCCGGGCGTCTTCTTGTTCTGGCTCGGGCTCGCGGCGCTCCTGGTCGGGCTCGTGTCGTTTGCGATCAATCCCTCTTGGCAGACGCAACTCCTGATGTTTGCGGTGTTCGCGGTTGCCGCGGTACCGGCGTGGCGGCATTTTGCACGCAGCGCTTCCAGCAGCAGCGTCAGCAATCCGTTCCTCAACAACCGGACCAAGGCGCTGGTCGGCCGGGAATTCACGCTGGAAAAGCCCATCGTCGACGGCACCGGCACCGTCCGGATCGACGATACGATCTGGCGCGTCGCCGGCCCCGACGCGCCGGCCGGCAGCCGGGTCAAGGTGGTACAGGTCGATGGTGCCAGCCTGACGGTGGCGGCGGCTTAGGGGACTTCCTCGTCCCAGAAAACTTTCCCTCGATTCCTTGCATTTCGCTACGAAAAATGTAGCATGCTGCTACGGTATTCGTAGCAAAGGGGCTGTCCGTGGCACAGACCACGCCGCGCATCGCGCCGCTTGAACCGCCTTATGCGCCGGACATTGCCGAGCAGTTCGACCGCATCATGCGCGGCGCGCCGCCGCTGGTGCTGTTTCGCGTCATGGCGGGCAATGCCCGCGCCTGGGAGAAATTCCGCGCCGGCAGTCTGCTGGATCGCGGGCCGCTCAGCTTGCGGGAGCGCGAGATCGTCATCGACCGCACCTGTGCGCGAACCGGCTGCGAGTACGAATGGGGCGTGCATGTCACGACATTCGCGGAAGCCGCGCATTTGACGGAGCAGCAGGTCCGCGCCACCGTGCTGGGCGCGGCCACCGACACATGCTGGTCGCCGGCAGAGCAGGCCCTGATCGCCGCGGTCGATGCGCTGCACGAGCGTGCCACGCTCAGCGACGCCGAATTCGCGGCGTTGTCGGTATATTTCGACAATGCGAAAATATTCGAGATCATCCTGCTGTGCGGATTCTATCGCACTGTGTCGTATCTCGCGAACGGACTGGCGCTGCCGCTGGAGGAGAACACGGCGCGGTTTCCAGCACAGGCCTAACCCCGTCATTGCGAGCGAAGCGAAGCAATCCATGTCGCGGCATAACGATAGGTGGATTGCTTCGTCCCTGCGCTCCTCGCAATGACGTCGAGAGTTTGGGCGCCGGCCTAAGCCACGCCCGCCCGTAAAAAATCGTGCAGATGCACGATGCCGATCGGCTTGTTGGTGTCGGTCACGATCAGCGTCGTGATCTTCGAGGAATTGAGGATCTCCAGTGCCTCGCCGGCCAGCACGTCGCGGTCGATCGTCTTCGGATTCCTCGTCATCACCTCGTCGACAGTTGCCGACATCAAGCCGGGCCCCATGTGGCGGCGCAGATCGCCGTCGGTGACAATGCCGACGATGTGGCCGCGTGCATCGATGATACCGACGCAGCCAAAGCCCTTGGACGTCATCTCGACCAGCGCCTCGGACATGCTGGCGCCGAGCGGCTTCAGCGGCACCGCGTCGCCGGTATGCATGAGATCGCGGGTGTATTTCAGGAGTGCGCCGAGCTTGCCGCCGGGATGCAGCACGCTGAAATCGACCGAGCTAAAGCCGCGGCCTTCCAGCAATGCGATCGCGAGCGCGTCGCCAAGCGCCAGCATCATCAGCGAGGAGGTGGTCGGCGCGAGGTTGTGCGGGCAGGCCTCGCGCGCCTTCGGCAACGTCAGCGCGACGTCGGCGGCCTTGGCGAGCGAAGATTCGCGCTCCGCGGTCATGGCGATCACGGGAATGCGGAAGCGCTTGGCATAGGTGATCAGATTCTTCATCTCCGGCTGCTCGCCGGACCAGGACAGCGCCAGGATGACATCGTCCGGCGTGATCATGCCGAGGTCGCCATGGCTCGCTTCGGCGGCATGGACGAAAAACGCCGGCGTGCCGGTGGAGGCAAAGGTTGCGGCGATCTTGCGGCCGATATGGCCCGATTTGCCGAGCCCGGTGACGATCAGCCGCCCGTTGGCGTTCCGGATCAGATCGGCGGCGGCGGCAAATGGTGCGCGGAGATCGGACTGCAGCGCCGCCGTGATCGCAGCGATCCCGCTGCCCTCGGCGTCGAGCGTGCGCAGCGCCGATTGAACGGCGGCATCCGCGGGATCGGAGCCGGATGATTGTGCCATCAGCGGATTCGGATTGGCCATGTCTGTCCCAGGGAGGAGGGCGTTTCGCCCGAAGCCCTCCATAGCATGGCCTGTCGGGCGATGCGACGCGGGCGGCGAGGCCTTCAACGGCTCATTAACCATAATTGTTTTAACTCCATTAACGACGTGTTCCGCGAGCTGTTTGGTGTGCGTCCACCAAGTATCTGTTTTTGTTGGAGTATATTTTATCGTGAGGGCGGGGCCAGCAACGGGCCGGAACAGCCGCGCGCGCCTCTTCCGCGCCGCCTTGCCGTGCCTTGCGTTGATCGCCCTGACCGGAACCACCGCCCGAGCGCAAACCGTCACGCCGGACCTGTTCAGCTCAAGGCGCACCAGCCAGATGACGCCGCCGGATTCGCCGCTGCGGCGGACCGCGGCAGAGGTGAACGATTCCCTCAATAGTCCGAAACTGCAGGAGAGCGATAAGCAGGCGCCATCGCGGATCGGACAGATCCCGAAATATGGCCTGCCGGCTGCGAGCGGCGCAGCCGATTTCGGCTATGACTCGCTCAACCGCAAGCGCAGGAAACCGAAATACTATCCGGCGCAGGCGAAGCCGAAGCCGCCGGTCGGTCCCGGCAGTCCGCCGCCGATTGCGTCGAATACGCGGCTGCGGCTGTCGATTCCCCCGTCGGAGTCGGCGCACAAAACCCCGATCCCGCCGGCAATGGCGGGCACGGTGCTGGGTCAGCCAGCGCGCAAGCGTCTCAGGATCGACGATGATCCGTTCGGCGCGGTCGGCGATTACGCCGGCAGCTTCCTGATCAAATCCGCGGTCGAATTCTCGGGCGGCTACGACACCAATCCCGGTCGGCTCGCAGCCGCGCAAGGCAAGCCGTTCTATGTGATCGCGCCCGAATTTTTGGCGGTCTCCGACTGGGAACGGCATGCGCTGGTGGCCGATCTCCGCGGCTCGTTCACCGGCTACGGCAGCAATCTCACGCCGAACCCCGACGGCACGCCGCTATCGGCGCCGCTGGATGTCGATCGACCCAATTTCATCGGCCATGTCGACGGGCGGCTCGATGTCAGCCGCGACACGAGGCTGACCGCGCAGGGCCGGTTGTTCGTCTCGACCGACAATCCCGGCAGCCCGAACGTACAGGCCGGCCTCGCCAGATATCCGATCTACACCACGGTGGGCACCACCCTCGGCGTCGACCAAAGCTTCAACCGGCTGCAGGTTTCCGCCGGCGCCACCGTCGACCGCACCGACTACACCAACTCGAAACTCACCGACGGCACGTCGACCGCCAACGACGACCGCAATTTCAGCCAGTACGGCGGCGTTGGCCGCGTCAGCTATGATTTGAGGCCGGGCATAAAGCCGTTCGTGGAAGTGCAAGGCGACAGCCGCGTGCATGATGTCAGAATCGACCGCAGCGGATTTGCGCGCGATTCCTCGGGCGGCTACGTAAAGGGCGGCACCAGTTTCGAGCTCTCGCGGCTGTTGACCGGCGAAATCGCCGTCGGCTACGCCGCGCGCGACTATGTCGATCCGAGGCTCGACCGCCTGGAAGGCCTGCTCGTGTCGTCCTCGCTGGTCTGGACCGCAACGCCACTGACGACGGCAAAGTTCTATTCCGACACCACGATCACGGAGACCACGCTGCCCGGGACGTCGGGCGTGCTAACGCACATCTATACCGTCGAAGTCGACCACGACTTTCGCCGCTGGCTGACAGCGATCGGCAAGTTCACCTGGGGCTCACTCGACTATCAAGGGAATCCCAGGCGCGACAAGATCTACACGGTTTCGGGCGAGGCCATCTACAAGATGAACCGCAACGTCTGGCTCAGGGGTACGCTGCGGCGGGACTGGCTGGATTCGAACCTGCCGGGGAACAGCACGGCATCGACGGTAGTGATGCTGGGGGTGAGGCTGCAGCATTGAGGCAGCCGTCGTTCGAACTCGTCATTGCCGGGCTCGACCCAGCAATCCATCCCTTCGAAAGCGTCTCATGAAGATTGATGGGTGCCCGGATCAAGTCCGGGCATGACAGTTGCAAACATGGCCCGTTCCACGTCTAATTACCGCGGCAGCGTCGTCGACCCCATCAGATACTGATCGATCGCCCGCGCGCACAGCCGCCCTTCGCGGATTGCCCACACCACCAGCGATTGTCCGCGCCGCATGTCGCCGGCGGAGAAGACGTTCGGCAGTGAGGTCTTGTAGTCGGCCATGTTGGCGCGGACGTTGCCGCGCTGGTCGAGGTCGACGCCGAGCGTCTTCAGCATGCCCTCGTGCACCGGATGCACGAAGCCCATGGCGAGCAGCACGAGCTGAGCTTCGAGCTCGAATTCGGTGCCCGCGATCGGCTTGAACTTGTCGTCGACTTTGACGCAGTGCAGCTTTTGCACCTTGCCGTCGACGCCCGAGAATTTTTGCGTCAGCACCGCGTATTCGCGGCTCGCGCCTTCGGCCTGGCTCGATGAGGTGCGCATCTTCAACGGCCAGTTCGGCCAGGTCACGCCCTTGTTCTCATGCTCGGGCGGCGCCGGCATGATTTCGAGTTGTGTAACGGACTTTGCGCCCTGCCGGAACGACGTCCCGATACAGTCGGAACCGGTGTCGCCACCGCCGATCACGACGACATGCTTGCCGCCGGCGAGAATCTCCTTCGCGTCGCCGAGCGGCTCGGAGGAGACGCGGCGGTTTTGCTGAGGCAGGAAGTCCATCGCGAAATGGATGCCGTCGAGATCGCGGCCGGGGATCGGCAGATCGCGGCCGGCTTCGGCGCCGCCGGTCAGCGCCACCGCGTCATACTGGTTGAGCAACTCGCGCGGATCGATCGCGCCTTGCGAGGTGCCGCCGATATGGACGCCGTAATGGAACGTCACGCCTTCGGCCTCCATCTGCGCCACGCGACGGTCGATGATGTGCTTTTCCATCTTGAAGTCGGGAATGCCGTAACGAAGCAACCCGCCCGCCTTGGCGAACTTCTCGTAGACGTGGACGTCATGGCCAGCACGCGCGAGCTGCTGCGCGGCTGCGAGGCCCGCAGGGCCGGAGCCGACGATCGCGACCTTCTTGCCGGTCTTGGCGGGCGCAATCTCAGGCTTCAGCCAACCATTGTCCCAGGCGCGGTCGACGATGGCGCATTCGATGGTCTTGATGGTGACCGGGTTGTCGTCGATGTTGAGCGTGCAGGACGCCTCGCACGGGGCGGGACAGATGCGGCCGGTGAACTCCGGGAAATTGTTGGTCGAGTGCAGGTTGCGCGAAGCCTCTTCCCAGTTGCCCTGATAGACGAGATCGTTGAAATCGGGGATCTGGTTGTTGACCGGGCAGCCCGGCGTGCCCGGCGCTACCGAACCGGTGCCGTGGCAATAGGGGATGCCGCAATTCATGCAACGCGCGGCCTGGTCGCGGGTGTCCTTCTCGCTTAAGGGAATGACGAACTCGCGATAGTGCTTCAACCGCTCGGCGACGGGCGCATACTTGCGTTCGTTGCGGTCGATCTCGAGAAAACCTGTGATCTTGCCCATTAAACCTGATGCCCCTGCATCTCTCGTTCGTTCATGTCTGTTCGCGCCGTCATTGCGAGGAGCGGAGCGACGAAGCAATCCACGGTTCTGCTTGTGGCGCTATGGGTTGCTTCGCTGCGCTCGCAATGACGGGCTCGTGTAACTAAGCCCCGATCGCGATTTTCGGCTCGGCGTCGGCATTCGCCTTCAATTCCTTCAGCGCGCGGCGGTATTCCACCGGCATCACCTTGCGGAATTTTTGAAGCCACGTCTTCCAGTCAGCGAGGATCTCGGCCGCTTTCTTCGAGCCGGTCAGCTTGGCGTGGCGCGTGATCAGGATGTGCAGCCGCTCGATATCGGACTCCAGCAGATTGGCGAACACATCGACCCGGCCATGTGCCTCGAGATCGCCGGAGTGATTGTAGGTGCCGGCGTTGATCAGCTCTTCCGACAGCACCGGCTCGAGTTCGACCATCGAGAGGTTGCAGAGCTTTTCGAAGTCGCCGGCCTCGTCCAGCACATAGGCGATGCCGCCCGACATGCCGGCCGCGAAGTTGCGCCCGGTCTTGCCGAGCACCACGACGATGCCGCCGGTCATGTACTCGCAGCAGTGATCGCCGGCGCCCTCGACGACCGCGATGGCGCCGGAATTGCGCACCGCAAAGCGCTCGCCGGCGATGCCGCGGAAATAGCATTCACCCTCGATCGCGCCATACATCACCGTGTTGCCGACGATGATGGATTCTTCCGGCACGATGCCGGAATTCCGCGGCGGCTTGACGATGATGCGACCGCCCGAAAGGCCCTTGCCGACATAATCGTTGCCTTCGCCTTCGAGATCGAAGGTGACACCCTTGGCAAGCCACGCGCCGAATGCCTGGCCGGCGGTGCCCTTCAGGCTGACATGAATGGTGTCATGCGGCAGTCCGGCATGGCCGTAGATCCTGGCGACCTGACCCGACAGCATCGCGCCGGCGGAGCGGTCGGTATTGTTGATCTCTTCCTCGATCTTCACGGGCGCGCCACGGTCGAGCGCGGCCTGCGCCTTCTCGATCAGGCGGCGGTCCAGCACCTTCTCCAGATGATGGTTCTGGGCTTCGGCGTGATAGATCTTCTGACCCTTCTCCTCCTTCTGACGGACGAAGAGCTTCGAGAAGTCCAGCCCCTTGGCCTTCCAGTGCGCCACCAGCGTGGATTGGTCGAGCATCTGGGTCTGACCGACCATTTCGTCGAACTTCATGTAGCCGAGCTGCGCCATGATCTCGCGCACTTCTTCCGCAACGAAGAAGAAGTAGTTGATGACGTGCTCGGGCTGGCCGGTGAAGCGCTTGCGTAGCACCGGGTCCTGCGTCGCGACGCCGACCGGGCAGGTGTTGAGATGACACTTGCGCATCATGATGCAGCCGGCCGCAATCAGCGGTGCGGTGGCGAAGCCGAATTCATCGGCGCCGAGCAGCGCCCCGATCACGACGTCGCGCCCGGTGCGGAAGCCGCCGTCGACCTGCACCACGATGCGGCTGCGCAGCCGCTCGCGCACCAGCGTCTGGTGGGTTTCGGCAAGGCCGATTTCCCAGGGGCTGCCCGCGTGCTTGATCGAGGTGAGGGGAGAGGCACCGGTGCCGCCCTCGAAGCCTGCGATGGTGACATGGTCGGCACGCGCTTTCGCAACGCCCGCGGCCACCGTGCCGACGCCGATTTCGGACACCAGCTTGACCGAGACTTGGCCATCCGGATTGACGTTCTTGAGGTCGTAGATGAGCTGTGCCAGATCCTCGATCGAATAGATGTCGTGGTGCGGCGGCGGCGAGATCAGGCCGACGCCGGGCGTCGAATGCCGCACCCGCGCAATCGTCGCGTCGACCTTATGACCGGGCAGTTGTCCGCCTTCGCCGGGCTTGGCGCCCTGCGCCATCTTGATCTGCATCATGTCGGAGTTGACGAGGTATTCCGTCGTCACGCCGAAGCGGCCTGAGGCGACCTGCTTGATCGCCGAGCGCATGGAATCGCCGTTCGGCATCGGCTTGAAGCGATCGGCCTCTTCGCCGCCTTCGCCGGTGTTCGACTTGCCGCCGATCCGGTTCATCGCAATTGCGAGCGTGGTGTGCGCCTCGCGCGAGATCGAGCCGAAGCTCATGGCACCCGTGGCGAAGCGCTTGACGATTTCGGAGGCCGGCTCGACCTGCTCGATCTTCACCGGCTTGCGCTTCTCGTCCTCGGCGGTCTTGATCCGGAACAGGCCGCGCAGCGTCAGCAGCCGCTCCGACTGTTCGTTGAGGATCTTTGCGAACGCGCGGTAGCGCTCCTGCGAGTTGCCGCGCACGGCATGCTGCAGCGTGGAAACGGATTCCGCGGTCCAGGCGTGATCCTCGCCGCGGGTGCGATAGGCGTATTCGCCGCCGACATCGAGCGCGGTCTTGTAAACCTGCGCGTCGCCGAACGCGTCCGTATGGCGTCGCGCGGTTTCCTCGGCGATTTCGGCGAGGCCGACGCCTTCGATGCGGGTGTGGGTGCCGGCAAAATACTTCGCGACGAAATCGGCCTTCAGCCCGACGGCGTCAAAAATCTGCGCGCCGCAATAGGACTGGTAAGTCGAGATGCCCATCTTGGACATCACCTTCAACAGGCCCTTGCCGATCGACTTGATGTAGCGCTTGACGATCTCGTAGTCGTCGAGCGCGCCCGGCAGGCGGTCCTTCATCGCGATGATGGTTTCGAACGCCAGATATGGATTGATCGCCTCGGCACCGTAGCCGGCGAGGCACGCAAAGTGATGCACTTCGCGCGGTTCGCCGGATTCGACCACGATGCCGACCGAGGTGCGCAAGCCGGTGCGGATCAAATGATGATGCACGGCGGCGCAGGCGAGCAGCGAGGGGATCGGAATCCGGTCCGTGCCCGCCATGCGATCCGACAGGATGATGATGTTGACGCCTTCGCGCACCGCGCCTTCGGCGCGCGCGCAGAGTTCGTCGAGTACCTGCTCCATCCCGGCCGCGCCGAAGCCGGCATGGAAGGTGGTGTCGAGCGTGCGCGACTTGAAATGCGTATCTGCGACATCGGAGATCGAGCGGATCTTTTCCAAATCCGCATCGGTCAGGATCGGCTGGCGCACCTCGAGCCGCTTGGTCGAGGCCATGCCCTGCAGGTCGAACAGGTTCGGCCGCGGCCCGATGATCGAGACGAGGCTCATGACGAGCTCCTCGCGGATCGGATCGATCGGCGGGTTGGTGACCTGGGCAAAATTCTGCTTGAAGTAAGTAAAGAGTGGCTTCGGTCGGTCCGACAGCGCCGAGATCGGCGTGTCGTTGCCCATCGAGCCGGCGGCCTCTTCGCCGGTGGCCGCCATCGGCGTCATCAGGATGTTGATGTCTTCCTGCGAATAGCCGAACGCTTGCTGCCGGTCGAGCAGCGGCAGGTTGGAGCGCAGGCCCTTGGTGGGCGCGTCGGGCAGTTCTTCCAGCACGAGCTGAGTGCGATGCAGCCAGTCGCTGTAGGGATGGCTCTTGGCCAGCCTCGCCTTGATCTCGTCGTCGGGAATGAGCCGTCCCTGTTCGAGGTCGACCAAAAGCATCTTGCCGGGCTGTAGCCGCCACTTGGTGACGATCTGGTCCTCCGGGATCTGCAGCACGCCCATTTCGGACGCCATCACAATGCGGTCGTCCTTGGTGACGAGATAGCGCGCCGGGCGCAGTCCGTTGCGGTCGAGGGTAGCGCCGATCTGGCGGCCGTCGGTAAAGGCGATCGCGGCGGGGCCGTCCCACGGCTCCATCAGCGCGGCGTGATATTCGTAGAAGGCGCGGCGCTGCTCATCCATCAAGGGATTGCCGGCCCAGGCTTCCGGAATCATCATCATCACCGCGTGCGGCAGCGAGTAGCCGCCCTGCACCAGGAATTCGAGCGCGTTATCGAAGCAGGCCGTGTCGCTCTGGCCTTCATAGGAGATTGGCCAGAGCCGGTTGATGTCCTTGCCGTAAAGCTCCGAGTGAACGGACGCCTGGCGGGCCGCCATCCAGTTGACGTTGCCGCGCAGCGTGTTGATTTCGCCGTTGTGGGCGATCATGCGGTAGGGGTGCGCCAGCGACCAGGTCGGGAAGGTGTTGGTCGAGAAGCGCTGATGCACCAGCGCCAGCGCGCTCTCGAAATCTTGTTCATGCAGATCGGGATAGTACTTGCCGAGCTGATCGGCGAGGAACATGCCCTTGTAGATCACGGTGCGGCACGACAGCGAGACCGGGTAATAGCCGGCGAGCCCGCGGTCGCGGCGCTGGTAGATCGCCTGCGAGATCGATTTGCGCAGGATGTAGAGCCTGCGCTCGAACTCTTCCTCGGACTTCGCCGTGCCGTTGCGGCCGATGAACACCTGCATATGGTAGGGTTCGGTCGGCTTGACGGTTTCGCCGAGTGAAGCGTTGTCGGACGGCACGTCGCGCCAGCCGAGCAGCACGAGACCTTCTTCCTTGATCTGTTCGGCGATGATGCTCTGAATCACCTTTCGCCACGCCGTCTCCTTCGGCATGAAGAGCGAGCCGATCGCGTAGTGGCCGGGCTCCGGCAGCTTGAAGCCGATCTCGGCCGCCTTGCGCGAAAAGAACGCGTGCGGGATCTGCACCAGGATGCCAGCGCCGTCACCGGCGCGCGGGTCGGCGCCGACGGCGCCGCGATGTTCGAGGTTGCAGAGAATGTTGATCGCGTCGGAAACGATCTGGTGCGACTTCCTGCCCTTGATATTGGCGATGAAGCCGACGCCGCAGGAATCCTTCTCCATGCCAAGGTCGTACAGACCCTCGGCCGGCGGGCGCCAGTCATGTTCGCGCGCAGTGTCGGCCGGTTTCGAAGCCGCGGTCGCCGACAGGGTGTCTGTCACGATATTTTCGCGCTCGAATTCCGACCCGCTCATCTCATTCCTCTCAATAAAAGGCTAAGGGCCTCACCGCATCGTCGGCGCACCTTGGACGCTTGCGGCACCCACCGGGCCACCGCTCGTCCGCCGCGAGCCGCAATTTCTTAAATTCAGGCCTTCCCGTTCAACGTCCCTGATGAACGGCCTTGCCTGCACTGCCCTGGAGCTCGTAGCGCCACGGTTTCGTTGCAATCCCTGTGCCGGGACCGCCCCGCAATTGAGACAGCGATGCTGTCCTAACTTCGACCATGCCAAATTTTTCTTTATCACACAAGCGCGTGAAAGTCCTCGCCCGCATGCGCATCGGCGCTTGGCGGCCCGGGGGAAATAACCGCGCGCGGGGTTTGCGGCAGCGGCGCCCCGATCCGGCCCAAGGACCGCCGGATTTCCCAATGAAATTCGATCCTGGGCCGGCAGACGAGCGAGCAAAAATGCTTCCGCTACGGTCTGGCGGCTGCGGGGCTTACAGGAGCTTTCGACAATGAAGTTGTTCACGGGATCTTTGGCGGCGGGACTGGTCCTTCTGGCGGGCGGCGCGCAGGCGCAGGTGCCCGGGCCCTATGAGATCGGGCGCTCGCCATACGCGGCGGCATCGGATTTCGACGCCCCCTATGCGGCGGTGCCGCAGCCGGCCCCCGGGCCGTACGACGAGCCCGGGCCGCGCTACGGAGCCGCGCCGCAGTACGGATACGGTCCGGGACTGTTGCCGTCGACGGAAGTCTATTCGGTGCTGCGCGACAATGGGTTCTCGCCGCTCGGTATCCCGAGGTTGCGCGGCTTCGTTTACACGATCGCGGCGATCGACCGCGGCGGCGAGGACGGCCGGCTCGTGATCGACGCACGCAACGGCCGGATTATTCGCTTCGTGCCGTCCTATCGCATGGGTGACAATTTCTACGAAGACCAGAGCGCTCTCCACGGGCCCTCTGCGGCTCCGCCGTCGCAGGCCCATGCGCCGGCCCCGCCGGCCAATGTCCAGGCCGCGGCGCGGCCGCAGCGGCCGGCCTCCCGTTTGGCTAGTCGCACCGTGCCGGTGCCGAAGGCCAGTCCGATCGCCACAAAGCCTGCGCCGGCGCCGGCCCAGCAGGCTGCGGCACCTGCGCCGAAGCCGACCGAGGTTCAGGCTGCGGCTTCACCGGCGGTGACGGGTTCGGTCCCGGCCAAGCCCGCCCCGCAGATTGCGCCGACGCAGGACATGCCTGACGTGCAGGGGCTGGAGTGAGATGCGGGTAGCGCCGTAGCCCGGATGGCGCGCAGCGCAATCCGGGATGACCTTATCCGCTCGCGAAAGACACCGGAGTGCGCTTCGCTCCATCCGGGCTACGCACCAATAAAAACACCCCCGGGGCGCTTTTGGCGGATTATTCGTGCTGGCGGGCGGCGGCCAGGATGAGATCGGCGACCTTGTCCGGCTGTGAGACGAGCGACAGGTGGCCGGCCTCCAGTTCGACCGTCGTGGCATTCATCCGCTTGGCCAGAAATCGCTCGAGATCGGGATTGATGGTGTAGTCCTGCTTCGACACGGCGTACCAGCTCGGCTTGCTGCGCCAGGCGGCTGCGGTGGTGAGGCCGGCGAAGATGGAAGTCGCGGTCGGCCACTGCACGGCGTAGAGAACTTTCGCGGTCTTGGGGTCGACCCCATTTGCAAAATATTTCAGGAACGCGTCCTCGGACAACGTAGTGAAACCATTATGTTCCTGGACGCCGGCGCGCGCCGGACCGGCCGGAAACTTCTGCGAAAGCGCGACGAAATCCTCGCCCGCATCGGGCGCGCGCGCCGCGATATAGACCAGCCCCGTGACCTTCGGGTCGGTGCCTACTTCGCTGATCACGGTGCCGCCCCAGGAATGCGCCACCAGCACGGTCGGACCGTCCTGCTGCGCCAACGCCCGGCGCGTTGCAGCCACGGAATCGTTCAGCGAGGTCAGCGGATTCTGAACTGCGGTGACGTGAAGCCCCGCGGCCTGCAGCCGCGGAATGACTTCCGACCAACTCGAGCCGTCGGCCCACGCGCCGTGCACCAGCACGACATTTTTCACTTTGACCGGTGCCGCGGCCTGCGCCGCTTGTGCGCCGAGCGATCCGGCAAGGACACCGGCAATGATTGTCAGTGTTCGCAACATCTTCATCGATCTGCTCCACATTCATGTGTCCCGGCCCGCTTCGAATTTCGACGAAGGCGGTGGCATCGTTACCGCTGTCACGCCGACGTGACCCGCGCGAGGCCTCGCGAAAATGCGGATCTGGGTTGCGCGCACAAAAAACGCCCCGGTTTCCCGGGGCGTTTTCGCGTCAGCCAATATCGGCCGAAAGCCTCGCTGCGTTACGCGGCGACGGAAGCGTCGACCACCTGCGGAGCCTGCGCGCTCGAGTTGATCGGAATGCTGCGCGGCTTCTTGGCCTCGGGGATCTCGCGCACGAGATCGACGTGCAGCAGACCGTTCTCGAGCGAAGCGTTCTTCACCTGCACGAAATCGGCAAGCTGGAAGACGCGCTCGAAGGCGCGCGCGGCGATGCCGCGGTAGAGCACTTCGGATTTGTCCTTGCCATTCTCGTTGGCGGTTTTCTCGCCCTTGATCGTCAGCGTGTTTTCTTTCGCGACGATCGAAAGCTCACCTTGCGAGAAGCCGGAGACCGCAACGCTGATGCGGTAGGCGTTCTCGCCGGTGCGCTCGATGTTGTAGGGCGGATAACCGGGGCTGCCGTCAGACGTCACCTGATCGAGCAGGTTGAAGAAGCGGTCGAAGCCGACGGTGGAACGATAAAACGGGGTGAGATCGTAGGTACGCATAGGATAGTCCTCCATTGAGCGACTGTTGCAATTACCCGCCCGCCATCGGGCCGGGCTTAGTCTTGTGCAGCCTCAGGTTTCGGTTCCGAAACACTGGTAGCGGCCTGCACGGAGATGATATGGGAGGGGTGAAACGGCGTTCAAGAGGGGCCAAATAGAGCCATTTTTGACGCCTCCCGACTTGATTTCCAGTCCCTCCTTACTAGCCGGTTCCCCTCATGACGCTCGTCTCGATCCCTGCCAATCCGGTTCCGGAGGACGTCGTCTCGGGCACCATCAAGACCCCGGATGGCGCGGAACTAAGGTTCGCGCGCTGGGCGGCGCCGGCGGGGCGCAAGGGCACCGTCTGCGTCTTCACCGGGCGCAGCGAGCAGATCGAAAAATATTTCGAGACGGTGCGCGACTTGCGCGATCGCGGATTTGCGGTGGCGATGATCGACTGGCGCGGTCAGGGGCATTCGTCGCGCCGCCTGCGCGATCCGCGCAAGGGCTATGTCCGCGACTTCTCCGACTTCGAGATCGACGTCGAGACCTTCGTGCAGCAGGTGGTGCTGCCGGATTGTCCGCCGCCCCATTTCGCGCTGGCGCATTCGATGGGCGGCGCGGTCATGCTGCGGGTGGCGCATGCGGGAAAACGCTGGTTCGACCGCATGGTGCTGTCGGCGCCGATGATCGACCTGCCGGGGCGCACGACGTCGTTGCCGACGCGGGCGCTGCTTCGGATCATGCGGCTGATGGGGCAGGGCGGCCGCTACGTGCCCGGCGGCGGCGATGCGCTGACCGGAACGGAATCCTTTATCAACAATCCCTTCACCAGCGACCCCGTACGCTACGCCCGCAACGCGGCGATTCTGGAAGAAGACCCGACGCTCGGCATCGGCTCGCCGACGGTCGCCTGGGCCGATACCGCGTTCAGGGCAATGCATACCTTTCGCGGCGTGAACTACCCGTCCGAGATCCGTCAGCCGATCCTGATGCTGGCCGCCAGCAACGACACCATCGTTTCAACGGCGGCGATCGAGGAATTCGCCTATCACCTGCGCGCCGGCTCGCATCTGGTGATCGCAGGCTCCAAGCACGAGATCCTGCAGGAGCAGGACCGCTACCGCGCGCAATTCTGGGCGGCGTTCGATGCTTTTGTGCCGGGCACGCCGTTGTTCAAGTGATTGCTTTTTGTATCCGCTCGCGTTCCCCGGATGCTGCGCAGCGTGCCGCGCTAGCGGCGTGGTGCGCTGCTGATCCGGGGTCATACCGTGCCGCAGTTGGTCCCGGCTCTGCGGCGCACCGCTATGCGCTGCGCCGTGTCCGGGACACAGCGGAGCTTCTGGGCTTCAGGCAGCCGCCGGCTTCGGCAGCCGTGCCGTGATCCGCTCGGGCAAACGCCGCTCGACGAACAGCGTCCTGACCTCGGCTACGCTGAGGTAGCGCGCCTCGCCTTCGCCCTTGCCGAGGATTTTCAGCAGGATCGGCCATTCGCCCTTCATCAGGATCGGGAAGTACCAGCGCGCCGCGTCGCCGTCGCGCTTGATATTGGCTGCCATGAAGGTTTCGATCTCCTTCGCCGTCAGCCCGATCTCGATGCCCCGTGCCGGGTCCTTGCAGTGCTTGCCGAAGCTGGCGAGCCGTTCGATTTGGTCTTCGTGAACCTTCGCATCGGCATCGAGAATGCGCGAACCGCCGCCACGCTTGTCGAGCGGGCCGTTGCGCAGTTCGTCGAGCACGGCGCCGGAGGTCGCGCTCTTCAATACGCGCGCCGGCCCGAGGCCGTTCGCAATGACGGCCACCATCCAGGCTTCTATCCGCACCTTCTTTTGCTGTAAGCCGGTTTCGCCGCTTGCGAAACCGATCATTTCGGACAGTTGCGAAAGCGGCACGACGTGGCCCTCGACATAGCCGTTGGCGACCAAGGCACGCAGGAACGGGCACGGATTATTGGGTGAAACGGGAATCCCCGCAATGGGGCTATCGGACATGGCTTCAATCCTCAAAGGCGCAAAGTATGGAAACGGTCCGCCTTCAATGCGATGCGGATGACGATCTTGAAAAAGAAGTTGGCGGCGCGCTACTTCAGGGTGTACGCCAGTCTTGGCGGAATTCGACGCCGTGTCAATCGACCAGCTTACACACGCTCAGGAATCCGCGGCGAGCTTTGGCGAGGATTCCACCAGCGTCAATTTGCTGAAGGGGATGCCGGCCTTCAAAAGTCCGTCGCGGAAATGAGCGATGTCGGCCGGGACCTTCCAGTTAAAATTCCGCAAAAACCGCTCGACGGTCAGTGTCGGATAGTTGCCGAGCAGGATCTCAGTAGCGTTGGCTGCTTCGGCGGCTCGTCCCAACTGGGCAAGCGCCGCCGCCCGTATCGCGAGCGCCTGCAGATGATTGGGATTGGCGTATAGAGCCTCGCGGGCCCATGACAGCGAGGCATCGTATTGACCGAGCAGGTAATGGCTGAACGCGTTGAACGCCGCAAATTGGTATCGGGGGTCGCTGTTGCCGCGCTGCGCGGCCATCGTAAACAATTCGACGGCGGGCCGGTGTTCGCCGCTGTAGAGATGACACACGCCCAGCACGCCGCGGGCGCCCATGTCGTAGGGGTTGAGGCCGACCGCACGCTTGGCGGCATCCATCGCAGCTTCGTAATGCCCTTCAAGCGCGTGCAGATAGGCGAGAATCTGAAACGCAAAGGACGAACGAGGGTCGAGCCGAACGCTACTCTCCGCAAGACTCATCGCGCCGTCCCACACTTCGCGTGTGCCCTTGATCCAACCGAAATGGATGGCCTGGGTCTGGATGGTCGCGAGATAAGCGCGCGCGATCGACAGCGTCGGATCGAGCGCGATGGCTTCCCTGAACAGGCCTATCGCGGTTTCGAAATCTGTCTTGGTCTGCAGGTAATAGTAGGACAGCCCCTTCAGGAACCGATCCCATGCGGTGAGGTCGTTCGAAGTCGAGCGGGGCGGCGCGGACGCTTCCGCCCGATAGATTTCGGCCGCGATCGCCGCGGACAGGCTGGTGGTGAGCTCGTCCTGCATCGCGAACAGGTCGCCCATGTCGCGATCGAACCGGCCGGTCCACAATTGTTCGCCGGTTTCGGGAGCGATCAACTCGGCGGTGACGCGAATCTTGTGGGCGGCACGCCGCACCGAGCCCTGGATCAGGTAGGTGGCATCGATCTCGCGCGCGATCAGGCGCGTGCTCACGTTCTTGCCCTTGAACGAGAACGTCGAGTTCCGGCCCAGCACCCGGTAGAATGATTGCAGCGAGAGCGCGTGGATCAGGTCCTCGGTCAGCCCGTCGGAAAAATACTCGTCAGCACTCTCGCTCAAATTCGCGAATGGGAGCACGCCCACGATGGCGGTGCGATATTGGGCAGGCAGGTTGGTAACCGCTGTCTCGGATACGGTTTTCCGTGCCGGGCCGCTGCCGGCACCCTCGGGCTGCCAGGTCCAGACATGGATCGGCTCCTCGATGTTCTTGAACCGGTAGGGGCCGGCATCGACGAACGTGACGCTGAGGCGCTTGCCGGCCTCATGACAGGCCTTGCCCGAAACCGCCACCCCGCCGGGAGCGGCAACCGATTCGAGGCGGACCGCGATGTTGACGTCGTCACCGAACACCTCGTCCTCGTCGGCCATCACGTCACCCATGTGGATTCCCATGCGAAACTGCATGGCGCGATCGGCGGGCAGGTGTTCGTTGCGTTCCGCCATCACCATCTGCATCGCGACCGCGGCCTCGATGGCGCCGACGATAGACGGAAATTCCAGGAGGAAGCCGTCGCCGGTGTTCTTCACCAGGCGGCCGCCATGATTGAGGATGAGCGGATAGATCGCGCTTCGATGGGCCTTGAACGTGGCGTGCGTCCCCGCCTCGTCGGCCCCCATCATTCGGGAATAGCCGGCGACGTCAGCGCAGACAATGGCTGCCAGGCGTCTCTCCATTTCCCACTATATCCCCAATGGCACCGGAATAGGCAGGATAACCACTACGCGGTCGGCCAACCAATTCCAATGTTTATAAGGTATGCGCAATCTGGAGGAAGCCTGATTTGCTCATGATAGTACTGCAATCCCTCAGGGATTGGCATGCGCGCCATAGGACTGAGGGGGCGAAGGGAACCGCCAAAAAATGACAGAGACGCTCGGCATTCACCAACTCTGGCTGTTCATCCTCTCGGGGCTGCTGCTCAACATCACCCCGGGGCCGGACACGGCCTATATTATCGGCCGCAGCATCCAGTTCGGATGGCGCGGCGGGGCGGCGGCGGCGACCGGGATCAGCGTCGGCTGTCTCGTTCACGTGTTCGGCGCCGCCATCGGCCTGTCGGCGCTGTTGATGGCCTCATCCGCAGCCTTTGCGGTGCTGAAATGGGTCGGCGCCGCCTATCTGTTGTTTACCGGTGTCCAGATGCTGCTATCGCGTTCGCGCCCGCTGGTGGAGGCGGCCGTGGCAGGCAACGAGACGTCACTTGCCCGCGTGTTCTGGCAGGGCGCCCTGACCAACGTGCTCAATCCGAAGGTGGCGCTGTTCTTCCTGGCGTTCCTGCCGCAATTCGTGGCGGCGGAATCTACCCACAAGACGCTGGCCTTCCTGATGCTCGGCCTGATCTTCATCACCAGCGGCACGTTGTGGTGCTTTTGCATCGCCGCCTTCGCATCCCGGGCCGCCGGCCGGATCCGGCAATCGGCCGGCGCGGTGGCCTGGATCAACCGCGCGCTCGGCGGGCTGTTCGTCTATCTCGGCATCCGCGTTGCGATGCTGGAGGCGCGCTGATGCTTCAACCGTGGATTTTCACGAAAGCGCTGCCGGTGAGATAGAGCCCCAGAAAGATCATCGCGATCAGGAACCAGCGGCGGAACACTTCAGGCTGCATGCGATTGCGCACCGCCTGTCCGATGAACATGCCGGTAAAGGACGCCACCATCGCGATCGCGCCGGGCAGCGCGGTCGCCACCGTTAGCAAGCCCGCGGTGGTGAGATTGAAGGCGAGCGCCACCGTGGCGACGGTAAAGAACACGCCGAGCGCCTGTACCAGTTCGTCCTTCTCCATGCCGATCGCCTGCAGATAAGGCATCGACGGGATCACCTGAACGCCGGTCGCGGCCGACACCACGCCGGTGATCAGGCCGACGATGCCGCCGATCCATTTCTCGTCGCGACGCGTGACCTTGAAGTTCAGCTTGCTGAGACCCAGGATCGCGTAGATCACCAGCAGCGTGCCGAGAACGACAGTGCCGTAGGGCGCATAGGGTCCGGTCAATAGTCCCGCGTTCAGCCAGATCCCGGCGACGGTGCCGACCATCAGCGGCCACAGCCGCCGCATGATGTCGCGCAAATACGGGCCGCCGAAGGTTTGCCAGATATTGGTGACGATCGCCGGCACGATCACGATCGCAATCGCTTGCCCCGGCGGCATCGTCACCGCGAGCAGGCCCATCGATACCGTCGGCAGGCCGAGCCCGATCACGCCCTTGATGAAGCCGGCCAGCAGGAACGCGAACGCGATCAGAATGAGCATGGAATCGAACATGGGCGGACATTGACCTATCGGCGTATCAGGCACAATCTGGAGATTACGGAGATAGCCTTCGCTGGAGGCGAAGGCTGCCTCCCCCGTCATTGCGAGGAGCGGAAGCGACGAAGCAAGCCACTCTTCCCGTTGCGACGAGATGGATGGTTTCGCTTCGCTCGCAATGATGGATTCGCAGGAAATCTCGATGCGCTTTGATCTGGTCGATCTTCAGCTCTTCATTGCGGTGGCCGAGGCCCGCAGCATCACCAACGGCGCGCAGCGGGTCCATCTCGCGCTGGCCTCAGCGAGCGAGCGGATCAAGGGCCTGGAAGAGGCGCTTGGCGTTTCACTGCTGGCGCGCGGCCGCCGCGGTGTCGAACTGACACCGGCCGGCGAAAGCCTGCTCGACCATGCCAGGATCGTGATCCACAATATCGAGACCATGCGCGGCGATCTCGCTCAATTTGCGCGCGGCATGAAGGCCACCGTCCGCTTCCTCGCCAACACATCGGGACTTTCGGAATATCTGCCGAAGACATTGGCGGCTTTTCTGGCTGCACATCCTCACATTTCAATCGACGTCGAGGAACGCGAAAGCAGCGACATTGCACGCGCCATCGTCGTCGGTGCCGCCGATCTCGGGCTTGCCGCCGAACACGCGCTTGCAGACAATATCGAGCGGATGCCGTTCAGCGAAGATCGACTGGTGCTGGTTGCCGCGCGAAACGACGAATTGGCTAGTCGGCGGCAGGTTGATTTCGGCGAAGTGGTGGAGCGCGATTTCGTCGGCCTGATCAGCTCGATTGCGCTGCACACCCATGTCAGCGGACACGCGGCGCGTCTTGGCGCGCGGCTGCGTTTTCGTGCGCGGCTGAACAATTTCGATGCAATTGGCCAGATGGTCGCCGCCGGCATCGGGATTGGCGTGATGCCTGAAGTCGCAGCAAAGCGATGCGCGCGATCGATGAAGATCAATGTGATCAAGATCAGGGATTCCTGGGCCAACCGGCGGCTCGTGATCTGTGCACGGAGCTTTCGCGCGCTGCCCAAGCCCGCGCAACAACTGGCCGAGCACCTCCGCAAATCTGCGCCACGTTGAACATGCGAGGAGAGCGAATGCTGAAGGTCTGGGGAAGCCCGACGTTACTTGCCGGTGGCGAGGCCGGCAGCCTTGATGACGCGCGCCCATTTTCGCGCCTCGGTTCCGATGTAGTCGCGAAAATGCGCCGGCGTGTTGCCGGCGACCGTCAGGCCTTGATTTGCAAGCTTCTGCTTCACCTGCGGATCGTTCATTGCCTCGTTGGCGACCCGGTTCAGGGTGGCGACAATCGCCTCGGGCGTTCCGGCCGGCGCAATCATGCCGTACCAGTTTTCGGTCAGGAGATCGGGCATGCCGACCTCCGCGGTGGTCGGCACGTCGGGTGAGGCGGGCGCGCGTTTTGGAGCGCCGAGGGCAATCGGGCGCAGGCTGCCCGCCTTGATATGCGGCAGCAGCACCGGCAGATCGAGGAACGCCATCTCCACCTGCTGGCCGAGCAGATCGTTGATAGCGGGCGCAGCGCCCCGGTAGGGCACGTGCACGACGTCGATTCCCGCCGTCAGCTTGAGCAGTTCACCGGCAAGATGCGGCATGCCGCCGACGCCGGCGGATGCGAAATTGAGTTTCCCAGGCTGCGCCTTGGCGAGCGCGATCAACTCCTTCATGTCGCCGGCAGGGACGTTGCTGGCGACGACCAGCATTTCCGGCACCGTCGTCACCAGCGTGACGGGCGCGAAATCCGTCGCCACGTCGTATGGCACTTTTTCCATCGTCGGGTTGATGACCAGTGCGCTCGCACTCACGATTCCGATCGTGTAGCCGTCGGGTGCTGACTTCGCGATCGCGTCGGTGCCGAGCACGCCGGCCTGGCCGCCGCGATTGTCGATGATGACCGGCTGCTTTGTGGTTTCCGACATTCGCTGGCCGACCACGCGCGCGATGATGTCGTTGGGGCCGCCGGCCGGGAACGGCACGATCAGCTTGATCGGTTTGCTCGGGAAATCCTGCGCTGCCGCGACGGCTGGAAGCAGCACGGATAATCCGGTGAGAAGCACGCGAAGAGCCTTCATGAAAGCCTCCGGTCACTTGTCAGGTAACTTCTCTTGGCCGGGCCTGCACGACGCGCAGTATCGCGCCAATGTTCCGGTTATTCAGTCTTTAGCGCAGCCATAAGCAGGGATGCGCTGTCCACGCCGTGATACTCACCTCGTCGTCACGACTCCTGCGTCCTTGATCACCTTCGCCCATTTCTTGATTTCGCCGTCGATGAAGCCGCGGAAATGCTCGGGGCTGTCGCCGACCAGCGTCGCGCCCTGGGCTGCGAGCTTTTCCTTCACGGTCGGATCGGCCATCGCTTCGGTCGTTATCTTGTGCAGGGCGGCGACGATTGCCGGCGGAGTGGCGGCGGGCGCCACCATGCCGTACCAGTTCTCGACGATCATGCCGGGCATTCCGGCTTCCGCGGTGGTCGGCACCTCTATCGCCGTCTGCGCCCGCTCAAGCGTGCCAATCGCGATCGGCCGCAAGCTGCCGGCCTTGATCTGCGGCAGCAGCACCGGTAAATCGAGGAACGTCATCTGCACCTGCTGGCCGAGCAGATCGTTCACTGCCGGCGCCGCGCCGCGATAGGGAACGTGCACGATATCGATGTTGGCCGTGAGCTTGAACAGTTCGCCCGCCAAATGCGGCAGGCTGCCGGGGCCGGACGAGGCGAAATTCAGTTTTCCCGGCTGCGCCTTCGCGAGCGCGATTAATTCTTTCATGTCCTTGGCCGGGACGTTGGTCGCAACCACCAGCATCTCGGGGACGGTGGCGACCAGCGTCACCGGCGCAAAATCCTTCAGCGTGTCGTAGGCGACCTTTTCCATGCTCGGGCTGATGGCCAGCGCGCCCGCGCTTGAGATCGCGATGGTGTAGCCGTCGGGCGGAGCCTTGGCGACGGCGTCGGTGCCGAGCACGCCGCCCTGGCCGCCGCGGTTGTCGATCAGTACCGGCTGCTTGATAATTTCGGACATGCGCTGGCCGATCACCCGCGCGATGATGTCGTTGGGGCCGCCGGCCGGGAACGGCACGATCAGCTTGATGGGCTTTGCGGGGAAATCCTGCGCCGAGGCTAACGCCGGTGACAGCAGGAGCGTCAGTCCGGCAACCAGCTTGCTCAGAAGCTTCATGAATACTCCCCGATGGCGCATCTATTGTGCGCGTTGGCGACATCGTACGCGATGAACCGCTTGATGCAAGGTCCTGTCGGTTGCGACAGGGGCCCCGTCAATTCAGGAGTTCGTCCGTCCGCGCGACCGTGACCGATCGCTGCGTGATCAAATTGCTCCAGACCCAGTGATGGTGACGAATGACGCTTGGCGCATCGAGGTGAGGGCGGTCGTTCAGAGTGTGGCCGTCGGTCACCACCACGACGTCGTAATCGTTCGAAACAGCGGATCGAACGGTTGCATCGACGCAAAGGTCGGTTGCCCATCCCGTGATGAGGATCCGGTCGGGCGCAATTTCCTTCAGGCGCGTCGCGAGATCGGTCTCGGTGAAGGGATCGTTCAGGGTCTTGCGAATGACGATGTCGGTAGCGTCGCGGTCCAGTTCGGGGAGAAGCGCCCAGCCCGGCGTGCCCGGCACGAAATCGTCTTCCGCGCCGCTGCAATGCTGCACAAGGATCACCAGGCCTGACCGTTCGCGGACGCTGGCGGCGAGCCGGTTGATGCGCTCGATGACACCGGCCAGATCGTGCTTCGGCTTCCCGTTAAGAAGCCCGACCTGCATATCGACGACGATCAATGCATCCATCGGGGCCTGAGTGGCTGTGGTTCTAGCCGTTGAGCAGCTTGAGGGTGGCCTCGTGCACACGGGCGTCGCCGGCGGCGACGATGCGGCCACCGCTCTGGGCGGGCGCACCCTCCCAATTGGTGACGACGCCGCCGGCGCCGGTGACGATCGGGATCAATGCCGCGATGTCATAGGGCTTGAGCTCGGTCTCGACCACGAGGTCGAGATGGCCGGCTGCCAGCATGCAGTAGGAATAGCAGTCGCCGCCATAGCGGGACAGCTTCACTGCATTTTCGACCCGGCCGAAGATCTCGCGATCGGTGGCATTCATCAGCAGCGGACTGGTGGTAAAGGAAGTCGCTTCCTTCAGCGACGCGCAGCGGCGCACCGTCAGCCTGCGCTCCCCGGACGGCCCGGAATAATGCGCCGAACCGCTATCGCCGGAAAAGCGCTCGCCGATATAGGGCTGGTGCATCATGCCGAACACCGGCGTGCCCTTGTGCAGGAGCGCGATCAGGGTGCCCCAGATCGGAAATCCCGCGATGAAGGATTTAGTGCCGTCGATCGGATCGAGCACCCAGACATATTCGGCATTCTCGCGCTCGTTGCCGAATTCCTCGCCGACGATGCCGTGCTGGGGGAAATTGGCCTTGATCAGGCGGCGCATCACCGCCTCGGCGGCGCGATCGGCCTCGGTGACCGGATCGAAATCGCTGGCGCTTTTGTTGTCGATCGAAAGGGAGGTCCGGAAGAACGGCAGGATGGTCTCGCCCGAAGCAGTCGCAAGGCGCCCGATAAACGCTGTGAAATCGATGACCGTCACGGCTGTCCCTTACCGACTAGAAACGTCGCCTCTTGCCTATCCCAATCCGGGCTGCCGCGCACCGCCAACGGCACGTTATTCCCGTTCGTCTTGCGAACGGACTTTCGAATCGGCTTTCGAAAAGGCTTCGTTTGAGGCGTGGATTTTTGGTTAGTCCGGCCATCACGAAGTCGCGAGTTTTGGCATACCAGCACTGCAGTGAGCACGGAACTAGTTGAGCTCGTTACGTAAGTCTCTGATATTGCTGATGTAAATGTCCCGTCTCGGCGGTGCTGCCGATTCACCAGACTGACTCGGTTTGCACCGGAAGAGATCCGAAAACACTTGCGTTTTGTGCAGCGCGGTCGCATATTGTTGCGGTGCGGTAGCGCCTCGCGCTATCGCTGCCCTCCTTGGGCGTTTCCTCCCTAGACTTGGGCCGCTTGTTCATTCAAGCGGCCCTTTTTTCTTATTGGTCATGTTTAATTTTGAGTCGTCATTCCGGGGCACGTCTTCGCGTGAACCCGGAATCTCGAAATTCTCAGGTGCGCAATTGCGCACCATAGTTCGATGCTTTGCATCGCCCCGGAACGACGGATGGAGAAGTGCGCTCTACTCCGCCGCCGCCTGGAACGGCCCGAGATGCCCGAGCGGCACCTGCGCCAGCGCGTCCGCGAGCACCGAGAAATCGGCGACCACCTGTGCGAAGCGCGGGCTGCGCTCGCGCCGCCGCTCATCCATGTAGATCGCGCGGTTGAGTTCGAGCTGCACGGTGTGCAATCCGCTGGCCGGGTTGCCGTAATGCTCGGTGATGAAGCCGCCGGCATAGGGCTTGTTGCGGCCGATCGAATAGCCGAGCCCGCTCATGATTTGCTCGACGACATCGGGCAACAGGCTCGCGCAACTGGTGCCGTAGCGGTCGCCGATCACGATATCGGGCCGCCTCGGCTCCTCTCTGGACACGCCGACCGACGGCATCGAGTGGCAATCGACGAGGATCACCGTTCCGAACGCCTGATGGGCCTTGTTGATCAGCCGCCGCAGCGCGCGGTGATACGGCTTGTAGAGCGCCTCGATCCGCCCCAGTGCGTCATCGACGGAAAGCCGCTCGCGATAGATTTCCTGCCCGTCCCCGACCACGCGCGGGATGGTGCCGAGACCGCCGGCAACCCGCATCGAGCGGGTATTGGCAAAGCTCGGCAGGCGGCCGGTGAACATCCGCGGGTCGAGTTCATAGGGCTCGCGGTTCACGTCGACATAGGAGCGCGGGAAATTGACCCGCACCGTCGGAAAACCCTGCTCGCTCAGGCCACCGATCAATTCGTCCATGAACGAATCCTCGGATCGGCGCAGCGCGGCGAGGTCAATCCGGGAGGCGTTGAGGAATTCGGACGGGTAGACGGAGCCGGAATGGGGCGAGTTGAAGATGATCGGCGCCCGCCAGTGGGCCGGCTCAACGATCTCGAACGGAGGCGACAGTTCGCCATCAAGCTGGGTCATCGTCGGGCGCCGTCCCTTGAATGTCCGCATTTCCCTTCGGCTGGCCGATCATGCGACCGATTCTGCCGGAAGGGGCAGGGCTTTGTAGGGATGCATTGTCCGTAATCGTAATCATTCTGCCAAGCGAAAAAAGCCGCCGTTCTCCTGGAAGGTGTCGTAAACGCCTGAAAAGCGCCGCGTTGATCGATCCTGATGCGCGGCGCTACAAAAATAGCGCCGTCCGCCACCGCCAAGAAGACGTTACCTTTCACCCGAAATTTACCCTCTGTCGGGCTTAGTGGGTGCAATGATCCTCCAAGTTGGGTTCGACGACTGACCGCCATGCATAAAATCCTCCTCGCCGAAGACGACAACGACATGCGACGCTTCCTGGTCAAGGCGCTGGAAAACGCCGGGTTTCAGGTCTCGCCTCACGATAACGGCATGTCGGCCTATCAGCGGCTGCGCGAGGAGCCGTTCGAGATGCTGCTGACCGATATCGTGATGCCCGAAATGGATGGCATCGAGCTGGCGCGCCGCGCCTCGGAACTCGACCCCGATATCAAGATCATGTTCATCACCGGCTTTGCCGCTGTCGCCCTGAATTCCGATTCGGAGGCGCCCAAGAATGCCAAGGTGCTGGCTAAGCCGGTCCACCTGCGCGAACTGGTCAGCGAAGTGAACAAGATGCTGGCGGCCTGATTCGGCGGCCTTTTTGGTCCGAAATCACGCCAGAAATTCCTGCCAAGCGTCCTTGCCCGGGCGCTTTGGAGCCGATATACGGACCCCACCCGATACGAATAAGGCTGGAGCGGGATGACAGGTCATCCCATTCTGGGGCGCGTAGCTCAGCGGGAGAGCACTACCTTGACATGGTAGGGGTCACAGGTTCGATCCCTGTCGCGCCCACCAGCCTTCGCTTGCTTCGCAAGCTACGGCTCGGCAAGCCGCACTCAGCCCATCGTAGCGAGCAAGCGGAGGGTGCCGCGCCGAAGCCACTTGGCGAAGGCCGGCTCGTGCCGCGAGCTGCGGCTCGGCGCTAGACCCTTTGACTTCTTCCGAAGCATTAATTCCTTTGTCTGCGGTCTGATCCCGCCAAACTCAGACCGGTAACCCCGCCTTGAGCAGGCCGGCCTCATGACGCGCCCGATCGGCCTCGTGCTTGTAGTGCTGGGTCGCGAGATAGCCGGCCACCGAGAAACCCGGCTCGAGCTTCACGACCTCTGCGGCATGGGCGGCGGCCGCAACGGTGTCGCCCATCTGCGCGAAGATGGCGGCGAGGAAGGCGTGATGGGTGAAGTCGGGCCGCGTGATCCGCGCGAACGCCTCGGCGGCTTCGGCAAATTTCTCCGCGCAATAATACGCGCGACCGAGGTGGTTCCAGAAGCGTTCAGGGTGGAACGGGTTGAGGCGCATCGCCTTTTTGATCCAGTCGATCCCTTCTTCCGGCCGCCCTAGCCAGGTCAGAAATTCGCCCTGCTGCACCACGACCAGATCGTAGTTGGGATTGAGTGCGAGCGCCCGCTCCTGATGGTAGGCGGCCCTGTCATGATCGTCGCGCGTCAGGTTCACCGCGGCCAGGATGCGGTGAACGTCGCTGTCATTGTCATCGAGCGCCAGCGCGATCTGCAACTCGGCAGCCACCTCCTGGAAGGTGGCGTCGCGATCTTCGCACCATCCATAGATCCAGGTCTGGCCCAGCACGCACGCCTTCCAGGCATGGGCGTGCGCATAGTCCGGATCGAGCGCGATGGCGCGGTCGAGCAGGGCCTGCGCCTCGGCGTTGGCCTCGCGCTGTGAGCGGTGGTGCAGCACCTTGGCAGCGAGCACGCACTCGTAGGCCGCCATATTGTCGGTCCGCTTGCGCTTTGCACGTTCGTGCGTGGCGGCCTCGACGCGGCCGGGAAGGGTGGCCACGATTGCTCCGGTCACTTCGTCCT
This sequence comes from Bradyrhizobium australiense, assembly GCF_013114825.1. GTDB lineage: Bacteria > Pseudomonadota > Alphaproteobacteria > Rhizobiales > Xanthobacteraceae > Bradyrhizobium > Bradyrhizobium australiense. The sequence goes on along the minus strand of NZ_JAAVLX010000007.1, from coordinate 577,096 downwards.
GAATGGCGAAGATGTCCTCGAGCTTGCGGTCATATCGTTCCGCCCAGACGTGCCGGTCGGTTTGCGCGTCGATGAGCTGCACGGTGACGCGAACGCGATCGCCGACCTTGCGCACGCTACCCTCGAGCACATATTCCACGTCGAGTTCGCGCGCGACCTCCTGCACCTTCACCGCCTTGCCCTTGTGCACAAAGGTCGAGTTGCGCGAGATAACGAGAAGGTCGCGGAAGCGCGACAACTCGGTGATGATGTCCTCGGTGAGGCCGTCGGCAAAGAATTCCTGTTCGGGATCGCCGCTCATGTTGACCAGCGGCAGCACGGCGATGGACGGTTTTCGCGTCGTGATCATCGCTGCCGTGCCGTCCTTGCCGCTCGCATGCGCCTCGGCTGCATCCGGCTCGAGGCGCACCCGAAAGACGTGGATCGGGCGGGTGATGTTCTTGAGGTTCTGGTTGCCGAGATCCTCAAAGGCGATGTCCTCAAGCCGATCGCCGACCTGATCGCGCACGGCGCCTGAGACGCAGATCCCGCCCGGCTCGGCGAGCACCTCGAGGCGCGCCGCGACGTTGACGCCGTCGCCGAAAATATCGTTCTCCTCAATGATCATGTCGCCCAGATTGATACCGATGCGGAACTCGATCCACCGCGCCGGCGACACGTCGGCATTGCGCCGCGCCATCCGGCGCTGGATCTCTGCGGCGCACGACACCGCGTCGACGACGCTGTGGAATTCCACCAGCATGCCGTCGCCGGTGGTCTTAATGATGCGGCCGCGGTTCTTGGCAATCGAGGGATCGATCAGCTCGAGCCGATGCGTCTTGAGACGCGCGAGTGTCCCCGCCTCGTCGACCTCCATCAGCCGGCTGTAGCCGACCATGTCGGCGGCAAGGACCGCTGCGAGTCTTCGCTCGGGTCCGGGCGCTTCCATTTTCGCCTCGCTGACAGGCAGTCTAGCAGATTTGCCGCGCCGGCCAAGACTGACGGCTGCCAACCTCATCCTAATCGATCACCCACTTTAGATTGCGATGAGGTGAAATTTCGAAGGTAGTTCGTTTCACGCTCGATGGTCGGGCAGCGCCAATAAACCGGCAAGAATTCTCGGCGCATTGAGCACCGCGAATTTCTCGCGACGGCTCAGATATCCGGCTGCTTCCTCGAAACTTTCAGCATCCTCGATCTTGGCGCGCGCGATCGCGAGATGGGGATCGACGTCGCCGCGGTTTCGCGGCCGCTGGCCGGAAAGATTGTTCAGATGCGCCTCGCGCAAATCGACGTCGCCGCGCAACGCGCGCAGGGGGCAGGACAGGGGCGAGTGCGGCACGTTGGCCAGCTCATTGGCTCTCGTCAGTACTCTCGGCGACGCGGTCTGCTCGGGCGTTCTGAACAATCTGGGCGCCCGGTTCGGGTCAGCCGATGACGACAGGACGGCAAGCGGAATCGAAAGCAACAGGCCGAGGATCACCGGCATCATCCAGAGCAATAGCGGCAGCGATACCGCGTAGGCACTGACGGCCATTGCGATCCCGAATAAAGTCGGCACCGCATAGGTGTTGACGGTGTCCCGGCGTGAGACCATGCCGTCCTCCCGGCGCTGAACCTGCCACCCTGCGTCGCGCCCAAGCAGGATTTCGGCAACGGCAGAGGATTGAAAGATCATCATGACCGGCGCAGTCAGGCCCGAAAGGATCGTCTCGGTGACGATGCCGGCCAGCACCCGAAAACCGCCGCCGAACATGTTTCGCGTGTTGCGATCAGTGAGAAGCACGATGAAGGCGAGCAGTTTTGGCGCGATCAGCATTCCCATCGTGCCAACGAACACCCACGCCGCCAGGATCGGATCCTGCGCCGGCCAGGTCGGAAACAGCGAATACCCCTTTGGAAAATACTCGGGCCTGACGAATTGCGCCTGCAGCGACACCAGGATTCCAAACATCAGAAAAATCAGCCAAAGCGGCGCGGTGAGATACGATCCAATTCCTGTCAGCAGATGAAGCCGCGACACCCAGTGAAAGCCGCGCGCGGGAAGCAATGCTAGGTGTTGCAGGTTGCCCTGACACCACCGCCTGTCGCGGGCAACAAAATCCGAAAGTGACGGTGGGCATTCCTCATAGCTGCCTCGAAGCGTCGGCGCCATGTGGATGGCCCAGCCGCCCCGCCGCATCAACGCGGCCTCGATGAAGTCGTGGCTCAGAATATGGCCGCCGAACGGTTTGCGGCCCCTGAGTTTGGGGAGACCTGCACACTGCGCAAAGGCGCGCACGCGGATGATGGCGTTGTGTCCCCAGTAATTACCTTCCGAACCGTGCCACCATGCGATCCCTGCGGCCAGCATCGGACCGTACAGGCGACCTGCAAATTGCTGCCACCGCGCGAACAGAGATCTCGCGTTGACGACAATCGGCAGCGTCTGGATCAGTGCCGCCTTCGGATGCTCTTGCATGGCGGCAACGATGCGCACGATCGTATCGCCGCTCATCAGACTGTCGGCATCCAGGATAAGCATGCACTCGTAGGCGGAGCCGAACCTTCTGACCCACTCCTCGATATTGCCGGACTTGCGCGCGATGTTTTCGGGGCGGTGGCGATAGAAAATCGCAGCCGTGCTGCCGACGTCCTGTCGAAGCCTGAGAAAGCATTTCTCCTCGGCGATCCAGATCGCGGGGTCGGTGGTGTCGCTTAGGACGAACCAGTCGAACGCGGAACCGTATCCGGTCTCCTCGACCGATTCGTAGATCGCGCGCAGTCGCGCCAGCACGCGGTAGGGGTCCTCGTTATAGGTCGGCAGCAGCATCGCGGTTCGGCTTTGGATCGCGGGCAGGGGCGCTGCCGGGTCAATGCCGAGTTCGTTCTTCTTTCGCGTCAGCAGCACGGCGAAGCCGGCAAGGGCGGACATGAAGGAAAAGGCGATCCATGCGAACAGCAGCACGAACAGCACCAGGATGATCGATTCCAGGACCGTGATGCCGCCGACCTGAAGAACCCGATACATCTCGTAGCAGCCCGCCGACGTCAGAACGGCGGCGCCCGCCAGGATGAATGCACGCCGAGCCCACATCGACGCAAAGCGCGGAGCAGGCGGCGGCTCAAACCGCCGCAACGGCTGGGCCGCCATGTCCATCGGCGATGCCGGTGGAAGAAATTCGTTCAATGGAATAGCGCGGGCCGCACGCGAGCCGCGGGTATTCGCTAAGGTGTCCATCGATAAACCCAGACCTCCGATACCGCCTCTTCGTTCTGCACGAGCGATGCGCGGAGCTCGACCGGGGTCTTTTCCTTCAACAACTCGAAACTCAGTCGCCAGCCGCCCGTCGCCGGATTTGGCCGGGTGACGATGTTTTGGATTTTGGCCTTCTCGGCCGTGACGACGCCGCGCAGGAATTTCGGATCAACCGACTTCAGCCTCTCGCCGGTCACCTCCAGCACGAAGAGCGCAGCGTTGTCGCCTCTTGCGCCGATGCCGGTCCGGGAAAATCGCGCCAGCGATGCCGGCTTGGGGGCGTCAGGTCCCCAGTGCAAACGATAGGTATAGGTGTGCTCGCCTTTGGCGGCCAGTGCCGCTTTGGGGTGCCAGAACAAGGCGATGTTGTCGTGAATCTCTTCCTTCGTCGGGATTTCGAGCAGCTTCACCTCGCCTTCGCCCCAATCCCCGATCGGCTCCGCCCAAAGGCTTGGCCGGCGCTCGAAATTCGATTCCAGGTCCTGGTAGGCGAAAAAATCCTTTTGGCGCTGCATCAGGCCGAAACCGCGCGGGTTGAGATCGGTAAACGAGGAGACCTGCAGATCTTTTGGATTATGCAGCGGCCGCCAAAGCTCCTCGCCACGGCCGTTGAATATCGCGAGCCCGTCCGAATCATGGACCGAGGGGCGGAAGTCCTCGACGTCCTTGCGGTCATTCGGTCCGAAGAAGAACATGCTGGTCATCGGCGCGAGACCGGCCTGTTGCAGATCGACGCGGGGATAGATTGCCATTTCGACGTCGAACACGGTGGTGTCGCCGGGGCGGATGGTGAAACGGTAGGCCGCGGCCGCGCTCTCGCTGTCGAGCAGCGCGTGCACCACGATGGAATTGGCGCCTGCTGCCGGCTTCTCGATCCAAAACGTCTTGAAGAACGGGAATTCTTCGCCCTTGGCTTCGCCGGTATTGATCGACAGGCCGCGTGCCGAAAGGCCGTATAGTTGGCCCTTCGCCACCGCGCGGAAATAGCTGGCGCCAAGAAACACGCAGACCTCGTCATAATAATCGGGCTTGTTGATCGGCGCGTGAAGCCGGAAGCCGGCAAAGCCGAGATCCACGGCCGGGCCGGGCGGCGTCAGGTCGCCGAATGAGAACAGGTCGGGCCGGTAGGCGATCGGTGCTGCCTGGCCATTCTTCACCTCGAAGATGTCGACCCGGTTCTTGTAGAAAAATCCCCGATGAAAAAACTGCACCTCGAACGGCAGTTTTTCACTGCGCCAGAGCGCGCGCTCCGGCAAGAACCGGATTGCCCGATAATGATCGTAGTCGAGATTTGCGAGATTGTCGGGCAGCTTCTCGCTTGGCGCCTTGTACGGCTTGCCGGCAATTTCGCGGGCCATTTGCCGCACAATCGCTCTGTCGAAAGGTATGGCTTGCGCGTGTGCTCGGGACAAAAACCCGGATGCCGCACCCGATACCCATGGCAATGCGGAAGCAGCGAGGAAATCTCTGCGGTTCACGAAACAACCTCGCGGTTACTAACGGCGACGTTGGGCAACGCAGCGCACACCGTGAGGTTCCGCCTTGGAACTGAATTGCTGCGTTTTCCCGGCTGCCCAAAATCCGGCCGCGCGATGGCCGCCTAATTAGCCAAGCTATGGCTTATCCTTGTGACGACATCGTCCCACTGGCGCTTTTCCGCGACGGGATAGTTGATCAGCACGCAATTCATGGCGCCGCTCGCCCGGTTGCATCGGTTGTACCAAATCCGGTCCTTGCGAATGCTCGACACCACAAAGAAGTTCGGCGTGATCCGTTTGTAGATAATGCCGGCCGGCGGCCGCTTCTTGGCCAGGAAGGTGGCCGGGGAATCGTTTTGGGGATTGGGAACGGACTGCACGGTCAGGTCGGCGCGGCGGTCGTCGGTGAAGAAGCGCCGTCCTGTGCCGCCTTCCGGCGGCCCGGCGTCGACGCTGAAGATCGAGACCGGCATGTCGACGCTGGCCCCGGTGCTCGCGATCACGTACCGGCGCCATTCCGTATCGGCCAAGGCCAGCGCCGGAGCAAAGACGACGGCGAGGATGGCGAGCAATCTGTGCGCACGCATGGAACGCTCTCCGGTTCGCTCAAAACAATCGAATCGAGCGACGTTCGTTCCAGCGGGAGCGTTGGCTATCGCGGATTTTCGTCCGCGAGATGCTTGCCTGCGATGTATCCAAACGTCAGCGCGGGGCCCAACGTGATACCGGCGCCGGGATAGTTGCCGCCCATGATGCTCGCCATGTCGTTGCCGACGGCATAAAGGCCGGTAATCGGCTGGCCGCGTTCGTCCAGCGCCCGCGCATGCGCGTCGGTCTTGATGCCGGCATAGGTGCCGAGATCGCCGACCACCAGTTTTATCGCATAGAACGGTCCGTCCTTGATTGGCGCGACGCAGGGATTCGGCCCGTGCAGCGCATCGCCCTGATAGCGGTTATAGGCGCGCGATCCCTTGCCAAACGCAGGATCGCGACCTTCCACGGCCGAGGCGTTGAACTCGGCAACCGTCGCTTCGAGCCCTTTTCGATCGATGCCGGTTCTATCAGCCAGTTCAGCCAGCGTGGCGCCGCGCTTGAGGTAGCCGGTGGCGAGATGATGGCGCAGCGGCATCGGAAAAGGCGGCACGCAGCCGAGGCCGTATTTTCGCAACGCGCGGTGATCGCACAGCAGGAACGCGGTGATTTCCTCGCCGGGCTTTGCCGCCTTCACCATCGCCTGCACGAAATCATGATAGGAATTGCCTTCATTGGCAAAACGCCCGCCGTCGCGCATCACCGCGATGACGCCAGGTTTGGCGCGATCGATGAAATGCGGCATCACGCCCTTGGAGCCGTCCTTGCGCTCGGTGATGGAGACGGGCACCCAGGCCGCCGCGTTCGGCAACGTATCCTCGACGCGGCCGCCGGCGGTTTCCGCCAGCCGCAGGCCGTCGCCGGTGTTGCCGACGGGGCCCGGCGAAAAATGTTCTGCGCCCGTGGGCGCATGCGGAAACATCGCCTTGCGCCTCGCCGCATCATGCGGAAAGCCGCCGCAGGCGAGCACCACGCCGCGCCTCGCGGTGATGCGCACCAGCTTGCCGTGGCGCTCGACGATCGCGCCGCGCACCGCGCCATTCTCGACGATCAGTTCATGCACCGGCGAGGACAGCCACAGCGGAATTTTTAGGTCAAACGCGGACTTCGCCAGACGCCCGGCCAGCGCATTGCCGTTGGTCAGCGTCATGCCGCGGCCGTGGCGCACCACGTCGATCGCGTGCTTCGACAGGCGCTTCGCCACGTAAATCGCCGAAGCCAGCGATTTGGTCGCGCGCATAAAATGGATGATCTCCTTGCCGGAGCCCAGCATCATGCCGAATACCGTGAGCTCCGGCAGGGGGCTGCCGAGATCCCTGATATGCTCGCCGACTTCGCGGCCATCGAACGGCCGCGTCACCATCGAGCGGCCGCCCTGCGCCCCGCCTGGCGCTTCGGCGTGATAATCCGGAAAGGTCAGCGGCATGTCGAAGCGAACAGCGGTGTTGTTGGTGAAAAAATCGACGGCCTTCGGCCCTTCGCTCAGGAACGCATCGACCCGCGCGGCGTCAAAACTGTTGCCGGCCTCGTGCCGCAGATAGGTCTTCGCCTGCTCCGGGCTTTCCTCGATGCCCCACGCTTTCGCCAGCGAGGTACCGGGAATCCAGAGCCAGCCGCCGGAACGGGCGGTGGTGCCGCCGAAGCGCGGCTCCTTCTCGACGACGAGGACGTTGAGGCCGTGGTGGCCCGCGGTGACCGCCGCCGACAGGCCGGCGCAGCCTGAGCCCACCACCAGCACGTCGCATTCGTAAGTCTCTTGTTCGTTGCGCACTACGCGTCCGCCTGCTGTTTCGGATTTGGGCGGACATTTGGATGGGGATCGATTTGTCTGTCAATCGCGGCGATGGTGCCTGCTTCCCTCTCCCCTTGTGGGAGGGATGCCTCGTAGCTCCGCCGTGCATCCAAGGCAGAGCGGCTGCGCAGTTAAGCGCTTGCGCCGCTCAGGTATCGGCGGCAGATTTGCAAGCGCGACATCAAGATCGCCAATAACGAATATCCGAGGAACCCTGATGGCGACCACGCGGATCGACTGCGACATCCACCCCGCGGTGGGCGGCACCCGCACCACGCTCTTGCCCTATCTCGACGATCATTGGAAAGAGCAGGTCGTCAGCCGGGCCATCGACGGCCTCGATCTCAATTCTTATCCCCCCAACATGCCGTTCTCCGGCCGGGCCGACTGGCGGCCGGCCAATGGCAAGCCGGGCAGCGATCTCAAGCTGGCGCAGCGCGGCGCGTTCGATCAACTCGGTTCGAGCCACGCGATCTGCAACGTGGTGTACGGCGCACAGGCCGTGTTCGATTCTTATATGGCGGCCGGTTTCTGCAAGGCGATCAACGACTGGATTGCGGCCGAATGGCTATCGAAGGATTCACGGCTGAGCGCCTCGATCGTGCTGCCCCTGCAGGCGCCGGATCTCGCGGTGGAGGAAATCGAGCGCAGAGCCGGCGACAACCGCTTCGTCTCCGTGCTGGTGCTGGCGCAGGGCGAGACGCTGCTCGGACGCCGGCATTTCTGGCCGGTGTGGCAGGCGGCTGCGAAACACAAGCTGCCGGTCGCGATCCATGCCGGCAGCGCCTATCGCACGGCGCCGAGCTCGATCGGCTGGCCGTCCTATCGCTACGAATATTATCTGGCCGAAGCGCAGGCATTTCAGGCCCAGGTGCTGAGCCTGATCTATGAGGGCGTGTTCGGCAAGTTCCCCGATCTCAAGGTCGTGCTGATGGAATCAGGCGTGAGCTGGCTGCCGGCCTTCATGTGGCGCGCCAACAAAACCTGGCGCGGCGTGCGCGTCGAGGTGCCCTGGGTCGAGCGCGAGCCGGCCGCGATCATCCGCGACCATATTCGCGTCACCATGCAGCCATTCGACGGGCCGCCGGATGCGGCCGGCGTTGCAGACGTCATCGAGCAGATCGGCTCCGACAAGATGTTCCTGTTCGCATCCGACTATCCGCACTGGCAGTTCGACGGCGATGATCCGATGCCGCCGCATCTGCCGGCCAGCATTGTCTCGCGAATGTGCGCCGACAATCCGCTTGAAACGTTTCCGCGGCTGAAGCTCGCTGCATAGTTTCCAAGGAGGATCGCATGAGTGATGTCATCGACCGCCCCATCCTCGGCGAGGAAGTCGCCGCCCAAAGCCGGCTGCGCATCATCGATTGCGACGTGCATCCGAGCATTCACGCGCATTCAGACATCGAGCAGTTCCTGCCGAAGCGCTGGCAGGAGCATTTGCGCACCTACGGCAGCCATCTGCGCACGCCCTATATCGGCACCACGCCATACCCGCGCTCCTCGCCGCTGATCGCGCGCCGCGACGCCTGGCCGCCGACCGGCGGGCCTCCGGGCTCCGATCTCGATTTCATGCGCAAGCAGCACCTCGATCCGCTCGATATCGAGTACGGTATTTTGCAGGTGCTCGATCTCTTCATCTTCTCGCAGCAGAACCTGGAATTCGGCGCTGCGATCCAGCGCGCCATCAACGACTGGCAGCTTGCGTTCTGGTCCGACCGCGATCCGCGGCTGAAGGCCTCGATTCTCGCCGGCCAGGACGACACAGAGTTCGCCATTGCCGAGATCGAGCGTTGCGCGAAAATCGGCCGCTATGTGCAGATCAACGTCTGCCCGCGAGCCAACGAGCCGCTCGGCCGCCGTCGCTACTGGCCGATCTATGCCCGCGCGCAGGAACTCGGCCTGCCGCTCGGCATTCACGTCGGCGGTTATGGCGGGCACGCGCCGACCGGCGGCGGCTGGCCGTCTTATTATGTCGAGGAGCACCAGTCGAACGCGCACACTATGGCTGCGCAGCTCACCAGTCTCGTGCTCGAAGGCGTGCCTGAGCGATTCCCGAACCTGAAGATCGTGTTCATCGAAGGCGGGTTTGGCTGGATCCCGTCCGCCACCTGGCGCATGGACCGGCACTTTGCAAGTTTCCGCAGCGAGGTGCCGCATCTCAAGCGCAGGCCTTCGGAATATGTGAAGGAGCATTTCTGGTTCACGACGCAGCCGATCGACGAGCCCGATGAAGCCAGGCATCTGCGCTCGCTGATCGAATGGGTCGGCGCCGATCGCCTGCTGTTCTCGTCGGATTATCCGCACTGGGATTTCGACGACCCGCGCTACGCGTTCAAAACGCCGCTGACGGAAACCGAGCGCCGGAAAATCTTCAATGGCAACGCGCGTGCGCTCTACAAGCTCTGAGTTACGACAAGGACAACATGGCCCGTCACATCGTCGCCCGCACCTCGGACATCCCACCAGGCGGCAACAAGGTGTTCGGCATCGAGGGCCGCGACATCGTCGTGTTCCACGTCAATGGCGAGTTCTTCGCACTGCTCAATCGCTGCCCGCACGAGGGCGCGCCGCTGGAGAAGGCCGCCTGCGTCGCGCGCCTGACCTCGCCGGAGCCCGGCGTCTATCATCGCTCCCGCGTCGGCGAACTCCTGCGCTGCCCGTGGCACGGCTGGGAATTCGACATGCGCAACGGGCAGTCCTGGTTCGACCCCAAGCGCGTGAAGGTGCGCTCCTATCCGGTCGCGATTGAGAGCGGCGAGGAATTGCAGAAGGGGCCTTACGTGGCCGAGACGTTTCCGGTGCGTGTCGAAGACAGTTACGTCATCATTGAGACGTAGCTGTGCTTTCGATCTCATCCAGAGGAGCCGCGCTTTGCGCGGCGTCTCGAAGGATGAAGGCCCGTCTGTGGCTCATGGTTCGAGGACGCGCGAAGTCGCGCTCCTCACCATGAGGGTCTAGCCAGCCTTCTCCACAAGCCCGTCGACCATCGCGCGCACAATCGCAGCTATTTCCTCGCGCAACGCCCCGACCGGCACCGCGATCAGCTTCTGCTCGAGCCCGAGCAGCACCATGCCGTGCACGGCCGAAAAGAGACTGCGCGCCGTCACGCCCAATTCGCCCTGCGATCGTTCTGGAAATAGCGTGGCGAGCGGGTGATAGATATGTCGGAACAGATTCATCTGTTCATCGATCGCCCATTCCGGCACCGGCTTGCCAGGCGCCATGCGATGCTCGAACAGCGCGCGCCACAGTTCGAGATTTTCGGCGGCGAAATCGCAATAGGCGACCGCTATGCGGACCAGCGTCTCACGAGGAGAGGCCAGCCCATCGCCTTCGGCAGTCGTGAGCGCGGCGTCGAGCCGCGCGAGCGTGCGCGACCCCACGCGCAGGATCAGTTCGTCCACGTCTTCGACGAGGTTATAGACCGCGCCGTTGGCGATGCTGATGTCCCGCGCCAGATCACGTGTTTTCAGGCTAACCAGCCCCCCTGCGGCAATCCGTCGCTCCGCAGCTTCGATCAGGGCTTCCCGGAGTTTATCCCGTCTTTCCAATGCTTTAGAGATCATTTTTCAGTCTTGAGCGCCGCTCAAAACAATTCTTGAGCAATGCTCACGCTCCTGCTACAACCAATTCGTGAGCAATGCTCATAGCACAGGGAGCTACCAATGTTCAAAACTGTTTTGACGCTTTTCCGGGGCAGCGTGGCTGCCGCGGGGGAAGAATTGGAAGACCGCGCAGCGCTGCTGATTCTCGACCAGCAGATGCGCGATGCCGCCGCGGCGGTCGAACGTTCCAAGCGCTCGCTGGCGCTGGCAATCGCAGGCGACCAGCAGGAGGGCCGCCGTCTCGACGCCACCAATGCCCGTATCGCCGATCTCGAAGTCCGCGCCACTGCCGCGCTCGACGGCGGTCGCGAAGATCTCGCCCGCGAGGCTGCGCAGGCGATCGCCAATCTCGAAGCCGACCGCGATGCCGCGATGACCGCGCGGACCCTGTTCGCGACCGAAATCGCCCGCATGAAGCGCCAGGTTTCCAATGCCGAGGCGCGGATCACCGAACTCGACCGCGGCCGTCGCATCGCTCGTGCGTCTGAAGCGGTCCGCGCGCTTCGCCGAGGCGACATCGAGGCCGCGCGTCCTTACGAATCCACGCTGCCGGAAGCGGAGAACACGCTGAAGCGGCTGCGTGAACGGCAGATCGAGGCCCAGGCCGCCGCCGACGCCCTGATCGAACTCGATGTTGCCAGCGGTCCGCTGGCAACCGCCGAAAAGCTCGCCGAACAGGGCTTTGGGCCACGCCTGAAATCAACCGCGGACGACGTGCTCGCGCGGTTGAACGTCAAACGCACGCAAGCCGCCTGACACTCAACTTGCTCGATTAAACCCATATCAACAGGAGATTATCGTGAACCAGAATGTCCAACCCCACAGCGGTGCCTGGGTTACCTTCACCTATGCTTCGTTTTCCGCCTCGGCCATCATGGTCGCCATCGGCGTGTTCTTTCTGCCGCTCGATCTCTGGATCAAGGGCTATCTCGCGATGGGCATCGTCATGCTGGTGCAGTCCTGCGTCACCCTGACCAAGACCGTGCGCGACATGCACGAGAGCGGCAAACTAGTGAACCGCATCGAGGACGCCAAGGCCGAACGGCTGCTGATGGAAGTTTCCAAGGCTGCTTAATTTCCAAGGCCGCGTAGCCTGTGACGCGGTGCTGGCGAGGTCGAGCGGCGGATGTTTCCGCATCCGCCGTTCGCTTGTCCAAGGGAATGCTCATGTCTCCTGAGAATCCTCCTGAAAATAAAAACGGCAGCAGGCCTTCGATTTCGCCTGGGCTGCAAAGCGCGCTCGTGTTCATGCTGCTGGGTCCGGTACTCGGAGTTCTCGCTGCATTATCAGTGGTGACCGTCATGATCGGCGGATATCACGTCGACTCTTACGGCATTCCGATAGCGTTTTTCTTCAGCCTGATTGTATGCGCGATCACCGCTCCTGTTGATGGCGTCTTGGCTTATGCTGTGCCCATTTCCATGAGGGCGCCCTTGACCATGATCGTCGGGGCGGCCGTTGCCGTCGGTCTCTGCCTCTTTCTGGGAATCCTGCTGGGGAGCAAGATGATGCCGCCGCTGCACATGCTGATTCCGATAGCAGTCATCGGAGCGCTCAATACCGGCACGTGCTCGCTGCTCGCGTACTATTATTACCGCAGGAAGGCTTGATCCGGCCAGCATCCAGCGCCCACCGTTGCTTGTCATGAATCATTTGATGCCTCCGCTCAATGTATCGTTTACTCTGCCGCAACCTAAAGGTGCTCAGGTCACTGCTTATTAATTGCGCGGGCGCAAAAACCCGTAACGGACGCGGTAGCGGAACCAGCAGCGAAACGCGCAACCGTTCGAACGGTCCCTCGTCGAAATTTCATCACCAGCAATGGCGCCATGAATCAGAATGTCCAGCATCACAGCAACGCCTGGCTCACCTTCCCCTACACTTCTTCGCAATCTCGGGCGTCCTGGTCGCGGTCGGCCTGTACTTTCTTCCCGTCGATCTCTGGATCAAATGTTACCTTGCGATATCGGCATCGTGATGCTGATCCAATCCTGCGTCACTCTGACCAAGACCGTGCGCGACATGCACGAGAGCGAACGGCTGGTGAACCGCATCGAAGACGCCAAGCCCGAACGGCTGTTGATGGAAGTTTCCAAAGCCGCTTAGAAATCTGCTTGATTTCCAAGACCCCGTAACCTGTGACGCGGCGCTGGGGGAAGGCGGGCGGCGGATGTTTCAGCATCCGCCGTTTGCCTGTTCCTTCGGAATGTCTGACTGCACCAACACATCGTTTACCCTGCGGCGACCGCAACATGTCGCGCTCATGGCTCCTTAACGGCCGCGCGCATAAATCCGCCCCCGAGTGGGAAAGCGGCATGGCGTCTGTCTGGAGCGATAATTCGGCGATCCGTCACGCCTTGGGGCAGCTCCGCTCCGCGGCTACGCGTCTGGGCGGATATGGCCTCTTCTGGCTGAAGGCGTTGCGCCAGCCCACCATCGATCTCACCCTGCGCACCCACGCCGAGCTGATCACGCGAATCATCGAATCCCCCGGTCTGTCGCTTTCCGAAACCGAACTCGACGAACTGGTTTCCCAACTGCGCACCGTGGCGGAGAAGACGCTGCCGAAGGAGAGCCTCACCTACGGAATATTCTCCGGCGGGCGCGAACGGCTGTCGCGCGCCATCGTCACGCTGATCTCTGAGGAAGCGACCGGGCGGCCGATCGCGTTCAACGCGCTGTCGGTCATGAAGGTCGAGCTCGATGGCGAGCCGGTGGAGGTCACGCATCTCGGGCTGGTCATGGTCGACCCCGACGAGCGGGGGCAGGGGCTTTCCTGGGTGCTTTATGGTCTGACGGCGCTCGTTCTGTTTGCCCGTGACGGCCTGCGTCCGAAATGGATCTCGAACGTCACCCAGGTGCCGTCGGTCGTCGGCATGGTCAGCCAGACCTTTTCTGATGTCTTTCCCTCGCCCCATCCGGACTCACGGCAGAGTTTTGCCCATCTACAATTGGCGCGCGGCATCATGTCCTGTCACCGCGCCGTGTTCGGCGTGGGTGAGGAAGCCGGCTTCGACGAGGCCCGGTTTGTCATCACCAATGCCTATACCGGCGGATCGGAGGCGCTGAAGAAAACCTTCGAAGCCGCGCCCAAACATCGCGATGAGCAATATAACGCCTGGTGTGCGCGCGTGCTCGATTACGCCAGGGGCGACGACGTGCTGCAGCTCGGCCGCATCGATCTCGCCGGTGCGCGCCGTTACATTCAGCGGGATGTGCCGACCGGTTCATTGCCGGCACTGCTCGCCGCTTCCGCCGTGCTGGCGTTGCAGCGGCTAATACTGCCGGTGGTTTACTGGTTCGACGACACGCGTCCGTTCGGCAGCTTGCGGCCTTGGCGAGGGAACGGCCGATGACGCCGGGCATGATCGCCGATTCAATCGTCAATCTCTGCGGCGCGATCGGGCTTGGCGTCGCCATGGTCTCGCTGCATCGGCGCGATCCGAAGGGCCCGCTGACGCGGCGTCTTTTGGTGGCGCTTGGCATCATCGCCTTGCTGTTCCTGGTGCGTGGCACCGCGTGGTGGAGCGGCAGCGCGATGCTCAACAACCTCTCGGCAATTCCGGCCGCACTGATCCCGCTCGGCGCATTGATCGTCACCGAAGGCATCCTGCGGTGTCATGCCCCGCGCCCAGCCAAGATCGCAATTCTGAGCGGTGGGATCGCGCTCGGCCTCACCGGCGCCGCAGGATCGGAGACCCTGGCCACGCCCGCCGCCATCCTGCTCGCGCTGTTCCAGCTTGGCGGCTTCGCCATCTGCGCTTGGCTGCTGGCGACGCGCGACCGGGCCACACTGATGGCGTCCGAGAATCGCATCGTCGGCCGTCTCGCCGTCGGCGCCATCCTTGTGATTCCCTTCATCATCACAGGTTTCAGGGTGCTGATTCCGGATATTCCGGTCAGGCTCGGGGCGTTGGGGGCGCTGCTCGTCGTGACCGCGATCCTGATCGCGGACCACGGCGCGGAAACGCAGCGTCAGGCGTTGATGATGACGGCACTGCGGCTGTCGAGCTCGGCGCTTCTCGGTATTGCCGCGGCGTTCGTTGCGCCGGATGTCGATGCGGCGCAAGTAATGCGATTTGGCGCCATTGCCATCGCAGGCGTTCTCACCATCGGGCTGATGGTGGATGCACTGCGCGCCCACTTCGAATCGCACGTTCCCGGTGTTCTCAATTCCGTCGCGGCCTCGCCTGCCAGAACGCGCGACGCGCTGATCGCGGAACTCGCGCGTCATCCGATCTTCGAGAGCGCCCGGCGTTATCGGGAGAGCGAACTCTCGACCTACGATCCGCACTTGCTGCGCGATTTTCTCTCGACCCGGCGGGTGCTGCGCCGGCCCGATGCGCCGTGGGGGCTGACATCGTTCGATCCGGCCGTCGAACGCGTGGTGTCGCTACTGGCAGCCAACAGCGCTACGCATCTTATCGTGCTATCGCACGACCCGATCGACGTCATCGCGCTTGCGGTTCCCGTGACTTCGGCCGATCCGGCCACGGAAACGGCGCTGGCCCTGGTGCGGCGTCTGCTGGCGTTGACGCCGGAGACGACGTGAGTTTCGGTCATGAGATTTTTCACGCGCGACGTACGAAATGCATCGTGACTGTGATAAGACCGCCGCCGTAGCGGGTTCATGACGGGGTCGGCCGATGTCGAAGCAAGCGATGCGTGAGGAGGCCGAGCGCCTGATCCGCGAGACGATGGAAAGGAAGACCATCGTCGTCAAACAGGGAAATACCAGGATCGAGGCGGTCTGCGGCAAATGCGGCGCGCCGAACCGCGTCCAGGCCGAGAAGGGTGCGAGGCGCGTCAAGTTCGCCTGCAAGCAATGCGGCCACAAACAGGAAACGCTGTAGGGTTCCTGTGAGCTTAATCAAAGCTGTCATTGCCCGCCAACGGGTCGCGCGAATGCGCGCCCGATGACAGGCTCCGGCGGGCAATCCAGTATTCCAGAGACGCCAGCCATGGACTCGAAAGGCCGCGGCGTACTGGATACCCCGCATTCGCGGGGTATGACGGCTGCCTATAAGCCCTTCACAAACTTCGCAAACGCCTCCGCGTAATCCGGATGCCAGCGCGACAGTGCGGGGCGGTTTTCCACGATGTCGCCGATGGCCCACAACATCCGACGCTCATCGAGCTGCCGGGGCACGTCATTGTCCGGACAGAGGATGTAAAAGTCGCCGGCGTCGATGCGTTCGATCATGAAATCCACCGTCTGCTCCGGCGTCCATGCGCCCGGTGGCTTCTCGGTGCGGCCGCGCGCGGTAAGGGGCGTGAAGACGTGGCCGGGGATCATCAGATGCGCACTGATCTTGCAGCCCGGCAGGTTCCGCAATTCGTGCTGCAGCGCCTCCGTCTGCGCTTTGACGCCGGCCTTTGAGACGTTGTAGGCGGGATTGCCGGGCGGCGTCGTAACGCCTTGCTTGGAGCCGGTGTTGATCACGAGGCCGTGGCGCCCGCGTTCGGTCATGTAAGGCACGAAAGCCTGCGTGCCGTGAATGACGCCCCACAGGTTCACCGCGAGAATGCGCTGCCAGTTCTCCAGCGGACCAAAACTGTTGCTGTCGGGGCCAATGCCGGCATTGTTCATCAGGATGTCGGTACCGCCGAACCGTTTTTGCACTGCGGCTTCCAGCCCTGCGACATCCTCGAACCGGCTGACGTCGACGGACGCGGTCATGACATCCGCGACGCCGCCCTTCGCGACAGACGCCAGTTGTGCCGCGGCATCGGCGAGGCGCTCGGCGCCGATGTCGGCGATGCACACCTTCATGCCGAAGCCGGCGAAACGGATCGCCGCGGCGAGCCCGATGCCGGAGGCGCCCCCGGTGATCACTGCAACATGATTTGGCGACATCGCAGGATGGGGCATCGTCGTTCTCCGGACAGATGAGGCACGTATTTGCAGGCCGACACCTTAGACTACCATGTACCAATCGGTATGGGAGGTTTTCGTATCGGCTGCTTTCCGCAATGGTTCGGCCGCATTGCGGTTTCATGCCACCGTTATAGATAGACAAACATAGCGGCATAGGATTTCAACCAGCTTCAAGGAGTATAAACATGGCTGTCACGCAGGCGATTCCGATCACGCGCCATCCTTACGCAGATGGTTCCTATAAGAGGATGCTGATCGACGGTCAGTGGATCGATGCCGCCTCCGGCAAGCGGTTCGAGACCCACAATCCGGCGACCGGCGAATTGCTCGCGACCGTCGCCGAGGGTGACGCGGAGGACATCAACCGCGCGGTGGCGGCGGCCCGCCGCGCCTTCGAGGGGCCGTGGAGCAAGGTCAAGCCGTATGAGCGGCAAGGCCTGTTGTTGAAGCTCGCCGATCTCGTCGAGAAGCATTTCGAGGAGCTTTCGCAGCTTGATACGATGGACATGGGCGCGCCGATCAGCCGTACCCGCGGCAACAGGCTGCGCGTGCTCGGCATGCTCCGCTATTACGCCGGGCAGGCGACGGCGCTGCACGGCGAAACCATCGAGAACTCGTTGCCTGGCGAGATCTTCTCGTACACGCTGAAGGAGCCCGTCGGGGTGGTCGGAGCGATCATCCCCTGGAACGGGCCGCTCGCTGCGACCGTCTGGAAAATCGGTCCCGCGATCGCAACCGGCTGCACAGTGGTATTGAAACCTGCCGAGGAAGCGCCGTTGACTTCGCTGCGGCTCGCCGAGCTCTGCATGGAAGCCGGCATCCCGCCTGGCGTCGTCAATGTCGTGCCCGGCTATGGCGAGACGGCAGGTGCGGCGCTCGCCTCGCATCCTGATGTTGACAAGATCGCCTTCACGGGGTCGCACATCACGGGACAGTCGATCATTCGCGCCTCCGCCGGCAACCTCAAGCGTGTGTCGCTCGAACTCGGCGGCAAGTCGCCGGACATCGTTTTCGCCGATGCCGATCTCGATGCGGCGGTGCCGGGCGCTGCGATGGCGGTGTTCGCCAATTCCGGGCAGATCTGCAGCGCGGGTACGCGGCTGTTCGTCGAGCAGAAAGTCTATGACGAATTCGTCGGCCGCGTCGCCGAATTCGGCAAGAAGCTGCAGGTCGGCAACGGCCTCGATCCGAGCACGCAGATCGGGCCATTGGTCTCGCAGCAGCAGATGGATCGCGTCTCTGATTATCTCGATATCGGCCAGAAGGAAGGCGCCAAGGCGGTGGCCGGCGGCGGCCGCCTGACCGAAGGCGCGCTCTCGAAGGGGTTCTTCGTGCAGCCGACCGTGTTCGCCAATGTGCAGGACAATATGCGGATCGCGCAGGAGGAAATCTTCGGTCCGGTGATCTCGGCGATTTCCTTTGAGGATACCGACGAACTGGTCCAGCGCGCCAATGCCACAACATTCGGCTTGGGCAGCGGCGTCTGGACCACCAATGTCAGCAAGGCGCACCAGGTCGCGAAGGCGCTGCGCGCCGGCTCGGTCTGGGTGAACTGCTATCAGGCGATGGACCCGGCCGTGCCGTTCGGCGGTTACAAGATGAGCGGCTATGGCCGCGAGTCCGGCAAGCAGCACGTCGAGGAATATCTCAACGTCAAGGCGGTCTGGATCAAAACGGCCTGAGATACTTCGATCGGCGGATGCGATGACGGCGGCTTCGGCCGCCGTTGTCCGGTGATCGCGCTTCTTATTGGCTGGCGGTTTTCCTTGGCCGCCTATCCTTGCGCAACGCCTGCAATTCCGTGCGCGCGGCCCTTGCGGCGGTGCATTCGATCTTGCGGTAGCGCGCGACCAGCGAGAGCCCGAACGGCGTTGCGTCCCAAACCTTTTACGAACAAGCTGAAGCGGTTACATATCCGTATCAACACGGGGTTCTGGAAGAGACATGAATTATCCATCGTTGTTTTCGCCGCTCAAGGTTGGTCCCTATCAACTTCAGCATCGCCTCGTGATGGCGCCGCTGACGCGGATGCGGGCGGCCAAGCCATCGCTCGCGCCGCACCCGTTGAACGCCGAGTATTACGCGCAGCGCGCGACGCCGGGCGGATTGCTCATCGCCGAAGCCTCGCCCGTGATGGCGACGGGGTTCGGCAGCCCCGGCGTGCCCGGCATCTATACGGAAGCGCAGATCGCGGGCTGGCGCGAGGTGGTCGATGCGGTTCACGCCAAAGGCGGAATCATTTTCCTGCAGCTCTGGCATGTCGGGCGCGTCTCGCATTCGTCGTTCCAGCCCGGTGGTGTGCTGCCGGTCGCGCCGTCGGCAGTACCGATTGCGGACTTGAAGACCGGGACCGCCGACGGCAAGGCGGTGCCTTACGAGACACCGCGCGCGCTTGAAACATCGGAAATTCCAGGCGTGGTCGACGCCTATCGAGAGGCCGCGAAGAACGCGCTTGCCGCTGGCTTCGATGGCGTCGAAGTGCACGGCGCCAATGGCTATTTGATCGAGCAATTCCTGCAGTCGCACACCAACCTGCGCACCGATCAATATGGCGGCTCGATTCCGAACCGCGTGCGCTTCCTGATGGAAGTGACGCACGCCGTGGTCGAGGTCTGGGGCGCCGACCGCGTCGGCGTGCGGCTGTCGCCCTATGGTGTCGCTAATGGCAGCGGCGAGCCGGACCCGATGCCGCTCTACACGTATGCGGTCGAACAGCTCAACCCGCTTTGCCTCGCTTATCTGCATTTCATCGAGCCACGCTCCTCCGGCGCCGGCCGCGCCGAGGTCAACCACCAGAATGTGCCGTCGGCGATGGTGCTGTTCCGCCCGATCTGGAAGGGCGTGCTGATTACGGCCGGCGGATTTACCGGCGAGACCGCGGATGCGGCGATCCGGGATGGCCACGCCGACGCGGTCGCGTTCGGCCGCATCTTCATTTCGAATCCGGACCTGCCGCGCAGGCTGCAGCACGGCTTCCCGTTGACGCCCTACAACCGCGCCACCTTCTACGGCGGCGACGTGGCGGGCTATACGGATTATCCGGAGCACAGCGAACTGGAGCAGGCGTGAGAAGATCGTAGTCCGGATGAGCGTAGGCGAAGAGTAAACCGTCATTCCGGGGCGATGCGAAGCATCGAACTATGGTGCGCAATTGCGCACCTGAGAATCTCGAGAGTCCGGGTCTGGTGCTAACGCACCATCCCGGAATAACGGTATATTCGTCGCTTCGCTTCATCCGGGCGACATGTTCGCCGAGAGGGACAAAATGTTTCCGGAAGAAGAACCAGAAAAGAAGAAAAGCAAAGCCGTATCACTCGGCAAGCCTGCCGCCGGCCAATGCCTGTGCGGTAAGATCGCCATCGAGATCGACGTGCCGGCGCGCTGGGCCTGGCACGATCATTCGCCCGCGAGCCGCCGCGCGCATGGTGCGGCCTACGCAACCTATGTCGGAAGCTGGCGCAAGCGCTTCCGCATCACCAGGGGCAAGGCCAGTCTCACACGGTACGAAGACGACGCCACCAAGACCGTGCGCAGTTTTTGCTCCAATTGCGGCACGCCGATCGTCTATGAGCGTCCGCGCTCGCCGCACATGGTCAACATCCCCCGCGCGCTGTTCTCCGGCCGCACTGGCCGCCAGCCGCTCTATCACATCGCGATCGAGGAATTGCAGGAATGGGCCTATACCGGCGAACCGCTGGTGCCGCTGAAGGGATATCCCGGCGTGGTCTGGCAGCGCTCGAAAAAGAAGAAGCGGGCGGATCGTGAAGGGATGGTCTAGAGCGTGGACCCACTACGCGCAGCCAGCCATAGCCGGATGGATGCGAACTGGACGAAGGCGATAAGGGGCTTGAATCACGGCAAGACAGTCCGGCTCAACGTGGCCCGCCAAGGAGCGGGTCGGACGCTATGCACCCGAAAGCGGACCTATTATGCTCACCCTGAGCTTTGTCGTTCTTGACCCGCAACGGACGTGAGATAGCCTGAACCATCGCGCCGCAGCCGCCAGGCTTGGGCCTGGCTTACGCAAGATAACCGCCGTCGATTGCTAAGACCGTTCCTACAGCAAATGAGCTGGCCTCGGAACAGAGCCAAAGCACGGCCGCGGCTACTTCATCCGCTGTTCCTATGCTTCCACGAGGCGTTTGCTTCGTGATCGCCTTGGCAACGTCCTCGTCTCGCTTCATCCAATTCGCGACGGGCGGGGTGTTTATCCACCCGGGCGCAACAGCGCAGATGCGAGGACCTTGGGCGGCATGCTCCAGCGCAGCACTGCGGGTGAGGCCAATCACGCCGTGCTTTGCCGCTGAGTAGGCTGCTCCGCCAGGAAACGGATAGCCCCGCAATCCGTCGACCGACGCATTGTTGACGATCACGGATTTGCTCGGGTCCATCATTGCTGCGATTTCGGCATTCATGCACAAAAACACCGATGTCAGGAATCCATCGATCGTCTTGCGCCAGGCGTCCTCCGACATCTTAGCAACCGGAGCCGATCGTCCACTACTTCCGCCATTGTTGAATGCGTAGTCGAGGCAACCATGCATTTTCATGATCGCATCCATCAGACGCCCGACAGCCTTGCCATCAGTCGTATCAACCGGAAACCAGTGTGCATCGCCCAGCGCTGCAAGCTGCTTGAGCGCAGTTTTGGCCGTGGCTTCCCTCCGGCTTGCGATCACAACTTTTGCCCCCTGACGTGCAAACGCGCCGGCTGTGGCGAGACCGATACCACTACTACCCCCGGTGATAAGCACAACCTTCCCCTGCATATCTGGATAGGCCGGCATCGCGGAAGCTCGATCGCGAAGGCTATTTGCCACGTTTCCTCCATAGTCAAAAGATGCTGCAACGCTCGGCCCGTCCGCCATCAGATGGACAAAGGTGAATTTAGCACGATTGAGATGGCGCCGCCGTCCCTTATTGGCCCTTCAGGGACGTGCAAACAGCCGGTCACAACGTCTGCTACTCAGGGTAGACCGGAAGTGACCGCTTGGCCGGCAAAACGGCGCTCATGACCCAAATCAGACGCTGGCTAGATTACTACATGCACGGATTAAGATACGAACAGACGTACACCAGCCCGCCATAGGCTCCGATCAAAATTACCGGAAGGCATGGAATGAAAAATCGAAACACGCCGACGCCCTCCTGATATAAGCCCAAGCCAAGAAAGGCGAGCCAGCCGCACAGAACTACCCCACTGAACAGGAATGTCGCGTTGGCGGCTTTATGCAACGGCCAATGCACACTAGCGACCGAAAACACAATCGACGGTCCGAGCAATCCGATTGCACCGATTATGAGTGAAATTTTTAGGTAGTCTGTCACAGCCCGCACTCCGGTCGCACTGACGCCCTGTGATTTAACGGGAAACAACGCGATAGCGCAACTCAACTGACCAGGACTGCTTTTGGCCCTCCTGCGACATCGGGCTGTGTCCGCTATTCCGCCGCTGTTGAGGTTGAGCGGACATCAGTCAGTCGCTTAATGAGTACACGGCCTAGAGCGGCACGAGGCCGTGACGACGGACCATCTCGTGCGTCGGACGCAAGCGGCCTGAGTGCTGCGAGCCGGGTCCCATTCTACTTTGCATGGGGTTGTTTTCGCGATTTGTGTCTGAGTCCCGCAGTGTACCACTGCCGCGCTACACGGCGCCCGCGACACGGAAAATGTCTGTGCAGAGCAGCCATGACCGCCCTCCATTGCTTACACGTGCCAAGTTTGGTCTTCTGCTTCCGCCCCGCACGTCATCGAAGCGGCGGGCGGGAGGAAAAATGAAGAACAAGATCACCGGCCGTTCGGCATTCCTGGCATTGCTGAAAGACGAGGGCGTTACGCATCTGTTCGGCAATCCCGGCACGACTGAACTGCCGATCATGCACGCGCTGAAGGACCATCCCGACCTCACCTATGTGATGGCGATGCAGGAGAGCCTCGTCGTCGCCATGGCCGACGGTTTCAGCCGCGCCTCCGGAAAACTCGTTGCCTGCAACGTCCATGTCGCGCCCGGGCTCGGCAACGCCATGGGCTCGCTCTACAACGCCAGCTTTACCGGCACGCCGCTGATCCTGACCGCCGGCCAGCAGGAGCAGGGCCACGGCCTGACGGAGCCGGTGCTCTATGGTCCGCTGGTGCAGATGGCCGCGCCGCTGGTGAAATGGGCGGTGGAGGTGACGCGGCTGGAGGATCTGCCGCGGATTGTGCGCCGCGCCGCCAAGATCGCGACCACGCCACCGACGGGGCCGGTGTTCATCTCGCTGCCGGGCGATATTCTTAATTCCGAAGCCGGCATCGAGCTTGGCCGCTCCACCCGCGTCGATACCCGCGTCAAGCCGTCGGAAGAGTCGCTGCAGACGCTCACCGGCCGCATCCTGAAAGCAGAGCGGCCCGTGATCATCGTCGGTGACGAGATCGTCAAGAGCGATGCGTTGCAGGAGGCAGCGCAACTGGCGGAAACGCTGGGCTGCCCGGCGTACCAGTCGTCGACGCCCTATGGCGCGCATTTCTTGTCCGAAAGTCCGTGCTTCATGGGCGCGCTGGCGCGCATCCAGAAGATCGCCCGCGATACACTCGCGCCCTACGATCTCCTCATTGCGCTCGGCGGCGATCCCTTGCGGATGTCCGTCTACAGCGAAGTCGATCCGTTGCCGGACGGGCTTTCGATCGTGCAGGTTGGCCTCGTCGATCACGACCTCGCCAGGAACTACGGCGCAGACATCGCGCTCAAGGCCGATGTGCGGGAAACTTTGCGCGTCCTGGTGCCGGCACTGAAGGCTTCGGGCGGCAGCGCGCTTCAGGCGCGCGCGAAGCAGGGATTGGACGCACTCGCCTCCAAGAACTGGACGGCCCGGCGCAAGCCGCTGGTCGAACAGATTGCGAAACATGCCGACACCTCGCCGATCGATCCGGACTGGCTGGCGCTGCAAGTGGTCGAGGCGATGCCCGACAACGCGATCCTGGTCGACGAAGGATTGACGTCGTCGCGGCAGATGATCGCGCTACGCCCGCACCGCGAACGCTATGGCTATCATGCGCTCGCCTCGGGCGGCATCGGCTGGGGACTGCCGGCGTCCGTCGGCGTCAGCCTCGCCCATCCGCAGCGGCCCGTCGTGTGTTACTCCGGCGACGGCAGCGCGATGTATTCGATCCAGTCGCTGTGGACCGCGGCGAACCACAAGCTGCCGCTGACATTCGTCATCGTCAACAATGGCGGTTACCGCATCATCAAGCAGCGGCTGCTCGCCTTTCACGGCGATGATCATTATGTCGGCATGGATTTTGTCGATCCCCCGGTGGATTTTACGGGCGTGGCGAAGTCGCTGGGGTTGGAAGCGACGAAGGTGACTGATCCCGGTCAGTTGAAGTCGGTGTTGTCGTCGGCCTTCAGCCGCCCCGGCGCAAAGCTGATCGAGATCGTCGTGAGCAATGCGGTGAACTGAGCCGTTATTGCGAAATCGTAGAGTGGGCAAAGCGACCCCGTCCGCCGTAGCTCAACGAGCGAAGGCGGAAGCGTGCCCACCATTCAGAAACGATGTAGATGGTGGGCACGGCGCAAGTGCGCCTTCCCACTCTACGAGTTACTCCGCCGCTTTCGCCGCTCCATGCGGGCGAAATCTCGCGGCCGGATGCTGCTCTGTCAGCCGTGCGCGGCCTGTGCCGAACAGCTTCTCGCGCAGCGTTCCCTTCGCATATTCGCTCTTGTACCGGCCGCGCCTTGTCAGTTCAGGCACCAGCATGTCGGCGATATCCTCAAAATCGCCGGGCGAGGTAGCGAACGCGACGTTGAGGCCGTCGACATCGGTCTGCTCAAACCAGGCCTCGATGTCGTCGGCAACCTTTTCGGGCGTGCCGACCACGACTGGTCCGGCGCCGCCGATGCCGACATGCTCGACGACTTCGCGCACGGTCCAGACCCTATCAGGATCGGCGCGGGTGACGTTGTCCAGCGCGGTGCGGCCGGCATCGTTCTGGACATGGCGCACTTCCTGGTCGAGGTCGTAGGTCGAGAAATCCACTCCGGTCCAGCCCGACATCAGCGCCAGCGCGCCTTCGGGGGCAATGTGCTTGCGGTAGTCGGCATATTTCGCTTTTGCCTCTGCCTCGGTGCGGCCGAGAATGATGGTCATCATGGAGAACATCAGGATTTCGGCGGGGTTGCGCCCAATCTCCTGCGCCAGGGTACGGATCGCGGCAACCCGCGGCCCGATGATCTTGGCCGACGGGCCCGACATGAACACGCATTCGGCATGCTGGGCTGCGAACTTTCGTCCGCGCGGCGAGGTGCCGGCCTGGTAGAGCACCGGCGTCCGCTGCGGCGACGGCTCGCTCAAATGAATGGCGTTGAGCTTGTAGTTGGCGCCTTCATGCTCAATCCGATGCACTTTCGACGGATCGGCAAAAATGCCGCGCGCGCGGTCACGTAGCACGGCGTCGTCTTCCCAGCTTCCTTCCCAGAGCTTGTAGACCAGTTCCATGTATTCATGCGCAATGTCGTAGCGGTCGTCATGCGCAGTCTGCTTATCCTTGCCGGCGCCGCGGGCGGCGCTGTCGAGATAGCCGGTCACTACGTTCCAGCCGACGCGTCCCTCCGTGAGATGATCGAGCGTCGACATTCTCCGTGCAAACGGGTAGGGCGGCTCGAAGGAAAGATTGCTGGTGACGCCGAAGCCGAGATTCTGCGTGACCGCCGCCATCGCCGGGATCAGCATCAGGGGTTCGTTGGCCGGCGTCTGCGCGGCATTGCGCAGGGCGGCGTCCGGGCTGTTACCGAACACGTCGTACACACCGAGCACGTCGGCGAGAAACAGCCCGTCGAACCGGCCGCGCTCCAGCGTCTTCGCCAGATCGAGCCAATAAGGCAGGCGGTTATAGTCGAGGGTGCGGTCGCGCGGATGGGTCCAGAGTCCCGGCGATTGATGCGCCACGCAATTCATGGCGAAGGCGTTGAGCCGGATTTGTTTTGTCATGACGCGTACCTCGAAGCGCGCAGAGTTCCCTCGCGCATTTGCCCGGTTAAGCGCCGGGCTGTTGCCTGAAATTGTTGCATCCTCGCTGCGTTTAGCAAGGCCCATTCGGCGGGCCCCTGCCACTTCCAGCGGGCGGCTTATCCCGATAGGTTGCGCCCCACACGTTAGCGAACAAAGGAAAGAAATATGGCTGATAGAGCCGACGCGATTGCGCGGGCACGTGAGCATCTTCATTCCGGCGCGTTTCTCGCCGAGCTCGGCCGCAGGGTTGGATATCGGACCGAGAGCCAGAATCCCGGCAGCGGCGAGGCGTTGCGCGCCTATCTCGTCGATGACCTTCAGCCGGCGTTCGCCGCGCTCGACTTCTCCACCCGCCTGATTGAATCGCCGACCGGCAAGGGCCCGTATCTGCTGGCGGACTATCGCGAGGACGCCTCGCTGCCGACCGTGCTCACCTATGGCCATGGCGACGTCGTCGACGGCATGGAAGGCGAATGGCGCGACAATCTCGATCCGTGGCAGGTCACGACCAAGGGCGAGCGCGTCTATGGCCGCGGCACCGCCGACAACAAGGGGCAGCACAGCATCAATCTCGCCGCGTTGCGCGCCGTACGCGAGACCCGCGGCGGCAGGCTCGGCTTCAACGCCAAATTCATCATCGAGACCGGCGAGGAGATCGGTTCGCCCGATCTGCGGCAGGTATGCGAAGCCCATCGCGAGGAGCTGAAGGCCGATCTGTTCCTGGCGTCGGACGGGCCGCGGCTCTCGGCCGATCGGCCGACGATCTTTCTCGGCTGCCGCGGCGGCAATCGCATTCACCTCGATGTCAATTTGCGCGAAGGCGGCCACCATTCCGGCAATTGGGGCGGCGTCCTCGTCAATCCCGCGACGATCCTTTGCAACGCGATCGCAAGCCTTGTCGACGGCAAGGGACGCATAAGGCTCGACGCGCTCAAGCCGCCGCGGATCTCAAACGCCGTCCGCGCGGCACTTGCGGATGTGAAGGTCGAGCCAACCGCCGACGAGCCGGCGCTGGCGCAAGACTGGGGCGAGGAAGGGCTGTCGCCGGCGGAGCGCCTGTTTGCCTGGAATACGCTGGAAGTTCTGGCGATGTCGTCCGGCAGTATCGAGAAACCGGCCAACGCCATTCCCGGGCGCGCCAATGCCGTGCTGCAGCTCCGTTTCGTCGTCGGCACCAAGTATGAAGAGGTCATCGACGCCGTGCGCGCTCATCTGCATGCCAACGGCTTTCCAATGGTGGAAGTCAGCGGCGCGCAGCGCTTCGCCGCCTCGCGCACCGATGTCGACAGCCCCTGGGTGAACTGGACCGCGAACTCGATCCGGCAGACCACCGGCAAGGCGCCGGCGATCCTGCCGAATTTCGGCGGCTCGCTGCCCAACGACGTGTTCGCCGAAGGGCTGGGGCTACCGACGATCTGGGTGCCGCATTCCTATCCCGGTTGTTCGCAGCATGCGCCGGACGAGCACATCCTGCTGCCGGTGACGGAAGAGGCGCTGGCGATCATGGCAGGGATCTTCTGGGACCTCGGCGAGATGAAGAAGGTACTTTAGCTGTTGCGTAGATAAGAGATCGGATCGGACCTAGCCTCGCTCCGCTTGCGGCGAGAGGTCGGAGCACGAAGCGCTCCGGGTGAGGGGGTACAGGTTCACCGTGTGCAGCGCTCGTGGATAGAGCCCCTCACCCCGACCCTCCCCCCGCGAAAGTGGGGAGAGGGAGGGAGAGTTCATGCCCCCTCATCCAGCGCGACCAGTTCGCGCTTCTTGCGCAGCGCCGGCAGCAACGGGCCAATCAGCAGCGCGACCGCGAACAGAAGACACGCGGCCGAAATCGGCCGCTCGACGAAGGTCATCAAATCGCCCTGGGAGAGGATCAACGACTTGCGCAAATTGTTCTCCAGCATCGGCCCCAGCACGAAGGCCAGCACCAACGGCGCCGGCTCGTAGCCGAGCTTGCGCATGAAATAGCCGATAACGCCGAACGCGATCATCACATAGACGTCGAAAACATTATTGCTGCTGCAATAGACGCCGATGATGGTGAACAGGATGATCAGCGGGAACAGGATGTTGTAGGGCAGCTTGAGAAGTTGCACCCACATGCCGATCATCGGCAGATTGAGCACCAGCAGCATCAGATTGCCGATATACATGCTGGCGACGATGCCCCAGAACAGGCCCGGGTTTTGCGTGATCATCAGCGGACCCGGCTGCAGCCCGTGAATGACGAAGGCGCCGAGCAGCAGCGCCATCACCACATTCGGCGGAATGCCGAGCGTCATCAGCGGAATGAAGGCGCCGCCGGCGGCCGCGTTGTTGGCGGCTTCGGGTCCCGCGACGCCCTCGATTGCGCCGGTGCCAAAGCGCTCCGGTGTCTTGGACAGCCGCTTCTCCAGCGCATACGACCCAAAGGAGGCGACCACCGCGCCCCCGCCCGGCAGGATGCCGAGCAGGAATCCCATGATCGTTCCGCGCGATATCGGGCCAGCGCTGGCCTTCCAGTCCGCTCTGCTTGGCAGCAGATGCGTGATCCGGGTGTTCATGATGTCGCGTTTGATGACCTGTTCGGTGTTGAGCAGCACCTCGGCGATGCCGAACAGACCCATAACGACCGGGACCAGCCCGATGCCGTCGATCAGTTCGACCCGGCCGAAGGTCAGGCGGGGTTGCGCGGTGATGCTGTCTAGCCCGATCAAGCCGAGCACAACGCCGGTGCAGGCCATCAGCAGCGCTTTCGCCATTGAGCCCTGCGTCAGGAAGGTCAGCACCACGAGTCCTAGCACCATCAGGCTGAAATATTCCGCAGGCCCGAAAGCGATCGCGACGCTGGCGAGCTTCGGCGCCACCAGCATCAGCGCGATCAGCGCGAAGGTGCCGGCAATGAACGAGCCGAATGCGGCGATGCCGAGCGCAGGTCCCGCGCGGCCCTGTTTCGCCATCTGATGCCCGTCGATGCATGTGACGACGGAAGCGGCCTCGCCGGGAATGTTGACCAGGATCGAGGTGGTGGAGCCGCCATACATCGAGCCGTAATAGATGCCGGCCATCATGATGATGCCGGACTCCGGCGTCCCTGACAGCGTAATCGGAAGCAGGAGCGACATCGCCGAGATCGGGCCGATGCCGGGGAGCACGCCGACCAGCGTGCCAATGAAGACGCCGATGAAACAATAGAGCAGGTTGATCGGCAAAAGCGCGACGCCAAAACCATGGGCTACGTTGATAAGGGTTTCCATGGAGCGGTCAGCCGATTTCGAAGATGCCCGAGGGCAGTTGGATCAGGAGCAGGCGTTTGAGAATCCACCACATACCGAGCGGAACCAGCACTGCGATCGGGATGGCAAGCGGCCAGCGTACCGGGTCGACCAGGCGCAACAGCAGCACCATCAGCGGTATCGACGACAGCAGAAAGCCGAACGTATCAAGCGAAAAGGCAAACGCGATGAGGCAGGCGATGACGATCACCGGCTTGGTCCAGCGCGTGTTCTGCCAGCGCGAACCAAAGGTCGGCCCGCCCTCGCTGAGCGCGGCGATAATGATCGAGCCCGCGAACAGGCACATCAGGATGCCGGTATAGAACAAGACGTAACCCGACCCCGGGTCGTTGATGGTGCCGAGCTTGAGCTTGAGCCCGGACCAGATCACGAAGCCGCCGAGCGCGAGCCCGATCAGCCCGCCCCAAAGTTCGGAATTGTTGAGGCGGATTTTGACGTTGCTGTCATTACTCATTGATTTCTCTCTCAGCCGTTCCCCGGATGCGGCGCAGCGTGAAGCGGTGCGTTGCGGGGCCGGGGTCCATTCATCCGCGGTCGCGATGGTTCCCGGTTCTGCGAAGCAGCGCTTGCGCGCTGCATCGCGCCGGTACACGGCGGAGGTCAGTTCGTCTTCTTCGCCAGCCCGAGCCTGTCGATCACCTTGCGCTCGGATTCGGTCACTTCGGCGACGAACTTCTTGTAATCTTCCGTATTCTTGTAGTTCGGCACCATGTCGAATTTGGCGAGTGTGGCGATCACGGCCGGATCTTCCAGCGCCTTCTTGAAGGCATCGTGCAGCTTGGCGACGATCTTGGGGTCCATGCCCTTCGGTCCGGCGATGCCGAATGGGGAGTCATAGACCATGGGATAGCCGAGCTCCTTTAGCGTCGGCACATTGGGATAGTTCGGCGAACGCGCCGAGGTCCACACCATCAGAAGCCGCAGCTTGCCGGCGTCGACCAAGGGGCGCCAACCGGTTGAATCCGCCTGCAGCATGGTGTGCTGCCCCAGCACCGCGGCATTGGTTTCCGCGCCGCCCTTGAACGGCACCTGCGTCAGCTTGATGCCGGCCATGGAGGCGATCTGCTCCATTCCGATATGCAGCGACGTGCCGGCGCCCGGCGTCGCATAGGTCACCTTGCCGGGATTCTGCTTGGCGTAGTCGATCACGTCCTGCCAGGTCTTGAATGGCGACTCGGCGCTGGTGGTGACGCCGAACGTGTAGCCGGTGAGGTGAACGATGTAGGTGAAATCCTTGTCGGGATTCCACGAGACTTCCTGCATCAGCGGCAGACGGAACACGGTGATCGGAATCTGCGCGATGGTGTAGCCGTCAGGCTTGGCCGCGGCCGCCATGGTGGCCGGGCCGACGGTGCCGCCGCCGCCGGCCTTGTTGTCGATGGCGATCGGCTGTCCGAGCACCTTGGACGCGCTTTCGGCGATCGCGCGCATCGAGATGTCGGTCGAGCCGCCGGCAGGCCAGGGTACGATCAGCGTAATCGGTTTCGTGGGATATTCCTGTGCGCCGGCGGCTGAAGATATCAGCACTGCGAAAGCAGCGACGGCGATTGTCAACTGGCTACGTCGAAACATATGCAACACTCCCCTGCGGTTTCCCTTGATACCGGAGCCGCTTGTTTTTCTTTCCCGGGCTTGATCTTCCCTGAAATCGCCTTGGAAGAAAAGCTTGTTGACCGCGGCGGCTCGTGCCATCCGCGCCGCAACAAGCTGGAAAATGACGCATGCGACAATTGGTCTGCCGCGGCATCCCGGATGACGGAATTTGGTTGCTGCCGCGCCATGGGATGTTCGGGCAACCACGCACCCGAACCGGACTGTCGGTTCGGTTCGTTTGCAACAATCGACAGTTAGCCCGCGCGGCGCCGGGCAAACGCACCTGCCTCGCTCGTCGATCGTCTGCGATCGATCATGTCCGCGGTCAGTCCTGATGGACTGCTACCACCACGCCCAGCAGCCGATCCACCTCGATCCGGATCGCTACGAACGCGTCACGCTCGGCACCGAATTTCTGCGGCCTTATGCCAGCGAGGCGCTGATCGCGAAGGGAGGCGCCTCGCTGCCGGGACGGGCGTCGCATCCAGTCCTCCTTTTACGTATTCGCCCGGCGTCTTCTCGCCCGGCTGGTCGATCTCATCCTGGAGCACCCCCAGATTTTTGGCGTGCGGGTCATCGAAAGCGACATGTCCGATGTGCTGTGCGGGATGACGCTCAGCGGACGCGGCGCGGCTTGGTTAACAGAGGGCACCGTGGCGGCTTCCGGCCGGAAACGGCTGATCCCGATCGGCGGCGACAAATGGGCGTTGCCTTTGTCTTTAGTCGCATTCAGGGGTCGAATGCATGATGGTCAAGGGGCGCTAAATCTGTTTTGGTCCGAATTGTGCAGGCATAGTGCCGGGCACGCCGGGGGCGGTCTTGCCAGGACAGGCTCGAGACCGCCGGCCAAACGGCCCGGCAAGTTGCTGAGTTAGGGTGGATGAGCAATCATCTGAAACCTTTGGAGGGAGAAGTTACGTGAAACACCGTCATATTATCGGCTGTCTGATCGCGGGTGCGTTGTGCGCCGGGCCGGCAATGGCCCAGGAGCTCACCGGGACGCTGAAGAACATCAAGGAGACCGGCGCCATCACGCTCGGCTACCGCGACTCGTCGATTCCGTTCTCCTATCTCGACGACAATCAGAAGCCGATCGGCTACGCCATGGACATCTGCTACAAGATCGTCGATGCCGTGAAAAAGGAGCTCAAGCTCGACAAGCTCGAGGTCAAGCTCAACCCGGTGACGTCATCGACCCGCATCCCGCTGCTCGCCAACGGCACCATCGATCTCGAATGCGGCTCGACCACCAACAACACCGAGCGCCAGAAGCAGATTTCCTACACCAACACCCACTTCCTGACCGCGAGCCGCTACGTCACCAAGAAGGCGAGCAAGATCAATTCGATCGACGACCTCAAGGGCAAGTCGGTGGTTTCCACCGCCGGCACCACCAACATCAAGCAGCTCACCGAAGCCAATGCGGCACGCGGCCTCAACATCAACATCATCCCGGCCAAGGATCATGCGGAAGCGTTCCTGATGGTCGAGACCGATCGCGCCGTGGCCTTCGTGATGGACGACATCCTGCTCGCGAGCCTGGTTGCCGGCTCAAAGGCGCCGGGCGATTACGTCATCTCCAAGGATGCGTTTTCCAAGCCGGAGCCCTACGGCATCATGCTGCGCAAGGATGATCCGGCCTTCAAGAAGGTGGTCGATGCGGCCACTGCGGCGCTCTATACGGGCGGCGAGGGCCAGAAGATTTACGACAAGTGGTTCACGCAGAAGATCCCGCCCAAGGGACTGAACCTCAACGTGCCGATCAGCAGCGAGCTGAAGAACGAATTCGCCAAGCCGTCCGACTCGCCGGATCCGGATTCGTATAAGTAAGTATCAAACCTGAGGAGGCGCGCCAGCGCCGTCTTGAACCATGAGGCCCACGATAAGGGCCTTCATCCTTCGAGACTCCAGCAATAACGGCGAAGCCGTTATGCAGGGATGAGAGGCGATAGCAAGTCCGGCCATTTTGCAATAAAATGGCCGGACATTTGCATAGGCAGCAGTAACCAAGAGCTTGACCGGCACTTTCGGGCAGGGTGCAGCGTGAACTACAACTGGAACTGGCACATCTTCTTCGAGCCGAACCCGACCGGGGCCGGCACTTATCTCGACATGTTGATGTCGGGACTGCTGCTGACCATCAAGACCGCGTTGCTGGCATGGGTCATCGCGCTGATCTTCGGCACGATCGTCGGTATTCTGCGCTCGCTGCCGTCGAAGACCGCGTCCTGGATCGGCTTTGGCTACGTCGAATTCTTCCGCAACATGCCGCTGCTGGTGCAGCTATTCCTCTGGTTCTTCGTGCTGCCCGAACTACTGCCGCGCAGTGCCGGCCTGTGGCTGAAGCAGCTTCCCAATGCGCCGTTCTGGACGGCGGCGATCGGGGTCGGCCTGTTCATGTCGGCGCGCGTTGCCGTGCAACTCGCGGCCGGCATCGCTTCGCTGCCGCGTGGACAGAAGAATGCCGCGACCGCGCTCGGCCTGACCACGGCGCAAGGCTATCGCTACATACTGCTGCCGATGGCGTTCCGCATCATCATGCCGCCGCTTACGTCCGAATTTCTCAATACCGTGAAGAATACTTCCGTCGCGATCACCATCGGCCTGATCGAACTGACCGGTCAGGCGCGGGCGATGCAGGAGTTCTCGTTCCAGGTGTTCGAGGCCTTCACCGCCGCGACCGCGATGTATCTCGCAATCAACATCGTCGTCGTCACCGGCATGCGCTTCCTCGAACGCAGCCTGGCGATCCCCGGCTACATCACGGGGAAATAGTGATGTTCGACACTCTCGATTTCGATGTCATCCGCCGCTCGCTGCCCTACCTGTTCCTGGACGGCATGAGTTTTACGCTGATGCTGACCGGGTTGTCGGCGCTGGGCGGCCTGATCTTCGGCACGCTGATCGCGCTGATGCGGCTGTCCAGCTATAGGCTGCTCGGCCGCATCGCCGGCCTCTATGTCGACTTCATGCGCTCGCTGCCGCTGGTGCTGGTGATTTTCTGGTTCTATTTCCTGGTGCCTTATATCGGCCAGTGGCTAACCGGAGCGTCGCGCCCCATTCGCGTCGGCGCGTTCACCTCCTCTCTCGTCACCTTCATCATGTTCGAGGCAGCGTATTTTTCCGAGATCATGCGCGCCGGCATCCAGTCGATCTCCAGGGGCCAGCCGGCGGCCGCCAGCGCGCTCGGCCTGACCTACGCGCAGTCCATGCGCTACATCGTGCTGCCGCAGGCGTTTCGTAACATGCTGCCGGTGCTGCTGACACAAACCATCGTGCTGTTCCAGGACACCTCGCTGGTCTATGTGCTGTCGATCCCGGATTTCCTCGGCGCGGCCAGCAAGGTGGCGCAGCGCGACGGCCGGCTGGTCGAAATGTATCTTTTCGCGGCCGCGGTCTATTTCGCGATTTCCTGTTTCGCGTCCTGGGGCGTCCGGCGCCTGCAGGCGCGCATTGCTATTGTTCGGTGAGGACACATGATCGACATCAGCCACGTCAATAAATGGTACGGGCCGACCTTCCAGGTGCTGAAGGACTGCACCACTAACGTTGCCAAGGGGGAAGTGGTGGTGGTGTGCGGCCCGTCGGGTTCGGGAAAGTCGACGCTAATCAAATGCGTCAACGCGCTGGAGCCGTTTCAGGAAGGTCAGATCATTCTCGACGGCATCAAGGTCAACGATCCCAAGACCGACCTGCCAAAACTGCGCGCCCGCGTCGGCATGGTGTTCCAGCATTTTGAGCTGTTTCCGCATTTGCGGATCATCGAGAACCTGTGTCTGGCGCAGGAGAAGGTGCTGGGCCGTTCGCATGACGAGGCCATGGCCAAGGGCGACAAGCTGCTCGACCGCGTTGGCCTGAAGGCGCATGCAACCAAGTATCCGGCCGAATTGTCCGGCGGCCAGCAGCAGCGTGTCGCGATCGCCCGCGCGCTCGCCATGGATCCGATTGCAATGCTGTTCGATGAGCCGACTTCCGCACTCGATCCCGAAATGATCAGCGAAGTCCTCGATGTCATGGTCGATCTCGCCCATGAGGGCATGACCATGATGGTCGTCACCCACGAAATGGGCTTTGCCAGCAAGGTCGCCAATCGCGTGATCTTCATGGATAAGGGCGAAATCGTCGAGGACGCGCTGAAGACCGATTTCTTCGGCAGCCCGCGCAGCGAACGCGCGCAGAAATTCTTGTCGAAGATTCTGTCGCATTAACAAGCACCGTCGTTCCGGGCGCCTCGCAGAGGCGAACCCGGAATCTCGAGATTCTCAGGTGCGCAATTGCGCATCGTAGTTCGATGCTGTGCATCGCCCCGGAATGACGGCGAGAGTTCCTCGCCATTGACAAATTGCATGTAACGTCCGCCACAAGCTCTTTAGCGCCTCCAGGAGACTCTACTTTGGAACAGATCGCTTACGTCAACGGCTCGTTCGTCCCCCTTTCAGAGGCGAAGGTCTCGATCCTCGATCGCGGATTCCTGTTTGCCGACGGCATCTATGAAGTCGCCGCCGTGCTCGACGGCAAGCTGATCGACAACGCCTCGCATCTGGCGCGGCTGGAGCGCTCGGTCGGCGAGATCGAGCTGGCGCTGCCGGAGACGACAGCACGCATCCAGGAGATTCAGAAAGAGCTGGTGGCGCGCAACAATCTCGTCAATGGCATGGTCTATCTGGAAGTGACGCGCGGCGCCGACACCGGACGCGACTTCGCGTTTCCCAAGGGCGTCAAGCCCACGTTGATCATGTTCACCTCAACCAAGGACATCATCAACGCGCCCTCCGCCAAGACCGGCATCAACGTGATCACTGTGCCCGACCTGCGTTGGGCCCGCCGCGATATCAAGAGCGTCGCGCTGCTGGCGCAGGTGCTGGCCAAGGAGGCCGCCGCGGTGGCCGGCGCCGGCGAGGCCTGGATGATCGAGGACGGCAAGGTGACCGAGGGCGGCTCGTCGTCGTGTTTCATCCTGACCCAGGATGACGTGATCGTGACGCGGCAGAACGGCAGCGAGATCCTGCCCGGCTGCACCCGAAAAGCCGTCGTCGCGCTGGCCGAAGAGCGCCAGCTCCGCGTCGAGGAGCGCGCATTTTCCGTCGAGGAGGCATTGGCCGCCAAGGAAGCCTTCGTCACCAGCGCCAGTGTGTTCGT
Source organism: Bradyrhizobium australiense (assembly GCF_013114825.1). Classification (GTDB taxonomy): domain Bacteria; phylum Pseudomonadota; class Alphaproteobacteria; order Rhizobiales; family Xanthobacteraceae; genus Bradyrhizobium; species Bradyrhizobium australiense. The sequence goes on along the minus strand of NZ_JAAVLX010000007.1, from coordinate 541,540 downwards.
GCAGGCCGTGGTGTCGATCGACGGCAAGCAGGTCGCCGACGGCAAGCCCGGCCCGATGACCAACCGCCTGCGCGAGATCTATGTGGAATTCGCCAAGGCTACGGCGGTGTAGCGCGGTAGTTCTCGCGTTGTCATTGCCGGGCTTGACCCGGCAATCCATCGCGCTTGAAAGATCTTCCTATTTGATGGATGCGCGGGTCAAGCCCGCGCATGACGAGTGCTGATGCACTGTGAAGTCACTAAGCCACCGCCGCCTTGGCCTTCACCGGGTGAACCGCGCGGAAAGAGATCGCGATCCTGTTCCAGGCGTTGATGGCCCCAATCAGCATGGTCAGATTGACCATCTCCGTTTCCGAGAAATGCGCGCGGAGCTCTTCGTAGAGCTCGTCGGGGCGGCGATCAGCATCACCGCATCGGTCCATGCCAGCGCGGCACGTTCGCGGTCGGTGTAGAGCGGCGACTCCCACCAGGCGCTTAGCAAATAGAGCCGCTGCTCGGTCTCGCCGAGCTTGCGGGCGTCCTGGGTGCGCATGTTGATGCAGTAGGCGCAGCCATTGATCTGCGAAGCGCGTGTCTTGACCAGTTCGATCAGCGATTTCTCGAGGCCCGAGGCGACGATCTGGGCTTCCACCGCGACAAGCGCTTTGATGGTTTCGGGGCCTGATAATAGTTCATCCGGGGCTTCATGCACGTTCTCCTCTCTGGACGCCTTCAATTTGAACGAATGTCCAAAGTGTATCCCGATCGGAGCATAGCCACCATCTGGATCGATCCAGTTCGGTGCAATAAAGTGACCGGAAGTAGACCAGGGAGGGCTGCGGATGTTTGCGGGCTATTGGGTGTCGACAGAACGCCTTGCGATTCCGTTGACCGCTATCGATCGACATGGCATCGCCTTTCTCTTCGCGCTCGCCTCCGTATTGCTCTCCCTGCTTTCGGGCCATATGGCTTTCGCCGCCTATCCGGACCGCGTCATCAAGATCATCGTTCCTTTTGCGCCGCGCGGCGGCACGGACGCCATCGCGCGCGTGCTGGCGCAGGAGATGGCAAAGGAGCTCGGCGGCAGCATCATCATCGAAAACAAGCCGGGCGCCGGCACCATTATTGGGGCGCAGGCGGTCGCATCTGCCGAAGCCGATGGCTACACGCTGCTTATGGGAACATTTGCCCACGCGGCAAATCCGAGTCTGTACGCCAAATTACCGTTCGACCCGCACAGGGGCTTCGCGCCGGTCGCGCTGGTGGCGCGTTCTCCCAATATCGTGGTCGTCAATCCGAAATCATCGTTTCGCTCCATCGCCGATCTGATCGCAGCGGCGAAAGCCGAGCCCGAAAAAATCTCCTACGGGACCTTCGGTATCGGAACGTCGGCGCATCTTGCAGGCGAAATGTTCAAGCGCATGGCCGGCGTCAAGATGACGATGGTCCCCTACAAGGGCTCCGCGCCCGCCATCACCGATCTGATCGGCGGGCGGACTCAGGTGATGTTCACGACTGTGGCAAGCGCAGCATCGCTGATCGAGGGCGGTCAGTTGCGCGCGCTGGCGGTGACATCAGCCGAACGCTCGCCTGCCTTTCCGCAACTACCAACGGTCGCCGAGACCGGTTTTCCCGGCTTTGAAGCGGAAACCTGGTACGGCGTGTTTGCGCCGGCAAAAACGCCGCCTGATATCATCGACCGCCTCAACAAATCGGCGGCGAAGGCCGTGCAAGCCGACGCCTTTGAAAAGCTCAGCGTCAATGAGGGCCTCGTTCTGATCGCAGCGTCGCCGGAGGAATTCGGCCGCTACTATCGCAGCGAGGTGGAGCGCTGGCGCAAGGTCGTCGAGGAGGCGGGCATCAAGGCCGAGTAGCGGCGGGGGGCGCGAACCCGATTTCCCTGATATCGGACGATCTCAGCGACAAGGAGATCGCGCACCGCTGCAGGTCGAGGTCTCGACCGTCCATACCCACATCGAGCGCATTTTTGCCAAGCTCGGCGTCTGCCGCCGCAGCGACGTCGCGAGCCTGTTTGCACGGCATTAGCCGCGCGAGCCCTAGCCTAACGCGACGGCGGCGGAAGCCGGCCGAATATCTTCTCCATCGCTATGCCGACCGCCAGCAGCCGGCGATCGCTTCCCGCGGGGCCGTCGAGCTCGAGACCGACAGGCAATTTGCTCGAAGCGCCCAGCGCGATCGGAAGCTGAAGACCGGGGATGCCCGCATTGCTGCCGGGATCGGTGTTTTGGATGAACAGCAGGAAGTTGGCGAGGCTCGACGAGTCGGGATTTGAGGCAATCGCGACCTTCGGCACGGTCGGGAAGGCGATGGCGTCGAGCTTGTTCTTTGCGAACGTATCGCGATAGAGCGCCTGCAGTGCGGGCCGGGCGGTTTTCATCGCAGCGTCATAGGCCGGCTTGGCATCGGCGACAGTATTGTCCGGTCCCGGCAGCTTGCGCGGAATGACCAGCCCGTCATAGGTGCCTTTTACGTCGGGGCTTGCGATCTCCTTGGCGAGATTCTCGATGCTGACGCCGCTGCCTGTCTTCTTGAGATAGGCCACCATGTCGTCATAGGCTTCATAAAGCGCGAGCGGAAATCCGACCTGGCCGTTGAGCTCGGCGAGCTTTGGCATTTCAACATCGACCACCGTCACGCCGTTAGACTTGAGCTTTTCCAGCGCGGCCTTGAATGCGGCTTCGGTGTCGCCGTCGAGATTGGCCAACATGGCGTTGTCGATCCCAATGCGCACCTGCTTCAGCTCGGCGGGCGCAATCGTGCCGCCGCCGGCGACGACACGATCAAGGATCGCCACGTCGGCGACGGTGGAAGCCATCGGGCCGGCGGTGTCGCGGGTATGTGAAATCGGAGCGATCCCACCTTGCGGATACCTGCCGACGGTCGGACGCAGCGAGACGCAGCCGTTCAGTGCGCAGGGGACTCTCACTGAGCCGCCGGTATCGGTGCCGAGGCCCGCGGTAACGATCCGAGCACCGATCGCCGCGCCCGTTCCAGATGACGAACCGCCGGCAATCTTCGTCGAATCGTAGGCGTTGCGCACGCCTGGCTCCGAGCCGGTCTTGAATCCAGCATTGAAGCCGGAGATGCCGAAGGCAAGCTCATGCATATTGGTCTTGCCGATGATAATGGCGCCTGCCGCGCGCAGTTTTGCCGCGACCGGTGCATCCTTCTTCGGCACGAAATTTTTCAGCGCCGGCGTTCCAGCCGTGCTGGGGAGCCCGGCCACCTCGATATTGTCCTTAATGACGATGGGCACGCCGCCGAGCGGCTTGCACGGGCCCTTTTTGCGCCCGGCGTCAAAGGCTTCGGCGGCCTTCATCGCACCGGCCTCATCCAGCGTGACGAAGGCGTTGAGGTCCGGCTGCGCCTTGGCGCGCGCCAGCGCCGCCGCGGTCAGCGCCTTGCTGGTGATTTTTCCGGCGCAGAGATCGGCGGCGGCCTGGGTGGCCGTGAGTTGGTCCAGATCGATCGCCGGTTGGGCTGTTGCGGGAGACGTCGCGAGAACGAGGCCCATGAACGCCGAGCCGAGCAGGATGGAGCTGCGAGCCATGATGATCCCTTCTTGGATTAGTACCCCGCAGGACGAACCTTAACCGCTACGGGCACCCGCGCCTGTCCTTATTTCTGAGGACGCCAATCCTCCGAGCCTCTCACCCTGAGCAGGCCGCGGAGCGGCCGTCTCGAAGGGCGAGGCCACCGGCCGGGCCCACATCCTTCGAGACGCGCGTTCCGCGTTCCTCAAGGACGAGAGGAGGCCTCAGACCTCCTCCTTCACAAACCTGTTCCGTAACGTGCCGATCCCCGTAATGTCGATCTCGACCACATCGCCGGACTTCAAATCAGGCGAGGCGCCGTCGGTGCCCATCCAGATCACATCGCCCGGCGACAGCGCGAAATACTTGGAGAGCTCGACGAGAAACGGCACGATGCCGAAGATCATGTCGTTGGTGCGGAAGCGGCCGGTCTCCTGGCCGTTGACCCGGATCACCGTTTCCATCCTTTCGAGATCGACTGATGTTTCGATCCACGGCCCCATCGGCTTGAAGGTATCGGCATTCTTGGAACGCCACAGGCTGCGGTCGGCCTTCTGCCAGGTGCGCTCGCTGACGTCGTTGCCGATCGTGTAGCCGAACACGCAATCCATCGCATTGGCCTCGGTGAGGTGTTTTGCCTTCTTGCCGATGACAACCACCAGTTCGCCCTCGTAATGAATCTTCTCGGTCGCGCTCGCCGGGATCACCACGTCCTCGTCGTGGGCAATCAGCGCGTTTTGCGCGCGGTAGCCGATCTCGGGCCGGTCAGGCACATTCGGCACCGTGCCGGCCCTATCGGCGGCTTCCTTGAGATGCTTGAGATAATTCAGCCCGACGCAATAGAAGGTGCGCGGGATCAGCGGCAGCTCGATCTTGACGTCCTTCAGCGCATGCGACTGCGTTCCGCGCCGCCATTCGCCGAAGGGATCGCCCTCGACGGCGATCACGTGCTCGCCCTCGATGATGCCCCAGGATGTCTTGCCTGCGGCGGTGAATTTGAGCCAACGCATGAAATGTCCTCGTGTTATTCGGCCGCAGCCCGCGGATTGGTTTTCCAGGCACCGGCGGCAGGACGTGGCAAGCCGAGATTTTCGCGCAGCGTCTTGCCGGCGTAGTCCTTGTGGAACAGGCCGCGGCGCTGCAATTCCGGCACCACATGCCTGACGAAATCGGCGTAGGAGCCGGGCACGATGGTCGCCGCGATGACAAAGCCGTCGCAGCCGCGTTCGACGAACATCTCCTCGAGCTTGTCCGCGATCTCCTTCGGACCGCCGACGATCGCGTCCTGCACCTGGCCGCGGCAAGGTGACGAAGTCGCGCGCGCTGGGATTGGTCTTGCCTGAATTCTTCAGCACGCCGTCGCGAATGCCCAGGATTCCCTGCATGCTCTTGAGCTCGTCCAACGTCAGCGGCTCGTCGAGCGGCTTGGCGGCAAAGTCGTAGTTCAGCGCTTCCGCGAGCAGCGACAGCGCATCGATTTCCAGCGGCAGCTTGTTGATCAGCGCCATCTTGTCCTCGGCCTCCGCTTTGGTCGCGCCGCAGACCGGCGTGGTGAGGTTGCAGAGGAACATCTGGTCGGGATCGCGGCCGGCTTTCGCCGCTTCGTTGCGGACCGCCGCATAGCCTTCCTTGGCGGCGGCCACATTGCGCGCGGCGGTGAAGATCACCTCGCCCCATCGCCCCGCAAAGCGCTGGCCACGGCCGGACGCGCCGGCCTGGATGATGACGGGATGGCCCTGCGCCGAGCGTGGCACAGTGAACGGACCGCGCGACTTGAAGAATCGTCCATTGTGGTCGAGCCGCTTCACCTTGGCCGGATCGGCGAAGCGGCCGCTTTTCTTGTCCATGATCAGCGAGCCGTCTTCCCAGGTGTCCCAGTGGCCGAGCACGACCTCCATAAACTCGTCGGCGCGATCGTAACGGAAGTCATGTTCGAGATGGGCATCCTTGCCCATATTCTGGGCCTCGCCGTCATTGAGCGAAGTGACGACGTTCCACCCCGCGCGTCCGCCGGACATCAGATCGAGGGTGGCGAAACGGCGGGCGACGTCGAACGGCTCGTAATAGGTGGTCGAGCAGGTCGATCCCAGCCCGAGCTTCGTCGTGACCATGCCCATCGTGGTCAGCACGATCAGCGGGTCCATCTTCACGCAGCGGATGCCGTATTCGACGGTATGGGCGTGGTCGTTGCCGTAACGATCCGGCATCGCCAGGCGGTCGTCGAAGAACGCCATGTGGAACTTGCCGGCTTCGAGAATCCGGGCGATCTCCTGGTAGTAATTGGCCGACATCGAATCGTCGCGCGATTCCGAGTGCCGCCATGAGCTCGGCAGATTGGTGCAGTTCTGCGCCTGCAAAAATCCCACCAGCGCCATTTGCCGTGTCATGCCGTTCTCCTTGTGCTGGCGGGATTGGATTTCATTTCAGGTCGAGTTCGGCGAGCAGTTTGTAGTCCGTCGCCAGCGCCTTCAATCTGTCCCAGGTGGCGTGCTCGACCTCGATGCCGTCGCGCCTGCGCTGTTGCTCGCGGATATGCTCGATCTCGCCGGGATAGAACACGCCGGGCGAGCCTTCCGACGGCGGCGTTGACTTGAGATAGCGCGCGAACTCGCCGACCTCTTTCTCGAAATCCTTCAGGGGGCGGAAGGCCGCCACGTTAAACACCGCCATGAAGCATCCGTCATTGTGACGGCCGGTCGGCTCGACGCCAAAGCCTAAGCCCGTGAGCAGGCCGCACAGCACTTCCACCATCGCAGCCAAGCCTGAACCCTTGTAGCCCTCGCTGCCACCGAGCGGCAGCAGTGCGCCGCCCTTGCGATACTGCGTGGGGTCTGTAGTGTGCCGTCCCTCGGCGTCTATGATCCAGCCTTGCGGAATCGGTTCGCCGCGCGCGACCGACAGCGCAATCTTGCCGGCCGCCACCGCTGAGGTCGCCATGTCCAGATAGAACGGCGCCTCGAGGTCGGACGGCACCGCAATCGAGATCGGGTTGGTGCCGAGCCTCGCCTCGCGTCCGCCGAACGGCGCGACATGCTTTGGCGAACGGCCGGAATCGGCAGCGGCAATTCCTATCATGCCCGCCCGCATCGCCATCAACGGATACGCCGCGAGCCGCCCGACATGGCTTTGCCGGAACACGGTACAGGCGGCGACGTTGGCGGTCTTCGCCTTCTCGATCGTCAGCGCCATCGCCTTTGCGTTAACGTGAAAGCCGAATCCCCAATGGCCGTCGATCACCGTCGTGGTCGGCGATTCCCGGACGATGGTCCATTTGGCGCCGGGTACGATATGGCCGGCCTTGATGCGGTCGATATAGGTCGGGATCGCGATCACGCCGTGCGAGTCGTGGCCGGCGAGATTGGCGTTGACGCAGCCGACGGCGACCGCACTGGCTTCCTCTTCAGTCGCGCCGGCGGCCTTGAGCAGCGCCGCGCCGATTCGCGTGAGACGGTCGGCATGGACGATCGGCATCGGAATTTCCTCACCTTGAACGCCCACGCGAACCGCGGGTCTTGCTTGGTACCGGCATGCTCTCAAAGCGGCGGCGACAGGGCAAGCGTGGAAATATCCTGTTAGCCATGCTGTCGGCACGGCCCTCGCGTATCAGGAATTTCATCCTGCAAAATTCGAAAATTGCTGCGGCGGGCCCCGCATCCCGGCCGGCGCGCGCCAGCGGTATGGCTGACAAATCGTAAATGGGCCGTAGTTCTCCGGAGCGGCGTCGTTCGTCGTTGGTCTGACATTTACTCTGAATCGCAACTCCTGGCCGCCAATAACGAGCATTTAGGCCTCCCACACGCATAAATCGGCGGGGGCAGCCCGGCGCTGCCGGAAGGGAGCTTGGGGACGGTGAAGACCGATATCGCGCGCACACTCGCGGCGTTGAATGCGACCAACGAAGCGATTCTGTACGCCAAGTCGCCCGAAGAACTGTATGCGAAGGTTTGCGAAGCCGCGTTCTCGGTCGGCGACTTCCTGGCTGTGGCGGTCTTCCTGCTGGAGAGGGAAGGCAATCTCCTGCGCTTCGCCGCCGGCTGCGGCGATGACGTGCCTCGCCTGCGCAGCATCGACATTTCGATCGCGGCCGGTACGCCTGAGGGATCCGGGGTTGCCGGACAGGCTTTCCGCGACGGGCGTGTATGCGTCAGTAATGATTTCCTGAACGACCCGCGATCGCTGGCATGGCGCGACGGCGCCAAGGCCGGCCAGGTCGGTGCGGCGGCCGCCCTGCCGCTGCTCTGCAATGGCGAGAGCGTCGGTGTGTTGCTCGTTTCGCGGCCCCAGGCCCACTCGATCGACGGACAACTTGTCTCGATGCTGGAGCGCGTGTCGGCGAACGTTTCGTTTGCGCTTGACAATTTCGACCATGAGGCCGCGCGCAAGAACGGCGAGCGCGCGATGCGGCGGTTGAACCGGATGTTCGGCGCGATCAGCGCGACCAACGAAGCCATTCTTCGCGCCAAGACTGAACAGGACCTCTATCAGCGCGTCTGCGATGCCGCCGTACATAGCGGAAAATCCGCGGCCACGGTGGTCCTGCTTGCAGAGCCGGACTCGATCTGGTTGAAGCCGGCCGCCGGGACAGGCGCAATCGTCGAACAGATCATGCGCGCGCCGTTCTCGATCGACGCGGGCAATCCGTATGGAACCGGCGTCTGCGGCAAGGCATTCCGGACGCAGCAGCCGGCCGTCAATAACGACATCCTCAGTTCAACGCAGGGGCAGCCCTGGCATCAGGCTGCCCGCGAGACGGGCGTTACCGCCTGCGTCGCCGTTCCCCTGATCAAGGCGGACGAGAGCATCGGTGTGCTGCTGTTTTTCGTCGGAAAGCTGTGGGCGGAGGACGAAGAGATCGTCGCGCTAATGGCGCAAATCGCGGAGAACGTTTCGTTCGCGCTGGAGAACTTCGAGCGCGCCAGCGAGAAGGCGCGGGCCGACGCCCAGAAGGAACGTCTGGCGCGTATGCTGGCGGCGCTCAGCGCCACCAACGAAGCTATCGTTCGTGCAACTTCACGGGCGGAGCTGTTCGATCTGGTATGCGAGGCCTCGGCGAAGGGCGGCCGGTTTAACTCCACCAGTATCCTGTTGGCCCGCCCTGACAGCTACGATGTCGATCTGGTGGCCGTTGCGGGACCGACGGCAAACAACATGCGGCGGGTCAAGGTCTCGACCAACGCGGATCTACCCGAAGGGCGCGGTCTCTGCGGCAATGCGTTCCGCTCCAGGCGCGCTTGCATCGCCAATGACTTGCGAGCCGATCCGCGAGGATCTGCATTTCGTCAGTTCATTCACAGCGATGGCGCTATGTCGGGCGCTGCATTTCCGCTGCTCATTTCTGGTCAAGCCGTCGGCGTGATGTTCTTCATCTCGTCCGAGAAGGACACGTTCACACCCGAATTTGCCGAACTGCTGCAGCGGCTCACGGAGAACGTATCGTTCGCGCTGGAAAATTTCGACCGTGCCGACGAGAAGGCGAGGACCGAAAGCCAGAAAAAGCGCCTGACGCGGATGTTCGCTGCTTTGAGCAGGACCAACGAAGCCATCATGCGGGCCAAGTCCCGCACCGAGCTCTTTGATCTCGTGTGCGAAGCTGCAGCAGAGGGCGGCAGATTCACGTCGACTACCATTGCGCTGGCTACTGCGGGCAGCGACCTTCTCAGAATCGTGGCCGCCTCGGGCCCGGCAGCCGAGACGACGCGGCACGTCAGGTTGTCCACGGATGAAAGCCGTCCGGAGGGACGGGGGCTCAGCGGAACGGCGTTCCGAACCAGGCGTCCGTGTATCACCAATGATTATGGTGGCGACCAGCGCGTTGCCGCCTTCCAGGCCGTCGTAGGTAGCTATGGCGCCCAGTCAGGCGCCGCCTTTCCCCTCTTGGTGCGCGACGAGCCCGTTGGCATCATGATTTACATGTCCTTGGACAAGGATACCTTCACCCCCGAATTCGTCGAATTGCTGCAGCGATTGGCCGACAATGTCTCGTTCGCGCTGGAGAATTTCGACCGCGCCGACGACAAGGCGAGGACCGAAATCCAGAAGGAGCGCTTGACGCGCATGTTGGCGGCGCTGAGCGCGACCAATGAAGCGATCATCCGCGCGACATCGCGGGCGGAACTCTTCGAGTTGGTATGCGAGGCGGCGGCCAACGGCGGCAAGTTCACCCTGACCTCCATCGTGTTGGCGAAACCCGAGAGCGATTATCTCGACGTGGTCGCTGCCGCCGGTCCGACTGCCCTCAGCGCGCGTCTGGCAAGGATATCGGCCAGTGAAGCGCACCCGGAGGGACGTGGGCTGTGCGGTCAGGCGATCCGTTCGCAGCGGCCTTGCATCATCAACGATTACCTCGCTGATCCCAATGCCGAGGCGTTTCACCATAGAGCGCGTCTTGATGGTACCAATTCCGGCGCGGCATTCCCCCTGCTGGTGCATGGGAAGGCCGTCGGCGTGATGTCTTTCATGTCGCTCGAGAAGGATACCTTCACGACCGAATTTGCCGAGTTGTTGCAGCGGCTCGTTGATAACGTATCCTTTGCGCTGGAGAATTTCGAGCGCGCGGATGAGAGGACCCGGGCGGACGAGCGGATCGAATATCTGGCGTCGCACGACAGCCTGACCAACCTGCCGAACCGGGAAATGTTCAGCAGCATGCTTCGCCGCGCGATCGACACCGCCGCGCGCTACCAGCGGCAGTTTGCGCTGCTGTTCATCGACCTCGACAGGTTCAAGGTCATCAACGACTCGCTCGGACACGACGCGGGCGACATGCTGCTGGTGGAGATCGGCGGCAGGCTGCGGCGCGCACTGCGTTCGAGCGACATCGTGGCGCGGCTCGGCGGCGACGAGTTCGTGGTCATTCTGGAGGAGACAGCCGAGCGCCACGAGGTGGAGCGCATCGCCGGCGAACTTCTCTCCATACTGAGCCAGCCGCTGCAGCTCAGCGGTCACGAATGCCAAACCACCGCCTCGATCGGGATCGCGATGTACCCGTCCGACGGCGCCGACATGCAGACGCTGACCAAGAACGCCGACATGGCAATGTATCTCGCCAAGGAGGACGGCAAGAACGGCTTCCGCTTCTTCACCAAAGAGATCAAGACGCAGTCGATCGAGCGCCTGACGCTGGAGAGCGCGCTTCGCCGCGCACTGGAGCGCGACCAATTTTCGCTGCACTACCAGCCCAAGATCGACATGGAGAGCCGTCAGATCACCGGCGTCGAAGCTCTGTTGCGCTGGAATCATCCCGAGCTCGGCACGGTCTCGCCAGGGCAATTCATCCCGCTCGCCGAGGAAACAGGATCGATCGTTCCAATCGGCCGCTGGGTGCTCAAGGAAGCCTGCGCGCAGAACATGGCCTGGCAGCGCCGCGGCCTGCGGCCGGTGACGATGGCGGTCAATCTGTCGCCGCGGCAATTCGCCGATCCGCATCTGCTGCACGACGTCGACGAGGCGCTGTTGGCAAGCGGCATGTCGCCGGTGCTGCTGCAGCTCGAAGTCACCGAAAGCATGGTGATGCGGAATGTATCGCGCGCGATCAAGATTCTCGATGCGATTCAGAGTCGCGGCATTCGCCTTGCAATCGACGATTTCGGAACCGGCTATTCGTCGATGTCACTAATGAAGCAGTTCCCGATCGATACCATCAAGATCGATCGCTCGTTCGTCCGCGACCTGCCTGTCGATTCCGAAGACCAGGCCATTGCGCAGGCGATCATCAGCATGGGCAAGGCGCTTGGCATGACCGTCATTGCGGAGGGGGTCGAGACTATCGAGCAGGAAGTCTTCCTGCGCAACCACGCCTGCGACGAGATGCAAGGTTTCTTGTTCTCGAAGCCGCTGCCCGCAAAGCAGATGGCTGATCTGCTTCGGGCCGAACCGCGGCTCTCCTCGCCGCCGCTGCAACCGGAAGCCGGGTCAGGGTTGAAACGCACCGTCGGCTGACGGCTGCGGGTGCAGCTCACGCGCGAGCTTTGCGTCCGGAGCGTCAGCCTTGCGGGGAAAGTCGTCCGGCCAGGGCAGGGACGTCTGCCCTGCGAAGGCTTTGAGGAGGAGTTCTGCCGCGGTGGCATACGTCGCCTGATTGGGCAGGCCAAGCTCGGCACACCATTCCGCCGGCAGCGATTGCGGCGCCTTGCGCAACTCCATCGCCGGCCCCCACCACCATGCCGGGGCAGGCGATCGTTCGGCTTCGGGAACAGCCCGCCAGCGCGCGTATTCGCCGATCAAGCGTTCGAACTGCAATCGCGCCGCCGGATGCATGCCATCTCCTGTCATCAGATGATATCTGCATCCGCACGCGGCGCAATGCGTGTCAGCCGGTCATTGCCGGCCGTGCTGCCAGTGCGCGGTCACATCTGCGCCCGATTTATTGAGATGCACGTGCTGATCGACGTGATCGACCCATGACACCGGAATGAAGTGGTGATGCTCACCATCAGGCGAGCTCTGTTTGGTCAGCTTGATCTTGTCGGTTCCTTCGAGATGGTCGACTTTTCCGACCGTCTTCCTGTCCGACGAGATGACGTCCATATGTTCCTTGATCTGCGCGGTAACAGCCATGTCCTATATCCCTAAGATGGTTGGAGGACACATAAAAACGCGCCGCACCCAAAATAGTTGCCTGCGGGAATAGAACCCGGCGAGGCCGGGGGTCACTTCTCTTCTGCCGCCGTCGAGGTCGCCGGACCTTCGCCCATGATCAGCACGGTGTCTTCATCCTTGGCGCCGTCCCAATGCACCTGCTTGCCGAAATGCGTGACGAAACTGCCGGCCGGCATCGGTGTCGTGTTGGCCGTCGAATTTTGACCACGTACCGACCCACCACGTGCCCGCAGCACGACGATGTAGCGATCGTTGGGATGGAAGTGCGGGCGGAGAAATGATTGCCCTTGGCCCACTTGTTGTAGACCATGTAGAAGCCGGGCTTTGCGGGATCGCCGACCACGACCGCGCTTTGCGCGCCGGTCGCATTGACCGGACCCCAGGGGATTTGGTCCGGCAGTTTGTAGATGACCGCGGCCGGATTGAGCTCCGCAGCGGCTCCGATGCCTGCCATCGCGGCGAGCGCCAGCAGCGTCGTGAGGTGTCGCCAAGCTCGCCTTGCCAGCTTCATGGAGTCGTCCCTCGATCGGCTCGTCAGTTTAAGTCGGCTCATCTTTGCTGCCTGTCCACCCAACTGGTCCCGTTCTCGGGAAGCAAGGTGCGCATATGCATGGTGACCGGCGGCTGCGATACGCATGATGCCTACAACGCAGCTGCAGCATGAAAAACGGATTTACGCCCGCCATTGTGATGCTAGGTTGCCGCCCAACTGAAAACAGCCATGGGAGGACTAGTTTCATGAAGCGTTTGTCGATACTTGCGGCCGGCCTGTTGATGGGCGCGGCCGCCCTTCAAATTTCCAGCGTGGCGTCCGGCCAGAGCGATGGTTGGGTGACGCTCGTCGACGGCAACAAGATGGGCGACTGGACCGAGGTCGGCAAAGCCAATTGGGCGATGAAAGACGGCGCGCTGGTCGCAGACAAGATCACCGAGGGCAAGGATCCCTCCTATCTCGTCAGCAAGGCCTCCTACAAGGATTTTGAGATGAAGGTGGAGTTCTGGGCCGACGATGACGCCAACAGCGGAATTTTCATTCGCTGCGACCAGTCGGCCAAGATCGACGCCAAGATCTGCTACGAGGTCAACATTTTCGACAAACGGCCCGATCCGACCTACGGCACCGGCGCAATCGTCGATGTCGCCAAGGTCGACCCGATGCCGAAGGCGGGCGGCAAGTGGAATACCTACGAAATCACGGCCAAGGGGCCGCATCTCGTCGTCGTGCTGAACGGACAGAAAACCGTCGACGTCCAGGATTCAAAACACGCCAGCGGCCCATTCGCGCTGCAATACGGTTCGGGGGTGATCAAGTTCCGCAAGGTGCAGATCAAGCCGCTGTAAGGCCGTCGAGTGATCGTGGACGCCCTCTCCCGCTTGCGGGGAAGGGCGGGTGGGGGTGCCGCCGCATCGGGATAGTCCGTGTGGTTGGAAGATTGCCGCGCCTCAATCCCGACCAGGCGCACCCGTCTTCAGCGGGTGAGCCTTCCTGTGCCACGCCCAGGCGGTGCGGATGATCGTCGCCAGATCCGAATGGGCGGGACGGAAGTTCAGTGTCGCGCGTGCGGCGGAGGGATCGGCGACCAGATAGGTCGGGTCACCCGCGCGGCGCGGCTTGATCACATGCGGCACTTCGCGACCGGTCTCGGCCGCGATCGCCGCGAGGATTTCGCGCACCGAAAAACCGTTACCGGTACCAAGATTGAAGGCGCCGCCGGTGTGCCCCTCGAACAATAGCTTGAGGGCAAGCACATGGGCAGCCGCGAGATCGGTGACATGGATGTAGTCGCGGATCGCCGTCCCGTCAGGCGTCTCGTAGTCGTCGCCAAACACGGCAAAGTCGGGCACATGTCCCTGCAGCGCCATCATGGCGCGGGGAATGAGATGGGTTTCCACCTCGCGCAACTCACCGATGCCGCCGACAGGATCGGCGCCAGCGGCATTGAAGTAGCGCAGCGCGAATGAGCCGAAGTCATAGGCCGTGCGATAATCTGTCAGCACACGCTCGATCATCCATTTCGAGGCGCCGTAGGGGTTGATCGGGGCGCAGGGGTAGTCTTCGCGAAGCGCCTTGCTGTCGGCGTTGCCGTAGACCGCACCGGTCGATGAAAAAACCAGGCGGTTGCAGTCGGCCGCGCGCATGGTCTCGAGCAGCGACAGCGTGCCGGCGAGATTGTTGACGTAGTATTTCTGCGGATCGGCAACGGATTCGCCGACCAGGCTCGACGCGGCGAAGTGCATGACCGCCTCGATTTTGTGCTCGGCAAACGTCCGCGCCAGCAGGGCCTTGTCGGCGATGTCGCCGACGACCAGCGTGCCCGCGGCAAAACTGCGGTGGCCGGTCGAAAGATTGTCGTAGACGACGGGCTGATAACCCGCCGCATCCAATGCCCGGCAGCAATGCGAGCCGATATAGCCCGCGCCGCCGGTGACGAGAATGGCTGGACGGCTGCTCATCGGTTCCGTATCCCGTTGATGTGCTTCGATCGGTTCCTGTTCAGCAACAGATAGAGCGCGCGCGGATTGGTGGTCAAATAGCGCCAGAACAGGCGGCGCGGCTCCAGCCAGATGCGCCAGGCCCATTCGAGACCCGCATGCTGCATCCACAGCGGCGCGCGGGCGCGGCTGCCCGACAGGAAGTTGAACAGCCCGCCCGACGTCTTGATGACGCCGACATTGGAGAGGGCGGGCGCGAATTCCTCGACGAAGACCTGTTCATGGGGAACGCCGAGCGCAACCCAGAGATAGTCCGGCGCCAGCGCGTTGATTTCGGCGACCTTGGCGCGCAACGCCTCGCCCCGAACATAGCCGTGGCAACGGCCGACGATCTTGAGATCGGGATACTGCCTGCGAACGCTGGCGACCGCGGCGGCATTCTCGGTCTCGTCCGCGCCGAACAGGTAGAAGGTCAGGCCGGCCGCCTGCGCCTTGCGTGCGACCACGTGGAACAGGTCGGTAGTCGCGACGCGTTCGGGCAGCGGTGTCCTTGATTTGAACCGTGACACGGTCACCAGCGGCTGGCCGTCGGCATTGATCAGATCGGCGGTCCGGAACAGCCGGTCCGTCATCGGTTCGGTCGAGCAGCGCGCCAGCACCTCGCCATTGGCCGAGGTCAGATAGAGCGGACGATTGATGCGGCGCTGCGGGAACACCACGTCGATCATGAAGTTCGCCGTCTGCTCGAGATCCAGCACAGCAAGCCGCAGCCCGCCGAGCGTGACGCGTGGTATGCCGGCCGTGGCCGCTCGCCCGACGGGATTTGCGCGGCGCTCAAGCATATTGCTTGTCTCTCTGCTGTCCGACGGCCGCCGGGTTGACTTCGCTGAGGACGACACCGACCAGCTTGCGCTCGGCCCCGCCGAGGGCTGCGATGATGTCTTCCATGCTATCGTTGATATCGAGGTGTACCGGGAGGATCGCAACTAGTCCCTCGGCCAAGTCGAGCAATTTCCGGTCGGTCTGGCACCACGGCATCGCCGGTCCGTCGAGGATTACGAGGTCATGGCCGCCGGTGGAACGGGCCTGTGCAATTGCCTTTCGAATGGCGTCGCCCGCCTTTGCGTCCGTAGCCTTGATGGCCGGCAGGATCGAAATTCCGTTGGCGGTCTGAATCGCGCGGGGTGCCTTGGCGACGATGTTGAGCCAGCCGAATCGGCTGGGCTCGCTCTTGTCCAGATGGCCCACCTTGCCCGACAGGGCGCGTCCCTTGAGGTCGGCATCGATCAATAGCACCTTGGCGCCGTCGCGCGCTGCGGCGAGCGCGATGTTCAGCGCGGCGATGCTGCAGTCTTGATCCGGGCCGGCGCCGATCACGGCCATCACGGGCAGCGTTTGCCCGGCGCGCTTGGCCAGCGCCGTGCGCATCTCGCGCATGGCATTGAGGACGGTCATCAGCGGAAAGCCCGCGCGCAGCGTCGGCCAACCGAATCGAGTGACGTCGGCGGTGCCATCAGTCGCAAGGATGCCACTGAGCGTGCGCATCACGTCGGCTTCCTGCAGGCGCGCGATCAACGGCTTTTGGATCAGGCTGACCGCGGGTTGCGCCCGCAGTTCAGAGACGGGCGGCTCCGTCGCAGCCTCAGGCGCGGCCGGCTCCTTCGAAATTTCCGACGGCGTCTTGTCCCGGGGCTGAAGCGGGTTCGTGCCCGGCATCAACTGATTGGCCGCGACGGTCCAGCCGGCGGCTGCAAGCCCGCCCAGAACAAAGCCGATCATCGCGAGCAGGCTCATGGCTGGCGGGAAGGTGCGCCGCTGCGGCACGGTGGCCTCGCCGATGATCCGTGCGTTCGAGGTGTTCAGGCTCTCCTGCTCTTCGGTTTCGCGCGAGCGCTTCAGGAATGACTGATAGACGTCGCGGCTCGCCTCCACTTCCCGTTCGAGCTCGCGCAGGCGCACCGAGGCCTGGCTCATCTGCACGCTCTGGCGCTTCTGGCTCTCCAGCGCCTTGTTGAGCGAGGCTTCGTAGTCGCGGGCGCGGATCAGGTCGTTCTTCGCGGCCTGCGCGAAGCGATCGACCTCTTCATTGATTGCGCGGCGCAGGTCCTGCACCTGCTGCTCCATCTGGCGCAGCGCCGGGTGACGCGGTCCCAGCTCGCTCTGCAGTTCCGCCTGGCGCTTGCGCGCCTCAGCATATTGCGCGCGCAGATTGGCGATGGTCGGCGACTGCAGCGCCTCCGGAATGGCGCCAGCGTCGGACGATGCCTTGCGGCTGGCTACGATCTGATCGTATTTGGCCTGCGCGTCTAGCATCAGCGCACGTGCCGCGGCGAGCCGTTGGTTGCTGGCGGAGAGCTGCTGGTCGCTGATCAGCGTGTCCTGGGTGCCAACGAAATTGTTCTGCGCCTTGTAGACCGCAAGCGTGTTCTCGGCGTTACGAAGCCGCTCCTGCAGTTCCTTCAGCCGGCCGGAAAGATCGGTGGTCGCGCGCCGCGCGGCGGCGGCCTGCGACTGCTTGGATTCGGCCAAATAGGCTTTCGAGATCGCATTGGCGAGCATCGCCGCCTTGTCCGGCTCGTACGACCAGACGTCGATATCGACAATGAAGGTGCGGTCGGTCTTCTTGACGTTGATGTGGCGATTGAGCGCTTCCAGTGCGCCCATCTGAATTTGCTTCTGCTGCTCGGCGGTCGGGCGCCGCTCGATTCCGAACAGGCCGAGCAGTGATCCGAGGAGGCCCTTGGCGTCGCCGCCGCCGAACTCCGGATCCTTTTCCAGATTTGTATCGCGGATCACCTGCAGCAGTACGTTGTTCGAGGTGATGACGCGTGCCTGGCTCTCCACCACCATGGCAAGGCCGGAAATATCCTGGGCGCGGGGCGTCAGTTCGCGGTCGACCAGCTGCAATTCGCGGGGATCGACGTAGAGCTGGGCGGAGGCGGTGTATTTCGGCGTCAGGCTCTTGCCGACCGCAACGGCAATACAGGCGAAGATCAGCGCCACTAATGCGATTGCGACCTTCCGTTGCCAAAGCAGTTGGGCCAGATCGAGCACGCTGAAGCCGGCCGGCGCGGTCACCGCGGCGGGTCTGGCGTCAGGCTTTATCGGCTGGTCATAGATAAGCATCGTCCCCAGCTTCCATTCGAACTGCCGCACGCATCGGCTGAGGGGTTACTCTTCGGGTCACGCCAGGCGCGCCGGAAAAAAGCGCTGAAAAAACGCAACAGGGAAAATTAACCATACTCACGGAGGGACTATTCACCGAAATGGCAAACAAAGCGTTTAACCGCGCGCGCATCGCATCGCCTCCGCCATTGTCAGGACCGGGATTTTCCGCCGCGATGCCGCCGCGAGCGCGTGAGCGAGCAGGGCAGGCGAGCAGCCATAGGGGCTTGGCCGGTCGATGACGTCGTGGCCATAGAAAATTAACCATCCATTATTGGTTTGCGCTTCGTCGAACGCGCGGTCGATGCCGTCGCGATCCATCTCGCGATCGATCAGCGGCACGGCGCGCAGGAACTGCAGATCCACGCCGCCGCTGTTGACGCCCTGGACAATGCTGCGGCAGGTCTGGAACTCCTTCCTGAGCTGATACTTCCGGGCGTAGGAGCCGTAGCCGAACGGATAGGCAAAACTATCGACCCAGATCGAAGGATCGAGCGCGCGGAGGTAAGCGCGGTTCCGCATGATCTCCTGTCGCATCGCGGTCTCGTCGAGGTCGCAGGCGCGCAGATGAGAGAACGTGTGGCAGCCGATCTCGTGGCCTCGACGGTGAAGCGCAATCACGTCGTCCGCATCGCCCGCGACCCAGTCCGGTGCGTCGGCGCCGACCAGGCTGCCCGAGACATAGAACGTGCCGCGCGCGCCATGCGCTTCCAGCATCGCAGCGCCGGTCGTCACCGCGCTCTTTGGCAAATCGTCGAAGGTGAAGCTGACCATCGGCGTGCTGTTGCGCAGCCGGAACAGATCGACGCGCAGGTGCATCGCCAGCCGATGGCCGACCTTCGCCCTTGCTTCTGAGAACATCGCGTTCATGGTCTCAACGCTTCCGCAGGATCACGTGGTAGTCGCCATGCCGAACGTCGGCCTTGCCCGGCAGGAAGAAGTTCATCACGCGCGCGGCGGCATCGACCAGGGCTGCGACCACGGGCATGCGCAGCCGCATCTCCGGATAGCGCGGGCTCTCATACTGCTTGCGATAGATCATCTGCAGGCCGTGCTGTTCGGCGAATGCCTCCAGATTGCAAAGTGTGACCAGCGGATGGAATAGCGTCGGGAATGGTGCGTGACCGGGCAAGCCGGCTTTGTTGTCGCCGCGGACGTAGCGGTAGAACCAGACATGGAACCAATGCGGCGAGTACTTTGTAACGAAGCCGGACAGCGAGCGCGGATTGGGCGCGCCGATCAGGATTAGGCCGTTCGGCTTCAGCGCTTCGCAGAAGTGCAGCAATGCGGCTTCGACATCGGGTACGTGCTCGATCACGTTGTAGCAGATCACCAGATCGAAGCTGTTGGGCCGGAAGCGATAGGTCTGGATGTCGCCGAGAATCGCCTGCTGCGCATAATCGTTGTTGCGGATCTGATCCTCGTCGATGTCGACCACGGTGACGTGGGCACGGTGCAGCACCTTGAGCGGCAGGAAGCTGGTCGAACCGCCGCCGGCTTCGTAAATCGAGAGTTCGCCTTCAGGCAGAGTCGCTTCGAGGATGGCATGAACGGTCAAGAGGCTGTGCCGCGCCTCGCCATGGGCCAGCTCGAGCAGCGCCTGCGGATGCTGCACGGCTTCCGGAGAATTGGCTGCCGGCGCGTGGCCGATCGTGACTGCCTCGTTCATCGAGTTCATCCATTCCGACGTGGAGGTTGCCTTGTTCATTCTAGTTTTCCCAATCGACGCGCTGAAACGCTTGTACTAACGCCCGGTCTTGTTTGTGAATCAACGGATCGAACGGCACCCGATTGGTGCGTTGATATTTCCAGTTGCTGCCGATCTCGCGGAAGTGCCGGAACGAAAAGTCCTTGGTGCAGAAATACGAGGCCCACCAGGAGAAGATCGAATGGACGTGCCATTGCGCATGCGTCGGGCACCGGCTGGGCACCACCGTCCATTTCGGCAGACACGCGTTGGCGTCGCGCCGCGTCACGAGCCTTGAGAACTGGTATTTCGGCGGCATGAAGATCGAGAAGTCGGCGTGGCGATGAGGACCGCCGTGGTCGTCGCGGAGATCGTCGTCGATACCGATGATCCATCGTCCCCGATATCGAACAAGCCCGGTCCACGATTGTTCGGCGGCTTCAAAGACCGATTTTCCAATATTCGACAGCACCAGCTCGTCGATGTCGGAGTTCATGGCGCTTCGGGCATGCTGCAGGAATCGCCACCTTGCGTGCTCCCAGGCGCCCAACTGGCAGAAATCGGAATCCCAGTGGTCCCAGCTATTCGCTCCCTGCGGGCCGTATTTGAAAGGCCACTCCATCACGACCGAGCATCTGATGCCCGCGATCGATCGAAGCGCCGCGCTCAAGGTGGCGCTGTCGTACGCGCTGGAGCCGTTATCATAGATGAGGACGGCATCCGCGCCGTGAATGTCCCGATTGAACCGCACCCAATCGAGAATCCATTCGATCGGATTGTCCTTCGACATCGTGAAGATGACACGGCAATCCCGGAACATTTCCGACACGTTGGGCGACACCGAGAACGCGAAGCTGCCCAGTTCGCCCAAGGCCTGGACCGGGCCAGCATTCTCGGGAATGTCCAGCCACAACTGGGCGTGGCGATCGAGGTGCCTTATCCGCGCCTTGCAGGTCCCGGCGCCGCTGATGAAGGTTGTCGCTGCCACGTCGCGGGCGAGGTTGAAAAACGGCGGTGCAAACAGCGCAACCTTTGAGTTGCTGACCTGCACCGCATCGTAGAACAGCGTATTGCTGTCGAAGTCGCGGTCGAAATTGTCGCCGCGAAACTCGATGGGGCGCGTCGCCTCGCGCCGCTTGCCGGTAAAGTCCGACAGCGACACCGGATTGGTCCGCCGGATGACATGTCGATTGTCGGCTGTAACGACCGGATTCTTGCTGACGAGCCGCATCATGGCTTTCTGATCGACATGTTGGGTAATCCCGTGGACGGGGCGGTGATGGACGGGGTGCCGAGTCTTTCGTGCTTCGATTGGCTGGCCGGCCAGAGCTTGCGCCGCGCGCCATAGGCGATCACTGCCGTCCGCAGGTAGGCGATGTCGAATGCGAAGGCCGCGGCGACGTATACGAGGCAGCCGATTGCCGCCAGCACGCCAAACGAGACCACACTGATCGGAAGCAGCGGTTTGAGCACCATCAGCACCACCGCCATGATCGCCGTTGCCGCGACGATGCGCATGAGCCGGAATGCGTCGAAGGGAAGTGGAAACGCCTTCCGGGTGAGATACCAGCCGAACCCCGCGCCGAATGCTTCGACGATGACAAGGCTCGATGCCGCGCCGACCAGGCCAAATCGGGCGAGCAGAACCGGCATGACAGCGAGGTTCGCGATCAGCATCGCGATGCTCTGCGTCGTCATCATGAACGGCGTCTTGGCGAGATGAAAGCTAGCGTGAATATAGGACTGGGAAAATGACTGGAACAACCAGGCGAATGCCAGGATCGGCATGATCCGTGCCGCGGTCTCCCTGAACTCGCTGCCGAGGATCACGCCGGCGATATAGCTGCTGGTCAGCGCTACGCCGGCGACGGCCGGCAGGACGGCGGCCAAGAGGATTTCAAGGCTGAATTCCAGATGCCGCCGCGCCTCGCGGGCGCCGTCGTTGGCGTAGGCGCGCACCGCCAGCGGGATCGTCGCCGATGCGATGCTTACCGCCGGAATCAGGATGATCTGCCGGACGAGATCGGCGGAAGCACCATACTGGCCTGCCGCGTGGTCGCCCATGAAGTGAAACACCAGCATGCGGTCGAGCGCGGCATGGATCGCGAAGACGATGCCGGACAGCGTGATCGGTATGCCGAAGGCTGCAAACGTCCGCAGATCGGAAATTCTTGGGCCCGCGACCGGCGAGCGCAGGATCGTGCTCGCAAACAGCGTCGTCGTGACGAAATAGGTGATGGCCACCATCGCGAGCTGGCACAGTCCGCCGCCTCCCAGAAGCGCCGCGACGAGACACAGCGTGAACGCCAGGCAGGCGCGGATGATCGACGCTGTCATGAATGCAAGCGATCGCAGCCGTGCCTTGAGCAGTTCCTGCCCGAGTTCAAACAGGCCGAGCCCCAGCGCAAAGAAGATGGCGGCGATATTTCGTTCCAGCGATACCGACGTCGTCAGCGTGGCAACAAGGAGTGCGACGGGCGCGGCGAACGCGGAGATGAGATAGGCGAGAAAAATGGTCTTTCTGACGTCGACCGCACCGCCCTCCGACTGAAACCGCAGCGCGGCGACGCGAACCCAGGTGAACAGCAGCGCCGAGACGATGCCCGCAGTGCTGAGACCGACGACATAGACTCCATACTCGTCCGGAGCGAGCAGCCGCGTGAACACGACCGCGTTCAGCAAGCCGATAGCGGCCGATACGACGCTCGCAACCGAATAGTGGAAGGTCTGGCTGAGCATTACTGCGGCAATAGGTCCAGGGTTAACGACACGGCACAATTCATCTCAACAATCCGCCGGAGGCCCGCCGTTGTCCGGCGCAAACCTCCTTCGCATCCCATGGAGCAAGATCGGTGCCGAACCGTCGCGGCGTGTCTTGCGGCGCACCAGCGTGGTTAACCCGATGGTTTTCAGCCGTCTCTTGCGGATAAACGGCGCGGCCGGCAATTTTCGGCACATCCGTCCTGTCCGCGCTGTCCGCATTTGTGACACGCCGCTGCGGCTTTCGCTGCGCAGTAACCATTTCAGACGCGCTGTTCGCCCGTGTGGCCGCAGTGGACTGGATATTGCAAAGCTCGTCAGCGAGATCGCCGGCCTTCTCGGCGAATGGATTGCTGATGACCGTTTGGCTATATTTTTTTCGACAACATCTGTTTCCGCAAAGTGGGCACTGCGAGGCTCCTGTTCCTTTTGGGACAGCCGCCTTGTCCGGCCCGTCTCCTTTTGCGACGGCGGGAGCTCAACATCGCAACCGTTTCCTATGGTGCGTTACCGCCGTGTCGGCGGTCTTTGCCAGAAAGCACGCGAGGACGGGCGATGTTTCGAATTGATCCGAGCCGGCGCAAGAAACACGGCCTGAAGCGGCTGATGCTGTTCCTGGCGGCCTTCGTCCTGACCGTGCTGCTGTTGGCGCACGTCGACAGCAATGCCGCCTCGCGCGCCACGTCCACTCCGTCGAAGTTCGCGGGCGCCTTCGTCAATTGGGGGCCCGCGGGACGCGAGCATACGCTGCAAGCGTGGGAAAAATGGCTGAAGCAAAAGCCATCCTCGGTGCTCGGCGTCGACTTCTATGGACAAACGACCTGGGAGGACTTCTCCAAAGTGAGTTGGGTTCCCGGCGTTTGGAAGAAGCTCAACCCTGCGCGCAATGTGGTCTGGTCGATCCCGCTCACCATGAAGGGCACGCCTCTCGCCGACGTTGCCGAAGGCTTGCACGATGCCGAATTCGAAGCGGCGGCACGGGCGATTTCAGAGGCGCATCCCCAGGCGATCATCCGGCTCGGCTGGGAAATGAACTTGGCTGAAATGGCGTGGTTCGCGAAGGGGCATGAAGCCGATTACATCGAGGCGTTCCGCCGGGTTGTGGAGATATTCCGCCGTCACTCCACCGGCTTCAAGTTTGATTGGTGTCCGGGATGGGGTCCGCAGGACACGCCGGCGGATGCGAGCTATCCCGGCGACGATGTCGTCGACTACATCGGTATCGACGTATACGACTTCAAGCATGAAGGCTCCGACGAGGATCGCTGGAACACTTTTTACATTAAGGCGCCGTTCGGCCTCGAATGGCACCGCGAGTTTGCGCATCTGCACGGCAAGCGCATGAGCTATCCCGAATGGGGTGTGGGCAATGCCGGTGACAATCCCTTCTTCGTTCAGCAGATGCATGACTGGTTCATGAAGAACGAAGACAGGATTGCCTACGCCGCCTATTTCGACGTCGACGGGGCATGGCCCACCCAGATCGACAACGGCCAGTTTCCGAAATCGCAGTTTCTGTTCCGAAAACTGTTCAGCCGCTGATCTGCACTCAGCGTTCGTTCAGCGCGGATTAACCCCGTCCATTAACCGTGGTCGGAGTTTGGTGCCTCACGTTTCGCTGCCGGATCGAATTTTGCACCACCGTGCGCATTACGTTCGCGACGGCCGGATAAATCCCGGAGCGAGCGGCTTATCGAGACGGAAGTGTGCCGGAATTAATCCGGCAATCCCGTTTCGGGACGATGAGACAATATTCGTGAACAACCAGACTTTCATGGCAGAGATTTCGACCGCCGACATAAGGATCGACAGGCCTGATCCGCCGGTCAGGGCACTGCGCGCGCTGGTGGCGGCTTCGCCGGCGCTCGATCCGGGAATCGAAGCGGTGGTTTGCATTCCCTGTTTTCGCCGTCCTCAATACCTGCGCCGGACGCTGCAGTCGCTTACCGCTCAGCGCACCAGCCGTCGCTTCGCCGTCGTGATGGTAGAGAACGATGCGTCGAAGAGCGAGAGCGTGCCGGTTGCCGCAGAATACTTGGCGTCGGGGAAGTTTGCAGGGCTGTGCGTGATAGAGCCGCGGCAGGGAAACTGTTATGCGATCAACGCGGCCTTCGAGACGGCGCTGCAGATGTTCCCGCTGGCTAACAACTTCCTGATGATCGACGATGACGAAATCGCTTCGCCGGACTGGCTGGAGCAGATGATCGGGACTGCGGAAGCGACCGGCGCCGACATCGTCGGCGGTCCGGTATTCCCTGAATTCGATGACGAACGGAAGCGCGGACTGCATCGTCACCCCGCGTTTGCGCCGGCCTACGACGCCTCAGGTCCGGTGCCGGTGATCTATGGCTGCGGCAATTGCCTGATCCGGCGCGCGGTGTTCGATCAGTTGGGCATGCCGGCGTTCGACCTCCGTTTCAATTTTCTGGGCGGCGGGGACACCGATTTCTTCTACCGTTGTCGAAGGCTCGGCATGCGGTTTCACTGGGCGGCTGAAGCTGCGATCAGCGAGACCGTGCCGCAAAGCCGGACCAGCCTGAAATGGTTGGCGATGCGGGGCCTGCGGATCGGCGCAATCAATTACCACGTCCAGCGCAAGGCGACGCCGACGGTCTGGCTGCGGGCAAAGTTGACCGCCAAACTGCTGGCAGCCTTGCCGCTTTCGCTTGGCTATGCCGTGCACGCGGTGCTCACTGAACGTGAGCGGACCATTGCCATGCATCCCGTCACGGTTGCGATCGGCAGCTTGCTGGCCGCGTTCGGCCTCGAACCCCAACCCTACAAGGCGTCAAAGATCGTCTCATGAGCCAGCTCATCGACGCATCTGAAATCCGCAACGTTGCCGCCGGGATAGAGCGCCAGCAGGTGATGGATATCGTTCGCGGCGCGACGTTTGTCGGTACGCTGCTGCTCGGCTGGATCTCACTGCATCCGTTCGTCAGCCTCGGCGACATGCAGATTGGCGACGTCGGCACGGGCAACGAGCTCGCGACCTATGCGGTATTCGGCGCGCTCAGCGTGCTGACGGTCGCGCTCGCCTTGCGAAATGACGCGAGGGGGTTGGCGACATTGTTGTCGCCGGCGTTTGTCGTGTTCGGCGCCTGGGTGCTGGTGACCGTCGTGTTGTCGTTCGATCCGACAATGTCGATCAAGCGTCTTTCGCTGACGATCTGCGTTGTCGCGGTGGCCGCCTCGCTGATGCTGCTGCCACGGTCACAGCAGCAATTGATGCATTGGTTTACGATCGCAGCGCTCGCATTGCTGGCTATCTGTTACCTCGGAATATTGCTGGCCCCGGATCTTTCGATTCACCTGGCGAGCGATCCGCAGGAGCCGGGACTGGCCGGCAATTGGCGCGGCGCGTTCGGTCATAAGAATCAGGCCGCGGCCATCATGGTGATGGTGTTGTTTCTCGGCGTTTACATTGTCCGCTCCGGCCTACGGATATCCGGCGCCGCCATTATCGCGCTTGCCTCGCTGTTCCTGCTGTATTCGGCCGGAAAAAGTTCGCTGACCTTGTGCTTTGCAGTGCTGCTCTTGACATCGGTCACCTCAGTCATCAGCTCGTTTTGGCTTCGCGCGATCATCATGCTCACGCCGCTCGTGTTGCTGAACCTTTTGAGCATCGGCACGGTGATGTTTGAAGGCCTCGCCGGAATTTCCAAGCTGCTGCCGTTCGATTCGACATTCACCGGCCGCACCGACATCTGGGCGTTTGCCCTGCAGTCGCTCCGTGCACGGCTGCTCACCGGCTATGGCTTTGCGTCCTTCTGGGGCAGCAGCGCCATTCAAAATCTTCCCGAGGGCAAGGAGTGGGCCGGCTTCGCCGCGCATAGCCACAATGGCTATCTCGACACCGCGCTGGGCATGGGCGTTCCCGGGCTTGTCCTGCTCATGCTGGTGCTTGTGATCCTGCCCCTGCGGAATTTTCAGCAGGCCGACGAGGGCGGCAACAACGGTCCATTGGCCATGATGCTGCTGCGGATCTGGCTGTTCGGCCTCTATCTGTCGGCGATGGAAAGCTTCTTCCTCGACCGTTCCGATCCGCTGTGGTTCACGTTCCTGTTGGCGGTATTCGGCCTGCATTATCTCGCGCGGTTCCGGGCGGCAAAATAGTAGCCGTCATTTCCGGGATGGTCCGAAGGACCAGACCCGGAATCTCGAGATTCTCAGGTGCGCAATCGCGCACCTTAGTTCGATGCTTCGCATCGCCCAGGAATGACCGCCCGCACCGCTTCGGCGACGTCCTTCCACCAGCCGTCGAAATCGAACGGCAACGACACCGGCGGCCGTTTGACAACTGAGGCGAGCCGGTCGGCATAGGCCTCGTTATCCGAGCCGCGCGCGACCAGCACGACGGCGCCGCGGCTGATCAATTCCTTGAAGCGCGGATGGTGGTCGAATTCCTCGGGCAGCGCCGGTCCGGCGACGATCAGCGGACGGCCGGATTGCACGCAGGTGAGAATGCTCGAGCGCCGCGCGGTGATCCCCTCATCGAGCGGATAGCAGAATACGTCGATCTCGCTGAACAGGCCGAATACCGCGTGATCGGAGGCGACGAAGCCGGAGACGATCACGTCCTCAGCGATGTCGAGTTCTCGGGCGCGGGCATGAAACTCCTCCTCGACCTTGTCGACGCCGCGGATGAAGGAGCCGATATAGACGATCAGCGGCTTGAGCCCGCGTTGCTTCAGGATGGCGCCGATCTCGAGCAGCGCATTGGGTTGCTTGCTCGGATAGATCGATCCGAAATGACCAATCAAGAGCCGGCCGTCCCCTTTCGCCGCGATGAGCCGATGGCGCAATTTCGAGTCTTCAATGCCTGCCGGGGCTTCGATGTTCGGCGGTAGTGGCGCCAGCACGCTTTTTCTCGCGGTCCAGCCGAGCAGGAGATCGTCGGCCAGCTCGCGCCGGACCAGCGACGAGAACATGACAATGGTGTCGGCCAGCAGCAGCGCCGGAATGTAGGTGATGCGGCGCAGCCAATGCAGCCCGCCCCATTCGTGCTGAATAAGTACAATTTTTCGCCGGCGCAGCCGGCCGATCGCCAGCGCCACGAGCGGCGCGAAGATCACGCGTTTCCAGGCCACGATGGGGAAATTACAGACCACGCTTTGCGCCGTGCCGACCGCGCCCCAGATATCTGCGAGCGAACTCTCGCTGCGCGTCAGGGTTAACGTGGCGCTAGCTCCAGGCTCGAGCTTTTCGATCGTCTCCTGCAATAGCCGGGTGAACTGGCCGATGCCGCAATGCATCTGCGGTCCCGCGCCGAGAAACAGCGCCCGATATCGGGTTTCTCCAGTCATCGTGCGGCGGCGGGGTTTCCAGGGACTATCGGCGTTAGCCATACATCCCAGACATTAGCTTCCGGTAAGCGGCAGCGTCTGCCCGGCACCGTTCTTGCCAATCCAACCATGAGAATCGTCCGGCCGTCTCATAACGGGACATCGGGCGGTCACGGCAATGGCGGCAGCGCAATTTCGGGACAACCGGATGGGCAGCGGCCGAAGTAATGGGAAATCAGCAGGAGCGCGGCGATGACGGGCAGGATCTTCAGCGCATGGGATGACACCCATTCCGAGCTTTGGAGCCATCAGCCGATCCGGCTGCAACACGAGATGCACAAATCGCCCGCGTTCTCGATGGACGAACTCGCGCGACTGATCGAGAGTTATCCGCGCGAGCAATACAGCCTGGTGAAGACGGGCGCGAAGGGCTCCAGCCGGATGTGGCGCGAGGGCGATATCGGTAACCTCTCCGGCCGGCAGGTCATCGAAGCGATTTCCCGGGGCGGGCTCTGGCTCAACATGCGCGACGTCGGCGCGGTCGACAGCCGCTATCGCAAGCTGATCGACCGGATGTTCGAGGAGATCGCGACGAAGGTTCCGGGCTTCGTGGTGCCGAATCACCAGGCCGGCATTCTGGTCTCCTCGCCGGACGCGCAGGTCTATTATCATGCCGATCTGCCGGGGCAGGGGCTGGTCCAGATCGCAGGCCGCAAGCGGGTCTACGTCTATCCAAATACACCGCCGTTCCTCAAGCCGGAGCATCTTGAGGACATCGCGCTGTTCGATGTGGAGGTCGATCTGCCCTATGCGCCCTGGTACGACGCGCATGCCCAGGTGTTCGATCTCGAGCCTGGCCAGATGCTGAACTGGCCGCTCAACGCGCCGCACCGCGTCGAGAATCTCGGCACGGTCAACATCTCGATGACGGTGTCCTACGGCAACTACGACATCCGCCGCGCCCAGATCATCCATCTCGCCAATGGCCTGCTGCGCCATCGCTTCGGCTACACGCCAAAGACCAGCAATCTGCACGGACCGTCGTTCTTCGCCAAGAAGGTGCTGCAGAAACTGGCGCGCGACAGCAAGTGGGTCAAGCGCGAGCGGAGCGCTCGCCGCGCGATCGATTTCCGCCTCGATGCAAACGAACCCGGCAAGATCGTCGATCTGCCGAAGGCGGCATAAATCGCCACGCCGATGACGGTGCTGACGACCAGTGCGGAGCAAGTGGCGGCGCGCTCAACAAGCCAGGCGGCCGGATTCCGCGTCGAACTGGCGCGCGACTGGCGCCAGGCACTCACGCGCTGGCATGACATCAGTCCGCCGACACCGTTCCAGCATCCGCAATGGTATGATGCCTGGTATGGCGCCTTCGCCGGGGCCGACGGCGTGACGCCATTGATCGCAATTGTCACGGATGCATCGACTGGCGAACCGGCGCTGCTGCTGCCGCTGATTCGCCGCCAGCAAGGCAGGATCGCCATCGTCGAGTTCGCCGATCTCGATCTGACCGATTACAACGCACCGATCCTCGGCAGCGCCGCGCCGCCCGATGCCAGGGCGGCGCGCGCGCTCTGGCGCAGTCTGTTGTCGGCGCTGCGCCGGATGCCTGACGCGGCCGATCTCATCCGCCTTCGCAAAGTGCCGGTCGATCTGGACGGCAAGCCGAATCCGTTGACCTTGCTCGACGCTGCCGGAGCCTGCTCGCTCAACGGCAATCTCGTCACCACCGGCGAGAATTACGATGCCTGGCGCTACACGCTGGAAAAGACCGTGCGCAAGGAGCTGGAACGGAGCTGGCGCGTGTTCACACGCGATCCGGCCGCGTGCTTTGCGATCGTCACCGATACCGATGAGGCGCTACGGATTCTCTCGACCACCGAGGTTCAGCAGGGCACGCGGATGCTAAGCCTCGGGCTGAACTACATTCTCAATGACGAGACCTGCGCCGCGTTCTACCGCAACCTGGTACGCGACGGCGTCGGCAACGGCTATGCGCTTGTCTCGGCACTCACCGTCGGCGACGAGGTCGTGGCGACGCTGCTCGGCATCAGGACCGGCTCACGTTATGTGATGATCCGCATCAGCAATGCCGGCGAGAAATGGTCGAACTGTTCGCCCGGCCGGCTGATCATCGAGCGCACCATGGCCGCCCTGCACAAAGACGGCGTACGCGAGTTCGACTTCTCTGTCGGCAATTACGCCTACAAGCGCCGCTTTGGCGTCATGCGACTGCCGCTGATCGACATCAGCGCCGCCTTGAGCTGGCGCGGATGGCCCCCCGCATTGCGCGATCGCGCGGTGCGCGAATTGCGCAACTATCCGGGGCTCGACTTCCAGGTGAAGCGCCTGCTCGGCAAGCCACTGTCGCAAGAGAATTGACACATTGTTGCCGCACGGGAACAGCCGTGCAAATCTGCAACACATGTCAGGATTGTGCAGCCGTTCTTCCTGTGTTCGCGAGAGTTGATGATCGGCTTCGCCGCACGCGCGTATGCTGCGCTTCGGGTGAAAGGGCTACTCGTGAATTGCTGCCGTGGGGAGAGCCAACATGCCAGCCTATATCCATCATGATGGCATTGAGCCGGGTTTCGTCATTTGTCCGAGCTGTGTCGGGCTTCCGATGTTCGTGCGGGACGTCGAACCGCACTGGAACCAGGCAAAGATTGACTTCACCTATGAATGCGCCGATTGCGGCGCCGAAGTCCGGCAGACCATTGTAAAGCCGGAATTGCGGCATTGAGGGCGCGAAATTCGTAGGGTGAGCAAAGCGAAGCGTGCCCACCATTCCCGACATCTGTACGTGTAATGGTGGGCACCGCGCTAAAGCGCTTTTGCCCACCCTACATTGCATCAAACCTGTCGCACCACGCCGGGCTGCCCGGTATCGCATTCCAGCGCGTCGCGATCCCAATTTGCCGCGATTGCCGCGGCCTTATAGGTGCCGTGCAGGAAATTAAGCAGTGTCTTGTCCGGATCGGCAGCCGTGCGCACGGCGTCATAGGGCAGAATGAATTCGCCGAGCGCTTCGCTGAAGAACGCCGCATCCGGTTGCACCTTCGCCGCGCGGAAGCCTGCCGGCTCGGGATAGGCATAGCAATAGAACGCAGGATAATCGATCGCGCCGCCGCCTGGCCAGAAGCCGGCGCTGCTGACCTCGTGTGAATAGGCTTCATGTGCCACCGCGTCGGGCAAATGCGGCACGCCGCCAGGATGGCGCGGCGCGCGGCGTCCCGAGAAGCGCGTCACCGCGAGATCGAAACTGCCCCAGAAGAAATGCACTGGACTTGCCTTGCCGAGAAAGCCGGTGCGGAATTGCTTGAAGACGCGATCGCTATTGACGAGGATTTGCAGGAAGCGCCCGACAGCATCGCGATCATAGGACGCGTGCTCGGTGTCCAGCGAGAACCGCACCGGATCAGGCAGCTCGTTCGGCATGTCGTCGATTGCAACGGCAATGCCGAGCTCGGCAAGTGTGGCCATGATGACAGTGTAGAAGCTGGCGACGGATTGCCCTGGCAACGCAAACTGCCGCTGCGCCCCGTCACTTGTTGTGATGTGCAGAGCGTGGTCGATCAAATCAAGATCGATCTGAAAGGTTCGCGCGCCGTCGGGGACCGGCGACGTCGTCAATCCGCGCGGCGTGACATACAGCGTCACATGCCAGGAATGGTTGAGCCAGGGCGATTTGGTCAACCGGATCTTGCCGACGACCTGCGTCCAGAGATGCAGCGTCGCACAGGTGTCACGCCACGCCGCGGTCGGCAATTCCGGCCATGGGGCTTGCGAATGGGTGCTCATGTCAGAACCTTGTGCCCAGCCGTGAGGCAGAAGCGGTATCACGAATTCACCAGGCCCCTTGAAAACCGCGGCTCACGATTTCGTGCATTCCCGGCAACGCCGCTGCCCACGTGAGGCGCGGTAGAGGCTCTTGCACCACCAGCGCCGCGCCATGGCCTGCAGCGGCCGGCGCGCCAGTTGAGCGATAAAGAGAAGTTCGACCATGGTTCAATCCATCATCCCCGAAGGACGAGATAGGGCGGCATTCAACAAAGAGAACGCCGCCCATATCGTATCAGCCATGCAGCTTGTTCGCGGTCTCCGCGATCACTCGTCCTTGATAGCGCGCGCCGGCGAGTTCATTTTCGCTCGGCTGGCGGCTGCCGTCGCCGCCGGTGATCGTGGTCGCGCCATAGGGCGCGCCGCCGGTGACCTCGTCGAGCTTCATCTGTCCGACGAAGCCGTAGTTCAGGCCGACCACGGTCATGCCGAAATGCAGCAGGTTCGTGATGATGGAGAACAGCGTGGTTTCCTGCCCGCCGTGCTGGGTCGCCGACGCGGTGAACGCGCCGCCGACCTTGCCGTGCAGAGCGCCCTTGGCCCAGAGCCCGCCGGCCTGGTCAAGGAAGTTCGCCATCTGCGACGCCATTCGGCCGAAACGGGTGCCGGTGCCGATGACGATCGCGTCGTAATTGGCGAGGTCTTCGATCTTTGCGATCGGCGCTACCTGGTCGAGCTTGTAGTGCGAAGCCTTCGCGATGTCGTCCGGCACCAGCTCGGGCACGCGTTTGACGTCGACGGTGGCGCCGGCTTTGCGCGCACCTTCGGCTACGGCATTCGCCATCGCCTCGATGTGACCGTAGGCGGAATAATAGAGCACGAGTACTTTGGTCATGATGTTTTTCCTTCGAGTTTGCAGATTGTTGTTTTGGGGAAGTGTCATTGCCGGGCTCGACCCGGGAATCCATCGCACTTCGTAAGACTCTTCGCGAAGGGATGGATGCCCGGGTCAGACCCGGTGAGCACTACGCCGCGTCGACCAGCACCAGTTCGGAATCTTCCAGCGCGGTAATCGTCAGCTTCGCCTCGTTGCGGATCGCAGCGCCGTCACGGGCGTTGACGCGCACGCCGTTGACCTCGACGCTGCCGGCCGCCGGCACCAGATAGAGGTGACGCGCGTTCGTCGCCTCGTACGCCGCGCGCTCGCCGGCCTTGAGCGTGGTGGCGAGCACCCGCGCATCGGCGCGGATCGGCAGCGCATCCTTGTCGCCTTCAATGCCGCTCGCGATCGTCACGAGCTTGCCGGAGCGATCCGACTTCGGAAACGGTTTTGCGCCCCAGGTCGGCTGGCCGCCTCTGATCGTCGGCTCGATCCAGATCTGGAAGATCTTGGTCTTCGAAGGCTCCAGATTGTACTCGGAGTGACGGATGCCGCTTCCGGCGCTCATCACCTGCACGTCGCCGGCCTCGGTGCGGCCCTTGTTGCCGAGCGAGTCCTGGTGCGTGATCGCGCCTTCGCGGACATAGGTGATGATTTCCATATTGGCATGGGGATGGGCGGGAAAGCCGGTATTCGGCGCGATCTCGTCGTCGTTCCACACCCGCAAAGCGCCGTGGCCCATATTGTTGGGGTCGTAGTGGCTGCCGAACGAGAAGTGATGTTTTGCTTTCAGCCAGCCGTGATCCGCGCTGCCGAGTTTTGCAAAGGGTCTGAGTTCAATCATCGGAGTGGTCCTCATCGGTTCGATTTGATGCCCCTTGGATATGCCTTGCACCGTGGTATAGAAATAGAAACTATTGAAACTCATTGTTTCTAGAATTGACTCAGGAGCCGGACCGATGTCCAAACTCCCGGATTTTGAGGCGCTGGCGATTTTCGCAAAAGTCGTGGAACTGCGGTCGTTTGCGTCAGCCGCGACCGAGCTCGCGCTGTCCAAGGCCACCGTGTCCAAGGCGGTCAGCCGGCTGGAGCAGCGGCTCGGCGCGCGGCTGTTTAATCGCACCTCACGGCGGCTCGCGCTGACCGATGCCGGGCAGAGACTGGCCGAGCGCGCCGCGCGGCTGTTGGCCGATGGCGAGGACGCCGAGAACGAAGCCTTGTCGCAATCGATATCGCCGCGCGGGCTGGTGCGGCTCGCGGTGCCGATGACGTTCGGCGTGAAAGCCGTGGCGCCGATCTTGCCGGAGTTTCTCGAAGCCTATCCGGAAGTCTCGATCGATCTTCATTTGAGCGACGCGACCGTTGATCTGATCGGCGAAGGTTTCGATGCCGGGCTGCGCATCGCGCGCCTGCCGGACTCGTCGCTGATCGCGCGGCGGCTCTGCGCGATGCCGCGCTACACGGTGGCGGCGCCATCCTATCTCAAGCGCCACGGAAGGCCCACGCATCCGATGCATTTGGCGGAGCATAAATGCTTCGGCTACGCCTATCTCTCCACACCCGGCGTCTGGCACTACACCAATGCGTCAGGCGAACAGGCCAGCGTGCGTCCCGCGGGCCAGCTCCGCGTCAATAATGGCGAGGCGCTGTTGCCGTCGATTATCGCAGGTCTCGGCATTGCCGACCTGCCGGACTTCATCGTTGGCGACGCCATTGCATTGGGCGAAGTCGAAGTGATCCTGAAAGGCTGGCACCAGCCCGAAGGCGCGGTGCATCTGGTAACCCCGCCCGGCGGCCCAAGGCCTGCGCGCGTCGAAGTGCTGGCGGAGTTTCTGACGAAGCATTTTGCGAAAGCGAAGAAGCGGTGAGGTGCTGTAGGGTGGGCAAAGCGCAGCGTGCCCACCATTGTCACTTCGTGTGATGCCCTTAAATTTGGGCCGACGCTGGCAGCGAACTCCATCAAGGGGTGGGCAGGCTTCGCTTTGCCACCCTACGATTTCCGGCTAGCTTCCTCCCATAATCAAAACAAGATCACAGGGAGAAGCTACCCATGAATCGCCGCGAACTCCTGAAGGCCGCCGCCGCACTGCCGCTCGCGCACGCCGCGCTCTCCAGCCCCGCCTTCGCGCAAGGCCCATACCCCTCGCGCAACATCACCATGATCGTGCCATTTCCGCCGGGCGGGCAGGCCGATTTGGCGGCGCGGCCGATCGCGCAGGCGCTGGAGCGGATCCTCGGCAAGCCCGTGATCGTCGACAACCGCGCCGGCGGCGGTGGCGGATCGGTCGGCAACGCCGCGGCGGCGCGCGCCGAGCCTGACGGCCATACGCTATTGATGACACTGTCCTCGCTCGCGGTGCTGCCGGAAGCCGACCGGCTGTTCGACCGTCCGGTGGCGTATGAAGTCTCGCAATTCGCGCCGATCGCGCGCGTGCTCGCCGATCCGACGCTGCTCGCGGTGCCGGCGTCCGCGCCGTGGAAGACGCTGCAGGAATTCGTCGACGACGCCAAGAAGCGTCCCGGGCAGATTCCCTACGGCTCGTCCGGTCCCTACGGCACGCTGCACGTGGCGATGGAGATGTTTGCTGCGAGCGCCGGCATCAAATTACTGCATGTACCGTTCCGTGGCGCCGGCCCTGCGTTGACCGCGCTGCTCGGCGGCACCGTGCAGGCGGTGGCCTCGGCGCCGGGCACGCTGAAGCAGCAGGTCGATGACGGCAAGATGCGCGTGCTCGCGAATTGGGGCGCCGAGCGCGTCAAGAGTTTTCCTGATCTGCCGACCTTCCGCGAGCTCGGCTACAAGGATGTCGAGTTCTACATCTGGGCAGGACTGTTCGCCCAGAGCGCATTGCCGGCGCCGATCACGACGCGCTTGCGCGAAGCGATGGCGGACGCGGTGAAGGCGCCGGAGGTGGTCAGGACCTATGAGACCGCCGGCAGCCCCGTCGCCTATTTGGACGCGCCGGACTTTGCAAAATTCGTCGCCGAAGACAGCGCGCGGCTGGTCGCGGCGGTGAAGAAGATCGGCAAGGTGGAGTAGGGAACCCACTTCACATTTTTTTGTTCGCACTAACGTCGCGTGGCCGCATTCATTCGGCAGGCTCAATGCCTTCGCCGCGCGGAAATCCGCGCCTACCGAAAATACGAAGAGAAAATACAAAGAAAGGACCCGTGCATGCGAACGCAACGGATTGTCCTCGGCCTTGCCCTCGCGATCGGCGGCATCGCTCCAGCATGCTCGCAGGAATATCGCGGAACCTGGGAACAGCAGATGGCCTGCACACCCGACGTCTGGCGGCTCTGCGGCGACCAGATCCCGGATGTCAGCCGGATCGTGGCATGTTTGCGGCAGAACACGCCGCAGCTCTCCACCAATTGCCGTGCGGTATTCGAATCGCAGGCTGACGCGCAGCAGCCGCCACGTGGACTGCAGCAGAACGCACCCCGTGCCCGCGCCCCGCAGCCAGGCCAGCAGCCGCAGGCGGTAAGACCGCGGCCGATACAGCCTCCGCCCTATTATGAGAACGACGATTAGGCCACAGCTTCGCGCTCGGCCCTGATCTCGCAGACGTCGACCCATTCGGCCCCGGTCAGTTCCGCCATCCGCGCAGGCGTGATCTTCACCGCGCTGTGGGTCGAGCCCGCGGCCGGCACCACGATGTCGAACGCCTTCAGCGACATGTCGCAATAGACCGGCAGCGGGGTCTTCAATCCGAATGGGCAGACACCGCCGACCTCGTGGCCGGTGATCTCGGCGACCTCCTCGAGGCCGAGCATCTTCGGCTTTCCCCCGAACAGCGCCTTCACCTTTTTGTTGTCCATTCGCGACGTGCCGGCCGCGACGATCAGCACGACGCGCTCGCCGATCCGCAAGCTCAGCGTCTTCGCAATCCGCGCCGTCTCAACGCCGTAAGCCTCTGCCGCCAGCGCGACGGTCGCCGAACTCATCTGGGATTCCATCACGGAAATTTCGGGCGCCTTTTCTGCAAAGAAGGCGCGCACGGACTCTAGACTCATCTTGTTCAGGACCTTTGGGCAGATACCAGTGCGGGAAGTTCGGAGAGGCTGTGGATGCGATGATCGGGCTCAAATCCCAGCTCATCCATCTGGGTGCGCAATATCTTGAACATCGTCAAGGGCGGCAGCGTCTCGCTTTCGAGGCAGGCCAGCGCCATCGCTTCCGGCGTCACCCGCTCGATCCAGGCGACGTTCAGCCCGAACGCCTTGGCACCGCAGGCGTCCCAGGGATTGGAGGAGATGAACAGCACCTCGGCAGGCGGCACGTTCAGCACCTCCTCGATCAACGCATATGCCTTGGGGCTTGGCTTGAAGATCTTTTTTGCATCGACGCTGATGGTCGCATCGAGCACGCGATCAAGCCCGCTGTTCTTCACCAGCGCGTTGAGCATGCCGGGGCTGCCGTTGGACAGGATTGCGAGCTTGCGATCCTTCATCGCCGATAGTGCCGTAAGCGCATCCGGATAGAGATCGAGGTGCAGATATTTCTCAATAATGCGCGCGAAAGCATCATCATCGTATTGCAGACCGAGGCTGCGCAGCGTGTAGATCAGCGAGTCGCGCGTGGCGACCGAGAAATCCTGGTAGCGTCCCATCAGCGAACGCAGCCAGGTGTATTCGAGCTGCTTGATGCGCCAGACTTGGGTGATGATCCCGCCATAGCCCGGGAACGCGTCCTCGGTAACATCAGCCACCGACTGGACGTCGTAAAGCGTGCCATAGGCATCGAAGACAACGGTTTTGATGGTCACGGTGGTTTCTCTTTTCCGCCGATGTTCGCATACAGGAATTTCCTGAGCGCGTCGATGGATCGATCCCGCGCCTGCTCGTTGAATTCGAGGTGATGGCCGTGCATTTTGACGGGCGTCGCGAAATTCGGCACGTCGAAATCGTGATAGGCGCCGGGATAGACGGTGATTTCGATGGGAAACCCTTTGCCCTTCTCGCGCGAAACTCCCCAATCGTCGCGGCCTTCGGCGAGATTGCGGCACTCCTGCGCCGGAGTCCAGTCGTCGAGTTCGCCGATCAGGATCAGCGTCGGCACCGTCATGTTGCCCTTGAGGCCAAGGCAGGGCGGATAGAAGGCGATTGCCGCGCGAAATTTTTCTTTTGCGCTGCGTTCGATCTCGCCGCGCTCGACCGAGAGCAGCGCCAGCATGGCTCCTTGCGAAAATCCCGCCACGGCAACACGGGTCGGGTCAACCGACGACTGTCCGGCAAGGAAGTTCAGCGCGCGATAGGCATCATGCAGGGTTGCAGGCGGCATTCCGCTGGTGCAGGCGCTCGTTATGCCGCGTGTCCCGAACCGGTCGATGGTCAGTGTGACATAGCCCCAATCCGCCAGCCGCTTACCCCAGCGCTCGTCGATCCCCCGCCAAGCTCCGCCGCAGCCATGCAGCAACACGACCGCGGGCGAGGGGCCGGGGCCATC
This sequence comes from Bradyrhizobium australiense, assembly GCF_013114825.1. GTDB lineage: Bacteria > Pseudomonadota > Alphaproteobacteria > Rhizobiales > Xanthobacteraceae > Bradyrhizobium > Bradyrhizobium australiense. The sequence goes on along the minus strand of NZ_JAAVLX010000007.1, from coordinate 503,970 downwards.
GGGTAATCGCAAGTAACCCTGCAGCGCCTGCGGGCCTGCCAGCGGGCTTTCGAATTCGATGAGGCGTGGAGGGTTGTCGGCTGCCAGTATAGCGCTCGCGCTTCCGAAGGAAAGCACAGCGAGGAGGGCGGCAATTCTGGCGAAGTTCGTCATGGACTACCTCGCAAGTGTGCCGGCGATGATACCCCTTTATATGCCCAAAATCTTCCTTGCGTTGGCCTTCATCACCTTGGGCCGGATCTCCTCGCGGATCTCGAGTTTTGCAAAATCGGCCAGCCAGCGGTCCGGCGTGATCACCGGCCAGTCCGAGCCGAACAGCATCTTGTCCTGCAGGATCGAGTTGATGTAGCGCACCAGGATCGGCGGGAAATATTTCGGCGACCAGCCGGAGAGGTCGATATAGACGTTCGGCTTGTGGGTCGCGACCGACAATGCCTCTTCCTGCCAGGGGAAGGAGGGATGCGCGAGGATGATCTTGAGGTCCGGGAAATCCGCTGCGACGTCGTCCATGTACATCGGGTTGGAATATTTTAAGCGCATCCCCATGCCGCCGGGCATGCCTGAGCCGACGCCGGTCTGGCCGGTATGAAACAGCGCGATCGCGCCGCCGTCATTGATCGCTTCATAGAGCGGATAGGCCATGCGGTCGTTGGCATAAAAGCCTTGCATAGTCGGATGGAATTTGAAGCCGCGAACGCCATATTCCTCGATCAGCTTGCGCGCTTCGCGCACCCCTAACTTGCCCTTGTGCGGATCGATCGAGACGAACGGGATCAAAACGTCGAGATGGTCGGAGGCGACTTCCAGCATCTCGTAATTGTTGTACCGGCGGAAGCCGGTCTCGCGCTCGGCATCGACCGGGAAGATCACGGCCGCGATGTTCTTCGAGCGGTAATACGCCGCGGTCTCCGGCACGGTCGGTGGATGCTTGTGCGGCGATTTGAAGTACTCCGCCATGCGCTCCTGGAAATCGTCATAGCCGTCGTCGCCATGCAGGCCGCAGGGCTCTTCCGCATGGGTGTGGATGTCGATCGCGACAACTTTCTCGATATCGGGCAGCTTGAGCTTGGTCATTCTGGGTTTCCCACCGGCTTGATTTTTGGGTCTGAAAAATTGATTATACTATATAACAAATTCCGCAAGGCGGCAGAAACAAAAGGCGGAAAATATGGGAGCGCGGCATGGCCCAAACGCAGGCCTTCGAGACCGATTTCTGGAAAGACGCCAATCTGCGAAAGGTCTGGGACGACATCGTTCCCGGCGAGCCGCGCAAGACCATTCCCTACACGCTGACGAAAGAGGCGATCGAGCTGTACTGCAAATCGGTCGGCGAGGATCACCCGATCTATTTCGATGAGGCCTATGCGAAGACCACGCGCTATGGCGGGCTGATCGCGCCTCCTTCGATCCATATCCTCCTGATGTTCTCCTGCACGCCGGCGGATGACTGGATGCGCTCGCCCGGCACCGTCAATGCCGGGCAATCCTGGAGCTACAACATTCCGGCGCGGCCGAACGATGTCGTCACCTTGCAGGCCCGCGCGCTCGACAAGTTCATCAAGCGCGAGCGGTTGTTCGTGGTGCACGACAACGTGTTCTTTAATCAGAAGGGCGACGTAATCTGTTCCGGCCGCGGCTGGACGATTCGGCCGATGTGAGCGGGGAGGTTGCAATGGCCACGACGTTCGAAAAGCTCAGAGCCGGCGATGCCATCGACGGTCCCGCCTTCGCGGTGAGCCGCGAATCCATCCGACTGTTTTGCGACGCCTCGCTCGACTACAACCCGCTGCATCTCGATGACGAGTACATGAAGGGCAGTTTCGGCAAGACCAATTTCGGCGGCATCATTATGCACGGCATGAACAATTTTGGCCTGATCTCGCGCATGATCACCGACTGGGCATACCCTGCAGGCGCAATCCACCGCCGGCTGGAGACGCGATGGGTCAAGCCGGTCCGACCGGGCGACACCATCCAGCCCACGGGAATCATCAAGGCCAAGCAGGTGACTGAAAAATCCCGCTGGGTATTGATCGACGTGGTGGTGAAGAACCAGACGGGCGAAAAGGTCGCGACCGGCGAGGCGTTGGTCGAATTCCCGCGCGATCTGTTTTGCCAGTGAGGCGGGTGGCCGCTTCCACAGCGTCATTCCGGAATGGTCCGAAGGACCAGACCTCAGGTGCGCAATTGCGCACCGGGGAATCTCGAGATTCTCAGATGCGCAGTTGCGCACCTTAGTTCGATGCTGCGCATCGCCCCGGAATGACGGCTATTTTCCGGGGAGCCAGCGGCGCAAGAGGCCCCGAAACGGCCCTATCCGCATTGACATCCGGTGCCACCTTGCCTTAGAAACCGCCCCGTCCCGGGCGGCTGGCCGCTTTCGGGATTAATCCCATTTTGCCACTCTCGGGTAGCTCAGGTTCGGGCCTCCAGCACGGCCTTTCAAAGCATCAGGATTGTCCCATGAAGGTCCGTAACTCATTGAAATCGCTGCGCGGCCGCCACCGCAACAACCGTCTGGTCCGTCGCAAGGGCCGGGTTTACGTGATCAACAAGGTACAGCGCCGCTTCAAGGCCCGCCAAGGCTGAGCTTGGCGCTGAGCCGGCTTTTATGTTCGCTTCACGGGTCTTTGACGATCTGCTGCTTGCGGCGCGATTTTGCGCGTCTAGACTTGCCCCATGATTTCGAGATTCCTGGGCGCCCGTAACTGCCGGATTGTGGTCCTCGCCGCTGTCATGACAGCCGTGCCGGCCGCTGCTTTTGCCCAGAATGACCCCAGGGTCATTCCACCGCCGAAAGCCGAGAAGAAATTGCCGGAAGCGCCGAGCAAGCTTCCCAAAGTCGGCGCCGATCGCACCCGCGGGCTGGATTTCTTGTTCGGTGCCCTGAAAGCGGCTCCCGATGAAGCCAGCGCCAAGCACGTCGAGGCGCGGATCTGGGCGCTGTGGATGCAGACCCCGAGCGACACGGCTGCGCTGTTGATGTTGCGCGCAAAGGCCGCGATGGATGCGCAGAAGATCGACGTCGCCCTGAAACTGCTGGATGCCGTCGTCAAGCTGCGTCCCGATTACGTCGAGGCATGGAACCGCCGCGCCACGTTGTATTACCTGAAGAACGATTATACCCATTCGCTGGAGGACATCCGGCAGGTGCTGATCCGCGAGCCCCGGCATTTTGGCGCGCTGGCCGGGCTTGGCATGATCATGCAGGACATTGGCGACGAAAAGCGCGCGCTGGAAGCGTTCCGCAAGGCGCTGGCCGTCAATCCGCATCTCGAAAAGGTGCCGGAACTCGTCAAGACGTTGACCGAAAAGGTCGAAGGTCGCGATATCTGAGCTTTTGCGCTTAACGCTGACTTCCGACGATTTGCACCAGGCAGGAGTGTCGCGCCGGGTGTGCACTATTGTTTGGCTGACTGCGTCACAGAATCGAGCCATGAAATCATTGCTGCTGGCCGGCGCGATGATGGTCGCCACCGGAACCTGCGCTTTCGCCCAAGCTGTATTGGGTGGTCGGCAACCGCGCCACCGCAACATGCGAGATTGTCACGAGCAATCCCATCGTCGACGCCCGGGTCGGCGGAAACATCTGGTTCGGAACCGGAGCTTGCAAGTCGCTCGACAAGCCCGTTCGACCATCAGCCAATGCCCGGCGGTGGAAGAGCCGGCCGCAGAGATGCCGGAAGAGGACAAATCGAACTAGCGTGCTCTTGAGCCGTTTGCGTCTTAGAACGCGGCGGCCTGCAAACGCCTCAGTGTACGGCGTTGCTGCCGCGGGCCAGATTGTCGAGTCCTACCGCCGCATAGATTTGCGCCAATTCCGTCTCAAGCTGCTCGTTGACCCGCAGTAGCGCCTTGAGTGCGCCGCGGATGTCGCCATTGCAACTCGCTACGATCTGATCGATGGCGGCTTCGCTTGCGTCGGAAATCATGGATAGTCCTCCGATGATACGCTGGAACAATTTGTAGTGAGCGCCCCTGTTCCTGTGGATGTTGGGTACAATGCGGGCGCCCGGCTACCCCCCAATCAGGCACGCCCACACATGGCGAAAGTGGCAACGTCACTGTACAAACTTGCTGATGACGTCAGTATGACCCCGCTATCCACAGGCTCGGCCCCCTGTGGACAACCTCCGAAACCCGCACCGATCCGGGCCGTAGCTCGCTGGTGCAAAAAATCAGCCGGAAATTCTCGATGGTGGTGGTGATTTTAGTGGCGGCGCTGCTGGTGCTGGCCCTGGTCACGCAAGCCGGCGTTTTTCTGGCCCAGCGGGCCCATCCGGCCCAAGGCGGGATGGTCGAGGTGGCGGGCGGGGCCCTCCATATCGTCGATATCGGCCCGCGCGAGGCGGCCGGCCCACCGATCGTAATGCTGCATGGCGCAAGTTCCAATCTGGAAGTGATGCGGCAACCGGTCGGGGAGCGGCTTGCCGCAAAGCACCGCGTGATTCTGATCGACCGTCCCGGGCACGGCTGGAGCACCCGCGCCCGCCCCGAGGACTCCACGCCCGAAATTCAGGCCCGCATGATCGAAGAGGCGCTGGCCAAGCTCGGCGTCGGCAGTGCGATCTTTGTGGTACATTCCTGGGCCGGCGCGCTGGGCGCGCGCATCGCTCTGGATTACCCGCAGGCCGTCGCCGGCCTGGTGATGCTCGCGCCGGTGGCCTATCCGTGGCCCGGCGGCGTCGGGCGCTACAACAGGCTGATCGCCACGCCGGTAATCGGCCCGCTGTTCGCCTACACCATCACGCTGCCGCTCGGGCTACTGCTGGCGGATTCGGGCGCGCGCGGCGTGTTCCTGCCGCAGACGATGCCGGACGGTTTCGTCAAAAACACCGCTACGCCGCTATTGCTGCGTCCGCGCGAATTCATTGCCAATGCGCGCGATCTGGTGACGCTGAAAGCGGCGGTCGCCGAGCAGGCGCCGCGCTACCGCGAGATCAAGGCGCCCGTCACCATCATCACCGGCGACGCCGACAAGATGGTGTCGACCAACATCCACTCACGGCCGTTCGCGGCGGCGGCGCCGAGCGCGAAACTGATCGTGTTGCCGGGTGTGGGACACATGATCCAGAATGCGGTTCCCGATCTCGTCATCGCCGAACTCGAGGCGATGATATCAGCGATGGCATCGAGCGCGACAGCGGCGGCCAATTGAAGCGTGCGGGACGTCGGGTCCTATCGACGCGTTCTCGCGCGACTCGGCACCGACGATGAGACCGCACGTGGTCTGGCGGCTCCGGATGGGATACGATCGGTGCGCGCGGGATTCCGCTGCTCGTCCCGCCAGGGATGAACCTTAGGAGTCGTGATATCGGGCAGCTTACCTTCGAGGGAGAGCCCCATGTACGCCGCCATTCGTCAGGGCAAGGCCAAGGCTGGCAAGGCCGAAGAGCTGACACGCAGAATCAAGGAAGGCGCGATTCCCGTCATCAGCGGCGTCGAAGGCTTCATGGGCTATTACGTGGTCTATGCGCCCGACGATACGGTGATCGCGATTAGCCTGTTCAACAACTTTGCGGCCGCCGAGGAGTCCAACAAGCGCGCGCTGGCGTGGATCGAACACGATTTGGCGCCGCTACTGACCGGGCCAGCGACCGCGACCGCCGGACCGGTGATTGTGCACACGCTCGCTTGAATGGGCGGGTGCTGGAGCTCTCTCTCAATCAGAGCAGGGCTCCTCAGCCAAAGCGGAAGGCCGACTGGACGCCGTTTTTCTTCTCCCCTGGAGGGGGAGGGTCGCCGCGTAGCGGTGGGGTGACGGTCTCTCCGCGGCCAACAGTTACCGAGTGGGGAGATACCCCACCCCGTCTCACATTCCACTGCGCTCCATCTGAGCCGACCCACGCGCGAGCTTTGCTCGTCTCGGACCTCTCCAGGGGAGGGTGAGGCGACGCGAGATGCTGGACTCAAATCGCCACAGAATAAGGCCCAGCTCTCACTTCTGCTTCCCGTCCTTGTCGAACGAGGAGACATAGGCCCAGAGGTCGTTGGCCTCTTTCTCGTTCTTAATGCCGGCGAAGATCATCTTGGTGCCCGGAATCTTCGCCTTCGGGTCCTTGATGTATTCGAGGAACACATCCTTGCCCCAGGTGATCCCGGAATTCTTGTTGGCGTCCGAATAGGAATAACCCTCGACAGAGCCGGACTTGCGGCCATCGAGCCCGTTCAGCACCGGGCCGACCTTGTTCTTGGCGCCCTCGCCGATCGCATGGCAGGCCAGGCATTTGTTGAACGAGGTTTTGCCGGCGGCGGCGTCCTGCGCCAGCGCGCTGGATGCTGCGGTCAATGAAGTAACGACAACCAGCGCGCTCAAAGTCGATGTTTTCATGTGGTGCTCTTTGTTTCTTCCCAGGTCAGAGAGACGGATTTCTTGTGGCAGGCCCGGTTGGATAGGACAAGCCACGAAACCTTGACAGGTTTCACCATTGCCGACTTGTCCCAGAGAGAACTGATCGTTTGAACCGTGGCAATCCGACCTTCGGATGGCCTACCCAAACTTTTGTAGACGTGCTTGATTTGCCAACACAAATCGTTAATTCGCGGGCCCAGGAGGGACACGCATGGCCATCATGATGCCGGCTGCCGATCAGGCGGTTCTCAGCCGTCGCGGCGAAATCGTGGCGGCGTTGCGCGCCATCGTGCCGGGCGAGGGCGTGATCGACAGCGCGGCCGAGATGCTGGCCTATGAGTCCGATGGTCTCACCGCCTACCGGCAGCCGCCGATGCTGGTGGTGCTGCCCGACACCACGGAGCAGGTATCCAGCGTTCTCAAATACTGCTTCGAGCAGGGCATCAAGGTGGTGCCGCGCGGCTCCGGCACGTCTCTGTCAGGCGGAGCGCTGCCGCTCGTGGACGGCGTGTTGCTGGGGCTCGGCAAGTTCAAGCGCATCCGCGAGATCGATTTCGATAACCGCGTGGTGGTGACCGAACCCGGCGTCACCAACCTCGCCATCAGCCAGGCGGTGGCGCATGCCGGATTCTATTACGCGCCCGATCCCTCCTCGCAAATCGCCTGCTCGATCGGCGGCAATGTCGCGGAGAATTCCGGCGGCGTGCATTGCCTGAAATACGGCATGACCACGAACAACGTGCTGGGCTGCGAGATCGTGCTGATGTCCGGCGAGGTTTTGCGCATCGGCGGCAAGGCCGCCGAGAACGCCGGCTACGATTTGATGGGCATCATCACGGGTTCGGAAGGGCTGCTCGGCGTGATCACCGAGATCACGGTGCGAATCCTGCAGAAGCCGGAGACGGCCCGGGCGCTAATGGTCGGCTTCGCCGAGGTCGAGGCGGCCGGCGAGTGCGTGGCTGAGATCATCGGTGCCGGCATCATTCCGGGCGGCATGGAGATGATGGACAAGCCGGCGATCCACGCCGCCGAAGCCTTTGTTCACGCCGGATATCCGCTCGACGTCGAGGCGCTTCTGATCATCGAACTCGATGGTCCGAGCGTTGAGGTCGACGAATTGATCAAGCGCGTCGAGGCGATCGCGCAAAGCTGCGGCTCGACGAGCTGCCAGATTTCGACATCGGAGGCCGAGCGCAATCTGTTCTGGGCCGGCCGCAAGGCGGCGTTTCCAGCCGTAGGGCGGATTTCGCCGGACTATCTCTGCATGGACGGCACCATCCCGCGCGGCGCGCTGCCGAAGGCGCTCGCGCGCATCCGCGACCTGTCGGCGAAATACGATCTGCGTGTTGCCAACGTATTCCACGCCGGCGACGGCAATTTGCACCCCTTGATCCTGTACGACGCCAACAAGCCCGGCGAGATCGAGCGGGCGGAGGCTTTCGGCGCCGACATCCTGCGGGCCTGCGTCGAATTCGGCGGCGTGCTCACCGGCGAACATGGCGTCGGCATTGAGAAGCGCGACCTGATGGGCGAGATGTTTTCCGAAATCGACCTCAACCAGCAGCAGCGCCTGAAATGCGCCTTCGACGCGCAGGGTCTGCTCAACCCCGGAAAAGTGTTTCCGACGTTGCACCGCTGCGCCGAACTCGGCCGCATGCATGTCCACGCCGGCAGACTGGCGTTTTCGGATATTCCGAGATTTTAGTGATGAACCGCAATATCACGCGCGCATTGGAAGGACGCTCTCAAGAGCACCACCCGTGCGGCTCACCCCTCTCCCCAACCCTCCCCCGCAAGGGGGGAGGGAGCCCATCCGCCCGTGCATTCCTGACGAATTGTGATCCTCACGTTGGTTCGCAATACGCTGAAGCTGTGGATCGAAGTGAGGTGAGCACGCTTGTCAGGGTCCCTTTCCCCTTGCGGGGGAGGGTTGGGGAGAGGGGTGAGCCGCGGGCGCTGACAGAAGAGAGGCAGCTATCCCGTATCAGCAAACTTCGGGCGACAATCGGCGCGATAGTCAGCAGTCACGCCGCGGACGCCGTGTGCAATTCAGGTGCGCCGTGGACACGCTAAAAGTCCGTGACACCAAGGACGTCGAGGAGGTTGTGCGCGCGGCAATCGCCGGCGAGCAACCGCTGGAAATCATCGGCCATGGCACCAAGCGCGGCATCGGCCATCCGATGGTGACCAATGCCGTACTCGACGTATCGGCGCTGAACGCCGTCACCTCCTACGAACCGAACGAGCTGATCATAACGGTGCAGACGGGCGCCCCGCTCGGCGACGTGCAGTCACTGATCGATTCCAAGAACCAGCAATTCGCTTTCGAGCCGATGGATACTTCCGCCCTGACGGGCGTGCCCGGCAACGGCACGATCGGTGGGATGATCGGCTCAGGCCTCGCCGGTCCTCGCCGCATCAAGGCCGGTGGCGCCCGCGATCACCTGCTGGGCGCGCATGCGGTGTCCGGCTTCGGCGACAGCTTCAAGACCGGGGGTAAGGTGGTCAAGAACGTCACCGGCTACGATCTCTGCAAGCTGCTGACGGGGTCGTGGGGCACGCTGGCCGTGATGACAGAAGTGACGCTGAAGGTGATGCCGAAGCCCGAGAGCGAGCGCACGCTGCGGCTCGCAGACCTCGACGATCTGACTGCGAATCGGGCGATGACCACGGCGCTCGGCTCGCCGTTCGACGTCTCGGGCGCGGCGCACCTGCCGAACTCGGCGTTCCGCCCCGCCACTGGCGCGCTTGCGCATGTTGCGTCTCCGGGGCGGGCGGTCACCCTGCTGCGGCTCGAAGGCATCGCGGCTTCGGTGGTGGATCGCGCCACTTCGCTTGGCAAGACGCTTGCGCCGTTCGGGTCGGTGGAAATGCTAGAGGACGCTGCCTCGGCAACACTCTGGAACGCGATCCGCGACGTTGAACCGTTCGCTGCAAACCGGGCGCTCGGCGCCTGGCCCGTGTGGCGGATCGTCTGTCCGCCGGCGTCCGGTGGCGCGCTCGGACAGGCGCTGGCGCGCGAGACCGGGGGCGACGTGATTTATGATTGGGGTGGCGGCCTGATCTGGGCGGCCTTACCGCCCAAGCCGGACGCGCAGGCGGCGATGGTGCGCCAGCGCGTCGAGGCGGCCGGCGGCCACGCATCGCTGATCCGCGCGTCCGAGCAGATCAGGCAGAATGTCGACGTCTTCCATCCGCAACCCGAAGGCATCGCCGCCTTGAGCGAGCGGGTGCGCCACAGCTTCGATCCCAAGATCATCCTCAACCGCGGCCGAATGGTGAGGGTATCAGCGACATGAAAACCGAATTCTCCCTCACTCAACTCGCCGACCCTGATATCGCCGAAGCCGACAAGATCCTGCGCGCCTGCGTTCATTGCGGCTTCTGCACCGCGACCTGTCCGACCTATGTGCTGCTCGGCGACGAACTCGATAGCCCGCGCGGGCGGATCTACCTGATCAAGGAGATGCTGGAAAAGGACAAGTCGCCGACAGCGGAGGTGGTCAAACATATCGACCGCTGCCTTTCCTGCCTCGCCTGCATGACGACCTGTCCGTCCGGCGTGCACTACATGCATCTGGTCGATCAGGCGCGGGTTCGGATCGAGAAGGACTATTCGCGGCCGCTGGCCGAGCGGGCCTTGCGCGCGGTGCTGGCGCTGGTGCTGCCGCGGCCGGGCCTGTTTCGCGCCAGCATGATCATGGCGCGACTCGCCCGCCCCTTTGCGGCCCTGGTGCCGGCGAAGGCGGCCGCGACACCAGGCCTGATGCGGCGGATCAAGGCGATGCTGGCGCTCGCGCCGAAAAGCCTCCCGGCGCGGGGACCCTCGGGCGGCAGCGTGTTTCCGGCCCAGGGCGAGAAGCGCGGGCGGGTCGCGCTGCTGCAGGGCTGCGCCCAGCAGGTGCTGGCGCCGCGCATCAACCAGGCCGCCATCAATCTCCTGACGCGCCACGGCATCGAGGTCGTGCTGGTCAAGGACGAGCAATGCTGCGGCGCGCTCACCCATCACCTGGGGCAGGACGGCGATGCGCTGGCGCGAGCGCGTGCCAACATCAATGTGTGGATAAAAGAGGCGGAACAAGGCGGCCTCGACGCCATCCTGATCACGGCATCCGGCTGCGGCACGGTCATCAAGGATTATGGTTACATGCTGCGCGAGGACCGCGATTTCGCTAGCCCCGCAGCGCAAATCTCTGCGCTGGCAAAGGATATCACGGAGTATCTCGCCGGCATCTCGCTCATGTCATCGAGCCAGAAAGGCGACGTAACGGTGGCCTATCACTCGGCTTGTTCGCTACAGCATGGACAGAAAATCACAGCCCTTCCGAAAGAATTGCTTTCCAAGAATGGATTCGTGGTGAAAGATGTGCCTGAGAGCCATTTGTGTTGCGGTTCGGCGGGGACCTACAACATTCTCCAGCCCGACATTGCTAGCAAGTTGCGCGATCGGAAGGTCGCCAGCATTGCGACAGTCAAACCGGACATGATCGCTGCAGGCAATATTGGATGCATGGTGCAAATTGCCGGCGGTACGTCAGTTCCTGTGGTGCACACGATTGAGCTTCTCGATTGGGCGACGGGAGGTCCCAGGCCAGGATTGAATTGATCGATCGGCCCTTGGGCATGATCCGGAAAGCCTGCTCCGCCCCTCGATGGCGGATCGGCATCCGGTTTTCCTCGGGACAGGCGCGCTAAGCGTCTCGCCCGAGATCATGCCCAGACAAGGATGGAGCGGGAGGGCACTTCGAAGAAGTGTCGTCCCGGTCTAGCCTGCGGATTATCGAAGCGCTCGACATGGACAGGCGCAACAGGAGGACCACGATGGCGAAGAAGAGCAAGAAGGCGAAGAAGGCTAAAAAGGCCAAGAAGGCCAAGAAGGCCGTAGCGGCAAAGAAGAAGTCCGCCAAGACGTCGAAGAAATCGGCGAAGAAGGGCGCCAAGAAATCCGCCAAGAAGGCGGTGAAGAAATCCGCCAAGACGGCGGCCAAGAAGTCAAAGGCCGCACCGAAAAAGGCCGCAAAGAAGAGCACGGCGAAGAAAAAGAAGGCGGCTACTCCGAAGCCCGCGCCAGCCCCGGCGGCAGCTCCAGAGCCGGAAACCGAAGCAGCGTCCGCTCCGAGCTGGGCTTCTCCGGAGCCGTCCAACCCGTCATGGGGATCGAGCTCTTCCAACGGCGGCGATCAGCATTAGATCGCTTGCCGACCAGTGCTTCGAGAGGCCGCAGCCATCCGCTGCGGCCTTTTCGTTGGGACCGCAGGAAACACTGGCGAAGCGCCAAGAGCGCCATTTTCACGGGCAGGTTGATTCGCAAAAGGCGTCTCCAGTGTGTCGCCCGTGCCGCCGTTCCCGATTTCGTACGCCCGCCGGACGAGCCGGGAACTCTTAAGATTGTTGTGAGAATGCAACACACGCCGAGAAGATTTATCGAAACCGGCCGAATGCCTAAAAAGGCGGCGCATGCTTGACTTTTTTGCTTCACGACGATGTCGCCGCAGCCCACTCTGTGACCGCGTTAAGACATTTGGCCGCAGTCGGTTATCGCTTGCCCTGGGGGGCGCCGGGACGGGACTGTTAAGAAGGGTGATGGGGATCGTCATGAAGAAACTGGCTTTGTTAGCAACGGCGCTGGCAATGGTATCGGGCTCGGCTCTCGCTGCGGATATGGCCGTCAAGGCCGTGAAGGCTCCGCCGCCGGCCCCGTTCGAGCCCTGGGATTTCGCCTTCGGCAGCTCGATCGCCAACGACTACCTCTTCCGCGGCATCACCCAGTCCAACCACAAGCCCTCGGTCAGCGTCTATTTCGAGCCGCGCTACAACGTCACCAAGGACTTCCAGCTCTATGTCGGCCTGGGCGGCGCCAGCATCTCCTTCCCGAATCGTGCCGCGGCTGAAGTCGACGCCTACGGCGGCGCCCGCCTGACGGTTGGGCAGTTCGCCTTCGACGTCGGCGCCTGGGGCTATCTCTATCCGGGCGGCACCTGCCATTACGGCTTCGGCGCGACCACTGATTTTGCCGGCGTCCCGCTCAGCAACGAGTGCCAAATCAACGCTCTGACCAACGCCAACGTCATCAAAAAGGACCTCAGCTTCTTCGAGGTCTATGGCAAGGTGAATTATACTTTCAACGACAACTTCTCGCTGGGCGGCAATGTCTATTATACGCCGAGCTTCCTGAACAGCGGCGCCGAAGGCACCTATGCCTCGATCGTCGGCAAGGCGATCGCGCCGAGCGCCTGGTTCGGCGCGAGCGGCATCGGCATGTACGTCTCGGGTGAGTTCGGCCGCCAGTGGCTCGGCACATCGGACTCGTTCTATGGCACCGCGATCTTCCCGAACGGCATCAACTATGCCGACTACAACACCTGGAACATCGGCATCGGCTTCACGTACAAGGTGTTCACGCTCGACTTCCGTTACTCCGACACCAACCTGTCGAAGGGTGATTGCAACGCCTTCACCAGCGACTTCTCGGCTCGCGGCAACATCACGCCAACGTCGGGCACCTTCGTCACCCCGATCAATCCATCGGGTGTCGGTTCGAACTGGTGCGGCGCCGCCGGCATCGTCAAGCTGTCGGCCGATCTGACCGCGATGACCAACCTGAAGTAAGATCTTCCTGTCGGAGACGAAGGGGGCGGCAGAGCGATCTGCCGCCCCTTTCTTTTAGGTCGAACGGATGAAACGGTTTTGGCGGCGCGCGGCCTATCGGGCGATTTCCCGCAACGATCATCGCAACGTCATGGCGGGCGCGGTCGCGGGCCTCGGCGGCGCGATCGCCATCGGCGTCATGGAGTGGTTTTCGCTCGCCCTGCATTATCCGCTCGCGGTGATTCCGTTCGCGACCTCGATCGTTCTGGTGATCGGATCGCCTGATGTGGCGCCGGCGCAGCCGCGCGCCCTGATCGGCGGTCATGTGGTGTCGGCGCTGGTCGGCCTCGCCGTGCTGAAGCTGACGGGACCGCAGGCCTGGGCGGCGGCGGCCGCCGTCGGCCTGTCGATTCTGGCGATGTACGTCACCGGGACCTTTCACCCGCCGGCGGGCATCAACCCGCTGCTGGTGGTTTCAGCCAATCTGCCCTGGACGTTCGTGCTCGCGCCGGTGCTGGCCGGCGCGCTGCTGCTGACCGCCTTCTCCTATCTCTGGCACCGCTGGGTGCGCCGCCAGTCATGGCCTCGGCGCTGGCTGTAGATCAGGTGCAAACCTACGTCGCAGCGGCGCTCTTGCCCTTCTGCAGCGCGAATCGATCGCCGTCACGGGCGAGCACGATATTCCGTTGGTGGAAGGCATCCAGCGTCGAGCGATGGCCGATCGAGACGATAGTGGTTGCCGGCAACTTCTTTTCTATCAGACGATACAGTGCTGCCTCTGAAGGTTCGTCGAGCGACGCCGTAGCTTCGTCGAGGAACAGGTACTGCGGCGCGTGCAACAGCGCGCGGGTGAGTCCGAGGCGCTGCTGCTCGCCGAGCGAGAGCGTCCGGTTCCAGTGCCCTTGCTCGTCGAGTTGGGACGCGAGCCTCGGCAATCCTACTTGCTCCAACGCGTTGCCGATCTGATCATCGGTGAATGTCCCTTCCTTGGCGGGGTATTCGATCGCGCCTCGCAGCGAGCCGGTCGGGAAATACGGTCGCTGCGGCAGCATCATCATTGTTGCCCCGGCCGGAATCGTGATGGAGCCGGTCCCGAACGGCCAGATGCCGGCAATGGCGCGGAACAGCGTCGATTTGCCGGAGCCCGAGGGCCCGGTCACCAGCGTGCGCTCGCCCTTGCGAAAACTTAGTCCATTCGCGTTCACCAGGGGCGTTCCGTTCGGCAGCAGTAGGGCCAGCTCCTTAAGGTCGACGGCGCCGGCGCCTCCCTCGGCGACGTGAACCCGGTTCTCGCGGGTGGCGAGTTCGCGTGCCACCACGATCCCCGCCTCGAACCCGTCGAGGCGGTTGACTACGGCCTGCCACTCGGCCAATTGGCGATAGATGGTGATGAAGAACGACAGCGCACCTTGCACGTTCGAAAACGCCGATGCGGTCTGCATCATGCCGCCGAGCTGGATCTTTTGCGCGAAGTAGGCCGGCGCCACCAGGACATAGGGAAAGATCACCGAAGCCTGATTATAGCTGGCCGTGAACGCCGTCACCTTCTTGGTCCGGTTCATGATGGCGATCCAGTTCTCCACCACGCGTCCGAAGCGAACCAGCAGGCGTTCGCGCTCCGCGGCTTCGCCGTTCAATAGCGCGATCTGTTCGGAGTTTTCCCGCACCCGCACCAGGTTGAAGCGGAAATCCGCTTCGTATTGTTGCTGCCGGAAGTCGATTCCGACCAGCGGCCAGCCGATCAGATGGGTCAGGATGGTGCCGAGCACCGAATAGATCAGCGCGCCCCACACGAGATAACCGGGGATGGCAATGTCCTGCCCGAACATGTGCAGCGGCGCCGCATTGGAAAGCCCCCACAGGATCGTGACGAAGGACGCTATCGTGACGATCGAGCTCAACAGGCCGACGCCAATGTTGAGGGTGCGATCGACGAACAGCTTGACGTCGTCGGTCATGCGCTGGTCGGGGTTATCGGCGGCGTCGCCCTGAAGCTGCATCCGGTAGTGGTTGGCATCATGCAGCCATTCACCGAGATATTGCGCGGTCATCCAGCGCCGCCAGCGGATCTGCAGCCATTGATTGAGATAGAGCTGGTAGACCGCCAGCACGATGAAGATGGCGGCAAGCACGCTGAAATAGATGATCTCGCTTACGAACGAGTCCCAGTCACGCTCTTGCAGCGCGTTGTAGAAACGGCTGTTCCACTGATTGATCAGGACGTTGATGCCGACGATGGCGAGCTCAATGGCGATCACGGCGGCAAGCAGCCCGCGGCCAGCCCATTTGTCTTCAGAGCGGAAATACGGGGCCGAGATGCGCCATACCGTCGCGAGCGTCGAACGAATGTTTTTCACAGATTTCCGTCTCCGGGATCGGGCTTAACACCCTGTAAAAATGGAAGAATTTCTGGCCGCTACTAAGGTTGTAGACTGCCTGGCCTGCGGCGGCTTGTCGCGGCCTCCGACTAGACCCTAGCATGGTCATAGCGGCGAGGGGCGGCAGCCATCAAACTTCGCGAGGTTGTGAGCGGATGCTAGACCGGCCCAATCCTGCATAGCGAGCAGTGCTCCCGCGAGGCGCATGACGTGCCTGACCGTCCACCAGCAGGCACGTCAGTAACAATGTGGGGAGAACCGCAAATGTGGAATCAAATCTATAATCCGCTTGGCAATACCGCGCTGTCGACGATCGCCGCTGCCGTACCTGTCGTCACGCTGCTGGTGCTGATTGCGAGCGGCAAGGTCAAGGCGCATCTCGCGGCCATTGTTGCGCTGATCGCAGCCAACATCATCACCATCGGCATCTTCACCATGCCCGCCGGCATGTCGATCCGGGCCTCGCTATTGGGCGTCGTGGTTGGCTTCTTTCCCATCGGCTGGATCGTGCTCAACGTCATCTTCCTCTACCGCATTACGGTCGAGACCGGGCGGTTCGAACTGCTGCAGCGGGCGATCGGCGGCGTCACCACCGACCGTCGGCTGCAGCTCCTGTTGATCGCGTTCGCGTTCGGCGCCTTCTTCGAAGGCGCGTCCGGCTTCGGGACGCCGGTTGCGATCACCGGCGCCGTCCTGATCGGGCTCGGCTTCTCGCCGCTGGCGGCCTCCGGCCTCTCGCTGATCGCCAACACCGCGCCGGTCGCCTACGGCGCGCTGGGCACGCCGATCCAGGGCCTGGCGTCGGTGACCGGCCTTGATCCCTACATCCTCGGCGCCATGGTCGGCCGGCAATTGCCGTTCTTCTCGCTGATCGTCCCGTTCTGGCTGATCTGGGCGTTTGCCGGCTGGCGCGGCATGATTGCAATCTGGCCGGCCATTCTCGTCACCGGCGTCTCCTTCGCGGTCCCGCAATTCGTGATCTCGAATTACATCAACCCATGGATCGTCGATATCGGCGCATCGCTGATCTCGATGGGCTGCCTGATCCTGTTTCTCAAGGTCTGGCAACCGCGCGAGCTCTGGACCTCGCCGGCGCTGCGCGGGCGCGATGAATCGGCGGCGACCATGGCGCCGGCCAAGCCGCTGAATACGGCCAAGCTCAGCCAGGCCCAGCTCTGGAGCGCGCTGCTGCCGTGGATCATCGTCTGCATCGTGATGCTGGTCTGGGGCAACGGCTCGTTCAAGAACTGGGCGAATTCGATCTTCACCTGGAATTACCAGGTGCCCGAGCTGCACAACATGATCAACAAGGTGCCGCCGGTCGCCGCGAAGCCGACGCCGGAAGCCGCCGTGTTCGCCTTCACCTATCTGTCGTTCACCGGCACGGGCATGCTGATCGCCGCCATCATCTCCGGCTTCCTGATGGGCTTCTCGCCCGCCAAGATGATCGCCGAATACGGCCGCACCATCAGGCTGTGCGCGATCTCGCTGATCACGATCTCGGCGATGCTCGCCATCGGCACGCTGACGCGGCTCTCCGGCGTCGATGCCACGCTCGGCCTCGCCTTTGCCGCCACCGGCGTGCTCTATCCCTTCTTCGGTACGCTGCTCGGCTGGCTCGGCGTGGCGCTGACGGGATCGGATACCGCCTCCAACGTGCTGTTCGGCAATCTGCAACGGATCACCTCCGAACAGCTCGGCCTGTCGCCGGTCTTGATGGCCGCCGCCAACTCGTCCGGCGGCGTCATGGGCAAGATGATCGACGCGCAGTCGATCGTCGTCGCCTCGACCGCGACCAACTGGTACGGCCACGAAGGCTCGATCCTTCGCTATGTTTTTCTGCATTCGATCGTCCTGGCCTGCCTCGTCGGCGTGCTGGTGACGCTGCAGGCCTACGTCTATCCCTTCACGATGCTGGTACTTCAATAGCGACCCCGGTCGAGGCGGCCGTGACGCAATGCAACGCGAGGTCGTGAGGCAACGTGAGGTGAGCACGCTCGTCAATCTCCCTCCCCCGCAAGGGGGAGGGAACCCTTCCGCCAGTGCGTACCTGACCAAGATTCGCCGGGGCCGTTGTCCCAGGGATTTCAGAGTTTCCGGCTATCCAGGTCGCGGCATCCACACCCTAGCCAATCGTCTCGCCGTTCAATAGAACGGCGCGCGGCGCGGTAGATTGGTATTTTCGAGAGGGTACATGATTTCATTCGTGCGTACGGCCCGTGCAGGCGCCGCTTCACTCCTGCTGGTCGGGGCGGCCTTCAGCCCGTCGCTCGCCGATGACGGCTTTCCGTTCGGAACGGAAATGCAGCTCGATACCGGTCGCCAGCCGGGATCCAAGCGGATTCCCAATCTGGAAATCGGCGATGCCGGCGAGGTGGTCCTCGAACTCTGGTGCAAGGGCGGCAAGGGCCAGTTTTCGGTCGCGGGCAACACCGTGATTTTCGTTGCCGGCGCGATGGAAAACCGGCCCTGTCCGCCGGACAGGGCTCAAGCCGATGACGAACTGATCGCGGCTCTGGCGGAAGCAGGCACCTGGAAGCGGCAGGGCGATTTCGTGTCGTTCGTCGGCGCGAAGACGCTGCGCTTTCGTATCAACACGAATTAGGTCGGGAGTTCAGGGCGTCGCAATCAAGCCGCTGGCGGTGGCAACGACCCAGCGGCCGCCCCAGCGCACGATGGACTCGACGCGTCCGATTCCGGGAATGGTATCGCCGCGCGCGGCCATCCTTATGCCGTCGGGACCTTCGAGGACGGCGGTCCCGTCCCGAACATCGACAACCGTCCAGCCGGAAATGGTCGTTGGCTTCGTTTCCGGCGCCGCCACCAAAGGCTGCGGCCGCATCGCGATCGCCGCGGAAGGGCTCGCACTTGCCTGGGAGGCCGGGCCCGCAGGCGGACGTGCACTGCCCGACAACAGAGCGGATGGCTTGGGAATGCTTCCGACAACCGCCGGCGAATCGGACGCGGATGCGGCCTTTCGCGTTCCTTCAATCTTGCCGCCCGACCGTGCTTCAGCAATGCGCGGCGAGGGCGTTTCTTTCTGCGCCACTGCTTCAACGCCGAGCGTGCTTGCGAACTGCGGCCAATTCAGGCCGCCGGCCCAACCCAACCCAAAGCTTGCCGCCACTGCCACCACGACCAGCAACGCATTGCGCGCCCGGTCGCGAAATGACTCCCGTACCACCAATACGTCATCGCGATCGGGCCTGAGGAAATTCCACGAGTTCGCCGGCTGCTCCGGTCCTCGGCCGTCAATCACATTCCTCGACCAGATGCTCTCAAAGGTACTCGGCTCGCGGTCTTGCATGGCGTGGCCCACGTTCAGCTAGCCGATGATGTTCCTTTAAACTGAATCGAATCTTAACAATCGAGCTCCGTAGCGCGCTCAGCTATTATTTCCGTCATCCTGAGGTGACGGATCACATTCTACTTCCACATACTCTTGTCCGCATCCCAGCGCTGGCCCTTGAATTCCCTCGCCAGCGCTTCGAGCGACCCATTGTCGTCCTTCGGTTCGCCGCCTTCCTCATCGCCGGTGGATTCTTCCGACAAACTCAGTTTCGGACCCGTGCCTTCATCCGCGGTCGTAATCACCGGGCTTGAAATCCACAACATCAGCCTGTCCGATCCGCCAGGCTTGTCCGGCGAGACCAGCGCGGTGACCTCGACAGTTTCGGTCAGCGCGAGCGCGGGATAGATCGGGCTCGGCCGCTTGAAGCTCAGCTTCAGTTTTCCGGTGTTGGCGTCCCATTCGGCGCCTGCGGCCTTGGCGGCCAGCGTTTTCGCGAGCACGCCTGAAACGGCCGAGGCGATCTTGTCCCTGTTGATCTTGTCGCCATCGCGCCAGTCGGCGGCCGCAAAGCGGATGGTGCGGTCCATTTCGACGGTGCCGCTGGTCCATCCCGCGGCGACGACGCCTGGCGCCGCCTTCGCTTTCGCAATCAGCGCCGCGGCACGCTCCGGATCGGCCGTGAGATTGATGGTCTGCTCGCCGGCGCGCAGCGCGTCGCAGGAGATCGAAAGGCTCGAAACTCCGACCTCGACGGCCTCGCCCTTCAGGCTCTTGAGGAAGTCCAGCGCGGCGTCGACTTTGACCCGCACGCCGATCGCTTCCGGCGAGACGTCGGTAAAATCCTTTGGCGCCGGCGTGATGCCGTCGTCGCTGGTCTGGTTGTCCAAAAACTCCTTCTCGCTGAGATCGGAATTGTCGGTCGAGGTCACCTCGGTCACGGTCTGGCCGATGCTGATCTGGCCACGGAATTCGAAGGTGTCGCCGACAGGTTTGCGCACCAGCTTGACCGTGACCGGCAGCTTGTCACCGAGGCTCTGCGTGGTGCCGGTCAGGTTCTGGCCGTTGACGGTGAGGTTGGCGACGAAGCGGTCCTTGCGGTCGGCGCCCTTGGTGGCGGGATAGCAGACGTCGAGGGTGGCAGCGGTGACGTTCTTGCCCTGGCGGGTTTCCTTCAGGATGACATCGGCATTGCCGTCCATCAGGCCGTCGATCGCGGTGAAATAGCGCGTCTCGATGGCGCCCGGCGCCGTCTTGGAGGGAAGTTTCATCTGGGCGAAGGCGAGGTCCGTGGAGGCGATCGCCAGACCGAGCAGGAGAAGAGAAAACGCGCGCATGTGAAATTCCCTGAGACCACAGTATCGGAGACGCCCTACGTAGCAAACCTTAGCAGCTTCTGGCCAAAAAGAAGGCCGTGAGGAGGCTTGCTCGTATTCCGCGAGGGAGGGAGATTGACGCGCGTGCTCACCTCACGTGCGTTACGGCTAATCGGTGAGGGACGCGCCGGCGGAAGGGTTCCCTCCCCCTTGCGGGGGACCTTGCGGGGGAGGGTTAGGGAGAGGGGTGCCGCTTCCTCCGCTGCCTGACGAACGCGCGAACAGGGCTCTCAGTTTGACCGCGCAATGGCTTGGAAGATGTTGGCCGGGCATCTTCTGTCCGAGTGCGCGGCTTACCCCTCTCACCGACCCTCCCCCCGCAAGGGGGGAGGGAGCCCTAACAGCGTGCTCACATGACACGAGATCAGGTCGTGCCCTGCACGTGCCGCTCGGCCTGTATTACTCGCAACTTGTCATCGCCCAAAAAGAAGGCCGCCCGGAGGCGGCCTTCGATCTATCGGATTGGAACAACCGGGGGCTCAGAACCCCATGCCGCCCATGCCACCCATGCCGCCGCCACCGCCGGGCATTGCCGGGGCCGGCTCCTTCGGCAGTTCGGCGACCATGGCTTCGGTGGTCACCAGAAGGCCTGCGACCGACGAAGCGTCCTGCAGCGCGGTGCGCACCACCTTGGCCGGGTCGATAATGCCCTTGTCAACCATATCGACATATTCCTCGGTCTGCGCGTCGAAGCCGAAGGTCTCCGACTTGTTCTCGAGGATCTTGCCGACCACGATCGAGCCTTCGACACCGGCGTTTTCCGAGATCTGGCGAACCGGGGCTTCCAGCGCCTTCAGCACGATATTGATACCGGCCTGGACGTCGGAATTGTCATGGTTGATGCGGCCGACGGCCTTCTTGGCGCGCAGCAGCGCCACGCCGCCGCCCGGGACGATGCCTTCCTGGACGGCCGCGCGGGTCGCGTTGAGGGCATCCTCGACGCGGTCCTTCTTTTCCTTGACCTCGACTTCGGTCGCGCCGCCGACGCGGATCACCGCGACGCCGCCGGCGAGCTTGGCCAGGCGCTCCTGCAGCTTCTCGCGGTCATAGTCCGAGGTGGTTTCCTCGATCTGCGATTTGATCTGCGTGACGCGGGATTCGATGTCCTTCTTCTTGCCGGCGCCCTTGACGATCGTGGTGTTTTCCTTGTCGATCACCACCTTGCCGGCGCGGCCGAGCATGTTGATGGTGACGCTTTCGAGCTTCATGCCGAGTTCATCGGAGATCAGCTGACCGCCGGTCAGGATCGCGATGTCTTCCAGCATCGCCTTGCGGCGATCGCCGAAGCCCGGCGCCTTGACGGCGGCGACCTTTAGGCCGCCGCGCAGTCGGTTGACCACCAGCGTCGCCAGTGCCTCGCCCTCGACGTCCTCGGCGATGATCAGGAGCGGACGGCCGGACTGCACCACGGCTTCCAGCACCGGCAGCATCGACTGCAAGCCCGAGAGCTTCTTCTCGTGCAAGAGCACGTAGACGTCTTCCAGTTCGGCGGTCATCTTCTCGGCGTTGGTGATGAAGTAGGGCGACAGGTAGCCGCGATCGAACTTCATGCCCTCGACGATGTCGACCTCGGTCTCCAGCGACTTGTTTTCCTCGACCGTGATCACGCCTTCATTGCCGACCTTCTGCATCGCCTGCGCGATCATCTTGCCGATGGCGGTGTCGCCGTTGGCCGAGATGGTGCCGACCTGGGCGACTTCGGAGGAGGCGGCGACCGGCTTGGCGCGCTTCTCGATGTCCTTGACGACGGCGTGGACCGCGATGTCGATGCCGCGCTTCAGGTCCATCGGGTTCATGCCGGCCGCAACCGCCTTGCCGCCCTCGCGCACGATCGCCTGCGCCAGCACGGTCGCGGTGGTGGTGCCGTCGCCTGCGGTGTCGTTGGTCTTGGAGGCGACTTCGCGCAGCATCTGCGCGCCCATGTTCTCGAACTTGTCCTCGAGCTCGATTTCCTTGGCGACGGTGACGCCGTCCTTGGTGATGCGGGGAGCGCCGAAGCTCTTCTCGATCACGACGTTGCGGCCCTTCGGACCGAGCGTCACCTTCACCGCGTTGGCGAGAACGTCGACGCCGCGCAGCATGCGGTCGCGGGCGTCGCCGGAAAATTTAACGTCTTTGGCAGCCATGTGAGTTGCTCCTTGCAAATGGTCCTCATCCTGAGGAGCGGGCATCGCCAGCGTCTCAAAGGATGAATGTATGAAGCGTGGCCCTTCGAGACGGCAGCTTCGCTGCCTCTTCAGGGTGAGGGGGAGCGTGCTGTTAAGCCAGCACGCCCATGATGTCGGACTCCTTCATGATCAGGAGTTCCTCGTTCTCGAGCTTGACTTCGGTGCCCGACCATTTGCCGAACAGCACGCGGTCGCCGACCTTGACGTCGATCGGAATCAACTTGCCGGCCTCGTCGCGGCCGCCCGGACCCACGGCGATCACTTCGCCCTGCGACGGCTTTTCCTTGGCGCTGTCGGGAATGATGATGCCGCCCTTGGTCTTCTCTTCGGCATCGATACGCTTGACCACGACGCGGTCGTGCAGTGGACGGAATTTGGTTTTAGCCATGACGTCTCCTCTTGAAGTTCCTCTGGGAGGCTTAGGTTTCGGGTCTGTGCCACTCGAAAATGGCTGGGAATGCCGGGTATTCGACGCCGCCCCGGGCGGGACAGCACGACCCTTAGCAATCGTCGTATTTGAGTGCTAAACGTGGAGCCGGGGAATATGGCTTGGCGCCGATCCTGTCAAGCAAACAAGGGGGTTAAGGCCTTGGTGAAGCCAATATAGGATGGTGCTTCGGAAACCAAACCGGGGCGGCGGCGTAATTTCAAGCGACGTCATTGCTCCGGCAGTCTTTTTGCGGTTGGCTGCTTGACGGGAGCGGCCAAGTAATTGCTCGGGGGAATGCGATGATCAGCTCACGTAATGCGCGTACGGTTGCCAATCTGGCGATCGCGTCGGCGCTTTCGATTCTGCTGGCGGCGTGCAGCGGCATGAGCCTGCCGTCGCTGTCGTCCAGTTCGGCGCCCGAGCCCGAGCCTGGCGTTGCGCCCGAGATGCCCGCGACCATCCGCTCCGACGAGATCGTCGGCCGATGGGGCCTCGCCTCGTTCCAGAACCCCAATGACCGCGCCCGCACCGAAGCCGCGGCACGCGGGCAGTGCAAGCAGCCCTATGTGATAGGCGCCGGCGCGAGCGGCGGCGTTGTCATGCATCTGGCCGACCAGGCCACCCCACAGGAACTGCGCCTCAAGGGCAGCCCGAGCGGCAAGAACTATATCGGTCCGCCCGGTCCCGCCGGCGGCGAACAGGACCGCGAGATCGTCTCGTTCGACGGCCGTGTGCTGATCACCCGCTTCATCGACAAGGACGCCGGGGTCCGCTACGGCAACATGGTCTATGTCCGCTGCGCGCCGCGGGCGTGAGGCAACTGCCGTCATGCCCCCGCGAAGCGAGGCATGCACTACGCCGCGGCTTCTCCGCTGAAGGGCTGACGTCTGTGGAATACTGGATCGTCCGCTTTCGCGGACGATGACAGCGGAGAACGACGCGAAAACAAAAACGCCGGCATCATGCCGGCGTTTTGTTGTTAGCCCCTCTGTTCACTATCAATCGAACAGCGCGTCGATGTCGTCCTGCGAGGCGTGGCCGGCATCGCCGTCGAGCTTCGGGCCGTTGAGCAGCTTGGCGTCGCCTTCGCGGGTGTCGACGATCGGCTGGGCATGGGCCTTGATCGCGTCGACGCCGCCCCAGATGTCCATCATCGCATTGATGTGCTGCTCGATGAACTTCATCGTGTTCATCACCTTGCTGATGCGCTGGCCGGTGAGGTCCTGGAAATTGCAGGCCTCGAAGATCGAGACGACGCGTTCCTGGATGTCCTCGCTGAGCAGCTTCTGCTGGTCGGCCGAGATGTTCTTGGACAAGGCGGTCGCCGCCTGGTCGATCGCTTCGGTCGCCTCGAGGATCTGCTGGGTGGCCTGTTCGGTGCCGCCGACGACGGCGCCGAGCTCGCCATTGACCTTGGCCATCTCCTGGCCGTCGAAGCTCTTGCCGTGCAGGGTTGCGATTTCGCGCTTGGTGCGGTTGATCGCATCGTGAATCAGGTCGAGCTCGACTTTGAGTTTCTCGCACTGCTCGATCTGGGCGCGATAGGTTTCCAGCAGTGCGTGGGATTCGGCAATCTCGCGCGTGATGTCCGCGACCTCGGCGCCTGCGGTGCGGACGTGGCCGAAGCTGGCCATCTGCGCGCGGATCGCGCGCAGCTCGGCCATGATCTCGCGATGCATCGGGCCGATCTCGCCGCCTTCCGGCATGACAATTGGCGCGTCGCCCAGAATGGCTTGTTCGATACGAAAGCGTTTGCGATTGACCGACATGAGTTTTTCCCACCCCTTCACTTCGAGTGTGTTTTAACCGATGCCATTTAACGCGAGGTTCACGCCGGAATGCGCCGTCGCGGCGGTTTGTCCGCAGTCGCACACCAACGATTAACCATGAGGTGGCGGCGTTCACGCAAAATAAACGCTACCTGACAAATCCGCGCGTGTTCGCCGACGTGGTGAATCGAAACGCCCGATCTGTTTACCAAACCGATTAGGTTTTGATTTGTATTAATCGCGTGCAGCGGCGTTCGTCGCGCCGCCGCCCGCGAACCCGCAGTGACGAACAGTACAGAGTACGTCGATGTCCGGAAAAATCTTTGTTGCGCTCCTCGCGAGCGTGTCTTGCCTTTGCTTTGCCAGTGAGGCCGCCGCGATCGACGCCTCATCATCAACTGAGCCCACCGTGATCTACGCCCGCCAGCCCGCGCCGCCGCCGCCGGTGCGCATGGCCGCTGCCGAGCGCTCTAATATGGGCGGCGGCTTCATCGAATTCCTGTTCGGCGATGCGCCGCAGGGCGGGCGTTATCAGCGCGAGCAGGCCTATCAGCCGCAGCCCGATTACGGTTATGGCGGGCGGCGTGCGTTGCTGCCGCCCATCGATCCGCAGCAGTCGATGCGGCGCGAGGAGGAGGAAGCGATCGATCCCGCGCAGCACCGGCTCGATCCGAAATACGAAAAGCAGGTGGTCGAGTATTACGGCAAGGAAAGCCCGGGTACCATCGTGATCGACACCCCGAACAAGTTCCTGTTCCTGGTGCAGGGCGACGGCAAGGCGCTGCGCTACGGCGTCGGCGTCGGTCGCCCCGGCTTCACCTGGGCAGGCGTCAAGACGATTTCGGCGAAGAAGGAATGGCCGGCCTGGACGCCGCCGCCGGAAATGCTGGCGCGCCGCCCCGATCTGCCGCGGTACATGGAAGGCGGCCCGCAAAATCCGCTCGGAGCGCGCGCGATGTATCTAGGATCCTCGCTCTATCGCATCCACGGCTCCAACGAACCCTGGACCATCGGCACCAACGTCTCGTCCGGCTGCATCCGCATGCGCAACGAGGACGTGATCGATCTTTATGGCCGCGTCGGCGTCGGCGCGAAGGTCGTGGTGATCTAATGCTCTGGTAGCCCGGGTGAAGCGCAGCGTAACCCGGGGGCCGTAAAACGCGTGGATACCAATTCCCGGAATTGCGCTTCGCTCCATCCGGGCTACAAAATCAAAACGGCCGCCTGAACGGGCGGCCGTTTCTCTTTTTAACTCCGATCCCGCTCAGGCGTAATCGCTGTCGCTGTCGCCACCATCACCGTCAAAACCATCGGAATCGTGGTCCATATCGTCATCGTCATTCGAGGCGGAATCGAAAAATCCCTGCCGCGAACCGGAATCATCATTGTTGTCGGCACGCCGGCTCGACGAACCAATGTCGTTGATCCCGGCATCGCGCGCCAGATCGCCGCCGGACTGATCGCCCCACGGCCGGCGGTCTTCGACACCGCCGCTGCGGTTCGCCGTATCGCCGAATGCCTGATGGTTGCCGCCGCCCATCATGCCTCGAATGCTGTTGGCCAGCAGCGATCCGCCGACCACGCCGGCCGCGGCCGCCGCCGCTGTTCCAAGGAATGAGCCGCCACCGCCGCCGAACGGCGGTTGCTGTGCGCCATAGGACTGGCCGTAGCCGGGCTGATTGTACTGCCCGGGCGCCTGGTTCTGTTGCAGCACCTGACCGCTGTTCCAGGTCGGGCGGTTGCCCATCTCGGGCGCGCGAACGTTGGGCACCGAACCCTGCGACGATCCTTGCGGCTGGCTCTGCCCGAAAATCGCGTCGCGCATCGAATCCAGGAAGCCGCCGGATTGATTTTGCTGGCCCGCCGCCGCTTCCAATTCCTGGATGCGCATGTCGGCCCGCTTCAGCGCTTCGTCCTGCACCAGGGCAGTCTGCACCAGCGCATACACCGCATTGGGCGCGTTGCGCAGGCCCTGCATGATCGCCGACATCGCTTCCGGATCGCGCTTGGCGCTTTCCAGCTTGGCGAGCCGGTCGAAAAGATCGTCAATCAGTTGGCGTTCTTGCGGTGTCATGGCCTTCTCCCTCGCGTCGGGTAGTCGTCGACGCGCGGAAGGATGTAAGGAGGGCTTTGTGTCGCAAGTAGTGGCCGGCCGAATTAAATTTTGGTATGCGACAAAACGCCGGGCGGATTTCCTGAATTTGATCAACTCAATGTAACTTTATTCGCCGCCAGCAATGTCGGGAATCGATCACTGGCCAGAAACGCGTGTTCCGCCTCGCGCTGGGTGGTGAGGGGATCGAGACTCCTCAGCGTTTCGTCGACAAAGCCGGGGTGGCACATCACCAGCCCGCCTTCCGGCAGCCCTTCGAGGAACTGAGCCATCAGCGCGCCGAAATCGGGCGCTTTCGAAAAATCATAGGCGCCGGCGAAGGCCGGGTTGAACGGGATTTTTGCGTGGGCGGCGCGCGTGCGAAATTGCGCGCTGAGAATGTCGAGCACCAAGGCCTTGGGCGCGTCGAGCAGTTGGCTCAATGGTTTGAGGCGTCCGCCCTGGCGGACCCAGGCTCTGGGAGCTGCCTCCTTGACCGCGCGCAGGAAAGCGTCGCGCACTCCAGGGAAGAGTTGCGCGTGCTGATGGCCGTCGACGAAATCGGGCGCGCGGCCGGACAACTCCTTGAAGGCCACGAGCTGAGCTGCGAGTTCGTCTTCGATCATTTCGGGATCGAGCCGCCGCAACAGGCCGGCGCGCAGCAATCTCGGAAACGGCAGGAACAGGCCGCCGTCAACGGGACGAAAATGCATCGTCAGCGGACGAAACGGCGCAGTCAGCGTCGCGTGCAGCCCGAGTGCGCAGCGCGGACTGTTCGCCGCAACTTCCTGCAAGGCGGCGACTTCGGCACGCCCGATCGCAGGTCCCACCACCATGACAGAGGTGGCGTTGAGACGGCCGCGGGAGATCAAGTCGCGAATGCCGCGGTTGACGCCTTCGCTAAGACCATAATCGTCGGCGCACAGCCAGATCCGGCGCGGCGGCGCGACATCGTTCATTCGGCGGCGGTCCGTTCGCTGGCGCTGGCCGTCGTCTCGCCATCGGCACGCCTCTCGGTGTGCTCGGCGACGAAATAGATCGGACGTGCCTTCAGCTCGGAGAGGATCTTGCCGATATATTCGCCGACGATGCCGATCATGATGAGCTGCACGCCGCCGATCGTCATCAACCCGATCATCAGCGACGGATAGCCGGGGACCTGCTTGCCGGTGGTCCAGACCTCCCAGAGAATGGTCAAGCCGAATATGAAGGCGCTGATGGCGAGCAACACGCCGAGCAGGCTGGCAAAGCGCAGCGGCGCCACCGAGAATGACGTCAATCCCTCGATCGAGAGACCGATCAGCCGGCCCGGGCTGAACGTCGTGACACCATGCGCGCGCGGCGCCGGCTCGTAGTCGACGCGGATCTGACGGAAGCCGATCCAGTTCGACAGGCCCTTGAAGAAGCGGTTGCGCTCGGGAAGCTGCCGCAGCGCGGCTGCCGCGCGCGGCGACAGCAGGCGGAAATCGCCGGCGTCCTCGGGGATTTTCTGCCGCGCGCCCCAGTTGATCAGCGCGTAGAAGCCGTGGACGGCCTGGCGGCGCAGGAACGATTCATTGTCGCGATGCGCCTTCGCCGTATAGACGACGTCGTAGCCGTCCTCGATCCAATGCGCGACGAGCTTGTCGACCAGATCAGGCGGATGCTGGCCATCGCCGTCCATGAACAGGATAGCGCCGCGGCGGGCATGATCCAGCCCCGCCATCAGGGCTGCTTCCTTGCCGAAATTGCGCGACAACGAGACGACCTGCACGTCAAGTGCATCGGCGGCAAGGGAGCGCGCGATCGCCAGCGTGTTGTCGGCGCTGCCGTCGTCGACATAGACGACCTCGCAGGCCAGCCCGTAGCGCGACTTCAGCGTCCGGGCGAGGCCGATCAGCCGCTCGTGCAGCAACGCGAGCCCTGCCGCCTCGTTGTACAACGGCACGACGATCGATAGCCCCTTTGCCGCCGCACTGGCTGCGGTCGTCGACAGGCGGGAAACGTCAGAGCCGAACGTCATCGATCAGGTCCCAGATTATCCAATCCTATATGTTACCTGCGAGAGGCTGTCGCAACGATGAACGAAACGGCAGCCTTATTGCCGCAGGAACGCCTCGAGCCTGGCAAATAGCGGGTTTTCCCGGTCAAGCACGTAGTCGAGCGAGGCGATCGACACCGTGTCGGCGCCATGCTCACGCAGGAAACTGCCGAGCGCATAGAGCTGCAGCGGTGGGCAGTGCAGCGTGAGCATGCCCGAGGAGGTCGGCCCGCCGAACGGCGCCACCACGCCAAAACGGTTATGCGCCTCGTTAAGCAGCGCCTCGTTGCAGCCGGCGAAACGGGTGCGGACCTCGCGATATTTGCTGGCCCGCGCGCGCGCGGCAATATGATCGAGGATCACGCGCGCGGTCTCGCGCGCCTCATCTGACCAGTCGGCATCGCGGGAGGCCACCAGGTTGGCCTGGCTACGCAAAATCACGCCGTCGTCGAGCACCTTCAGCCCGTTGGCGGCGAGGGTCGCACCGGTCGTCGTGATGTCGACGATCATCTCGGCGGTGCCGACGGCGGGCGCGCCTTCGGTAGCGCCGGCGCTTTCGACGATGCGATAGTCGACCACACCGTGGGCGGCGAAGAAGTTGCGCGTCAGGTTGATGTATTTGGTCGCGACCCGCATCCGCCGGTTATGCTGGGCGCGGAAGCCGGTGGTGACGTCGTCGAGATCAGCCATGGTGCGGACGTCGATCCAGGCCTGCGGCACCGCGACCACGACATTCGCGCTGCCGAAGCCGAGGCTGTCGATCAACAGCACGCGATTGTCGGCATCGGGAATGCTTTCGCGCAACAGATCTTCGCCGGTGACGCCGAGATGCACCATGCCGCGCGCCAGTTGGGAAGCGATTTCGCTCGCCGAGAGATAGGCGATCTCCACATTGTCGAGACCTGCAATGGTGCCGCGATAGTCGCGCGCGCCGCGCGGTTTTGCCAGCGAAAGGCCTGCGCGGGTGAAAAACGCCTCGGTGTTTTCCTGTAGGCGGCCCTTGGAGGGGACCGCGAGAACGAAGGGGACGGTCATGCGGCGCTCCCTTCCGAAATAGGCTTAGCGTGTTGCGTCAGCGCTTCGATCCACACCGAGAATCCGACCGCCGGAATCGGTGCCGGTGAACCGAGTTGGGTCATCAGGCCATCATAGCGCCCGCCCGCGATCAGAGGCTCGACGCCATTGCCCTTGGCGTGCAGCTCGAATTCAAAGCCGGTGTAATAATCGAGCCCGCGGCCGAACGAGGTGGAAAACCGCGTCAGCTTGGTGTCGACGCCGCGCGCGGCCATGAAGCCGACACGGCTTTCGAACTGGTCGATCGCGGCTGCAAGGTCGAGCTTGGTGTCCGCGGCGAGCGCGCGCAATTGCGCCACCGCTTCATCGGGGTCGCCCGCGATCGCCAGGAAGCGCTTGATGATATCGAGCGCGTCGCGCGGCAGCGCGCCGCCCTTCAACGTCGATTGCTCAAGGAAGCGGTCGGCGATTTCTTCGACCGTGCGTCCGCCGACATTGGTGGTGCCGGCTATCGACATCAGGTCGGTGACCAGCGCCAGCGCCGCCTTGCGGTCGGAGCCGGCGAGCGCGGCCAGCACGCCCTCATATTCGTTGCGGCCAGGCGCGGTCGCAAGCGTCAGCCGCTCGATGTCCTTGGTGAGACTGACCTTGCGGTTGAAGTCCTTGATCAGCCGCCGCCGCCACACCGGATAGAGATCGAGCGCATCGATCAGCGCATTGAACAGCGCGACGTCGCCAGTGCGGATTTCGACATCCTTCAATCCGAACGCCGCGGTCGCTTGCAGCGCCAGCGCCAGCATTTCGGCATCCGCTGCGGCGCGGTCCTGCCGGCCGAACGACTCGATGCCAGCTTGCAGGAATTCGCTGGGCTGCCCGCCGCGATAGCGGAACACCGGCCCGAGATAGCTGAACCCGGCCGGCTGGCCGGCGCGTCCCGAGGCGAGATAGTCCCGCGCCACCGGAATGGTGAGGTCGGGGCGCAGGCAGAGTTCCTCGCCGGAGGCGTCGGTAGTCAGGTAAAGGCTCTTGCGGATGTCCTCGCCGGAGAGGTCGAGAAACGGCTCCGCCGGCTGCAGGATGGCCGGATGAGCCTGGACGTAGCCACCTTGTGCAAACGACAATAGCAGCGCGTCCGCCCAGGCGGCGGACCCGGCAGCACCTTTGGCGGCAGCGGTCGCGGTCATCTTACGTCCAAATATCCGGAAAAGCCGGGTTCCAAGGTCGGTTTGGGCTCCCACGGGGTTCCGGGGCGGCTCGCTGGCGCAGGCCTTAGCATGGCCGGGGCGGCGATTCGACAGGGAATGGCCAACTGAATTAATGGGCGGTGGCTGGGGCTGGCCAGGAGGGGGCAACGAACTGGATGCTTGTAAGGTGAGGACCCTGTTCAGGCTCCCCCTTTGCGGGGCAGGATTGGGGAGGGGTAGCCGCGCACTCGAACGAAAAAATCAGGCTGTCCTGTACCAGACCATTGGGTGCACCGCGCCCACGCTGAGAGCCTGGTCGCGCTCCCGTCTGACAGCGTAGCAAGCGGTACCCCTCTCCCTAACCCTCCCCCGCAAGGGGGGAGGGAACCCTTCCTTCCGCCGGTGCGTCCCTAACTAACTCCGCCAATCGCCCAGTGCCGCCTGCACCAGCGTCAGTGCGGCCACGGCTGCCGTATCGGCCCGCAGAATCCGTGGGCCCAACGACAGCCTGAGGATACTCGGCTGGCGCAACAGGAGCTCACGCTCCTCTTCGGCAAACCCGCCCTCGGGACCGATCAATACGTCGATCCCCGAGCCTGCAGCCTGCGCCGCTTGCAGCGCTTGCACCGGACCAGCGGCGTCGCTCGCCTCATCGCAGAACACCAGCAGGCGGTGGGCTTCGCGCTTGTCGAGAAAGCGGTCCAGCGCGATCGGCTCGGCAACGTGCGCAAGACTCAGGATCCCGCATTGTTCGGCGGCCTCGATGACGTTGGCGCGCATCCGCTCGCCGTTGACACGCGAGACCTGGGTGTGCCGCGTCAACACCGGCTGCAGGCTTGAGGCCCCCATCTCGACCGCCTTCTGCACCATGTAGTCGAGGCGCGCGTGTTTCAACGGCGCAAACGCATAGACGATGTCGGGCAGGCGGTCCTGCGGCCTCGTCTGCCCGACGACGGTCAGCCCTTCGGCCCGCTTGCGGCCTTCGATCGCCGCCTGCCATTCGCCGTCGCGGCCGTTGAACACCAAAATGGTTTGGCCGGCGGAGAGCCGCAGCACGTTGCCCAGATAATTGCTTTGGTTGCGCTCCAGCGCGATTCGTTCGCCCTCCCGCAACGGGGCATCGACAAACAGGCGGGGCGCGCGAAAATCGAGTTCAGGCATCCGTAAATGTTCCGTTTCCGCGCCGCTTTTAGCCTAAAGCGCTAGAATCCGGACGCTATTTTTAACTTTGGGGGTCGGCCCACGCCGCGCTGCTGCCCTAATCCACGGGTTGTTAAGGGCCGGCGGGAATCGTAAAACGCCCTGTCTCAAATCTGCTTCGTTCGAAGCCTTTTGGGCTGCCTGGACTTGTCGGAGAAACACCCTTGATGATGCGCCGCCTGATTGTGCCGCTGACCGCTGCCGTCGTGACCGTTCATGCGGGCCACGCGTTTGCGCAGGGCGCGTTTCCAGCGCCCTTGCCGAACCAGAGCGCCGCACCCGCGAATTCGCCGTTTCCGCCGGTGAATGGCGCAGCGCCATCGGCCTCGGTCGGCGCCCCGTCGCCGTTCCCGTCGCAGGGCGCTGCCCCGGTTTCCAGCGGATTTAGCGGGCCGCCGCCGCAGGCGAGCGGTCCGGCGGACGCCTGCATGAAGGGGTTCGTTCCCTTGCGCGAGGAAGCCGAGCGGCGCGGCAAGCTGATCAAGGCCGCGAGCGACCGCAAGGCGCCGCCGGACGAGGCCTGCAAGCTGATCGGCAATTTCGGCCAGGCCGAATTGAAGATGATCAAGTACGTCGAGACCAATTCGGCTAAATGCGGAATTCCGCCGCAGATCGCCGACCAGCTCAGGAACGGCCACAAGAACACCGAAAAGATGCAGAAGCAGGTCTGTGCGGTTGCGCAGCAGGCGCAGGCCCGTGGGCCGGCCGGTCCGAGCCTGAGCGAGGTGCTCGGCTCTTCGGCGGCGCTTCCCGAGGCGCAGCCGGTCAAGAAGGGCGGCAGCACCTTCGATACGCTGAACGGCAACGTTCTCGCGCGATGACTGCGATCCGATGAGCGACGCGACCGCCCGCGTTGCCGACGCGACCGGCAACTGGGTCGACACGCGTGCGCCATCCTGGTCGCGGCCTTATTTGCGGCTTTCCCGTTTCGACCGGCCGATCGGCTCGTGGCTGTTGCTGATGCCGTGCTGGTGGTCGGCGGCGCTGGCCGCCGCCATCGCGCGCGACATCTCGCACTTGCCGCTCGTGATCGTGCTGTTCTTCATCGGCGCGTTCGTGATGCGCGGCGCCGGCTGCACCTGGAACGACATCACCGACCGCGACCTCGACGCCAGGGTCGAGCGCACGCGCTCGCGGCCGCTGCCCGCTGGTCAGATCAGCGTGAGGCAGGCGTTTGCCTTTCTGGTGTTGCAGGCGCTGATCGGGCTCGCGGTGCTGCTGCAATTCAATCGCTTCGCGATTCTGACCGGCATCGCCTCGCTGGTCATCGTTGCGGTCTATCCCTTCATGAAACGCATCACTTGGTGGCCGCAGGTCGTGCTGGGGCTGGCGTTCTCCTGGGGCGCACTGATGGGATTTGCGGTCACGCTCGGGCGGATCGATCTCACCGCGCTCGTGCTCTATGCCGGCTCGATCAATTGGGTGATCGGCTACGACACGATCTACGCGCATCAGGACGCCGAGGACGACGCGCTGATCGGCATCAAGTCTACCGCACGCCTGTTCGGCGCGCGCACCCATCGGGCGCTTTCGGTGTTTTACTCGCTGGCGGTGGTTCTGATCGGCGCCGCGCTCGCGCTGGGCGGTGTGCGCTGGCCCGCCTGGATCGGCCTCGCCGCGTTCGCCGCGCATCTGGTCTGGCAGATCAGGCGATTGAATATCAGCGATCCCGCGCTGTGCCTGCGCCTCTTCAAATCCAACCGCGATGCGGGGCTGTTGCTGTTTGCGGGATTGCTCGCGGACGCGCTGATGCGCTCGTAGAGTGGGCAAAGGCGCCCTTGCGCCGTGCCCACCATCTATCGTCGAGCGCGCCTCGTGATGGTGGGCACGCTGTCGCTTTGCCCACCCTAACGGTTCTGCGAACTGATTTACTTCGCGCGCACAAGCGAATTTCAATGCGCGGCTGCGACCAATTGGCACGACAGGCAACTCACTTCTGATTTTCCGAAATTGTGTCAAGCCCGGGAAACAAAAAAATTTCGCTTAACGCGAGAGGCAAATCAGCGGCATAACTCCGCCCGTCTCACCCGATTGAGGGGCGGGTCGCGATCGTCACGAACGTGCGGTGAGATGCGATGGACACGAGAGCCATGACTGACGTGCGTGGCAATCGTGTAGGGCGAAGTCGTGTGGTTCTGGCGCCGCGGTGCTGGCGTTAAGTCCGAGAGAAGCGAAGCTTCTCGGAGGCGACGGTGGCAAGAAAGCCGTTCACCGGGAAGAGCTCGAAGTAAGCCGTAAAGCCATTGCGCAGGGAAGGCCGGGATGCTCCCGCTGTACCTGTATGCTCGTGTGCGTTCTCCTTATGCGCAATTGCACACGAGACCGCGGGTGCAGCAAGCACCCGGTCTTCCCTGCGCCCTCTGAATGAGAGGGCGGGAAGTTGATGCAAAGCTCGGGCGCAGTGCGTCGCGAGATCGCGAACCCAATTCAGTCGTCGTCACCCGCGAAGGCGGGTGACCCAGTATCCCAGAGACGCCAGTGATTGAACCGAGAAGCCGCGGCGTACTGGATCCCCCGCATGCGCGGGGGACGACAGTCATTGTGTGGCGATCGACTCGGCCAACTCAATCCCGCGCGATGATCTCGGGTTCGTCCCGGTGAACGGTCTGGGTGTTGAGCAGGTTGCCGAGGCGGCGGCGTACCAGGAATTTCGGGCGGCGGGCGCGGATTGTGTTATGGCGGCGGCGCCGGGCGGCCGGTTCGCGGTGTTCATCTTCCGCCAACAGCGGCAGCGCGAAGATGTCGCTCCACATCTGCCAGGCGGAAGCGATCTCCTCGTGGTCGGAGCTCACACACAAGGGAATGTTTAAGGACGGGTCGCGATGCGCCAGCACCAGCATCTGTGCGTCGTCGTCGAGGCCGCGCAGCGCCACGCCGAGAAAATCGCTGACGCGGACGTTGATCGCCATCCGCATGCCCTTGACGGCACGGTGCAGTACGACCCGTTCGCGATGAAGTTCGATCCTCCGCACGCCGCCGTCTGCGCGGGTGTCGTGCGCATTAAAGCTGAGCGGCAGAGAAAGAGGGTCGAGCCGCAGTGCACGGCTCGACCCGGCGGGATTGATCCCGCTTGTTGCTGTTTGACGCCTCACGGCTCTCATCTCCCCGCCGGGATTATGTTCCCGGTCGATAGGCGAGACCTTAGCCGAGCGATTTCCGTTTCGCCTTAAAAAGCCTGGTTAACCCGAAGTCACCCGCCAGCATGATTGACAAGACCTTGGCTCACATGATTGACGAGACCTTGCCGCAATGCCGAAAATGTTTGGCATTTGGCGTCGCAAAATGCTTGAAATCGCTGTGAATCAGGCACATCTCAGGGCCTTGCCGCTCGGCGTCCGAACCCCTTCAATGTCAGGGATTTTGTTTGTGAACTCTTCACCATCCACGGCTTCGCCGCTTTCGAAGGCTCCCGCAACTTCCGACCTGTTCGATCAATCGGCGCTTTCGACGCTGGCGCAGCGACTGGTCGAGGCCGCCAAGCGTGCCGGGGCGGACGCCGCCGACGCGGTTGCGGTGCGCGGGGTTTCGCAAGGCGTCGAAGTGCGTGATGGCCGAGTTGAGGAATCCGAGCGTTCCGAAGGCGACGACGTCGGATTGCGCGTGCTGGTCGGCCAGCGCCAGGCGGTGGTATCGACCAACGATATTTCCGGCGACGGCATTGCCAAGCTTGCCGAGCGGGCCGTCGCGATGGCCCGTGTCGCGCCCGACGACAAATATGTCGGCCTCGCCGATCCCTCGCTGCTGGCGCGCGAGTTCGCCGATCTCGATCTGCTCGACCGCAATATTCCGACCACAAGCGAACTCGAGCGTCGCGCCTGCGAAGCGGAAGCCGCGGGCCTTGCGGTCAAGGGCGTGACCAAATCGGGCGGTGCCTCCGCTTCGAGCGGCATCGGTGGCATGGTGCTGGTGACCTCGACCGGTTTCCACGGCTCGTATTTGCGCTCCAGCCACGGCATCTCGATGACCGCGATCTCGGGCGAAGGCACCGGCATGGAGCGCGATTACGATTTCACCTCGGCCCCGCACGCGTCCGACCTCGATCCTCCCGAGCGCGTCGGCCGCAGGGCAGGCGAGCGTACCGTGGCGCGCGCCAATCCGCGCAAGGTCGAAACCTGCAAGGTGCCGGTGGTGTACGATCCCCGGGTCTCGGGCTCGCTGGTCGGCCATCTGGTCGGCGCCGTCAACGGCGCCTCGATCGCGCGCAAGACCAGCTTCCTGAAGGACAGGCTCGGCGAGCAGTTGTTTTCGAAGAGCATCCGCATCATCGATGACCCCCTGCGTGTCCGCGGCCTGCGCTCGCAGAGCTTTGACGCCGAGGGCGTCAGAGTAAAGAAGCTCGCGCTCATCGACGAGGGCGTGCTGACCACCTGGCTGCTGGACTGCGCCACCGCGCGCGAGCTCGGAATGGTCACGACCGGACATGCCCATCGCGGCGTGTCGTCGTCGCCGTCGCCGGGATCGTACAATCTGCATCTCGAACCCGGCGCGATGACGCCGAAAGAATTGATCTCCGACATCAAGCAGGGCTTTTACGTCACCGACCTGATCGGCTCCGGCGTCAATGGCGTGACCGGCGATTACAGCCGCGGCGCCTCCGGCTTCTGGATCGAGAACGGCGAGATCACCTACCCCGTCAGCGAGGTGACGATCGCCGGCCATCTGCTGGCGATGTTCAAATCGCTCGTTCCCGCCAACGATCTGGAATTCCGCTATGGTGTCAACGCACCGACCGTGCGCATCGAGGGCCTGACGCTTGGCGGACGTTGATACCGCCGACAGGATCTGGGCGCGCGATGTCGCGCTGCTGAAGGACACCGTGCGCGAAGCCGGCGCGCTGGCGCTGTCGCTGTTTCGCACCGAGTTGAAGAACTGGATCAAGGGCGCCTCGTCGCCGGTCTCCGAGGCCGATATCGCCGTCAACGAGCTCATCGAGCGGCGGCTGCGCGCGGCGACGCCAGATTATGGCTGGCTGTCGGAAGAGAGCGTCGACGACGATGCGCGCCTGGGCAAGGAGCTGGTCTGGATCGTCGACCCGATCGACGGCACCCGTGCCTATCTCGCGCATCGCGAAGACTGGTGCGTGAGCGTGGCGCTGGTGGCGGGGTCAACCCCGGTAGTGGCGGCGGTGTTCGCGCCCGCCAGCGACGAATTCTTCTTCGCGGTCCGCGGCAAGGGCGCCACGCTGAACGAAAAGCCGGTCCGTGCATCTGCAGGAACGGAGCTGGATTTTTCCCGCATGGCCGGCCCAAAACCGCTGGTGCAGCGGCTGAGCCCGTCACCGGACGACATCACGCTGCATCCGCGAATCGGATCGCTGGCGCTGCGGCTGTGCCGGGTTGCCGATGGCAGTCTCGATGCCGCTTTTGCAGGCGGCCAAAGCCGCGATTGGGACCTTGCCGCGGCGAATTTGATCGTGCAGGAAGCGAATGGTAGAATGACCGCGCTCTCGGGGGATGCGATTGAGTATAATCGCCGCGAGGTGGTGCACGGGGTGCTGGTGGCGGCGGGATACGATCGGCATGCGCGCATTGTCGAGCATTTCCGGCATCGTCGGTCGCCCTGAATCGGTCGAAATCCGTGCCCCAAATCATCCCGTTCATGCCGCGATTCACAATATCGTTCTTGCTTGCCGGGCACCTCGTTAGGAAAGACCATCATGCCAGATAGTGCCCCGCAGCAATTGCTGCATCTCGTCATCGGCGGCGAGTTGACCGATCTCGAACACACCACGTTCAAGGACCTCGACCAGGTCGACATCGTCGGCGTGTATCCCAACTACGCATCGGCTTACGCGGCCTGGAAGGCGAAGGCGCAGCAGACCGTGGACAACGCCCACATGCGCTACTTCGTGGTTCACCTCCACCGGCTGCTCGATCCAGGTCAAGACACGAAGTCCTCCAGTTGAAACGGCTCCTTCGCGATTTGCTGCGCAGCACCTGGGTTCAGCGCGCGCTGGGGGTGCTCGCGGCCGAATATTTGCGGCTGGTCTGGCTGACCAACCGCTTCAGCTACGACCCCGCCAACGTCTACGATATCGTCGAGCCGGAGCAGCCGGCGATTTTCGCGTTCTGGCACGGCCAGCATTTCATGACGCCGTTCATCAAGACCAAGGAGAGCCACCGCGCCAAGGTCCTGATCTCGCGGCACCGCGACGGCGAATTCAATGCCATCGCCGCCGAGCGACTAGGTATCGGAACCATCAGGGGTTCCGGCGACCACGGCGGCGCCTTTCACCGCAAGGGCGGTGTCGGCGCGTTCCGCGAGATGCTGCAGGCGCTGGAAGATGGCTGGAACGTTGCGACCACTGCCGACGTGCCTAAGCGCGCCCGCGTGAGCGGGCTCGGCGTGATCATGCTGGCGCGGGAGTCCGGCCGGCCGATCATGCCCTTTGCAATGGTGACCAGCCGGTTTATCCGGTTGAAAAACTGGGACTCTACCACCATCAATTTGCCGTTCGGACGCGGTGCGGTGGTCGGCATCGAGGCGGTTCATGTGCCGCCAGATGCCGATACCGAGACTATGGAAAAGCTGCGGCTTCAGGTAGAAGCATATCTGAACGAAGCGACCCGTCGCGCCTATAAGGCCGTCGGGCGTCCGGAGGCCGCCCTTGGCTAATTCGCTGCCGATGACGTTGCGCGTCTACCGGAAACTGTCGTCCGCGATGGTGCCGCTGTCGCCTGCGCTCATCAGCCGGCGCTTGAAACTTGGCAAGGAAGATCCGGCGCGCGTCGGCGAGCGCCGCGGCATGAGCGCCGATGTTCGCCCCGCGGGTCCGCTGGTGTGGATTCACGGGGCCAGCGTCGGCGAAGTGCTGGCGGCGGCTGCGCTGATCGAGCGGCTGCGGGCCTTGGACCTGCGCATCCTCCTGACCTCGGGTACGGTGACCTCGGCTGCGATCGTGGCCAAGCGGTTTCCGCCCGATGTCATCCACCAATATGTGCCTTATGACTCGCCACGCTACGTCGCGCGGTTCCTCGATCATTGGCGCCCCTCGCTGGCGCTGTTCATCGAGTCCGACCTGTGGCCGAACCTGATCCTGTCGAGCGCCGCGCGGCGGCTGCCGATGGTGCTGATCAACGGCCGGATGTCGCAGCGTTCGTTTCCGCGCTGGCGTCGGGTCGCCGGCACTATTTCGGCGCTGCTCGACAAGTTCGACGTCTGCCTAGCGCAGTCGCAGACCGATGCGGATCGCTTTGCCGCGCTGGGCAGCCGAAACGTCGTGGTCACTGGAAACCTCAAGCTCGACGTTCCCGCGCCACCGGCCGACGGCAACAAGCTGGATATGCTGATGTCGATGACACGCGGCCGCCCGGTGGTGGTCGCGGCTTCCACCCATCCCGGCGAAGAAGAAATCGTGACCGCGACCCACCGGACGCTCGCCGGATTCTTCCCGGGGCTGCTGACCGTGATCGTGCCGCGGCACCCCGATCGCGGCGAGGCTATCGCGCGTATGATCGCCGCTTCGGGCCTCAATCCGACCCTGCGCTCGCACGAGGACTTGCCGACCGCCACGACCGACATCTATGTCGCCGACACCATGGGCGAACTGGGACTGTTCTACCGGCTGGCGCCGATCGTGTTCATGGGCGGATCGCTGGTCGAGCACGGCGGGCAGAATCCGATCGAGGCGATCAAGCTCGGTGCCTCCATCGTCCACGGCCCTCACGTTTTCAACTTCACCGACGTCTATGAAGCCCTCGATTCGGCGGGCGGCGCGCGACGCGCCGATACGCAGGAAGCGCTGGTCAAGCAGTTCGGGCAGATGCTGGCCGATCCGAACGCGCGTGAAGCCGTGCTCACCGCATCCGAGCGCGTCGTCGGTCAGCTCGGCGGTGCGCTGGAGCGAACGCTCTCGGCGCTCGAGCCGTATCTGTTGCAATTGCGGATCGAGATGGGAGCCGGAAATGCGTGAGCCGGGCTTCTGGCACGGCCCTGCTTCGCTCAACTCGCATCTATTGCAACCGCTCGGCGCGCTCTATGGCGCCGTCGCCGCACAGCGCCTGCGTCGCAAGGGATTGAATGCCGGCATTCCGGTGCTCTGCGTCGGCAATTACAACGTCGGCGGCGCCGGCAAGACGCCGACCGTGCTGGCGCTGGCGAAGCTCATGCGCGAGCTCGGCGAGACGCCGGTCGTGCTGAGCCGCGGCTATGGCGGCGAATTACGCGGGCCGGTCCGGGTCGACCCGGAGCGGCACGCGGCGGCCGATGTGGGCGACGAACCGCTGATGCTGGCAGGCTATCTGCCGGTCGTGGTGTCGCGCAAACGCGCCGACGGGGTGCCGCTGGCGCGCTCGCAAGGCGCGACCGTGATCCTGATGGACGACGGCTTCCAGAATCCTTCGATCGTCAAGGACGCTTCCCTGATCGTGATCGACGGCGAACGCGGGCTCGGCAACGGGAAGGTATTTCCCGCAGGCCCGCTGCGCGCGCCGCTGCGGCCGCAACTGGCGCGCACCGACGCGCTGATCATCGTCGGCGGCGGCACCGCTGCCGAGCCGGTGGCCGCCGAGATTGCCGCACAGGGCAAGCCGGCGCTACGTGCGCATCTGAAGCCGGATAACGCGCAGGTCGCTGCGTTTCGAGGCAAGCGCGTGCTGGCATTTGCCGGCATCGGCGATCCCGCGCGCTTTTTCAACACGCTGCGCGCCAGCGGCATTGATGTCGTCAGGCAGCAGGCCTTCGCCGATCATCATCCGTATTCGCAGAGTGAGATCGAAGGCTTGATTACCGAGGCTCGGCGCGACGGGCTGGCGTTGGTGACGACGGAGAAGGATCTGGCGCGGCTGCGGCGCGGCGACGGCTTGTCGGAGTGGGCGAAACAGATCGTACCGTTCGGCGTGACGCTCGAATTCGAGGATCCTGCGCGCTTGCGGAAGTTCGTCGCCGACCGGCTGTTCAAGGCGCGTGAGAGGAAAGAACCGTAGCCCGGATGAAGCGAAGCACAATCCGGGACACCTGTTCAATCACGCGCGCCGGTCGCGGATTTCGCTCCTCTCGATCCGGGCTACAAGAAGCGATTCTAACCCTGCGTCTTCAACGCCCCCGGAAAGTGCCGCTGCAGCACGGCGCTCGGAACCGAATAGGCCTCCTGCAGATCGACGCTCCAGTACTTCAATTCGTCGAGCGGGATCCGCACGTCAGTGACGGCGCAGCGCACATAGGTTCCTGGCGAGATCACGCGGAAATCGCCGTCCAGATATTGCACCTGCGCTTCGCCATGGCCCGAGGGGCCGAATTTATTGAGCACCGTCAAACTCTCCGATGGGACGGCCCGCCCGGGCGTGCCTTAAGTGTATTTTCCGGATTCGATTTATCATAAATAGGTCGTGCTGTCCGCCCTGGAAACCCACCGACTTGTGATGATTTTGTGCCAAGGTGCATGATAGCGTGAATTCTATCGTGCCCGCAGCGTTATACCGATCCGACAGAGACCGATGCGCCTGTTGTCAGCAACGCTATCCCTGACGCTCCTGGCTGCCGCTTGTACGGCCGGTGCCGCGCCGTTGCCGGCCCCGCACCGGGTCGATATCCCCGCGACCGGTCTGACCCTGCACGCGCAGCTCTATAAGCCTGATGGTGACGGTCCGTTCCCCACCGTAATTGCGCTGCACGGCTGCGGCGGATTGAGTGGGCATTCGGAAGCCGTGCTGCCGCGCTACCGCGACTGGGCGGAACAGCTGTTGAAGTCCGGTCATGCCGTGCTTTTGCCGGACAGTTACGGTTCGCGCGAACTCGGCCCGCAATGCCGCGTCAAGGAGCGCCGCGTGCTGGCCCGCCGCGAGCGGGTGGCCGATGTCAACGCATCGCGGCAATGGCTGTTGCAGCAGCCTTGGGTGGCGCGCGACCGCATCAGCCTGATCGGATGGGCGAACGGCGCCAGCGCACTGTTGTGGGCGGTGCGTCCGCAATCGTCATCGCGCGGGACCGATCCGGATTTCCGCTCGGCCATCGCGTTCTATCCGGATTGCCGGATCTCCTCCGGCCTTGGCTGGAGCACGCGCGTGCCGACGCTGCTGTTGATCGGCGCCAAGGACGACGTCAGTTCGCCGTCGGCCTGCCGTCAGGTGGTGGAGGGTGCCCGCGGCCGCAGTGCGCTGGCGCGAATCGTGGTCTATCCCGGCGCGGCTCACGATTTCGACCTCGCCAACCTTCCGCTGCGGGCGATCGCAGGCGCCGACGCCGAATTGCCCGAACGTGGCCATATCGGCACCGACGCGGATGCGCGCAGGGACTCGCAGCAGCGCGTCACGGAATGGCTGGCGCGCTGACGTGTTCGTCATGGCCGGGCTGGTCCCGGCCATCCACGTTCTATCTTGATGCCACCAAGACGTGGATGCCCGGCACAAGCCCGCGCATGACGGCGGAGAAGTGTTCGCTAAAACAGGCTTCCCTGATCGACCGGCTTTGGCACGCGCTTCGGCGCCGGCTTGGGCTCGCGCGGCGCCGCTTTCGGCGCGCCTGAGGCCGAAGCCGTCGCCTGAGGCCGATCCGCATCCGCGGTGGCGCCGACGCGGCCGTCGGCGAATTCGATGGAAAGACGTGCGTTCGGCTCTATTGCAGCGGCGGCATGGACGGCGTGGCCGTGTTCGTCGCGCACCAGGGCAAAGCCGCGGGCGAGCACGCCGCGATAGGACAGCGCAGACAACAATTGTCCGCTATGGGCGACCCGCGCGTCGAGCCGCTGCATCGCGGTCTCGATCGCACGGCGGGCGCGCTCTGCCAGCCGTTGTGTGCGCTCACGGTCGCGCGCAATGGTATTGCGCTGCGCCTGGGCATTCGAGAGCTTTGAGGCCTTGAGCCTGATCTCCAAGCCGGCGAAGCGTTCGCGCCGGTTGCGCAGCAGGGCACGGGCGGACAGGCGAATGCGTTCGCCCGATACCGTGAGGCGGTGGTTGGCCTGCGCGACCTGTCCGCGCAAAACCTTCAGCGTCAGGCCGGCGCTGAGATGCGAAAAGCGGCGGTGGTGGGCGTGGGTATTGGCCTTCAATGCGCGGGGCAGGGCGGCGCCGAGATGGTCCAGCCGCTGCCTTGGAATCGCGAGCAGTTCACTCAAACTCGGCAGCGCTCGGGCGGCGGCGCGCAATTCATTACGACGGCTCTCCTGGCCGCGCTGCCAGCACACCATGGTGCGGCGCGCCAGGCTTTCCACCTCGGCGAACAGTTCGCTGCGCACGGGAACGGCCATTTCGGCCGCCGCGGTCGGCGTCGGGGCGCGCTTGTCGGCGGCGAAATCGATCAGCGTGATATCGGTTTCATGGCCCACGGCCGAGATCAGCGGGATCATGCTGTCGGCGGCAGCGCGGACCACGATCTCCTCGTTGAACGACCACAGATCCTCCAGCGAGCCG
Source organism: Bradyrhizobium australiense (assembly GCF_013114825.1). Lineage (GTDB taxonomy): Bacteria > Pseudomonadota > Alphaproteobacteria > Rhizobiales > Xanthobacteraceae > Bradyrhizobium > Bradyrhizobium australiense. Next base: position 460,762 of record NZ_JAAVLX010000007.1, on the reverse strand, counting down.
CCGCCGCGTGCGACGATCAGCAGATCGGGGCGCGGGATTCGTCCCGCTTCCGGCAACGCGTTGAAGCCCCGGATGGCCGCCGCGACCTGTTCGGCCGAGCCGTCGCCCTGCACCTTCACAGGCCACACCAGCACCCGGCGGGGAAAGCGATCCTGCAGCCGGTGCAGGATATCTCTGATAACCGCGCCGGTCGGCGAGGTAACCACGCCGATCACTTCCGGCAGCCAGGGCAGCAACTGCTTGCGCGTCTCGTCGAACAGGCCTTCGGCGGCGAGCTTCCGCTTGCGCTCCTCCATCAACGCCATCAGCGCGCCGATGCCAGCAGGCTCCAGCGAGTCGATGACGATCTGGTATTTCGAGGAGTTTGGATAAGTCGTGAGCTTGCCGGTGGCGATGACCTCGAGCCCCTCCTGTGGCTTGAACCGCATCCGGGCATGGGCGAACTTCCAGATCACCGCCTCGATCTTGGCGCTCTCGTCCTTCAGCGCGAAATAGCAGTGGCCGGAGGAGTGCGGCCCGCGAAAGCCGGAGATTTCGCCGCGGACGCGGACATGACCAAACCGGTCCTCGACCGTCCGCTTCAGGGCGGAGGAGAGCTCCGAGACGGTAAATTCAGGCGCGTTGATCAGGTTATCTGCTGGCATATCAGGGATAGAATCGGCCTTTTCCGGCGCTTCCGCAAGGTGCCGAGGCCGTGTGCGGGGAGCCATGGCACATATCCACACGGAAATGGACACGTTGTTGCGGCGGGCTCCTGCCGTGCTAAACCCTCGCACAATGGCCGGCAACCCCTCCACTTGGCTGCACTCCGAATGAACATTCTCCTGCTCGGTTCCGGCGGCCGCGAACACGCTCTCGCATGGAAGATCGCCGCTTCCCCGTTGCTCACCAAGTTGTGGTGTGCGCCGGGCAATGCCGGTATTGCGCGTGAGGCCGAGTGCGTCGCGCTCGATATCGCAGACCATCCGGCGGTGATCGATTTCTGCAAAAGCAACGCCGTCGATCTCGTTGTGGTCGGGCCGGAGACGCCGCTCGCCGCCGGCATCGTCGACGACCTCGCCATCGCCGGCATCAAGGCATTCGGGCCGAGCAAACAGGCTGCTCAGCTCGAGGGCTCCAAGGGATTCACCAAAGCGCTCTGTAGCGAATTCGATATTCCAACCGGCGCCTATGGCCGCTTCACTACCGCCGATGATGCGCTGGCCTATGTGCGCGCGCAGGGCGCACCGATCGTGGTCAAGGCCGATGGGCTGGCCGCCGGCAAGGGCGTCGTGGTGGCAAAAACATTGGCCGAAGCCGAAGCTGCCATCGCCATGATGTTCGACGGCGCGTTCGGCGCGGCGGGAGCGGAGGTCGTGATCGAGGAATTCCTCGCCGGCCGCGAGATCAGCTTCTTCGCGCTGTGTGACGGCGAGACCGCGATCCCGCTGGCCTCGGCGCAGGACCACAAGCGCGTGTTCGACCATGACGAGGGACCGAACACCGGCGGCATGGGCGCCTATTCGCCGACGCCGTTCGTGACGGCTGAAATTCACGATCAGATCATGGCGCGCATCATCCTGCCGACCGTCGCGGGCATGAAGAAGCGCGGCACGCCGTTTCGCGGCGTGCTCTATGCCGGCGTGATGCTGACGGAGAAGGGGCCAAAACTGTTCGAATACAATGTCCGCTTCGGCGACCCTGAATGCCAGGTGCTGATGTTGCGGATGATGTCCGACATCGTGCCGGCGTTCCTGGCCGCCTGCGACGGGCAATTGAAGAACTTTGATCTACGCTGGTATCCCGAGCCTGCGTTGACGGTGGTAATGGCGGCGAAGGGCTATCCCGGTGACTACAAGAAGGGCACGCGCATCGATGGGCTCGATGTCGCGGCTGGGATCGACGGTGTCGAAATCTTCCATGCCGGTACGGTGGCAAAGGACGGTGGCATTGTCGCCAATGGCGGCCGCGTGCTGAACGTCTGCGCGATGGGCAAGACCGTCACCGAGGCGAGAGAGCGTGCCTATCAGGCCGTCGACCGTATCAAATGGTCCGATGGTTTCTGCCGTCGTGACATCGCCTGGCAGGCGGTGGAGGCGGAGAAGGCGGGTTAGTCGGTCATTCCGGACGACGCGCCGTGCGCGTCGATCCGGAATCTCGATGTGGTGAGCTCCTCTTTAAGTCATATCGAGATTCCGGGTTCGGCGCGTTGCGCCGCCCCGGAATGACGGATGTGGCTCACAGCAAATCCCCACCCGCGGCGCTCGCGGTCGTGCCATGCTCGCGGAACGCCTTGATGACGTTCTTGCCGATCTTCCACTTGTGCACTTCGTCGGGACCATCGACCAGCCGCTGCGAGCGCACTTGGGTGTACCATTTGGCGAGCGGCGTATCCTGGCTGAAGCCGAGCGCGCCGTGAAGCTGGATCGCAGTGTCGATCACCTTGTGCACCATGTGCGCATGGAAGATCTTTGCGATCGAGTTTTCCTGCCGGATATCTAGGCCCTTTTCCGCCTTGTAGGCGATGTGCAGCAGCATCAGGCGGCCGATATAGAGTTCGCTGGCGCAATCGGCGAGCATGAACTGCACCGCCTGCCGGTCCGCGAGCAGCTTGCCGAAGGTCGAGCGCTTGGTGACATGGGCGGCCGCCATGTCGAGCGCGCGCTGCGCCTTGGCGACGTTGTGCATGCCGTGGCGCAGGCGTCCATAGGCGAGGCGGTGCTGACCCATCGCAAAACCGTTGCCTTCGCCGCCGAGCAGATTGTCGGCCGGCACCTTTAGATCCCTGATCTCAATCTCAGAGTGGCCGCCGTGCAGCACATCATCGTGCGGCCCCTCGATCGCCATGTTGGCGACGTTCCGCTTGATCTTGTAGCCGGGGTTCGGCAACTCCACGATGAAGGTGGAATACTGCTTGTGCCGTGGCGCGTTCGGATCGGTCTTGGCCATCACCAGCGCCATGTCGGCCACGCTGGCGGAAGAGGAAAACCATTTTTCGCCGTTGAGTATATAATTTTCGTTGCCGTCCTTGACTGCCGTGGTTTGCATTCCGGTGGCGTCGGCGCCGGCAGCCTTTTCCGTCATCGAGAAGCAGATGCGCTTCTCGCCGTTGAGCAGCGGCTTAAGGAACTTCTCCTTCTGGTATTCCGTGCCGTGGGCGAGGATCGTCATCATCGAGGCGTCGTCGGGACCTTGCGTGTTCATTGACAGTGCGCCCAGCATGCTTTCGCCAAGCTCCATCTGCACCAGCGCATTGGCGAGCGGACCGAGGCCCATGCCGCCATATTCCTTCGGCACCCATGGGCACCACAGCCCACGCGCGCGGGCCTTGGCGCGGAGCGGGCCGAGCACCTCGGCGAGCGGCTTGGTATCCAGTTCCTTCTCCGCGGGAATGCATTCCTCCTGCACCCATTTGCGGACCTTCTCGCGGATCGCCTTGGCTTCGGCCGGAATTTCGAAATCGATCGACATCGCTGGTTCCTCGCATCTTGTTGCTCTTGGTCGGACTTGAGGGATGGCATAAACCTGCGGTCTGCCAGCGGCAACGGCAAACAAAGTTTGAAGCAGCCAAGGCTGTCATACCTCGCGCATGGGGGGTATCCAGTACGCCGAGGCGCCTGTTGTTGACCCCTGGCGCTGGTGTTTACTGTATCATCCGCCTTCGCGGATGATGACGGGAGAGTACGAAGATGCCCGATCTTGCCGATTTGTTTCCCGGATACGCTTCCGAATGGATCAATACTTCGTCGGGACGCATCTTCGCCCGCGTCGGCGGCAAGGGGCCGCCGCTGTTGCTGCTGCACGGGTTTTCATCGACTCATGTGATGTGGCACCAGGTCGCGCCGCAACTGGCGGACCAGTTCACGCTGATCATTGCCGACCTGCCGGGCTATGGTTGGTCGGATATGCCTGATAGCGACGAGAATCATGCGCCCTACACCAAGCGCGCAATGGCGAAAGCGATGGTAGAAGCGATGGAGCAACTCGGCCACGTGCATTTTGCACTCGCCGGTCACGACCGCGGCGGACGGGTCTCGTATCGGCTGGCGCTCGATCATCCCGGCCGGCTGTCGAAGCTCGCGGTGCTCGATATCGCGCCGACCTATGACTATTGGGAGAAGTTGAACCGGCTTTCCGCGCTGAAGATTTACCACTGGGCGTTTCTGGCGCAGCCTTACCCGCTGCCGGAGACCCTGATCTCAGGCCATGGAGAGTTCTTCCTGAAGGCAAAGATGGCGAGCCAGACCAAGAGCAAGACGCTCGATGCGATCGATCCGCGCGCGCTGGAGCACTATCTGGCGCCGTTCCGTGATCCCGCCCGCGTGCATGCGATGTGCGAAGACTACCGCGCCGGTGCCTATGCCGACTATGAAATCGACAAGGCCGATTTCGACGCCGGCAAGAAGATCACAATTCCAATGCTGGCGCTGTGGGGCGATGCCGGCGTCGCGCCTGCTGCGACGACGCCGATCGATGCGTGGAAGAAATGGGCGACGAATGTCAGGGGAGCACCAGTGGATTGCGGGCACTTTCTCACGGAGGAAAATCCGGACGTGACGGCGAAGTTGCTGCGGGAGTTTTTTACGGCGGGGTGATTTCGTAGCCCGGATGAAGCGCAGCGAAATCCGGGGTGCCGCACGCGTTGGCCCCGAATTGCGCTTCGCTCCATCCGGGCTGCGAGCCCATTACCGCCGCTCCCTGAAAAACTCCCGCAGCAGCGCCGCGGCCTTGCTCTCGCCGACGGCCGAATAGACTTCCGGCACGTGATGGCAGGTCGGTTGCGCGAAGAACCGCACGCCCGAATCCACCGCGCCACCCTTGGGATCGGCGGCGCCGTAATAGAGCCGCCGGATCCGCGCAAACGAGATCGCGCCGGCACACATCGTGCAGGGCTCCAGCGTGACGTAGAGGTCGCAATCGACCAGCCGTTCGGTGCCGATGGCCTCCGCCGCCTGCCGGATCGCCAGGATTTCGGCATGCGCGGTCGGATCGCGGTCGGTCAGCGTCCGGTTGCCGGCGGTGGCGATGACCTCGTAATCCCTCACGATCACGCAGCCGATCGGAACTTCGCCGGCTTTTCCGGCGTTTTCGGCCGTTTTCAGTGCCAAATCCATGAAAGAAGGGGCAGTCATGCCTCGTATCATTGGAATAAACCTGCTATGAGGGCCGCCTTCAGCAAACGTGGATGCCGGTTTTGCGTGAGAATGCGCCTTGAGCGAAGTGCGCGCGCGTTATCGCTATGACAGCCCATCCTGATCCGCCTGATGGCCATTTTATTCGGACCCAAGAGAACATTCATGCCCCGCGATAACGACAAAAACAACGATTCCCGCGGCCGGCGGGACCGTCCCGGTGGCGGCAAGGGCCGCTCGGGAGCGGCGAGGGGGCCCGAGAAGAAGTTTGCCAAACGCGGCTTCGGTGCCCGGGATGGCGATGAACGTGGCGGTGAGCGGCGTCCCTATGCCGCGAAATCCGAGGGGGCGATATCGTTCGGCAAGAAGCCTTACGCCGGCAAGCCGGAAGGTGCTTCGTACCGCCGCGATGATGACCGACCGCCGCGTCGGGATTTTGGCGATCGGCCGCAGCGCTTCAACCGGGACGACCGTCCCCGTGATGACCGTCCAGACCGTGGCCCGCGGAAGGACTTTCGTCCCCGCGAGGATCGTGACGGCGAAAAGCGTTCGTTCAAACCGCGTGGCGACCGGCCGAATTACAATCGCGACGACCGACCGCCGCGCCGCGACCGCGACGATGTGCGTCCCGCCGGGCGTTCCTCCGATAGGAAGTTTGGCGAGAAGCGGCCCTATACTCCGCGGGAGGGCGGCGGCGAGAAGCGGCCTTACACGCCGCGCGGTGAAGGTTTCCGGAAAGACAGCGACCGGCCTCGTGGTGATCGGCCGGACAGAAAATTTGGCGGCGACAGGAAGTTCGCTCGCGGTGCGCCTGACCGCGGACCGCGCAAGGATTTTGGCGACCGTCCCGAGCGTGGCGAGGACAAGCCGTGGCAAAAGCGTGATGATCGTGGAGGACGCGACGCCCGTCCCCCGCGCGATGGTGCACGCAATTTCGACAAGCCGCGCTTTGATCGCTCGCGCGACGACCGCGGCAGCGACGAGCGTCCGCGGTTTTCCCGCTCGCGTGAGGACCGCCCGAAATTCGACCGCCCCCGCCAGCGATCGGAGGGCCGCACGGACTGGCAGGAACATCCGCGTAGTGAATCGCGCGACGACCGCCCCCGCCGGGACAATGAAGACGACAGCAGGATTTTTGCAAAACGTCCCGCGTTCGGCGGCCGCGGGGCTTATCGCGAGCGCCCGACCGATTTCGACAAGCGCGCGCCGCGCGCAGAGCCGAAACCGAAGAAGGCCGGCGAGCGCATTGCGAAGGTGGTGGCACGCGCAGGCCTTGCCTCGCGCCGCGATGCCGAGGAGTGGATCACGCAGGGCCGCGTGACCGTCAACGGCCGCGTCATCAATTCGCCGGCGCTCGACGTCACCGCCAATGATGTGATCGCTGTCGATGGCAAGGTGTTGCCGCCGCGCGAGCGCACGCGACTGTTCATGTATCACAAGCCGCGCGGCCTAATGACGACGCATGCCGACCCCGAAGGGCGGCCGACCGTGTTCGACAATCTGCCCGAAGGCCTGCCGCGGCTGATCTCGATCGGCCGGCTCGACTTCAACACCGAGGGGCTGTTGCTATTGACCAATGACGGCGGGCTCGCGCGCGCGCTCGAACTGCCCGACACCGGCTGGCTGCGGCGTTATCGCGTCCGCGCTCACGGCGAGGTCACTCAGGCGCAACTCGATGAGCTAAAAAAGGGCGTCGAGGTCGACGGCGTTAAATACGGTTCGATCGATGCGACGCTGGAGCGCGACCAGGGCGCCAATGTCTGGCTGGTGTTTGCGATCCGCGAAGGCAAGAACCGCGAGGTGCGCAACGTCATGGCGCATCTCGGGCTCGAGGTGAATCGGCTGATCCGCGTCTCCTACGGGCCGTTCCAACTCGGCGAACTCGAAGAAGGACAGGTCGAGGAGGTCAAGACCCGCGTGCTGCGCGAGCAACTCGGCGAGAAGATCGCGGCGCTCGCCGGCGCCGATTTCAACCGGCCGATGCCGGGCGAGAAAGCCGATAGTGAGGACGACGCGCCGCGCGCCAAAAAAACGTTCAAACCGGCCGGCAAAAGCGCACTGATCGCCGACCGCAAGGGCCGCCGCGTGCTGGTGCAGCGCACCGGCAGTGAGGAAGCCCGCGCGCGCAACGAGGAAGAGGCCAACGGTTACGGCCCGCCACGCCGCCCGCGACGCGGCTATCACGGCAAGCGCGACCTGAAGCCGCGGGACGAGTAGGGCGACTGATGAGGTTCGGGCCTTCGCTTTCATCTCGTCCACTCACACGGGCACTCTCTCCGTTCCCTCTCCCCTTGCGGGGGAGGGACAGGGAGAGGGGTGCCCCACGGGAAGTCTGCCCGTGTGGCACCCCCTTCCCCCGCCCCTCCCCGCAAGGGGGAGGGGAGCGCACCACCGGTGCTGCAGGCATCCGGGCTCCATCAAGAAACTGGGCTCATTAATGCGTATCGTCGGCGGACGGTTGAAGGGCCGCAATCTGGCCTCACCATCCTCGCGGGACATTCGCCCGACTGCTGATCGCCTGCGCGAGTCCGTGTTCAACATCCTGATCCACGCCTACGACAACCCGATCGAGGGTGCGCGCGTGCTCGACCTGTTCGCCGGTACCGGCGCGCTCGGCATCGAGGCGGTGTCGCGTGGCGCTAACTTCACGCTGTTTGTCGACAACGGCGCAGAGGCGCGCGCGTTGTTGCGGAACAATGTCGAAGCGCTGGGGCTCGGCGGCGTGACAAAAGTCTATCGCCGCGATGCCACCAATCTCGGCCCGGCGCATCCGGTCGAGCCGTTTTCGCTGGTGTTCCTCGATCCGCCTTATGGCAAGGGGTTCGCGGAGAAGGCGCTGGTCTCGCTGCGCGATGGCGGCTGGCTGACGCCCGGTGCGCTGCTCGTAGTGGAGGAGGCGAAGGCTGTGACGTTCGCGGCGCCTGAAGGATTCAAGGAGCTGGAGCGGCGCACGTATGACGATACGGAGTTTGTGTTCTTGCGAGCCGTTACCAATCCCTGATTTGTCATGCCCCGCGAGGGGGCATCCAGTACGCCGCGGCTTCTCGGCTCAACTACTGACGTCTCTGGAATACTGGATCGCCCGCCTTCACGGGCGACGACATCGAGTGTGGGCAAGCGCTGCGCAAAACCTACCGCCGCCCGAACAGCTTCTCGATATCGGCGAGCTTCAATTCCACATAGGTCGGGCGGCCGTGGTTGCACTGGCCGGAATTCGGCGTGTCTTCCATCTCGCGAAGCAGCGCGTTCATCTCCTCCGGCTTGAGGCGTCTCCCGGCGCGGACCGATCCGTGGCAGGCCATGGTGGCCGCGACATGCATCAGGCGGCGCTCCAGCGGCAGTGCCTCGTCCCATTCGGCCATGTGCTCGGCGAGATCACGAAGCAATCCGGCGGCATTCGCCTTGCCGAGCAGCGACGGCGTCTCGCGCACTGCGACCGCACCGGGGCCGAAGGATTCGACCGCGAGCCCGAATGACGCCAGTTCGTCGGCGCGCACCAGCAGTTTTTCCACGGTGGCTTCATCGAGCTCTACGATCTCGGGGATCAGAAGAATCTGCCGCTGCACACCGTTTTTCGCTAGCGATGCCTTGAGCTTCTCGTAGACGATGCGCTCATGCGCAGCGTGCTGATCCACGACGATGAGGCCGTCGCGGGTCTGCGAGACGATGTAGGTCTCGTGAATTTGCGTGCGCGCAGCGCCCAGCGGACGGTCGAGCAGATCGGCGGATGGCTGCGCCTCGAAGCGCACGTCAGCGGTTGGCGCGCCGACATCGAACGCGGCTTGCCCGGCTTCGGCGAGCGCCGTTGCCGCCGCGCCTTCGAACGAGGACGAGGGCCTGACGGGGTAAGCCGGCGAACTCCGCCAGTCCCAGTTGGTCGGGCGCGACGCAAAGGACGGGCGGAACGCCGACAGCGCCGCGCCGTCGGTATTCGCTGCAGTGCGCCTGCCCTCGCGGGCTAGGCCATCTTTGAGCGCATGCACGATCAGCGCGCGAACGAGGCCGGCGTTGCGAAATCGCACCTCGGTCTTGGCCGGATGCACGTTGGCATCGACCTCCTGCGGCTCCAGTGTCACGAACAGCGCCACCACGGGATGCCGGTCGCGCGGCAAATAGTCGGAATAGGCCGCGCGCACCGCGCCGAGGATGAGCTTGTCACGGACCGGGCGGCCGTTGACGAACAGATATTGCCCGAGCGCATTGGCGCGGGTCAGCGAGGGCGCGGCGGCAAAGCCCTCGAGCACAACGCCTTCGCGCTCGGCGCGCACTTCGATGGCAGAAGAGCGAAAATCGCTGCCCAGAATATCGCCGAGCCGCGTCAGCCGGCCCGCAGCACCCGGCAGCGCCGCGGCCCAGGTCACCGGCGCGCGTTCCTCGCCGGCCAGCGTGAAAGCGATGTCGGGCCTTGCCATCGCCAGCCGCCGCACCACTTCGCGGATCGCTTCAGCCTCGGTGCGGTCGGTCTTGAGGAATTTCAGTCGCGCCGGCGTCGCGTAAAAGAGATCGCTGACCTCGACGCGGGTGCCGTGCGACAGCGCGGCCGGCATGATCTGCGATTTCATCCCGCCTTCGACCGACAGCGACCAGGCATGCGGCTCACTGGCGTGGCGCGTGGTGATGCCGAGCTTCGCCACCGCGCCGATCGAGGGCAGGGCCTCGCCGCGAAAGCCGAGCGTACGAATGCGCAGCAAGTCCTCGTCGTCGAGTTTGGAAGTGGCGTGGCGATCGACGGCGAGCGCAAGATCGCGATGGGTCATGCCGCTGCCATCGTCCGTAATGCCAATCCGCCGCCTGCCGCCGCCGTCGGTGAAAATATCGACACGACTGGCGCCAGCGTCGATCGCGTTCTCCACGAGCTCCTTCACCACGCTCGCGGGACGTTCGACCACTTCACCAGCGGCGATGCGGTTGACGACCTGTTCAGGGAGTTGGCGGACGGGCATGCGTTCTCGGATCGATTCGAGGCTGGACGACGATTTTACGCGGCTACCGAGTCAAATGCATGTGTTCAAAATATTTTTACGGAACTTTCCGGAAGCTGCGGGGGGCGCCGTATATGCGGTCTGTGTGTGGCCAAGGATTCGCAAAATGACCCCGAAATCCCTGCACGATCACCACATCGCGCGGCTTGCATGGCGAACGCGCCGTTCGCGGATAACGACTGATCCGGCGATGAACATGTTCGGGTTGTGAACGGTGCCTAAAGAAGCCGAACTGTTCGTCGTCAACAAAACCTTGGAGAAATGGATGAAGCTAGTGAAAACCTCGGCGATCGCGGTTGCAATCTCGGCTCTGCTTGCAGGTCCGGTACTGGCGCAAGGCGCCTCATCCGACAGCCAGATCCGCGGCGGAGCAAAGGGCACAACCCAGATGCAGGGCGGCGCGTCGGGCAGCATGGACGAGGATGCCACCGCACCGGCGGGCGCCGCCAGCCAGAGGGCTGGCGCGAAGAGCGGGATGAAGGGCACCGTCGGAGCCGGCAGCGGCACGAAGACGACCGGCGGGGCGGCTACCCCTCCAGCGACTAGCCGGTAAGAACCACCCGGAGGACACCTGTCTCCTCCGCCGGGTTGTTCTCCAAACAGAACTCCGGCCGCGATACGCGGCCGGAGTTTTTTGTGCCTTGGCCCGAGTCCGCGAACCGAAAGCCCGGCTGGGCGGCTCTATCTGACGAGAACACGGTGAGGTTCTCTCGTTAAATCAAAGGGAGCTGTTATGCTTTATCACAAGAATTTGCCGGCCTGGGAGCGGGCGATGCGGACGATCGGGGGCGTTGTGATGATCGCCTATGGGCTTTTCGGCATGCCCGGCACCATGGCCGGTTATCTGATCGCGGGCACTGGCGCGATCGCGATCGCAACCGGGTTTTTGGGCTTTTGTCCGATGTGCGTCATGGTCGGCCGGAGGCTGCCTTCGCCATGACCGCGCTGGCCGGCGCGAGGCGCTGCGACCCCTTGCTGATCGAAGCCGCGCGCAGCGGCGACGCCGATGCGCTGGTCGCGCTGATCGCGATAGCCCAGCCCGACATCCGCCGCTATGCCGCGCGCAACTGCCGCGCGGCCGATATCGATGATGCGGTTCAGGAAACGCTGCTGCTGCTGTACCGGCGGGTTGGTACGCTGCGCGCTGTGACGTCGTTCTCGGCCTGGCTGTTCGCGGTGGCGCGCCGTGCCTGCCTTCGCCTGCTGCGTCGGGCGGCGGGGGGCGCGGAAGCGCCGGCCGACGATGCGGAGGCGCGCCTGGCGCATCGGGCGCCGGAAGACATTCGCATCGACCTTTCCCGCGCCATCCAGTCGCTGCCCGATCATTACCGCGAGGTGATCCTGCTGCGCGATATCGAGGAATTGTCGATCGACGACATCGTAGGCGTTCTTGGGCTGACACGCGAGAGCGTCAAGGCGCGCATCCACCGCGCGCGGATCATGATCCGGGAATATCTGATCCGCGATTGAGACGTCGTGATCGGAGTTCAATCGTCAAAGCGCCCAGTGCGTTTCGCCTTGATGTCGCTGCGCCGCTTCTTGCCTTCCAGCCGCCGCTGCTTCGATCCGAAGGTCGGCTTGGTCGGCCGCCGCGGCGTCGGGCGGATCATGGCTTCGCGCAGCATTTCGAGCAGGCGGTCGATGGCGTCGGCCCGGTTGCGCTCCTGGGTGCGGAAGCGCTGGGCGTGGATCACGATCACGCCCTCCTTGGTCATGCGCTGGCCGGCGAGCCGGACCAGCCGCGCGGCCGCGTCCTCCGGCAGCGCGATCTTGCGCGTGTCGAAGCGGAGCTGGGCTGCGGTCGCGAGCTTATTGACATTCTGCCCGCCCGGGCCGGAGGCGCGGACAAAACCGATCTCGATGTCGTCCTCGTCGATCGTGAGGTCGCGGGAAACCCGCAGCATGGCGTTCACCGGAGAGATGCAGAATCAGCACGCACCATAGCGGTTTTATAGGGAGGTTGCCCTGTGGCGCTTCCATTCCCCCTCCCGCTTGCGGCGGAGGGCCAGGGTGGGGAAGCCGCAACGGCAGTGCCTGTGGCGGCCCCCGCTCCAACTCTACCCCGCAAGCGGGGAGAGGGCGCAGCTTGCCATTTGGCTAATTCGCCTTCGGCGGCGCCACCACTGGTTGCGCGGCGGCTTGCGGGGCGCGGCCGACGATCACGGTGAGGAGGCCCTGGCCCCACAGCTTCTGCGCGGCTTTTTTTGCGTCGTCGAGGGTGACGGCGTCGACGAGGGCGTTGCGCTTCTCGATGTAGTCGATCGGGAGCTTGTCGAGCTGGTATTGCAGCAGAGCCTGCGCGAGCTTCGAAGAGGTATCGAGCGCCAGCATCTGCGAGCCCTTGAGGTACGACTTGGCCTCGTCCAGTTCCTTCTGGGTCGGACCTTCCTCGGCGATGCGGCGGATTTCCTTCTCGATCGCGTCCACCGTCTCGCCGGCACGGTCGGCACGGGTGCCGGTATTGCCGATGAACAGCGCAGAGCGATCCATCCAGAGCAGGGATTCATAGACCGAATAGGCGAGCCCGCGCTTTTCGCGCACCTCCTTGTAGAGCCGCGACGACAAGCCGCCGCCGCCGAGGATGTGGTTCACGACATAGGCGGCCATGAAATTCGGATCGTGGCGGCGAATGCCGGGGCCGCCGAACGTCACTACCGTCTGCGGCACGTCGAGCGGCACGAACGCGCGCTGCGGCGGCTTGGTGGCCTCGACCTCGGCGATCGCCGTCAGGCTGGCCTTGGCCGGCAATCCGCCGAACGTCTTGTCCAGGAGCTTGCCGAGCGTTTCGGCATCGACATCGCCGACCACGGCGATCCGCAAATTATCCTTCGCAATCACGCGGCGAACGTAATCCTTCATGTCGGAGACATCGATCTTCGGCACGCTGTCCAGCGTGCCGTTAGCCTGTCGGCCATAGGGATGATCGCCAAAGGCCACTTCCAAAAACTTGCGGCTCGCCAGCGCGGTCGGGTTGGTGGTGTCACGGCGCAGCCCGGAGAGCACCTGCGCGCGAATGCGCTCGACGTCTGCGGCGTCGAAATGCGGCGACGTCAGCGCCAGATGGAGAAGGCCGAAAGCCTCGTCCTTGTTGTCCTTGAGCATGCGGAGCGAGCCGCGGAAGGAATCCCGGGTCGACGTGAAGCTCAGCTCGATAGCGCGGCGCTCGAGGCGCTCGTGGAAGGTTTTGGAATCGAGATCGCCGGAGCCTTCATCGAGCAGGCCGGCGACCATGTTGCCGACGCCGGACTTGCCTGACGGATCCTGGGCAGCGCCACCGCTGAAGGCATATTCCATCGCAATCAGCGGCACGGTGGCGTCCTGCACGAACCAGGCCTCGATACCGCCTGGCGAGACCAGCCGCTGTATCTTTGCTGCGGCATGCGATGGCGTTGCCGCCAGCGCCAGCAGCAGAGCGCCGGTGATCAGGCTGGATGCAAGGCGCTGCGCGGGAATTGAAAAACGGATCACGAGCGCTTCTCCTCGCGTTTTTGCGCGGTATCCTTGATCAGATAGCCGGTCACCGAGCGCTTCTTGTCGAGCCATTTCTGCGCGGCATCACGGACCTGCTCGGCGGTGACGGCGCGAATCCGGTCCGGCCAGCTCCTGATATCGTCGATGGATAGTCCCGTGGTCAGTGCGCCGCCATACCACCGCGCCAGCGTGGCCTGGTTGTCCTGGGCGTAGATCGCTTCCGCAATCAACTGGGTCTTGACCCGCTCGAGATCCTCAGCGCGGGCCGGATTCTGGATGACCTCCGCGATCACGCCGTCGATCACCTGCTCGATCTGCGAAAACTCCACGCCGGGTTTTGGCGAAACCGAGATCGAGAACTGCGTAGGGTCCAGCGAGGTGCCTTGGTAGCCGGCGCCGGCGCTAATCGCGAGCTGCCGGTCGATTACCAGCGCGCGATAGAGATAGGAGTTGGAGCCGCCGCCCATCAGTTGTGCGAGCACGTCGAGCGCGGGGCCTTCGCCGACCGCAGCGGTCGCGGAGGATGGGACGAGGTAATAGCGCCGAAGGCTGGTCTGCTCGACGCGCGGATCGGAAAGTGTCACCGTGCGCGGTGCCGCGGGCACCGGCTCCTGCGGGCGGATTCGATGCGCGGCAATGGCCGGCTGCGCCGGGATGCCGCCATAGGCTTTTTCCACCATCTGGCGGACTTCCTTGGCGTCGACGTCGCCCGCGATCACCAGGATCGCATTGTTCGGTGCGTAGAACCGCTTGTAGAACGCCAGCGCATCCTCGCGGTCGAGCTTCTCGATTTCCTGGCGCCAGCCGATCACCGGTCGGCCATAGGGATGGTTGAGATACAGCGCCGCCATGATCTGTTCGGTGAGCCGGGCGTCGGGATTGTTGGCAACCCGCATGTTGAATTCTTCGAGCACGACATCGCGCTCGGGAAGTACGTTCTCATCCTTGAGGATGAGGCCGGTCATGCGGTCGGCCTCGAACTCCATCATTTTCGCCAGTTGCTCGCGCGGCACGCGTTGGAAATAGCCGGTGTAATCGAGCGAGGTGAAGGCGTTCTCATTGCCGCCGATCCGCAGCACGGTTTGCGAAAATTCACCGGCGGGATGTTTCTCTGTGCCCTTGAACATCAGATGTTCGAGGAAGTGGGCCAGTCCCGATTTGCCCGGCGTCTCGTCGGCGGAGCCGACCTTGTACCAGATCATCTGCGTGACGACGGGCGTGCGGTGATCGGGGATCACCACTACTTGCAGGCCGTTGTCGAGAGTGAAACTGGCGGGACGTTCCGACGTGACGGTGGTCTGGGCGAATGCGCTGCCGGCGAAGAAAGCAAACGTCGAGATGAAGGCTGCAACAACAGAAACGGCAAAGCGGTGTGAGGACATCATGACCTATCTGGCGCTTGTTCCGCAAAGCTGGTTACCGGCCTGCGAAACGAATTCGCGCAAATGTTAGAAGTAACCCGACAAAACGTTCGGGAACAAGCCGCGGCATCGTACACCGCGCCGGTAGCGACAATCGTCACGAAGGCGAGAGATGAACTTAACTATTCGCCATACTTGCCGGCGGCCGGATTGTATTCCTTGTTGAGCGATTCCTTCGGCCCTGTGCCGTAAGCGAAGTTGGACGACGGCGTCTGGTAGCCGGGCGGAGGCTGAGTCAGCGATTCACGTGTCGGCTCGCCCTTGAATGGGGCGGTCTCGGTCTTGTTGCCGCCGAACAGGCCGCTGAAGCCGCCGCTATAGCCGAGTTGCGACGGGCTCAGGATCGGGTTGTTGTTCGAGGTACCGGGCTGCACCGGATCGTTGTCCTTGCGCGCGGGCGCCGCGGTCTTGCCCACCGCGAGTTCGGCTGGCGTCAGGATGCGGGCCGCTTCGCGCGGGTCCTTGTTCTCTTTCTTGCGTGCCGCAATCGCCGCCTTGCGGCGCTGCTCGTCGGGATCCTTTGGCCAGTTCGGCGCCTTCGCCTCAGCGGCGGTCGCGGCCGGCGGCGGCAAGTCGAGCTTGGGTGGTACCACCAGCGGGGATCGCTCGCGGTATTCGATGCCGCGATTTTCCATGTTGGTGCCGCCGATGCCGCGCATGATGCCTTCGATGATCTTTTCCTCGAAGGTCTTGTCGTCGTCTTCGTCCTCGTCGTCAGCCGCGTGCACCGGTCCGGCGGCCATCACAAGGCCTATGCCCAGCGCCATCGCGGCGAACCGCAGCGCCCGGCTCAGCGAGTTGGTCTGCACCATCCAGAAGCGGGCTTCGGTCTCGCGCATCGCGCTGTTCCCATTCACAATTTCTGCAACACGCGGGGGCCGGGCTTGAGGGCCCTAACGGCTTCATACCGCAGGGGTCCGTATCGGCCGGGATCAGGGCGCTTTTGCGGCGGGTACCCCCAGGAACGAGTCATACAATAGGCCCGCTACTCCGGCAACAATGGCCACATCCGCAAGGTTAAACACGTACCAATTGAAGGTTTTTCCTCCGATCTCGATGTGGAACAGGGCGAAATCGACCACCGCGCCGTGCACGAATCGGTCGATGCCGTTGCCGACCGCGCCGCCGATGATCAATCCGAGCGCCAGCGTCGCCATAAGGGTGCTGGAGCGCGCCATCCAGATCCCCAGCACGATCACCGCAATCGCCTTGATCGCCATTAGCGCGAGCTGGGCGAGCTGGTTATCGCTTTGGAACCAGCCAAAGCTGATCCCGACATTCCAGGCCAGCACGAGGTCGAAGAACGGCGTCACCCGGACCGCGCCGCGATGGGCGAGGTCGAACACGTAGAGCAGCCAGAGTTTCGAGGCCTGGTCGAACGCCAGCGTCGCGATCGCGACCATGGCGCCGGCGCGGAGGTGAGGGGTTGTCGAGCGTTCGCGGCCAGACACTTATCTCGCCTTCTTTTTCTTCTTTTTCGGTCCGGTCGCAGACGACTTTCTTACCGCCTTACTGGCAGTCATTTTCTTGGTGGCCTTCTTTGCCGCTTTCCTTTTAGCTCCCTTCTTAGCCGGCTTATTTGCTGAAGCAGCTTTTTTGGATTTGGCGGCTTTCCCGGCCTTGGCTTTGGTCTTCTTAGCCGTTGTTTTCTTGGTCTTTGCTGTGTTGGACTTGGCTTTCTTGACCGCGGTTTTCTTGGCCTTGGCTTTGTTGGCCTTGGCCTTCTTTGCTTTGGCCTTCTTGGGTTCGGGGGCCCTCTTGGCTTTCGCCTCGCTCTTGGCTTGCTCAGCCTGCGCGGCTTCCAAAGTCTTCCTAGCTCTGACCTTCTTGTCAGCCGTGTCCGCCGTCACCTGTCCTGAACCGGCCTGCTCCGGCGCTTCCTCCTTTCGTCGCGGTTTCTCCAAAGGTTGCTGCTCGACCAACGCGACAGGCAAGCCAGCCGCCTTTGCACCGGCCGGCTTGTGGCCTTCGGCAAGCGCCTTCCATTCCCGCAAGGCCTGCGCGTCGCGCGGGGAGACGTCGGGATACTCGGCGTCTTCGCCGACGGTCGGCAGGATCTTCCACGACCGCGCACATTTGGTGCCCACAGCCTTTTCAACCACGACGGCGACGCCGGGGACGTCGGCGAGCCTGAACGCACTGGCCGGCGCGTCGTCGTCGGTTACCATCGCGTTCGAGGTGATGCAGACCTCGGCCAGATCGACGTCGAACAGCGTATTGAAGATGTTCTTGTCCGACACATAGACCAGCGGCGATGCTTCGAGCGACGAGCCAATGTTCTTGGCAGCGCGTTCGACTTCGAGCGCGCCGGTGACGACACGGCGGACGTCGCGAATGATCTCCCATTTTGCGGCGAGCGTCTCGTCGCGGAATTGGTCAAAACCTTCCGGGAACAGCGTCAGGTGAACCGAGGCTTCCGCGACCGGCTTGGACATCCGCCACGCCTCTTCGGTCGTGAAGCTGAGCACCGGCGCCAGCCACCGCAGGATCGCATCGCAGATGATATCGATCGTGGTCAGCGCGGCCTTGCGCGCGAGCGAGGACGGCGGATCGCAATAGAGCGTGTCCTTGCGGATGTCGAAATAGAACGCCGACAATTCGCTGTTCATGAACGCCGCCAGCGTCGCGACCACCGTCTTGTAATCGAACTCGGCGTAGGCCTGGCGCACGGTTGTCGCGCGTTTTGCCAGTTCATGCAGCATCAAGCGCTCCAGCTCGGGCATGTCGCCATGGGCGACGGCGTCGGCCGGGTTGAAATGATGCAGCGTGCCGAGCATCCAACGGATCGAGTTGCGCAGTTTGCGGTAGGTCTCGATGGTGTTTTTTAGGATTTCGGGGCCGATGCGCTGGTCATCGGCATAGTCGGTGGCGCAGACCCAGAGGCGGAGGATATCCGCGCCCGAATCTTTCATCACCTTTTGCGGCTCGACGGTGTTGCCGAGCGACTTCGACATCTTGCGGCCGTTCTCGTCCAGCGTGAAGCCATGGGTCAGCACGACGTCATAGGGCGCACGGCCGCGGGTGCCGGAGCTTTCCAGCAGGGAGGAATGAAACCAGCCGCGATGCTGGTCGCTGCCTTCGAGATACATCACAGTATCCTCGCCGCCATCGACCTTGCGGACGATGTTGCCGAGATTGGGAAAATTCTGGCGATCCTCCAGCACGAAGGCATGCGTCGAGCCGGAATCGAACCAGACGTCCAGGATGTCGTCGACTTTTTTCCAGTCTTCGCCGGCGCGCTCCCCGAGGAAACGTTCGCGTGCGCCATCCATGTACCAGGCGTCGGCGCCTTCCTCCATGAAGGCTTCGACGATACGCTGGTTGACGATCTCGTCCTGCAGGATTTCGGCTGAGCCGTCGCCTTTCTCGCGCACGAACACGGCGATCGGCACGCCCCAGGCGCGCTGGCGCGAGATCACCCAGTCGGGGCGGCTCTTTATCATGCCGTAGATGCGATTCTGTCCCGACGGCGGCACCCATTGAGTCTCGTCGATCGCAAGCAAGGCACGTCCGCGCAGCGTGTTGCCGCCATAGCGCTGCAAGGCCGCCAATCTGCCAATGTCGATGCCTTCTTCCGGCATCTCTTTGTCCATGGCGATAAACCATTGCGGCGTGTTGCGGAATATTACCGGCTTTTTGGAGCGCCACGAATGTGGGTACTGGTGCTTCAGTCGACCCCGCGCGAGCAGCCTGTCGGCCTCGATCAAAGCCTTGATGACAGCTTCGTTGGCGTCGCCCTTTTCGCCCTTGTCGTTGATCACGCGTTTGCCGGTGAAGCCAGGCGCCTGCACGGTAAATGCGCCGTTCTCATCAACGGTGTAAGGAATGGCGGTACTGATGCCGCGTGCGTTGAGTTCGCGCGCGTTCGCCATCCAGACATCAAAGTCCTCGCGGCCATGACCGGGAGCGGTATGGACAAAGCCAGTACCAGTATCGTCGGTTACGTGTTCGCCTGCCAGCATTGGCACGTCAAATCCGTAACCTCCCGCTAAGTGTTCCAGCGGATGACGGTAAACGTAAGCAGCTAGGGTTTCTGCAGAAACGTCGGCAACCCTTGAAAATGCTGTCACTCGAGCTTGGTTAAAGACGTCGGAAGCTAGCTTGTCGGCCAGAATCAATAAGTCATTAGTCTTGGCCCAATTGTCGGCAGGTGCGTCCGTGATGCGATAGAGGCCGTAGGCGATCTTGGGAGAAAAGCTGATCGCCCGGTTACCCGGAAGTGTCCACGGTGTCGTTGTCCAAATAACAACTGAAGTGTTAGGCGGCAGGAGCGGATGAAACGTTGGCTGCTTACCAGGATCGGCATCCTCCATTGGTACGTGGCTGACCGGAAACTTCACCCACACCATGTCCGAGGTGTAGTCTTCGTACTCGACCTCGGCTTCGGCCAGCGCGGTCTTCTCGACCACGCTCCACATCACGGGCTTGGAGCCCCGATAGAGCGTACCGTTGGCGGCGAACTTCATCAATTCGCGCGCGATCTGGGCTTCGGCCGGATAGCTCATGGTGGCGTATGGATGATCCCAGTCGCCGATGATGCCGAGCCGCTTGAACTCCTCGCGCTGCACGTTGAGCCAGTGCGTCGCATAGGCGCGGCACTCTTTCCGGAATGCTACCATCGCGGTGGAGTCGCGGAAGTCCGGCTTCGGCTTGCCCTTGGAGCGGTAGTTCTCTTCCTCGATTTTCCACTCGATCGGCAGGCCGTGGCAGTCCCAGCCCGGCACGTAGTTGGAATCGAAGCCGAGCATCTGCTGGCTCTTGGTCACCACGTCCTTGAGGATCTTGTTCAGCGCGTGGCCGATATGGATGTTGCCGTTGGCGTAGGGCGGTCCATCATGCAGTACGAATTTGGCGCGGCCCTGCGCATCCTCGCGCAGCTTTCCATAGAGATCGATCTCGTTCCAGTATTTGAGGATCTCCGGCTCGCGCTGCGGCAAGCCGGCGCGCATCGGGAATTCCGTCTGCGGCAGGAACAGGGTTTTTGAATAGTCAGTGACGTCGGACTTTTGCGGCTGTTGGGACATGAATGCTCTGGTTGGCTCGAAGACGGCGCTGAAAAGCGGATATCGCGGGGTGAACAGGGAAATCCCGGTCTTGCGCCGAGCCAAAGCTCAGGCGGAAGCCGGGCCGCTAATGCTGATGGTGCGCCGCGCAAACATGGGGCTTTCCATAGCAGCCAACCGGGGAAATCGCAAAGGGCGGCGGCACGCAGGACAGGTTTACCCCGGACGCGGGCGGGCCGGGTTTCCGGCGACTGTTACGCCCGGTGCGACGTCCCGCGTCACCACACTGCCGGCGCCGATCACGGCGCCATCGCCGATGGTGACACCGGGCAGTATGATGGCGCCGCCCCCAATCCAGACGTCACTGCCGATCCGCACTGGGCGGCCGAATTCGAGACCGGTCCGCCGCGTCTCGGCGTCGCGCGGGTGATCGGCGGCATAGATTTGCGTCGCCGGCCCGATCTGGGTGCGATCGCCGATTGCGACTTCGACCACGTCGAGGATGACGCAATTGAAGTTCAGAAACACCTCGTCGCCGAGCCGGATGTTGTAGCCATAGTCGCAAAAGAACGGCGGACGGATCACGGCGCCGGTGCCGACATGGCCGAGATGGGCCGACAGCAGCGCGTGCCGCTCCGATACAGGCGCAGCCAGCGCCGCATTGTAGCGTGCGAGCCAGGCCTTGTTGGCGGCGGCATCCTCCTGCAGTTCCGGATCGCCGGGGCGATAGAGTTCGCCGGCCAGCATCTTTTGCTTTTCAGTCTTGCTCAACCGACTACTCCGAGCCTCGGAAACGCATCGGGCGCGGCGGCCAGCCGCGCGCGGGCGCGCGCGCTGTCGTCGTCCATCTGCCGGATCAACGCGTCGATCGAGTCGAATTTAAGTTCGTCGCGGATAAAGCCGATGAAGGCGACGTCGAGCACCGTGCCATAGAGGTCGCCCTTGAAGTCGAACAGGAACACTTCCAGCAGCGGCGCGCCATTGTCGAAGGTCGGGCGGCGGCCGAAGCTCGCCACGCCATCCACCCGTTCGGCGCCGCGGCCGACCCGCACCGCATAGATGCCGTGTTTCAGGCTGCAATTCTTGTCGAGGCGGATGTTGGCGGTGGGGTAGCCGAGATCGCGGCCGCGCTTCTCGCCATGGATCACTGCGCCGCTGACGAACCAGGGCCCGCCCAGCATGGCGGTGGCTTCGTCGATCTGGCCCTCCGCCAGCGCCATGCGAATCGCACTGGAGGACACCGGCCGCTCCTCGATATCGACATGGGCCTGGACGTCGACCTCGATGCCGAGCCGCGGCCCCTCGCTGACCAGAAGGCTCGGCGAGCCGGCCCGGCCCTTGCCGAAATGAAAGTCGTAGCCGACCGCGATGCCGCTGACGCCGAGCCGCTCGATCAGGTCATGGTGAATGAAATCTTGCGCCGAGGTTCCGGCGCGGGTCTTGTCGAAGGTCATCACGACCGCGCCGTTCAGCCCCGTTCCGGCTAAGAGCCGCAGCTTGTTGGCCTCGTCGGAGAGGCGGAACTGGGGGCTGTTCGGGCTGAAAAAGCTGCGCGGATGCGGCTCGAAAGTAACGGCAAGGGCCGGCTTGCCGTGGGCCCGGCCCATTCGTAAGGCCGCGTCAATCACGGCCCGGTGGCCCAGATGGACGCCGTCGAAATTGCCCATGGCGACCACCGCCCCGAGGGGAATATCGGCGGCAGGGGTGGTGTCTCGGATAACGGTAAAACCAGTTGTCATCTCAGGGATTCTTGGTCTCGGTGAAGGCGGCGGGACGGTGACGCGGCGCCGCCGTGTAAGTCAAGCCGGGCCGGTCGGGCTAAAACGGATGCAATCCGATGCGGCCCGGTTAACGGGCTGTTTAACGGCTGGTGCTAGAGGTGGGGGGAGGACTGCGGGCCGCGCAGGCCTGTCGATATTTTGTGGCGCGTTGAGTGGGGGAAAAGATGGCGGTTGATTTGTCCATGCCGGTTCTGGTGGTTGACGACTACAGCACCATGATCCGCATCATCCGAAATCTTCTGAAGCAGCTCGGCTTCGACAACATCGACGATGCCAGCGACGGCTCGGCGGCGCTTAACAAGATGCGCGGCAAGAAATACGGACTCGTGATTTCGGACTGGAACATGGAGCCGATGACCGGTTACGACCTGCTCAAAGAAGTCCGTGCCGACCCCAACCTCGCCACCACGCCTTTCATCATGATCACGGCGGAATCCAAAACCGAGAACGTGATCGCCGCCAAAAAGGCCGGTGTGAACAATTACATCGTCAAGCCGTTCAACGCGGCGACGCTGAAGACCAAGATCGAGGCGGTCTTCCCGGATATGGCGACGGCCTAAGGTTTCGTGTCCCGGACGCGGTGCGGCGCTCTCTGGCGATGCGCCGCAGAGCCAGGAGCTACTGCTTCCACACACCTACTGTTCCCACAGAATGGACCTCGGCTCAGGCAGCGCACCACTGCGTGCTGCGCTGCGTCCGGGGAACGCACCCCTACCAGCGCAGCTCCCGCATCAGTGCGCGGGGTGGGTGGCCAAACAGCTCTTTCACAGAGGCCGGGTCGAGTTGGTCTATGCCCTCGAATTCCTCGGAATGGATGCCGCGGGTCACGAACAGGCAATCGATCCCGAAGCCCAGGGCGCCCGTGAGGTCGGTGCGCACTGAATCTCCGATCGCCAGCACGCGGTCGAGCGATGTCGGCCGACCGCGGCGCTCGGCGGCGAGCACCATCGCGCGCTCATAGATCGGGCGGTGCGGCTTGCCGTAGAAGACCACCTCGCCGCCGAGCTCACGATAGAGTTCGGCAATGGCGCCCGCGCAATAAATCAGCCGGTCGCCGCGCTCGACCACGATATCGGGGTTGGCGCAGACCAGCGGCAGCTTGCGCTCGCGCGCCTGCAGCAGCATCGCGCGATAGTCTTCCGCCGATTCGGTTTCGTCGTCGAACAGACCGGTGCAAATGATGTAGTCGGCCTGCTCCAGCGGCCCTAGCACGGCATCGAGCCCGCGGTGGATCGAAGAATCACGTTCCGGGCCGACCCAGAATATCTTCTTGCCGGGGTGATCGGCGACGAAGTGCCGGGTCAGGTCGCCGGAAGAGACGATGGCATCGTAGGTTTCGTCGGCGACGCCGAGCTTGCGCAATTGCCGCTGCACGGAATCCGCGGGCCGCGGTGCGTTGGTGATCAGGATGACGATGCCGCCGCGCTGACGATAGGTATGCAGCGCCTTGCAGGCTGCGGGGAAGGCCTCGAGCCCGTTATGCACCACGCCCCAGATATCTGAGAGAATTACCTCCACGCCGTCCACGAGGTCCCCCAGCCGCTCGACGAAGCGCAATGAGGTCATGATTTCGGAAGCCTGTTAGCCCGGTCCCGCGGCGCGGCGCGCCAGTGCGGCATTGCCGGTCGCGCGCATCGGAGGCTCTGCGGTTTGGCTGGCCATGGGAATGGTGTTGCTGGAGCCATTGGGGCTGCCGGATTCCTTGTTCGCTGTTGCCCCGCCGGTAGCAGATGCTCCCTCGGGCCGCAACGGCCGCGGCGGCGCAAACAAAAAACCCTGGCCAAACCGCACGTCGTAGTCGAGCAGGTCCACAACCGCGCGCTCGCCCTCGATCTTCTCGGCGATCAGGTCGATGCCGAAACGGCCGAGCAGGTCGGAAAGGTCGGAAGGGTGGATGTCCGAGATCGAGCTCTGCTTGGGATCGAGCAGCAATGCCGCCGGCACCTTAATGAAACGGACGCCGCGATCGGCGAGGTCGCGCGGCTCAATCCGCAAGTCGGTGACATGATCGATCGAGAAGCGGTACCCACGCTGCGACAGCGCGGCGAGATTCTCGACTTCAGTCGGGCGGAGGTGACGGAACATCGCCTGCTTGAATTCGAGCACGAAGGATGGCGCCAGCGCCCGATTGGCCTCGAGGAAATCCAGGCATTGCGCGAAATTGGCGGGATTGCCGAGCGTCGCCGCCGAGACGTTGCAGAACACGCCGACGTCCTTGTTGCGCACCATCAGGCGGCGCAGCACCTGGACACAGCGCAGCATCACCATGTGATCGATCTTGCCGATCAGCCCGCCGGCTTCGGCAGTGGCGATGAAATCCTCAGCGGCGAGAATCTGATCCTTGTCGTCGCGCAGCCGCGTCACCGCCTCGTAGAAGCGCACCTTGCGCTGCGGCAGCGTCACCATCGGCTGCAGGTAGATGTCGAGCCGGTTTTCCTCGACGGCATTCTTTACCGCGGCAAGCAGTTGCGGCTGGTTGCGCGAGGGCGCAGCGGCTTCCGCGGCAATTGCAGCCGGCTTTGCGGCAGCCGCCGCCGCGCGCTTGGCGGCGGGCACCGCTTGTTCCGCCGCGACCGCCTGTTCGTTCTGCGGTTCGGGATCCGGCCGGCCCGCCGGGGCAGGGGCCGCCGAGGCCAACATATCCTCGTGGCTCGCCACCGAGACGGCCAGTTGCTTGACGAGGTCGCCGAGCTCATTGATCTCGCCGACCACCGCCTGGATGCGATCGGAGCTTGCAGTATTCGCCGATACCACCCGGCCCTCGACGGCAGCGAGCCGTCGCCCGAATTCCGCGACCTGGCGGGCGAGGTCAGCGGTGCCGCGGGAAAGATCGGCGATCTGGCCGCCGACGTCGGAGCGGTCGCGCAGCCGCATCGACACGGCGTTATAGAGGATCAGGAAGGTCAGCGCGGTAAGCGCCACGATCGCGGATTCGGTGCCGTTGAAGCCCGCCACCGCATGCAGGACGAGGCCGAGGGAGGCGGCAACCAGTACCATGCAGATGGCGATGAAAATCGTCGAAATGCGAATCATGTCGCGCGCTACGCCTTCAGGTCCAAACTGTGCTCCCCTGGGAAAACACGGAAGTTCCAGGCATCGTCTGACTTGCACTTTCCCCAGCGCCGCAACCTTAGCACCAATGTTGATTCGCAGAGCAGTGTTCTTTGGACACCGGTCGGAACTGTGTCTACTCGCTCGCCCCGCTCTTGCGGGGAGAGGGCGGGGGCGAGGGCCCTCACCGCGAGCGTGAATGTGGAGGGGCCGGTACCCCTCACCCGGATTGCATCTGCGATGCAATCCGACCTCTTTCCGCAAGCGGGACGAGGTAAGTAAGAACGGCCTACGCCGTCGCGCGGATCACCTTGGCGACCTTATTCATGATCTCGCCGATCTGGTCTTCGGTGACGATCAGGGGCGGGGTCAGCGCCAGCGTATCGCCGGCTACCCGGATCATCAGGTCGTTGTCGTGAAAGGCGCTGTTGAGCCCGGCAAAACCTCGCTTGCCCGGCGCGTCGGCGACCGGCGCCAGATCGATGCCGGCCGTCAGGCCGACGGTGCGGATATCCACGACGCCCGGCTCGTTGCGCAGCGACATTACCGCGTCGGCGAATTTAGGCTCGAGCTCACGCGCACGCTCGAACAGCTTCTCGTCGCGGTAGATGTCGAGGGTGGCAAGAGCCGCGGCGCAGGCCAGCGGATGCGCCGAATAGGTGTAGCCATGGGTCAGTTCCACGGCATGTTCCGGGCCGTTCATGAAGGCGTCGTGGATAGTGTCGCGCACCACCACACCGCCCATCGGCGCCGCGCCATTGGTGACGCCCTTGGCAAAGGTCAGCATGTCGGGCGTGACGCCATAGCGTTCGGCGGCAAAGGCGAAGCCAAGCCGGCCGTAGCCGGTGATGACTTCGTCGAAGATCAAGAGGATGCCGTGCTTCTGGGTGATCTCGCGCAGCCGGTTGAGATAGCCCTTCGGCGCCGGCAGCACGCCGGTCGATCCGGCCATCGGCTCGACCATCACTGCGGCGATGGTGTTGGCGCCGTGCAGGTTGACGAGACGCTCCAGCTCGTCGGCGAAATGCGCGCCATATTCCGGTTCGCCCTTGCTGAAGGCCTGCTTCTCGCGGTCATAGGTCGCCGGCAGATGATCGACGCCGGTCAGCAGCGAGCCGAACAGCTTTCGGTTGCCGACGATGCCGCCGACAGAGGTGCCGCCGAAACCGACGCCATGATAGCCGCGCTCGCGTCCGATCAGGCGGATGCGGCTGCCCTGGCCGTTGATCTGGTGATAGGCCAGCGCAATCTTAAGCGCGGTGTCGGCCGCTTCCGAGCCGGAATTGCAGAAGAACACGTGGTCGAGCCCGTCGGGCGCCAGCTCGGCGATGCGGCTCGCAAGTTCGAACGCCTGCGGGATGCCGAACTGGAACGGCGGCGCATAGTCCAGCGCCTCGGCCTGCTTGGCGATCGCCGACGAAATCTCGGTGCGACCGTGTCCGGCATTGGTGCACCACATGCCCGAGGCGGCGTCGATGATCTTGCGGCCGTCGACGGTGAAGTAATGCATGTCTTTCGCGCCGGCGAGCAACCGCGGGTTCTTCTTGAACGCCCGGTTCGCGGTGAACGGCATCCAGTGCGCGGCGAGATCATTCGGTACGTTGACGGGGGTGGGGCGGGGGCTCTTGTCCAGCATGGGTGGCCTCCTTTCGGTTGGGGCGTCGCGTTTGTCCCAAGGTATCAGTTTCGCCGCGACACGGGAACGCCAACACGCAGTGATATTTCCGCGCAATCGGGCTGTTCAGAGATCAGAGGCGGCGACCCAGAATACTTCGCCCTCGGAATCCTCGGTGTCGAGCCAGAGCAGCGGCAGTTGCGGATAGGCAGCTTCCAGTTGCGGTCGGCAGCGGCCGATTTCGCATAATAGGCCACCCTGCGGCGTCAGGTGCCCGGCCGCCTCGTCGAGGATGCGCCGGACAACGTCGAGTCCATCGAAGCCGCCGTCGAAAGCGAGCTTCGGCTCGACGCGGCATTCGCGCGGCAGGTCGGCCATGCCCTGTGCGTCCACATAGGGCGGATTGGAAATGATGAGGTCGTAGCGCTTGCCGCCCAGCGGCTTGAACAGATCGCCGCGGTACAGCGTGAGGCGATCCTCCAGGGCGTAATCCCGGACATTGCGCGCGGCGACCTCGAGCGCATCCTTTGAAATATCCACCGCGTCGATTTCGGCATTCGGAAAATTCCGGCTGGCCAGGATGGCAAGGCAGCCTGAGCCGGTGCAGAGGTCGAGCACGCTTTCGACCAACCCCGGATCCGAGATCAGCGAGCCGGCCTCCTCGTCGCCGTCACCGCCGAAATGCTGCTCCAGCAATTCGCCGATGAACGAGCGCGGCACGATAGTGCGCTCGTCGACATAGAACGGCAGGCCGCGCATGTAGATCTTGTTGACGAGGTAGGCCGTGGGTTTTCGCGTCGTGACGCGGCGCGCGATCAGATCGAGGATCTTCTTGCCTTCGGCCGTCGTAACGCGCGCGGTGGCGAACGCCTCGAACTGGTCGGGGTGCAGATGCAGCGCCTCACAGACCAGGAAGGCGGCTTCGGCAAGCGGATCGGTGGTGCCGTGGGCAAATACCAGTTCAGCCTCGACGAAGCGGCTGACGGCATAGCGGACGAAATCGAGCAGTGTCAGCAATTCGCCCGCGCCGACCTTGGGAAATTTCGATGAGCCAGCGCTGCGCTTCGCCGGTTTTGTGCGCTTGGCCATCAGGACTTGGTCCAGCGTGCGGCGGCGGCGTCGTCATGGTCGCGCGCCTCGATCCAGCTCGTGCCTTTTTGGCTTTCCTCGCGCTTCCAGAACGGCGCGTTGGTCTTCAGATAGTCCATCAGGAATTCCGCCGCTTCAAAGGCTGCCTGCCGGTGCGGCGACGCCGTCACCACCAGCACGATGTTCTCGCCCGGCGCAATGCGGCCGAACCGGTGAATGATGGTGAGGCCTTGCAAGGGCCAGCGCGACAGCGCCTCGTCGGCATGGCGCCCGATCTCGGCCTCGGCCATGCCGGGATAATGCTCAAGCGTCAGGGCGGCGATCGGTTCGCCATTCTCGCTCCCGCGGCAAATGCCGCTGAAGGTGACGACGGCGCCGATATCGGTCCGCCCTCTGGTGAGCGCCGCGATCTCCTGCGCAGCGTCGAAATCCGCTTCCTGGATGCGAATGGTCGCGGTGACGGACATCTGAAAGCTCAGCCGCCGGTCATCGGCGGGAAGAACGCAATCTCGCGCGCGCCAGCGATCACGGCATCTTGCTTGACATGGGCGTGGTCGATCGCGGCGCGGATCACTTTCGGCTTTTCGAAGGCATGGGCGTAAGTCTCGCCGCGGCTGGAGAGCCAGCCGATCAGATCGCTCACGGTGCGCACGTCGGCTGGCGGCTCGACGGCTTCTTCCGCCACGCCGACCCGCTCACGCACCCAGGCGAAATATTTGACCTTCATCCCTCATCCTCCTTGATGAGGTGATGAATGCCGGCGCGGAAATAATCCCAGCCGGTGTAGATCGTGAAGAGCGCCGACATCCACAATAAGATGATGCCGATAAGAGTGGTCGCAGGCAGGAGCTGCTCGCCGGCTTCACCGGCGATCAGGAAGCCGATCGCGACCAGTTGGATCGTGGTCTTCCATTTTGCCAGCTTGGTCACCGGCACGCTGACCCGCAACGCCGCGAGATATTCCCTTAAGCCCGAGACCAGGATCTCGCGGCACAGGATCACGATGGCGGCCCACAGGGTCCAGCCATGGATGCTGCTATCGGCTGCCAGCATCAAGAGGCAGGACGCCACCAGAAGCTTGTCGGCGATCGGGTCGAGCATCCGGCCAAAGGCGGACTGCTGATCCCAAATTCGCGCATAGTAACCGTCGAGGTAATCTGTCACGGCGGCGGCGATGAAGACCGCCAGCGCTACCCAGCGCAGCCACAGCGGGCCGTCCAGGATCGACTGGGCAAACACGCAGCCCACCACCACCGGAATGGCGGCTATGCGCGCGTAGGTCAGGATATTCGGAATGGACAGGGTCTTGGCCTGCCCCCTGGTTGTCGCGATGTTCATCCGTCTTACCAATACCGCTGGAGCGTGAAGGTCAACCGTGCGGACATAGATCATCTGTCGCAGGCGACGCCCAAAGGACCAAATGACATGCCTTCCGGCTCGAAGTCCCCTTAACCCGGCTGGGCATGGAAAAACTCGAAGATCTTTCGGGCGCTTTCGGCGCTAACGCCCGGAACCTTGCCGAGGTCCGCGATCGAAGCCCGCTCGATCTCCTTCAGCGTTCCGAAGTGATGCAGCAAGGCACGTTTGCGTGACGGGCCGATGCCCGGGATTTCCTGTAAGCCGGCTTCCCTGATGTCTTTTTTCCGCAGCTTGCGGTGCGAGCCGATCACGAAGCGATGCGCCTCATCGCGCAGCCGCTGGATGAAATACAGCACGGGATCGCGTGGCTCGAGCTTGATGGCCTCGCGGTCCGGCATGAACAGGGTCTCGCGCCCGGCATCGCGGTCCGGGCCTTTTGCCACGGCCATCAGGGAGACCTGGGTAAGCCCCAGACCCTGGAAAATTTCCCTGACCGCGTTGAGCTGCCCGCGGCCGCCATCGATGATGACGAGGTCGGGCCATTGCGGAAACGAATCATCGTCAGCCTTGGCTTTGGCCGCGTCGGCTTCCGGCGGCTTCAACAGCCGCTTGAACCGTCGTTCCAGTACCTCACGCATCATCGCGTAGTCGTCGCCCGGCGTCAGTCCCTCTGACTTGATGTTGAACTTGCGGTACTGGTTTTTGATGAAGCCATCCGGTCCCGCCACGATCATCGCGCCGACGGCGTTGGTGCCCTGGATGTGGCTGTTGTCGTAGACCTCAATACGCTTCGGCGCCTCCGGCAGCCCGAGCGTGGCCGCCATCGATTCCAGCAGCCGGCTCTGCGTCGCGGTATCGGCGAGCTTGCGGCCAAGCGCCTCGCGCGCATTGGTCAGTGCGTGCGTGACCAATTCCTTTTTCTCGCCGCGCTTCGGCACCGAGATTTCGACTTTGTAGCCAGCCTTCACGCAAAGGGCGTCGGCCAGCAATTGGCATTCCTCGATGTCGTGCGACAGCAGGATGAGTTTCGGTGGCGGCTTGTCGTCGTAGAATTGCGCGAGGAAGGAGGCCAAGACTTCCTCCGGCGTGAACGACTTCTCCGCGCGCGGAAAATAGGCGCGGTTGCCCCAGTTTTGGCCGGTGCGGAAGAAGAACACTTCGACGCAGGAATAGCCGCCTTCCTGATGGATGGCGAACACATCGGCCTCTTCCACGGTGCGCGGATTGATGCCCTGTTGCGACTGGATCGCCGACAGCGCCGCGAGACGATCGCGATAGAGCGCCGCGGTCTCGAATTCGAGCTCGTTAGATGCCTTCTCCATCTCCGCGGCGAGCAGCTCCTTCACCGCATGGCTGCGGCCTGACAGGAATGCGGTCGCTTCACGCACCAGTTCGGAATAGCCGGGAAAGTCGATCTCGCGGGTGCAGGGACCTGAACAGCGACGGATCTGATACAGCAAGCAGGGTCGCGTGCGGCTCTCGAAGAAGCCGTCGGTGCAGGAGCGGATCAGGAACGCGCGCTGCAGCGCCGTGATGGTGCGGTTGACGGCGCCTGCGGATGCGAACGGTCCGAAATATCGTCCGGGCCTGGTTTGCGCGCCGCGATGCTTGAGGATCTGCGGCGCCCAGTGGTCGCCGGTGATCAGGATGTAGGGAAACGACTTGTCATCGCGCAGTTGCACGTTGAAGCGCGGCCGCAACTGCTTGATCAGGTTGGCTTCCAAGAGCAGCGCTTCGGTCTCGGTCGTGGTGGAGACGATCTCGACTGTCACGGTCGCCGCGATCATCCGCAGGATGCGCGC
Source organism: Bradyrhizobium australiense (assembly GCF_013114825.1). Classification (GTDB taxonomy): domain Bacteria; phylum Pseudomonadota; class Alphaproteobacteria; order Rhizobiales; family Xanthobacteraceae; genus Bradyrhizobium; species Bradyrhizobium australiense. Next base: position 430,077 of record NZ_JAAVLX010000007.1, on the reverse strand, counting down.
AGGCAAGGGCGCGTTGACGCGGGCGTAGGAAGCAAGCCGCTTACGGACGTTTTTCGCCTTGCCGACGTAGAGCACGTCGCTTGTGGCATTGAGCATGCGGTAGACGCCGGGGGAGGTCGGCGCCAGCCGCACCGCGTTTTCGATGGCCGCGTGGCCGACCGCCAGCGGGCCCGCGGCAATCGCATCATTGGGTTCCTCGGGCGCTTCCGGCAGGCGTGCCTCGTCGTCCTCCTCCGCGGCTGATGTCGCGGGATCGACGTCGGCGGCGATCAGGTCCTGTGGCTGCAAATCCGGCTGGGAACCGCGCCGCGCCTTGCGTGGGGGCTTCGGATGGTCGGTAGAATCGTGATCCATGGGCCTAAATTAAGCGCTGCAAGACGGCATCGCCAGCGCTCGCGGCGCCGCTCGCCGAGGAGGGGCGCCGGTAACGCATTCTTAAGAATGACGAGCGGGCGGTAACGCGGCTTAACAGCCCTTTAACTTAAAACTCTCGATAAATCTTAGCGAAAAAAGTGGAGTTCCGTAACCAGCCCGGCCTCTTCGACCGGCCGGGGCGCGGTATGCGTGGAGTTGCGTAATGAGCAAGGTGGTGTTGGGCGCGCTGGCGCTGATCGCTGCAGGCTGGACCACCTCGGCACGGGCGGCCGACCTCTACGGATCGCGCGCACCATATACCGTCAACCAGCCGCTCAACGCCTACAGCTGGGCCGGCCCCTATCTCGGCGGCAATCTCGGCTATGCCTGGGGATGGTCGCAAACAATCCGACCAAGCCGTCCGGTTTCGTCGGCGGCATCCAGGCCGGCTACAATTGGCAGAACGGACCGTGGGTGTTCGGCCTCGAAGGAGACATCCAGGCGACCGGCGCCGAAGAAACATTCGCGCCTTGGAAATTTTCCAATCCCTGGTTCGGCACGGTTCGAGGCCGCGCCGGCTATGCGCTCAACAACATCTTGTTCTTCGGCACCGGCGGTCTTGCCTTCGGCGAGCTGCGCGCAACCACCTTCGGCCTGACGGAATCCCATACCAATGCAGGCTGGACGCTGGGCGCCGGTGCCGAGGTGGGCCTTGCCCCGAACTGGAGCGCCAAGATCGAATATCTTTATGTCGATCTGGCCAACAGCAACTTCGTCATCACAGGCGCGTCGAACGGTTACCGGTTCGGCTTGATACGGGCCGGCGTGAACTGGCGCTTCTGAGAACAAAGAAACCGTTGGCTATCACCTCCCGGCGGCAGCAAGTCGCCGGGATTTTTTTATCGTCAGCTGGGCGCCTGGTTCAAATCTGCGATAAAACAGGTCATGCAGACGGGACAGCCAAGTCTGACCGCGTTGGGTGCTGCCCGCTTACGTGCGGCGCATCAGGTGCTGGATAACGCCTCGATCCTGGTCGATCCGCTCGCATTGCGCATTCTTGGAGACGATATTGAAATATCGCTCGATCATGCGCGGGCCCATGCATCCGGGTCGCGCCTACGATGGTTCATAGCGGCACGGTCGCGGATTGCGGAGGATGCCCTGAATACAGCGGTGGAGGCCGGAGCGACGCAGCTCGTAGTGCTTGGTGCCGGGCTCGATACGCTGGCCTACCGGACGCCGCTGGCGCATCGTTTGCGCATTTTCGAGGTCGACCATCCGGCCACGCAGGCAAGCAAGCGCAAAATGCTGGCCACTGCAGCGATTATGGTGCCGGAATCTCTGGCTTACGTCGCGGTGGATTTCGAGCGTGAGAGGCTGCCGGAAAAGCTCGAAGCTGCAGGCTTCGATGCCGATAAGCGCAGCCTTTTCAGCTGGCTTGGCGTCGTGCCTTATCTGACCGAGCCGGCAATCTTCTCGACGCTCGGCTATCTTGCGCAACTGCAAGGCGGAGCCGAGGTGGTGTTCGACTATGTCAACCCGGCGGCTTCGATCGCGCCCGCCGGACGCGCCGCGCACCAGGCGCTGGCCGAGCGCGTGGCGGCGATCGGCGAGCGGATCCAGAGCTATTTCGACACCGCGCCGCTATGTGAAAGAATGCGCGCAACAGGGTTTCGGCAGATTCGAGATATTGGCCCAGCCGAACTGGCAGACCGTTTCTTTCCGGATGCCGAACAATCGGCCCCGCGCGGCGGCCATATCATGCACGCATCAACGCTTTGAGCGGCGATGCCGCACCAGTCGAGCATCGCAGGCAATCCGTATTCAAACGCGAGCGTCAGCTCACGAAGAAATCACCAGGTTGACCGCCTTGGGGCCTTTGCCCTTCTTGTCCGGTTCGACCTCGAACGTAATGCGCTGTCCTTCAGTCAAATCCTTCAATCCGGCCCGCTCGACAGCGGTGATGTGCACGAACACATCGCGGCCGCCATCATCGGGCTTGATGAAGCCGTAGCCGCGTTCTCCATTGAAGAACTTGACTGTTCCAGTCATGGCCATCGGGAAACTCCTCCCCCGTATTGCTCCGCCGCTACGCGCACCTCGCGTTTCGGCCGACCGGACATTCGCTGCCGGAAGCTTGGCCACCTGAGCCGATCGGGTTCACGCCGCCGACAGCCCGGATTTTTTATTCGGCCTTGATCACTCCGCCGCAACCATTCGCGGAAGCGGAACGTAAAGCCAGTCCCAACGGACTGAGCATAATACGGTTTCGCGTAAATTGACTACGGCGATTCGCACTTTTCACCGGCTGTGACCGGCCTTCTTAGGACTTGGGTGTCTCCAGCTTGAACCGGCCAGCCCCGCCCTGGCCGAGCGGTTTTTCGAGCTCGGGTAGAATTGTCTTCAACTCGCCCGCCAGCGTCCACGCTGGATTGACGATCAGGAGGCCGGCGGAGGCGAGGGGGCCACCCGGCGCCTGCGGCGCAACGCTGAATTCGAGCCGGAGGCATTTCCCGGCAGGCCTGGCAGCAGCGGCTGCGCCCGCGACAAGGCGCGCCAGGGTGTCGGTAGCGCGCCGGCTCTTCACGGGATACCAGATCAGATAGCTGCCGGTCGGCCATTTGGCGTAGGCTTCGGCGAATCCGTTGGCCAGCCGCTCGAATTCGTCCTGTTGCTCGAACGCGGGATCGATCAGCACCAGACCGCGCCGCTCATTGGGGGGCACGAAGGCCGGCAATGCCGTCCAGCCGTCGAGATCGACCACCCGCGCCTGGCTGTCGCGGCGCAGCGCATCGATCAGTTGCCTGCGGGCGCCGGGCTCGATTTCACAGGCCGTGAGGCGGTCCTGTGGCCGCAGCAGCGCGCGGGCGATCAGGGGCGATCCGGGATAGGCCTCCAGCTTGCCCGGGGCGTTGAATGCCCTGACGATATCGAGATACGGGGCTACCAGCGGCAGTGCTTCTTCCGAAAATCGTGCCTGCATCACCCGCGCGATCCCGGTCAGCCATTCGCCGCCGCGGCGCGCCTCCTCAGCCGTGAGATCGTAGCGTCCGGCGCCGGCATGCGTGTCGATGACGCGAAACGGGGCCTGCTTTTCCTGCAGATAGGTCAGCATGCGCACCAGCACGATGTGCTTGATGACATCGGCAAAGCCGCCGGCGTGAAAGGCGTGTCGGTAGTTCATGGTAGTCGGCCGACCAATTGGAGAAGATGAAACCGTCTTCTACTCGTCAGGACCGGGCTTGTCCTGCTCGCAAATGCCTCAGGATCGGGGCGAAACGGCAAAGGTGCATTGGCGCAGATAGATCCCGGCCATCCACGCGTCTTGCAGATGACGATAAAGCCGTGGATGACCGGGAACGCAGACAACTTCGAGCAGTCTGCGCAAGAAGGGCCGCCATGCCCTGGCATGACGGCAAGATGGTCTTCAGCCGCCCCGCACCGGCGGCATCACCACTTCGTCACGCCGGCAGGCGCGGCGGTCAATTTCCTCGCAGGCGCGGAATTGCATGTCCTTGCTCAGGCAGACCCGCACCTCGCTGAGGCGGCGGCTCGAGCAGGTCACCGAAATCGCCGAACTGCTCAAGCCCGGGTTGATCTTGATGAAGGCTTCTTCGAGATCGCCCGGGGCGATTGTCTTCTCTTCCGACAATTGCAGGAATTCCTCGGGAATCTTTACCGCCGCGCGCGCTTTTCGGATGCTCTCGAAATAGGCCCGCGCGCCGAGGCCGGAGCAAGTGCCATGCTTGTCCCATTCATTGAAGATCAGGCCAGGTGCCGGCATCAGGTCCAGCATCGAGGTCATGATGTTGCGATCGAGCCGCGGCGACGGCCGCTGGCAATATTCGGGAAAGCCGCGCTCATATTGCGGCCACAGGCCATGAACCACGAAGGAGTAGGACCGGCTGCACTGGGCCTGTGAACGCCCGCTATTGCCGCGTTCGGCGGCCGCCTCGCAGAACGAAGGCGACCAGGAAAGAGCCAGGACGTAAAAATCGAACTCGCCAGGGGCATTCTGCCGGCGGTCCTGTGCGGACGCCATTCCGGCCAGGACGACCACAAGAGCCAGCGAAATCAGAAGCCGCGAAATAATGATGGACCGGTGCATCGAACGCCCCCTCTACCCCACTACCGGGAGCCTAGCAGGGAGCTGGAACATTTCAAGAACAAAATTCAACGATCGCGAACACCAGCCGTCGACTGGCGTTTAATTGACAGAATCGAGAGATCAGGGCCGCGCGGCCCTGCAGCCCGGGCTGTAGGCCCAGTTGCGGTCAAGCCCGGTCACGCACCATTCGACACCCTGGCCGAAGCCGGCAAAGCCGCCATCCTCGATGATCGAGTAGTGCACGGTGCGCATCTTGCCGTCGCTCAGCATCACTTCGCCGCTGCAGTAGCGGCGCGGAATGTTGTCGGACTGCCACGGCCGAAACGCGGTTTCGTGGATCCTGCCAAAAGCGGTGATTGTCAGCGCCGAATTCCAGAACTTGCCCTCCTTCTCCTGGAATTGCGACGTGATCGTCGGCAGCGCCCGCTCGCATTCGGCGACGCGGCCGTCATAGCGCGGGCCTGACAGCCAGAAATTCAATTCCAAGGGATTGGCGGCCTGGGCGGCATGGCTGGAGACCAACAGGGCGAGCGCCACCGCCATCGGGCCGAGTGCTCTCAAGGATGTGAACAGGTTGCGCATGGGAATCCGCCAGTAGGTCAACGCATGGGACGGTGCCGCGAAGCCCTGACGAGGTCAAGTGCAGCGCGGCAACACCTGACAGCCAAGTCTGCCCAATGCCGCAACCATTCTTTTCACGGCCATCGGCGCGCACTATGGTGGGCTTCGAGCGAAATGGAGTCTGCGATGCGAAGAATTCTGGCCGCGTGCCTGATTGCCATGGGCGGGATGCTGGCGGGGGCGCCGGCGCAGGCGCAGTGGTGGGATATCGATACGGTGCCGCCGTTCAAGGGCAATGACACCGGCGGCATCATCGCCTATCCGCTCGCGATGCAGGCTGATGCACGCCAGCTCGCCGTCGATCACTGCGCCCGCTACGGCAAGGTGGTGAAATTCCTCGGCGTGCAGCCGAATTACGGCGGTTATGTTTCCTTTGCCTGCCGCTGGGTGCCCTATGGCGCCGCTGAACGGCCGCTGCGCACGCTTTACTGAGCGCTGCCGCTTCCTGATTTTCGGCGGGACATGCTTTCGCCACGCGGAGCGTGTGTTCATTCGCGCGAAGAGACGATGTCTGGAAGAATTCAGCGGGAGCCCACGCATGAGACGACTGCTTCTTGTGTCTTGTTCGGCCGTCGGTGTGTTTGCTCTGTTGCCGGCAAGTCGCGCCGTCGCGGTCGAGCTTCCAGTGCGCAAGGCCGGCCTGTGGGAGATGAAGGTGCTGAGCGGCGGGTCAACGCCCGAGATGACCATGCAGCAATGCACCGACGAGACCACCGACAAGGACATGAGCACCGCAATGTCGCCGGTGGCCAAGGATATCTGCTCGAAGCAGGACATCCAGAAGACAGCAACCGGCTATGTCACGGATTCCGTCTGCGGCGTCGCCGGCATGACGATCAAGTCACATGCCGAGATCACCGGTGACTTCAATTCGGCCTACACCATGAAATCGACCTCGCATAGTGAGGGTGGCCTGGCCGGCGCCGCGCGCGACAACAGCACGACGATCGAGGCCAAGTGGCTCGGCGCCTGCAAGGCGGATCAGAAAGCCGGCGACATCATGATGCCCGGCGGCATGAAGATGAACATCAAGGATATGGAAAAGCTGAAGGCGCTGATCCCGAAGAAGTAGGGAAGTAGCGCTTCGCTAACAAAGCGCCGGGTGAGGGGCTCTCTCCGCGCAATCTCATCTTTTTGAATTTGCCGAGGCAGCCCCTCACCCCGACCTCTAAGAGCGAGCTTCGCTCGTCTCGACCCCGCAAGAGCGGGGCGAGGGAGGATCAGACCGGCACCCTTACTGCCGCGCGCAAGCCGCCCATCGGACTGTCGCTGAGCGTGATGTCGCCGCCGTGCGAGCGGGCGATGTCGCGGGCGATGGCGAGGCCGAGGCCCGTGCCGCCTTCGTCCTGGTTACGGGCATCGTCGAGCCGCAGGAACGGCTTGAACACTTCCTCGCGCATGTTGACCGGAATGCCCGGCCCGTCGTCGTCGACCGTCACCGTCAGGTAACGGTGATCGCGGTGGCCGGTGATGGCGACCGAGTTGGCGTGCCGCGCCGCATTGGACACGAGGTTGGCGATGCAGCGCTTGAACGAGGCCGGCTTTACCGTCACCACCGGCAGGCCGTGGAACGTCACGGTTGCGGTATGGCCGTGGCGTTCGGCGTCGCTGCGCAAATCCTCCAGCGCCATCGTCATGTCGGTCGGCTGCGCGATCTCGCCGCTGTCGCCGCGCGCGAAGGCGAGATAGGCTTCCAGCATGCCGGACATTTCGTCGACATCCTTGCGCATGCCGTCGACTTCGGGGCTGTCGCCGATCAGCGCGAGCTCGAGCTTGAAGCGGGTCAGGATGGTGCGCAAATCGTGCGAGACACCGGCCAGCATCGCGGTGCGCTGATCGATCGAGCGTTCGACGCGAGCCTTCATCTCCAGGAATGCCTGTGCCGCCTGCCGCACCTCCCGCGCGCCGCGCGGACGGAAATGCGGCACCTCGCGCCCCTTGCCAAAACTTTCGGCAGCGTCCGCCAGCCGCAGGATCGGCCTGATCTGGTTGCGCAGGAACAATACCGCGACGATTAGCAGGATCGAGGAGGTGCCTAGCATCCAGAAGATGAAAATCTCCGAATTGGAAGCATAGGCGGCGCTGCGCTGCGCGAACACGCGCATCACGGCGTCGTCGAGCTGGATGCGAATTTCGACCAGATTGGATTTGCCGACGGTGTCGATCCAGAACGGACGGCCGATCTGGCGGCCGAGCTGCACCGAAAGCGTCTGGTCGAGCAGCGAGAAGAACGGTTTTGGCCCGGGTTGCGGCATGTCTCCGACGGGAAGAAAATCGACGACCAGTTGCAGCCGCTGTCCGATGCGGCGCAATTGCCCGCGGTCCTTATCCTGCGGATAGAATTTGTAGACATCGATCAGGCTGGCGATGTCCTGCACGACGGCGGCCGACAGGCGCCGCGTCACCGTGTTCCAGTGCCGCTCCATGAACACGAACGCCACGACCGTTTGCAGGATCACCATCGGAACGATCATGATCAGGAGTGCGCGGGCGTAGAGGCCGGTCGGCATCCAGCTCTTGAACGCATTGCCCATCCAGCCATTGGCCCTGGAGACGCGTTGCGACGCGTTGCGGATGAACGTCAGGCCGGTGTCGAGCGTGCTCATGAGCTGGCTCAGGGCGACGCGACCAGGCGGTAGCCGATGCCGCGCGCCGCCTGCAGGAACAGCGGATTGGCGGGATCGCGCTCGATCTTGCGCCGCAAGCGGTTGATCTGCACGTCGACTGCGCGCTCGTTCACTGTGCCGCCGCCGGTCAGCGCCGCGCGCGGCACCGTTTCGCCGGGACTTGCGGCCAGGATGCGCAGCATTTCTCGTTCGCGGTCGGTCAGGTGAATGATCTCGTCGCCCTGGCGCAGTTCGCCACGATCGAGATGGAAAATATAAGGGCCGAACGCGATCTGCTCCAGCGCCTCCACCGGCGGCGGCGCGGAGCGCTTGAGGATATTGCCGATCCTTAGGATCAGTTCGCGCGGCTCGAACGGCTTCGCAACATAATCATCGGCGCCGATCTGCAGGCCCTCGATCCGCGCCTCCGCCTCGTGGCGCGCCGTCAGCATGATGATCGGCACCGAGGAAGAGGTGCGAATGAACCGCGCCAGGTCGAACCCGGTTTCGCCGGGCATCATGACGTCGAGGATCAACAGATCGAAATGCAGGCCGAGCAGTTTTGCGCGCGCGTCGGTCGCGCTCGAGGCGGTCGTGACACGATAACCCTCGCCAGTCAGAAACCGCGACAACAGATCGCGGATACGGCGGTCGTCGTCGACCAACAGCAGATGCGGGGCGTCATCGGCCAATTGCCGCGGCGTGCGTGTGGTAGCTGCAGCGATGGTTGCTCCTTGCGGCACGATCACTCCCTTACCTTCTTGCTGCCGATCCCGAAGATCGCCTCTAACACCTTGTCGGGGTCGTCGCGATCGATCATCGCGCGCAGGAATTGGCTGATCGCCGCGGCGCCTTCGGGATTGATGTCCCGAAGCGCGCGGGTGATGCGATCGGTCTGGAGCCCTGCGAGCTTTGCCACCAACGCTTCGCCCTTCGGGGTGGCGTAAAGAAGGCGCTGCCGGCGGTCGTTATTGCCGGTCTTCTGGATGATGTAGCCCTCGTCGAGCAACTGCTTGAGCACCCGGCCAAGCGACTGTTTGGTGATCCGCAACACGTCCAGGAGGTCGGCGACCTTGAGGCCGGGGTAGCGGTAGACGAAATGCATCACGCGGTGATGGGCGCGGCCGAACCCGAAAGCCTCGAGCTCTTGGTCGGCATCGCCGACAAAGTCGCGGTAGGCGAAGAACAGCAGCTCGATAATGTCCCAGCGCATCTCGCCGGCCCGCGGCACAGGGCCGGCGGCCCCCTGCGAATCGGGGGCTGTGGGGCTCTTCGAGAAATTTACGTCAGTCATGTTGACATATCTTGGGTTCAATGTTACAAAACTGCAGATCACGACGAAACTTTAGGTCGTTTCCAACCAAGTGACGTATCGGGCAGCCGGAAAAAGCCAGCGATGGCGGCAACGGCCGCAAATGGACTACCGTGCGATTGTCGAGCGGCATTTCGGCAAACATACTGGACTTCGGCATCCCGCAAAAGCATGTCCTCGACCGACATGAAGGCGACGGCAACCGGCCGCAAGGCTGATGATGGTGAAGTCCAGACCTGTAAAGTCCAGACCTATTGAGCCGGCAGGCCTGGAGAGGCATGCAGGCGCCGGTAGGCGTCGATTTCCGATAGCGGGAAGCAAGGGAATGAGTTTGAAATTCGAAATCCGGCCTGCGGCGAATCCAACCCCTGAGAGGGAGCGCGCGGCCAAGCTCGTGGACCCGGGCTTCGGCCGGATTTTCACCGATCACATGGCCATCGTCCGCAACAATCAGGCGAACGGCTGGCATGACGCGCGTGTCGAATCCCGCGCGAATTTTCCGCTCGATCCGGCCACAGCCGTCCTGCACTACGCCCAGGAGATTTTTGAAGGCCTCAAGGCCTACAAGCGCGACAACGGCGTGAACCTGTTCCGTCCCGACGCCAATGCAAGGCGCTTTAACAGTTCGGCCGAGCGCATGGCCATGGCGCCGCTGCCCGAGTCTATCTTCATCGAAGCGGTCGAACAGCTCGTGCGCATCGACAGCGCCTGGATACCTGGCGGCGAGGGCAGCCTCTATTTGCGGCCCTTCATGATCGCGAGCGAGATCTTCCTCGGCGTGAAGCCATCAGCGGAGTACATTTTCGCCGTCATCGCCTCGCCGGTCGGCTCCTATTTCAAGGGCGGACCTGCGCCGGTGTCGATCTGGGTGTCGGAGAACTACACGCGCGCCGCGATTGGCGGCACCGGGGCCGTCAAGTGCGGCGGCAATTATGCTGCGAGCCTGCGCGCGCAGGCCGAGGCTATGGAGCATGGCTGCGATCAGGTCGTTTTCCTCGATGCGGTCGAGCGCCGCTACATCGAGGAACTCGGCGGCATGAATGTCTTCTTCGTGTTCGACGACGGATCGCTCTCGACGCCGCCGCTCGGCACGATCCTGCCCGGCATCACCCGCGATTCGATCATCGCGCTGGCGAAGGATTCCGGCACCCGCGTGCGCGAGGAGGCCTACACCATCGAGCAGTGGCGTGCGGATGCTGCCAGCGGAAGGCTGAAAGAGGCGTTCGCCTGCGGCACCGCGGCCGTCATCTCGCCGATCGGCAAGGTGTGCTCCGCCAGCGGCGATTTTCAGATCAGCGGCGGCGTAGCCGGGCCCGTTGCCATGGGGCTGCGCAAGAAGCTCGTTGATATTCAGTACGGTCGCGCGGCGGATCCGCACGACTGGATCAGAAAGGTCCTGTGACCGGCGGCGGATTAATCCGCCGCTCAAACGATAGATCACTTTAGGCGCTCGGTAGCACGCGTCTCGTCGAGTCGCGCGAGGCTGACGCGCGGCTAATTGAAACAGCGCCAAATCGGGAGAGAAGCCATGGGAGTTTCGTTCGACAAGATCGATGGCGTCATCTGGTACGATGCCAGGCTGGTGCCGTGGGCCGATGCCAACGTCCACATCCTCACCCATGGCCTGCACTATGCGAGCTGCGTGTTCGAGGGCGAGCGCGCCTATGGCGGCAAGGTTTTCAAGAGCACCGAGCATTCCGAGCGGCTGAAGGCCTCGGCCAATATCCTCGATTTCGAGATTTCCTATTCGGTCGCCGAGATCGACGCCGCCAAGCAGCTCGTGATCGACAAGAACAATCTGCCGGACGCCTATCTGCGCCCGATCGCCTGGCGCGGTTCGGAGATGATGGGCGTCTCGGCGCCGGCCAATACCATCCATCTCGCCATCGCCGCGTGGGACTGGCCGAGCTATTTCGATCCGACCGAGAAGCTGAAGGGCATCCGGATGTGCATGGCCGAATACCGGCGGCCCGATCCGGCGACGATCCCGGCGATGGCGAAGGCGTCCGGTCTCTACATGATCTGCACCATCTCTAAGCACAGGGCGGAGCGTGCCGGCTATGCGGATGCCATGATGCTGGACTGGCAGGGCCGCATCGCCGAATGCACCGGCGCCAACATTTTCTTCATCAAGGACGGCAAGATCCACACGCCGATCGCCGACTGTTTCCTCGCCGGCATCACCCGCGCCACCGCGATCGACCTCGCCCGGCGCCGTGGCATCGAGGTGATCGAGCGCCGCATCATGCCCGAAGAACTTGATGGCTTCACCGAGTGCTTCATCACCGGCACCGCCGCCGAAGTCACGCCGGTCTCCGAGATCGCGAACTGGAAGTTCATGCCCGGCAAGATCTCCGAGCAGTTGATGGCGGACTACAGTGCCGAAGTGCAGCCCAAGGGCACGGCCGTGGCGGCGTGAATCTCCTTCCCTTCTTCCCTTGTGGGAGAAGGTGACGCGAAGCGCCGGATGAGGGGTCCTCTCCGCGAATGAGCTGAGAGAAATGCCTTCGCGGTGAGAACCCCTCATCCGGCTTCGCTGCGCGAAGCCACCCACAAGGGGAGAGAGGGTGCATTGGCCCGGGTTGCCCTGCCGCGCCTCGGCTGGTACCTAGCCGCCATGGCTGAAAAACCCAAAAAACCGCAGAAACTGAAGGCGCGGCTGCCGCGCGGGCTGGAGGATCGTGGCCCGGCTGCGATTGCGGCTACGCGCCAGATGGTCGAGAAAATCCGCGAGGTCTACGAGCGCTACGGTTTTGAGCCGGTGGAAACCCCGGCGATGGAGTTCACCGACGCGCTCGGCAAATTCCTGCCCGACCAGGACCGGCCGAACGAGGGTGTGTTCTCGTTCCAGGACGACGACGAACAGTGGATTTCGCTGCGCTACGATTTGACCGCGCCGCTGGCGCGCTATGTCGCGGAAAATTTCGACGCGCTGCCGAAACCGTATCGCAGCTACCGCGCGGGCTACGTCTATCGCAACGAAAAACCGGGTCCCGGCCGTTTCCGCCAGTTCATGCAGTTCGATGCCGATACGGTGGGGTCCGCCTCGCCCGCGGCGGACGCCGAGATGTGCATGATGGCGGCCGACACGATGGAAGCGATCGGCATTCCCCGCGGCAGCTATGTGGTGAAGGTGAACAACCGCAAGGTGCTCGATGGGGTGATGCAGAGCATAGGATTAGATGGTGGGGAGCATGCAGGTACTCGGCTCACTGTCCTGAGAGCGATTGATAAGCTCGATAAATTTCCGGTCGAGGAAATCGAAAAGTTGCTTGGTCCCGGCAGATGGGATGGCGGCGAAGAAGGCAAAGGCGATTTTACCAAAGGGGCGGGACTGGACGCCGTTGGAATATCGCGCGTGATCAACTTCACGGGTTACAAAGGCGATTCGTCCGGATCAAAAAGTGAAGCGGGTTCGAATGCTGTGACGCTGGCGAATTTCGAAAGTGTCGTTGAAGACAATGCTTTAGGAAAAGAAGGTGTTGCAGAACTTGCAACGATTAAAGAGCTTATTGCAGCGGCAGGTTATGATGAGAGCCGCATCGTCATCGATCCGTCCGTCGTCCGCGGCCTCGAATATTACACCGGCCCGGTCTACGAGGTCGAACTGACGCTCGAAACCAGGGACGAAAAAGGCCGTTCCGTCCGCTTCGGCTCCGTTGGCGGCGGCGGGCGTTACGATGGTCTCGTCTCGCGCTTCCGCGGCGAGCCGGTGCCGGCGACGGGATTTTCGATCGGCGTGTCGCGGCTGCAGGCGGCGCTGACCATGATCGGCAAGCTCGACACGCGGCCGGAGTTCGGGCCCGTGGTCGTCACCGTGTTCGATCGCGATCGTGTTGCCGACTACCAGAAGATGGTCGCGCAGTTACGTCACGCCAACATCCGCGCCGAGCTCTATCTCGGAAATCCAAAAAATATGGGCAATCAGCTCAAATATGCTGACCGTCGCAACTCGCCCTGCGTGATCATCCAGGGCTCGGATGAAAAAGCGCGCGGTGAAATCCAGATCAAGGATCTGATCGAGGGCGCGAAGGCGGCTGCCGCCATCGCATCCAATCAGGAATGGCGCGAGACTCGCCCGGCACAGTTTTCCTGCGCCGAAGGCGAGATCGTTGCGAAGGTGCGCGAGGTGCTCGCGCGCCATGACGTGAGGTGGGCATAGTTGATTTTGTCATATGCGGGCTTGACCCGCGTATCCATCTTTTCAAAATGATGGATTGCCGGGTCACCCGGCAATTACGGTTTGGCGAGTAAGCAAAAACAAAGGGAGCACTACCAATGCCTGAGATCACCGTGAGCATGGCCGCCGGCCGCACCGACGAACAGAAGGCCGGCATGATGCGCGACATCACCCAAGCGCTGGTCAAAAACCTCGGCGTCGATGCCGATGCGGTCGTGATCCAGATCAACGAAGCGCCGCTCGCCCACAAGATGAAGGGCGGCAAGACTTTTGTGGAGCGCGCGGCGGCGGCTGCGAAGAAGTAGCTCTCCCGTCGTCCCTGCGAACGCAGGGACCCATAACCACCAGAGTTAATTGGTGAGCGAAGCTGAAGCTCCAGCTTGCCGTAGCTATGGACATGTGTGGTTATGGGTCCCGGCGCAAGGCCGGGACGACACCGGTTTTGCGGAAATAATCCATGGACGCACGCGACTTCATCAAAATCGGCATGAGCGCGGAACGGATCCTCGTGGTGCCGGCCGAGCGCACGGTCGGGTATTTCGTGCCAAGCATGCCGATGGTCTATGCGACACCGATGATGATCCTCGAAATGGAGATGGCGTCAAGCGATGCCATCCGCAGCCATCTTCAGCCGGGCTGGATCACGGTCGGCACCGAGGTCGATATCCGCCATCTCGGCGCCTCGCTGGTCGGCGCGACGGTGCGCGTCACGGGAAAGGTCGCGGCCGTCGAGCGCCGCGTGATCCGCTTCGAGGTCGAAGCCTTCGAGGGTGAACGAAAGATCGGCGACGGCCGCCACGCCCGTGGCCTCGTCAATGCGGAGACGTTCACCAAAAGACTTGCAGGGAAGTAGCTGAACGCGCCGAACCGTAGGTGGGCAAAGGCGCGCTTGCGCCGTGCCCACCATCTATCATGTTGCAATTGTGAGCACGCTTCGCTTTGCCCGCCCTCGGCAACTACGAACTACTTCGCCAACTCCTTCGAACGCTTCGTTGCCGCGGCGATCGCGCGGATCATCAGCGGCTGCAGGCCGTCCTTCCCCATCAGCACTTCCAGCGCGGCGGCCGTGGTGCCGCCGGGCGAGGTGACATTCTGGCGCAGCGTGGCCGACGCAAGCTCGGAGCGGTGCAGCAATTCGCCGGAGCCGGCGACGGTTTCGCGTGCGAGCTTGGTGGCAAGCTCCGCCGGCAGGCCGGCCTCGACGCCGGCGCGCGCGAGTTCCTCGGCGAGCAGGAAGACGTAGGCCGGACCGGAGCCGGACACAGCGGTCACCGCGTCCATCAGGCCTTCGTCCTCGACCCATTCGACCGAGCCGGTGGCCCGCAGCAGGGCATCGGCCGTGGCGCGCTGCGCGGCGCTGACATTCTTTGCAGGCACTGCAACCGTGATGCCGCGGCCGATCGCGGCCGGTGTGTTCGGCATCGCGCGAACCACCATGCCGCCGCAGACTTCTTCAAGCGCCGCAATCGTCGTGCCCGCCATGATCGAGACGACGAGCGTGTTCGCTCCGACGAAGGAGTTCAGCGCCGGCCCTGCTTCCCGGAACGTCTGCGGCTTCACCGCCACGACCAGCGTATCGACTGTGCCCGCGTTCTTCGGATTGAGGCGGATGCCTTGCGCTGGCAGCGCGCTGATCTCAGCGGACGGCTGCGGGTCGATCACCACGACGCGCTTGGCATTGAGGCCGCCCGCCAGCCATCCAGTCAGCATCGCGCCCCCCATCTTGCCGGCTCCGGCCAGCGCAATGGTGCCCTGGAGATTTTGGAGTGTGTCGGTGTTCACGGTGTCACCATGGATTCTGCTGTCGTCCCTGCGAACGCAGGGTCCCATAACCACTGGCGGTTCTAGTAAAGCTCAGAAGGGGCCACAAGCACCTAGGCTGTTATTGCCGGGCGCCTGACCCGGCAATCCATCCCTTCAAAGAGTTCTTTTCTGATGGATTGTCCGGGTCAAGCCCGGGCATGACGAACAGAAGAACCTTACGCCTCGCCCTCGGTGTCGAACATCGCCGCGCTCATGGCTTCCGCGGCGCTCTTTCCGGCCCAGACCACGAACTGGAACGCGGGGTAGTAGCGCTCACAGGCGTGGATGGCGCCGGCCAGCATCACTTCACATTGTGCCGTCGAGGCGGTCAGCCCGCCCGGCAGCACCAGCGCCTGCCGGTACATGATCATGCCGGTGTGGGTCCAGATGTCGAAATGACCGATCCATAATTGTTCGTTGACCGCGGCGATCAGCCGCTGCACTTCCGCACGTCGCGCCGGCGGAATCTTCATGTCGAAGGCGGAGGCGAGATGCAGCGCCTCGATCTCCGCCATCCAGGTGAAGGAGAGCTGATAGTCGGTCCAGTTCCCCCTGGAGACGATCGTGACTTCGTCTTCGCCGGAGCGCTCGAACGCCCAATTGTTATCGGCGGCAATGTCCTCGACCACCGCGAGCGGGTTATTCCGGGAATCAATAATGCTTTCGAGGAGGGACATGCCGTCTCGACCCTGTTCCTTGAATTCTTCTGATACGCACGCGGAGCACGGCGCGCGTTGAACTGATGCGCCCCCGGCTGCAATCCCCCGTTCGCGGATCATCCCGGGGCCTGCCGAGCTCAAGTGATGTGATTTGCGGAATCCGCGCAACTGACCCCTGAGTCCGTCCACAGGCCAAAGCCGCGTCGTCCACAGTTGATCGCGGCCAAAGCTATTAATTTGAGAACAAACCGGAATCGGATTCGAGCACCGCAGAGTCCGTCGCGCCGGCGAAATCGGGCGGGTCTGCCACAATGGTTAATTTGTGGTTAATATCTCGGGGCGACCTCATGTCGTGGTGCCTGCAGGCAGGAAGAATTTTTGGCAGCGGAGATTGGCCATGCGAGGAGAGCCGTGGCCAGACGGCGGAGGCCGCTGCCCTGTCCGGCGCCACAATCGATGCCTACCGGATCTATGCGAATCTCGATTACGCCGCGATGCCAAAACGGCTTCAGGTGCGTCTGCGCCTGCCAAACATTGAAGACCCCGGCATGCTGGCCGCTTCAGTTGCTCCGTTGCTGTCGACCGGAATCGAACAGCGGCAGCATCTCCTGGAAGCCTGCGATGTGGTTACACGGCTCGAGAAGATTCTCGAGTTGCTGAAAGTCCGCCAACAGGCGGCTTGAAGGACCGGCGGCGGGAACGCTTTAGTCCGATCTCTCACGCGCAGCTAGCGGGCACGCCTCGATCGCAGTCCCGAGCTGCGCGCCCTCGATTTCGACGCATGACTTTGCGGCATCTACCCGGAGACCATACCGCTCCAGCAACTGTTCGCGGATCGGCTTCCCCCGCATATGCAATTCCCATATGCCGCCCGGCAACGGAGATTTCAGCCCGGCGCGAATACGGCGGTCGAACCTGCCATCGGGCATGATGGGCAAGGCAATGTCGGCGATCTGATAGAACCGCGACTGCTGCGGCAGCAGCGGAGCGACATAGGCGATCGGCTTGTCGATAATGAGATAGTTTGCAGGCTGGTGAAGCTGCTTGGGAATGGCAGGGTTGAATGGATTGGACCAGGGGCGGCGGAACCAGTCTCCCGGTTGCGACAACAACGCCACGCACAACGCCGTCGCGACCATCACTGAATTGGCAGGCAGCGCGGACAAGCGGCCCGAGGCTGCCCCCGGTGTCGCGGCCATGCAGCGCGCTATCAGCAGGACGATCAGCGGTGCGCATAACAGCTCCAGCACGATTGCGTAACGCTGGATCGCAAACAGCGCGAGCCATGTTGCATAGGAGACGGCGAAGAACAGCAGGAACTGAACGTCGCGACGCGTCAAGATCGTGGCGCGGATGATGAGCGCGCGGCCGACGCCGAGCACGATCAGCACTGTTGCGACCGCAAACCGCGCATCGCGGAACGGATATTCCGAGCTCCTGTTGTCGCCGACCAGCCAGTAGAACGGATAGGCCAGCGCGTCCAGCAGGCCGCGCGGCATGAACTGCCAGTCCATGATGTTCATCGGTACCAGTTCTTTGGACTGGAATACTGCGTTGAACAGCGGGAAAATCGGATTGCCCATCTCGCGCCAGAGCATCAGCCCCCACGCGCCGCCGGTTGCCAGCGCGCCGATCAGCCCGCCAACTCCGAGACACAGCGTTGCCAGCAGCGGCCGGGCCGCAACCAGCACGGCGGCGGCGGCACCCAGCGCATAGACGACATTGGTCAACTTCAGCCCGACGGCGGCGCCGATCAACAGTCCGGCGAGGACGTAACGGCCATGACGCGATCCGTCCGCCGACAGGATCAGGATGCAGCCGGCAAGAATCGGAAGCGCGGTGAGGATGTCGGAGAAGCTCGTGCCCACTTCCGAAACCGTCATCGGCCCGACGGCCGCAATCAGGATTGCCGCGCCGATCGCGCTTGCCGTTGCCGCTTCCCGCAGCAGGACGCGGACGAGAAAATAGATCAGCAGCAGATTGAGGCCATGCACCGCGCCGATGATCATCAGGCCGCAGGGCAGCGGCAGCAGGTGGCGCAGATAGTAAACCGGGAAATAGACGGTCGGATTGAAATAGGTCTGAAAGCCGGGCGGCAAGGCATCGATGCCGTAGCGATCGTTGATGACGGCCCAGACGTTGTACTCGTGATAATTTTGCCAATCCCAGTTGACGTCCTCGCCGGCAAACCAGGTGTAGATCGCGCCGGCCAGCAGCGAGCCGAGCGCGATGGCCATCGGCACCAGGACATTGGTCTGAAGGATCGGCGTTTGCCAGGCCCGATCCGCGGGCCTTCCTGCATCCGCGCCGGCGACGTCAGCGGCCTCTGTCACGCTTGTTCCATGTGCGTCGCCCGGGCGATCTGAAGTTGGGCACGACAGATACCTCTAGGAGGCCGGCTTTAAGGATTCGTGAATGTCTTCGCGCTGCATCGGTACCTCCCGGACCGTTCGGCAGCCGCCGTCTTACTCCGGCTTGACGCCGGCTGCGCGGACCACCTTGCCCCATTTCTCGGTCTCGTCTGCGATCAGCTTGCCGAAATCGACTGATGATCCCGGCATCGGCTCGCCGCCGATGGCGGCAAGCCGGGCCTTCATGCCGGGATCGGCGATCGCTGCATTGATTTCCTTGTTGAGTTTTTCGATGATTTCGGCCGGCGTGTTTTTCGGCGCCGCAAAGCCGTACCACTGGCTGGCTTCATAGCCTGCCACGACATCGCCTACCGTCGGAACTTCCGGCAGCTCCGCCATACGCGCAGCTGTCGTCACCGCGAGTGCGCGCAGCTTGCCGGTCTTGATGTGGTCGGCGGTGCCGGGCGCGGCCGCAAACAGGATCTGCACCTGGCCGCCGATCAGATCCGTCAGCGCCGGGCCCTGGCCGCGATAGGGCACGTGCACCATGTCGACGCCGGTCATCATCTTGAACAACTCGCCCGCCATGTGCGGCGCGCTGCCGCTGCCGGCCGAGGCCATGTTGACCTTTCCGGGATTGGCTTTGGCGTAGGCGATGAATTCGGCCAACGTCTGCGCCGGCACCGAGGGGTGGACCAGCACCACCATCGGCACGCGAATGACGCCGGCGACCGGCGCGATGTCGCGGACGAAATTGAAACTGAGCTTTTCGTAGAGCGAGGCGTTCACGGCATTCGGGACGGTCGCCAGCAGCAGCGTGTAGCCGTCGGGCGCCGCGTTCACGACCGCCTCGGTGCCGATATTGCCGCCGGCGCCGGTCCGGTTCTCGACCACGAAGGGCTGCCCGAGATGGTCCGCCAGCCACTGGCCGATGAGCCGAGCCGTGATGTCGACGCCACCGCCGGCGGCGAAGCCAGCGATTATTTTCGTCGGCCGCGTCGGATAATCGAGCGCGGCTGCTTGCCGCGGCAAGGCGGGCGCGGCGATCAGTCCGCCGGCAAGTTTGAGGAAATTCCGACGAAGAAGTTTCATGCTGCGCGTCCCCCTGTTTTTAGCAAGCTATCCCAATCGCCGCGGCTTGAGTAAAGGCGGTGATTGCTGGCCGCATGCCCTGTCCCGGCGGCATGGCGACATGCCGATTCCCCATGCCGAAGGCGCTTGCTGCCGCCCCGGCGTTGGTCATATTCTTCAGCAGGTCGTCCATTCCGGGCGGCCGATGTTCTCAGGGCGGGGTGAAAATCCCCACCGGCGGTAAGGGTGACGTAGCCCAAGCCCGCGAGCGCCTTCTTCTCTCCCGAGGAGAAGGGTCAGCAGATTCGGTGTGACTCCGAAGCCGACGGTTACAGTCCGGATGAAAGAGAACGGTTTGCGGCGGCCTCGCACGTTTGCGCGTGGGCCGGCGTCGTCCGTATGCCCTGATTCTGGTCCTGAAAGAGGAAAGCCATGAATCAGATGTTGCAAGAGCCTGAAGTCCAATCCCAACCAGCCGAAGCCCATCACGTTCCTGACGTCCCCGAGCGTCCGCCGGCGCCGGTGCATCCGCGTTTCGTCAAGCCGCAACGCGTCGCCTTCGTGCAGTCGTCCTGGCACCGCGACGTGGTCGAGGAATGCCGCATTGCCTTCCTTGAAGAGATCGAGGCGCGCCATATCACGCGCGCGCAGGTCGATCTGTTCGAGGTACCAGGCTCGTTCGAGATCCCCTTGCATGCGCAATTGCTCGCGAAGACGCGGCGCTACACCGCGATCGTGGCCGCCGGCCTCGTGGTCGACGGCGGCATCTACCGCCACGAATTCGTCGCCGACACCGTGATCAAGGCGCTGATGGACGTGCAGCTCAGGACCGAAGTGCCGGTATTCTCGGCGGTACTGACGCCGCAACAATTCCACGACAGCGCCGTGCACCACGAATTCTTCCGCAAGCATTTCGTCATCAAGGGCATCGAGGTCGCGGAAGCCTGCGCCAACACCCTGCACAGCCTGGAGCGGCTGCGCGGACAGGTCGCGGCGGGGATTGTGGGGTAATAAGTCCCGTCATTGCGAGCGAAGCAATCCGGCCATGCAGGATTGCTTCGTACGCGCGGAAGAATAGCGTTCGATCGCGCCATGACTTTCGGTTACGCTGCCGGTGTCGTTTGCGGCATCGGAGCAACGGATCATGGCCGAACAACAACCTTCCGATTGGCTCGGCCTGTCAGGCCGCGTCTGCGTGGTGACGGGTGGCGGAGGCGGGATCGGCCGCGCTGTTGCGCTCAGTTTTGCTCAGGCCGGCGCGCGCGTCGCCGCGATCGATCTCGATGACCGCGGTCTCGAGGTGACGCGCGCGGAGCTCGGCAAGCTCGGCGCTGACCATTTCATCGCGCGCTGTGATACGACGGAGTTCGAGAGCGTCACCGCCGCATCCGCGACGATCGAAAAATCGCTCGGGCCCTGCGAGGTGCTGGTCAATACGGCCGCGGTGCTGCGGCCCGGCGCGCTCGAGACGTTGTCGCTCGCCGAATGGAATGCCGTTCTGTCGGTCAACCTGACAGGATATTTTCTCTGCGCGCAGGTATGCGGCCGGCAGATGCGCGCGCTTGGCCGCGGCAGCCTGGTTCACGTGGCGTCGATTGCCGGCAGCAACGCGCAGGGGCAGAGCGGCGCCTACAGCGTCAGCAAGGCCGGCGTGATCATGCTGTCGCGGCAACTCGCCAACGAGTGGGGGCCGCATGGCATCCGCAGCAATGTCGTCAGTCCCGGCATGGTGATCACGCCGATGAGCCAGTCGTTTTACGATACGCCTGGCGTGACCGAGCGGCGCTCCGCCGTGGTGCCGTTGCGGCGGGTCGGCATGCCGCAGGACATGGCCGATGCGATATTGTTTCTCGCCAGCGACCGCGCGTCCTATATCAACGGCGAGGAGATCATGGTCGATGGCGGCTACGCCAACATGCTGATGAATTTGGTGCCGCGGCCGGGATTTGAGTAGCGAGGGGCGCCTATTAAACCCTCATGATGAGGAGGCGCTTTAGCGCCGTCTCGAACCACGAGGCCCCGCTGGTGCCATTCATCCTTCGAGACGCGCTTCGTGCTCCTCAGGATGAGGTCTCGCACTTTGCGCGGTGGGCACGCGGCGCTTTGCTCACCCTACGAAGCCTTTCAATCGAACAGGCTCGACACCGATTCTTCCGACGCGGTGCGGCTGATCGCTTCGGCGATCAGCGGGGCGATCGACAGCGTGCGGATGTTGGCGGCGTTGTTGACCGCTTCCGTCGGCAGGATCGAGTCGGTGATCACGAGCTCTTTCAGCTTCGACGAGGCGATGCGCGCGGCAGCACCGCCGGAGAGCACGCCGTGGCTGATATAGGCGTAGACTTCCTTGGCGCCGTTCGCGATCAACGCGTCAGCCGCGTTCACCAGCGTGCCGCCGGAATCGACGATGTCGTCGATCAGGATGCAGGTGTGGCCGGCGCAGTCGCCGATCACGTTCATGACCTCGGATTCACCAGCGCGCTCGCGGCGCTTGTCGATGATGGCGAGCGGCGTGTTGATGCGCTTGGCCAGTCCGCGGGCGCGCACCACGCCGCCGACGTCGGGCGACACCACCATCACATTGCCGAGGTCGAAGCGCTCCTTGATGTCGCGCACCATCACCGGCGAGGCGAAGAGATTGTCGACCGGAATATCGAAGAAGCCCTGGATCTGAGCGGCGTGTAGATCGAGCGTCATCACGCGGTCGACGCCGGCGTGCGTAATCAGGTTGGCGACCAGCTTGGCGGAAATCGGTGCGCGCGAGCCGACCTTGCGGTCCTGGCGGGCGTAGCCGAAATAGGGGATGACCGCGGTGATGCGGCGCGCGGAGGCCCGGCGCAGCGCATCGGTGATGATCAGCAGTTCCATCAGGTGATCGTTGGCCGGAAACGAGGTCGACTGAATGATGTAGACGTCCGATCCGCGGACGTTCTCCTGGATTTCGACAAAGATTTCCATGTCGGCGAAGCGCCGGACCACCGCCTTGGTCAGCGGCAGATGCAGCCAGTTCGCGATTTCCTGGGCCAGCGCGGGGTTGGAATTGCCGGCGACCAGCTTGATTGAGCCGTTCTTGGCCGCCATCAACGCTTCTCCTCGCGCCTTGCTGGATACGACGTTCAGCATATCGAGAAGTCCTCGGGAACCGGCGCGTTTTGGTGAGCGAGGAGATATCAGGCGGGCGGCTCGGCTGGCAACCCGTTGATGTCGTTTTCCCGGTCAAAAATCGGCCGATACGGGACTTTACGAGGCTGTTTATTGGGCGCTGAAACCGAGCGCCGTGATGCCCGCCGCATCCTGGGCGGGTACTGTTTCTTCCGCACTCGCGACCGCGGGACCGCGGCGCTCCGGGCCCGGCGCAGGTGCTGCATCCGGGGTCCCATTGATCATGCCGGACAGACCGCTGAGGCCGGCCTGTGCGATTTTCCGCAACACGAGGTCGTCGGCCGCCGCCCAGGCGTCGCGTCCGGCCTTGCCGGCGGGCTCTTCGCCGGAAATCCGCAACGCACGCTGCTGGTTGTTGTCATAGACGTCCCAGACCCAGGCGATCACGCTTTTGCCGCGAACCACCTGCGCCGAGAGATAGCTGCGCACGCGGTAGGAAGCGCCGCCCTCGCGGGAGACGATCGACAGGTTGCGCAGCTTCGATTCGCTATCGAGCACGCTTACCATCCGGTCGAACACCTGCGGCGGCGGACCGTCGATCGATTCGAACGCCACGGTTGGACCGTCGCCCGCGCTCGCCATCGCATACGAGCCGCTGCCCGCGCCGCCGCCGGCACAGCCACCGAGCGCGCAAGAAACGACAAACAGCGCCGCGGCAATCATGGCGCGCGGGGCTTGGCACGAAGCAATCAAGGTGTTCCTCATTGCTCCCTGCGATATCGTTAAAATGTGTTAAGGTCTAGGGCAGCGAGTGGATAGGCTCGCCAAAAAGATCGCGTCCAGCTCGTCCCGTTTCTCCTTGTTGTTGACAGAATTCTCCAACGGCGCAGGATGGTCCGTGCCATCCTAGGTCAGTGCCGTGAGCGCCGAGGCCGGCGCGACCTGTTCCTGGTTTCTCACCGAGCCGAGTGGTGATCAACTGCACGAGATCGCCGGCCTGGTCGATCGCGGCGCCGGGTAAGGTGATGTCAGGTAAGGAATTACTCGCTCACCAACGCGATCGCGTGAATGTGGCGGCCGTAGTCCGGCTCTTTGCGGTGCACCGAGCGGCGGTAGCTGTAGAAGCGCTCGTCGGAATAGGTATCGACGCCGATATCGTCGATCATCAGCACGCCGGCATTCTCCAGCCGCATACGGATGAAGCCGGCGAGGTCGAACATGGCATGGCCTGACCGAACCGAAGGAATAAAGAACACGCCATTTTCGGCGTCGGCATCCAGGAAGCGTTCGACGAATTCGCTGCCGACTTCGTAGGAGTGCTGGCGGATCAGCGGACCGATGGCGGCGACGATGCCGCCACGGTCCGCGCCGAGATTTTCCATCGCCTCGATAGTGGATTCCAGCACGCCGGTCAGCGCACCCTTCCAGCCGGCGTGCGCGGCGCCGATCACGCGGGCGGCCGGATCGGCGAACAGGATCGGGCCGCAATCGGCGGCGGTGACGCCTATGGCAATGCCTTCCGTGCGGGTGACGAGCGCGTCCGCGCGCGGCTTGTCGCCTTGCCAAGGTCGGGTCGCCACCACGGCGTCGGGCGAATGGATCTGGTGCGCGCTGAGCAAGTGCTCGGGCGCAACGCCCATCCGCTCGGCCATCCGGCGGCGGTTTTCGGCGACACTGGCCGGATCGTCATTCGAGCCTAATCCGCCATTGAGGCCCTCATAAATTCCACCCGATACCCCGCCCTCGCGGGTGAAGAACGCGTGGCGCAGGCCGGGAATGGCTGACAGCAGCGACGATCCGAAGGTCATGCTGTTTCGTCTCTCCGCGCCGGCGGTTCGTCGCTGAGGCCTGCGACCGAGGTGAGGTTTGGCTCGGTAACCGCAAGCACCTTGAACATCGATCCCATGCCGCCGCGGCCGCTGTCGGTGAGGCGCTTGAGCGCGGCGGAAATATCCGCGGAAACTTCCGCGGTGGCTTTTCCCATCAGCGTGACGGCCCGGGTCTCGATGCCGAGCCGCTTGAGGAATTCACCCTGCGTCACCGGACCGTGAACGCGCGCGCCGACGTCTTCCGCCGCGCGGGCCAGCGCCTGGAAATCGACGTGGGCGGTGACGTCGGCCTGTCCCGGATTTTTCAGGGGATCGGCAAAGCTGTGGCGGGCGATGGCCTGGAAGGTATCGCCGGCGTCGCTGCGCAGATGGCCGTAATCGATGATCAGCGCCGCGCCGTCCTGGTCGCGCACCCGCGCGGCGATCTTCATGATCTCGGTATCCGGCCGCCATTCGAACACGGCGCCGATGGGGGCCGCGCGCACCAGCGGCGGCAGCAGCACTTCAAAGCGGGGCATCGGGTCATCGGAGGCCGCGAATACCAGGTTGCCATTGGCATCGAGGTTGACGACGCGCTCGTGCCAGCCGGTTTCGCGCTTGACCACCTGATGGATCGGCAGCACGTCGAAATATTCGTTGGCGAGAATGACCGCGGGGCCTTCGGGCACGTCGTCGATGCTGTCGTGCCAGGTGATGTTGCGCGCGCCGGATAGCGTCGACCGCTGCTTCTCGCGCAGCACCGGATTGATCTCGACGAGATCGATGTGGAGCGATTGATAAAGCGGCGGCAGCACCCGAACCGCGCGGAGCGCGTCCGCCATCATGGTGCCGCGGCCGGGGCCGAGCTCGACCAGCCGCAGCGTCGGCGGCGAACCGATCGCTTTCCAGATCGAGGCCGTCCATAGGCCGAGCAGCTCGCCGAACATCTGGCTAACCTCGGGCGCGGTGGTGAAATCACCCTCGCGGCCCAACGGATCGCGCGACACGTAGTAGCCGTGCTCGGGATGCATCAGGCACAGCTCCATGTACCGCCAGACCGGCATCGGTCCTGACGATCTGATCAGCTTGTGGATCTCCGACTCTAACGGCGAAAATTCGGTCACGGCCTGCCTTAAATCGACCTCTCTATATGCTGCGGCGTCTTGCGGCGCCATGCCATCACAATAAGGATGCCTCCCGCAATGATCATCGGTACCGACAACAGCATGCCCATGGTCAGTCCGCCCCACAAAAAGCCGAGCTGGGGATCAGGTTCGCGGAAGAATTCGCTGGTAATGCGGGCAAGGCCGTAGATCGTGATGAAGCTGCCGAGGATCAGGCCCGGTCGCCTCAATGCGCCCATTCGGATCATTACCGCCAGGAGAACGAATAGCAGGATGCCCTCGAGCCCGGCTTCGTAGAGTTGGCTGGGGTGGCGCGGCTCCGGCCCGCCGTTGGGAAACACCATCGCCCAAGGCACGCTGGAGTCCGTCTCCCGGCCCCAGAGTTCACTGTTGATGAAGTTTGCCAGCCGCCCGAGGAACAGCCCGATCGGCGCAACCGCGGTCGTGATGTCGCCAAGCGACAGGATTGGGATGTTGTTCAGGCGGGCGAACAGCATCACCGCAGCGACACAGCCGAGGAAGCCGCCGTGAAATGACATGCCGCCATTCCACAACTGGAAGATCTCGGCCGGATGCTGGATGAAGAAGGCGGGATTGTAGAACAGCACGTAACCGGTGCGGCCCCCGACGATGATGCCGATCGTGACCCACAGGATAAAGTCGTCGAGCTGCGCCAGCGTGATCGGCGCCGGCCCGCCCCAGAGTTTTTCGCTCTTGAGCAACGAGCGGGCGTAAATCCACCCCAGCACAATGCCGCCGATATAGGCCAGCGCATACCAGCGGATCGCAATCGGCCCAATCGAGATGGCGATCGGGTCGAATACCGGAAAAGCGATGGTGAGGAAGGGCATCAGGTGCGATGCCTCCTAGGCCGCGAGGTTGCGGCGATAGAGCGCCAATAGCCGCTCCCAATGCCGCTCGGCGGCGTCGCGGCGATAGACCGGGCGCTTCGGAAAGGCGAATCCGTGATGTGTGCCGGGATAGATCTCGACCTCGTTCTTCGTGCCTTCCATTGCCTTCTTCACCTTGTCGATGATCTCCTGCGGTGCATAGATGTCGGTCTCGGCGCAGGCAAAGTAGAGTTCGGCCTTGGTTTTCGACGCGGCAAGATGCGGGCTGTCGGGTTGGTCGGTCGCGAGATGTGTCCCGTAAATGGACGCCGCCGCCTTCACACGATCCGGGAAATGCGTCGCCGCGTTGACAGCGTATCGGCCGCTCATGCAGTAGCCGACGGTGCCGACGGCTTTCGTATTTGCAGCAGGCTGAGTCTCTGCATAAGCCAGCAGCGCCTTGGTATCCTCCATCACCATGGGAATATCGATGGAGTTCATGAAGCCGAACATCCGCTTGCGCTCGGGCGCCTCGGGATCCGGCGGGACTGGCCCCAGCTCCATGACGCCGGAGCGGTAATACAGGTTGGGCAGCATCACGTAGTAACCCGATGTACCGAGCCGCCGCGCCATGTCGCGCAGTTCCTCGCGGATCGCCGGCGCGTCCATGTAAAAGATGATGACCGGAAAGGGGCCGCCGCGCTCGGGGTGGGTAATGAAGGTCGTGGTCTTGCCGTCCTTGGTCGCAATATCGATCTGCTGGTCGATCATGGGCGTTGCTTTTTTGCTTTGTGATTCTGGTGTCCGGCTGGATGTTCGATACGATTGCAAGGAAACCGCAGCATGACAAGACGAGCGGCTGTCGCGTTGGCCTTGAACGGCGCTCTTGAACGTTTCCCTTGGGATTGCCATTGTCTTGCCGTCACGATCAATTTGCAGCGACCGGAGCGTTCTAGATGACCCAGACCAGCAATCGGTTTTTCGACGAGATCGGCCGTCTGATGAACGACGCCGCCGGCGCCGCCCAGGGCGTCAAGCGCGAGGTCGATACGGTCATGCGCAACCAGGCCGAGCGCATCCTGCGCGATCTTGATGTCGTCAAGCGTGAGGAGTTCGACGTGGTCAAGGACATGGCCCGCCTGGCGCGCGAGGAGAATGAGGCGCTCAAGAGCCGGATTGCTGCGCTGGAAGCCAAGCTGGGCATTGCGCCGGCGGCACCGGATGCCGGCAGCATGAGGGCGGATGGGTAGGGCCCCTTACCCTCCCCTGGAGGGGGCCGAGACGAGCGAAGCTCGCTCGTGGGTCGACGCCGCGCGGCGGGCGGGGTGACGGTCTTTCCTCCCGAACAGTGCCCGAGTTGAGAGAGATCACCCCACCCCGTCACGCACCTCGCTTCGCTCGATCCGTGCCGACCTCCCCCTCCAGGGGAGGGTGCTAACCTAAGAAAAATCCCTTCATTTCCTTGTCATTTCGCCCCTTTGGGGCTAAAAGCCCGGCACGTCTGCAGCCCCCGCACCCCTGGAGGCTTGCTGTGGGACGCCAACGGGCCGCGATGCGGCCTTTAACTTTTTAGAAAACAAGGACTTAACACGATGGCGACCGTCAAGGAATTGAAGGCGACCGCGCGTCCGCAGAGCGGCAAGGGGGCCGCCCGGGCAGAGCGTCGCGCCGGGAGAGTGCCCGGAGTGATCTACGGCAACAACCAGCCCCCCGTGACCATCTCGGTCGACGACAAGGAACTGCGCCAGCGCATCCTGGCCGGCCGTTTCCTGACCACGATTTACGACATCGATCTCGAGGGCAAGAAGCACCGCGTGATTCCGCGCGACTTCCACCTCGATCCGGTGAAGGACTTCCCGCTTCATGTCGACTTCCTGCGCCTCGGCGAAGGCGCCACCATCCGCGTCAGCGTACCGCTGCACGTCGTGAACGGCGAAACCTCGCCGGGCGTCAAGCGCGGCGGCACCGTCAACATCGTTACCCACACCATCGAACTCGAATGCTCGGTCGACAACATTCCGCAGTATGTCGAGGCCGATGTCGGCGGGCTGGAAATCAGCCACTCGCTGCATCTGTCTGACATCAAGCTGCCGACCGGCGTGAAATCGTTGTTGCGTGAGGATCCGACGCTTGTGACCATCGTGCCGCCGTCCGGCTACGCCGAAGAACAGAAGGCTGCGGCGGCTGCCGCGGCTGCAGGGACGGCCGCGCCGGCGGCGGGTGCCGCTCCGGCTGCTGCTGCCGCGCCTGCGGCGGGCGCTGCGGCTCCGGCGGCTGGCGCGAAGGCGCCGGCTGGTGGCGACAAGAAGAAGTAAGCAGCGGCAGGATGCCGCGTCATGCGCCTGTTTGTCGGTCTAGGTAACCCCGGTTCGAAATACGCGAACAACCGGCACAACATCGGGTTCATGGCCGTCGATGAAATTGCGCGGCGTCACGGTTTTACACCGTGGCGCCGCCGTTTTCAGGGCGAGACATCCGAAGGCACGCTCGATCGCGAGAAGGTCGTTCTGCTTCGGCCGACCACCTACATGAACGAGTCCGGGCGCGCGGTTCAGGAAGCGGCGAACTTTTTCAAGCTCGTAGCCTCCGACATCACCGTGTTTCAGGACGAACTCGAACTGCCGCCGGCGAAAGTTCGCGTCAAGGTCGGCGGCGGTATCGCCGGCCACAACGGGCTGCGTTCGATCTCCTCGCATATCGGCAACGAATATCGCCGGGTGCGGCTCGGGATCGGCCATCCCGGCATCAAGGAGTTGGTGCACGGCCACGTGCTTTCTGATTTCGCAAAGAGCGACCGCGCCTGGGTGGAAGCCCTGTGCGCCGCGGTGGCCGAGAATGCGGGCTTGCTGGCGGCAGGGCACAACTCCTCGTTCCAGAACAAGGTGCATCTGGCGCTGCAGGCCAAGGGAATCTTTCCGTCAAATGAGGACAACGGCGAAAAGCCGGCATGACCTCTCCCATGGCCGGGCTCGTCCCGGCCATCCACGTCCTTGCTGCTGAAAAGGACGTGGATGCCCGGCACAAGGCCGGGCATGACGAACACTGAGATTGAGGACGAAATGGGATTCAAATGCGGTATCGTTGGCCTGCCCAATGTCGGCAAGTCGACGCTGTTCAACGCGCTGACCGAGACGGCAGCGGCGCAGGCGGCGAATTATCCGTTCTGCACGATCGAGCCGAATGTCGGCGAGGTCGCTGTGCCTGATCCGAGACTCGACAAGCTGACGGCGATCGCAGGCTCGGCGCAGATTATCCCGACGCGGCTGACGTTCGTCGATATCGCAGGGCTGGTGCGCGGCGCATCGAAGGGCGAGGGCCTCGGCAACCAGTTCCTCGCCACCATCCGCGAGGTCGATGCGGTTGCGCATGTCGTGCGGTGCTTTGAGGATTCCGACATCACTCATGTCGAGGGCAAGATCGCGCCCTTGGCGGATATCGAGACCATCGAAACCGAACTGATGCTCGCCGATCTCGACAGCCTCGAGAAGCGGGTCGACAATCTCGCGAAAAAGGCCAAAGGCAACGACAAGGATGCCAAGGAGCAGCTCGATCTTGTCAATCGCGCCCTGGTGCTGCTGCGCGAGGGCAAACCGGCGCGGGCACTGGAGCGCAAGCCGGAGGAAGAGCGCACCTTCGGCATGCTCGGCCTCTTGACCTCCAAGCCGGTGCTCTATGTCTGCAATGTCGAGGAAGGTTCGGCCAAGGAGGGCAACAGCTTCTCAAAACAGGTGTTCGAGCACGCCAAGAAGGAAGGGACGGTCGCGGTGGTGATCTCGGCCAAGATCGAATCCGAGATCGCGACCCTGTCACGCGAGGAGCGCGCCGAGTTTTTGGAGACGCTCGGCCTGGAAGAGGCCGGCCTCGACCGCCTGATCCGCGCCGGCTACCAGCTGCTCGACCTCATCACCTATTTCACCGTGGGCCCGAAAGAGGCCCGTGCCTGGACGATCCACCGCGGCACCAAGGCGCCCGCGGCGGCCGGCGTGATCCATACCGATTTCGAAAAGGGCTTTATCCGGGCCGAGACCATCGCCTATGCCGATTATGTCGCGCTGAACGGCGAAGCCGGCGCCCGCGACGCCGGCAAGCTCAGGCTGGAAGGTAAGGAATATGTCGTCGCCGACGGCGACGTGATGCATTTCAGGTTTAATACGTAAACTGCCGACGTCATTCCGGGACGGCGCGCAGCGTCGAACTATGGTGCGCGCGCACCTGAGAATCTCGAGATTCCGGGTCTGGTGCGTGCGCACCATCCCGGAATGACGGACTCGACTACGACGCGTAGAGGCGAGATTTCACCGCATCTGTCCCTGATCCCGGATTGCGCCGAGATGCTCGTTGATGCGGAAGACGATCAGGATGAATTCCGCGGCGATGCGCGAAAACACCACGCCGACCACGACGCCGGCGATCGAGGACAACAGCAGAATGAATCCGCCGAACGGGCTGATCGCCATCGCGGCGAGTGCCGAAAAAATTCCGGATAGGCCGAACAGAACGATCAAGCCGATGACCAGCCAGTAGAAAGTCTTGATGATCGTGGGCGTAATGAAGCGATCCCACTGAAACAGATCCTGAAAATCTAACATCGATGGTTCTCCGGCGAGTCAAAAACCTGGTCCCAGATGGCACAGGGCTAGCCCCGAAAATTGCTTCGGGCAAGTCAGGGGCGAGTGCCGGGCGCGGTACTCGCCGTCGGCGAACGAGCCATGCGGGTGGGCGGGTTGAGATTGCCGCAAATAACGGCCACATTCAGGCTTCTCCACAGCTTATCCTCAAATCCAAATCCTCAATCGATGACAACGCTAACCTTCGAAGACTTCACGCCCGGCCATTTCGGCACGTTCGGACCGCGCCACGTCACGCGTGATGAGATTTTGGCCTTCGCCGCCGAATACGACCCGCAACCGATGCATCTCGACGAGGCCGCGGCTAACGCATCGATGCTCAAAGGTCTGTCCGGTTCGGGCTGGCACCTCGGCTCGCTCATGATGCGGATGCTGTTCGACAGCTTTATCGGCCGCACCGCCTCGCTCGGCTCGCCCGGCGTCAACGAAATGCGCTGGCTGGCGCCGCTGCGTCCAGGCGACGACCTGATGCTGGATGTCAGCGTTGCGCAGGCCAGGATTTCGAAGAGCCGGCCCGAGACCGGCATCGTGACCTTCAAGGGTACGATCCGCAACGCGGCCGGGATTGTTCTGTGCGAGATGGAGTCCCCGATCATCGTGCGCCGGCGCCTTGAATCGGGAGCGGAGTAGCGATGCATTTCTTCGAGGACATCGAGATCGGCGCGCGGCGCGAGTTCGGCTCGTTCACCTTCACCGCTGAAGACATCAAGAGGTTTGCCGCGCAGTTCGATCCGCAGCGCTTTCACCTCGATGAGGAGGAGGGCCGCAAATCCCTGTTCGGGGGGTTGGCCGCATCGGGCTGGCACGTCGCCGCAGTGTGCATGAAGCTCTTGGTTGCTGATGGCAAGCGTCTGTCGACAGAGGCCGCGGCGCGCGGTGAGAAGGTCGCGGTTTGGGGGCCGTCGCCGGGGTTTCGTGAATTGCGCTGGATCAGGCCGGTGTTGGCGGGCGATACCATCCGCTTTTCCAATCAGGTCGAGACCAAGCGGACGTCCGAGAAGCGTCCCGAATGGGGCATCCTCCAGGCCCGCAATACCGGAATCAACCAGCGTGGCGAAGTCGTGTTCTCATTCCTCGCCACAGCGTTCGTGCCGCGGCGGAACAAAGATTAATTCAGAGTCCCGGCGGCTCATCTGAGCCGCCTGCTACGTGCCCCTGTCCGTGGCAACATGGTTAGCCAATTGTTTCGTTAGCGCTTCGTAATCCATGACTCCGCGAAACCGAATTTTTGCTAACGCAATTTGAACTTTCTGCCTGCCAAATGCGTCTCAGGGGAAGTACCGAGGGGATGAAAATGGCAGATCGCAGCGGCCTGAAATTCGTCGGCTTTGTCTTTGCAACTATCACGCTGGCGGTGATGTTGACCGCCACCATGGTGGTGAAATCCTATGCCGACGGCGTCTACACGATCGAGGACACAGCGTTCGTCCGCCAGTAGTTGCGGATCGCGCAGCAATTAGCGCTGAAGAAGTTCAGCGGCTCCAGATCAGCGTCATTGCAACGACCGCAAGCGTCAGCAGTCCGACGAAGCGGATCACGATCGTGCCCACGCCATGCGAGGATTGCCGCAACGGCATTGAATCCATGTTGTCTGGCTGAACGTTTTGCATCGCCGGTGTGTCCTTAAAAAGGTGCCTGCCGTCACGTGACGACATCCGTCCTTGGACGCGACCGTGCTTATAAAGTTCAGATCGAACCCTGCCAAACAAAACCGCCGCGCTCCCGTACGGAACGCGGCGGAGTGTCAGATTTTTGCAACGATCGGGATCAGCTGTTGCGCAGACCGTCGGCGGCGCGCTTCCATTGCGTGACGTTGTCGGCGATCATGCGCGTCGACTTCATCGCAGCCTGGCTGAGCTGCGCATAGCCCGAGATCTCGCGCTGAACCCGCTGGCCTTCGGCATGCAGGAGGTCGCGGAGGCTTTCGAGTTCGGAAATCAGCTTCTCGATTTCCGCAAGCGAAGTACCCGCGACACGCTGGATCAGCGAATTGACGTTGTTGACGGTGGCTTCCGCGTTGGTGTCGAGCGGCACAGTATCCGGGGCCACTGCGGGCCGGCGCAGATAGGCGATGTCGTTGCGAACGAAATCGCGGATGCCGGCCTCGACTTCGGATACGGCGGCGAGATCGCTGTCGACCTCCGGGTTGGAATCAACTTGTTCGGAACGAATAGTGGCGTTCATCGGCTATTCCTCTGTTTCGCTTTCAGGCGAGCGCGGACGTCCCCCGCACGACGAAGTGGAGCGGGTCCCATCTGTCCCACCGATTTTGGCCGCATCTGGGCCAATCTGCGGCAATGGTCGTTCTTTCTCGGGGGCGGCGCACTTGAGGCCGGAAAGCGCGTCAAATTGGGACGACTTCGGCTCTCACCAGCTACGCTTGAAGCCTGCGCTGAGGCTCTTGTTGGCGGCGCCCGAGGGCGTTTCGCCGATCGAGCCGGAGATGGTGACGCCGTCGAACAGCTTCTGCTCGGCGCCGACCTTGCGCAGCCACTTGTCATCGGAAGTCGATAGCGTCTGGCCCGCGATCAGACTGGTGCCGGTATCGAGGATGCTCAGCCTTGCCGACTGATCGGTCTCGTAGCTGCGCGAGGGATGGTTGACGAAGCCCGGGACCGGCATGATGCCCTGCTGGATCAGGTTGTAGTCGTTCCTCAGCGTCAACGAATATTGCTCGTCCAGCGGCAGCGATTTGCTCAAGGAGGTGCCGAGCTTGCTCTGCTCTGATCCGGGATCGACGCGGGCCTCGACCGCGGTCTTGTCCCAAATCGAAGCAACGCCGGGGGCCGTGATCGCCGCCCATGCGGTGCCGGACGATTGCGGCAGGCTGCCGCCATTGGCGAGTTTTTCCGAGAGCAGTTCGGACGTCGTCGCCGTGCCTTGCCGGGCGACGGTCATGTCGGCGCCGATGCGCGTATCCCAGAACGGCGAGATGGATTGCTTGACCGACACCGCGGAGGTGCCGTTCGGTCTCTCCTTGGCGGACCAGGACGCCTCCGCGCTGGCAGCGCCTTTCGACGCGGCGCTTCCCTTCGGCGGCGGACCGGTGAGGGTCGATACGTCGACATTGAGCTGACTCCAGTCGAGCTTTTCGACGTCGATGTCCTTCATGATATCGGCGTCGTTGACGCTGGGCGTCACCTCGGCTTCTTCAGGCTCCTGTATCTCCGGCTCGTCGCTTGGCGGCGGTGTTTGTGCCGCCACAGCCAGCATCGAAGCCAAACTTGCGCCGGCCGCCAGCATTGGCAGCCGCGCCCAGCCAAATCGAATTTTGGGAATCATCGCCCGCCCGCATTCCAAGTCGCGCCAAGAATGCGTTCGCTCTGTTGCGAAATTATGGCGGGTACAATGACGATCGCTACACCGCCATCCGCGGCAGGTGAATCGGATAGCCCACGGTCTGCTCGACCAGATCGAAGTTATCGACCAGCACGCGGAGATTGGTCAAGCGGCGGGCCCTGAACTGGGCGAAATGGGCTGATCGGCCTGTTCGAATCCAGCGCAGTCAGCGAATAGCGCATCATCGAGGCGGCCGAATCCACCCCCAGCATGATCGATTCGCGGTCGAAGCGGTGGACGCGAAAATTGTCCGCGATCTGCCTGATCACCTCGACCACGGCTGCCTTACCGCGGCGCTGGCCGAAGAACGGATACAGGTCGATCGGCCAAAAGATCGCCCAGTCGACGTCCTCGTCGAGCAAGGCTTCGAGATCGGCGGGCTGGCGTTCATTGAGCGCGCGATGCAACGAGCGCGAAAACGCCAGAGACTATGCTCTGTCATTTTGATTTGGTCCTCGAAACTGGATTTTCAGAACAGCAATCGCGCCCAAATGGGCGCCTTCATCGACGCCGGGCCGAAATGCTGACCTTCACTGTTGCAGCCAGAAATAGAGGAGTTTGGCCGAAACACAATTGCCGTTTTTGCATTGCACAAATGCGGCTGTTTCGGCCGAACTACGGATCGTGGCGGCGCACCGGCTCGCGTTCGATGGCGATCTCGGCGTCGCGAATGGCGATGATGGCGAACAGCAGGGCACAGCCGATACCGCCGATCGCGGCCCCGAGCGGCATGAAGGTGAAGAATACCAGCATGCCGCTATAGCCTTCAAAACTCGTGGTTTTGAAGATTTCTACCCAGGCGAGACCCGCCCCGATGCCCAGTGCCGCGCCTCCGAGCGCTCCCAACGCCAAACCAAGCAAAGCCAGCAACGCGATCTTCATATAATCTTCTGGTCCGCAAATAGCCTCGTAGTGTGTCGCGGCCGGCGCGATCAGGTTCATAGCGCGGGGAAACAGGCGGCGAAGCGTTCCGCATTTCTTCTGTCATTCCGGGGCGATGCGTAAGCATCGAACTATGGTGCGCAATTGCGCACCCGAGAATCTCGAGATTCCGGGTTCGCGCATTCGACGCGCCCCGGATGACGGCCAGCAAACGCTAGATCGGCTCCGGCCGCCGGCCGGTCAGGATTGCGGCAACGTCGCGTTCGAGCAGCTGCTGGACCAGATCGAAGGTGTCGATGATTTCCCTGATCTGGCTGATCTTGCCGTCGCGCAGCGTGTAGAAGCCGGCGATATCGAACTGCACCATGCGCTGATTGATGCTCTTGCGGAAGAACACGCGGATGAACGCGGCCGCCCTGTCGCCCTCGACGACCAGGATCGGCACCTCGCAGCGCAGTTCGGAATAGCGGGCGCGCACCGCGTTCCACATCTCGCGCATTTCGGCCTTGCCGCGGCGATGGCCCATATGCGGCAAGATGTCGATCGGGGCATTGGCGAGGGATTCGATGTCGTCGGTGCAGCGCTCCAGCGCACCTTCGACGTCGCCGGAATACAGGACATCGAGGAAATCCAGCACGCGCTGACGATTTGATTCCTCGGTCATCCGTCGCTCCCCGCCTGTGTTCGACCCGCACGGCCCGATTCATTGTGAAGGGAACGGCGGCGGGATCAATCAGCAAAAGGACCTACACTATGTGACGCGGTAGTTTCCAAAAGGTTCATTGCAGCCTGCGATACGGCGGCGACGCGCTGCGTGGCGGCGCTTTTCGGATTTGAATGTCAAACAGCACATCGGGTGTCGTCACCCTCCACCGGGTCGCGCGAATGCGCGCCCGATGACAGGCTCCGGCGGGTGACACAGTATTCCAGAGACGCCAGCGATTACCCTATAGGCTGCCTTGGAGGTGACCTGAATAGTTCCCTATGGTGCGCCTGAAACAGCTGAGGTGGCAGTTGAGGGGGCCCAGCTCGATCATAAACCGAGAGGGCCCCTTAGAGTTGGGCCTTCAAGCCTTGAAGACGCTCGCACGATAGAACACGGCAGCCAAAACGACGGTGATACCGATCACCGTTAAGGCGGCCTGTTTAGTTGAAACGTCGCGCATATCAAAGCCTCCTTCAGTTCGACACGCCTAGTACCGTCAAGGATCGCTTGTTGTGGCCCGGCGTTTGAAACTCGATTGCCTGGCCAACCGACAGGCCGATCAACGCAGCTCCGACCGGCGTAAGAACCGAGACGCGCTTTAGCGTTATGTCCGCTTCGTGCGGATACACCAACACCACGTCCCGGACTTCACCGGTCTTGTCATCGCAGTACCGGACCTGCGAGCCCATTCGGACCACGCCGCCCAAATCGGAGTTGTCCGCCACGACGCTTGCACGCTCCATCTCCCGTGCAAGGAAATGGGCCACGCGCGGGAAAAGCATCGCGCACGAACTGGCCAGGGCGTTTAGACGCCTAGCCTCATCCTCCATTACCATGATTGGCGGCAGCACGATTTCAGGCTTGCTCTTGCGATCAGTCTTGCTCATTACCTTCTCTCCTTTTCTAAGCGGCCGATGGTCCCGGATCATCGTCATCAAAGAGCTCCTTGCCCTTGACCACCGGATTGCAAAACAGAGCCCTGACAACATCATTCGGATCACCTCGACTGACGCGTTCGATCCTGACGACATTGGTGCGCCCAGCGGTGAAGAAGGGGATTTCGCTTCCGACCTTCAGTCCCACCAACGCTGCGCCCAACGGTGACATCACGGGAATTTGGGTTCGCTCGGATGTGTAGTCGTCGGGGTACACGAGTTGTCTCGTCTCGCGAGGGAAGCCCCAGTTGATCCAGAACGTCACCCACGAACCCATGGTGACGATGCTGTCCAATCTGGCTGCGCGATCAGGGACGACTTCGGCACGGTTGATCTCACGCAACAGAAAACGTGCGTCCACGTCGCCTTGATCTGCGCCCACCTGCGCGAGCCGTTCCAAGCGGCGATGGTCAGACGCCGGAAGAGTGATTTCCGGGATAGAGGGGTCGTTCACGACATGCCTCCTTTTTTGGGGCTTCCCTCGCGGGAGAGCCACACACCAAATCCGTTTGATGAAGGAAGGGGTATCCGGACGGCACCAACGACCGTCCGGCTAAGCTCCTGCTTGGAGGCGTCCGGCGTGCAAGCAACGCCGCGCAATGCGCGGATCGATTTGGAGGACGAGGATCATGTCACGGCTATCATAGGACCTCCCGCCGTGCCCTGTAACGCGACCAAAGAGCACACATCCCCTCAGGACGTCCTAGACTCCCGATGATCGCCGAGGGGCCCGTCCAACGCAGGGAGAGCGTTCTACCGGCCTAGGCGTCCAGCAGGACTGCGGACCCCTTTGAAGTGAGCGGGAGTTGATACTCCGCACGTCATCCCGGGAAGACGCGAAAGCGGCGAGCTTTGATGCGCAATGCGCATCAAGGAATCGCTAACCACGATCGGGAGTATGGATTCAGGACAGCCGCTGCTCGGCGGCCCGGGATGAACGAGTTTGCCATCTCAATAACTATCTTAGCTACGCCACGCGGCAACAGGCCGTGGCCAGAAACAATGTAGGAGTGTCATGCGTAAGCATCTCGATCTCGAAAACCTCCCCAGCTTTCAGCACAACGCGTAAGCGGCGGAAGTTCTTCCCTTCGGAAACCCATGTCGAGCATGCAGTCTGGAGCCTACGACGGGTCCAGCCGACATTACTATTTTTAGGGAGTAGCTGGTTGGCGGTAACGAACGGTCATTCCGGCGCGCCGAAGCAGTGATCACGGAATGGCGGGAATTCCGATCAGCCGTCCGCGGCCAAAAACTCCAGCGCCTTTTCGCGGGTCGGAAAACGCCCGAGCTCCCGGTAGTCAGGATCGTGCTCGGCGGTCTCCGGTGACCAAAGCACCACGAACTCGCCGCGTTCTTCCTCAATCAACGTAGTCAGTTCTTCGCTCGCGTATGGAGTCATGTCGCGTGCGCCGCAATGAGGGCACTCGTCGTCGCACATGCAGGACCATTCATCGGCCCATCGGCGCCTGCAACGATCGCATTTGTAGAGATTGAGAAACCATGCCATGGGATTCTCCTACGATCGCAAACGGTAATTTCCACGAGAGACGAATTCAACAAATCCGCGATCCCGCAAGTGCTGAAGCTGTTGCCGAATCTTCGGCCTGACGTTCTGGTTGCCGGGATAGAGATCGCCGAGGTGCCGTTCGAAAGCGTAGACTTCGTCGAGCGTGAAGTCCCGCTTGCCGAGCGACTCCACACACTTCATCACGTCCAGCAACCAGCCGCGGGTTTCCGGAGATTCGTTTCTGAGGAAGAGTGTCTTCTGCCAATTGGTGAGGACGAGTTCGTTCGCACGAACGACGCTGTTCTGGACGATATGCATCTTTCCGGAGTCCGCAATTCGACCGAGCAGGATGTTGGAGCCGATCCAGCCGGCCCGTCGCGCGGTGGGCGACAGCGGCTTTCGCTCCTCGATGATCTCGCGAACGAAGAAGTGCTTGGGCACGATGAACAGGTTCACGACCGCAAGCGATTTGAGCTCGTAGTTCATCAGCAGCAGATTCGGATTGTTGCTGGCGGCGAGGCGTTCGCACCTGGTCTTGAAGGACGCCATCGACGACGCGCGTTCCGAATTTTCCCTGCTGGCTCTTGGGTTCGAATTCCTCGTTGCAGAAAGGACAGAAGAAGTCTGCTAATGGCGAGTTGTTGGGGAAGTATGAAATTTTTGGTGTTGCCGCAGTGCGGGCAACAGGCCCAAGCCGTTACCCAGGCTTCGGTCCATGCGCGGGCACTTTGTGAGCCGCTGGTGTAGGACAATTGGGATTCTTCGAAGCCGAGTTTCATGACGCCAGCGTAACGCAATCAGTCCGGATTGCCAGTGCGCGTCTCTTGCCTTGTATCAGGAGGCGGATGTTGTGCTATTGCGAGGAACCTAACGACCAAGCAATCCATGCGCCCGGTTCCGGTGAGAGGGCTTGCTTCCGCCTTCGCTTTTCGAGCTACGGCGGACGAGTCGCTGCGCTCTCAACGACGGCCGTTGACGCCGGAACTTTCTATCTCTTCTTCCACCCGCCCCGGTGCCCCGGCGCACCGCCGCTGGATCGCGGCGCCGGCCCGAATTCCGGCCCTGACTGCCGCGAGTCGGTGGGCTGGAAGATTTTGCTGCCGCTGGCGATCTCGGGCTTGCGCGGTTTGGCGCTGGCGGGGCGGTAGGGCAGGGACTCGGGGCCGTGCATTTCGTCGAGATGGGGCTTGTGGATTTTGGAGGTGGAAGGACCGCCACTGCGGCTCACCCCACCCCGACCGCCTGCGGCGGTCGACCCTCCCCCTCCAGGGGAGGGTGAAGAGGCGCCGCGCTTCTTCATCGCTGATGTCGGCAGGTTCGCTGCCTCGCCGTATTTCTTTGTCCCGGCATAAGCCCCCGCCTTGCCTTGCACGGCGCGCTGTTTGGCGGTGGGGTCGTCGACCACGGCCATTTCCGTCGCGCGGAGGCGCTTGACCTCGTCGCGGAGTCTGGCGGCTTCCTCGAAGTTCAGGTCGGCGGCGGCTTCGCGCATTCTTGTTTCGAGGTCGTTCAGGACGGCTTCGAAATTGTGGCCGATGCTGATCACGTCGTCGGCCATGCCGCCGTCGCCGATTTCGACCAGCACGTGGTCGCGTTCGTAGACGGAGTTGAGAATGTCGCCGATCGATTTCTTCACGCTCTCCGGCGTGATGCCGTTGGCCGTGTTGTACTCGACCTGCTTTTCGCGGCGGCGGTTGGTTTCGGCGATGGCCCGCTCCATCGAGCCAGTCATCTGGTCGGCGTAAAGGATCACCTTGCCGTCGACGTTGCGCGCGGCGCGGCCGATGGTCTGGATCAGCGAGGTCTCGCTGCGCAAAAAGCCTTCCTTGTCGGCGTCGAGGATCGCGACCAGCGCGCATTCGGGAATGTCGAGGCCCTCGCGCAACAGGTTGATGCCGACCAGCGCGTCGAATGCGCCGAGGCGAAGGTCGCGGATGATTTCGATGCGCTCAATGGTATCGATATCGCTGTGCATATAGCGCACGCGGATGCCCTGTTCGTGCAGATATTCGGTGAGGTCTTCCGCCATGCGTTTTGTCAGCACCGTGATCAGCGAGCGATAGCCGGCGGCAGCCGTCGCGCGGACTTCGCCGACGAGATCGTCTACTTGTGTGCGCGCCGGACGGATGTCGACCGGCGGATCGATCAGGCCGGTGGGCCGGATCACCTGCTCGACGAACACGCCGCCGCTTTCGTTCAGCTCCCAGCCGCTCGGCGTCGCGGAGACCGCGACCGTCTGCGGGCGCATCATGTCCCATTCCTCGAACCGCAGCGGACGGTTGTCCATGCAGGAGGGCAGCCTAAAACCGTATTCGGCGAGCGTCGCCTTACGCCGAAAATCGCCGCGGAACATGCCGCCGATCTGCGGCACGGTGACGTGGCTTTCGTCGGCAAAGACGAGCGCGTTATCGGGCACGTATTCAAACAGCGTCGGCGGCGGCTCGCCGGGGCGGCGGCCGGTGAGATAGCGCGAATAGTTCTCGATGCCGGCGCAGCTTCCGGTCGCCTCCATCATTTCGAGATCGAAGGTGGTGCGCTGCTCCAGCCGCTGCGCTTCCAACAGGCGACCCTGGTTGTTGAGCTCGTCGAGTCGCAGCTTCAACTCGCTCTTGATCGACTTGATCGCCTGCACCAGCGTCGGCCGCGGTGTCACATAGTGCGAGTTGGCGTAGATCTTGATGAACTCGAGATCGTCCTGCTTGTGGCCGGTGAGCGGATCGAACTCCTCGATATTTTCCACGGTGTCGCCGAACAGGTTCACGCGCCAGGCGCGGTCTTCATAGTGCGCCGGGAAGATGTCGATGACGTCGCCGCGGACGCGGAAGGTGCCGCGGGTGAAATCAGCCTGCGTGCGCTTGTACTGCAGCGCCACGAGATCGGCGATTAACTGGCGCTGGTCGATGCGCTCGCCCTTCTTCAGCGCAAAGGTCATCGCGGTGTAGGTCTCGACCGAGCCGATACCGTAGATGCAGGAGACGGAGGCGACGATGATGACGTCGTCGCGCTCCAAGAGCGCGCGCGTCGCCGAATGGCGCATGCGGTCGATCTGCTCGTTGATCGAAGAATCCTTTTCTATGTAGGTGTCGGTGCGCGGCACATAGGCTTCGGGCTGGTAGTAATCGTAGTAGGAAACGAAATACTCCACCGCGTTGTCGGGGAAGAAGTTCTTGAACTCGCCATAGAGCTGGGCGGCCAGCGTCTTGTTCGGCGCCAGGATCAGGGCAGGACGCTGCGTTGCCTCGATCACCTTGGCCATGGTGTAGGTCTTGCCAGAGCCGGTGACGCCGAGCAGCACCTGCGTGCGGTCGTTGCGGTTGATGCCTTCGACCAGTTCGGCGATCGCGGTCGGCTGGTCGCCCTTCGGCTCGTATTCGGACTTGATCTCGAAGCGCACGCCGCCTTCGGATTTTTCCGGGCGCGGCGGCCGGTGCGGGGTCCAGACTTTCAGCGCGCCGTCGGCGCCGCGGAATTCGGGGCGGCCGTCGCGGATCAGATTCTCCAGCGCGTCGGCCGTGGCTTTGACGCCGAGCGCTTCCATCTTGTTGCGCGGCGGGCGGGCGAGGGCTTCCTCGTCGTCTTCCGCGGTCGGCAGGCCGAGCTGGCGCGCGAGCTCGGGGTCGAGGGTTGGGATCGTGGCCGCGGTGCCGTAGTTGGCTTGGGGGGATTCGTTGAGGCCGGCGTTGCGGGCCTCGTCGAGGCTGGGACTCGTGGAGGCACCCCCATCCCAACCTCGAGGCGAGCGAAGCTCGCTCTCGAGGTTGGGTGGGGGAAAGCCCCGCGATGCGCTGCCAGACGTATCCCGCCTCGCCACATCGCTGCTCACTCCCTTGGTCGAAGCCCGCGCGCGATGCGCTGCCGCCTCGCCGCCGGCCCGGCGGTCCCAGGAATTGTCCGGCGGCGGCTGCAGGCCGGTGCCCGAGCCCATGCCGGCATCGCCGCGGTTAATTGCGGGATTGAGCAGTTCCGCCAGCGCAGGCCCGATTGGTTGCACGTCGGGCCGGTGCGCCTTGGATTTCGGGGTTTTGCCTGATTTTTTGGGAGCGTCTGGTTTCTTCGCCATCCGGCGAATATGGGACGAGTCAGCCGGTGAGAAAAGGGCAAATGGCCGCGCGAAAGCGCGCGGTGCCGCCTGTCAGCAGATGTCAGCAAGACCAGGATTCGGAACCGTCGCGCGCTTCAGAGGCGAAGGTCGCCATTATCAGCTCTGACCGGCGCTGACTTGACGATCAGATGAATCCCGCCGCAGCGTGTGCAGCGCATGGTCCAGTATTCGGTGTCGGCGCGGCCGGGGATGATGCGCAGGACCGCGAGTGCGGCCGAGCAATCCGGGCAGGTCGACAATACCAGCGTCGCCTGCGGGGGTCTGTTCGGGAGGGGTAACGAGATTCGGCCGGCCAGCGCGCCGACGGCACTTACGGATTCGTGAACCGTGGCATGAAGCGATCGATATGAGCTTTCGCATCCGCGATCGCAGCTTCCGGATCCGACCAGGCGAAGCCGACTTCGAGTGTCGGAAACACCAGGCCATCGATCACCACCGGCGCCTGGTCGGCCCGCTGAATCCTGGCGTGCCATAGCCCTCTCCCTGCTTCGAA
This sequence comes from Bradyrhizobium australiense, assembly GCF_013114825.1. GTDB lineage: Bacteria > Pseudomonadota > Alphaproteobacteria > Rhizobiales > Xanthobacteraceae > Bradyrhizobium > Bradyrhizobium australiense. The sequence continues at coordinate 387,559 of NZ_JAAVLX010000007.1, read as the reverse complement.
CGACTGAATTTCAAAGCCGCTATAGATCATGGCGTGTCCCCCGGAATTGCGCATGGCGCGAGCAGAGCACGGCGCGGGGAAGGCGGATGTGAAGGGGTTCACATCTGAGGCATTTTTTGGAGAGCGTTGCCCCGGGCCGGCGTTCCCCGGATGCTGCGCAGTGCGCCAGCGGTGCGCTGCTGTTCCGGGGTCCATCTGTGTGGTGCGAGGCGTAGGTCCCGGCTCTGCGGCGCAGTGTTGCACACTGCGCCGCGTCCGGGACACGAGAGTTCTCAGCGCCGTCCCAGAATATGATCCGCGAGCACCACGGCGTCGTCGCCGACGCCTGACAGGAACGAGGAGTTCATCTTCGACAGCCATTGCAGGCCGAGGAAATACAGGCCTGATACGGCCGAGATGCCGTTGCGGTGGACCGCTTCGCCGCGGGCGTCCAGGACCGGGATATCGATCCAGCCGAAATCGACGCCGTAGCCGGTGGCCCAGATGATCGACGAGATGCCTTCTGCGGCGAGGTCGAGACGCGTGAGCGGCGTGGAGACGCAAGCAGGGTCCGGAAGCGTCACGCGGGCGCCGGGTTCTTCCGGCAGGTCCAGGCGCCGCCGCTTCACATATTCATCAACGGTGTCGAGGAAGGTGGTGAAGGCCATGTCGCCGTCGCCAAGGCTCTTGTCGAGGCCCGGCGCGATGTCGAGCACGCCGCCATCCGCGGCATTGAGACGACCGAGCAAAATCATGCCGCGGGCGGCGAAGTCGCGGAAATCGATGCTGCGGCCGCCATAGGCGCCCGAAATGACCGGGCCGAGGCGCGCGGGCCCGCGCTCCTCCGGCGTGATCTGGTCGAGCTGCATCTCGGCGAGCCACCAGATCAGGTCGCGGCTGCGGTAGCGACGCGGTAGGCGGCGGTGCCGTCCGACCGAGAGATAGACGCGCCGGCCGGCGTAAAGCAGTTCTTCCGCGATCTGCGCGCCGGAAGCGCCGGCGCCGGCCACCAGCACCGCGCCGGGCGGAAGCTGTTCGGGATTCCTGTAAGCCGAGGCATGAACCTGAAACACGGGAAGTTCGCGCAACAGGTCCGGGATGGCGCTGCGCTGGTAGGGACCGGTGGCGACGACGACATTGGCGGCTTCGATCGTGCCGTCGGTGGTGTCAGCGATAAAGCCCCCGCCCTCGCGCTGCGACAACCGCGTTACGGTGACACCGCAGCGGATCGGCGGCGCGACGAAATCAGCATAGGCCTCGATAAATTTGATGATGGTGGCGGTATCGGAAAATCCGTCCGGGTCGCTGTGCGGAAACGGAAATTCCGGCAGCCGCACCGACCAGTTCGGAAACTGGAATTTCAAACCGTCCCAGCGTTCGCTGCGCCAGCGTTCGGCGATCCGGTTGCGCTCGAGCACCAGATGCGACAGCCCGCGCTGTTTGAGGCGGTGGCTCATCACGAGGCCGGCCTGGCCGCCGCCGATCACCAGTGTTTCGATCTTCTCATCCGGCATGTCTGTGGCCCCTGCGGCGTGCGGCGGGCTCGGCTGCCGCGCGAATGATCCAGCGCCGGAACGCGGCGAAATCGCGCTGGGCGGTGCTGAAGCCGCGATAGACCAGATACCAGCGCATGCCTTTCGGCACACTTAACGCAAACGGCGCGACCAGCCGGCCGGCGGCGAGGTCGTCGTCGATATAGGGCCGGATGCCCATGGCGATGCCGAGGCCGTCGACGGCTGCCTGTAGCGCCTGGCCGTAAAACTCGAACTCCGGGCCGCGGGCGCTGATGCGGGCGGTGCCGGCGGCCTCGAGCCATGACGGCCAATCGTCGGGCGAATGCGCGACGCGGAGAAGCGTCAGCCCCTTCAGATCGCCGGGACGTTTGAGCGCGTTCGCAAGGCGCGGCGCGCAGACCGGCAGCAGATCGGCGGCAAACAACGGCTCGGCGGTCAGGCCGGGCCATTCGCCATGGCCGAGCTTGATGCCGCAGCTCCAATCCTCGCCGAACGGCACCGCGGCGCCGCCGGTGGTGATGCGGACGTCGATATCCGGTTCTTCCTTCCGGAAATCCGCCAGCCGCGGAATCAGCCACTTCATCGCAAAGGTCGGACCGACGCCGATGGTCAGCACGCGCACGCTTGAGGACGCGGTCACCTGCGCGGTCAGGCTCGCCAGCGCGTCGAAGATCGGCGTCAGCCCGTTCTGGTAGGCGCGGCCCGCCGCGGTGGTGACGAGGCGGTTGGCCTTGCGCTCGAACAGCGCCACCCCCAGCCGCTCTTCCAAGAGATGTACCATCCGGCTGACAGCGGCGGCCGAAACGTTGAGCTCGGCGCCGGCCGCAGCGAAGCTGCCGGTGCGCGCCGCCGCTTCGAACGCCTTGATGCCGTTGAGAAAGAGCAGCCGCCGCACATGACCCTCAGGAAAACTGATGTCATGCAAGATAGCTTGATTTGCTGGGCATTCACAAGCAAGGCTCGCCATGATCGGTGCACAGGCGGCGCGCTCGGCCGTCACACAGCATGATCGAACGTTACGGCTTTAGATCCAGCAGGGCCCTGCCGCTTGCCAAGTCAACAGGAACTGAAACCTGTTCGTGGACAATCAGCCATTTGCCATTGGTCTTACGCCAACCAGCGGTCCAGCGCAGCCAAAAATCAGTTTGATGACCATTCTTCAGCGTTCCAACTATCCGGTGGAGGCAATAGCTGAATGCCACGTTGTCGCCTGCAGTGACGCTTACATCGGGAAACTCGACGTAGAGTGGACCTTGATAGGATTCGAAAAACTCCTGCCAGTGTTTCACAAACGTCTCGGCACCGACCGCTTGCAGCGGGGGAAGGATGTCGAACGAAACGATTTCCGGGGCAAAAACAGACATGCATCCGTCGACGTCTTTGGCGCCTAGCGCCCTTGCAAAACCTTCTATCAGCTCTCGGATTACGGCTTCGTTTTTGTTTCTGTTTTCTTCGATGGTCATAGTTTTCCTCGCGCTTAGGGTTGTATTGCAGACATTCGCTTCATCGGGCCGGCGCAAGCAAGCCGTGACGAGTGCGAGCTCCAAGTGCGAATTTCACTGTCGGCGCTCCCTTCCTGCTCACGATATAGTAAGTGGAAGTCGCTTGAGGCAATTGGGCACGCCGCGGCCCCCGGGACGCCTTCGTCGAGGGAAGAGCCGCCGCACATGACCATCAGGAAAACTGATGCCAGGGCAAGATAACTCGGTTTGCGTGAGCGTCGCAAGCAGGGCACAAGATGCCGTCGTAGCTTCAGGTTGAATCGCCCGGCAGTCTCTTTCTGACCTCGCCCGCTTTTGGCGGGAGAGGTCGGCGCGAAGCGCCGGGTGAGGGGCTGCTTCCGCGGGTACGGTGACGGTCGAATTCGCGGAAGCAGTCCCTCACCCCGACCTCTCCCCGCGAAGGGGGAGAGGGAGCAGAGGCAGTGCCCCGCGCTTCAACCGCCGATGCAGGAGACCTCGCGTGACGCCGCTGATGATTGCAGCCCTCGGTGCCCTAATGGTCGCGACGGCGTTCCTGTCGGGCCTGTTCGGCATGGCCGGCGGAATGATCCTGATCGGCGTGCTGTTGATGCTGATGCCGCTGCCCACCGCGATGGTGCTGCACGCGATCACGCAGATGGCGTCCAACGGCTGGCGCGCCTTTCTGTGGCGGGCGCATATCCGCTGGCGGCCGGTGTTCGTCTATCTGATCGGCTGCGGACTCGCGCTCGGCCTCTGGTCGCTCACCCGCTACGTGCCAGACAAGCCCACTGCCTTGCTGTTGCTTGGGGTGACGCCGTTCATGGCGCGGCTGATGCCGAAGAACCTCAAGCCTGATCCGGACAGCATCTGGCAGGGCTCGTCCTACGGCTTCATCTGCATGGGCCTGATGCTGATGACCGGCGTCTCCGGTCCCTTAATGGATACGTTCTTTCTCGGCGGCAATTTCGGTCGCCGCGAGGTGGTCGCCACCAAAGCGACCTGCCAGGTCGCCAGCCATCTCACCAAGTTGATCTATTTCGGCGGCATCATCGACCAGGCGGCGACGCTCGATCCGGCGCTGGCTGCGGTCGCGATCGTGGCCTCGATGCTCGGCACCACACTGGCGCGGCGCATTCTGGAAGCGATGAGCGATGCGCAGTTTCGTACCTGGGCGAATCGGCTGATCACGACGGTGGCGGGCTATTACATCCTCTATGGAAGCTGGCTGCTGCTGGTTCGCGGCTCGGCGGCTTCGTTCTGAAGGAGAGGGCTGATGTCGGATGCTGCGGATCCACTGGTGCTCGACTTCGTCGAATGGATCGCCCGGGAGCCGCGGAATTACGCGGAAGTGGTTGCGACCTGGCGGACCTCCTGTCCGCGCCTGACGATCTGGGAAGACGCTTCCGACCGAGGCTATGTCGTACGCGAAACCATCGCCGGAACCGGACTGATGGTGACCGTCACCGCATCAGGCGAAAAATTGCTGCGGGAACACGGCCGCATCGGCGTGCCGCAACGCTAGTCCCGCGCCATCACATTTCCGCGCTACGCCGTCGGCCTGCATTGACTTGGGATACTGGTCCGATCAAATTCATGCAGTCGCATCTTTCTTGGCGAAAAACAACAAATCACGCACAGCAAGGATCGTCTCATGATCGATCTCCATTACTGGACCACGCCGAACGGCCACAAGATCACGATGTTCCTCGAAGAGACCGGGCTGCCTTACAAGATTTTTCCGGTCAACATCGGCAAGGGCGAGCAGTTCAAGCCGGAGTTTCTGGCGATCGCGCCGAACAACCGGATTCCGGCGATGGTCGATCACGAGCCAAAGAGCGGGGGCAAGCCGATCTCGATCTTTGAGTCGGGTGCGATGCTGCTGTATCTCGCCGAGAAGACCGGAAAATTTCTCCCCGCAGATCTCTACGGCCGCTACGACGCGATCCAGTGGACGTTCTGGCAGATGGGCAATCTCGGCCCGATGGCCGGGCAGAACCATCACTTCTCCAACTACGCCCAGGAGAAGATCAAATACGCCATCGATCGCTATGTGAACGAGACCAACCGCCTCTACGGCGTGCTCAACAAGCGCCTCGCGGACCGCGAATTCATCGCGGGTGATTATTCGATCGCCGACATGGCGAGCTATCCCTGGGTGGTGCCTTACAAGAACCAGAGTCAGAACATCGACGACTTCCCGCATCTGAAGCGCTGGCTGGAAACCATCCGCGCCCGCCCCGCCACCGAGCGGGCCTATGCCAAGGCGAAGGAGGTCAATCCGAATTTCGGCCAGCCGGTGAATCGCACCGAGGAGGAGCGGAGAATCCTGTTCGGGCAAACCGCGGCTGTGGTGCGGTAGGGTCAAGGTCGGGTGGCGAACGCACCCGTGGAGACGCGGGCTTGGCCCGCGTGTCCACCTTTCCGGCGGATAGATGGGATTCCGCCATATCCCGGACATCCATCCCAAAGACGCAATGATACTACATCCTCAAGGAGGCGGAGCAACGCGGCGGGGAGAAGCTGGGGCCGGTGGGCGCTACGATCGTGGCGGAAGTGTTCGTCGGCCTCGTCCACGGCGACCACCAGTCGTATCTTTGGCTGAAGGGCAAGAACTGGAAGCCGACGCTGCCGTCCCAGACTCCTGGCGATTTCACCATGGCCGATCTGCTGCGGTTTGTCGGTGATATCAGCCCCGATCGACGGCGTCTCGACGGTCCAGGCGTTTCGGCACCGCCTGCGCTTGCGCGGCGCCGAGCTGCGCAACCGCAGACGTTTCAGAGAGGTTTTCGCCGGCGAATTCCGCTTCCACCGTCATTGCGAGCGACAGCAAAGCAATCCATGCCTCCGCTTGCGGCGAGATGGATTGCTTCGTCGCTTGCGCTCCTCGCAATGATGGGAGCTTGCGCGCTGGCTGCTGTTCGCACACAATAGCGGCATGCCCCTCAAACTCTACGAACTCGTCGGTACCGATCCATCCCGCCCGTTCAGTCCGTTCTGCTGGCGGACGCGGATGGCGCTGGCGCACAAGGGCCTGTCGGCGGAGACGATCCCGTGGTGCTTCACCGAGAAGAGCGCGATCGCGCCGCACGGATCGGAAAAAGTGCCGGTGCTGCTCGACGCCGATACCGCGGTCGTCGATTCCTGGACCATCGCCAATTATCTCGAGGACAAATATCCGGACCGGCCGTCACTGTTCGGCGGCGAGGGCGGCCGCGCCACGGGGCGGATGCTGAACTGGTGGGGCGACGGCGTGATCGGCGGCATGTTTCCGCTGATCATCGCCGACATCCCGCTCAACCTGAAGCCGGAGGACGCCGCCTATTTCCGCACCTCGCGCGAGGCGCGCTTCGGCAAGACACTGGAAGAGATCATGGCGGGCCGCGACAAGGCCGTCGAAGGTTTTCGCAAATCGCTTGACCCGCTGCGGCTGACGCTGAAGACACAGCCGTTCCTCGGCGGCGCGGCAGCAAACTATGCGGACTACATCGTGTTCGGCGCGTTCCAGTGGGCGCGCGTGGTCAGCCCGTTCAGGCTGCTGATGGAAGACGATCCGGTTTATGCCTGGCGCGAGCGGCTGCTCGACGCCTTCGATGGCCTGGCGCGGAAATCGCAGAGCTATCACGCCTGACATCAGCGGCCGGCGAGTGATGAGCTTCGCTTGGCCAAAATGAGCAGGCAATGATTGCGCGCCTGCCCGCGCTATCGCAGAGGCTGTAAATTAGTTCTATCCGATAACGATGTTAGTCGTGACGTAAAATGCAGGCGTAAGCTGATCCCCCTGGTGGCCGTTAGGGGAGACGCGTCATGACCGATCTTGAAGCCAAATTGGAGCGGTTTGAGACTCTCGCTGCCGAATGCGAATTGATCGGCAAGTTGACCGCGGATGGGGCGAAGCGCGAGCTATATCTGCGGCTCGGCTTGCATTACCGCGAACTGGCCGACGACATCCGGACGGTGATCGCAAGGACGCCGCTTAGCCGGCCGGAGGGAGCCGGCAGCAGGATCCTGGCCTTGGGTCAGCCGCCGCGATAGAGCGGCGGCCGGCGTTCGATCCATGCATTGATGCTTTCGCCGAGATCTTGGCTCGGCACCAGCGCGGCAAACTGCTCGCTCTCGACCTGCAGCCCTTCGGCAATGGCCGTGTTCAGTCCGCGGGTGACCGCGGTGATGATGCTGCCGACCGCAAGCTGCGAATGCCGTATGATACGGTTTGCGAGCTGGCGTGCCGCGGGCAGCAATTCATAATGCGGCACGATCATGTTGATGAGGCCAATTTCCAGCGCCCGCTGCGGCGAGAAAGGATCGCCCGTCAGCAACAGTTCGAGCGCGCGCTTGCGCCCGGCCAGGCGCGGCAGCCGCTGCGTTCCGCCGAAGGTCGGCGGCATGCCCAAATTGATTTCCGGCTTGGCGAAACGCGCGCGCTCGCTGGCGACGGCGAGATGCACGGCTTCCGTGATCTCGCACCCGCCGCCGAACGCCAGCCCGTTGACCGCTGCGATCACCGGTTTCCTGAACGCCTCCAGCCGGGCGGTCATGGTCTGTCCGCGCCGGACGAAGTCGCGGACGGCGGTATCGCGGCCGCGGCGGACACTGCCTGCAAATTCGTGGATGTCGGCGCCGGCGGAAAAGGCGCGCTCCCCCGCGCCGGTGAGGATCACGGCGCGCACGCTGTCATCCGTCTCGATTGCATCCAGCGCCGCCATCAGACGGTCGATCAATGCGTAGTTCAGTGCGTTCAGCTTGTCCGGGCGGTTTAGCGTGATCAGCGCGATGCCGTCGTTGATTTCGAGCATGATGGGATCAGACATTTTAAAGACTCCGCAAAGTTCTTGATTGCGGATAGCCTAGAAGTCCGGCTGTGTTGTGTATATTCACTGGTTAGTATACATAGGCGCGATGGCACGACCCGATATTCCGACGCGCGAACGCATCATCTCAGCGGCCAATGCGCTGTTCTATAATGACGGCATCCGAGGCGTCAGCGTTGACGCCGTGGCCGAGAAGGCCGGCGTCACCAAGCGCACGCTGTACTATCATTTCAGGAGCAAGGACGATCTGGTCGCGGCCTATCTGGCCGGGCGCGATCAGCCAAATCTTGCGTTGTTCCGAAAATGGTTTTCGGAAGCCCGGGGCGGTCTGCCTGCCAAGGTCGAAGCGATCTTTCGCAATCTCGCCCGCTCGGCGCGGCATCCGAAGTGGAAGGGATGTGGCTTCCTGCGCACTTCCGCCGAACTTGCCAACCTGCCCGGACATCCCGCGATCAGGATCGGCGCCGCGCACAAGAAGAAGTTCGAGGAATGGCTGCGCGCGACTTTTGCGGAGGCCGGCATCGCGCAAGCCGCGCAGCTCTCGCGGCAAATCCTGCTGCTGCTCGACGGCTCGTTCGCCGTCGTCCTGCTGCATCGCGATCCCAGCTATATGGAAACGGCAGGCGAGGCGGCGTCTTCGCTGATTGGCGCGGCAATGGCGCAGCGGCGCAGCCGGCGCTAGCACCGATTGACAGCCATGAAACGGCCCGGCATCCTGAACCCGCTGCATGTAGGGCGCATCGGCCGTGGGCCGAAGGGGCAGTGCCCACCTATGCGACGTCAACCGTAGCTGCCCCCATGCGCAATTTCGAAAACCTTCGCAAACAGGCCAAGCTGATCCTGCGCTGGCATCGTGACCGATACTATCCGGTCGCGGCCCAGATCAGGTCGGGCTTGCCCCGCTTCAGCCAGATGACTGATCCTGAGATCCTCACGCACAGTTTTCGCCTGAGCGATGCGCAGGAGTTGGTCGCGCGGCAGCATGGTTTGGAAAGTTGGCAGGCGCTCAAGACAGGATTGTCCACCATGTCGGACCATGCAGACTCCACTTCAGCCGTCATCACCGCTGCCGAGCCGCAGCTCTTCGTCGGCGATATCGAAGCGTCCTGCAATTTCTTCAGAGGCAAGCTCGGCTTTACCATCGTCTTCACATACGGCGAGCCGCCATTCTACGCGCAGGTCGCGCGCGACGCGGCGCGGATCAACCTGCGCTGCGTCGCCAAACCGCCGATGGATCCCGATCTGCGGGACCGCGAAGAGTTGCTCGCCGCTTCGCTCACGGTCGCGACAGCGGAAGAGATCAAGCAACTCTTCCTCGCGTATCAATCGGCGGGCGTCACCTTCTTCCAGACGCTGAGGCGCGAGCCCTGGGGTGCGCGCAATTTCATCGTGAAAGATCCCGACGGAAATCTGCTGCTATTTGCCGGTCCCGCGGAGTAACACTCTCCGGCATCGTTACGAGCGCCAGCGAAGCAATCACCTCGCCGCGCGGGGATAGATGGATTGGTTCATCGCAAGCGCTCCTTGCAATGACGGTGCCAAGCGTCTCACGTTGACACGATGGTGGGCAAAGCGAAGCGTGCCGACCATCATCTTCGTTATCGTATTTCGGTGGGCACGGCGCAAGGGCGCCTTTGCCCGCCCTACGAATCTCTGCTCCTCGCAATGGCGGCTAGAGAGAGCGGTGCCCAAAAGCCCCACGCTCGTGCAGTATCTCGAGCACGGCATTCAAATCCGGCACCACAGCCGCGCATCGCGCGCGCGACTCTTCCGTCGGCGTCACCATGTCGGGGACCATAATGGTAATCGCGCCCGCGGCATGTGCGGCGGTCACGCCGTGGTTGGAATCCTCCACCGCCACGCAAGCCTCCGGCTTCAGGCCGAACCGCGATGCCGCGAGCAGATAGAGGTCGGGACTCGGCTTGCCGCGCGCGACGTCGTCGCAGGTCAGCAGCGTTTCGAAACGGTGACGGATACCCGCGAGCTTTAGATGCTCGTCCGCCGTGCGCAGCGACGAGGAGGTGACGATTGCCATCGGACATTCAGCCGCCCGCAGCGCATCCAAGAGTTCGATCGCGCCGCTCTTCAGCGGAAGGCCTGCGCCGAGAATCTCATCGCGGTTGCTGACGAACGCACGGCTGACCTCCGCAAGCGGAAAGTTTGCCCCGTAGCGGGCATGCAGCAGGGCCTCGCACTCCGGACCGGGCAGGCCGACCATCGCCTGGCACAGCGTTACGGTGTCGTCGGTGAAGCCATGCGCGGTGAGCGCTGCGACCAGGCTGTCGAAATAGACCCGCTCGGTGTCGAGCAGTGTGCCGTCCATGTCGAGCAGGACGGCGCTGACATTCCATTTCCCGGTCACGCCGCACCCGCACCGGCGCGCTGGTTAGCCAGTTTGCGCAGGCAGTCCGGGCAGAGACAATCGCTGCCGTCCATCGGCATCGGCAGCCGGAACGCCTCGTCGTTGCACCAGCAGGGGCCGGACAGGTTGCAGCCGAATTCGGTGCCGCAGCCTGCGCAGGCGAGGCGCCGCGTGGGCGCATTTTCCAAACGATTTGTCATCAACGAGGCTGAATCCTGACGCGGAATTAATCCCGGGTTCACGCCGAAGCGCGTTATAGTTCGCCACTATACGCCCCGCGAAAACCTAAGGGAAATCCGATGGCCCGCGATCCGCAAGCCGCCCTCGTTGCGCTCAATCGCTTCGGTTTCGGCGCGCGCGGCGGGGCCTCGGGCGATTTTCTCAATGCCGCGTCCGATCCGCGCGGCTTCGTCAAGACGGAACTCGGCCGTCCCAATGGCGCGCTGCTTGAAGTGCCGGGGTTGCAGTCGACGCCCGCGCTCGGCAAGGCAGTGTTCGACTATCAGTTCGAAATCCAGCAGGCTCGCGATGCCGCCGCCAGATCGGCCGCGCCGTCGGCTACAGGCGAAGGCGCGTCGCCGCGGCCGGCGGCCAAGGGCCAGCGGCGAAACCTGTCACTCAACGGCATCGCCATGGAGATGGCGCCCAAGGAGCCGCAGGCCAAGCCTGCGGAAAATCCCGGCACGATGACACCGGCGGAAGCGATGCAGCCCAATGCGCAAAAGCTGCCGCCGCAACCGCTCAACATCATCCAGAAAACCTTTCGCGCCGAGGCGCTGGCGCGGCTGCAACGCGCCGTCATCACCGATTGCGGATTCGTCGAGCGGCTTGTGCTGTTCTGGTCCAATCATTTCTGCATCTCCGCCAACAAGGGCGGGCCGGCGCGGATGTGGGCGGGCTCGTTCGAGCGCGAGGCGATTCGGCCGCATGTGCTCGGGCGCTTCGGCGATATGCTGAAGGCGGTCGAGCAACATCCGGCGATGTTGTTCTTCCTCGACAACCAGCAATCGCTGGGCCCGGATTCGCGCGCCGGCAAGAATCGTAATCGCGGGCTGAATGAAAATCTCGCCCGCGAGATTCTCGAACTGCATACGCTCGGCGTCGGCGGCGGCTATTCGCAGGACGACGTCACCGCGCTCGCGAACATCATCACGGGCTGGACCTATGCCGGAAGGCTGGGCCAGCTCGGCGCGCCCGGCAGCTTCGTGTTCAACGCCAATGCGCACCAGCCGGGCGCGCAGCGGGTGATGGGCAAGATCTACGACGCCGAAACCGTAGCGCAGGGCGAAGCGGTGCTGGCGGATCTCGCGCGTCACCCTTCCACCGGGAAATTCATCGCGATCAAATTCGCGCGCCATTTCGTATCAGACGATCCGCCACCGGCGCTGGTGGCGCGGCTCGCGGATGTCTTCACGAAAACCAACGGCGATCTGAAGGCGCTCGCGCTGGCGCTGGTCGATTCCGACGAGGCCTGGAAGACGCCACTCACCAAGATCCGCTCGCCTTACGAATTCCTGATCGCGGCCGGCCGGCTGCTGGCGCAGATTCCGAACAATCCGAGCCTCTATCTTGGCGGCTTAAAGACGCTTGGCCAGCCACTATGGTCGCCGGCCGGGCCGAACGGTTTTCCCGATAGCAACGCCGCATGGCTGGCGCCGGAGGGCATGAAGCTGCGCCTCGATATCGCCACCCAGATTGCATCGAAGCTTGCCGAGAGCGTCGATCCGCGCGACCTGCTTGAGCTCGCAGCTGCCGACACTGCTTCGGCCGAGACGCGGCGGACCGTCGAGCGCGCGGAATCGCGGCAGCAGGCGCTGGCGCTGTTGTTGATGTCGCCGGAATTCCAGAGGAGATGACAGCAATGGAAACGACAATGGGTTGCTGCGAGGAAATCCGATCATTGTCGACGTCGCGGCGTGCCGTGCTGCTCGGCGGCGCCTCCTTTGCGGCATGGGCATACTTGCCGAAGTTCGCGCGCGCCGCTGACGGCCGGGATCCGCGGCTGGTGGTCGTGATCCTGCGCGGCGCGCTGGATGGGCTCGCCACCGTCGCGCCAACAGGCGATCCTGATTATGCCGGCCTGCACGGTTCGATCGCGTTGTCATCGAGCGGGCCGAATGCCGCGCTGCCGCTTGACAATTTCTTTTCGCTGCATCCGGCGATGCCGGAATTTTCGCGGATGTATCGCGAGAAGAAGGCCGCAGTGATCCATGCGGTGGCGACGCCCTACCGCGACCGTTCACATTTCGACGGGCAGGACGTGCTCGAAAGCGGCTTTGCCGGCCCCGGCCGGGTGCAATCCGGCTGGCTCAACCGCGCGCTGGAAGGCCTGCCGAAGGGCGAGCGGGTGACGAGCGCGCTCGCGGTCGGCCCGACCACGCCGCTGGTGCTGCGCGGCGCGGCGCCGACTGTCGGCTGGGCGCCGCTCGTGCTGCCGCAAGCCAGCGAGGACACCGCGATGCGGCTTCTCGAACTCTACCAACACCGCGATGCCGCGCTGGGCTCGGCCCTGAAGCAGGGCCTCGCGCTCGACAAGGCCGCGCAGGGCGACGACATGAAACCAAAAACAGGCGCTGGCGGCGTGGCGGCGATGCGGCTGGCGGCGCGCGGCGCGGCCCGGCTGATGGCGGCCGATAACGGCCCGCGGATCGGTGCGCTCGCCTTCGACGGCTGGGACACGCATGCCAATGAAGGCGGTCCGGTCGGCCGGCTGGCGCAACTGCTCGGCGGCCTCGACGGCGCGCTGGCGGAGTTCGAAACAGGACTGGGTGAGCGCTGGCGCGACACCGTGATCGTCGTCGCCACCGAATTCGGCCGCACCGCGCGCGTCAACGGCACGCAGGGAACGGATCACGGCACCGGCACGGTGGCGCTGCTCGCCGGCGGCGCAGTGAACGGCGGCCGGGTTATCGCGGACTGGCCGGGGCTGAAGCCGGCGAGTCTCTATCAAGGCCGCGATCTCGCGCCGACCACCGATCTGCGCGCAGCGATGAAAGGCGTGCTGAAGGATCAGTTCGGGCTGGCGGAACGGGTGTTGGCGGAGAGCGTGTTTCCGGACAGCGCGGCGGTGAAGCCGATGCAGGGATTGGACGACGGCAACCGAAATCTACTTCGTAATCTGATCCACCTCCGCCAGTTCCTCCGCATTCAGCATCCAGCCGATCGCCCTCACGTTCTGCTCGACCTGTTCGACGCGGGTGGCGCCGGCGATGACGCTGGCGACTTGCGGGCGGGAGGCCAGCCAGGAGAAGGCGAGTTCGAGCATGGTGTGGCCGCGCGCTTGCGCGAACGCCTGGAGTTTTTCGACGATGTCCTCATTGCGTGCCGTGACGTAGCGATCCTTCAGCACCGGCGCCTTGGCGAAGCGGGTATCGGCAGGGGCATCACTGCCGCGTTTGTATTTGCCGGTGAGAAGGCCGCTCGCCAGCGGGAAGAACGGCAATAGCCCGAGCCTGTATTCTGTTGCGGCCGGCAGCAAATCCTTCTCGATGCCCCGCACCACGAGGCTGTATTCGTCCTGGCAGGAGACGAAGCGGTTGACGTTCATCTGCCGCGCCATCACTTCCGCCTCCGCGATGCGCCAGGCCGGAAAGTTCGAATTGCCGATGTAGCGGACCTTGCCCTGGCGGGTGAGATCGTCGAGCGCGCGCAGCGTCTCTTCCATCGGCGTCAGGGGATCGAACTCATGCTGCTGGTATAGATCGATGTAATCGGTCTTCAGCCGCTTCAGGCTGGCCTCGACCGCGGACATGATGTAGCGGCGTGAGGCACCCTGCTTGGTGCCGTCATTGCTCATGGGTTTGGCATATTTCGTCGCCAGCACGATGTCCTTGCGGCGGTCGCCGAGGACGGTGCCGAGAACGGTCTCGGAGCCGCCCATGCCCGCGTAGATGTCGGCGGTATCGAACAGGGTGATGCCGAGGTCGATCGCCTTGTGGATCACCTTGCGCGAAGTCTCCAGGTCGGTGCGCTGGCCAAAATTGTTGCAGCCGAGGCCGACGGCGGAAACCCGCAGGCCGGAGCCGCCTAAGTTGCGAATTTGCATGGATCGATCCTGTGGGACGAGCGGGAGCAGGGCGCATTGTGGCGCGCGCGGTTCTGGCCCGCAAGGAAAGGGGGACCGGCGCCCGCGCTTGGCAGCCATGCGGCACAAAAAAATGCGGCCCCGGTCAGACGCGGCGACTGACGGGGACCGCTGGGGCGCGTGATCTGAGACAGGGGGCCTGATCAGACGCAGGGGCAGGCTAGCTGCGCTTTGTTACGTCTGCGTGACGGCAGCGGTAAGGGAAGAGAATTCCACAGCGAGTTTCCACAGCGCCTTTGAACGGAATATCTCATGACACGGGCGGTGAGCTCCCTCCCCCCTTGCGGGGGGAGGGTTGGGGAGAGGGATTCTCTCCGGGAGCACAGACGAGCCAGAGTGCCGACAGTCTGCCAACAGGATTTTGGTTGAACAACAAGCACCGCCGATGCCGCCACCCCTCTCCCTAGCCCTCCCCGCAAGTGGAAGGGAACGCAGCGGTGCATGCCGCTGACGTGCGGGGCTACAACGAGGAGCGATGTGATCGCCCTGCTGAAACCGCGCGTCAGAACATCTTGCGATACACCACGAACCCCGAACGCTCCGCCACCTTGTCGTAAAGCTGCATCGCGGTGTGGTTGGTCTCGTGCGTCTGCCAGTAGACACGGGAGCATCCGGCGAGCTTTGCCTGTTCGTACACGCCATTGATGAGCGCACGGCCGACGCCCTTGCAGCGTGCGGCGGCGCTCGTGAACAAATCCTGCAGATAGCAGTTCGGCTCGATCAGGGTCGTGCTGCGGTGAAACAAATAATGCGTCAGCCCGAGCAGTTCGCCGCCGCTCTCTGCGACCAGCGCATGCACCGGCTCATAGGCATCGAAGAAGCGCGCCCACGTCATCGCCGTGATCTCAGGCGCCAGCGCGGTCGGGCCCGAGCGGCCGTAGAAGGCGTTATAGCCGTCCCACAGCGGCAGCCATTGCGCGTAGTCCTGACGGGTGACGAAGCGGATGGTGAGGTCGCCGGACATTAAGCGATTCCGTGTTGCTGGGAGGTGACGCGCTGGAGGCGCGAATGAGGGTATCTGTCATTACTACAGACACGAGAGCCGGCGATCAATATCGCTAGGGAATTGCGCTACCGCTTCTACTCCGCCGCGCCGAGGTGCCTCGCAAGGCTGCGATGGCTGCCACGCAGCGCACGATAATACGCCGCGCTGCCGGGATCGTCGCTGTGGCGGACGAGGTCGGTGACCGGCGTATAGCTCAGCATGCGTCCGCCATCGGGCAGCGCCGTGCAGGTGAAGCGCAGCACCTGGCCGTCGGCGAGGTCGAGGTTGATCGGCGTGGAATCGCCGGTTCGGATCATCTCGGTGCGCTTGGCGATGAAGGCACTCAACTCCTCCTCGGGCAATTGCCAGGCGCCGGTATCGCGGCCGTGATACATCAGCGCAATGAAGGGCGGCTTGCTGTCGGCCTGCTCGTCGGACAGCTTGAAATAATCGCGGAACGCGCGGTTGATGAATTCCGCGCGGGTGTCGGAATCGAGCAGCACGATGCCGATGTCGACCTGATCGAGCGCGGCCGATAGCCGTTCGGCCGTGGCATGATGCTTCTTCTCCCACGCGAATGCATCGATCCATTTCTTCCGCAACAGGCCGGTGATCAGCGCGGTGCCGCCGGCGGTAGCCGCAAGCAGCAGCATGCGCGCCAGGTCCGACATGTCGTAACCCGGGGTAGCGCGATGGTTGAGGAAGAACAGCGCTGACGACGCCACCGCAATGACGGCGCTGACCATGCCGGAGGTGATGCCGCTGACGGACGCGGCAAAGGCGACGATGCAGACGAACAGCGGCGCGGGATTGGGAACGGGAACGAATTGTCGGTCGACGAGGAAGGCGATCAACGCCGTCGCTGTCGTGAGAGCCGGACCGGAAATTACGCGCCAGTCTAACTGCATGCCCGTTCTCGCCGCTTGCCGGGAATAAGACCCAAGCATGCCTGATTGTTGCGATTGTGCACGCCTTTCTGCCACCAGTCTTAAGAGAGCGTTGCCTGCACGCGTAAGACTTTCGCACTTTTGAAATCAAGTGATATCGAGTTAAGGAACGCCGTACCGCACCCGACGATTGGCGCACGCCATTTTTCAAGAGGACATCGATGCCCACTGTTTCGCCGACGCTGCTGCCGATCCTGATGCTGTTTGCCTCCAACATCTTCATGACCTTTGCCTGGTACGGCCATCTGAAATTCAAGGAAATCTCGCTGCCAATGGTGGTGCTGGCGAGCTGGGGGATCGCCTTCGTCGAGTACTGGCTGGCGGTGCCGGCCAACCGCTGGGGCAGCGTGGTGTATTCGGCGGCGCAACTCAAGACCATGCAGGAAGTGATCACGCTGGTGGTGTTTGCCTGCTTCTCGGTGCTCTACCTGAAGGAGCCGCTAGGGTGGAATCACGCGCTCGGCTTTCTTTTCATCGCGATCGGCGCGTTTCTGATCTTCCACAAATGGGCGTGAGTGCCGCTTTGCTTCGCATTCGGAAAAGGATGCTGAACGGGGTTGTGGCCTGCCTGCCACGATGCTTCAGTGCTCCATCATCGCGTCTTTCTTACAACTCGCAGGCTGCCGCGCTATGCCCCATCCGCAGGTTACTGCCTCCTTCGTTCGCCCCTTGATCGCATTGCTCACGCTGGCGTTGGCTGCTGCCGTGGCGCACGCCGCGCCGGTGGCCGATGTTCACGCGCAGGCGGAGCAGGAGCGAAAGCCGCTGCTCGATACGCTGCGCGACCTCGTGCAGATCGAATCCGGCAGCAAGGACATCGAAGGCCTGAGCCAGATTGCCGACCGCATTGCCGGCCAGCTCACGCAGCTCGGCGGCGCCGTGGAAGTGCTGCAGCCGAGCGACGTCTATCGCCTGGACGACACGCCGGAGAAGGTCGGCCCGGCCGTGCAGGCCGTCTTCAAGGGGACGGGCAGCATGAAGATCATGCTGATCGCGCATATGGACACGGTGTACCTCAAGGGCATGCTGAAAGATCAACCCTTGCGCGTCGATGCCGACAAGGCCTATGGCCTCGGCATTGCCGACGACAAGCAGGGCATCGCCACCATCATCCACACCGTAGCCCTGCTGCAGAAGCTGAATTTTCGGGAGTACGGCGAGCTCACGGTGCTCATCAATGGCGACGAGGAGATCTCCTCGCCCGGCTGGCGCAGCACCATCACGCGCGTCGCCGCAGAGCAGGATGCGGTGTTCTCGTTCGAAGGCGGCGGCACCGACGGTACGCTGCGCCTCGCCACCAGCGGCATCGGCTCGGCCTATCTTGCGGTCAAGGGCAAGGCGTCGCATGCGGGCGCCAGGCCCGAAGACGGCGTGAACGCGCTTTACGAGCTATCGCACCAGCTCTTGCAGATGAAGGACCTGTCCAGGCCCGAGCAGGGCCTGAAGCTGAACTGGACCGTCGCCAAAGCCGGTACCAACCGCAACGTGATCCCCGCCGAAGCCACAGCGCAGGCCGATGCGCGCGCGCTTAAAGTTGCGGATTTCGACGGGATCGAGACGGCCCTGCAGGACAAGATCAAGACGAGGCTGCTGCCCGACTCCAAGGTTGAGGTGAAATTCGAGCTGCGCCGCCCGCCATTAGAGGCCAACGACGCATCGCGCCGCGTGGCCGCCCACGGCAAGACGATCTATCAGGAACTGGGCATGTCGCTCAATGTGGCCGAAAAGGCCACGGGCGGCGGCACCGACGCTGCGTTCGCCGGTCTCAAGGCGAAAGGGGCCGTGGTGGAAGGCATGGGCCTGTCGAGCTACGGCGCGCACTCCAACGATGCCGAGTACGTGAAGATCGACACCATCGTGCCGCGCCTGTATCTCGCCACGCGCCTGATCATGGACCTGTCCACCGGCAAGCTGAAGTAAGCCGGCCGGCGCTTGGCGCGCAGACGCGGCATCATTTCGCAGCGGGCGTCACCCGCAACACGCGTCCTGCCGAACTGTCGGTCAAGAGCCACAGCGCGCCGTCCGGGCCCTGGCGGACATCGCGGATACGTTCGTGCAGGTTTTGCAGCAGGCGTTCCTCTGATGTCACCGCGCTGCCGTTCAGCGTCAGCCGCACCAGCATTGCGCCGCGCAGCGCCCCGGTGAACAGGCTGCCGTTCCATTTCGGAAACAGCTTTCCGGTGTAGAAGGCCATGCCTGACGGCGCGATCGACGGCACCCAGTATTTGAGCGGCTGCTCCATGCCGTCCTTGGCCGTGCTCTCGTGGATTTTCGCGCCGGAATAATCGATGCCGTAGCCGATCACCGGCCATCCATAATTCTTGCCCTTGCCGACGAGGTTGACCTCGTCCCCGCCGCGCGGCCCGTGCTCGATTTCCCAGGGTTCGCCGCTCGCCGGATTGATCGCGAGCGCCTGCACGTTGCGGTGCCCGTAACTCCAGATTTCCGGCTTGGCGTCGGCGCGGCCGGCGAACGGATTGCCTGGGGGTACCGATCCGTCGGGCGCGATCCGGATCAGCTTGCCGAGATGATTGCCGAGATTCTGCGCCTGGTCCCGATAGGTGAAATGATCGCCGAGCGCCACGAACAGATTGCCGTCGTCGGCTTGCGCGATGCGGCAGCCATAATGATTGCCTGACGACAGCGGCCCCTGCTGGCGGAAGATGATCTTGACCTCGTCGAGACGGCCATTGTCGTCGCTCAGTTTCGCGCGCGCGGCCGTGGTGCGGCCGCCGCCGTCGGCCCGTTCGGCGAAGCAGAAGTAGATGGTCCGGTTCTGCGCAAAGGATTTGTCGGTGACAACGTCAAGCAGGCCGCCCTGGCCTGAGGCCCACACGTCAGGCACGCCCTTGAGCGGCGGAGAGACTTGCCCTTCTGCCGTGACGATACGCATGCGGCCGGGACGCTCGGTCACCAGCATCTTCCCATCGGGCAGGAACGCCAGCGCCCACGGATTGGCGAGGCCCCTCGCGATGGTTCGCACCTCGAGTTCGCCCGCCGACGAGTCGAACGCCGGCTCTTCGCCGCGCGTGCCGGTGGCGATCAGGAAGGAGACGGCGAGCAGGATCGCTACCGTCAAGGCGACGGTCACAAGGCCGACGGGTGTCTTCATTCCAGTCCAATCGCGATGCCGATCATCGCGCGTTCGCTAGTCCAATGATGCAAACAAAAAGGCTGGACCTGTCACGGAATGGGCATCGCGACGGTGGCCGTGATCGACAGCACCGTCAGGGTGACCACGAGGCAAAGCGATAGCGTGCCGATCGCAAGCGAGGTGGCGATGGCACCAAGCAATCGGGAAGAAGCGACGGGCGTGCGGCTGCTTTCGAAGCCGACCGCGCCGGGTGACCGCATCATGGTCTGAATCCTTGCAACGCGGGACGAATCACCCGCGACTCACGACGTCAGGAAAATCTTGCAACGATCACCGGCAACATTGCGGCGATCAGGCGTTGAAAATGGCGGAATCGCGGCAAAGGTTAACGTTATACCCGCTATTATTAACTTTTGGCGGCGTGCTCGCGCGAAAGTGAGAAGGACAACGGGTGGCTATACGCCGGCGGCGATGCCGGCCTGGTCGTCGACCTCGGTCTCCGGCTGCCAGTCCATGGTGACGAAACCGGGGGTCTGTTCGACCCGCCGCAGCCAGGCGCGGATGGCCGGGAAGGTCGCGAGGTCGTAGTCGCAGCGGTCGGCGACATGGGTGTAGCCGTACAGCGCGATGTCGGCGACCGTCAGTTGCCCCGCGGCGAAATAGGCGCGGGTCTTGAGGTGATTTTCCATCACCTGAAGCGCGGCATAGCCGCGCTCCATCCAGTCCTCCAGCGCATGCGTCTGCAGGTCCCGTCCGCCCTTGACCAGCGACAGCCAGAAATAGGCGGCGCCGATATTGGGCTCCAGCGCATGCTGTTCGAAGAACATCCATTGCAGCGCTTCGGCGCGCTCGACACGCGACTCCGGCGCGAGCGAAGTGCCGCCGCAGACATACCAGAGGATGGCGTTGGACTCGGCGAGATAGCGTCCTTCGGCGACTTCCAGCAGCGGCACCTGGCCACTGGGGTTCTTCTCCAGAAACTCCGGCGTGCGGCTTTCGCCGCGGAGAATGTCGACCTCGATCGCCTCATAGGGCGCGTTGAGCAGCGCCAGCGCAAGGCGGACCTTGTAGCTGTTGCCGGAGCGCTGCATCGAATAGAGCTTGTACATCGTCGTTGGCTTCACAGGGGTCGAGAGGCGCACGCGGGGCAAGAACTGCGGAAAGCCTTCGCGCCGCAACGCGGCTAAACAATGATGCCGATACGAATGCGTCGCAAGACCCGCAGAATGGAAAAAGTCGAAAACCTCTACTGCGCTGCACGCGCGCAGCATGCCATGCCACGGCGCAGAGATCACGTGGTCGAGAGCGAATGAGCGGATCGATTCAATCCTGCGCGACGAAGCTGACGGCCTCCCGCCTCGGGGTGACAACTGTGGACCCGGCGCAGAGCCGGGACCCAGGATCGGGGACGGTGTCCATCATACGTCCGAAAGCGACTTCGCGGGCCATGATCGACGGCGGATGCAGATCGCGGCGAGACAGCTTGACGTTGAATCGTGCGGCTTCGCTATGGCCCTCTAGCGGCGGTGGCGCTCGGCCGTTAGCCGCTCCGGAGTTGTGCCCCCTCTGCCCGACCCGCGGCTTGTCAGATATGAGTCATTCGGCCCGCGGAACTTTGCAAATATTGCGCGGGCATTGCTCCGATCGTACCGAGCCTGCTCGGCATTCCCAAAGTTTAACCGGTATCCGGCCAAGCTTCTTGCGATGCAGCGCGCAGCGCCTTAGGGTGCGGCGTTCCCATCAAAAAGAGTCGTGAATTCTTGAGCTCACGACGTTTGCCAGGAGATCATGATGCCCTTCCTGTCCGCCTCGCTCGCCCGTGTGAAGCCGTCCGCGACGATCGCGGTCACGGATAAAGCGCGCGCGCTGAAAGCGGCGGGCCGCAACGTCATCGGCCTCGGCGCCGGCGAGCCGGACTTCGACACGCCCGCCAACATCAAGCTCGCGGCAATCCGCGCCATCGAGGCCGGCAAGACCAAGTACACCGACGTCGGCGGCATTCCCGAACTGAAGGAAGCCATCATCGCCAAGTTCCAGCGCGAGAACGGGCTCACCTATAAGCCGAACCAGATCATCGTCGGCACCGGCGGCAAACAGGTGCTCTACAATGCGCTGATGGCGACCCTCAATCCCGGCGACGAGGTCATCATCCCCGCGCCGTACTGGGTCAGCTATCCCGAGATGGTGGCGCTGGCCGGCGGCGAGTCGGTGCCGGTGGTCTGCCCGGCGTCGAGCGGTTTCAAGCTGCGGCCCGAGGATCTGGAAAAGGCGATCACGCCGAAGACCAAATGGATCATCCTGTGCTCGCCATCGAACCCGACCGGCGCTGCGTATACGCGCAGCGAGCTGAAGGCGATCACCGACGTGTTGGTGAAGCATCCGCATGTCTGGGTGATGACCGACGACATGTACGAGCACCTGGTCTATGACGACTTCCAGTTCGCAACGCCCGCGCAGGTCGAGCCGAAACTCTACGAGCGCACGCTGACAGTGAACGGCGTGTCGAAAGCCTATTGCATGACCGGCTGGCGCATCGGCTATGCCGGCGGTCCCGCCGACTTGATCAAGGCGATGGCGACGATCCAGTCGCAGTCGACCTCAAACCCGTCGTCGATTGCGCAGTGGGCGTCGGTTGAGGCGCTGAACGGTCCGCAGGACTTCATCCCCGTACACAACAAGGTGTTCAAGGAGCGGCGCGACCTCGTGGTGTCGATGCTGAACCAGGCCAAGGGCATCGAATGCCCGCGGCCCGAGGGCGCGTTCTACGTCTATCCGTCCTGTGCCGGCACCATCGGCAAGACCTCGCCGTCAGGCAAGGTGATTGCCAATGATGAGGATTTCGTCACCGAACTCCTCGAGAGCGAAGGCGTTGCCGTCGTGCAGGGTTCCGCGTTCGGCCTCGGCCCGGCATTCCGCATTTCCTACGCGACCAAAACCTCCGACCTCGAAGACGCCTGCAAGCGCATCCAGCGCTTTTGCGGCAATTTGAGATAAGACACGCTTTCGCGGCACAGGCCCGTTCCGTACTTGATGCGGGGCGGGTTGCGGTTCGCACGAGCAATCGCGTCAAAAGGACGGCTGTCAAATCACATCGCGCTTGAACGAACACGCAATGTTTTGACGGCTTCTCGATGAAGCGCCATGTTTTCGACACTGCGCTTCCATCCTGTCCGCTCCGCTAAATTTGTTCATCATCATGCGGAGACTGGGACACATGCGACTCCTGACATTGACACTCGCCACGGCGGCACTGATCGCGCCGATCGCAAGCGCTGACGCGGCGCCGCCGGTTCGCGCCGGTATCCTGCAATGCCAGGGCGGCCAGAATGTTGGCTTCGTGGTCGGCTCGGTGACGAGCCTCGAATGCGTGTTCCGTAGCGAAGGCCGCCGGCCTGAACCCTACATCGCCAAGGTGCAGCGCATCGGTCTCGATCTCGGCGTCACCGAGCAGACCCAGTTGTCGTGGGCCGTCAACGCGCCGAACAGCCGGCTCGGGCGCGGCGAGCTCGCCGGCAGCTATGGCGGCGTCGGCGCCAATGCATCGATCGGCGTCGGCGGCGGCGGCAACTTCCTGGTGGGCGGTCCCGCCAACGCCTACGCGCTGCAGCCGATCAGCCTGCAGGGCCAGACCGGGCTGAATGTCGCGGCCGGCATCGCCGGCCTCGAACTGCAGCCATTCTACGGCAACGGTCCGCGCCGGCACGTGCGGCGCCATCGTCACCGCGGCTGAGGATGACATGTTGAGGAAAGGGCCCGCGCAAGCGGGCCTTTTTTGTTAATGTCATTCCGGGGCGATGCGCAGCATCGAACTACGGTGCGCAATTGCGCACGTGGGAATCTCGAGATTCTCAGGTGCGCAATTCCGCGCCATAGTCGCGCTTTGCGCGCCCCGGAATGACGGTAGTGGTGAAATCTGGGATGTTATGGCATAGACCACCAGGCGCCGCGGGCACGGCGCTGATTTCCATTCTCTGCTCGCATCACAGTTTTTCAGCCGGAGATTTCTTCATGCGTTTCCTCATCCTTGCCGCCGCCGCTTGCGCCATGCTGGCTTCATCCATCGGCGATGCCAATGCGCAGCAGGTGCAGCGGGTGCAGGTCGGCGTGCTGGAGTGCCGCGGCGGCGCCAGCGTCGGATTTGTCGTCGGATCCGTTACCAATCTCGGCTGCGTGCTGCGCGCCGAAGGGATGCCGGAGGATCGTTACATCGCCACCATCCGCAAGGTCGGACTCGATCTCGGCATCACGCAGGAATCGGCGCTGGCGTGGGGCGTGTTCGCACCGGTGGCGCGGATCGGGCCGGGCGGTCTGTCTGGCGACTATGTCGGCGCGCAGGGCAGCGCGACGCTAGGCGTCGGTGTCGGCGGCAACGTATTGGTCGGTGGCTCCGCGAATTCGATCGCGCTGCAGCCTCTGAGCGTGCAGGGCCAGGTAGGGGTCAGCATTGCTGCCGGATTGGAAAGCCTGGAGCTCCGCCCGGGGCGCTGAGCTAACCGCATTCCATTTTCGCCGCGGGCTCTTGACCCGCGACGGTGGCTGGCCTTAAAAAGAATAAGCGTTCTTTTTGAGGAGGCCGCGAATTGCTGCAGCATCAGCCAAGCCGGACCGCCGAATACATGGCAATGTTCCGGGCGTACGAGCATGCGAAAGGGGCCGGACGACGCGTGTTTACCGACCCATTGGCCGTTGCGCTATTGCCGGGAAGCTTGCGGCTACCCGCTAAACTGCTCGCGGTACGTCCGTTCGGCAAAATGCTTACTCGCTATATCGACCGGCGATGGCCGGGCGCGCGAACCTCCGGCATCGCGCGCACGCGGCTGATCGACGACTGGATCGAGGAATCGATCGGACAGGCCGAGCAGGTTGTGTTGCTCGGTGCGGGTTTCGACACGCGGGCCTGGCGGCTGGCCGCGCTCGATTCCGTAAAGGTTTTTGAAGTGGATCACCCTGCAACAGCAAAGGTGAAACGGGAGCGACTGCAGGCTGCCGGAGCCGACCTGAATCGGGTGACCTTTGTCGCGGTCGATTTCGAGATTGATGATTTCGAACAGCATCTGCGCGATGCCGGCTTCGATCCGGGGCGGCGAACGATTGTTGTGTGGGAAGGCGTCAGCCAGTATCTGACGGGCGACGCGGTGTGCGGCGTAATGCGCTGGGCGGGCCGGCTTGCGCCACGCAGCCGGTTCATCTTCACCTATGTTCATGAGGGCGCGATCGACGGTAGCGTCGCGTTTGATGGCGCAGACAAGGTCATCGCCAAGGTCGACGGCTCGGGCGAACCTTGGCGGTTCGGTCTGCTGCCCAACGAATTGCCGGACTTCCTGCGCGAGCGCGGGCTGAGGCTGGTGAGCGATCTCGGCGCCGATCAATACCGGGAACGGGTGATGGGGCAACCCGGCCGGCACATGCAGGGCTACAGCTTCTATCACACAGTGCTAGCGGAAGTCGGCGATGCCTAGGATCACCGCGGCACGCGCGAACGAGCAGCGCGGGCGCATCCTCGATGCCGCGCTGACATGCTTTGCGCGGGAAGGTTTTCATGCGGCAACCGTGCAGGACATTGTCGAGGAGTCGGGGCTCAGTCCCGGCGCGATCTACGGATATTTCAAAGGCAAGATGGAGATCGCGACGGCGATCGCTTCCGAACGCCACGCGATGGAACGTCGGCGCATGGAATTTGCGCTGGCCGCGCCGGATATCGACACCGGCCTGCGGCGCCTCGTCGAAGGATTCGTGCTCGAATTGCGCAATCCCAAGGAAAGGCGATGGCGCCACCTGGCGGTGCAGCTTTGGGCGGAGAGCCTCTCCAATCCACGATTGAAGCGCGAAGCGCTTGCGGGGGTTTCCCAGGCCGTGGACGTGTTGACGCCGATGATCGCGCAGGCGAAACGACAGGGGCGTTGGCCGCGGCATCTCGATCCACCTTCGGCCGCCCGCGTCATGGTCGCGGTCCTGCAAGGCATTTCGCTACAGCTTGCCTGGGACGAGCGCGTCGATATCGAGCGCTTCGCCTTCGCGCTGCGGATCATGCTCGATCCGCGTTCGGACGGATCGATTGCCGCGACCGGCTGAGCGGGAATTAACTCTTGAGTTCCAAATTGGGAGAGGGTGAGCGGACCCAAGAGCCGGCGTGGCTGAGGTCGACGTCAACATTTCGACTGGATGCACCGCAGCGACGTTTTCCCGCTTGCCAAATCGTCACGACAGGCGGAGCATCAGAGGTCGCCGACCCAATCACGGGCCGAGCTCCAAACAAGGAGGCGGCAATGGGACAAGACGTCAGAAGTCCCCAAGGTCCACGGTGCATTGCGCTGGTGGGCCCTTTCCAGAGCGGTAAAACCACACTTCTAGAAGCCATACTGGCGCGAACGGGCGCCATTAAAAATGCCGGCAGCGTCGATGCCGGAACTTCCGTCGGCGATGCCAGCCCCGAGGCGCGCCATCACAAGATGGGCGTGGGCTTAAGCGCTGCCACCACCACCTTCATGGGCGATAGTTACACCTTTATCGATTGTCCCGGCTCGGTCGAGTTCGCGCATGACATGCGCGCCGCGTTGCCCGCAGTCGATGCCGCGGTCGTGGTCTGCGAGGCGGACGAGAAGAAGCTGCCGCAACTGCAGATCATCCTGCGCGAGCTGGAAGATCTCGGTATTCCGCGTTTTCTGTTTTTGAACAAGATCGATCGCGCCAACAAGCGCATCCGCGAAACGCTGGCGACCCTGCAGCCGGCCTCGCGCGTGCCGCTGGTGCTGCGGCAGATTCCGATCTGGAACGACGAGTTGATCGAAGGCTTTGTCGATCTCGCACTCGAACGCGCCTTCGTCTACCGCGAGCACAAGCCTTCCGAAGTGATCACGCTGGAAGGCGGCGATCTCGACCGCGAGAAGGAAGCGCGCTTTTCGATGCTTGAAAAGCTCGCCGACCATGACGACGCGCTGATGGAGCAGTTGCTGGAGGACATCCAGCCGCCGCGCGACGCGGTGTTCGATGATCTCGCCCGCGAACTCCGCGAAGGCCTGATCTGCCCGGTGCTGCTGGGTGCTGCTGCGCGCGAGAACGGTGTGCTGCGCCTGATGAAGGCGCTGCGCCATGAATCGCCCGGCGTCGTCGAAACGGCGAAACGCCTCGGCGCGCCGTCGCAAAAGGAAGCGCTGGCCTATGTGTTCAAGACGCTGCATCTGCAGCACGGCGGCAAGCTCTCGCTGGTACGGCTGCTCGCCGGCCATCTCGATGACGGCGCGACGCTGCAATCCTCCTCCGGCGAAGCCGGGCGGGTATCCGGCATTCTCGCGGTCAACGGCGCGCACGATACCAAGCGCGCCGCGGCTGAAGCCGGCGAGACGATCGCGCTCGGCAAGCTCGACGCGATCAAGACCGGCGACACGCTGTCCGGCGGCAAGACCGCGCCGGCGGCGCTGGTGCAGATCGCGCCGGCACCGCCGGTGCTGGCGATGTCGCTGTCGGCCGCCGATCGCAAGGATGACGTCAAGCTCGGCCAGGCGCTGTTGCGGCTGAACGAGGAGGACCCGTCGCTGACGATGATCCAGAACCAGCGCACCCATGACATCGTGTTGTGGGGGCAGGGCGAAATGCACCTGCGCGTCGCGCTCGAGCGCTTGCGCGATCGTTTCGGCGTCAACGTCAAATCGCAGCCGCCCGCGATCGGCTATCAGGAGACCATCCGCAAATCGATCACCCAGCGCGGCCGCCACAAGAAGCAATCCGGCGGCCACGGCCAATTCGGCGAC
Source organism: Bradyrhizobium australiense (assembly GCF_013114825.1). Classification (GTDB taxonomy): domain Bacteria; phylum Pseudomonadota; class Alphaproteobacteria; order Rhizobiales; family Xanthobacteraceae; genus Bradyrhizobium; species Bradyrhizobium australiense. The sequence continues at coordinate 360,575 of NZ_JAAVLX010000007.1, read as the reverse complement.
GTGGTGCTGGAAATCAAGCCGATGCCGCGCGGCTCGGGCTTCGAGTTCCACGAAAAGGTGGTCGGCGGCGCGGTGCCGAAAAATTATATCGGCGCGGTGGAAGAGGGCGTGGTCGATGGCCTTGCCAAGGGCCCGCTCGGTTTTCCCGTCATTGACGTTGAGGTCACGCTGATCGACGGCTCCTATCACAGCGTCGATTCATCCGATCTCGCGTTCCGCACCGCGGCCCGAATCGGCATGAGCGAGGCGCTGCCGGAGTGCCAGCCGGTGCTGCTGGAGCCGATCCACATGGTGGAGATCGTCTGCCCGACGGAAGCGACGGCGAAGATCAATGCCATCCTGTCTGCGCGGCGCGGCCAGATCCTCGGCTTCGACACCCGCGAGGGCTGGCCGGGATGGGACTGCGTCCGCGCCACCATGCCGGAGGCGGAGATCGGCGATTTGATCGTTGAGTTGCGCTCGGCCACCGCCGGCGCCGGCGGGTTCACCCGCCAGTTCGACCGCATGGCCGAAGTTACCGGCCGCGCCGCCGACCAGATCATCGCCGCGCATCGCGTCGCGGCGTAGCTGGCCGGCCTGGCCGTCGTGGCTCCGTCTGCGGCGGCAGGCGCGCGGCTTGACTCATTTCAGCGGAAGATAAATTGATGGTCGTGGCCGGGTTTATACCGGCCATCGACGTCTTTGGAGGAGGCTATTGCCGTGCCTAAACCCCCCGCCGCCTGCCTGATCGGATGGCCGGCCGCGCATTCGCGTTCGCCGTTGATCCATCATTACTGGCTGCGGACGCTGGGCATCGAGGGCGGTTACGTGATCGAGGCGGTGCCGCCCGATGAGTTTCAGGATTTCGTCTTCCGGCTGTCGTTGCGGGGCTTTGTCGGCGCCAACGTCACCATTCCGCATAAGGAGCGCGCGCTTGCGCTGTCGAAGCCGGACGAGCGCGCCCGCGCGGTCGGCGCCGCCAATACGCTGTGGTTCGCGGATGGCGAACTGTGCTCGACCAACACCGACGTTGAAGGCTTTATCAACAATCTCGAGGCCTGCGCCAGCGGCTGGGATAACTGCGAGGATGCACTGGTGCTGGGCGCCGGCGGTTCGTCGCGCGCCGTCGTGTTCGGACTACGCGAACGCGGCATCAAGCGTATTCATCTTGTCAATCGCACCATGGCGCGCGCGAGCGCGCTGGCGGATCAGTTCGGCGCGAGCGTTTTGCCCGTGGCGTGGGGTGCACTCGGCGATCTCCTGCCGCGCGCCGGCCTTCTGGTGAATACGACCTCGCTCGGCATGAAAGGTCAGCCGCCGCTCGAAATCGATATCGGGCTGTTGCCGTCGCAGGCCGTCGTCGCGGATCTCGTTTATGTGCCGCTCGACACGCCATTGCTGACCGCGTCGCGCGCCCGCGGGCTGAAGACCGCCGACGGACTCGGAATGCTGCTGCATCAGGCGGTGCGGGGGTTCGAACTGTGGTTCGGACGGCGCCCCGAGGTGACGCCAGAGCTTCGCGCGCTTGTCGAAGCCGATCTCACGAAGACATGATCGGCTGATCGCGGATTTTGAGCCGGAATTTTTTTGAAAAGCCGGTGTCAATGGCTACGTCAGTGCCGCCACCGGAGACCCCAGCATGCCCGTCCGCCATTTTCAGCTCGTTCGCCCGCTTGCCGCCGTCGCGATGGTGGCCGGCTCCACGCTTTACGCGATCGCCCAGCAGCCACCGACGCCGACGCGCGTTCGCGGAACCATCGAAGCCGTCGATGGTGACGTGCTCGCCGTGAAGTCCCGCGGCGGCGAGGACGTCAAGCTGCACATGACCGGCGACGTCAATGTCGTCGGGATCAGCAAGATCTCCCTATCCGACATCAAGGTCGGATCCTTCATTGGCACCACCACGGTGCCGGGACCCGACGGCAGCCAGAACGCGGTGGAAGTACACGTGTTTCCGGAAGCGATGCGCGGCACCGGCGAGGGCTCGCGGCCCTATGACCTCCGTCCCAACTCCACCATGACCAACGCGACGGTGGCGGAGTCCGTGGTCGGCAATGACGGTCATACCCTCACGATCAAATATAAAGACGGCGAGAAGAAAGTCGTGGTCTCCCCGGAGACGCCGGTCGTGACCTATGTTCCCGCCGGCAAGTCCGACCTCAAGCCCGGCGCCAAGGTGATCGCCTTCATGAAGAAGCTGCCGGACGGCTCGCTCGAGACCAGCCGCGTCAGCGTCGGCCGCGATGGGCTGACCCCGCCGATGTGACCTTCTTCCCTCTCCCCTTGAGAGGCATAGGCGGCCAAAGGCCGCCTATGGCCACCTTCTCCCACAAGGGGAGAAGGGAAGAGAAGAGTTGGCGCTACGGAATAGCTACTCCCGTGCGGTGTTTGCATTGAGTTGGGCGCCAAATACATCTCGGGAGGAATACCATGCTGAAATCTTCTTCATGGCCGCGGATGCTCGTGGCCTCGCTGGGCCTTGTCGCTCTGTTTGCAACGGAAACCTCGGCACAACAGCCACCGATGGTCCGAATTCGCGGCACCATCGAAGCCGTCGATGGGCCCATGCTGTCGATCAAATCGCGCGAGGGTACCGACATGAAAGTGCGAATGACCGACAATGTTGCCGTGTTCGGTGTGGCCAAGACCGAACTGTCCGAGATCAAGGAAGGCTCCTATATCGGCGTCACCGGCATGCCGGAGCCTGATGGTACGCAGAAAGCGGTCGCGGTGCATATCTTCCCGGAGAACCAGCGCGGCGCGGCCGAAGGCTTTCGGCCCTGGGACCAGCGGCCGAATTCGACCATGACCAATGCCACCGTCGCCCAGACCGTGAAGGGCACCGACGGCCAGAATATTTTGGTCAAATACAAGGACGGCGAAAAGAAAGTCGTCGTGCCGCCGGATACGCCGATCGTCACCTTCGTCGCCGGTGACAAGTCCGAACTGAAGCCGGGCGCCAAGGTGATCATCTTTAGCGCCGTGAAGAAGGACGATGGCACGCTGGAAGCATCGCGCATTAATGTCGGCCGCGACGGAATCATGCCGCCGATGTGAGTTTTGCGTCGCTCCACACGTCGTCCCCGCGAACGCCGGGACCCATAACCACTAATGCTAGTTGTTGGAGGAAAGCTGGGGGCTCCAGCGTCGCGCATCACAAACATCGGTGGTCATGGGTCCCTGCGTTCGCAGGGACGACATATGGAGGTATTCGCACTAACAGCGGATCAAACCGCCAGCACGCGATCGTCGATTTCGGCAATCGTGTTGACGCCGCACAGCCCCATCGTCGTGAGCATTTCCTTGCCGATGATGTCGAGCGCCTTGGCGACGCCGGCCTCGCCGCCGGCCCCTAAACCATAGGCATAGGCGCGGCCGATCATGCAGGATTTGGCGCCGAGCGCGAGGGCGCGCACCACGTCCTGGCCGGAGCGGATGCCGCCGTCGAACATGATCTCCATTCTCGAGCCGACAGTATCGACGATTCCGGGCAGCACCTCGATCGACGACGGGGCGCCGTCGAGCTGGCGGCCGCCATGGTTGGAAACCACGATCGCCTGCGCGCCGGTCTTGACCGCTTCCTCGGCGTCTTCGACGTCGAGAATGCCTTTGAGGATCAGCTTGCCCGGCCAGATCGAGCGGATCCAATCGAGATCCTTCCAGTTCAGCGAGGTATCGAACTGCGACGCGGTCCATTCCGAGAGCTTGGTGAGATCCTCGGTGCCTTTGACGTGACCGACGATGTTGCCGAAGGTACGACGCTTGCCGCGCAGCACGCCCGCGACCCATGAAGGTTTGCTGGCGAAGTCGAGCAGCTTCGACAGCGACCATTCCGGCGGCACCGTCATGCCGTTCTTGATGTCTTGATGGCGCTGGCCGATCACCTGCAAATCCACCGTCAACACCAGCGCCGAGCATTTCGCCGCAATGGCGCGCTCAATCAGCGATTTGATGAAGCCGCGGTCCTTCATGACATAGAGCTGGAACCAGAACGGCTTGTCGACGCTGGCCGCAATATCCTCGATCGAGCAGATCGACATCGTGCTCTGGGTGAAGGGGATGCCGGCGGCCTGCGCGGCACGGCAGGCATGGATCTCGCCGTCGCCATGCTGCATGCCGAGCAGGCCGACCGGCGCCAGGATCAGCGGCATCGCGGCGGGTTCGCCGAGGATCGTGGTGGAGAGATCGCGCTTGGAGACATCGACCAGGATGCGCTGGCGGAATTTGATCTGCCGCAGATCCTCGGAATTGGCGCGCAGTGTGTCCTCGGTGTAGGAGCCGCGGTCGGCGTAGTCGAAAAACGCCTTGGGAACCCTGCGCTTGTGCAACTGGCGCAGATCCTCAATGCAGGTGATATGCTTCATGGACGTCCCGGCCCCTTCTTGAATGTCGCGGTGGTGTCGTCATCTAGCATGGTTGGATGGCGAGCCAAATCGCCTCTCTTGGGCGCCATTCCCCACGCTAAGGACATGCCATGGCCCGACTGCGCACGACCACTCGAACCGACACCGGCTCGGCCGATCACGAGGAAAAGCGCAGGCTCGATGACGCCCTGGAGGAAGGGCTGGAGGAGACCTTTCCGGCATCCGACCCGGTCAATGTCACCCAGCCGGCGCCCTCGAAGGGCGACCGTCACGTCAAGAGGGGCGGCTAGCGCCTTGACCCGGCCCGGTGTTCCTACAATAATATCAAGTTATTACAAAGGCTTATGCGTTAGTGCTAGCACTGATGGCCGTAATGATTCATCATATTTTTTGAAGCCATTTTAGCGGGCGAAGGATTATAACCCCCAGCACGCTACGATGGAGGCGTTCGGGATTCTTGCCGCAAGGCCTGAAGACCCGGAATGGCTGGGGGTCACATGAGCCGCAAATATTTCGGTACCGACGGAATTCGGGGCCGCGCCAATGGTTTGATCACGCCGGAGCTCGCGCTCAAGGTGGGGCAGGCGGCCGGCCTGGTGTTTCAGCGCGGCGATCACCGCCACCGCGTCGTGATCGGCAAGGACACGCGGCTCTCAGGCTACATGATCGAATATGCCATGGTGGCCGGATTTACCTCGGTCGGCATGGACGTGCTGCTGCTCGGCCCGATGCCGACGCCGGCGGTCGCGATGCTGACCAAGTCGATGCGCGCCGATCTCGGCGTGATGATTTCAGCATCGCACAATCTGTTCGAGGACAACGGCATCAAGCTGTTCGGCCCGCAGGGCTTCAAGCTCTCCGACGACGTCGAAAAGCAGATCGAGCAATTGCTCGACGAGCCGATCGATCGACGCCTGGCGCAGAGCGCCAGCTTAGGGCGCGCTCGCCGCATCGACGGCGTCCATGACCGCTACATCGAATTCGCCAAGCGCACCCTGCCGCGCGAGCTCTCGCTCGACGGCCTGCGCGTCGTGATCGATTGCGCGCACGGCGCAGCCTACAAGGTGGTGCCGGAAGCGCTGTGGGAACTGGGCGCCGACGTCATCGCGATCGGCGTCGACCCGGACGGATTCAACATCAACAAGGAATGCGGCTCGACCTCGCCGGAAGCCTTGAGCAAGAAGGTGCGTGAAATGCGCGCCGATATCGGCATTGCGCTCGACGGCGACGCCGATCGCGTCATCCTGGTCGACGAGCGCGGCCACATTGTCGACGGCGACCAGTTGCTGGCGGTGATCGCGCAAAGCTGGAAGGAAGAGGGCCGGCTCGCCAAGCCCGGCATCGTGACCACCGTGATGTCGAATCTCGGGCTCGAGCGCTTCCTCGAAGGGCAGGGCCTCGGCATGGTGCGCACGCCAGTCGGCGACCGTTATGTGCTCGAGCAGATGCTGACGCAGGGCTACAATCTCGGCGGGGAGCCCTCGGGCCACATCATCCTCTCCGACTACGCCACGACAGGCGATGGCTTCGTCGCCGCGCTGCAGGTGCTGGCCGTGGTGCAAAAACTTCGCCGTCCGGTGTCGGAAGTGTGCCATCGCTTCGATCCGCTGCCGCAGATCCTGAAGAACGTGCGCTATCGCTCCGGCAAGCCGCTCGACCACGCCGAGGTGAAATCGGCGATCATGGACGGCGAGAATCGCCTCAACGGCCACGGCCGGCTCTTGGTCCGTTCGTCCGGCACCGAGCCTGTGATCCGCGTGATGGGCGAGGGCGACGACCGCGTGCTGGTCGAGGAAGTGGTCGACCAGATCGTCAACGCGCTCGGTCACGCTGCAGCGGCATAAGCACGCTTTATCCGAAGGACGAATGATTGCTGATCGACGGTGCGCAGCAGCGCATCGCAGCCATCGGCTATTGCTGCTGGTCGTCACCGTACTTGCGCCGTAAAAACCAGCATTGCCGCAAACGAATCTTTTCGGGAAGGCGCCGTTGAACAAGCCCGTCATCGTCTCAGAGGAAACGCTGAACGCGCCGGTTGTCGTGTCGGACGCTGCGCCGCGCCTCGCGGCGAAAGCGGCCGTGGCGGGGCCGGCCTATATCGTGCTCGCTGGCATCAGCTTCTCGCATTTCCTCAACGACACCATGCAGTCGTTGATCGCCTCGGTCTATCCGATCCTGAAGGACGCCTACGCACTCGACTATGCGCAGATCGGCATGATCACGCTGGCGTTCCAGTTCACCGCGTCGCTGCTGCAGCCGGTCGTCGGGCACTTCACCGACAAGAAGGCGCAGCCGTTCTCGCTTGCGATCGGGATGGGCTTTACATTTTTCGGCTTGCTGCTGCTCAGCGTCGCGCATCTCTATCCGATCATCCTGATCGCGGCAGCACTGGTCGGGCTTGGCTCGGCGGTGTTTCATCCGGAGTCGGCGCGGATCGCGCGCCTGGCTTCCGGTGGACGCTACGGCTTCGCGCAATCGGTGTTTCAGCTCGGCGGCAGTTTCGGCACGTCGATGGGACCGGTGCTGGCGGCGCTGATCGTGGTGCCGTTCGGCCAGCCCTCGATCGCCTGGTTTTCGTCGATCGCGTTTCTGGCGATCGTGATCCTGTGGCGAATCGGCGTCTGGTACAAGCCGCAGATCACGATAAAGAAATCGGCTGCGGTCGAACGTCATCCCGACCTGCCGGATTCCCGGCGGGTCAGAATCGCACTCGCGGTGCTGGTCGCGCTGTTGTTCTCGAAACAGCTCTACGTGTCGAGCCTGTCGAGCTATTACATCTTCTATTTGATCGACAGGTTTGGTGTGTCGACGCAGGCGGCCCAGCTTTATCTGTTCCTGTTTCTTGCTGCCAATGCGGTGGGTGCGTTCTTCGGCGGACCGCTCGGGGATCGCTTCGGGCGCAAATACGTCATCTGGTTCTCGATCCTCGGCGCGCTGCCGTTCACGCTGGCGCTGCCCTATGCCGGCCTCTACGCGAGCGCCGTGCTGACGGTGTTCATCGGCCTGATCATCTCGTCGGCGACGTCGTCGATCATCGTGTTCGCGCAGGAGCTGATGCCGCACCGCTTCGGCATGATCTCCGGCGTGTTCTTCGGCGTCGCCTTCGGCATCGGCGGACTTGGCGCCGCGGTGCTCGGCAGGCTAGCCGACCACACCGGGATCGCCTTCGTCTATCACCTCTGCGCCTTCCTGCCGGCGCTCGGATTGCTCGCGGTGTTCCTGCCGAAGATGCCCAAAGTCGTGCGTTGAGCACGCGCGCTAACACGTGCCGCGGGCGAGCGGCGCTGCGTCAACAAAATCTTAACGACACGGTGGCGAGGGAATTTTCGTCAACACATCGTTAGAACGTGTGGCAGCTTTCGCCGTTTCTGTGCTGCGGATGCATCAGCTCTTGCGTCGCGAACACCTGCACAAAAAAATAACTCAGAGTTTGTCAACCTTAAAAATTAGGGTTAAGCGCCGCTTAAGCATTTAATGGCATCGTCCACCCGTGAGTTTTTGAAGTGGGGCCTTTTTCGCAGTCAGCCTCACCGGACAAAAGGACGAACCCATGCGTAGCGTTAAGTCTTTCATTGCCGCCGGTGCGGCCACTTTGTTGTCCCAGGCGGCGTTTGCTGCCGACATGGCGATTGCGCCGCCTCCTTATGCTCCGGCCCCGGTGGTCGAGGATTTCGGCGGCTGGTATCTGCGCGGCGACATCGGCTTCAGCAATCAGAGAGTGAAGGACGTTCACTATGGCCGCGAATCCGCCTACTCGCAGCTCACCTCGTTCGAGCAGCAGTCTGCATTCGACACTGCTGGCATCTATGGAGTCGGTGTCGGGTACCGGCTCAACAATTGGTTCCGGGCTGACCTGACCGGGCAGTATCGCGGCAACGCCAATTTTAAAGCGACCGACCGCTTCACCGGAACTGCCGGGGGCGTCGCTTATAATGGGATTGACAACTACGGTGGCAGCAAATCCGAGTGGCTGGTGATGGCCAATGCCTATGTCGATCTCGGCACCTGGTGGTGCATTACCCCGTTCATCGGTGCCGGCGTCGGGGGCGCGCGCGTGACGATCTCGAATTTTACGGATACGGGTACGAACAACCTGCCATTCACAGCCACGAGTTTCGCGAGCGCGCCGACCGGCTCGAAGTGGAATTTCGCGTGGGCAGCACACGCTGGCCTTGCCTATAACGTCAATCCGAATCTCGTGCTCGAACTTGCCTACAGTTATGTCAATCTGGGTGAAGGACAGACCGGCATTCTCTCGGACTTCACCGGGGCGACGACCAACAATGTTTTCAGGTTCAAGGACATCACCTCGCATGACCTGAAGCTCGGCGTGCGTTGGAATCTGGACAACCCACAAGTCTACGCGCCGCCGCCGCTGATCCGCAAAGGTTAATCGCGACTTCCATTCGCTAACAATTGCCGAACGGCGCGGGGCATTCCCGCGCCGTTTGCTTTTGGCGTCGGCGATTGGCCGAAGAAAAATGTTCGTCCGCTTTTCGGCAAGATTGCGCCAATCGGAAGGCGCGACAACCATTGGTTAAGGTTAACAGGCGATGATCGGCGCCAAGTTCAGAGTTTCGGAATGGAGCGTTGCGATGCGTCGATTGTTGCTGGTGGCTGTGATGTGTGGAGCGGTGACGGGCGCGCGAGCCGCCGATATGCCGGACCTGCCGTTTCTCCGCGGCGGCTTCACCGACGGGCTGAGCACCAGCACAGTGAACTGGCAAGGCGGCTACATCGGTGGACATGCCGCCTATGGCACTTCCAACATGAATTTTGCGAATTCGACGAGGACCATCGCGGCGCGCCTCTTGGACGGCACGGAGATGGAGAGCGTCCAGCGAATATCGGAGTGGCCGATCATGGGAAAAGTTTCGGCCCACGGAGAGGGGTTCGGCGGATTCGTCGGCTACAACTTCCAGTGGACCGACGTCGTGGTAGGCGTTGAACTGAATTACACGCACGGCAAGTTCGGCGGCTCGCAGACCGGCAGCATGTCGCGGTTCTTCTCGCTTCCTTCCGGGTACACGGTTGGCGCCACCTATGAAGGGACTGCGCGGATGAATATTTCCGACATGGGAACGCTTCGGGTCCGCGGCGGCTATGCGTATGGCTCGTTCCTCCCTTATATGTTTGCCGGCATCGCACTCGGGCAGGCCGACATCATTCGCACCGCCCGTGTTTTCGGAACTCAGGTCAATACGGCCGTCGCGCCGCCTTTCAATAATGTGCCATTCGACATCAGCGCAACCGACGGCCAGTATAGCCACTTGATCTACGGCTATTCGTTCGGTCTCGGCACCGAAATAATGCTGATCTCGAATCTGTTCATGCGCGCGGAATGGGAATACGTGCGCTTTACCTCTTCGGTTGACACCAGCATCAACACGGTCCGCGCCGGCCTCGGCTACAAATTCTGATCCCGCCACGGCGGCAGCGCCGATCCGGCGCCGTTGACAGAATTGCCGCCGCCTGTTGCAGTGGCGCCGTCACGAGGACGGCGCATGAAGGTCTACGGCGATACCAATTCCGGCAACTGCCTGAAGGTGAAGTGGGTATGCGATCAACTCGCGCTGCCCTACACCTGGATAGCGGTCGATACGCTCAAGGGCGAGACGCGGACGGCGGAATTCCTGAAGCTCAATGGTGCTGGCCAGGTGCCGACGATCGAACTCGACGACGGCCGCACGCTGGCGCAATCCAACGCCATCATCCGCTATCTCGCCCGCGGTTCGCATCTCATTCCAAGCGATGCGTTCGCGGCAGCGAAGATGGACGAATGGCTGTTCTGGGAACAATACAGTCACGAGCCCTACATCGCCGTTTGCCGCTTCCAGATGTTCTACCTGAAGAAGTCGGCCTCTGATCTCGACCCCGACAAGGTCAAGCGCGGCTATGCGGCGCTGGCGCGGATGGAGCACCAGCTTGCGCTGACGCCGTTCCTGGTCGGCAATACCGTCACGCTCGCCGACATATCGCTATTGGGCTATACCCGCGTGGCGCACGAAGGCGGCTTCCATCTCGACGGCTACGCCGCGGTGCGCCGCTGGATCAGCGAGATCGAAAAATTCCTCGCCCTCCCGCCGGCGCGCTGACTTCACCGGAATGCATCATGACTGAGATTGCGAAGGTCACCATCCGCGCCGCGCGCCGCGAGGACGTCGGCACCATCATCGCCATGCTGGCGGACGATCCACTCGGCGGCGCGCGTGAGCGGATCGAAGATCCGCTGCCGCAATCCTATTTCACGGCCTTTGAAAGGCTGCAGCACGATCCGAACGTCCTTCTCGTCGTCGCCGAGGACGGCGAGGGCACTGTGGTCGGTTGCCTGCAGTTATGCATTCTGCCGGGGCTGAGCTCGCAGGGCGCTTCGCGCGGCCTGATTGAGGATGTTCGCGTCGCCAAACACCGTCGCAGCCGGGGCATCGGCGAGCAGATGGTGCAGTGGGCGGTTGCGGAAGCGCGCGCCAGGGGCTGCAAGTTGGTCGAACTGCTGACGCATCACACCCGCGTCGATGCGCAGCGGTTCTACGAGCGGCTCGGCTTTGCGCGCAGCCATGTCGGCATGACCGTGCGATTTTGATCGCTATAGCGTTTTCAAGCGAAGTGGAATCCGGTTCGCGTAAAGAAAACGCGTAAAAAGTCAGCCAACTGCGGTTGAAGCGCGTTTGCGACGAATGCCTGAGGTAGTCGTCACTGTGCGATCCGGTTAACAACCGGTAAACTACGCGTGCGTCCGTGATTTTACGGACAGGAACGTCTCCGCTATGCCGGCGTCTCCCAAGGGGCTTGGGTAGAGCTTGGGGATTTCCAATGAAAAAATATTCGATCGTCCGGATCGGAAGTGAATATGTCGTGCAGGCCGGGAAGACCAGCATTTTGAAGGTCTCAAGCCGGCGGGAGGCGGCCAAGCTGGTCACCGATGCAGCCGAACTTCTGCAGCAGGAGCTGGCTCCCTGCGCGGACGAGCCCACATCAACCGAGCGTGAGGCGCCCGAAGTTCCTTGACGATCGGGCCCGATTCCCCTAATGACCGCGGCGGGACACCTCCCCCCAACGGGAGGCTTACTATCTGGAAGGATAGATCATGACCGTAGCGAAGCCCGCTTCGCGGCCGAACGTGCCGCATTTTTCCTCCGGCCCCTGTGCCAAGCGCCCCGGCTGGAATCCCCAAAATCTCAAGGACGCTGCCCTCGGCCGTTCGCATCGCGCGAAGATCGGCAAGAACAAGCTCAAGCTCGCGATCGAGCTGACGCGCGAGGTGCTTGAAGTTCCCGCCGACTACAAGATCGGCATCGTGCCGGCGTCCGATACCGGCGCGGTCGAAATGGCGCTGTGGTCGCTGCTCGGCGCGCGCCCCGTCACCACGATCGCCTGGGAATCCTTCGGCGAGGGCTGGGTCAGCGACATCGTCAAGGAATTAAAGCTGAAGGACGTCACCAAGCTGCACGCCGGCTATGGCGATCTTCCTGATTTGAGGAAGGCCGATCCGGCGTCCGATATTGTCTTCACCTGGAACGGCACCACCTCGGGCGTCCGCGTGCCCAATGCCGACTGGATCAGCGCGACGCGTGAAGGCCTCACGATCTGCGACGCGACGTCGGCCGCATTCGCGCAGCCGCTCGATTTCGCAAAACTCGATGTGGTCACGTTCTCCTGGCAGAAGGCGCTGGGCGGCGAGGCCGCGCACGGCATGCTGATCCTCTCACCGCGCGCGGTGGAGCGGCTCGAGACCTACAAGCCGGCCTGGCCGCTGCCGAAGATTTTCCGCCTCACCAAGAGCGGCAAGCTCAACCAGGGCATCTTCGAGGGCGAGACTATCAACACGCCGTCGATGCTGTGCGTCGAGGACTATCTCGATGCGTTGAACTGGGCGAAATCGATCGGCGGCCTGAAAGCCCTGATCGCACGCGCCGACGCCAACACCAAGGTGCTGTCGGACTGGAAGGCGAAGACGCCGTGGATCGACTTCCTGGCCAAGGATCCGTCGATCCGTTCCAACACCTCGGTATGCCTGAAGTTCATCGATCCCGCGATCACCTCGCTGACAGTGGATGCGCAGGCCGAGTTCTCGAAGAAGCTGGTTGCGCTGGTCGAGAAGGAAGCCGCCGGTTACGACTTCGCCTATTACCGCGATGCGCCCGCGGGCCTGAGGGTCTGGTGCGGCGCCACGGTAGAAGCCTCCGACGTCGCGCTGCTGACGCAGTGGATTGACTGGGCCTTTGCCGAGGCCAAGGCGGCGTTGCCGAAGGCGGCTTGATGCTTGATCCTCCCCTGAGGGGGAGGGTCGACGCACCGTAGGTGCGGCGGGTGGGGTGAAAGTCCCTCAATCCGGCGCACAGCGAATTTCAAATCGACAGCTTCACCCCACCCCGGCGCCACGCGCCGACCCTCCCCCTCCAGGGGAGGGTGAAGGAACATTCAAATGACCAAACCCAGAGTTCTCATTTCCGACGCGCTATCTCCCGCTGCCGTGCAGATCTTCAAAGACCGCGGCGTCGAGGTCGACTTCCAGCCCAATCTCGGCAAGGACAAGGACAAGCTCGCCGAGATCATCGGCAATTACGATGGACTTGCGATCCGCTCCGCGACCAAGGCTACCGCCAAGATCATCGACAAGGCCAAGAATCTGAAGGTGATCGGCCGCGCCGGCATTGGCGTCGATAATGTCGAGATTCCCGCGGCCACCGCCAAGGGCATCATCGTGATGAACACGCCGTTTGGCAATTCGATCACCACCGCCGAACACGCGATCACGCTGATGCTGGCGCTGGCGCGCGAAATTCCCCAGGCCGACGCCTCGACCCAGGCCGGCAAGTGGGAGAAGAACCGCTTCATGGGCGTCGAGATCACCGGCAAGACGTTAGGGGTGATCGGCTGCGGCAATATCGGCTCGATCGCCGCCGACCGCGCCCTCGGCCTGAAAATGAAGGTGGTCGCGTTCGATCCCTTCCTGTCGCCGGAGCGCGCCAAGGACATCGGAGTCGAGAAGGTCGAACTCGATGAGCTGCTCAAGCGCGCAGATTTCATCACGCTGCACACGCCGCTGACGGAGAAGACCAGGAACATCATCGACGCGGCGGCGATTGCGAAAATGAAGAAGGGCGTGCGCATCATCAACTGCGCGCGCGGCGGCTTGGTCGACGAGCAGGCGTTGCTCGACGCGCTGAATTCCAAGCATGTCGCCGGCGCAGCCTTCGACGTCTTCGTCGAGGAGCCCGCCACCAAGAACGTTCTGTTCGGCCATCCCAACGTGATCTGCACGCCGCATCTCGGTGCCTCCACCACGGAAGCGCAGGAGAACGTCGCCCTGCAGGTCGCCGAGCAGATGTCGGACTATCTTCTGACCGGCGCGATCTCGAACGCGGTGAATTTTCCGTCGATCACCGCGGAAGAGGCCCCGAAGCTGAAGCCCTTCATCGAGCTCGCCGAAAAGCTCGGCTCGTTTGCGGGCCAGCTCACCGAGAGCGGCATCCTGAAAGTCCAGATCACTTATGAGGGCAATGTCGCCGAGATGAAGATCAAGGCGATCACCTCAGCGGTGCTGTCGGGCCTACTGCGGCCGATGCTGGGCGAGGTCAACGTGGTCTCGGCGCCCGTCGTCGCCAAAGAGCGCGGCATGGTGGTCGACGAGATCGTGCGCGCGGCGCAGAGCGACTATGAGAGCCTGATCACGGTGACCGTCGTCACCGAACGGCAGGAACGCTCGGTGTCCGGCACCGTCTATCACGACGGCAAGCCGCGGCTGGTCGACATCAAGGGCATTCGGGTCGATGCCGAGTTCGGCAAGTCGATGATCTATGTCACCAACGAGGACAAGCCCGGCTTCATCGGCAGCTTCGCCAGCCTGCTCGGCGACGCCAAGATCAACATCGCCACCTTCCATCTCGGCCGCGTCAAGCAGGGCGGCGACGCCATTGCGCTGGTCGAGATCGACGGCCCCGTGCCGGCCGAAGTGCTTGCCAAGGTGCAGGCGCTGCCGCAGGTGAAGCAGGCCAAGGCGCTGGCGTTCTAAAAAGCATCGCGCAGACGCCTGAGCGAACCTCGACGGTCAAGTCGAGGATCGCCCCGGCGCGTCAAGCTCGCGCGCGTATGATGCCGCACTGTTCTGCTAACGTGCATATTCCCGTAGTTTTACGTTGTTAGGATTTTAGCCAAAACTTGCAAGCCGGTGGTCTACCCGGAACGGTGTATTTTGACCGTTTAGACCATCCATCATGCGGCTTCTCTCATTGCGTTTGACCCACGACGAGATGAAAAAGCGGAATGCAGAGTCGTCGCTGGCATCGAAAAAGCCGTCATTGCGGATGCCGCCAACGCCGAACTGGAGCAGATTGCGGTGGTGGCGTCCGAAGTCAAGGCGCTGGCCGAACAGATGGCGAAGGCGACGGGTGATATCGGCCGGCAGATCGCGGGCATTCAGATTGCCACCGACCGTTCCGTGACCGCCATCAAGGAGATCAGCGGCACGATCGAGAAGCTCTCGGAGATTTCCTCGACCATTGCCGCCGCGGTGAAAGAACAGGGCGCGGCGAGGCAGGAAACTTCCCCCAACGTCCAGCAGGCCGCGCTCGGCACAACGGAGATCAGCGCCCATATTGCTGACGTCCGGCAGGGCGCCTGCGAAACCGGGTCGGCCTCGACCCAGGTGCTCTCGGCGGCGCAGTCGCTGTCCGGCGACAGCAATCGCCTCAAGCTCGAGGTCGGCAAATTGCTGAATTCAGTGTGGGCCGCCTGACGGCCACGGGTACTGGGACTGCCTCCGCTTGCCGTTGCTACGGTCCCATCGCGCCGTAGCCGCGTCATTCCTGCATCGAACCGGTTCCCCTCTCGCCGCGTCTCATGACCGGGAGTGGTGGGCGGCTTTTCCGCGTCGCTATCCGGCGAACGGTTCAGGAGGGTATCCATGCGATTGATTGCGAACAGTTTTTTGACGACAAGCCTCATCGTTCTGACGACGATGGCCGCTATGCCGGCGCGGGCCGCCGACATGGACGCGAGCTCGGCGGTGGATACCGTCATCGTCTATCCCGATGGCGCCAGCGTGACGCGCCTCGTCACGCTCGATCTGCCGGCCGGCGAGAATTCCGCTGTGCTCAAGGATTTTCCGCTCACGCTCGACCCAACCTCGCTGCGGGTCGAGGGTGAGGCCGGCGCAAAGCTCACGATCGGCGCGATCGACGCTAAGCCGCCGCGTGCGGCCCCGCCGGTCAATCTGCCCGAACTCGACAAGCGGATCGAGGCGCTGAAGGACGAGCGGGTCAACCTGCAGGGCGCGATCGATGCGGCTACCGCGCGGCGCAAATTCGCCGAGCGATTTGCGGATACCGCCCCCGCAGGGATCGGCGGTAAGGGCGAGGCGCGGCCGATATCCGAATGGCGTGCGGCCTTTGCCGCGGTCGGCGAGGAAGTCGCTAGCACTGAAGCCGCTATCCGCGATGCCGAGCGCAAGCAGCGCGACCTCGACCGCGAAATCGCGCGGCTCGAACAGGACAAGGCGCAGAAGCCGCCGAGCAAGCTGGAAGTCCGGATTGAGCTCGCTGCGGCGGCGGCGACCAAGGCGACGCTGCGGGTGACCTATGCGGTGCGCAGTGCGCGCTGGACGCCGCTCTATGACATCAGGCTCGATACCGGCGCGAAAGATCGCAAACCCGCGCTCGAACTGGTGCGCCGCGCCGAAATCACGCAGGCCACCGGCGAGGACTGGTCCAACGTCGCGCTCAGCGTCTCGACCGTGCGCACGGCGCGCGGCGGCAGCGCGCCCGAACTCAATTCGCTGATCGTGCAATATCCGCAACTGCCGCGGCCTCAGGCGTCCGTCAGCGGCGCGATGGACAGCAACAGGATGCTATTGCGCGCGGCACCGGCTCCGGCATCCAAGATGGCGGAATCGGTCGCCGAGCGCGCCGAGGAGCAGCAGGCCATGGCTGATGTCAGCGGCTTCCAGGTGGTGTTCAAGATTCCCGGCCGCGTCAGCCTGGGTGCCAGCGAAGGCGCCAAGAGCCTGCGTGTCTCTAGCGCGACCATTGCGCCCGATCTTGCGGTACGCGCCGTGCCGGTGAAGGACCCGACCGCATTTCTCGAAGCGAGCTTCAAGCAGAACGAGGACGCGCCGCTGCTGCCTGGCCGGGCCTCGATCTACCGCGACGGCGTATTCGTCGGCCGCGGGCAGATGGCCGCTGCGGCCAAGGACGAGACCGTGCGGCTCGGCTTCGGCGCCGACGACAAGATCAAGATCGAACGCGCGGTTCTCAAGCGCAACGAGGGATCGGCCGGCCTGATCGTGACGACGTCGAAGACCGACGAGCGCGCGTTCAAGACGACCGTGCGCAACGGCCACGATTTCCCGCTTCGGATCGCGATCGAGGATCAGTTGCCGGTCAGCGAGAACGAGGAAATCCAGGTCGAAATGCTGTCGTCGACGACGCCACCGACCGCAAGCAACGTCCGCGACAGGCGCGGCGTGCTGGAATGGGCGTTCGAGGCCAAGCCGGGCGAGGTGAGGGACATCAACTTCACCTGGCGGATGCGCTGGCCCAAGGACAAGGGCGTGGTGATGGTCCCGGCGGGGTGAGGTTAGAAAGTAGCTCGCATTTTCTCGTCATGCCCCGCGAAGGCGGGCATCCAGTAACCCGCGGCGTCAGAATGTATGCACGATAGCGCCGCGGCGTACTGGATCGCCCGCCTTCGCGGGCGATGACGGCTGAACTGGAAGGCGATCTACTTGGCCTCGCCAGCCTTCAGCTCCGCTTCCCATCCAAATACCGAGCGGCCGTCGAGACCCGGCGAAGCCGCGCGTTCACCGGCGATGAACGTGCCGAGCGACGGCCCCTCCGCAGAACCTTCGAGCCGGCGCGACTGGTCATCGAGCCGCTTCAACGCCTGCATTTCCTCGTCGCGTCCGAGTTTTGCATTCTGCACCGCCGATTTCAGCACGCGAATGGTCTCGTCATAGACCTTGATCGGGACGGGATAGGGATGGCGGTCCTTGCCGCCATGTGCCAGCGAGAAGCGCGCCGGGTCGCTGAACCGGTACGGCGCGCCGTGGACGACTTCCGCGACCATCGCCAGTGAACGCACCGTTCGCAGGCCGACGCCAGGCGTCAGCAGCAATTCCGGAAAATCGACCGGCCCGCGTTCGGCGGCGGCCGCGAGCGTGCCGTGCAGGCGCCGGCTGAACACATCGCTCGATCTGACATCGTGATGCGCCGGCATCACCAGATGCGGCAACAAGGCTTGGGCCGGCTCCTTCCGCTCGATGACCGCCAGTTCATTGACGATGCGATCCGGCCCCAGCTCGCTCAGCAGTTCCAGCTGCGCCGTGCGCGACCGCCCGGCGCGGTGATCGGTGAGGTTGACGATCTCGCCCTGCGCCGGGCCGTCGATCGCGCTATGCGGTTCGTCGACAAAACTGGCGAGCTGTTCGGAGTGCCAGTGATAACGCCGCGCCTGCCGCTTATCGCCGTTCATGCCCTGCTGCACGACGGTCCATTTACCGTCATCGGTAACGAAAAAGCCGTGAAGATAGAGATCAAAACCGTCCTGCACGGCGGCGCTGTCGACCTTGGCAACGAGACGGCTGGCGCGGACCAATTGGGGCGCGTCGAAGCCGGTGCGTTCGCCGAGGAGGCGAAGCTCGTCGGGCGTCTTTCGCGAGTGCTGGCCGCGGCCGCCGCAGACGTGAATGCCAAGCTCAGTCTCCAGTGGCTTGAGCCCGCGCTTCAGCGCGCCGATGACGCTGGTGGTGATGCCGGACGAATGCCAGTCCATTCCCATCACGGCGCCGAACGACTGAAACCAGAACGGATGCGACAGCCGCCTTAGGAATTCGTCGCGGCCGTAATGATGCACGATCGCCTCGGTGATGATCGCGCCGAGCGAGGACATGCGTACCCCGAGCCAGGCGGGTACGCGCCCGCCATGCAGGGGTAAGTCGGCACTGCCGGTACGTCTTGCCATTGGCTCCTGCGATTCTGAACGGAATTCCAGTCTAGCAGAGCTGAAAACCGGCGCCGCTAGCTCTTTCTGTCAGCCATCGTACGGAAGGTGATCGAGTAACGCGGCGCCTCAACGGCGGGAATGCTGTGTTCCCAAATCCGTCGGGATTCGCCCGACATCATATAAAGCGAGCGCGGTGCGGTCTTGAGCGTATAGCGCTGCCATTTTTCGCCGACCTCGCGCCGGAAGCGGAACTTGCACGGCGATCCCAGCGAGAGGCCGAAAATCCGGTCAAAGTGCGGCTTGTCCCGGTGCCAGCCGATTCCGACGCCGACTTCGTATTCGGTGCAGAGAACCTGCGCGATTTGCGTCGACGGCCCGCCATATGCCTCCACCTTTTCGATCAGTGGATCGAGCCATCGCGGAATCGGCTCCGCCGGCCGCAATCGCTGCAGCGTGTAATCGTAGCGGAGCCCGAACGACGCCACCCGGCGCTTGCCTTCAAACGCGCCGAACTGGAACGGCTGCAGCGGTAACGCCGAGACCTGTCCAATGAGCTCGTGCTCAAGCACGGGCGAGATGAATTCGGCCGCGTATTGCAGGCCACCGGGCCGATCTTCGGGAAATAGTGCGAGCTGTCCGGTCAACCTTGCTTCCAGTGCTTTGGGTTTGCACCGAATATGGGGAGGCGAGCGCGGCGGGCAAAGTGTCGACGGGTGGGCATTGCGCTTTCAGCGAGCAAAGGATCTCTGCTGCGCCGCGTCGATTGCATCTTTTTCCTGTCAACGGGAGGAACTTTGCCAATGCCGACCGATTGTCGGTTGAGAAATGGCGGCGGGGCACATGGAGGAAACCATGCATGGTCTCATCTATCTCGTCGGCCTCATCGTCGTGATCCTGGCGATCCTGTCCTTCTTCGGCCTTCGCTAGCGCATGGAGGGGTCGATGGAAAACGTCTCTCCCGCGGTGCGTAGCGATATCGCGCCGCGTCTCCTGCAGTGGTCGCCAATCGTGCTCGGCGCGTTTGCGGCGACGGCGCTATCGTCCGTGCTGCTGACGTTTGGCGCCACGATTGGTCTCGGCGTAACATCGACCGCGCCGACCTGGCGCGATGCGTCCGCGGCGCTTGCGATCCTGTCGGGTATCTACCTCATCCTGCAGGCCATCGTGAGCTTCGGCCTTGGCGGCTATGTCGCCGGCCGCGTTCGCACCGCGACCGGTGCGGCAGCCGTGGAGGACACCGAACGGGCAGACGGCGTCCATGGTCTGGGCGTCTGGTCGCTCGCCGTTATCCTGGGAGTGCTGCTCGCCGCCCTGGTCAGCGTGGCCACGATCAGCCGGACGCCCTCGATGCGCAGTTCTGCGCAGGCCAGTACGGCGGAGCCACTGTTGAGCTATGAGCTGGACCGGCTGTTTCGCGCCGGCCGCCGCGCAGCAAATGTCGATATTAGCGCGGAGCGGGCCGAAGCCGGGCGCATCCTGCTCACCACGTCGAGCCACAGCGGCCTCAGCGCAGACGACCGCACCTATCTGATTCAGCAAGTCGGGACGCTCACGGGCCTTTCCGCAGCCGACGCCGAGCGGCGGGTCGATAGCGTCGTCGCCAGCGCCAAGAGCGCAATTACGAAATCACGGCGAAGCAGCATCATTCTGGCCTTCTCGGTCGCGACCGCCATCCTGCTCGGCGCCGTGGCCGCCTGGGCCGCAGCTTGCGCCGGCGGACGGCATCGCGATGGTGCGCCGCTGCCGGAGTGGATGTCACGATCCGATGCGATCGGGCGGCGCGAGACGGTGATGCGGCAGCGCTGATTTCTCCCTCAATCCTCGCTCTTCGCGGGTCTCTTCTCCCTCTCCCCGTTCTTACGGGGAGAGGGCAGGGGGTGAGGGGCTATCTCCAAGAACGGGAAAAGGCAGTGATTACGCGGAAGCAGCCCTCACCCAGACCCTCTCCCCGCGAAAGGCGGGAGAGGGAGATGACCTACTTCGCCTTCAGAAACTCGGCCACCTCCAGCAGCACGAACTCGTTGTCGTCAGCCTTGTTGGGATCGCGGCTCGACGAGAACGGCAAATTGTTGTCGTTGCCGACGACGATATGCGCTTCATCGACGCGGTCGACGTTCTCGATGGTGAAGAACGGAAAGGTCAGCACGCCGTCGTTGAGCGGCTTGCGCGCCTTGTTGTCGGGATCCTTGATCTTCATCAGGTCGATATAGGCGATCTTGCGCACCGGCTTGCCGACATTGGCGTCGGAGAGTTCGACCTTGTAGACGCGCTTGAATTTTGCGAGGTCCGCAAAACAGTTCTCGCCGCGCTGGCCGGCCGGACAGGCCTTGTCCGCGGTGCCTTCGCTATTGTCGCGCTCAATGATCAGGCCGCTAGTGGCGTCGATCATATTGAAGTCACCGATGGCGTTGCCGTTCTGCTCGAACACATATTGCCAGTAACGGCCGGTAAACTTCTCCGCGGCAACGTCGAATTCGAGAATCCGCGAGGCTTCCTTGCCGTCAACCTTTTCAAAATCCTTCTTCTCGGCGTCCCACAGCGGGCCCTCGAGCAGGCCGTAGAGGAATTTGCCGTCCTTCGAGGCGGCAAATCCTTCATATCCCTTGGAGCGGCGCAGATTGACCGTGGTGTAGGTCGCGCCCGGCGCTGCCGGCGACTGCACCGACCAATGATCGGGCGAGCGCACCGGCTTGCCGTCGGCGGTGGTTTCGAACACGGCCAGGATCTTGCCCATCCTGTCGGCCTTCAGCACATAGGGCCCGAACTCGTCGCCGATCCAGAAGGTGTCGCCGATGATCTGAAAGCCTTCGGTGTCGAAGTCGGCGCCGGTGAGATAGCGTTTTGCGGTGTCCTCATGCAGGATGCGGAACGGCACTTTTTTGTCGGGATCGTGCAGGAACAGCGTTTCCTGCCGCTCGATCTTGCCGCTCGCCCAGTCGATCTTGTGCCGGTTGAGGTAGAGCATCGAATCGGCCGAGTTGTAACGCGAGCCCATGCCGTTGTCGGTGAGAACCCAGAACGAACCGTCCGGCATCACCTTGATGCCGGAATGGCCCTGCAGCGGCTGGCCCTTGAACGGCAGCGACACGCCGGTCGGCCGTTCGTAGGATTTGCCCATCACGGTGCCCACAGCGTCGACGCGGCGGCCGGTGGTGTATTTGCCCGATGTTTTGAGATCGTCAGGCGCATCAGCGGGCGCGTCGATGAAGGTCTGCGCCGGCAGCACGGCGTGACCCTTCAGTGTGGCGGGAAACTCGCCTTCACCTTGGGCGAAGGCAGCGCCGGCCAGAAACATGGACGCGACGGCGCAGAGCAATGACACGCGCATGGCGGATCTCCTGTAGATGATGATGCGGAGTGTCTTGCGCAGCGGCTGTTACAGTTAGCTGACAGTTCCGTGAAGAACATGTAACGCCGTTGGATAATAGTTGCGGCGTTATGCCGTGGGCGCGCCGGCGGGCCGCATGGTTTGCGGCAACAGGAACGGGACTCCCTGATCGGTGTAGTCGATCTTCACATCTACCTCAAAAATCCGGCGGATGGTCTCGGCCGTGATCGCCTCGCTGCGGCCGCCATCGACGGCGAGCCGGCCGCGATGCAAGAGCACGATGCGGTCGGCGAACCGCATGGCGAGATTGAGGTCGTGCAGCACGGCGATGACAGCCGTGCCGTTCTGCCCGCGCCGCTTCGCCGTTTCTACAAGGTCGATCTGGTGGCGCATGTCGAGGCTCGAGGTCGGCTCGTCCAGCAGCAAGAGGCCCGGCCCATGCTGCGCCTCGCCGCAGGCGAGCTGCACCAGCACGCGGGCGAAATGCGCGCGCTGCTGTTCGCCGCCCGAAAGCGTCGGCAGTTGCCGGTGACTGAAATGCGCCAGATCGACCTCGCCGAGTGCCGCATCGACCAGCCGCTGCGCGGCGGCGCGGCCGGCATCGCCCGCACCCATATGGACGATTTCTTCGACCGTGAAGGGGAAGGTGACGTTGACATGCTGCGACAGCATCGCCCGGTGAAACGCGAGTTGGCGCGGCGGATAGGTGCGAATGTTGCGCTGCTTCAGTTTGATCTGGCCGCGCGTCGGGCGGAGATCACCGGACAATATGCGCAGCAGCGTCGATTTGCCGGCGCCGTTGGGGCCGACGATCGCGACCATTTCGCTGGGGGCGACACGCAGATCAATGCCGTCGACCAGCGTGGCGCCGCCAACGACCATCGAGACCGACTGCGCTTCGAGAATGGCAGTCATTGCGAAACGAGCCCGCGCTGGCGCAACAGCATGCCTAAGAAGAACGGCGCGCCGATCGCCGCGGTCAGGATACCGATCGGCATTTCCGCGGGCGCCACGATGGTGCGGGCCAGCGTATCGGCACCCACCAGCAGCACCGCGCCCAGCAGCATGGAAGCGGGCAGCAGCAACCGGTGCGCCGGCCCGATCACCAGCCGTAGCAAATGCGGCACCACGATGCCGATAAAGCCGACGACGCCACAGACCGAGACCGCCACGCCCGTCATCGCCGACACCAGCACGATCGAAATCCGCTTTAAGCGTTCGACATCGACGCCGCTATGGAACGCCTCGGCCTCGCCGAGCACCAGCACGTCGAGCCCACGCGCGATCGAGAGGCAGGCGATCGCAGCGATCGCGAGCACCGGCGCCAGCGTGGCGAGCTTGGGCCAGGTCGCGCCGCTCAGCGACCCCAGCATCCAAAACGTGATGTCGCGCAACTGGCGATCGTCGGCGATGAACACGAGGAGCCCGATACCGGCATTGGCGATTGCGGCGATGGCAATGCCGGCCAGCAGGAAAATCGCGATTGATGTTCGCCCCGAGCGGCTCGCGATCGAATAAAGGATGACGGTGGTCGCCAGCGAACCGAGGAAGGCCGCGATCGGCAGCAATTGATGCTGCATGAAGCGGAGGTTCTGGCCGATCTGGCTGTCGGTGAAGACAATAGCAGCCGCTGCCGCCAGCGCGCCGCCGGAGGAAACGCCCACCAGTGCGGGGTCGGCGAGTGGATTGCGAAACAGCCCCTGCATGATGGCGCCCGATGCCGCGAGCAGTGCGCCGACCATCGCCGCCGCGCCGATCCGCGGAATACGGATCGACCACAGCACAAGCTGGTCGCGCGCGAGGCTAGGACCGGCCGCGGCGTCGCCCGACAGGCCGAGCGCGGCCGGCAGCCGTGCCAGCGGAATTCCGGCGGCGCCCACCGTCAATGCGATCAGCGCAGCGCCGGCCAGCGCCGCGAACAGGCAGATGAGGGTCAGCGAGGCGGGAGGGCGCAACGCGTATCCGCTGCGGCGCTTGGCGCTGCCATCGGTCAGGACGGTCATGTCCGGCAATCGGCGGTGAGTGCCGCAGGCTTGAATTTCTCGGCCTGCGGTGCCAGCGCCGGATAAAGCTTGATCGAGAGATCGCGGGCGGCGGCCGCCGTGCGTGGCCCGAAGCCGAGCAGATAGAGACCTTCCATGGAGACGAAGGTCTTGTTGGCTGCGACAGGGGTCAGGGCAAAGGCTGGGTGAAGATATACCGTCTCCGCATCCAGCGAATCCTTGCTGCGCTGGATCGAGAGCACCACATCGGGCTTTGCGGCGACAATCGCCTCGTCGTTGATGATCTTGTAGCCTTCGTAGCCGTCGATGGCGTTGACGCCGCCGGCAAGCGCAATGATCTCGTTCGCCGCGGTGTTCTTTCCGGCGGCCATCGCCCGGCCGTTCAGCAGCGACATCACGAACATCACGCGCAGCGGCTTCGTGACCTTGGCGCGCAGCTCGCGCAGTTGCGCCAGATCGTCCGACACCGCAGCGGTCAGGCATTCGCCGCGCTTGTCCGCGCCCATGGCATGCCCGACCAACCTGATCTTGTCGAGCAGGCCTGCTTCCGAAAATGTTTCGGGCACCAGCACCAGCGGCACCTTGGCGGCTTCCAGCACGTCCATGGTTTCCTTAGGTCCGGACCCTTGCGCCGCGAGCACCAGCGAGGGGTTGAGCCCGAGCACGCCCTCGGCCGAAAGTTGGCGCATGTAGCCGACATTCGGCTTGTCGCGCAGCGCCGCGGCCGGATAGAGGCTGGTCGAGTCGACGCCAACGAGGCGGTCCTCGAAACCGAGCGCATAGAGAATTTCCGTGATCGCGCCGCCGATCGAGACGATCCGCGCGGGGTCTGTGATCGTGACGTCGCGGTTACGCGCGTCATGCACCGTAATGCCTGCAGCGAGCGCGACGTTGCCGAGCAGGAAGCAGCCCACGGCAGCCGACACTACGAGCGTGCGACAAACTGTCATTGCCTGTTCACCTGATCGGTCACTTGGTCAGGATCAGCTTGTTCTGCGACGTCAGCCGCAGGCGATAATGCTCCTCGCCATGCGCGATGATGATTTCACGCTCGGTGGCAAACAGTTCGCGGCTGTCGATCCGATTGCCACTGATGGCAAGCGATCTGGCGGCAGAAGCGGGATTGCCGGCTTGCGCCCGGTCGTTTCCGAACTTGTCTCCTGTTGTTGCGGACATATCGTTTGTGGCGCCCCGAGAAGTTCCGTCGATGTCATGTTTGTACAATTGCGACGCGCCGCAATCCAACCGCGGCAATTTACAATTGATATAAAGTGCCTGATGCGGTCCTTGACCGCCCGGAACCCGCCACGTAACCAAGCGTGATGCGATGCAGGTGTGATGCTTGCATCCCGAATGTGGCAGCCAGCAAGCAGCTCGCAAGTTACGCGCAGCGCCCGCCAGCCAGACCCAAAGAGCAGATATCGGGGTTGGGGTTGTATGGCTGACGGGGCTAGGATTTCGCGCGCCCTCTTGTTGGGCGCGTCGGTGTTTTCGATTGCATTGCTGGTCGGGGAAGCCGGCCACGCGCAGACGGCGGATACGCAGGCCGCTGCGTCTTCGCCTGAGCAGAAGAAGCAAGCGCGGCGCAAGCCTGCAAAGCCGCAAGCGGACCAGCAGGCCGCCGCGCCTGTGATGAACGCGCGCGCGCAGATTGGGACCGGGCCGGTGCAATCGCTCGACACGATTACGGTGGCGGCGTCGAAGACCGAGGAGCGCGCGATCGACGCGCTGGCGCCGGTCAGCGCGGTGACGCTGGAGCAGATCCAGGGCCTGCAGCCGAACCGGTTGTCCGATATCTTCTACAATGTGCCCGGCGTATCATTCCAGGAGCGCGGAGACGATCCCTCGACCGTCATCAACATTCGCGGCCTGCAGGATTTCGGCCGCGTTGCCGTCGTCGTCGATGGCGCGCGGCAGAACTATCAGCGCACCGGCCACAATGCCAACGGCTCGTTCTTCCTCGAGCCCGAGCTGGTCGGCGGCGTCGATGTGGTGCGCGGGCCGACTGCGAACATCTACGGCTCGGGCGCGATCGGCGGCGTGGTCTCGTTCCGCACCAAGGACATCGACGACGTCGTGCGTCCTGGCGAGCGCTGGGGCGTCGACATGACCGGCTCCTACGGCACCAACAAGGATCGCGGGCTTGGCTCGATCTTCGGCGGCGTGCGCGCCGATCCCAATGCCGATATCTTCGGCGGCGCGGTCTACCGTACGCAGGGCAATTACAAGGACGGCAACGGCACCGAGATCGGCAACACCGGCAACGAGATCGCCGCCGGCCTGATGAAGCTTACCGTGCGGCCAGCCGACGGCCACGAGATCAAGCTGGGCGGCATTTTCCAGGATTATCAGTACAGCATCGGCCAGTTCAATCGCGGGCCGGTGCTGACCCCGGCGCAGCGCGCACTGTTTCAGGGCTCGTCGGTCTACGCGTCGGACGCCAAGAACTACACGGGGACGCTGACCTGGAAATACAGCAAGCCCGATGACAATCTGTGGGACTGGAATATGTCCCTTTACGGCAACCGGACCGATAACGACCAGGTTAAGACCTATCACAACAGCACCGCTGGGGTGGCCCTTTGTGGCCCTGGCAGCGCCGGTAATAACATTTCGGGCTGCGTCGGCGATCGGCGCGGCTATGTGCTTGATACGCTGGGGATCGACGTCAACAACACGACGCGGTTCAATGTCGGCGACTGGCGCAACGCGGTCACGCTAGGCGTCGATGCGTTCCAGGATGACGTGAGGACGAGCGACAGCCGCGGCAATTCGAACATCACGACGCCGAGCGGCTTGCGCACCGTCTCTGGCGGATTCGCGCAGTTGAAACAGAACTACTCGACCTGGCTCGAAGTCGTCAGCGCGCTCCGCTACGACCGCTACGATCTGCATTCGCCGATGGTGGCGACCGGGGGCGGCGGTGACCGCTTCTCGCCCAAGATCACCATTGGTGTGACGCCGGTGGCTGGCTTCACGCCCTATGTCAGCTATGCCGAAGGCTATCGCGCGCCCTCGATCACGGAGACGCTGGTCTCCGGTGCGCATGCGACCGGCGGCGGTCCCGCATTCTTCCCCTGCCCGGACGGCACCGTGGGATTGTTCTGCTTCCTGCCCAATCCGAACCTGCGGCCGGAGGTCGGCAAGAACAAGGAGGCCGGTCTCAACCTGAAATATGACGGTATTTTTGCCGCCAACGACAGCTTCCGCGGCAAGTTCAACGTCTTCCGCAACGACGTCGATGGGTATATCGACCTCGTCGCCTCGCCGCCCGTCGCGACGATGTTCGGCTCGTTCAGTCAGTACTACCAGTACCAGAACATTACGCATGCCCGGATCGAAGGCGTTGAAGCCGAGACGATGTACGATGCGGGCCTGTGGTATGTCGGCGTCGCCGGCCACCTGATCCGCGGCAAGAACGTCGCGACCAATATCGGGCTCGCGACCATCACGCCGCGCAAGATCACCACAACCGGCGGCGTGCGGCTGCTCGACCGCAGGCTGATCCTGGCCGCGCAGTGGTCCTCGTTCGGCGCCAACAACGACGTGCCCGTCGGCTATCTGCCCGCGACCGGATATGAGCTGGTCAATCTTTACCTGACCTGGAATGCGACCAAGGACATTGTCTTCTCGGCGTCGATCGACAATCTCTTGAACCAGTACTATCGGCCCTACGCGATCCCCGGCAACTCCACCGACGGCACGACGCAGAACGACGTGTTGTGGTCGAGCCCCGGACCGGGCAGGGTCTACAAAGCCGGCTTGAAGATTCACTTTGGCGGAGCATAGTTCGACGAATTGAACCCAATAAGGTTGCACCGAGCCGCGCTGATGCTCCAGCGCGGCTTCGGTGCATCCATGTTTCCAACCAACTCAAACGGTACGCTAGGCGCACCCCAGCAACCCAGCAAGGAGATTTCAAATGTTTATCGCTATGAACAGGTTCCAGGTGAAGATTGGCTCGGAAACGGCCTTCGAGACCGTGTGGCGCACGCGCGAGTCCTATCTCAGCAACATGGCCGGATTCGTCGAGTTTCACCTGCTGAAGGGTCCCGTGGCCGAGGATCACACGCTGTATTCGTCGCATACGGTCTGGGCGGACAAGGCGGCTTTTGAAGCCTGGACCCGTTCGGAAGAGTTCCGCCGCGCGCATGCCCGCGCCGACAACAAGACCGGCGAAAGCCTCTACCTCGGCCATCCCAAATTCGAAGGCTTTGAGGTGATCATGAGCGAGCGCAAATCCAGCGCCGCCGCGTGACGGGGAGGCGACGATGCTGAGCACGGACCTTGCCGACCTCAAGGGCTATATGGCCGAGAATCCGGGCGCGGTGATCGAGGACGTGGCGCGGGAGCGGCAGGTCTCGCCGCGCGCCGTGCTCGATGCGCTCCCCGGCACGATGGTGCGCTTCGGTCATGGCGAAGAATTCGCCGCCGCGATGAACGACATCGCGCAATGGGGCGAGGTGACGCTGATCGTCCACACAGACGATGCGATCTTCGAATTCACCGGCGCCGTCCCGGCGGGCGAGGTCGGCCGCGGCTACTTCAACCTGATGCAGCCGAAGGGATTGCACGGTCATCTCCGGCACGAACGCTGCGCGGCAATTGCCTTCGTCGAACGCCCCTTCATGGGCAAATCGTCGGCGTTCATCGCGTTCATCAACGTTGACGGCGGCATCATGTTCAAGGTGTTCGTCGGCCGCGACGAGCAGCGCGCGCTGCGCGACGACCAGTTGCAGCGATTTCATGCGTTGGCGGAAAGGATCGCGCCCGGCCGCGCGGCGTAGCCGATCCGTATTGTCAGCTCGGGAGACGATCATGCAGCGAAGAGTGCTGAACGTTATGATCCGTTGCTGTGGCGCCGCCGGCGTGGCCGCGATGCCGGGGTCGGCGCTCGCCGCCACCGACGTCGCGCTGTTGCCGCGCAACCTTTCGCCCTGGAACATGTTCGTGAGTGCGGACGTCGTGGTGCAGGCGGTCATGATCGGGCTAGCCTTCGCCTCGCTCGTAACGTGGACGATCTGGCTGGCCAAGACCATCGAAATCCGCCGCAAGACGGTGACTGCCAGGCGGCGACTGAGTCTGTTGGAAACCGATACCGTGCTGGCCAAAGCCGAGCAGGAAACCCGCGGCGGCAACGATGCTGTGGCGCAGATCATCCAGTCTGCCGCGCGCGAGGCCAGCCTTTCCGGCGGTCATTTCGACGACGGCCTCAAGGAGCGCGTCGCGCTGCGGCTGGAGCGGGTCGAGGCGGCAATGTCCAGGCAGATCGCGCGCGGCACCGGCGTACTCGCGACCATCGGCGCCACCGCGCCGTTCGTCGGCCTGTTCGGAACGGTCTGGGGCATCATGAATTCCTTCATCGGCATTTCCGAAGCCAAGACCACCAATCTCGCCGTGGTGGCGCCCGGCATTGCGGAGGCGTTGCTGGCGACCGCGCTCGGTCTCGTCGCGGCGATCCCAGCGGTCGTGATCTACAACCATCTCACCCGCACGATTGCAGCCCATCGTGCGCTGCTCGGCGATGCCTCGGCGCTGGTGCTGCTCTTGATCAGCCGCGAGGGCGACCGCGGCGCGTTCCGGCTGGCGCGCGCCGCCGAGTGAGCGAGGGAGGGTGAGCGATGGGCGTAAAGCTCGGTCAGGCAGTCGGCGGACGGGCGCGCGGCGGCAGCGACGATCTTGTCGAGGCGCACGAGATCAATGTGACGCCGTTCATCGACGTGATGCTGGTGCTCTTGATCATCTTCATGGTCGCCGCCCCGCTTGCAACCGTCGATCTCGGCGTCGATCTGCCGGCGAGCGCGGTCGAGCCATCGCCGCGTCCGGACAAGCCGGTGTTCGTCACCGTGAAGCCGGACCTGTCGGTTGCGGTGAGCGAGGACGTCATCGCGCGCGATGCGCTGACCTCCACGCTCGATAGCATCACGCAGGGGAAAAAGGACGAGCGTATCTTTCTGCGAGCCGACAAGGCGGTCAGCTATGGCGACCTGATGGAGGTGATGAACCTCTTGCGCAACGCCGGCTATCTCAAGATCGCGCTGGTCGGCCTTGACGGCCGAAGCTGAGCACCATGAACGCGTTCGTGCTGCACGATGCTTCCGACCATGCCGTCGTCAGGCGCTGGGGAGTTTCGGCCTTCGCGATCGTGGCGGCACATGCGGTGCTGATTGCATTGGCGGTGAACTGGGCGACGCAGCGGCCGGTGCCCGGCGTCTCGTTGCCCGTGATCATGATCGACATGGCGCCGGTTTCCTCCGCGCCGCAGCCGACGCAAATGGATCTCGCGCCGGGCCCGGTGATGCAGCAGGCCGATGCTTCGCCGCCGCCGGAAACTGCGCAGCAGGAGGTCGTGCAAGAACAGATCGCGCCGACACCGCCGCAGGAAAAGCCCGAGATTGTCGCGCCGCCGGAGCAGAAGACCGAGCCGACTCCGCCGAAGCCGGCCAAAGTCGAGCACGAGAAAAAACCGTCACCGGTAAAGCCGAAGGTGGTTCGCGCGGATGCGAAGAAACCGAGCGACGCGCCGCCTGCGCCGCGTACGACGGCTTCGCCCAAGGCCGAGCGCCAGGAGCAGGCGGCATCCGCCGCCAGCGCCGGCGCGTCGGCGGCAGCCCTTGCTTCCTACCGGCAGATGGTCGCCGCGCATCTGCAGCGCTTCAAGCAATACCCGCCCGCCGCCAAAGCCGCAGGCCAGCAGGGCACCGCGCGGGTCAATTTCACGCTTAGCCGCAACGGCGCGGTGCTTTCCGCAAGCCTCGGCGGCTCGTCCGGTCATTCGGCGCTGGATGCCGAAACGCTCGCCATGGTCCGCCGCGCCCAGCCGTTTCCTGCCTTTCCTGCTGACGTGAAGCAGTCCTCGATGCCCTTCAGCGCGCCGGTGGCGTTCTATATCCGATAGAGCATGATCGCGCCGCGAGCGGACTGTTGCTCCCGCTTGCGGGGAAGGGCTGGGGTGGGGGTGCCGCCGCGAGTCATGCTGTTCGTGTGAAGAGAGTTTCTCCACCCGCATCGCATCTCTCGATGCGATGCGACCTAAGGGCGGGGTTCGCTCATCTCGACCCCGCAAGCCGGAGAGGTGAAGCTGTGTGCGGAATGAAGCTTTTTACTCCTTCACCGCGCCTGTCAGCGACGACACGTAGTAATCCACGAACAGCGAGTAAAACAGCGCGACCGGCAGCGAGCCGAGCAGCGAGCCCGCCATCAGCGCGCCCCATTGGTAGACGTCGCCGGTGACGAGCTCGGTCAGAATCGCGACCGGCACCGTCTTGTTGGCGCCGCTCTGGATGAAGGCGAGTGCGTAGATGAACTCGTTCCATGACAGCGTGAAGGAGAAGATGCCGGCCGAGATCAGGCCGGGCACCGCGAGCGGCAGCGTGATCCGGCGCAGGATCTGCAGCCTGGTGGCACCATCGACCAGCGCGCATTCCTCGAGCTCATAGGGGATCGACTTGAAATAGCCGATCAAGAGCCAGGTGCAGAACGGCACCAGGAAAGTCGGATACACCAGGATCAGCGCCAGCGGTGAGTCGAACAGGCCGAACTGCACGATCACGGTGGCCAGCGGGATGAACAGGATCGAGGGCGGCACCAGATAGGCGAGATAGATGCCGAGACCCACATAAGGGCTGCCGCGGAAGCGTAAGCGCTCGATCGCGTAGGCCGCGAGCGTCGAGGCGAACAGCGACAGGAAGGTGGAGCCGATCGCGACGAACATGGTGGTCTTGAGCCAGGTCGGATAGGCGGTGTTGAACAGGAGGTGCTTGATGTGCGCCAGCGTCGGCGAGGAGATCCAGAACGGGTTGTGCTCCTTGTAGTTCAAGAGCTCCGCATTCGGTTTGAACGACGTGATCGCCATCCAGTAGAACGGGAACAGCAGGATCAGCACGAAACAGGCCAGCGGCAAATAGATCATCGTCACCCGCCGCGCGCGGGAATCCCACGCCATCGTGTCGGGCGTGGCGCTGGCGACATTGCTGTTGCCCGGTTGGGCGGCTACGTCAGTCATTGGCTTCCCCCTGCTGCCATTTGCGGCGCGCGAGGCCGAAGTAGCTGAACAATGTCGCGAACACCAGGAACGGAATCATCGAGACCGCGATCGCGGCGCCCTCACCGAGTTCGCCGCCGGCGATGCCGCGCTGGAATGCGAGCGTGGCCAGCAGGTGCGTGGAGTTGACCGGACCGCCGCGGGTGATGGCGTAGACGAGCTGGAAGTCGGTGAAGGTGAAGATGATCGAGAACGTCATCACGATGGCGAGGATCGGCATCATCATCGGGAGGGTGATGTAGCGGAAACGCTGCCAGGCGGTGGCGCCGTCCAGCATCGCGGCTTCATAGAGCGAGGGCGAGATGGTCTGCAGCCCCGCCAGCAGCGAGATCGCCACGAAGGGAATGCCGCGCCAGATGTTGGCTGCGATCAGCGAAAAGCGCGCCGGCCACGGCGTGCCGAGGAAATCGATGTAGGTCGAGCGGATATGCAGCACGTCGACCAGGAGATAGGAGATGATCGAGAACTGCGGATCGTAGATCCACCAGAACGCCAGCGCAGAGAGCACCGTCGGCACGATCCAGGGCAACAGCACGATCGCGCGCAGCAGGCTCTTGAGCGGGAAGTGGTTGTTGAGCAGGAGCGCCAGCCAGAAGCCGAGCGCGAATTTTCCTATGGTCGCGATCGCGGTGTAGAAGACGCTGTAGAATACCGCATTCCACCACAGCGGATCCTTGAGCAGATACTGGAAATTCTCAAGGCCAATGAAGATGCCGCGCTGGCCGATCGTGGTGTCGGTGAAGGCAAGCCAGACGCCGAGGCCGAGTGGATAGGTGAGGAACACCGTCAACAACCCGATCGCCGGCGCAAGGCACATCACGATCAGGAACGGCTTGTAGTCGAGCAGGCGCGCGATCCAGCCCGGTTGCCGGAGCGCCACGCCGCGCGAGGGGAGGGTCGTTACGGACATCAATATAATCCTGATGCGAGCTACGTCAGGCCGTCATTGCGAGCGAAGCGAAGCAATCCATACCTCCACGGAAAGAACGAATGGATTGCTTCGTCTGTACGCTACTCGCAACGACGGTTGCTCATTCGGCGTTACCGGCCCTGTCGCCGGAAATACCGTTTGCAGCGCTGCTCCGCTTCCGCGGCCGCGACCTCCGGCGTCGCGGCGCCGGTTGCAACCGCGGCGCACATCTGGATCAGCACGTAATCGGCGCTGACCGCTCCGGTTGCCGTCGAGATCGGGCCCTTGTAGCCGTCGTAATAGGTGCTGTTCATGGTGTCCTTGAAGATCTTGACCTTGGGATCGCTGGACCACACCGCGGCCTCGGCATAGGCGGCAAGCGGCTGCGACCAATAGCCCGAGTTGGCATTGAGCCACGGCTCGTACTGATCTTTCTCGAGCATATATTGCAGGAATGCCTTTGCCGCGTTGGGATACGGGCTGTGCTTGAACAGCATCGCGTTCAGCGTCAGCCCCGCCATCGGTGAAATCTTGGCCTGGCCCTTCGGCAGCAATTGATGCTCGCTGTCCTCGGCGATAGCGCGCGTTGCGGGATCGTTCTTCAGCGAGAAATACAGCGAGACGCCGTTGGCAGTCAGCGAGATTTCCTGCGAGGAGTAGGCGCGGTTGTTGCTGACGTCGTTCCACGACGACGTGCCGGCGATGAAGGTCGGATACAGCTCCTTGACCCAGTTCAGCGCGGCGATGGTTTCCTTGCTGTTGATGACGACGTTGCCTTCTTCATCGAGCAGGGAAGCGTTGTGCGACCACAGTGCCCAGTTAGCAAAACCGTTGCCGTCGCCCTTGGCGTTGCCGAGCGCGAAGCCGGCCGGCTTGCCGGCTTTATGCAGCTTGCGGCATAGATCCACAACTCCGGCATGGTCTTCCGGGACCTTGTCGAAGCCGACCGATTGCAGCACCGACTTGCGGTAGATCAGCGGGCCGGCGGTGGCGCCGAACGGCAAGCCGATCCAGGCGTCGCTCTTGTTGCGCTTGCCATACTTTTGCGCCAGCGGCAGCCAGCCGCCATAGCGCTTGCCGAGATAGTCGGCGACGTCGGTGAGTTCGACCAGCTTGTCGATATAGATATGCGGCGCGTCGGAGAAGCCGATGATGATGTCGGGGCCGGCGCCGGAATTCGATGTCACCGCGGTCTGCTGGCTGATGTCTTCCCAGCCGACGAAATCGACCTTGACCTCGACGCCGGTTTCCTTGGTGAATTTGGCTGCATTGGCGCGGAACACGTCCTCGTCGGCCTGCACGAAGCGCACCGGGCGCAGCATGCGCAAGGATGCGCCTTTTTCGATTGCAAGCTTGGGCGCCGGAACGTCGGCCGCCTTGATGGTGGATGCGGTTTGCGCCGATGCGCCGGTCACGGCCAGCGCGGCGGCGGATGCGCCCAACGCCAAGGCGTCACGACGGGTGATGTCGTTCATGCTCTTCTCCCTGTATTGGTGCCCGGCGTTGAATCGCCGGTGAATCCTGTCGTTCGATACCGTCGCTAGCTGTTTGGGCCGCGATCCATGCTGACGGGCTGCCAGCGGCGGAGCGCGGTGGTTTGCAGCACCGACGGATTGACGCAGCTTACCGGCCACATCCCCTGCAGGACCAGTGACAATTCGTAGCCCACGCGGCGCTTGCGCGCCTCGTCGAAACGTGCCGAGGCCGATGCCACATGGGCGGTCAGGGTGACGTTTTCCATCGAAAGCATCGGGTTGTTGTGTGACGGCGGCTCCTTTTCCAGCACGTCGAGCGCGGCATGCGCGATCCAGCCCTCCTGCAGCGCCTTGATCAGCGCCTCCTCGTCCACGGTGGCGCCGCGGCCGGTATTGATGAAGACGGCGGAATTTTTCATCTGGCGGAAATGCTTCTCGGTCAGCATGTGATGCACCTCAGGCCGGGCCGGCGCATGCATCGAGACGAAATCCGACTGCGACAGCACCTCGTTTAGCGTCGCCGGCATCACGCCGTGATCGTACAACAGCGTTTCCTGGATGAACGGATCGTAGGCCATCATGCGCAAGCCAAAGGGCGCCGCGCGCTTGGCGACCGCCCGCGCCACCCGGCCGAAGGAGATGAAGCCAAGCGTCTGTCCCATCAGCCGCGGGATCTTCAAGAGCGCAGGGCGGCCCTCGGACCAGCGGCCGGTGCGCACCATTTTGTCCTGCTCGACCAGCCGCCGAAAACCCGCCAGCAGCAGCATCATGGCGTGGTCGGCGACCTCCTCGATGAAGGTGTCGGGGACGTTGGTGACGGGAATGCCGCGGGCGGTAGCGGCCTTGACGTCGACACTGTCGACGCCGACGCTGCCGAGCGTGATCACCTTGCAATTTTCGAGCGCCTCGATGATCGCCTTCGTGATCGGCATGCCCTTGGCGTAGATCGCGTCCGCGGTCTTGGCGGCGGCGATGAATTCCGCCTCATTGGCCGGCGCCTCGATGATTTCGGCCCCGATCGGATCGAGCGCTTCCTTTTCATAGTCATAGCCGCCGCCGGCGACCGTGAAGCTCGCGCCCTTCGGCGTCACCACCCTGAATTTCGGCATTTCCTGCTCCCGATTTTATTCTTCGGTGTTGGTTTAAGGCGGCGGGCGCCGCCACTTTCATCGTTGACGTACTTTCACCTTTTACGCGACCTGACTTGCTCCGGCTACAATCGCGGTTTGCTGCTTCAATCGGCAGCACCGCTTTCTGCCGGATTTCCGCTGGCCTTCGTAACAAAGCGCTAAAGGGTCTCACGATATTGTGCGCCGAATCAATCGGCCAATCGCGTGCCACGCGCCTATTTTCTGGAGATCCCCGTGAAGCTGACCAATCTCAAGATCACCCCCAAGCTCGGCATTCTGGTGGGCGTGACCCTGCTCGGCCTCTGCGCGGCCGGCGTGCTCGCGGGCTATCTGATGCAGCGTGAGATGCTCAATGCGCGGATCGAGCAGACCAGGGCGATCGTCGACATGGCTCGCAACATGGCGCTCGGCCTGCAGAAGCAGGTGACCGCGGGCCAGATGACCAAGGAGGCGGCGATTGCCGAGTTCAGCAAGCGCGGCAATACGCTGACGTTCGACAACGGCAACGGTTACGTGTTTGCCTACACGATGGATGGCGTCGCCGTGCTGGCCCCGGTTCCCAGCCAGATCGGCCAGAACCGCATGGACATCGACACCGGTGGGCGAAAGCTGGTGCGCGAACTGCGCGACGGCGTCGCGGCCAACGGCGAAATCATGCTGCGCTATGAATTCCGCAAACCCGGACAGGACGAGCTGATCCGCAAATTCTCCTATGCGGTTCCGATCCCCGGCTGGAACATGTTCGTCGGCACCGGCGCCTATCTCGATGACCTCGATACCAAGATGAAACCGATCGCGATGGTGCTCGGGCTT
Source organism: Bradyrhizobium australiense (assembly GCF_013114825.1). Classification (GTDB taxonomy): domain Bacteria; phylum Pseudomonadota; class Alphaproteobacteria; order Rhizobiales; family Xanthobacteraceae; genus Bradyrhizobium; species Bradyrhizobium australiense. The sequence continues at coordinate 324,588 of NZ_JAAVLX010000007.1, read as the reverse complement.
GCCATTCTCGGCATCGCGCTGGTTGCCGGCAGCATCGCCTGGATGATCGGTCGCAGCATCAGTAAGCCGCTCGCCCAGCTCGGCGCCCGCATGCAGGACCTCGCCGAGGGCCGTCTCGACGGTGAAATTCCCGGCATCGGCCGCGGCGACGAGATCGGCGCGATGGCCGCGACCGTGCAGATCTTCAAGGATAATGCGGTACGCATCCGCGGGCTCGAGCAGAAGGAAGCCGAGGTGCAGGCGCGCGCCGAGGCCGAACGGCGGGCGGCGATGGAAAGCATCGCTGGCGATTTCGAACGCAGCGTGACCGGTATCGTCCGCTCGGTCTCGACCGCGGCCGCCGGCATGCAGAGCACGGCGCAATCCATGACCACGACCGCCAGCGACGCCAGCGCACGGGCGGCGACCGTCGGCGCGGCATCGCAGCGTTCGTCCGACAATGTAGGCACGGTGGCATCTGCCGCCGAGGAGCTCTCCAGTTCGGTTAACGAGATTTCCCGTCAGGTGACACGCTCCAGCGAGATCGCCGCCAGGGCGGTCAGCGACGCCGAGCGGACCAATGCTACCGTCGGCGCGCTGTCGACCGGCGCCGAGAAGATCGGCGAAGTGGTCAAGCTGATCCACTCGATCGCGGCGCAAACCAATTTGCTCGCGCTCAACGCCACCATCGAAGCGGCGCGTGCCGGCGATTCCGGCCGCGGCTTTGCGGTGGTCGCATCGGAGGTGAAGGCGCTGGCAAACCAGACCGCAAAGGCAACGGAGGAAATCTCCTCCCAGGTCGCGGCCATGCAGGCTTCCACCAGCGAAGCCGTGGCTTCGATCGGCGGTATCTCTGAGACCATCGCGCAGATGAGCGAGATCACGGTTTCGATTTCGACCGCCGTCGAGCAGCAGGGCGGCGCCACCCGCGAAATCGCCCGCAACATTCAGTCGGTGGCGGCCGGATCGAACGAAATCTCCACGCATATCGGCGGCGTCAGCACCGCTGCGGCCGCAACCGGCAAGGCAGCATCCGAAGTCCTGGCGAGCGCCCGCGAACTCGACACCCAGTCCGGCATGCTGCGCAGCGCAGTGGACGAGTTCTTGGGCAAGGTGCGGGCGGCGTAGCCATAGGCATCATGGCCCGCGAATGCGGGGCATCCAGTACGCCGCGGCGTCAATGATGAATTGCGGACGGCACGGCGTATTGGATCGTCCGCCCCAGTGCGCAATTGCGCACAAGGCGGACGATGACGACCTTATGAGTGGCAGAATGGTAGGCACGCTCGCTTTGCCTACCCTACGCAGCGCGGCAGCAGCCCTACTGCTTCTCGATCCCCGCGGCCGTGATCAGCTTCTCCCACACCACGAGCTGCTCTTTCACGAAGGCGTCGAACTCCTCCGGCGTGCCGGAGAATGCCTCCATGCCGCGCTCAGCGAGCTGGCTCTTGATATCGGGCCGCTCGACCACCTTGCGGATCTCCGCGTTCAGTTTGGTCACGATATCCTTGGGCAGATTGGCCGGACCGAAATAACCCTGCCATGAGGTGATGTCAAAACCCTTCACCGTATCGTCCATGGTAGGCAGGTCGGGCAGCAGCGCCGAACGCTTCTTGGTGGTGACCGCCAGCGCCTTCAGCGCCTTGGCGTTGACGTGCGGCAGGCCGGTCGGCACGTCGATGAACATCATGGAGACGCGGCCGGCGATCAGGTCGGTCAGCGCGGGTGGCGAGCTCTTGTAGGGAACGTGCAGCAAGTCGATGCCGGCGAGGCGGGCGAAGGTCGCGCCCGCGACGATCGCCGCCGAGCTGCCGCTGGCATAGGTATATTTGCCCGGCTCCTTCTTGGCGAGCGCGATCAGTTCGGCCACGGAGTTCGCCGGAATGTCCGGATGAATCACCAGCATGAATGGCAGGTCGCCGGTGCGCGCGATCGGCGTGAAATCCTTGACCGGATCGTAGGTCATGTTCTTCAAGAGATACGGATTGGCCGAATGCGACGTGTTGGTGGTCACGAACAGCGTGTAGCCGTCGGGCGCCGAGCGCGCCACATAGCTCGCGGCGATCGAGCCGTTGGCGCCGGCCTTGTTGTCGATCACCATGCCGGTGCCGAGCGCGGTGCCGAGCTCCTTCGAGATGATGCGCGTGGTGGTATCGGTGCCGCTGCCGGCGGCGAACGGCAGCACCAGCGTGATGTTGCGGTTCGGGTAGGGCGCCTGCGCGGCAGCCGTGGCGATCATCGCCAGCATCAGGGGAGCCACTGCGGCGACAGGCCGATACCGCTTCAATAACGCGAACATATAGTCGTTTCCTCGGTTGTTCTTCTGTTGAAATGGCCGGCAAGCTAGCCTGCCGAGGGACAAAGTGGAAGCCCGGTAAAACGCCAAGCCGCAGGGGCTGCTAAGCTTTCTTCGCCGAAGCCCGCCTTGATGCAATCACCACGCCGGCCAGCACCAGCGCATAGCCCACCAGATGGAATAATCGTAACTGCTCGCCGAGCAGCAGGATCGCCATCGCCGAGCCGAATACCGGCACCAGATGGAAGAACGGCGCCGCGCGATTGGGGCCGATCAGCGCCAGCCCGCGGTTGAAGAACAGGTACGCCAGCGTCGAGGGAAAGATCACGGCATAGCCCAGCGTCGCCATCGAGATCATGTCGAACTTCAGCGTCGCGCCGGTTGAAAACTCCCAGATCGAGAACGGCAGCAGCATCAGCGCGCCGCAGCAGGTGGTGAATGAAATCAGCGACAATGCATGCGTCACCGGCCGGCGCGGGATCAGCGCCGAATACAATCCGAACGACACCAAAGAGCTCGCAAACATCAGGTCGCCACGGTTGAAGCTGATGTTGGCCAGCGCGCCGAAATCGCCGCGCAAGATGATGGTCAGGACGCCGGCGAGTGAGATCGTGATGCCGGCAAGCTGCGCCCCGGTCAGGCGGATGCCGAACAGAGCCAGCGACCACAGCGCGACAAACAGCGGTCCGGCCGACTGGATCAGAAGCGCGTTCAACGCCTCGGTATATTGCAGGGCCCAGTAGGAGATCGCATTGTTGTAGGCAAACCCAACCAGCGACAGAAACAGCATCATCGGCAGATGCGCGCGCAGCACCGGCCAGTCCTGCTTCAGGTGCGGCCAGGCAAACGGCAGCAGGATCAGAAAGGTGCCGATCCAGCGAACACAGGACAGCGTCAGCGGCGGCACGTGGCCGGCGACATGGCGCGCCAGCACGATGTTGCCGGCCCAGAACAGCGAGGTCAGGGTCAGCAGCAGATAGGGCTGGTTGGTCAGCCACCGGACCGGATGGAAGGCAGGCGGCGCTGGTGCAGGCTTGGTCATGTCGCGGGTTCGGATAGGGCCGGATTTTCCGCCGCGCGACAAGTCCTGCGCGCGCAATGCTACAATGTCCTGCGTATCCAGGCGCCCCGCTGTCGTACCCCGCGAAAGCGGGGTATCCAGTACGCCGCGGCTTCTCGATTGACCACGAACGTCTCTGGATACTGGATCACCCGCTTTCCGCCTTGGCTCGTTGAGCTTCGGCGGACAAGTCGCGGGTGATGACGGTCTTCATGTGAAATGGAATGGTGGGCAAAGTGCAGGCATGCCTATCCCGCCGAATGCAGCAGGAGCCAATCATGGGTGTTGATCTGTTGAATGTTCGGGGTCTCGCAGAATTGGACCAGCAGGCGCCGGTCGTGATGGTGAATCTGATGCGGTTTCGCGAGCGCTCGCTCGACGGCGACGGTTCGGGCCGGGACGCCTATCTGCGCTACAGCGCGCTCACCGTGCCGATGATCAAGGCGCGGGGCGGCACGCTGCTATGGACCGGCGAGGCCCAGGCGGTCGCGCTCGGACTCGAGGCTGGCAATACCTGGGACTATCTGGCGCTGGTCTACTATCCCACGGTCGCCGCCTTCATCAACATGATGACGTCAGCCGAATACGAAAACCGCTGTGACCCGCACCGCACCAACGGCTGCGCGGATCATGTGATCATTGCGACCAGGGAAGCGTATAGCAAGTTCAAGATTCCGTAGCCCGGATGGAGCCAACGGCTCGCGCGAATGCGCGCCCGATGACGGGCTCCGCGCAATCCGGGACGGTCACCGCGGAGCAATCTTCCCCGAATTGCGCTGCGCTCCATCCGTGCTACTGAGCAGCTAGCGCGATAGCGGCTCGACCGCGGCGCGGCAGGCCGATTGCACGAGTTGACAGACTTCGTTGGTCGCCCGCCCGCGGCTCAGCATCGCGAACATCGGGTAACTCGTCAGCGCAAAGATCATGTCGATGGCGCCCTCGCGCGCGCGGCGTGATGCAGCCTTCCCGGCGATACGCCCGACCAGCATCCTGACCAGCTTTCGCCGCCGCTCGTTGCGGTCAAGCAGCGCCTCTGCAAATTCGGGATCGGTCGCCATCGCCTCGTGGAGGCGACCAATGGCGGCGTCCCTGGCCCAGAAGCCGCAGAAGATTTCGACCACGCGATCCAGCGCTCTCAGCGGCTCCGGCATCGCCATGGCATCGGCGATTTCATGAAGCCCGCCCTGGCGGGCGATGTCGTCGAACACAGCTTCGAGCAGGCCGCGCCGTGATCCGAACTGATTGTAGACGGTAAGCCGTGTCACGCCGGCCGCCTTTGCCACCGTGTCCAGCGAAAACCGCGCAATGCTCGTGTCCTCGCGCAGCGATTTCGCTGCGGCTTCGATGACGCGATCGCGCTTCTCCGCCGCGGCGGCCGACCGCACGGAACTCACATAGGCGCGCCTCTTCATTCACCCGCCATTCTTTTGACGAATTGACTATACATCATGTATATCTAATTGCAACATCCATCCCGGAGCGAGCCCCATGCAGATTCCACTCATCATAGCCTTGTCGCTTCACGTGTTATCGTCGTCGTTCTGGGCTGGATCGAGCTTTACGCTGGCGCGAACCGGCGGCGCCGCCGGCGAGCAATTGTTTGGACCGCAAATGGGCGCCGCGGTCGTCACGATGCTGACCGGCGCCTACCTCGGACATTCCGTTCATGCCGGCACCTTCGGTACGGCCGAGCAAATTTTGGCCGTGGGAGCTCTCGCCGCGCTGGTTGCCGCCGCCGTTCAAGGCGCGATCGGCGGCCGCGCGATCCGAAGCTTGCGCAATGGGAAAGCCGATCAGGCCGGTGCGCGCTCGCGCATTGCCACCGCCCAGCGCATCGCGGCCGCCTTGCTCGCGGTGACGGCGGTGTGCATGGGCGCGGCGCGTTATGCCTGAGGTCAGATGCGCGGGATGCCGGCGTCGTTGATCACCTTCGACCACTTGTCGATTTCCGACGTGATCAGCGTGCGCATCTCCTCCGGCGTGCTGCCGCGGACCTCGCCGCCGGTTGCCGTCTCCAGCGCCGTCTTCGTTGCGGGATCGGCCAGCATCGACTGGATCTCGGCATGCAGCCGCTTGACGATATCGGACGGCGTGCCCTTCGGAGCCACCAGCCCCGCCCAGGTCCTGACGTCGAAATCCTTAACGCCGGCTTCCTGTACGGAAGGCACGTTCGGAAGCAATTTGGTGCGCGCGTGCGAGGTGACGGCGAGGCCGCGAATGGCGCCGCTATCGATTTGGCCTGTGAGCAGCACCGTAGTGCCGACGATCACGGGAACGTCGCCGGCGAGCAGCGCGGTGACGGTCAGTGAGTCACCACGATAGGGGACGTGCACCATCCGCGTGCCCGCAGTCACGTTCAGGAGTTCTCCGGCAAGGTGATGCGTGCTGCCGAAACCGACCGAGCCGTAGCTAAGGTCGTCGGGTTTGGCTTTCGCCATCGCAATCAGGTCCGAAAGCGTCTTTGCCTGATGGTCGGCGCGCACCGCGATCACCAGCGCGTAATAGACCATCGTCGACAGCATATCGAAGCTGTCGGTGGGGCTATAGGCGAGCTGCTTGTACAGCGCGCCGGAGATTGCATGCGCGCCGGTGACGAGGCCGATCGTGTAGCCGTCCGGCGCGGACTTGGCGACGGCGTCCGCGGCCAGATTGCCGCCCGCGCCCGGTTTGGCCTCCACCAGCACCGGCTGCCCCAGCCGCTTCGAAAGCCCGTTGGAGACGATCCGCGCCATGGTGTCGGCGGCTCCGCCGGCCGCAAAGCCGTGCAGCAGCCGGATCGGGCGGTTGGGGTAAGTTTGCGCGGCGGCAATGGAAGGCGCCAGGCAGGCCAGGCTAAGCGCTGCAGCAGCGATGCAGCAGCACAGGGCAAGTAACCGTCCGCGCAGGAAGTTGAGCGATCGAGCCATTTGTTTCATCCCTGCTGTTTTGTTTTTTGAATGTCGGTTCGGGCTGATTGAGGCGCGGCGCGATTACTTCACGCCGCGCATCGCCGGAGAAAATTCGGTCGCCTCCTTGGCCGGGCCGACGCCCCAGACGTCGCGCGGCAATCCCACCCAGGTCTTCGGCCGCTGCGGACGGTCGCGGTGCCAGGGACGGGGTTCGAAATAGCCAAGCTCTTCGTCGAGCATCAGATCCATGCTGTAATAGAGCTCGATCAGATGGCGATCGGGATTGTGATGGTAGACCGCGACGTTGTGGCCGGGTCCGTGCCGCACCGGTCCCCAGAGAATCTGAAACCGGTTGCGTCCGAGCAGATCGCAGGCCTGGTGCATGTGCGAGGCATCGCGCAGCTCGAAGGCGAGATGATGAAGGCGGCCGTCGACGCCGCGCGCAAAATTCATCGCATGGTGTTCCGGGCCGCAACGCATGAAGACGAAATTTTCCTCGATGCGGTCGGAGACGCGGAAGCCGAGAACGTCGCTGAAGAATTTGGCTGTTCGTTCGGGATCGGGCGTGTGGAGCGCGACGTGGCCGAGCTTGGCGACGGCGAGGCCACGGATCGGTTCGAGAGCTTTGCAGAACTCCCATCTGGAGAACAATTCGATCCGGTGTCCGTCCGGATCGTCGAAGACCAGCGCCGTCGCTATTCCCGGTGCCGTGTCGCTTCTGACCTCTGATCTGATGCCGAGGCTTGCCAGCGATTTCTGCAGGTCGGCCGGATCGAGGTTGGGCGCCACTTCATAGGCAATGGAGGTCAGTTGAGGGGCCGCGCCGCGTTCGAGAACCAGCGTCAGCTCGTCGGACTCGGTGCCGAGCAAGATCCGGCCGTCGCTGCGCTGGATCACCGCAAGTCCGATGATGGACTGGTAGTAGTCGAGCTGCGCTTCGATGTCCGGGCTGGTGAAGGTGACGTGTCGCAGCCGCTTGACCTTGATCATCTCGTGACCTCTTGAATTCGGGCAAATTCTCAGACTGCAGGTATCCTGCCCTTCTCAGTCCGGGGTCATCACGATCTTGCCAAACGCCGCACCGGAATCGAGCAGTTCATGCGCGGCGCGGACTTCCGAGAGCTTGAAGCGCTTGAAGATCGACGGGCGAATGGCGCCGTCGGCGAGATAGCCGATCACCTTGCGCATGATGTCGCGCCGGCCTTCGCGGTCGTGATCGTAGATGTGAAAGGAAAAGCAGCGGATCGCCGGACAGATGTCGAGATACTTGCGCATCTCGCCCATCAGGTTTTCCGTTGGCAGTCCGGCGAACGCGTTGTAGGAGACGATGGTGCCCCATTTATCGAGCGCGCCGAGATAGGAATAGAATTCGGGGCCGCAGACGTGATCGAGCACCAGGCTGACACCGCGTCCGGCAGTCAGCGCGCGGGTGCGGGCGACGACGTCCTCGTCGCGATAGAAGATGATCTCATCCGCGCCCATCTTTCGAGCGAAGGCGGCCTTCTCCTGCGTGCTGACCGTGCCGATCACCTTCATCCCGGCGAGTTTTGCGAGCTGCACCAGGGACGTCCCGACGCCGCCGGCCGCGCCGATGATGAGGGCGGAGTGGGGCGGCATAGCGGATCCGCAATTGTGCAGTAGCGCCCAGGCGACCTGGTAGTTCGGCAAGCTAACTGCGTGCTCGAACGCAACGTTGTCCGGCAGCACATGCACCGCGTCAGCCGGGGCGGCGACGTATTCGGCGTAGCAGCCGCCGCGCTGGGCAAGGTCGCGCGCGCTCAACAGCACCCGCTGGCCGACGGCAAGCCCGCTCACCTGCGGGCCGACGGCTTCGACGATCCCGGCGACATCATTGCCGGGATTGGCTGGCAGGGGCGGCATCCATTTGTAAACCCCGCTGCGAATCAGCTTGTCGGGCTGGCCGATGCCGAAAGCCTGGGCGCGGATCAGAACGTCCCGCTCGCCTAGCGCCGGCATCGGCACTTCGACATAGTCGAGCGCCTCCGGACCTCCAGGGCGATGCACCAGTACAGCCTTCATCCGAGCGGCTCCCCATAACTATTTTCGAAAATATTGCTCATTGCGAAAATTATTGCAACGGGATTCTTTTGGGCTAGGATCGCGGGCTCCGGGTCGCGAGAGAATCAATGACAACGACAGCCCTCAAGGCGCGCAAGGAATTCGGCAAGACGCTCGCCTCCGACATCGCCCACCGGCTGCGAAACGAGATCGTCACCTGCCAGCTCAAGCCGAATGAATCGCTGAAGTTCGACGCGCTGCGCCTGTCGTTCGGTGCGAGCTTCACGACGCTGCGCGAAGCCCTGACATTGCTGGTGACGGAGGGGCTCGTTGTCGCCGAGGAGCAGCGTGGCTACAAGGTCGCGCCTGTCACGCTCGAAGACTTGGACGACCTGACGCATGCTCGCATCCTGATCGAAGTCGATCTGTTGCGGCGCTCGATCGAAAAGGGCGATGACGAGTGGGAAATAAGGGTGATTTCGTCACTTCACCGGCTCGCCAGGATCGAGGAGCGGGCCCCGGAAGATTATGCCGGCAGCGCCGAATGGAAAGCGGCACACCGCCAATTCCATGAGGCGCTTGTCTCGGCATCCGGATCGCCGACGCTGCTTGCCGTACGTAACTCGCTGTTCGATCGCGCCGAACGCTACCGCAATCTGTCGGCCATCCTCCGGCCGCGCCCACGCGACAAGGCCGGCGAACACCGGGCGTTGATGCAGGCCGCAATTGGCCGGAATGCCAATCAGGCCTGCGATCTGATCCGCAGCCACATCCAAACCACGTCGGACAACGTCGCTAAATACGCCTCTGGCCTGATCAGCGCCGGCTGATCGCCTGGCAGGCGGCCGGCGGCGGCCCTTCCTCAAAAGTGCTCAGCGGATGCCGGCCCGCCGCCGGATTTCGGTTGCGCTCGGCAATATTTTCGAAAATAGTCGTCCCTGACGAAATTCTAACCAATCAGCCCGTTCCAACCGAGAAGGATACACGTCCCATGCGGCTGCTTTCATTTCTGAACAACGGGAGAGAGACCTGGGGAGCGATCGTCGGCGACGGCGTGGTCGACCTCGGCAGCAAGTTGCCGCACGCCACGCTGCCGGACTTCATCGCAAGCCCCGATTTCGAGAAGCGCGATCGTCTCGTTGCCGGCTTCAAACCGGACCTGAAGCTCGCCGACGTCAAATATCTTCCGGTGATCCCGCGTCCCGAAAAGATCGTCTGCGCGGTGCGCAACTATCTCGACCATCACCAGGAGGCGGTGGCCCACGGCATGAAGCGTGAGATCACGGCTTTTCCGCCGATCTTCCTGAGGGTGTGGCGTTCCCAGGTCGGCCATGACGCGCCGGTGATCCGCCCCAAGGTATCGACCCATCTCGATTGGGAAGGCGAGCTTGCGGTGATCATCGGCAAGCCCGGCCGCCACATTTCCGAGGCCGATGCCATGGCCCATGTCGCCGGTTACTCGATCTACAACGATGTCAGCGTGCGCGACTATCAGCGGCATGCCCAGCAGATCGCGGCCGGCAAGAATTTCGTCGGCACCGGGCCGTTCGGACCCTGGATGGTGACGACAGACGAGTTGCCGGATCCGACGAAACTGAAGCTCGAGACCCGCGTCAACAGCAACGTCGTTCAGAAATCCGACACGTCGTTCCTGATCTTTTCGATCCCGCGGCTGATCAACTACGCCTCCGAAATCTTCGATCTCGTGCCGGGCGACGTCATCGCAACCGGCACGCCGGCCGGCGTCGGCTTTACGCGCAAGCCGCCGATGTTCCTGGTGCCGGGCGATGTCGTCGAAGTCGAGGTGGAGAAGATCGGCGTACTGCGTAACCCCGTGATCGATGAGGCCGCGCAGTGACGGCCTACGATATCAGGAAGACGCAAGTCTCGATCGAGGAAGTCTGGCACGAACGCGGGCCGCGCCGGGCGCAGCCGCTTCTGATCGGCACCGCGCTGGCCGTGATCAACAATCCCTATGCCGGCCGCTATGAACCGGACGTGATGCCGTTTCAAGCCGGCTTGCGCGATCTCGGCCGGCAACTGGCCAAGACGCTATGCGAGCGGCTGGGCGGCAATGAGGCCATCGAAGCCTATGGCAAGGGCGCGATCGTCGGCGGTGACGGCGAACTGGAGCATGGCGCGGTCTGGCACGAAGCGGGTGGTGCTGCGATCCGCGAAGTGATCGCGCAGGCCAAGGCGATCGTGCCCGCGGCAAAGACCGTCGGCGCGATTGGCACGCGGCTGATGGTCCCGCTCGGCCACATCGAGGCCGCTTACGTCCGCAGTCATTTCGGCACCGCCGAGATGACGATCTGGGACGCGCCACGGCGCGACGAGATCGTGTTCGGACTGGTGATGGCGACCGGCGGCCGGACGCACGCGCGCATCGGCGGCCTGTCGGTGGATGCGATCTCGGTACACGATGGGCAGAGATAAGCGTCGCGTCATCATCCAGCTTTACCGTGTTGCCGAGCCTTACCTGCTGCAGCTGAGGTCTAGGCTCTGTGGGCAGCGGCGACTGGCTCTGAGGAATCCATCGGCGTATCTCGTTTGCTGATGGCGCAATACGGCCACTTCGCGCGCGGAGTCAGCGTCTCAGAGCGGCGAGCAACGCGAGTTCCCGAAGCCGAAATACCGACAGCCAAATCGTCTGGTTCCCCGGCCCAAGTGAAGTCAAGATTTCTCCGCGTTTTGGACTTCGATAAAGGGTACTCGCCAACAAGAACATTAACAGGAGGCGCCCAATGCCGACCAAAGACGGTTTTAGTCCGGGTCATCCTTTGCCTGTCATTCTCGCCGATGAACCCGAGGAACAGGGTATTGGGAAAGCTTGGGACACAGCTGTTATCTCGTCGCTAGTCCTCAAGGCGAGTATTTTGGCTGCAACGGCGACAGCTATCGGTATCGCAATTCTATCGGTGGGAAATCCAGTGATGGTCTTCGCAGACGTTACGGCTTCCTTTGCAAACGTTACGGCTTCGCTGATCGACAACTCGGCGCTCAAACCTGGCACCGATCAGTCGACGTCAACATTTCAATCGACTGCCGATGCTCAAGCTTTGCCGCCGACCGCAAAGGACGCGCCAACCCGCGACGAAATTGCTGCCGCCCCTGAACCCGCCGGTCAGAGTCAGGCAGAAAATAGTGAGCCGGTAACTGAAGCCCTGTTTAAGCAATTCCAAGCTTGGGCGGACGAGAAAGATGCGCAGGCACAGGTCGAGCCCGTGCATCCCGTACAAGATGCCCCGACCCAGATTGTGCAAGATTCCTTGGCGCCGGTTGCGGAAAATGCCCGAGCATCTTCCCGGCCCATGCAAAAGCACCGGCAGGTTCGGGCCGTCCATAATGCGCGGGCAGAGATACGCCCCGTGCACAATCTCCGAAAAAAGGTCCGGCGGGCGCGAAATGCACCGGTACTGGTCCCGCCCGCACAAGACGCCCGAACACAGGAACAGGACCGGTTTGTGCAAAATGCCCAGGCTCCGGCGTTGCAGGCACCGTCGTTCCTGCAAACTTTCGGTTGGCGCAATTAGACCTAGCAGAAAGTGACTGCTTCCAAACTTGAGTCCGGAATGCGCACCTAAGCGGACGTCCACTGACCAAGTCTGAATTTATGGGTTCGCGCCCTATAATCAGAATCGGGTGCTAAAACTTCCGCACCAGATCAGGCGTGATCTCGCTGAGCTTGCGAACACCAAGCAGCGCGAGGTCGCGGTCGATCTCGGCCTTCAAGAGCCCGATCGCGCGCTGCACGCCGGCTTGCCCGCCGGCGATTGCGGCATAGAGGAAGGGACGGCCGACCCAGACGAAATGGGCGCCGAGCGCGAGCGCCTTGATCACATCGGTGCCGCGGCGGATGCCGCCGTCGACCATGATCATCATGCCCTTGGCTTCCGCTGCGATCTCCGGCAGCGTGCGCAGGCCCGACATCGTATAGTCGAGCTGGCGGCCGCCGTGGTTGGACAGCATCACGCCGTCGACCCCGCTCTCACGCGCGATTTTCGCGTCCGCCGGCGAGATCAGGCCCTTGACCACGAGCTTGCCCTTCCACTTCTTGCGGATCAGCTCGACGTGCTTCCAGGCGAGCTGGTCGCGGGCGCCGATGTTGCGCATCAGGTTTTTCGCCAGCACCGGCGGGCCGCGCTGCGCGTCCATGTTCTCGAAATGCGGCATGCCGTGGTTGATCACGGTGCGCGCCCAGGTGCCGAACAGCCAGTGCGGATGCGTGACCGTGTCCCAGAACACGCGCGGCGTGATCGCAAGCGGCACCTGAAATCCGTTGCGGATGTTGTTCTCGCGGTTCGGCGGCACCGGCACGTCGGCGGTGACGACGAAGGTATCGTAGCCGGCCGCCGCGACGCGATCGATCAGCGGTTCGATCCGCTCCGGCAAGCCCGCGAGATAGGCCTGGTACTACGCCGTCTGATTGGCGGCGCGCACCTCCTCCAGCGTGATCAGCGAGGAGGCGCTTAAGATCATCGGCACGTTCTCGGCTTTCGCCGCCTGCGTCAGCACGATGTCGCCGCGATAAGCGCACAGCGCGGAAGAACCCATCGGCGGAATGCCGAACGGCGCGGCGTAGGTCTTGCCAAACAGCGTCGTGCTCTGGTCACGGCCGGAGACGTCGTTGAGCACGCGCGGCACAAAACCGTATTCGTCGAAGGCCTTGCGGTTGTCGCGCAGCGCGGCGTCGGTCTCGGCGCCGCCGGAAATATAGCCGTAGAGAAATTTCGGAATCCGCCGCCGCGCCACCGGCTCGAAATCGTCGAGCGAGAGATATTTCTGTAGCGCCCGCGGCACCGCGCTCTCAGTGCGGGTCACGGTCGGAGGCGGCGCGGTCAAGCTTGCGGATTTGTCGAGCACGTCGGGCGTTCCATCTTTTCGATTGTTATGCGGGAAGCAGCCTAGCGCCGGGGAGGCGGTCCGCCAAATTTCTGGCCCGCCTTGTTGACGGACTCGCTGACATCGTCGAGCATTTTTCGCGTCTCGGCGATCACCCGCCCGGATTTCTTGTCGAAACTTTCGATCAGCTCGCGCAGCGAAATCACGGTCGGCAGCAGTTCGCCGCCGTACTTGTCGCTGGCGAGGCTGCCGAGCAAATCCTTGGTCTTGTCCATGGCGCCGTCGACCGCGCTGACGCCGGATTCGGCGGTTGCGATAATGGAAGTAATCTTCTCGCCATTGCCGGAGAGCGAGGCGGTGAACGTCTCGAAGTTCCGCAAGGTATCCTTGATCGCCACCTCGTTGTCGGCGATCACGCGATCGACGTTGCGCAGCGCAACGCGGATTTTTTCCTGGGTGTTGAGGGTGCCTTCCGGATCGGCGGTGAGCTCGGGAATGCCGTCAGCGCCCTTTCGCGGTGGCGGCGCTTCATCCGAGCCGCCGGTGAACGAGATCGCCGCGATTCCCGTCAGCCCCTGAAACTCGAGACCGACTTGCGTGTCGCTCTTCACCGGCGTGTTGCCGTCGATCATGGCGAGCGCGACCACGCGGCGCGGATGGTCGAGCTTCAGCGACACCACTTCGCCGATGCGGATGCCGGCGAAATTCACGCTGCCACCCTGGCGCAGGCCTGAGGCCGAGCCTTCGAAAATCACCCGAAACGGCACCTGCTGGTTAATGCCGGCGAGCTTCTGATAGCCGAGCCACGCACTGAGCGAGCCGGCAATCAGGGCCAGGGTCAGGATGCCGATCATCAGATTGCTGGCGCGAACTTTCATCGAGGATGCCTTAAGCGATGCAGGCCAAAGAGATAACGGTTTTATGACGGCAAGTCACCGCCGCGAACCACCCGGAACTGCGACGTGTACTCTCATAAATCGGCTGCACTGATGCAGGGGTTGCGATTCCACCTTTCCCTCGGAAGCAGACATTGGCACAGCCTGCCGGCATGTCGGGCTTGGGCCAGATGCGGACGCGGGCTTTGACGATCCGATGATACTGGCAGTTTCGCCTGCAAGGCAGTAACGGCAGAAGAGTAGCCGAGGCGCAAAAAATGTCGTTTTCTGTAGCCGGTGGGGCGCTCAGCACAGGTCTCGGCTTTATTCGTCCTTCCATTTGATCGAGCAGCCAATAGACGCCTTTTGGTCAGCCGGCGCCGCACCGGTGATCGCAATCGCCCGCATGGCCTCTACAAGCTCTCGGGGCGCTCCCGCGCGAGGTGCAGTTGTGCGGCCTTCGTCGAGGCGGCCGCGATACTTGAGCTTGCGGTCGGCATTGTAACCGAAGAAGTCCGGCGTACAGACCGCTCCATAGGCTCGAGCGACTATCTGGGTCTCGTCGTGGAGATATGGAAACGGGAAATCATGAGCTTTCGCGAAACGCTTCATGTTCTCAAATGAGTCCTCGGGATAGCTCGCCGCATCGTTCGAGCAAATCGCTGCAAAGCCGACGCCCTCCGACATCAGCGCGCGGGCGTCCGAAACCATGCGGTCGATCACCGCTTTGACATAGGGACAATGGTTACAGATGAAGACGACGACCGTGCCTTTTTCGCCCGCAACGTCGTCCAGTGCGTAAGTCCTGCCGTCTGTGGCCGGAAGCCGGAACTCCGCCGCCGGCGTATCAAGGACGACTTGGTTAGCTTTTGTCGCCATACCGCACCTCCTTGTGCCCAAACATTGCTGACGACCGCCTGCCGGGACACAGTTTCCAAAGTCTGCTCGCGAGCCGCGTCACGTCTGCCATTTTCGGTCTACGCCCGGACAGGCGACGTGGAAAGAAGTCTCGGAGGTTGGTCGATAATGGCCATCTGGCCGACAACGATAGCTTAGCTCATAGGGGATTTCAATTTTCCAATGACCAGGAGCAGGACGCTGCGCAATGCAATGACAGCACTCCAATGCGGCTAGGAGGGCGGCTGCGTCTCGGAGAACATGTCGACAATCTTGTTGGTCATGCCATCCACGATCAGCACCTGGTCTTTCATTTTCACGTACATGTAGTCCCGCAATTCGGGTAGTTGCGTAAGAACCGGTGTTGGCAGCGATTGCGCCTTAACCCCTTTTGGTAGTGTCGCGCCGACAGCTGGTGTGAAGTCCTTAGCGGACTTGGTGGCCGCCAGCTGGAATTGGACGTCATTGTGCTCGGTCAGCACGGCCTTGCGAATGTGCTCGCGCTGCTGGTTTGTGAGATTGAGTTTCGGTAGCGATGGATTCTGCGGCACTTTTGTGCCGTTGCTCAATTCGACCGCGCCTTGCGCTCTCGATTGCGCCGGCGAAAGTGCGATAACGCCGAGTATGATCGCGAGCAGGGCGATTACACTGGGAGCTCTCATAACTTGACATCCTTACTCGCCGCTCCCTTGAGGTAACGGACAGATTGCTTGTCGGTTCCGCGCCAGGCGTTCGAATGGGGCTGCCAAATCGGCTTCGGGTACAAGCGGTGGTCGCGGGAAGCGCGGCCCGGCGTCCGGTCTGCCGTCAACAACCGACGTGATAACGGCTTGAGCCTTGGTCGGCTCGGGGCCAATTTCGGACGTCCGAGGCGTCCGCACGGCACGAAGAACCGTCGCTCAACGAGCATGCCATTTAGACCCTTGGAGATCACTGCAGGCTCAGGTAATATTCGACACCGGTTACCCTCATTGATTGTCTTAACTTACTTTAGACTAGGGGGTTATCATGACGAAAGGTGGACTAACTCGTCGCCGTATGCTTCGCAGCGCTGTAGCAGCGGGCGGTCTCGCGTCCATAGCGGTCTCAGGCAACCTCGGACCGGCGCGCGCAGGCAGCTCGCAAGACATTTGTTCTCGTTCACGGAGCATGGTGCGGTAGTTGGACGTGGCGACGAGTTGCGGATCAGCTTGAAGCAAAGGGGCATAAAGTATTTGTGCCGACGCTCACCGGCCTAGGCGAGCGGTCGCATCTGCTCAGAAAGGATATTGATCTCGACACACACATCGCGGACGTGGTCAACCTTATCAAATGGGAAAGCCTTAGCGACGTTTGCCTTGTGCTTCATTCGTATGGTGGCTTCGTCGGATCGGGCGCGCTCGAGAAGGTAGGCGACCTCGTCACGGCGGTCGTGTGGGTCGATGCGTTCATGCCCGCCGACGGACAGAAGCCGCTTGATTTATCGAACGAAGGATTTCGAAAGATGGTGCAGGCGGCGCAGGAGAAGGGCGAAGCGGGCTTCGGTGCAAATGGCGATAAGATCGCAGCCATCTTCGTCGCCGAACGTGATGAGCCGTTTGTTCGGTCGAAAATCACGCCGCAACCGATCGGCACATACTTGCAACCCGTTAAACTCTCTGGTGCGCGCGAGAAGGTAGCAAAGAAGACCTTCGTTCGCTTGCCGAAATTTCCGCAGCCTGCCATGGACAAGGCTCTCGCCCAATGCAAGGCGGACAAATCATGGGCCACCTTCGAACTTGCCGATACTGGCCACATGGCGATGCTTGACGCGCCGGAACACTTGACCGACTTGCTTTTGCAAGCGGCTTAGGCGCTGCTGTCGAGTTAGAGTGGACGTTCGTCTGTCCGGCAGCCAAGTCGGCTAAGTGTCACGAGCGTCGCCCTCCAATAGAGATGGCTGCCCGTCAACTTCCGCTATGCCCCGTTCACGGCCGAGGTCGTGTGGCGGTGCAATACGTCGCTCAGGGCCAAAGGCCGAAGTGGGCTTTCACAGGCAATAATCCGGTCATTCGCTGTTGCTGTTGATGAACGTGGCTATCGTATCGACGGCCTCGGCCTCGACACCAAAGTAACCGTGAGCCGCTTTGGCCTCTCGGGTATTTTGATGCCCCAGCGTAGTTCCTCAGTTAATGTTGGTACGTCGTTCGGATCAATTGGAGTATTTTGGATGGCTGACGCTCGATGCAGCTGCGGTGCAGTCACGCTCTCGCTTCCGGAAGAGCCATCCAAGATAGTCGTTGCTTGTCACTGTCTCGACTGTCAACGCCGAACCGGCGCGCCGTTCGGTGTCGGCGCTTACTACCCCGAAGAGGTTGTCACCATCTCAGGAACCTCAAAGAAGTTTACACACGCCGCCGCAAGCGGTGGGGAAATGCATAACTATTTTTGTCCACAGTGCGGCACAACAGTCTATTGGAAAGTAACCAATTTGCCTGCGCTGATCGGCGTTGCGGTGGGTACGATGGCGAATCCAAAGTATCCAGCGCCAGTCATATCGGTTTTTGAGCAATCGAAACATTACTGGGTTCAAATTGACGGCGCCATTGAACACTTCTGGGAAAACTATTTCGCGAAGGATTCAAACTGAGGCTACTCGCTTCCGCTTTGGGTCAAAACAGCGGTCGAAGGATCGCTGACGCGAAGTCCGGACTGCCCTCAACAGTCGCAGGCGACGAAGTTGGTCGGCTTGGGGCCAACAACCGACATTGATCCAGCACCAGACAGACATCGTGCTATAAGGCCAGTTGCCCTTGGTCAGAGGATTGAGAAATGCGATCATTTAGAAAACTAGCATTCGTTTGTGCATTTTTGTCTGCCCTCGTTCCCGGCGCCGCGCTGGCCCAAGATTTCAAGGTGACTTTACTTGGAACAGGAAGTCCTCCGCCGGTAATGAACCGCTTCGGTCCTAGCATTCTGGTTGAAGCAGGGGACAAGAAATTTCTCTTCGACGCCGGCCGCGGCGCGATGCAGCGTTTGGTCCAAACCAAGACAAGATGGCAAGACGTGGATGGGGTTTTTTTCACCCATCTACACTCCGATCATGTCATAGGATTTCCGGACGTCTGGCTCACCGGTTGGCTAGTTGCCCCCGGCCGAAATCGGCCTTTAGAGGTGTGGGGACCACCAGGAACAGAGAAAATGCTGTCACATCTCGTGCAGGCGTTTGAGTTCGATATCGGTTTTAGAATTTCGGACGACAAAGCCCGCCCTGAGGGCGTCGTAATCAACGCTCACAACATCGACCCCGGCGTCGTATATGAACAGAATGGCGTAAAAATAACTGCAATCAAGGTGGACCATGCGCCAGTAGAGCCCGCCTATGGCTATCGGATTGATTACAACGGCCGCTCGGTCGTTCTGTCTGGCGATACCCGCACCTCGGACAACCTCATACGCGCTGCCGAACGCGTAGATTTACTGGTGCATGAGGTGGTATCTCCCGAAACTTTTTCGAGAGCAGGCGTCAACCTCGAGCGGACGAAATCAGTAATCGCCCACCACGTTACTCCCGAACAAGCTGGTGAAATATTCGCAAGAACTAAGCCAAAGTTGGCGGTTTACTCCCACATCGTCCTCCCCACAGCGACCAACGACGACCTGATATCCGGTACTCGCAAGACTTATGATGGTCCGCTCGAAGTCGGCGAAGACCTGATGGTGATCGAAGTTGGGAAGGATGTGGTTGTTCGGCGGTCATCATCTCCCAAACAGTAAGATGAACCCGGACCGGGCGAGATGTTGCAGGATTTGAATGCTTGGTTTAGGTCCGCTTAGGGTCGATAGTGTTGAAAAAGTCCTCTTTGGCTGATGAGTGAAAATTCTCAGGGCCACTCGCGCGTCTCTTGCGCGGCGACGTAAGGGGCCACATCGACTAGCACAAAAGCAATCGCTGACGGTTCTACCAGTTCTACAGAGCCTTTTAGCGGCTTAGATCGCCCACATTCGATATTCGAAGATTTTCGGCGCCTCTCAATTTTCGGGTTTTTCAACACTATCGCCCAGAAGCGGAAATGGGCTGTGGCTTCCTAGTCTGCTGGCCAATCTCATTGTTCGTGTACAGAAACGCACATTCGAGGATCAGGCATGCACGACGAGTGGCGCTTTTACGAGGACGTCTCCTACTGGATTGAACTTCGGTCATTTCTGCCGTCGCGTAATTTCGTGGATTATAACGCGGTCGGTGAGGCAGTAATCTGACGGGAAGGTTGACGCCAACGTGGTATGGTCCGACCTTAGCACCTCCGGTCGCGGAGCTTTCACCTGAATCCTTGCGGCGACATGAAATATCTCGCGGCCTCGTTATTCGCTGCTTTGCAGCTCCTCGGCTTCATCTTTCTCGCTGGTGCCGGCCACGGCTGGCTCGCGGGCGCGTTCAGTTGTCTGCCGTTGGCCCCTATCTCATTCGCCGCTTGGTTCAACGCACTCCGCGCCGAGCCATCACTTTCTATCTCCAATTACCTGCTCGTAGCCGCAGGCCTGGTGCTCGCGGCGACTGCATTTGCAACGCGATCGGAAGGCACGGGGCATTTCTTTGCGTACTGGCGGGTGCAAGGGACTTTAGCAGGAGCGATCATTGCTCTCCTCTACTTCAATTGGATACTCGCTTGCGGGCTGACTTGGTGGCGCTATCGCGCGAGCAGCTTATGATCTAATCGGCCTTCCGTCCGGCGCATGACCCCTGCTCCTCGGCTGGGCAATCTGGACATCTGGACCTACCTTGTCAGCTGTGCTCCCGCAAGCGTACCCCCGGACCCCATCCTGTCAGCGGGCTCAATGAACTCGACCCCGGCCTTATCCGGCGCTCGCCACAGCTTGCCTGCCGTGGTGAGCAAGGGGAGTCGTCTGCCCAACTCAAACCTTCGAATGTCCGCTTCTCTGCTTCGCGTAGCCACAGAGAGTTCCTGCCCGAGGCCGCTGACATGACCGCTGTGGGTCAACTAGCAGCGGTCCAACCGCTCAGCTCGTCAGGTCCGGTTTTCCTCCGAGAGCGGCCTTTGCGACGGCTCATAGGCGGTTCGGCTGAGGACCACATCCGGACTCATGCACCGCCGCAATCATTCGACTGGTTTTGTAAACTGCATCACATGCCCGATCTGCGATCCAAGTTAATATGTCGGCGAAAGTGCAGGTTGTATTCGGCCCGAAACGCTAACGCAAAGCGTTCAAAACTTTCGATTCCAAGAACCTAATTGATGGGACCCATTTTAGCGTCCCACGCCATTGGTCCCCTTGCCGGGGCCCCGTTCACATTGGTCGACGGTGCATCGGAAAGCACCGAGACCCTAAGGAGAACTCAGATGGCCAAGCTAGTTGGTGTATGGATATATGAAGAGCCCCGAAGTCCCAGTGACGACGTGAAACTCCAGGGCGGAGCAACTCTCATTCTGTCGGAACAAGAAAGGCGCAAGATCGGGGATAACCTCATGAAGGTGTCAATTCGTGTTATGGACGATGATTTTGCGTTCGACGATGAACTGTACAAAGACGACAGTTTTCAGTTAGGACCGGCAAATCTCAACGTTGGGCCCACTACCTTTGGCTTTAGTGCCACGGTGGCGCACAGCAAAGTGGCGAACTCTGAAACGTCGAGCGAAAGTTGGGCCGAACTGTATTTCCGTGTGCGAGCGTCTGGGGGCGGCGTCACGACCAAGTGGGCCAACTCGCAGAACGAGGACGTTCAGTTCGAGTGACTGCCTTCCAGCGGCCGCCGCCGATGAGTACGGCGTCGGCCACTCTCGCGCAATTGCAGTATACGCCGCGTCGATCCGTTCGTTGCTCGTCGCATAGAATGAGAGGATTTGCAGTCTCAGTTTACTCGCGGCGTCCTAATCCAGCAAACGCTGCAATGAAATGGCGTCGTCGCGTTGCCTTCAACAAACTTCGGAGCACGCCCCACACTCGGCGATCAGTCCCCGTCTAAAAACAGAAGTTTGCGACCCACGAAGGGGAGCACTGGGCAATTTGCACTGCACCCTGAGTTCCTTCATGTCTGAGAGGGGTCGATGGTGTTGAAAAACCCGAAAATTGAGAGGCGCCGAAAATCTTCGAATATCGAATGTGGGCGATCTCAGCCGCTAAAAGGCTCTGTAGAACTGGTAGAACAGTCAGCGATCGCTTTTGTGTTAGTCGATGTGGTCCCTCATTTGCGGGCATCCACCTGTGCTCAAACGTGTGTCCGCTTGAGCCCAGAAATCGGTCATCGGCGATACATGAGTACAAGTCCTAGGCAGTTTGAGGCTTCCGTGATGCCACGAACACCCCCGTCAGCACCAGCGCAAAGCCGATGAAATGAAACGCCTGCGGGTGCTCGCCGAGGAAGATGATCGACATCACGGTGCCGAACACCGGAACCACGTGGAAGAAGGGTGCTGCGCGGTTGGCGCCGATCAGTTGCACGCCGCGGTTGAAGCAGAGATAGGCGATCGTCGAGGGGAACAGCGCGACGTAGGCCAGCGTCAAGATGTTCGCCGTATCGATCTGCATCAGCGGCCGCGCGAACAGCTCCCAGATGAACAGCGGAATCAGGCAGGCCGCGCCGACGCCGAAGGTGAAGGCGACGAACGACAGGCCATGGATCGCGGGCCGCTTTAGCGACAGCACCGAATAGATGCCGAAGATCGCCAGTGCCACGAGGAAGATCAGGTCGCCGACGTTGAAGTCGATGCCGGAAAGCTTGGTGAGGTCGCCATGCAGCAGGATGATGAGCACCCCGGCCATCGACAGCAGAACGCCGGCGGCCTGCGCCAGCGTCAGCCGCACCCCGAGCAGCACGAGCGACCACACCGCGACCACCAGCGGTCCCGCCGACTGCAGCAACAGCGTGTTCAGCGCTTGGGTGTGCTCGAGCGCCCAGTATTGCAGCGTGTTGAAGGCGCCGATGCCGGTGACGGAGAGCACGATCATGATGCCAAGCCGGCCGCGGATCGCGGCCCAGTCCTTGACGACATGCTTCCAGGCAAACGGCAGAATGATCAGGAACGCGAACGACCAGCGCAGGAATGAAAGGGTCACCGGCGGAATGTGGCCGGCGGCCAACCGCCCGACGATGGCGTTGCCGGCCCAGCACAGCGCGGTGATGCTGAGCAGCAGATAAGGCTGGTTGGCGAGCCAGTTCCCGGATCGTGTGGGTGAAGTCTGTTCGGTAGCCGACATTCGCGATCCATAGCGCTTTCGAGCGAAGCATGGCCTCGGACTTGATCCGGGGGTGGACACCGGTTCGCGTAAAGAAAACGCGTCAAACGAAGGGTTAAGACCGGTTCATGGCGCCGCCGCCCGCCCGGCGATCGACGCCGGGCCGGAATGCGGCCCGCGCCTGTCACAGACACGGATTTGCGGTGCTCATCAATGGTGCAGGATGCATCGCGACCATGCAGCCAGCCTTGCCGTTGTTTGGGGTTGTCAGCGGGCCGGTAAGGATGCAATCAAAGGACGTTTTATTCATGCGACCCAACCCTGGTTTGTTTTTCGGGCACACGCGGTGCGTTATTCCGGGCTACTTTCAGTATTGGCCGTTCGTTCGATCGTTGGGACCACGGTTTGCAGGCGACTACGCTTTCAAGAGCTTCGCCTGTCCGTGACGTCGAATTTTTGCAGATGATAGTTCATTCCTGGAGCAAGCCGATGCCGGCCGAAGAAGCCGAAACACGTCACCGGTTTGCCGTTCGCGCCAATTCCATTCTGGCGTTCATCGAATGCGATGAGGAGCAGCGCCCGAAACCGCGCGAGGCCATCATCGAGGCGATGCTATGGGCGCAGACGCAGCCCAGACTCACCAAATAGACTTACCAAACAGGGCTCCGCCGCAGCGAAAGCCACTCATGCAACGAGCGCCCGCGCGAGCGCGCCAGCAGCCTTGACGGCGTCATTGGGATCGAGTTCGACCTGCAGCCCGCGCTGACCGCCATTGAGGAACACGCTTGTATGGCCGAGCGCGGCTTCTTCGATCGCAACCGGCACGCGTTTCTTCTGCCCGAACGGCGAGATGCCGCCAACATGGTAGCCGGTCAGCCGTTCGGCATCCGCTGGCCGCATCATCTTCGCTGCCTTGGCGCCGAAGGCGGCCGCCAGCTTTTTCATGCTGACCTCGCAGTCCGACGGCACCACGGCGCAGACCGGCTTGCCGTCGACCTCGGCCATCAGCGTTTTCAGCACGCGCTTCGCGTCGACGCCGAGCGCCTCCGCCGCCTGCAAGCCAATGCTCGCCGCATCCGGATCGTAGTCGTAAGCGTGCAGGGTGAAATTCACGCCAAGCTTTTCCAAAGCCTGGGTTGCACGGGTGGTTTTCGACATGGCCATTCCGTCATTGCCGGATGTTAATGCGTCTTTCGCCCGGCCGGCCCCGGGTGGTCCAAATATTACGGGGATATCAAAGGGTTGGAGCCGTTCTAAGCCCCCCTTAAAGCTGCCTTCTTGCTTGCCTAGAGCACCCGCTTCCTTTATCCGGTGGGGCTGCCTCGCATGCGAACGGCCCCGGCCGCGATTTTGGCTGGGCAAGCTATCGCATGATCCGGAAAAGTGGCTACCGGTTTTCCGATCAGGTCATGCGCGAACGAAACGCATGATCCGGAAAAGTGGATACCGGTTTTCCGGAGAGGTCATGCTGGGACCACCAGATTGCAGGGAACACCTTAGAAATGGCCAATGTTGTCGTCGTCGGTGCCCAATGGGGCGACGAGGGGAAGGGCAAGATCGTCGACTGGTTGTCGGAGCAGGCCGATATCGTCGTGCGCTTCCAGGGCGGCCATAATGCCGGCCATACGCTCGTCATCAATGGCGAGACCTACAAGCTCGCGCTATTGCCGTCCGGCGTGCTGCGGCCCTCAAAGCTTGCCGTGATCGGCAATGGCGTGGTGTTCGATCCGCAAGCCTTCCTCGATGAAATTGCAAAGCTGAAGGGGCAGGGCGTCGCCATCAGCCCGGAAAACCTGCGTATCGCCGAGAACGTTACGCTGATCCTGCCGCTGCACCGCGAGCTCGATGCCTTGCGCGAATCCTCCAACGCCAACACCGCGATCGGCACCACGCGCCGCGGCATCGGCCCGGCCTATGAGGACAAGGTCGGCCGCCGCGCGATTCGCCTGATGGACTTGGCCGATCTCGACACGCTGCCGCACAAGATCGATCGCCTGCTTGCGCACCACAATGCGCTACGCCGCGGCCTCAATCTCGAGGAGATCGACGGCATCGGCATTCTGAAAGAGCTCACCGCGCTGGCGCCAAAACTGTTGCCCTATGCGGAGACGGTGTGGCGGCTGCTCGATCTCAAACGCCGCGAGGGCAAGCGCATCCTGTTCGAGGGCGCGCAGGGTGCGCTGCTCGATGTCGACCACGGGACCTATCCTTACGTCACCTCGTCCAACACGGTGGCGGCGCAGGCGGCGACCGGCACCGGCATGGGCCCGGGCGCGGTCGGCTATGTGCTCGGGATCTGCAAGGCCTATACGACCCGCGTCGGCCAGGGGCCGTTCCCGACCGAACTGAATAATGAGATCGGCGAGGAGATCGGTCGTCGCGGCAAGGAATTCGGCGTCAATACCGGGCGCAAGCGCCGCTGCGGCTGGTTCGATGCCGCCCTGGTGCGGCAAACCGTCCGCACCTGCGGCATCACCGGTCTGGCGCTCACAAAGCTCGACATTCTCGACGGCTTCGACACCATCGAGGTCTGCACCGGCTATATGCTGGACGGCAAGGAAATCGATCATCTGCCGGCGGGGGAGGGCGCGCAGGGCCGGGTAGTGCCGGTCTATGAGACCATCGAAGGCTGGAAGGAGCCGACCGCCAATGCCCGTTCCTGGGCGGATCTGCCGGCCCAGGCCATTAAATATGTCCGCCGGGTCGAGGAACTCGTGGGTTGTCCGATTGCATTGCTTTCCACCAGCCCCGAACGCGAGGATACTATCCTGGTGCAGAACCCGTTTGAGGCTTAACGGGATGTTACTGTCGCCCGCACTATTGAAGAGATATGGCTGATTATTACCCGCTGATCGCACGCGCTATCGCCGGCCTGGACCCCAATGCTCCAGGCGAGAGCCGCCGTGCGCTCTATGAGCGGGCGCGCACCGCGCTGATCGCCCAATTGCGCAGTGTCCAGCCGCCGCTTTCCGAATCTGAAATCACCCGCGAGCGGCTGTCGCTGGAAGAGGCCGTGCGCAAGGTCGAATCGGAAGCCGCCCAGCGCGCCCGCGAGGCATCCAGGCCTGGCGGTGGCGCGGCTGCGCGCGGCGGCGATGCCTTCCGCCGCGCCAATGCCCGCCCAGCGGAAGCGGCGTCCGCTTCTGCCTCGTCGCCGCCGGGCACGCTGCGCCAGCGTCCGCCTTCTCAACCCCCCTCGCGCGAGGGCCGTCCGCCGCTTGGCCAGGATGAGCCACGCCCGCCGCGCAATCTGCGCGCCGACGCACCGCCGGCCGGCGCGCCGCGCCCGCCGCAGATTCCGACACAGGATGGCGCGCCGCCGCCGCCCCGCGAGCGCGGCGGCGCTGCCCGCCGCGGGCCCGACAACGGCGCGCCGCCGATGCCGCCGCAGCCGCCCGGCATGCGCGGCTTCCGCGATATCGCGGCCGACGCCGACGATCTCGGCCGCGCCGCGGCGCAGGCCAACCGCAACGCGCGAAAGACCTACGCCAACGTGCCGTCGCCCTCGCCGGAATTCGACCGGCTCGAGCCGAGCATGGAAGACCGCGGCGCCGATCCCGAGGCTCCCTATTCGTATGACGAATCGCAGGCGGAAGCCGACCGCTACGCGCCGCCGCCGCTGCGCGATCGTCCGCGTCTCGCGCAGGATCGCGAGCCCCCGAAAAAGCGCGCCCGCGCGGGCGCCGGGTTTCCGTTCAAGAGCGCAATCGCGGTCGGCATCGTGCTCATTCTGGTCGGTGCCGGCATTCTGTGGGGCAAGTCGGTCGTGACAGCCGTGAGCGGCCTGTTCAAATCCTCCTCGCTCGTGGAAGCGCCGAAGGATTCGGCCGCGCCGCAGTCGCGCCCGAAGATTCCCGACCGTGTCGGCCAGCTGTCGTCGAGCGAGAACGTGGCGCCGGTGGCGCAGCGCGTCGTGCTGTATGACGAGGACCCGTCCGATCCCAAGGGCAAGCAATATGTCGGCTCGGTGATCTGGCGCACCGAACCGGTCAAGGCGAGCGGCAACCAGAAGCCGGATATCGCCGTGCGCGCCGATATCGAGATTCCCGACCGCAAGTTCAAGATGACGATGTCGTTCCGCCGCAACACCGATACCTCGCTGCCGGCGAGCCACACCGCGGAATTGACCTTCATCCTGCCGCAGGATTTTTCCGGCGGCGGCGTCGGCAACGTGCCGGGCATCTTGATGAAGTCCAACGAGCAGGCGCGCGGCACGCCGCTGGCCGGCCTCGCCGTGAAGGTCACCGACGGCTTCTTCCTGGTCGGCCTCTCCAACGTCGATTCCGACCGCGCCCGCAATTTGCAGCTCCTGAAGGAGCGCTCCTGGTTCGACGTGCCGCTGGTCTACGTCAACCAGCGCCGCGCCATTATCGCGATCGAAAAGGGCTCCCCCGGCGAACGCGCGTTCAACGACGCGTTCGCGACCTGGGGGGAGTAGCTGCGGAGACCGCCGCTGATGTGCGCTCAAGCCTGAGCTGATCTCGGCCGCGCCGGGAAATTGATCGCCGCCGGCGTAGCGAAACAGTCCAAGAAAACGGCCCCAGGGTTGCACGCAGCTCTGCTGGGGCCGCTTTGCGTTCGTCTTCCGGCGAAGCGGCCGGTCACTCCGTGGCGGCGGCTCGCCTCCGCGCGGCGGCTTCGCGCTCCATCACGGCACGGCAGCCTGGACTGACATGTGCGCGGTTCCTGGCCATGCAGGCGGTGATTCTCGGAATGTTGGGGACTTCGTGGCCGCATAACCGCATGGCGTCGCCGGTGCACATCTGCTGCGCCTCCGACGAGAAGGCGAGGCTTGGGCGTGCGGAAAGCGTCGTTACTGCGAGAGCGATGGCGAAGAGAAGTGCGATCTTGCTTGTATGATGGATGGTCATTGAGCCGGTCCCCAAGGGTTGTGCGCGGTGCTGGCCGCTGTTCACTGGGGGCGCTGCACGCGGTTTGCGCTGCCGCACGCGTCATCCATCACGCGGGAGTCGCCCGGTGTGGTTGCTCGATTTCTGCCGATGTTCGAATCAAAAGTGCTGCGCCGTCCAAAGTGAATTATGCGCTAACGCTGCGAAGCTGCAATGGCTCGCGATAACACTTCCTGGACTGTTGCGAGCGCGCCACGTCGAGCGAAGCGCAGAGAAAGCGCTGAGTTCGGTTTTGACGTTGCGCTCCTTGTGTCAGCTCGATGGTTCCGGAGAAGGAGCAGACGCGCGGCTCTGGGCGAGGATCAGCCGTGATCGAACGGGCCGCCTCGCGAACGGGCGTGCAACGGCGCGGGAGCAGCAGGGGGTCGCCGCGCCGAAACGTCATTCGCGGCCACCCTGTTCATGATACGGCAACCATGACTTCTGTGATCATGAGGCGTCCCGAAGCCGATCGGCCAGAACGCCCGGCAGATGGTTTAGGCCCGCCTGTACCTCGAAGTACGTAAAAATGCGGATAACCAGGGTTCCGGAACAACCACCCGTTAGGGAAGGCTGAGTACGATCAGCGGCTATGCTCGCACCCGTCTCATTGCTGTCGCTGAAGTGAAAAGGCTGCCGAAACCGGCCTGTCGAATGGCACTCAAATGCATGTTCAAGGCTTTGCCGATAGATCCACGAAGATGCCGGCCATCCGCGCTGTGGAGCGCAAGGTGACGCGGCGAGCCGGCACGATCCGGCCGGAGGCGGCATAGCCATGCCTGCCGCATCGTCTAATCTGCGCGCGGAATTGAATGGCGCCGAGAGGGAGGGGCCCGAGCACGACGCCCGAATTTTCGGTGAGGTGACGGACCTGTTTCTGTCCAATGTTGATCGCCTCGGTGACTCGCAGATCGCGGCCGTCGATGGCGTCCTCGCCCACCTGATCGAGCGGGTGGAGGCTAAAGCCGTGGTTCAGCTCAGCGAAGCCCTTTCCACCATCGACCGAGCCCCGCGTCAGACCATCCGCAAGCTTGCGTTTCACGAAAACCACTTGCTGGCGGCGCCGGTTCTGAGATGCTCGAACTGCCTGGTGGAAGCCGACCTGCTTGAAATCGTCAAAAGCCGCAGCCAGCACCATTTGCTGGCGATATCAGACAGAAAGTCCCTCAACGAGGCGCTGACGGATGCGCTGATGCGATTTGGCGATGTCAACGTCTCGAACGCGCTCGCGCGCAACGCCGGCGCGCGTTTTTCCGAATGCGGCTACGCGACGCTGGTGGGACGGGCTGAGCGTGACGAAGTCCTCGCGGAAAAGCTCGGCCTTCGATTGGACATTCCCGGCAGCCTGCTGCGGGAGCTTCTGGACAGAGTTGCCGACGTGGTCCGCGCGCGGTTCCTGACGGCGTCGCGACCTGTCGTGCGGGAGAAAGCCAAAGGTCCTGTTGCGGCGGCCGCCGGACAGGGCGGCGCGGCCCGGAAGGCGATTGACTATACAAAGGCGCAAGGCGAAGTCGTTGCGCTCAATCGCACGGGCAAGCTCAACGATTCAATCGTGAACCGGTTTGCGGTGAGGGGTGAATATCCCCACGTCGTTGCAGCGCTGGCCCTGAAAGCCGACGTCAAGATCGAGGCCATCGAACCCCTGCTGGAGCCCGACCGGGTGTATGGACTGATCGTCGCCTGCAAGGCCGCCCGGCTGAGCTGGTCGACGACGACGATGATCGTCCGCAACCGGCCTGGCTGTCCGCCATCCACGGACCGGGAACTCGAGCAATGCGTGGCGATCTATGAATCGCTACTGCTGTCGGTGGCGCAATGGACGATTCGTTTCGGCTCCGACCGTATCCTTGCAAAGAACAACGAGCCTGCGCCGGCCGCCGGTAGAAGGTAAATCGATCGGCTCACACACGGCGCGCACCAGGTTCGCATGCGGCTCGTCCATATCACCAGGGCCGCCGCCTCATGCCGGGATGGCTTCGCTGGCGCGGTTGCGGGCGAGTGCCGTGTAGTGGCGAAGGTATTCTTCTGCCATCCGCCTTGCGGTAAACCTCTTCTCGAAATGCCTGCGCACCTGGCTTCGATCGAGTTCGGACAGCCGTCCGATCGCTTCGACCGCCTCCGCTTCGTCCGTTACGACAAAGCCGGTAATGCCGTTGTCGATCACTTCGGGCACGGAGCCTGATTTGAACGCGATGACGGGCGTGCCGCACGCCATGGCCTCGATCATGACAAGTCCGAACGGTTCTGGCCAATCGATCGGAAACAACAGCGCCGCAGCGCCTGCCAGAAACTGCCGCTTCGCGTCATCATTGACCTCACCGGTGAGTTGGACCTGCTCGCCATCGATCTGCGGCTCGAGTTGTTCCTTGAAATAGCTTCTGTCCCCGCGCGGCACCTTTGCGGCGATACGAAGCGGCATTTTGGCCGCGCGCGCGATCCGGATGGCGGCTTCCGGTCCTTTTTCCGCCGTCAGCCGGCCGAGGAAGGCAAGGTAGGAGCCGGCCTCGAACGAAGGTCGAAACAGGTCGGCCGGCAAGCCATGATAAATGGTGCCGATCCAGTTGGCGTCACTCAAGGGCGTGCGCTGATTGTCCGAGATCGACACGAACGGCGCGTCGGGAAAATGACGGACCACGTCCGGAAAGCCAGGCAAGTCCATGCGCCCATGGCACGTGGTCAGAAACGGGACGCCAAGCCGGCTCAGGAGCGGCAGGTGCAGCCAATCGATATGCGCGTGAATGACATCGAATTCGGTCGCATTGCGGGCTACCGCTTCCAGTAACGCCGCCTGTGCAACCATCGGGTCGGTGCGCGGGCGGCCTAGGCGGAGCGCCCGAGGCCAAACCGCATGAAGCCGGGCTGACGTTGCCGAGTCCCCGCTGGCAAACAGCGTCACCTCATGTCCCAGGCTTACCAGCTCATCGATCAGCCACGCCACCACGCGCTCGGTGCCGCCGTAAAGCCTGGGGGGAACGCTTTCGGCCAGAGGCGCTATCTGGGCAATCCGCATCGGCTTTCCATTATCGAGATGCCGGGGCTATCGAACTCACACCGTCAGGTCACCGGCCGTTCGTATTTGGACAACAGGTCGAGCCAATCCTCTAATAGTCGGCTCATCAAAAAGTTCTGCCGCACGCTTTCTTTCGCCCGCGCACCGAGCTCCTCCCGCAGTCTCGGATGCTTCACAAGCTGGACGATTCTTGCGGCCGCCTGATCGGGCGTGTTCACCAGAAATCCGTTCCATCCGTCCTTGATCTGGTGCCGGATGCCTCCCACGTCGCCACCGATGACGGCGGCGCCCTTCCACATTGCCTCGGTGACGGTGAGGCCGAAGCCTTCGCGGATCGACTTCTGCAGGACCACGGCGGCAGAGCGCTGCAGCGCGTTCACCAGGGTTGGATCGTCGACGCTGAGAACAATGATGCTTTCATCGGCGACGCTCTCGATCGTCTCGAGGATTTTCCCGCCCTCGGGATCGTCGGAGGCATTATTGCCGACGAGCACGAGCGTGCAATCGACCTGTTCTCTCGCCTTGCGGAAGGCCTCAATCACGCCCATCGGGTCTTTCCATCGGTCGAACCTGGAAATCTGCGTCACCAAGGGGCGATCCGTCGGAATCTTATAATTGCCGAGGAATTCTCGTCTCTCCCGGTCCGACAGCTCCCGGTTCTTCGCAGAGAACGGATCGATCGCCGGGGTGACGAAATGCTGACCGACCTGAAGATCCTGGCCGTATTCCGGTAGCGAGAAGATAGCTGCGTTATATTGCTCGATAAATTGGCGCAGATAGCTCCACACCGAGGCGTGCGGCGACGACAGATCGACGTGACATTGCCAGAGCCACGGCATTTCCCGATCGGAAAAATGCGTGATGAGCGGCAGAGGCTGGGGATCATGCACGACGACCGCGTCGCAGTCGTCGAGATGAAGCCGCGTGGCATTTTCGAACACGACCTGTTCGTAGATCGTCTTTTCAGCGTCGGAAAATTCCGAGCTGGTGCCCTGCAGCGTATTGTGCAGTTTCTTCGTGCAACCAAAGAAGCCCGGCGTTCCCTGAATCAAATGCCAGTCGGTTTCGATGCCGCTCGCATTCATCATCAGCGTGAGCGGCGTGAGCAGTTCGGTGACACCTCCGCCGTAGAACGTCGAACTGATATGGGCGACACGCATCGTACGCACCCGATCGGCCTTCGCCGCGATGCGCTCGACCGTCGGAGTGCCGATGAGCGGCTCGTACTGTTCGAGCGTATGCAGCCCGAGCGTGGAGCGTTGAACGGCGGAAGTGAGCATGGACATCGAAGAGTCCTCTATGGTTCTCGCATTACGGCAATGCCGCCTTACGCGTTCCAAACTAGCTCGCAATTGCGATCGCAGGCATTCTGCGCCATCGCGAGCGGGAACCTGCTGGCCTAACAACTTTCCAGCCGATCGATTGTTGCCAACCATGGCTCCCTTCCGGGGGGCCTCATGGCTCTGCCAGTTTTTCCCATCAGCAATAAGTCCGAAACCGAGCGGAAGTTGCTTTGGCCTTATGTCCGGCCGCTTTCATATTGCTGAACGTTCGTTCATCCGCCCTCGGCGCAACCCCGATTCAGATGCTGGTGCTGTCGGCAATTCTCGCGTAATGGGCAGGCGAACCGGACAAATTTACTTGGTCGTTGAGCTGCTGTAATGGGGAAGGCAGCGCAGGAGGCAGTTCCATGAAACGCTATCTGATCTTCGGAGCTATCGGGCCGTTCGTCGGCGGATTCCTGATGTTGTTCGCGACCACGGTGGCCTCGGGCTACTGGACCGCCACCAACTGGTCGGAGATCGGAAAATTTCTCGGCGCGTTCGTTAAGACGCTGCAATATAGCTATCTGTTCGGCATCGTGCCTGCGTTGATGGTCGGCGCCATCGACGACATTCTCTGTCACATCAGGCGCATCGCTCCGCTGGTGCGGGTCCTGATCGTGGGTGCGATCGGTTTTGCCGCATCAGAATTGCTCTATGGCTCGCGCGGGCCGGATACCGGCGCGGTGCAGTTTCTGCTTTACGGCATCGTAGGCATGCTGCCTGCGGCGCTGTCGTCGTGGCTCGCGCACCGATACGCGGACGAGCCGCACGCGGTGCATTCGACGTAGTTCACCCCCGCGCGTCAATGTTCCTTCCGCCGGTCGTTAGACTTTAGTCCCGATCTTTCCTTGTCCCTTGGTCTGGATACCTAAGCGCCGTGTCCGCGAGTAGTTATTGCGGCGAACACAAGGAGCGCCATCGGCGCTTTGATCCAGCCAGGTCGCTGCAGCCGAAAGCTGAGGCACAGGTCGAGAGGACAGAGGATGAACTACGGCATCGGAGTCGCGTTGTTGGCGATAGGCGCCGTGCTATTGTATGCCGGCAGGCCCGACAAGGAAGGGCCGGCCCCCGCTTCCTGCGGTTCAATGCGGCCCTGGTGCTCTACCCTCCGCTCGTTCTGGTATTTCTGGCCTTCGGCTCGGCGTTGCTGATAGACGCGCTATGAAGCGCGCGATGTAATCGCCGGCGCACGATCCGGAAAAATGAAACTGCGTTTCCGGTCGGTCAACCTCCGGATGATTGGAGGGGAGCACCTCTCTTGACGTTCGAATGCCGCGCCGGCCTCCTGACGGCGACGCTTCCACCCAAGCACGGATGACCGTTTCGGGGAGGGGGAGCGCCGGCTGCGAAGGTCAGGAATTACCTGACCTCTGCCGTCAACATGGCGCTTGGCAGACGAATGTCAGGCTGGTCCGATCGGGGAATGCAACGTAAGAGAGGCCCACAGCGTTGTTAATTTTCGCCGGCGAAAGAACATGCGCGCGTCCATGATCGCGGAGTTGAGTAACAGGCTTTCCTCCGGTTCGGGCCGAAGCAAGGAAGCCGTCTGGCTTTTCACCGCACTGGTTCTGACGGCCGCCATTCCGGTCCTGCTGCTGGGCGGATGGATGGCCTATATCACCGCCGACCAGGAACGCAGCTACGCCCGCAAGGCCGCCACTGAGGCGCTGACGCAAGTGGCGCATCGGATCGAGGGCGAGATTTCGCACGAAATACAGGTCGCTGAGACACTTGCGAGCTCGGCCGCGCTCGACGATGCGAACTTGAGCGACTTCTATCGTGAGGCGAAACGAATAGTGGCCGCCCGTCCGCTGTGGGAGACCGCCTTCCTGACCAAGCCGGATCGGGAGCAGGTCCTCAACGTATTGCGGCCGCTCGGCGCGCCGCTCGGACCGGTAACCGACACCGAAAGCTTCAACGCCGTGCTTCGCACACGAAAGCCGGTCCTTGGTGGACTGGGTCCGTACCAGGCTTCCATCGGCAAGCGGCTCGTTGCACTGCGTGTGCCGGTTGTTCGAGAGGGCGAACTTCGCTACGTCTTGACCGTCGGGCTGTTACCCGATCAGATCGGTACCATTCTTGGTCAGGCCGGTCTGCCCGCCGGATGGGCCGGCACCGTCATTGACGCCAAGGATGAGATTGTCGCGCGAACGCCTGATGCCAGGGCCGTCAGTGCAAGCGCGAAAACGCCCGCGGTGCAGGAAGCCATTGCCCGCGGCGGCTCGAATTCGCCGCGCACCCAGACGCGGGAGGGGATGGATGTCGAAACCGTCCACCGCGGCCTCGCGGGTACCGAAGGGTGGTCAGTCCACGTGGGTGTTCCCGTCGCGGAACTGAACGCTCCCGTATCCCGCTCGTTGCAGCTATTGGTCGGAGGAACGGCGGCGAGTGTCGGACTCGCCATCGCGCTTGGGCTGGTGATCGCCCGCGAGGTCGCGCAACGACGTCGCATGGAGGCGCTTCAGTCAGCGGCAGCGCTGCTGGACAGCGAAAAACGCGGGGCGCTTGCCATCGATGCCGCTGAACTCGGTACGTGGCGCTGGGATCTGACTGCAAACGAGTTCAGCGGTTGCAACCGCTTTGGCGATTTGCTGGGTTTGCCGAGCGCGCGATCGGGCGAAACCAGATGGTCCGCGGACCGGATCTTTGCGTTGCTCGAACCACCGCACCGCGCGGCTCTGGCCTCGTTCGGCGGCGCTTGCCTCGAAAGCGGCAAATCAGGCAGCGTTGAATTTCCGGTACAATCCGACGATCGCGGCGAATACTGGTTGCGTGCGGCAGGCAGGGCGGAAGGTCCGCCCAACCGGCGTCACGTGATTCACGGCGTGCTCGCCGACATCGATATCCTCAAGCGCGCGGAGGCCGAGCGTTCTCACTTGCTTCGTCGCCTGGCTTCGGCCCAGGAAGAGGAGCAGCGCCGGATTTCGCGGGAACTGCACGATCAGATCGGCCAGACGGTGACGGGATTGTCTCTCGGCCTGAAGGCGCTTGAACAGGGATTGGCAAAAGGCGGCAACGCGGAAGCAGCGACCGAGCAGGTGCGATGGCTGGAGCAGCTTGCTGCGCAGATCGGCCGGGACATCCACCGCACCGCATCGGACCTGCGGCCGACCGCGATCGACGACCTCGGAATCTTCAGGGCGATCGAAGCCTACGTCGCGGAGTGGCAGGAGCGTTATGGCGTTCGTATCGATATCCAGACGTTCGGGCGGGACAAGTCGCTGCCTCCCGATGTCGCGGCGGTGCTGTATCGACTGGTCCAGGAGGGATTGACCAACGTCCTGAAGCACGCCAGCGCCAGCAAGGTCAGCATCGTGCTCGAGAAGAAATCGGACGGGCTGGCGCTTGTTCTCGAGGATGACGGCGTTGGCTTCGATCCGGAAAGCGTCAGCCGCAATGCGATGAACGGCGGTCAACCGTCCGGACTTGGCCTCTCCGGCATGAAGGAGCGCGTCGCGCTGCTCGGCGGCACCATCGCAGTGGAATCCACGCCGGGAAAAGGCAGCACGATCTTTGTCCAGATCCCGCTGGAAGTGCAGGAGATGGAAGTGCAGGAGACCGGCGCATGACGCCGATTCGGATTGCGCTCGTGGATGACCATCCGGTCGTGCTCGCCGGCATACGTGCGCTGCTGCAGGGCGCGCCCGAGGTCGAACTCGTCGCCGAAGCGAATACGGGGACAACGGGGCTGAAGGCCATTTGCGAATGCTCTCCCGATATTGCGGTGATCGACCTTTCGCTGCCCGACATCAGCGGCCTCGAACTCGCACGCAGGCTGAGCAGGCGATGCCCGGCGGTAAAGATCATTGCGCTGACCGTGCATGAAGACCGCGCCTATATTCATCCGGCACTCGAAGCTGGCGCACGGGGATATCTCCTGAAGCGATCCGCCGGAGACGAACTGCTTCGCGCGATCAGGGCCGTCAACGACGGCGCCATCTACCTTGATCCCGCTATTGCCGAGAAGGCGTCAACGAACGCTCCCGAACTGACGTCGGCCGATAGCGGCGACGGCGACGAGCTCAGCCGGCGCGAAGAGGATGTGCTCAAGCTGGTCGCCCAAGGGTTCAGCAACAAGCAAATCGCCGGCGAGCTGGAGGTGAGCGTCAAGAGCGTCGAGACCTACAAGGCGCGAGCATCCGAAAAGAAGGGCCTGCATAGCCGCGCGGATATCGTTCGCTACGGCATCAGGCGGGGCTGGCTCGCTGCTCCAAACTGAGCGCTACGGGAAATGCCAATTCCTGCCCCGCGGCACGTCAAGCGTCAGGATTAACCTGTCAGAACGATACGGCCACGGACGCGTTGTCGGTCGAGCTTGGACAGGAGCGCAGAACAGGAGCAATCAGATGAAATCATGGAAAATTGTTTCGGCAGCCGTTGCGCTCGGAATATCGCCCTTGATCCCGCTCCAGCCGGCCGCGGCATCGCCGATGATGGCGGTGGCCGGGGCAGAGCGGCTGGCCGCATCGATTCAGCCGGTCGAGGCCGTGCAGTATCGCCGCTGGCATCGTGGGCCGCACTACCACCGCCACGGCTGGCATCGACGCCACCACGGCACCGGCGCGGCCGTGCTCGGCGGCCTGGCCGCTGGCGCTATCATTGGAGGCGCCATCGCCAACAGTCAGGCCCGGGCGAATGATGCGGTCGCCTACTGCGCGCAACGATACCGCTCCTATGATCCAGCATCCGGCACCTATCTCGGATACGACGGCAATCGGCATCCCTGCCCATAGGGAAAGGTCCTGAGGCCGCGGATGAAGGTAGGCGGCCCACGGCGGTCGAAGTCGGGACGACGGCTTTGTCTCGCCGTCGGCTACTTTGCCGATCCTGAGCGCGTGCCGGGCTGCAGATCACTCAGCGGCACGCAGCTCTTTTTCCGGCGATGATTCTTCAGTGCGCCCTGCACCTTCAAGACCTTGCCAGCCGAACAGGAGCCGTCATCGACGTAGATGGTGGAGTATGGATCCATCATCAGCGGTTCGTAAGAATGGAGCTTCTGGGCTATGCACGGCTGAATGAACAAAGCCGTCAGGAACACACCCCAGCCTGCCATCGTGCAGGAAATCCTTCGCACCTTCATTGGTCCTTTCCAGGTCCGGACGCGTCGGCGGCCCGGAGCATGTTGCGCGATTTGCTGTGGATGACGTCAGTCACCGCAACAAGGTAGCGGGCGTAGACTTCCTGAAGCCTTCGGATCATCTCGGCGTTTTCCGCTGAGGTTCTCAACTTGAAGACTCCACCCTCGCAAACCAGTAGCCCGTCAGTGCAAAGCCCGGCTAGCGCGCTTTCGGTTTCCGCGTCGCTGGCATAGATGCGGGCCGCAATCTGGCGCAGTCCCCATCGCTCTTCCGGGCTGGACCAGATCAGAAGCAGGGCTTCGATCTGCGCCACAGAAGCGATGTGCTTCAATATGAAGTCCCGCACGTCGTCGGGAACGTATCGCGTTACCATGCCGTGGGCTGATGTTGTGTGTCGATCGACACGGATGCTGGAATCACCGAACCAGAGAATCTCCGAATGGCGACA
This sequence comes from Bradyrhizobium australiense, assembly GCF_013114825.1. GTDB lineage: Bacteria > Pseudomonadota > Alphaproteobacteria > Rhizobiales > Xanthobacteraceae > Bradyrhizobium > Bradyrhizobium australiense. The sequence continues at coordinate 287,830 of NZ_JAAVLX010000007.1, read as the reverse complement.
TCGCCGCCACGCCGTACGCACTGGAATCCGTCAACCTGTCTGATGCCGCGGCCGGGCGTTTAGGGCCTCGGCGAATCCAGGCTGCGGGCTGGCTTGTAGTGCTGCCTGCGCGGCCTCGGCCTCATACTCGTCGACCAATATCTGAAGTTTTTCGGAAAATCCTGGATCGGCCGCGCCAACCGCCAGACGCTTGCAAAATACTGCCCGCTCATGCAGCAGCTCGGCCCTAGACAGCTTGATCAATTTGCGTTTGGTTCGACCCACCCTTCTTGCTCCCCGTCCCATTGCGCACGCGGTGACCGCACGAATAATCGCTATCCTAGAATGCAATCTTGTGCCGGCGCGTCAGGAAAAACCTGTCAATGGCAATGATGCTTACACTGTGCCTACTTCCGTGGACGCGATTTCGGTGGCGCTGTTGTGACCCGTGTCGCCGCGCGAATCATTGTTGCAGACCAGGCAGATGGCTTTCGATGTGAGACGTCGGTTAACGCCCCATCGTTCGTATCGGTGCGGCGTTCTTTCCGAGCATGGAACGCAATACGCCAAAGGTCGATTATCGATTCTCTTGCCACTGAACATTCCAGCCCCCGTTCCCCGTAGCACCCAGATCGTGATTGTCCGCGAACTAGTCCTCGCTCTCGTGAGCCCCCGCCATCGCTACCAGGAGCACAACGCCGAGGGCGCTGGCCGAGATAAGGGCATTCATCCTCAGTGCCGCCGGCGGGACGCCCAATCCGTAGTGAATGCACACGGCCATCAGGAGTGCGGTCACGCCGGCACTCGCGATAAAGAAGATGACGGCGACAGCCAGGTCTATGATCCTCATCGTCGGCTAATACCCCTGCTATTTCTCTCTGCTTACAAGGAACTCGATCGTGACGAGGCCAAGGAGGATAGCCGCGCAGATCAGCGCCTGCTCTCGAAGTAGGGATCGGGGAAAGCCCAGGCTATGTTGCGCGAGGTGCGCCATCGCGTAGGCCACGATCGCCGCAGTTCCCAGTGCGAGAAACAAACCAGTTGCGAGATGGACGAATTTCTTCATCTGTCTTCACTTCGTGCGGTTGATTTGTCCGAAGGCGTCTCAATGGCGGGTCGGCCCGTTACGCGCATTCCAACTGCCTCGCGCGCAACCAAGGCATATTAGAGTCATGCCTCGTTCGGGGATGTCAGGAAAAGCCCGTCAGGAGCAAAGGCGCATCGGAGCACTCAACGGCTCGCTTGGCGCGAGCCTCTGGAATGACGAAGAGTGTCTTCCGATAACGGAGCGCCGTAGAGTGGGCAAAGGCGCCCTTGTGCCCACCAATCTATCATCGAGAACGCTCGTGATGGTGGGCACGCTTCTGCCTTCGCTCATGGAGCTACGGCGGTCGTTGTCGCTTTGCCCGCCCTACGGACTGCGAGCTGATTTGCCTCGCGCCCAAGCGAAATTTCAATGCGCGGTCGCGACCAATTGGCACGACGGGCAAATCACCAGAAGTCTGTCCAGTCTCTCCAACAAGATATTCCGTTTAACATCGCGAGCAAATCATCGGCATAACTCCGCCCGTCTCACCCGATGGAAGGGCGGCTCGCGATCGTCACGAACGTGCGGTGAGATGCGATGGACGCTGAATGCGCAAAACGGCGAAGTCGTGTGGTTCTGGCGCCGCGGTGCTGGCGTTAAGTTGCGCAAGGTTCATCTCGCGCGGCGACGGTGGCAAGAAAGCCGTCCACCGGGGAGAGCTCGAAGTAAGCCGTAAAGTCATTGCGCAGGGAAGGCCGGAGTGTTTCCCCTGTACCTGTATGCGCGTATGCGTTCTCTTTTGCGCACGTTGCACATGAGACCGGGGGGCAGCCAGCACCCGGTCTTCCCTGCGCCCTCTGAATGAGAGGGCGGGAAGTTGATAGCAAAACTCGGGCGCAATGCGCCGCGAAGTCGCGAAGTCATACTCGGTTGTCATCGTCCGCGAAGGCGGACGATCCAGTATTCCAGAGACGTTAGTGACTGGACCGCTAAGCCGCGGCGTACTGGATCCCCGCCTTCGCGGGGATGACAGCGTTGACCTTTCGGATCCGATCCACGCAAAGCAGCGACCGCATGACGCAACTTGTACCTCGCATACGCGTTACCATCTGATGATCATGCCAGACGACGAAATCTATACACCGCCCCGTTCGCGTTCCGGACCATCTTCCCGGACGCGCGCGCCCGGACGTGGCCCGGTCATCGACCAGGAGGGGCGCGAACTTCCCGAGGCGAACCTGCACACGCGGTTCGAGGGAATGCGGTTCGACTTCGGTCATTCCGCCGCCAATCCGTTCGGCGAGCTGACGCGCGAGCAGCGGATCGCACGGCTCGACGCCATCGCCAAATTGCTGGATGTCGCGTTCATCGTGCCCGGCACCAATTTCCGCTACGGCATCGACGGGCTGATCGGCCTGATCCCGGTGGTTGGCGACATCATCACGACGGCGATTTCGCTGTGGGTGGTGCGCGAGGCGCGCGCGCTTGGCGCCCCCTGGCACATCACGGCGCGGATGCTGGCCAATGTCGCGGTCGACGGCGCGGTTGGCCTCGTTCCGGTCGCCGGCGACGCCTTCGACGTCATGTTCCGCGCCAACGTCCGCAATGTGCGCATGCTCAAGCGCTGGCTCGACAAGCAGCCGCGCTAACAAAATCGCCCCCGGGACGATTCCCAGGGGCGCGTTGTTTGGAAAAATGGAAGCTTTAGGCCGCGTCGGCCTTGTCGTCGGTGGCGGCCGGGCGCGGACGACGCGGCAGCGGGAACGCCTCGCTTTCATAGAGCGAGCGGATGCCGCTCTGGTCGAAGCGGGCTTCCTCGACCTGCAGATAGGCGCCATTCAGCGAGTCCGCAGGCAATTCCTCGATCGCGAAGCGAACCGCTTCCGCCGCGGTGCCAAAACGCCGATAGGCAAACCCGGCCCGCTTCTTCTTGCGGATCGCGGCGGGAAACAACTCGGCGGCGGTGTTGTAGCTGAATGGACGCATGGACGGTGACCTCAATCTTTTTGGCTCTTTTCGTGTGAGCAATGGGGATTGGATGACGGTGGGCCACAGTGGCGGGCCACGCCGTGCACGTCATTTCATGGCCCAATATAAGCTTCTTTGACAAAAATGCGACCCCTGATGCCCGACATCGGGGGTGATGATGAATCCACGCATGGCTGCCGGGAACGCAAATTTAATCAAGTTTATTCAATGACTTATGGGCTCAAATCTTGCCGAGCAGCAGCAGGATCAGTACTACGATCAAAATCACGCCGACAAGCCCCATGCCGGAATGGCCGTAGCCGTAGCCATAGCCCCGGAAACGGCCGGAGAAGCCGCCCAGCAGGATGATGATCAGGATGATGACAAGTATCGTCCCAAGCGACATGGCGCGCTCACCAAAGGCCCGCGGGCGCTGCCCAGGACACTCCCGCGGCTATCATCAAAGCATACTCCGGGCCGCGAGTCCTTGGTCGATCCGCCGAAGAGCTAGGGGGACAGCGTCATTCCGGGGCGATGCGCAGCATCGAACTATGGTGCACCATTGCGCACCTGAGAATTTCGAGATTCCGGGTTCGCATCTTCGATGCGCCCCGGAATGACGCTTCGCGTCACCTCTTCGTCTCGTCGATCGGCAGCACCTTGAGCGGCGTCGCGTAGGGCTCGACGCGAAGCGAGTCGCTGGCGATCAGGCCGATCTTGTGCAGCGGCGCCTGTTCGAGATCGCCGCTTGAGGACTTGCGTACCGCGTACTGCCACGCGCTCATCGAGCCCTTCGCGACCAGCATTTTGGCGATGCCGCCGGCATTCTGGCCTTCGATCTGGGCGAGATCGCCTTCGCTGATCCCGATCACGATCTCGTCCCTGGTGGTGATGACCTTGAACAGGGAGACCTTGTCGGCGGCGTGGGCAGGCTGGATCACGACGCTCTCCATGATGAAGGTGGCTGCGCCGATACCGAGCAGCAGACGTTTGGAAATGTGCATGTCGATAATTTTCCTCATTCCGCGCCGGGGCAGGCCGGAAAAGACATCCGCACCAAACAAAAAACCCGCGCGACCAGCACTTGGTCGCACGGGGTGAAAGTCAGGTTCGAATGAAAGTTGAAATGATCTTTCTCGTCATTGCCGGCTTGCCGTCTTGCTAAAGCTTCGCCGGCCTCACGCTGTGGTGCCCGGCGAAGCTCTCGGCGTAGCCCGGGACCCGGCAATCCATCACTTCGCAAGAAGGCTTTTCTCGATGGATGCGCGGGTCAAGCCCGCGCATGACAGGTGGAGGACGCGGAAACTATTTCGGCTGCAGTTTCAACGCAGCCGAATTGATGCAATAGCGCAGGCCGGTCGGGCCGGGGCCGTCGTTGAAGACGTGGCCGAGATGGCCGTTGCATTTCGAGCACAGGACTTCGGTGCGGACCATGCCGTGGCTGAAATCGCGCTCCTCGTCGACATGGCTGTCCACGGCGGGTGCGGTGAAGCTCGGCCAGCCGCATCCGGAATCGAACTTGGCATCGGATTCGAACAGCGTCTGGCCGCAGCCGGCGCAAGTATAGGTGCCCTTGCGGTGCTCGTGCTCATATTCGCCCGAGAACGGCCGCTCGGTCGCCTTCTCGCGCAGCACGGCGTACTGCATCGGCGTCAATTCCTTGCGCCACTCGGCCTCGCTCTTGACGACCTTGCCGGATGTTTTGGTATCGGACATTTGCCCTCCTAATTGGTAGCCTTCGCGGTGCTCACCAGCGTCGGCTTCTCGATGTAATTCTCCGCAAAGATCTTCTTCAGGTTCTCGATCTTCGGGATGTCGTTGAAGACGATATAGGGTTGGTTCGGGTGCAGCGTCAGGTAGTCCTGGTGATAGTCTTCCGCTGGATAGAACCCCTGCAGCGGGCCGACCTTGGTCACGATCGGCTTCTTGTAGACCTTGGCGGCGTTGAGCTGGGCGATATAGGCCTCCGCCACCTTCTTCTGCTCGTCATTGGTGGTGAAGATCGCCGACCGGTATTGCGTGCCGGTGTCCGGGCCCTGGCGGTTCAACTGCGTCGGGTCGTGCACGACGGAGAAGAAGATCTGCAGGATCTTGCCATAGCTGATCTTCTTCGGGTCGTACTTGATCTCGACCGACTCGGCGTGTCCCGTCGTGCCGGTGCCGATCATGGTGTAGTTCGCGGTCATCTTGCTGCCGCCGGAATAGCCGGAGACCGCGTTGAGCACGCCGGCGGTGTGCTGGTACACGCCCTGGACACCCCAGAAGCAGCCGCCGGCAATCACTGCGGTCTGGATGCCGTCGGTCGCCTGAACGTCGACGGCGGGGGCCGGAATGATGACGGCTTCCTCCGAGGCGCGCGAAGGCGCGACGGCGAAGGCTGTAACGGCCAGCGCGCCGATGGCTGCAGCGGCGAGCGACAGGCGGCTGAAATGGCGAGGGGACATGGCTTCCTCTTTCGGCAATGGTTGGGGGCAGTAGAGCGGGACCTGCGTTTCGCAATCGGTTCAATTTACTCCGATGCCCAAGATACGCCGCGGGCTACCAATTGTTACGGCCTGCGCCACACGAGTTCGTGAATAAAGCTGCGCCCGCGCAAGGCCTTAAGGAACGGCGATCGGTCGCGCAGTGGCGCTATTGCCGTCGCTTTCGCTGGCTTGTTCGAACCGGCGTACTTGGCCGTGCGCGAACTCAAGGCTGCTTTAGAGGAAAATTGTACAATCGACCCGACGGCGTGGTTGTCCGAGAGAGGTGGGATCGACGGATGCGAGTTTCTCATTCTCACGATAAAGGACGGTCTCAAGAAACTAAATCATGTGTCCGATGGGAGCGCACGCGAAGGTCAACGTTTTTATATTGGAATGCAAGACGAGTATGAGCGATATCTAAATTTGCGACAACCTTATGCTGGGCCGATGGTTCGAGTGGAGATGCCCTCAAAAATAGAGATGGCGATGACTGAGGGAGAAAAGGAATTTGATATTGCAGCGAATGCAATGGAGATGCTGGCGAGCGATAATGCCGGACGAAAATTTGAAATCGTGGGAGCAATTAGTGGGTGTGTAACACGCGTCGTCGACGCGCGCATCTCAGGCGAGTTCGAGTACTTGCGGTCGATTACGGCATCCAATTTTCCGTGGGAGCCGGAAGGGGGCTATACGATGTTGGCCTCGAAACCAGAACACGCGCGGTGTTGGCATCTACTTTAGAGCAGGCCGACGTGGCTTCATAATGCCTGTCTGCGGTGAACTAACCTGCATCGATGTGCGGGCTGATAACTTGAATGCCTTCATCGACATAGGCAGCGAGAGATTTGGCATGAAGCTCATTGGGGGTACATGGGCTGCTGGTAATGAACTGGTAGAATAATCTAGAGCGATAGGAAGCGCCGGCTCACACCACCACGCTCAGCCGCTTCGCTGCGCGCGTGATGCCGGTGTAGAGCCACCGTGCCCGGCTGTCCTGGAACGCAAAGCTCTCGTCGAACAGCACCACGTCGTCCCATTGCGAACCTTGCGACTTGTGCACGGTGAGCACGTAGCCGTAGTCGAATTCGTCATAGGGCTTGCGCTGCTCCCACGGGATCGCCTCGATGCCGCCCTGGAAGCAATCATGGCGCACCGAGACCTTGGTTACCTTGTGGCCGAACTCCTCGTCGGGCGACAGCCGCATCGTCAGGATCTGCGATTTCGATCGCGGCTGGGTGCGCGACTTCACGCGCCAAAGCCCGCCGTTGAACAGGCCCTTCTTGCGGTTGTTGCGCAGGCACACGAGTTTGTCGCCCGCGACCGGCAAGGGATCCTCGATATTCTGCTTCTGCCTTACCCGCATGTTGTAGGCGCGGCGGGTGTTGTTGCGGCCGACCAGCACCTGGTCGGCGCTCATGACGCGGTCGGGATCCAGTTCGCTGCGCGGCACTACTTCACTCTCGCCGTGGCGGCCGATTTCAAGCTCGCGGCCCTCGCGAATGTCCATCGACATCCGAACGATCGGATCGTCCTGGGCCTGGCGATGCACCTCGGTCAGCATCGCGTCGGGCTCGCGATTGGTGAAGAAGCCGCCGCCCTGGATCGGCGGCAATTGCGCGGGATCGCCAAGCACGAGCAGTGGACAATCGAACGACATCAGGTCGCGGCCGAGTTCGGCATCGACCATCGAACATTCGTCGATGACGATCAGTTTCGCCTTGGAGGCCGGTGCGTCGTCCCACAACTCAAAGCTCGGCTGCTCGACGCCGGATTCCTTGGCGCGGTAGATCAGCGAATGGATGGTGGAGGCGTTGTCGCAACCCTTGTTGCGCATCACCAAGGCCGCCTTGCCGGTGAAAGCGGCATATTTCACCTCGCCATCGACGCCCTCGGCGATGTGCCGCGCCAGCGTGGTCTTGCCGGTGCCGGCATAGCCGAACAGGCGGAACACCGGCGGTGTGTCGTTCCGGCCCGGCTTGGCCTTCAGCCAGTCGGCGACGGCCTTCAGCGCGGAATCCTGATGCGGCGTAAAAATGGTCATGGGTCCAGATGGAGAGAAGAGCGGGCGGAAGGCCGCGACTCAACGCACTGTAAAGCTAACCATTCGCGCGTTCCATGCAAGACAACTTCCGTGACACGGAATTGCCATTTCGCGACCAAGGCTAGACTTGCGATTTGCGGAGAATACACTGTCCGAAAACAACAAGCGTTTTTGGGAGGCGTCATGAAATTCGGCATCTTTTACGAGCTGCAACTGCCACGTCCCTGGCAAGAGGGCGACGAGCTGCGGCTCTACCAGAACGCACTGACGCAGCTCGAGATCGCCGACCGGCTCGGCTACGACTATGCCTGGGTGGTCGAGCATCATTTCCTGGAAGAATATTCCCACTCACCCGCGCCGGAATGCTTTCTTGCCGCGGCCAGCCAGCGCACCAAAACTATCCGGCTTGGCCACGGCATTTTCCAGCTCACCACCAACCATCCCGCGCGCGTCGCCGAACGCGTCGCGGTGCTCGATCTCCTGAGCAATGGCCGCTGCGAATTCGGCATGGGCGAGAGTGCCTCGATCACCGAACTGACGCCGTTCGGCCGCGACATGGAAACCAAGCGCGAGGTGTTCGAGGAGGCGGTTCGGGCGATCTTTCCGATGTTCACCAGGGTCAGCACCGAGCATCACGGCAAATACTTCGATATTCCCCTGCGCAACGTGGTGCCGAAGCCGGCGCAGAAGCCGCACCCGCCGCTGTGGATGGCGTGCTCCCAGCTCCCGACCATCGAACGGGCCGGCGAGAACGGCTTTGGCGCGCTCGGCTTCCAGTTCGTCAGCGCTGACGCGGCGCATGCCTGGGTGCATGCCTATTACAATGCGATCACCAAGCGCTTAAAGAAGCTCGCCGATTACGAGATCAACCCGAACATGGCGCTGGTGTCGTTCTTCATGTGCGCGAAGACGGACGAGGAGGCGAGGGCGCGGGCCGATGGCGCCACCTTCTTTCAGTTCGCGCTGCGCTATTACGGCGCGTCGCAGAATCGGCAACGGCCGGATCCCGGCACGGTCAACATGTGGGACGAATATAATAAGTGGAAGCGTGAAAATCCCGAGGCGCAGGAGGCGGCGCTGCGCGGCGGCCTGATCGGGTCGCCGGAAACCATCCGCAAAAAGCTGCGGCGTTTCCGCTCATCCCACATCGACCAGGTGATCCTGCTCAACCAGGCGGGCAAGAATACCCATGAGCACATTTGCGAGTCGCTCGAATTGTTCGCCAAGGAAGTGATGCCCGAATTCCAGAACGACCCCGAACACGACGCCTGGAAGCAAGGCGTGATGAGCGGGGTGATCCAGCTCGAGGAGATCGACACCGAGGCATTCAAGGATCGCTACGGCAAGCTCGCGATCAATGTCGCACCGGCGGCAAAGGTGGCGGCGGCAGAGTGATCGTTTCATGAGCAGATGGAACTTCACGTCGCTGTGTTGAAAGAATTTCGCTGCTGTCAGCATGATCATTAAAACAATGAGAGCGCCTGATGCTCGCATGACAGTGCGGGCATCGTTATTTTTGCGAACTGCTCGACAGCTTCAATTGGTCGTCCCATCATCCTGACATCACGTGATCGCGTCGCCTTGCGAGCGTCATCGTCGGGAGAATTGGAATGAAGCGTCGTCAGTTCTTGGGATGGTCGGTTGTTGGCGCCATTGCCGCGCTGTCGTCGCGCGCAGCGGCGCAGGTGACCATCAAGGAAATCCGCATCGGTTACCAGAAGACCGGCGTGCTGGTGATCGCGCGCCAGCAAGGACTGCTGGAAAAGCACTTTGCGGACAAGCAGATCGCGATCAAATGGATCGAATTCACCTCCGGCCGCCGCTCTTGGAAGCGATGAGCACCGGAAGCGTCGATTTCGGCGCGGTCGGCGATACGCCACCGATTTTCGCGCAGGCTGCGAACGCCGACATCGTCTATGTGGCGGGATCACCGATCACCAACGGGCAGGGCATTCTCGTTCCCGGCCATTCGACGATCCGCACCATCGCGGACCTGAAAGGCAAGCGGATCGGGTTCACCAAGGGGTCCAGCGCACATAACGTCGTCATCGCGACGCTGGAGAAGGCGGGACTGACCTACGAGGATATCACACCGGTCTATCTGTCGCCGCCGGATGCGGGGCCGGCCTTTGTCAACGGCAGCATCGAGGCCTGGGCGATCTGGGATCCCTACTTCGCAATCGGCGAAAAGCGGCAGAATGGAAGGATCCTCGTTAACGCCTCCGAGGTGGCCAAGACCAACTCGTTCTATCTCGCCAATCGCGATTTTGCCTATAACAACGTCCAGCACACCCGCGCCGTCATCAAGGGGCTGGCGGAAGCAGCGCTGTGGGCGGAGGCGCATCGCACGGAGGTTGCGAATGCTCTCACCGCCGTGACGGGCGTGCCGCTGGAAGTGCAGACCGTCGCGGCGAACCGCGCCTCGTTCGTGATCGGCCCGGTTACCGACGAAATCGTCGAGACTCAGCAGGCGGTTGCCGATCGCTTTCACAAGCTGGGATTAATTCCGAAGCAGATCACCATTCGCGACATCGTCTGGCGGCTTGCCCAGACCTGATCCAGACAACACCGTTTTCACACCGGGAGAAATAACCATGCGTTGGTTTCAACGAATGATCGCGGCTGCCGTATTGTCGGCGAGCGTGGTCGCCGCGAGCGTCGGCGCCAGTTATGGCAAAGACCCCAAGCAGGACAAGGTGGTCCGCATCGGCTTCCAGAAATACGGCAAGCTGGTGCTGCTCAAGAGCCAGGGCACGCTGGAGGAAAAGCTGAACGCCGCCGGTTACAAGGTGGTCTGGACGGAATTTGCCTCCGGTCCGCCGCTGCTCGAAGCGCTCAATATTGGCGCAATTGATTTCGGCAACACCGGAGAAGCGCCGCCGATCTTCGCGCAGGCTGCGGGTGCGCCGATCCAGTATGTCGCCTATGAGCCGCCGGCGCCGAAAGGCGAGGCCATCCTGGTCCCGAAGGACAGCAAGCTGGCTTCCGTTGCCGACTTGAAAGGCAAGAAGGTCGCGCTGAACAAGGGCTCCAATGTGCACTATCTGCTGGTGAAGGCGCTGGAGAAGGCCGGCGTCAAATATTCCGAGATCGAGCCGGTATTCCTGGCGCCGGCCGACGCCCGCGCGGCCTTTGAGCGCGGCGCCGTCCACGCCTGGGTAATCTGGGATCCATTCCAGGCCGCCGCCGAAGCGGCCACCGGCGCGCGTACGCTCACCGACGGCACCGGCGTCGTTTCGAATTACCAGTTCTATTTCTCATCGAAGAAGTTCGCGGAAACCGATCCGAAGATCATCGATCTGGTGCTGGCTCAACTCGGCGACGTGGACGACTGGGCCAAGGGCGACATTCATGCCGTTGCCGAGCAGCTTGCTCCGGCGATCGGACTTTCCGTTCCGGTCGTCGAAGTCGCGCTGAAGCGGCAGTCGTACGGCATCAAACCAATCACCGAGAGCGTGATCGCCGACCAGCAACAGGTCGCGGACACGTTCTTCGCGCTGGGCCTTATTCCCAACCAAATCAAGATTTCTGACCTGGCACGGAGGTCCGGATCGTGAGCACGCAACCTAACGCCAATATCCTCTGGTTCCTGCCGACGCATGCCGATGGCCGCTATCTCGGCACCACCACCGGCGGACGCGAGGTCAATTTCAACTATCTGCGCCAGATCGCGCAGGCCGCGGACCAACTCGGCTATTTCGGCGTGCTACTGCCGACCGGGCGAAGCTGCGAAGATTCCTGGGTGGTCGCTTCGGCTGTTGCGCCTTGGACTGAGCGCTTGCGTTATCTCGTGGCGGTACGACCCGGCTTGCAATCGCCAAGCGTTGCAGCTCGCATGACCGCAACGCTCGATCGGGTGTCGAATGGACGTGTGCTGATCAATGTCGTGACCGGCGGCGATCCCGTCGAGAACAAGGGCGACGGCATCTTCCTGCCGCATGACGAACGATACGCTGTGACGCGCGAGTTCCTCAACGTCTACAGCGACCTGCTGGCCGGCAAGACCGTCAACGTCGATGGCAAGCATATCCGCATCGAAGACGGGCGCCTGCTGTTCCAGCCCGTGCAGTCGCCGCGCCCGCCGCTTTATTTCGGTGGATCGTCGGATGCAGGCATCGATGTCGCCGTCGATACTGTCGACAAATATCTGACATGGGGTGAGCCGCCGGCGCAGGTCGCCGAAAAGGTCGACCGTGTGAGAGCAGTGGCAGCTAGCCGAGGCCGCAAGCTATCATTCGGCATTCGCTTGCATGTGATCGTGCGAGAGACCAATGCGGAAGCCTGGAAGGCGGCGGATGAGCTGATCCAGCACGTTAGCGACGAGACGGTCGCCTCGGCGCAGAAGATCTTTTCGCGAATGGATTCGGTCGGCCAGCAGCGCATGGCGCAACTGCATGGCGGTCGCCGCGACAAGCTGGAAATCAGCCCCAATCTCTGGGCCGGTGTCGGCCTGGTGCGCGGCGGCGCGGGTACCGCATTGGTCGGCGACCCCGCCACGGTCGCGGCCCGGATCAGGGAATACCAGGATATCGGCATCGATACCTTCATCATGTCCGGCTACCCGCATCTGGAGGAAGCCTATCGCTTCGCTGAACTGGTGTTCCCGCTGCTGTCGCTGGAGCAGCCTAGCAACGTGACGCCGATCCGCGTCAACACCGGACCGTTCGGCGAAACCATCGGCAATGAATACCGGCCGCAGAAACAGGCGTCGCAGTCATGAGTCTGGTCGATAGTCTTCCGCGCGTTCGCGCCCCAAAACTGCCGCGGGCCGATGGCCTGATCCCCTGGATCGTGCCGCTCGCCATCATCCTGACCTGGCAGATCGCCTGCGTCACCGGCTTCGTCTCGGCGCGGGTGCTGCCGGCGCCGAGCGACGTTGCGCTCGCGGGGTGGAAGCTCGCGCTGTCGGGTGAGCTTGCGCGCAACATCTCGGTCAGTTTCTGGCGCGCCAGTGTCGGCTTTCTGATCGGCGGCAGTATTGGGTTCAGCTTCGGACTAGCCAATGGCCTGTCGCAACTTTCCAGCAAGCTTACCGACACGACGTTGCAGATGGTGCGCAACATCCCGCATCTGGCGCTAATCCCGCTGGTCATCCTGTGGTTCGGGATCGACGAATCCGCAAAGCTGTTTCTGGTCGCGCTCGGCGTATTCTTCCCGATCTACCTCAACACGCTGCACGGCATCCGCACGGTCGATCCGCAATTGATCGAGATGGGTCGGATCTACGGCATGAGCGATGGCGAGCTGTTCCGGCGAGTGATCTTTCCGGGCGCGCTGCCATCGATTTTCGTCGGCCTCCGATTTGCGCTCGGCATCATGTGGCTGACCCTGATCGTGGCGGAGACCATCGCCGCATCATCCGGTCTCGGCTACATGGCGATGCAGGCGCGCGAGTTCATGCTGATCGATGTCGTGGTGCTCTCCATCCTGATCTACGCGCTGCTCGGAAAACTGGCCGACAGTGCCTCGCGCGCGCTCGAGCGCTTGACGCTGTCCTGGCATCCGGCCTTCCAGAAGCATTGAGGATACTATGCAAGAAGCCCTTCGTTTCCGTCTGTCGGATAGCGAGCCTTTGGGCCGCGCCGAGATCATCGAGCAGGCGCGGTTTGGCCGGCGCGGCCCGAGAACGGTGTCGCGCGGCCTTTCGTTGACCATCCGGAATTTGAGCAAATCGTTCGGCGACAACGAGGTGCTGCGCGGCATCGACCTGCACATTCCGGCCGGCCAGTTCGTTGCCGTCGTGGGCCGCAGTGGTTGCGGCAAGAGCACGCTGCTGCGGCTGATCGCGGGTCTCGAGACAGCAACCGCGGGCAGCATCGATATCGGCGAGCAGGCGCGGGCCGAGGACATCCGCGTGATGTTTCAGGAGCCACGGTTGTTGCCTTGGGCGCGGGTGCTGTCCAATGTCGAAGTCGGACTGGGACGCGAACGGGCGTCAGTGGATGCACAGGCGCGGGCAGAAAGTGCGCTGGTCGAGGTCGGTCTTGGCGACAAGCGGGCGCAATGGCCGGCGGTTCTGTCCGGCGGACAGCGACAGCGCGTAGCGCTGGCGCGAGCACTGGTGAGCCGTCCGCGGGTGCTGGCGTTCGACGAGCCGCTCGGCGCGCTCGATGCGCTGACGCGGATATCGATGCAGCGGTTGCTCGAACGAGTCTGGCACGATCAGGGTTTTACCGCGATCCTGGTGACGCATAACGTGTCGGAGGCCGTGGCGCTGGCCGATCGGATCCTGGTCATCGAGAATGGCGGCATCGCCCATGACATCGACGTCGATATCCCACGCCCGAGGCGGCGCGGTTCGGCGGAGCTCGCCGCGCTGGAAGGCTCGATCCTGAAGAATCTGCTGCAAGGTACTGGAGATACGTCCGACCTGTGAGGTGGCCATGAACTCCATTGTCCGCAGCGTCTCGATCGACCGCGAGGTTTCCGCGGGCGATTTTCGCAATGCCATGCGTCGATTGACGGGTGGTGTCAGCGTCATTACCGCCGGGCTGGGCGGGAATTTTCGGGCATGACGGTGACTTCGGTGTCGTCACTCTCGGTCGACCCGCCGACGTTGATCGTCAGCATCAACCGCGACGCTTCATCGTGGCCGTTAGTAAAGCGCTATGGCTTCTTCGGCGTCAGCATCCTGACGTCGGACCAGGTCGATATCGCCGAGCGATTTACCGGCAAGGGCGGGCTGAAGGGCGTTGATCGCTTTGCCGGCGCGCAATGGACGATCGGCTCCTCCGGCGTGCCCTTGCTCGCAGGCGCCTTGGCGGCTATTGACTGTGAAGTCGAGGACATCGTCGAGCGTCATTCGCATGCGATCGTCATCGGCCGCGTGCTGGATGTGACGGTCTCGGTGCGCACCGCGGCGCTCGCCTATTGGCAGGGCCAGTACGTCGCGATTGACCGCGACGAGGACGCGCTCCGGCTTGCGGAAGTCAGCCTGCCCGCGTCGCGGGCCACGCGAAAGGCTTGAGGTAAGTGGTTGAGGTTCCGCGTTCTTCCGGCGATGCGGACTGGCTTTTTGTGATTCGACATTCTAGAAATCCGCGATGAAGCGGATTGCAGTTTGGGCATTTTACGGCGTAGGCGCCCTCGCGGTCGCCTATCTCGCGCTGTATGCCTATGCTGTTTTCACCGGGCGCGACCTGCAGCCCGGCGACCCCATCCACATTTTCCGCAAGCCCGACGCGCCGAGTTATTCCGGCATCTCAACGTCATTGCGGGCGTAGCGAAGCAATCCATCTTTCGGCAGAATGGAAAGATGGATTGCTTCGTCGCTTCGCTCCTCGCAATGACGGCGGAGGGATCTGCTACCCCGCGGCGATAAACCGCTGATGCTCGCCGGAGCCCGCCGGCGTAATCGGTATCCCGCCGTCGGCATATTCGTTCAGCTTGTTGCGCAGCGTGCGGATCGAGATGCCGAGGATGTTGGCGGCGTGCGTCCGGTTGCCTAGGCAGTGCTTCAGCGTCTCCAGGATCAGGTCGCGCTCCACGTCGGCGACGGTGCGGCCGACCAGAGCGCGGGTGACCTGCTCCGCGGCAAAGGTGGCGTGCGCCACGGCGGGCGCGGTTTTGGCGAGGTCGAGGCGGTCGCCGTCGGGGGTGAGGATCGCCTCAGCGCCGATCTCGTCGCCCTGCGCCATCAGCACCGAGCGATGGATGGTGTTTTCCAGTTCGCGGACGTTGCCCTGCCAGCGGTTCGAGGTCAGCACCCGCCGCGCGTCGGCGGAAATCGGCCGCAGCGGCACGCCGTTAGCATCGGCGTACTTCTTGGCAAAATGCTGCGCCAGTTCGAGAATGTCGGCCGGACGATCGCGCAGCGGCGGAATCTTCAGGTTGACGACATTGAGGCGGAACAGCAGATCCTCGCGGAAGGTGCCTTCGCGCACTGCGTCTGCGAGATTGCGGTTCGAGGTCGCGATAATGCGGATGTCGACCGGCACCGGCTTGGTGCCGCCGACGCGGTCGATCACGCGCTCCTGGATGGCGCGCAGCAGCTTGGATTGCAGGCGAACGTCCATCTCGGAGATTTCGTCGAGCAGCAACGTGCCGCCAGTGGCTTCCTCGAACTTGCCGATGCGGCGGGCGACGGCGCCGGTGAAGGCACCCTTCTCGTGGCCGAACAGTTCGGATTCCAACAGGTGCTCGGGGATCGCCGCGCAGTTGATGCTGATGAACGGCCGCTTGGCGCGGTTGGAGCGGGTGTGGACGTAGCGCGCCAGCACTTCCTTGCCGGTGCCGGATTCGCCGGTGATCATCACCGAGGCGTCGGAGCCCGCGACCTGCTGCGCGAGCTTGATGACCTTGCCCATGGCCTCATCGCGATAGACCAGATCACGTGAATCGTTTGCGACCGCGGCGAGCACGGCGGCGATCAGTTCGGGATCGGGCGGCAGCGGGATGTATTCCTTGGCGCCGGCGTGGATCGCGGCGACCGCGGCGCGGGCATCGTTGGAGATGCCGCAGGCCACGATCGGCACGTGGATGTGTTCGGCCTCCAGCCGCATCACCAGGTCTCGGATGTCGAGACCGACGTCGACCAGCAGCAGGTCGGCACCCTTGCCGCCGCGCAGGACGGCCATCGCCTGTTCGGTCGCTTCGGCATGGGTCACCGAAGCCCCGTTCTCCATCGCGATCTTGGTGGCGGTCGTGAGCTGGCCCTTCAGTGTGCCAACGATGAGAAGCCGCATGTCTATCTCCTGTCCGTCTGTTCGCGTCGCTTAAGGCGCGCGTATCGCCAAAAAATATTAGCTTCGCTCTGCTTTGATGATTTCCGTCATGGTCACGCCGAGCTTGTCTTCCACCAGCACGACCTCGCCACGCGCCACCAGGCGGTTATTGACGTAGATGTCGATGGCTTCGCCGACGCGGCGGTCGAGTTCGAGCACGGTGCCGGGTCCGAGCTTCAACAGCTCACCGACGTCCATCTTGGAGCGGCCGAGCACGGCCGAGACCTGCACCGGCACGTCGAAGACGGCCTCAAGGTCGGCTGCGATGCGCGAGGCCTGTTCGTCCTCGTTATAGGCGAGATCATCGACCGGCGGCGCGTCCGCGGCGTTGAGATCGGGTAGCGGTACCTGTGCGTCGATGTCACTCATGGTTCAGTCCTCATGGCCTTCACGTTGCGGCCTGATCGCGGGACGCCAGATAGCGTCCGACGAGTTCGCTGATCTTCGCTTCGATGGCCGCGCGCTCCAGCACCACGCCGCCGTCAGCCCATTCGATCCGGCAGTCGCCGGTGGCGATGCCGGGCTCCGCCAGGATCACCAGCCGGCCCTCGAAGCCGCTTTGGGCCGCCTGGCGTTCGATCTTCTCACGGGCGGCTTCATAGAGCTGGTCGTTGATGCGGACGACGAGATGCGGCGTGGCGACTAGATGCGCGAAGCAGTCGCTGACCAGCGCCACGATCTCGCCGAGCGGTTCGCGGGCGATCAGTTCGCTGCACAGCTTGCGCGCCACTGCGACCGCGACATCGACGGCCTCGGTTTCCATCCTGGCCTCGATGACGGAGAAACGCGTGGCGATGCCCCTGATGGCGATGCCGATCTCTTCCAGCGCCAGCGCCGAGCGGCGGCCGCTCTCGACTTTGGCCTCGTGCTGCGCCGCCTCGTAGCCGGCGCGGTAGGCACGTGCCTCGGCTTCCGCGACCTTCTGGGCGATCTCGGCGGCCGTGGCGGCACGCTCGCGCGTCCTGTCGGGCGCTGCGAAATCGGTGTCGAACAGGAATTTTGCGGGCGCGGCCATCAGTACACCAATTCGTCGTCGGCGCGGTTCTTGGTCAGGGTGATTTCGCCCCTGGCGGCCATGTCCTTGGCAAGATTTACGAGCAGCGCCTGCGCCTCGTCGACATCGCGCAGCCGCACCGGTCCCATCGCGGCCATGTCGTCCAGCAGCATCTTGCCGGCGCGCGAGGACATGTTGCCGAGGAAGAAGGCGCGCACCTCCTCGTTGGCGCTCTTCAGCGCAATGCCGAGCTTGTCCTTGTCGACGTTGCGCATCAGCGTCTGCGCCGAGGCGGAATCGAGCTTGATCAGGTCGTCGAAGGTGAACATCAGCGCCTTGATGCGCTCGGCGGATTCGCGGTTTTCCTCTTCCAGCGAGGTGATGAAACGGGTCTCGGTCTGGCGGTCGAAATTGTTGAAGATTTCGGCCATCACCTCATGGGCGTCGCGGCGACGAGTCTGAGAGAGGTTGGACATGAATTCGGTGCGCAGCGTCTGCTCGACGCGCTCGATGACTTCCTTCTGCACCGCTTCCATCTTCAGCATGCGGCCGACCACATCGAGCGCAAGGTCCTCGGGCAGAATCGCCAGCACGCGCGCGGCATGCTCCGGCTTCAGCTTCGACAGCACCACCGCGATGGTCTGCGGGTATTCGTTCTTGAGATAGTTGGCGAGCACCTCTTCCTGCACGTTGGAGAGCTTCTCCCACATGTTGCGGCCGGCGGGGCCGCGAATTTCGTCCATGATGCCGCTGACGCGCTCCGATGGCAGGTATTGCTGCAACAGCCGTTCGGTGGCGTCGAAGGTGCCCATCAGCGCGCCGGAGGCCGACATCCGCGAGACGAATTCGAGCAGCAGGTCTTCCACGACGTCGGCCTCGACGGTGCCGAGCGTCGACATGTGGATCGACAGCTCGCGCACCTCGTCGTCGGCGAGCAGCGACCATACCTTGCCGCCATATTGCTCGCCCAGCGCCAGCATCAGGATGGCGGCGCGCTTCGGGCCGCTCAGCGGCTTGCCCTTGGGCCGGGCGCTCTGACGGCTCGCCAACGCCGAAATGACGGTCGTGATGTCGTTAGCGTTCGTGGTTTGCGGTACGGCCATCTCTGGTCACTCGGCGGGTTCGCTGAGCCATTGGCGAACAATGGAAGCGGTTTCGTTCGGATTGCGTTCGGCCAGTTCGCCGACGCGGTGCACGGCCTGCGCGTGGACCTGGCCCTGGACCTGGGCGACGTCGATCAACTGGGCAGTGCCGCTGGTCCCGGCGATCAACGCCTGGCCGGGACCCAGTTCTCCGTTTGGCCCGCTGCCCTCGATCAAGGCGGGCGCCGGTTCCGCCAAAGCGGGGATGACTTCGGCAGCCAGGATGCGCTTGACCAGCGGACGGATCACCAGGAACAGCACCACGAGGCCGAGCAGCATCATGACACCGAGCTCGATGACGTACATGACGTCGTCCTTGGTGAACTGCAGCAAGCCGAGCAGGCCGGTCGGCTCGACTACCGGTGGCACGGAGGGCGCTTCGGCAAAGCGGAGATTGACGACCTCGACCTGATCGCCCCGCTTCTGGTCGAAGCCGATCGCCGAGCGCACCAGCGTGGCGATGCGGTCGAGCTGCTCCTTGCTGCGGTCCTGATAGACCATCTCGCCTTTTTCGTTCTTGGTATAGGCGCCGTCGACCAGCACCGCGACCGAGATCCGGTTGACCCGTCCGGCCTCGGTGACCTCGGTCTTGGTGGTGCGGGAAATCTCGTAATTGTTGGTCTCTTCGCTCTTCTTGCTCTGGTCGCGGGCTGCCGGCGTGGTGGTGTTGGTCTGATTGCCGGGCAATTCGTTGTTGACCGTCACCTGGCCGTTGTTCTCGGCGGTCAGGGAAGATTCCTCGCGGGTCTGGCTGGAGCGCAGCACGCGGCCCTCGGGATCGAACTTGTCGGAGGTCTGGGTGACCTTGTTGTAGTCGAAGTCGGCGGTGAGCTGGACGCGGGCGCGGCCCTGGCCGACCACGGAGGAGACGATCGCCTCGACCTCGTTGCGCATGCGCTTCTCGAAGGCGGTGCGGCGCTCGTCGCCGACGGCGATCTCGGGGTCCTTGCCGGCGCCATCGGCCAGCAACCGGCCGGCTTCGTCGACGATCGATACCCGCTGCGGCTTCAGTCCGTTGACGGCGGAAGCGATGACGTGGCGGATCGCGCGGATCTGTTGGGGTTCGAGGCTGCCACGCACCCGCACCACGATCGAGGCCGATGGCTCGGGCGCCTCGCGCGCGAACAACGGCCGTTCGGGGAGCACCAGATGGACGCGGGCGGCCTGGATGCGGTCGATGGCGCGGATAGTGCGTGCAAGTTCGCCTTCCAGCGCGCGCAGATGGTTGATGTTCTGGACGAAGCTGGTGGTACCGAGGGCATCGGACTTGTCGAAAATCTCGTAGCCGACGCCGCCGCCCTTGGGCAGGTTGCTTTCGGCCAGCTTCATCCGTAGCCGCGTTACCTTGTCCTTCGGCACCATGATGACCGCGCCTTCATTGCGCAGCTCGAAGGGAATCGCCTGACGTTCCAGATCCTTGATGATGCCGGAGGAGTCTTCAGCGGAGAGGTCGGTGAACAGGGTGGTCATCTGCGGCGTGGTGACGCGCATGATGACAAAGGCGAAGAAGCCGATCAGCGCGGTCGTCACCGCAACCATGGCCATCAGCCGCGCTGCGCCCAGGCCTTTCAGGAAAGCAACGAGACTTTGCACCAACCGCCCCCAGGGATTCGGCCCAAGGGACCGACTGGGCAATTATTGCCTAGGGGATGGTTTCCATATGGTTAACGTCAGTTAAAGCCGCCGCGAATAGTTCCGGCATGAAAAAAACCGGCTTCGCAAAACGAAGCCGGTTTTCATCAAATCTTCGGGGTTCGGGAGAGCTTACTGCCGATATTGCTGGATGCGGGTGGTCCGCAAGCCGGCCAGGCCATGCTGATCGATGGAAAACTGCCAGGACAGGAATTCGTCGACCGTCAGCGTATAACGGCTGCAGGCTTCCTCGAGGGAGAGCAGGCCACCACGGACCGCGGCGACAACTTCGGCCTTGCGGCGGATCACCCACCGTTTGGTGCCGGGCGCGGGCAGGTCAGCAATTGTCAACGGGCTGCCGTCAGGCCCGATGACGTATTTTACCCTCGGGCGATGGGGTTCTGTCATGGCGTACTCACAAACTCTCAACCACTGAACTCACCATGGTAACCTACGCCTCTCGGCTTAAAATTTGCCTAAGCCTACGGCTTCAATACGAATCTCCTTGAAAATGACCGAAAATGGCTTCGGCCCGGTTCCCTGGGGCGCTTTTGCGCGCAATCAGGGTTTGCTGGGCCGAAAGTGGCGGATCAAACGACGAGTAGGGGGCGCTAGCTAGAGGTGCTTGGACGGATCACCCGCTTGATCTTGTCGGTGGTGTAGCTTTGGCCGCCAATCGAAAGCAGCGGCGGGGAGGAGGTCAGATCGACCGAATCCACGATGCCTTGCACTTCGGTGGAAATCGCTACGTTGTTGCCCGAACTGTCCTTGCCGGTGGCGGTCAAGGTGTAGGCGCCGGCCGGCCACTGCACGCCGTCATTACCCTTGCCATCCCAGACGAAACTGGAATTGCCCTGTTGGAGCGGATACGACCCGGTAAAGGCGGTCTGGCCCGTCGAATTCGTGATCGTGATCGTCGCGCTGGTGTCTTTCTCGGCCTGAAAATTCCAGGTCGCCGATTTGTCGAACTGCGCCTTGCTGCCGTCGACAGCAACCGTGTTGCCGACATAGACCAGCGCTTGCGTCGCCTGCGCGCTCTTTTCGATGTCAATCAGCGACTTCAACTGATCGTTCGATTTGAGCTGCTGCTCGACGCCGGCAAACTGCACGAGCTGCTGGGTGAACTGGTTGGTGTCGAGCGGATCGAGCGGGTTCTGGTTCTGCAGCTGCGTGGTCAGCAGCGTCAGGAAGGTCTGGAAATTATCCGCGATTCCCGTCGTCGCGGTCGAAGAGGTCTTGTTGCTCGTGCTGGTGCCGGTCCCCGGCGCCGAGACAATGGTCGTCGGCATGGTTGCATCGACTGCCATGGCGGTCTCCCTTAAATCCTGATGTCGACGCCGCCGCTCGCACCGAGCATGCGGCCATAGTTGCGGCCGGCGACGACGGCCGGCATGCTGTCGTCCTCGCTGACGACGAGGCGATGTGCGTTGGGATTGGACTGGTTGCCGTCGTTCTGGCCCTGCGAAGACTGGTCGCGCAGACTGAATTGCAGGCCGCTATTGCCGGTCGAGAGCCCGGCATTGTCGAGTGCACGCTGCAACTGGTTGGCGTCCTGACGCAGCATCGACAGCGTTTCCGGCCGTTCGACCGTCAGATGCGACGTCACCTGGCCGTGGCGATCGACGTCGATGCGGACATCGATGCGGCCGAGTTCGGCGGGATCGAGGCGAATTTCGAAGCGCGTCTTGCCGCTCTTGGCGGACGCGGCGATTTCCATCGCAAGTCCGCTGACCGGTACCGGCGCGCTTGCGGCGGCCGTGGCGGTGAGCTGGCTAGCTGCAGCCGGCGTCGTGGCGGAAGCGGGTGGTTGCTGCGCCTGGATCGCGCCGGCAACCTGCAGGCCGTTGCCGGAGGAATTGACTGGCGTCTGCCCGATACCGGAGGCGGCAAGATGCGCGTTGGCTTGGGCGTTAGCGGCCGGCGTCGCGATGGAATTGCCCGAGGCGTCGGCGGTGCCGTTCTCGGATTTCGGCTTGCCTGCGGCTCCGGTCGGCGGCGTGACGGCGGGCACGATGGTGTCCGCGGCAGGCGCTGCGGTTGCGGACGTCGCGGTGGTACCGGCCGTGTTCTCGGGCTCGACCGCTGTCGTCGCGCTTTTCCTGGCAAGATCGGGGTTCTTGAGCTGCGCCGCGGGTTTGGTGGCGGCGGGCGTCGCCGCGACCATCGAAGCGGCTTGAGCGATGCCAGTTGTGACCGATGGGTCGGCGGCTGTGGCCTGGGCGGCGTTCGCGGTTGTGGCCTGGGTTACGGTGACCTCGGTACCTTCAGGTGCAGGCGTGGCCGGCGCGGTCTCGGCGGCGAGGGAAGCAGACGCTGCGATCGCCGCAGCGGCGATGGCAAGCGGCGCGGTCGCCTTGTCGGTTGCTTGTGTCGCGGAAGCCGTCGCCGCCGGCGCTGTAGCCACAGGGATGACGACGGCAATGGCGTCGGCCGTCACCACGGCCGTTCCATCCTGCGTCGTCCCGGTTTGATCGGTTGCCGGGACAGCGTCGCCGGAAGCTGCCTGCGTCGTCTCGTCAGACTTCGCATCGTCGGACTTCGGTGCGTCGGACGTCGACTTGGCGCGGCGGGGCGTCTCGGCCTTGGTGTCGGTATCGAGCGTGCTATCGGCTTTGCCGTCGTCGCGTGCCTTGTCAGCCCGTGCCTTGGCCGCGGCGTCGTCGCGATCGTTCGAAGTGTTGCGCGCGGCCTTGTCCGATGCGGCGGCGTTATCGCGCGAGCGATTGTCGGTCGCTGCCTGCGTGTCGTTGGAGCGGCGCGGGGCGGGCGCTGGCGCGGAGTCCTGCGCGCGGTCGTTGTGGCTTGCGGCCGCATTGCTGTCGACCAGCGCCGCGAAGCTGTCGTTTCCGGCGAATGGCTCGGAATCCGGCCGGGCGGACTTCGCCGCCGCGGTCTGAAAAGATACGTTTGCCGATACTTCTGACGTGACACGAACCACGGGTGACCCTCGCGCTGAGCTCTCGGCTACTGTTCAGCAAGGACCGGGCCACCGGCCGTTGCAAAAAATATCACGTTAGTTCAAATACTTAAACGAATGGCGGCCAAACTGCGGAGCATGATCGCAACCCCCTTTTCTGCCCGGCGGCAAGATTTGCCGTCCTGGACCTCCTCCAAAAGGAGGATCGGCTGATTGCCTCGCGGGAATACGGCCTATATTAAAGAGCGGCGTCCGATCCGGCCCGGTATGGCCGAATGAGATCATAAGGCCTTATAACAAAAGGCTTTTTAACCCTGGCCGTGAGCTGCATAGCGCGCTTGCGAGTGAAGTCGATGACCCCTGGCATGCGAAACAGTTTGGATCTCGAAGGCCGTCCGCAGGACACACGGATCGTGGTTGCGATGTCCGGCGGCGTCGACTCCTCGGTGACGGCTGCCTTGCTGAAGTCCGAGGGCTACGACGTGGTCGGGATCACGCTGCAGCTTTACGATCATGGCGCGGCCACCCATCGCAAGGGCGCCTGCTGCGCCGGCCGCGACATCCACGACGCCCGCAACGTCGCGGAGCGGATCGGCATTCCGCATTACGTGCTCGACTATGAAAGCCGCTTCCGCGAATCCGTGATCGACAATTTTGCCGACAGCTACGCGCTCGGCGAAACGCCGGTGCCCTGCATCGAGTGCAACCGCTCGGTCAAGTTTCGCGATCTCTTGGCGACCGCGCGTGAACTCGGCGCGCAGGCGCTCGCGACCGGACACTATGTCGCCTCGCGCCGCCTTGCCGACGGATCGCGGGCGCTGGTCTGCGCCGCCGATGCCGATCGCGACCAGAGCTATTTCCTGTTCGCGACCACGCGCGAGCAACTCGACTACCTGCGCTTTCCGCTCGGCGACATGACCAAGCCGCAGACGCGCGAACTGGCGCGGCGCTTCGGCCTTGAAGTCGCCGAAAAGCAGGATAGCCAGGACATCTGTTTCGTGCCGACCGGGCGCTACACCGACGTTATCGGCCGCCTCAAGCCCGGCGCGATCGAGCCCGGTGACATCGTCGATCTCGAGGGCCGTGTGATCGGCCGCCATCAAGGGATCGTTCATTTCACCGTCGGCCAGCGCAAGGGACTGGGTATTGCAGCCGGCGCGCCGCTCTACGTCGTCAAGCTCGATGCCACCAGCCGCCGCGTCGTGGTGGGGCCGCGCGCGGCGTTGCGGATGGATCGCATCCTGTTGCGCGACATCAACTGGATCGGCGACGGCGCGCTCGACCACATCATCGGTGACGGCATCGAGATGTTCGTGCGCGTGCGCTCGACGCGCGCGCCGCAGCCCGCCTGGTTGCGCGCGGTAGACGACGGCTATGAAGTCGAGCTCGTTGCCGGCGAAGAGGGCGTCTCGCCCGGCCAAGCCTGCGTGTTCTACGATGCGCCTGCGGGACAGGCGCGCGTGCTCGGCGGCGGATTCATCAAGAGCGCGGCCGCACGCCATCCGGCGGCGAGGGCAGGGGCGCGGGAAAAGGCCGCGCCGCTCGCCGAGGTGATGCGCAGTTAAGAAAAAAATCGGGGCAGAGGGAATGGCTGGGGACATCGACCGCGACGGGGTCGAAAAGGCTTATGGGCGCTGGGCGCCGGTCTACGATCTGGTTTTCGGCAAGGTGTTCGACGAGGGTCGCCGGTCGACCATCGCTGAAGCCGACAAGATCGGCGGACGTGTTCTCGACGTCGGCGTCGGCACCGGGCTGTCGCTGTCAGAATATTCGCGCAATACGAAATTGTGCGGCGTCGACATTTCCGAGCCGATGCTGCGGCGGGCGCTCAAGCGCGTGCGCGAGTTCGGCCTCACCAATGTCGAAGCGCTCGCGGTGATGGACGCCAAGAACCTGGCGTTTCCGGATTCGTTTTTCGATGCGGTGGTGGCGCAATATGTCATCACGGCAGTGCCCGATCCGGAACGCACGCTGGATGATTTCATCCGCGTCCTGAAGCCCGGCGGCGAACTCATTCTGGTGAATCACATCGGCGCCGAAACCGGTCCCCGCCGCGCGTTCGAACTGGCGTTCGCGCCACTGGCGCGGCGGCTGGGCTGGCGGCCGGAATTTCCGTGGGAACGCCTGACCAACTGGGCCGCCAAACATGGCGGCGTCACCCTGACCGAGCGGCGGCCGATGCCGCCAATGGGACATTTTTCGCTAATCCGTTTTCGGAAATCGTGAAGCGCGGCGGCGTCCGATTGCGGAACATCCGGCCGCGGGGACCGTTTTCCTGCATGGCAATGAAACGCGCAGTTCTTCTCTCATGCGTGCTGGCGGCAACCGCGGGCGTGGCAGGTGCACAGGCCCCGCCTGGCCCGACGACTCCTCCGGCGCAGACCGCACCGCCATCGCCTGATCGCGCCGCCAACTGCGCACCGATGCAACCGACGCCGCACTCGAGTCCGACGGTTCCGGAAGGAAAGACCCCGGAAGGAACGACCACCGGCCAGCGGACGGAGCCGCTCGGCGACAAACTGGCCCGCTCCGAAGGCGTATTGTGCCCGCCTCCGGGGATTGATCCCGAAATGCACGCGCCTGCGCCAAACGGCAGCAAGACGCCGGTGATTCCGCCGCCCGGCAGCCCTGGCGGCGACCCGACAATCCGACCGAAATAGCGCTACTTTGCAGATGCTTGGCCGGACAGCTCGCTTTGCTTGACAGGTCGTCGGGGCGCTCCTTATATGCCGCGCGTTCGCGACCGCGGCATTGTGTGCCGCTGCCGCGATGCCGTGGCGGGGTAGCTCAGCTGGTTAGAGCACGGGAATCATAATCCTGGGGTCGGGGGTTCGAGTCCCTCCCCCGCTACCAAGCGCTCAACGATTTTGTTCGCCAAAATACGATCTTTCACGATTTTGTACTACTGACGGTTCCGGTCCGAGCCCGCTGGCGCGAATTCCGTTGGCTTCGAAAGCGGTGACCTCCTAGTTTATCTATGTAACCTAGCCTGCGGTCGCGTTGACCCATCTCGAGTTCGCGTGCGAACCGCTGTTGCCCCTCAACCCGATAGGCCGGCCTTGCGCAAGCCGTCGAGGAAGTGCTCGCGATCGACTGAATTTCTGTACCTTTCAGCCCGCGCTCGAACGAGATCGAGGGTGTTCGCCGGTGGAATTGCGCCGTTCGCGTTCATTTCACGATACCGTTTCCTGACGAATGCCTCCGCTTCGGACCGCGCTTCGCCGAGCCGGCCCATCTGCGCATAACAGGCGGCAAGCAGACCATGCGACCAGCGGTCGAGGGATCGCGCCTCCATCAGCGCCTTGACCGCCTGCTCGTACTCGTGCCCCGAGTAGAGGGCGAGCGCGTGGTACCAGTGATACAAATTGGGTGGAAAGGGGTTTAGCCGTTTGGCCGCTCCGATCCATGTGAGCGCCTCTCGCCACCGTCCCCAGTAGACCAGAATATTTGCGAAAACGGCGGCTACATCGGCATCGTTTGGATTGAGCGCGAGAGCTCGGCTGAAGTGGATTTCGGCTTTGTCGTCCTCGTGCCGCAGGAACAGCAGTTGCGCGAAGACGCCATGAGCCCAGGCGTCGCCGTCGTCGATGTCGAGCGCGGTCTCGATCTCGCGAAGCGCATCGTCGAGCGTCGCGGTGGCTGGCGATTCGAGAAACACATCGCAGACTATGGTCCAGGCGATGTTGGCGTGGGCGCCGGCATATTGCGGGTCGAGCGCGACGGCACTTCGAAAATACTCCCTGGCTTGCGCCATGCCTTTCACGGTCAACTGACGCCATCGCTCGTTTCCCAGCAGAACCAAATCATAGGCGGTAATGCTCGGGGTCGGCTTGCGTCTCGCGATCTCGCGGCCGGCGTCCTCCAGCCGGCCCGGTAGGGCCGCGACGATCGCCCGGACGATCTCGTCCTGCAGGGTGAAGATGTCTTCGAGTTCACGGTCGTAGCGCTCGGTCCAGAGACTGTAACCGCTCGCTGCATCGAGAAGCTGGACGGTCACCCGCACCCGGCTGCCGATCTTGCGCACGCTCCCTTCGGCCACGTACCTGACGCCGAGCTCGCGGCTGACCTGTTTGATATCGGGCGCCTTGTCCTTGTAGGCAAAGCTGGAGTGGCGGGCGACGACGAACAGCGACCTGAACCGCGACAGTTCGGCGATGATGTCTGCCGTGATCCCGCCGGAAAAATAATCCTGCCCGGGATCGCCGCTCAGATTCGAAAACGGAAGCACCGCGAGCGACGGCCTATCGGACACTGCCGGTGCCGGTGACGTGGGCAGGCGGGCTCCGGATTCGGCGGCGACCGGCGGCCCGACATAACGGTAGCCGCGGCGCGGCAGCGTCTCGATCCAGGTCGCGCCCCCGTCGACGTCGGAAAGTATCCGCCGCAGGGCGGCGATCTGCACCGTCAGGTTGCTCTCCTCGATCGCAAGCCCCGGCCACGCCGCCTGCATCAGCGCGTCCTTGGAAACCGGCGTTCCGGCCCGCTCCACAAGCAGCCGAAGCAGCATCACCGCGCGGCGTCCGAGCGTGATTGGTTCGGAATCCCGAAACAGCATCTCGGCCTCCACGTCGAGGCGGTAGGGACCGAATTCGTGGATTGTCGTCATGGCTTGGAGACTACATTTTTTGCAACTTTTTCGGAACAGATTCAGGACCTCCGGGAAACGAACGATCATGCTGCGGCTGCGCTGAAAAATTTCGAGGGCTGCCGATGCGCGATTCCTGCGATGCGGTGGAGGCGGATGATCCGATGGCCCGTCCCGGTCCGGAAGTGATCGCCGGTGCCCCAGACCGGGTTTGCCGCGTGCTCGTGGCAGTCCAGGCGCTGGCCCCGCTGATCGCTGCGCAGCGCAGCGAGTTCGACCGCGGACGGCGCTTGCCCGACGCAGTTTTCGCAGCGCTCGCCGATGCTGGCCTGTTTCGCCTGTGGCTACCGCACGCGCTCGGCGGACTCGAGCTGTCTCCCTTCGAGTTCATGCGCGTGGTCGAGGCTGCCTCGGCGCTCGATGGTTCGGTTGGCTGGCTCGTCGCCAACGGCGGCGGCATGAGCCGGATCGGCGGCTACCTCGCTGACACCATCGCACGCGATTGGTTTGCTGACCGGCATGCCTTTGTCGCCAGTTCGACCGGTGCGGTCGGCACGGGGACTCCTGTCGATGGTGGCTATTGCGTTTCGGGGCGCTGGCCATTTGGCAGCGGCGCACATCACGCGACGCGATTCATGGTGCTGGCCAGCATCAGGCCCGAAGAACCGGAGTCGCCCCTTCTCTGCTGCTATCTCGGCCGCCGCGACGTGACCATCCACGATAACTGGCATGTGTGCGGACTGCGCGGCACCGGAAGTTGCGATTTCGAGGCGCGGGATATTTTCGTGCCAGCCGCTCACGCCCATCCGTTTCTCGGACCACGACCGACCCAGCCCGGACTGCTCTATCGCATGCCGCCATCATCGGTATTCGCGTGGAGCATCTGCGGGGTGCCGCTCGGCATCGCCTCCGGCGCCATTACATCGTTCGCGGAACTCGCCTGCCGGAAAAGCCGTCTCGGCACCCGGGCCCTGCTGCGTGATCGCGAAACCGTCCAGGCGACGGTCGGGCGGGCGAGAGCAATGCTTCTGGCCGCCCGCGCCTTTCTGATCGATGCCATGACGGAATTGATGGCCGCGACCGAGACCGGCGGCGAACGGCTGGTGAAGGCGCGTGCGGACCTTCGGATCGCGAACGCACATGCGGCCGAAACTGCGATGTCCATCACCGATGAGCTGGCCGCCAGCGCGGGCGCCGCCGCCATTTTCGAGACCTGCGCCATGGAACGCGCGGTCCGTGACGTGCGCGCCGCCGCGAAGCATATTGCGATGAGTCCGAACAACTACATCATCGCCGGCCGGCTGGCGCTTGGGCTCGATCCCGGAGCGGCGAGGTTTTGAAGGTTATCCGACCACTAACGGAGTTGCCCGATGTCTGTGGTTTGCCGGCCAGCGCGCGTACAGGATCTGGAATTCGCCGACGCCCTCGTCGTCTCCAGTATCAACGATCTCACCGAACGGCATGGCTTCGGGCAAATGGCCGTCTCTTCCCCTCCCAAGTTTCAGTTGTTTTCCATGGAGGACGACCCCGACGGTCTGTGGGTGGCGGAGGAGGGCGAGCGGATCCTCGGCTTCGCCTGGAGTTGGGTCTGCGGCAACCTGTGGTTCCTGGCGCAATTATTCGTGTCCCCCGACCGCCAGGGGCGGAGCATCGGCAACGAGCTGATCAAGCGGACCCTGGAGCACGCCGAGAAATCGGGCGCGTCCAACAGGGTGCTCATCACCTTCAGCTTCAACACAGTTTCGCAAGGCCTCTACATCCGCCACGGACTGCTTCCGCGAATTCCCATCTACAGCGTCAGTGTATCGCGGGAGCATTTGATCGGCCGCTTGCGGGGCCAGCAGCTCGACTTTGCGCCGCTCGAAGAAGAAGCTTCGACCCTGCGTCGGCTCGCACAGGCGGACGAGCGGGTCGTTGGTGTGTCGCGCGAAAAGCATCACCGCTACCTGATCAACGATAACGGGACGAGAGGGTTCAATCTCTACGACCGAAGCGATTGGGTGGGCTACGCTTACGTGGACGCCGGCGGACACATCGGACCGCTCGCGGTCATGGAATCCCACGCCGTCGCTCCCGCTTTCAGGACGGTGCTGCACTTGGCGGCTGAGAGCGGCTCGTCGCGGGTATCGGCGTTCCTGCCCGGCGCGAGCGAAGCGGCCCTCAACACCGCTATGGAGCACGGAATGCGGATCGAGTTTCCGATGTTGCTGATGTCGTCCCGTGAGTTCGGGAACTGGGTCCAGTATCTACCGCGCAACCCCGGCTTCATGTGATCGCGAACGATCGCGAGGCCTCGCCGAACCAAGAGGCGGTGGATCAGGAAGCTGTCTGTCCCGTCCGAGATCCCGATCTGCTGGTCAAGGCATATCTTCTTACGTAGAGGAGCGCTCTCCATTTCTTTAAGTTCCAGATCAAGACTGCACAGGCTGTTCAAACGGTCTCTTAGGCTGCTGACGGCGGCTTTCGCGGGCGACCCGGCCCGGGTTGACGACCCAATCGTGCTTAGCGGGAACGCGGCCAACCGTGGAGGGATGGACCTCGAACAGGCGGGCCGGCCTCGGACGCGCTCGCTGACATTGGTCACTCTTCGCCATTTGTCTTCGTATTGCGCTCAGCTGAGTTCTTGGGCGAGTCCGATGAGAAGCCCTTCAGGCCCACGGATGTAGCAGAGTCGATACGCGTCTTTATACTGGACTACTTCGCCTACGAGCTGCGCGCCGCGCGTGCGGAGCCTTTCAAGCGTCTCGTCGATGTCGTCGACGGCGAACATGACGCGGAGGTAGCCTAGGGCGTTGACCGGGGCGTTCCGGTGATCTGCGACGACAGGCGGCGTGAGGAATCGGGAGAGCTCGAGCCGGCTGTGGCCATCCGGTGTGCGCATCATGGCAATCTCGACACGCTGATCGCCCAGTCCAGTGACACGTCCGGCCCATTCTCCTTCGATCGTAGCCCGCCCTTCTAGCTCGAGGCCGAGTTCGCGAAAGAAATCAATCGTCCCTCCGAGATCTTCGACGACGATTCCTACGTTGTCCATCCGCTTGAGCGCCATGTTTCCAATCTCCAAGGTGATCGCCTAGTCTAACAACGGACGCTTGAGGTGCCCCCAACACCGGCGGCCATCCGGGCCCGATTCGCTGCTGTCCACATCAGAAGCTTGAATCATGGACCGCCTCAAACCGCCACCCCGTTTTCAAACGGTCGCCAAGAGTGCAAGAGCTGAGCCCACCGCGGGCCCTCATGAACTGTCCCATGCGCAGGACTGGATGAGATATCGTAGGTTGGGTAGCTGTGGGGAAAGACGGTAGCGCTCCCCGGCTACCACAAGATATGCCGTACACTCGATGGCGAGAAGATTCGTCAGCCGGCCTGTCTTGGATCTCCATTTTTCAAGGTCTGCGGACTTCGGTTTTGCGCAAACAGATCATTTCATCTCTTGCAGCAACCTCCTCACCTCACCCAACAAGGCGACCGCATCCCTTGTGAAGCGGCCGTGCTTGCACGCGTTCTGGTTTCCCTTGGGCGCGCCGGATCCCGGCGCACCGCCGTGCATGCGGCAGTGCTTTTTGCCGCGCACTGCCGGCGAGCGGCATGCACCGCCGCTGCGAATCCTGGCGCCGCAACGCGGACTCGCCAGCATTGGACCAGTATTGCGGGCATGAGTGCTCATGCCTGTACCGATTGCGCGATGGTAGAGCAGTGCCGCTGATTTGCCCGACGTGTCAATGTTTTCGCGCCATCGCTCAGGGCATCATGCCAGCGATTACCTGCTACTTTGCATGGGGTTGTTTTCCGTATTTTGGTTGGGAGCGCCAATGGCCTCGATCTTGCGGCTCTGGTGCCGTCGTTGAACGGGTTGATCTTGTCTGTGGGAGAACGGTTTCAAGTTTGCCGGTACCATTTGGATGATCGCTGAACCGGCTAGTGTCCTCGCGCCGATGCCTTGAGGTCGATCGATCGGAGCGTGAGCGCCACGGGGATCATGACCGCGCCGATCATTGCGAGAGTCCAGAACACGTCCACATAGGCCAATAGATCGACCTGCTTTTGCAGGGTTTGTCCCACCCAGGCAACGGCTTGTGACGCCGCTTCAGAGGCGTTGGAGCCCTGCGCCTGAAAGAAGCGTGTCATCGCATCGATCGTTTGCTGATAGGCGATGTCTGAAGGGGCAACGTGCTCGACGAGGCGGGTTTGGTGGAATTGCTGGCGCTGGGCGAAGACGGTCTGCACCAGCGCTACGCCCATCGAGCCGCCGAGGTTGCGCGCGACATTGATCAGTGCGGAGGCCTGGTTGGTCTTGTCCGGCGGGATGCCGTCATAGGACGCCGTCGTGATCGGGAGGAACAGCAGCGGCAGCCCGATCGCCAGATAGATGCGCGACATTGCGGCATAGCCGTAGGTAACGTCGCCAGTGATCCCCGTGAGATGCCACATCGAAAGCGCCGCGATCGCCGAGCCCGCCGCGATCAGATATTTCGGCTGCACCAACCCGATCAGCCAGCCGGTGATCGGCATCATCGCCATCGTGACCAGTCCGCCCGGCGACAGCACCAGCCCGGCGAGCATCGCCGTGTAGCCCATTTGCGTTTGCAGGAATTGCGGCAGGATCTGCGTGGTCGCGATCACGATCGCGCCGGTGCCAAGCATGGCCAGGAAGCAGGCGCCGAACTGCCGCTGTCCCAGCAGACGGATGTCGACGATCGGATCCTCGCGCGTCAATTCCCAGATGACCAGCGCAGTCAGGCAGAAGCCCGCCGCAATCGCAAAGGAGACGATCATGTTGGATCCGAACCAGTCGTTGCGCTGGCCCTCATCCAGCACGAACTCCAGCGAGCCCAATCCGATGGCCACGAGCGCGAAGCCGACGTAGTCGAAGCGCAATCCCTTGGCCAGGAGCCTTTGCCGCTCCTCTTCAGCGCCGGAGGGTTCGCTGACCAACGTTCCCACCAAGAACAGCGAGAGCAATCCCATGGGCACATTGATCAGAAATACCCAGTGCCACGAATAGGTATCGCTGATCCAGCCGCCGAGCGTCGGGCCGACCACGGGTGCCACGACGACTGCGATGCCGTAGATGGCGAAAGCCTGACCGCGTTTGTCGGGCGGGAAGGAATCGGCCAGGATCGCCTGCTCACTGGTCGCCATGCCGCCGCCGCCAAGGCCCTGCAGGATGCGGAACAGCACCAGCGCTTCCAGATTCCAGGCAAGCCCACACAGCAGCGATGCAAGAGTGAAGACGGCGACGCAGATCATGTAAAAGCGCTTGCGCCCGATCACCGTCGACAGCCAGCCGGAAATCGACAACACGACGGCGTTGGCGACAAGATAGCTGGTGACGACGTAGGTGCTTTCATCGAGCCCGATCGCCAGCCCTCCCGCGATATAGCGCAAGGCAACATTGGCAATGGTCGTATCGAGCACTTCCATGAAGGTCGCGAT
The DNA here is from genome assembly GCF_013114825.1 of Bradyrhizobium australiense. GTDB lineage: Bacteria > Pseudomonadota > Alphaproteobacteria > Rhizobiales > Xanthobacteraceae > Bradyrhizobium > Bradyrhizobium australiense. The sequence goes on along the minus strand of NZ_JAAVLX010000007.1, from coordinate 254,921 downwards.
CGAGACGACAAAGGCGATGAGATAGGGATTGTGTCCACCGGCGGCGGAACGCTCCGGCGACCAGCCGCCGGCTGCGACGCCCTCGCCGGTACTGCTCATCTGACTTTGGTCCAGGGCACGACCGACATGCCGGGTCCAACCGGCACGTCGGCGGGCCATTGGTCGACCACGATCTTCACCGGCACGCGCTGCACGACCTTGACGTAATTGCCGGTCGCATTTTCCGCCGGCAGCAGGCTGAATGCGGTGCCGGAGCCCGGCTGAATCGATGCCACGCGGCCGGTCACCTTGCGGTCCGGATAGGCATCTATCGTGAATTCGACCTGTTGGCCCGGCCGCATGTATCTGAGCTGTGTCTCCTTGTAGTTCGCAACGATCCAGATTTCGTCCGGAACGAACATCATCAGTGCCTGGCCGGCGGTCGCGAGAGTCCCGGCCGCAGCGGACAGCTTGACGACGCGTCCGGACTGCTCGGCCGTGATGCGCGTGTACTGCAGATTGAGATTGGCTTGATCGAGCTGGGCCTGCGCCTGCTGCAGCGCGGCACGCGCACTTTCGAGTTGCGCCTCGAGTGTTTTCACGCCGAGTTGGGCGGCGCTCAGCGCAGCCTTCGCCCGCGAGGTGTTGGCCTGCTGCGACTGCAGGTTAGAACGCGTTTGCTGTTCGCGCTGGACGGTGCCGGCGCCTTTGTCGACCAGATCCTTGGCGCGAGCCTCTTCCTGCTCTGCGAATTTCAGCTGAGCCTCGGCCTGCTCCAGTTGGGCATTGGCCTGATCGATCTGCTGACGCTGGCTGTCGATCTGGGCCTGGACGTTGTCGATATTGGCTTGCGCGATCGCCACCTGCGCCTTGGCCTGGCTGACCGCGATGATGTAGTCTCGATCATCAATTCGGGCCAGCAGGTCGCCGGCGTTGACGTGCTGGTTGTCGGTGACCGGCACTTCGATGACATAACCGCCGACCTTTGGGGCAACCGAGAAGCTGCGTGCAGCGATGAAGGCGTCGTCGGTGGATTCGTAATCACGGATGCTGATCCAATAGATGGCTCCTCCGATTACGGCAACCAGCAGCACGAAGGCTGCGACGGACGCCAGCAGCCGATGCTCGCGAAAGCGGGCGAGCAGGGAAGGAGATGGCTTCGTCTTTTCTTGTTTCCGCGGTTCGCCATTCGCCTCGCGATTCCCGGGCGGCAGCTGCTCAGGTGCTGTCGTCGGCAGCCGAGGCCGCTCGGCGGAAGGGCTCCGCTCTGTCGTTCGCGCGTCCAATGCGATGACCCTCGGGTGGGTGCCTTGCTCCGGTGCTACGCATGGGGAATAGCTTGGTTCCCTTGCTCGCACCGATCTGAACGATTGGAACGGCCTTCGCGAGTGGCGGTCTAGCTACGTGTCAGTTCCATCTTTTTTCCAGCCGAGGTGCGGCATGGGAACCGCGCGCCAAGTCTTCGAGACATGTTTGCCGCGCAAACGGTGATGATGCTTCCAGAACGAAGAATAGCCCGCGAGGGGCAGCGCGTATGTCTTTGAGCTTGCGTGGAGACGCCCCGAACGGGCGACCCCTCCCGCTGATTTCCTCGTGACGCTTGAGCGCGATTTCGAGATCAAATCGTTCGAGCTGACGACGGACAATGGAGGGTGACAGTGGGCAGCGTCCTCAGGGCCGTGCGGCGGCGAGGTGCCGCGGCGGCCGCTCCTCCAGCGGGGAAAGCGGCAATCTCACTGAAATTGGAACCCGCGTCCTCGCACGGCGTTCCCGCAGGTACGATAATCGATTTCGATCGGCTGCTACATGGTCTCGGTCCAACAGAAGGGTGGCTGCCGCTGCGCTGAACCTATCGGCGTTATGCACTTTCGCTGCTTGCTACCGCTGGGAGGTCCAGCGCGGCTTTGTCAATTAACTCGGTATAAGAGCCCCCGATGACAAAATTTCCCATGACGGCCGCGGGTTACGCTGCCCTTGCAGATGAACTGAAGCACCGCATCCGCATCGAGCGCCCCGATCTTGTTCAGCGAATTCAGCAGGCGATCGCCGACGATCCAAATCTGGTCGAGAATTCGGAATATCAGGTTGCGCTTGCGGAGCAAAATGTCAACGAGACTCGAATCGCCGAGTTGGAGGATAAACTCACCCGTGCCGAGATCGTCGACGTATCCAAGCTTTCCGGCAATACCATCAAGTTTGGCGCCACCGTGACGCTGACAGATGAGGACACCGGTGAGAAGCGGATGTGGCAGATCGTCGGCGAACCGGAAGCCGATGCGCGCAAGGGGAAGATTTCGGTAACTTCACCGATCGCCAGGGCATTAATCGGAAAGAGCAAAGGGACAACCGTGGCCGTCGAAACTCCAGGCGGCGCCAAGGCCTTCACGATCCGACAAGTGGAGTGGTCCGAGGACAAACGAAAAAGGCGCGAACAGGTGTGAAGCCGCGGCTGAAATCCGATCTGAGCGGTATCGGCCATCCACAACTGCTTGAGCGAAGCTGGCGCAGCAATCAACACCACAAGGGCTACCACGCCCGATCATTCAGGCCAAATCGCATCGCGAGCTTCTTTCGCATTTCGCTCGAAATTTCTCGGCGCCTATCGTCTTGCCTGGACCTGGATGCAACCAGATGTGCGCATGCGGCTTCGAAGGCTGGGATCGTTCCGCAATGTGGCTTTGGTCGATCTCCACCGTTCACCAATCCGGCCAGCGTCGCTGAGCGGTGAATCGGCGACCTGCGGATTTGGAACCTACTGGCCAGCCAAAGCTTGTTAGAGTCGCACTTTCCCGTATCAGCGATCTGGAATATGCGGATTTTACTGGTGTCTCTTGGCGTTGCGGCCGCCACGGCGGGATGCCAGAGAGAAGAGCGGCAGCTTCGGGTCGATCCGCCGGTCGCGGCGGCGCTCGACAGCATCACGTTGATGCCGAACGGGATCAGCGGCGCGCCGCCCGAGATATACTTCGCGCTCGACCGACCGTACGAGACGAACGCCTACAATCTCAGTCAGGGCAAACGGTTGTATTCCTGGTTCGGCTGCAAGGGCTGCCACGCCGACGGGCAGGGTGGAGCAGGGCCCGCCTTTCTGGATGGATGGTGGAATTACGGCCCTGAAATCGTATCCATCTTTGCGTCGATCCGCGATGGCCGCCCGCATGGCATGCCCGCATTTCGAGATAAGATGACGACCGAGCAAATCTGGCAACTTGCAGGCTATGTGCAAACCATCGGGGCATATTCGATAAAGACAGCCGCCCCCGGTCGAAACGACGAGAAGCAAACCCGGCCTGCCGAAAACCGCGGCCCAGCCGCAAAGCGTTTCGACGAGGGGCCGACACCGATCCATCTGGACCAGGGGCCGGTACCGTGAGGACGCGCGCCACGCGCGGAGTGTTGCTGGCGCTGTTGCCATCCTCGGTGCTGGCGGGATGTACTGGTTGGCAATCCGCGTTCGATGCGCAAGGCGCCTCCGCGATCAGCATCAAGCAATTGATGGTTCTGATGGTCGTGATTTGCTCCGTGGTATGGGCGCTGGTGATCGCCGTTCTGATCCGCGCATTGTGGCGCGGGCGCGAGCAGGTCGAAAGGTCGATCGGCCCGGATCCTGTCATCGAGCGCCGAACGGCGAGGGTTGTCGTCGCAGCCGTGACAGCTACTGTCATCGTCCTTGCCGTGTTCACTGTTGTCAGCTTCTTCACGACGCGCGCGCTGACCCTAGCGGGCCATGATGACCTCACGATCAAGGTGAGAGGTCAGCAATGGTGGTGGGGCCTAGAATATTTGGGCCCGACGCCGGATGAGCGTTTTGAGACCGCGAACGAAATTCACATTCCGGTTGGGCGAAATGTGCGGCTTCAGCTCGAAGGCATCGATGTCATTCATTCGTTGTGGGTACCCGGCCTTGCGGGCAAACAGGATTTGATTCCCGGCCGCCGCAACGAACTGACCCTCCGGGCGGAGCGCCCGGGCGCGTATCGCGGGCAATGCTCCGAATTCTGCGGTTTGCAGCATGCTCACATGGCTTTGCTTGTGATCGCCGAACAACAGGAGACCTTCGATCAATGGATGCGTTCGCAGCGCGAGCGCGCGACTGACCCGTCGGATGCCGAAATCGCGGCCGGCCAGCAGGTCTTTCTCTCGCGGCCTTGCGCCGCTTGCCACGCGATTCGCGGGACCTCCGCGACCGGAACGAACGGACCAGATCTCACGCATGTCGGTGGGCGCAGATATATCGCCGCCGGTCTTCTCGAGACCACCCGCGGCTCGCTCGCGGCGTGGATTTCCGATCCGCAAACGCTCAAGCCCGGCAACAATATGCCGATGGTGGCCCTCAGCGCGGACGAACTTCGCTCCGTGTCGGCCTATTTGGCGAGCCTCAAATGAGTGAGGTGAAGCCGGACACTCGCGACAGCGAGCTGGCACCACCGGCTCTTGCGGCAGCGTTGGCAGAAACGTGGAGAACGCCCGTTGGTCTATGGGGTGTTCTGGCAGCCGTCGACCACAAGATCATCGCTCGTCGTTACATCGTTACGGCATTCGCTTTTCTCGCGCTCGGCGGCGTTCTCGCCCTTCTCATGCGCCTGCAACTGGCGCAGCCGGAGGCGAGGGTACTGAGCCCGGATCGTTACAACCAGATCTTCACGATGCATGGCACGAACATGATGTTTCTGTTCGCCGTGCCTGTGATGGAAGCCATGGGCGTATATCTGGTTCCGCTGATGGTGGGGACGCGCAATATTGCGTTTCCGCGACTGAATGCATTTTCATACTGGATCTTTCTGGCCGGCGGAGCGCTGCTTTGGATCGCATTCGTGCTCGACATGGCGCCCGACGTCGGCTGGTTCGCCTATGTGCCGCTATCCGGTCCGCAATACGGCGCCGGAAAACGCGCCGATATTTGGGCGCAAATGATCACGTTCACCGAGATCGCGGCGCTGGCGGTGGCAGTGGAGATTGTGGTTACCGTGCTCAAGCAACGTGCGCCCGGCATGTCGCTCGACCGCATTCCGCTGTTCGTGTGGTCAATGCTTGTGACCTCCTTTGTCGTCATCATGGCGATGCCGGCCATCGTTTTCGCGAGCACGAGCCTGATTCTGGATCGCCTGGTGGGAACTCATTTCTTCAATCCGGCGGAAGGCGGCGATGTGCTGCTCTGGCAGCATCTGTTCTGGTTTTTCGGCCATCCCGAGGTCTACATCATCTTTCTTCCCGCCGTCGGGATGGTCTCCGCCATCATCGAGACCTTCGCGCGCCGCCCCGTGTTCGGTTATCTCGCCATGGTCATGGCGCTGATCGCGACGAGCATTTTGGCCTTTGGCCTGTGGGTTCACCACATGTTCGTGACCGGATTGCCGCGGCTTGGTCAAAGCTTCTTCACGGCCTCCAGCATGTCCATCGCGATTCCGGCCGGCGTCCAGGTCTTCTGCTGGCTGGCAACGCTTTGGGATGGCGCGCCCGTATTCAGGACGCCGCTTTTGTTCGTCATTGGCTTTATCGTGACATTTGTAATCGGCGGACTGACCGGTGTCATGGTGGCCTCGGTACCTTTCGATACTCAGGTGCACGATACCTACTTCGTCGTCGCTCATTTCCATTATGTGCTGATCGGTGGCGCTGTGTTTCCGTTGCTGGGCGGCATCTATTATTGGTTTCCGAAAATCACCGGTCGCATGATGAGCGAAACCTTGGGCAAGTGCTCGTTTTGGCTGATCTTCGTAGGGTTCAACCTGACGTTCTTTCCGATGCACATATTGGGACTCGCCGGTATGCCGCGTCGGATCTACACGTACCAGCCGGATATGCCCTGGTATGGGCTCAACATGTTTGTGAGCATCAGCTCACTCGTTCTTGTTGCGGGATTTCTCGTGTTCTTCATCGACGCGATCCGTTCGACGCGCGTCGGAGTATCAGCAGCCGAGAATCCGTGGGACGCACCGACGCTGGAATGGGCGACGGCATCACCGCCGCCAAGTTACAACTTTGCGGAAATTCCCGTCGTCAATGGATTAAGTCCGCTTTGGGATCAGCCGGGCTGCCTCATGGTCGCAAGCGGGCTGCGCACCGACCGACGCGAGCTGATCGTCAGTACGGTCGCAGCAGCAAAACCGCAGGTGCGCGAGGCCTCACCGAGAGATTCGATCTGGCCATTCTGGGCTGCAGTCGCGACCACCGTGATGCTGATCGGGTCAATCTTCACGCCATGGGCGGTCGTCTGGGGATCTGTTCCAGTTGCGATCGCTTTGATCGGTTGGTTTTGGCCCAAGGCAACGCCCGAGGATGAATCATGAAGACGCGCGTGGTCGCCGATTTTTCCGGACTACCCATCCATGGCTTTCGTAGCGCCAGCGTAACCTGGTGGGGAACGCTGGCATTCATGTTGATCGAGGCGACCGGCTTTGCGCTTGTGATTGCCGTGTATCTCTATTTGATGAACCTCGCGGCGATATGGCCGATCGATGCGCCAAAGCCCAACCTGCTGCCCGGAACGCTGGTGACGGTGATCCTACTCGTCAGCGCCATACCCAACTATTTGACCTCGCGATGGGCTGAGCGAGAAGACTTTCGAAGGATAAGAATCGGCATGGTTCTGATGTCGGTTCTCGGAACAGTACCGCTTGCCGTGCGGGCTTTCGAGTTTCCAGCGCTTAATGTCAACTGGGACAGCAATGCGTATGGCTCGGTCGTATGGGCGCTGCTGGGCCTGCATACGGCCCACCTCATAACCGATCTGGTCGACACGCTTGTACTGGCAGCGCTCATGTTCACAAGAAAGGGCGACAATGTGCGCCGCTTCGGCGATGTTCAGGACAACGCAATGTATTGGAACTTTGTCGTCGTGACCTGGCTTCCGATATATGGCTGCATCTATTGGATTCCCCGCCTATGATCTCCAATGGAAAACGACGTGCTTTGGAGGTTTGGACGGGTCTTTCGATCGCGCCGGCGGTTTGGATCGTCAACACCCAACTCGGGCAGATCCTGCCTTATCTCGATTGCCAGCATCAGACGGCATATTCTGCAATTGCGTCATTTGCGGGCGCGGTCGCAAGTTGCGTGGCAGCGGCCATATCGTGGCGCGCGGCGCAGCGCGTGTCCGTATCAGAGCCTTCGCCGACCGAACCGAGTTTCGTCGGATCAATGAGCGCGCTGTCCGCGTTGCTCTTTGCCTTTGCTCTTTTAATGCAGGGTGCAGCTTCACTGGTGCTCAGCGGATGCCAACGATAGTCCTCGCAATACTGACGCTGTCTTTGTCGACGGACCGCCTCTTCGCGCACGGCCCGGAGACCCACAGCAACGACCCGAGTTGGACGTTCGACCCCTGGATTATCATCCCTTTGCTGGTTCTCGGCGTGCCATACGCAGTCGGCAGTGTGGTCCTGTGGCGGCGCACCACGGTCGCCCGGAGCCTGCGACAATGGCAGGCGCTGAGTTTCCTGGGCGGCTGGCTTACGATCGCCGCCGCGCTGGTATCGCCGCTGCATTGGCTCGGCGAGCACCTCTTTTGCTTTCACATGATCGAGCACGAGATCCTCATGGCCGTTTCTGCACCGCTGCTGGTTGTGGCACGGCCAATCGGAACATTATTGTGGTCGCTGCCGCGCGATATCAGGGCCGCGGCTGGCCGGCTCCTGAAGAGACCCCCCGTAAGTCTAACGTGGGCATGGTTGACTACCGGCCGGAATGCGACGCTGGTTCATGGCGGTGCGATATGGGCTTGGCATGCGCCGATCCTGTTCGACGCTGCGGTCACCAGCGCGCCGATCCATCGTCTGCAGCATCTGAGCTTTCTGCTGACGGCCGTCTTGTTCTGGTGGTCGGTCCTTTGGCGCAGTAACGCCGGCGTCGCGGCCTGGCATCTATTCGTCACTATGCTCCATACGACCATCCTGGGCGCGCTGATGGCACTTGCGCCCGGGGTGCTGTATCAGCCTCAGCCCGCGACGGCCGCGGCCTGGGGTCTTACTCCGCTGGAGGATCAGCAACTCGCCGGCCTCATCATGTGGGTGCCGGCGGCGACAATCTATGCTGCTGCAGCGCTTGCGCTGATCGCCCTCTGGATCAGGCGCTCAAGCGAGACAGGGAGACGTGGCGATGCCGTTCGCGCCATCTAGCCGTCGATGGAAAGCTTGCGGAGCTGCCGGGCTCGTGGTTGCTTCTGCGACGGCGGCTGGAGCGATTTGGAATCGGCAGCAACAGTCTGAGGCGCTTGCCCGCGCGCTGGTCGGTGGCGATCCCGCGCGGGCGCCGCCCATCCTCAGGCGTTACGGTTGCGCAGGCTGCCATACGATTCCGGGCATTCCCGGCGCCGACGGCCAGGTCGGCGGATCCCTGTCCGGCATCAAACACCGCGTTTATGTCGGCGGGGTCGCGCTTAATTCCCCGGACAATCTGGTGCGATGGATTGTCTCGCCGCAAGCACTATCGCCACGGTCAGCGATGCCGGCAACCGGAATTTCGGAGACCGAAGCCCGCGACGTCGTGGCCTATCTCTACTTGCGATGAGGATTGCTATGGCCTTGGCGTCGGGCGCGAAGGCAGCGATTTGATATAGGCCGCAATAGCATCCCGGTCGCTGTGCGGCAGCGTCGCGGTATTGGTTACAACGCCGGTCATAGAAGATCCTATTCGGCCGTGATTCGGTGTGTTACCGGATTTGAGCATTTCCGCGATATCTGCTGCGGTCCAATCGCCGATCCGTCCTGGCGTAATGTTGGGGATATAACCGATACCTTCCGGATCCAGGCCACCCGCGAAGCGCGTCTCAGGCTTGATGGCGCCGAATGCATTTCGGGACGAATGACATTCGGCGCAATGCGCCACGGCTTCAACGAGATATTGGCCGCGATTCCATGCAGGACTCCGCTCAGGATCATACGCGACCGGCGTCCGGTCGAAGAACAGGAATTTCCAGAGGCCGATCAGCCGCCGAATGCGAAACGGCGCAGCAAGAACGTGGGGAGGCGGCTTGCCTGAAACCGCGGGAAGCGTCCGCAGATAGGCCATGAGGTCGCGGATATCGCTGATCCGCATCTTTGCATAACTCGCATAGGGAAACGCGGGGTAGTAGTGATATCCGTCCGGAGAGACGCCGCTCAGCAGTGCATTGGCGAGATCGACCGTGCGCCACCCGCCGATCCCATCGACGGGATCCATGGATATGTTGGGCACGCGAAAAACGCCATAAGCCGACGCCAGCGCCAACCCACCGCCCAGACGAAGCCGATCCGATTGTCCCGGCGATGCATGACAGGAGGCGCAGTCGCCGGCTGCAAAGATCAATCGCCCCCTGGCGGCGTCACCACTTTCGTTCAATGCCGCGTCCGAGCTGGCTGAAAATGCCGGGCGTGGCTCGGTGAGAATCGAGACGGCGGCTATTACGCCGATCATGCCTGCAATGAACAGAATCGCCAGCCAGGAGCCTGCGCGCATTGCGTTGGCCTCATGCAAGCAGAATATTTCGTGCAGTACAGTTGATGCTGTTGATGTCCTGCGCCTACGCCATGCATCGTCACCGTACGAGTCCAGCGCGCGGTGCCGAGCTTGTCCGTGGTCCTGATTTGGCTGCGGCAAGCGTGCCGGTCCCGGGCCGCCGTCGCTGCCGTTCATCGGTAAAGAGTCTTAGCGAGAAGTAGTTGATGGTCGCGCGCAGGCCCTCATCGAGAGGGATTCTGGGACTCCAGCCCAGCACATCGCGCGCGCGCGAAATGACAGGGCGACGACGCTTGGGATCGTCCTGAGGCAGCGGATGGTACTCGACTGTGGATTTCGATCCCGTTTGCGCGACGATGAGATCGGCAATTCGCCTGACCGTCTGCTCCTCCGGATTGCCGAGATTGAATGGGCCGGTGATCTCGGGCGGGCTTTCCATTAGAAGCTGGAGACCGGCCAGTAGATCGTCAATGTAGCAGAACGAACGAGTCTGGGAGCCGTCGCCATAGATGGTGATTGGGGTCCCTTTGAGTGCTTGAACAATGAAATTCGAAATGATGCGGCCGTCGTTCTCCAACATGCGTGGACCGTACGTATTGAAGATGCGCGCCACCTTGATCGGCATGCGATGAATGCGATGGCTGTCGAAAAAGATCGTTTCCGCAGCGCGCTTGCCTTCATCGTAGCAGGCGCGCGGACCAACCGGATTGACGTTTCCCAGATAGGTCTCGGGCTGTGGATGAACATCCGGGTCACCGTACACTTCGCTGGTCGATGCCTGAAGTGCTCTCGCGCCCTTTTCCCTGGCAAATTCGATCACGTGGCCGGCGCCAAGGACGCAGGTGTGCAACGTCCCGAGCGGATCGCGCTGATAGTGCCGTGGGGAGGCGGGGCACGCAAGATTATAGACGCGGTCGATTCGTCCGGCGATCTCGAGGGGATCGCGAACGTCGTGCTCGATGAATTCGAAATCTGGATGGTTAAGCAGCGGCCGGATGTTCGACAAAGTTCCAGTCAGGAAGTTATCGACGCAGTATACGCGGTGACCTTGCTGAATGAGCCGGTCGCACAGGTGCGAACCGATGAAGCCGGCACCACCTGTCACCACCGCGTTCAGCTTCGAGGCGAAGCCCATTGCGCGTCCTTTCATTTGTTTGCAACTCACGACCATACTTGCGCCGAGTCAACTTGACTGAAATTGCCCGGCTTGTGCATGGCTACAAGGTACAAACAATTATTGCGCCCGACTGTTCCTGCTTCACCGTGGCTTCGCGCCGAATACGTCAAAGTTTTGACATTTGGTAACGGTGGCAAGTGCCGGAACGCGCCGGATCTTGGCCACCTATACCGCTTCGACCGACGGTGCGTTTGCAGGCTGGCTGATCACCTCCTTGAGGTATCCTTCAAACTCGGCTGCGCGAATTTCAGCCGTGTGGTTCTTGAGCACGCGCTCGTGCGCCGCGGCTGCAAGCTTACGGTGCTCGAGTTCGCCGGTTTTGGAAAGCATATTCACGACGTCATTGGCGCTACTGGCGAGAAGGATCTCGCGTTCGGGGACGAAGAATTCCTCGATACCGGGCCAGCAATCGCTGATGACCGGAACGCCGCATGCTGCTGCTTCGAACAGCCGAACGCTCGGCGAATATCCGGCCGCCGCCATGTGCTGCCGGGTCAAGTTCAATGTGTAGCGAAGACTGCAATAGAATTTCGCGTGTGAGCCCGGCGGCAGATGCTCGATGTGCCGAACATTCTCCGGCCAGGTCAGTGTGCTGGGGTATTGCGCCCCCACCACAACGAAGTCGTGTTTCGGCAATCGCCGGGCGGGTTCCAAGAGAAGCTCCTCCAGCAGCGGCTGCCGGTCATCGCTGTAGGTGCCGATGTAACCCAGCGTCCACTGCGTCGGGACTCTGACTCGCTTGTGAACGTCCACGTCTACGGCGCAATAGAGCGCACGTGCCCGCGGACTGCCGTACATTCCCTTTATCAGTTGCAGGATAGGGCCACCCGTGAACGAAAGGTACAGGTCAAAACGGGGAATGAGCGAGGGACTGATACACGCCGAGCTGTTGGTCGCCAGCTGGCTCAGCGTCACCGGTGTATCGATATCGTAGAAGGCGGTGACGCCACGAGCGATGCTGGTGATCCAGTCGCCCAGAGCGGCGCCGTCGGGAACGAACGAGCCAAGTACGACAACGTCAGCGGCGGCCACCATCGAGCCATAGTGCTGTGATGCGTCCCTCAATGAGTCATAAAGCTTGATCCGGCAATGCGGCGAACTCGTCAGATCCCGGTGGTCGCGATACCAGGGCACATCGCGCTCGAGGAAGGTGATCCGGTGGCCTCGTGCGGCGAGTGCTTTGATCAGTGCGCGATAGGTCGTGGCATGACCATTACCCCAAGAGGAGGTAATGGAAAGTCCGAACATCACGATGTCGAGCTTCATTCCGCTGCCTCTCTGCTGCTTATTGCGAGGTTCAAGACCTCCATCACCTGCTGTGCCCTCTGGGTGTAGGTGTGCTGATCCAGGATGCGCCGGCGTGCGGCCTCACCGATGCGCTTCGCCTGTTCAGGCCGCAAGCCTTCGAGAAGTTCGACGACATCCCGGCTGTCGCGGGCGACGAGGATCTCCATTCCGGGTTCGAGGAAATCGGCGATGCCGTCCCACGCGTCGGTAATGATGCATGCGCCAGCAGCGGCCGCTTCAAAGATGCGCGTCGGTGGAGAGAAGCCTATCTTCGCCATGCTGTCGCGATTGATGTTTAGCGTGGCCAAGCCGGAGCAAAAGAAGGCATTGTGTTCGCCACTGCCGACGTGACCTGCGACGGAGACGTTTGCCGGCACCGGTTTGTCGTCCCAGCCCGCGCCGCCAAGCAGGAATTTGCGGCCGGGAAGCACTTGCGCGGGAGCAAGAAAAAACTCGTCGACTCTGGCCTCACGGTCCGGAAGCCGGTTGCCGAGGAAGCTGAGGTCGCATGTATAGTCGTTCCGGCGCGGAGCAGGATGATGGGTCTGGGGATCTGCCGCATTGTAGACGGGAATGCATTGGCGCGCGCCGAAACGGCGGTAGCGCTCAACCACCTGGTCGCCCCCACCATAGGTGAGGACCAGGTCATGGCGTGGAATCGTCCGGTGCAGATGATGAAGGGTGTCAATAGTCATGCTCTCCAACGTCGCCGGAGCGTCGACATCCCAGTAGACTGTCATCAGTCCGGTGTGAGCGAGTTCGGCCACGGCCAAATCAAGCTCCTCGTCGAAAACGCCGACGCCACTCGCCTTGGCAATCAAATCGGCTTCGCGCACCGCTTCCTCCAGGGCGCGGCGCCAACCGTCGTCAGTCGCCGGATAGACCACCACGCGCGCCCAATCCGGATCGGGAATGTCGCGATGCTGCTGGCGCTCGAACGCATCAGGCTCATAGAAGGTGATCTCCTGGCCAAGCGTGGCGAGCGCCTTGAGTAAGCCGCGGTAGTAGGTCGCAGCACCGTTCCAGTACGATGACACCAGGCTCGATCCGAAAAAGGCGATCTTCATGATGAGACCACTTGTTCAATTGCGCGGCTGAGATCGGCGCGCGCCGGATTTCGTTTCCCGCCGAGGATCTCTACGATACAAAGCAGTTCCTGCGCACGATGCGCGCATGTGTGGCGCGCGCGAATCGCCGCCAAGCCCCTGCGTGCAGTCTCGGCGGCGAAATCGTCGTCCTGCGCCAGCGCCCGGAGGGCTGCACTCGCCGCTTCGCGGTTCTTCACCGTGACGAAGCTTTCCGGAGGAAACAGCCCTTCCGCGTCATTCCACGGTGCGCTGATCAGTGGAATTCCGCAGGCGAGAGCCTCAAATACTCGGATGGTGGGAATGCCGGGTAGCGTCTCGACGTAGGGGCGGCGAGGCACGTGTATGGTCATGAGCGCGCGGGCAAATGCGTCCGGCACGCGATGGTTGGGAAGCCAGCCGCGGAATTCGATGCGAGCGGTCCGCAATTGTTCCCGCACCTCGTCGGGATAGCGCACGCCGAACACTTGCGTTTTAACTCCCGTCTCCACGGCCGGCTGGACGAGGAATTCCTGCAATTCCTGATCGCGCTCATCGTCGCCCCAGTTGCCGACCCATATCAGGTCGATTTCCTTTGCCGCGTGCGGCTGCGGACGAAACAGCGCGACGTCGGCGGCCTCATGCCAGGTGAAGGCCCTGCGGCCCCAACCCAGGCGTTGATAGAGCTGCTGCAGTACCTCGCCGAAGGCGAGAATTGCATCGTAGTCACTAAGCTGAAAGTTGCCGATCTGGCTTGATGCCGTCACCGCACGGTGATGCGTGTCATGGAACAACAGCAGAAAACGCCCGCCGTTGCGGCGTCTAGTGCCGAGCCTCTCGATCAGAAAGGGGTCGTTCCATTCGTGCACGACAACGACATCGGCCTGGTCGAGCGCCTGGTCGAGCTCCAATGTCGCCAGATCGTACGTCCGGAGGTCTGCACCCGGCACAAGTTGCGCCGATTCCCGCAAATATTCTTCCCCGCCGTCGCGTAACGCGTTGAGCCGGCTCCAGCCATCGTGCGGCTCGTAAATCGTGACGTTGTGTCCGAGATGGAGGAGCTCGCGTGCGATGCCGCGCAGGAAATGAGCATTGCCGTGATTCCAGCACGACACCAGCGAATGATAGAACATCACGAATTTCATGATTGCACCTCGGCCAGCTGTTTGTGGGGCCGCGGCGCGGCAGCGTGGGCGCTGCCTGCGAGTTCGCGATACAGTCCGGCATATGCATCGGCCGCTATTTTTAGCCGATAACGGCGCGCCCTTAGCGCCGCACGCTTCTGCAGGTCATGCCGAAGGGCGTCGTTGTGGGTCAGGCAGGCGAGTACGGCCTGCCACTCGTCCCGATCGCGTGGCTCCACAAACAGCGCCGCTCCGTCCCAAAGCTCGCGAAACGATGGAATGTCCGACAAAACGAGCGCGCAACCCGCCGTCGCTGCCTCGAGCACGGCAAGTCCGAACGGCTCGTACACGGCAGGCGACGCCAGCACCGAGGCGCGCCGCATCGTTTCGAGCAACGCGGCATGGGATAACTCCGCTGAGCTTTCCCCATGCCGATCTTCGCGGCCAATGCCCAGAGGTCCATTGGTCCGGATCGGCCAAGCCAGACGTGGCGCGATGTCGGCCAGTATTGACAGGTTCTTGGCCTCGTCCCATTGCCGGCCGGCAGCGAGGATGAATGGCTGCTTCCTTGTGCGGGAAGCGTGCTCCTCTACTCCGTTATGGATCACCAGGCCGGCACTTTCCGGCTGGTAAAGCTCGGTTATATTGTCGCGAAAGCTCCGCGTCGGTGCAATCCACCGATCCGCGGCGGACAGCCCCGCATGAACGTTGGCTATGTAGTCGAACCAGCGCGGCTCCGTCGGCTCCTCGCCGCGACAGGCAAGCCACCAGGAACGTACACAGGAATGGGCGATAACGAGAACGGGGGCACGCCAGATGCTCGTCGCCTCGCGATAGCTGTTGAGATGCACGACATCCGGCTCCACGCGATTCTCGATTGCGGCCAGCCGGTCGGCGGCACGATGAAAATCCCGCCCCTCGGGATCAAGCCACTCGAGCGCAAGATCGGTGATTTCAAGTGTCAGGCCGGAAATGCCGGCAATGGTCTCGAGTTGATCGTCGCGAGGCGCGGGACCCAGCGTCACCAACGATACTTCCATTCCCATTTGACACAGCGCGCGCGCAAGCGTCGAGGCGTAGACCCAAACGCCGCCGACGGCGTCGGTCGTCATCAAGACACGGAATCCTCGACACGGTGGAGTCATGGCCTCAACTCCGCGAGAGTTCTGCGTGCCATGCGGAAAACTGCGGCCGTCATATCCGGGCCTCCAGCAGTTCAGAGGTCGAGGCGCCGCTAGCGCTGACTTGGCTGTCCAGCCAGCGCTCGATAAGGTGCAGACCCTGCGGTACCGAGACTTGTGGTTCCCACTCGACCGCCTGCGATACCGCGCGGATGTCGGAGACGTACCACGGCTGGTCACCGGGACGCCAAGCAGCATAGCGGACATCCGGCCGATCATCGCGTAATTCGGTAATGAGCCCGAGCACGTCCCGCAGGCTGATCGCGTTGGATGGACCGCCGCCCAGATTGAAGATCCGGCCGGAAATGCCGTTGATGTTGTCGAGCGCTGCGATCCAGGCATTGACGGCGTCATCGACAAACAGCGCATCGCGGACCTGGTGACCGTCGCCGTAGATCGTAATCGGCCGCCGCCGAATGGCCTGGAGCAGAAAGTGCGCGATCCAGCCCTGGTCCTCATTGCCAAACTGGTGCGGGCCGTACACGCAGCTCATCCGCAGCACGACCGAGCGCAAGGCGAACACGCGCGCGTAGTCCCGGACATACTGATCCGCAACGCCCTTCGAACATCCGTAGGGACTGTACAGATCGAGCAGGGTGTCCTCGGCCACGCCATGCGCAAACCGCGCCTCATCGGGCACATAACGGCCGTCGACGCGACGCACCTCGGATGGATCGAGCAACTTGCCGTAGACCTTGTTGGTCGATGCGAAGATGACGGGCGCGCGTGGATTGTGCCGACGTATCGCCTCCAGGACGTTGAGGGTGCCGCGCCCGTTGATCTCGAAATCCGAAATCGGGTCCTCAAGGCTGGTGGTGACCGCCACCTGGGCAGCGAGGTGCATGACGGCGGTGCTCGCCGAAGCCAATGCGTTGACGGCGTTCGTGTCTCGCGTATCGGCGATCTCGATCGAAACACGGTTACCGTATCGCTGCCTCAGCCACTCCGCGTTCTCTTCGGATCCGCGTCGTGACAGGTTGTCCATTGCCACGACGCTGCGCCCGCGTGCGGCCAGTCCGGCGGCGATGTTGCAGCCAAGAAATCCGCAGCCGCCGGTTACCAGGATGCGTTCGGAAGTGTTCTTGATGTTGGGACTGGCGAAGGTCATGCTACGAGCCCCCGGTCCTCCAGCTCGCGCGTAGCCGCCTCAACCGAATCGACGGCCGCTTGACCAGCGAGCCATTGCGCGAGCCGGGCAAGCCCGTTCTCGAAATCGACTTTCGGGACGTAGCCGAGCCGACTGCGGGCCTTGTCGATGTCGGCAACGCAATGGCGGATATCGCCCGCGCGGTATTTTCCGGTCACCTGCGGCGCGATGCGCGGCCGCCCCGTCACGCGGGCCAGGTCGCTGGCGACGGAGCTGATGGTCCGGCATTCGCCCGAGCCGATATTGTAAACGTCGTCGGCGCCTTCGCGGCATTCCAGCGCCAGCTTGCACGCCTCTGCGACGTCCTGCACATGAACAAAATCCCGGCACTGGTTGCCGTCCTCGAATATCAGGGGCGGGCGGTTGTTGAGCAGCCGCGATGCAAAGATCGAGAGCACTCCGGTGTATGGGTTCGAAAGCGACTGCCGCGGTCCGTAGACATTGAAGAAGCGCAGCGCCACGGTCGGAATGCCATAGGCCCCGCCGATGATCAGGCACTGGCGCTCCTGATTGTACTTGCCGAGCGCATAGATCGAGCTCAGCGAGGGCTGCTTGCTTTCGGGAGTTGGCAGCGGCGTCAGTGGTGTGCCATCGCTGTCCAGCACATCCCAGATGCCGCGACGGAGTTGTTCGACGGGACGCTGCTGCGGCGCGACAGTCGTTCCGTCGTTGCGCCTGGCGAGACCCTCGCCGTAGATGCTCATCGAAGAGGCGCAAACGAGCTTCTCGACCGGCTTCGAGGCGAGCGCTTCGAGAAGCACGGCCGTGCCGAGATCGTTGGTGCTCGTGTATGAGGAAATCTCGTACATGCTCTGACCGACGCCCACTGCGGCGGCGAGGTGAATGACGGCATCCATGCCAGCAAGGGCTCGGTCGACATCGCTTCTGTTTCTGATATCGCCGACAATCAGTTCTGCTTCCTTGTCAAGATAGTTCGGAGGCGTGCCGTCTCGGTGAACCTGCGAGGCAAGCGCATCCAAAACCCGCACCGAGTAGCCGGACGAAAGCAGAAGGTCGGTTAAGTGGGAGCCGATAAAACCGGCACCCCCGGTTATCAAAATGCGCTTTGACATCGTCTCTCCCGAAACGGCTGTTGCTAGTCTCGGCGGACCCGAATGCCGCCATCACGGAAAATGTTCTGATCCTGTGATCGGTACGCTCTGTCGTGAAGCCGACATTGGGTTCGCGAAGCGCGCACGTCGGTCGAACGCGGGGAAAATTTGTTTGTTCCTGAATTCGTGAAGTCTAGGCCTTCTCCAATGGTAGAGGCGGGCGAAGCCGCCGAACGGCGACTGGGTACCGTCGCGCGACCATGTGCTAGTCGCGTCGAGACTCGTCAGAGCGCAGGCGCTCTACTGTGCAGCATGTCGCGTCCGGTTCCCGCCGACGCCGACGCCGAGGCCAGCGCCAGATGTTCGTCTATCGCGGCAGCGACGTCGGCGAAGGTCTCGCGGCGGCCGATCGGTCCGGCTGACAGCGATGGTCCAAACAGCAGCACGGGAACCTGCTCACGCGTATGATCGGTGCCCCGCCAGGTGGGATCGCAACCGTGATCAGCGGTGATAACCAGGAGATCGTCCTCGCGCATCATCCGGCGGATCTCCGGGATGCGGGCATCGAAAGCCTCCAGCGCGGCGGCGTATCCGGCCGGATCACGGCGATGGCCATGAAGGCTGTCGAAATCGATGAAATTTGCAAATAGTAGTCCGCCTTCCGGCAGGGCGGATAGTCCTTCAAGCGTGCGGTCAAACAATGCGGCGTTGCCGTTGGCCTTGAGCACGCGTCCAGTGCCGCAGTGCGCAAATATGTCGCCGATCTTGCCGACGCTAAAGACGCAGCGGCCAGCCTGCGTCGCTCGGTCGAGGATCGTCGGGCGAGGCGGTGGAACGGAGTAGTCGCGCCGGTTTCCGGTGCGAACGAAATCCCCGGCCGACGAGCCCACGAATGGCCGAGCGATGACCCGCCCGATCCGAAGTGGATCGACCAGCCGCCGGGCGACGGTACAGAGCTCGTAGAGCCGCTCAAGTCCAAAGGTGTCCTCATGCGCGGCAATCTGAAAGACGCTGTCGGCCGACGTGTAACAAATCGGCTTGCCCGACGTGATGTGCTCTTCGCCCAGCTTCGCGATGATTTCGGTGCCGGACGCGTGGCAGTTGCCGAGAATTCCGGGCAGATTGGCCTGCTGGCACAATGCCGAAATGAGCTTCGGGGCGAAGCACGGAACTTCGCGGGGGAAATAGCCCCAGTCAAACAGGACCGGCACGCCCGCCAATTCCCAGTGACCCGACGGCGTGTCTTTCCCCTTCGAGATTTCCGCAGCGCAGCCATACCGTCCGATTGGCTGCGTATCGCTCTGCAGTCCGGGCGGCACGCAGCCGGTCGAAAGTCGGGACGCCTCTCCGAGCCCAAGTTCCACCAGGTTCGGTAGCCGAAGCGGACCTGCGCGCAGGGATGCGCGATCGGCTTGGCCATGTGCGCAGACCTCGGCGATGTGACCTATGGTGTCGGCGCCCTCGTCGCCATAACGGGCTGCGTCCGGAGCGGCACCGATACCGACGGAATCAAGTACCAGGACAAGAGCGCGAGCCATCGTCACTTCTCCTTTCGCACCGCAATTGCGGGCCAACTCCGAATCATATCGAACGTTCCTGCTGGCTCGATTTCCGCAGCAGGAAACACGTGCCGTCCCAGAGGGAGAATTCCCGGGTCGCGCTGTGCCGCACGCTCAGTCCCGCTTCCTGCGCGAAACGCCGCAGTTCGTTCCCGCTCGCTGTCGGATCGTCGCTGTAGGCATAGTTCAGGATGAGCAGGTGGGCGTCGCGGCGCAGCACGCGCGCCATCTCGCAGATGTGGCGCTGCGCGAGATCGGACATCACGAAATAGGGAAAGACATCGATGGCACAAACCAGGTCGATGGACTCGTCCGGGAAGGCCGACAGGTCTTGTCCGGAGGTGCGAACGAAGACGGTATTGCCGCAAGCGGCGCAGCACTCGCGCGCAGCCTGAAGCATGTGCATCGAAACATCGATCCCGATTGCCGTTTTGACGTGGCGGGCCAGCGCCTCGACGATACGTCCGCTGCCGCAACCGACATCGAGCACAAAGGCGTCGGCCCGCAGCAAATTCCACGCGCGGATGCGTTCAACGATTTCATCGGTCGCAGCACGCAACAGATCCGCGCGGCCAAGGCAATAGAGCGCGACGCTTGCTTCGCGCGAAACGCCGACGGCGTCATCAAATATCGTGGCCCATGTTTCTGGTGACGGGTGCGGATCGCGAGCGCCAGGGTGGTCGAGCGAGTGCATGACGGCCTTTATGTTTGCAAATGCATCGGGCGTCTGATCCCAGAGCGCGCGCATGCGCTGGAGCCGGCTTGCGGCTTCGCTGCGCTCATGCGGAGCGGAGCGGATATGGCGGATTGCCGCATCGAGTGCCCGGTCGGCCTCCTCGGCACAAGAGGCGGCCATCAATACCTGCGCTAACGCCACGTTTTCAGGCGTGCGGCCGTACGCCCCGCGAAGGGCAGGTTCGAGCAGGCGTCCGGCGATATGATCGTCAGGCTTGTCGTGTGATGTCATGGCTATTGACACCAATGCGGTGAAACACGCGGTATGTGTTCAAGCAATCACGTGCGCCCCATCCATATTTGTATGGCTCCCGGCCGCGAAGAAAGTGGAATTTGTGCGCGCCTTCGCAGATCGACTCCGCGATAACGTATCCGAGGAGGACCACGCTGGGAGATTCGAAGGCGTAGGCGGGGTCGAACCCCGTGAGGTACCCATAAGCCTGATTGCGGTGCATAAAACCGTAATAGGCTGCCGCGGGGTGGTCGTCGATTTGCAGGAGATAGAGGCGCAGCAGATTGGCGGCCGCCAGGCCCGGCAATGCGTCGCGGTGAAATTGCTGCACATGGGAATCGGCAAGAACGCCCGGCTCTCCGCGCGAGCTCCAGCGATGCCGGTGAAGCGCAACAAGTGACTCGAACATATCGAAGGCGGAGCTGCGGTCGGCTGCCCTGACCTGCAGCGAGCCGCGCCGCTCGGCGCGATTGTGGGCGGTGCGAAGTGCGCGACGCTTTCTTGGCGGCAATATCCCCGGCAGCTCGTCAGGCGTGCTTGGCAAGTCTAAGACCGGACAGGCACTGGCGCGCGCGCTAGTCACGTTGCAGCCGCGTGGGATCGCCAACCGGAGCGCGTGTGCGTCGGGCGGCAGCTCCGCGAGTTCCATGACGTCCCAGAAGTCGACGTCCTCCAGACGTGAACTCAGCAGTGCCAGTATGGGCTCCTCAAGCTTGGGGGCGATCAGAAAATCGTGATAGTCGGTCACGGGAAATCCCATCAGCCGAGCAAACCGTCCGCGTGAGCGGCGTTCGCAGCAGAATGGTGCGAGTCCGACCAGCCGCCGATCGAAGTGAACCGCGAGAACGCAAGCGTCGCCGTCCGAAAGATTGTTCCACCACGAGAGTAACCACGCTGGCGACTGGAACGGCGTCGCGGTCGGCGATTGCCGCCACAACTCCCACCAATCCGGCGCGAGCGCCGCAAGCTCGGATACGTCCGTGATCACGCGACAGGTGAACGGCGCCGTCATGCCGCACCTGACAACGAAATTCGGCCAAGCCATCCATAGACCGACAGATAGCTCTTGTTCATCCGCTCGAGTGAAAATCGCTGACGTGCCGAACGGCGGCAGATCTCGCCATCAAGCGCCGAGACCTCCGTGAGAGCCTTGGCCATCTCGACTTCATCGTGAACGAGAAAGCCGGTCCGGCCATGTTCGACGGCTTCTGCAAGCGCGCCGCGGGCAGATGCGATCACCGGTGTGCCGCACGCAAGCGCCTCGCGCGCGACCAGAGAACTTGTCTCGGGCGCAAGAGAGGGTATGAGCACGCATCTGGCCATCGCGAGCAGGCGGCGTTTGCGCGCGAGGCCGACGGGCCCGATGAAGCGCCGCAGGCGATCCAGCGCCGGTTTGACGGTCGTTTCGAAGTACCGCTGATGCGCCGCATAGGGAAAGACTTCGCCGCAGATAAAAAGCGGCAGGTCTGCTCGCTTGGCCGCCTCGATGGCAAGATGGACGCCTTTTTCCGGACATATGCGCGCGAGCATCAGAGCAAAATTGCGCTTTGCGCCGCCGGCGGCAAAGAAATGGTCCGCAACTCCATTTTCGATAGGAGCCAGCATGTGCGGATTGGGCGCCGAGGCCGCATGCTGAGATCGCGAGACGCAGTTGAACCACACATTCGGCCGACGCGGGCTGAGAGATTCCCCCGGATACCAATCGATCGGGAGATGGAGGGTCACCAGCACAGGGGGGCCGTCCCGTGGCAGGTAGGCATGAAAGTCGATGCCATGCAGATGGACGATATCGATCGGCCAGCGCGCAAGCGCGCGCGCGAGGGCGTGGCGGTGTCGACCCTGCGCAGCCTCGATCTCGACCTGATGCAAATCGCGCGATACGCGAGGAACCGATATGTGAATGCCGGCCGCCTGAGATCCCTCGCACGCGATCAGGATCGAACGATGACCGGAATCCACCAGCGCCTTGTCGAGCTGATGAACCACTTGCTCCGCACCGCCAACCGAATTGGGGCCGACCGGAGCAAAGGGATAGGCGACATTGAGTACCGTCAGAACCATCGTTCGCCTACTAGGCCAAGTTCGTTCATCGCTGAACGGGACAGCATGAGCCAGGATTTACCGGTGAGCCCCCAATTGTACTGCTCGTAGAGCAGCTTTCCCCGGTTGGGCAGCGAGTGGAAATCGTAGGCTGGTGCTAATCGGAA
Source organism: Bradyrhizobium australiense (assembly GCF_013114825.1). GTDB lineage: Bacteria > Pseudomonadota > Alphaproteobacteria > Rhizobiales > Xanthobacteraceae > Bradyrhizobium > Bradyrhizobium australiense. Next base: position 232,745 of record NZ_JAAVLX010000007.1, on the reverse strand, counting down.
GCGTTCGACGTCGGAATCGAAGGCCGACAGGGTTGCGCGCTGGGTCGTGTGCGCCGCAACCATGCGGCGCTTCCAGTCTCGTTCCGCCGCATTCAGCCGGACCGCGATGGCGGGCTGTCTCGGATGGCGCGAAAAGCGTTGCGTCGTCCAGCCGTGGTCTTTCCGGTGATAGAATGGCATCTCGATCACATCGAGCGCCTGTCCATGGCGCCGTCTTATAGCGGCAACCGCATGCACCGCGAACGCCGTGGCGTCATGATCCGGGTGTCCTCCTTCGAACGCGTGCGAGAGAACGACCTTGATGTCGCGCGCCGCAACGAGAACAATGATTGCGCGCGTGAGATCGGCGAGACGAAACGCGGTGGTCTGATCGGAAAAGCCGAGCTCGACGATCCTGCTTGCCGGCAGATTCGCCAGAACCAGCGCGTTGCAAAGCTCGCGCTCGCGGGCGGCCGCATAAGCGGTCGGGCTGGCATAGCCGTGCGCCCGGGCATCTGCGCCGTCACGCGGTGCGCCGTTTGTCGCGACCACGACGGTCACGTTATCAAGTCGGTGAAGCTGAGCCCCACAGCCGATGGTTTCATCGTCGGGGTGGGCGACGATGACGGCGACGTGATCTGCCGCGGCGTGAGCGCGATTGGGATCGACCAGAATTTGCAGCAGTGCCTTGCCCGCCGCACGTTGTGGCGCTGCATGTCGCTCGGTGACTGCCGTGGCGGTCATTGTGCGGCTTCCGTCTGTTCGGCGACTGGAGTCCCGGCAATTTGCGGCGGCGCATAGCGCTCGGTCATCGCGGCGCAGAATTCGGCGAACTCCTCCGGCACCTGAGGCGCGCTCGTGTGGTGTGGTGCGATGCCGCGATGTTCCGGCGTAAAACAATAGGTGATCGTAACGTCGAACTCCGAAAGCGCTTCCATTTGCCGATCGAACCAGTCGAGCGCATTCGGGCGAAAGCTGTCGGCCCAGGAGAGGCCGGTCCGCAGGCTCCGGACCCCCAGCCGTCTCATCCACGCCACGGCTTCGCACAGCCGATGATCCTCAAAGTGAAACCACTGGCAGATGCCAAGTGCAGGTGCGTGGCGCGGGAAGCGCTCCGCCGCCATCTTGGGCGATCCATCCTCCCGCAACAGGCCCATCGCAAAATGACGGTAGTAGGAGGATCCCTCGGCCTCCTTGTGCCGCGTCGTGGCCGGCCACGCGCGCGGCAGATCATAAAGGCTGTACCAGTGAATGCGCGGCGCTTGCCCGATCAGCAGTTGCGCCGTGCGATCAAGTCCCCAAGCCTGCACCTCCTCGGCGCCAAAACTCGATACGCCAACTTCCGACACCCAGACCGGCAGATCGGTGACCGCTTTGATTTCCTGAATCTTGGCCGGCCATTCGTCGATCTGCCAAAGATTCCAGTCGAGCGGAAAACCGTGCACGGCCACTGCATCGACATGGTCGAGCACGCCCTTTCCCATCATGTTTGCAATGAAAGCCGGATCGATCGGAGAGATGCCTCCGAGCACACGTGGCAATGATGGATTGACCCGTTCTATCGCCTTGCCGGCGCCGATCGCCGTCTCAGCGAACAGGTCCCAGTTGGGGTCGATCTCGGGATCCCAATGCGACTTGTTGTTCGGCTCGTTCCAGATCATCACCGCTTCAATCATGTCGAGCGACCTCTCTTCGGATAGGCCGCGCCAGCGCCCGGAGGGGCCTCGGTCCGCCGGCAGATATAGACTTCGTTCTCGGGGTGCAGCTCTATCTCGAACCCACTGCTGCGCAGCATCGCCTCGACGCTGGCGTTGTTCGGGATCCACCAGTTGGTTGGATCGTCGGCGTATCGATGTTCCACGAAGTGCAGTTTGGGATAACCGGGGCGGTTGAAGTGATCGTCTTCCCAGAATCCATAATCCTGCTTCAACTGCTCCACCTCGGCGCTGCCGCGCAGCATCGATTGAAAAACGAGCAGATCGCCTGCCGCATGTTCATGGATCAGATCCAGCGCGAGCAGGGGATGACGCAAATGGTAGAGCACACCGAGAAACAGCACGATATCGAACCGTTCTCCAAGCGTCCCGACATCGTACACGGAGACATTGCGAAATTCGATTTCGAGGCTGCTGACTTCCGCAGCAAAGCGCGCCTGGCGCAGATAGTCTTCATCCGTATCGATGCCGAGCACGCGTGTAGCTCCGCGCCGCTTCATTTCGAGCGAATAGAAGCCGGCATTACAGCCAATATCGAGAACGGTGTGGCCTTCGATCTCCGGTACGATTGCCTGCGCAAACCGGCGCCACTTAACCGATGGGTAGTCGCCGAGAAAATGCGTTGGCGCCGTGCTGACGCCCCCGAGTTCGAGGTTGTGGAACCATGGCCCGAGCTGCTCGATCCGCAGCCGGATGTCTTCCGTCGTCAATTGCCGGTTGCTCATCACGTCCGCACCTCGTGTGCAAGCGAGTTGTTGTCACGCCGCATATGAGGCAGTGCCGCGGCAATGCCGCTGTCCGATGGCGACTTGCCCCTGATATCCTCGAGCAGGCTTATGGCGGCTCGATAGCCATGCAGGGTCCCGACGTCGACATAAGCCTGGCCTGCCTTCACCGCGGCGGCCTTACCTCCCTGCGCGAGGTAGGCATTCACCAGCGTGCCGAAATATTCGTCCGTTCGGTTTCGCACCAGCCAGAGCTGCCTAAGCTCTTCGAACACGTCTCCCGGCATCTTGAAGGCACCCCAGATCCAGTTCGAGTCGGGGTGGGGCTGCTTGACCTGGATTTCCCGCACCTGGTCTTGATCGAGAACAACGGCGTCGAAGAATTCGGGCCGTTCGACCGGAAACAGCAGGAAAGACAGAACGTCGTTGGGCAGTTCGGCCAGCCCGTCTTCAGGAAACCAGACGGTGTCCGGCAGGCCGACGACGACAGGTGCGTTGCAGTCGACGATCGGCCGCGCAGCAAACACCGCGTCGCAAAGTCCGACCGGCTGTTCCTGCACCACATACACGATCGGCGTCGAGCCGTAGCTCGCCCCGAAATACTCCATGATGTCGGATTTTCCGGGAGAGATGACGAAGCAGATCCTGTCCGCGCCGCCGCAAACCATGCGCTCGACGAGATACTCGCTGACGGCGCAGGGGCGCTCGATGCCGCCTTCGGTGCGACTGCCGACCGGCAGCAACTCCTTCGAGAATGCAAGCGGCTGGATCCGGCTTCCACGTCCTGCTGCGGGCACGATACCCCACATGGCTAAACCTGCTCCATTTCACGCGTTGGCGAGATCAGTGTCTTGGACACCGTGGCGATCAGTTCGTAAGCCCGCTGCTCCGACGTGTGCGCGGCAAGCGTATGCTCGCGCGCGGCCCTGGCCACGCGATCGAGTTCCGCGTCTGAAAGCTCGATCGCGGCAAGCGCGTCGGCAGTATCGCGAGCAACCAGGATTTCATCCCCGGGTGTGAAGAATGTCTCCAGCCCTGCCCAGGCGTCGGAAAGAACCGGCACGCCGCAGGCAGTGGCTTCGAACAACCGTCCGGACGGGCACCAGCCCAGATCGGCCATGGGTCGGCGGGTCACGTTCAGCGTGAGGCGAGACGACGCATAGAATGCCGGGTGATCGGTCGGAGGCAGGTGATGAACGAAGAAGATGTTCGGACACCAGGGATAGTCCTGCGGATATTGTGCGCCGCCGATCACGAAACGAAGGTCAGGTCGCGCTCTTGCGGGAGCGGTGAACAGCGCATCGAGAGCATCCTGTCGATCTGCGGAATAGGTCCCAAGGTATGACAAAGCGAACTGGCGCAGGGATGCCGCTTCGAGAGGGCGATGCACGTCCGGATCGACGTGACCGTAAAGCGGAACGACCTGACGCGCGCCGAGCTCGTCGCGAAGCGCATCAAGTGCCGCGCCACCGGTGTAGCTCAGGACGAGATCGAAATCTGCGAGCCCTCGTACGCCGATATAGGGGATCGTATCGCCGCGACGGAGCCGCGATAACGTGACCGGCGTATCGAGATCATAGAAGACACTGAGTGTCCGGCCTGCGGAAATGATGAGGTCGGCGGCGGCCAGGGCGTCAGCGGCATACGATGTCACAATCGCAGCGTCTGCCTCACGTACTTCGCGCAGGGCCTTCGACTGGACGGAGCTCCAGTCGGGGTAGATGACGAGTTCGCCGCCTGGCAGGGCGAAGAGGTCGCGGTTTATCGCATAGTAAGGCGTGTCGCGCTCAAAGAAGACGACCTCGTGTCCTTGCCGGATCAGTGCAGAACATAGCCCGCGCCAGAGCGTGGCATGACCGTTGCCCCATGACGAACTGAATGTGAGACCGAAGATAACGAGCTTCATGATACGACCGGCTGGTTCAATGCAATGACTTCAGTGCCGCCTCGATCGATTGAGATGGTGCTGATCGTAGCGGGAGCGATATCGAGGCGGTGATAGTCGTCCAGCGGCAGCCTCAGAGCATGCAGAACGATGGCGCGGATGACTTCGGCATGGCTGCACAAGGCGATATGGCCGTCCGGCAGCGACGCTGCGACCTTGTTCAGATGGTCAACGGCGCGCACCTGTAGCTCCAGCATGCTTTCACCCTTCGGCGGGCGAACGCGACCGCGCTTCGTGTTCCACAGATCCCATAGGGGGTCGTCATTGAGCGAGGTGAAGGAGCGCCCGGTCCAGTCCCCGGCGTCCAGTTCGTCGATGCCGGCGAAGATTTGGACGGCAAGTCCGAGCCGCTGCGCCAGCGGTTCTGCCGTTTCCAGCGCCCGCGTCTGGGGGCTTGAGTGCACCGACCCGATATCGCTGCTGCCGAAGGTATCGGCGATCCGCCGGGCCTGATCGCGCCCTCGGCTGTTCAGTCGCACGCTCGCCATGCGCCCGACCAGGATGTGATCGACGACATCATGAACCCCGTGTCTGATCAGCGAAAATTTTGTCATGGCGGAATCCGGCTCAACTCGTCCCTGCGATGAAGCCCAGAGTTCTCTCGCGAGCCTCATGGTCCGAAAACTGTTGTGGCGGTGACTTCATGAAATAGCTCGACGGGCCTACCAGGGCTCCGCCAATGCCGCGATCGATCGCAAGCTTGGCGCAACGCACGGCGTCAATGACCACACCCGCGGAGTTGGGCGAATCCCAGACCTCAAGCTTCATCTCGAGATTGAGCGGAACGTCGCCAAAGGTGGTGCCCTCCAGCCGGATGTAGGCCCACTTGCGATCGGCGAGCCACGGGACGTGGTCGCTCGGACCGACATGAATACCGCCATCGGGCAGCGGCACGTCGAGTTGGCTGAGTACGGATTGGGTTTTTGAGATCTTCTTCGATTCCAGACGCTCGCGTTCGAGCATATTCCTGAAATCGGAGTTTCCGCCGAAATTGAGCTGGTAGGTGCGATCCAGTCGAACACCGCGCTCGCGAAAGAGATTGACCAGCATGCGATGCAGAATGGTTGCGCCAACCTGGCTCTTTATATCGTCGCCTATGAGAGGAAGTCCGCGGCTTTCGAACTTGCTGCGCCAGAGCGGATTGGACGCAATGAACACGGGGATGCAATTGACGAAGGCGCATCCGGCCTCAAGCGCGCAGTTTGCGTACCATTCGCTGGCGCGCTGCGAGCCGACGGGGAGATAGGAGACGAGCACATCGGTGCGTGTGGTTGCCAGGCGCTCGGCGACGTCAACCACCGGCAGGTCCGATTCCTCGATCTCTTCACGAAGATAACGGCCCAGCCCGTCCATCGTCGGGCCACGCTCGACGGTGGTGCCGGTAAGTCTAGCGTTGGCGAACCGGAACGTGTTGTTGGGTGCAGCGTAGATTGCTTCCGAGACATCCCGCCCGACCTTTTTCGCGTTCACATCGAACGCTGACGCTATCTCGACATCCCGGATGTGATAGCCGCCGAGGTCGATATTCATCAGGCCCGCAAGCGGCTCGTTGGTGCGGGCATCGGCATAGTGGGTGAGGCCTTGCACGAATGAGGAAGCGCAGTTGCCAACACCGACGATGCCGACGCGAACCTTTTTAGAGGGGGATGTCTGTTGCATTGCAGGCCATGTCGCTGGAGACAGTTTCTGCAATCCGTAATGCGGCTGTGCGATTGTTTGTTCCTGCTTGGTCGAGTCGATCGATCTCTTCCTGGAGATGATCGGAAGAAGATGATGCTGATGACGGCGACGGGATGAAGAAGATGATGATGATGATGAAGATGATGAGGAGGAGGACGGTCGACAAAGGGCGATGATGAAGATGCTGACAGCAGCAGGATAACAAGCACGGTGGACCAGAGGCGTTAGACGTAACTTCCACCAGGTGATTTGGTGTCTGGAACGCTTGCTGCCGTCATCGAATTAGATTGTAGCGACGCCCGCGCACCAGACGGGATTCGAGAAGGGACGTGAGCGAGGAGACGAGCTATGTCCAATGGTAAAACTACGACGAACCATGAGAGTATTAGGCGCTGGGCCGAGGAACGTGGCGGCACGCCGGCCACCGTAAAACGAACGAAGGAGGGTGACGAGCCGGGTGTGCTTCGCCTCGACTTCGAACCGCGCGACGAAAGTCTGGAACCGATCGGGTGGGATGAGTTCTTCGAGAAGTTCGACAAGGAAGATCTTGCATTCCTGCATCAGGATCGGACCGAGTCGGGTCAGCTGAGCCGGTTTCACAAGTTCGTCAATCGGTCATCTGCCCAGTAGTAAGGGCCTGCCAGTCGACGGTTCCAAGCTGGCCCGGTCACCTGATGGGTGCTGATCGCCCCTGGGTGCCGCGCCGGCGGGCACCCCCACGTTTTTCCTGCCCGCTTCCATGATTACCGCCGCTTACGGGGGCCAATCATGACTGTTGGCTTGAGAGGAAAACTTGGAGGGGAACGCTTTGGCGCCTGCTGGCAAGGGTCGGACAGAGGCGTGGGGCCTGATCGCCAAAGGTCGATCCATCGGCACGCCTTGATGGAACCGAGTTTACGGACTATTCCGCGCCTGTCCCTCGAGATAGTGGATGAAAATCTCGGCCAATGACGTTCGGCCGCGAACGCTGGTGAGAGCAGCGCCCCCAAAAATTGCGTCTAACATGTACCTGCATCTGATACGTGCCGGACTGCTCGGCGCGGCCCTGTTGTTGACGGGTGCTGCGGATCAGGTTCCCGTCTCATTCGGCACCGCTGGCGGCGACACGTGGGATTTTTTCAAATCGGTCGACATCACCGTCCCTGAAGGGCGCTGCGATCAAATTGTGGTGACCTCACCCGGCTCGGCCGTCACGCTGCCGGCCGGGCGAGGCCAGGCTCACGCCCGGATTTCGCTTCAGCCTGGTGACAATCAGGTCAGGGCCGAATGTCGGCAAGACGGCATCGAGCGCGGGTCGGCACAGCAGAGCTGGAATGTCCGGCTCCACAACACGCCGACGGCACTGGTCGAGATATCCGAGAACGGCAGGGGCCTCACGCTGGGTGCGCAACGAAGCGCGCCTGCGCCGGTCCGCGGCAGCGCGATCGCCGCGTACGAATGGCGAGCGCGCGATGACAATCCGGCACCGCTTGCTGGATTGCCGGCGAGCGGCGCGCGCATCGAGCTCTTCGACGTGCCGCCGGACGGCGAATATTACGTCACGGTCAAGGTCACGGACGGCAGCGGCCGCACCGACGAGGCGACCGTGATGCTTCGTGCGCAGGGCGGGATTTTGCGAACCGTTGACGCCGGCCATGATCACGCCACCTGGATCGACCGCGCCGTCGTATATGGCGTTGTGCCCACGTTGTTCGGCCCTCGCGGCCTTGCCGATGTCGCCGCGCGCCTCGATCAGCTCAGGGAACTCGGGGTCACGGCGCTGTGGCTTTCGCCGATTACCGAAAGCCCGCCGGACGACTTCGGTTACGCCGTGACGGACTATTTTCGGATCCGGCAGAGCCTTGGCGATGAACGGAAGCTGCGCGAACTGGTCCAGGCCGCCCACGCGCGCGGGATCCGCGTGATCATCGACTTCGTGCCCAACCATTTGTCGGATCAGCACGTCTATTTCGCAGATGCTGTGCGACACGAGCGCTCGTCACCTTACTTCAGCTTCTTCGCGCGCGGGAGGGACGGCAAGGCCGAGCACTACTTCGATTGGAGAAATCTGAAGAATCTCAACTACGCCAATCCGGAGGTACAGCGCCTGGTTGTCGAGGCCTTCGCATATTGGGTGCGCGAATTCGATGTGGACGGCTTTCGCGTCGATGCCGCATGGGGCCCGAAGCAGCGGGCGCCGGAGTTCTGGCCCCGTTGGCGTGTGGAACTCAAGCGTATCAAGCCAGATCTGTTTCTGCTTGCCGAGGCTTCCGCGCGCGACCCCTATTACGGCCGATACGGGTTTGATGCAGCCTATGACTGGACCGGGAAGCTTGGCGAATGGGCCTGGCGCGACGCCTTCGAGGACGAACCGAACACAGCGCGACGGCTGCGTTCTGCGATCGAAGCATCGGCCTCAGGCGAGGTCCTGGTATTCCGGTTTCTGCAGAACAATGACACGGGCCCGCGTTTCCGCTCACGCTACGGAGTTGGCCGCACCCGCGTCGCTGCGGCCATGCTGCTGACGCTGCCCGGCATTCCCGGTATCTATACGGGCGAGGAGGTCGGTGCAGCCTACGAGCCGTACAGGGACGCCCACCAGATCGCATGGGATGACGATTACGGACTGCAGCATTGGTACCAGCGGCTGATCGCACTTCGCCGCGAGCACGCCGCGCTGCGATCGCGCGAAATCCGCATGCTGGATGTCGCCGACGGCCAGAACGTGCTGGCCTATTTGCGAGGGGCCGGCGAGCCTTCAGAGGACGTGCTGGTGCTCCTGAACTACGGCAAATCGCCCGTAGATGTGTCGATTGCGCGTGACGTTGTCGAAAAGCTATCCGGCGGAAGCTTGAGCGATCTCTTGACCGGAGAGGAAATCGGCATCGGCGATGGCAACATCGGACTGGATGGCGAGACCGTTCGCATCCTGAAGCTCCGATGAAGCACGTCCGCCAGACGTGGCGTAGCTGCAAGCAAGGGCTCACCTGCCGTAAATCTGGTCCAGCACCGCCGCCACCTCGGCACATCTTTCGACGGAAGGATCGAAGCCCGTTCCCGCAGCGAGCGCCCGCGCCCACTCGACGGCGGCGCGTCCGAACCACGCATCCGGCGGGGCGGCGAGGGTTTCACTTGCCGTTCCGCGATAGAGTTCGGCAGCAAAATCATAGAACGACCCATTGATGTTCCGCATCGCGGCGCCGCCGCGCGTGCCGTAGAAGGCCGCGGAAATCACGGCATCGCGCCCGGCCGGCAGCCGCCACGAGCAGGTGAGATGCACGGCCGCCCCGGTTTCCAGGTCGATGGTAGCGAGTGCGTAGTCTTCGGCGCGCTTGGCCTGCGTGGAAAGCAACTGGCCGTTGGCAAACAGCCGTGACGAGGTGCGCGCGACCTTCGGGAAATCAAGCACCCATAGCGCCAGGTCGACAAGGTGAACTCCCAGATCGATCGCGCAACCGCCGCCCGCCAGCGCCGGGTCGTAGAACCACGGCTTGTCCGGCCCATAGGCATTATGGAAGGTCAGTTCCACCGCGTAGACATGTCCGAGCTCGCCATTGTGCACCAATCGCCGGATCTGGCGCATGGCCTCGGTAGATCGGTACGAAAGGTCGACTGCGAGCAGCCGATTTGCCGAGCGCGCCGTATCGATCACCGCGCGGACTTCTTCAGCCGTGCGTCCCAGCGGCTTCTGGCAAAACACCGCTTTGCCGCGGGCGAGTGCGCGGATAGATTGCTCGGCATGAAGTGCTGTTGGCGTTGCAATGACGACGCCGTCGATGTCCTGGTCCAGAAGCTCTTCGAATGTCGAAAGCGCTTTCGCGTCGGGCGCAAGCGGCGCCGCCTGTGCAATCATCGCATCGGCGGTATCTGCAATAGCAGCGATCTCGACCACATCCGCTTCGGCGATCGCTCTCATGCGATGGTGTCCGATCCACCCTATGCCGAGAAAGCCGACGCGCGGGCGCGTCGTTGCGGGTGCGCGGCTACTTTCGATCGACACCTGCGTCATGTGCATGTCACCAGGGCTTTGAGAAAACCATCCGGACGATCGCGTGTGGCGTCGAGGGCGTCGCCCAGGCGGTCGAGAGGAAAGCTGTGCGTATACAGCGGGCTCGGATCGAGCTGGCCCGCAGCGACGATATCCACGGCGTCGCGAATGCCGTGCATGTAGATCTGTGGATCGCGCTCATGGGCATTGATCACGTCAATTCCGCGCCAATTCCAAAGCTGCATGTTCACCTGCCGCGGTCCGTCCTGATGATAGCCTGCGACGATCAGGCGGCCGCGCTCGCGCGTGAGCTCCGCGGCCAGATCCAGCGGCCACTGCTTGCCGGTCGCCTCGATCACGCGATCGCAGAGCTCACCCCCATTGAGCGTTTTTGCCTGCTCGATGGAGCTGGATTTGTTGTCGATCTGAATGGTCTCGGCTGCTCCCATTCGGCGGGCCATTTCGAGCGCAAACGGTCGTCTGGAGAGGGCGATGACGTTGGCGCCGGCACTGGCGGCCAGGCTCGTCAGGATAGCGCCGAGAAACCCTATTCCGACAATCGCTACCGTCTGTCTCGCGCTGATTTCGCTCCGCCGAAAGATGTTCATGGCGCAACCGAGTGGTTCGCCTGGAAACGGTTGTTCATGGAGCGTTACGGGGATCTGCACCACAGCACTTGCATCCGCCAGATCATATTCGGCATAGCTGTGATAGGACAGCGCGGCCACCCGTTCGCCAATCGATACACCCGTGACGTTCTCGCCAACGGCATCGACGATGCCCCAGCCTTCGTGGCCGAGGCCGCCGGGTTCCGTGGGAAACGTCGCCCATTGCGGACCTGCCCAGACCGCGAGGTTGGACGCGCAAACGCCACAGCCCTCCAAGCGGATGCGTACCTGATTAGCTGTCGGCTCTGGCCGACGTACCGTCTCGACGCGGGCCAGGCCCGGCCCGCGCAGAACAGCCGCACGCATGGTCCGCGCAACGGGTGAAACTGAAACAATGTTCATGGCTATCGTTTGCTTTGAGAGGGCAGGACCTTCACGCCACTAACATTCTTCGGGCGGCGCGAGTTCCCCGGCGGCAACCGAACGGCTAGCCGTACGCTTCGATTGGAAAGGTGATCGGCCCATCGGCGGCGAACGTCGGCTAGTTGACATTATCGGCAAACATGTTGCGGAGCGCTGTCGCAACAGCCGCACTTCCTTCCATCCTCTGCATGAGCGCGATCTCGCCTTGCTGCTCATGTCGGATTGCGTGCGCCATGATGCGCAAGCGAAAGTCTCCGCGGCCGCGCCATGCCAGATCGGCCATCCTGACGGCACCCTTGTGATGCAGGGTCATCATGGCGGTGAATTGCGCATCGAATTGCTCCGCTGCTGCAGTCGTGACCTGCTGCATCTGCGCGGGCGTCAGATAGCCCGGCATGGTCGCGCGCTCATCCGCCGTGCAATCCGGCATCGGCGCCTTGAACCAGCTTTGCCACCAGCTCTCGAAGATCCTCTTCTCGCCGCTTTGGCTCGCGACCATCAGGTTCGCGAGCGCGCGCAGATGCGGTTCGCGGGCCCGCTCGGCGCCGAGACTGGCAAGCTCGATCCCTTGGGCGTGATGTGTGGTCATGTGGCGGATATAGGTTTGGTCCGCATCCCTGTCCTGCCCGATCCAGGGCAACTCGCGGCCGATAACGCTCAACAGCGCTATGCCGCCGAGCAGCAGGATCACAGCCACCGACGCTGCCGCCCACGCTTTGGCGAAGCGCATATCCCTGTTCGGGGCGCAGCCGGGCGCCCAGCGCAGCCATGCAAACAGCGGATATATGAGGGCTGATGCGCCGTGAACGAGGAGGCCGATCCAATACGGCTGCCGAAGCGTGAACAGCGGCTGCCAGAATGGAATGAGCGGCACCAGCAGGAGCCATTCCGTCGCCGACGAAAAGACGGCCCAGAGCAGGGCGAGCAGCAGGATGGCGAGCGGGCGAAGTTGCGCGGTCCAGCGGCCGAGTACGCCGAAGAACACCATCGCCCAGGAAAAGTCCGCCCATTGGTGAAAGGCGATTCCCGCGAACATCGCGCTCCACAAAGGCTCGGCACTGAGCGCCCAATCGCGTGCGGGTATCGCAGCGACCGTCATCCAGTCGACCCATGCATCGCGCCCGATGCGCGCAGCAAAGAGCTGGCTGACGATGGTCGAGAACGTGCTGCTGAGGAGGCCAAGCTCCGCCGCAGCGATCCAGCGCGACCGAAGCTGATGCTCTGAGATAGCGGATGGACGTCCGTCAAAGGTGCCTTCAAGCTGCACTAGGGTTTCATCACCACTTTGATGCAGCCGTTCTCCTTGTCCCGAAACATCTTGTACAGCTCCGGCCCCTGTTCGAGCGTGGCGCGGTGGGTGATGACAAAGGAAGGATCAATCTCGCCTTTGGTGATCCGCTCGAGCAGCTTTGGCAGATAGTGCTGCACTGGTGTCTGGGCCATACGGAAAGTGAGGCCGCGGTTGATCGCTGAGCCCATCGGGATTTTGTCCAGCAATCCGCCATAGACGCCGACGATCGACACCACGCCAAAATTGCGGCAGCAATGAATGGCCTGGCGCAGAACGTGCGGACTGTCGGTGCCGAGATAGGTGGCGACCTTGACCCGATCGACGACCGCGTCGAAGCCGGAGCGGATGTCCGGTTCGGTGCCGACCGCATCGATGCAGGCGTCGGCACCGCGGCCCTGGGTCAGCTCCTGGATCCGGTCGTAGATCTCTTCGTTCCTGAAATCGAGTGTAGTGGCCCCGGAAGCTTGCGCCAGCGCCAGCCGCTCCGGCACGGTATCGATTGCGATCACCCGCTCGGCGCCGAGCAGGAATGCGCTCTTGATCGCCATCTGGCCGACCGGCCCGCAACCCCAGACCGCAACCGTCTCGCCGCCTTTGAGGTTGCAGAACTCGGCGGCCATGTAGCCGGTCGGGAAGATGTCCGAGAGAAACAGCACCTGTTCATCGGTGAGACCATCGGGAACCTTGATCGGTCCGACATCGGCATACGGCACGCGCATATACTCGGCCTGACCACCGGCAAACCCGCCGAGCATATGTGAATAGCCAAACAGTCCGGCGGGCGAATGCCCCCACAGTTTCTCCGCAGCTCTCGCGTTCGGGTTGGATCGTTCGCAACCTGAGTAGAAGCCGCGCTTGCAGAAGAAGCATTCCCCGCATGCGATTGTGAACGGTACGACGACGCGGTCGCCGGCCTTCAGCGTCCTGATCTCCGGCCCCACCTCGACCACCTCGCCCATGGTCTCATGTCCGAGCACGTCGCCCTTCTCCATGCTGGGCATGATGCCGTCGTAGAGGTGGATGTCGGAGCCGCAAATCGCGCAGGCCGTCACCTTGATGACGACGTCGCGTCCATGCTCGATCTTCGGGTCGGGCACGGTATCGCAGCGGATGTCGTTTTTGCCGTGCCAGGTGAGGGCGCGCATCCAATGAGCTCCGGCGTACAAATGGCCAAAGACCTAAGCCGCAAAATCGCGGCCGGTTCCTATTTTTGCGCCCGGAGAATTGGAACGAGCAGGCGCTGCGGCAATTGAAGGGCAAACGCCCAATTAACGCACAAGTTGAGGAGGCGGCGATGCCTGCCAACAGATACTTCGCGATGGTCACCGGTGCTTCCACCGGCATCGGACTGGAACTTGCAAGATGCTGTGCGCGCGCCGGCTTTGATCTGCTCATTGCAGCGGATGAGCCCGCGATCGAGGCCGCGGCGGACGAACTGCGCAAACTGGGGGTGACGGTGGATTCAGTCCACGCCGACCTCGCAACCCTCGAAGGAGTCGATCAGCTATGCGCCGCCTCGCGAGGACGTCCGGTGGACGCCTTGCTCGCGAATGCAGGCGTGGGTCTCGGCCGGGCGTTCCTCGATCAGGAGTTCAACCGGATCAGGCGAGTCGTTGACACCAACATCACCGGCACCCTCTATCTGATCCATCGCATCGGGAGCGGTATGCGCCAGCGAAATAGCGGGCGCATCCTGATCACCGGATCAATCGCTGGATTCATGCCGGGCAGCTTCCAGGCGGTCTATAACGGAACGAAGGCGTTTCTGGATTCCTTCTCGTTCGCCATTCGGGAAGAGCTGCGCGGTAGCGGTATCACCGTCACCTGCCTGATGCCCGGTGCAACCGAGACGGAATTCTTCCGCCGCGCCGACATGATGGATACCTATGTCGGCACCGCGAAGAAGGACGACGCGGCCGAGGTCGCAAGAGCGGGCTTTGAGGCGATGATATCTGGCGAAGGCGATGTCGTCACTGGGCTTAAGAACAAGATCCAGTCCGCCGTCGCCAACGTCACTCCCGCCGCGGTTTTGGCCCGACAGCACCGCAGGATGGCAGAGCCGGGCACCGCGAGATCATGATGCGGAAGAGGCTTCGACCGGGTCGGCGTCCGATGCCGAGAAGGTCACGACGGAATTTGGAGACCATCACTAACCGCTGCTCACAAGTTCCTCACGCACGCGGCGGGTTCGGGCTACTGGCCTTTGAACGATGTAACAACTCGGTAACTTCCTGATCCGAAGTCTGGCCGAAATTCCTATAGTGCATGCCGACCGCAAAAAACGGATCGGGGCTCTTGAGACAAATGATCTCATCTGCCTCCGCACTCAGATCGTCAAGCGACTCGCGTGGCGCGACCGGCACCGCGAGGACGAGACGGCCTGGCTTCGCCCTTGCGAGCGCCCTCAGCACGGCTTTCATGGTCCCCCCGGTGGCGATGCCGTCGTCGACCACGATGGTCGTGCGACCGGCAATCTCTGGCGGTGGATCATCGTCGCGGTAAAGGCGCCGGCGGCGTTCGATTTCGGCGAGCTGGCGGGCAGTCTCGGCTTTCAGGTACGCCGCGCCCGGCTCGATCTCGCGAACGATGTCTTCATTGAGGACGACTTGTGGATGGGCGCCGTCGACGACCGCGCCTAGCCCGAGCTCCTCATGTCCCGGCGCGCCGATCTTGCGCACGAGCGCTACGTCCAGCGGGGCGTGCAGCGCTTGCGCAACTTCGAACGCGACAGGCACGCCGCCGCGGGGCAGCGCAAGCACGACCGCGTCCCTATCCCTGAATTTCATGAGCGCCGATGCCAGCCGGCGTCCGGCGTCTTGCCGGTCGTTGAAAACCGTATCGGCATCGATCACCTCCTCGGAGAGGGGCGACGCCAGGAATTGGCGGAACCAGCGCGTGGCATATTGCGTCACCTGCTCGAGCGCGCCGGGTTCTTCGAACAAATGCGTCGCTTTTGGCACGATCACGAGGTCCTTCTCGCAAGAGAGCTCCGCAAAAGCCGAACGGTTGAGCGGAATCACCGGCAGGTCGGCTCCGCCTACGATCAACAGGGTCGGCGCCCTGACGGCGCGTAGCGCATTGCCGGCCAAATCCGGACGACCGCCGCGCGAAACCACGGCAGCGACGTTCTGCCGGTCGGCAGCCGCGACCAGCGCGGCCGCTGCACCGGTACTTGCGCCGAAATAGCCAATCGGAAACTTCGCGAGCTCTGGCCTGTCGCGGGTCCAGTCCGCGGCGTCCGCAAGCCGCGATGCCAACAGCGGGATATCGAACACGTTGCCGCGGTCCCGCTCCTCCGCGGGGCTGAGGAGATCAAGAAGCAGCGTGGCAAACCCGGCTTCACGGAGAGCCGCTGCGACCTGGTTGTTGCGTGGGCTTAGACGGCCGCTGCCGCTGCCATGCGCAAAGATCACGATGCCGGCCGCATCGTGAGGCACGCCCAAAATGCCCGCAAGGTGGTGCGGACCGATTAGGACTTCACTGAGCTGTTCCCGTGCACTCGCCATGGTCAGAACCCAAAGGGATAGGTCTCTGCCGCGCCCGTTACAGCTCGTGTCGCAAGCGGTGTCACCGCCTTGGTCTCCTCGAACCAGACGAACGCGTCGAACTGTTCAGGCAATACTGCCTCGAAGTAGTGGCTGAGGAGCTCCGTCTCGGGGCGATAGATGACGCCAATGGCTCGCTCGAGCCTGGGGCCGGTCAACCTGTCGCGCAGCTCGCCTCGGCCGGGCGGCCGCAAGTCGGTCAGTGATCGCGCCAGACCAGTGCGGCGGAACAGGTATTCATAGCTGTCATCGCGCGCCGGCCGAACCGACTTCATCTCCATCTCGCCGCCCCAATCGGAGGCCGCAGCCACGGTGCCGCGATCCGTGCCGAAGCCGATCAAGACAGCCTCGTCGCCATAAGCGTTGCGGACGAGCTCGCCGATATTGAATTCGCCGGCCCAGCCCATCGAAGTTGCCGCGGCGTTGCCGATGTGCGAGTTGTGGGCCCAGACCACCGCTTTCGCCTGCGGCCCGCGTTGCTGCATCACATATTGCAGCGTGTCGAACATGTGGCGGTCGCGCAGGTTCCACGATTCGGTCGAGCCGCGATACATGATGCGGTAATACTGCTCGGCCGCGCGCACGATCCGCGCATTCTGCGCGGCATTGAAGAAGGCCTCGCCGCCGTCTTCCGGATGTGAAAGCCGGTGCGACAGAAGCTCGTGCAATTGAGCCACCACCTCGTCTTCGCAGTTGTCGCGGCCGGACAGCACGGCGCGTCCGTAGCCGGCCGGGTCTGCCTGCCACGGCGTTAAGCAGGAATAGCGTTCACGCGCCGCGCGGGCGCGTTCCGGGTCGACGCGTTCGAGGTACGCGATGACAGCGGCAATGGAGCTGCTGAGGCTGTAGACGTCGAGTCCCCGGAACTCGACTCTGCAGTCTGCAGCGCACGCGTCGTTGCGGAAGCGCAGATGGTCGATGAATTGCTTCATTTCGATATTGCGCCACATCCAGGTCGGAAAACGTTCGAACGATCGCTCCTTGGGCGGCTCGGATGGCAATTGTCGCACGAGGTGATCGAGCGCTGCTGCGTCCGGCCAATCGGCCTCGATCGCGACAATGTTGAAGCCGTGGTGCTCGATCAACTGGCGGGTGATGGCGGCACGTGCCCGATAGAATTCTGACGTGCCATGTGTCGCTTCGCCGAGCATGACGATTTTCGCAGGGCCGAACCGGTCGAAATAAGACGTGAAATCGTCCTGCTCCGGTGCCGGGAGATGCTCGCCTGCCTCGTGCAATAGATCGATCAGCTCGCGATTGGTCCTCTCGCGAACTTGTTCGGCTTCGGGTGAAAGGGCCATGCGCCCGGTTCCCTCAATGGTTGCTGCGCCTGTCCAGCATCGGCGTGCCGACGCATGGCTTGCAGGGATTGTCCTGAGCGCGCGCAGGAAACGCCGATCAGCGTGCCTCGTTGAAGCAACTCAAGCGCCGGCCCGACGTTCCTTCGTATCGGCGGAATCGACTGGCAAGGCGTATCGTTGCATCCCGGAGGACCGAGCGAGCCCGCTGCTGCGACCCTTTCGCATTCCATGAGCACGGAAGTCCGCATATGGCATTCAAGTTGACAAGTCCTGCATTCGACGACGACCAACCGATTCCGGTCAAATACACTTGCGATGGCCAGAATGTATCTCCGCCACTTCAATGGTCGGATCCGCCGCCGGGTACGAAGAGCTTCGCCCTTATCGTTGAGGATCCGGACGCACCGTCCGGAACGTTTCGGCATTGGGGCCTCACAACATCATGGGCGAGCGGACGATGCTGCCGGAAGCCATCGGTCATGGGCCAAAGACGGAGCGTCTCGGCAAAGGCGTGAACGATTTCGGTGAATTGGGCTATGGTGGACCCTCTCCGCCAAAGGGCCATGGTACGCACCACTATCATTTCAAGCTAGCGGCTTTGGACGTCGACGAGCTGTCGCGCTCGCCCAGCATGCCGGTAGTCGACATTTTGAGCGCCGCGAAGAAGCGCACGATCGGCCAGGCTGAACTTGTCGGGACGTACGTCAGGTAGCGGCGAAACGTTGTATGGAACGAGCGGATATCGTGTTGCGCCTGTAACGTGGTCCCGCTCGTTCCTTGTTTGCGCCGATAGAAGCTCTTTGCGATTCCGTACCTTGCTGCTCCATGGCTTGGGCCGTATGGCTTGGACTGTCGGTCCACAGGCTCAGTGACGCGAACGCTCCTGAAATCCCTCGACTGAATGCATTGCCTCAGCCGGTAACCGCGCCCGCATGTTGCCCGCCCGGCTGCGAAATCCCATGCAGCGCTGTAGCGGCGCCGTCACCCGGCTTGGAAACGGCGATATCGCCAAGCGCAATGATACCGACCAGCCGCTTGTTTCGTGCGAGCACCGGCAACCGCCGCACCTGAATATCGGCCATGTTGCGGGTGACTTCATCGATATCCTGGTCTTCGAAGCAGTATTTGACGTCTGCTGTCATGACGTCGCGCACAGGCGCATCCGGACCTTTGCCCATCGCTATTCCGCGCGTGGCAATATCACGGTCGGAGATCATTCCCACCAACCGGTCATTTTCAGCCACGGGCAACAGCCCGATATTGAGCGCCGCCATCGCCTCGGCCGCATCCCTGATACTGTCTTGCGGGGTGCAGAGCTGTATGTTCGTGGTCATGGCATCGCAAACTCTCATCTGGGGTCTCCTCTTTTGCTGACAGGCCGCCAACAAAATTTGCGAGCGGACGTTCCCTCTATCGCCCGGAAATCTCGGTTTTGCATCGAGCGAGCAGCGACGGCCGCGGGTCTACTCAAACTCACCGCGACAGCGACCGGGCGAACCTCGCCTTGCGGGCGGATTGGAAAGTTCGCGCCGTTTGCGGCTTAACGAACAGCGAAACCACTTCGGGATGTTTCGCCCGAATGCGGTGCTCAAGCGCCTCTACGCATTGTTCGAGCTCAGGCGTGCGCAGATCATCCGCAAATTCGAGGCTCAGCGTCACTACGATCTGGTCCGGCGCAAGATGGACCGTGAGCGCGCCATTTGCGCCTTCCACGCCCGGCTGGCTTGCGGCCAGCGCAAGGATCGAGCTGCTGATTGCCTCGTGAGCGCGCTCGCCGATCAGCAGTTCCTTGTTCTCGCGCGCGAGGATAATTGCCATGGCCGCCAGGATGCTGCCGATCAGGATCGAGGCAACGCCGTCAAGCGCCGGATTTTCCAGCCGATCCGCAAGGAAGATGCCAAGTGCGGCGATGCAAAGGCCGATCAGAGCGGCAGTGTCTTCCAGAAGCACCATGAAAGAGGGCGGATCCTTGCTGCTTCTGATGGCGTCCCAATAGCTGAGCTCGCCCTTGACTGACCGGAACGCAATGAGCGCTATCCACCACGAGGCGCCCTCAAATACGGCAGACAGCGCAAGAACGACGTAGTTCACCGTGATGTTCTCGATGCGGGAAGGCGCCGCAATATGGGTGATCCCTTCGTAGACGGAGATCCCGGCCCCCAGCGCAAAAAGCAGGAGCGCTACAACAAAGCTCCAAAAATAGAGTTCCCTGCCATAGCCCAGCGGGTGAGCTTCATCGGGTCTGAGGCGCGACCGATAATAGCCATAAAGCAGCAACGTTTCGTTGCCGGTATCGACCAACGAATGAGCACTTTCGCTGAGCATGGAAGAGCTGCCGGTCAGCAGGGCTGCCGTCAGCTTGGTAACGGCCACCATGAGGTTGCCGAGTACGGCTGCATAGACGACCTTCTTCGACCTTGAGGATTCGCTAGCGGCCATGATCTTTCCTGGACAAAGGCGGCAATCGTCCTGGCGCGTCGCCTGCGCCGCGCGACTATCGATGAACAGCCTCATCTGAACGCCTGCCAAAACAGACGGATTGCCGCTGAAGATGCATCGATGTTGTTCATCCCTCGATCATTTGGATTTGAACGGACTCATGCGCGAGCGGTTCCTGCGCTCTCGTCGCGTATCGCAGTCGCTTGAGCCACGTCCGGAACCTCGGATCAGACAGAACAGGGTACAGTTTTTGCAGGCAACGATTCCGCATCCGATGCGTTTTGCGGGCTGGCAAAGCACCAGCTGCGGCACGGGTTACAAGGAGCTGCGCGCTGCGTTCGGGGCCGGATTGTCAGGCGTCGCGTAGTGGACGCACGCCGTCCAGACCACCCCCCCCCAAGGAGAGCGGGTCATGGATGCTCCGCAAACGGAGATACCCGGATACGATTACGGAACCGGCAAGGTCGCCAAGTTGCCGATTTCGATGGCGGAATGGGAGGAGCTGAAGAAGTCTGCGCTATTCTCCGAGGAAGACGCGATCTATCTCCGCCTGTCGGAGGACGTATTGGCGGAGCAGGTCGATGACCTGCTGCAGGTGTGGCGCGGTGTTATCTTCGATCACCCGCATCTTCGTGCCTATGACGAAGACCCCATGACCCATGAAGTTGACAGCAAGTATGCACAGGCTGTCGCCAGACGTTTCGGCCGATGGATCATCGACACCGCGCGGGCGAAGTATGATCAGGCCTGGCTCGATTACCAGTATGAGATCGGACTGCGTCATCATCGCTCGAAGAAGAACAAAATCGACAAGGGCCACACGCTGGGGCACATCCGCGCGCGCGATCTGCTTGCGTTCTGTGCCACCATCGTCGTGCCCATGAAGCCGTTTCTCGCCAAGAAGGGCCACCCTCCGGAAGTCGTCAGCCGCATGTACGACGCCTGGTGGAAGTCGATGATCCTGCAGGCAACCTTGTGGATGCGGCCATATATCCGAGAAGGCGACTTCTGAGCCTCCGCTGGCTTGCATTGTGGCCATCGTGGACGCAACGGCGATAACGACAACGGAGTGAGACATGGATGAAAGAACGTTGCCCGGAAACCTGACCGCGGCTGGATCGACCCCGGTCGAGCGCATGTACTTCGCCTGGAACGATGCACTTTCCCGCAACGACGCGGCCGGCCTGCTGGAGCTCTATGCGGAAGACGCGTGGCTCGAGAGCCCGCTGGTGCCGCACCTGCTCGGCATCGACAGAGGGTATTTGCACGGCCGTAACGAACTTCGTCGGCTATTCGATCTTGTGGCAGAACGCAAGCCGCCGGTGCGCCAGTATTTCCGGACCGGTTACCTCACTGACGGCAAGCGCCTGATCTGGGAATATCTGCGTGACGCCGGCAAGGGCGAGCAGATGGATTTCGTCGAGGTCATGGATCTCAACGATGACGGTCTCATTCAACGCCACTGCGTCTATTGGGGCTGGTTCGGCTTCCGCGTACTGCAGCGCAATGAGTACCATCGCGGATAAGGTGCGTGATGGCAGGCCAATGCCAATTTAATCGGACTTTCCGGCGATGCGCCGCAAGCAAAATTTATCGGCGCACCGTTAAGCACCCAGCTGGCACAGCCAATGAGGAAAATCCATGGGCAAGAGCAGCAAACCGGCACTCGCGAAGAAACGGAGTTCATTCGGCGCCCACGGCGGAAACCGCGGAGGTCGTCCCACGCACGCCGCCTCGGCAAGACCCCGCAGCCAGGCTGCGGGCAAAGATCCGCAGCGCGGCAGGAAAGAACGTCGATAACGGGGCGGCGCCGCGGTCGTTATACGGCTGGCGCATGACGGGGCGGGGTGGATTTCGGCGGTGCTCCGACGGCAGTGCCCCGCACGGGACATCGCGGGTACGAGTGTGTTCAAGGCTTGGACCACGGGTGCAGAAGTCGTTGCTGCCGGACTGCCCGCCGATCCGGTGGACGCCGTCCATTCCATCTCAGGCACTCGCACGACGGCCTCAAGTGTAAGCCTGTCCAGAACCATGCACTAGTAAAGAAACTGCCGACAATTTCTGTTCTGTCATGGCCGCGCCCAAGGTTGTAGCGCGGGGCGGCAAGCGAACGAAATATGCCGGCAGTTTTGCCGGCATATTCGTTGGATGGGACGGAGTTTCCGCTATTGCTGTTTGCCGGACTGGCCGACGCTCGGCGCCTGGCCGAGCTCCTGCGCCATTTCCAAGTGGTGTTTGAGCGCGGGCAGCATCTTCCCGGCCCAGTCCTTTAGCTCCGAATTGTCGCCGCTCTTGGCGTAACGCTCGAACAGCGACACCGCGTCCTTGTGCGCGCTGACCTGATAGGAGTCGAAATTCGAGCTGAAATCCCTGCCGGACTGGTCCTTGAGCTTGCTGAGCTTTGACTGGTGCGAATTGTCGAGCGACGTCGGCAACTCGGCCTTGACCTTGCCGCTATTGACCATGCCCTTCAGTTCGTTGCTGCTCTTGGTGTGATCGATCACCATCTGCTGGGCAAAGGACTTCTCCTGTACGTTCCCCTTCTGCTGGGCAAGCTTGTTCGATTCCAGTTCGAACATGTCGCTGATGGCGACTTCCTTGACGAAGTCGGCGGTGGTCGGCGCTACGCCTAGCGCAGAATTGATCCCGGTTTTTTCGCCGACTGATTGAGCCAGCGCGGGGCCTGCAAGGAGAATGCAGCTAACGGCAATGATGAGGCGCTTCATGTTTCAGTTCCTCCGATTTCAGCGACACGTTGGATACGCCGCGCGATTTGTCCATTAACCCGCGGCCGGAGGCCTTCGTTCCAAGATGTTGTGTGTCGCTAGAGCGGTCAGCTCGACCTGATCGCACCAGGATGGCAAAAGGTCTCGAATTCGTTGCCGC
Organism: Bradyrhizobium australiense; assembly: GCF_013114825.1. Lineage (GTDB taxonomy): Bacteria > Pseudomonadota > Alphaproteobacteria > Rhizobiales > Xanthobacteraceae > Bradyrhizobium > Bradyrhizobium australiense. Next base: position 210,241 of record NZ_JAAVLX010000007.1, on the reverse strand, counting down.
GCACGATCCCGACCAGCAGGCCATTGCGGTCCGGATCGCCAGCTCCGTTGGCGCAGAAAACCGCGACCAGAATGCTCGTCCCGATCGAGACGCGGCTAGTCGGAACCAGGGCGCCGGGAGCAAGCCCTTTCTGCCCGATTACGTCCCTTGGCTGAGCTGACCATCGGGGGTTCGCTGACCGCATCAGTCGGCGGAAATATGCTGTCGTATATCGCGCGAGCCTCTCGAATTAAGCGAGCCCGCTCAAGCTCTGGCTTCGGAATAAGCCGAACGATTTCGCCCATGTGAGCTCTCATAGTCAGGTGATTGCTTGTTTGGATGACGCTTACAATTCCAAGAGATCAGGACATGCTGGCTTGTAAACGCGCCGGCGAAGTAGTGCCCTGCACGACAAACGTCCGACCATCATCCTCCATGGAAACCGGTCCGCTTTCGCATCCAGATCAAAAAGCCTCTTCAGCTCGCAGGGGCCCGTCGGGAAGGCATCATCGGTTCGCGAGTGCGCTATGTTATAACATAACATACGGTGGGTTAGGTTGTTGTCAAGTGCGTTTTCTCTGTCGGCAGCATCGGGACGCAAAACGCAGGTACCCGACGGGCCGAAAACTACTGACGCTTCAGCGTGGTATCTGCGCATCGATAGGTGGACGCTCCGATTGCGTCGAGCTGATCGAAGGGACTAGCGCCGCAGTGCCGTCTCGGGGATCGCCCTGCGCACCACCTCGCGCATTGCAAAGCTCGAGTGGATGCGCGCCACCCCGGGCATCCGCGAAAGATGTTGCTTGTGGATGCGCTCGAAGTCCGCGATGTCGCGTGCGATGACTTGCAGGTGATAATCGTCGCTACCCGACATCAAGTGACAAGACACGACATCCGGACAGCGGGCGATCGCCGCTTCGAACGCGGCCAGGTAATCCTCGCTCTGTTTTTCCAGCGTGATGGTGACAACGACGGTCGTGACGAGCCCGAGCGCGGTCGGCTCGAGATCGGCGCGATAGCCCCGAATGATCCCAGCTTCCTCGAGTTGGCGGATGCGGCGCGCGCAGGCGGTCGGCGACAGTCCGACCTTTTCGGCGAGCTCGATCTGGCTCGCCCGGGCGTCGGCAAGCAGCTCGGTCAAAATCCGATAATCAATGCGATCCAGCTCGTTCAAGCTATAAGTCACTCATTTATGCCGTTAATATGCAGAATATATGCGTAACTCGCTCGCAGCAAGCCGCAATTCGCCGAAAAGCGTTGCCGACTCAGAAGTACTTTTATCTGCGGTCAGACAACCTCGAATGCAGGAGCAAGCCATGCGGATCGGTGTGCCCACGGAAATCAAAGTCGAGGAATATCGCGTTGGTCTGGCGCCGGCTGCGGTGCGGGAATATGTGACGCGGGGACACGACGTGATCGTCGAGCAGGGGGCCGGGATCGGCATCGGCGCAAGCGATGACGTCTACCGTTCAGCCGGCGCCGCAATCGTGGATACGGCCGCGGAAATCTTCGCGACCGCTGACATGGTGGTCAAGGTCAAGGAGCCGCAGCCGAGCGAATGGCGTCAGCTTCGCGAGAGTCAGATCCTCTTCACCTATTTGCACCTGGCGCCGGATGTGGCGCAGACCAAGGGGCTTCTGGCATCCGGCTGTACTGCGATCGCTTACGAGACGGTGACGGATCCCAATGGCGGGCTTCCCCTGCTTGCGCCAATGAGCGAAGTGGCGGGACGGTTGGCGATCGAGGCGGCGGGCGCTGCCTTGCGGAAATCGGCGGACGGAATGGGCAAGCTGATCGGCGGGGTGCCCGGCGTGGCGCCGAGCAGGATCGCGGTGATCGGCGGTGGCGTGGTCGGCACGCATGCCGCGCGAATGGCAGCGGGCCTGGGCGCCGACATCGTTATCCTGGACCGCTCGCTCCCGCGCCTTCGCGTTCTTGACGAGATGTTCCAAGGGCGGGTGCGCACGCGCTATGCAACGCTGGAAGCAATCGAAGAGGAAGTCATTGCGGCCGATGTCGTCATCGGCGCCGTGCTGGTGCCGGGCGCCAGCGCGCCGAAGCTCGTCTCGCGCGCGCATCTCGCCCGCATGAAACGCCGTGCCGTGCTGGTCGATGTCGCGATCGACCAGGGCGGCTGCTTCGAGACATCGCGGCCGACTACCCATCAGGCGCCGACCTATCTCGTCGACGAGATCGTGCACTATTGCGTCGCCAACATGCCGGGCGCGGTGCCGGTGACGTCGAGTCACGCGCTCAACAATGCCACGCTGCCGTTCGGCCTTGCGCTGGCTGAAAAGGGCATCCGCGCGCTGATCGAGGACCCGCATCTGCGCGCCGGACTCAACGTGCACCGCGGACAGATCACCAATCGCGCGGTCGCCGACAGCCAGAATTTGCCTGCAGCGGCGGCCGAAACAATTTTGGCGGCGTGACGCCCGTCGCCCGCCCGGGGGTGGCCTCCCCGTCGTTCAGCCGGCAAGGTGATTTTCCCGCTGGTCGGTGACCGTGACGCGACAGCCGGATTTTGCGGCGCTCACCCAGCAGCCGCAGTTCCAAAGCTATCTGGGCTCGGAAATGACGCGGGCCGGGCAGGCTCTATGCGCCGGTCGCGCGGCCGCACTCTCTTTGAATCGGCTTTGCAATTCGATCGAGCTTCCATCATATAGGCGCCTGATTTTCCGCCGCGCGCCAATTGGCGATCAATAAGCTCAAGGGAGAAAGTCTCGTGGCATATTCGAATACCCAACTCTTCATCAACGGCAAATGGCGTCCAAGCCAGTCGGGCAGGACCATCGCCGTGCTCAATCCGGCTACCGAGGAGACGATCGGCACCGTGGCGCATGCCGACCGTGCCGATCTCGATGAGGCGCTCGAAGCGGCCGCCAAGGGTTTCAAGGTCTGGCGGGCGGTGGCGCCGTTCGAGCGCTGCAGGATCATGCGCAAGGCGGCTCAAATCATGCGCGAGCGCAACGACGAGATCGCGCCGCTGTTGACGATGGAGCAGGGCAAGACGCTGGCCGAGGCCAAGATGGAGGCCATGGCGGCCGCCGACGTTATCGAGTGGTTCGCCGAGGAAGCCAAGCGCGCCTATGGCCGGGTGATCCCGGCACGCGGCCCCGGCATCTACCAGATCGCCGTCAAGGAGCCGGTCGGTCCCGTCGCGGCGTTTACGCCGTGGAATTTCCCGATCAACCAGGTGGTTCGCAAGCTCTCCGCGGGGCTCGCGGCTGGCTGTTCGATCATCGTCAAGGCGCCCGAGGAAACGCCGGCATCGCCTGCGCAACTGATCAAGGCGTTCGTCGATGCGGGCGTGCCTGACGGCGTTATCAACCTGGTGTATGGCGTACCGTCAGAGATTTCGGAATATCTCATTCCGCATCCGGTGATCCGCAAGATTTCCTTCACCGGATCGACGGTCGTGGGCAAGCAGCTCTCCGCCCTGGCCGGCCTGCACATGAAGCGCGCCACCATGGAGCTGGGCGGCCATGCGCCGGCGATCGTGTTCAAGGACGCCGACGTCTCCTCGGCGGCGAAGATTCTGGCGGCTGCGAAGTACCGCAATGCCGGCCAGGTCTGCATCTCGCCGACGCGCATGCTGGTGCAGGACGATGTGTTCCGCGAATTCGTCGACAAGTTCGTCGAAGGCGCCAAGTCAATGAAGGTCGGCAATGGTCTCGATCCGGACTCGAAGATGGGTTCGCTCGCCAACCCGCGCCGCGTTACCGCCATCGAGGGCATGGTGCAGGATGCCGTCGGCAAGGGCGCCAAGCTCGAGACCGGCGGCCACCGCGTCGGCAACAAGGGCTACTTCTTCGAGCCGACGGTCGTCAGTGACGTGCCGAAGGATGCCCGCGCCATGAACGAGGAGCCGTTCGGCCCGCTGGCGCTGATCTCGCGGTTCTCCACCTTCGACGAGGTGGCCGAGGAAGCCAACCGCTTGCCGTTCGGTCTCGCATCCTATGCCTTCACCAGCTCAACCAAGACGGCGACCGCGATCGGCGCCGCCATCGAGGCCGGCATGGTTTCGATCAACAGTTTTGGTCTTGCCTTGCCTGAAGTGCCGTTCGGCGGCGTCAAGGATTCCGGCTACGGCTCGGAAGGCGGCACCGAGGCGATGGAAGGCTATTTCAACACCAAGTTCATCACCCAGACCGGGGTATGAACCAGGCTGCGAAGCTAGCCCGGCTTGCTCCGCTCAGTGCTGTAGCCCGACGCTCCAACCGGAGCGTCGGGCTAATTTTTTACGATCCATGCAAGGAGCAGGACGACGAGCACGACTAGTCCCGCGGACAGACTCTTCCAGAAGACCAGCGGGTCGCGGTCGTAGAGCGAGCGCCGTGACGTAACGGCAGGTTTCGCCCACATCGCGCCGTTTTCGAGCTCGTGCGAGAACTCGATGACATCGCCGTAGCGTTGCGCACGATCGACGTTGAGCGCCTTCCCGACCACCGCGTCCAGCCAGGCCGGCAGATCGGGACGGTAGCGGGAGAGGTAGGCGGGCTTGCCGAAGCGGGGCCGCGAGAACGGCTCGATCTCGCCGTAGGGATAGGCGGCGGTGAACATCCGGTACACGGTGACGCCGAGCGCATAGAGATCGGAAAACTCGTCGCCGGGCCGTCCGCCGAACAGCTCCGGCGCCATGTAGCTCGGCGTGCCCGGAATATCCTCGGCCGGGAAGTCCTCCAGCAACGGCACGCGCGCGACGCCGAGATCGACCAGCCGCAGGCTGCCGCCCTTCAACAGGATCACGTTGTCGGGCTTGATGTCGCGATGGATGATGCCGGCGCGGTGCAGGGTGGCAACGGCGCGCGCCAGCTTGGTCGCAATCCCGATGCCTTCGGCCAGCGAAAGTTGCGGCGAACGATTCAGCCGCTGTTCCAGGGTCTCGCCTTGATAAAGCGGCATCACTGAATAGAGACGGGTCTGCCGTTCAGCAGGCAGTTCGATGATCTCTCCAATCCACAGGCTGCGCACGCGCGCCGCGACCCATGCCTCGCGGACGAAGGCGAGGCGATAGGAGCCCTCGCTGGCCACGCGCGGATGCGGAAATTTTAGCACGACTTCGCGGCCCTGCCGCTTGTCGATCGCCTTGAACAGCCGGCTGTAGCGGCCGTCCGACAGTATTTCGCCGAGCATGAAATCGTCAATGATATCGCCGACTTCAGGAAGATCCAGAATCGGAAGCGTTGCGATCGAATGGGTGAGCTCGTCGCGGTCGGCGGGCGGCAGGTCGACGACATCGAGTACCAAAGCGGTCATGTTGTCGGTGGAGCCGGCATCCAGCGCCGCGTCGACGAGGGCGCGGGCGGATTCTTCTGGCGAGGTACGCTCGCTCAACAATAGCTGCAGTCGGTGATCGGCCAGCACGCCATGAACGCCGTCGCTGCAGATCAAAAGCCTATCGTGCTGCCGCAACCCGACGGTGGCGTAGTCGAAGCGGGCAAAATCCTCGAAGCCGATGGCGCGGTTGAGCAGGTGAGCGAGATCGCCGCGTCCGGCGATGTGATCGGTGGTCAGCCGCTCCAGCCGACCCTCGCTCAGGCGATAGGCCCGGGTGTCGCCGATGTGAATGACGTGGCAGAGCCGCCGTGACAGGATGATTGACGAGAAAGCGCAACTCATGCCGCTGAGGCGGGGATCGGTGCGGCCTTGCGTGTAGATCCAGCTATTGGCGGCTTCCAGCGAACGCGATGCCCGGCGACGCACGCCGAGTGTCTCGGGGAGGGAATAGTAGGCGTCGATGAAGCAACGAACCGCAAGCTCGGCGGCTTCGCGCCCGCCCTTGTGTCCGCCGACACCGTCGGCGACGGCGGCGACGATATCGCGGTTGGCTACGCCGGACCGGCCGAGGCAGGTCCCGACGTAGTCCTCATTGGCGGAGCGCTTGCCAGTCTCGGTGACGAAGCCGACGCGAACCCCGAGATTCCGTTGCGAACCGATTGTCACCCGCGCGACCTGTCAGGTTGGCTGCGCGCGTCGTCAGACCCGCGCTCCCGATGCGGCGCCCCATGTGGTGCGCCAACGCACCTTGACCATGGCAAGTCCAAGGAAACCAAGCAACGCCAGCAGGCCGAAAAACAGGAAGCCTGCGCCAAATCCGCCGGTCATCCCTTTGGCGATGCCGAGGGCCTTGGCAAGGAAGAATCCGCCGATACCGCCGGCGCAGCCGACCATGCCGGTCATCAGGCCGATCTCCTGCCGGAAGCGGAGCGGGATGAGCTGAAACACGGCGCCATTGCCCATGCCGAGCGCGAGCACTCCGATCGAGAACAAGAGCACCGACATCCAGGCGATCCGCGGCATCTCGGTGAGCGCCCAACCCGCAGGCGTCGATGCTGCCGGTCCTTCCGGCATGAAGGCGATGGCGAGATATGCCGCCACGACGACGCCAAACAACATCGACAATGAGCGGATGCCGCCGATGCGGTCGGCGATCAGGCCGCCGACGGGGCGGAAACCCGAACCGAAAGCGACGATCAAGGAAACCAGCAGGCCTGCGGCAACACCTGATACGTGATATTGCACGCTGAAATACAGCGGCAACGCGTTGGCCAGTCCGACGAAGCCGCCGAAGGTGATGAAGTAGAAAAACATGAACCAGCGGCTGTCGGGATCGCGCAGCAACGTGCCATAGGCCTTCAGCGAAATCGGCTTGCGCTCTCCGGGCGCATCCTTGGCGGCATAGGCATAGTAGGCGAGGATCAGCACCATCGGAACGAGCAGCACGCCGAACACGGCCTGCCAGCCCCAATGCTCGGCGATAGACGGTGCGAACATCGTGTCGAGCACGACGCCCATATTGCCGGCGCCGGCGATCCCCATCACCACGCCCTGATATTGCGGCGGATACCAGCGGCTCGCCTGCGGCAGCGCCACTGCGAACGAGGCGCCGCCGATGCCGAGCGCGAGGCCGAAGATTTCCACCGACAGCTTGCTCGGCAGTCCGAAATAGCAAACCCAGGCCGTCGCAGCGATGACGACGAGTTGTGCGACAATTCCGGTCCGCTTGGCGCCGAACAGATCGGCGAGCAGGCCCATCGGCACCCGCAGCAGCGCGCCCGCCAGAACCGGAATGGCGACGAGTGTGAACTTCTCGTCGATGGCAAGATTCATGTCCCGCACGATGTAGACGATCAACGGCCCGAGCGCGACCCAAGCCATGAAGCTTATGTCGAAATAGAGAAAGGCGGCGAGCAGCGTGGGCCAATGGCCGGCCTTCTTGAATTCAGCAAACTTCATCGAGCAGCCTCGAACATCGGCGCGTGATGCCGCGCAGGCCGCGCGGCGATCTCGGCACAAAGGGACGGAATTTTGGAAAGCGAGTCGTCTCGTCGTTGAGGCGCACTCTGGCCTCAACGTCAGCAATTCGTGTGCCAGACAAATAAGCGCGTTACTTTGCGTGTATTTGCAGTACCTTGCCAGGCGCGGCGAAACTGCCGCGAATACGGTCGCTGCTCCGTTTGCTGGCAAAAGCAGCCGCTCGAACGTGCAGTGTGGTGTTTTATTATGCTGTGCGAAGCATTAACGGAAAAGCGTCCCTGAAAATCCGCTTGCCCGTGCCGTGCCATTTCCGCGAGCACATTGCCGCTGGGCCACGGCGAAGCACTCGGGTTGTGCACAATGGATAGCCCCAATAGATGATTTTTTGGGCACCTATGCACGCGAAGGTGCAACCAGTTCACGATTTATCGGCTGAAGCCGTACGCTGCGCCCGAAAAATTACGGGCCCGGCGTTGGCACGTCTCTTGAATACGAGAGATCTCGATCGTCATAGTCGACGACACTCTGCCCGCCGATGGGCACTTCTCAATCATAGCTAATTCTCGCCGATCGACGATGCAGAGTTGCGTCGCCAAGCGGAGCCATCGGAACCTGGATCAGAAGGCAGAGCATGCTCAATAAAGTAAACAAGCCAAAGTTGGTGGTGATCGGTAACGGCATGGCCGGCGTCCGCACGGTGGAGTTGCTGCTGGACCGTGCGCCCGATCTCTATGACATCACCGTCTTCGGCTCCGAGCCATACGGCAACTACAACCGAATTCTGCTGTCGCCCGTGCTTGCCGGCGAGAAGACTGTCGACGACATCATGCTCAACACGGAGCAGTGGTACGACGATAACGGGATCACGCTGCGCAAGGGCGAAATGATCGAGATGATCGATCGGCGCACCTGCGAAGTCGTGACGAGAGAAGGCGCGCGGGTACCCTACGATCGCCTGCTGATCGCCACCGGCTCGAACCCGATCATGTTGCCGCTTCCGGGTAAGGACCTTCCGGGTGTCATCGGCTTTCGCGATATTCAGGACGTCGAGCACATGGTGCAGGCGTCGACGAGCTACAAGAACGCCGTCGTGATCGGCGGCGGTCTGCTCGGCCTCGAGGCTGCCAACGGCTTGATGAAGCGTGGCATGAACGTCACCGTCGTGCATCTGCTCGACACTTTGATGGAGCGTCAGCTCGATCAGGTCGCGGGCGGATTGCTGCGCAAGTCGCTGGAAGAGCGCGGTATGGTGTTCAAGATGCCCGCGCAAACGGAGGCTATTCTCGGCGAGGATCGCGTGACCGGCGTCCGCTTCGCCGACGGCGAGGTGATCCCTGCGGATCTGGTCGTGATGGCGGTCGGCATCCGCCCAAATGTCGAATTGGCGCGCAAGGCAGGCCTCTATTGCGAGCGCGGCATCGTGGTCTCCGACACCATGCAGACCTACGACGGGCGAATCTACGCCGTCGGCGAATGCGTGCAGCACCGGCGCCAGACCTACGGGCTCGTGGCTCCCTTGTTCGACCAGGCCAAGGTATGCGCCAACCATCTCGCCATGAAGGGTTTTGCCACCTATGACGGGTCGGTCGTTTCGACCAAACTGAAGGTGACCGGGATCGACCTGTTCTCCGCCGGCGATTTCGCGCCGGGCGCGGACAAGGAAGAGATCGTGATGCAGGACGCCTCCCGCGGCGTCTACAAGCGGATAATTCTGCGCGACAAGAAGATCGTCGGCGCCGTGCTCTATGGCGATACCATCGACGGCCCGTGGTACTTCCAGCATCTGCGCGACGGCACCGACGTTTCGCAGATGCGCGAGCGGCTGGTGTTCGGCGCCGCCAATCTCGGCGACGGCGGCCATAGCGGCAAGAACTCGGTCGCCGCCATGAGCGATGATGCCGAAATCTGCGGATGCAACGGCGTCTGCAAGGGGACGATCGTCAAGGCGATCAGCGAAAAGAAACTCTTCACGATCGATGACGTGCGTGCCCACACCAAGGCATCGTCGTCGTGTGGCTCGTGCACCGGGCTGGTCGAGCAGGTTCTCGCCTTCACGCTCGGTGGCGATTATTCGGCCGCGCCGAAAGTCAAGCCGATGTGCGCCTGCACCGATCACAGCCATGACGACGCGCGCCGCGTCATCGTCGAGAATGGATTGAAGACCATTCCGGATGTCATGAAGTTCATGGACTGGAAGACGCCGAACGGATGCCATTCCTGCCGGCCCGCCCTGAACTATTATCTGCTCGCGACCTGGCCCGGCGAGTATCGCGACGATCAGCAATCGCGCTTCATCAACGAGCGCGTTCACGCCAATATCCAGAAGGACGGAACGTATTCGGTCGTGCCGCGGATGTGGGGCGGGGTCACGACGCCGGATGAATTGCGCGCCATCGCCGACGTCGCGGATAAATTCAATATTCCGACCGTCAAGGTGACCGGCGGACAGCGCATCGATCTTCTCGGCGTGAAGAAGGAGGATCTGCCCGCGGTCTGGGCCGATCTCAATGATGCGGGGATGGTGTCGGGCCATGCCTATGCCAAGGGATTGCGCACGGTGAAGACCTGTGTGGGTTCGGAATGGTGCCGTTTCGGTACGCAGGACTCGACCGGCCTCGGCATCAAGCTCGAAAAGTTCATGTGGGGCTCATGGACGCCGGCCAAGGTGAAGCTTGCGGTGTCCGGTTGCCCGCGCAACTGCGCGGAAGCGACATGCAAGGATGTCGGCGTCGTCTGCGTCGATTCCGGCTACGAGATCCATTTCGCGGGCGCCGCCGGTCTTCACATCAAGGGAACCGAATTCCTGGCCAAGGCAGCGACGGAGGAGGAGACGCTCGAAATCATTGCCGCGCTAACGCAGCTCTATCGCGAACAGGGCTGGTATCTGGAGCGCATGTACAAGTGGTGCGATCGGGTTGGTCTCGATGCGATCCGCAATCAGGTGGTTGACGATGTCGCCAACCGCAAGACGCTGTTCAGCCGCTTCACCTATTCGCAGCAATTCTCGCAGAGCGATCCGTGGGCGGCGCGGGCTCAGCGCGGCGTCGACCGTAACGAATTCACCCCGCTGGCGGAGCTGGAACTCGCATGACCAAATGGATCGAAATTGGGGCGTTGAACGATATCCCCGTTCTCGGCTCGCGTGTGGTGCGGACGGCCTCCGGCGACGTTGCGGTATTCCGGACCAGCGAGGACGAGGTGTTCGCGCTCGACGATCGCTGCCCGCACAAGGGCGGACCGCTGTCGCAAGGCATCGTCCACAACAAGCGGGTGACCTGTCCGCTGCACAATTTCGTCATCGAGCTCAGGAGCGGCATGGCGGTCGCTCCCGATGAGGGATGCACACGCGCGCATCCGACCAAGGTGGAGAACGGCATGGTCTGGCTTGGCGTCCAAACGCCAGAAGTTGTGCCCGCCGAGTGAGGGTGATCGCCCGTGCCAGTGAAGACAACCTGTCCGTATTGCGGCGTCGGCTGCGGCGTCCTCGCTGACAGGAATCCCGCGGGCGCCGTCTCCGTCCGGGGCGATCCGCTTCATCCGGCCAATTTCGGGCGGCTTTGCGCGAAAGGATCGGCGCTCGCCGAGACCATCGGCCTCGAGGGACGGCTGCTCGCGCCTGTGGTCAACGGGCAGGAAACGAGCTGGGATGCGGCGGTCGATCATGTCGCGGACGGGTTTGGCAGAACCATCCGCGAGCATGGACCGGACTCGGTTGCGTTTTATGTCTCCGGCCAGATTCTCACCGAGGACTATTACGTCATCAACAAGCTCGCCAAGGGCTTCATCGGGACCGCCAACATCGACACCAATTCGCGGCTGTGCATGGCGTCGAGCGTGGCGGGCCACAAGCGCGCGTTCGGCAGCGATACCGTCCCAGGTTGCTACGAGGATCTCGAAACCGCCGATCTCTTGGTCCTTGTCGGCTCCAATGCCGCCTGGTGCCATCCGATCCTTTACCAGCGCATGGTGGCCGCCAAGGCCAGCAACCCCGCGTGCCGCATCGTCGTGATCGATCCGCGGCGCACAGCGACGTGCGACGGCGCTGATCTGCACCTGCCGCTTCGCTCGGGCAGCGATTCGGTGCTGTTCAACGGGTTGCTTGCCCATCTCGCATCGCGCAACGCCACCGACGGCGCGTTCGTGGAGGGATATACCGCCGGCGCCGAAGCCGCGCTGCGGCAGGTCGCCGGCCAGACGGTCGCACAGACGGCCGACATCTGCGGGCTGTCTGAGGGCGCCGTGGCATTGTTCTTCGACTGGTTTGCCAAAACCGAGCGGGTCGTCACGCTCTATTCGCAGGGCGTCAACCAGTCGAGCAGCGGTGTCGACAAGGTCAATTCGATCATCAACTGTCATTTGTTGACCGGCCGCATCGGGCGGCCCGGCATGGGGCCGTTCTCGCTGACCGGACAACCGAACGCCATGGGCGGCCGGGAAGTCGGTGGGCTGGCCAACCAGCTTGCCGCCCATATGGAGATCGAGAACCCGCGGCACCGCGACACCGTTCAACGCTTCTGGCAATCGCCTGTGATCGCGGAGAAGCAGGGCCTCAAGGCCGTCGACATGTTCGATGCGATCGCCGACCGGCGCATCAAAGCGGTCTGGATCATCTCGACCAATCCGCTGGTCAGCCTGCCGGATGCCGATCGCGTGCGCCGCGCGCTCGAGGCATGCGAGCTCGTCGTCGTGTCCGATTGCATGCGGCATACCGACACCACGCGTCATGCCCACGTATTGCTGCCGGCGCTCACCTGGGGCGAAAAGGACGGCACCGTCACCAACTCCGAGCGCCGTATTTCCCGGCAGCGATCGTTCCTGCCGGCACCCGGCGCCGCACGGGCCGATTGGCAGACCGTCTGCGATATCGCCCGGCGCATGGGCTTTTCGGGATTCGACTATCCGAACGCTGCGGCGATCTTCCGTGAGCACGCCGGGCTTTCGAGTTTCGAGAATAACGGAACGCGCGATTTCGATCTGTCCGCCCTGAACACGCTCGACGACCGCGCTTACGATGCGCTCACCCCGATCCAGTGGCCTGTGACGCGGGAATATCCGACCGGCACGCCGCGGATGTTCGAGACCGGCGAATTCTTCACAGCCGATCGCAAGGCCCGCTTCGTGCCGGTGACGCCGCGTGCAGCCGTCAACGCGACCAGCCGCGATTATCCGCTGGTGCTCAATACCGGGCGGGTCCGCGATCAATGGCACACCATGACGCGCACCGGGAAATCGCCGCGGCTGCTCGCGCATATCTTCGAGCCCTGTGCGGAATTCCATCCCGACGATGCACGCGCGGCCGGCGTGGAGAATGGCGGGCTGGCGCGGCTGACCAGCCCCTGGGGCGAGATGGTGGCGCGTGTTGTCGTCACCGCCGAGCAGCGGCGCGGCTGCGTGTTCGTGCCGATGCACTGGAATGGCGAATATGCCAGCGACGGCCGGGTCAATGCGCTGGTCAATCCAGCGACCGATCCGATCTCCGGGCAGCCTGAGTCCAAGCACACGCCGGTAAAGGCAGCAGCGTATCTGCCGAAATGGCACGCTTTCATCCTCAGCCGGCGTGAGATCGAGCGCCCGGCCGCGGGCTACTGGGTCGGCGGGCTTTCAGGGACGTGCTGGCGGATGGAGCTCGCCGGTGACGAGCGGCCGCCGAGCTGGCGCGATTGGGCACGGGCGCTGCTCCGCGTTGGACACGACATCGAATGGATCGCCTATCGCGATCCGAAGGCCGGCCGCTTCCGCTACGCGGCCGTTCGCGAGGGCCGGCTCGAAGGTTGCGTGTTCATCGCACCCGATCACAGGCTGGTTTCGCGGTCGTGGCTGTCCGGCCTGTTCGCGGAACAGGAATTGTCATCGAATGCGCGGATGTCGCTGCTGACGGGGCAGCCGCTGGATGCCGGCCAGGATGTCGGGCCGATCGTCTGCTCGTGCTTCGGCGTCGGACAACATCAGATATCAGCCGAAATCCTTAAAGGCGCGGCCAGTGTCGACGACGTCGGCCGGCGCCTGAAGGCGGGCACGAATTGCGGTGCCTGCAAGCCCGAGATCAGCAAGCTACTGCGTGGCGCGGCCGTACCCGACCCGCATCCGGCATGAAAACCGGCCTGCACGTCGTAGCCTCACTGTCATCGTGAGACGGAAGTTTCTTTCGATTTCCCGATGAACGAGAACATTATGGCCGCTACGATGCCGGACAACAGAGACGCCGAGAGAACGCCGACGCGGACCTGCGCGAGGACGATTTCGTCGTCGAAGGCGAGTGTTCCGATGAAGAGGCTCATAGTGAAGCCGATGCCGGTCAGGATGGCCATGGCATAGAGTTTCGGCATCGTGGCCCCGTCCGGCATCGCAGCGAGGCCAAGCCTGACGGCAACCAGGGAAGCGCCGAAAACGCCGATCTGCTTGCCGAGGAAAAGCCCCGCAATGATACCGAGCGGTATCGGCTCCGCCAGCTTTTCCAAGGTCAGTCCGTGAAGCGAGACGCCTGCATTGGCGAAGGCAAAGATCGGCACGATGGCGAAATTGACCCACGACTTGAGCGCGTGCTCGGTATTCTCGAGCAGGCTGTGGCCGTCATGCCGGGTCAGCGGCATCGCGAAGCCGACGGCGACGCCGGCGAGCGTCGCATGCACGCCAGATTTGAGAACGCAGACCCAAGTGAACAGGCCGGCGATCAGATAGAATGCCGGCCTTCGCACATCGAGCAGATTGAGGACCACCAGCGCGGCGACGCCGAGTCCGCCGAGCGCCAGCGCCAAAACCGAAAGATCGGCGGTATAGAAAATCGCGATGACGATGATGGCCATCAGATCGTCGATGATCGCGAGCGCCAACAGAAAGGTCTTCAGTGAAGTCGGCACCCTGCGTCCCAGCATGGCGCAGACACCGAGCGCAAAAGCAATGTCGGTGGCGGCCGGTATGGCCCAGCCGCGCAGCGCCTCGGCATCGCCCCAGTTCACCGCGGAGAAAATCGCCGCCGGCGTGATAAAGCCGCCGAACGCGGCGATCACGGGCAATGCCGCCTTCCTCGGGCTCGCCAGCGCGCCCTCGATCGCCTCGCGCTTGATCTCGAGGCCTACCAGCAGAAAGAACACCGCCATCAAACCGTCGTTGATCCAGTGTTCGAGCGTCTTGCTCAGCCCGATCGAGCCGATCCGTACCTCGCCGGTCGTATGCAACAGCGCGTGGTACTCAGGCCCGAGCGGCGAGTTTGCGATGATGAGGGCCGCGGCCGCAGCGACGCCGAGCGCGATGCCGCCATAAAGGTCGGTGTTGTCGGCAATGTGAGGCGCGGCTGTCGGAGCCTTGGCCATCATGAACCAGCCTTGCCGGCCTTCTCGATTGCAACGGACAGCGCGAGTTTGGTTTCCTCCACAATGTCCTCGACCAGTTCTTCCCGGCTGACATGGGCAGCCTGGCCGGTGAGCAATCCCTGTTCGGCGAGCATCACAACGCCGTGCAGCGACGCCCAGATCTTCAGGGCGCTCCGCTCGCGCAACAGTCCCACGGCGGGCGCCTCCAGCGCCTCCACCAGGAGTTCGAAGGTCTCCATGGCCGCGCTGTGCAGCTCGCTGCCTTTCGGCGCGCATGCCATGGTTCGCGACGCGAACATCAGGCGGTAGATGCCGTTGCGGCGCAGGCCGAAATCAAGCGTGAGCTGCGCGAAGCGCGACAGCTTCGATTGCTTCGACGGCTTTTCAATTGCCGCTCGCATCATGGCGCTGAACTGGCGGAATGCTTGGGCCGTGACGGCCGTCAGCAGCGTCTCGCGATCGGCAAAATGCTTGTAGGGCGCCGGCTGCGAGACGCCCAGTTTCTTGGCAAGCGCGCTGATGCTGATCGCTTCGGGGCCGCCGAGCTCGACTTCGTGTAACGCGGCCTGAACCAGGGCATCGCGGAGATCCCCGTGGTGATAGGCATTCAGCGCTTTACGTGCGGGTCGAGGCAGCATTGAACATTATGCTCTATAACTTTTGACTTGACAGCACAACGGCGGCGCGAATGTAATATCATATAACTTCGCGGTGCTCCGGCGGGTCTGTGCCGCTGCGCCGACGGAAGGGCAGCGCGAGACAATGCGCGCCACAAAGAGGGAAACGCTGCGATGGCCGGAAAGCTGAAGATCCGCGTCGACCAGGACAAGTGTCAAGGCCACGCGCGCTGCAAATCACTTGCACCGGAACTGTTCGACCTCGACGAATTCGGCAACGCGCACGAAGTCGGCGACGGCTCCGTGCCTGCGGGTCTGGAAGACAAGGCCTGGCTCGCCCAGAGCAACTGTCCCGAAATCGCGATCGAGGTGACGGAGGAATAGCCCGGTTTTCGAAACCGATTTGGCCCATTTAGGATCTGAACGAACCAGCAGAGGATTTGCTCCGATGTCCGATTCCGCCAGCATCATGCCCGAACATCCGCCAGTCGCCGACTGGATCAACGATTTCGACCACACCGATCCGACCTGGACGGAAAATCCGTTTCCGATCTGGGAAAAGCTGCGCGCGGCTTCGCCCGTCGTTCACACCGAGCGATTCCTCGGCTGCTACATGCCGACCACCTACCAGGCGGTGAAGGAAATCGCCTATGACACTGAGCACTTTTCTTCCCGCCGCGTGATCGTGCGCGACGTTCGCCCGGAGATCACGGCTAGGGCGCCGCCGATCACCTCCGATCCGCCCGAGCACAAGCCGGCAAAGCAATTGCTGCTGCCGCCGTTCACGCCCGACGCTATGAAGAAACTGGAGCCGCGGGTACGTGCGATCTGCAACGAGCTAATCGACGAGTTCATTGTCGACGGCAAGTGCGACGCCGCCGCGCGCTACACCAAGCATGTCCCGGTGCGCGCGATCGCGCACATGCTGGGAATACCCGAGAAGGATGGCGATCTCTTCATCAAATGGATTCACGGCATCCTCGAACTCGGCATCAAGGACGACAACGCGTTGATGGAGGCGGTGCGGGAGATGACCGGCTATTTTGCCGGCCACCTCGAGCAGCGCAAGAAGCATCCGACCGACGATCTGATCTCGACGTTGATGAAGGCGAAAGACAAGGATGGAAATCCGTTGGCGGACGAACATGTGCTGGGTTCGCTGCGGCTGTTGTTGATCGCCGGCATCGACACCACCTGGAGTGCGATCGGCTCCTCGCTGTGGCATCTGGCAAAGACGCCCGCGGATCGCGAGCGTCTCGTCAAGGAACCGGAATTGATGCCGCTCGCGGTCGAGGAATTGCTGCGGGCGTATTCGCCGGTGACGATGGCGCGTGAGGTGATGAAGGAGACGACGATCAGCGGCTGCCCGGTCAAGCCCGGCAACATGGTGCTGCTGTCGTTCCCGGCCGCCAACCGCGATCCCGCCATGTTCCCCGATGCCGACAGGGTGGTGATCGATCGCAAGGAAAATCGCCACGCCGCATTCGGTCTCGGCATTCACCGCTGCGTCGGCTCCAACCTGGCCCGCATGGAGATGACGGTTGCGATCGAGGAATGGCTGAAGCGGATTCCGGATTTCAGGCTCGATCCGGCCGGCAAGGTCACATGGTCGGAAGGCACCGTGCGCGGGCCACGCCAGTTGCCCCTGCTGTTCGGCAAGGCAAACTAAGCGCGGGGAAGGGACGTGATTTCACCTCTCCCGCTTGCGGGGAAGGTCGGGTCGCATCGTAAGCTGCGATCCGGGTGCGGAAATCTTTTCACACGAACGGTGTGACTCGCGGCGGCACCCCCACCCCGGCCCTCCCCGCAAGCGGGAGAGGGAGTGGAGTTCCGCTGCGGCGGCTCTTCGATCTAGTACGCTGCTGCTACTTGACCTCGATCTTCACGTCGCTGGCGACCTTCTTCCAGGCTTCGATTTCGCGCGCAGCTCGCGATCGACGGCGGCCGGTCGATCGGCTGAATGGCCGGATCAATAAGAAACAAGAGGCGGGAGAGGAAGCACCGCCAGCAAGCAGACGGAGGTCGTGATGAGCGTATCTTTGGTGCAGTCTGCCAGAACGGCTATATCGTGCGCTATATCCACGCTGCCATGGATCACTGGGTCAACGTGATGGGCGTCGGGCCTTGGTACTAGATCGACAGGGTCAAGACCGACTATTTCCGCCACCGCGGCCAGGACTCCGCCATGGAAATGAGCGTGGCGCTCGCCAATTCCGGCGATCTCCAGCGCGCGGAAGCGTCCTCATCGATAAAAGGCAACGACAACGTAAGGAATAGCTAGATGACAAGACTTCCCCTGATCGATCCCGCGACAACCCACGGCGACGTGCGTGCGTCCTTCGGCCGGATGCCGGTCGCGCTGAATATCTTCCGGATGATGGCGCATGCCGAGGCCAATTTCATTCCGGCGATGCGGTTCGCCAATTCGATCCTGCATCGCCAGAAGCTCAGCCACGTCAATCGCGAATTGCTGATCCTTCAGGTCGCGCAGTGGGAGCACGGCGAATATGAGTGGCGGCAGCATGTTCCGATCGCGCTCGGCGTCGGCGTCACCCAGCGGCAGATCGACTGCATCGAACAGGGCAAATACGAGGACGCTGCCTTCAATGCCGCCGAAAAAGCGCTGCTGGCGTTCGGTCGGGAAGTCATCGAGAACGTGCGCGTCGCCGAACCGGTCTTTGCCGCCATGCGCAAGCATTTCAGCGAGCAGGAGATCGTCGAATCGATCCTCGCGATCGGCTTCTACATGACCATGGCGCGGCTGACGGAAGCGACCGAGGTTGACCTTGACCCTGCCGCTGGTATGACCGTCTTCGAGGGTGGCCAGAAGCGAACGGGCTGACATTGACCACGCACCCGGTCGCAGCAATCATCGGCCGGTCCAACAATATCGTGGAGCACAGGGATGACGGGTGAGCCGGCGGCGAGCGGTCCGCGACCTCTGGGCGAGATCGCCAGCTATCACGCACACATCTACTACGATCCGGCGACCACTCGGGCCGAGGCCGAGCAGTTGCGCACCTGGATCGGCGAGCGCTTCTCGGTCACGCTCGGACGGTGGCACGACGTCAAGGTAGGCCCGCACGACCAGGCCATGTACCAGGTCGCCTTTGCCCGCGAGATATTTCCCGAACTGGTGCCCTGGCTGATGCTCAATCACGGCAATCTGAGCATCCTGGTCCATCCGAATACGACCAACCCACGCCGGGATCATCTGGCCGATCCGATCTGGATCGGGCCGGTGCTGGCCGTACATGGCGATAGACTGCCGGAGCACGCCGACATGGAAGAGGCGCCGGCACCGAATACCAATCCAATTCTCCGGCCTTGAACACGGCTCCGCCGGTCGAAAGCCCCGCCCAGTTAGCAATACAAGGCTTGAACCTGCGAATTCGGCCGGTCATGATGGCCGAGCGCGCCTGTCTCGATTATGCCTTACTTTGGTTTGCATTATGTTGGGACTTATTCGGTGAATCCTTTAGGAATCAGACGTGATTCCGAAGCGCCGAGCCGGGGACGGATGGATAGAGCTAAGACCAGCGCAGCCGGGCTTGCTTCGAGCCGCGGTACCCGATTGCTCCGCGAGGCGGCATTCGGCACGGCCGCGCTCGCCACGGCGTTGGGGCTTGCCGCCTGGGTGACCGATTTCGACGTGGCCGCCTGGGTCAATCCCGCATCCGCGAATGTTGGCAGCACTTCCTCGTTCGACGAGCGCTTCGGCCCCGCCTCGGTGCGACGTTCGCTGGCCATCAACTATCCCTGGCGCCCCGCCGCCCGCCCGCAGCGCGCGGACTTCGATGCGGAGTTCGAGTACATCGAAATCCTGTTGGGCGGACAATCACGTGAGGAGAACGTTCAATCGCGTGAGGAGGACGCTCAGTCCGCGCCGCCTGCCCCGACAGTCGAAGCGGCGATCCCGCTACCGAGGTCCAGGCCGGTCCTGGCCAATCTTCAGTCGGCGAGGAGCGATCCGCCGCCAGTCTCGTCTGACAATCGCACCATGTTCGAGAAACTCGCCGATCTGATGCCGATGCGTTTTTCGCTGGCCTCGTTGACGCCGGGAGATGGGCTGCTCAGCGAGCGCAAGGATCTGGCCGCGCTCGGCTACGACGGTCAAACCGCTGTTTACGACATCTCGGCCCGCGCTGTTTACCTGCCGAGCGGCACCAAGCTCGAGGCACACTCAGGGCTGGGCAACCTGATGGATAATCCGGCGCATGTCGACCAGCGCATGGTCGGTGCGACGCCGCCCAATATCTACGATTTGAAGCCGCGCGAGAAACTGTTTCATGGTGTCGCGGCGCTGCGCATGACGCCGGTTGGCGAAAACGAAATGCACGGGCGAACGGGCTTGCTCGTGCACAGTTACCTGCTCGGGCCCAACGGCGATTCCAACGGCTGCGTCTCGATCAGGGACTACGACAGATTCTTGCAGGCTTACCGGAACGGCGAGGTCAAGCGGCTCGTTGTCGTGCCGAGTCTCCGTGAAGGCCTCACTGCGTCGCGGCGTTCGCCATCTCCATCATGACCGCAGTCGCGGGCGATGCCGCCGATTCCGACACGCCGTTGCGGGCGGTCTTCAAGATCAGCCTGAACGGCAAGACGGTGTCGATTGCGACCGTCGGGCAGGCCTATCGCTTCATCACCAATCTCTCATCGATCGAATGGATCGAATTCCGCGCGCTGCACGCCGAGGCTGTCAGTGCACTGCAGGGCGCCGCGGGTAACGCGATGCTGACTGTGCAGGCGACCAGCGCTTTGCGTGCGCTGTTCGTCCGCGCGAAGCTGTTGTGAGGACGCATGCCCCGAAGCGACAGCGAGATTGAAGACGATCGCCTGATCCGGGAATTATTGCAGAATTGGGCGATCTGGCGCGATGCCGGAGACTGGGAGCGCTTTCGCACGGTCTGGCATCCGGACGGCCACATGATGGCGACCTGGACGCAGGGCACCGGCGATGAATTCATCGAAATCAGCAAGCAGGCCTGGGCCAAGGGCGTCAACATCCTGCATTTCCTCGGCGGCATCTCGGTCGATCTGGCGGGAAATCGCGCGATTGCACAGACCAAGATGACGATCTCGCAGCGCGCCGAGGTCGAGGGCGTCCTGTGCGACGTGCTCTGCACCGGGAGATTCTACGACTTTCTCGAAAAGCGGGAGGGGCGCTGGGGCATCGTGCTGCGCCAGCCTATCTATGAGAAGGACCGCATGGATCCCGTCACGCCGGGCACGGCGCCGGTGCTGGACAAGGCCCTCCTCGAGCAATTCCCGCCGGGCTACCGCCATCTCGCCTATTTACAGACCCGCATCGGCTACACGGTCAAGCGCGACATGCCCGGCCTGAAGGGGCCCGAAGTCGAGGCTTTGTACGCGCGTGGCGCGGCGTGGCTGCAGGGTAAGCCGCTTAGCTGATCTCCTTGCGCACGGTCACTGCCGCGTCGCACATCGCCTTCAATTTCCCGAACGCGACATGGCGCGGCATGTACTTCATGCCGCAATCGGGCGCGACGACGAGGCGATCGGCCGCAACATGCTTGAGACCGTTGCGGATGCGGTCGGCCACGACATCAGCAGATTCGATCTCGGGATTGCCGAGGTCGAGTACGCCGAGCATGATCTTTTTCGAGGACAGGTCCTTGAGCACGCCGAGATCGAGTTTCGGCTGCGCCGCCTCGATCGAAATCTGTTCGGCGTTGGTGTCGGCGAGCTCGGCGAGGAACGAATAGCCGGCCGGCTTGGTCGAGCCGGGCACCACGGCAGCATAGCCAAAACATAGATGCACGACGGTGGGCACGGTGATGCCTTCGAGCGCGCGGTTGATCGCCTTGACCGCATAGCGCCTGGCGAGGTCCGGATTGTTGCGCACCCAGGGCTCGTCGAGCTGGATCACGTCGGCACCGGCCGTTTGCAGGTCGAGCGCTTCGGCGTTGACGGCCTCAGCAAACGCCATCGCCAGTTCTTCGTCGTCCTTGTAGAACTCATTCTTCGCCTGCTGGCTCATCGTGAACGGGCCGGGCAGGGTGATCTTGGCCGCTCGATCGGTGTTCTGGCGCAGAAATTCCATATCGTGCAGCTCGACCGGGCTACGGCGCTTTACCGGAGCAACCACGCGCGGCACCGGCGTCTGATGCCCGCTGCGCGACGTGATCATCGCCGGATTTTCGTCATCGATGCCCTCAAGCGCGGTGGCGAAGCGGTTGGAATAGCTCTCGCGGCGGATTTCGCCGTCGGTCACGATATCGATGCCGGCGCGCTCCATGTCCCTGATCGCAACGATGGTGGCGTCGTCCTGCGCTTCCTCCAGATGTTCGGCCGGCAGCCGCCACATCGCGTGCATACGGGTGCGCGGCACCACCTTCGACAACATCGCGCGATCGACCAACCATTCCGGCTGCGGGTAGCTACCGACGACTGTGGTTGGCAGAAGATGTTTCGGCAGGTTCATCATCGTCTCCGTGCTCTTATCATTATGCCTGTCGTTTCAAGCCGCGCGCGTCGCCGTGGCCGCGACCTCGTTCTTGATCGGATTGCGTAAGATACCGATGCCGGACACCTCGACCTCGACCACGTCGCCATCCTTCATCCAGAGCGGCGGCGTGCGATAGGCGCCAACGCCGCCGGTGGTGCCGGTGACGATGACGTCGCCCGGAACTAGTTCGGTAAAGGTCGAGCAGTAGGCGATCAGGGCAGGGACATCGAACACGAGGTCCGAGATCGGCGCGGCCTGCACCTCGACACCGTTGAGACGGGTGGCGATTGTCTGCTTGCTGATGTCGGGGATTTCGTCGGTCGTGACCATCCACGGTCCGAAAGCGCCGGTGCCGACGAAATTCTTGCCCGGCGCGAATTGCGAAGTGTGGCGCTGCCAGTCGCGGATGCTGCCGTCATTGTAGCAGGCATAGCCCGCGACGTGCGCGAGCGCTTCTTCGCGCGAAATCCGGCGGCCGGCCTTGCCGATGATCACGGCCATCTCACCCTCAAAGTCGAAACGCTCCGACTCCAGCGGCCGGATCATCGGCTGGCCGCCGCCGACCTGGCTGTTGGCGAAACGGGTGAAGATCATCGGATGCGGCGGCGTGGGATGGCCGCTTTCGGCAAGGTGCGTGGCGTAGTTGACGCCGATGCAGAAGATCTTGTCCGGGTCGGGCACGGTCGGCAGCAGCTCGGTTTCGGCCAATGCGTAATCGGGACGCTCGCCCTGCAACGCCTTCAGCTCGTCGAGCACTCCGTTGGCGAGCAGCGACTTCAGGGTCGGATAGTCCTTGAGCCGTTTCCCTGCATCGACAATGCCTATGTTCGTGACCAGGCCGTAGGTTGCCGTCTGGCCTGCCTTGAAACTCGCGATCCTCATGTTGTGACACTCTCTTCGATGTTGGAAACGTAGGGCTGGATGGGCAGCACGATCTCGCCCGATCGAATCGGGACGCAGTCGGGCGGAAAGTCCTGGTGGAAGCGCGCGCCGGCTTTCTCGACGCGGTCGAGAAAGCGTTCGAGGTGGTCCATGGCACCACTCGGCAGATCATGCAGCACCATCAGGCTCCACGGCTGCGAGCTGCACAGTTCGAGGGCTCGGTCGACCCAGCCGTCGGGATCATCCCAGTCGCGCGGGATCGCATTCCAGAGCACACAGCTATGCTTGTTACGGATGAGATAGTCGACAACGGAGGGTTTCAACAGCCGCTGATCGAGATTGCCGCCGCCGCCGAACGGCCGGAACCAGCGCTCTGCATGGGCGAGGTCGCCGACCGCATCTTGCGCCCGGCCGATCTCGCTTTGTGCCGCGTTCGGATCGCGTTGCTGCCCGAGCGGCACGGTGTGCGTAAAGGTGTGGTTGCCGATCCAGTGGCCTTCGTCATGGGCGCGCGCCGCCAGCCGGTGGCGTTCGGGATGACAGAGCTTCTCGCCGATCACGAAGAAAGTCGCCTTGATGCCGCGCTCGCGCAAGATATCGAGCACGCGCGGCGTCACGCCGGGCTCGGGACCGTTGTCGAATGTCACCGTCAGGTCGAACACGCGAACCACTCCGTCAGGTCACAGGCTGCAAGGCAGCGGGCGCGATTTCTTCCACTGCAGTTTGTCCGGCGTGCGTGCCGGTCTGCCAGATCGCGGCCTTGCGCTCGATCCATTTGATCGCAGCGTTGAAGGCGATCGCCATCGCCAGCACCAGCAGTACGCCGGCGAACACATGCGGGCTGTCGAGAATGGTACGGTAGCGCGAGATCAGATAACCGATGCCGGCGGACGAAATCAGCATTTCCGATACCACCACGCCGACGATCACGAGCGCGCCGCCGACGCGCAGCCCCGACAGCACGGTCGGGATCGCCGCCGGAATGATGACGCGAACCAGCCGCTGGCTCAGCGTCGCGCCCATGCTGCGGGCGGCCAGCAGCAGCTGCGGATCGATGGTCTGGATGCCTGCGGCGGTCGCCAGCATCGTCGGCAGAAAGCCGTAGATCGAGGCGAAGGCGATCTTGGATTCCGAGCCGATGCCGAGCCAGACAGTGAATACCGGATAGAGGATGACCAGCGGCACCGCATAGAGGCTCGAGACCATCGGCATGATCAGGATGCGCGGCCGCGGCAGGCTGCCGACGACGGCGCCGAGCAGGATGCCGCCGCCGCAGGCGAACGTCATCGAGATCGCGACCTCGTAGAGCGTCACGGCAAGGGCAGGAGCGTATTCGCCCGCCTCGTTCCAACCCGCTGCGAGCGTCGAGGACAGCGACGGCAGAAACAATTCCGGAATGAAGCCGGCGCGCGGCAGGATTTCCCACAGCGCGATCAGCCCGATTACGATCAATCTGCGAATGGTTGCCGCGCTCATTTCTGCCTCACGCCGATTTGCGGATATGCCGCCAGATGCGGTCACGCAGGCTGCCGAAGGCGTCGCCGCTCAGCATATCGTAGGTGCGTGGACGGGGCAGCGAAACCTGCAGGTGATCGACAATGCGGCCGGGCCGCGGCGACATCACGATCACCTCGTCGGCGAGATAGACCGCTTCCGTCAGGCTGTGGGTGACGAACACCACCGTCTTGCCGGTGGCCGTCCAGATTCGCAGCAGCTCGTCGCCCATGGTCATGCGGGTCTGTTCGTCGAGCGCTGCAAACGGCTCGTCCATCAACAGCACCGGCGGATCCTGCACCAGGCCCCGCGCGATCGAGACGCGCTGCTTCATGCCGCCGGACAGCTCGTGCGGATGGCGCTTGCCGAAGCCGTCGAGCCCGACGAGCTTTAGGGCATCCTGCGCCCTGGCGCGGCGATCGCTTTTCGTGACACCGCGCAGCGCCAGCGGAAATTCGACGTTCTCTTCCGCCGTCAGCCAGGGAAACAGGCTGGCTTCCTGAAAAACCACGCCGACGCGGTTCGGATCAGGCTCCGGGATCGGCGCGCCGCTGATCGTGATAGTGCCGGAGGTCTGCTGGCGCAGGCCGGCCATCATCATCAAAAGCGTGGACTTGCCGCAGCCGCTCGGACCGACCAGCACGACGAAGCGTCCCGGTTTGACGTCGAGCGAGACGTCCTCCAGCGCCACGACATCCTGTGTCGTGGTCTTGAAGATCTGCCCGACATTGCGGACCTCGATCGCGCCGGCCGGCTTCAGGGGGGTTATGTTCGCCAATGGCTGCATCGTGTTTCCACCCATCTGACCAGTTCATTGAAGGCAATTGCGATGACCGCGATCATCACCACGCCGGCCAGCAATTGCTTCATCTGAAAGTTCTCGCCCCAAGTCGCGATCTGGTGGCCGATGCCGTCGCGCGAGGCGTACATTTCGGCGAGGATGACGCCGGTGAGATTGAAGATCATCGAGATCCGCAGCGCCTCCAGCAGAACCGGAAGCATGCTCGGCAGATAGACGCGAAACGCGGTCTGAACAGGCGTCGCGCCATAGGAGCGGGCGACCGTCAGATGCTCGACCTTGACCGACTCCACCGCCGTCGTGGTCGACATGATCACGATGAAGATGGTCGAGAAGAAGCCAAAGCCGACCTTCTGTGAGAAGCCGACCCCGAACACCAGGATGAACATCGGCAGGAAGATCGATTTCGGAATGCTGAAGGCGAAGAACAGCAGCGGCTTTGCCACGTCGGCAAAGTAGCGGTTCTCCGCGATCAGGAAGCCGATCAGCGCGCCAACGGGAACGGCGAGCGCGAAGGCGGTCACCACCTCGGTTGCGGTGACCGCCAGATCCTTGCGCACGCTCGCCCGCTGCAGGAGATCACCCAGCGTGGTGAGCGTGTCGGACGCGGAGGGAAGCAGGCGCGGGTTGACGATGCCGGTCCGCGACAGAATTTCCCATATCGCAAACAGCGCCACCACAATGGCGACCCTCGCCGCCTTTACGACAATGCCTGCTCGCATCGCGCCTGCCTCAGAATTTGGTCGGAACCGGTTTGAACTGCGTCGAGATGATCTCGGCAGCGGGCCCAAGGTCCTTCATGCCACCGGCCTTGGCCATGGCGAGTGCTAGCTGGAGCTGTTCCGGAATCTTCGGCCCGTCCATGCTGCCATCGGTTTCCAGCTTCATGATCGTGTTCTCATACTCCTGCGCCGCGATCTCGGAGGGAATTTCATAGAGTTCGGTGATCAGCTTGACGGAGGCGTCCTTGTTGGCGCGCATGAACATCAGCGCGCCATAGAGTGCGTTCAGCGTCTTCTGCACCAGCTGCGGTTTGTCCTGCACGTATTTGTCGAGGGCTATCCAGCCAGCGGCGAGGTTCGGCGGCACCTCCTCGGAGAAGTCGAGGATGGTGCGCGCTTCGCCCGATTTGGAAATCTGGAAGCTCAGCGGTGAATAGACCACGGCCGCGTCGACATTGCCGGCGAGCAGGTTTGGCACCAAGCCGCCGCCACCGACGGGCACGCGGGTGAACTCGATGTTCTTGTCCTGCTGGGTCCACAACGCCAGCAGGTCGGAGCCGGAGCCGGCGGAGGTGATGGCGACTTTCTTGCCGTTCAGGTCCTTCACCCCGAGCGTCGACTTCGAAAGTGTCATCAACTGCCAGCCGTAATAGCCCGTGGCGGCGCTCGCGAGCACCTTGGAGTTCACGCCCTTCTTGCGCCCGGCCGATACCAGCGAGGTGGCGTCGAGAATGACGTCGGCGGCGCCCGCAGCCATCGCCTCAAAGGTCTCGGCGCCGCCGCGATAGATCGTGAGTTCAGCTGTGATGCCTTCCTTCTCGAACAGTTTTTGGCGCACCGCGGTTTCCGCGATCGTGGTCGGCCAGTAGGTTTTCGTCGGAAGCCCAATGCGGACGGTGTCGGCGGCTCGCGCTATGCCTGATGGGCCAAGCACGGCGACTGCGGTGAAGGTTGCCAATGTCTGGCGTCGCGTGATTTTCATTGTGACGTTTCCCTTTGCTTTTCTTGATTTGATTTATTCTTCGAACAGTCGATCAGGCCGTGTCGACACCTCTGAATGTCTCGGATGTAGCGAGCTCGACGAGACGCATGGTCGTCATGAAATGCTTCGAGAGTGCAGCGACCGCCGCATCGGCATCGCGCCCGAGCGTGGCCCGCACGATGGCGGCGTGCTCTGCTTCGACGTCGCGTGTGTGTTCGGTGTTGCGCCGGATCGCGAGCCTTCGATAACGTTCGCTCTGCTCGTGCAGGACGTCGCGAAAGCCCAGCAGCCATTGCGAGCCGCAGGCGTTCACCAGCGTACGGTGGAAGACGCGGTGCCGCACCACCCATTCCTCGTAATGATGGGTCGGATCGTCGGGATAGGTCTGGGGGACGGCGCAGAGCGCCGTAAAAGACTTCTCCACCGCTGCAAGCCATGTCGCGTCGCCGCGCTCGATCGAGCGGCGGAGCGCCAGCCCCTCGATATCGACGCGGGTCTGCGTCACGTCCCTGAGATCGGCGGGGGATACCGGGCTGACACGAAAGCCGCGCTGGTCGGACGCCTGCACCAGCCCGTCCGCGACCAGCCGCGACAGTGCCTCGCGCACCGCGGCGAGGCTGACCGAAAACTGTTTGGCGAGGCCGGCGATATGCAGCTTCTGGCCGGGTAGCAGCCGGGTTGAGAGAATGTCCGCGCGCAGCCGCTCCTGAACGGCGGACGTCAGGCTTCGCGGCCGTGCGTCGGCCGGGCTCCCACCAAAGCTCAACCCGATACTGCTCATGGCGGCGCAGATTGGCGGGGGAGTCGAATGCCGTCAATCGAAAATCGATTTTTCAGATAACCTATTGTTTTTTCTGTTTTTCGGTTCGCGGCAGGGATTAAGCCCGTGAGCGGTATTGGCCCCAGCGCCATATCTCTCGACCTCAGCTCAAAATCGTCGTGACAACTTCACTGCCTTGGCATAGATAGTTCGCGTGCGAAATAAATCCCTTCGTCAAGATGAGCCCGCGTCGCGAGCATCGGCTGGTGTTTTTGCTCAACGTCGCGCAGCGCCGGCTGCAGCGCTGGATGGCGGCGCGGACCCCGCACAGCGGCGTGACCGCCGCGCAGTCCGGCCTGCTTTTCGTTCTCGGTCAGCGCGACGGCGTACTCATGGGCGAGGCGGGTGCGGCCCTCGATCTCGGGCCGCCCGGTATCAGCGGATTGGTGGATCGGATGACGGCGGCGAACCTGATCGAGCGGCGCGCCGATCCGGATGACGGGCGCGCGTGGCGTCTCTGGCTGACGCCGGCCGGCCGCGCCGCGATGGCGCTGTCGAAAGCAAGGCTGGCCGACGTCAATGCGCGGCTCACGCAAGGATTTACCGAAGCCGAGATCGACGTCGTCGCGCGCTGGCTTGTCACCATGCAGAGCAGATTTCCCAAAGGAGAAGACGAATGACCGAGCATATCAGAATCGAGAAGAACGACGGGATTCTGAGCCTGACGATGGCTCGCCCCGACAAGAAAAACGCATTGACCAATGCGATGTACGGCGTGCTGGCGGATGCGATCGAAGTCGCGGAGACGGATCCATCCGTCCGCGTCCTGCTGATCCGCGGCGAGGGCGACATGTTCACCGCCGGCAACGACGTCGGCGAATTTGCCGCGATTGCAACCGGCGCGTTTCAGGGCGAGCGGCATGTCGGTCGCTTTCTGCAGGCGCTGGCACATTCGAGCCGCCCGCTGATCGCTGCCGTTCAGGGCCGAGCCGTCGGCATCGGCACCACAATGCTATTGCATTGCGATCTGGTCGTGCTGGCGGAGAACGCCCTACTGTCGACGCCGTTCGTCAATCTCGCGCTGGTGCCGGAAGCGGCTTCCAGCCTGTTGATGCCGCTCCGCATCGGCTATGCCCGCGCCTACGAGATGTTCGCGCTCGGGGACGCAGTCGATGCCAAATCCGCATTCGCCTGGGGACTTGCCAACCGCGTCGTGCCGCTCGACAACCTCGATGCCGAAGCAAGGGCGCTCGCGTCCCGTCTGGCGAAACAACCGGCGGGCGCCGTCAGTGCGACGAAACGCCTGATGCGCAATCCGGAACTTCTTCTCGCCCAGATCAAGGCGGAAAGCGAGAAGTTCGCGGAGCGCCTGAAGACCGTGGAAGCGCGTGAGGCTTTCGTTGCGTTTGCCGAGCGACGGCCGCCGGACTTTTTGAAATTGGCAAGCTAGGCGGCGCCGGCTGCAATCGAAGATCGTTTTCCTCGCCTGCGGCTGCGAGGCAATTGACCGCCCGTGGCGGCCCGGCTACCTCTTTGGGCCGCCTACGGGGGAAACAAATGAACAAGAACAATGAAGCTTCCGAATTCGACTACATCATCGTCGGGGCCGGATCGGCCGGATGCGTGCTCGCCAATCGATTGACGGCCGACGGTAAGCATTCCGTGTTGCTGCTGGAGGCCGGACCGAAGGATACCAATCTCTGGATCCACGTGCCGCTCGGCTACGGAAAATTATTCAAGGAAAAATCCGTCAACTGGATGTATCAGACCGAGCCGGAACCGGGATTGAACGGCAGGCAGGTGTTCCAGCCGCGCGGAAAAGTGCTCGGCGGCTCCAGTTCGATCAACGGCTTGCTCTATGTGCGGGGCCAGCACGAGGACTACGATCGCTGGCGGCAGCGTGGTAATGCCGGATGGGGCTATGACGACGTGCTGCCCTATTTCAAGAAGGCCGAGAACCAGCAGCGCGGAGCGGACAAATACCACGGCACGGGTGGGCCGCTGCCAGTCTCGGATTGGCGACACGCCGATCCGCTGTCGGAAGCCTTTGTGGTCGCCGCTGCCGAGACTGGCATTCCGACCAATCCCGATTTCAATGGCGCCACCCAGGAAGGCGCGGGCTTCTTCCAGACCACGACACGGCGCGGGCGACGCGCCAGCACGGCGTTCTCATATCTTCGTCCCGCGAGGAAGCGACCCAATCTGCACATCGAGACTTCCGCGCTGGCGCAGCGCATCCTGTTTGAAGGACGCCGCGCTAAAGCGGTCGAGTACAAGCAGGAAGGTCGCGTGCGCACGGTGCGGGCACGCAAGGAAATTCTGGTTTCCAGCGGCGCGTATAATTCGCCGCAATTGCTGCAGCTCTCCGGCGTTGGACCTGCAGACCTCTTGAAGCAGTATGGCATCGAGATCGTGCTCGACGCGCCCGGCGTCGGCAACGATCTGCAGGACCATATGCAGGTCCGGTTGATCACGCGATGCGCGCAAAAATGCACACTCAACGATGTCGTCAACAGCCCGATCCGCCGGATCTGGGCCGGCGTGACCTACGCGGCGTTGCGCAAGGGCCCGCTGACGATTGCCGCCGGCACCTCAGGCGCCTTCTTCAAGACCAGCCCGCGGCTGGCATCACCTGATATCCAGA
Source organism: Bradyrhizobium australiense (assembly GCF_013114825.1). Taxonomy (GTDB): domain Bacteria; phylum Pseudomonadota; class Alphaproteobacteria; order Rhizobiales; family Xanthobacteraceae; genus Bradyrhizobium; species Bradyrhizobium australiense. The sequence continues at coordinate 180,323 of NZ_JAAVLX010000007.1, read as the reverse complement.
TTCACTTCCTGCCGTTCTCGACCGACAAGATGGGCGAGAAGCTGCATGCGCTTTCCGGCTTTACCGCTTCCGTCTGCCAATTGCGCCCGGAGAGCCGCGGCTCGCTGCGCATCAAAAGCGCGGATCCCTCTGTGCCGCCGGAAATCCGCATCAATTATCTCGCGACCGAAACCGATCGCCGCGCCTTCATCGACGGCATCCGGATCCTGCGCAAGATCCTCGCAGCCCCCGCACTGAAGGCTTATGCGGTGGCGGAGGTCGATCCCGGCCTGAAAGTCCAGAGCGACGACGAATTGCTCGACTTCTGCCGCCGCACCGGCAGCACGGTCTATCACCCGACCTCGACCTGCCGCATGGGCAACGATCCGCTCGCGGTCGTCGACCAGCGCTTGCGCGTGCACGGCATTGGGGGATTGCGCGTCATCGACGCGTCGATCATGCCGGATCTGATGTCGGGCAACACCAACGCGCCGACGATCATGATTGCGGAGAAGGCGTCTGACATGATTCTGGAGGATGCAAGGTAGGGAACAGTGCGAGCGGCAAACGCGGTGTCGTCATCCGCGCGGGCGGATGATCCAGTACGCCGTGAGCTCTCGATGGTAGCATAAGGCGGCGACTACTGGATGCCCCGCCTTCGCGGGGCATGACGGCCCACTTTTGTTAACCCCTATACTCTCGCACCCGCTTGAGCATCTGCTCGACATGGGCTATCGGGGTTTCCGGCTGAATGCCGTGACCAAGGTTGAAGATCAGCCGTCCCTGCGCGTAGTTCGCCAGCACGTCGTCGACCGCGCGGTCGAGTGCGGCGCCGCCTGCTATCAATGCCAGCGGGTCGAGATTGCCCTGCACGGCGACGCGGTTTTGCACGCGCTCGCGGATCATGGAAGGCTGCGCCGCCCAGTCGATGCTGACCGCGTCGACGCCCGTTGCCTCCACATAGGCCGGCAGCAGCGCGCCAGCGCCACGGGGAAAGCCGATGATCCTGGCATCAGGCACTTGCGCGCGCACGCCGGCAACGATGCGTTTTGCCGGCTCGATCGACCAGCGCTCGAATTCGCGCGGCGGCAGCACGCCGGCCCAGGTGTCGAAGATCTGCAAGCAGTCAGCGCCGGCCTTGAGCTGGCCGAGCAGATACTGGATCGAATTCTCCACCAGCACGTCAATGATTTCAGCGAACGCCTCGGGATGACGATAGGCCATCATCCGCGCAGGCGCCTGATCCGGCGTGCCCTGTCCCGCAACCATGTAGGTTGCGACCGTCCACGGCGCGCCACAGAAGCCGATCAGCGCGATCTCAGGCGCGAGCTCGCGCTTCACGCGACGTAGCGCTTCATAAACGGGTTCGAGCTTGCCGAAATCGGCATGGCGCGCGAGCGCCGGCACCTGCTCGGGGGTATCGAGCGGATCGAGCCGCGGGCCTTCGCCGGCCTCGAAGCGCACGGTGCGGCCGAGTGCGTAGGGGATGACGAGAATGTCGGAAAAGATGATCGCCGCATCGAAGTAGAAACGGCGGATCGGCTGCAGCGTTACCTCGGCGGCATATTCCGGCGTAAAGCACAGGTCGAGAAAGCTTCCCGCCCTAGCGCGCAGCTCGCGATACTCCGGCAGATAGCGGCCGGCTTGTCGCATCATCCATACGGGCGGCACCTTCTGTCTGTGGCCGGACAGCACTTCGATAATGGGTTTTGCTACTGATTTCTGAGACAAAACGTTGATTCCTGCGGGCGCCGCTGATGCGCCTCTGATACACGCAGGTTCCGTCCGGGCCAAGGACGGATACCGGGAGCGAACGTGGAACCGGCGTAAAACGGGGCCGTTATCTCATCCATGGAGGTACCTATGGCCCAGAAGTTCAATCCTGCTGCGCATGACAAGCACGCCGACGATCCCCGCGAAGCGCGCAAGGCCGACCGGGAAATCCATGAAAAGCTCGAAACCGGGCTGGTCGACACTTTTCCGGCATCAGATCCCGTGAGCGCTGCGCAACCGGCGCCATCGAAAGCCGATCACGAACATGAGAATCCATCGCTGTGGGACAAGGTTCGCGCCGTCTTCCGCTAACGCAAAAGACAACGCGAATTCGTTTCGCACCGGGAAACGGCCTTCCTCAAGGGAGGCCGTTTCTTTTTACGGTTCAATAATGCGGCGGCGGCTCGTTCGCCGGGCCGGGGAAGTTGCTTTCGGCTTCCCGCAGGCGCTCCTTCAGTTCAGCCAATTGGCGCGTCAACACGTCGATCTGGTGCCACTGTGCGGTAATCGTCTGGTTCAGCACCTCGATCGTCTCATCCTGGAACATCGCCCGTATTTCCAGTGCGTCGATGCGCTCGGTCAGTGCGGTGACGTCATTCATGGGCGCCATCGTTCCTTTGTCGCTGCCGCAGGCCGTGGCCCAGCGCCACGCGTTCGTCGAACACGAAACATTCACCGCGCCAGCGGCTCTCATGCTCCGATATGCCGTCGAGATAGCGCAGGATGCCGCCCTTGAGGTGATAGACCTCGTCAAATCCGTGCGCCAGCAGATAGGCGCTGGCCTTCTCGCATCGGATACCGCCGGTGCAGAACATCGCAATCCTCTTGTGCTTCGCCGGATCGAGTTTCTGTGCGGCGAATTCCTTGAACTGCCCAAAGCTCTTGATGCCGGGGTCGACCGCGCCTTCGAACGTCCCCATCGCCACCTCGAACGCGTTGCGGGTGTCGATGACCAGCGTGTCGGGCGCTGCGATCAATTCGTTCCAGTCTGACGGCTCGACATAGGTGCCGACCTGTTGCGTCGGATCGACCGCAGTATCGCCGAGCGTGACGATTTCCTTCTTCAGCCGGATCTTCAGCCGCCGGAACGGCATCTCGGAAGCGGTCGAAAACTTGAGTTCGAGGTTGCCGAGCCGCCCGCCGAAAAGGATGCCGTGTTGCAATTCGCCGATGAACGCGTCGATGCTCTCGTCGCTGCCCGCAACCGTGCCGTTGATGCCCTCATGCGCCAGCAGCACGCTGCCCTTCAGCCCGAGGCCGGCCGCAATCACGCGCAACGGCTCGCGCAACTCCCCGAAGTCGGGTAGCGCAGCGAATTGATAGAAGGCGGCGACCTTGAGCGGCATCGCGACCGTTTATCAGGCCGGCCGGACAGGGGAAACCCCGTAAAGCCCTGCATATTCCGCGGATAGCCAGAGCCGGCCCGTTGGCATGCCAGCCATTGCCCTGCCGGGGATGAATATGCCAAAGAACCCTCTGTAAACCCGCCCGATGCTCCCGCGGGATGCTCAAGAAACGCTGAAAAGAAAGCACTCGCGATGAGGAATTTCCATTTCGCCGGCCGCTCTACGGTCCATGCCCACAATGCGATGGTGGCGACATCGCACCCGGCGGCGGCGCTGACCGCGATCGACGTGATGCGGGCGGGTGGTACGGCGGCGGATGCTGCAGTGGCGGCTTGCGCGTTGCTCGGCGTCATCGAGCCGCAATCGACCGGCATCGGGGGCGATTGCTTTGCACTGATCCAGCCCAGAGGCGAGGGCAAGATCGTCGCCTATAACGGCTCCGGCCGCGCGCCGATGGCGGCCAAGCCCGAATGGTACCTCGAACGCAAGATCCATTCGGTACCGCTGACCTCGGCGCATGCGGTGAGCATTCCCGGCGCGATTGACGCCTGGGAGACGATCCTGCGTGACCACGGCAAGATGGGACTCGACACGCTTCTGCAACCCGCGATCAAGGCCGCGGAGCAAGGCTACGTCGTCGCGCCTCGTATTGCTTTCGACTGGAAGAACCAGTTCGAGAAGCTGAAGAACGGCACCAACACCGAGCGCTATCTGCTGCCGCATGGTAAGCCGGCAGTCGCCGGCGACGTGATTCACCAACCCGAATTGGGCAAGACCCTGCGCGCGATTGCCAAGGACGGACGCGATGCGTTCTACACCGGCGAGATCGCCGCGGATATGGTGGAGACGCTGCGCGGCATCGGTGGCCTGCACACGCTGGAAGATTTCGCCGCACATTCGACTGAGACGACGTCGCCGATTGGCACGATGTACAAAGGTCACGACATCTGGCAATGCCCGCCGAACGGCCCAGGCATCACCATGCTGGTGATGCTGAACATCCTCTCCCGCTTTGACCTGACGAAGTTCGCGCCGCTCAGCGTCGAGCGTTTCCATCTGGAAGCGGAAGCCGCGCGCATCGCCTATATGATGCGTGAAGAGCACGTCTGCGACCCCGCGCATGTTCATGTTGATGTCGCTCGAATTCTGGCGAAAGAATTTGCCGACGAGCACATCAAAAACATCAGGATGGACCGACTGCTCGATCTGCCGAACGTCGCGCCGCCGATGAATCCGTCGACCGTCTACATCACCGTGGTGGACAAGGACCGCAACGTCTGCTCGTTCATCAACTCGATCGCGCATTCGTTCGGCTCGGCGATCGTTTCCAATAAGACCGGTATCCTCCTGCAGAATCGCGCCGGCGGTTTCCGGATCCAGCCCGGCCACCCAAATTGCATCGCGCCGGGCAAGCGGCCCCTGCACACGATTATCCCGTCGCTCGCGACCAAGAACGGCCGCGCGGTGATGCCGTTCGGCGTGATGGGCGGCCAGTATCAGCCAGTGGGGCAGACGCACGTGCTGACCAACATTCTGGACTATGGCTGCGACGTGCAGGAAGCCATCGATATGCCGCGCGGCCTGCATTACGAGGGCGTCTACCAGCTCGAGGACAGCGTGCCGGCCGAGATCGTCGAGGGCCTGAAGAAGATCGGCCACAAGACCACCAGCGTGGTTGGTCCGCTCGGCGGCGGCCAGGCGATCTGGATCGACTGGGACAAGGGCACGCTGACCGGCGGTTCCGATCCCCGCAAGGACGGTTGCGCGCTGGGCTACTGAGCGTCTAGAAGCTCCGTGTCTCCAGAAAGAGGTTCAACAGATGCGCTTCTCGCGACGCACGATCTTCCGGACCGCATTTGCCGTGGTGGCAGCCGCGGTTTCCACACCCGCTGCCATCAGGATGGCATCGGCCCAGACCGCAGGAAAACCCATGACCACAGCTTCAGGCTTGCAGATCATCGACAGCAAGGTCGGCACTGGCGCCTCGCCCAAGCCCGGCCAGACGTGCGTCATGCACTACACCGGCTGGCTTTACGAGAACGGCCAGAAGGGCAAGAAATTCGATTCCTCTGTGGACCGTAATGAGCCGTTCGAGTTCAAGATCGGGCAGCGTCAGGTGATCTCCGGCTGGGACGAAGGCGTTGCATCAATGAACGTCGGCGGCAAGCGCACACTGATCATTCCGCCCGCGCTTGGCTATGGCGCGCGTGGCGCCGGCGGCGTCATTCCGCCGAATGCGACGCTGATGTTCGACGTCGAATTGCTGGCGGTGAAGTAGCCGCACACTGAGCGAGGGAGCGCATCGTGAAGGTCTCGATCCTCGACGATTATTTCGACACGCTGCGCACCCTCGATTGTTTCGGCAAGCTGGCCGCACACGACGTCACCATCTGGAATGATCATGTCCAGGATGTCGATGTGCTGGCGGAGCGTCTGCGCGACACCGAAGCGCTGGTTTTGATCCGCGAGCGGACGCAGGTCCGCACGCCGCTGCTGGAACGCTTGCCGAAACTAAAACTGATCAGCCAGCGCGGCGTCTATCCGCATATTGACATCGATACCTGCACCCGGCTCGGCATCATCGTGTCGTCGAGCCAGCACGCCGATACGCCGTCCTATGCGACCGCCGAATTCACCTGGGGCCTGATCCTGGCGGCGATGCGCGCCATTCCGCAGCAGATGGCGGCGCTCCAGGCCGGCAAATGGCAGATCGGCGTCGGCCACACGCTGCGTGGCAAGACGCTCGGCATTTATGGCTATGGGCGGATCGGCGCCGTCGTCGCCGGCTACGGCAAGGCGTTCGGCATGAACGTGCTGGTATGGGCGCGCGAACCGGCCATGGCGAAGGCCCGTGCCGATGGATACGAGACTGCTGCAACCAAGGCTGATTTCTTCGAACGATGCGACGTGCTTTCGCTGCACATGCGGCTCGTCGATGCGACGCGCGGCATCGTGAAAGCAGAAGATCTCGCGCGCATGAAGCCGTCGGCGCTTCTGGTCAATACCAGCCGCGCGCCGCTGATCGAGCCGAACGCTCTGGTCAATGCGCTGCGCGGAGGAAGACCCGGCATGGCGGCGGTGGACGTCTACGAAAAAGAGCCGCTCCGCGATATCAGCGATCCGCTCCTGAACATGGACCATGTGGTCTGCACGCCGCATCTCGGCTACGTCTCGCGCGACGAATACGAAATCCAGTTTACGGATATCTTCGATCAGATTCTGGCCTATGCCGCCGGAACGCCGACGAACGTGGTCAATCCAGATGTGATGTCCAGCCGGCGTTGAATAGGCCGGGGATGCGCCCGGCCATGACGAAAACCGGGGCGCCTATGCGCCGCCGGCTCCCTTAATCTTCTGGTTTGCGGCCCCGGTTTTCGATACCGTTCGGGGCAAACGATCCATTGAGAAGGCGCCCAATGACCGGCACGCACGACCACACTCATTCGCACCACTCGCACGATCACGACGAGCGCTGGAAGCATGACGGCGTCCGCGTCATTCCCGGCAATCAGCTCGATCCCAACGTGCCCTCGACCGCGGGCATGGACCGCAAGGCCGCGATCAATTTCGCCCGCGTCGGCGCGCAGAAATTGTGGGCGGGCACGGTGACGATCCGGCCCGACGCCAAGACCGGCGCGCATCACCACGGCCATCTCGAAAGCATCATCTATGTCGTGAAAGGCAAGGCGCGGATGCGCTGGGGCGAAAACTTGCAGTTCACCGCCGAGGCCGGTCCCGGCGATTTCATCTTCGTGCCGCCCTACGTGCCGCACCAGGAGATCAACGCCAGTCGCGACGAGGTGCTGGAATGCGTGCTGGTGCGCTCCGACGGCGAGGCGGTCGCGATCAATCTCGACATCGAGCCGGTAGAAAAGCCGGAGACCGTGCTCTGGGTGGATCCGGTGCACCGCGATCCCGCCGAGAAGAAGTGACGATTGCAACGTTACCTGGCAGCGCCGCCGCTTGAGAGGATCCCATGACGCTTGTTCGCTACGAGAGCACGGGCCATGTCGCCACGATCACGATGGATCGCAAATCCTCGCATAACGCCCTCAACAACGCCTTGTGCGACGAACTGCGGCAGGCCTGGCAGCGGCTTCACGACAGCGACGATCGCGTGGCGGTCCTCGCCTCGTCGGAGGAGGCGTATTTCTCGGTCGGCGCCGACGTGAAGGATCTCCCCGTCAACATGTGGCACGCGGTGCCCGGCTTGGGCGTTGAGCTGGACAAGCCGGTCATTGCCGCGACATCGGGATGGGTCGTTGGCGGCGCCTTCGTGCTGGTGCAGATGGCAGACATGTGCGTGGCATCGGAGACGACGCGCTTCATCTATCCCGAAGGCAAGATCGGCACTACCGCCGGCGGCGTCTCCTCGGTGATGGCGCGCATGCCGCACAAGATCGCCATGGAATTCCTGCTGGTCGGTGAGGAAATGTCGGCGGAGCGGGCCCATCAGATTGGCTTCGTCAACAAGGTCGCGCCGAAGGGGCAGCATGTCGTGCTCGCCCAGGAGATGGCCGCAAAGATTGCCGCGAACGCGCCGCTGGTTGTTCGGGCGCTGAAGAAGCTCGCCCGCGATGCGATGCCAAAGGGGCCACTGGAGACGGTCGCCGAGGTGCGCCGGCTGCTCGACGTCGTGCGCGACAGCGACGATCTCAAGGAAGGCGTCAAGGCGTTCGCCGAAAAGCGAAAGCCTGACTTCAAGGGCAGGTAGGCAGGTCGCGGAACGCATTTCGCGTATGGCCCGCCTGATCGCGCGATCGTGTTCGCGCGGCGCGGCGCGCGCCTGCTTCAGAACGGGTGTCCGCTGCTAAACTTCCCCAAAAATTGACGCGAAGAGGAAGCGATGACGAGTTCTGAAAATCCGGTGGCGCGGCGCACGGTTCTCAAAAGTCTCGGCCTGGGCGTGACGGCGACCGCTGCGATGCCGGCGCAGGCTGCGACGGCGGTGCCTTCCGAGGGCCGCCAAATCTGGAGCAACGAATACTGGACCAAAAAGGGCGACATTCCCTTGTGGATGTTTCGCAAGCGGATCAGTGCACCCAAGCCCGGTGAACCGGCGCGGCCGGTCGTGTTCTTTGTCCATGGTTCGTCGGTGACGTCGCGCGTGTTCGATCTCAACGTGCCCGGAAAAGGCGAATATTCCGCGATGAATGAGTTCGCGCGCTATGGGTTCGATTGCTGGACCATGGACCACGAGAATTACGGCAAGTCTGGCCGTACCTCTGCCAATTCCGATATCGCCAGCGGCGTCGAGGACCTAAAGGTCGCGGTGGAACTGATCGCACGCGAGACCGGACAACAGAAGTTGCACTTCGTCGGCGAGTCCTCGGGTGCGTTGCGCGCCGGCGCCTACGCCATGGTGGCGCCCGACCGGGTCGATCGCCTGGTGTTCGCAGCCTTCACCTACAAGGGCGAGGGATCTCCGACCCTGACCAAGCGGGCCGAGCAGCTTGACTATTTTCGCAGCCACAATATGCGCAAGCGCGACCGCGACATGATCCGTTCGATCGCGACCCGCGACAAGCCGGGCACTTCCGATCCAGCCGCGATCGAGGCGCTGGCGGATGTCGAGATGCAGTTCGGTGACCAGGTCCCCACCGGCACCTATCTCGACATGACCGCCAATCTGCCGGTCGTGCATCCGGACAAGGTGCTGGCGCCGGTGCTGCTGGTGCGCGGCGAATATGACGGCATCGCGACCGTCGCCGACCTTGAGGAATTCTATAACAAGCTGCCGAACGGCGACCGCCAACTCATCATCCTGCCCGGTACCGCCCATTCGGTGGCGCTGGCGATCAACCGGCAATTGTTCTGGCATGTGACGCGGGCGTTTCTCACCATGCCGACCCCGATTGCGACCTGACGCGCTCGCTCCGCCGTCATTGCGAGCGAAGCGACTTGTCCTAGCTTTAGCAAAGGCGGAAGCAATCCAAGGCCATAAAGGAAGATTGGATTGCTTCGTCGCGGAGCCTGTCATCGGGCGCGCGTCGAGCGACCCGTTGGCTCCGCGCAACGACGCCCGGTTATGCTCAGTTCCCCAAAATAATTTCAAACTGGATGTCGGAGCCCAGTCGGCCCGCTCGTCCTTGGCAGGAATCCCGCGAAAAGGAGCCCCCACCATGGCTAAAATGATCTTCGTCAATCTGCCGGTCAGCGATCTCGCCCGCTCGACCACTTTCTATCAGGCGATCGGCGGCGAAAAGAATCCGCAATTCTCTGATGACACCGCGTCCTGCATGATATTTTCCGAGACCATCTACGTGATGCTGCTGACGCACGATAAATACCGCCAGTTCACCCCGAAGAAGATCGCCGACGCCAAGGCCACCAGCCAGGTTCTGATCTGCCTTTCTGCCGACAGCCGTGATGCAGTGGACGACATGGTCGGCAAGGCGCAAGCCGCGGGCGGCGGCGCCGATCCGGGCCCGAAGCAGGATTACGGCTTCATGTACGGCCGCAGTTTTGAAGGTCCCGACGGTCACCATTGGGAGGTGATGTGGATGGACGTCGCGGCCGCAACCGCTGCGCAGTCCGCCACGGCCGCCGCCTGATATCGAACGCAGAATCGTAGGGTGGGCAAAGCGACTTGTCTGCCGTAGAGCGAAGGCGGAGGCGTGCCCCACCGTTCACGACAACGGTCTACGGTGAGTAGGTGGGCACGGCGCAAGTACGTCTTTGCCCACCTTATACTTCTATCAGACCTCATCCTGAGGAGCGTGCATCGCGCGCGTCGCGAAGGATGAATGGCACCAGTGGGGCCTCGTGGTTCGAGACGGCGCTAAAGCGCCTCTCACCATGAGGGTTTAATGGTGCTGCACTCTGCTAATAACTAATCCGCAGCCCCACGCCGCCGTGAATCGTGTTGCCGACCGGCTGCGGGCCGGCGGTGCCATTGAGGAAGAGGTCGGCGACCCAGCCCTTGGTAATGCGGAAGCCAAGCCGGCCGCCATATTCGAACCAGCCCTGATTGCCGATGACAGGCACGATGGTGCCGTCACCGGCCACGGTGGCGACGATGCCGGAGCGTGTCCCGAACGATTGCACCCACCCGCCGTTGATGTTGGCCTCGACGCTTGAGCCGAACAGGTGCGTCCACTGTCCGCCGATCTTGACGAGGCTGGTGCGATCGGTGCCCGTGGCGATCGAGGCTTCAAACGGGTTGAATGCGGCCGCAGGGTCCGTATAGCCCTTCACGCGTTGCCATAACTGCCAGAGCTCGACGTAAGCTGCGGCTTCATCGCGCGGCGAGAACCGGCTCATCCAGCCGGCGCGGCCGTAGACGGCATAATTCTCGCTCGACGTCGAGCTTTCCAGCGATACCGCGCCGAGTCTCGTCGTGTAGCTGCGCGAGTAGCGCACCTTCTGGAACGGCGACAGGATGGTGCCGATATCGAAGAACGGCCGCGACGATCCCCAGTCGACGAAATCATAACGTAGCGCGAATGCCCCGATCGGCGCGCTGGTGACGCGGTAGCCGCCTTCATTGTACTGGGTATAGGCGATGCCCGCCAGCAACGAGAAATTCGGCGTCAGGTTCTTGCGACCGTGAATGCCGGCCGAGAACGAACCCGCCGAGCCGAACGCGCTAATGCAATCGTTGCAATTGACCTGCTCGTTGACCCCCAGCAGCACGTTGCCGAGAACGCGGTTGGTGATTATCTGGTTGAAGCGTTGTCCGGCCAGGTCGTTGATCGATCCGACGTTCGAACCGGGCCCGGCTATCGGCGGCGCGTTAGTGCTTGGCGCCGACGTAGGGCTTGGCGTCGGAGTTGGGGAAGCCGATGGCGTCGGCGCGGGGGTCGGACTCGGCGTCGGCGAAGGCGACTGCGCCCACGCAGGCGATGATTGCGTCGCAAGAAGCAACAGAAAGAGCGCCGCGGACGGCAGAAGGCTGCGGGGAAAATTCGCCATGGTCAGCGCCCGCACAGCATGGCGGTGGGATCGCTGCCGTCATCGACAATGGCGGGTGTTGCATCGGCATATTGCGTCTTGCTGCAAAGCCCTGCCGCGGCGCTGCAGGTTGCAGCAAACGTCCATGGCGGATTGCTGGTCTTCTTGATCGTCGATCTGCCGCCGCCGCTCGAGGTGACGATGGCGGTCTCGCCGAGCCGGGTGAGCTGGATGCACTCGAAGCTGACCGTGCAGACCGAGGCCGCGCCGTCCTGCAAATTGACGATGGTCTGGCCGCGCTGCGACAGGATATCGAGCGTGGTGCCGCGCACGCCGATGGTCGCCAACGGCGTCGTGATCTTGTAGGCCGCCTTATCCGAATGGCCGGTGACGAAACGAAACGCGCCCGAAGTCAGGCGCACCGCGATCTCGCGGTAGTGATGGTCGTCGTCGAAAACGGTGCGATCGAGCTTGAGCGTAGCGTTAGGTCCGAGCGAGAGGTTGGTGCTGTCGGCCATCACCAGCCGGGTTGCGCCGTCGACACCGGTGCGCACGGTTTCATCGCGGAGCAGCCCATCGCCGACCTTGATCTGGGTGGTCGAAGGTCCGGCAACCCGGAGCACTTCATCCTTCACGACGGCCGCTTCACCGACGCGCGCTTGCGCGTACGCGGGCATAGCCATCAACGCAGTTACCAGGCCAATTACAGACAACGAGCAAAAGCACTTACAGAAATACATTTCAAAACCGTTCGATTTCATCGCGACATCGCACCGGGTCGCACGCGCGTTTCGATGTGGCAGAATTATCACTCGCACGGCTTACTGGCCCGCGGGTTAGTGATTGCGAAATCGAAACGCGTTCAATGCGATGGACATAAAAATCTGGAGCCATCACACTCAAATTTGCCGCAATGTCAGTTGGTCCCCCTATTCCGTGTGTCCGTGAAGCCAATAGCCCGATCACCTTCCGACTTGTCCGATTCGATGATGCGCACTGGCATCACCGCGGGCCTCCTGTTCGTTCTCGCGCATTTTGCGATGCTGGTCGGTGTCACCACGCCGGAGAAATTCTATTTCGACGAGGTGCATTACGTCCCGGCGGCGCGGCAGATGCTCGAGCCGGTGATGCAAGAGCCGATGCTCAACCCGATGCATCCACCGCTCGCCAAGCAGCTCATCGCGCTGTCGATCCATTCATTCGGTGACCGGCCGTTGGGGTGGCGCTATCCCGGCGTCCTGTTCGGATCGCTTGCCGTTGTTGCGGTGTATCTGTGTGGACTGGCGCTGTTCGCCGCACAGGGGCCCGCCATCGCGGCGAGCCTGCTCGCCTTTTTCAACCAGATGCTGTTCGTGCAATCGCGGATCGCGATGCTGGATATTTTTGCGCTCGCCTTCAGCCTATTCGCCCTCGCGGCCTTCGCGCATGGATTTCGAAGAGAGCGGCCGCATCTGTGGTTCGCGCTTGCCGGGATCGGCTTTGGCCTGTCGGCCGCCTGCAAATGGAGCGGGCTGTTCGTGCTCGCGGTCTGCATCGTCATCGTCGCCGTGATCCGCTTGATGCAAAGCTGGCGCACTCAATTCGCAGATGCCGAGCCGGGAGATTGGTACCGGCCCGATCTCTGGTCCGGTTTCAAAGCCTGGCATTTCGCCGTCTGCCTCGTATTTATTCCGGCTGCCGTTTATCTTGCCACCTTCATTCCGCTCTACGGATTGTCGGTTCCGGATATTCTGCAGGCGCAACGCCGCATTTTCAGCGACAACACGACGAGTGCGATTGCAGGCCACACCTATATGAGTTCATGGCCGTCCTGGCCGTTCCTGGTGCGCCCGGTCTGGTATCTCTTTGACAAGGTCAATGAAGACCGTATCGCCGCCGTGGTCTTCCTCGGCAATCCGCTGATCCTGTGGCCAGCGCTGATTGCGGTTGCGATCTGTCTGCGCGACTGGATCGTGGCGCGGCGGGACGACGCCTTCCTGATACTGGCGTTCTATTTCGGCCCATACCTCGCATGGGCATTGCTGCCGCGAACGCTCGGCTTCATCTACTACTACCTGCCGGCGGCGACTACGGCGAGTTTTGCGCTGGTGTATGCCTTGAGGCGCGGCAGCATGCCACCTTGGCTGCTGTGGGCCTATGTGGCGATCGGTTTTGCTGGCTTTGCCGCAATGTTGCCGATATCGGCCGCGTTCATAGGCACTTCGATGGCGACGTTCAGCCGTCTGATGATCTTCCAGAACTGGATTTGAAGGATCATCTGCGCTGAACGCCCGTTGCGGCGCTGACGGCTTCGGCCGAATGCTTTGATCGCGGCAATGAAAAATCCGCCTGCCACTGGCGGCAGGCGGATCGGCTTTCAAGACCTCACTTCGAGGCAGTCTTGGTATCCATGTTGACGACCTGAACGCGGCGGTTGATGGGGTCCATCGGCGCACTCGCATCCTTCGGCTTGGTCTTGCCATAACCGACCGTCACGAGATTGGAACCGGCGATGCCGTACTTCTCGGTCAGGTACTTCTTGATCGTATCGGCGCGGCGTTCGGAAAGATCCTGGTTATAGGCCTCGCCGCCGATCGCGTCGGTATGACCGGCGATCACGAAGGTCGAACCCTTTAGGCTCGAATCGGAAAGCGCCTTGCCGAGCTCCTGCACCGCGGAAACCGAGTTCTTTCTGATGTCGGCCGAATTGTAGTCGAACTGGATTTCGAGATCGATCTTCGGCTTGCTCGCGGCAAGTTCCGCAATTTCCTGGCGCTCGCCGAGCGACAGCGATCGGGTCTTGCGGTTGCGGAGCGATTCGACGAAGCCGATTTCCTTGGCCTTGGCGGCGGCCTCCACCGGCTGCTGCGGGCCGGTCGAGAGGCCACGGGTCGCGCCCGGCTTAGGCTTCAGGGCGTCCAAAATTTTGTCGGCCGAGACGGTATCTCCGGCGACAGCCAAGCCCGCCGTCATCGACAGCGCGGCGGCGATAGTCATGATGGAAAAAAAGCGGGTCATTGTCCTAATCCTCACTGTTAATGCCTGCAAAACGGCGTGCATGATGTTTTGATGCTGTGACGATAGGACGGGTTCAAAACGAGCAATGTGACTCAAATCACAGTAGTGAAGTGAAGGTCGAGCTTTCCATAGAGACACTTTCAACCGCCGCTCCAGCGGGTCGGAGGCGGCAAATTCGGCGGACGATCGCCCGGCCTTGCCTGCGTGATCTGAATCGCCGGGTGCGATCGATTTCGATCGGGAAATCGGTCGCGCGATCTTGCAGGGTGTAGTCGGGCCACCGGAGCTGCCTCGACCGGAAGCAGTGCTGCGATCCCCAGCGTCGCCTGATCATTTTCGGCATCACCTCCGGGATTTCACCGAGGCAGTCGCGGTGCCCAGCCATCCGAACTTCGTTATCTCAACGCCGTGCAGCAGACGCCGCAAGCTCGTTGGGAAACCAATGTCCGCCAACTGATCTCAAGCGCCGCTTCCGACGCTGTCGACTTTCTTCATTCACAAAAAAAAGCGAGTCCGTCGCGCGAGCGCCGATCTGTGGACAACAAAACGGCCAGATGCGTCTCTAGCAAAACTACTCACAAAAAATCTGAAGAAGAAATCGTTCGGGGCAACCAAACGGGCGGGGCGGTGTTACAGTCAGTCAAACGTCAGCGTGAGTATCTGGGCTATCGTACCAGCGCATCGGAGCCTGCCGGTTCCGGAAGTTCTATGCCAACACTGATCGGCGCGGCGATGATCGCCGCCGCAATTTTGCTGTCGACGCTGATCAACGCGCTCGGCAGCCGGTATGTCGGGTTCGAAAGCCCGACAGAGGAGAGCGCGTGGCTGGTCGATCGTCTCACCGGCCATGTCTACAAGTGCCATGCGCCCCAGCCCGGCCGCGCCTCCTGCGAGGCCGAGATCGCAACCGGCAGCGTCGGAGAGCGGCAGAAGCGGTGAGGTGAGCTGGCGCGGTGAGGCGGCGGTCTGGGAACCCGGGACTCCTCACGCCCGCGAATCCCGCTACATTGCCGTGCGATGCCCCGCGCGACTGAACCCCGTCCGTTGACCAAAACCGAGGCCCGGCGAATCTGGCTGCATGCCCAGCGGCTCGATACCAGCGAGCCGTTTGGCGCCGGACCGCAGGCGGTGGCGGCCGCGGTCGACCATCTCGGCTATGTCCAGATCGACACCATTCATGTCATCGAGCGCTGTCATCATCACATTCTCTATAGCCGCATCCCCGCTTACGCCCGCGCCGACCTGCACCAGGCGCAGAGCGTCGACAAAAGTGTCTTCGAATACTGGACCCACGCCCTGTCCTACGTGCCGGCCAAGGACTTTCGCTTCTTCGTTCCGGCAATGCGAGAGCACCGGCGTAATGGCCACCAGTGGTTTGCTTCCGTCAAGCCGGAGGACACCCGCAAAGTGAGGCGGCTGTTGCGGCGCGACGGCGCACTGACCATCCGCGACATCGACGACGACGTTCTGGCCGAGAAAGAGCATCTGTGGCAGAGCCGCAAACCCTCGAAACGGGCGCTGCAGCTTGCCTTCTACACCGGCGAGGTGACAATCTCCGAACGCACCGGCATGCTCAAGACCTATGAACTGATGACGCGGCATTTTGGCTGGGACAAGCTGCCGAAACCGGCGACTTCGGTGGAAATCACCGCCTACCTGCTCGACCGCGCGCTTCGATCCCAAGGCGTCGTCAGCCTGGATTCCGTCTGCCATCTCGACGCGCCGAGCAAGCCCGCCGTGCGGCGCCTGATTGAGGCGCGGGTGCGGCGCAAGGAATTGGTGCGGGTCGCGCTCGAAGGCGCCGGCAAGCAGGAGCATTGGGCCCGGCCGGAAGTGCTGGAGCTAAATCCGTCGGCAGACGTGGGCGATGGCGCGGTGCACATCCTGTCGCCGTTCGATCCCCTGATCATCCAACGCAAGCGCACCGAACTGTTCTTCGACTACGGCCACCGCTTCGAGGCCTATGTGCCGAAGGAGAAGCGCCTGTTCGGCTATTTCGCGCTGCCGGTGCTGGTCGGCGAAGACATAGTCGCCGCCATCGATCTCAAGACCGACCGACAGAACAAAAAGCTGCTGATGCAGAAGTGGAGCTGGGTCGGCAAGGGCGCGGCGAGGGCGGCGCGCAAAGACTACAAACAGCGCATCGAGGAAGAGCTGGATCGCTTCGAGCGGTTTCAGTTGGCCGATTAGAGTTTCCGTCGGGGAACCCGCCGCCACCGGGTTTGTTAGTTCCATGCTGCACAACGCGGGGAGGCGACATGGGCAAGGACAAATCGATTCTGGAAAAGTTCACCGACACGGTGAAGGACATTGCAAACACCGCGACAGAAGCTGCGAGCCAGGCGCTGAAAGCGGACGAGCCGGGCCTGAAGGCCGATGAACGCGCGGCGGCCTATGTGCCGCTCGCCGCCGACGGCCTCGTCTCCGATCCCTTGATGGTGCCACCGGTTGCAGCCGCGCCTGAACGACGGAAGCGCGCGGCGAAGAAACGTCGCGGCGCGCCGCCAGCCAAGGCGAGTAAAGCCGGAGCTGCCAAAACTCGAGCTGCCAAAACACGAGCTGCCAAGACTCGAGCTGCCAAGACTCGAGCCGCCAAGGCTCCGACTGCGAAGGCCCAGAGCGCCAAGACTCGAACCGCACAGGCGCGGACCGCCAAAAAGACGGCAAAGAGGTCGGCCGCAACAAAATCGAGCAGCCAGAAATCAAGACCGGCGAGTAGGCCTGCCAGAAGCGCGAAGAAGACCACCGCAAAGAAGTCTCGCAAGAAAGCTCGACGTGCCTGATGCGCGGATGGCAGGCGAGGCGACAGCCGCTCGGCCGGATGGAGGGAGTGCTCTAGTCGGGGGAGATTCGCTCGGCGTGAAGGCCTCCCAAGCTTCGTTGCGCCCGTCCGGGCTAAGACTCGGCCGGTCCGGAGAGCAATTTCCCTTGAGAAGCAATTACCTCTTAAACCCCATCTCGCTTCACGAATTCATGATCACTGACGAATATTGACATTCATCAGTCGCCATTCAATACTCTTCATCAGATCCTGCGATGGAGAGTTCGATGTTCGCCCGGTCCGTTTTCTCTAGCTATTACAGGCTCTTGACAGGAGCATTATTAGCATTTGCGGTCTTCGTCTTGGCCGGTTGCAACGAGGTGGCCGAAACGGCTGCTCCCGGACGCCCGGTTCTGGTCGCCACCGTGCATTATGCTGCCGAGACCCCCGAGCGCAGCTTCGTCGGTACCATCCGGCCCCGGATCGAGACCGACATGGGGTTCCGCGTCCCTGGCAAAGTTGCCCGGCGTCTGGTCGAGGTCGGCCAGACCGTGGATGTCGGCCAGCCGCTCGCCACCCTCGACGAGGTCGATCTGAAGCTGCAGGCCGAGCAGGCCGAGGCCGAATTCCGCGCCGCCACCGGTGTGCTGGCGCAGGCCAGCGCTTCCGAGCAGCGCGCCAAGGATCTGCGCGCCAAGGGCTGGACCACGGATGCGCAGATGGATCAGAGCCGTGCCGCTGCTGACGAAGCCCGCGCGCGCTTCAATCGCGCCGAGAGGCAGGTCGAACTCACCAAGAACTCCCTGTCGTATGCAACGCTGGTCGCCGATACCCGCGGCGTGGTGACCGCGACCTTGATCGAGCCCGGCCAGGTTGTGGCCGCCGGCCAGACCGCGGTGCGCGTCGCGCGCTTTGCCGAAAAGGAGGCCGTGGTCGCGATTCCCGAGACGCTGGTAGGCCGCGCCAAGTCCGGCACGGCCTCCGTGACGCTGTGGTCGGATTCGGAAAAGAAATATGCCGCGAAGCTGCGTGAGATCGCGCCGTCCGCAGATCCGGCGACGCGGACCTATCTCGCCAAATTCTCGCTGCCGGAAGCCGACGACAAGGTCTCGCTTGGCATGACCGCGACGCTGACGCTGGCCGATGCCGCCACCGAGCGCGTCGCAAAACTGCCGCTATCGGCGCTGTTCAGCCAGGGCAGCAACCCATCGCTCTATATCGTCGACGATTCCGGCGCGATCGCACTGAAGCCGGTCGTGGTGAAATCCTATGAAAGCAATTCCGTGGTGATCGCCGGCGGCGTCAACGAAGGCGCCAAGGTGGTTGCGCTCGGCGTACAGAAGCTCGATCCGGCCCAGAAGGTCCGGGTGGTGTCGTCGCTGTCGTTCTAGCCCGTCAATTAATCGGCGCCGTCATTGCGAGGAGCGAACACGACGAAGCAATCCATAGCGCCACGAGTGGATGAATGGATTGCTTCGCTTCGCTCGCAATGACGGTGGAAACGGAAGCGAATTTCGAAGTTGGAGAGTGACATGAAGCGCTTCAATCTCTCGGGCTGGGCGGTGAGCCATCCGACCCTGATCCTGTTCCTGATGATCGCGCTCGGCGTTGCCGGCTTTTTCTCCTATGAGCGGCTCGGCCGCGCCGAAGACCCATTCTTCACGGTGAAGGTGGTGAACGTTTCCGCGATCTGGCCCGGCGCGACCGCACAGGAAATGCAGACACAGGTCGCCGATCCCATCGAGAAGAAGCTGCAGGAATTGCCGTTCTTCGAGAAGGTACAGACCTATTCGAAGCCGTCGTTCACGGCGATGCAGGTCACGTTCAAGGACTCGACCCCGCCAAAGGACGTGCCCTATCTGTTTTATCTGTTGCGCAAGAAGCTCGCCGACGTGCAGGGCCAGTTGCCCGCCGGCCTGCTCGGACCGAATGTCAACGACGAATTCTCCGACGTCGATTCCATTCTCTACATGATGACGGGCGATGGCGCCGATTACGCGCAGTTGAAGAAGGCCGCCGAAGGCATGCGCCAGCGCCTGTTGAAGGTTTCCGGCGTCACCAAGGTCAATCTCTACGGCACCCAGGACGAGCGCATCTTCGTCGAATTCTCCCACGCCAAGCTCGCAACGCTCGGCATCACGCCGCAGGCATTGTTCGATTCGCTCGCCAAGCAGAACAACGTCACTCCGGCGGGCACGGTGGAAACCTCCGCGCAGCGCGTGCCGCTGCGCGTCACCGGTGCGCTCGACGGCGCCAAGGCGGTCGCGGAAACCCCGGTCGAAAGCAACGGCCGCGTGTTCCGGCTCGGCGATATCGCGACCGTCACCCACGGCTTCGTCGATCCCCCGACCTTCGTCGCCCGCCAGGAAGGCAAGCCTGCGATCGGCATCGGCGTCGTCACCACCAAGGGTGCCAACATCCTCGAGCTCGGCAAGGACGTCGAGAAGGCAACGAACGATTTCATGAAGGCGGTGCCGCAGGGCATCGAGGTCGAGCAGATCGCCGACCAGCCGAAGGTGGTCGAGCGTGCCGTCGGCGAGTTCGTGCATTCCTTCATCGAGGCGCTGGCGATCGTGCTGTTCGTGTCGTTTGTCGCGCTCGGCTGGCGCACCGGCATCGTTGTCGCGATGTCGGTGCCGCTGGTGCTCGCGATTGTTTTCATCGTCATGAACGCGATGTCGATCGACCTGCATCGCATCACGCTTGGCGCACTGATCATCGCGCTCGGCCTCCTGGTCGACGACGCCATCATCGCCGTGGAAATGATGGTGGTGAAAATGGAACAGGGCTGGGACCGCGTCCGCGCGGCATCCTTTGCCTGGGAATCAACTGCGTTTCCGATGCTCACGGGGACGCTGGTCACGGCCGCTGGCTTCCTCCCCATCGGCTTTGCCAATTCGGCGGTCGGCGAATATGCCGGCGGCATCTTCTGGATCGTTGCGATTTCGCTGGTCGCCTCCTGGTTCGTGGCAGTGATCTTCACGCCCTATATCGGCGTCAAGCTCTTGCCCAACATTGCCGTGCACCACAACCACGATCCGCACGCGATTTACGAGACGCGGATGTATCGGGGCCTGCGCGCTGTGGTGCAGTGGTGCGTCGACCATCGCATCAAGGTCGTGGCAGCGACCGTCGGCGTGTTCGCGCTGTCGATCGTGGGCTTCGGCCATGTACAGCAGCAGTTCTTCCCGCTGTCCGAACGACCCGAGCTGTTCCTGCAGCTGCGCCTGCCGGAAGGCACCGCCTTCAACGTCACGGAAAAGTCGGTCAAGAAGGCCGAGGCGCTGCTCAAGGACGACAAGGATGTCGCGACCTACACCGCCTATGTCGGCCAGGGTTCGCCACGCTTCTGGCTCGGCCTCAACCCGCAACTGCCTAACGAGGCCTTTGCCGAGATCGTGATCGTGTCGAAGGACGTCGAGGCCCGCGAGCGCATCAAGGCGCGGCTGGAGAAGGCGGTAGCCGAAGGCGAACTGAGCGAAGCGCGCGTGCGCGTCGATCGCTTTAACTTCGGTCCGCCGGTCGGCTTCCCGGTCCAGTTCCGCGTGATCGGCCCCGATCCCAATACCGTGCGCGACATCGCCTACAAGGTACGCGACGTGATGCGGCAGAACCCCAACGTCACCGAGCCGCAGCTTGACTGGAACGAGCAGTCGCCTTACCTCAAGCTCGTGGTCGATCAGGACCGCGCCCGCGCGCTTGGCCTGACCCCGCAAGACGTCTCCCAGGCGCTCGCCATGCTGATCTCGGGCGCGCCGGTGACGACGATCCGCGACGGCATCGAGAAGGTCGGCGTGGTCGCGCGCGCGGTTCCGTCAGAACGGCTCGATCTCGGCCGTGTCGGCGACCTCACTGTGACCTCGCGCAACGGCGTCGCCGTGCCGCTGCAGCAGATCGCGCGGATCGAATATTCGCATGAGGAGCCGATCATGTGGCGGCGCAATCGCGACATGGCGATCACGGTGCGGAGCGACGTCGTCGACGGCGTGCAGGCGCCCGACGTTACCAACCAGATCTCACCGAAGCTGAAGGAAATCAGCGACCATCTCGAGCCGGCCTACCGGATCGAGCCGGGCGGAGCGTTCGAGGAATCTGCCAAGGGCAATGCCTCGATCGCCATGCTGTTTCCGTTGATGGCGCTGGTGATGCTGACGCTCTTGATGATCCAGTTGCAGAGCTTCTCGCGTCTGATCCTGGTATTCTTAACCGCGCCGCTCGGCATCGTCGGCGCCTCGCTTGGTCTCAACATTGCCAACCAGCCGTTTGGTTTCGTGGCGCTCCTCGGCCTGATCGCGCTTGCCGGCATGATAATGCGCAACGCGGTGATTTTGGTTGACCAGATCGAGGCCGACGTTTCCCAGGGCATGACGCGAAAGGAAGCCATCGTCGAAGCCACGGTCCGGCGGGCTCGCCCAGTGATCCTGACGGCGCTGGCGGCGATCCTGGCCATGATCCCCCTGTCGCGCTCCGCCTTCTGGGGGCCGATGGCGATCACCATCATGGGCGGTTTGTTTGTTGCAACCTTCCTGACCTTGCTGTACCTGCCAGGCCTTTACGCCCTGTGGTTCAGGAAGAGCCTGGAAGAAAGCGGCCAGGCCGAGCAGCCTGATCTTGCGGCGCAGCATCAGGCCAAGGAGCATCCGAAGGGACCGCACGCAATTCCGCTTGCCGACGCCGCAGAATAATTGAACATTGAGAGCTGACATGACGCTGATTTCGGAACACATCGAGACCGACACCCGCGAGAAGATTCTCGTGGTGGCGGAGCGTCTGTTCAGGCAGATCGGCTACCAGAAGACGACGGTCGCCGACATCGCCAAGGAACTGCGGATGAGCCCCGCTAACGTCTATCGCTTCTTCGATTCGAAGAAGGCGATCCACGAGGGCGTGGCGCGGACCTTGATGGGCGAGGTCGAGGTCGAGGCGCAACGGATCGCGCAGGCGGCTGGGCCAGCGTCGGTCCGCCTGCGCCAGATGATCAAGACCA
Source organism: Bradyrhizobium australiense (assembly GCF_013114825.1). Lineage (GTDB taxonomy): Bacteria > Pseudomonadota > Alphaproteobacteria > Rhizobiales > Xanthobacteraceae > Bradyrhizobium > Bradyrhizobium australiense. The sequence continues at coordinate 158,587 of NZ_JAAVLX010000007.1, read as the reverse complement.
TCAACCGCATGAACACCGAGCGTTATGTCGGCGATTCCAAACTTCATGAGATGGTCGAGATCGCGATGCAGGAGGACTGGGGCGTCTGCGTTGCCCATATGGAGATGATTGCCCGGACCATTGGCCAGGTGATCGGGCAGGGCGCCGCTTCCGGCGAGTTCGAGGTTGCCGATTTGCAACTCGCCTCGCTGTGCGCTTGCACCGCAATGATGCGCTTCTTCCACCCCCAGATGATCGCCCAATGCGCCACCAAGCCGGGCCCCTCGATCGACCAGATGATCGACTTTGTCATCGCCGGCCTCTCGCCGCGCGCCAAGGCGAATTGACGCATTCGTCAGTTGACTCTTCCGTCATTGCGAGCGAAGCGAAGCAATTCATTGGCTTCGCACGACCTGGCATGGATTGCTTCGTCGCTTTGCTCCTCGCAATGACGCAAAAAGGAACAGTCCCGGCGTGACTACCCAAGACCTGCATTTCTACGAGCCGAAGAACGGCCACGGCCTCAAGCACGATCCCTTCAACGCCATCATCGCACCGCGCCCGATCGGGTGGATTTCCTCGCGCGACGGCAACGGCAACATCAATCTGGCGCCCTACAGCTTCTTCAATGCCTTCTGCTACGTGCCGCCGATCATCGGCTTCTCGTCGACGAACTGGAAGGACAGCGCCGGCAACATCCAGGAAACCGGGGAGTTCGTCTGGAATCTTGCCACCATGGATCTGGCGAAGCAGATGAACGCGACCGCCGCGCACGTTGCCCGTGATGTCGATGAATTCAAGGTTGCGGGGCTTACGGCGGCGCCCTGCAAGCTGGTCAACGTGCCGCGCGTCGCCGAAAGCCCGGTCGCGTTCGAATGCAGGCTGACGCAGATCATCCAGTTACAGGGCAAGAACGGCGAAAAGGCGCAGGCCTGGCTGACACTGGGCGAAGTCGTCGCCGTGCACATCGACAGGGCCTTCATCAAGGACGGCGTCTACCAGACCGGTCTGGCCCACCCGATCGTCCGCGCCGGCCGCCGCGGCGATTATTTCGAGATCAAGCCGGAAAACATGTTCGAGATGATCCGGCCGGATTGATTGTTCGTTGGGTATCGGCCTCGCTTATGCGAGCGACCGTGAGGCTACGAGAAACAACGGCTGCAAAGGCCGCCCTTTAGCAGGGGCGGCCTTTGGCTTGTGGCTCAGAAAGCCACGCAGACTTGCGTGAAGCTAGCAGCCGCACTTTTGCAACCCGCTATTCCGCGACAGCCTCTCCCGAGCCACCAAACTCGGCCGGAAAATCCTTGAGCTTTGGCAGACCGTCCCGCATGCGCAGAACCGCTTCGGCGTAGTTGACGTGAACGCCCGGCTTGAAATCCAGGGTCGGAATAGTCGCCGCGAACACGTCGACCAGTCCGAGCGGCGGATGATTGGTCATCAAGTGACCGCCGCACTTCCGGCAGTACTTGCGCTCGCTGAGCGGCGTCTTCTGGAAAGTCGCGATATTCTCGGCTCCCGTTTCGATCTCGACCGCCTCCGGCTTCCATAGGCTGAAAGCATTGACCGGCCCGCCAGACCACGAGCGACAGGAACGGCAGTGACAATAACCCATCGCCTCGGGGTCGCCCTTGACCACCAGTTTTACGGCTCCGCAAAAACAGCTTCCGGCGTGATCCATTTGTTTTTCCTCCCGCAGTTGAACAAGTCATCTTGATTGTCAGGAAAGCTTTGGCTGTCTCCAGTTCCAGGACTGTACTGGGGGATCAGCTTGCAAGCTTCTTCTCTTTGGCAAACGGGCTGAGACCGAGCCACGTCTGCATCGCCGACGCGATATGCCGGTCTCCGGTCAGCAGCATGCGCTTGCTGGCGACCGCCGCGCGAACGGTATCGAGCCCCATCCAGATCGCGGTCATGCTTCGCAGGTCGACTGACACGTAGAGGTCAACGTCGAATCCGGGGTCGACTGAGCAGAGATCGACGCCATCCTTCGGGTCGACAATTAGCCACCAGGCGCGCTGCGCGGCCGAAAGCTCGGGGTAAACGAACTGAACGACGTTTCGGCCGCGCGGCATCGGCGTCGGATTCAGATTCCGGCGCATATCCCACATTAGAAGTTGAACGTCGAGATGCTGGAGCGACAAGTCCGCTTCGATCCGGCGCTGGCCCCAGATGCCAAATGCCTCGACGATCGGCCCAAGTTCTCGCCCGGAAGCGGTCAGGCGATATTCGACTGCGCCGGAATCCGCTTGCGACGCTTCACGGGCGACAATTCCTGCGGCTTCAAGATCCTTGAGCCGCCGTGAGAGCAAGGCCGGCGACATCCGCGGCACGCCGCGGCGCAATTCGTTAAAGCGCGTCGATCCGGCGACCATTTCCCGGAGCAGGACAACGGTCCAGCGCGTGCACAGCACTTCCGCAGCCATCGCAACCGGGCAGAACTGCCTGTAGCTACCTTCGGCCATGCTTCTCTCCATCTGGCTGACGAGCAATCCTAGTCATCAAAGGCAGACGCTTCCAGTTCAGTTTCTGTACCGGGTCCGATTCATTCCGTGAAATGGCCGCTGGATACTCCGCTTGGTAACTCGCGGGAATGCGGGCTTGGGCTTGCCTGAACCGGGCTCTCAGGCCGCAAATGAAAATCTAGATGATGAGGACCTTCCATGACAAAATTTCCTAGCGATCGAACGGTCGTGCTGACGTGCTTTGCCGCGCTCGGTGGAGCGGTGCTTCTGGGCGCCGCCATTACCCCCGTTGTTGCCGCGACAATCACACGCAGCGCCGACGTGAAAGCATCCGCCTCGACCGTATGGTCTTTAATCGGACCGTTCTGCGCGATCAAGAACTGGCTGCCGCCGGTCGGCGAATGCATCGAGGATGGCAAAGCGCCACCGACCCGCGTTCTCGTGACCAAGGACCGCAAGGCCGCGTTTGTGGAAATGCAAACCTCGAGGAACGAGAATGAGCACAGTTACTCCTATTCGTTCCTGTCCAGCCCGCTTCCAGTCTCCAACTACAAGGCGACGATCAAGGTGACAGCCAAGAATGATGGGTCTTCGACCATCACGTGGATTGGCTCCTATACTCCCGACGAGGGAAACGAAAAGACTGCCAGTGACGCGTTGATCGGCGTCTACGAAGCCGGCCTGGCTGAGATCAAGGCCAGGCTCGCCAAGTAACGCGGCAGCCAGTTCGGCTGAAGCCCGCCCGGCCGGCCATGAACTCTCCGCTGGTCGCCGGCCGCCTTCCGAGACACTTCGGGAGGGAACTCCGACCCGTCGAAATCTTTATCGTCGGTATTTCGGAGATTGCCTATGATCCGCTTGTTGGCCGGGCTGATCCTGCTCGCCTGTCTTGTCCAGCCGGCCCTTGCGGGCCTCGACGCGGCGGCGGTCAACAATGCGGAGTTCAAGGGCAAGCCGCCCGCCGACGACAAGATCGATCCTGTCGTGGTCAAGGCTCAGGTGCTGCTCGACCGTGCTAATTTCTCGCCCGGAGAGATCGACGGCAAGCTCGGCGAGAATGCCCAGAAAGCCTTGCGGGCGTTCGCCGAAGCCAAGGGCCTGGTCGTCAATCAGCAGCCGCTGACCCCGGAGATCTGGAGCGCTTTGATTGCGACCAGCGCGGATGCCATCGTGGTCGACTACACGATCGCAGCGGCAGACGTGAAGGGGCCGTTCCTCAAGAAGCTTCCCGCCCGGATGGAAGACATGAAGGGATTGAAGGCGCTCAATTACACCAGCCCGCGCGAGGCCATCGCTGAAAAATTTCATATGAGCGAAACACTGCTCGCAGCCCTCAACCCCGGCAAGAAATTCGACCAAGCCGACCAGACGATATCGGTAATCAATGTGATCGCGAAAGAGACCAAACCAATTGCAACCCGTGTCGAGGTCGACAAGAGCTCCCAGACCGTCAAGGCGTTCGCGGATTCCGAACTGATCGCCTTCTTTCCTGCAACCGTCGGAAGCGAGGAAAAGCCGACCCCGAGCGGCGTGCTCAAGGTGATCTCAATCGATGCCCGCCCGCATTATCGCTACAACCCGGATTATAAATTCAAGGAAGTCAGATCCAAACGCGCCTTCACGATCAAGCCCGGGCCGAACAACCCCGTCGGATCGCAGTGGATCGGACTTTCCGCGGAAGGCTATGGCATTCACGGCACGGCCAATCCGTCGAAAGTTAGCAAGGCGGAATCTCATGGCTGCGTGCGTCTCACCAATTGGGACGCCGATAAGTTGGCAAAGCTCCTCAAGAAGGGCACCGAGGTGGCGTTCGTCGAGCAGCAGGCGGCGAGCCGGAAGTAATTTTTTCCGGAGGCAATGCCACCAGATCATTCGTCCGTGGCAAACGCGTCGTAAACCAGCTTCTTGAACGCGGGCGTAATGCGTCCACGTTCGTTCTGGGTCTGCTCAAGCAGGATGTAAATCATGTCCAGCTTTGGGTCGACACCGAAATAGGTGCCGCTGCCGCTATCCCATTTAAGTTCGCCGATCGAACCCGGCGGCGGCGGTTTCGCATTTCCCGGATCGGTGCGCACGGCAAAACCATAACCGTAGCCGAAGCCATCTCCGGGAAAGTAGTAATAATCCCGCGCAACGCCGGAGCCGGGCCCGATATGGTCCGACGTCATCGACCTGAATGCTGCCGGGCTAAGATAGCGTTTGCCGTCGAGCTGCCCGCCATTGAGAATCATCTGGGCAAAACGGACATAGTCGTTCAGCGTCGAGACCAACCCGCCGCCGCCGGACTCCCATTCGGGATGAGCGCGACGTTCAGCCTCCGCGAGTTTCAGGATGGTATCGCTTGGCAGCGGCTCCGCCATCCGCGCGCGCTCGTCGGCACTTTCCAGCACGAATTTTGTACTGGCCATGCCGAGCGGATCGAAGATGTGCTGCTTTTCAAATTGATAGAGCGTCTGTCCCGATACGATCTCGATGATGCGCCCGAGGACGTCGGTTGAATGTCCGTAACGCCACAGCGTCCCGGGTTGCCGCGCCAAAGGCAATCTGGCGATGCGCTCGGCAAACACCTTGTTGTCGTAACGTCCATCGAAAAGGCCTGATTCCGAATAGGCCTTCATGATCAACTTGCCACCGATATAATCGTACGTGATGCCCGACGTATGGCGCAGCAGGTCCATAATGGTCACTGGCCGATCTGCCGGGACAAGCTTTAGAACGTTCTTGCCGTCAACATTATCAGAACCGACGGCCACCTTCGAGTCGGCAAACCCGGGAATGAATTTGGACACGGGATCGGCGAGCGAGAGCTTGCCTGTGTCGATCAACATCATCGCCGCGACACTGGTAATCGGCTTCGTCATCGAATGAAGTGCAAAGATCGTGTCAGGTGTCATCGGAGCCTTGGTCTCGACATCCTGAACGCCGAAACATTTCAGATAAACCGGCTTGCCGTGTTGCTGGATCAACACGACGGCGCCCGGCAACCTCCCCGTTGCAACCTCATTGCTAAAAAATTCAGTGATACGTTCGAGCTTGCTCGGTGACGGCGCGGGGACTTTGGCGGCCTGGTTGGCTGCTGCCATGTCAGTCCAGATTGCCAATAACAAGACCGCAGCTAAAAGTCGTTTTGCGCGAGATCCCGCGGTGCAATGCAACATCTGTCGCGTCAGCGTCTTCATTTTGATTTGCCCCGCGGACCGACTGATTGCCGGAGAATTCGACCAATTGTCGAGTGATTAGCATGTCGCGCACCTTGCCGCCACGCGGGCCATTGCCCCAAGCGCGACGATGACGGAGCCTCCCGACAAACATGCGTTGGACGAGTTAATGCCATCTTCGGCTGCAAGCTTGAACCGGGGCTGAAATCAAAAGCGGCTCTCGCAACCGGGCACGGACCGGACTAACCTCAAGTTGCCAGGCCGGATCAACGGCCGGCGAACAGATTGGGAGGATTCGATGACACGCCAGGAGCGGCGCGATTCACGACAGCATGATCCAGAAGTCGCGATTTCGCGACGAACGCTTGTCCAGGGTTTGGCGGTATGCGCCGGTGCTACCGTCACAGGAGCCGGCAGCGCATTGGCCCAGACCGGCCCGGTGGCGCCTCCGTCAACAGTCACCAGCCCGCCACGTGATTTCAGTCCGCGCGGTGCCCCCACCACCTATTTCTGGGACCCAGATATCATCGCGGTGGATCCATCATTCAACGATCTCGCCCAGCCCAATACGGCGATCAAGCGCCTCTACACCGGCCTGTTGTGGGCCGAAGGCCCCGCCTGGAGCGCGCAGGGGCGGTATCTTCTGTGGAGCGACATTCCCAACAACAGGCAGATGCGATGGTCGGAGGATGACGGTCACGTCAGCGTCTTTCGTACGCCGTCCAACAATTCTAACGGCAACTCGTTCGATTTCCAGGGACGACAGCTTTCCTGCGAGCATCTCACCCGGCGCGTCGTGCGCTATGAGCATGACGGCACCGCGACCGTGCTGGCCGACTTGTACAACGGCAAAAGGCTGAACTCGCCGAACGACGTCGTCGCTCATCCCGACGGCAGCTACTGGTTCACCGATCCGCCGTATGGCGGGCAGCTCTATGAGGGTGAACCTGATGTTGCGGGAGGCCCGAGCAATTCCGGCGGCAAGCTCAATCCGCGGATCGGCCAGCCGGCAGGCTTCGTGCCGGGCAAGCGCGAACTGCCGACCAACTGCTATCGCATCGATCCCTCCGGCCGTATCGATCTTGTCGTGACTGAGGAACAGGTGCCCGATCCCAACGGCCTCTGCTTCTCGCCCGACTACAAGAAGCTGTATGTCGCCTCTACCGGCAAGGGACCGGGCGATACAGGCGCAGGCGGCAAAGGCGACATGTTCGTGTTCGACGTCGGCACCGACAACAAGCTGACCAACCACAAGCGGTTCAGCGATTTCGTGGTCGACGGCGTGAAGTGCGGGCCGGACGGTGTGCGCTGCGACGTCAATGGCAACGTCTGGTGCTCGAGCAATGCCGGCCGTGCTGTCGGCTATAGCGGCGTAACTGTGTGGTCGCCCGAGGGCAAGCTCCTCGGCCGCATCCGTCTCCCCGAAGTGTGCGGCAACATCTGCTTCGGCGGCCCCAAGCGCAACCGCCTGTTCATGGCCGCGAGCCAGTCGCTCTACGCCGTGTACACGGCAACGCAGGGCGCAGGGCCGGGCTAGCTCGTTCAGCCTCACCACGTCATTCCGGGCTCTCGCTCAGGAGCCCGGAATGACGGGCAGCGATTCATTAAAATTCTCCACAAATTGACAACCGGCAGTCAACCGTTCGGGCAAAAGCTGGGCACGTCTAAACCCTGCTTTTATGGCGCGTGCTGCACCCTCCTTTTCAAGAAAAAGGAGAGGCTTTTGCACCAATGCCCGTATTCAAATATTTTACCGTCGTAGGATCGACGCTGCTCGTTTTCTTGTTTATTTCGCACGCTTATCTCACCGACGACGAAAGCAATTTGCGGTTTGACGGATCGCTGTATACCAGCGCGCTTTACGCGCCTCGCGTGGAGGAAACCCGGTCGACCGCGGAGCTTCGCTTTACCCGCGATGTCACGCCTGCCGTTCGTGTCAAGGAAGTATTTGCCGTGTTCGTCCCCAACGAGCGACGACGCAATAAGCGTGATTCATAACACCGGTGTGTCCGCGGTTGAGACATGCGGGCATTCCCGAGCGGCATCCATCCGGTAACATTGCCGGTCTCTAAACGTCGGACAATGCACGCATTTTGGAACGGGCCCGGGCCTCCGCCGTTATCTCCAAGTTTATCAATTTCGCTTCATTCCCGATGCGAAGCGTCGCCGAAACCCGTGCTTTTCAGCTAGGATGAACCCATGTTTGGTACAGGTGAGGCGAGACGTCGCGCTCCGATCATGAGGAGGTCGCCATGAGCTTCCGCCGCGATTTGATCAGCAAGCCGATCTTCGCTTTCGCGCGTAGCGCAATGCCAGCGATGTCCGATACCGAGCGCGAAGCGCTAGAAGCGGGCGACGTCTGGTGGGACGCCGACCTCTTCACCGGCAATCCCGACTGGTCGAAATTGCTGGCGGTAGCCCCGGCGACGCTGACTGAAGAAGAAAAGGCCTTTCTCAACGGCCCCGTCGACGAGCTTTGCGCCATGCTCGACGAGTGGAAGATCAATTGGGAATGGCGCGACCTGCCGCCGGAAGCGTGGTCCTTCATCAAGCGCTACAAATTCTTCGGTATGATCATTCCGAAGGAGTTTGGCGGGCTTGGTTTCTCGCCCTATGCCCATTCGGAAGTGGTGCGAAAGATTTCCTCGCGCTCGCTCACCGCCGCCGTCACCGTGATGGTGCCGAACTCGCTCGGGCCCGGCGAACTCCTGATGCGCTTCGGTACCAAGGAGCAGCAGGATAGATGGCTGCCGCGGCTCGCCGAAGGCGCCGACATTCCCTGCTTTGGCCTGACCAGCCCCGAAGCCGGCTCGGACGCGGCCTCGATGGTTGACACTGGCGTCATCTGCAGGAGCAATTTCGAGGGGCGTGAAGTGCTGGGCTTGAGGCTGAACTGGCACAAGCGTTACATCACGCTCGGTCCCGTTGCGACCCTACTCGGCCTGGCCTTCAAGGCCTATGATCCCAACCATCTCGTGGGTCAGCAGGAAGAACTCGGCATTACCGTCGCCCTGATCCCGACTCATTTGCCCGGTGTCGAGATCGGCCGTCGCCATCTGCCGGCGATGCAGGTGTTCCAAAACGGTCCGAACTGGGGTCGCGATGTGTTCATTCCGATGGACTACATCATCGGCGGGCAGGAGCGGTTGGGCCAGGGTTGGAAGATGCTGATGACGGCGCTGGCCGCCGGCCGCGGCATTTCGCTGCCGTCATTGTCGGCCGCGGGGGCTGCTTATGCGGCGCGCACCACCGGCGCCTATGCCCGAATCCGCGAGCAGTTCGGTATCTCCATCGGCAAGTTCGAAGGCATCGAGGAGCCGCTCGCCCGTATCGCAGGCACTGCCTATCTGCTCGATGCCGCGCGGCGGCTGACCTGTGCGGCGCTCAATCAGGGGCACCATCCCGCCGTCATCTCCGGCATCATGAAGCTGCACGCCACCGAGCGGATGCGGACCGTGATCGACGATGCCATGGACATCCATGGCGGCAAGGCCGTGATCGACGGACCGAAGAATTACATGGGCAGCCTCTATCGCGCGGTGCCGGTCGGCATCACCGTCGAGGGCGCCAACATCCTCACGCGAAATCTCATCGTGTTTGGCCAAGGCGCGATACGCGCGCATCCATTCTTGCTCGATGAAATGAACGCGCTGGGTGAGGTCGACCGCGCCAAGGGCTTGGAAGCCTTCGACAAGGCGTTCTGGAATCATGTGGGCCACAGCTTCAAGACCATGTTCCGCGCCTGGGGCCGGAGCTGGAGCGGCGGTCTGTTTGCGCCCGCGCCCGATGCCGGCGAGGCGACGCGATTCTATCGCCAGCTCTCGCGCTACTCGTCGGCGTTTGCGCTGTGCGCCGACATGGCGCTGCTGACGCTGGGCGGCGCGCTCAAGCGCAAGGAAATGCTCTCGGCCCGGTTCGGCGATATTCTCTCCGAGCTCTATCTGTTGTCGGCTGTGCTGAAACGCTGGCAGGACGAGGGGCGGCAAAGAGAGGATTTCGCCGCGCTCGAGTGGTGCATGGCTACGGGCTTCCGCACTATCAAAAGCCGCTTTGCCGAAATCCTGGCCAACCTGCCGAACCGGTTTGTCGCGGTGATTCTGAAATTCCTGATCCAGCCGTTTGGCGCCAAGGTAATTGGCCCGTCCGACCGTGTAGTGCATCAATGCGCGCAGCTCGTGCTGGAGCCGTCGGCGGCGCGCGATCGACTCACCCCTGATCTGTCAGCAGTCGATGATGATGGCGGCATTGCGCGGCTGGAGAAGGCGTTCCGGCTGGTGACTGCTGCGGACGACGTTGCAAAGCAGATGCGCGCCGCGCGCCTGCATGACTGGAAGGAAGCGGTGAAGAAGGGGGTCATCACCCAGGCCCAGGGCGAGAAGCTGCACGCTGCACATGAAGCCGTTGCCAAGGTGATTGAGGTCGATGATTTCGCCCCTGAGACGTTGTCGCCAATTTACAGGAAGGACGCCGACGTGCATCAGTTCTTCCAGGAACTGGGTAAGGAGAGGGCGGCAAGCTGATGGCACGACCGGTCTTTATCGTCGACGGCAGCCGGACGCCGTTCCTGAAAGCGCGCTCCGGTCCGGGCCCGTTTACGCCGGTCGATCTTGCCGTTCAATGCGGCCGGCCGCTGCTGGCGCGACAACCCTTTGCGCCATCGGCGTTCGATCAGGTCATCCTCGGCTGCGTCAACGTGATCGCCGACGAGATGAATCCGGCCCGCGTCGCGGCGCTTCGGCTCGGCATGGGCGAGAAGATGGTCGCCTTCACCGTGCAGATCAATTGCGGCTCCGGCATGCAGTCGATCGACACGGGTTACCGGTACATCCGCGAGGGCCTCTCCGACCTGATCCTCGCCGGCGGCGCAGAAGCACTGAGCCATGCGCCCCTGGTATGGCCGCAACAGGGCGTGCGCTGGTTTGCAGGGCTTGCCGGCGCCAAGGGCATCGGCGCAAGAGTCATGGCGGCGCTCAAGGTCAAGCCGAGCTATTTCAAGCCCATCATCGGGCTGGAGCGCGGCCTCACCGATCCCATCACCGAACTCAATATGGGCCAGACCGCCGAGGTGGTCGGGCATCTCTTCGGCATCACCCGCGCGCAGTCCGACGCTTATGCTGCCGAAAGCCACAAGCGGCTCGCCAAGGCGCAATCGCAGGGTTGGCTCAAAGACGAAGTTGAGACCGCATTCGCGCGCGACGGCAAATTCTACGATCATGACGATGGCGTGCGGCCGGACTCGACGCCGGAGAGCTTGGCGAAGCTGAAGCCGGTATTCGAGCGTCCCTGGGGCAAGGTCACCGCCGGCAATTCCTCACAGATCACCGATGGCGCGTCCTGGGTAATCCTCGCGTCCGAAGAGGCCGTCGCCAAGCACGGGTTGACGCCGAAGGCGGCCATTCTCGACAGCCAGTGGTCGGCGCTCGATCCCGGCATTATGGGCCTGGGTCCGGTGCTGTCGGCGACCGAATTGTTGAAGCGCAACGAGCTGACGCTCGGTGACATCGAGACCTGGGAATTGAACGAAGCCTTCGCGACGCAGGTGCTGGGCTGTCTCGCCGCCTGGAATGACGAAAAGTTCTGCAAGGAGATTCTCGGCCTCGATGGCGCGGCCGGTGAACTCGACCAGACCAGGTTGAACGTCGATGGTGGCGCGATCAGCCTTGGTCATCCCGTGGGCTGCAGCGGTAACCGTATCGTGCTGCATTTGGTCAATGCCATGAAGCGATTGGGTACCAGGCGCGGTATCGCCACCGAATGTATCGGCGGCGGGCAGGGCGGTGCGATGCTGATAGAGACGGTGTGAGCATGGATAGCCAGATCATGAACGTTCTCGGCGATCGCGTGCTCGAACTCGGGCCGAAGCCGGATGCCGATGGCCCGTACAAGGATTTGAGGTTGACCCGCGATGGCGACGGCGTCGCCTGGCTGTTGTTCGATCGCGAAGGCACCAGCGCTAATACGCTATCCGCCGATCTGATCGAGGAGCTCGATAAGGTGCTGGCGGAACTGGAAGCTCAACGACCCACAGGCCTCGTCATCCGTTCCGCTAAAAAAACCGGCTTCATCGCCGGTGCCGATGTCAATGCCTTTCGCGCCGCCACCGATGTAGCCGCCGTCGAGGCCGAGATCGGCCGTGCGCATGCGGTGATCGACCGGCTCGAAGCGTTACGGATTCCGAGCGTGGCCGTGGTCCACGGCTTCTGCCTCGGCGGCGGTCTCGAAGTGGCGTTGGCCTGCCTGATGCGGATCGCGATCGAGGACGCGCGGTTCGGCTTCCCCGAGGGGATGCTCGGACTGCACCCCGGCCTCGGCGGTACCGTACGTTTCACGCAGCTCGTCAATCCGATGCAGGCGATGCCGCTGATGCTGACGGGCAAGACCATCGATGCGCGCAGGGCAAAATCGCTTGGGCTGGTCGACGTTGTGACGCAGGAGCGGCATGTGCGCAATGCGGTGAAGGATGCGGTGTCCGGCCGCTTGAAGCGCGCGCGGCCCGGGCTGCTGAATAATCTGCTCAGCCTCGGCTTTGCGCGGGGCTTCCTCGCCGGGCGGATGCGCAGTGAGGCCGCGAAGGCCGCGCGAGAGGAGCACTATCCCGCGCCCTATGCGCTGATCGATCTCTGGGAAAAGCATGGCGGCGACCGGCGGGCGATGCTGAACGCGGAGAAAGCGTCTTTCGCCAGATTGATGGTGACGTCGACCGCGCAGAACCTGATCCGCGTGTTCTTCCTGCGCGAGCAGATGAAGAAGCTCGCGGGATCCGGCAACAAGATCGAGCACGTTCACGTCATCGGTGCCGGTGCCATGGGGGGCGACATCGCCGCCTGGTGTGCCGGCCAGGATTTGCGGGTGACGCTCGCCGATATGAAGCCGGAGCCGATCGCAAGCGCGATCAAGCGCGCCGCCGAACTCTATGGCAAGATCCTGCGCAAGCGGACTGCCGTGCGCGATGCCCTGGACCGGCTGATGCCGGACATGCAGGCCGAGGGCGTCCGTAACGCCGATCTCATCATCGAGGCGGTGCCGGAAAAGCTGGAGCTGAAGCAGAAGGTCTATGCCGGGATCGAACCGAAAATGAAGCCGGGCGCGATCCTCGCCACCAACACGTCGAGCATTCCGCTGCAGGACCTGCGTACCACGCTGCAAAAACCCGAGCGGCTATTGGGGCTGCACTTCTTCAATCCGGTCTCGCGGCTGCAACTGGTCGAGGTCGTCAGCCATGACGGCACGGATGCGCAACTTCTGAAAGAAGCGCTCGCCTTCGTCGGCGCCATCGACCGCCTGCCGCTGCCTGTGAAATCCTCGCCCGGCTTCCTCGTCAATCGTGCGCTGACGCCCTACATGCTGGAAGCGATGCTGATGCTGGACGAGAAGATCGACAAGACGGTGATCGACGCCGCCGCGAAAAAATTCGGCATGCCGATGGGTCCGATCGAACTTGCCGACCAGGTCGGCCTCGATATCTGTCTCGATGTCGGCGACATGCTGCGCTCGAAATTCGGCGACGCGCTTCCGCCGACGCCGGCCTGGTTGCGCGACAAGGTCGCCAGGGGCGAGCTCGGCCGCAAGACCGGCAAGGGCTTGTACACCTGGAAGGGCGGCAAGGCCGACACCTCATCCGGCCTGCCCGCAACCTCGGAACCGTCGGCGGAAATGATCGACAGGCTAATCCTGCCGATGTCGAATGTCTGCGTCGCCTGCTTGCGCGAAGGTATCGTCGACAATGCCGACGTGGTCGACGGTGCCGTCATCTTCGGCACGGGCTATGCGCCATTCCGCGGCGGTCCGTTGCATTATGCGCGAACCCGCGGTGTGGAAAACATCGTCTCGACGCTGCGGGCGCTCACGGAAAAATTCGGCGGCAGATTCACGCCCGACGCCGGCTGGGAGAGCTTCAAGTGAACGAACCCCATGTGCACGCGCCGATCTCGACCGAGACCGAGACGCACGGCGATCTCTGCATTCGCACGTTGGCAATGCCGGCCGACACCAACGCCAATGGCGACATCTTCGGCGGCTGGCTCTTGAGCCAGATGGATATCGGCGGCGGCGTGTTCGCCTCCAAGATCGCGAAGTCACGCACCGTGACGGTCGCGATCGAGGCGATGAATTTCCGCAAGGCGGTCTATGTCGGCGACCTCGTTTCGGTCTACGCCAATCTGGTGCGGGTCGGGCGCACCTCGATCACGGTGCATCTCGAAGCCTGGGTCGTGCGCCGCAAGGAGTTGCAACAGATCCTGGTGACGGACGGCAACTTCACTTATGTCGCGATCGACGAAAATGGCCGTCCGCAGCCGGTCAGCCCGGACGGCGTAATCAAGACCTGACTGTTACGGGCAGGGACGCTCGTAGCCGTCGCGGCCGATGAAGGTGCCGCGGCGCGGGTCGTAGGTCGGCGAGCGCATGCACCGTGGCGTGTCGTCGTAATACCGAGGCGGCGGAGGAGCATATTGCGCCTGAACGCCGCAATAGCGCGGCGAAACCGCGACCCAGCCGTCGGGCTGCTCCATGTAGCAACCGCCCTGATACCAGCGATAGCCGCCGGGCCGCGGCTCGCCCTGGGCGCCGATCGCGGCTCCCGTCGTGGCGCCCACGATCGCACCGACCGCCGCGCCCCGGCCGCCGCCGAGCGCGCCGCCGACAATAGCGCCCGCAGCGCCGCCGAACAGCGCGCCGCCGAGCGTGCTTTCCTGCGCCGCCGCCTCCTGGAGCGGTACACAAGCCGCAAGGGCAACGAGCATCGAGAGCGCGAATTTCGGCATCATGTCGGTTCTCCGGCCATTTGGGCGATTCGCTTTGTTCCGGGACCAGCTTTGGCACAGCTCAGCCCCGCGGCGCAATGGTGGAAGCAGGAACAAATACAGATGTAACCCGTTGTAGGCCCGGAATAAATCTGAGGCTGGGCCATGTCGGACACCTACATCATCGAAGTCGGCTCGCAGCCGGCGGGGATTATCGTGCGCGCTCCCGGCGGCTATCGGTTCTTCGCCGCCTCGCACCGTTTCAACCGGCTGGAAGGGCAGATATTTCGTAATGCGCGCGAGGCCGAGCGTGCCGCGCGCCGCCTCGCCAGCGGGATGGCGCTGGCGGCATAACCGCCAGCGCCAGTCGTCCGGCGGTCAGAGCTTGGTGGCCGACCGCGACAGCAGCTTCCAGTCGTTGCCCTGTTTCTGCCAGTTCATCAGGATGTGCAGATTCTGCGGCGTCTTCTTGCCGTCAGTGAACTCCTGCTCGCCGACGAAGTTGAAGCGCACGATGGCCGTCGGGCCGACGACACGGATCGTGGGATCCTTGTATTCAAGCGACGACCATTTGTAGTTGGCCTTGGCGATGCCGTCGAGAAGCGACGCCTTGGTGTCGATTTTGGCATTCGAGTGGCTGTAGCTCAGCTCTTCCGCGCAGAGTGGGGCGATCCCCTCGGCATTGCCAGCCGCCTGCGCCGCACGGAAGGCCTCGACGTTCTTCGCGATGGCATCTTCATCGGCACCGGCAAAGGCGGGGACGACGCTCATGAGCCCCAGTGCAAGTACGGACAAGGCGAGCGGCCGACGATCGATCTTCATGGTTTCCTCCAT
Source organism: Bradyrhizobium australiense (assembly GCF_013114825.1). Taxonomy (GTDB): domain Bacteria; phylum Pseudomonadota; class Alphaproteobacteria; order Rhizobiales; family Xanthobacteraceae; genus Bradyrhizobium; species Bradyrhizobium australiense. The sequence continues at coordinate 143,413 of NZ_JAAVLX010000007.1, read as the reverse complement.
TCGTTTCTGGTTGTGATCACAGTGTTGCAGCCACAAATTGCTTTGTCGAGCGCGCATGGTGCGGCTCGCATGGCTTCGGGCCCGGTCGCCTTAACCAGGATTCGTTGTTTCGCCCAGCCGAGCGCCTTTGCGGCAAATCTCCCTCGTTGACCGCGGCCCCAATCAGCCGCACCATAACGGCAACTTTGTGCCCCAGGTCTATATGAAGGGTGCCAGCCATGGCCGGATTGTCCCATCGCCAGACCGAAATCCTCAACATCGCCCGCGCCTTTGGCCGGGTGATGGTGGAAGATCTCGCCAAGCGTTTCGAAGTTTCGGCGCAGACCATCCGAAAGGACCTCAACGACCTCTGCGATCAGCGCTCGCTGACGCGCATCCATGGCGGCGCCATCATCGCTTCCGGCGTCGAGAACCTTGCCTACGAGGCGCGGCGCTTCGTGGCGGCGGAAGAGAAGCGGGCGATCGGTGTCGCCGCGGCGTCGCGGATTCCGAACGGCTGCTCGCTATTCATCAACATCGGCACCACGACAGAAGAAGTCGCGAGCGCGCTGACCTCGCACGAGGATTTGTTGGTCATCACCAACAACCTCAACGTCGCGATGCTCTTGTACCGGCATCCGCGCATCGAGGTGATCGTGGCGGGCGGCGCGGTGCGCCGTGCCGACGGGGCCGTGATCGGCTCGACCGCGATCAGCCTGATCGGCCAGTTCAAGGTCGACTACGCCATCATCGGCGCCTCCGCGATCGACGAGGAGGGCGCGCTCCTGGACTTCGATTATCGCGAGGTGCAGGCCGCGCAGGCGATCATTGCCAATGCGCGCAGCGTCATGCTGGTCGCGGACTCGACAAAACTCCGCCGCAGCGCGCCGGTGCGCATCGCCCATCTGAGTCAGATCCAAACCTTTGTGACCGATGCGCCGCTGCCGGCGGGATTAGCGAACATCTGCCACCACCGCGGCATCGAGGTCGTCGAGGCGATGGAGAAGCCGGCGGCGGATATCGACGATCCCGGTGGCGAACCGGCTTCGACCGTGGTGCGGCTGAAGTAGCTCGCGATTCATCCGAGTGACCCGAGCAGCGATCTCGTTTTCAGAAACTCCCGACACTTGGCGAGGCCAGGCCAAACGACAAGAAAAGCCTGCGCATGGGGTGAGAATGCGTGGTGCAGATTTAGCGCCTCCGCATGCATTCCCGGGTAAGGGCCCGGTCCCGGACGCAGAATCGCATCCAGCGCGCCACTTAATAGACTCGCAACGTCGTCAGTCGAGGTTATCAGAACATAGTCCGGTGCTTGTTCTGTGTTCGCAAGTTTCGCCAACAGGCCATGCGGGTCGACAGTCAAGTTCGGAGAAACACCAAGCCTCAACGCCTTTGTCGGCAATTTGCGCGCAACAGCATCCGCAGCGGTCGACATGCGCTCGAAGGCATCGCTGATGGTGGGCAGCATTGCCTCGCCGTGGCCGGTGAGGGTGAGGCCGCGGGGCATGCGCTGAAACAGCGGAACTCCCAAGACCTGCTCCAGATGCTTGATCTGTTGGCTGACGGCGCCCGGCGTTACCGAAAGCTCCTGCGCAGCCAGTTTGAAGCTGAGATGGCGACCGGCAGCCTCGAAGGCGCGCAGCCCGTTGAGGGGAGGCAATCTGTAACTCACTAGGATTCCATCCATGGGCGTTAGGCGCGCAGATTAGAAAATCTAATTCAACTGTCTAGGAAAAATGGTTTGTGCGCGACGAGTGCAGCGGTGCACGAGGTGACGTTCGAGGAGAGGAGAAACCTAATGCACATCCGACGCATCAATGCCGAAACAGTAACCGTGCCGACGACGGGCTACAGCCAGGCGCTTGAAGTCAGCGGTCACACGCGTCTGCTTTTTGTAAGTGGCCAGATCCCGCTCGGCGTCGATGGCACGGTGCCTGATGGCTTTGAAGCGCAGTGCAGGCTCGCCTGGCGAAACGTCGAGGCTCAGCTTAAGGCAGCCGGCATGACCCTCGACAATCTGGTCATGCACCGGACCTACCTTGCCGACCGGCAGTACGCTCTTCTCAATCGCTCCGTGCGAAACGAGGTACTTGGCGGACGGGAAACCGCGCTGACGGTGGTTATCGCTGGAATCTTCGACGAGGAGTGGCTTCTCGAAATCGAGGCCGTGGCCGCGGATTGATACCGAATGCAGCGCGGTCTGCGCCCGTAGCGCGGACCCCGCTGCCAAGTCTGAATTTACCCTCAAAGTAGGAGACCGGGTTCCCCGCTTTCAACTTGCTTTCGTTTTTCTTTGTGATTAACTCTCATCCGAAAGCAAAATCGCCGAAGTGAAGAGGCGATCGCCGGGGAAGCGTTTGTTGGATCGGGTTTTCGACCTCGCCATTATCGGAGGCGGCATCAATGGCTGCGGCATCGCGCGCGATGCGGCGGGCCGAGGTAATTCCGTTTTCCTTTGTGAAATGAATGATTTGGCGAGTGGAACGTCGTCGTGGTCGACCAAGCTCGTGCACGGCGGGCTGCGATATCTCGAATATTACGAGTTCCGCCTGGTCCGCGAGGCGCTGATCGAGCGCGAAATCCTTTGGCAGATCGCGCCCCACATCATCAGACCGCTGCGGTTCGTTTTGCCGCACCACTCCGGTTTGCGGCCGGCCTGGCTGCTCAGGTTAGGGTTGTTCCTGTACGACCACATCGGCGGCCGTCATCTCCTGCCGCCGACGCGCTCGGTCGATCTCGTCCATGACGAGGTGGGCAAACCCTTGATCGCCAACCGCTACAGAGAAGGCTTCGAGTATTCCGACTGCTTCGTCGATGACGCGCGTCTCGTCGTGCTCACGGCGCGCGACGCCGCCGATCGCGGCGCTGAAATCCGCACCCGTTCGCGCGCTGTCGAGATCAGGCAGGTGGACGGCATCTGGCAGGTCACCGTCGAGAACGCCATCAGCGGCGAGCGCACCACCATCCAGGCGCGTGCGCTGGTCAATGCCGGCGGCCCCTGGGTCGAACAGGTGCTGTCGTCGGGCTCAGGCGTTAACGCGCGCGCAAAGGTGCGGCTGGTGCAGGGCTCCCACATCGTGGTGCGCAAGCTCTATGAGCACGACCGCGCCTATATGTTCCAGAATGCCGACGGCCGCATCATCTTCGTCATTCCCTACCAGGACGACTTTACGCTGATCGGCACCACCGATCGCGACTATGATGGTGACCCGGCCAAGGTGAAGGCCAGCCCCGAAGAGATCCAGTATCTCTGCGCCTCCGCCAGCGAATACCTGAAGAAGCCGGTGCTACCCACCGACGTCGTATGGACCTATTCCGGTGTGCGGCCGCTCTATGACGACGGCGCCAGCGAAGCCAAGGCTGCGACCCGCGATTACGTGTTCGAGCTCGATACGCCCGGCGGCGCGCCGCTGCTGTCGATCTATGGCGGCAAGATCACGACTTATCGGCGCCTGGCGGAAGAAGCGCTGGAACGGCTCGCGCCCTACTTGCGCAGCGACAAAGCTAAAGAAGGCTGGACCGGCAAGGCGCCGCTCCCGGGCGGCGACATGGATGTCTCGGCGGTCGCTGCGCTGACGGCGGAGCTGGCGCGGAAATATCCGTTCCTCAGCCCAGCGCATGCCAACCGGCTGGCGCATGCCTATGGCACGCGTGCTGCAAAATTGCTCGGCAACGCCAAATCCCTTGCCGATCTCGGCCAGCCATTCGGCGCCACCTTGACCGAAAGCGAAGTCCGGTACCTGATGTCGAATGAATGGGCCTTGACCGCCGAGGACGTAGTGTGGCGCAGGTCCAAGCTCGGATTGCGGCTGTTGGCAGACGAAATTGCCGCACTCGACCAGTGGATCAAAGCCAACAGCGCCCCCGGCGAACGTCCTTTGCGTGAAGCGGGAGGGCGGCCATGAGTGTTACGCTCGAACATGTCACGCGAACCGTCGACGGCATGGCGACCATTCGCGATGTCTCGCTGACGCTCGAGCGCGGCACGCTGAGCGTGCTGCTCGGACCGACGCTGTCCGGCAAGACCTCGATCATGCGGTTGCTCGCCGGTCTCGACAAACCTGCGACTGGCCGCGTGCTGGTCGAGGGCAAGGACGTCACCGGCGCCGACGTGCGGCAGCGCTCGGTCGCGATGGTCTATCAGCAGTTCATCAATTATCCCTCGTTGACGGTCTATGAAAATATCGCTTCGCCCCTGCGGGTGCAGGGCAGGCCGCGCGAGGAGATTGATCGGCGTGTGCAGGAAGCCGCGAAACTTCTTCGGCTCGAGCCTTATCTGAAGCGAACGCCGCTGCAGTTGTCCGGCGGCCAGCAGCAGCGCACCGCGATCGCGCGCGCGCTGGTCAAGGGTGCCGATCTGGTGCTGCTCGACGAACCGCTCGCCAACCTCGATTACAAGCTGCGCGAGGAGTTGCGCGCCGAATTGCCGCGCATCTTCGAGGCGTCGGGCGCGATTTTCGTCTATGCGACGACCGAACCCTCGGAAGCCCTGCTGCTCGGCGGCAACACGGTGTGCATGTGGGAAGGCGAGGTGCTGCAGGCCGGCAATACATCGCAAGTCTATCGCCGCCCCGATACGCTGCGGGTGGCGCAGGTGTTTTCCGATCCGCCACTCAACATCGTCGGCATCGAGAAGAAGAATGGTTCGGTGCAATATGCCGGTGGCATCCAGGCGCCGGCCAGCGGGCTCTATACAGAATTGCCCGATGGCCCGTATCGCGTCGGCTTCCGCGCCCATCAGCTCGAAGTGGCGAACGGCGTCGCCGGTCGCCACGCGTTCCACGCCACGGTCACCGTGACCGAGATCACCGGCTCGGAAAGTTTCGTGCATCTCAACCGCGACGCTTCCAACTGGGTTGCGGTGCTGCCGGGCGTGCATGAATATGAGCCCGGCCAGACGCTCAATGCCGTGCTCGATCCCGACAATGTCTTCGTGTTCGACGCCGCCGATCGCCTGGTCGCAGCGCCTGCCATCGCGTTTTCAAGCGAAATGCGTAGCGTTTCGCTTGAACAAAGCGCGTCAAAAGCTAAGAGCATGTGAGGGAGATGCGACATGGCCCGCATTGACCTCGTCGATCTCGCGCACTCCTACAGCGGCAATGACGCTGCGCCCGAGTCCTTTGCGTTGAAGCCGGTGACCATGACCTGGCGGCAGGGCGGGGCCTACGCGCTGCTCGGCCCGTCCGGCTGCGGCAAGACCACGCTGCTCAACCTGATCTCCGGCATCGTCACGCCGTCGCGCGGAAAAATCCTGTTCGACGGCACCGATATCACGCTGTTGTCAACCCAGAAGCGCAATATCGCGCAGGTGTTCCAGTTTCCGGTGATCTACGACACGATGACGGTCGGGCAGAACCTCGCATTCCCGCTCAGGAATCGTGGCGTGCCGAAGGCCGAGGTCGAGGCGCGGGTGAGGCAGATCGCCGATCTCCTCGATCTCACGTTCTATCTCGACCGCAAGGCGACGCGCTTGACCGCGGACGCCAAGCAGAAGATTTCGCTGGGCCGCGGCCTCGTCCGCTCCGACGTTGCCGCTGTTCTGTTCGACGAGCCGTTGACGGTGATCGATCCCGAATTGAAATGGCAGCTACGCTCGAAGCTCAAGGCGCTGCACCGCGAGCTCGATCTCACGATGATCTACGTCACCCATGACCAGACCGAGGCGCTGACATTTGCCGATACCGTCGTCGTCATGCATGATGGCCGCGTGGTGCAGAGCGGCACGCCGGCCGAACTGTTCGACAAGCCCGCGCATACGTTCGTCGGCTATTTCATCGGCTCGCCGGGCATGAATATCGTGCCGGCCGTGGTCAGCGGGCATGAGGCGCGGATCGACGGCCATATCATCGGCCTTCACCGCAATTACGGCGTGCTGCCGGCAGGCGCGAAGATCGAGATCGGCGTGCGTCCCGAATTCGTCAACATCGCGGCTCCCGCCTCAGGCCTGCTATCGGCCGCGATCGAGCGGATCGACGATCTCGGTCGCGCCCGCTTCGCTCGGGTTCGCATCGGCGACGCCAAGTTTGCCGCGCGCGTGCCGCCGGGATTCTCCGTGCCCGACAACAGGGTCGGGCTCGTGTTCGATCCCGCGCATGTTCACGTCTATGCCGACAGCCGTCTGGTCGAGGGGGTTGCTTGATGGACAAGACCGTCAACCAAAAAGCCTGGTTCCTGGTGCTGCCGGTATTCGCGGTGGTCGCGTTCTCCGCGATCCTGCCGTTGATGACGGTTGTGAACTATTCGATGCAGGACACGTTCGGCAACAACCAGTTCTTCTGGAACGGCGTCGGCTGGTTCAAGGAGCTGCTCGATCCCTCGACCGATCTCGGCGGACGCTTCCTCGCCTCGCTCGGCCGCAACCTGCTGTTCTCCGCCATCATCCTGGCGATCGAGGTGCCGCTCGGCATCGTGGTGGCGCTGTCGATGCCGCGTGAAGGCTGGACGGTTGCCGTATGCCTCGTCATTCTGGCACTGCCGCTGCTCATTCCATGGAACGTGGTCGGCACCATCTGGCAGATATTCGGCCGTCCCGATATCGGCCTGCTCGGGTATACGCTGAACAGCCTCGGCTTCGATTACAACTACGTCTCCAACGAGTTCGATGCCTGGGCCACCGTCATCGTGATGGACGTCTGGCACTGGACCAGCCTCGTGGCGCTGCTTTGCTATGCCGGATTGAAGTCGATTCCGGACGCTTATTACCAGGCGGCGCAGATCGACGGCGCCTCGCGCTGGGCGGTGTTCAAGGCGATCCAATTGCCGAAGATGAACCGCGTGCTCTTGATCGCGGTGCTGCTGCGCTTCATGGACAGCTTCATGATCTACACCGAGCCGTTTGTGGTGACCGGCGGCGGACCCGGCAACTCAACAACCTTCGTTTCGATCGAACTGGTCAAGATCGCGCTCGGACAGTTCGACCTCGGCAAGGCCGCAGCACTTTCGCTGGTCTACAATTTGATCATCCTGATCGTCTGCTGGGTGTTCTACACCGTGATGACCAACGTAGGGACCGAGCGTCCCGCCAAGCAGGGAGGCGCCTGATGCATTCGATTCCCGGCCGCCGCCTCATCATCTCGCTGTTTTTGATCTTCCTGCTGTTGCCGATCTACTGGCTCGTCAACATGAGCTTCAAAACCAACAGCGAAATCGTTACGTCAATGACGTTGTGGCCGCATCAGCCGACGCTGGAAAACTACAAGCGCATCTTCACCGACGAGAGCTGGTATTCCGGCTACATCAATTCGCTGACCTATGTGCTGATCAATACCGTGATCTCGATTGGCGTGGCGTTGCCGGCCGCCTACGGCTTCTCGCGCTACCGCTTCCTCGGTGACAAGCATCTGTTCTTCTGGCTGCTGTCGAACCGCATGGCGCCGGCCGCCGTCTATGCGCTGCCGTTTTTCAACCTCTATTCGGCGATCAACCTGTTCGATACGCCGTGGGCGGTCGCGCTGGCGCATTGCATCTTCAACGTACCCCTGGCGGTCTGGATCCTCGAGGGCTTCGTCTCGGGCGTGCCGCGCGAGATCGACGAGACCGCGTTCCTCGACGGCTATTCGTTTCCGCGCTTCTTCGCCAAGATCCTGGTGCCCCTGATCGCCAGCGGCATTGGCGTCGCTGCGTTCTTCTGCTTCATGTTCTCCTGGGTCGAATTGCTGCTGGCGCGGACGCTGACGTCGGTCAACGCCAAACCGATCTCCGCCATCATGACGCGCACGGTCTCCGCCGCCGGCATGGACTGGGGCCTCTTGGCGGCTGCCGGCGTGCTCACCATCATCCCCGGTGCGCTCGTGATCTGGTTCGTCCGCAACTACATCGCGCGCGGTTTTGCGCTGGGCAGGGTGTAGCCATGGAAAACATCGCATGGATGGCCTGGACGCTGCCGACCGCGATCTTCTTCGTGATGCTGGCGTTGACTTTGGGGGTGATGACATGGCTGGGGGTCGCCTATCCCGAAGCCGAGCGCGTCGGCATCCTGCGCATTCCGACCACGCGCGGCGACCGGCTGTTCATTTCGCTGGTGCTATCAGCCGTCATCCATTTGCTGTGGATCGCGTCTGTCGGCACTGATCCGATCGCGACTTTGCCGATCGGGGAGGGCGTTGAGATTTCGAGCCTGTGGCTCGCAACCCTGATTTCGCTCGTCTCGGCCGTTGCGATTTTCCGCACCGTCTGAAGAGCGAAGAAGAGCAGATCCGGGATCAACCCGGGCCTGAATATGTGTTTGTCGCTGCAACCGGAGGATCCAACATGCGACGCTTGAGAGGAAGAAACGGTCCCTTGACCAAGCAGAGTTTTCTGACGATGACCAGCGCGGCTGCGCTGATCGCCGCATCGCTGACCATTGCCGCACCTGCGCGTGCGGACGACGCCGTCAATCAAAGGTGGATCGACAGCGAATTCCAGCCCTCGACACTGTCGAAGGACGAGCAGATGAAGGAGCTGCAATGGTTCGCCAAGGCGGCCGAGCCGTTCAAGGGCATGGAAATCAACGTCGTGTCGGAAACGATCACGACGCACGAATATGAGTCGCGGACGCTGGCGAAAGCCTTCACCGAGATCACCGGTATCAAGGTCAAGCATGACCTGATCCAGGAGGGCGACGTCGTTGAAAAGCTGCAGACCCAGATGCAGTCCGGCAAGAACGTCTATGACGGCTGGATCAACGACTCTGACCTGATCGGCACCCACTTCCGCTACGGCCAGACCGTGATCCTGTCGGACTACATGACCGGCGAGGGCAAGGACGTCACCAACCCGCAGCTCGACGTCAACGATTTCATCGGCAAATCCTTCACCACGGGACCGGACGGCAAGCTCTATCAGCTTCCCGACCAGCAGTTCGCGAACCTCTATTGGTTCCGCTACGACTGGTTCTCCAATCCGGAATACAAGGCCAAGTTCAAGGCCAAGTATGGCTACGACCTCGGCGTTCCCGTGAACTGGTCGGCCTATGAGGACATTGCCGAGTTCTTCACCAACGACATCAAGGAGATCAACGGCGTCAAGGTCTATGGCCACATGGACTATGGCAAGAAGGATCCCTCGCTCGGCTGGCGGTTCACCGATGCCTGGCTGTCGATGGCCGGCAACGGCGACAAGGGCATCCCGAACGGCCTGCCGGTCGACGAATGGGGCATCCGCATGGAAGGCTGCCGTCCGGTCGGCTCCTCGGTCGAGCGCGGCGGCGACACCAACGGCCCGGCGGCGGTCTACTCGATCGCCAAGTATCTTGAATGGATGAAGAAGTATGCCCCGCCGCAGGCGCAAGGCATGACCTTCTCCGAAGCAGGTCCGGTGCCGGCGCAGGGCAACATCGCCCAGCAGATATTCTGGTACACCGCCTTCACCGCCGACATGGTGAAGCCCGGCATCCCGGTCGTGAACGCGGACGGCACGCCCAAGTGGCGCATGGCGCCGTCGCCGCACGGCTCGTACTGGAAAGAGGGCATGAAGCTCGGCTACCAGGACGCCGGCTCCGCCACGCTTCTGAAGTCGACCCCGCCCGATCGCCGCAAGGCGGCCTGGCTCTATCTGCAGTTCATCAACTCCAAGACGGTGAGCTTGAAGAAGAGCCATGTCGGTCTCACCTTCGTGCGTGAATCCGACATCTGGGACAAGTCGTTCACCGAGCGCGCGCCGAAGCTCGGCGGGCTGATCGAGTTCTACCGCTCGCCCGCGCGCGTGCAGTGGACCCCGACCGGCAACAACGTGCCTGATTATCCGAAGCTCGCGCAATTGTGGTGGCAGAACATCGGCGATGCGTCGTCCGGTGCAAAGACGCCGCAAGCCGCGATGGATGCGCTGGCCGCAGCCCAGGACTCGGTGCTCGAGCGTCTCGAGAAGTCTGGCGTGCAGGGCGCCTGCGGGCCGAAGCTGAACAAGAAGGAGACGGCCGAGTTCTGGTTCGCCAAGGCCGAGAAAGACAAGACCATCGCGCCGCAGCGCAAGCTGGCGAACGAGAAGCCGAAGGGCGAGACCGTCGACTATGACGCGCTGATCAAGTCGTGGCCTGCCACCCCCCCGAAGCGGGCGGAGGCGAAGTAAGCAGACTGCCGTGTCCCGGACGCGATGCGGCGCTTGGCGCCGCTTCGCAGAGCCGGGACCCACGCCACTGATGGACCCCGGAACAGCAGCGCACTGCTTGCGCGCTGCGCCGCATCCGGGGAACGCAAACGACGAGGCCGGGAGCGATCCCGGCCTTTTTCTTCTTTCTGCCCTCATTGCGAGCGGAGCGAAGCAATCCGTCGCGCCGCTTGCTCAGACATGGATTCGCTTCGTCGCTTTGCTCCTCGCAATGACGGGGAGAGTGCGTCGCGCCCTCACTCCGCCGCTTGCGCCGCCGCGAGCGTCGGGTAGTCCGTGTATCCCTTGGCGCCGCCGCCGTAGAACGTCGCCTTGTCCCATTCGTTCAGCGGCGCGCCTTTCTTCAATCGCTCGACCAAATCAGGGTTCGAGATGAACGGCTTGCCGAAGGCGATCAGGTCGGCGCCGCCGGCCTCGAGCACCTTTGTCGCGAGATCGAAATCGTAGCCGTTATTGGCGACATAGGCGCCGCTGAAGCGCTTGCGCAACGACGCGTAGTCGAACGGCGCGTTGTCGCGCGGGCCGCCGGTTGCGCCTTCGATGACGTGGATATAGGTCAGCTTCAGCGCGTTGAGCCCGTCCACGATATGATCGAACAGCGGCTGCGGATTGGAATCGGACACATCGTTGGCCGGCGTCACCGGCGAAATGCGGATGCTGGTGCGCTCGGGCCCGGCGATCGCGGCCACCGCCTTCGACACTTCCAGCATCAGCTTGGCGCGGTTCTCGATCGATCCGCCGTAAGCGTCGGTGCGCTTGTTGGTGCCATCCTTGGCGAACTGATCGAGCAAATAGCCGTTGGCGCCGTGGATCTCGACGCCGTCAAATCCGGCGGCCAGCGCGTTCTCGGTGCCGCGCTTGAAGTCGTCGATGATGCCTGGAATTTCCGATAGCTCCAGCGCGCGCGGCTCGGAGATGTCGGTGAAGGTGCCGTTCACAAACGTCTTGCCCTTGGCGCGGATCGCCGACGGCCCCACCGGCTTGCCGCCGCCGGGCTGCAGCGTCGTGTGCGAGATGCGGCCGACATGCCAGATCTGGATGAAGACGCGCCCGCCCTTTTCGTGCACGCGGTCGGTGACCTTGCGCCAGCCTTCGACCTGCTCCTTGGAATAGATGCCGGGCGTATCCTGATAGCCCTGGCCCTGCTGCGAAACCTGGCTGGCTTCGGTGATCAGCAATCCGGCGGAGGCGCGCTGGCCGTAATAGTCGATCGCGAGCGGGCTCGGCACCATGCCGGGCGGTACCGCGCGGTTGCGGGTCAGCGGCGCCATCACGAGGCGGTTGGGCAGCGTAATCGGGCCAAGCTTGAACGGCTCGAACAGTTTGGTCTGGCTCATGTCTGATATGTCCGGATGGATGATGATAGGGAAGAGTTGGGCATTGCGGCCAATTGCGCAATCCCCGAGCCATTCGGCTCGCGCAGACGAGCTGCGCACGATCCCGGCGACGTGGCCGGTGCCACGCAACCGCGTAGGCGCGGCGGCGTAGGATGATTCATTCGAAATCGGCAGCAGCGCAGTATAGGCGATCTGCCGGACGCTGCGCCGGTGGCGAACGGCACTGCCGCGCGCGATCGAGCTGCCACAGGCTAGTGCGCCGCAAATCCCATTCGCTTGTTCTCCAATTCCGCGACCGGCCCCGCGGAGTCGACCTGCAGCAGCTCGAACGTCAGGCATTCGCAACCGATGGCGCGGAGCACCTGGCTGGCAGCCTTCTGGGCGCTATTGCCAAAGCTCTGGTGGTCCATCTGAATTTCCAGGCGAGGCTTTCGGCTGCACACCGCTTTCACGACCGATTGCAGGCGGACGAAGATCTCGTCCCGGTAATTCTGCGTGCTTTCGAAAGCGGCCCTTGGATCGACAATTTGCGTCCGCGCGACATAGACGAGATTGACGGCAAACCGGTCTGCGGATATCGCGCCTTGCGTGAACCGGAACACCTCGGGGCGCCGGTCGATTCTCGCCAGTTGGCGGCTGCCGGCGCGCATCCGGTGCCGGCCCGGGGTAAGGGCTTTTTCAAAACGCCCGTTCCGGTAGAGCAGAACGGTTTCGAACTGCTGCACGCAGACCCGGTCGAAGCCGAGCAGCGCCATGACCCCTTTCCTGAACAGCGTCGAAATCCAAGCCCATGCGCTGGCGATGACGGCAATGACGATCAGAGAAAATGCGATTGAGCCCAGAAGTTCACCCACGTTTGTCCTTCCCCGCCGTGTTTTTATCGTTGTTGCCGACGCCGCGCTTCGGTTCTTCTCTTGGCTTTCCGTGCGTCGAAAATAAGTCATCCCCATTTCAATCAGGGCGAGTAAACAAGAAATCCATAGTGCCGCGCGAGGATAGATGGATTGCTTCGTCGCTTTCGCTCCTCGCAATGACGGCTGGGCATACTTTCACCTGCTCGCGACGTCCATCGTCCGAGGTCTGCATCTTCTTTTGTCCCTCCCGAAAGGCAGAGGGCGCAGGGAAGACCGGGTGCTTGCTGCACCCGCGGTCTCGTGTGCAATTGCGCACAAGGAACGCGCACACGAGCATACAGGTACAGCGGGAGCATCCCGGCCTTCCCTGCGCAATGGCTTTACGGCTTACTTCGAGCTCTCCCCGGTGAACGGCTCTTTTGCCACCGTCGCCGGCGGGATAATTTCCGCCGACTTAACGCCAGCACCGCGGCGCCAGGACCACACGACTTCGCCGTACGCGTCCGGCGCGTACGTCTAGCGCGCCTTCAGCGTCCACCGCATCTCACCACACGTTCGTGACGATCGCGAGCGCCCCTCAACGGGTGAGACGCCCGGAGTCAAACCACTGATTTGCCCGACGTGTTAAGCGGAATATTTTTGATTCGTGGGCTTGACAGGATTTCGGAAAATCAGAATCGATTTGCCCGTCGTGTTGATTTGTCGTAGGGGCCGGCGCGAAATCGCGCTCGCGCGGCAGGCAAATCACTCTGCAGGGCGAGGGGACCGTAGGGTGGGCAAGGGTGCAAAGCGCCGTGCCCACCAACTAGAGTCCCGGATGTCGCTGCGCTCGTCCGGGCCACATGCTAACGTGCCGGCGCCTTGGTCCGCTCTTCGGTTGCGATCGATTGTGCAGTCTTGCTCGACCGGACCATCAGAAATGTTCCGGAGAGCGTAGTGCCAGGCAGCCTCCAGCGCCCATCGATTTCCGTCGCCTCAGCATTGACCAAGCCTTCGTAATAGGCCGTGTCATACCCGTAGCCCGATGGCTCGTAACGCTTGACGAACGAGACCGCGCTGCCGGATCGATGACCCGCAATCGAAGCGTTGTGGGTGCTGATCGGGCAACCGGGCACCGTGCAGGGTTCGGTCACATTTCCTGTGAGCGCGCCACCGGACTCGATGAGCGTCGCCAGAAATGTGACCATTCCAACCCGCGCTTGAACAAAGGTGCCGTCCCAGACACCGGTCAGGCTGTCGGTCATTGCGGCACGGATGCGTGCGCAATCCTCACAACACCCCATTACTCTCCTTCACCTTCTCCGCATCGAGATACACGCTCGACCCCATCTCCTTGAACTTCTCCGACATCTGCTTCATGCCATCCTCGATCGTCCCACTCACCGACATCCCGACGCTCGCCGGATCGTTCAGCGTCGCCGCGTAGTCCCTTACGTCCTGCGTGATCTTCATCGAACAGAACTTCGGCCCGCACATCGAGCAGAAGTGGGCGACCTTGTGGGCTTCCTTCGGCAGCGTCTCGTCGTGGAACAGCCGGGCGGTCTCGGGATCGAGGCCGAGGTTGAACTGGTCTTGCCAGCGGAAGTCGAAGCGGGCGCGGCTAAGCGCATCATCGCGGAGTTGGGCTGCCGGGTGGCCCTTGCCGAGATCGGCGGCGTGGGCCGCGATCTTGTAGGTGATGACGCCCACCTTTACGTCGTCGCGGTTGGGCAGCCCCAGATGCTCCTTCGGCGTCACATAGCAGAGCATGGCGCAGCCGAACCAGCCGATCATGGCCGCGCCAATGCCTGAGGTGATGTGGTCATAGCCCGGCGCGATGTCGGTAGTCAGCGGCCCCAGCGTGTAGAACGGGGCTTCGCCGCACTCCTTGAGTTGCTTGTCCATGTTGATCTTGATCTTGTGCATCGGCACATGGCCGGGGCCTTCGATCATCACCTGGCAGCCCTTGTCCCATGCGATCTTCGTCAGTTCGCCGAGGGTTTCGAGTTCGGCGAACTGGGCGCGGTCGTTGGCGTCGGCAATCGAGCCGGGGCGCAGGCCGTCGCCGAGCGAGAACGAGACGTCATACTTGCGCATGAGGTCGCAGATCTCGTCGAAGTGCGTATAGAGGAAGCTCTCCTTGTGATGCGCCAGGCACCACTTCGCCATGATCGAGCCGCCGCGCGACACGATGCCGGTGACGCGGTTGGCGGTTAAGTGGATGTAGGGCAGGCGCACGCCGGCGTGGATCGTAAAATAGTCGACGCCCTGTTCGCACTGCTCGATCAGCGTATCCTTGTATAGCTCCCAGGTCAGCTTGACGGGATCGCCTTCGCACTTCTCCAGCGCCTGGTAGATCGGCACGGTGCCGATCGGCACTGGCGAGTTGCGCAAAATCCATTCCCGCGTGGTGTGAATGTTGCGGCCCGTCGAGAGGTCCATCACGGTGTCGGCGCCCCAGCGGATCGCCCACACCATCTTGTCGACTTCCTCTTCCACCGACGAGGTGACTGCGGAGTTGCCGATATTGGCGTTGATCTTGGTGAGGAAATTGCGGCCGATGATCATCGGCTCGAGTTCGGCATGGTTGATGTTGGAGGGGATGATGGCGCGGCCGCGCGCGATCTCGGAGCGGACGAACTCCGGGGTGATGAAGGCGGGCACCGACGCGCCAAAGCTTTCACCGTCCGCCAATGCGGCTTCGGCGCGCTCGAGCTGCTGCTTGCGGCCGAGGTTTTCGCGCTCGGCGACGTAGATCATTTCTTTAGTGATGATGCCGGCGCGGGCGAATTCGAGCTGCGTGATCTTGTGGCCATCAAGGCCGCGGATCGGTTTGTGATATGCGGTGAAGGCTTTTGCCGCATGCGAAGCGCCGACATTGCCGTTGTCTTCCGGCTTAATCTCGCGGCCCTGATATTCCTCGACGCCGCCGCGCTCCTTGACCCAGGCGAGACGGTTGCGGGGGAGACCGGCGTTGACGTCGATGGTCACGGTCGGATCAGTGTAGGGGCCGGAGGTGTCGTAGACCGGCAGGTTCGGCTCGCCCGCACCTTCGGAGAGGATGATCTCGCGCAGGGGCACGCGCAGGTCGGGCGCGGCATCGGGCGTGGCAAAAATTTTGCGCGACGAGGGCAGGGGGCCGGTGGTGACGGCGGGAAGCGTGGTGTCGGGGTTGGAGCGAATGTTCATGGAATCCTCCGTTTATGGGCGTCGTTCCGGACGGGCCGCGAAGCGGACCGATCCGGAACCTCGAGGTTGTTGAGCGAGATTCCGGGTTCGCGCTTGCGCGCGCCCCGGAATGACGCCGGTGGAAATTTCTTCCGTCATTGCGAGGAGCGAAGCGACGAAGCAATCCATTGCATCGGATTCGCGGTGGCAATGGATTGCTTCGTTTCGCTCACAATGACGGGGTGAGACTGGCATCACGCGGCCTCCGCGCTTTGGCCCAGCCATTGCCGTACCCGGGCGTCGGGGTCGGCATTCTGGGTGATGTCGCTGACGACGGCGATCGAGTCGGCGCCGGCGTCATAGATTTCGGCTGCCTGTTCGAATTTGATGCCGCCGATCGCAACCAGTGGGATGTTGCCGATGCGCTTCTTCCATTCGGTGATCTTCGGAATGCCCTGCGGAGCAAAACGCATGGATTTCAAGGTGGTCGGGAAGATCGGGCCGAGCGCGACGTAATCCGGTTTGGCCGCAAGCGCGGTCGCCAGCTCCTCGTCGTCGTGCGTGGAGATGCCGAGCGTCAATCCGGCTTTGCGGATTTCGGCGACGTCCGCGCCGACGAGATCTTCCTGGCCCAGATGCAGGTGCTTTGCGCCGGCGACGATTGCCGCGCGCCAGTAGTCGTTGACCACGAGTTTTGCATCCGTGCCCTTGATGACCTCCAGCGCGTCGGTCACCATCTGCAGCGCCTCGGCATCGTCGAGATTTTTGGCGCGCAACTGGATGGTGCCGGCGCCGAGCAGCGCCAGCCGCGCCACCCAGGCGACGCTGTCGACCACGGGATAGAATCGATCAGGATACGGCATGCCAGAACGGGGTCCCGATCACAGGGGTCGAGGGAGAGGCAAAGTCGCGGGCTTCCATCAGGCCAGCCTCAAAGGCCGTGCGGCCGGCTTCGACGCCGAGGCGGAAGGCCGTGGCCATCGCGACGGGGTCGGCGGCTTTTGCCACGGCGGTGTTGAGCAGCACCGCGTCGTAACCGAGTTCGAGGGCGTGGGCCGCATGCGAGGGCGCACCCAAGCCGGCGTCGACCACCAGCGTCACGTCGGGCAGGCGCTCGCGCATCAGCTTTAGCGCATCGCGGTTGGTGATGCCTTTTGCACTTCCTATCGGCGCGGCCCAGGGCATCACGACCTTGCATCCCGTTTCGACCAGCCGCATCGCGACCGACAGATCCTCGGTGCAATAGGGGAACACCTCAAAGCCGTCCTTGATCAGGATGGCGGCCGCCTCGACCAGGCCGACCAGGTCGGGCTGCAGCGTGTCATTGTCGGCGATCACCTCCAGCTTGATCCAGGGCGTACCGAACAGCTCGCGCGCGAGCTGTGCGGTCGTCACTGCCTCGCGCACGCTGCGGCAGCCGGCGGTGTTCGGCAGCACGGTCACGTCGAGCTCGCGGATCAGCGACCAGAACGCGTCGCCGGTCTTGCCGCCGGCGGCCTCGCGCCGCAGCGACACCGTGACGATGTTGGCGCCGGAGGCGCGGATCGCCTCCTGCATGATCGCCGGCGAGGGATAGAGCGCCGTGCCGATCAGGAGGCGGGAGGAAAAGGTTTTGCCGTAGAAGTTCAGCATGGTGTCGCAACTTTCATTCGTCGTCCCTGCGAACGCAGGGACCCATACCGCGTGATCTCTCTTGTTGGCACCCTGGCAGACGCCGTCCTTCCACGCGAAGGCCGGTGGTGCGCGCGCGCTATGGGTCCCTGCGTTCGCAGGGACGACGGGTGGAGAGTGCGCGCGTTCATCCCATCACCCTCCCTGCCGCGGGGTGATGATTTCGATCTCATCGCCGGCCTTGAGCTGCGTCTGCGCCCAGCGGCTTTTCGGCAGCACGTCGTAATTCAGCGCGATCGCGAAGTGCGTGCCTTCGTAGTCGAGTTCGGCGAGCAGCGCGTCGACGCGCTTTGCGGCGATCTCGCGCTCTTCGCCGTTAACGGTCACACGCATCGCATCACCTCATTGTCGATCGCGCCGCGCTGCATGTAGGCGAGCGTCAACTCGGCCAGCGCGGGCGCCAGCAGAAAACCGTGGCGGTAAAGGCCGTTGACCGCGATTTTGTCCTTGCGAACCGTGATCCGCGGCAGATTGTCGGGGAAGGCGGGACGCAGCGCCGAGCCGAACTCGACGATGCGCGCTTCGGCGAAGGCCGGATGCACGGCATAGGCCGCGCCGAGCAGCTCCAGCGCCGAGCGGACGCTGACGCCGGTGTCCTCGGCCTCGATTGAGGTCGCGCCCAGCATGAATTTGCTGTCGCCGCGCGGGATTACGTAGAGCGGCCAGCGCGGATGAATCAGCCGCACCGGGCGCGACAGCTCGACCTCATTCGTTTCGATAATAATCATCTCGCCCTTGACGCCGCGCAACTCCTTCTGCTCGTCGCGTGCGGACAGCCCACGGCAATCGATCACGATGCCGTCGAGATCGTCCGCAGTGACATCGCAACGGAACTTGATCGTGCCGCCGGCGGCTTCGATGCGCGCATGCAGCTCCGGCAGCAACTTGCGCGGCTCGACATGGCCCTCATCGGCATAGAACAGGCCGTCGCGGAAACGGCCGTCCAGCGAGGGTTCGAGCTGGCCGACACCACTTGCATCGAGCCTGACATGGCCGGTGGTGAGTTTGGCAAAACGCTCGAAATCGGCGCGGTCGCGCGGATGCGCCACCACCAGAGATCCGTTGAACGGGGTGTTGGGAAAAAGTTCGCGCCACAAATCGAGCGAGCGGGCGCCGAGCCGGCCGATCACGGGCTCGGACGTCTCGGCCTCGCAATAAGGGGCGAGCATGCCGCCGGCCCAGTGGCCGGTCGAGAGCGTCATCTCGGCGTCACTGCGCTCATACAAAGTGACGGCGTGACCGGCCTGTGCGAACAGCAAGGCCTGCCAGGCGCCGGCAATGCCCGCGCCGATGATGGAAACGGGAGAATCCCCCCGCAGATCTGACTTCTGGTACATCCCTGTCCCTTCGCCGGCATGACCCGGATCAGGTTCAAAGGGTCACCGCGGTCCCGGACTCCACCTTTGAGGTGACTGCCCAAGCTTGCGGTATCTCAGCTCCTCATCGGAGCACCCCTCGGAACAGGTCTAATGTAGGCAGTTGGGCGGAGGTGTCAACGCGCTTTGCGGGAACTTGCACCGCTCTCCTGCCCCGGACGCAGCGCACCGCACGGCGGTGCGCTGCAGAGCCGGGGCCCAGACGGCTGGTATAGGTCCCGGCTCTGCGGAGCAGCGCAAGCGCGCTGCACCGCGTCTAGGACACGGCGAATTATTTGGCGGTTTGCAGCGCGTTAGCGTCGGCGGGCATTCTTGCCGCGTCAACCGGCGCGGCGACGATTTTCGGCGTCGCACCACTCGCCAGCACGGGCGCGATTTGCAGCGGCCTTTCCGGCCGCTGGCGCTTTGCGGCGTAATAATAGCCGCTCGCATAATAACGCATAGCGCGGCCGTGATCGCCGCCCGCGGCGCGATATGCGCCGGCGAGGTATTTGATGCCCCAGGCGAGATTGGTGTCGGGATCGCGCAGGCCCGCGGCGTCGCCGGTGTAGCCGAGGCCGCGCGCGGTCGGCAGCTTGATCTGCATCAACCCGATGGTGCCGCCGCGCCCAACCAGGTTCGGGTGATACTTGCTCTCGCGCACGATCACCCGGTGCACCAGCGCTTCCGGTACGTTGTTGGCGGAGGCATGGGCGGCGACCATGCTTTCATAATGCGCGCGGCTCTGCGCCATTGCGGAGGGCGAAACCATGAGCGCGGCTATGGCGGCGAGCCAGGCAAACTTCGGCGCGAACTTCGATAAATTTTTCATAAAAACAATCTCGGCGGGACGGGCGCGTTAACGATTTTCGTCTTCTCGAATATTGTGGCGGCCGGGCCAAGATGTGGCGGAAAACGGACGACATCGCGGCGAGATGTTTGCGGCTCGTGCAGTGTTTACGAATGCGGCCAGCGTGACGCTAACGTTGTGCTTGCAATGCATCGCGTCGAGCGAGGCGAACCTG
The DNA here is from genome assembly GCF_013114825.1 of Bradyrhizobium australiense. Classification (GTDB taxonomy): domain Bacteria; phylum Pseudomonadota; class Alphaproteobacteria; order Rhizobiales; family Xanthobacteraceae; genus Bradyrhizobium; species Bradyrhizobium australiense. The sequence continues at coordinate 123,959 of NZ_JAAVLX010000007.1, read as the reverse complement.
CGTCACGCGGACGCGCACGAATGTCGTGCAAATGACGCAGTCAAGGTGTAAAAAGAATTTTGCGGCAAAAGCCAATTCATTTGACAGCAAACCTGTCCAATTCAACGACATTGCAAAAAAGCGAGACGTCGCACGACGTCCGAGGTCAAAGGGAGATGCGCCATGGCTCGACTCGATTCCGGCAATTTGCCCCGCGGAAATCCCTGTGCCCAATGCGGCAAGCCGATTCCGAGACCCGATTGGGTCGAAAGCAGCCCGGGCCGCACGTCCTTCCTCTGGTTCTGCCGCGCCTGCGACTATCGCTTCGAGGCGATCGCGATCTACGAGGAAGCGGACCCCGACGCGCTCGCGGCCTGATCGGCTCATGTAATCGTTGCGCGGCGGGCCGCCGGCTGCGCTGTTGGACCGGCAATTGAATCCGGACCAGCAGTCCGTGCGGCTGCCGGTCGTGCAGCGACAGCGCGCCGCCATGCGCCAGCACGATGGCGTTGGCGATCGAAACTCCCAATCCGAAACCTGCGGCCGTCCACGTTGCGGGCGTCGTCGCGCACGAACGGCTCCTGCACATCCTTTTTGCGCGCATCGGAAATGCCGGGGCCGTCGTCCTCGATTTCGATGATCGCCAAATCTGGTGATACGTCCGCCGACATGCGAAGGCGAACGGTCGCCTCGGTGCCGAAGCGGACGGCATTCTCGACCAGATTGGTGACGCTGCGGTGCAGGCCGTCGGGCCGCACGCCGCCATCGCATGCGCGGGGCCGTCATAGGCAACCTTGTGTCCGATGTCGGCGAACTGGCCGGTGACGAGCTGCAGCGTGCTGGCGAGATCGACCAGCGTCATCATTTCCAGCCCGCGGTCGTTGCGCAGGAACGACAGCACCGGCTCCAGCATCGCGCGCATCTGGTCGAGATCGCCGAGCATGCGCTGGCGATGCGTCTCGTCCTCGATGAATTCCGCGCGCAGCCGCGTCCGCATGATCGGCGTGCGCAAATCGCGGCTGATGGCCGCGTGCATTTTGGTGGCCAGCCGCGCCAGCGACCAGGTCGGCGGCACGCGCCCTTCGCCCGCCGATCTCAAGGCGAAGATTGACGATCTGATCAGCGGCGAAGTCGCGAGCGGCAAGCTGACCAGCGACCAGGGCACCGAATTGCAAGGCCTCTTCAAGGCCGCCCTCGCCAACGGTCCCGGCGGCGCCGGCGCTCCCGGCGGAGCAGGCGGCCCGCCTCCGGTCGCGGCGGTACGGCGCGACCGGCTCGGCATCGACCACCGCCTCCTTCTCGGCGCTGTTGATTGACTACCAGAGCTGACGTTTCTCGGGCCGCGGGTTGCAACCATCTTTCCCGGATAGGAAAGGATGGTTGTCTCATTTCGGGGCGGAACCGGTCACGCAGTGCAGCGTTGGTTCCCACACAGATGTGTGGAGGGTCCGATGGCAAGCGATGTCATGGCCAAGCCGCATCAGTTGATCGCGAGCGACCGCGTCGAGGGGACCGCGGTACGCCGGCCGAACGGGGACATGATCGGCCACGTCGAACGGCTGATGATCGACAAGGTCACCGGTAAAGTATCTTATGCAATCCTAAGCTTCGGCGGATTTCTGGGCATCGGAGCCAACCTGATCCCGTTGCCTTGGGGACGGCTTCGCTACAACACGAAATTCGAAGCCTACGAACTCGATGTCGACGATGAAGAGCTGAAGCGCGCGCCGTCATTCCGTGCGGACAAGGATTTCGACTGGGGCGATCGCGCAAAGGAAGCCGAGCTGCATCGCTATTACGGCATGCCGCCTTACTGGGGCGGCTTCTGATGCAGTGTCGCACCGACGTGTTCCATGCGAAACGGGTGGAACACTTGTTGAAGTGCCGGGTTTTCTCAGAGCGTTTCTGAACTGAGGAGAACCGATATGTTAACCAAAACTGCCGTTGCCGGCCTCGCGGCCTCCGCGTTGCTGGCGAGTGTCGCGTTTGCGCAAAGTCCTTCGGCAACGACTGACCGCGCCACCACCGCCGCGCCTGCGGCGGCATCCGACACCTCGTCGTTCAAGGGTAACTGGCGGGCCTCGAAGCTGGTCGGCCTGAACGTGTACAACGATAGCAACGAAAGCCTCGGATCGATCAACGATCTCTTGACCGACAAGAGTGGCAACATCAAAGCAGCCGTGATCGGTGTCGGCGGCTTCCTCGGCGTCGGTGAGCACCTGGTTGCGGTACCCCTCGATAAGGTGAAGTTCGTCGATGAGCCGGTTGCCTACAGCGGCACCGCAAGCGCGCCCGCGACCGGCGGCGCAAGGCCTTCGACGAATACAACGACGACCGGTGCTGCGACGGCGCCTGCCGCCGCGCCGAAGAAGAATCCGTGGTATCCGGACCACGCCGTGTTCAGCGCGACGAAGGATCAGCTGAAGGCGATGCCGGAGTTCAAATACTCGACCGATTGAGGCCGCGGTCATTAGCGGCCAGGCTTCCTCAAAATGGCCGGGCGGCGTGTGCCGCCCGGCCATTTGATTTTGGAGATGTCCATTCGCGCAATGGTGCAGCGCATCCTATCTGGGCGCATTTTCCGATGATAGGTTGTGTTGCGGCAGGAGCACCTGCCTCCTGCCTTGCATAGATCCTGCATCAACGGGAGGACGACATGGCGGAGAGCGTCTACAAGGTCATCGAGCTGATCGGCACCAGCAGCGAATCCTGGGAAAAGGCCGCCGCTGGCGCGGTCAGCCGCGCCGGAGAAACCCTGCGGGATCTTCGTGTTGCCGAAGTGGTCCAGCTTGACCTGCAGCTTGACGCCCAAGGCAAGGTCGAAGCTTACCGCGCCAAGCTGAAGGTCTCGTTCAAGTTTGAGGGGTCATAGCGGGCTGCGTAGGGTGGGCAAAGGCGCGCACGCGCCGTGCCCGCTCTACCTGTGTCAGACCTCATCCTGAGGAGCGCGCATCGCGCGTTTCGAAGGATGAATGACACCAGCGGGGCCCACATGGTTCGAGACGGCGCTTACGCGCCTCCTCGCCATGAGGGTTCAATAGGACATCACCGCAGGGCGCTCACGTAAACATTGATCGCGCCTTCGGCTTCTGCGATCACGCGCAGCGTTTTGGAATCGAAGGCGATGCCGGCGAGCCGCAGCTTGCTGATCTCGGCCGAGACCCGCAGGCCGTCCTCGTTCTTCTGGAAATCGGCGATCACGGCCGCAATCTTTTTCCGCGCGTTGCTCGCGAACGGCTTGAGGTCGACGACGGTCTTTTCCGACAGTGTCTTCTGCAAATGCGGGATGGCCGCGCGCGCAGCAGTGCCCAACAGCCCGAAGGCAGCCTCCGACTCGACGGCGAGCTCGATATCATTCAGCCGCAGCGTCTGCTCGGCCTGATCGAGCACCGGCTTGCCCCAGATGTGCACATCGGCCTCACCGCCGAGGCTCAAGAAGCTCTTCTTTTCCCTGGCGCTGACCACAAGTGAAATCAGCAGGCGGTTGCCGGAAGCGGCCACGGTGGCGCGCTTTACGGTGACGTCGACCGCGCCCGAACCGTCTTCCGGAAAGGTCTTTCCGGCAAACTGCGCCTCGACGATCTTGTTGATCTCGGTAAACGGCATGTCGATGGGAACGCCGATCGCGACCCGCCCCGGCGTCGCCGGCACAATGGCGATCGTAGCGGGGAACGGGCAGGATGGCTTGGTTTCGCTCGGTGTGATCCGCGTCTCGGCCTCGATGCCGAGCGTCAGCGTCAGGTTCGCAGCATCGACGCGCGGCTGAGCGGCAATCGCCCGTGTCGGGCGCAATTCCAGCCAAAGCGCCGGCATCGTAGAACCGGCCGTCGTGCCCTGCAGCGGAATCGAGCGGCAGGCCTTGGCCCATTGCACCCGCGCATTCCGTTCGAAGGTCGGATCGTTGCGCATGCGCGCCTGCACCAGCGCAATTTGCTCGGCGACGTTCTGGTCAATCAATGGCTTCAGCTGTGCAGGCACGTTGACGCGCGCGCCGGCCACCGTGAGGCTGGTGTCGCCGAGATTGACCTGGGCCGCCAGATTCGGCTCGATGCGCCAGTTCGCGGCGATCTGTGGTCGCGCTGATATGACGACGTTGCCCTTGATCTCGGCGCTGGCGTTGAGGTTCTTAATATTCACGCTGCCGATCTGCTTGGCGACGTTGCCGCCGAGCAGGCCTCCGAGCGCTTCGCCAACCGCCCCGGTCGCCTTGGCCGACAGCGAGCCGGTTACGTTCAATGTGCCCGTCAACGGCGTTGCCAGCGACAGCACATCCTGTGCGCCGGTCGCGCTGATCGGTCCGCGCGAGGCGGTCCAGCCGATGTCGGCGTTCTGCAGGATCTGCGAAATCGGATTGTCGGCCTTGCCGGAGAAATTGCGCGGCGCGCCGCGATCGGCGGCATCGCGGATCGCCGAGAGCGCAACCGCAATCGGCGCCATCACCGTGGATGCGCGCGTGGCCGGCGGCAGCGGCGGTAATTCGGCGAGCGCGGGGTGGCTGTTCGTGGCGCGCGGCGCGACGAAGTCCATCACCCTCAGGCTGACGGCAAACGAGATGACGAGGACCGCAAGCGCGATCGCAATCGTCTTGACCCGCATCGGCAGACGCATCGTCCCCCGGACCCCAAATGAATCGCCCCGCAGTGTTTTACAGGGGCTGGAAGGGGGACGCCACTGCACATTGCCGCGACCTCAGGTCAACGCAAACGGCCCCGGCGAACGCCAGGGCCGTTTCTCGCATTAAGGAACGCTTAATGCCTCAGCGGATGGTCCGGCCGAGATCGGCGCGGCGATCCGCCATCGGCAGCACGATGACCTTAGTTCCGACGCTGACCCGGGAATACAGATCAATGACGTCTTCGTTGGTGAGGCGCAGGCAGCCCGAGGAAACCCGGGTGCCGATCGTCTCCGGCGCGTTGGTGCCGTGGATGCGATAGATGGTGCCGCCGAGATACATCGCGCGGGCGCCGAGCGGGTTACCCGGACCGCCGGTCATGTGGCGCGGCAAATAGGGCTGGCGGGCGATCATTTCCGGGGGCGGGGTCCAGGCCGGCCATTCGGCCTTGCGGGTGATCGTCTGGGTGCCGGACCAGGTGAAGCCGTCGCGGCCGATGCCGATGCCGTAGCGCAGCGCCTGACCATTGCCGAGCACCAGATAGAGATAGGTGTTCGGGGTATCGATGATGATCGTGCCCGGCGCCTCGCGGGTATAGTAGTTCACGACCTGGCGGCGCAGACGGGCCGGCAGTTCGAAGCGCTCTTCTTCCTGGGGCACAGCCGCAGCCGGCGGCGGGGCCGCTTCGATCTGCGGCAGGAAAAACGGAAACAGCGGCAGCGGGGCCGCAGTGGCGGGTGCGGAAAATGCCGTTGCGCCGATCGCCAGGGCGCCAAAAGCGGCGGCCGCGAATCGGCTCAGTGTCGATGAATTGGACATGGTGGTCCCCCTGTTTGTCGCACCAGTCGGCGCGTCGTTGGGGAAACCTCTACAGATGAACCGTTTCAGGACATTTGCAAGAAATCGCCAAAATGGTTTCGTGGCGTTAAGGAATTGTTTCGTTAAGGTTTCGCTGCCTTCCGCTCGCCCTGGGAGGCAACCCTCATCCGGCGCTTCGCGCCACCTTGTCCCACAAGAAGGGAAGAAGTAAGCGCGCCGAATTGCGTTGGCGCAGGCAAATCTAACCGAAGAGGGAAAACCAGCCTAGCCAATCAGGCCTAACCCGCGCGCATCCGAGGCGTGTCGGCAGCGCCGGCGCCGGCGAGCACCGCGCGGCGGTCTGCGACGGCGTGATGGAATTGTTCGAGCGCGAGGGCGATCACAGAGAGGTCGCCTTCCTCGACGGTGCCGTCGTCATAGCAATCGAACGCCTCGCGCAACATGCCATCCGCCGCAGCTTGCATTTCCACCAGCTCTTCCGGCGTTTCGGCCTTCCTCGCCCTGGAAACCAACTCAAGGAGTTGATCGCGATGGGCGATGTATTGCTCGCGCTCGTCCTTGTTCCAGTAGTGCCTGAACCAGGCGCCGGCCGAGCCCAGGCCCGACAAAATCAGCACTGCGAACCAGATGTAATCGGTGTATTTTTCGAGGAACGTTCGCTCGTTGCCGTCGATATAGGCCGCCGCTCCCGCATGTGCCGGCAGCGCAGCATCCTTGTCGGTGTCGGGCTTCTCGATCTGCGAGGCGGTCGGCAATTCACGCGCCAATTGCTGGCGGTTGGTGAAGAGTTGGCGGGCGAAGGCGGCGACCGCCGTATCAGACAGTGACTTCGGCGCGATGATCAGGTGGTTGATGGCAACGGTGTCGACCTTGTCTTCCGGCCGCTGCGGCGAAGAGCCGAAGATGCTGGCAGGAATCTCCTCGGATTCGTAGATCGGGTTTTTCTTCGCAATGGCATCTGCAACATCGATCGGCAGGAATTTCGGCTCGCCGCGGGCGGTCGCGGTTGCAGCGATCGCGTCCACCGTGATCTTGCTCTTGAGCGGGCCGACCGCCATGAAGGCGTCGACCGACTGATCTTTCGCCATTTCGCCGATCTGATTGGTGGCGAACTGGCTGATGGTGACCTTGTCGGGATTGATGCCCGACTCTTTCAGGATCACGCGCAGCAGCGTGACATTGGCCTGCGTCCGCCCGATCACGCCGACGCGATGGCCGGCCAGTTCATCGAGACTCTTGATCTTGGCCGTGGGGTGCTTCTTCGAACCTTTGGCGGAGAGACCGGAAGGCGCCCACAGCACGACGACATTCTTGCGCAGGATTGCAACCGACTCTGCGTTCGCCGGAAGGTTCAGGTCGCCGCGGGCGACAGCCAGATCGGCCTTGCCGGCCGTGAACAGCGCAATGCTCTCCGCCGTTCCTTCCGTCGTGACCAGCGATAGCCGCACTGAGCCGCCCTCGCGCGCAAAGGTCTGCGCCATCAACTGGACCAGCTTCTGGTCATCGCTGCCGGCCGGGCCAACCGCAATCCGCAGCGTCGTCGGCCGCAGCACGTAATACAGCGTGCCCGCAGCCACGCCGAACGCGAGCATGCCGGCCGCAAGGATCAAAAGCGCATAACTCTTCCGCTTCCGTCGCCGGCGGGATCGCGCAGTATTGTCGTTATGGTCTGTCATCTCGCTGTCACGTTACACGAAAATGCGTGGAGGGGGCTTAAAAACATCCTTACATATCGATGACGTCATACGCCTGAAATATCCATGGCTGAACGTCGGATTTGAGAATCATTAATCTCGGGTCCGGACATGAAGATATTGATTGCGACCGATGCGTGGCATCCGCAGGTGAACGGCGTCGTCCGCACGCTGACGTCGCTGGCGCGCTGCGCCTCTGTGCTCGACGCCGATATCAGCTTCCTGACCCCGGACGGGTTTCCGTCCCTCGGCGTGCCGACCTATCCCGGCTTGCGCGTCGCGCTGCCAAACCGGCGCGAGATCGGGCGGCGGATCGAAGAGGCGGCGCCCGACGCCATCCATATCGCAACCGAGGGGCCGATCGGCTGGATGGTGCGCGCCTACTGCCGTCGCCGCAAGCTTTCGTTCACCACATCCTATACGACGCGGTTTCCCGAATATATCGCCGTCCGCACCGGGCTCCCGGCCGCCGTCGGCTATGCGGTGCTGCGGCACTTTCATGCCGCGTCTTCCACGGTCATGGTCGCAACGGATTCCCTGCGGCAGGAACTCGGCGCGCGGGGTTTCCGGAAACTCGGCTTCTGGACGCGCGGCGTCGACACCGAATTGTTCCACCCGCATACGCCTGCGACGCTCGACCTGCCGCGGCCGATCTTCATGACGATGGGCCGCGTCGCGGTGGAAAAGAATCTCGATGCGTTCCTGTCGCTTGATTTGCCGGGATCGAAAATCGTGGTCGGCAATGGACCGCAAAAGGCGCAGCTCGCGAAACAATATCCTGACGTGATCTTTCTAGGCGAGAAGAAAGGCGCGGAGTTGACCGCGCACCTCGCTGCTGCCGACGTCTTCGTGTTTCCGAGCCTTACCGATACGTTCGGCGTCGTGCAGCTCGAGGCATTGGCGTGCGGCACGCCGGTCGCGGCATTTCCGGTCACCGGCCCGAAGGATGTCATCGCCGATCATCCGATCGGCGCAATCGACACCGATCTGCGTAGTGCCTGCCTGCGCGCGCTGACGATGTCGCGCGAGGCCTGCCGTAATTTCGCGCTGGCGCGTTCCTGGGAAAACAGCGCGCGGCAGTTCATCGGCAATCTGACCGCGCTGCAGCCGAGCCGCGCGCTTAGGCCGGTGCGCCGGGCGCCAGCCGCGAGCGCCGTGCAGGGCTGAGCGCGAAGTTCAACGACAAACCAGCCATATGCGTGAGACGAAAAGGCAAACCAACCATGGCAGACATCATCAAGCTTGACGGCACGAGGCCGCTCGATTTCGACCGCGAGATGGTCGAGCAGGCCTATGACCGCTGGGCGCCGGTTTACGATCTCGTATTCGGCGGCGTGTTCAGCAAAGGCCGCAAGGCGGCGATTGCCGCCACCAACAGGATCGGCGGCCGGGTGCTCGAGGTCGGCGTCGGCACCGGCATTTCGCTGCCCCTATATGCGCCGCATCTGCGCATCTTCGGCACCGATATTTCGGAAGCGATGCTGCAGAAGGCGAGGAAGCGCGTCGACGCGCTCGGCCTGAAGAACGTCGAAGGCCTTGCGGTGATGGATGCCGAAAACCTTGAATTCTCCGACGATTGCTTCGACGTGGTGATGGCGCAATATGTTGTCACCGCGGTGCCGAACCCCGAAAAGGCGCTCGATGAATTCGCCCGGGTGCTGCGGCCGGGCGGCGAACTCATCATTCTCACCCGCGTCAGCGCCGATGCCGGCATGCGCCGCTTCATCGAGCGGCGGCTGCAGCCGGTGGTGCGCCCGCTCGGCTTCCGCACCGCCGAGTTCGCCTGGTCGCGCTACGCGCAATGGCTGGCGGGCGCACGCGGCATGGAGCTGGCGGAGCGCCGCCTGGTGCCGCCGCTCGGCCATTTCTCGCTGGTGCGTTTTCGGAAAATCGACGTCGCCGCGGCTGCCTGACAAGTCCTGATCGCCGTTGCGTCATCGCGCCACTGCGAACAGTCACATGTCATTATCATGATGTCACATGCCGGACATCGAATCTCAGTAGACCGATCCCATCGGAATTTGGGGGAGAACATGATCAAGAACTTTCTGGAGGAACTGCGAACCCAGCGCTGGGACGACCATCGCTACTATCACCACAGCCGCATCAACCAGTCGCTTCACTTCGTCAGCGCGGCGAGCTTTCTGTTTGCTTACGCCATGCTGTTCTTCGATCCGATGGTATCGGCGCTGGTCGGCTGGCTGGTCTCGATGACGACGCGGCAGGCCGGTCACTTCTTCTTCGAGCCGCGCGGCTACGACCACGTCAACCAGGCGACCCACGAGCACAAGGAAGAGATCAAGGTCGGCTACAATCTGCAGCGCAAGATCGTGCTGATGACGATCTGGGCGCTGTCACCGATGGTGCTGTATCTCGACCCGACACTGTTCGGCTTGTTCACGCCATGGACGTCGTCGGCGGACTTCATGCGGCAGGTCGCGAAAATCTGGCTTGCGGTCGGTATCGGCGGGCTGCTGTTTCGCACCGTCCACCTGTTCTTCATCCGCGACGTCGAGACCGGCCTGGTCTGGATGACCAAGATTCTCACCGACCCCTTCAGTGACCTCAAGCTGTACTACAAGGCGCCGCTGGCTCTGATGAAGGGCGAGCTGATCGACCCGGGTCTGGAGAAGCACGTCAGGCACGCGTGAGGGTTGCGCAAGCGAAGAAGCCGTCGTGCCCGGCCTTGTGCCGGGCATCCACGTTTTTTGCATGGTCATTCCGGAATGGTCCGAAGGACCGGACCCGGAATTTCGAGATTCCGGGCTCGATGCTTCGCATCGCCCCGGAATGACGAGGGAACAGAGACAGCGATGGCAGAAACAGGAAAGACGTGGATGGCCGGGACATCTGCGCCAAGACGCGCTTCGCGCTTTTGCCCGGCTATTGCGACAGGCGATATAGCCTTAGTTCCCGAACCTCTTGGCGAGCATCTCTTTCAGGATCCGCCGCTTGATGTTCTTGTTGGTCAGCGAAGCATCGTGCCACCACCAGCCGTCGCGCTTCATCTTGTCGGCCGCCGTGACAAAGCGGTCGGCCACCCCAGCGAAATCGGCATCCGTGTAGTTGAGGCAGAAGATCAGCCGGCCGGTGCCGACCCAGCTCAGCGCCAGCCCCTCGGCGCGCAGATAATATTGCAGCATCCAGTTGTAACGGGACGGCTCGGTATATTGAACCATCCAGATCGAGGAGAGATTGCGGACGCGGACGGGCAGGTCGTTCGCGGCCAGCCGCTCGTTCAATGCCTTGGCGCGCCCGTTCCAGGTCTCGTCGAGTCCCTGATAGACCGCATTGAAGTTCGGGCTGGCGAGGCGGCTCAAAAACTCATCCATCGCCGTCATCACGTAGGGATGCGAATTGAAAGTGCCGCGGGCAAAGCACACGTCGGCGGGGCGATCGTCGCGGAAGCGCCGCATCAGATCCTTGCGGCCGCAGACCACGCCGACCGGCAAGCCGCCGGCAATGCTCTTGCCGTAGGTGACCATGTCGGCGCGCACGCCGAAATATTCCTGCGCGCCGCCGGCGGCGAGGCGGAAACCGACGAAGACTTCGTCGAAGATCAGAACGATGCCGCGCTCTGTGCATACTTCGCGCAGCTTCTTCAGCCACTCGGTGTATGCCGCACGATCGAACGCGCCCTTGCGGGAGCTATCGACGAGGGCGGAATCGCCGGGCGCATTGGCGTTCGGATGCAGCGCCTGCAAGGGATTGACCAGCACGCAGGCGATGTCCTTGCGCGTTCGCAGCACATGCAGCGTGCGCTCCGACGTGTCGGCGAGCGTATAGGTCTCGTGCGGCGACACGGGGTTGCCGACGCCGGGCTGCACGTCACCCCACCAGCCGTGATAGGCGCCGGCGAAGCGAACCAGATGGGAGCGGCGGGTGTGATAGCGGGCCAGCCGCACCGCCTGCATGACGGCTTCCGTGCCGGACATGTGGAACGAGACTTCGTCGAGGCCGGAAATCTCACAAAGGCGTCGCACGTTGTCGGTGATGACGAGGTGATAGGGGCCGAGCACGGGGCCAAGCGCGCGGGCGCGCTTCTCGGCTTCCGCGATGCACTCCTTGTAAAAATCATTGCCGAAAATGTTGACGCCGTACGAGCCGGTCAGGTCGTAGAAGGTGTTGCCGTCGACATCGGTGACGGTGACGCCGGCGGAGGACTGCATGAAGGCGCCGGTGCCAAGATTTTCCCGCACCAGCCGGCTGTACTGGAAAGGGACCCGGTAGGTTTCGGTGAACTGCAGGTCGGAGATGTGCTCGGCCGCTTCCGCCGTCATCTTCCGTCCTTTGGCATAGCGCTCCTCGTAGAGGCGGGCGAGCCGGAAGAAGGCGTCCTGCCGCTGCATGGCGACATCGCCGGGCGCGCCGTCGGAAGCGAAGAAATCGTCGATGTCGAATTCGTAATGCGGCACCAGCCGCGCGACCATTTTGGACATTTTGGAATGTCCAGTCAGCGAGCGGTGTTTTGCGCGCGACAGCGCTAGCCGCGCCTGCAATTTGGGGAAGACTGCCGCGGCACCGGCGACCGCAGCGGCGGACAGGGAAAGAATCGGAAGGGACGAATCCATGCCTGAAGCGCTAGCCAATCCTGCTGACAGATTGATGACAGTCCGGCGCCTGATCGCCCGCTTCACCCAGCAGGAAGACCTCAACTTCCTCCTGACCAACCGTATCCCGCGGGCGGCGCTGACGCGCTTCATGGGCTGGTTCAGCAAGATCGAGAATCCTTTTGTGCGCGATGCCTCGATTGCATGCTGGCGATTGTTTTCCGATCTCGATTTGTCGGAAGCGAGGAGAACCGATTTCAAAAGCCTGCACGATTGCTTTACGCGCGAGCTGCGCCCGGGGCTGCGGCCGGTGGATCCTGATCCGCACCTGGTGGCCAGTCCTTCCGACGGCATCATCGGCGCGTTCGGCAGGATCGCCGATACCGAGCTGTTCCAGATCAAGGGTGCGCCCTATTCACTGCTGGATTTGCTCGGCGATCCCGCGCTGGTGGAGCAACACCGCAACGGCCGTTTCCTGACGCTGAGGCTGACGTCCAGCATGTATCACCGCTTTCACGCGCCGTATGATTGCCGGATCGAGAAGGTGACCTTCATCCATGGGGACGTTTGGAACGTCAATCCGATCGCGCTGAAACGGGTCGAGCGTCTGTTCTGCAAGAACGAGCGGGCGGTGCTGCAGGCACGCCTGCCGTCGGGCGAGGCACTGACGCTGGTGCCGGTCGCCGCCATTCTGGTCGCCAGCATCCGGCTGCATTTCCTCGATCGCACGCTCAATGCGCAGAGCAGGGGGCCGACGGTGTTTGCCTGCGATGCGAAGGCGCGCAAGGGCGACGAACTCGGCTGGTTCGAGCACGGCTCGACCATCATCGTGCTGGCGCCGGAGCATTTCGAGTTCTGCGACAACGTCGCGGAGGGTGAGCGCATCCGCGCCGGCGAACGACTGTTGCGAAAACCTTGAAGTCAATCTCGATTATCCCGCAATTGTTTCTATATGCTGCGGCGGCAGTAGCAACGCGGGAAGAGATGGATGGCGAGAGCGCCTGTGTTGGCGGCGGGAGGAATCGTATTGCGGCAGGCGGAGGAGTCGCCGCTGATCGCCGTGGTGCGCCTGCGCAAGCGTAACGAATGGGTCCTGCCGAAGGGCAAGCTCGACGACGGTGAAACGCCGCGCGCCGCTGCCGAACGCGAGGTGATGGAAGAAACCGGGCACGACGTTGCCGTGCACGAATTTCTGGGCACGTTGGCCTATGATGTCAGCGGCGGCGCCAAGGTGGTGCATTTTTGGCGCATGGAAGCGGGCGAGATGCCGGTGCGCAAACCGATGCGCGATGTGAAGGCGGTGGACTGGCTGCCGCTCGCTGAAGCCGTCGAACGGCTGTCGCGCGGCCATGAGCGCGCGTTTCTGGAAAATGTCGGGCCGATCGCGATGGCGGCGGCGCGTGGTGTGGAAGGCGTGGCATTGCCGAAAGCTGCGGAGCCTGTCGAAGTGCCCAAGGCCGCGCGCGTGGGCTTTATTCGAAACCTGCTTCGACTATTTCGCTAACTCGTGTCCCGGGCGCGATGCAGCGCCCTCCCGGCGATGCGAAGCATCGTCCGGTAGCGCTGCTTCGCAGAATCGGGATCCACAATCCCGCGGCAGACAATGGGCCCCGGCTCTGCGGTGCACCACTTCGCGGCGCACCGCGTCCGGGGCACGCAAGTAGGCTCCACTAGCGCAGCAATTCCTTCGGCGGCGGCTTGCCTCGTTGTGGCGCGGGCGCAGGGCGTCGCGGTGTGGGCAGCCCCGGCCGTTGCAGGGCCGGCGCACCCTGAACGCCGGGCGGGCGCTGCAGTCCGGGAACGCCGAACCGGTTCGGCAGCGGCCGTCCCTGCGGCGCGCCTGGCTGCGCAGGCACATAGGGTTGTTGCGGTTGACCGATGCGCGGCGGCAGGCCCAGCCGCGACGGTGTGCCCGGCTGCTGACCTTGACGATTCGGCACGCCCGGTTGCTGCTGACCCGGACGGTTCAACTGACCGGGTTGCTGCTGCTGTCCTTGATTCTGGCCTTGGCGGTTTGGCATGGTCGGCAGTGGCGGCTGACCGGGCTGCTCCGGCAGACCGTTCTGCCGCGGCTGTCCGGGGCGGTTCAACTGACCGGGCGGCTGTTGGCCGGGCCTAACCTGTCCGGGCAGACCATTCGGCCGCCGCTGGCCGGGCTGAACCTGCCGGATCGGACGGTTCGGATTGACGAAGCCGGGATTGGCGCGGCGGAATTCGCGCTGCTGGAACACGACCTGCCGGCCGAGCGACTGCGTCGAGTGAAGCTGACGCACAAAGCCCTGGTCGCGCAGCATCACCGCTTGCGGGATCACCAGCGGCACGGCAGCGAATCGCGCGCCATCCACACCGGGACGGATGGTGAAGCCGCTGGCGCCTTGAGTCAAAAAGCCGAGCCGCGCACCGGCGCGGTCGTTGACCTCAATGCGGCCGACCCGCCCGTCGGCGTCGGGATAGAGTTTGACCGCGACGTTTCGCGGATTATTGGCGGCGGCGCCCTCCGGCACCTCGACCAGGCCGGTGGTGCCGCGAATGCCGAGGGTGGCGGTCGGCGTCGTGATCTTCATGTCGCCGGTTTTTGCCACCGACGCGGCGATGAAGGCCGCGGTGCCCTTGGCGACATCGAAGATCGCAGCGTTGTTCTTGCCGCCGTCCTCATAGACATAATTGTCGATGGTGATCTTGGTATTGGCCTTGAGGTTGAAGGTGGTGTTGTCGATGAAGGTGATGCCGAGCGCCGCATTGGCGCCGGTCTGTACGATATCATTGAGATAGATGTCGTCCTTGATCTTGAGCGGCGTAGTCGTGTCGTTGCGGATCACGCTGGCATTGCCGGTGACCGTTGCGACGTTGCCGATCGGCTCCTCCGGTGCCTGCGCATCCGCGGCCGGCGCTGCCGCATCAGGCGCCGATGTCGCCGGCGCGGCGGGCTGCGAGGGTTCGGTCTGCGCCTGCGCCAGTTGCGTCAGTTCGGAAGCGGCCGCGAAAGCTTCCGCCGCACCGATCATCGTGCCGCAGGCCAGCAGCACAAGCGCGAAGCAAAGATGGCGCGGCATCGGAGATTTCCATAAACGGGGAAGGCAGCAGGCGGGGCCGCGATTTCAGCGCCGTCTGGCTGAATGCGGGATGAACATGGCCGGTTGTTGTCGCGGCCGCCGCAAACGATCAAGCGGTGTGGCGGTCGGCGGCACGTAACGGAAGACGGCCTTGCAGCCATCGCTGAGCTGCGTGCGCTTCGCGCTGCGAATTGTGCGCCGGAGTGACGCCTCGTTGGCGAAGAGAACTACGCGGGATCGGTTTCGGGATTTTTCCGTGGCGGCGGGAAAAGTGTTTCGTCGATCTGCGGCGTCATTCCGGGTCTGGTCCTTCGGACCATCCCGGGATGACCAGAGTGGGTTAACGATTGGTAGTCAGCTCACGCGCTTCCAGGTCTGGCCGCCGCAGAACATGCCGCCGAAAGCGCAGCCCTGCACGCGCAGCGTACCGGTGTCCTTCAGCGCGATCGTCGAGTCGTAATTCCGGCCGCTGTTCGGATCGTGAATCCGGCCGGTCCACTTGCTGCCCTGCGGCTTCATGTTGATCAGGATCCGTTCGCCGGTGTTGACGGAATAGCCGCACAGGTTGGCGCCGCATTGCTCGATGCGCACGTTGCCCTTGTTCTCTTCCGTCGCCCAGACGCCGATCGGCGAGTTCGGATCGGCAGCAGGCGTTGCGGGCGCAGCCGGTTGCGGTGCAGGCGCAGGCACGGCGGTGACCGGGGCGGGCGGAGGCGGCGCGGGCGGTGCGATTTCGCTTTGTGCAGGTGTTGCGGCTGCGACGGTCGTTTGAGCGGGCGCAGGCGTTGCCGCGGGAGCCGCAGGCGGCGGTGCCGCTGCCTGGACCGGTGCCGCCGGTTTGGCCGGCGCGGTCGCGACGACCTCCTCGTCGTCCTTGGTCTTCGAGCCGAGGCCCTTGAAGTCGATATTGCCAAGCGTGCCGTTATAGCCGGGCGCGGTGATCCTGATGCAGGAAATGGCGTTGCAGTTGCGCGGCGATTCAACACGAATGCGCTCGCCGTTGATTTGGAGCGTAATGCCGCCCGCATGCGCCGAGGTGGTGGCCATCAACAATGCGACGAGGATGTAGAGTTTGTTCATGAGAGCCTCCCGAGCGGCTTATGGGCGGTGGCGGTGAATGCGGGCGGACCCTACACGGGCGCGGGGATGCGCTCTGTGATGCAGGTCACGAAGCGCCGGGCAGCGCCGAAATGGCTCGGTGATTCAAATCACAGCCGGTCGAAGTTCCCCGCGACTAGTTTTCCGCAATCAGCCGCGGGAGGCTTTGATGAAGCGGTTTTGTTTTCTCGCCGTGCTGATGCTGCTTGGTTCTTCGGCGCATGCCAGAGGCTCGATTTCATTCAACATCGGCGGCCATCGGGTGCGCATTGAATCCTCCCTGCATTGCCGCTCGACGTCCTGTGCCTCGATGTCGGTCTCCAGAAGCCTCAACTGGCGCCACAAGCGCGACCGCTATGACGACGATCACGGCGCCGGCGTACCGGCGAAGGCTGCGCCACAGACCGTTTCGCCGCCGCCAGCGACCACGTCGCCGGTCGAAACTGCGCAGGCTGCGCTACAGGTTGAACGCGTCTCGCATCAGGCCGAGGAAGAGCCGTCGGATTCGCCGATCGGCGACTGGCAGACTGAAGGCAAGCGGGCGGTGCGGATCGGAAAATGCGGCGGCGCGCTGTGGGGCTATGTGCTCAATTCATCGAGCGAGAAGGGCGAGGCGATCCTGATCAACATGAAGCCGAAGACGGAACGGCAATGGACCGGCAGCGTCTACAGCCAGGACAGCGGCGAGACGTATTACGGCACGATGTCGATGAAGGGAATCAACACGCTTCGCGTCGAGGCTTGCGCGCTCGGCCGCTTCTACTGCACCGGCAACAATTGGAGCCGCATCACGCGCCGCGCCGACAGCTTGTAAATGTCGCGGCAGGTGATCGCCGAGCCCGGCTCGTAAACCGTTCACGAAAACGCCCGGTGACAACGCACCGGGCGAACAGGTCCATCCGGACGGGACGTCTAGAACACGCCGAGCACAATCGCCCCGACGAAAGCAAATGCGAGATACGCCGCGACAACGCTCAGCCTGCTAACCAGTGGACTTACGAAATCCATTGGAAGTGTCTCCCTGGGTTCACGTCGTGCCGGCAATAACACCAAAGCTAACCAAGCGTTCCCGGCCTAAAAAGTCAGCGTTGCTGTCCATCCGCCTGCTCTCCACAGGCGGCGGTCCCCGCCAACATGGTAAAAAATTCGTAAAATCAACATGTTGAAGAGTCTTTAAATAAATTAGTCGAACGTGCGCGGGATGACGCGCGGAGTTCGTTTGTATCTCGTCGGCTCCTTCGTCCTCGTCTCGCTAGTTGGTTGTGGCCGCGGATTTTTTCAGTCCGCCGAGCGCGAACCATGGCGTGCCGAGGCCGAAATCGCTTGCCTGAAGTCCGGCGCGGTCAAGGAGAGCCCGGAATTGGTCCGGATCGATCCGATCTCCGGTCCTGGCGTGTGCGGCGCGGAATATCCGCTGAAAGTGGCAGCGCTCGGCGATAACATCACCTCTTTCGGCTTTGCCGACGAAAGCCTCCGGCCGCCCGGCAATATCGGCAATCAGCCCCGCTGGCCGATCACGCGCGCGCCGGCGGCGGCTCCGCCCCAGGGGAACTATTCTGGAAACTATCCTGGGAGCCATTCGGGAAACTATACTGATCCGGCGCCGCGCCAGCCGAACCATGCCGCGCCGTCGAACGGCCCGATCTCGCTCTCCGCGCCGGGTGTTGCCCCGCAGGAGGACGACACCGATCTGCCGCCCGAAGGCGCGCCGACATCGCACGGCGGCGGTTATGCGGCGCCACCATCCCATCCGCGGCGCGACCGTTACACCGCGCCTTCTTCTACGCCGTATACGCAGCCATCCTCCTCGCCGTCACCGGCCGCGCCCCGGCTTGGTCCCGCGCAAGGCAATTCGGTCAGTGCCTTCGGGCAGGTTTCGATGAAGCCGGCGGCGACGCTGGCATGCCCGATCGTCTCCGCGCTCGACCGCTGGCTCGCCGATTCCGTGCAGCCGGCGGCGATGCGCTGGTTCGGCGTGCGCGTCGTCGAGATCAAGCAGATCTCCGCCTATTCCTGCCGCGGCATGAACGGCAATCCGCATGCGCATATTTCCGAGCACGCGTTTGGCAACGCGCTCGACATCGCAGCCTTCACGCTTGCCGACGGCAGGCGCATCACGGTCCGGGGCGGCTGGCGCGGCATGCCGGAAGAGCAGGGCTTTTTGCGTGACGTGCAGGCCGCCGCCTGCCAGCAGTTCAACACCGTGCTGGCGCCGGGCTCCAACGCCCACCACGAGGATCACATCCACGTCGACCTGATGCGCCGCGCCTCCGGCCGTACCATCTGCCAGCCTGCCGCGGTATCGGGCGAGCAGGTCGCCGCGCGCGCCGGGCAGCGCAACCCCTACGCATCACGCGACCCTTATTCGACGGGATCGCTTGGCGGCAAGAAGTCGGTGTCGCGCTGGTTCAGGGGCAACAGCAAGGTCAACGAGGAAGACGAGTTCGAGGATCATTAGCGTTGAGCAGAATTGCTCAACGCGTAGGATGGGTCGAGCGAAGCGCTACCTATCACTCCCGTTCATCAGGCGATGGGTTTCGCAAGGGGGCTCAACCCATCCTACGAGATATCCAGGCTCACTCTGCAATCTTCTCCAACAAATCCCGCACCAGACCCTTCAGCAGATCGAGCTTGTAGCCCGTCATCGGCAACGGCTTTGCCCCCGCAGCGGCTTGCTCCGCGGCGCTCGCGATGTTCGCTGCACTGGCGCTCTTTCCCTGCAACGCCGCTTCGGCGGCCGCAAGCCGTAGCGGCACCGGGGCGATGCCGCCGGCGGCGAGGCGGACGAACTGGAACGTTCCGTCTTTCACCACGGCGCGGGCGCAGACTTCGACCAGCGGCCATTCGGCATGGGTGCGGCTGATCGCGCGCTTGTAGTGCGCACGCTCGCCTTGCAGCGGAGAAGGAAGTTCGACGCTCTTGATCATCTCGCCCGGCTGCAGCGCGTTATCGGCAGCGCCGTTGCGGCCGTCGCCGAGCAGATCGCTGATCGTCAGCGAACTCCTCTGGTCGGTGATTACTTTCGCTTCGTAGGCGAGCAACGCCGCCGCCATTGTCGAGGGATGCGGCGCCACGCAGGGACCAAGGTCGAAAGCGACATGGTAGAGATGATTGCCCGATCGCGCGGGACAGTCCGGTCCGCCCTTCCTGAGACAGGCGATGTGCGGATTGCGAAAATACCAGCAGCGCGAACGTTGCGCGAGATTGCCGCCGAGGGTGGCGAGGTGACGGACCTGCGGCGTTGCCAAACCGTGCGCGGATGCGATCATGCCCGGATACGCCGCGGCGACGCGTGCATCGCCGGCAATGGCGGCAATGGTGGTGAAGGCGCCAACGCGCAAACTGCCATCGGAGCCCCAATGGATCCCGATCGTGTCGGACGTGGCTGATATATCGATCAGCGGCCCCTTCGAGACGCCGCTGCGCCGCCTCTCGCTGAGGTCGGTGCCGGCGGCGCGGAATTCGCCTGCTTGCGTGGCGATCATGGCTGATGCAGTCATGCGGCGGCCCTCCCTTTGAGCGCGGCGACGAGGCGGTCAGGACGGATCGGCAGTTCGGTCAGCCGTATGCCGGTTGCGTGGTGAATGGCATTAGCCACCGCGGGCGAGGTCGGCACGGTTGCGACCTCGCCGACGCCGACGCTGCCGCCGAGCACGTGATCGAATCCTCCCTGGTCGAAATGCACGTCGATAATGGGCGTGTCCGCGATACCGGGAATGCGGTAGTCGTCCATGCCGCCGCTGAGCACGTCGCCGGTGCGACAATCGACCTCGCGTGCTTCATAGAGCGCATAGCCGATGCCCTGTATGACGGCGCCGGCCGCCTGGCTTCGCGCCAGCGCCGGCGCCACGATCCTGCCGACCGCAATGCCGGTGTGAACGTTGACGACGCGCACGTGGCCGAGCCAGGTATCGACCTCGACTTCGACTATCTGCACCGAACTCGGCACACCAGCGCCGATCGCAAGGTTGGAGAAGCGCCGCATCATCCAGCCGAGGATCCAGCCCATGAAGCCGGCCTGCTTCAGCGGCGACTGGATGCCCGGCGCCATCTGCCTGGAATCTTCCGGCCGCACGCCTGATGCGGAGAGGTCGGGCGATACCGCGAGCATTTCGCGCCATGGCGCATTGGAGCCGGGGATCGGTTGCCGTTTGGCGCTTTGCTGGATCGCTGCCTTCAACTGCGTGATGGCGAGCAGCATCGGCGGGATCACCGACGCCGTGACGCGGCTGCCGCCCGAGCCCGGCCCTTCCGGCAGTTGTGAATCGCCGATCCGGACCTCGACCTCATGTGGCTCCAGCCCGAATTCGCGTGCGAGCGTATTGGCGATCACGGTGCGGGTGCCGGTGCCAATATCCTGCGTCGCCGTGCTCGCGATCAGTCGTCCGCCCTTCACAGCCACCTCGACCTTGGAGCCGGGCTGCCACAGATAAAGCCAGTAGCCGGTGGCGACGCCGACGCCGCGGCGATAGCGGCCGTTTTGTGCGGCGACCGGCTTCCGGTTGCGCCAGACGTCAAGGCTTGAGGCCCAATCGTAAAGCCGCTGGCGGTTGGGATCGGGATCCCAGCGTTTGCGCAGCGCGACGGGATCCACGTTCATGCGCAGCGCCGCTTCGTCGATCGCCTGTTCCAGCGCAAACGCCATCGGCGGCCCGCCGGGACCGCGAAACGGAGCCCCGGCCGGCAAATTGCTGATGACGTCGAAATCGGCGAGCTCTTTTGCCTCCGCCGGATAGATCAGGCGCGCCAGCGCGGCGATGGTCGAATTGGTCGCGGCTCCCGTGTCGGCGTGGGCGGTCAGCGACAGCGCTTTCAGTTCGCCTTGCCCTGACGGCAGCAGCGCGATCTTCATTTCCGTCGCCGGCCGATAGCCGGTGACCGATAGCTCCTCGTGCCTGTCGTAGGCGACGCGCACCGGTGCCCTGGCTTCGCGCGCCAGTTCGATCGCAGTGGTCGTTTCTACGCCAAGCGCCGCCTTCGAACCAAAACCGCCGCCGACATGATCGGCGATCACGCGCACCTTGTCGCGGTCGAGCTTGTAGCTCTTGGCGATCAACTCCATCAGATGAAACACGGCTTGCGTCGAGACATGCACGGTGAGCCGGTCGCCGTCGAAACGCGCCACCGCCGCATGCGGCTCGAGACAGGCATGCTGTTGCGTACCGGTGCGGAAGGTGCCCTCCACCAGCAGCGGATTGTTCGCCGCGCGCGCGCCGTCGATCCAGCTCCGCACCTTCTTCGGCTTCTTGGAAAATGCCGCCGAGGGGCCGCGGATGTTGCCTTTCCAAGAAGCCGGGGAGCCGCCTCCTTCGGAGACGTTGCCGGCCTTCTTGCGTGCGGATTTTTCGAACACGACGGGCGCGTCGGCCTTGCGTGCCTCCTCGAGCCCGATCACCGATGGCAGGCGTTCGCTATTGACCTTGATGGCCGCGATGGCGAGCAGCGCGGTCTTGCGGTCCTTCGCCGCGACGGCGGCGATGGGTTCGCCGACATAACGGACAATGTGATCCTCGCCGAGCAGCGGGATCACCGCGCTGACACCGGGCATCGCGCGCGCGGCGGCGAGATCGAGCTCTCCGATGCGCGCATGCGCGAACGGCGAGCGCAGGATCACGCCTTCGAGCTGGCCATCATGATTGATATCGACGGTATACTTCGCCGATCCCGTCACCTTATCGCGTGCCTCCATGCGCGGTGGCAAAACATCGTTGCCGTCGAAGCGGCCGGCGCAGGCGTCCGCCACGGCGCGGAAGATGCCGTCGTAAGCGCCGCAGCGGCAGAGATGGCCTGACAGCGCCGCGCCGATTTCCTCGCGCGTCGGCGCCGCCGTGCCCTTGGCCGCGCGCCAGGAATCGTGAAACGCCGCAGCCGCGACGATGAAACCCGGCGTGCAGAAGCCGCATTGCAGGGCGTCGTGCGCCATGAAGGCCTTCTGCACCGGGTGAAGTTTTGCCGCGCCGATGCCTTCGACCGTGGTTACATTCCTGTCTGCGGCGGCGCGCACCGGCATCAGGCAGCTCACGGCGGGCTCGCCATCGATCAGCACCGTGCAGGCGCCGCAGACGCCGGCCCCGCAGACGAGCTTGGTGCCGGTAAGGTCGAGCGCGTCGCGCACGACGTCGACCAGCAGCGCATCGGGATCGTCGGGGAGGGGAGCAAGCTTGCCATTGATCGTCATGGTGCTCATCTGCGATCTCCAGGTTTCTGGGCGGATTTCTTGTCAGGTTTCTTGGCTGGCTTTGGTTTGGCCGCTCGCGGCTGTTTCGCCGGGCCGACGGCACCGGCGATCAGCGTGCGCAGCATGATTTCCAGATCCTTCAGGAACGCATCGGCCGGCTGCATTGCGGGGTAGACGGATTTGGTGCCGTTGACCGCCATCTCGACGCATCGCGCAAGGCTGCGCGGCGTCATGCCGGCGTTGAGAACGAGGCCCTGCTTGCGGCAAACGCGCGTGATCGTCGCGGCGAGCTGATCCGCATAGGCGGCGGCATATTTCTGGTAGAGGTCGCGCGCCTGCAGGAGATGTTCGGAGAACAGCTCCTCGACATGCGGCGAGCCGTCGAGCGAAGCGGCCAACTGCCTGAGCTTGGCGGAGACCGATGCGACGAGAACATCGGCGAGGCTGCCGCCTTGCTTCTCGGCAGTGCCGGCGGCGGCGATTTCGGCGGCGAGCGCCTCCTCATGCAGCCGTTCAATGACGGCGCGAAACAGGGCTTCCTTGGATTTGAAATGATGGTAGAGCGCCTGCCGCGTCAGCCCGGCGGCCTCCGCCGCCTGTTCGATCGACGAGCGCCGAAAGCCGTGCCGGCGGAACACCAGCATCGCGGCATCGAGAATGCGGGTACGGGCGCTCATTTGACGATTTTGACAAAAAGAGACGAAATGTCAAGGCGAGGCGGGCGGCCGCCGGTGCGGCTCGCGACCGCTAGCCGTTGCGGGGCGTCGGGCAGCCATAAGGCGCGTTCTCGCCCGGCGGTGCAATGTTCGTCGCGAAATATCGCCCCATCGATGGCGCGTTAAGCAGCGCATCGACCTTGTCTTTTGGCAGATCGCAATATTGAAAGTAGACCGCATGGCGCTGGACGAGCATACGCCGGTCCGCGGCGTCATAACATACCCGGCTGATGACGCTGCTGCGGGTGATGTCCTGACAATTGAAGGGGGTGAGGTCGACCCGTCCGCGATCTTTCACGTCAACGGTATCGGCCTGTTCCCAAGGCGCGGTGAAAAGCAGCGCAAGGATGAAAGCGAGACGGGTCATTTTGCATCAAGCGTGCGGGATCATAAGTGGGGTTTGTTCTTCATGGCGTCCGCTTCCCGGCAGATCGGCCTGATCGAACCAGTCCGAGAAGCAATTCATATTGCGCCGCAGAGGTGTCGCTGAACGCCTCCTGCCGGTTGCTTGGTAGGTCGTCATACCCGATTGGGCTGTCGAACTGGCTCATCGTGAAATCGACACGCCGCCCATCGATCTCATTGTAGAAATGCCAGGCGCCGTTGACGTTCGTCGTCAGTATCGCGCCTCCGAGTTCGTCCTGGACCACCAGGGCCGTTACCGAGCATTGCCCCGCCGCGGGATTGTCGGACCGCCACTGGCTGCTGGTCTCCGCCGACCAGGCATTGCTCAGTTTGTGATAGAGACCGATCAGGGATGGGCAGGCGGTCGTCATCAAATACCCCATGCGTGCGATGATGGTGCTCCCGCCGTTCTAGCAGGTGGCCCGCCGCCGCTCTACGGCGCGGGGGTGACCGGTCGCAGGTTACACAAACGTGATCCCGATCACGTCGCCCTTTCTCCAGGCAATCTTGCACGCCCGGCCGGGCGATGTGCGTCGAACTTCAATTGAAACTGCGGCCTGACGAATTGCGGGTCCGGGTAGTCGTTGCAGATAGGAAAAATTTGACATGAACTCGCGCGGCTATCGTGATCTCGGCTACGCATAGGCGCGCGAACGGGACCGTTGTATCAAGGGGGTTTTCGCTTTCGACCCTAGCGCATATGGTTGCGTCCAAGCGGGCTGCATCCGAAATCCCGCGCCGGAGAGCCACGTCATGAAAATCAGGAGCGTTCGGGCCCACGTCCTCGAGGCGAAGCTCTCGCAGCCCTTTGCCTACTCCCGCGCCTGGTACGATACGCGTACGGCCATGTTGGTCGAGGTCGAGACCGAGGACGGCCTGACCGGCTGGGGCGAGTGCTATGGTCCGGCGCGGATCACCGCAGCCGCGGTCTCGAGCGTGGCGCCCCTGCTGGTCGGCGAGGACCCGCTGCGGACGGATTTCCTGTGGCAGAAAGTCTATTCCGCGCTGCGCGATCACGGTCAGAAAGGCGTCGTCATCGAAGCCCTGAGTGGCATTGACATCGCGCTCTGGGACATCAAAGGAAAACGTTTCGGCGTTCCCGTCCACCAATTGCTCGGCGGTGCGAGCCGGAGCCAGGTACAGGCCTATGCGACGGGACTCTACCGGCGCAAATCGGGCGATCCGCTGCGCTATCTGCCGGATGAGGCGGCAGGCTACGTCGCGGACGGATTCAAGGCGGTGAAGCTGAAGGTCGGCTTCGGCGTCGAAGAAGATGCCGCGGTGACGCGCGCCGTGCGGGAGGCGATCGGGCCTGGCATTGCGCTGATGGTCGATGCCAACCACGCCTACGATGCGACGGCTGCGATCCGTCTCGGCAGGATGATCGAGTGCTACGATATCGGATGGTTCGAGGAGCCCGTCCCGCCGGAGGACCTCGCGGGATACCGCGAGGTGAAATCGGCGATTTCGATTCCAGTGGCGGGCGGCGAATGCGAATTCACGCGGTTCGGCTTCCGCGATGTGCTGGTTTCACGCGCGATGGACATCATCCAGCCCGATACCTGCGCGGCAGGCGGTCTTTCCGAGTGCAAGAAAATCGCCGACATGGCTGAGGCGTTCGGCGTCAGGTACAACCCGCATGTCTGGGGAACGGGAATTGCGATCGCCGCATCGTTGCAGCTCCTTGCCGTTGTGCCTTCCCACACCCCGCGCTCGCTGTCGCCGCTCGAGCCGATCCTGGAGTTCGACCGGACCGAGCATCCGATCCGCCAGGCGATCCTGACCCGGCCGATCGAACACACAGACGGCCTCGTGGCGGTGTCCGAAGAGCCCGGGCTTGGCATCGAAATCGACCGCGACGCGTTAAAGCGGCTTGCTGTGAGGTGAGGGCATTCGTTCGCCGTTTTGATAGCCGACGCAACGCGCGGAAAACCCCGGCATCTGATGCGTCGCTAACGAACGCGTCAGCCGGGGTGCAGGAACAGTGCGAGCAAGAGAATGATCGACAGTGGAACGCCGGTCATCCAAAAAAGTGCGGTCTTTACGGACATCATCCCTGCCTCCGAGCGGGGATAACTATCCGGCGGAACTTTGGTTCCTACGCCACGGCCTTTTTGTTGACGCCCTTGCGAAGCGCGACCGTGTTGAGCTTGGTGTTGGCTGCCTTCTCTTCGTTAAGGTTGGTCGTAAGGAAGCGAACGACGTCGTCATGGCCGAGCTCTTCGGCCCATGCGATCAGTGTGCCGTACCGCGCGATCTCGTAGTGCTCGACCGCTTGTGCGCCCGCCACGATGGCGGCGTCGAGCACGGCATTGTCGTCGATTTCTGCCGTGATCGTATCGGCTTCCTTGATCAGCCCGTCGATCGCCGGACAATCAGCCGCCTTCGGTTGCTTGCCGAGCTTTTGGAACACCTTTTCAAGCCGTTCGATCTGGGTGTTGGTTTCTTCAAGATGCGATTTGAGGCCGGCCGACAGGTCACGGTTGGTGGCTTTCTCGATCATCTTCGGCAAGGCCTTGGTGATCTGGCGTTCGGCGTAATAGATATCCTCCAGGCCATGCAAGAACATGTCCTCCATGGTTTTGATGTCTTTTGTGAAAAGTCCCATTTGAACCTCCTTGGGTTGATGGGATTCCTGACGCGGGACAGCATCATTTTGTTCCTGACCCCTTGGGGGTTCCCTGCGAACTGCTGCCGCACCACGGCATGATGGGCGATGGCTCGCTTGTTGTTTCATGCGATGGCGACAATAACGGCGCATCAGCGTACTCGCGCAAAAGTCGTGTATCGCCAATTCATCGCAACTGTCGTGTTGTTCGCTTCGACCAATACTAATTCTAAATTCCGTTCGATCGGTACGATCCAGGCGGCTTGGAGAAATACTAATTCTAAACCGGCGATTGACGCGCCGGTTCATCGTTCGCGCACTTCATCATAGTGGTCACGCTTGTTACTGGTCCCGCGCGAAGCGATGAGGACTGGAAATGACTGCATGCTTGAAGACCGCGGCATGGCTCGGCGCCGCGCTGCCGATGCTCGCCGCGATGATCGATGTGACGCCGGCGGAAGCACAATCGTCCGCGCGGGAATTGCCGGCCGTCGTCGTCGACCAGCCCTCACGCGCGCCGGCTGCGCGGCCGCGTCCCGCGCCGAGGCGACAGGCTGCGTCGGCCGCGAGCCGTCGCACGACCCAGCGCGGACAGACCGCGCCTGATGCTGCCGCGGCCGCAGGCGCGCGCGCTGAAACCGCGACCGGGCCGGTGCGCGGTTATCTCGCGGGCCAGAGCGGCACCGGCACCAAGACCGATACGCCGCTGCGCGAAACACCGCAATCGATCACGATCGTCACCGCCGACCGCGTCACCGACCAGGGCGCCGTCACCGTGCAGGAATCGCTGCGCTACGTGCCCGGCGTGTTCGCCGACGCCTATGGCCCCGATTCGCGCGGCGACTATCCGCGCGTTCGTGGCCAGGATCCGAACATCTTTCTCGACGGCACCCGCGTGGTGAATACCTTCCAGTTTAACGAATGGCGGCCGGATCCTTTTACGCTTGAGCGCATCGAGGTGCTGCGCGGTCCGTCTTCGGTGCTCTATGGCGACACTTCGACGGCAGGCCTGTTGAACCTGATCTCGAAGCGTCCGCAGGCGGAGGCATTCAACGAGATCGGCGTGCAATACGGTAGCTTCAACCGCAACCAGGTGCAGATCGACTCGACCGGCAAGCTGACCAAGGACGGCGAGTGGCTGTATCGATTCATCGGCGTGTTTCGCGACAGCAATTCGCAAACCGATTTCGTCAAGGACGATCGCATCGCACTGGCGCCGTCGCTAACCTGGCGGCCGACCAACAACACCAACTGGACCGTGCTCGGCACCTATCAGAAGGACAAGACCGGTTCGTCCACGGCGTTCCTGCCGCATGAGGGCACGCTATATCCTGGGCCCAATGGCCTGATTCCGGTGCGGCGTTTCGCCAGCGATCCGAACTTCGATCGCTACCAGACCGAAACCGGCGCGGTCTCCAGCCTGTTCGAGCACAGTTTTGGCGAAGGCTTGAAGATCCGGCAGAACATGCGTTACACCCATGTCGAGGGCATCTACCGGACGGTCTATCCGGACAATTACTCGAACCCAGCCGATCCGTTTCTCGATCCCGCGCACCGCACTGTGGCGCGCTGGGTCTCGGGCCGGCAGACGATCAAGGACAGCTTCACCTCCGACGCCAATGCTGAGCTGAAATTCGCAACCGGCGCGATCACGCACAAGGCGCTGTTCGGCGTCGATTATCGCGGCCTCGGTGAGCGCGCGTCGTCAGGGATCTACCTTGATCCGACGCCATTTGACGTTTATGCGCCGGTCTATAATCCAGTCGTTCCGCCGACGCTGGCGCCTGAACCGGACGTGCGGCAAAACCAGCTCGGGCTCTATGCACAGGACCAGATGCGGCTCGGTCCGTGGCTCGCGGTTCTCGGTATCCGTCAGGACTACGTCACCAACAATGTACAGGGATCGCCGACTGAAGAAACCAAAGCGACCACCGGCCGCGCCGGATTGATGTACGAACTGCCGTTCGGGCTGACGCCTTACGTCGCCTATGCGCAATCGTTCACGCCGATCTTCGGCTCCGGCGTCTGTGTCGGCGGTACCTGCAAGGCGCAGCAGGGCGAAATAGTGGAGCTGGGATTCAAATACAATCCAATGCCCGGCACGGCGATCAACGGTGCGATCTTCGACACCACTGAGAAGAACCGCCTTGCATCCGATCCCGGCGGTTCTCAGTTTTCAGTCCAGACCGGACAGGTGCGGATTCGCGGCGCCGAGTTCGAGGTGATCAGCCGCGTGACGCCGGACCTCGATCTGATCGGCGCCTATTCTTACCTCAACGCCACCGTGGAAAGCGGCGACAATGCCGGCAAGCGTGTCGAAACCGTGCCCGAACATCAGGCTTCGCTGTGGGCGAAGTACCGTCTCACTGCGCTCGGGCTAAACGGCGTCACCGTCGGTGGCGGCGTGCGTTATATCGGCGAGTCCTGGGACGGCACCGACACTATCCGCACGCCTGATTACACGCTGTTCGACGCCATGATCCGCTATGAAACCGGCCCATGGCGCTTCCAGGTTAACGCCAGCAACCTGGCCGACAAGCGCCATGTTACCACCTGCCTCGCGCGCGGCGACTGCTTCTTCGGCATCGGCCGCACCGTGCTGGGGAGCGCGACGTACAGGTTCTAGTGCGTGATCGGGAAAGGTGGAGGAGCGGACCTACTTCGGCTTCGCCCGATACGTCGCCAAAAATATCCGTGTCGCGCTGTCAACCACGCGCGCGATGCGCTCGGCCGGCGGCGCCGGCTCTGCCTGAAACACGAACGGCAGAAACAGCGTCGCCTGGCACATCTGCATGAATTGAGCTGCAGCAAGCTGGCAATCGTCGATCGCCAGATCGTTCGGCCGGACATGCGCCTGCAGATACTCGGTGAGGCGGTTGATCGCCTTTGCCAGCACGTTCTCGTAGAACTGGCGTCCGACCTCTGGCATCCGCTCGGCGATGGCCATTACCGTGCGGATCGACGATCCGCCGCCCGGGCGGCAGATCGAACCGATATAGGTTCGGCCGAATTCGCGCAGCGTGGTTTCGACATCGCGTTTGGGGTCGAGATTGTATGCGATCTTGCCCTTTTCGAGCGCTTCGTCCTCGACAATGGCTTCGAACAGCCGGCTCTTGTCGGCAAAGTAGACGTAGAGCGTGCCCTTGGAAACGCCGGACGACCGCGCGATCTCGTTCATGCTGGCCCCATCAAAGCCCAGGTCCATGAACACCTTTCGTGCGCCATCCAAAATCTGGCGGCGCTTCGAACTATCCTCCTCGCCTAAGGGATGTATCGTGTTTGCTGTGGGTGCAACCATTGGTTTATCTTCTCGCGCAAGAATTCAACCCGGGATATGGTAGGAAGCCTTTCTCGCGGTTTGGTCGATTTGCAGGAATCTAGCTTGACCGAACCGTTCGGTCAATGATATTTTGACTCAAACGCGCCAATGCGGCCGGTTTCCGTGGCCTCACGTGCATCGCGACATTTGGAATGGGGACGCCGATAATGGCCGCAGCGAGAGACCAAGCCGCACGCGTCGTTCGCGCCGAACTGGAAGGGGCGCAGGACGAAGCCGCGCCCGAGGCCAACTCCCAGCTTGCCGACCAGTTGCGGAGTCACGTGGCGGAAGAGACCAGGCGTCGTCCCGCGGAGCCGCCCAGCCCTCCTGCAACTGAAAAGCCAGCCACGACACCCGTCGATGCATCGGTGGCGGCGAAACCGGGCAAGCGCAAGTTCGTCATGATTGGCGTGCTCGGTCTTTTCGCACTCGCAGCCGCCGCTTATGGGGTCTACTTCGTTTTCGTCGGGCGCTTCTATGTTTCGACCGACGATGCCTATGTTCGCGCCAACAACACCACGCTCGGCGCCCGGGTATCAGGCCATGTCGCGGCCATCCTGCCCCGCGACAATTCGCTCGTTCGTGCCGGCGACGTGATTTTCAGGATAGATGACGGCGACTACCGCATCGCGGTGGACGCCGCGCGCAGCAAGATCGCGACGCAGCAGGCGACCATCGATCGCATCGGCCGCCAGGTCACGGCGCTTGAAAGCGCCGTCGAGCAGACCAGGGCGCAACTCGCTTCCGCGGAAGCGGCGATGAAGCGCGCCGGCCTCGATTTCGATCGCCAGCAGACGCTGAGCACCAAGGGCTTTGCCTCGCGCGCCGCCTTCGAGGTTTCCGAAGCCGGTCGGGATCAGAGCCTTGCCGCGGTGAAGTCGGCGCAGGCCGCCTATGACGCCGCGCGCGACAATGTCGAGGTGACCAAAGCGCAGCAGGCCGAGGCCCGCGCGCAGCTTGCGGAATTGCAGACCCAGCTTGCCAAGGCAGAGCGCGACCTTGCCTTCACCTCGGTGCGCGCGCCCGTCGACGGCACCTTCTCCAACCGCCTGGTCAATGCCGGCGACTTCATCCAGGCCGGCCAGCGACTCGCCAATGTGGTGCCGCTCAATGACGTCTTCATCGACGCCAACTACAAGGAAACCCAGCTCAAGCGAATCCGTTCGGGCCAGCCCGTGAAGATCTCGGTCGACGCCTACGGCCATCGCAAGTTCGCCGGCGTCGTCGACAGCATTTCGCCCGCGGCAGGCTCGGTGTTCACGCTGCTGCCGCCGGACAACGCCACCGGCAATTTCACCAAGATCGTGCAGCGGCTGCCGGTTCGCATTCGCGTGCCGAAAGAAGTGGCGAAGCAGAACCTGCTGCGCGCCGGCATGTCCGTCTATGTGACCGTTGATACCCGCGAGGGCGCGGCTGACGCGGACAGCGAGGCCGACCTCGATGCACCGGGGATGGTTCAGCCGCGCTAAGTTTTCCTGAAGCTCCGGGCTAAACGTCCGGCGCCTGTTCCGAGTTGACCATGGCTGACGCCACCACCGCATCGCCTTCGCTGATGAACGCCGCGGCCGATGAGCGCATTCCGCCGCGGCGGCTGTTTGCTTTTCTGATCATGGTGTTCGGGATGTTCATGTCGATCCTGGACATCCAGGTCGTCTCGGCGTCGCTGCAGCAGATTCAGGCGGGCCTTTCGGCCAGTTCCAGCGAAGTGTCGTGGGTGCAAACCTCGTACCTGATCGCCGAGGTGATCGCGATTCCGCTGTCCGGCTTCCTGTCGCGCGCGTTCGGCACACGTTTGCTGTTTGCGATTTCCGCCTCCGGCTTCACAGTCGCAAGCTTCTTCTGCGGTTTTGCCTCGACCATCGAGCAGATGATCCTGTGGCGCGCGATCCAGGGATTTTTGGGCGCGGGCATGATCCCAACCGTGTTCGCATCCGCCTATACGGTGTTCCCGCGTTCGAAAATCCATATCGTCGCTCCGATCATCGGTCTGGTCGCGACACTGGCGCCGACGATCGGGCCAACGGTCGGCGGGTTCATTACAGACACGATGTCGTGGCACTGGCTGTTCTTCATCAACATCGTTCCCGGCATCGGCATCACCATCGGCGTGTGGGCACTGTGCGATTTCGACAAGCCGAATTTCGCGCTGCTCGAGCATTTCGACTGGTGGGGCCTGCTGTTCATGGCGGGTTTCCTCGGAACGCTCGAATATGTACTGGAAGAGGGCCCGCAGTCGCAATGGCTCGAAGACACGTCGGTCGCGGTCTGCGCGGCAATTTGCGCGGTATCGGCGATCGCCTTCTTCTGGCGCGTGCTCAGTGTCAAGGAGCCGATCGTTGACCTCAGGACTTTCACAGACCGCAATTTTGCCCTCTGCTGCGTGATCTCGTTCTGCGTCGGCATCGGACTTTACGGCCTCACCTACATGTATCCGCGTTACCTGGCCGAAGTGCGCGGCTACAGCCCGCTGATGATCGGTGAGACCATGTTCGTCTCGGGTATCGCCATGTTCCTCACCGCCCCGATCGTTGGGCGGCTGATGGCGAAATACGACGTGCGCTACCTGATCGCGATCGGTCTGGTGCTGTTCGCGCTCGGCTCCTACCAGATGACCTGGATCACAAAGGAATATGATTTCTACGAATTGCTGCTGCCGCAGATTTTGCGCGGCGCCGGCATGATGCTGGCGATGGTGCCGACCAATACGATCGCACTCGGCACGCTGGCGCCGGAGCGGGTCAAGAATGCTTCCGGGCTGTTCAACCTGACGCGCAATCTCGGCGGCGCGGTGGGGTTGGCCGTCATCAACCAGGTGCTGAACGAGCGCACCGACCTTCACATCTCCCGCCTGCACGACCGCATCACCTGGGGCAACGCAACCGCGATCGGGACGCTCAACATGTTCACCCAGCGCCTGCAGGGCATGGGCGATTCCGCGCTGATGGCGATGAAGCAATTGTCGCAGATCGTGCACCGCCAGGCCGTGGTGATGGGCTATGGCGACGCCTTCTTCATGCTGACCGTGTTCTATTTCGCCCTGAGCCTGCTGGTGATGGTTCTGAAAAGGCCTTCCGCGGCGGTGCTGGGCGGCGACGCGCATTGAGCGTTCACGCGGTTGTCATGTTGCAAATCACCCGCGATGCATTTATAAGCTACGCATTGTCGCTCGAACCGGGGAGATTTGCATGACTTCGATGTATTCGCAGATCGCGTCCTCGCGTCCGATGCTGGTGCTGGTTTTTCGGTCGCGTTGCTGAGCGCGATCTCCGCCGGTCCTGATCGGGCCTGACGCCCGATCTTTCCAAGCTTCCCAACGTCTTAACGACAGTTCTTCAACGACGCTTGCGTTCGGCCCGAGGCCGCACCGCACGTCAATTCAGATGGGGCCGGACTGTGCCTTAAGCGCAGCCGAATGACGCCATGACCTTTCAAACAGACAAGCGTCCCGCGGCGATACGCGTCGTGATCCCGTTCGTGTTCCGCCACTGGCTGCAACAGCCCGGCCGCGCCGCCGTCGTCGCCGGCGGCCTGCTCGGGGCAACCGCGGCCGACCTGTTCATGCCGATCTTCTCCGGCCGGCTGGTCGATGCGCTGACGCTGGGCACCTCCGACCCGGCGGCGCGACAGGCTGCGTTCGCAGCCTTCGGCGGGATCGTCGCGCTTGGCCTTATGTCGATGATCCTGCGGTTGACCGGCCTGCAGGCCATCGTGCCATTCACGCTGAAGACGATGTCCGACGTGTCGCGCGACGCTTTCGCGCGCGTGCAGCGCTTCTCGACCGACTGGCACGCCAACTCGTTTGCCGGCTCGACCGTGCGCAAGATCACGCGCGGCATGTGGGCGCTCGACCTGCTCAACGACACCATTTTAATGGCGCTGCTGCCGTCGCTCCTGGTCCTGGTGGGCTCGATGATCCTGCTCGGGCTGCACTGGCCTGTGCTCGGCGCGGTGATTGCGGTTGGCACTGTGATCTATGTCTCGATGACGATGGCGTTCTCGGTGAACTACATCGCGCCGGCAGCGCGCGTCTCCAACGCATGGGACACCAAGGTCGGCGGCACGCTGGCGGATGCCCTGACCTGCAACGCGGTGGTAAAGTCCTTCGGCGCGGAAGCGCGCGAGGATGCGCGGCTGGCTGGCGTCGTCGGCCGGTGGCGCACGCGCGTGCGGCGGACGTGGTACCGTTACAACTACACCTCGACGGCACAGCTCGCGGTGTTGTTGTGCTTCCGCGGCTCGGTCATCGGCGGCGCGATCCTGCTGTGGATCGCCGGCCGCGCCACGCCGGGCGACGTCACCTATGTGTTGACCAGCTACTACATCATCCACGCCTACCTGCGTGACGTCGGCATGCACATCAACAATCTGCAGCGTTCGGTGAACGACATGGAGGAGCTGGTCGCGATCCATGACGAGCCGATCGGCATTGCCGATGCGCCGGATGCCAAGCCGATCGACATCCAGGGCGGCCGCATCGTCTTCGACGACGTGACGTTCCATTACGGCGGCCATCGCGCGCCGCTGTATGACGGCCTGTCGGTGGAGATCCGCGCCGGCGAGCGGGTCGGCCTGGTCGGCCGTTCCGGCTCGGGCAAGACCACTTTCGTCAAGCTGGTGCAGCGGCTCTATGATGTCAGCGGCGGGAAGATCCTGATCGACGGCCAGAATATCGCGAAAGCAACGCAGCAATCGCTGCGCAGCCAGATCGCGATCGTGCAGCAGGAGCCAATCCTGTTTCACCGCACGCTGGCGGAGAACATCGCCTATGGCCGGCCGGGCGCCAGCATTGCGGCGATCGAGCAGGCGGCGCGGCTTGCCAACGCGCATGATTTCATCCTGCGGCTGCCGAAGGGCTACGGCACGCTGGTCGGCGAACGCGGCGTCAAGCTGTCGGGCGGCGAACGGCAGCGCGTCGCGCTAGCACGTGCGTTCCTGGCGGACGCGCCGGTGCTGATCCTGGACGAGGCAACCTCGAGCCTCGATTCGGAATCGGAAGCGCTGATCCAGCAGGCGATGGAGCGGCTGATGAGAGGACGCACCTCGATCGTGATCGCACATCGGTTATCGACGGTGCGCAGTCTCGACCGCATCCTGGTGTTCGACCGCGGCGACATCGTCGAGCAGGGCGCCCATGCCGCACTGACGGCGCGTCCGGGCGGCGTCTATCGCGGCCTGTTCGAGCTGCAGGCGACCGAGTTCGGCCGCATCTCGGCGGCGGAGTGAGATAAAGCGTATTGTTGCGGACCCGATCGATGTCGGAATATATTTTGTGGCATCGAGGGGGCTCGCACGATGCGCTGGTTTCGAAAGGATCGGCCGCCGGAAGTCTGGGAAGCCGATATTCACCCCGAGGGGGACATCGAAGCGGCGCAGAGAATTCGCGAGATCTGCGTCTCGGTCGTGGCCATTGCCGAGCGAATGGCAGGCCTTCACGGCCGCAAGGCGGAAGCAGAGAAAGCTACCGAAGGAGAGCGATACCAGGCGGCGATCAAATGCGCGCTCGAGCTTGCCAAGCAAATGGCCGACGACGCCATGCGCGACGTCTCGGTCAGCCAGATCATCCAGCTCTGCGTAAAGGCGAACCATCTGAAAACCGCGAGGGTCCTGCTCCGCGCCATCCAGTCGGAAAAGATCAAGGACGAGCTGATCGCGGAGAGTCTGGTTCTGATTGATCAGGACGCGGCCAACTGAGGCGGCTCGCGATCTCGCTGCGGCGCCGACGGCGCGGCCGTGGCCCGCGTGCGCGCCGAGATCGCGACCGTCACCACGACAGCGGCGGCGAACAGCAGGATCTGCAACGTGATGGTCTCGTCGTTGAAAAACGCCGCCAGCGCAAACGTGACGAACGGCTGCAGCAACTGGATCTGCGAGACCCGCGCGATGCCGCCCATCGCGAGCCCTGCGTTCCACGCAAAGAAGCCGATCCATTGCGAGAACAGCGCGACGTAGAGCAGCCCGAGCCACGGCTTCAAGGCGATGTTGGCGATATCGGCGGGCACGGTCAGCATGGCTGCCGGGATCGACAGCGGCAGCGCGATGACCAGAATCCAGCTTATCACCTCCCAGCCGGGCATTCGCGAGGTTAGCCGGCCAGAGAATGCGTAGCCGATTGCAGCGACGGCTACTGATGCGAACAGGAATAAATCGCCGGCAACTAGCGCGCCGCCGCCTTGCCGCAATGCGAACGTGATCACCAGCGCGGCGCCGGCGACGGAGGCGATCCAGAACAGCGGCCTCGGCCGCTCATGGGTGATGGTGACGGCGACGAGCGCGGTGGCGATCGGCAACACGCCCAGCACCACGCCGCCATGCGAGGCATCGACCCTCTGCATGCCCATCGACATCAACAGCGGAAACAGGATCGCGACGCAAAGCATCGCAATGAATAATTGCAGTCTTAGCGCGCGGGGCGGCAGCGGGCGGCGCAGCACGACGAGGAGCGCCAGCGAGCACAGCCCGGCGATCGCGGTGCGCAGCGAGGTCAGTGCAATCGGATCAATTTCCGCGACCGCGATCCGCGTCGCCGGCAGCGTGCCGCCGAAGATCGCCATACCGATAAAGCCCAGCAACAGGCCGAGGCGCTCGCGCGAAGCAGGGGAGCTCATGACGCGATTGGTTAGCCGCTTTGCAGGTCAGCGTACAGCAATCTACTCGGAGCACATGGCGGCTATGCGCGCCTATCTCGGAGCAATGCTGCTCCACACCAATCCAACCCCGGACAGAAACAAGAGAGCCAGCACGACGTCGTAGAAGTTTCGGTCATTCAGGGCTTGATAGGTGCGCATGCCAAGACGCGCGCCGATCAGCGTGCCGGGCAATGCCAGCATCGCCAGCCAGAACACCTCCAATTTAACGAAACCGCTGGCGATCTGCAGGATGAGCGCGGCACCGAGCACGCTGCCGTTGAAAATCTGGAAGACGCCGCGGCGCTGGTCCTTGGTCCAGCCGCGGATGCTGGCCCACAGCGTCGGAATCGGGCCCGACAGGCCGGCAAGGCCGCCGAGGATGCCGCCGGCAAATCCGATGGCTGCGTCCGCCGGCCGGCCGCCGAAGCGGAAGGCCATCGGCTTGCGGATGAAATACAATGCGGTGGGAAATACCAGCAGCATCGCGCCGACGCTGAGCTTGAAGGTTTGCGGGTCGGCGCGCGCGACCAGCAGTGCCCCGATCGGCATGCCGAGAAGACCGCCGGCCACGAACGGCCAGGCCAGCTCGAAGTCGAGAACTTTCCACATCGACGGCAGCGTCGAGATCTGCGAGCTCACCGAGCAGATCAGCACCAGCGGCACGGCGATTGCCGGCGGCAAGATGTAAAGCCAGATCCCCAGCGCCATCAGTGCCGTGCCGAACCCGGCAAGCCCGGACACGAAGCCACCGGCGAGCGCGCCGGCAAGCAGAATGGCGTAGGTGGCTAGATCCACTCTTTTCTTTCCCCCGTCATTCCCGGATGGTCCGAAGGACCAGACCCGGAATCTCGAGATTCTCGGATGTGCAATCGCACATCCCAGTTAGATGCTTCGCATCGTCCCGGAATGACGATGTTGAAATTTGCGCCGACGTTTACACGACGCGACGGACGGGTACTATCGCAATCCAAGCCTTCAACAATAACCTGGTGGGAAACGGGCCGATGAGCGCAACTTCGAAAACCTTTCTCGTCTGTCACGGCGCATGGTCCGCCGGCTGGGCCTGGAAGAAGATGCATCCGCTGATGCAGGCCGCCGGGCATCGCCTGATTACGCCGAGTTACACTGGCCTTGGCGAGCGCGCGCATCTGGCGCATCCTGGGATCGATCTCAATTCGCATATCGAAGACGTGCTGAATGTCATCAAGTACGAGGACTTGCGCGAATTCGTGCTGATCGGCCACAGCTATGGCGGCATGGTCGCGACCGGCGTTGCCGACCGCGTCCGCGACAAGGTCAGGCAACTGATCTATATCGACGCCTTCGTGCCGCAGGACGGCCAGTCGCTGCTCGATCTGAACGAGGTCGCGCGGGCGCGGATGCAGGAGCTTTCGAAGAACGGTGATGGTTGGCGCGTGCCGCCGAATCCGACGCCGCCGGATACATCGCCCGCCGATGTCGAATGGCTCAGCGCGCGCCGCGTCGACATGCCGATCAAGTGTTTCGAGACCAGGCTCAAGCTGCAGGGCGGCGCGCTGACGCTGCCGCGCAGCTACATCTACGCCACCCGGATCACGCCGGCCGATACGTTCGGACCGTTCGCAAAAATGACAAAGGGCGATCCCGCCTGGAGCTACTACGAGATTGACGCCAGCCACTCGCCGAATGTCACCGCACCGGAAGCGTTGATGGCTCTGCTGCAAAAGATCGCAGGGTAGTCCTTCGCCCCGTAGCCCGGGTGGAGCGCAGCGC
Source organism: Bradyrhizobium australiense (assembly GCF_013114825.1). GTDB lineage: Bacteria > Pseudomonadota > Alphaproteobacteria > Rhizobiales > Xanthobacteraceae > Bradyrhizobium > Bradyrhizobium australiense. The sequence continues at coordinate 86,550 of NZ_JAAVLX010000007.1, read as the reverse complement.
AACCCGGGATCTGTACATGCATTCTCACCAGGGGGTTGCATATTCGACCACAACGCCAAGGGCCAAACTTGGCCCCGGATTGCGCTCCGCTCCATCCGGGCTACGGCTCTGTCAAAATGGCGAGGGGCCCGGCGCGTTTGCGCCGAGCCCCTCATTCATAAAGATCAGCCGGCCTGTAAGCCGGGTTCTGTAGGGCACCACTCTTGCGAATGGTACGTGACGGCCATTCCTCTGGGACCATGTTTGCAGATGGCCTCGAGCAACCTACCCGGACGGCGGGCCTGACATCGCCCTGCGGCGTTATCGCTTTCGCGAACTGCCCGCATTGCCGTCCCTATTCGGTTTTGCTCCCGGTGGGGTTTGCCATGCCGTTTCCGTTGCCGGAAACGCGGTGCGCTCTTACCGCACCTTTTCACCCTTACTCGCCCCCTCCCTTTCGGGTGAGGGCAGCGGTTCGTTCTCTGTGGCACTTTCCCTGGGGTTGCCCCCGCCGGACGTTATCCGGCACCGTATGTCGATGGAGCCCGGACTTTCCTCCCCCGCAGCCTTTCGACCGTAGCGGGAGCGGCCGTCCGGCCGACTGACGCTCTACGCATGGGGGCTCCAGCGCGCGCCGTCAAGGGACCGCGATGGTTAGTCGGGTTCCGTCCGCCCTTATTTTGACATCTGCGAAGCAGCGGCATTTGATGCCAATGACTGATGACGACGAACAGATACGCACAATGAACATTCCTGCCGGTCTTGGTGAAGCCCTGCTGCACAGCGCCTCCGACGCGATCATCGCGACCGATCGCGAAGGCCGCATCACATTCTGGAATCCCGGCGCCGAGCGGATCTTCGGCTTCACGGCCGACGAGGCCGCCGGCCAGTCGCTCGACCTGATTATTCCCGAAAACCTGCGCGCCCGGCACTGGAGCGGGTTTCGCCACACGATGGAGACGGGCACCAGCCGCTATGGCCACGGCGACCTGTTGTCGGTACCCGGCCTGACCAAGAAGGGCGCGCGGATTTCGGTCGAGTTCACCATCGTGCTGCTGCGAAATGGGGCGCAGGAGACCACGGGCACCGTGGCCGTCATGCGCGACGTGACGAAGCGCTTCGAGGAAGCCAGGGAACTGAAGCGGCGGCTCGCCGGGGCCGGCGCCGGCTCCAGGATTGCCGCTCCGTCGGAAAAATAATTTCCCCGACGATGTCGTCTTGCCGGGGGCCCGTTCGACTGGGTGTCGGCGATCCAGCCGATCAAGAGGGAGTTTTCAAAATGCAGTATCTGTTGATGATCTATCAGAACGAGGCCGAGTTCGGCAAAATGGACGCCGCGGCGCGCAAGGAATTGACGGCGGAATACGGCGCGTTCACCCAGTCGATTATCCAGAGCGGCCATTTCAAGGCCGGCGACGGCTTGCAGCCGACGACGACGGCGACCACGGTGCGCGTTCGCGACGGCAAGACACTGACGACGGACGGTCCGTTCGCTGAGACGCGCGAGCAACTCGCCGGTTATTATCTGGTCGAAGCCAAGGATCTCGACGCGGCGCTCTCGATCGCCGCGCGGATTCCCGGTGCCAGGAACGGTTCGGTCGAGGTCAGGCCGGTCATGGTTTATGATTGACAGTAACGCCGTCATTCCGGGGCGCGAAGCGAACCCGGAATCTCGAGATTCCGGGTTCGATGCTTCGCATCGCCCCGGAATGACGGCCGCTGGGGAATGCAATCGCATGACACCTCGCGACATCGAAAAGATATTTCGCGACGAGGCGGGCAGGGCGTTGGCGACCCTCATCCGTCTCGTCGGCGACTTCGATCTCGCGGAAGACGCGCTGCAAGAGGCATTCGCGGTGGCGCTGGAGCGCTGGCCTGATGCCGAACTGCCTTCCAATCCGCGCGCCTGGCTGGTCAATGTCGGCCGCAACAAGGCGATCGATCGCGTTCGCCGCAACATTGCATTTCGCGGCAAGCAGCAAGAGCTGACGCATGAAATACTGCTCAACGCGTCCGAGCCATGTGAGGACGCCGACAGCGCGCTCGATGACGACATGCTGCGGCTGATGTTCACGTGCTGTCACCCCTCCTTTGCCGCCGAGGTGCAGGTCGCGCTCACGCTGCGCACGGTGTGCGGGCTGACGACAGCGCAGGTGGCGCGCGCGTTTCTCGCCAGCGAAGATGCAATGGCGCAGCGCCTGTTGCGGGCCAAGCAAAAAATCCGTCTCGCCGGCATTCCCTATGAGGTGCCGGAGCGCTACGCGCTGGAGCCGCGGCTGCACGGCGTGCTCGCCGTGATCTATCTCGTGTTCACCGAAGGCTATGTTGCGACGTCGGGCGAAGACCTGATGCGGCCGGATCTGGCGCGCGAAGCGATCCGGCTGGCGCGGCTGCTCGACGCGCTGATGCCGGAACGCGGCGAGATCAAGGGGTTGCTCGCCCTGATGCTGCTGCACGATTCACGCCGCGCCGGCCGCAAAACCGCAGGCGGCGACATCGTGCTGCTGGAAGAGCAGGACCGAGCGCTGTGGGATCGCGGGCAGATAGCGGAGGGCCTGCTTCTGGTGGAAGAGGCCCTGCGAATGCCGGGCCGGCCGCAATCCTATGCGGTGCAGGCGGCGATCGCCGCGCTGCATGCGCGTGCGCCCAGTTACAGGGATACCGACTGGCGGCAGATCGCCGGCCTCTATGAAGTGCTGCTGCGGATCAGCCCGTCGCCGGTGATCGAACTCAACCACGCCGCTGTTGTCTCGATGGTCGACGGGCCGGCGCGGGCGCTCGACCTGATCGATGCGCTGGAGGCGCGCGGTGGGCTGACAAGTTATGAGCTGCTGCCGGCCGTCCGCGCTGATCTGCTGCGCAGGCTCGGCCGCCACGAAGCCGCGCGCGAGGCGTATCTGAAGGCAACCGCGGCCACGCAACTGGAGCCGTTGCGTCGGTTCTATGCGCGAAGGATCGCGGAATTGGACCGAAGCGCGGGCGGACCCTAACCGTCATTGCGAGTGCAGCGAAGCAATCCATCTTTCCGCACGTCCGGAGAGATGGATTGCTTCGTCGCTTCGCTCCTCGCAATGACGGTGGGAATACCGGTGAATCACTTCGCCCCGACCACCGTCGCCTCCGCCGGCAGGCTGGTCAATAGTGCGTGCAGCGTGCTCATGGTCGAGTGATCGGCGATGCCGTCGACGCGCGCGGGGCGGAAGTGGCGCTGGAACGCGGTGACCACTTCCATGGTCGGGCCGTCGAACTTGCCATGGGTCGGGATGTTATAGCCGTATTTGGCCAGCGCCGCCTGCATATTGGCGACATCATCGCTGATGCTGCCGAGCTTGAGCGTTTCGCCGCGCACGATCGGCGCCGGCTGCACCCAATGGCCGACCCCGGAATTCGCCAGCAAGTGCCACGGGAATTTTTCGCCGGGATCCTTCTTGCGCGCCGGCGCGACGTCGGAATGCGCGAGCACGCGATGCGCAGGTATCTTGCGGCGAAGCATGATGCCGCGGCACAGCGCGATCACGGCGGCGATCTGGCGCGACGGGAAATCCGGATAGCCCCAATCGTGGCCGCGATTAATGATCTCGACGCCGATCGAGCAGGAATTGATGTCTTCCTCGCCGGCCCAGCACGATACGCCGGCGTGCCAGGCGCGCTTGGCTTCCGGCACGCACTGCACGATGCGGCCGTCCTCCAGCACGATGTAATGGGCTGACACGTCGGTGCCGGGGGTGCAGAGCTGGGCGATCGCGCCTTCCACATCCGGCATACCGGTATAGTGCAGCAGGATCATGTCGGCGACGCGGCCGTTGTTGCGGTCGCCATAGTTCGGCGACGGGATCACGTCGGATGCGATCGAGGAATCCGGGGTAAAAGTTTTCATGTCGGCGTTGGCCCTGGGAACAGGAAGGGCGCGTTGACGCCTCGAATCAATACCAGCAGATGTGAACGACCCAGAAGCCATTTTTTAAACCCAAACGGGGCAGCAGAGCGGCAACATCGTGTTCAGGCAGCAATATCGTTTACTATTCATTTGCCCCGCGGCCGTGCAATGCGGCGGCCGAGTTCCGTCTCGTATTTGGACAAAGTGTGTGCGGGGCGCATCACTATTTTTCGATGTCTCGAAAGCGCGGAAAACCCGCGGCCGGCCATCAACGTTTTCTTAACGCTAAGTGCCGTTACTAAGTGGTGAAGAGCCGAACCGGGTTGGGGACGGCCGAGGCCCTCTTTCACGCTCGAAAATGCTATGGCAACCCAGCAAATTCCGTCTGGAAATGAGGGGTCGCGGGGCCGGGCGAGAAGCGGCAATCCCTTCTGTTCGCGGCTTTTGGGCCGAAAAAGCCCGGCGAAGCGCAGAGATTTGAGGCGCAATGGGCCTGTTCGCGTCCAGTTTTCGTACCATGGACTGGAAAACGCCAGAGGACGGCGCATGAGCCCGGCTGCGCCGCGCCATATCTCGGTGCTCGGCCGCGAGGCGGTCGAGATGCTCAATCCCAGGGACGGCGGGGTCTATGTCGACGCCACCTTCGGTGCCGGCGGCTACAGCCGCGCGATTCTCGATATCCCGGGAACACAGGTCATCGGCATCGACCGCGACCGGTCGGCGATTACCGGCGGGTTCAATCTGGTCGAGCATTCCGGCGGCCGGCTGACCCTGGTCGAGGACCGATTCTCCCATCTGGCGGACATCTGCGCCGCGCAAGGCGCGGCCGCAGTGGACGGCGTCGTGATGGACGTCGGCGTGTCCTCGATGCAGCTCGATCAGGCCGAGCGCGGCTTCTCGTTCCGGCTCGGCGGCCCGCTCGACATGCGGATGGGCCACGACGGGCCGACGGCGGCCGATGTGGTGGCGAAAGCCTCCGAGACCGATCTCGCCAACATCATCTACATCTTCGGCGAGGAGCGCCATTCCCGTAGCGTCGCGCGCGCCATCGCGGTGGCGCGGAAGGAAGCGCCGATCACCACCACGCAGGCGCTGGCCGATATCGTCGGCAGGGTGGTGCGCAGCAAGCCGAACGAGATTCATCCGGCGACGCGGACGTTTCAAGGTTTAAGAATCTTTGTCAACGCGGAGCTCGACGAACTCCATCTGGCGCTTGCGGCGGCAGAGCGGGTGCTGAAACCCGGCGGGCGGCTGGTGGTCGTCTCGTTTCATTCGCTGGAAGATCGCATCGTCAAGGATTTTCTCAACGCGCGCGGCAAGACCGGCGGCGGATCGCGCCATCTGCCCGAAGTGGCGCAGGCCGCGCCGAGCTTTCAGATTCTAACCAAGCGGCCGATCACGCCAACCGAAGCGGAGGTATCAGCCAATCCGCGGGCGCGTTCCGCAAAATTGCGCGCTGCGGAGCGCACCACTGCTCCCGCGCATCCGGCGGACCGCCTGCCCGCATGGCCCGTTCTCGCCAACGTGATGAGGGGAGGCTGACCGATGCGGATCATCCACTTCCTCGTCATCGGCGTGCTGGTGTTCGCCGCCGCCTATGTCTACCGGATCAAGATGGAATCGACTGCGCGCGTCGAGCGTGTGCTGCGGCTCAACGCCGAGATCCGCGAGCAGCGCGATGCGATTGCGGCGCTGCGTGCGGAATGGGCCAAGCTCGATGCGCCGCTGCGGCTGCAAGGGCTGGCTGAACGCCACCTCGGCCTGAAGCCGCTGACCGCCACGCAATACGATCAGTTGAAGAATTTGCCGGAACGGCCGCCGGCCTTTGCAAGGCCCGGTGCGCCCGATCCGATCGGCGCGATGATCAACACCATCGAGGCTGCCGCGGACGCGCCGCCCACAACCGGCTCCGTGCCCGCACCGGGAGATCAGCAATGATCGGCCGGGCGCTGACCACTGCGACCAGGAAGCCCGCGGAACCGTGGCGGCGGCGGCTGATCCGCAGTCTGCTCTATGGGCGCAACGTCGATCGCGCCGCCAAGGCGCGGGCGCGCGTGGGACTTGCGATCCTGCTGTTCGCGGCTGTTTATGCGGTGCTGGCCGGACGTCTGGTGATGTTCGCGGTTGGTGCCGACAGCCACGGCGGCCGCCGTGCCGCCTCGCAGGACGCCATCGCGACCGCGCGGCCTGACATCGTCGACCGCAACGGCGAGGTGCTCGCGACCGACGTCAAGGCGCCAAGCCTGTTCGGCGAGCCGAGGCGCATCATCGACAAGGACGAGGCGATCGAGCTCCTGACGGCGGCGCTGCCGGACCTCGACACGGCCGAAGCGCGCGCGCGCCTGTCGTCGCGCAAGGGTTTTGTCTGGCTAAAACGTGAGATCACGCCGAAGCAGCAGCACGACATTCACAAGCTCGGCATTCCCGGCATCGGCTTCCTGCGCGAGAACAAGCGCGTCTACCCGACCGGCGCTGCGGTCGCGCATCTGATTGGCCTCGTCAACATCGACAACGCGGGCATCGCCGGGATGGAGAAATGGCTGGACAATAACGGTCTGGCCGACCTGCACCGCGCCGGCTTCGCCACCGATCGGCTGCAGAAGCCGGTGGAACTGTCGATCGACCTGCGTGTCGAGCACGCGCTGCGCGACGAATTGTTGAAGGCGAAAGAGAAGTACAAGGCCAAGGCGGCTTCCGGCCTCGTCTCGAATGTCAGGACTGGCGAGATCGTAGCCCTGGTGTCGTTGCCGGATTTCGATCCGAATAATCCGAAGGAGGCGCACGACCCCGAGCGCATCAACCGCCTGACCACGGGCGTATTCGAAATGGGCTCGACCTTCAAGGCGCTGACGCTGGCAATGGCGCTTGATTCCGGCAAGGCCAACCTCAACACGCTCTATGACGGGCGCGGGGCCCTGAAGTTCGGCAAGTTCACCATTCACGATACCCATCCGGTCGGCCGCTCGATCACGCTGACGGAAGTGTTCACCTTCTCCTCCAACGTCGGCGCGGCCAAGATCGCGCTGGCGCAGGGCGTGGAGGCGCACAAGGCCTTCCTGAAGAAGCTCGGCCAGATGGACCGGCTGCGCACTGAATTGCCTGAAAGCGCCTCCCCAATCGTGCCGAAGCGCTGGACCGAGCTGAACACCATCACGGCTTCCTTCGGTCATGGCATTGCGGTTGCGCCGCTGCAGGCGGTGATGGGCATCAACGCGGTCGTCAATGGCGGCCTCCTGATTCCGCCAACTTTCCTGAAGCGGTCGGAGGAGGAAGCGCGAGCCATCGCCAAGAAGGTGCTGAGAACCGAAACCTCCGAGAAGATGCGCTATCTGATGCGGCTGAACGCTGAGGTCGGAACCGCCAAGAAAGCCGACGTGAAGGGCTACTATATCGGCGGCAAAACCGGCACGTCGGAAAAGGTGGTCAACGGCCGCTATTCCAAGAAACAGGTGCTGAATTCGTTCACCGCGATTATTCCGGCAGACAATCCGCAGTATCAGCTTTTGGTCATGCTGGACGAGCCGAAGGCGCTGCCCGAAACCCAAGGCTTCATCACCTCGGGCTGGAACGCGGTGCCGACCGGCGGCAAGGTGATTGCCCGTATCGGGCCGCTGCTGGGCATCGAACCACGCTTCGATCTGCCGCCGTCCGACCGCCTTATTCTTGCGGCATCGAAGACAACCCAGTAAGGCGTATTGTCACGCGCGCGAGACTGGGCCGGGCCGGGCTGGAACAAGATGAAACTTCGCGACCTCTTCAGCGATGACGCTGCGATCGAGCCGCAGGCGGAAGCTGTCGATGTGAAAGGGCTTGCAGTCGATAGCCGCGCGGTCAAACCGGGTGACTTGTTCTTCGCGCTCGCGGGGACTAAAACCGACGGCGCGCGCTTCATCGATTCCGCGGTCAAGGCGGGTGCAGTTGCGGTAGCCGGCGAACGTGTCCATTCGGACGCCCGCGTGCCCTTCGTCGTCACGCCGAATCCGCGCCGCGCGCTGGCGCTGGCGGCGGCGAGATTCTATCCACGGCAGCCCGCCACCATCGCGGCGGTGACCGGGACCAGCGGCAAGACCTCGGTCGCCGCGTTTACGCGGCAGATCTGGGAACAGCTCGGCCATGCTTCCGCGAGCATCGGCACCATCGGTCTGGTGTCGCCCAAACGCACGGTGTACGGCTCGCTGACGACGCCGGATCCGATCGCGCTGCACAGGCAGCTCGACGAGATCACCGAGGATGGCGTGACGCATCTGGCTTTCGAGGCCTCCTCGCATGGGCTCGACCAGTTCCGGCTCGACGGCGTGCGTATTGCCGCCGGTGGCTTCACCAATCTCTCGCGCGACCACATGGATTACCATCCGGATGAGGCGCATTACCTCGCTGCCAAGCTGCGGCTGTTCCGCGATCTGATCGCGCCTGATGGCGCGGCCGTGATATCGGCCGATCACGATTGCTCGCAGCAAGTGATCGACGCGGCGCAGGCGCGGGGCTTGCGCGTCATCGCCGTTGGGGGCAGCGCGGATGGCGCCGGCGAAGGTATCCGCCTTGTTGGCGTCACTGTCGAAGGATTCGCGCAGAACCTCGCGCTCGAACATCGCGGGCGCAATTACACGATCAAGCTTCCGCTGGTCGGCGAATTCCAGATCGAGAATGCGCTGGTCGCCGCTGGGCTCGCGATCGGAACCGGCAGCGAGCCGGCGGCGGTGTTCGAGGCGCTCGGACATCTCGAAGGCGCCAAGGGCCGGCTGGAGCGGGTCGGCGAACATAATGGCGCGCCGATCTTCGTGGACTACGCGCACAAGCCGGACGCGCTTGCGAAAGCACTGCAGGCGCTGCGGCCTTATGCGAAGCGCAAGCTCGTCGTCATCTTCGGCGCCGGCGGCGACCGCGACGCCGGCAAGCGGCCGATCATGGGCGCGATTGCGGCCGAGAATGCCGATCAGGTCATCGTAACCGACGACAATCCGCGCAGCGAAAATCCGGCAGCGATCCGCGCCGCCATTCTGGCAGCGGCCAAGGACGCAACTGAAATCGGCGATCGCGCGGAGGCGATCCGGGCAGGGATCGCGGCACTGCAGCCGGGCGATGCGCTCCTGATCGCCGGCAAGGGCCATGAGACCGGCCAGATCGTCGGCGACAAGGTCTTGCCGTTCAGCGATCACGAGGCGGTGGCGGCCGCGCTCGCAGCGAGGGTGGCATGAGCGCGAGACCATTGTGGACGATTGCCGAAGTTGGGCGCGCGCTGGGACTATCAGGCGAGTTCCCCGACACGCCGATTGATTTCGTCACGCAGGACAGCCGGCTGGTGAAGCCGGGTACCCTGTTCGTGGCTTTGAGCGGCACGCCTAGCGGCGGCTTCATCTCCAGTTTCGCCAGCGCCCGCGACGGCTGGGAATTCGCCGACGAGGCCGAAGCGGCTGGCGCGGTGGCGATGATCGTGCCGTACGTCATCGACGGCATCCGCGTTCCGCAGTTGATCGTCAAGGATACGCTGATCGATGGCCTGTGGGCGCTCGCGCGTGCGGCGCGGACGCGCTTTGCCGGCCCGGTGATCGGCCTGACCGGCAGTGCCGGAAAGACCAGCACGAAGGAATTCCTCGCCGCGTATCCTGGCGCCCATGCCAGCCCGAGCAGTTTTAACAATTTCTGGGGCGTGCCGCTGACGCTGTGCAATGCGGGCCCGAACGCGAGCGTGTGGGTCGTCGAGATGGGCATGAACCAGACCGGCGAGATCGCGCGGCTCAGCGAGCTGACGAAACCGACGGTCGCGCTTGTCGTGAACGTGCAGCCGGTGCATCTGGAAAAGCTCGGCAGCCTGGAAGCGATCCGCCGCGAGAAGGTGAGCATCGCGCAAGGTCTTCCCACGGATGGCGTGCTGGTATTGCCTGATGATGTCCTGGCGCCGGAATGGAACGGCAAGATCGTCCGCTTCGGTGAAGCGTCCGAGGTGCGAGCGTTGACGCATACGCCCGAAGGCGAGAGCTGGAACGTCGCCGCTGAGGTGAGCGGCAAGCCAATTGAATTCGGCCTGACGCCGGGTGCACCGCATCGTCTACAGAACGCGTTGGCCGCGCTGGCGTCCATCCATGCCGCGGGGCTCGATCCCGCGGCATTGGCGAAGGAACTCGGCCACGTCGCCATCATGACCGGCCGCGGCGTGGAGCAGACGGCCCACGGCATCACCGTGATCGACGACAGCTTCAACGGCAACCCGGCCAGCATGGTGGCCGCGCTCGGCAGTCTGAAGGCGCGGCCGGTGAAATCGGGCCGGCGCATCGCCATTCTCGGCGACATGCTGGAATTGGGCGCCGATGCGCCGACCTATCACGAGAAACTCGCGAAAGACCTGCCGGGCCTCGACGGCATCTACTGCGTCGGCCCATTGATGCGCCATCTCTACGATCTCGTGCCGGCGGAGCGGGCGCTCGGCTGGCATGAAGACCCGGCTACGCTCGATCCCCAACAAATCGCCGCATTGCTGCGGGACGGGGACGTGGTGGTGGTCAAGGGCAGCAAAAAGATGTTCTGGGTGAACAAGTTTGTGCCGAGGCTGCTGGCCGCGTTGCAGGCAAAGGCGTAAACTGGCCGCGCCTGGCGGGTGCGTTGTTTTCGCAAGACGCGATTCGTCAATACCCCATGCATGGCCAAGATATGCTTGGTTTGAGGATGAAAACGATTATCAAGGCGTTCCCGGAGCGCTTCCCGCCAAAGACGGCGCAACCAAGCCGCGTGATAGGGCCTTTTGAATGTTTTACTGGCTGATCGAGCTTTCCAACACCGTTCCCGGTTTTGGCATCTTCCGCGGCTTGTTCAACGTGTTTCGCTACATCACCTTCCGCACCGGGGGGGCGATGGTGACGGGCGCGCTGTTCGTCTTTCTGTTCGGGCCCTGGATCATCGATCACTTGCGGCTCCGGCAGGGCAAGGGCCAGCCGATCCGCACCGACGGCCCGCAATCGCATTTGATCTCCAAGAAAGGCACGCCGACGATGGGCGGGCTGATGATCCTCTCAGGCCTCGTGGTAGCGACGCTGCTGTGGGCCAATCCGCTCAATCCCTATGTCTGGATCGTGCTGGCGGTGACGCTCGGCTTCGGCTTCGTCGGATTCTACGACGACTATCTGAAGGTGACGAAACAGAGCCATAGCGGCTTTGCCGGCAAGTTGCGGCTGTTGATCGAAGCGGTGATTGCGCTCGCTGCCTGCTATGCGCTGGTGCGGCTCGGCCGCGACGCGACATCGACGTCGCTCGCAGTCCCCTTCCTCAAGGACGTCGTGATCAATTTCGGCTGGTTCTTCGTGATCTTCGGCGCCTTCGTCATCGTCGGTGCCGGCAACGCGGTGAACCTGACCGACGGCCTCGACGGCCTTGCGATCGTGCCGGTCATGATCGCGGCCGCCAGCTTCGGCATGATCTCGTATTTGACCGGCAATGCGGTCTTTTCAGACTATCTGCAGATCCGTTACGTCGCCGGAACTGGCGAGCTCGCGGTGCTGTGCGGCGCGGTGCTCGGAGCCGGCCTCGGGTTCCTCTGGTTCAACGCACCGCCGGCCTCGATCTTCATGGGCGACACCGGCTCGCTCGCGCTTGGCGGCATGCTCGGCGCCACCGCAGTCGCGGTGAAGCACGAGATCGTGCTGGCCGTGATCGGCGGATTGTTCGTGCTCGAAGCCGTCTCGGTGATCGTGCAGGTGACCTCGTTCAAGCTGACCGGAAGACGCGTGTTCCGGATGGCGCCGCTGCATCATCATTTCGAGCAGAAGGGCTGGACCGAACCGCAGATCGTGATCCGGTTCTGGATCATCTCGGTGATGCTGGCGCTCGCCGGCCTATCCACGTTGAAGCTGCGGTGATCGCTTGATCCCCGTCACCTCCTTTGCAGGCAAAACAGTCGCCGTGTTCGGCCTCGGCGGTTCAGGGCTGGCGAGCTGCCATGCGCTGAAGGCCGGCGGAGCGGAAGTGATCGCCGGCGACGACAGCGTCGACAATGTCGCCAAGGCGGCGCAAGGCGGTTTCACCACGGCCGATCTGCGCACCATATCGTGGTCGAATTTCTCGGCGCTGATCCTTACCCCCGGCGCGCCGCTGACTCATCCGGCGCCGCATTGGTCCGTGCTGCTGGCGCGGCAGGCGGGCTGTGAGGTGATCGGCGACATCGAACTGTTTTGCAGGGAGCGGCGCCGTCACGCGCCGGATGCGCCGTTCGTCGCCATCACCGGGACCAATGGCAAGTCGACCACCACGGCCCTGATCGCGCATCTGATGAAGGTCGCCGGCTACGACACCCAGATGGGCGGCAACATCGGCACTGCGATCCTGTCGCTGGAGCCGCCGCGGATGGGACGCGTGCACGTCGTCGAGATGTCGTCCTATCAGATCGACCTCGCGCCCTCGCTCGATCCGTCGGTCGGCATCCTCCTCAACATCAGCGAAGACCATATCGATCGTCATGGCACCCTGGAGAACTATGCCGCCGTGAAGGCGCGGCTGGTCGCCGGCGTGCAGCCGCAGGGCGCGTCCATTGTCGGCGTCGACGACATCTGGTGCCGCAACATCGCCGACCGGCTTGATCAGGCGGGAAAACGCGTGGTGCGGATCTCCGTGAAGAATCCTTTGCCCGACGGCGTTTATGTCGAACGCGAAACCATCGTGCAGGCGTCCGGTGGTGCACGCAACGAGGTCGCAAGGCTGGGCGGTATCGGTTCGCTGCGCGGTCTGCACAATGCGCAGAATGCGGCATGCGCTTCGGCCTGCACGCTCGCGATGGGCATCTCCACCGATACGCTGCAAAACGGCCTGCGCAGCTTTCCCGGTCTCGCGCACCGCATGGAGCAGGTCGGCCGCCGCGGCAACGTGCTGTTCGTCAACGACTCCAAGGGCACCAACGCGGACGCCGCTGCGCATGCGCTGTCGTCGTTCGCCGATATCTTCTGGATCGCGGGCGGCAAGCCGAAGCAGGGCGGCATTACGGGTCTCGCCGAATACTTTCCGCGCATCCGAAAAGCCTATCTGATCGGCGAGGCCGCGCAGGAGTTTGCGGGAACGCTGGGCGAACGTGTGCCGCACGAGATTTCAGAAACGCTCGATGTCGCCGTCGCCAATGCCGCGCGCGATGCCGAGGCGTCAGGACTCCTCGATCCTGTGGTGCTATTGTCGCCCGCCTGCGCCTCGTTCGACCAGTACCGCAACTTCGAAATCCGGGGCGCAAAGTTTCGCGATCTGGTGGCCGCGATGCCCGGCGTGAAGCCGGTGGTGTGATTGTATCGTGTCCCGGACGCGTTGCGGCAAGTAATGCCGCTCCGCAGAGCCGGGACCCAGGGCGGCATGGGCCCCGGCCTGGCAGCGCACCGCTTCGCGCTGCGCCGCATCCGGGGCACGAGTTGTCACTCCGGCCCGCTCGAAGGCGACTTAAATGGCAATTCATGCTCCCTCGCATCGCCGAATCACCTTCGCGGTTGCAATCCTTTCGGCTGTCTACGCATTTCCTGCCGTCGTAGATGCGGCTTCGCCGGTATCCGACAGCGTATCTCTCGGCGAGTCGACGGTTTCGTGGAGCACCGTCAAGTACGCGACCTCTGCTGAAAACGGATTCGTCAGCGGGTCGCTCGACAAGAAGACCATCGTCGATCACACGTTCAAGACCTATGTGCTCGAGAATCGTTATCTGAGGGTAATACTGTTGCCGGAATTTGGCGGACGCATTCTTTCCATCATCTACAAGCCGACCGGCCACGAACAACTTTATCGCACCGAAGTAGGCGTGCCTTACGGGATGAAGGCCGGCGTCTTTTATTACGACTGGCTGATGGTGTACGGCGGCACCTTCCCCACATTCCCCGATCCCGAGCACGGCAAGACGTGGCTGAAGCCGTGGGATTTCAAAGTAGAAAAGGAAAGTGCCGGCGAAGTGACGGTGTCGATGTCGCTTAAAGATGATTTCGCGTATTCCGCGGCACCAAGGCAGTTTCTCGAGGGGTCGACGGGTATCGAAGCGACTTACTATGTCACGCTGAAAGCCGATCGCGCCGCGCTCGATGCGCGCGTGGTGCTGAAAAACCCGCACGACAAGCCCGTCGATTACGAGTACTGGACGTGCACGACGCTCGCGCCGGGATCGGACCCGAAAAATCCCAAAACGACCGGCGGCGCCGAAATCATCGCGCCGATTCAGGCCTACAGCACGCCTACTTGGTCGGCCAATCTGTCCGAAGGCGATGAGAGCTTAGGTCCGGGCAGGAGCCGTTTCGAAAAGCTGCGCTTTTTCAAGAACTGGCCGACGATGGGCATCGCGTACGCAATGCCCGATATGCAGGCCGGAAACTTCTGGGGAGTGATCAACCACGACAACGAAGAGGGGATCATCCGCATCGCGGACAATATGGTCACACGCGGCCTGAAGATGTGGACGTGGGGATTTCCGTCGTTCACGAACGAAACCGACGCCCGCAAGGACCCGAACGAAGCGCGGCCTTACATCGAATTGTGGGCGGGCGTGTCTGACCAGTTCTTCCATCGTGCCAAGCTTCCGGCGCAAGGCGAGGTGTCTATACCGGAAACCTATAGTCCGACCGTCGGCATGAGCAACGTGACGGATGCGAACGAAAATATCCTGATCAATTTCTCGGCCGCGGCCTCGGAGGTGAATCTTCAGTTGTTCAGTATCGAACCGGCCACGCCGTTGCGCGTAACGTTGAAACACGGCGACAGGATATTGTTCGACGACGCCGTGACAGTCGACCCGAAAAACGGAAATCGCATCTCCACGGTGATTCCTGCTGGCGGCAGTGGTGACCAGGTAGAACTGACGATCACGACCGTGGACGGGAGAGAGTTGATCGCGGCCGAGACAAAAATAAAGTAGTTTGGCTGTAGGATGGGTAGAGCGCAGCGAAACCCATCACCTCCGTGGTGGCCATTGATGGGTTTCGCTTTCCGCCTTCGCTCGCTGAGCTACGGCGGACAAGTCGCTCCACCCATCCTACGCGGCTGGTATGAGGGAAAGTGTCCCGGATGCGTTGCGGCATGTAATGCCGCTACGCAGAGCCGGGACTCACGGCGGCATGGGCCCGGCCTGGCAGCGCACCGCTTCGCGCCGCGCAGCATCCGGGGCACGTGCACCGCTCCGTTCAATCATCTGCAATTCATTAACCCCCCATAAACCATCCTGCGCCACCAATGGGCGTTACCTCTGCCATTTGGGGACACCCATGCTCGCCCGTGATGAACGCACCCCGTTTTCGGACTGGTGGTGGACCGTGGATAAGTTGCTGCTTGGCGCGATCATGGCGCTGATGCTGGGCGGCGTTATTCTGTCGCTGGCGGCGAGCCCGCCGGTGGCGACGCGGATCGGGCTCGATCCCTTCCACTTCTTCAGCCGGCACATGCTGTTCCTGCTGCCGTCATTGCTGGTGCTGATCGGGGTATCGTTCCTGCCGCCCAAGCAGATCCGCCGTCTCGCACTGCTGGTGTTCGTGGTGAGCATTCTCTTGATCGTGGCGACGCTTGTCTTCGGTGCGGAGGTGAAGGGCTCGCGGCGCTGGATCACGCTGCTCGGCGTTAATATCCAGGCGTCCGAATCAGCCAAGCCCGCTTTCGTCGTAATGGCGGCGTGGCTGTTTGCGGAATCGACCAAACGGCCGGAAATGCCGGCGACCTCGATGGCGATGGCGCTGCTGTTGACGTTGGTGTCGCTGTTGGTGATGGAGCCGGATTTCGGCCAGACCATGCTGATCCTGATGGTATGGGGCGCGCTGTTCTTCATCGCGGGGATGCGGATGGTCTGGGTGGCCGGCCTGGCCGGCATCGCGATGGCCGGATTGTTCAGCGCGTATCTTTTGGTCCCGCATGTCGCGGGCCGCATCAAGCGCTTCATGAATCCGGCCTCCGGCGACACCTTCCAGGTCGACATGGCGATGGAAGCGTTCTGGAACGGCGGCTGGTTCGGACTCGGACCCGGCGAAGGCATCGCCAAGCGCAGCCTGCCGGACAGCCATACCGACTTCGTATTTGCAGTGGCGGCGGAAGAATTCGGTATTATCCTGTGCCTGGCGCTGGTTGGGCTGTTCGCCTTCATCGTGATCCGCACGCTGACGCGCGCCTACGCGAGCGAAGACATGTTCTCGCGCTTTGCGGCCTCGGGGCTTGCGATCCTGTTCGGCGTGCAGGCCGCCATCAACATGGCGGTCAATCTGCAACTGATCCCGGCCAAGGGCATGACGCTGCCCTTCATCTCCTATGGCGGTTCGTCGATCATCTCGCTGGCCTATGGCGTCGGCATGATGCTGGCGCTGACACGGCAGCGCCCGCGCACCGAAGTGGAATCGATGAACGAAGCCGGCGTGGCGCGCGGATACGCCTGAGGGCGTGACTAGCGCCGCGGCGTCGGCTATTTGAAGCCATGGACACTACGCCTCTCATTCTGCTGGCCGCGGGTGGCACCGGCGGCCATCTGTTTCCCGCCGAAGCGCTCGGGGTTGAGCTCATCAAGCGTGGCCTGCGCGTGCGGCTCGCCACCGATGCCCGTGCATTGCGCTACAGCGGCCTTTTCACCCGAGATAATATCGACGTGGTTCCGAGCGAGACTGTGCGCGGCCGCAATCCGTTGTCGCTGGCGCGCACCATCATCATGCTCGGCTACGGAACGGGCGTCGCGGTCAACTTGGTGCGGCGGCTGAAGCCGGCGGCCGTGGTCGGCTTCGGCGGCTATCCGACGCTGCCGCCCTTGATCGCGGCACGGCTGCTCGGTGTGCCCGGCATCATTCATGATGCCAACGCCGTGCTCGGCCGCGCCAACCGTTTTCTCTCCAAGCACGTCAACGCGATCGCAACCTCGCTGCCCGGCGTGCTCGATCGCGATCCCTCGCTCGCAGGAAAAACCACGACGGTCGGTACGCCGATGCGGCCCGCGATCCTGGCCGCCGCCGCGGAGCCGTTTGCGTCTCCCGAACCGAACGGGACGCTGCGCTTACTTGTGATCGGCGGCAGCCAGGGCGCGCGGGTGATGAGCGACATCGTGCCGGGTGCGATCGAACGGCTCGAACCGGTGCTATGGAGCCGCATCTTGCTGACGCAGCAGGTGCGCGAGGAAGACATGGCGCGGGTGCGGGCGATCTATGACCGGCTCAAAATCAAGGTCGAGCTCGCGCCGTTCTTTACCGACCTGCCGGCGCGGCTGGCGTCCAGCCATCTCGTGGTTTCGCGCTCCGGCGCCGGCACCGTGGCGGAACTCGCCGCGATCGGCCGGCCCTCGATCCTGGTGCCGCTGCCCGGCGCGATCGACCAGGACCAGTTCGCCAATGCCGGCGTGTTGGCCAAGGTGGCGGGCGCGTTGCGGATCCCGCAAGCCGAATTCACGCCCGACCGGCTCGCCGCCGAAATCTCAGCCTTTGCCGCCGAGCCCACACGGCTGACCGCGATGGCCGCCGCCGCCCGTCAGGTCGGCCGGCTCGATGCCGCCGAACGGTTGGCCGATCTGGTGATGAAAACGGCCGGAATCTAGGCGGTTGGGTGCAAAATTGCCCCTTGTCATGCCCCGCGAAAGCGGGGCATCCAGTACTCTGCGGCGCCTGATTTGAGCCTCGGCTTCGCGGAATACTGGATCATCCGCTCCTGTGCGCAATTGCGCACAAGGCGGACGATGACGACAGGGAATGCTGCATGAGACTGCCGCGCGAGATCGGACCCATTCACTTCGTCGGGATTGGCGGCATCGGCATGAGCGGCATCGCCGAGGTGCTCGTCAATCTCGGCTATACGGTGCAGGGCTCGGATGCCTCCGAGAGCGGCAACGTCGCGCGGCTGCGGGACAAGGGCGTCAAGGTGTCGGTCGGCCACAAGGCCGGGAATGTCGACGGCGCCGACGTGGTCGTGGTCTCGACTGCGATCAAGCGCGACAATCCGGAATTGATGGCGGCGCGCGCGCAGCGCATTCCGGTGGTGCGCCGCGCCGAAATGCTGGCTGAACTGATGCGGCTGAAAAGCTGCGTCGCAATTGCCGGCACCCACGGCAAGACTACGACGACGACGATGGTGGCAACATTGCTCGATGCGGGCGGGCTCGATCCCACCGTGATCAATGGCGGCATCATCAACGCCTATGGCTCCAATGCACGATTGGGCGCCGGCGACTGGATGGTGGTGGAAGCCGACGAAAGCGACGGCACGTTTTTGAAACTACCATCCGATGTCGTGATCGTCACCAACATCGATCCCGAACATCTCGATCATTTCAAGACGTTCGAGGCGATCCAGGATGCATTCCGCAATTTCGTCGAGAACGTGCCGTTCTATGGCTTTGCCGTGATGTGCACCGATCATCCGGTGGTGCAGACGCTGGTCGGCAAGATCGAGGATCGGCGCATCGTCACCTACGGCGAAAATCCGCAGGCCGATGCGCGGCTCGTCGACCTGACGCCGATGGGCGGCGGCTCGAAGTTCAAGGTCGTGTTTCGCAACCGCAAGACCGACGCCACGCACGAGATCGCTGATATCGTGCTGCCGATGCCCGGACGGCATAATGCGTCGAACGCGACGGCGGCGATTGCTGTGGCGCATGAGCTTGGCATGTCGGACGATGCGATCCGAAAGGCCATTGCAGGTTTCGGCGGCGTCAAGCGCCGCTTCACCCGTACCGGCGAATGGAACGGCGTCACCGTGATCGACGATTACGGCCATCACCCGGTCGAGATCGCGGCCGTGCTGAAGGCGGCGCGCGAATCCACCAACGGCAAGATCATCGCTGTGGTGCAGCCGCACCGCTTTACCCGTCTGCAATCGCTGTTCGAGGAATTTTGCACCTGCTTCAACGATGCCGATGCGGTTATCGTCGCCGAGGTCTATCCCGCCGGCGAGGCGCCGATCGAAGGCATCGACCGCGACCATTTTGTGCTCGGCCTGCGCGCGCATGGCCATCGCGAGGTGATCCCGCTGCCGGGTTCGACGGAACTCGCAAAAGTCGTCCGCGGCATCGCCGGCCCCGGCGACCTCGTCGTCTGCCTCGGCGCCGGCAACATCACGCAATGGGCCTACGCACTGCCCGGCGAATTGAAGGCGTTGGGGTGATGATAATTACTGTCGCCGCTTGCTTTCATCCCTTGCAGCAAAGAGCTGAAGTGGAGGGTGGTCACGAACGCCGGCGTATGCCGCCAGCCCTCCCCCGCAAGGGGAGAGCGAACCCGTTCGCTGGTGCCTCCCTGACCAATGCCAAAGCAATCAATGTAGCGTTTCCTGTGCGTGAGGTGAGCACGCTCGACCGGCTCCCTCCTCCCTTGCGGGGGAGGGTTGGGGAGAGGGGTGAGCCCCGGGCGACGGCGTCAACGCGACGCGGCCTCAAATCGGATCGCGAGGCGGCTGACGCGACATGACCTTCCCCGACATCACGCCCGATCTGAAAGCCGCGATGCCGGACCTGCGCGGGCGGCTGCTGGCGAACCAGTCGCTCGCCGAACTGACGTGGTTTCGCGTCGGCGGCCCGGCGCAGGTGCTGTTCACGCCGGCGGATGAAGACGATCTCGCCTACTTCTTAAAGCTGCTTCCGAAGGAATTGCCGGTCTATGTCGTCGGCGTCGGCTCCAACCTGATCGTGCGCGACGGCGGCATGCCGGGCGTGGTGATCCGTCTGTCGCCGCGGGCGTTTGGCGAGACCTTGGCTTCCGGCGACATCGTCAGCGCGGGCACGGCTGCGCTCGACAAGCGCGTGGCGGAGACCGCGGCAGCCGCAAACATCGGCGGCATGGAATTCTTCTTCGGCATTCCCGGCACCATCGGCGGCGCGCTGCGGATGAATGCCGGCGCCAATGGAAGCGAGACCAAGGACGTGCTGGTCGAAGCAACCGGCATCGGCCGCGACGGCACCAAACATATCTTCAGCAATGCCGACATGAAGTTCGTCTATCGCAACAGCGGCGTCGACCCCTCGATCATTTTCACCTCCGCGCGGTTTCGCGGGCAGGTCGCGTATCCCGAAACCATCCGCGTTCGAATGAACGAGGTGCAGAGCCATCGCGAAACTGCGCAGCCGATTCGCGAAAAGACCGGTGGCTCGACGTTCAAGAATCCGCCCGGCAACAGCGCCTGGAAACTGATCGACGCCGCCGGCTGCCGCGGGCTTCGTATCGGCGGCGCGCAGGTCTCGGAAATGCACTGCAATTTCCTCATCAATACCGGCAACGCCACCGGGCATGATATTGAAACGCTAGGCGAAACCGTGCGCGAGCGGGTTAAAGCGAATTCTGGCATAGAGCTACATTGGGAAATCAAGCGGATCGGAATTTCGGTCTAGTCGTCATTCCGGGGCGATGCGAAGCATCGAAAAGCAAGCGAGGCAGCAAGGCTGATGCGAATTACCATTCTGTTCGGCGGTACCAATAAAGAGCGGCTGGTTTCGGTAGCGAGCGCGCAGGCGTTGCACCGCGCCTTGCCGGAAGCCGATCTCTGGTTCTGGTCCGTGGCCGACACTGTCCACGACGTCAATTCAAAAGCGCTGCTCGAGCATTCGCGTCCCTTCGAGGATGAATTCAAACCGGCTAACCGCGGCATCGCGCTGGAGGCGGCGCTCGACAAGGCAAAGGCGGAAGACCGTGTGCTGGTACTCGGATTGCATGGCGGCCGGGCCGAGAATGGCGAACTGCAGGCGATGTGCGAAATGCGCGGCATTCCCTTCACCGGATCCGGCTCGGCGTCGTCGAACCTCGCCTTCGATAAGGTCGCGGCGAAACGGTTTGCGGCGATTGCAGGTGTCGCGGCTCCGGCGGGCATTGCCCTGGAAAACCTCGACACAGCCCTTGCCGAATACGGCAGGCTGATAGCCAAGCCGGCGCGCGATGGTTCGAGCTATGGCCTGATCTTCGTCAACGCCAAGCAGGACCTTGTCGCCGTGCGCAACGCTGCCAAGGCCGAAGAATATCTGATCGAGCCGTTCATCGCCGGCGTGGAAGCAACCTGCGGCGTGCTGGAGCAGTCAGACGGCACGTTGATGTCGCTGCCGCCGATCGAGATCGTCCCGGGGCAGGGCACCTTCGACTACACGGCCAAATATCTGCTCAAATCGACTCAGGAGATCTGTCCGGGGCGCTTTTCTCCGGACATCACTGCGCAACTGCAGGATCAGGCGTTGCGAGCGCACAAAGCGCTGTCCTGCAGCGGGTATTCCCGGACCGACTTCATCGTTTCGGCGAAGGGGCTGGTTTACCTGGAAACCAATACCCTGCCGGGCCTGACGGCGGCCTCGCTCTACCCGAAGGCGCTCAAGGCCCAGGGGATCGAATTTCCGGATTTTCTGCGCGATCAGATCACGCTGGCCGAACGGCGCAGCCGGGAACGGACGTGACCGCCCCGGCCGGCCCATTAACAGGCCGTTAACCCGGAACTAACCTCGCCACGAAAATTGTTGCTAAAATCCTAAGAATTGTCCGGCAAAGCACTCAAAAGACGGGCCAAAGCGCATCACCAGCCCCCCGTTTTTACACTTTGTTTACCAGGAAGAACGAAGGTTAACGCTGGCGGCGCATGTGGCGCTTGGCTGCCGGGGCGTGCGCTGTTCCGACTTCAGGTCAGCACTTAAGTCCGGCACGGCCGAGGCGTCATCTGAGCCAGACTCGCAAAAACGATTGCGGGAACAACACTTGGACAGGCTCGTGCAATGGATGGTGCAGGACGCCTCACACGGTCACTGAGATCGCTGGGGCCCCAGGCTGACCTGAAAGCAGCCGCTATTGGAGCGGTCGTGCTGCTGCGCGAGCGGGTGGGCTTTCGTGCCCGTGTCCCGGCGAGACCCGTAATCGATCGCGAGCCGCCGAATCGCCTGGTCCTCCTGGTCGAACGCTATCTGCCGAATCGCACCGGCATTGCCTTGACCGTCTTGATACTGCTCGGCAGCGCCGGCCTCGGCATCGTCAAGGGCGGTCACGTCGATGAATTCACGGCGGCGCTCAGTGACGCCCGCAATGCGCTGGCCAATTCCGCAGGATTCCGCATCACCACGGTCGCCATTAACGGCCGCAAGCACTTGAGCCAGGACGAGGTGCTCGCGATCGGCGGCGTCAACGGCCGCTCCTCGCTGTTGTTCCTCGATGCCGCCACCGTGCGCGACAAGCTCAAGGCCAATCCGTGGATCGCGGACGCGACAATTCTGAAGCTTTATCCCGGCCAGTTGCAGATCGACATCGTCGAGCGCACGGCGTTCGCGCTGTGGCAGCAGGACGGCCGGCTGTCGGTGATCTCCGAGGACGGCGCGGTGCTGGAGCCCTACGTGTCGCGCCGCTTCGTGACGCTGCCACTCGTGGTGGGCAAGGGCGCCGATGTCAAGTCGCGTGATTTCCTCGCGCTGCTTGAGCGCTATCCGCAGGTCCGCTCGGTGACCAAGGCTGCAATCTTGGTCGGCGAACGGCGCTGGAATTTGCGGCTGAAGGACGGCCTCGACATTCGCCTGCCGGAGAACGACATCGGCAACGCGCTGGCCATGCTGAGCAAGCTCGACAAGGAAGATAGGTTGTTCTCGCGCGATATCGTCGCCGTCGACATGCGCTTGCCGGACCGGCTGACGGTGCAATTGTCGGAAGACGCGGCGAAGGCCCGCGAAGAACTGTTCAAGGAAAAGAAGCCGAAGAAAAAGGCCGGTGACGCATGACCGGCCTCGATCGCAACCAGACCCCGAAGACGCGGCCCGTCGACCACAAGCGTACGGCGCTGGTGGCTTCGCTCGATGTCGGCACCAGCAAGATCGCCTGCATGATCGCGCGGCTGAAGCCGTCGCCGCCGAGCGACGCGCTGCGCGGCCGCACCCATGCGGTCGAACTGATCGGCTACAGCCAGATCCAGTCGCGCGGCGTCAAGGCCGGCGCGGTGGTCGATCTCGCCGAATGCGAGCAAGCGGTGCGCCAGACGGTGGCGCTGGCCGAGCGCATGGCCAAGGTCCGCGTTGAATCAGTATTGCTGTCGGTTTCCGGCGGCCGGCTGCAGGGGCAGCTTGTCGAGGCTGCCGCTGATATCAGAGGCGGCTCGGTCACCTCTGACGATGTCACCCGGGTGACCTCCACCGGCATGCGTCACGCCACCGGCGAGGGGCGCACGGTGCTGCACGCGCTGCCGGTCGGCTATGCGCTCGATGGCGTCAAGGGCATCCGCGACCCCCGCGGCATGGTTGCCCGACAGTTCGGCGTCGACATGAACGTGGTGACGGCGGATGCCACCGTCGCCCGCAATTTGATGCTGGTGGTCGAGCGATGCCATCTCAACGTCGAGGCTATGGCGGCGAGTCCTTATGTCGCAGGTCTTTCCGTGCTGACTGACGACGAGGCCGATCTCGGCGCTGCCGTGGTCGAAATGGGGGCCGGATCGACCACGATTGCGACCTATTCCGGCGGCCGTTTCGTGCATGCCTCGGGTTTTGCGCTCGGTGGCCAGCACGTGACGATGGATCTTGCACGCGGCGTCGGCGCATGCATTGCGGATGCCGAGCGAATCAAGACGTTATATGGCACCGTGCTGACCGGCGGGTCCGACGCGCGCGAGCTGATGTCTGTACCGACTGCGGGCGAGGAACACGATGCGCCGCAGATCGTCTCGCGCGCCACGATTGCCAACATCGTCCGGCATCGTGCCGAGGAGATTTTTGAAATGGTCCGGGACCGGCTCGCGGATTCCCCCTTTGCGGCAGAGCCGCGGGCGCGGGTTGTGTTGAGCGGCGGGGCCTCCCAGCTCACCGGCACCGTCGAACTCGCCACCCGCATTCTCAACCGGCCGGTCCGGATCGGCCGGCCGCTCGGCTTCGGCCGGCTGCCCAACGAGGCCAAGAGCGCCTCGTTCGCGGTTCCCACCGGTCTGCTGGTCTATCCGCAATACGCTCATCTTGAACACGTCGAACCGCGGCATACGCGGCAGCTCAGGACAGGGACTGACGGCTATTTTGGAAAGGTCGGACGATGGCTTCGCGAGGGCTTCTGATGACCGGTCCTGTGACCAAACGATTTTCACCAAATCCCGCGGCCGTCGGCCGGGGCGAACCAACGCGCGCGTCGTAAGAGAGGCAACCATGGCACTCAATCTGACCCCCCCAGACATCAGCGAGCTGAAACCGCGGATTACCGTCTTCGGCGTCGGTGGAGCAGGCGGCAACGCCGTCAATAATATGATCACCGCCGGGTTGCAGGGGGTCGATTTCGTCGTCGCCAACACCGACGCGCAGGCGCTGACCATGTCGAAGGCCCAGCGCATCGTGCAGATGGGCACCCAGGTGACGCAGGGCCTCGGCGCGGGGTCCCAGCCTGATGTTGGCGCGGCGGCGGCGCAGGAAGTGATCGACGAGCTTCGCGACCATCTCTCGGGCGCCAACATGGTGTTCGTCACCGCTGGCATGGGCGGCGGCACCGGCACCGGCGCCGCTCCGGTGATTGCCAAGACCGCGCGCGACATGGGCATCCTCACCGTCGGCGTCGTGACCAAGCCGTTCCACTTCGAAGGCCAGCGCCGCATGCGCACCGCCGAGGTCGGCATCGCCGAGCTGCACAAGGTGGTCGACACGCTGCTGATCATTCCGAACCAAAACCTGTTCCGGGTCGCTAACGAAAAGACCACCTTCGCCGACGCCTTCGCGATGGCCGACCAGGTGCTCTATTCGGGCGTCGCCTGCATCACCGACCTGATGGTCAAGGAAGGCCTGATCAATCTCGACTTCGCCGACGTCCGCGCCGTGATGCGCGAGATGGGCAAGGCGATGATGGGCACCGGCGAGGCGACCGGCGAGAAGCGCGCGCTGACCGCGGCCGAAGCTGCGATCGCGAACCCGCTGATCGACGATTCATCGATGAAGGGTGCACGCGGCCTGTTGATCTCGATCACCGGCGGCAAGGACCTGACGCTGTTCGAGGTCGATGAAGCTGCGACGCGGATTCGCGAGGAGGTCGACCAGGACGCCAACATCATTGTCGGCGCCACCTTCGACGAATCGCTCGACGGCATCATCCGTGTCTCTGTCGTCGCCACCGGCATCGACCAGTCACAGATCGCGCGCAACGCGGGCACCCCCGCCGTCGCCGCCACCACCGCCACTGCCACGACGTCCGCGCCGGACAACCGGCTGGCCGAACTGACCGCTCGCCTGCGCGCCGACAATGCGCGCCTGGCCGAACGCGCCCAGAAGCTCGAGCCGGCGGCTGCTTCGGCTCCCGCACCGGCGCCTGCAACCGCGGCGGCGCAGCGCGGCAATGTCGAGCGTGCCGCGCTCGCCGCGATCGCCGCGGCGGTTGAGACGCCGCAACAGGCCCCGATCCAGCCGGCGTCCTATGGCGACGTCACGGTTCGCCCGATCGCGCAGAAGCCGACGCTGTTCCCGGACAAGGAGGCCGCCCGCGTCGAGCCCGAGGCGCCGGCGACGCCCGAGACCTTCATCCCGCAAGCCGCCGAACGTCCGCCGGCCCGTACGCCGCGGATGCCGAAGTTCGAGGAACTTCCGATGCCGGCGCAGGCCGAAATCCGGCACGCCCGCGGCGAGCCGGAGGAAGAGCATCCGCAGAAGACGCGGCTGTCGCTGTTGCAGCGTCTTGCCAATGTCGGCCTTGGCCGCCGCGATGAAGAGACCGAGCCGCCGATCGCGGCGCGCGCCTCCGGTCCGTCGATGGCCCCGCTGCCGCCGCTGCCTGAGCGCAAGCCGCAGCGTACCATCGCCCAGCAAATGGCCGCGAATCAGGAGCCGGTATCCGAATACGCAAAACGCCCGGCACCGCAAGGTTTGGACGTTCATGGCCGCCCCGTACCTGTTGCCTTAGCGCCACAGGGCGATGACCATCTTGATATCCCGGCCTTCCTCCGACGCCAGGCCAACTGAGCTTTTGTTACAATCGAGGTGAGCCAAAGGGCCCCGGCCGATCCAGCCGGGGCCTTATCTTTGGCGTGGTACCGAACCTCGGTCGGCCAGCCAACCAACTGATTTTAAATCATTAATTATTCATTTCGTGATCGGATGTCACGGCTCGAACAGCGTCCGGCCGTGCCGGAATTTGGTTAACCCTTGGCGCGATTGCGGCAGAGATAGGGTAACAATCCGTAAAGAAGCGTGAGTTGGCGCGCTTTAGAAAGCGACTATGGTCTGCGGTGACTTGGGGATGCCTGAAACGCGAATCGCAACTTACGTGCGGTTCCCGGCTTTGGGTTAAGTCGGGTAGTGGGCAGTTATCGATGAAATTCAGCCGTCAAACCACGCTTCGGTCGCAAGCCACCGTAACGGGTGTTGGCGTTCATTCCGGTTTACCTGTCAGCCTGACGCTTGGACCCGCTCCTGTGGATGCGGGTTTGATTTTTGTCCGTACTGGCCTCGATGAGGCAGACCGCGAGGTTCCCGCAGTAGCCGCCTCCGTCACGGCAACCGACCTTGCGACCGTTCTTGGCGACCGCGAAGGCCCACTGGTTTCCACCGCTGAACATGTTCTCGCTGCCTTGCGCGGCATGGGTGTCGACAATGCCATCATCGAAGTCGATGGCCCCGAAGTTCCGATCATGGACGGCAGCGCGGCGGCCTTCGTCGCCGCCATCGATCAAGCCGGCATCGTCACCCAGTCAGCCTCCCGCCGCTTCATTCAGGTGTTGAAGCCGGTGCAGGTCGCGATCGGCGACAGTTTTGGCGAGTTGCGCCCATATGCGAGCGGGTTCCGCGTCGAGGTCGAGATCGCTTTCGATAACGCCCTGATCGGCTGCCAGAACTATTCCATTGATCTCAACCCCGAAAGCTTCCGCCGCGAGATTTCCCGCGCCCGGACTTTTGGTTTCATGAATAACGTCGCACGGCTCTGGAGCGCCGGTTTTGCGCGTGGCGCCTCGTTTGAGAATACGGTGGTGTTCGATGAAGCCCGCCTGCTCAACACCGAGGGGCTGCGCTTTGGCGACGAGTGCGCCCGCCACAAGGCGCTGGATGCGGTTGGCGATCTGACCCTGGCCGGTTTGCCGCTGCTCGGCGCCTTCCGTTCGGTACGTGGCGGCCACAAGCTGAACCACGCTGTGCTGACCGCTCTGTTGGCCGATCGGAGCGCCTGGCGGGTGGTCGAGGCCGAACCGGCACGTCGCCCCCGCGGCCATGTCGAGGCTGGCGCGGGCATGGTGGGCGGCATGATCGCCCCGGCCTATGGTCCCGACGTTTCCTGATTTTGCTTGCGAAATCTGCTGACTTTGGCTTTGCCGAAATCTCGGCCTTTCGGGCCGTACACGCGCGTTTTCCGTAGTAACCACAATTGGCAAGGACGGCGTTCTGCCGCCTTAATCCGGGCGAATTGGCTGCGTATCCGATTGGTCGAGAACCATTTTTCGGCTACAGAGGCCTGCGGTTGCTTGATAAGGCGCCGCAGGCTCTTGAAGAATTGGCACCAAACGCGCTGGGCTCAAGGAATTTTGGGGCACGGGGAGTATGTCATCCATGGCCGCGGTTCATGGACGGGCGGGCTCAGTCATCAACCGCAGCAAAGGCGTCAGGTCACAGATTCCATGTCGGCACAGCGTATGACGCTCGAACCACGCAAATCACTCGGGCGCTCCAGCCTCGCTCGCGCCGCACGGTCGCTGCGGCTGGCGGCTGGCCTGATTGCGCTCGCCATTCCCTTGAGCGGCTGCGGCACGGGCGCGCTGTGGGACAAGTTCACCGCCAAGGACGATACCTTCAACGAGGAGCCCGCGGACAAGCTCTACAATGAGGGCTTGTACCTGATGAACCAGCGCAAGGATAACAAGGCGGCGGCGAAGAAATTCGAAGAGGTCGACCGCCAGCACCCTTATTCGGACTGGGCGCGCAAATCGCTCCTGATGTCGGCCTATTCCTTCTACAACCAGGGTGACTATGACAGCTGCATCGGCGCGGCGACGCGTTACGTCACGCTGCATCCCGGCAGTCCCGATGCGGCTTACGCGCAATACCTGATCGCGGCCTCGCATTACGACCAGATCCCGGACATCTCCCGCGACCAGGGCCGCACCGAAAAGGCGATCGCGGCGCTGGAAGAGGTGATTCGCAAATACCCGACCTCGGAATATGCCAACTCCGCCAAGGCCAAGCTCGAAGGCGCACGCGACCAGCTTGCCGGCAAGGAAATGGACGTCGGCCGCTATTACATGGAACGGCGCGACTACACCGCCGCCATCAACCGCTTCAAGGCCGTGGTCACCCGGTACCAGACCACGCGCCATGTCGAGGAAGCGCTGGCGCGGCTCACCGAGGCCTACATGGCGATCGGCATCGTCGGCGAGGCGCAGACGGCGGCGGCCGTACTTGGGCACAATTTTCCTGACAGCCGCTGGTACAAGGACGCCTATAATCTTGTAAAGTCGGGCGGTCTCGAGCCGAGCGAGAACAAGGGGTCCTACATTTCCAGGGCCTTCAAGAAAATGGGTCTCGGCTAGGAATTGACTTCGCATGCTGGCGCGTCTGTCGATCCGTGACATCGTCCTGATCGAACGGCTCGATATCGAATTCTCCCGTGGCCTCGCGGTGCTGACCGGCGAAACCGGCGCGGGCAAATCCATCCTGCTCGATGCCTTCGCGCTGGCGCTCGGCGGTCGCGGCGACGCGGGCTTGGTCCGCCACGGCGCGGAGCAGGGCCAGGTGACGGCCACTTTCGACGTTCCCAAGGGCCATCCGGCGACAAAGATCCTTTCCTCGAACGGCCTCGACGATACCGGCGAAATGATTCTTCGCCGGGTGCAGCTCGCCGACGGCCGAACCCGCGCCTTCATCAACGACCAGTCGATCAGCGTGCAGACCTTGAAAGCGGTGGGCGCGGCGCTGGTCGAGATTCACGGCCAGCATGACGAGCGCGCGCTGGTCGACGCCTCGACGCACCGGCAGTTGCTCGACGCCTTTGCCGGGCTGGAAAAGGAAGTCGCCGCGCTGGAAACGCTGTGGGAGGCGCGACGGACCGCCAATCAGGCGCTCGACGAGCATCGCGCCAGCATGGAGCGCGCCGCGCGCGAGGCGGACTATTTGCGCCACGCCGCCGACGAACTCAAAGCGCTGAAGCCCAAGGACGGCGAGGAGACGGCGCTCGCCGAACGTCGCACCACCATGATGCAGGGCGAGAAGATCGCCAGCGACCTGCGCGAGGCGCAGGAGGCGGTCGGCGGCAACAACTCGCCGGTGCCGGCGCTGGCCGCGGCCGTGCGACGGCTGGAACGCCGCGCCGCCAATTCGCCTGCGCTGGTCGAGCCGGCGGTGAAGGCGATCGATATCGCGATCAACGCGCTGGGAGAGGCGGACCAGCATCTCAGCGCAGCCCTGGTCGCGGCCGATTTCGATCCGGCCGAGCTCGAGCGCATCGAGGAA
This sequence comes from Bradyrhizobium australiense, assembly GCF_013114825.1. GTDB lineage: Bacteria > Pseudomonadota > Alphaproteobacteria > Rhizobiales > Xanthobacteraceae > Bradyrhizobium > Bradyrhizobium australiense. Next base: position 57,406 of record NZ_JAAVLX010000007.1, on the reverse strand, counting down.
CGGCTGTTTGCGCTGCGCGCAGCCTCCCGCAAATATTCGACGCCGGTGGATGGGCTCGCGGCGCTGGCTGCCAAATTCGCCTCCGACGTGGCGCTGATCGATGCAGGCGCGGATCGGCTGAAGAAGCTGGAAGCCGCGGCTGCCGAAGCCGACCAGCGCTACGCCGCGGCGGCGGCGAAGCTATCAGCAGCCCGCAGCAAGTCCGCCGAAAAACTCAACAAGGCTGTAAATGCCGAACTCGCACCGCTGAAACTCGAGCGCGCGAAATTCATGACGCAGGTCGAAACGGACGCGAACGCGCCGGGGCCGCAGGGTATCGACCGCGTCGAGTTCTGGGTGCAGACCAATCCCGGCACCAAGCCCGGCCCGCTGATGAAGGTCGCCTCCGGCGGCGAGCTGTCGCGTTTTCTGCTGGCGCTCAAAGTGGTGCTGTCCGACCGCGGCTCAGCGCCCACGCTGGTGTTCGACGAAATCGATACCGGCGTCGGCGGCGCGGTGGCGGATGCGATCGGTGCCCGCCTCGCGCGGCTGGCCGGCCAGGTCCAGGTGATGGCGGTGACGCACGCGCCGCAGGTCGCCGCAAGGGCGAACCAGCATCTGCTGATTTCCAAGGACGCGCTCGACAAGGGCAAGCGCGTCGCCACCCGCGTCAACGCGCTCGCCGCCGACCACCGCCGCGAGGAAATCGCCCGCATGCTGGCGGGGGCGGAGATCACCGCGGAAGCGCGGGCGGCGGCGGAGCGGCTGTTGCGGGCGGCAACGGCGTAATCTGCTCGTGTCCCGGACGCGGTGCAGCCTCAAACGCTGCTCCGCAGAGCCGGGACCTACCGTGTTGATGGACCCCGGATCAGCTGCGCACCGCTTGCGCGCTGCGCAGCATCCGGGGAACGGCACCCCCGTCCGGCTTTGCCCTCAGGCCTACTTCATCGTATTCAACACCCATGGCCAAGACAGCGAAAACAAAAACCCTTACCGACATCGCCAAACTCACCAAGGCCCAAGCCAAGGTGGAGCATATGCGGCTGGCGCTGGAGCTTGAGGCGCACGACAAACGCTATTATCAGGAAGATGCTCCCAGCATCAGCGATGCCGAATACGACGCCTTGCGGCAGCGCTTCAACGCGATCGAGAAGCGGTTTCCCGAATTCGTTACAGCGGAATCGCCGTCGCAGAAGATCGGCGCGATGCCATCGGGTCGCTTCAAGAAAGTCCGGCATGCAGTGCCGATGCTGTCGCTGGACAACGCGTTCGCCGAACAGGACGTGCTCGACTTCGTCGGCCGCATCGAGCGCTTTCTCAAACTCAGTGACGACAAGATCGATTTTTCCGCCGAGCCGAAGATCGACGGGCTGTCGATGTCGTTGCGCTACGAGGGCGGCGAACTCGTCACCGCCGCTACCCGTGGTGACGGCGCGGAAGGCGAGGATGTCACGGCGAACATCCGCACTCTGGAGGACGTGCCGCAGAAGCTGAAGGGCCGCAACGTGCCTGATATCTGCGAGGTGCGCGGCGAGGTCTACATGACCAAGAAAGCGTTTCTCGCGCTGAACGAGCGGCAGAAAGCTGCGGGCGATACTATTTTTGCAAACCCGCGCAATTCGGCTGCAGGCTCGCTGCGCCAGAAGGATCCCTCCATCACCGCTTCGCGCCCGCTCGGCTTCTTTGCCTATTCCTGGGGCCAGATGAGCGCGATGCCCGAAAAGACTCAAACCGGCATGATCCACTGGTTCGAGCGCTGCGGCTTCAAGACCAATCCGCTGACAAAACTCTGTCACTCCGTCGAGCACTTGATTGCGTTCCATCACAAGATCGAGGAGCAGCGCGGCGAACTCGACTACGACATCGACGGCGTCGTCTACAAGATCGACCGTATCGATTGGCAGGAGCGGCTCGGCTTTGTCTCGCGCACGCCGCGCTGGGCGATTGCGCACAAATTCCCGGCCGAACGGGCCATGACGGTGCTGCGCGATATCGAAATCCAGGTCGGCCGCACGGGATCGTTCACGCCGGTCGGCAAGCTAGAGCCGGTCGGCGTCGGCGGCGTGATCGTGCAGAACGTCACGCTGCACAACGAGGATTACATCAAGGGCATCGGCAACAAGGGCGAGCAGTTGCGCGAGGGGCGCGACATCAGGATTGGCGATACCGTCGTGATCCAGCGCGCCGGCGACGTGATTCCGCAGGTGGTCGACGTTGTGATCGACAAGCGGCCGAAGAACACGAAGGAATTCCACTTCCCGAAAAAATGCCCGTGCCCGCTGCATACCGACGTCGTGCGCGAGGAGACGGCAACCGGCGAGGAAGGCTCGCGTGCCCGCTGTACCGGCGAGTTCGCCTGTCCGTACCAGAAGATAGAGCATCTAAAGCTGTTCGTGTCGCGCCGGGCGTTCGACATCGATGGCCTCGGCGAAAAGCAGCTGCAGTATTTCTTCGATGAGGGTTGGGTGAGAGAACCCGCCGATATCTTCACGCTGCCCAAACGCAACGCCAAGCTGAAGCTTGAAGAGATCGAGGGCTATGGTGAAACCTCCGTGCGCAACCTGTTCGCGGCGATCGAGAGCCGCCGACGCATCGCGCTGGAGCGCTTCATCTATGCGCTCGGCATGCGCCATGTCGGCGAGACCACCGCGCTGGCGCTGGCGCGCGGCTACGGTTCGTGGGACGCCTTCCACGATGCCTGCCTCAAGATCGCCAAGGGCGACGAGGACACTATCGCCGAGATGGATGCGCTCGACCAGATCGGCGATACCGTAATCAAGAGCGTCGCCGCCTATTTCGGCGAAAGCCATAACCGCGGCATCGTCGAGCGGCTGGTTAAGGAGCTCAGCGAGATCGTTGACGCCGAAAAGCCCAAGAGCAATTCGGCCGTCGCCGGCAAGACCGTGGTGTTCACCGGCTCGCTGGAAAAGATGACGCGGGATGAGGCCAAGGCAACGGCCGAGCGGCTGGGCGCCAAGGCCGCCGGCTCGGTGTCGAAGAAGACGGACTACGTCGTCGCGGGTCCGGGCGCGGGTTCAAAGCTGGCGGAAGCGAAGAAGCACGGCGTACAGGTGCTGACCGAGGACGAGTGGCTGAAGCTGATCGGAGAGTAGGGATTCCGCCACACCCATAATCGTCGTCACCCGCAAGGCGGGTGACCCAGCATTCCAGAGACAGCGGTGATTGAGCCGAGAGGCCGCGGCGTACTGGATCCCCGCATACGCGGGGGATGACAGCTTTGCTTTTGCGGCTATACGCTCACAACATCCCCGATTCTTCCTCCTCCGCCTTCTCCATCAATTCTTCGCTGACCACCACGTCTCGCCGCGGCACGAGGAAGAACATGGAGGAGGCGCACGCGATCGAGAGCGCGAAGATCGCCGCCGTCAGCGGCAGCGTGGTCGTGGAGTGGCCGCCGAGATAGGCGCCGAATTGTGAGACCAGCGCGCCGATGCCCTGCTGCAGAAAACCCATCGCCCCGGAGGCGGTGCCGGCGGCCTCGGGGCGGGCGCTGATGGCGCCGGCCGCGGCGTTGTTCATCACGAAGGCGTTGGCGACCATCACGATCATCTGGGTGCCGAACAGCCAGAGCGGCGCCTGGTTGATTCCGGCAATGCTCAAGACCAGGTTCAGCAGACTGCCGCCGAATTGCACGGCGAGCCCGAACCAGATCAGCTTCTCCAGCGAATGCCGCGGCGCGAAGCGGACGCAGAACACATTGCCGATCAGATAGGCAAATCCCGTCGTCGCGAACCACGCGCCGTATTCGGCCGTGGTTCGGCCCATCTGCGTCACCACGATGTAAGGTCCGCCGCCGGCGAACATGAAAATGATCTGGGAAGCCAGTACCTGGCACAGCACATAGCCGATGAAGGCGCGGTTGCGGATCAGCTTGCCGACGTCGCCGCGGAAGCTGCTGCTCTCGCTGCGTTCGCGGCGCGTCTCTGGCAGCGCCAGCGCGATCAGGACCGCGACGCTGAGCGAAGCCGCCGTGATGAAATAGAAGATGGCGCGCCAGCCGAATGCGGTTTCCAGGAGGCCGCCGACCAGCGCGCTGAGCATCTGCGCCATCATCATGACCGCGATCACAAGACTGATCATGGAGCTGATGCGGTCGCGGCTGTAGAGGTCGCGGATGATGGCGCGGCTCACCACCATGCCGGTGGCGCCACCAAGCGCCTGCAGGAAGCGCGCGGCGATCAGTTGCGGCAGCGTCTGCGCCAGCGAGCAGCCGACGCTTGCCGCCACCATCAGGGCAAGGCCCGCGAGCAGCACCGGGCGGCGTCCGAATTTGTCCGACAGCGGCCCCATGATGAGCTGCGAGCAGGCGATGCCGACCATGTAAAGCGACACCGTCATCTGTGCGACGGAAATATCGCCGCCGAACGTCGTTGCCAGCACGGGGAGCGCCGGCACCAGCATGTAGAGCGAGATCGGCGCGACGCCGGTCATCGCCACCAGCATCAGCAGCATGATTTTCGAAGTCGCGACGGCATTCACCGCCGCGTCGGGCGGCTTGCCCATGACGCCGTGCATTCAGTTCAGATCCTGTTGGTTGAATCGGACTGTAGCGCGGTGGCTGACGGCGAATACGACCGTTTCGGCATGCGGCCATGCCGAATTCGTACAACACACTCCACTGGGTCACCCGCGAAAGCGGGTGACCCAGTATTCCAGAGAAGGACGACCATGGGTTAGGCAACAGTGCTCACAGCGGCTGCAGCGCCGCCGTCGCGTCATCCAGCCACAGTTTCGTGGCGTTGTCGTCGAGATGCGGGCGCACCGCGCGGTTGACACGCTCGTGGTAGTCGTTGAGCCACTTCAATTCCGTCGCGCTCAGCATGTTCGCATTGATCAGGCGGCGATCGATCGGCGCCAGCGTCAGCGTCTCGAATGCGTTCACCGGCTTCTCGGCCCCGGGTATGTCGGTGCCGATAACCAGTTCGAGGTTCTCGATCCTGATACCGAAGGCATCCGTCTTGTAATAGCCAGGCTCGTTGGAGAGGATCATGCCGCGCTTCAGCGGTGTGGTGCCAAGTTTCGAGATGCGCGCCGGGCCTTCATGCACCGAAAGATAGCTGCCGACGCCGTGGCCGGTGCCGTGCTCGAAGTCGAGGCCGGCCTGCCAGAGATATTGCCGCGCAAAGGAATCGAGCTGTGCGCCGGTGGTGCCGTCGGGAAACACCGCGCGCGCAATTGCGATGTGGCCGCGCAGTACGCGGGTGAACCGGTCGCGCATTTCGTCGGTGGGCGTGCCGATCGCGATGGTGCGGGTGACGTCGGTGGTGCCGTCTTCATATTGCGCGCCGGAATCGATTAGCAGCAGATCGCCGGGCGAAATTCTGCGGTTGCTCTTGCGGGTGACGCGGTAATGCACGATGGCGCCGTTCGGCCCGGTGCCCGCGATGGTCGGAAACGAGACATCTTTCAGCGCGCAGGTCTGGCGGCGGAAGGTCTCCAGCGCCTCGACGGTGTCGATCTCGGTCAGCGCGCCCGACGGCGCCTCGCGGTCGACCCAGGCGAGGAAGCGCGCCAGCGCCAACGCGTCGCGCTGGTGCGCGGTCCGCGTGCCCTCGATCTCCGTGATGTTCTTCACCGCCTTTAACAGGCTCACCGGATCATTGCCACGCACCGGCTTGCCGCCGGCAGAAGCGATCAGGCGACTCACCGCGTCCGCCGCGGTGGCGCTGTCGAGGGCGATCGCGGCGCCGCTGCGCGCAAGCTCGGTCAGATCAGGGACAAGCGCGTCCGGCTCCCGCACGTCGGCGGATTGTTCGAGATGGTCGCGCGTCAAGTTGGACAGCTTGCGATGGTCGATGAAGACAGTGGGACGGCCATCCTTCGGCACCAGCGCATAGGACAAGGGCAGCGGCGTGTGCGAGACGTCGGCGCCACGGATGTTGAAAGTCCAGGCCACCGCGTGGCTATCCGACAGCACCAGCGCCTCGACGCCGAGCTTGTTGATCTCCAGCCGGATGCGCTTGAGTTTTTCGGCTTCGATCTCGCCGGAAAACTGCACGCCGTGAATGGCGACGCGGCCAAGCGGAGGGGCCGGGCGCTCGGTCCAGATCTGGTCAAGCGGGTTGCTCTCGACTGCGATCAGCTCCGCGCCCGCCTTGGTGCAGGCAGCGGCCAGACGCTCGGCTGCCGCGGAAGTGTGCAGCCAGGGGTCAAAACCGAAGCGGTCGCCGGCCGCAAGGTGTTTCCCAAGCCAGTGTTCCGGCGGCGGATCGGCCAGCGGCTCGATATGCCAAGCCTTGCGGTCGACCTGCTTGGCGGCCTGCAGCGTATAGCGGCCGTCGACGAAAACCGCGGCCTCGCGTGTCAGGACGATCGCCATACCAGCCGAACCGGTGAAGCCGGTCAGCCAGGCCAGGCGCTCCTCGGAGGCCGGGACATATTCGTTCTGCTGCTGATCGGCGCGCGGAACCACGAAACCGGTGAGCTTCCGCCGTGCCAGCTCCTCGCGGAAGCGGGCGAGCCGCGCGGTCAGCGCCACACCGCCTTCGGGTTCTTCGAATGTCTGGAAATGGGCTTCGAACATCGCTTGGTCACTTTAGGGTCGGGCGGAGCGGTCCGCAATGCGGCGCTATCGGCCACAATTTGGTATAATCTGTGCTTCAATATGTATCTGTGCTTCAATATGTGGGTCCGCGCTAGTCGGACGGAGCGGTTGGCGGTGTGGCCGTTCAGCTCAGAGATACCGGGGAAACTCCAGGAGTGTTTCAACTCAACGAAGAGGGGATACACCATGCCTGCTTTCACGTTCGAGAAGATTTCGCCGCCGGACCGTCGCGGCCCGGTTCCGCCGGTTGCCAACAAGAAACAACGCGGCGTCATCGTCCAGATCCTCGACCGGTTCGCCGAAGCGCGCCTCAAGCGGTCGTTGAAGGACGAGAAGGGCGTGAGCGCCCGTAACCGGCACAGACCAGCCGACTAGAGTTTCAGTTCACCTTGCGCAGCAGGAGGCTGCTCCATCCTTCGATGCGCAGGTGCCGTACCGGCACCAGCCCACGGGCGCGATAGGCGGCGATGACGGCGGGCGCCTGATGCGGCAGTAGCCCTGAGAGAATGACCAGCGCCGACGGCGCCAGATGCCGCGCCATCGGCCCTGCCAGCTGCCGCAGCGGATTCGCGAGGATGTTCGCCAGCACCAGATCGAACAGCGCCGATTGGGTAAATTGCGGTGCCGAGAAGCCGGTGGCGCGGACCGTCCGCACCAGATGTCCTGACACGTTCAGCCTGGCATTGTCGCGCGCGACCTGCACCGACGGCGGATCGATATCGCTCGCCAGCACTTTTTCATGCAGCGCCTTGGCCGCCGCAATAGCCAGCACGCCGGTGCCGGTGCCGAGATCGAGCACGCGCCGCGGGCGCCAGGCCTTCAGAGCCTGATCGAGCAGCAGCAGGCAGCCGCGCGTGGTGCCGTGGTGGCCGGTGCCAAAGGCCAGCGCCGCCTCGATCTCGATGCCGAGCTTGTTCGGCGCAATCCTGTCGCGATCGTGCTGGCCGTGGACCACGAACCGCCCGGCCGGCACGGGGACGAGGTCCTCGAGGCTGGCCTTGACCCAATCCTTGGCCTCGACCGTATCAAACGTGATGCCCGCGGCGATGTCAGCACCGGCCGCGTTGGCCACGAGTTCGCGGACCAGCGGCTGATCGGGGGGCTCGGCAAAGTGCACCGTGACGTCCCATCGGCTATCCGGCCGTTCGAACGCGGCGATCGCGGCCTGGCCTTCAAAAAAAATTTCGGTCAGGGCATCGACGACGCCTCTGGCTGTGTGCTCGTCGCCGACAGCAAAATGGACGCGATGTGTGGAGGCAAGGGAAATCATTGAAGAACCTGGAGAAAGTAGGGAAGGGTACGATTGGGAACGGGCGTTTCGTTCAAATTTGAGAAAATTTCATGTCGTACTACTCGGAAAAGTTGCATGTCGCCTGTTAGGGCCGCCTTAGATTCATCTCCGTAGGTTCCCGAATAGGAACTGCAGGGGCAGCCTCGGTTCCAGGAACATAAACCTAGGTCGGAACCAGCCATGTCGATCATTAAGTCATTCTTCAAGGACGAATCGGGAGCCACGGCCATCGAGTATGGCCTGATCGCAGCGGGTATCGCGATTGCGATCATCAGCGTCGTGAACGGCCTCGGTACCAAGCTCAGCAGCAACTTTGACACCATCAGTAGCTCGCTGAAGTGACCGCTCGTTTGTTGGGCATTTCGGGACCGGGCGCGCCAAGCGTCCGGTTCCGTCATTTTTGGGCTAGTCCAACGCTTGTCCACAGACCTTTCCCACCCTTATCCGTGGAAGCATACGGTGCTTTCCACAGGCGCTGCGGTGAGGCTTTCACAGGCTTGCTGTGGAGTTTAGACAGTCGATCCACAGGTTTTTCCTGTCGTTACCCAGCGGCTTTGCACCCTTTGTCGACATCCGGCCGCATCTGTGAGGCCGAAGGCGAGCGGCCGGCACGTCCTTAAGATTCCGTTTACCGCCCGCATACACACGCCATTCACCGCGCCGCCAAGATGGTTCGTTTCGATCGGTCTGATGGAACCGCAGATTAAGTTGCAGCTCCTTAAGAACTGGCACGCTGAAAACAGCGAAACACAGGGGGAAATTTCAACATGAAGAAGATTACCGTCGTTGTTGCCTTGATGTGCGCCGTGAGCGCGTACGCAAGCTATCCGTCGGCCACCAAGTCCGGCGCGACGCCTTCGCTGGCGCTGTCGATGCAGGAATCGCGTTCGGTTCCGTTCGAAGCTCACGACGCCGTTTGATTTGACAATTTGATCACAAGGCGCGACGCCGGTCCTGGCGTCGCGCCTTGCGCGTTCGACCTATCCGAACAGGGCGCGGTGATCGCCCAGGATCACCTTCGCGGCGTTGTGGCCGGGGGCGCCGGTGACGCCGCCGCCGGGATGCGCGCCCGAGCCGCAATGATAGAGACCCTTGAGCGGCCCGCGATAATCGGCATGGCCCAGCATCGGCCGCGCCGAGAACAATTGATTGAGCGTTAGCGCCCCATGAAAGATGTCACCGCCGAGCAAGCCGAACTGCCGCTCGAGGTCGAGCGGCGACAGCACCTGGCGGCCAATCACGCTGCCCGCAAAGCCCGGCGCGAATTTGTCAACCGTCGCGATCATGAGGTCGGCGACCTCCTCGCGGTGATCGTCCCATGACCTTCCGCCAGGCAATTCCGGCGCGACATGCTGGCAGAACAGGCTCGCGACATGCCGTCCGTTCGGTGCGAGGGAATCGTCGAGCGTCGAGGGGATCAGCATTTCCACCACCGGCTCGCGGCTCCAGCCGTGCTCTCGCGCGTCCTGCCAGGCGCGGTCCATGTAACCGAGGCTGGGTGCGAGAATGATGCCGGCGGTGAGATGATCGCCGGCACCGGGCAGGGCGCTGAAGGACGGTATCGCGTTCAGCGCGACATTCATCCGGAAGGTGCCGGATGCGTTGCGCCACCGCGCGATGCGTTCGAGGAATTCCGGCGCCAGCGCGCCCGACGGCACGAGCCGCGTATATAGCAATTTCGGATTGACGCCGGAGACGACGTATTTCGCGCGGACAGCCTCGCCATTGTCGAGAACGACGCCCGCAGCGCGCCCGCCCTCGACGATCACCTCGCGCACGCCGGCGTCCGTTTCGATCTCGGCGCCATAGCCGCGCGCGGCGCGCGCCATCGCTTGCGTGATCGCGCCCATGCCGCCGATGGCGTGGCCCCATACGCCTTTCTTGCCGTTCACCTCGCCGAACGCATGGTGCAGCATCACATAGGCGGAGCCGGCGGCGTAGGGGCTGGCGTAATTGCCGACGATAGCGTCGAAACCGAACAGCGCCTTCACCAGGTCGCTCTCGAAACGCTCGTCCAGCATTTCGCCGGCCGAGCGCGTGAACAGGTCGAGCAAGCTGCGCTGCTGTTCGAGCGAGAGCCTGCGCAGGATGCTCGCAGACCCGACGGCATTGAAAGCTTCGCGAATCGCACCAATGCCAAACCCCTCGACGAGGTTCGGCGGCGCGCGCAGCACGAATTGCCGCAGCACGTCGGCGATGGCCTCCAGTTCGCGCGAGAAGGCCTCAATCGCGCCGGCATCGCGCTCGCTGAGCTTTGCCACCGATTGCCGGGTGCGGCCCTCGCCGGTCAGGAGATAGCTGCCGTCGGGCGCGGGCAGAAAATTCTGTGCGCGGCGCTCGACGATGCGCAGGCCATGTTCGGCAAGCCTCAGGTCGGCGATGATCTGCGGGTTGAGCAGGCTGACCGTATAGGCGGCCACCGAATTGCGGAAACCGGGATGGAATTCCTCGGTCACCGCGGCGCCGCCGACCGTCTTGCGGCGCTCGACCACTTTCACGCGCAGGCCTGCCATCGCGAGATAGGCCGCGCAGGTGAGGCCGTTATGCCCCGCACCGATGATGACGATTTCGGTTTCGTTCATGTCCGCTTCAAGAAGGTTTGATTAGAGCGTGCTGTCGCGCCGTCCCGGCGCGCCGTCAAGTCCATCATTCCGCGGTTCCTTGCTAGCCATGTTGTCATATGCTCCAATTCGCGCTTCCGGCACAACCTGCCGGAATGCTCGCCGCCGGCTCCCGCCGGGTTCAAGCCGGAGCTTTTATGATTTCTGAGCCGTCTGCCTCGCGAAACCGGCTGGTGCTGGTCGTCTACACCGCCGCTATCTTCGTCAGTGCACTGCTGTTGTTCTCCGTGCAGCCCTTGTTCACCAAGATGGTGCTGCCGCGGCTCGGCGGCTCGCCGGCGGTTTGGTCGGTGGCGATGGTGTTCTTCCAGTCGCTGTTGCTCGGCGGCTATGCCTATGCCCATTTTCTGATGCAGGCGCGCAATCGCAGGATTCCCGTGGCGGTCCATCTCGTGCTGCTCGCGTGTGCGATGCTGACGCTGCCGCTGTCGATTGCGAGCGGGTGGGGCGATCCGCCGAATTCAGGCTATGCGATCTGGCTGCTCGGCCTGTTTGCGGTTTCGATCGGGCTGCCGTTCTTCGCGCTCGCGGCCAACAACCCGCTGCTGCAGGCCTGGTTCGTCCGCACCGGCCACCCCAACGGTCCCGACCCGTACTTCCTCTACGCTTCCTCGAACGTCGGCAGTTTCCTGGCGCTGTTGTCCTATCCAGTGCTGCTGGAGCCGATGTTCACGCTGCGCATGCAGAACCTGATCTGGACCGGCGTTTATGGCTTCTTGATCGTGCTGATTGCCACCTGCGGCGTGTTGCTGCTGCGCTCGCCGGTGAACGCGGCTGCACTCAACATGCCGGCCGACGACACCGGCGCGCCGGCGCCGTCATGGATTTTGCGCGCCCGCTGGATATTCCTCGCGGCCGTGCCCTCGGGGCTGCTGATCGCGGTAACGGCCCATATTTCCACCGACGTCGCCGCAGCGCCCTTATTGTGGGTGCTGCCGCTGTCGCTCTATCTCTTGACCTGGGTGCTGGTGTTCCAGTCGCGTCCGCTGCTGCCCCACAAATGGATGCTGCTGGCGCAGCCACTGGCGATCGCCGGCGTCGTGGTGCTGCTCGCGGTCGGTGGCGAACAGAATCTGCTGCTGACGCTCGGCGGGCATCAGCTCTGTTTCTTCGTGATCGCAATGGCCTGCCATGGCGAACTGGCGCGCACCCGTCCGGCGGCGAAATATCTCACCGGCTTCTATGTCGCGCTGTCGTTCGGCGGCATGCTCGGCGGCTTATTCGCCGGCCTGATCGCGCCGTTCACCTTCTCATGGGTTGCGGAATACCCGATCCTGCTGGCGCTCGCGGCGCTATGCCGGCCGACCGGCGGCGAACGCCTGCCGCGCTGGAGCGCGTGGTACTGGCCGTTCCTTGCGGCGCTGGCGGTGGCGTTGATCGCGCCGGCCTGGTCGACCGGAAAACTGTTCAACTGGTTCGAGGATCATCGCGTGTGGGTGATCGGCGCAGTCGGGGTGCTGGCGGCGCTGCTGGCGCTTGCGCTCAACGCCAACCGCTGGAAGATCTGTGCGACCGTCGTGGTGGCGCTGGTATTGCTACGCGCCTATCCTTCCGACGACGGCCGGGTGGAGACGGTGCGAAGTTTCTTCGGCGTCCACAAGATCGTGATGACGCCGAACGGCCAATATCACGTGCTGATGCACGGCACCACGATCCACGGCGCCGAGAAATTCAAGAACGACGACGGCACGCCGGTCACCGGCCAGCCGGAGCCAATCACCTATTATCACAAGGACGGCGGCATCGGTCAGGCGATCACGGCGATCCGAGAACGCAAGGGCGCGCCACTGCGCGTGGCCGTGATCGGGCTCGGCTCCGGCACGCTGACCTGCGCCTCGGAGGCCGGCGAGGACTGGAAATTCTTCGAGATCGACCAGACCATGGTCGATACCGCGCGCGACCCGAAATATTTTACCTATATCCAGGTCTGCGAGCCGAACATACAGCCCGTGATCGGCGATGCGCGGCTTACCTTCGCGCGCGAACCCGACGGTGTCTATGACCTGATCATCGTTGACGCCTATTCGTCGGATGCGATCCCGATTCATCTGGCGACCGAAGAGGCGATGGAAATCTACAAGTCGAAGCTGGCGCCGCAAGGGGTCGTGGTGATGCACGTCTCCAATCGGCATCTGGAACTGTCGAGCGTCGTCGTCGGCATCGCCGACGCCAACGATTTGAAGAGCTGGGTCTACAGCGAGGATTCCGGGCGCGACAATGAATACATCTTCTCGACCTCGGTCGTGGTCTCGGCGCGCGAAGAGCCCGACGTCGGCAAGCTGGCGTCGTCGGACCAATGGGCGCTGACCGAAGCTGAAGAGAACCAGCGGGTTTGGACCGACGATTATTCCAACGTGCTGGGCGCGGTGTGGCGGCGGCTCAGAAAAGGCGAGGAATAGGCGGGTTGCGGTCGAGCAGGGTGCGCCTATGATTGAGCGTGCCTAACCAACGGAATTCCGCCATGGCCAATTTCACTCCCGTATCGGCTGCGATCGGCGGCGTCCTGATCGGGCTTTCCGCCGTGCTGCTGATGCTGTCGACCGGCCGGATTGCCGGGATCAGCGGCATCTTCGGCGGCCTGCTGAATGTGCCAGGCGAGGACAAGGGCTGGCGCGTCGCGTTCGTCGCCGGGCTCATTCTGGCGCCCGTCATCGCCGGCTTGATCGGTTACGGAATGGCGCAACCCAAGCTGCCGTCGAGCTGGGCCGTCATTGTGGTGGCGGGCCTGCTGGTCGGCTTCGGTACGCGGCTTGGCGGCGGCTGCACCTCCGGTCACGGTATCTGCGGCATAGGGCGGCTGTCCCCGCGCTCGATCGCCGCCACGATTGTTTTCATGGTGACGGCGGTCATCACCGTCGCAATCACGCGTCACGTGTTGGGAGGTTGAGCCATGTGGATCATTGCTCCCCTGGTTTGCGGGCTGATCTTCGGTGCGGGCCTGCTGATTTCAGGCATGGTGCAGCCGACCAAAGTCCTCGGCTTCCTCGACATCTTCGGTGCATGGGATCCGAGCCTCGCCGTGGTGATGGCGGCGGCGCTGGCTGTGTCGATACCCGGCTTCATGCTGGCTGACCGCAGTGCACGGCCGTGGTTTGCCGGGCAATATTTCCGTCCGGGCAAATCGGGAATCGATCTGCCACTGGTCGCAGGTGCCGGGCTGTTCGGAATCGGCTGGGGCCTTGTCGGGTTATGCCCGGGACCGGCGCTGGAAAGTCTGGCGACGCTGTCGCCCGGAATCGTCGTCTTCGTCGCCGCGATGGCGGCAGGGATGATTGCTCACGACGCGTGGCAGCAATCGCGGCTGACCGCGCAACGCGATCGGCAGCTTGCCGGCGCGACCGACGGCTGAGATGTGGTCGCAGATCGTGCTGCGACCACAATGAATTCACGGGCTAGTCCTGGTAGCTGAACAGCCCGCGCTGCTGATAATACGGCCGCGGCTGATAGTAATAGCCCTGCGGCGCCGGCGCATAACCGCGGTTGGCATAATATTGCTGTTGCTGCTGAGAGGCCTGGGTGTCGTAGATGCGGCGGCCGGGCGCGGGATAACGCGCTTCGTTGGAAGATCCGTCGGCAGGATAGATATAGCCGTCGTCGGCCCGCGCCACGGGTGCCGTGCGCTGCTGCGGCGGCGTGATCACGACGGGATCGCCGGCGGCATCGTATTGCTGCTCATATTGGGTTTGCGGGGCGCGGCGTGCCACGGCCGTATTGGCGCGCCGCGGATTGCGCGCCAGCGCCACCTGGGAGGAGCCGGTCAACGTCACCGTAGTGTTAAGCACGCCTTCCTGCTTCACCAGATCCCAAAGTTTCAAGGCATTCTCCCGCGACAGCCGCACGCAGCCATGCGAAGCGGGGCTGCCGAGGCGGCTCACGGAATCGGTGCCGTGGATGGCATGGCCGATCTTGGTGAAAAAAATCGAATGCGGCATCGGCGCGTCGTCGAATTCCTTGGAGTAATGGTCCTCCTCCATCCGAAAGGCGCGGAAGCTGCCGCTGGGCGTCTCGTAGGAGGGAAGGCCCGACGACACCGGCCAGCGGTAACGCTCGACGCCGTCGACCGCGACGGTCATCTGCTGGTTATCTTTATCGACGGTTATGGCGACCTTGGCTTGGGCTGTGCCCGAGACGAACAACGTCAGGGCGGTGACGGCAATGAGGAAGGAACGCATTTTACCTTTGGCCTCCAGGCCCCTGTATGAAAGCGCCGCGGCTCTCCGTCCCCGGCATGCAATATGCCCGGAAACCGGCACTGGTTCCAGTGGCCTGCACTGGCAATCGTTAACGCGTCCCACGGCGCAAACAAGGCGGCAGGACGGCACAGAGGGGCTGCGGCACTGACTTTTTCGCGAGCGGGTGAGTCCGACGTTAGGGTCGTCATTCCGGGCCGTGCGAAGCACGAACTATAGTGCGCAATTGCGCACCTGAGAATCTCGAGATTCCGGGTTCGGCTCTGCGAGCCGCCCCGGAATGACGCTGCGCGTCAGTTCTTCAGCCGGCACCCGGTCCGGAATATCCACCACACCAGGGCCATGCAGATGGCGAGGAAGCCGAGCGTCATGCCGAGGCTCAAGCCTACGCTGACGTCGGCGATCTCGTAAAAACTCCAGCGGAAGCCTGAGATCAGATAGACCACCGGATTGAGCAGCGTGATGGTGCGCCAGCCCGAGGGCAGCATGTTGACGGAGTAGAAGCTGCCGCCGAGGAAGGTCAGCGGCGTCACTACCAGCATCGGAATCATCTGCAGCTTCTCGAACCCATCGGCCCAGATGCCGATGATGAAGCCGAACAGACTGAACGTCACCGCCGTCAGCACCAGGAAAGTGAGCATCCACAGGGGATGATGGATATGCAGCGGCACGAACAGCGCCGCGGTCGCCAGAATGATCAGGCCGAGAATGATGGATTTGGTCGCCGCCGCCCCGACGTAGCCGATCACGATCTCGAAATAGGAAACCGGCGCCGACAATACCTCGTAGATGGTGCCGACGAATTTCGGAAAGTAGATGCCGAATGAGGCGTTGGCGATGCTTTGCGTCAGCACCGACAGCATCACGAGGCCTGGCACGATGAAAGTGCCGTAGCTGACGCCCTCGACCTCGGTGATGCGCGAGCCGATCGCGGCGCCGAACACCACGAAGTAGAGCGAAGTGGAAACCACCGGCGAGACGATGCTCTGCAGCAACGTGCGCCAGGTGCGGGCCATTTCGAACAGATAGATGGCGCGGATCGCACGGTAATTCATGGCGCCCTCACCAGGCTGACGAAGATATCCTCCAGGGAAGACTGTGAGGTATCGAGGTCGGAGATGTGGATGCCGGCATTGCGGAGGTCGCTCAGCAGGCTGGTGATCCCGGTGCGCTCGCCCTTGGTGTCGTAATCATAGGTCAGCAGCCGCCCGCCGTTGGATATTTGGAGTTTGTAAGGCGCGAGAGTGGGCGGAATGGCATCGACTTTCTGCTGCAGGTGCAGCGTCAGTTGCTTCTTGCCGAGCTTCTGCATCAGGCCGGCCTTGTCCTCGACCAGGATGATCTCGCCCTTGTTGATGACGCCGATTCGGTCGGCCATCTCCTCGGCTTCCTGGATATAATGCGTGGTCAGGATAATGGTGACGCCGGAAGCCTGAAGTGCGCGTACTACGTCCCACATGCCCTTGCGCAATTCGACGTCGACGCCCGCGGTCGGCTCGTCCAGGAACAGGATCTGCGGCTCGTGCGACAGCGCTTTAGCGATCATCACACGGCGCTTCATGCCGCCGGAAAGCGTGATGATCTTGGAATCCTTCTTGTCCCACAGCGACAGGTCCTTCAGCACCTTTTCGATGTGGGCCGGATTCTTCGGCTTGCCGAACAGGCCGCGGCTGAAGCTGACCGTCGCCCACACGGTTTCAAAGGAGTCGGTGTGCAGTTCCTGCGGCACGAGGCCAATCAGCGACCGCGCCGCGCGATAATCGCTGTTGATGTCGTGCCCGCCGACGGTGACGCGGCCGTCGCTCAAGTTGGCGATGCCGCAGATGATGCTGATCAGCGTGGTCTTGCCCGCGCCGTTCGGCCCGAGCAGGGCGAAGATCTCGCCGCGCTTGATATCCAGATTGATGTTGTTCAGCGCCCTGAAGCCGGAGCCGTAGGTCTTTGAGAGATTGGAAACGGATATGATGGGGGGTTGCGCGAGCATGGCAGTCTGAAACGAATGTGTGGCGAACGGCACAGCGGCGCTTCGGCCGGGGTCGACGCGGGGAAGGGGTGGGAACCGGGAGATAGGAACGCGGCGGAGGTTCCGCAATGCACGGACGCACGAAAAGTGTCTGCTACACCCGCTCCACGAAACTATCGACTACCTTCTTCTCGCCGGCCTTTTCGAACGCGATCGTCAGCTTGTTGCCGTCGATCTTCACCACGTTGCCGTAGCCGAATTTCTGGTGAAAGACGCGGTCGTCCAGCGAGAATTCTGAAACGGTGCCGGTGGATTTAGCCACCAGCTCGCCTTCGATCACCAGCGGGCCGCGCTTGTTGCGCGAGAAGCCGCCTGAAAATGACGACTGGCTTTCCTCAAAACCGCCGCGGGCCTGACCGCTACGGCCGCCCTGGCTGCGGTTGCGGTTTGCCTGGGCGCGCTGCCAGCCCGGCGTCGTATAGCTGGAGCCGAAGGACTCGACATTGTCGAAGCGCGACGGGCCGTAGCCGCCGGCGCCGCCCCAGCCGGAGCCGCCCTTGGATTCCGTGATCTCGACATTGGCCGACGGCAGTTCGTCGAGAAAGCGCGACGGAATCGTGGTTGACCAGGTGCCGTGAATGCGCCGGTTGGTGGCGAAATAGAGTTTTGCGCGACGACGGGCGCGGGTCAGGCCGACATGGGCAAGGCGTCGCTCTTCTTCGAGGCCGGCGCGGCCCTGTTCGTCAAGCGTGCGCTGGCTCGGAAACAGGCCTTCCTCCCAGCCGGGCAGGAACACATTGTCGAACTCGAGCCCCTTGGCCGAATGCAGCGTCATCAGCGACACCGCTTCGTCACTGGCGTCGCCATCGCGGTCCATCACCAGCGAGATATGTTCGAGAAAGCCTTGCAGGTTCTCGAATTCCTCCATCGAGCGCACGAGTTCCTTCAAATTGTCCAGCCGGCCCGCGGCGTCAGCCGAGCGGTCCTTCTGCCACATCTCGGTATAGCCGCTCTCGTCGAGCACGATTTCAGCCAGCTCCGTATGCGCGGTGACCTCGCGCTGGGCGCGCCAGCGGTCGAATTGCAGCAGGAGATCGCGCAACGCGCCGCGCGCCTTCGGCTTCAATTCATCGGTCTCGACCACAGCGCGGGCGGCTTCGAATAGCGGCATGCGCCGCTTGCGGGCGTGGTCGTGCAGCATCTGCACGGTGGCATCGCCAAGCCCGCGCTTCGGGACATTGACGATACGCTCGAAGGCGAGATCGTCGGCGGGCGAATTGATCACGCGCAGGTAAGCCAACGCGTCGCGGATTTCAGCGCGCTCGTAGAATCGCGGACCGCCGATCACGCGATAGGGCAGGCCGAGCGTCACAAAACGATCTTCGAACTCGCGCATCTGGAACGAGGCGCGTACCAGGATCGCGACCTCGTTGAGGTTTTCGCCTGATCGCTGCAGCTCCTCGATCTCCTCGCCGATGGCGCGGGCTTCTTCCTCCGAATCCCAGGAGCCTGTCACGGTGACCTTCTCGCCGTCGACATCCTCGGTGCGCAGCGTCTTGCCGAGCCGGCCTTCATTGTGCGCGATCAGATGTGACGCGGCGGCGAGGATGTGGCCGGTGGAGCGGTAATTGCGCTCGAGACGGATAACTTTTGCGCCGGGAAAATCATGCTCGAAGCGCAGGATGTTGTCGACCTCCGCGCCGCGCCAGCCGTAGATCGACTGGTCGTCGTCGCCGACGCAGCAGATGTTTTTGGGGATGGGCGCCGCCTTCTCCCTCTCCGCGTCCTTCACGGGGAGAGGGTCGGGGTGAGGGGTTGTCTCCGCGATCTCAGTCTGCGGAGGGTCCCCCTCACCCGATGCACTTCGTGCATCGACGTCTCCCCGCAAGCGGGGCGAGGTTAGATCGCCCGGAATAATCGCCGACAGCGGCACGCCTGGCCGCGAGGGCGCCTGCGACAGCAGCCGCAGCCACAGATACTGCGCGACGTTGGTGTCTTGATATTCGTCGACCAGAATGAACTTGAAGCGGTTCTGGTACTGCCTGAGCACGTCAGGGTTTTCGCGAAACAGCCGGATGTTCTCGAGAAGCAGATCGCCGAAATCGGCCGCGTTGAGAATTTTGAGCCGCTCCTGGTAGCTGGCGTAGAGCTTGCCGCCCTTGCCATTGCCGAATATCGCGGCTTCACCTGACGGCACCTGCGCCGGCGTCAGGCCCCGGTTCTTCCAGCCGTCGATCAGCCCGGCCAGCATGCGTGCCGGCCAGCGCTTGTCGTCGATGTTCTCAGCCTGCAGTAACTGCTTGAGCAGGCGAACCTGATCGTCGACGTCGAGCACGGTGAAATTGGATTTGAGCTGCACCAGCTCGGCGTGGATGCGCAGGATGCGCCCGCCGATGGAATGGAAGGTGCCGAGCCACGGCATGCCTTCGACGGCCTGGCCGAGCATCTGGCCGAGGCGGAGCTTCATCTCGCGCGCGGCCTTGTTGGTGAAGGTCACCGAGAGAATTTCATGCGGCCGCGCGCGGCCCTGGCTCAGGATGTGGGCGATGCGCGTGGTCAGCACGCGGGTCTTGCCGGTGCCGGCGCCCGCCAGCACCAGGACTGGCCCATCCAGCGTCTCGACTGCCTCGCGCTGTTCCGGATTGAGCCCGTTGAGATATTGCGGGCCGGCTGCGGCCCGCGCACGCGCAGCGATGCCGCCAGCCGCAGGCTGGTGCTCGGGGACGCCGTGATGGGGCAGTTTGCTCGGCTCGGTCATTTCTCGAATCGTCTTGGCCCCACGATGGCACCGTGGGGCGGTAAAGGGGAGCCTTCATAGCAGGGATCAAGGGCCATATAGGGCCTGTCCGGCCGTTTTGACAGGTTTTATGCGGTCGCGATTGCCGGGCCGATTTCGAGGCTTTGCTGCGATTTTGTTCCGCTCGAAACGCCAAATTTCGCGCTTTTGCCGCCCGGAACCATCATTCCCGGCCCGGATTGGTCCCGCAGGCGATGTGCGACGCCTCAGTCGCCGCCATCGAAGGAGCAACAGGCAATAGAGGTCGTGACATGCTGAGTTGGGTCGTTACGTTTCTGATCATCGCGCTGATCGCGGGTGTTCTTGGCTTCGGCGGTATCGCCGGCGCGTCCGTCGAAATCGCCAAGGCCATCTTCTTTATCGCCGTGATCCTGTTTCTGGTCTCGGCCGTTATCGGACTGGTGCGCGGACGCAGCAACGTCTAGCCAGTCGGCACGTCTTGCAAAAATTGACGGCGACGGCCAAAGGCAGGCCGTCGCCGCAGAAGCTTTCCGGACTTCCGTCAGCGCTTGACGATGACGATTTCCAGATATTCGCTCGGTAGCACCATGGTGCCGTCCTCGGCGCGGTTTATCGACGCGATCAGCTTCAGGATATCGTCGGCGAGGCGGCGCTGGTTGGTTTCATCAAGCGCGGCAAAGGCTTTCAGCGTCGGCCCGTAGTAATTCCTGAACACGTCGAGAAAATGCAGCGGCGAGCGGTAGCGGAACGTGAACTGACGCCGCTCCGCCTTGATGGAGGCTGCCGAGGTTCCGAACATTTCCGCGATGCGCGCCTGCGTGCCCCACAGCGCGGGCGATTTCGCGCCCGCCGGCGGCGGCAGGTATTTGCCGAGCGTCTTGAATAATTGCCCTATGAATCCTTCCGGCGTCCAGTTGGCGAGACCGATCTTGCCGCCGCTCTTGCATACCCGCAGCAATTCGGAAGCAGCGCGGTCCTGGTCCGGCGTGAACATCACGCCGAAGGTCGAGAGCACGGCGTCGAAGGTCGCGTCGCCGAAGTCGAGCGCTTCCGCATCCGCTTCCTTGAATTGAACCGAAAGCCCTTCCGCCGCAGCACGCGCGCGGCCGCGTTCCAGCAGGCTCGGCACGTAGTCGGTCGAAACGACGTCGCACCAGCGGCGTGCGGCAGCGAGCGTCGCATTGCCGTTGCCGGCGGCGACGTCGAGCACCTTCTGGCCGGCCCGGAGGTCGAGCGCCTCGCACAGCTCTTCGCCGACGATCTGCAGCGTGGTGCCGACGACGGCGTAGTCGCCAGACGACCAGGCGCCGTGCTGCTTGGTTTTCAGGGCGGAAAGATCGATCTGGCCGGATTGCAGGGTTTGAGCGGCGGCGGATGTAGCCATGTTCTGCTCCTTTGAACGTGAATTTGCCGACTTCAGCGTGCTGCCGGCTTAGTCCCGCGGCCCGCTCGATGCCTATCCAGTTCGCGACAGGGCTATCCGGAACGTGAACCTTTCCGTCGTTCCCAGGACTCACCACCAGGGGCCTTCGGAGTATTGGATGATTGCTGGCCAGAACGTTTCATCGGCGACGTCGCCATTGCCGCGCGGCGTCAGGCGTGCGCTGGACGCGATGCGTTCCAACATCGGCCACAATTGGCGCTTGACAGAACTCGCTGCCATCGCCGGCGTATCCGGCAGAACTTTGCAGCGGCAGTTCCTCGCCTTTATCGGCAAGACCCCGCGCGGCGTGCTTCGCGAGATCGGGCTCGAATGCGCCCGTCGCGAACTGTTGCAGGGTGCGCCTGATGTCAAGATCATGAACGTGGCGCTGCGCTGCGGCTTTCCGCATTTCGGGCGGTTCTCGATCGCCTACCGCCGCCGTTACGGCGAGACGCCATCGCAGACGCTGAAGCGGCAGGAGGTCCTCACCGACGCGCTCGGCGCGATGCCTTCGCTTTTTTTGCCGGTGCGGGATCGGCCTCCGATCGCCTTCGGGCCGATCGAGGCGGTGACGGAAAATCTTTCTGTCGCGGCTGATATCGCCGACGACCTCGTCACCGCATTGACGCGCGCCGGGATCGCGGTCGCAACCCGGTCGACGGCGGCGCGATATCATTTGGGGGGTGCCATCAGGGGAACAGGTGCGCAGATGCACCTGAGCATCCGGCTGATCGATACCGAAACCGGCGGCCAGCTCTGGGCGCATCGCACCGATAACGTCCTGCGCGATGGCACCGCAACGACTGAACATCTTGCGGCCAGGATCGCTGCGGCGCTGCAGCCCTGTCTGCGCATGGCGGAGGTCAACCGCGCGCTGCGAAAGCCGATCACCTGCCTCGGCGCGCAGGATCTGGCGTTACGGGCGATGCCGGGCGTTCTCTCGCTCGATGCGACCGGCAATGCCCGGGCGTTGGAACTGCTCGAGCGCGCAATGGATCAGGACCCCAATCATCCGCTTGCCATCGCATTGGCGGCTTGGGCGCATGTCCAGCGCGTGGTCTATCACTTCACCCATGCGCCGCTGGAAGAGCGCGCCCGAAGCCTCGAACTGGCGCGTAAGGCAAGGGCGCTGCGCGGTGACGCTACCGTGCTGGCGATACTCGGCAACGCGTTATCGTTGCTCAACGAGTTCGATTGCGCCGATCTCGTCACGCGCAAGGCGCTCGCGATAGACGGCGGATCGGCCTGGGCCTGGAGCCGCAGCGGGTGGATCGACGTCTACAAGGGCGATCCCCAATCGGCGATCGAGCGCTTCAAGATCGCGCTTGATCTCGCACCCCACGATCCGCTGGCCTTCAACAGCATGGTCGGGATCGGCTGTGCGCTCTTCACCGCCGGTCAATACGCCGAAGGGGCGATTTGGCAGGAGCGCGCGTTGGCCGAACATCCGTCGGCTAGCTGGGTGCATCGGACGCTGTGCCCAGCCTATGTGCTCGCCGGGCAGAGGCCACAGGCCCGCCGCAGCCTTGGCGCGCTGCGACAGCACTACCCTGATCTTACGCTGGCTGAAGTTCACCGCGGCATGCCGCCGCTGCCGCCAATCCAGTGCGATCTGGTCGTCGGCGCGCTGCAGGAGGCCGGATTGCCGGCCTGAACGCTCGCTATTGCTGGGGCGTTGCGACCTTGCGGCCGACGCCTTCGGGCCGCGGCACGGCGGCATGCGAATCCACCACCGCCTTGATGCGCGCGCGAATGTCAGGCGGGAAGGGCGCAACTTTCCGCTGTTGCATGTCCATGTGTAACGTCATGTTTTCCGAGGTGGCGGAGAGCCAGCCTTCGCTCGCGTGGCGCAGTTCCTCGAACGTATGCAGCCGCTTCTCGTCGCTACCTAACAGATAAACCGAAATCTGAACGGGATCGCCGAGGTGAATCTCGCGCAAATAGCGAACATGGCATTCGGCGGTGAAGGTCGAACAGTGGCGCTCCTTCATGTAGGCCGGCCCGATCCCGAGCTGCAGCCACATTTCATCGATCGCGCGGTCCATCATCACGTTGTAATAGGCCATGTTGAGGTGGCCATTGTAATCGATCCATTGCGGTTCGATCTGCATCACCGAGGACAGGAACGGGGCCGGCGGCAGCGGCATATCTTTGAGGTTTTCCCTGGCGGCAGCGGTCGTCATCATCCATCCCGTCGTTCGTTTCGCGCTCTTGACCCCCCTTATATCCTTTGCCACGGTCCGCTCAAATTCGGGAGGAATTTGGCGTGGCGATGACGATTTCAGGTAGTACGCAGCGGCCGGCGCCGCAGGCGCTGGCAAGCGCGGTCGAGGCGCTGGCGGCGCGGTTCGGCAACCGGCTGATCACCTCGCAGGCGGTGCGCGAACAGCACGCCCATACCACCACGTGGCTGCCGACTCAGCCGCCCGACGCGGTGGTGATGGCGCAGGAAACCGCCGATATCCAGGACGTGGTGCGGATCTGCGCCAAGTACCGCGTGCCCGTGATCGCCTTTGGAACCGGCACCTCGCTGGAGGGCCAGGTCAATGCGCCCGCCGGCGGCGTTTGCATCGACTTGCGCGACATGAACCGGATTCTCGAAGTTCACGCCGAGGATCTGGATTGCGTGATCCAGCCCGGCGTCACCCGCAAGGCGCTGAACGAGCATCTGCGCGACCAGGGCTTGTTCTTCCCGATCGATCCCGGTGCCGACGCCTCGCTCGGCGGCATGACCTCGACGCGGGCGTCCGGCACCAATGCGGTGCGTTACGGCACCATGCGCGACAACGTGCTGGCGCTGAAAGTCGTGCGCGGCGACGGCGAGATCATCACGACGGGCACGCGGGCAAAAAAGTCCGCGGCCGGCTACGACCTGACACATCTCTTTGTCGGCGCCGAGGGCACGCTCGGCATCATCTCCGAGCTCACCATCAAGCTGCGCGGCATCCCAGAGACGATCGCGGCCGCCGCCTGCTCGTTCGAGACGGTGCGCGGCGCCTGCCAGGCGACCATTCTGGCGATTCAGACCGGCATCCCCCTGGCGCGCATCGAATTGCTCAACTCCGAGCAGGTGCGCGCCTGCAATGCCTATTCCAAGCTGACGCTGCCGGAGACGCCGCTGCTGCTTCTGGAATTCCACGGCAGCGAGATCGAGGTCGCCGAACAGTCCAGGAATTTCGGCGAAATCGCCAAGGAATGCGGCGGTGGCGATTTCACCTGGACCACCAAGCCCGAGGACCGCACAAAACTCTGGCAAGCGCGGCATGACGCCTATTGGTCGGTCAAGGCGTTGCGCCCCGGCGCGGGCGTGGTGGCGACCGACGTCTGCGTGCCGATTTCACGGCTTGCGGATTGCGTCACCGAGACCGAGGACGACCTGAAACAGCTCAATCTGCTGTCGCCGATCGTCGGCCATGTCGGCGACGGCAATTTCCACTGCTCGCTGGTCTGTGACGTCGACAACGCGGAGGAAATGGCGCGCGGTGAGGAATTCATGCATCGCCTGGTCGAGCGCGCGCAGTCGATGGGCGGCACCTGCACCGGCGAGCACGGCATCGGGCAGGGCAAGCAGAAATACCTCAAGGCCGAACTCGGCCCCGAGGCGATCGACGCCATGCGCGCGCTCAAGCAGGCACTCGATCCGCAGAACATCTTCAATCCCGGCAAGATCGTGCCGGCGGCATAGGGGCGCGTGCGCCGCTATTTTTCGCGCGCCGCAGTGATCGCCTTGCGGATTGCTGCGAGCGGCGCGGTGTCGTCGAATTCGAGATCTTCGCCGATCCGCTTCAATCCGAGGTCGCGCCACAGCGACGCGAGATCGGGCGTCGCCGGCTTTTGCCCCATCTCGTTGTGAAGCCGCGTCAGCACGTCGACGCCGACGGCCTTGTCGGCGGTTGCAAGAATGCGCTCGATCGGCCAGTCCTGCTCATGATTGCCGCCGGCGGCGAGCACGCCGCGCACCGCATCCTGCAAGCCTAGGCGATTGTTGGTGCGCTTGCGGATTTCGATGTCGGCGAGCAGGCAGAACATCGCGCCGCCCCAGTATTTCCGACCCCAGGTGCCGGTATTGTCGAGACCCTGGTCGCCGGCCTGCGGCAGTCCCTTCGGCATGTCGCGCATCATCGCCTGCCAGATTTCCCGCGCGCTGAGGTCTCCAGCCTGCACCCGCGCCACCGGCTCGATATAGACGGCCAGCCCCTCCGACAGCCACGCGTAACGGTCGGGCATGTCGGGCAGGGCGGTATGCACCATCTCGTGCACCATCACCCAGTCGCGCCGCAAAACTTCTTCCGTGGAATCGCGGCCGAGCGGAATGCGGATGGAGGCGCCGCGATAGCCCCATGTCGTGCCGCCGCGGATGCGCGCGCCGTCGACAGGTACCAAGAGCAGCCGCAGTGAGTTGACGGGAAAGCGCCCATAGTAGGTTGTGACGGCCCGGGCCGACATCCTGATCCAGTCGAGCAGCTTTTCCTTCGGCAGCGTCATCTCGCCCGGCGCGAAGGCGACATGGATGGTGCTGCCGCCTATTTCGAGATCGGTTTTGGGCAGGCGGTCGAACGCGTCGTAAGGCATGCGATTGCCGCGCATATACTCCGACTGCGCGTCGGCGCGGAACGAAATCGCGCTTGCCAGCAAGGTCGCAATGACCGCGGCGGCAACGGCGCTGGCGACCTTCATCTCAGCACGGCTTGGACCGCGGCCAGCCGCTCCTCGCCCGGGCCCTGCGCGATGAACGAGGCGGCCTGTTCGTGGAGGTCGTCGAGCATGGCGGCGAGCAAGACTTCGCCCTTGGCCGACGTTGCCAATGTCGGATCGCCATAGCTGCCGGAGCGGCTGTAATTCGGCGAATTCGGATCCGACGGCGTCAATGCGCCCGGCGTCTCCTGTTTCAGGGCAGGGCTGGCTTCAGCGCGCGTCATGTCGACCAGATGCGGCGCCAGCGCCAGCATCAGCGACGTTTCCAGCTCGTCGGCATGGCTGCCATGGCTCTGCTCGGCCAATTGCCTGGCCACGCGCGGATAACGCGGGCCCTCATGGATCCACAAATGCCTGATCCGCCCGCTATCGAGGCGTGCCAGTGCGCGATCGACCGGGGCTAACGTGCTGATCCCGGTGTTGAGCACCACGAGCTTTGGACATCCGCCGGCGAGAATCTGCCCCGCAATCTCGCGCACCAGCGCCTCGAAGGTGGAAATCGACAGGCTGCTGCTGCCGGCATATTCGACGAAGGCGGGATAATGGCCGTAGGTAAGCGTCGGCCAGATCAGCGCGTCAATGTTTTCCGCCATCCTTGCTGCGAGCCATTCGGCCTGGATGCGATCGGTATTGAGGGGGAGGTGGAAACCGTGCTGCTTGGCGGCGGCGCCGATCGGCAATATGGCCACCGCGCCACTACCGATGCGCCGCGCGACTTCGTCCCAATGCATGCGCTCGATGAAATGGCGATCGGTGTCTATTCCCATTCGCCGAGCGCTCCTCTTCATGAGCCGACGGAAACATCTGTCAAAAGACCCGCCGTGATCCAGCCGTGCAGATAGCCGGCGCCTCGGCCCGCCGCGCTGTCGGGGTCGTCATAGGTCGCGAGCATTTCGCAGAGCACGCCGAAGGGAATGCCGTTCGTGGCCTCATCCCACATCATCGCCTCTTCCGCCGAAAGCTCGCGAAACATCGGCGTTACGTCGTGACGCCAGATCATGAGATGCGCCGGCTGCTGCAGTCCGGTCGCGTCCGGCGGCGTTTCGTCGTTCTTGAGCGCGAGCCAGATCGCGGCCGCATTGGTCGCGATGTCGAGCCTGGATGCGCTGGGATGCGGCTGGAATTTGAGGTCCGACCATGCTTCGGGCGCAAAGCCCGCCATATCGGTCAGTTCGACGACCTTGCCTTCCGCGGCATCGAAGGCGTCGTTGAGCGCCTTTTCGAGCGCGGCCAGATCGGACAGCACGGGATGATCTGAGTAAGGATTCGCCGACTTCAGAAACTGCGGCAAGCCTTGCGAGAACCAGCGCAGGTTCGGATGCGCGGACGGGCGCGCCTTGACGTAAGCGTGCCCCATCTCGTTGAACATTTCGTCGCCGAGATAAAGATGCAGCAGTTCATGGTCGTTGCGCATCGCCTCGACCAGCCGCGAGCCATAGGCATAGCGATAGACGCCGAACAGCACCTCGCGCTTCTCCCGCGGGCTGTCGAGGATTTCAGCCAGCACCGTATCATCACCATCGAGGATGCCGCGCTGAAACTCGGCCTGCTGTCGGGCGAAGTCGCTCATTCGGCGCGGCTGCCTGCCAGCAAGACTTGCCCGGCCATCTCGCGGGTCCTGGCGACCTCGAGCAACAATTCGTCGAGCGGCGGAATGTCGTCGTCGCGCTCGATCATGGTCGAGACCCGGCCGAAGCGCTTCAACGCCGCAGCATAGAGCTCCCAGACATCCTCGCATACCGGATGGTCGTGGGTATCGATAATATGAGTGCCCATGTGGCTGTGGCCGGCCATGTGAAATTGCACGACCCGATCCGCCGGAATGCCATTGAGAAAAGTCAGGGGATCGTAGCCGTGGTTGAAGGCGCTGACATAGACGTTGTTGACGTCGAACAAGAGCCAGCATCCGGAGCGGCGCGACAGCTCGGAGAGAAATTCCCATTCTGTCATTTCGGAATTGCTGAACTGGACGTAGGTCGAGACGTTCTCGAGCACGATGGCGCGGCCAAGAAAATCCTGCACCAGTTGGACGCGGCTGACGACGTGATCGAGTGCTTCCCTGGTGTAGGGGATCGGCAAGAGATCATGCAGGTTCTTGCCGTGGACGCCGGTCCAGCACAGATGGTCCGATATCCATTTCGGCTCGACGCGTCGGGCGAGATCCTTCAGTGCCTGCAGATATTCAAAATTTGGCGGTGCGGTGGAAGCGATCGACATCGACACACCATGCATCACCACGGGATAACGTTCGCAGATGCGATCGAGCGTGCGCAGCGGCTGGCCGCCGGGCAGCATGTAGTTTTCGCTGATGACCTCGAACCAGTCGATCGGCGGATTGCCGCCCAGGATTTCCTCGTAATGCTGGTGCCGCAGGCCGAGACCGAAGCCGAGGAAAGACGGCTTGGCCGATGTCGACGGTCGGTCTGCAAGCGCGGCCGCCGAACTGTCTGGCAATCTGCTTGCGACGTTCATTTCGTCTCCGCTCGAACGCTCTCAAACTGCGCCGTCAACCTATCATGGATACGAGGCCCGGCCTACACCGGGCCTCAATCGGACCGCCACTAGGACGGCATGTATTTGCCCTTGGCGGCGTCGCACTTTTCCTTGGTCATGGCCGAGAAGCCTTGCCCCTTGCAGGCGTTCTGGCCCTTGCATGCATTACTGGCGCCCTTGCAGGCGCTCTGGCCCTTGCAGGCATTGGCGCCGACGCACTTACCTTCGCCGGCGGCATAGGTCACGGTCGAAACGGTGGTGCCGGCCAGGAACAGAGTGGCCGCGGCAGCGGCCAGTGCGGCTCCGGACTTGGAAGTCAGCTTCATTTGTATCCTCCAAAAGACGTGTGAGGGTGCATCGCCCGCAAGCAGCGATAATTCAAGCCGGCAAACGGCACCCGAAGATAGCTACGCGGCGGGTCTGAGTTTAGTTACACGCGGGCCGACTTTATTTCAGCCGCCGGGACGAAACAACGAGAGCCCGGCAGCGCCGGACCCTCGTTGCACCTGATCGGAACGATCAGCCCTTGACGAACTTGGCGCCCATGGCAGCGCAAGCCTTCTCGGAGGTCGCCGAGAAGCCTTGACCCTTGCAGGCGTTCTGGCCCTTGCAGGCATTGGCCGCGCCCTTGCAGGCGCTCTGGCCCTTGCAGGCATTGCCGGCCATGCACTTGCCCTGGGCGGCATTTGCCGGCGTCGACACCGTCGCCAGCACCGAGCCGGCGAGGAACAGGGTGGCGGCGGCAGCGGCGAGTGTCGCACCGGATTTGGAATTCAACTTCATGACGATCTCCTCGATGATTGTTTGAAGACACGCGGCAAGCATCCTTGATCGTTCGATCACGGACCCCCACAACGCAAGGGAAGTGACGGATGGCAATCGGGTCGCGGAGGCTTGCCGGAAACGTCAAGTCTCCGTGACCTTATTGTTCATCCAGAGCCAGCTACGGGGCATCGGGCGATTTGGTTACAGAGTTTCAAAATTTTCTTTTTTGCATTGGACATCCCGTCCATGTCTAACCCCTGCGGCTCCAGAGTATTTCGTCGCGCGCAGCAGCGACGCCCGCGGGCGCGTGCCGCTGAGAAAGCGCGGCTTCAACAGTTTGGCTGGGATGCCGGGCGGATGGGGATCGTCGGTGACGTTGTAGTAGGCCGAAAGCCCTGAGATCGCCAAGCCGTTTTGTCGCGCATACAGGTTCTTGTCGATGCGCGGCGGCGTCGGCGCGGGTGATCGCGAGATCCATGCTGTCGGCGTCGATGTATTTCTGGTTTTCGCCCCAGCCGCCGAGTTTTTCCTCATAGGATTCGTTGACATTGTTCATCCGCGCGGCGCGTTATTCCTTGTCAAGGAAGGCGGAGGTCGACGGCTTCACCTCAAAGGCCTCGCCGACCGACGGCCCGGGCGAGGGATCGTCGATGATTGCCTGAGCAGCGCCTGCATGCGTTCCGGCTCGATATATCCCCCGATCTTGGCGATCTCAGTGCCCTCGGGGCCGAACACGATGGTCGCCGGCCAGCCCCAGTCGCCATAGCGGCTCGACAGATCGGGGTTGGCGTCCTGATCGACCCGCACCGGAATATATTTCGCGCCCAGCGATTCCCTGACCTCGGGATTGGTGTAGGTCGTCTTCTCCATCACGTGGCACCAGTGGCACCACACCGCTTCGAGATCGAGGATGACGAAACGCTGTTCGGCCTGCGCGCGGGTGAACAGATCGTCGCCCCAGTCGCTCCATTTGGGCCCGTCCGAAGCAAACGACGGTGATGCCGCAAGCGCGGCAAGTGCGAAGGCGGCGAGGCGGACGAGTTTCAT
This sequence comes from Bradyrhizobium australiense, assembly GCF_013114825.1. GTDB lineage: Bacteria > Pseudomonadota > Alphaproteobacteria > Rhizobiales > Xanthobacteraceae > Bradyrhizobium > Bradyrhizobium australiense. The sequence continues at coordinate 27,616 of NZ_JAAVLX010000007.1, read as the reverse complement.
GGCGGCTCCCGAAGGCGGTGGCGTTCCGAGAGCTACGCGTGCCACAAAATCCGGGCTCAGTCTTCCAGCTGTCTCACGGGATCGTGAGATCAGGCTGATTTCTTGCGGTGTCCGGTCGCGTTCACGAGCAGCCGGTCGAGCGACGCCGCGCCGGGACCTGCGATCGCAAGCCACATGAAACCAGCGAAGTAGGTCGCTTCCTCGAAGCCGAGCAGCGTTTCCAGAGAATCGACGTCGCCCCATTTCGCCGACCTGATCGCAACGACCATGACGACCGCCAGCATTGCGGCCGGGATTCGCGTGAACAGGCCGAGGATCAGCATGGCGCCGCCGAAAAATTCGACGCTGGACACGAAGGGGGTGAGGACTGTCGGGAACGGGATGCCCCAGCCGATAAAGTTCTCGGTCACCTGCTCCAGATGGGTCAATTTGCCCCAGCCAGAAAGCAGGAAGGTGTAACCGACGATGAGCCGCATGATGAGGGGGCCAGCCCAGGAAAAATGGGAGGCGATCTGCGCGGGCAGCAGGATAAGAAGATTGACGATGAAATACATGCGAACCCCCTTCAAATATTTTGGCGACGCGAAGCCGCCACTTTGCGGCCTGTTTCATCCAGTGCGCGCAAAAAAGCCGCAGCCGCGAAGGCGGCAATCTGGTCCTGACAGGAATTTCGCAAGGGCCGGTCGGCTTGTTACGCGGCCTTAGCCGAAATTTTGGAGTGCGGGGAAAGTCTCCAGCAGCCAAATGCTGACGTTGGAGACGGCGCCGGTCAGGAAGCCGATGCCAGTGATCACCATCAGGATGCCCATAGCTTGCTCGACCTTGCCGAGATGCCGCTTCATCCGCGCAAACAGCGATGAGAACTGCTCGATCATGAAGGCTGCCAGCAGGAACGGGATTCCTAGTCCGGCGGAATAGACCGCGAGCAGGCCGGCGCCCTTGGTGACGGTGGCCTCGGCGGCTGCAATCGACAGGATCGCCGCCAGAATGGGCCCTATGCAGGGCGTCCAGCCGAAGGCAAAGGCAAGCCCCATGGCATAGGCGCCCCAGAGGCCGACCGGTCTAGGCATCGGCATCCGGCCTTCGCGCATCAACAGTCCGATCCGCGTCAGGCCGAGGAAGTGCAGGCCCATGATGATGATCACGATGCCGGCCACGATCGAGAGCTCCGCCGACCAGGCGCGGATCAGGCCGCCAATCACGGAGGCGCTGGCGCCAAGCGCCACGAAGACAGTGGAAAAGCCCAGCACGAACATCAGCGCCGAAACCATCACCGCGCGCTTGGAAGCCTTGGCGGTCTCTTCGTTGGCGACCTGCTCGATGGTCGCGCCGGTGAGATAGATCAGATAGGGCGGCACCAGGGGCAGCACGCAGGGGGACAGGAAGCTGACGAGACCGGCAATCAGGGCCGCCGGGATGGAAACATCGTGCATTGCATGACCTTCGAGAATTGCCGCAAGGCATAGCGCCGTCTTGGCTTGTACGGAACAGGCAATCGATAAGTTTCGCTGCCGGTACGGCTCAAGTTCGGTCACAGAGCTGTGTCCGGGGCGCCGAAATTGCCTCGCTGGCGAAACTGAGGCTGGTATGGTCCCGTATTGCGGTAATCAGACCGTCAACGGGACCCTGCATGCGCCTCGGCATCCGCACCGCCATTTCCATCCTCGTGCTGACGTCCATCGTCGTCAGTGCCGTCGGCGTGCATCTTTTGTGGTGGCGCACCGCCAATCAGGTCAGTCAAACGCTCGCCAACACCATCAACGACCAGATCGTTTCCGCGGTCGGCGACGAACTGCAGTCGGTCACCTCGGAGGCGCGCTCCTCCATGATGGCGGTGCGAACACTGCTGGCCGAAAAAGTCTTCGATGCGCGCGACGCCCGAAAACGCGAGATCGTTTTCCGGTCGCAGTTGCTGTCGCAACCGACGATCTCCTGGGTGGCATTTGGATGGCCGGATGGCTCGTTCTTTGCCGGGCACAAGCTTGGCAACGACGTCATCGAAATGCTCGAGATTACGCCGGACCGCAATTTGCGCATCAATCGCTACGATCTCATCGGCAACGATCTTCGGCTCAAGGGGAGCTGGTTCGAAGATACCGACTATTCCGTGACGGAACAGGAATGGTTTCGGGTCGCCAAAGAGACCAACGACGAATACTGGTCGACGCTGACGACGCATCCGCGCGGGGAGCGGCTGGCGGCGGCGTTTTCGGCCCCGATCGAAATCGATCACAAACCGGCCGGCGTCGTCGCGATCATCATCGAGCTGACCCGCGTCTCGAATTTCCTGTCGCAGCTCACGGTCGGCAAGTCGGCGGGCGCCTTCATTCTCGAGCGGGACGGCAAAGTGGTAGCCTCGCCCGATCCCGATGCCAGCGAACTGGTGGCGCTGAAGACCGATCATCCGCTGCTTGCGGTCGCGATCGACGCGATCCGGAATGCCGGCAGCGCCTATGAACCCGGCGAGGGGCAGCCGTTCAACACGACAGTGACGCGCGATGGCAAGGCCTATCAGGCTGTCATCACGCCGATTTCGTTTCCGGGCTGGTCGCTGGTGACGGTGGTGCCGGAATCCGAATTTCTCGGACCGGTCCAGATGACGATCCGGAATTTGCTGATCGGGCTTGCGGTCTTGATCGTTTTTGCTGGTCTCATGTCGGCATGGCTGGCCCAGCGCCTGATCGCCGTGCCCTTGATCAAGGTGGTGAACGAGATCAGGCATGTCGAGCGTTTTGACCTCGACAAGGTGCAGCGCCATCCGTCGCGGCTGACCGAGATCGGGAATCTTTCGGGCGCGATCGGCGACATGGCGCAGGGGCTTGCCGCATTCCGCAAATACATTCCAGCCGACCTGGTCAAGCGGCTGATCAGCGACGGCAATGGCGCGCGGCTTGGCGGCGCGGTACGGCCGATGAGCGTGATGTTCATCGATCTCGCCGGCTTCACCGGCATGTCGGAGCGGCTCGGCGACCGCATCATCCCGTTGCTGTCGCGCTATTTCGATTGCGTCTCGGCGCAGATTCAAAACCAGAACGGCACCATCGACAAATTCATCGGCGACGCCGTGATGGCGTTCTGGGGCGCGCCGTCGCCCAATCCCGCTCACGCCGTCGATTGCTGCCGGGCGGCCTTGGCGTGCCGGCGCGCGGTGGAAGAAGCCGGTCTCATCGACGACCACGGCCAGCCCGTCAGGATTCGTATCGGCATCAATTCCGGCGACATGCTGGTCGGCAATATCGGATCGGAAGTGCGGCTGAACTATACCGTGATCGGCGATGCCGTGAATATTGCGAGCCGTCTGGAGAGCACCAACAAGACGTACGGCTCCACGATCATCATCGGCCCCGAAACGCGAAGGCTCGCTGGGAAAAACATCGTGGTTCGCGAACTCGACCGGCTGGCGGTCTATGGCCGTGCGGGCGGTTTGCAGATCTATGAATTGCTGGGCATGGCCGGCGAGATCGGCGCACCCGCCTGGGTGGCTTCGTACGAGGCCGGCCTTGCCGCCTGGCGCGCCCGGGATTTCGCGGCTGCGATCGGCGCGTTCGAGAAGGTGCTGGAAATCCGCGAGCACGATGCAGCGTCGACGACGATGATCGACCGCTGCAGGCAACAGCTCGAAAATCCGGCCGGCGAAGATTGGGACGGCACGACGGTTGCCCGGACCAAGTAGCCGACGGTCCTGCCGTCTTGCCTGCGGCGGCGGTTTGGCCATAGATGCGTCGGGCCTTGATGCTGCATTGGTTGGCGATTGATAGGAAAGCTGCTCCGCGTTGAAAGTCCTGTTGACCCATACGCCGCAGTCCCGCGCCCAATATTACGGCGAGCGCAGCCTCAAGGGGCTGCAAGCCGCCGCGCAGATAAAGCTGCATGAAGGAAACGATGCGCTCGACGCCGCCGGCCTGATCGAGGCTGCCCGCGATGTCGACATCATCGTGGCCGACCGGCTCACCGCGGGCCCGCGCGAAATATTTTCGAAGCTGCCACGATTGCGGGCCTTCGTTCGCTGTGCGGTCGACATCCGCAACATCGATGTCGCGGCCGCTTCGGCCGCCGGCGTTCTGGTCACGCGGGCGGGGCCCGGCTTCATTCAATCGGTCGCCGAACTCGCGCTCGGCTTCATGATCGATCTGTCGCGCGGAGTTTCCCGCGCCACCGCCGACTACCATGCCGGGCGCAAGCCTGAAGTTGTGATGGGACGGCAACTGGCCGGCAGCCGCCTCGGTATCATCGGCTATGGCAGCATCGGCCATTACTTGGCTAATGTCGCCAAGGTGTTGGGCATGGAGATTATGGTCGCCGATCCCTTTGCGACCGTGAGCGATGCCGCGATCCGGCATGTACCGCTCGACGAACTGCTGGCGAACTCCGAATACGTCGTCTGTCTCGCTGTCGCCAACGAGCAAACCGAAAATCTGATCGGGCAGGCGGCGCTGGCCCGCATGCAGCCGCACGCCGTCTTCATCAACCTGTCGCGCGGCAATCTTGTCGACGAGGCGGCGTTATCAGCGGCACTGCGCGAAAACCGCATCGCCGGCGCCGCAATGGACGTCGGCCGCGCGCTGGACCAGATGCCGTCGCCGGAGCTCGCGAGGCTGCCAAACGTCATCGCCACCCCGCATATCGGCGGCCTGACGCCGCCGGCGATCGAGAGCCAGTCGCTGGAAACGGTTCGGCAGGTCGAAGCCATTATTGCGGGCGAGGTGCCGGTCGGCGCGGTCAACGCCGAACATTGGAAGCGGCGGGTTTCCAAGCCGTACAAATAGCAGGACCGTTACGGCGCACGTCCGCACGTGTTTTCCACAGGAGGCTGGATACTGCGGACAAATGGATGGTCGAAAATTATGAACCAGCTCACGGAATTGCGTTGCCGGTCGGGTCGTGCATGATGGAGTGCCACGCTCGGCGCCGCAGCGCAGATTCGGCAGTGCCGCTCCCTCCAACCAGCGATACCTGATGCGTCTTCCCTTCTTCTACGGCTGGCTGATCGTTGTGGTGACCTTCGTTACCATGGCGATCGGCGTCAATGCGCGGACTGCGTTCTCGCTGTTCTTTCCGCCGATCATTTCCGAATTCGGATGGGATCGCGGCGTCACCGCCGGCGCGTTTTCGTTCGGCTTCGTGGTTTCCGGCGGCGTCAGTCCGCTGATCGGCCGGATGATGGACCGCCTCGGACCTCGTGCGGTGATGGAGCTCGGCGTCGCGCTGATGGGCGGCGGGCTGTTGCTGGCGCCACTGACGACGCAGCCCTGGCATCTCTATCTCACCATCGGCGTGCTGGTCGGCGCGGGCAGCGTGTGCCTCGGCTATTCCGGCCAATCGCTGTTTCTGCCGAACTGGTTCATTCGCCGCCGCGGGCTCGCCATGGGGCTCGCCTTTGCCGGCGTCGGCATCGGCTCGGTGACCTTGCTGCCGTGGGTGCAGCACATGATCGAGCAGACCGGCTGGCGCACCGCCTGCACCGCGATGGGCATTCTGGTCTTCGCCGTGCTCGCGCCGATCAATCTTCTGCTGCGAAAACGGCCCGAGGACATTGGTCTGCTGCCGGATGGCGACGCGGCACCGTCGGCGACCTCGGCCGCGCCTCGCTCGAACGTCGTCGATCCCGTGTGGGCCGCGACCGACTGGACGCTGCGCCGCGCGCTGCGTACCGCGCGATTCTGGTGGATCGCGCTCGGCTATTTCTGCGGCCTGTACGTCTGGTACGCGGTGCAGGTGCACCAGACCAAATTCCTGCTCGACATCGGCTTCAGCGCGAACGTCGCGGTATGGGCACTCGGCGTCGTCAGCCTGCTCGGCATTCCCGGCCAGATCTGGCTGGGCCATCTCTCCGACCGGATCGGGCGCGAATGGATCTGGGCCATTAGCTGCGCCGGCTTTGCGATCTGCTTTGCCGCGCTGATCGCCTTGAAGTTCGCGCCGGTGTTGCCGCTGGTCTATCTCATGATCTTCACGCAAGGCGTGCTCGGCTACGGCCTGACCTCGATCATGGGCGCGGTGGTACTGGAAATCTTTCAGGGCAAGCACTACGGCAGCATTTTCGGCACCATCATGCTGGCGGCGCTGGCCGGAGGCGCGGCGGGCCCGTGGGCGACTGGCCTCTTGTACGATCTTTCAGGCAGCTACACGTCGGCCTTTGCGATCGGCATCGCCATCAGCATCCTGTCGGCAGTGGCGATCTGGCAGGCATCGCCGGGCAAGGTGAGGGCGGTCGCGGGACAGATGCACAAGGCGCCAATCAAGCGCGACCAGGCGTAGCCGCAACGCCTCATGCCGATGAAATTCCCATCGCCCGCTGCAGGTCGCCGATGGCGCGAAAAAAGCTGTCGGGCGGCGTGGTCTCGGGATCGATCAGGCGGTGCAGGCGAAAGCCGTCCTCCAGCGCCAGCACCAGCGCGCCGGCCCATGTCGGATTGAGAATGGTCGTCCGGCCGCTGTTCCTGGCCGTGGTCTCGATGATGTCGGTGACCAGTTTTCGCCGGGCGCGCAGCCGTTTGGCGAGTTCGGGCCGGCGCTTTTCGGCGCGCGCCACGAACAGGATCATCTCCATATGTAGCAGGGGGGAGCGGCCGAGCGGATCCTGCTGGCTGCGGTCCATCGTCTTCAGCGCGTCGATGAAGTCGGCAAGGTTCTTGTGCCGCTCGAGCAGATCGCGGATGCGCCCGATCGATTGCTCGACGTGATCCTCGAGCATGGCGATGATCAGTTCGTCCTTGCTCTTGAAGTTCGAATAAAACGCCCCGCGCGTGAAGCCGGCCGCGGCCGCAATGGCCTCGATGCTGGCGCCGCCAATCCCCTGTTCCTCGAACACGCGCGCCGCCGCCTCAAACAGCTTTTCGCGGGTATCGTCCCTTGTGGGTCTGGTTCGCACTCTTGACATCTGTCCAGTTTAGGCGAGAATGCAACTCAATACAACAATGTATCGAGTTTCGATCGATCGGCCGGGGGAACTGCGCTGAATGGCGCACAGCCAGCATGAGGTCACCATGAACGAGCATGTTCAGGCTGCCAGTAGCGCGCCGTTGTTCAACCCGCTGGCCCCGGAATTCATTCGCAATCCCTACCCGCACTACGAGCGGATGCGAACCACCGATCCGGTGCATCTGACGCCGCTCGGTATGTACGTCTGCAGCCGCCATGCCGAGGTCAGCCTCGTGCTGCGCGACAAGCAGTTCGGCAAGGATTATGTCGAGCGCACCATCCGCCGCTACGGTCCGAAGATCATGGACGAGCCGGTATTCCGCAGCATGAGTCACTGGATGCTGCAGCAGGATCCGCCGGACCACACCCGTTTGCGCGGCCTGGTGGTGAAGGCCTTTACCGCGCGCCGTGTCGAGGACATGCGCCCGCGCATCCAGCAGGTCGTCGACGAGACGCTCGACCGCATCATCCCGCAGGGCAAGATGGACCTGATCGAGGATTTCGCATTCCGCCTGCCGGTCACCATCATTTGCGACATGCTAGGGATTCCCGAGGACCATCGCGAGGCCTTTTATACCGGCTCACGCGACGGAGGACGCCTGCTCGATCCGGTACCGTTGTCGCCGGAGGAGATCAAGCAGGGCAACGCCGGCAACGCGCTGGCTGCGATGTATTTCCAGCAACTATTCGAGCTCAGGCGGAAGAACCCGGGCAACGACCTGATCACCCAACTGGTGCAGGCCGAGGAGGACGGCAGCAAGCTCACCAACGAGGAACTGACTGCCAACATCATCCTGCTGTTCGGCGCGGGCCACGAGACCACCGTGAACCTGATCGGCAACGGGCTGCTGGCACTGCATCGCAATCCAGACCAGCTCGCGCTGCTCAAGGCCAGGCCCGAGCTCATCACCAACGCCATCGAGGAATTCCTGCGCTACGATTCCTCGGTGCAGTTGACCGGCCGGGTGGCGCTGGAGGACATCGACGATCTCGGCGGAAAGCGCATTCCGAAAGGCGAGAGCGTGCTGTGCCTGCTCGGCTCGGCCAATCGCGACCCGGCGGTCTATCCGGACCACCCGGAGCGGCTGGACATCACCCGGCCCAACGTGAAGCCGCTGTCGTTCGGCGGCGGCATCCACTTCTGTCTCGGGGCCCAGTTGGCGCGGATCGAGGCCGAGGTCGCGATCTCGACCCTGTTGCGTCGGTTACCGGACCTGCGGCTCGATGACGCTGCCAATGCGGAATGGCGGCCGACCTTCGTGCTGCGCGGCCTGAAGCGCCTGCCGGCGAGCTGGTAACACCCGGCGCTGCCGTTTTGAGCTCTAGGTTCGGTGGGCAGAGCCGGCGGGGGCTGCTGTCAGCATGCCGCTGTGACTTCGCCACACTTCTCTCTATATTCCGGGCAGCTCCGGGGCCGGGTCCGGCATGGCGCGCGGCTTGCGCCGGGGCGGTTCAAGGGGGAAGCACCTTGCAGACGACGCTGCTCGGCCTGGCAATCGCCTTCATCATAGCGCTGATTGCCGCGCTGGTCGGGCCGTATTTCATCGACTGGAACCAGTTCCGGCCGCAATTCGAGGCCGAGGCGAGCCGGATCATCGGCGCGCCGGTCCGCGTCGGCGGCAAGCTCGACGCGCGCCTGCTGCCGGCGCCATCGCTGCAACTGCACTCGGTCGTGGTCGGCGGCGCCAACGATCTCGGCAAGGTTCGCGCCGACAAGCTCGATGTGGAATTCAGCCTCGGCTCGCTGATGCGCGGCGAGGTGCGCGCCACCGAACTGACGATCAGCCGCATGTCGCTCGATCTCGGTCTCGATTCCAGGGGGCGGGTCGACTGGCCGGCGTCGACTGGAACGTTCAATCTGGGTTCGCTGGCGATCGACCGGCTCAACCTCACCGGCCGTATCGCCCTGCATGACGCGGCGCGCCGCAGCACGCTCGAATTCAACGACATCGCCTTCAGCGGCGACGTGCGTTCGCTGGCCGGCTCGATCCGCGGAGACGGCAATTTCCTGCTGTCGGGCACGCGCTATCCGTTTCGCGTCTCGTCGGGGCAGGGCCCCGACGGCAACGGCACCCGCGTTCATCTCAATATCGATCCGGGCCAGCGTGCGCTCGCGGCCGATCTCGACGGCGTCTTGAGTTTCGATGCCCGCGCGCCGCGCTTCGAAGGTGCGGTGACGCTGGCCGCTCCCGCCCAAAAAGCCAAAGGCGATGAACCGCCGTGGCGCATCGCCGCGAAGGTCAAGGCCGATTATTCGGTGGCGCGACTTGAACAGGTCGAGGTGACCTATGGCGCCGAGGAGCGCGCGCTGAAACTTGCAGGCAGCGGTGACATCCGTTTCGGTGCGGCGCCGCTGTTGCGTGCGGCGCTATCGGCGCGTCAGCTCGATGCCGACAGGTTCGTCGCCAAGGAAAATGCCAAAGAAAGTGCCAAGGACAATTCGACTGAGCCGGCTCGCGCGTTGCCGGTGCTGCAGGCGCTCACATCAGTCATTCCGCATCTGCCGATCCTTGCGCAAATCGAATTCGCCTCCGAGCAGGTCATCCTCGGCGGACGCCCATTGCAGGACATCACTGCCGAGCTCGAAGGCGATGCCAGGTCCTGGCGCGTCCACAGGCTGGAGTTTCGCGCGCCAGGCGCCACCAAAGTTTCGCTCAGCGAGGCCGGAGCGAAGAGCGACGTGCCGGACCGGTTCAAGGCCGCGCTCAGCATCGAGTCCTCCGATCCCGACGCGCTCTTGACCTGGCTGCAGGGCCGCGGCGACAGCACTTATCGCAGCCAAAAGCCGCTGCGCCTGCGCGGCGACATCACGGTGGCGCCCGAAGGCTTTGCGATCGACACCATGAAGGCCGACATCGATGGCGGCACGGTGGAGGGGCGAGTGATGGTGTCGCACCGGCAAGCCGATCACGGCTCCCGGATCGATGCCGACCTGAAGGCGGCGCGCCTCGATCTCGATGCCGCCACGGCTTTTGCGCGATCGCTGGCGGGCCCGCAAGGCGAGTGGCCGGACGAGGGAAAGCTTTCGCTCGATATCGGCCGCGCCAGCTCCGCTGGGCAGGAGCTCAGTCCGCTGCTCGCCAGGCTGGCTTACTCGCCGTCGAAGATAGCGCTCGAGCAATTGAAGATCGGCGAGCTTGAAAGCGTGACGCTGGACGGCGCGGGCAATTTCGATCGCGTCAACGCGACCGGATGGTTCGCGCTCAATTCCAGCGCCGCCTCGCTCGGCCGGCTGACCAGCCTGATCGTTCCCTTTTCACCGCCGCTGGCGGCGCGGCTCAACGCGATGGGAGCGAGCCCGGGTCCGGCGCGGCTGAAACTGGCGCTCGACCTTACCACAAATGCCGGGCAGTCCGATCGCGTCCAGGCGCGCGCCACAGCCGAGCTCGACTCGCCGCTGCTCAAGGGCATCACCACCATCACCGCCAGACCAGCCGTTGCGGCAATTCAGGGCATCGATCTCACCGCGCTCGGGCGCAGCGAAGTCTGGGTTGATTCGAAATTGTCGTCCGAGCAAGGTCGCACCTTGCTGGCATTGCTCAGCCTCGATCGCGTCGTCACGGCGGGCGATGGCCCCGCGCAATTCGAGGGCACCGCGACGGGGGCATGGGGTGCGCCATTGCGGCTCAAGGCAAAGATCTCGGGAATCGGACTCGATGCCGAAGCGGAAGGCTCCGCTGAACCATGGGCGCAGGAGGCGAAGGCAGTTCTCGGACTGAAAGTTCGCAGCGCCGATTTCGGACCGCTGCTCGATCTGAAGCCGGCGGATACGCTGGCGCAGAACATTGGCTTGTCCTCGCGCGTGCAACTCGCCGGCAACCGGCTCACCTTCGACGATCTCGACAGCAGCGTCGGCGGCTCGCGGCTGCGCGGCCAAGTCGCGGTGACGCTCGGCGAGGAGAAGGAGGTCGAGGGTGAAATCGGCGCTGAGCAGCTCGCGCTGGCGCCCGCTTTTGCCCTGGCGCTCGGTGCGGCCGGGCATAATGCTGCCGAGCCGCTCGGCACCGGGCTTGTGAAAGGCTGGCGCGGCAGGATCGCGTTTCAGGCGCTACGCGGCCAACTTCCGGGCGGAAGCGAATTGCAGCCGCTGAGCGGCGTGGTCAAGAGCGACGGCCAGTCGCTGACCTTCGAGGATATCAAAGCCAAGATCGGCGGCGGCGATGTCACCGCCACGGTCGATGCAAGGCCGGGCGCCAACGGAATTGCCTTGAATGCGAGCGTCCAACTCTCCGGTGTCGACGGCACGGCGCTGCGCTATCGCAATCTCGTGATGCCTGCCGGCCGCGCCTCGATGCAGATGACGCTGACGAGCCAGGGCCGCAGCGCCTCGGCGCTGGCGGGCGCGCTGTCCGGCAGCGGAACGCTGACGCTGGAGGCGGCCAGAATTTCCGGCCTCGATCCGCGCGCCTTCGAAGTGGCGGTCCGCGCCAATGACAGCGGGCAGGCCAAGGACGACGTCCGATTGAAGCAGATCGTCGAATCCGCGTTACCTGCCGGCGCGCTTGCGGTCGCTTCCGCGCAAATCCCATTCACCATCAGGGACGGCCGGCTTCGCGTGGGCGCGACGACGCTGGATGCCAACGGCGTACGGGCGATCGTCTCCGGCGGATACGATATTGCCGCCGATCAGGCCGATATCCGCGCTGCCCTTTCGCTGACCATGACGGCCGGGCGCCCGGAAATCCAACTGCTTGCCGTGGGTACGCCGGACACGCTCACGCGCAGCGTCGACGTTGCCGCATTGTCGTCGTGGCTCGCGGTGCGCGCGATCGATCACGAAACCCGAAGACTCGATGCCATCGAGCGCGGCGAGCCGCCGCCGGCGGCGCCACCGCCAATCGTGCTGCCTATGGAGGGGCAGTTGCCGATTCCTGAGGCGGCGCCGATCGCGCCGGTGCCCCCAAAGGGCGGCCGCGACCCCCGGCGGCCTCCGAAGAAGATGACCGCGCCGCGTCCGCCCGTCGTCAATGCGCCGCCGGCGCCCGTCGCAGGTCAGCCGCAGGTTGCGCCGCTGCCGCCGCCGATCGACGTCAGGCCTGCGCCCGGCGCCGCCAGGCTAAAGCCGCGTCCGCCGCTGGCGCTGACGCCTCAGGTCGCCAATCCGCCGCCGCGCTCCAATTAGACGAGTACGATCTGCCGCCCGATTCCGATTTCCTTCAGAAAGGCCTCGTCGTGGCTGACCGCGATCAGCGCGCCATCGAATCCTTTCAGCGCGTTCTCCAACTCCTCGATCGAGGCGAGGTCGAGATGGTTCGTCGGCTCGTCCAGCAGCAGGAGAAAGGGCGGCTGCGGTCGCGCAAAGACGCAGGCCAGGCCCGCGCGCAGCCGCTCGCCGCCGCTGAGGGTAGCAGCAATCTGCAGCGCCGCGTTGTTGCGGAACGCAAACCGGGCCAAGGTGGCGTGCGCCGCGTTGGCCGAGAGCTCCGGATTGAGGCGGCGCAGATTGTCGAGAATGCTCGCTGCGGGATCGAGCAGGCCGATGTGCTGATCGAGCACCGCAATGCGGTCGGTGAGGCGGCTGATATCGCCGCTCGCCGGTTTCAGCTCACCGGTGAGCAGGCGGAACAAGGTGGTCTTGCCCGAACCGTTGGCGCCGCGGATGGCGATCCGCTCGGGTCCGCGAACGTCGAACGATAGCGGTCCGAACAGATGACGTTTCCCAAAAGCCATCACCACGTCCCGAAAGGCGATGAGTTCGCGGCCCGAGGGCAGATGGGTGCGCGGCAATTCTATCGAAAGCGGCGTCAGGATCTCGACGTGCGCCTTGGCCATTTCCAGCGCTTCGGTGCGCTCGCTGAGCAGGCGGCTGGCGAGCCCGCTTTCGCGCGCGGCGCTGTTCTCGGCGCGTTCCTTCTCGCGGTCCATGAACATCTTGTCCTCGACGCCCTTGGCGCGCCAGGCGCGGCCGACCTTGTCGCGGCGCGCCTTCTTTTCCCGCGCCTTCTGCAGGGCGCGCGCGGTGTTGCGCAGGGCATCCGAGGCGCGGTCGAGGTCATCGGCGGCGCGGGCGCGCGACGCCTCACGCGCTTCGGCAAAGGCGCGCCACGCGCCGCCGAATTGGGTGACGCCGACCGGCGCCAGTTCGACGATTCGGTCGACGCGTTCGAGCAGCGCGCGGTCGTGGCTGGCGACGAGGACGCCGCCCTGCCAGCGTTCGATCAGTTGCGCAACGGCCTGCCGTCCATCGGTATCGAGATTGTTGGTCGGCTCGTCCAATAGCAGGACATCCGGTGCCTCGATCAAAAGGCGCGCCAGCGCGAGGCGCGTTCGCTCGCCGCCACTCAACGAAGCGATCGGGCGATCCAGCGGCAGCGACGGCAGTCCGGCTTCGGCCAGCGCTGCCTGTATCCGCGCTTCCAGCGTCCAATCCGCCTCCGCTGCGTCATCGATCGATCCTTCGCCGCGTTCGAGCCGGCGCAGGCGGGCGAGACCGCTCGCGACGCCGAGCGCCTCGCCGGCCATCAGCCGTTCATCGGTCAGTTGCGCGAGCATGCCGATCGAGCCTATGCGTTGCAGCGAGCCGCCGGCAGGTTCGATCTCGCCTGCGATCAGGCGCAGCAATGTGGATTTACCGCAGCCGTTGCGGCCGACGAGGCCGGTGCACTCGCGCCCTATGGCAAGCGTCAGTCCATCGAACAGCGGGCGTCGGTCAGGTGTGGCGAGGGAGATAGAATCCAGGACGAGAAAGGCAGGCATGGAGAGCTTCCGAAAATGGACCGAGGTCGCGAGGCTTTGTGAGCTTTGCGATATCCATTTCTCTCTCCAGGGGTTCTCGATGGGTCTTCTTCGGCCGGTCTTCGTCGGGGTTCGCCCGCCTTTCGGGGAACTGCAATGACCATCAATTAGATACGCTTTGCCGTCATTCGTCCAGCTAGGCAGGGCGCAAATGGCTTGCGCGCGGCCTTGCGGGAATACTTCACGCATGGCGGGGTCCTACCTCCGGCTGGACCATGGATTCGCTCACAGGAAAACCGGAGGTTCGCATGACGAAGTCGGCTATCAAGCTCGCAACGCTGGCACTGTTTTCGGTGGCTCTGATCGCATCGCCATCCGTTCCAGCCTTTGCCGCGGGAGGCGGCGGTGACCCGCCTTCGGCCACCCCGCCCCCGCCGGACACGAGGTCCGCTCCCAAGTCGACCTCGAAATCGAAGAAGAAAGCCACCAAACAGTCGAGCTCCGACGATGCGGCGTTTAGGCAAGCGTACCGCACCGCGCATGCGACGATCTATGAGCGCAACGACTATGCTGGTGCCATCGAGCAGCTAAAGACGCTCGGCCGTGACGACAACGCTGATGTCGCCAATCTGATCGGCTATTCCTATCGCAAGCTCGGCGACTACAGGCTGTCGCAAGTTTGGTACGAGCGCGCGTTGAAGGCGGACCCGAACCACGTGCTGACCTGGCAGTATTACGGCCTATGGCAGATCGAGCAGGGCAATCGCGACCAGGCGTCGTATCATCTGACCCGGATCGCGGCGATTTGCGGCACGGGCTGCGAGGAGTATCGGTCGCTCGCCGCGGCGCTTGAAAAGCCACCCGGCACGGGACTCATTTATTGAGCGTCGCGATGGAGCAGGGCGGGCGCGGTCGCGACGCGCTCGCCTGATCGAGGCTTAGGCCTGCGGCCGCGGCGCATCCGGCGCGGCGGCCGGCATGGCGCGAGTACGGAAATAATCGAGCACGAAGAGGCGGATCGCCGAGGACAGATTCCCCTGCTGGCGATTGCTGTCGATCTCGCCGACCAGTTCGGACAGCGTCATGTTCCGCAGGCCCGAGATTTCCTTCATGCCGTTCCAGAAGGCTTCTTCGAGGCTGACGCTGGTTTTGTGACCGGCAACGACGATCGAGCGTTTGACGACGGGCGACTTCATGATGCGTCTCCGTCCTCGAGCTTGTGCTGGTCCAGAAAATCGCCGGCGCGATCCTTGCGATGTTCATCGAGCGCGCGTTCGGCCTTGGTCCGGCCAAAGCGTGCGCGGTTGGCATCGGCTTGCTTTGCCGATTGTTCCCGTTCGTTACGCTTCTTGAATCGCTTCAGATTGATCACGTCTCCCATGCTCGGCTCCATCATCCGGCGACTCGAAGACATGATGATTCATGGGGCGGAAAAACGTCGCGTCGTGCGCAGGCAAATTGGATGGTCATTCGGAATCCCCGTCTGCCGCCTCTGATAGCATCAAAAATACATTTCGCTCTGCGAAAACCGAATAAGTACTGCTCTTACCATGCGCCAACACAACGGCGATAGATGATCCACCTCATTCTTCAGCCATGGTCCATAATTTATATCTCTCATCCGTAGTTTCCCGGGGGGGCGGATGCGGCGATCAGCCCGGGTGTGTCATTTTGTCCGGCTGCACTAGGCGTTCGAACTCGGCGGCGTCCACAAACCCGAGGCGCACAGCCTCTTCCTTCAACGTTGTCCCGCGCGCGTGCGCCGATTTGGCGACCTTCGCCGCGTTGTCGTATCCGATCTTGGGAGCCAGTGCCGTAACCAGCATCAGCGAGCGCTCCATCAATTCGCGGATTCGCTTTTCGTCGGCGCGGATGCCGACCACGCAATGTTCGGTGAACGAGCGCGCCGCGTCCGACAGCAGTTGAATGGAATGCATCATACAATATGCCAATACGGGTTTGTAAACATTCAATTCGAAATGCCCCTGGCTGCCCGCGACGGTGACGGCGGTCTGGTTACCGAACACCTGACAGCAAACCATGGTCATGGCTTCGCACTGGGTCGGATTGACCTTGCCGGGCATGATCGACGAGCCCGGTTCGTTTTCCGGCAGGATCAATTCTCCGAGACCGGAACGCGGGCCCGAGCCCAACAGGCGAATGTCGTTGGCGATCTTGAACAGGCCGGTCGCGACCGAATTGATCGCGCCATGCACCAGCACATAGGCATCGTTGGAAGCCAGCGCCTCGAACTTGTTGGGCGCGCTGGTGAAGGGCAGTTTTGTGATTTTCGCGACATGCTTGGCGAACAGCTTTGCAAATTTCGGCTTCGAATTGAGACCGGTTCCAACCGCGGTGCCGCCTTGTGCCAGCGGGAACAGTTCCTTCACCGAGGTTCGCAGCCGCGCGATCCCGCTCTCGACCTGCGCGGCATAGCCCGAAAATTCCTGCCCCAGCGTCAATGGCGTTGCGTCCTGGGTGTGGGTTCTCCCGATCTTGACGATCTTGGCGAACGCCTTTTCCTTCTTGCGCAATTCGCGATGCAACTCGTCGAGCGCCGGAATCAGGTCGGCGGCGATGCGTCCGGCGGCAGCGACATGCATCGCTGTCGGAAATGAATCGTTCGACGACTGACTCATGTTGACGTGGTCGTTGGGATGAACCGGCTTCTTGGCGCCGAGTTCGCCGCCCAGCATCTGGTTGGCGCGGTTGGCGATCACCTCGTTGAGGTTCATGTTGGTCTGGGTGCCCGAGCCGGTCTGCCAGACGACCAGGGGAAAATGATCGTCGAGCTTGCCTTCGATCACCTCGCGCGCGGCGCGGATGATGGCGCTGGCTCTGCGTGCATCGAGCAATCCGAGTTCCCGGTTGGTTTGGGCGGCGGCAAGCTTGACGAGACCGAGCGCATGGACGATCGCGATCGGCATGCGGTCCTGGCCGATCTTGAAATTCTGCCGTGAGCGTTCGGTTTGCGCGCCCCAATAGCGATCGGCGGCAACGTCGATCGAACCAAAACTGTCGGTCTCACTGCGGGTAGATTTGTTTCCAGATGTTTCTGATCGAGCCATGCGTAATGTCCGTTGCGCCGTGAAAGGGCGGAACGCTTACACTACAGCGTGGCGGAGTTTCTCGCGCTTGGATTATTTCTTGCGGAAACGATCCAGCCGCACCACTTCCGCGCCTTCGCTCGTCTTCGCCGGCTCGTCCTTGCTTTCCGCGGCGGGCTCCGGCGCGGGGACGGGCAGGGCAGAAGCGGCGGGAGCCGCCGGCAGCTTCGCCGTCGGTGCCTCGGTCGCGGTTTCCGACGGCTCGAATTGCAGGCCGAACTGCACCGAGGGATCGAGGAAGCTCTTGATTGCCGCAAACGGCACCACCAGCCGCTCGGGGATGCCGCTGAACGACAGGCCGACCTCGAAGCGATCCTCCGTCACCACCAGATCCCAGAACTGATGCTGCAGGATGATCGTCATCTCTTCCGGATATTGCGCCAGGAGCCGCGGCGACAGCTTCACGCCGTCGGCGGTGGACAGGAAGGTGATGAAGAAATGATGCTCGCCGGGAAGGCCGTGTTCGGCGGCGTCGGCCAGCACACGGCGCAGCACGCCGCGCAGCGCGTCGCGCGCCAGCACGTCATAACGGATGTGATCGGTCGCCATGGTCGTCCTGTTACGTTGGATGGCCGCCGGTCCCCCGACTCGCCCCTTTGCCGTTATGCTACCCCGGCGGGAGCCGCAGGTCAGCAGGCACGACGGATCGAATTTGCAGCAAGGCTCCGTCGGCCGGAAATGAAAAGAATAAAGTGGAGGCTTCTGTTGCCAGGTGCCTCCGAACCCCGCCTAACGGAGCTTAACCCGCTAGGACTTTAGAGTGGTCTTTCAAACTGCGTTACGCAGCCTGAGCAACCGGAGCATAGTTGTCGTTTGCAACTATTGCATAGCCCGATAACGGCGGAACAATACCGGGAAAAAACTCGTCCTTTACGCCCTCGTCGATCCTGGTTCGCCCCCGCCGAAACCCACCACGGGCGGGTGGGCTTGGGTGGAGGCGCCGGGTACTGCCCCCGGGTCCGAATGGTTTATTGCGACGGTCATTTATTTCCATAGCCGGCGAACCGGCACCCCCAATATAGGGTGCAAGTTTGGAGAAAAATAGGGCCGCGGGAGCCGAACGGGACGAGAATACGGTCTGGACTTTCGGTTTGATGTCGCCGGATTGCGGTTTCGACACAAATTCGACGATTCCCGAAACGTACCATTCACGTCCATTGCACGAATTATGCGCAGGTCGCCGCAATGCCCGTCATCTCCCGGTGCTCGCTCAAGCGAAACGCGCAGTTCGTCACGTGATGGGCTATCCGCTCGCGGGTGTTGCAGTGCGCCAACCGCAATGGTTGCGATCCGTGCGCTTTTTGCGGGGCCTATAGCGGCTTTGGCGGTTTCATTTACCAACCAGCTCTGGAGTGGTTGGGGTTTTGCTGGCGTTGTGTGAGGAAAATCGCTAGGCAGTTTCCGGGACAAGCATCCAGGTTATCCAAACAAGCGGGCGATAAGCCCGCTTTTGGGGGAGGAGAGATCGATGAACGACATGCCGAGCCATGCGCCGGTGGAATCTATCATGCCGAAATGGGTTCGCGGCCCGCAGGATTTTATCGGCGGTCTCGCCCTGATGGGTATCGCGCTGTTCGCCTTATGGGCGTCGAGCGACCTGCAGGGCATGCGCGGATTTTCGTTCGGTGCCGGCACGGCGCCGCGGATGTTCGGATTTCTGCTGCTGGGGCTGGGCGCGGCCGTCACCCTCGTCGGCATTTTGACCGAAGGCGCCCACCTTGCGAGATATCACTGGCGGGGTCCTCTGTTTGTGTCGCTGGCGATCCTGTCGTTTGCCCTTACGATCCGGCCGATGGGAATGATCTTCGCGGCCATGACAAGCTTTTTAATCTCGGCATGCGGAACTGCGGAGACGCGGTGGATAGAAACGCTGATCGTCGGCGCCTGCCTGACGGCGTTTTGCGCTCTTTTGTTTCCTTACGCGCTTGGTCTGCCTTTGCAGCTCCTGCCGACTTTCATGATCCGTTGAGGGCACGATGGGAGATATCTTTTCAAACCTTGGGCTCGGCTTCGGTGTCGTTTTCAACCTCGTGCAGTGGACGCCCGCCTTTCTCGGCGGGGCTTCGATCCCGATCCCCGTCAACATTCTGCTGTGCCTGATCGGCGCGCTGGTCGGCACGCTGGTCGGCGTGCTGCCGGGCATCGGCACCATCGCCACCGTGGCCATGTTGCTTCCAATCACGTTTGGCCTGCCGCCGGTGGGCGCGCTGATCATGCTGGCCGGCATCTATTATGGTGCGCAGTATGGCGGCTCGACCACGTCGATCCTAGTCAACATTCCCGGTGAGGCCGGGTCCGTGGTCACCGCGCTCGACGGCTTCCAGATGGCGAAGCAAGGCCGCGCCGGTCCGGCGTTGGCGATCGCGGCGATCGGCTCGTTTTTCGCCGGGTGCGTCGCGACCGTTCTGATCGCCGTGCTGGGCGCGCCACTCACCAAGCTCGCGCTGGCCTTCGGGCCCGCCGAATATTTCTCGCTGATGGTGCTCGGTCTGATCTTCGCGGTCGTGCTCGCGAAGGGTTCGGTGTTGAAGGCGATCGCGATGATCGTGCTGGGGTTGCTGCTGTCGATGGTGGGATCCGACATCGAAACCGGCGCGTCGCGCATGGCCTTCAACATTCCTGAACTGGCCGACGGTCTCGGCTTCGCCACCGTGGCGATGGGCCTGTTCGGTTTTGCGGAGATCATCCGCAATCTCGATACCGGCGGCGAAAGCGATCGCGAACTGGTTCAGCAAAAGGTCTCGGGCCTGATGCCGACGGCAAAGGATCTCAAGGATTCGACCCCGGCGATCCTGCGCGGCACCGTACTCGGATCGATCCTCGGCATCTTGCCGGGCGGCGGCGCCGTGATCGCATCGTTCGCGGCCTACACGCTCGAAAAGAAGGTGTCGAAAACGCCCCAGAAGTTCGGCCGCGGTGCGATCCAGGGTGTCGCGGCGCCCGAAAGCGCCAACAATGCTGCCGCCCAGACCTCGTTCATCCCGCTGCTGACGCTCGGCATTCCGCCCAACGCGGTGATGGCGTTGATGGTCGGCGCGATGACCATTCACGGCATCGTGCCCGGTCCTCAGGTGATGCAGAAGCAGCCGGAGCTCGTCTGGGGCATGATCGCCTCGATGTGGGTCGGCAATTTGATGCTGCTTATCATCAACCTGCCGCTGGTCGGCATCTGGGTGCGGCTGCTGCGGGTGCCGTATCGCCTGATGTTCCCGTCGATCGTGATCTTCTGCTCCATCGGCATCTACTCGGTGAACAATGCGCCTGTCGACGTCATTCTCGCCGGTGCATTCGGGCTGGTCGGCTACTGGCTGATCAAGCACGATTTCGAGCCGGCGCCGTTGCTGCTCGGCATGGTGCTCGGACCGCTGATGGAAGAGAACCTGCGGCGGGCGCTGCTGATCTCGCGCGGGGACTGGTCAGTGTTCCTGACCCGCCCGCTGTCGGCAGTGCTGATGGCAATCGCCGCCGCTCTGCTCGTGCTGGCCGTCCTGCCGACGCTGCGAAAGAAGCGCGACGAGGTGTTCGTCGAGTCCGAAAACTGACCTGCGGCGGTGCGCCGCAGGTTGAAGTCTGGCCGACTTCGCGTGAACTGATATGAGATGCAAATGCCGGCTTGGGAGAGCCGGCATTTGTTTAAGGGCTGAAGGAATTCAACATGAACTGGTATGGACGCCCGCTTGCGAGCGGTTGGCTGGCCGCGCTTGCCGGACTGGCATTGCTTTCTGCGCAGGCGCAGGCTCAGACCTATCCGACGCGCAACATCACCATGATCGTGCCGTTTGCGGCCGGTGGACCGACGGACGTCATCGCGCGCATCGTCACTGGCCACATGGCGCAGACGCTCGGTCAAACCATCATCATCGAAAACGTGGTCGGCGCCGGCGGCACCACCGCCACCACCCGCGCCGCACGGGCCGCCAATGACGGCTATACGCTGATCACGGGGCATATGGGCACGCATGCGGCTTCTGTGCCGCTCTATCCCAAGCTCGCCTATCATCCGGAAAAGGATTTCGAGCCCGTCGGACTGCTCGCCGGCACGCCGATCCTGATCCTGGCGCGCAAGGATTTTGCGCCAAAGGACCTCAAGGAATTCATCGCCTACGTCAAAGCGAACGAGTCCAAGGTGAATGCGGCGCATGCCGGCGTCGGCTCGGTCTCGAACGTATCGTGCGAATTGCTGAATTCAGTCCTGGGCGTCAAGCCGATTGGCGTTCCCTTCAATGGCACGGGTCCTGCGATGAACGCGCTGGTGGCCGGGCAGGTCGATTACATGTGCGACCAGATCGTCAACGCCGTGCCGCAGATCAACGGCGGCACCATAAAGGCCTATGCCGTGGCGACGCCTGAGCGTAACCCGTCCTTGCCGAATGTTCCCACCACCACCGAGGCTGGCCTGCCGGCCTTCCAGGCTCAGGCCTGGAACGCGATCTTCGCGCCCAAGGGAACGCCTGCGGATGTCGTCGCCAAACTGAACGCTGCTGTGGTCAAGGCGCTCGACGACGAGGGCGTCCGCAAGCGCCTGCTCGATCTCGGCAGCGTCATTCCGGCGGCAGCCGATCGGACGCCGGCGGCGCTGGGAACACTGGTGAAGAACGAAATCGCGAAATGGACGCCGGTGCTCAAGCCGGTGAATTAGTCCAAGCAATCAAGGCTGTAGGCCAGGGGCGGAACGCGAGTTCCGCCCTTGCCGTTTGTGCGGGGAGTGATCATTTTTCCGGGTATAATCGGTGCGCGAAGCCGAATCGGCATGTCGATCGGATGCCCCGGCCGCTAAATTCGCCGTCCCGAAAAGGTCCGAAGCACCAGCCATGAACCAGTACCACGACCTGCTCGAACGTATCCTGAGCGACGGCGCGGAGAAGCACGACCGCACCGGCACCGGCACGCTGTCGATCTTCGGTCACCAGATGCGGTTCAATCTGGCGGCCGGCTTTCCGATGCTGACCACCAAGCGGCTGCCGCTGAAGGCGATCGTGCACGAATTGCTGTGGTTTCTCGCCGGCGACACCAACATCAAATACCTCAGGGATAACGGCGTTTCGATCTGGGATGAATGGGCCGATGCCAACGGCGATCTGGGGCCCGTCTACGGATCGCAATGGCGCTCATGGCCGGCGCCGGACGGGCGAAGCATCGACCAGATTTCCAACGTCATTGACATGATCAGGCGCAATCCGGATTCGCGGCGGCTGATCGTGACCGCCTGGAATCCGGCCGACGTCGACAAGATGGCGCTGCCGCCCTGTCACTGCCTGTTTCAGTTCTATGTCGCCAACGGCAAATTGTCGTGCCAGCTCTACCAGCGCTCGGCCGACGTGTTCCTAGGCGTGCCGTTCAACATCGCGTCCTATTCGTTGCTGACGATGATGGTGGCGCAGGTGACTGGACTAACGCCCGGCGACTTCGTGCATTCGCTCGGCGATGCGCATCTCTACTCCAACCACCTCGAGCAGGCCCGGCTGCAACTGGCACGGCCGACGCGGCCGTTGCCGGTCCTGAAGATCAATCCTGACGTGAAGGACATATTCGCGTTCCGCTACGAGGATTTCGCGCTCGAAGGCTACGATCCGCACCCGCACATCAAGGCCGAAGTGGCTGTATGACCAGCGGTGTGAGCATCTGATGTCCCTCACGATCCGCCGCGCGCGTGCGGGCGAAGCGGGACTTGTCCTGTCCTTTGTTCGCGAACTCGCCGAATACGAAAAGCTGCTCCACGAAGTGGAAGCGACCGAAGCCGGTATCGATGCGGCGCTATTCGGGGTCAATCCGCGCTTGTTCTGCGAGATCGCCGAGTGGGACGGCGAGCCGGCGGGCCTTGCAGTCTGGTTCGTGAATTTCTCGACCTTCAGCGGCCGCTCCGGCATCTATCTGGAAGATCTGTTCGTCCGCCCGGCGCTGCGCGGCAACGGCATCGGCAAGGCGCTCCTGGCGCATCTGGCGAAGGAATGCATGGCGAACGGCTGGTCGCGCTTGCAGTGGGCGGTGCTCGACTGGAATACCCCGTCGATCGCGTTCTACAGATCGCTCGGCGCCCAAGTGATGGACGGGTGGACGATCTGCCGGGTCGGCGGTCCGGCGCTCGCGGCGCTGGCGCAGGGGACGCGGTAATGGAGATCGTTCTCATCGTTGCAGTCGCCGAGAACGGCGTGATCGGGGCAGGGGGCGCCATTCCATGGCGGCTGAAATCCGACATGGCGCGCTTCAAGGCGCTGACGGCGGGAAAGCCCGTGGTGATGGGCCGCAAGACCTTCATCTCGATCGGCCGGCCACTTCCCGGGCGGACCAATATCGTCGTCACCCGCGACGCCGGCTTTCGCGCCGATGGCGTGGTGGTTACCCATTCGTTCAGCGACGCGAAGGCGGTCGCCACCGGCGATGCGCTGCGACGTTTCGCCACTGAGATCGCCGTGATCGGCGGCGCCGAAATCTACGCGCAATGGATGGACAGCGCCGATCGCCTGGAGATTACCGAGGTGCATGCCCGGCCCGACGGTGACACGCGTTTCCCGGCCGTCGATTTGGCCGCATGGGAAGAGGTGGCGCGCGTGCGGAATCCGGCAGGTCCGGACGATAGCGGCGATTTCTCCTATGTGACATTTCGTCGGCGCTGACAGTATTAACCTCGCTAATCAATGTTTGCATTGACAATTATGGCGTCAGACATAGCTGCTTCGAGCTGGAAGCTTGCGTTGTAAGGGACCTAGCGGTCCCCTATAAAGCCGGGCGGATATGCGAGGCTTAAGGCATCCTGCCGAACAGGCGGGCCCGTTCCCCCGCAGAGGAGAGTTTATATGCCGTGGAAGAATCAAGGCGGGGGCCCATGGGGCCAAGGTCCGAAGGGACCATGGGGCGGCGGTCCGCAATCGGTCGGGCCGAGACCCCCCGATCTGGAAGACCTTCTGCGGCGCGGCCAGGACAAGCTGCAGCAACTCCTGCCGGGCGGCCATTTCAGCGGCATGGGCATCGCGCTGGTGCTGGCCGGTGCGCTGGTGATCTGGGGATTGTCCGGATTCTTCCGCGTGCAGTCGGAGGAGCTCGGCGTCGTGCTGCGCTTCGGCAAGCATGTGCGCACTGTCGACCCCGGGCTGAACTATCATCTGCCCTATCCGATCGAAACCGTGCTGCTGCCGAAGGCGCTGCGCGTCTCCACCATCTCGATCGGCATGACGCTGATCGACGATCCGGCGCGGCGCGGCCGCACCATGCGGGACGTGCCGGAAGAAAGCTTGATGCTGACCGGCGACGAAAACATCGTCGACGTTGATTTCACGGTGTTGTGGCGGATCAAGCCCAATGGCGTCGGCAACTTCCTCTTCAACATCCAAAATCCCGAAGGCACCGTGAAGGCGGTGGCCGAAAGCGCGATGCGCGAGGTGATCGGGCGTTCGCAGATCCAGCCGATCCTCACCGGCGCCCGCAATACGACGGAGCAGGGTGTCCAGGACCTGATGCAGAGGACGCTAGATACCTACGGCTCCGGCGTTCAGATCACGCAGGTGCAGATGCAGAAGGTCGATCCCCCCGCGCAGGTCATCGACGCGTTCCGTGACGTGCAGGCCGCTCGCGCCGACTTCGAGCGGCTGCAGAACGAGGCACAGACCTATGCCAACCGTGTCGTTCCCGACGCCCGCGGCCGTGCCGCGCAGATCCTGCAGATCGCGGAAGGTTACAGGGAACAGGCAGTCGCCGAGGCCAAGGGCCAGAGCGCGCGGTTCCAGAAGGTCTACGATGAATACAAGAAGGCGCCCGACGTGACGCGGCAGCGAATTTATCTGGAGACGATGGAGCGGATTCTCGGTGGGTCCGAGAAACTGGTCTATGACGGCGGCAACTCCGCACAGAGCATCGTGCCGTATCTGCCGCTCAGCGAATTGACGCCGCGCCGTCCGGCGCCGACGGCTGGCCAGCAGCAGAGCGGAGGCACGCGATGAGGTCTCCAGTTGCAGGTATCGTCAGCCTGATCCTGCTGTTACTCGTGGTGATCGTGGGCTACAGCTCGATCTTCACGGTGTCGCAGACCGAGCAGGCGCTCGTGGTCCGGCTCGGCCGGCCGGTCGACGTCGTGTCTGAGCCGGGCCTGAACTTCAAGGCGCCGTTCATCGACACCGTCATCAGCATCGACAAGCGCATCCTCGATCTCGAGAATCCGTCCCAGGAAGTCATTGCTTCCGACCAGAAACGGCTCGTCGTCGACGCCTTCGCCCGCTACCGGATCAAGAACCCGCTGCGCTTCTATCAGAGCATCGGCTCGATCCAGGCCGCCAACATCCAGCTCACCACGCTGTTGAACGCGGCGCTGCGCCGCGTGCTGGGCGAGGTCAACTTCATTACCGTGGTGCGCGACGAACGCGAAACGCTGATGACGCGCATCCGGGACCAACTCGACAGAGAGGCTGACCAATACGGCATCCAACTGGTCGACGTGCGCATCCGTCGCGCTGATCTGCCGGAGGCCAACAGCCAGGCGGTCTATCAGCGCATGCAGACCGAACGCCAGCGCGAGGCGGCGGAGTTCCGCGCCCAGGGCGGCCAGAAGGCGCAGGAGATCCGCTCGAAGGCTGACCGCGAGGCGACCGTGATTATTGCGGAAGCCAATTCGACCGCCGAGCAGACCCGCGGCGCAGGTGATGCCGAGCGCAACCGGCTGTTCGCCGAGGCTTATGGTCGGGATCCGGATTTCTTCGCCTTCTATCGTTCGATGTCGGCCTATGAGACCGGGCTGCGCGCCAACGACACCCGTTTCCTGCTGCGGCCCGATTCCGAGTTCTTCCGCTTCTTCGCCAATCCGTCGGGCCATCCGCCGGCAGCGGCGGCGCCGAAGCCTTAACGACCGGCCGCGATACACACGTTACGGCGAAGCGGGGGGCCGCTTCGCCGGCACAAAAGCAAAAGGCGCTTGAATAGCGGGGGGATGCCATCCGATGAGGTCCATTGCGTTCGCCGACTTCCTCATCGGTGTAGGTATCCTTTTTGTGCTCGAAGGCCTGATGTTCGCAGCCAGCCCGGCCTGGATGCGCCGGGCGATGAAAAGCGCATTGGCGACGCCGGATAATATCCTGCGGATCGTCGGCATCGTCTCGGCGGTCATCGGTCTGCTTCTGATCTGGTTCGTGCGGCGGTAAGCTGTTCCTCCGTCATTCCGGGATGGTCCGAAGGACCAGACCTCAGATGTGCAATTGCACATTGGGGTTCGCTTCGCGCCTCGGAATGACAGTGTGCCCAAGAGCGCAACTGAACTCTGACGCCAACGAAATCGTGAGCCGGCAGCAGCCGATTTTTCGCCGGAATGTCGGGCGCAGATGCTTGCGCCTCAGACCCGTTCGGGCGCACTGTGGACGCAAATTCGACCCTTTGGAGACCAGCCGACATGACCGGTGCCAGATCCGCCTTGACCAGCCGCCTGCGCCTGATGGGGATTGCGATCTCGCTCGGTGCCGCCAGCATGCTGGCTTCAGTGCCGGCCAGCGCGCGCGGGCCGGACGGCATCGCCGATATTGCCGAGAAGGTAATCGATTCCGTCGTCAATATCTCGACCTCGCAGAGCGTGGAGGCCAAGGGCGGCAAGGATGCGATGCCGCAATTGCCGCCGGGCTCGCCGTTCGAGGAATTCTTCGACGACTTCTTCAAGAACCGCCGCGGCGGCAGCCCAAAGGGCGGCGACAAGAACGGCGAAATGCAGCCGCCGCGCAAGACCAATTCGCTCGGCTCCGGCTTCATCATCGATGCCTCAGGCGTAGTCGTCACCAACAATCACGTCATCGCGGATGCCGACGAGATCAACGTGATCATGAACGACGGCACCAAGATCAAGGCCGAACTGGTCGGCGTCGACAAGAAGACCGACATTGCGGTCCTGAAGTTCAAGCCGGTGAAGCCGGTGACCGCGGTGAAGTTCGGTGATTCCGACAAGCTGCGGCTCGGCGAATGGGTGATTGCGATCGGCAATCCGTTCAGCCTCGGCGGCTCGGTCACGGCCGGTATCGTGTCGGCGCGCAACCGCGACATCAGCCAAGGGCCGTATGACAGCTACATCCAGACCGATGCCTCCATCAACCGCGGCAATTCCGGCGGGCCGCTGTTTAACCTCGAAGGCGAAGTGATTGGCGTCAACACGCTGATCATCTCGCCGACCGGCGGTTCGATCGGCCTCGGCTTCGCGGTGCCGTCGAAGACGGTGGCCGCCGTAGTTGATCAGCTCCGGCAGTTCGGCGAACTGCGCCGCGGCTGGCTCGGCGTGCGGATTCAGCAGGTCACCGAGGAGATCGCCGAAAGCCTCAGCATCAAGCCCGCCCGCGGCGCGCTGGTCGCCGGCGTCGACGACAAGGGGCCGGCCAAGCCCGCCGGTATCGAGCCCGGCGATGTCGTCGTCAAGTTCGACGGAAAAGACGTCAAGGACCCGAAGGATCTCTCCCGCGTCGTCGCCGACACCGCGGTCGGCAAGGAAGTCGACGTCGTTATCATTCGCAAGGGTAACGAGGAAACCCGCAAGGTCACGCTTGGCCGCCTCGAGGATACCGAAAAGGTGCAGCAGGCTGCCGCCAAGACCAAGGAAGATCCTGTCGAGAAGCCGGTAACGCAAAAGGCGCTCGGCCTCGATCTTGCCGCGCTCAGCAAGGACCTGCGTACGAGGTACAAGATCAAGGAGAGCGTCAAAGGCGTCATCATCACGGGTGTCGATGGCTCCTCCGACGCCGCCGAAAAGCGCCTCTCCGCCGGCGATGTCATCGTCGAGGTGGCGCAGGAAGCGGTCGCCAGCGCCGCCGACATCAAGAAGCGCGTCGATCAGCTCAAGAAGGACGGCAAGAAATCGGTGTTGTTGCTGGTCTCGAACGGCGAGGGCGAATTGCGGTTCGTGGCGCTCAGCGTGCAGTAATAGATCACGTGCTGGTTGCCGAAAAACCCTGTCGTCC
>NZ_JAAVLX010000006.1 GCF_013114825.1 Bradyrhizobium australiense | reverse complement strand
GCCACACGCACTGCCGTTGCCGCTACCCCTCTCCCCAGCCCTCCCCCGCAAGTGGGGAGGGGGCGCAGCTGCGCATGCGGCAGCACTTCTGCCCATCATCGGGAGCGCATCATGTTGACCATGATCGGCAAGCGGCTGATGTTTGCGATCCCCTCGCTGATCGGGGTCGTGATCGTCACGTTTCTCCTGACGCGGGCATTGCCCGGCGACCCGGCCGCCTATTTCGCCGGGCCTGCGGCGAGCAAGGAGGCGATCGAGCAGATCCGCAAGAAACTCGGCTTCGACAAGCCGCTGATCGAGCAGTTTTTCCGCTACACCAACGATCTCGCGCATGGCGATTTCGGTAACTCGCTGACCACCGGCCAGCCGGTCGCGACCGAAATCCGCAACCGCCTGCCGGCGTCCGCCGAACTGACGCTGCTCGGCCTCATCGTTTCGATCGGAATCGCGATCCCGCTCGGCGTGCTGGCGGCAACGCGTCCGGGCTCCTGGATCGATCACCTCTGCCGCGTCACCACGACCGCCGGCGTGTCGCTGCCGGTGTTCTTCACGGGTCTCGTGCTGGTCTACGTGTTCTATTTCAGGCTTGGCTGGTCGCCGGCGCCGCTCGGCCGGCTCGATGTGTTCTACAGCGCTCCGCCGACCGTGACTGGACTTTATTTGATCGACGCCCTGATCGCGCGTGAGTTCGAGACGTTCCGTTCGGCGCTGAGCCAGCTCATCCTTCCTGCGGCGACGCTGGCGATCTTCTCGCTGGCGCCGATCGCGCGCATGACGCGGGCCTCGATGCTGGCGGTGCTGGCGTCCGATTTCGTCCGCACCGCGCGCGCCAGCGGGCTGTCGCCGTCGACCGTGATCGTTACCTACGCGTTTCGCAACGCCATGCTGCCTGTCATCACCACGCTCAGCATGGTGTTCTCGTTCCTGCTGGGGGCGAACGTGCTGGTCGAAAAAGTTTTCGCCTGGCCCGGCATCGGTTCCTACGCCGTGGAAGCGCTGATCTCCTCGGACTTCGCGCCGGTGCAGGGTTTCGTGCTGACCATGGCGGTCATGTACGTGCTGCTCAATCTGATCATCGACATTCTCTACGGCATGATCGATCCACGCGTGCGGCTTGAAGGGTGAGGTTGGAAGATGAGTAGCGTTGCGCCTGCCGTTGAACCCGCCGGTCCCGCACGTACCTCGGGACTGTCAGCCATCTTCGAACACACCCGCTATGTGCTCGGCGAGAACCGCGTCACGGCCTTTGCCTTCGGCCTTTTGATCATCATCCTGTTCGCCGCGATCTTCGGCCCCTACATCGTGCCCTACGATCCGCTCGCCAGCGATACCGCCGCGGCACTGAAGTCGCCGTCGGCGGCGCACTGGTTCGGCACCGACCAGCTCGGCCGCGACATCTTCAGCCGCGTTATCATCGCCACAAGGCTCGATACCTTCATCGCGGTCGCCTCCGTGGCGCTGGTGTTCCTGATGGGAGGATTGGCCGGCATCGCCGCTGGTTATTTCGGCGGCTGGACCGACCGCATCGTCGGCCGCATCGCCGATACCATCATGGCGTTTCCGCTGTTCGTGCTGGCGATGGGCATTGTCGCTGCGCTGGGCAACACCGTGCAGAACATCATCATCGCGACCGCAATCGTGAACTTTCCGCTCTATGCCCGCGTAGCCCGGGCTGAGGCCAATGTCCGTCGCAATGCCGGCTTCGTGCAGGCCGCGCGGCTGTCTGGCAATGGCGAGATGCGGGTTCTGCTGGTGCATATCCTACCCAACATCATGCCGATCATGATCGTGCAGATGTCTCTGACCATGGGCTACGCGATTCTCAATGCCGCGGGCCTCTCCTTCATCGGGCTCGGCGTGCGGCCGCCGACGGCGGAATGGGGCATCATGGTTGCCGAAGGCGCCACCTTCATGGTGTCGGGCGAATGGTGGATCGCGCTGTTTCCGGGGCTGGCGCTGATGATCGCCGTGTTCTGCTTCAATCTGCTCGGCGATGGCCTGCGCGACATCGTCGATCCGCAGCGGAGGACGTGATGGCTAA
The DNA here is from genome assembly GCF_013114825.1 of Bradyrhizobium australiense. Lineage (GTDB taxonomy): Bacteria > Pseudomonadota > Alphaproteobacteria > Rhizobiales > Xanthobacteraceae > Bradyrhizobium > Bradyrhizobium australiense. The sequence continues at coordinate 387,184 of NZ_JAAVLX010000006.1, read as the reverse complement.
TTCAAGCTTTGCTCGTCTCGGCCCCTGCATAGGGGCACGAAATGCGACAGGAGTGCTGACCGTTCTACTTTGCATGGGGTTGGTTTCGAGATTTTTGCGGAGGTCGTCATGACGGTCCAGCCCCTGCTCGACGTTCACGACCTCACCGTCGAATTCACCACGCGCCGCGGCATCGTCAAGGCGGTGCAGCACGTCAACATCTCCGTGGCGAAGGGCGAGACGCTCGGCATCGTCGGCGAGTCCGGCTCCGGCAAGTCGGTGACCTCCTATGCCGTGATGCGGATCCTCGACCGGGCGGGGCGGATCGCCGAGGGCTCGGTGATGTTTTCCGGCATCGACGTCAAGGCCGCGAGCGAGAGCGAGATGCGCGATCTGCGTGGCCGCGAAATATCGATGATTTTCCAGAACCCGCGCGCCGCGCTGAACCCGATCCGCAAGGTCGGCGACCAGATCGAGGACGTGCTGCGTCAGCACGTACAGAGCGCCGGCAGCGACCGCGGCGAGAAGGCGATCGAGGCGCTGGAGCAGGTCAAGATCGCCCATCCCCGCGAGCGCTATCACGCCTATCCGTTCGAACTTTCGGGCGGCATGTGCCAGCGCGTCGTGATCGCGCTGGCGCTGGCCTGCAATCCGCAGCTTTTGATTGCGGACGAGCCGACCACTGGCCTCGACGTCACTACGCAAAAAGCGGTGATGGATCTTATCGTCGAGCTGACGAAACGCCGGCGCATGTCGACGATCCTGATCACGCATGACCTCGGCCTCGCCGCGGCCTATTGCGACCGGGTAGTCGTGATGGAGAAGGGCCGGGTGGTGGAAACCGCGAAATCCGCGGATATTTTCGCCAGGCCCGAGCACGCCTATACCAAGAAACTGATGCGAGCGACGCCGCGGATCGGCGTGTCATTGCGGGATTTGTTGCCGGAGGAAGAGGTCCCAGCCTCTCCCCGCCCATCCACCGTCATGGCCGGGCTTGACCCGGCCATCCGTCAATCTTCAAAAGATTCTTCGAAGACGGTGGACCCCCGGGTCAAGCCCGGGGGTGATGAGCATCCAAAACCCGTTCTCCTCGTCGAAAAGCTCGTCAAGGAATATCCGCGCCAGGGCGCCACGGCCGTCCTTGGCAAGCTGTTCTCGCGCAAGCCGCCGGTTGAGGCGGAAATATTCCGCGCGGTCGACGGCATCAGCTTCACCGTCGGCCTCGGCGAGAGCGTTGGCCTTGTCGGCGAATCCGGCTGCGGCAAATCGACCACGTCGATGATGGTGATGCGGCTGCTTGACCAGACCTCGGGCCGCATCGTGTTCGACGGCGAGGAGATCGGCGCCGTCCTGCCGCAGGCCTTTGCGCGGCTGCCGCTGCGCAAGAGCATCCAGATGGTGTTCCAGGACCCGACCGACAGCCTCAACCCGCGTTTCACCGCGGCGCGCGCCATTGCCGATCCGCTTATCCAGCTCGGCGATATCAAAGGACGCGACGCGCTCCGCGCCCGCTGCGAGGAACTTGCCGGGCTCGTCGGTCTTCCCGTCAACCTGCTCGATCGCTTTCCGCATCAGTTGTCCGGCGGCCAAAAGGCCCGCGTCGGCATCGCGCGCGCGATTGCGCTGCATCCAAAGCTCGTGATCCTCGACGAACCGACGGCGGCGCTCGACGTCTCCGTTCAGGCGGTCGCTCTCAATCTGCTGCAGGATCTAAAGCAATCGATGGGCATGAGCTATTTGTTTGTGTCGCATGACCTGAATGTGGTGCGTTTGCTGTGCGACCGTGTCATCGTGATGCGTGCGGGCCGAATCGTCGAGCAAGGCTCGTCGGAGCGCGTGCTCGGCGATCCGCAGGACGGCTATACAAAGGAGTTGCTGACGGCGATCCCGCATCCGCCGTTGCCGGCCTAATTGTCATGCCCCGCCACCTGGTCCGGCCGGATGACAGGCTACTGCGGGGCATCCAGTAATCACTGACGCGGTGTTTACTGGATCGCGCGGTCAAGCCGGGCGATGACGGAGAAGGAGACGATAGTGACAGACAAGACTACTAACTCCCTGGACGATTACATCGACGCCGTTGCTACGACGCTCGCGCTGCCGGTCGAGGAGGCCTGGCGTCCTGCGGTGCGGGCGAACCTCGAAGTGTCATTGCGGCTGGCGCGGCTGGTCGATGAATTTCCGCTGCCGGATGAAGCCGAGCCGGCCAGCGTCTACACAGCGGGATAGACATGACCGTGAACAGTGACAGGCTATCGGCCCAACAAATCGCGCAGGCCGTCGCAGGCGGCAAGCTGTCCGCAATCGATGCGACCGAAGCCGCGTTGGCGCGGATCGCCAAACACGATACCGTGCTGAACTCTTTCACCGACATCACCGCTGACCGTGCGCGCGCAAAGGCCCGCGCCGTCGATGCCGCCATCGCCGCCGGTCAGAACACTGGACCACTCGCCGGCGTGCCGTTCGCGGTGAAGAACCTGTTCGACGTAAAGGGTCTCGCCACGCGAGCCGGATCGAAGATCAACCGCGATCTCGCGCCGGCGCCGCGCGATGCCACGCTGATCGAGCGGATGGAGGCGCAGGGCGCCGTGCTGGTCGGCGCGCTCAACATGGGCGAATACGCCTATGACTTTACCGGCGAGAACGTGCATGACGGCCCGTCGCGCAATCCGCATGATCCGACGCGGATGACCGGCGGCTCTTCGGGCGGCTCTGGAAGTGCGGTCGGCGGCGCTCTTGTTCCGATCGCTCTGGGGTCTGATACCAACGGCTCGATCCGCGTGCCCTCGTCATTCTGCGGCGTCTTCGGCCTGAAGCCGACCTATGGCCGGCTGTCGCGTGCGCGCTCGTTTCCCTTTGTCGCGAGCCTCGATCATCTCGGCCCGTTCGCGCGCAATGTCGGCGATCTCGCGCTGGCCTATGACGCCATGCAGGGGCCGGATGCCGATGACGCCGCCTGCACGACGCGGCCGATCGAACCGGCCACGCCGCTGCTGGCTCAGGGTATCGACGGCCTGCGGATCGCGGTGGCCGGTGGATACTTTCAGAAGAACGTCTTTCCTGAAGCCGTCGAGGCCGTGGCGCGCATCGCCAAGGCGATGAACGCGTCCAAGACGGTCGAGATTCCGGAGGCCGCGCGCGCCCGCGCCGCGGCTTACGTGATCACCACGACGGAGGGCGCTTCGTTGCATCTCGATCGCCTGCGCAAGCGCCCGAACGATTTCGACCCCGCGGTGCGCGACCGCCTGATCGCCGGCGCCATGGTTCCGGCGCCGCTGGTCGATCGCGCACAGAAATTCCGCCGCTGGTATCGCGCCAAGGTACTGGAGCTGTTCAAGTCGGTGGATGTGATCATCGCGCCGACCACGCCCTGCATCGCGCCGAAATTGGGCCAGGTCAATTTCAATCTCGACGGCGTCGAGCTGCCGGTGCGCGCCAATATCGGCATCCATACCCAGCCGATTTCGTTTATCGGCCTGCCGGTCGTCGCGGTGCCCGTGCCGCTGGAGCCGATGCCGATCGGCGTGCAGATCATCGCCGCGCCCTGGCGGGAGGATATCGCGCTGCGGGTCGCGCATGCGCTGGAGCGGATGGGTGCCGCCGCAGCGCCGGCGCCGAGAGGACTGTGACGATGGAGATCGATCTTCCCGACGTGCACGCCGAAGTCACCGCGCAATTCCAGCGCTATGAAAAGGCGCTGGTGTCGAACGATGTGGCCGTGCTCGACGAGCTGTTCCGTAACGATCCCCGCACGCTGCGCTATGGCATCGGCGAAAATCTCTACGGCTACGACGCCATCATGGCATTCCGCGCCGCGCGCTCGCCGATCGGATTGATGCGGCGGACCGACAAGACCGTGATCACGACCTATGGCCGCGATGCCGCCGTCGCCTCCACGCTGTTCTATCGCGACGGCGCACCGGGCAGGGTGGGCCGGCAGATGCAGACCTGGGTGCGGTTTCCGGAAGGGTGGAGGATCGTCGCAGCCCATGTCAGCATCATCGATGAGCCGAAGGGGCAATCATGAGTCTGGATGATCGCTCGGCGCGCACGCCGCAGTCCGGCGCCGAGCCCGAGACGACGGTCCGCCGCGTCGATCGCCCGTTGTCGCAGCGGGATAAGATTACGCGTGCGGAAGAGTTGCGGCTGCAGCTCGCCGACGAAATCGTGCGCGGCGTGCTGCCGCCGGGATCGTCGCTCGATGAGACCGATGTCGCGCGGCGTTTTTCGGTGTCGCGCACGCCGGTGCGCGAGGCGCTGCGCCAGCTCGTGGCGAGCGGCCTGGTCGAGGCCCGCGCCCACCGTGGCGCCGTGGTGGCGCAGCCGTCGCTCGACCGCTTGACCGAAATGTTCGAGGCGATGGCCGAGCTGGAAGCGCTGTGCGCGGGGCTAGCCGCCGAGCGGATGCCGCCGGCGGATCGTCAGAAGCTGGAAGCGATCCACGAGGAGTTGCGGGTGCTGAGCCATGCCGGAAATCCCGAACGCTTTCACGCGGTCAACGAGCGCTTCCACAACGCGATCTATGCCGGCTCGCAGAACAGCTATATTGCCGAGATGACGCTGGCGACAAGGGTACGCGTCCAGCCGTTCCGCCGCGCCCAGTTCCGCAATCTCGGGCGGCTGGCAAAGTCCCACGCCGAGCACGACCGCGTCGTGGTCGCGATCATGCGCGGCGACAAGGCGGGCGCGGCGGCCGCGATGCGCGCGCATATCGAGCTGGTGCGCGGGGAGTATGAGATTTACGCGGTGTCGGTGTAGCCTCGTCGTGCCCCGGACGCAGCGCAGCACGCAGTGATGCGCTGCAGAGCCGGGGTCTATCCTTCCGCATACGCGTAGGTCCCGGCTCTGCGGAGCAGCGTTGCCGGACGATGCTCTTGCATCGCCTAGGCTGTACCGCGTCCGGAACACGGCGATTACACTGCTGCCTTCTCTGCGATGAACGCGTGCCAGCCGCCGAAGGACGAGATATCGCGCGCGCCGTCGATCGCTACCGGCTCGACTACAAAGCCCTTCACACCTCTTCCATCCTCCAGCCGTATCGTGCCGATCCCGAGCGGCGGCGGGATCGCGGCGACGAATTTGCCGAACGCTGCCGCCGACAACGTCCACAGCTCCAGCTTGATTGAATTTCCAGCGCCTTGTTCCACGCGCAGCATGCCGGGTTTTGGCGGCGTCGTGTCGAGCGCGTAGAGCTTGTAGTCCGGCGCGGTCGCGGTCGCCTCGAGCAGGCGGGCGCCAAGCGCCCGTAGCTCGCCATTGAGCGCCATGCCGGAGAGATGCGCGCCGACGACCGCGATGGTAATTTCATCGCCGCTTGCTTGGGCTGGCACTGGCGCGAGCGGCGGCTGCGCGAAGCCCTTGCTGCCCATCTTCAGTTTCGTGTCGGCATGGAAGACCCGGGCAATGCTGGCGAGCTCTGCGTCGTGTCCCGCGGGCGCCAGCAGCGTGATGCCGAACGGGATGCCATCGGGGCGCATTGCGGCGGGCAGCGCCAGCCCGCAGAGGTCGAGCAAGTTGACAAAATTGGTGTAGGTGCCGAGCCGGCTGTTGAGCTCGATCGGATTGGCCAGCACCTGCGCCGTCGTATAGGCGGTCGGCGCGGTCGGCAGCACCATCGCATCAAAATTGGCAAAGACGCGCTCGGCTGTGCATCGCAGCGCCTGCAGCCGATAGAGCGAGGCAAAGGTGTCGGCGGCCGTTAGCCGCGCGCCGGCTGCGGTGATCTCGCGCGTCACCGGATGGATCGAATCCGGCGACGAGGCGAGAAGGTCGCGGATTACCAGATAACGTTCGGCGACCCATGGTCCCTCATAGAGCAGCCGCGCGGTCTCATAAAACGGTTCGAGGTCGAATTCGACCAGCGTGGCGCCGAGCGCCGTCCAGCGCTTGAGCGCCTCGCCATAGGCTTTCTCGGAAGCCGCGTCGCCGAAGAAGATCAATTGGCCATGGCGCGGCACGCCGAGCCGGAGCTTTTCGGGAAACGTCGACATCGGCCCGAGCGGCCGGTCGCGCGAGAATGGATCGGCGCGGTCAGGTCCCGCCATTGCCACCAGTGCGGTCATCGCGTCGTCGACGGTGAGCGAGAACACCGAAATGCAATCCAGCGTCCGGCACGCCGGGACGAGTCCGGCGTTGGAGACCAGTCCGAGGCTTGGCTTGAGCCCGACGATGTTGTTGAGCATCGCAGGCACGCGGCCGCTGCCTGCGGTATCGGTGCCGAGCGCCAGCGGCACGAGGCCGGCGGAAACCGCGACCGCCGAGCCCGAACTCGATCCGCCCGGAACGAGATCGGCGCGGATCGGATTGACGGGAACGCCATAGGGCGAGCGGACGCCGACCAGGCCGGTCGCGAACTGGTCCAGATTGGTCTTGCCGATGATGATGGCGCCGGCCGCGCGCAGTTTTGCGACCGCTGTCGAGTCCTGCGCCGGGGAATACGAAAAGGCCGGGCACGCCGCCGTGGTCGGCATGCCCTGCGCGTCGATATTGTCCTTCACCGCGACCGGCACGCCGAGCAGCGGAAGCGCGGCCGGATCTTTCGAGGCCAGCGCTTCTGTCTCTGCGAGCGCATCCTTCTCGTCGCGCAGGCTGATGAAGACGGCAGGATCGTTGTGATCGCGGATGCGCTGGTAGCTGCGCGCAACAGTTTGTGCCGGCGTCACGGTGCCGGCGCGGTGCGCGGCGACGACGGCGGCAACGGTTTCGGGCGCGTCGGACCCCATGGCGGCAAAACTCCAGCGAGCTAAGGTTACGCGAACTGAAGCAAGCGATGTGCCATTGTGTACAATGGTTCGATCGGGATATCCTCTAAGGATAGATATGCAATCTCAGGAACTTATTGCGCGATGGCGGGTGCTCTGCGAGGCCATTGCAGTCGAGTGTCTGCCCAAAATTTGGGCGGAAAGGCCCAAAGCGAGGCGATGGCCCGGTCAGGTGAACGCGGACAGGATCCGCAGCAGTTGCTCGCGGTTGTCCTTGCCGATCTTTTCGGCCACATGGCGCTCATGTTCGGCGGCGAGCCGCTTGAACTGCGCCAGCGATGCCTTGCCGCGCGGGGTCAGGTGCAACGCGTGGGAGCGCCGGTCGGTGGCGGATTTAACGCGGCTGACGAGATCGCGCTGTTCGAGACTGTCGAGAAGGTGCACCAGCCTGGCGCGCTCGATTCCGAGCCGCTTGGCCACGGCCATCTGGCTCAGCCCCGGGTTGGCGCCGATCACCGTCATCACGGAATACTGGGTGGGTCGGATATCGACGGCGCCGAGCGTGCGAATGAAATCCTGAAAGATCCAGATCTGAAAACGCCGCACCGCATAGCCGGCGTGGCCCGCCAGCGCGTCGAGCCCGATCTCGCCATTCATTAGATCGTTGTGCGCGTTGCCGTTTCCACTTCGCGTGCGGCCGGGACGCGGCCGGATACCGGCGCGTGATTTGGCAATTCTGGGTGCCTGACTGTTCCTCGTCATCGTTTCCTTCTAGCGCTTCGCGCGGGCGAGGGGAAGATTGTTGTTGACGACAACAATTGTTGTGCTCAACATCAGCGGTCAAGCCAGCCCGTTTGAGGCGGCAGGAGGAAGCCCATGACCATCGCCGCCATAAGCGGTGCCGATTCCCAAGGTCTTTTCGCGACACCGGCAATCGTCGCCGATCGCCGCGCCGACGGCAGCATTCTGGTGAGGTCGACCACGCCGCTGCAGCCGAGTGCGCGTTGCATCGGCGACTGGCTGGAGCATTGGGCCCGGCTGGCGCCTGACCGAACCTTCCTCGCCGATCGCGCCAGCATTGATACGCCGTGGACCACCGTCACCTACAAGGATGCCTTGAAACAGGTCCGCTCGGCCGCCGCCTGGATTCTTGCGCAAGGCTTGAACTCCGAGCGTCCGCTGGTGATCCTGTCCGACAACAGTGTCGAGCACGCGCTGTTCGCGCTCGCCGCCCAGCATGTCGGCGTGCCGTCGGCCGCGATCTCACCGGCCTATTCGCTGATGTCCAAGGATTTCGACAAGCTCAAGAGCATGATCGAGCTGCTCGGGCCTGGCGCGATCTATGTTTCCGGCACAAAACCGTTTGCAGGGGCGCTGGCGGCGATCAGGCCGTTGCATTCGGCCACCCTCGTCAGCGGCACTGCGGACGATGGTGATGCGATCTCCTTCCGCGCGATCGCGGTAACGCCGGAAACGCCTGACGTCGAAAATGCCTTTGCCGCGATTACGCTTGATACGATCGCAAAATTCCTGTTCACCTCGGGTTCGACCGGTACCCCAAAGGCCGTCATCAACACCCAACGCATGCTGACCTCGAGCCAGCAGGCCAAGGCACAAACCTGGACGTTCCTTGAGGATATCGGCGACAAGTTCGTGATCCTCGACTGGCTGCCGTGGAGCCACACCTTTGGCGCCAACCACAATTTCAATCTGGTGCTGCGCAACGGCGGCACGCTCTATGTCGACGGCGGCAAGCCGGCGCCCGGGCTTTTCGCGACCTCGCTCGCCAATCTGCGCAGCGTGATGCCATCGGTTTATTTCAACGTGCCGCGCGGTTTTGACATGCTGATTGCAGCGCTGCGCGGCGATGACGACTTGCGAAAGAAGTTTTTCAGCGAGGTGAAGTTCGCTTTCTACGCCGGCGCCGCACTGCCACAGAATCTCTGGGATGCGCTTGGAGAGCTCTCGATCAAGACGGTCGGCCGCGCGCTGCCGATGGTGTCGGCTTGGGGCTCGACCGAAACTTCGCCGCTGGCGACGGACTGCCATTTTCAGGCCAAGCGCTCCGGCAATATCGGCGTACCGATCCCAGGAACCGAGCTGAAGCTGGTGCCGTCGGGCGACAAGCTGGAGGTGCGCGTGCGCGGCCCGAACGTCACGCCCGGTTACTGGAAGGCGCCGGAACTGACCGCGCAGGCGTTCGATGAAGAGGGTTTTTATCTGATCGGCGACGCCGTGACCTTTGCCGATCCGGCGCATCCCGAATTGGGACTGTTCTTCGACGGCCGCGTCGCCGAGGACTTCAAGCTCAATTCGGGCACCTGGGTCAGCGTCGGCACCTTGCGCGTCGCCGGCATCGCTGCTCTGGCGCCGTTGGCGCAGGACATTGTCGTGACCGGCCACGGCAGCGACGAGGTTCGCTTCCTCGTCTTTCCGAACATTGCGGCCTGCCGGGCGCACGCAGGGCTATCAGACGATGCCGATGTGAAAGAGGTAATCGGCCACGATAAGGTCCGCGATGCCATTGCGCAGGGCCTTGCGAAACTGAAGGCCCAAAGCGGCAACTCGTCAGGGCACGCGACCCGTGCGCTGCTGCTGGCGGAGCCAGCTTCCGTCGACGGCGGCGAGATCACCGACAAGGGCTACATCAACCAGCGCGCGGTGCTGACGCGGCGCGCCGGCGCCGTGGCAACGCTGGACGACGACGCCTCGGCCGAATGGATCGGCTGCGCGGGCTAGCCATACTGCGTCATAAGTCCCTCATGGTGAGGAGCGCCAACGGTCTGCGCATAGCGCGGCCCGATAACAGGCTCCGCGCGTCTCGAACCATAGGCCCCGTCTGTGGCCTACATCCTTGGAGACGCCCGCTCTGCGGTCTCCTCAGGATGGCGGTTTGAGCAGCTATGACGCAGCAGAACTAAGATGCGTTCCCTAAAGCCCGTTCTTGTGGGCGTCGACCAGCCGCGCCAGCATCTGGAGAAAAGCCGTTTGCTCGGTTTTGCTGAGTGCGGAAAGCGTCCGCGCGTTAAAACTCTCGCCGAGCCGGCTGGCCTCGTCGGCGCGCCGCTCGCCCGCCGCGCTGAGGCTGAGCTCGACCGCGCGCCGGTCCCGCGCCGACCGCTTGCGCTTGAGGATTCCCGTCTCTTCCATCCGCGACAGGATCTTCACCAGATTGGGCAATTGGATCTTCAGTACGCCGGCAAGCTCGCTCTGCGTCACCGTCCTATTGTCACGCACCGCGACGAGGATAGCGTATTCGAGCGGCGAAAGTCTTAGTGATTCGAAATACGGATAGAACGCCTCGAAATTCTGTAGTTGCAGAATCCGGATCATGAATCCCGGGGTTTGCCGGAGCGCGGTGAGATCCAGCTCCCGATCTGCAGCCTGTTCGGCCACTCTGGCTGCCCCGTTGCCCTTGCGCGTCGAAACTTTGGCGATTCTTCCCATGGGCAATAGCTCGCATGGCATCACGTGAATTGACAATCCTCAAAATGCTTATAAATTATAAGTAATTTAGAAGTGGTCGCTAAGGCCGCCTTTTCCATTCACGAGGGAACGCATGCGACAGTCTTTTTGCAAAGCAATGCTCGTTGCCGCACTCGGCGGCATGCTTGTCGGCACCGCCCACGCCCAGGATCGCGTCCGGATCGGCGTGCTCAACGACCAGTCGGGCGTGTTTTCGACCTACCAGGGAATCGGCTCGGTCATCGCCGCGCAAATGGCGGTCGAAGACTTTGGCGGCAAGGCTGCCGGCAAGGCAGTCGACGTGATCACGGCCGATCACCAGAACAAGACCGACATCGGCGTCGGCATCGCGCGGCGCTGGTATGACACCGAAAGCATCGACGCCATCTTCGACCTGCCGAACTCGGCGATCGCGCTCGCGGTTGCCAATATGAGCGAGCAGAAGAACAAGGTGTTCGTCGGCTCAGGCGCCGGCACCGCGCTTCTCACCGGCGAGAAATGCACGCCGAATACCGTGCACTGGACCTACGACACCTATGCCTATGGCCGCGGTCTCGGCAAAGCCGTGGTCGCCCAGGGCGGCAAGAAATGGTTCTTCCTGACGGCCGATTACGCCTTCGGCCATGATCTGGAGAAGCAGGCGATGGAAGGCGTCAAGGCCTCCGGCGGCGAAGTGCTCGGCGCCGTGCGCCATCCGCTCGGCACCGCCGACTATGCCTCGTTCCTGCTGCAGGCGCAGGCCTCGGGCGCCGACATCGTCGGGGTGGCGAATGCCGGTGACGACACCATCACCTCGATCAAGCAGGCGGCGGAGTTCGGGCTGACGCAGAAGCAAAAATTGGTCGGACTGATCCTCGGAATGAACGGCATTCCCGCGCTCGGTCTGAAGGCGGCGCAAGGCGCGCAGATCATGAATCCGTTCTACTGGGATTTGAACGACGGCACACGCGCCTTCGCCAAGCGGTTCGCCGAACGCCATCCGCAAAAGAATTATCCGAACGACATGCAGGCCGGCGTCTACGCGTCCGTGCTGCATTATTTGAAGGCCGTCGACAAGGTCAGCGGCGCCACGGACGGGAAGGCCGTGGTCGCGGCGATGAAGGCGATGCCGACCGACGATCCGCTGTTCGGCAAGGGAACCATCCGCGCGGACGGGCGTAAGATTCACCGGCTGTTTCTGCTCGAGGTGAAGAAGCCCGACGAATCCACATCGAAATGGGACCTGTTGAAGGTCGTCGCTACGATTCCGGGCGATCAGGCTTTTCGTTCCGAAAGCGAGGGTAACTGCCCGCTGGTCAAGAGGTGACCTGACCGGCGGCGGCCGGCAGCAACCGGCCCAGTCCGAAAATCGATCGTCGAGTACGTCGTATATGTTGCCAAAGCAACTAATTCATGCGAGCGTGCTTTCACAAAGTGGCCGATCGCAGAGCATAGAGAGTGCCGGGCCGCACAGGGAGAAACGGATGTTTTGGCGTGTCGGATCGTCACGACGCAATGCGGTGCCGTGTGCGCAGTGTGATGGCCGCGGGGTAGCCAATACGCGCCGCTCAGCTCCTTGTATCGACTTCGCCCGCGCCCTTCACGGCGTCGAGATTGCCGTGCACCCGAAGCAGCAGTTCGATCAGGGTCTCCCGCTCCGGCTTGCTCAGGCAGGAGAGCAGGCGGCGCTCGCGTTCGAGCGCGACCGCGATGACCTGGTCATGGGTGGCATATCCCTTCTGGGTCAGCGAAATCGAATAGGTACGCGCGTCGTCGCGGTCGGCCCTGATGCTGACCAGCCCGCGTTCCTCCATGCCGGCCAGCGTCCGGCTCACCGGTCCCTTGTCGAAACCGATCACGTGGCAGATCCGGGCTGCCGAAATTTCCGGTTCGATCGCGAGCAGCGACAGGATCCGCCATTCCGTTACGTTGACCCCAAAGCGCTTCTGATAGACCACGGTCGCGCTGCGCGACAATTTGTTGGCGATGAAGGTGATGAGCGCCGGAACGTAACGGTCGAGGTCGAGCACCTGTTCGGCCCGTCCGCTCCTGCCTGCCGTGCTCGCACGGGAGGCGCGCGCCTGTCTGTTCCTGCTCATGCTCTTCCGACGCTGCTTCAGCGTTCCAGACATAGAGACAGCGCACACCGCTCTGCAAGAACATTATGCAGGAGACCCACATGAGCGCGACATCCCGGATAGATTCTGCAACCCCGGAGCGGAGTGCGCCGGCCGGCGTGCCCCATCTCGACGTGGACCCGTTCTCGACCGAGTTTTTCGAGGATCCGCACCGGATCCACGACCTGCTCCGCGAAGCCGGGCCGGTGGTCTGGCTCGAAAAGTGGGCGGTCTATGGCGTCGCACGCTATGCCGAGGTGCACGGCGTCCTCAACGATCCCTTGACCTTCTGTTCGAGCCGCGGCGTCGGCTTGAGCGATTTCGCCAAGGAAAAGCCGTGGCGTCCGCAAAGCATCATCCTTGAAGCGGACCCTCCGGCGCATACCAGGACGCGCGCGGTGCTCGCCCAAGTGCTGTCGCCGACCGCCATGAAAGGGGTCCGCGAACATTTCACGGCGATGGCCACGGCCAAGGTCGACGAATTGCTGGCGCGAGGGAGTTTCGATGCAGTCGCCGACCTCGCGGAGGCCTATCCGCTCTCGGTATTTCCCGATGCGATGGGCCTGAAGCAGGAGGGGCGGGAGAACCTGCTGCCCTATGCGAGTCTCGTCTTCAACGCGTTCGGGCCGCCGAACCAGTTGCGCCAGAAGGCAATCGAGCGCTCCGCGCCGCATCAGGCCTATGTCGCCGCGCAATGCCAGCGTGAAAATCTCACGCCCGGCGGATTCGGAGCGTGTATCCACGCGCGCGCCGACGCCGGCGATATCACGGCGGAAGAGGCGCCGCTACTGGTGCGCTCGCTGCTTTCGGCCGGGCTCGATACCACCGTCAACGGCATCGGTGCTGCCGTCTATTGCCTGGCGCGCTTCCCCGATCAGCTTGCGCGGCTACGCAGCGATCCGACGCTGGCGCGGAACGCATTCGAAGAGGCGATCCGTTTCGAAAGCCCGGTGCAGACCTTCTTCCGCACCACGACGCGAGAGGTCGAACTCGCAGGCCATCGCATCGGCGAAGGCGAAAAGGTTCTGATGTTCCTCGGCGCCGCCAACCGCGATCCGCGGCGCTGGGAAAATCCTGATCGCTACGACGTGACCCGCCGCACTTCGGGCCATGTCGGCTTTGGCTCGGGCATTCACATGTGCGTCGGGCAGCTTCTCGCGCGCGTCGAAGGCGAGGTGATGCTGGCGGCAATCGCCCGCAAGGTTGCCAGCATCGAGATCACCGGTCCGGTGAAGCGCCGCTACAACAACACGCTGCGCGGTCTCGAAAGCCTCCCCATCACCATTTCTCCGGCCTGACGGACCGCCTATGCCGAACATCACGTTTGTTCACCCTGACGGCCGTGCGCAACGCATCGACGCCAGCGACGGCGAAAGCGCGATGCAGACCGCGACGCGTCACGACGTCAGTGGAATCTTGGCGGAATGCGGCGGCAACGCGATGTGCGCCACCTGCCATGTCTATGTCGACGAGGGCTGGCTCGCCCGCCCGCCGGCCATGGGCGACGACGAGGACGCGCTACTGGATGGCGCCGCCGCCGAACGGCGGGCCAACAGCCGCCTGTCCTGCCAGATCAACCTCGCCGCCGATCTCGATGGGCTGATCCTCAATCTGCCGGACCGGCAGTTGTGATCGCGTGGCCGGCGGGTATCGCCTGCACGAAATCAAACCCGGCGAAGTCCGGGAACGATCAAAATCAAATATTGGAAGGGAGAGAACGATGAGGGGTTTCAGGTTCGGATTGACGCTCGTCTTGTCTTGCGCGATGTCATGCTCGGCGCGCGCGGAAATTTCCGACAATGTCGTGCGCATCGGCGTGCTCAACGACATTTCCGGCATCTTCCAGGACACCAACGGCATGGGCTCGGTGGAAGCCGCGCGCATGGCGGCGGAGGATTTCAACGGCGGCGGCAAGAACATCAAGGTCGAGATCGTCTACGCCGACCATCAGAACAAGGCTGACGTCGGTTCGGCGATCGTGCGCAAATGGCTCGATATCGACGGCGTCGATGCCGTGGTCGATGTGCCGAATTCGGCGGTCGGCCTCACCATCAATTCGCTGCTGCGTGATAGCCGTATGACGTTTCTTGCGTCGTCGACTGCGACCTCAGACCTGACGGGCAAGGCCTGCTCGCCCAACACGATCCAGTGGGTCAATGACGCCTGGGCCACCGGCAATTCCACCGCGGCGGCGATGATGGCGCGGGGCGGCAAGGAATGGTACTTCATCACGGTGAATTTTGCCCTCGGCCAGGGCATCGAGGCCGAAGCCACCAACTACATCGAAAAACACGGCGGCAAGGTGCTGGGCTCGGCCAAGCATCCGCTCAACACGGCGGATTTTGCTTCGTTATTGCTGCAGGCGCAGAACTCCAAAGCCAAGGTGATCGGGCTTGCCAATGCCGGCGGCGACACAGTCAACGCGGTGAAGCAGGCGGCCGAGTTCGGTCTTCAGCAAAGCGGGCAGACGATGGTGGCATTCCTGCTGTTCATCAACGACGTCCACGGCATGGGGCTGAAAGCAGGCCAGGGCCTGCAACTGTTCGAAGCCTTCTATTGGGACATGGATGAAAACACCCGCGCCTTTGCCAAGCGCTTTGCCGCGCGGCCGGGCGTGAACGGCAAGATGCCGAGCGGTAACCAGGCCGGCGTCTATGCCTCGACGCTCGCCTATCTCAACGCGGTGGCTGCGACCGGCAGTGACCATGCCAAGGATGCTGTGCCCGAGATGAAGAAGTTCAAGGGCAAGGACAAGCTGTTCGGCGACGTCACCATCCGCCAGGACGGCCGCGTCATCCACCCGATGTATTTGTTCGAGGTGAAGAAGCCGGAAGAATCGAAACATCCGTACGACTACTACAAGCTGGTCTCGACCATTCCCGCCGACCAGGCCTTCCGCCCGCTCGCAGACGGCGGCTGCTCATTGGTGAAGTGAAAGCCGCTGCCGCCTCCCTCTCCCGCTTGCGGGTCGCTTGCGGGGGACGGCCGGGGTGGGGGTCGCGCCGCATAACAGATGTCAACGTCTAGGCAGGCGGAGCCGGTCGTATTTCGATTGACCTCCGCGTCGCGCGAACCATTGTAAGCCCAACGGCCGGCTTAAAGGGCGGCTGAAGGAACAGCGTGGGGGAAACTATGCAACGCTTCAAACTCGATATGCACGCGGGCGCTCTGTTGGCCTCGCTGTTCGCCACAACCTGGTTCCTTACCGTAGACGCGACGGCCGCAAAGATGGTCGGCGATGCCGCAGCGACCTGCAGCGACCTGATCCGGCCGGCCGATAATGCCGTCCGGATCGATTCTGCGACCATGATTGCGCCGTCCCAGCTTGCCGTCGCCGAAAGGGCGCCAACGCCGGCGGGGCGCATCGCGCCGCCCAATCCGGAATTCTGCAAGGTGCTCGGCCAGATCGCGCCGTCCGATCCCAGGGCGCCGCCGATCAAATTTCAGGTGAATCTTCCGGTCGAATGGAACGGTCGCTCGCTGCAATATGGCGGCGGCGGCTTCAACGGCGTGCTGATCACCGGTCTTGCCTTGCCGCCGGCCTATCCATTCGGCGCGCCGTCGCCGCTGGCGCGGGGCTTCGTCACCTATGGCACCGATTCCGGCCACGAGACCAGGCCGGGCGAGCCGCCGCAATTGTTTGCGCTCAACGACGAGGCGTTCGAGAATTTCGCGCATCGTTCCTACAAGCGCGTGCGGGACGCCGCCGTCGCCCTGATGGTGCGCGCCTACGGCAAGCCGCCGGCCAAACTGTATTTCATGGGATCGTCGGAAGGCGGCCGCGAGGCGCTGACGATGGCGCAGCGTTATCCCGATGATTTCGACGGCATCTTTGCCCGCGTGCCCGTCATCAACTGGGTCGGATTGCAGCACGCCGGGACGCGGTCGGGGCTCGCAACCATGGGCGAGGGCTGGATCCGCCCCGCGCAGGTCGAACTCGTTGCCAAGGCGGTGCTTGCTGCTTGCGACAAGGAGGACGGCGCCGAAGATCAGCTCGTTCTGAATCCGGTCGGCTGCAAGGCGAAATTCCAGCCGGAGTCGCTGCGCTGCGCGGCGGAGCAAAGCGGCGATCAGTGCCTGACGGAAGCGCAGATCGCGGCGATCAGGACGCTGCATGCGACGTACAAGTTTTCGTTTCCGCTGGAGAACGGCCTTGATGATTATCCGGGCTGGGGCGTCTCCGGCGAAAATACCCCTGCGTTCGGCCCGACCGGCGGCTGGGTCGCCTGGTGGCTTGGCAAGGCGGCGCCTGCACAGCCACCGCTGCCTGCCAATGGCATCGCCTGGATCTACGGCGCGGGCGGCATTCAATATGTCTTCGCCCGCGACCCGAAGCTCGACGTCACGACCTACAGGCCCGAAGATCACAAGGAGCGTCTGCTGCAGGTGTCGCAATTGATGGATTCGACCAATCCGGACCTCAGCCGTTTTGCCGCGCGTGGTGGCAAGCTCGTGATCCTCGAGAACATGGCCGACTATGCCCAGAGCCCCTACGCGGGTATCCGCTACTTCGAAAACGTGCAGCGCGCCTTGGGCCGCGAAAAGACGGCTGAGTTCGCCCGCCTCTACACCGCGCCCGGTGTCGACCATGTCGGCTCGGGGGCGCCCGCCAATGTCGACATGCTGACCGTGCTCGTCGATTGGGTCGAGAACGGCAAGGCGCCCGGCGATCTCGAGGTGATCGAGCAGAAGATTGAGGCGCCGGAGTTCGAGACGACACGCGCGCTGCCATTGTGCCAATGGCCGGCGTGGCCGCATTACAAATCGGGGCCGACGAGTAGCGCGGCCAGTTTTACCTGCGCGCCGTGAGGGGTCTTCGCCAGTGCGATCGGTTCGAAGCGAAACCTAACCCGTGACCTTGCTCGAGCCTTGCGTGATCAGCCGTGCGGCGCGCTGGTCGCGGGCGTGAATCCACAGCCAGCTCAGCGCGACGCTGAGCCGGTTGCGCAGGCCGATCAGGAAGTAGATGTGGGCGATGCCCCAGATCCACCAGGCGAGATTGCCGCGCAGCTTGATGCGCCCGAAGTCGATCACGGCCTTGCGCTTGCCGATCTGCGCAAGACTGCCGGCATGCTTGTAGCGGAACGGCGGCAGCGTGCCGCCGCTCAAGCGGGCCTTGATCAGCGCCGCCACATAGCGTCCCTGCTGCTTGGCCGCCGGCGCGATGCCCGGCACCGGATTGCCGTCGGGGCCGGCGATCGTCACGGTATCTCCGACGGCAAAGATATCGGGATGGCCGGGCACGGTCAGATCAGGCTCGACCTTGAGCCGATAGGCGCGGTCGGCGGGTGCGTTCAGCCATTCCGCGGCGCGCGAGGCGCGCACACCGGCGGCCCAGACAATGGTCCTGGCTTCCAGCCTGTTGCCGCCATAGACGACGCCGTCGATCGCACATTCGGTGACGGGCTGCCCCAGTACCACTTCGACGCCGAGTTCCTGCAGCGAGCGCAGCGCATAGGCGGAGAGATCCTCGGGAAAGCCGGCGAGCACGCGCGGGCCGGCCTCGACCAGCACGACGCGGGTCTTGTGGGTGTCGATGTTGCGAAAGTCCGGCGGCAGCGTGTCCTTGGCGAGGTCGGCGATGGTTCCGGCCATCTCGACGCCGGTCGGGCCGGCGCCGATGATGACGAAGGTGAGTAGCGCCGCGCGCCGCGCCGGGTCGGTCTCGCGTTCGGCGCGCTCGAAGGCGACGAGAATGCGCCGCCGCAGCGTGGTGGCGTCCTCCAGCGTCTTCAGCCCCGGTGCGAACGGCTCCCATTCATCGTGGCCGAAATAGGCGTGGCGGGCGCCGGTGGCGAGCACCAGCGTGTCGTAGGAGATCGTATCTCCGTCTTCGAGCAGCACGCGCTTTCCCTCGGCATCGACGCCATTCACATTGGCGAACAGCGTCGTCACTTCAGGACGGTCGCGCAGGAGATAGCGGATCGGCCAGGCAATTTCGGAGGTCGCCAGCGAAGCGGTCGCGACCTGGTAGAGCAGCGGCTGGAACAGATGATGGTTGCGGCGGTCGATCAGCGTGATCCGGACCGGCGCCCCGGCAAGACCAAAGGCGGCCTCGAGTCCGCCGAAACCGGCGCCGACGATCACCACGTGATGGGGTTGTTTCAGCGCTGTGGTCATGGGATGCGATTCCGGTTTTTGATGGCTCAACGTATTGGATTATGTAGCCATTTGCGGCTCCGCTCCAATACGTCGTTGTCAATCGGCCGATAGCGAAAGCGTATCGTGCTGTCGCCGGGACCCATAACCACAGGAGTGTATTGTTGGTAAAGCTGTGGCGACAGCGCGGCGTAACGACGAGCCCCTGCGGTTATGGGTCCCCGCTTTCGCGGGGACGCCGGAGAGAAAACAATTTTTTGCGGGGGCCGCATCCTTTGCCTGTTCCGAAACGTCCTTGGGGTCGAGATGGCCGCAGAACAGGAGAAAGCCATGAGACGGACCGTAATCAGGTATAAAACCAAGCCGGAAATGAGCGACAGGAATGCCGAACTGGTGGCCGCGGTGTTTGCGGAACTAAAGGCGGCGCAGCCGGAGGGATTCCGGTATTTGTCGCTGCGGCTGGAGGACGACACGTTTATCCATTTCGTCGAGTCCGCGGCTGATGATGGCTCCAGCGCGCTGCCGAAACTGGCGGCGTTTCAGGCGTTCCAGAACGGCATTCGCGAGCGTTGCGCCGAACCGCCGCTGGCCAAAAGCGTGACCATCGTCGGCAATTATCGCATGTTGCGCGAGACCGAGAGCGCGCTAGCCGGAGTCTGAATGACTGTGGTTCCCGAGACGTCCGCCGCGTTTGATATCGAGCGCCTGCTGGTGGCGATGCGGCCGAGGCTGCATCGCTATTGCGCGCGCATGGTGGGATCCGTCATCGACGGCGAGGACGTGCTGCAGGATGCCATGATCAAGGCGGTGGAGGCGCAGCCTGCCGCCGGCGCGCTCGGTAATCCCGAAGGCTGGCTGTTTCGCATTGCGCACAACACCGCGCTGGATTTCCTGCGCCGGCGCAATCGCCAGGAAGCGCTCCGCTCGGTGGAGGAGGCGGACATGATCGTAGACCAGCTCGATGCCGTGGAGAGCCGCCAGATCGCTGCCACCTCCTTGCGCACCTTCATGCGCCTGCCGGTTTTGCAGCGCTCAAGCGTGATCCTGATGGACGTGCTCGGCTGCTCGCTGAAGGAAATCTGCGAGGTGATGGATTGCAGCCTGCCTGCGGCCAAGGCCGCGCTGCATCGCGGCCGTGCGCAGCTGCGCGAAATTGCGGACGAGCCGGACGACACGCCGCAACAAAAACTATCCGACGCCGATCGCGAGCGGCTCGGCGCCTATGTCGCCAATTTCAACGCGCGCAATTTCGACGCGATCCGCGCCATGATCTCGGACGACGTGCGGCTCGATCTCGTCAGTAAGTCCCGCTTGAACGGCAAGACCGAAGTCTCGCGCTATTTCGGCAATTACGACAAGGTCAGCGACTGGCATCTGGTGCCAGGCTTGGTGGAAGGACGCCCCGCCATCCTTGTGTTTGATCCGAGCGACGGCGACGCAAAGCCGAAATATTTCGTGCTGCTGGGCTGGTCAGCCGGCAAGGTCGCGACCATCAGGGATTTCCGCCACGCGCCTTATATCGTTGATGGCGCTGAATACCTGATCTGAACAAGGCGCTTCCCTTCGCAGGGTGCGGCGCGGGGCCGCAGCTGCCTATCCGGCTTTCTCCCAAAACTGCGACAATTGTCCCCTCAGCAACCTGAATTATAATTCTTGCCATCCCCGCCATCTGCGAATTATGGTGCAGGTGGCTTAAGCATGCGCCAAAGGTTCTAACCCGAGCCTTGGGTTCATGCTTGCCGCTGACCGGCCACTTCGCGCACAAAATACCTCACCTAATAAGAGGGCGCGCGGAGCAAGCGTTGCCGGTCGCCCGGTTGACCGGGTTTGGAGTGATAAACAGGAGGGGAGTGATTATGAAAAAGGCATTCTGGCTGGCGGGCGCGACAATTCTGGCGCTGGCGCAGCCCGCGCTCGCCGGCGATACCATCAAAATTGGCTTTGTCTCGACCTTCAGCGGCCCGACCGCTGTGATCGGCAACGACATGCGCAACTCATTCGAGCTGGCGCTCGACCATCTCGGCCGCAAGATGGGCGGCAAGCCGGTCGAGGTGATCTACGAGGACGATGGCCAAAAGCCTGATGTCGGCAAGCAGAAGACCGAAAAACTGATCCAGTCGGACAAGGTCGATTTCATCGTCGGCTACATCTGGTCGAACGTCCTGCTGGCCTCGCTGAAGACCGCGGTCGATTCAAAAACCTTCCTGATCTCGGCCAATGCCGGCCCGTCGCAGCTCGCCGGCGAACTCTGCTCGCCTTACGTATTCTCGACCTCCTGGCAGAACGACCAGACCCCACAGGCGGTCGGCACCTACATGAACCAGAAGGGCGTGAAATCAGTGTTCCTGATCGGCCCGAACTACGCCGCCGGCAAGGACATGCTGGCCGGCGTCAAGAGCACGTTCAAGGGCCAGGTCGTCGGCGAGGAATATACAGTGTGGCCGAGCCAGCTCGACTTCTCCGCCGAACTGACCAAGGCGAAGAATTCCAAGGCCGAGTCGATCTTCGTGTTCTATCCGGGCGCGGCCGGCGTCCAATTCCTCAATCAATATGCGCAGGCCGGACTGAAGGGGCAGATCCCGCTCTACACGGCATTCACCATCGACGAATTGTCGCTGCCGCTGCAGAAGGAAAATGCGATCGGCGTGCCCGGCGCCCAGCAATGGGTCAACGACCTGCCGAACCCCGAGAACAAGAAGTTCGTCGAGGACTACCGCAAAAAGTACACGGGCCTCCGCCCGACCTTCTACGGCGCGCAGTCGTATGATGCCGCCAACCTGATCAACAGCGCAGTGATCGCGGTGAAGGGCGACACTTCGAAGAAGGACGAGATGAAGGCCGAGATGGAGAAGGCCAACTTCAAGTCCGTGCGCGGCCCGTTCAAATACGGCAACAACCACATTCCGATCCAGAATTTCTATCTGCAGGACGTGGTCAAAGACGCCGATGGTCAGCTCTCGCTGAAGACGGTGGCCACTATCGTCAAGGACGACCAGGACCGCTTTCACGACAAATGCCCGATGAAGAAGTGATTGGCATGACCGGTGCATGATCGGGAAAAGCGCCCGCGGGCTTGACCCGGGGGCGGTTTGCGACAGATCATCCGCCCAATAAAAAAATGGCGGCGGCGCAGATGTGCTGCCGCTGTTTTGTTAGGTCCAGAGTTTTAGGTTCATGCTCGTCCTCGTTGAACAATCGCTGAACGGCCTGCAGTTCGGCCTGCTGCTGTTTTTGCTGGCGGCCGGCCTGACGCTGGTGTTCGGCATCATGGACTTCGTCAATTTGGCGCATGGCTCGCTCTACATGATGGGCGCCTATTTCGCGGCGACCTTCGTGGCGTGGACCGGAAGCTTTGTGCTCGGCATTTTGCTGGCGCTCGGCGCCACGCTGCTGCTCGGCATTCTGCTTGAGTTCATCGCGCTACGGCATCTCTACGGCCGCGATCACCTCGATCAGGTGCTGGCGACCTTCGGGCTGATTTTGTTCTTCAACGACGCGGTGCGGCTGATCTGGGGCCCCGCCGGCCTGTCGCTGCCGCTGCCGGCCTGGTTGACCGTGCCGGTGCAGATCGTTCCCGGCGTATTCTATCCGGCCTATCGGCTGTCGATCATTGTGGTCGCACTGGCGGTCGCGGCATTGCTTTATGTCGTGGTGATGCGGACCCGCATCGGCATGCTGATCCGCGCCGGCGCCTCCAACCGCGAGATGATCGGCGCGCTTGGCATCAACATCAAGCTGTTGTTCACGCTGGTGTTCGGGCTTGGCGCGGCGCTCGCCGGCCTTGCCGGGCTGATGCAGGCGCCAATCCTCACGGTGCAGATCGGCATGGGGGAGAACATCCTGATTCTCGCCTTTGTCATCATCGTGATCGGCGGCATCGGCTCGATCCGCGGCGCTTTCCTGGCTGCGATCTTCGTCGGCATGATCGATACGCTCGGCCGCGCCTTCCTGCCGGATCTTCTGCGCACCGTGCTGAGTTCCGCCGCCGCCTCGACCGCGGCGCCCGCCTTGTCATCGATGCTGATTTATCTCTTGATGGCCATTGTGCTCGTCGTGCGTCCGGAGGGGCTGTTTCCGGCCGCCAAGCGATGAAACCTCACATCAACGCCAGCAACGTCATCGCGGCGCTCGTGGCGCTTTGCCTCACGCTGCTGCCGCTCTATTCCGCGGCGACCGGCAATATCTTCATCCTGACGCTGTTCACCCGCATTGTCATTTTCGCGCTGGCTGCCGCCAGCCTCAATCTCATCATGGGCTATGGCGGCATGATGAGCTTTGGCCATGCCGCCTATCTCGGCATCGGCGGCTATGCGGTCGGCATTCTAGCCTATGAAGGCATCGGCTCGGGCTTCATCCAGTGGCCGGTCGCGCTTGCGGTCTCGGCGCTCTATGCGTTCGTGATCGGCGCGCTCTCCTTGCGCACCCGCGGCGTCTATTTCATCATGATCACGCTCGCGTTCGCGCAGATGGCCTATTACGTCACCTCGGGTCTGTCGCGCTACGGCGGCGACGACGGGTTGACCATCTACAAGCGCAGCAATTTCGCAGGCCTGATCGACCTGTCGAACCGCGTTCAGTTCTACTACCTGTGCCTGGCCTGCCTGTTCGGCGGCGTTTACCTGATCTGGCGCATTGTCAATTCGCGCTTCGGCATGGTGGTGCAGGGGGTGCGCTCCAACGAGCAGCGCATGCAGGCGATCGGCTTTCACGCCAACCGATATCGTCTTGTCTGCTTCGTCATCTCGGGCACGATCTGCGGCCTGGCCGGCGCGCTGCTCGCCAACAATACCGATTTCATCAGCCCTGCCACGATGTACTGGACCCGCTCCGGCGATCTCATGGTGATGGTGATCCTGGGCGGCATGGGCTCGTTGTTCGGGCCCGTGATCGGCACCATCGTATTCCTGGTGCTGGAAGAAGTGCTGTCGCAATTCACCGAATACTGGGCGCTGATCATGGGCCCGCTGTTGCTGCTGATCGTGCTGTTTGCGCACGGCGGCATCATGGGCGTGCTCGGGAGATTGAGCCGTGCCTGATTCCTTGGCTGGTCCCTTGCTCCGTGTCGAGAACCTGGTCCGCAGCTTCGGCGGCATCAAGGCCACCGACAATCTGTCGCTCGACGTGTTGCCGGGCCAACTGCACGCCATCATCGGCCCCAACGGCGCTGGCAAGACCACGCTGATCAGCCAATTGACCGGGCAGTTGATGCCGAATTCCGGCACCATTCACTTCGCCGGTCGCGAGATCACGTGGCTGCCGTCCTATCAGCGCAGCCGGCTCGGCCTGGCGCGTTCGTTCCAGATCACCTGCCTGCTGCCGGATTTCACCGCGGCCGACAATGTCGCGCTGGCGGCGCAGGCGCATGACGGCCACTCGTTCCGCTTCTGGGGTGCTGCGCGCAAAGAGAGACATCTGCGCGACGCGGCGCAGGCTGCGTTGACGCGGGTAGGGCTCGCCAGGCGCGCCGACGTGCTGGTGTCGGAATTGAGCCACGGCGAACAGCGCGAGCTCGAACTCGCAGTTGCGCTCGCGACCAAACCGAAACTGCTGCTGCTCGACGAGCCGATGGCCGGCCTCGGCGTCACCGAATCCGCGCGAATGGTGGCGCTGTTGAAGGAATTGCGGAAGGAAGTCACTATCGTGCTGGTCGAGCACGACATGGAGGCGGTGTTCGCGCTCGCCGACCGCATCACGGTCTTGGTCTATGGCCGCGTGATCGCCTCGGGCGATCCCAACGCCATCCGGACCAATGAGGAAGTCAAGCGCGCCTATCTCGGCGACCAGCATGTGGTGGTCAGCCATGGCTGAATCCAAAATGGCTGAAACTCTGCTCGAAGTCGAAGGGATCGAGACCTGCTATGGCCTCAGCCAGGTCCTTTTCGGCCTGTCGCTGTGTGTGCACGCCGGCGAGATGGTCGCCCTGATGGGCCGCAACGGCATGGGCAAGACCACCACCATCCGTTCCATCATGGGCATGACCGCGGCGCGATCAGGTACGATCCGTTTCGCGGGCGAGCAGGTGCGCAGCCTGCCCTCCTACAAAATCGCAAAGCTCGGCATCGGCCTGGTGCCGGAAGGCCGTCAGATTTTTCCAAACCTGACGGTCTACGAGAATCTGGTGGCGGCCTCGGGCAACCGCGCTGGCAATCCCGATCCCTGGACCATTGAAAAAATCCACGCATTGTTTCCGCGATTAGCCGAGCGCAGCAGCAACATGGGCGTGACCTTGTCGGGTGGCGAGCAGCAGATGCTGGCGATCGGCCGCGCGCTGATGACCAATCCGAAACTCCTGATCCTCGACGAAGCCACCGAAGGACTCGCGCCCTTGATCCGCGAGGAAATCTGGAATTGCCTGTCGATGCTGAAAGGCCGCGGACAATCGGTGCTCGTCATCGACAAGAACGTGGCCAATCTCTCCCGCATTGCCGACCGCCACTACATCATCGAGCGCGGGCGGACGGTGTGGACGGGGACAAGTGAGCAGTTGATCGCGGAGCCGGATCTGCAGCACCGGTATCTCGGGATTTGATCCATCTCTGTCGTCGCACGGACGACGAGAGAAAGCTGCTCTCCTCAAAACATCTCGAAATATTCGCGGTGCTCCCAGTCTGACACTTCGGCTTGAAACCGCTCGATCTCCGCGTTTTTGATGTGAACGTAATAATCCACGAACTCCGCGCCTAGCGCCTGCCGAAAGAACGGATCGTCCTGCAGCGCAAACACCGCCTCGCGCAAACTCTTCGGCAACAACGCCGCCTTGGTCTCGTACGGCGTATCCGCCGACGGACCCGGATCGAGCTTGCGGTCGACGCCGTCGAGCCCAGAGAGAATTTGCGAGGCCATGTAGAGATATGGGTTCGCCGCCGGCTCGCCGATGCGGTTTTCCAGCCGCGTGGCCGCATCGCCCGGTCCCCCGAGCAGGCGGATCATGACGCCGCGGTTATCGCGGCCCCAGATCGCGCGATCCGGCGCCAGCGAATAGGAGCGGTAGCGCTTGTAGCCGTTGATGGTCGGCGTCGTGAACACGGTGGACGCGCGAGCGTGTTCCAGAAGTCCCGCGAGATAGGCAAACCCAAACGGGGTCAGCACCTCGCCCTTGTCGCCGGCCATGAATGCATTCTCGCCGCTCGCGCGCGACACCAGCGACTGATGCAGATGCCACCCGGAGGCGAACACATTTGGCAATTTCGGCCGGCACATGAAGGTCGCGTGATATCCGTGGCGCCGCGCGATCTGCTTTACGGCCGAGCGGAACAGCACCATGTTATCGGCGGGCGCCAGTCCCTGGGTCGGCTGGAAAGTGAATTCGCACTGGCTCGGGCCGAACTCGACCTCGACCGAGCGCAGCGGCAGCCCCAGTGCCAGCACATCGCGGCGGATGATTTCCAGCGCCGGCTCCATCTGGTCGTAACGCTGCTCGGTCAGATACTGGTACCCGTGCGACAGCAGGCTGACGGAAGGCGGCGTACCGGGCTGGCCGGCATGCTCCGGCGTCATGTGCGCGTCGTCGAGCTTGAAGATGTGGAATTCAACCTCGAGGCCGGCAACGAAATCGTAGCCGCGCTGTCCGAGCTGATCGATCACCTTGCGATAGAGGTTGCGCGTCGCGAATGGCACCGGGCGGCCGTCGTTGAAATAGAGGTCGCACAGCAGCCAGCCGGTGGTCGGCGCCCATGGCAGCACGCGGAAGGTGGTGGGGTCTGCCACCATCACTACGTCGGCGGCGCCTTCCATCTCCTTCATGCCGAAGCCGCCGCCGGCCGTGAACACCGGAAACACCGTCTTATGCGAGGTGTCCTTGGCGAGCATGGTCGTGGTGATGGAGCAGCCGCCTTCCAGCGAGGCAATCGCTTCGGCCGCGACCAGCGTCTTGCCGCGGAGGATGCCGTGCTGGTCGGGGAATGAGAGGCGAATGACTTCGAGGTTTTTCTCCTCAACGATCTTGCGCAGGCGGCTTGCCGCCTCCTGCTGCTCCCCAGACCACAGCCCGTGACGTTTCACGAAACTCAACGCGTTGCTCCCGCGAGTCTGAATCGAGGCATGCTATATCGGCCGTCAGTGCGAGCGTAGCGAAGCAATCCATCGCGCCGGAAGCGTCGACATGGATTGCTTGGTCGCTTCGCTCCTCGCAATGACGGGGAGGGAGCCATCATCACTCCGCCGCCGACAGATGCCGGATCTTGCCGGCAATCTCCGTCGGCACCGGCACGGCCCATGGCGCGCCGCGGCGGCGCTTGACGTCGACTTCCATCCAGTAGATTTCCCAGCCGCGCGTCGGCCCGATGCCGTCCATCGTCGCCGGGCCTTGAATGCTGCGCGCATGCGCGGCGTCCAGGAACATGAACGGCTTCTCGCCGCCGACAACCTTCTCGATCTCCTGCCGCAGCAAGCGGCGATACTGCACGATCGCCTTGTCCGATTGGCCGAGATGCTCGTTGGTGCGGTCCTGGATCGCGCCCATCGATTCCACCGCCCACTGGTCGTGGACGTTAATGTCCGTCCCCATGCCGGTGTACGTCGCAGTCGCCTGTTCGTGCGGATCAAAACCGTAATCGTTGCTCTTGTTCTTGCGCGACTTGTAGTCCGGCAATTCATAAAGTTCGAGGCGCTGGTCGCGCATCTTCTTCTTGTCGACCGGCGCCGTGTAAGAGGTGAAGATCGCATACCAGTAGCAGTTCTCGTCATCGATAGGCACGTGCCACTGCGTGATCGTCATCTCCGTGCTCATCGGGATGACGAAGCCGTGCGGAAAAAGCTGGTTGGTTACGCGCACATGCGTCCGCTCTTCGTCGATTTCGCGTAGCGCGATCAGACGAAGGCCGTATTCGGTGTGCTCGACATTGATGATCGGGTTGTCGTATTCGCGCAAAATCTTCGTCATCGGCATGTCGCTTCCGGCGGACGCGCCGCGGAATTGCTTGCCGTAAGCGGTGGACGTATCCTCGTCCTCGAAGAAGCGGTGCAGGAAGGAGGCGTGCGCCGGATCGATGCCGACTTCCAGCGCCTGCAGCCAGTTGCAACTGATATGGCCCTTGAACGCAAAGGTATGGCTGTCGGGCGCCACAAAGCAGTCGATCTCCGGAAACGCCGGCGGCTCGCCTTCGCCGAGGTACGCCCAGAGGATGCCGCTCTTCTCGACCACGGGGTAGGCGCGCTGTTTGATGCCCTGGCACAGCTTTGAGTCCTTCGGCTCCGCAGGCGTCTCCAGGCATTGACCGGATGCATCGAATAGCCAACCGTGGAAGGCGCAACGCAGCCCACCATTCTCCAGCCGTCCGAAGGCGAGGTCGGCGCCGCGATGGGCGCAGTGGCGGTCGATCAGGCCATAGCGGCCTTGCTCGTCGCGAAACAGCACGAGGTTCTCACCGAGCAGTTTGACCGGCCGCACCGGCCGCGGCCCCTGCAACTCGTCGACCAGCGCCGCGGGCTGCCAATACATCCGCATCAGTTTGCCGCACGGGTCCTTGCGCCCGGTGCGGGTGATCAGGTCGTTCGCTTCCTGGCTCATCATGGCGAGGCTCTCCGAGATCCAGATTTGTTCGCCTATTGAACTTTTGTGCGATTTTAACGTAGGCTTGGCGTTAGGCAAGCGGATTATGGAGGCAGCGATGCCCAAACTGAAGCGCGCGGGGGACGCAGACAACCGCGGCGCGACCGACTTCATCGAAAGCCTCGACCGCGGCCTGCGCGTGCTCGAAATCTTCGGCGGCGGCCGTCAGCCAATGACGCTCAGCGACCTCGCCAAGGCCGCCGAGCTGCCGCGTGCAACCGCGCGGCGCATTCTCTTCACGCTCGAACGCGCCGGCTTTGTCGCCACCGATGGCAAGCTGTTCCGCCTGACCCCGCGCGTGCTGGTGCTGGCGTCAAGCTATCTTGCCTCCAACCATGTCGTCTCGGTGCTGCAGCCGGCGCTGGATAAGTTGTCGAGCGAGGCGCAGGAGATCGCGTCGATGGCGATCCTCGACGGCAACGACGTCGTTTTCATCGCACGCGCCAGCCCAACGCGGATATTTTCCGCCGGGATCGACATCGGCTACCGGCTGCCGGCGTTCTGCACCTCGGTCGGCCGCGTGCTGCTGTCGCGGCTGGCCGACGACGAACTGGCTGCGGCGCTCGACAGGATAGAGCTTGCGCCGCTGACGCCGTTCACCGTGACCGACAAGAAGCTGCTCCTGAAGACCATCATCGCCGATCGCGCCCAAGGCTATTCGCTGGTCGATCGCGAAGCCGAGTCCGGCTTCCGCTCGATCTCCGTGCCGGTCCGCCGCTACGACGGCGCGATCGTCGCCGCCATCAACATGGGCGCGCATGTCGACCGCGTGTCGTCAGCCGAGATGATTGAACGCTTCCTGCCGCGATTGCGCGAGGCGGCGGCGTCGGTCAAGTCGATGCTGGTGTGAGTCCGAAATGGCAGACGATGTTCTGCGCGGTTGCCTCCGCTGAATTCAGTTCGGTGTCCAGCCGGACACAATCGGGCCGCGGCACCGCCGTGAAGTCGTAGCTATCGAGATATCTGGTGAGGGCTTCGCCTGAAGCCATCTTGCGCCGCGCGATCCGGTCGGGATTGCCGACCCGTTTCATCGCTTCTTCGCGCGAACAGTGCAGGAAGACCGGCAGCAACTCGCCGCCATGCCGTCGCACGAGCTCCTCGAAATTCGCGAACTGCACGCGATCGTCCGGCTCGGCGTAGCAGAACGTCATCACCAGCAGCGGCACGCCGTTCGCTGCTGCGGCATTGAGCGCCGAAGACCTGACGTCGTGGACAAGCTCCCAGAATCCGGGCGCGCCAAACTCGAATATGGTTCGTGCGAAATCGATGGCGGCGTGATTGTCCATCAGCCGTCCCGGCACCATCCGGAGCAGCGCGTTGGCAACCGTCAGCTTGCCGACGGCAGGTGAACCATGGAGGAAAACGAGCTTCATGCGCCATCAGTATCGTGAATGGGTCCGGAGTTCGAGGGTGCGCAACTCGGCGGCGAACAATTCGGATCGATCCTGAATGCGGCCGGCCGCAGCCGCCCGCTAATGCTTGAACGCCGCGGCGATCGCCTCGAACTGGGCGACGATCTTCGGCGTCACCAGATAGCGAAGGATGCCCGCGATGGTGAGGCCGGCCGCGAGGGCCACGAGCGTGTATTGCGCGGTGAACACGGCCAGGAAGATCGTGCGCAGGCGGCGTCGCCGGACTTTCGGTGCCGGCGCGACGGCAAGGATGGCGTCATCTTCGCCTTCAACGCTGCTCATGCGTTCTAATGCTCGGAGAGAAGCTGATCGAGGCGCCACTGCAGCCGTCTGTTGGCTCGTTCGCTGGCGCGTAGCTTGCGCGCCCATGCCAGCGGAACAACACCACTCTCCTCGTGCACGTTGGCAAACACCAGGCCCGCCGCATCGCTGTTGCGCCAGACCAGGCGCGCCGTGCAGGAGATTGCCTTGCGCTCGATCTCAAAATCGATCTCATCGGATACGAGGACCACGTCTTCAATTTCGATCTTCGCACCGAACATGTTGAAGTTGCGCACGACGCAGGCGATCGTCGAGTTGCGGTCGTTGAACGCGACTAATCCACCATAGTAGACGTGGTTTCTGGGTACCTGACGGCGCTCCAGCATGATTTGTCCTCCATGCATTAATGATTTAGTAACACTCCTTCAGCGTGCATTACAGCAGTCGCTCGCATGGAACTTGTGCGGTGGTTAACGGTCGCGCTTGCTATCGGATGCAACCGTGGCCCTGGCCGGAAATCAGGCGGTTGCGGATGGCGCTTTCGTGAAAGCGATCAGGAGACCGCGCTGCGCAAGCCGAACGCGTGCTTGTCGTGCAGCACCGGGGCCACCGCATCGCTCAGCCGCGCCGCCGCAGCATCCACGGAAAGCCCCGCGGTATCGACCACCGCTGACGCGCGCGCGTAGAGCGGTTCGCGGCTGATCAGTATGTTGCGCAGTTCCGCCATCGCGGAACGATCGTCCGCCATCGGGCGCAGATCGCCTTGGCGGCGGACGCGGGCCATGTGCTCTTCCGGCTCGGCCTTCAGCCAGATGGTGTAGAACGACGACAGGATCAGGTCGAAGGTCAAGGGCTCGGAGACGATGCCGCCGCCGGTCGCCAGCACCATCAATTCTTTCCGCGCCAGCATTTGCGTCAGCGCCGCCTGCTCCATGCGCCTAAAACCTTCTTGGCCGTAGAGCGCGATGATCTCGGCGACGGACAGGCCGTTCTGCGCCTCGACCTCCTTGTTGAGTTCGACGAATTTCCAGCCGATCTTCTTCGCCAGCATCCTGCCGAGGGTGGATTTGCCGGCGCCGCGCAGGCCTATCAGGGCGATGCCGGCAAACGAAATCCGCCGCTGCGCCGAA
The DNA here is from genome assembly GCF_013114825.1 of Bradyrhizobium australiense. GTDB lineage: Bacteria > Pseudomonadota > Alphaproteobacteria > Rhizobiales > Xanthobacteraceae > Bradyrhizobium > Bradyrhizobium australiense. The sequence continues at coordinate 356,491 of NZ_JAAVLX010000006.1, read as the reverse complement.
AGGTCGCCGCCGGCCAGCGCATCCTTGGCCTGCGCAATTTGCGCTGGCGTCGCCTTGCGCAGGAGATCGCGGATCACAGCCCAATCCGGCGCGGGCTCGGCGGAAGGAATCAGGTCTTCGAGATGCGCGCCCATCGCGTTCGACACGCGCCGCAGCAGCACGATCGAGACATTGCCCTTGCCGCCCTCGAGTTGCGCGATATAGCGCTCGGAAATTCCGGAAACTTTTGCCAGCACTTTTCGCGACATGCCGCGAAGGGCGCGCATGGTGCGCACACGCTGGCCAAGCTGCTCGAGAAAGCCGGATTCGGGGTCGCTGGCCTCGGTCATTTCCCTCGTTCGGCATTGCGTCGGGGTGAACGGATTTCGGAAACATAATGCCGATGAGGATTGACAGCAAGCGCAGCGGGTGTCTTTGTATGAATTATAATTCTTAAAGCTCAGGGGAGGAGCGTCGTGAGCGGCACGTCCGGTTCGTACAACGCGGTGACATGGCTGCTCGACCGCAATGTCGAGGAGGGGCGCGGGGCCAAGCTCGCCTTCACCGACACCGTCACCGAACTCACGTATGGCAATCTGCAAAGGCAGACCCGCCGCGTCGCCAACATGTTGCGCCGGCTCGGCGTCCGCCGCGAAGAGCGCGTGGCGATGATCATGCTGGATACCGTCGATTTCCCCGCCGTCTTTCTCGGCGCGATCCGCGCCGGCATCGTGCCGGTGCCGCTCAATACGCTGCTGACGTCGGAGCAGTACGCCTACATCCTCGGAGATTGCCGCGCGCGCGTCCTGTTCGTCTCCGAAGCGCTGCTGCCGATCGTCAAGGATATCGTCAGCCGGATACCGGATCTCGAGTACGTCGTCGTGGCAGGCAAGGACGCGCACGGCCACAAAAAACTCTCAGACGAGCTCGCGCGCGAGGGCGATACGTTTGCGACCGCGGCGACGCATCCTGACGAGCCTGCGTTCTGGCTCTATTCGTCGGGTTCGACCGGCATGCCGAAGGGCGTGCGGCATCTGCATGCGAATCTCGCCGCCACCGCCGAAACCTACGCCAAACAGGTGCTCGGCATTCGCGAGGACGATGTTTGTCTGTCGGCAGCAAAACTGTTCTTCGCCTATGGTCTTGGCAATGCGCTGACGTTTCCGATGTCGGTCGGCGCTTCCACGGTGTTGCACACGGAACGGCCGACGCCGGCTGCGATGTTCGCGCTGATGAACAAATACAACCCGACCATCTTCTACGGCGTGCCGACGCTGTTCGCCGCGATGCTCAACGACGAGACGCTGAAGGACGCCCGCGCCGGCAACCGCTTGCGTATCTGCACCTCCGCCGGCGAAGCGCTGCCGGAATCGGTCGGCAACGCCTGGAAGGCGCGCTTCGGCGTCGACATTCTCGATGGCGTCGGCTCGACCGAGCTGTTGCACATCTTCCTGTCCAATGCGCCCGGCGACATCAAATACGGCTCTTCCGGCCGGCCCGTGCCCGGCTACAAGGTGCGGCTGGTTAATGAAGCAGGCAGCGAGGTGGCCGATGGCGAGGTCGGCGAATTGCTGGTTGATGCGCCCTCGGCCGGCGAGGGTTACTGGAATCAGCGTGCCAAGAGCCGTTCGACTTTCGAAGGTCACTGGACCCGTACCGGTGACAAATACATCCGCGACGCCGACGGCCGTTACACCTTCTGCGGCAGAAGCGACGACATGTTCAAGGTTTCGGGCATCTGGGTCTCGCCGTTTGAGGTCGAGAGCGCGCTGATCACCCATCCGGCCGTGCTCGAAGCCGCCGTCGTGCCCGAGGCCGATCCCGAAGGACTGCTGAAGCCGAAAGCTTTTGTCGTGCTGCGCGCCGGCGCCAGGACCGATGATCTGCACGAGGTGTTGAAGGAGCATGTCAAGCAGAAGATCGGTCCGTGGAAATATCCGCGCTGGATCGACGTGGTGGACAGCCTGCCGAAGACGGCAACGGGGAAGATTCAACGGTTCAAGCTGCGGGATGGTGCATCGTAACCTCTCTCACGTCGTCCCTGCGAAAGCAGGGACCCATACGCTGCGGCTCATCCGTCGACGCGCGATGTGCGAGACCTTTGACCACAACGAAGGCCGATGGTTATGGGTCCCTGCTTTCGCAGGGACGACATGAGCAAGGAGTGCAACGTCTGGATCACTTTCGGAAAGCTTACAGCATGACAACCCTTACCCCCTCGGGCTTTCTCACCGTCGGCGCCTCCCATCTCGAATACCGCATGGTCGGCCCGTCGCCCGAGCACGCGCCGACCATCGTGATGCTGCACGAGGGCCTCGGATCGGCCAGGCTGTGGGGTGACTTTCCGGACACGCTTCAGGCCGCGACCGGCGCGGGCGTATTCGTCTATTCGCGCGCCGGCTACGGCGCATCGACGGCGGTGAAACTGCCGCGGCCGCTCGACTACATGCATGTCGAGGCGCTCGACGTCTTGCCAAAACTGCTCGACAAGATCGGCTTTCGCCGCGGCCTGCTGCTCGGGCATTCCGACGGCGCCTCGATCGCGGCGATCTATGCCGGTTCGCATCAGGACTACCGTGTGCAGGGCCTCGCGCTGATCGCCCCGCATTTCATCGTCGAGGATATTTCGGTGGCCTCGATTGCGAAGATCCGGAGCGCCTACGAGACCACGAATCTGAAGGGGAAGCTTTCGCGCTGGCACAGGGACGTCGACAACGCCTTCTACGGATGGAACGGCGCCTGGCTAGATCCTGATTTCCGCAACTGGGATATTTCCGAATACCTCGCCTATATCCGCGTGCCGGTAGCGATCCTGCAGGGCGTGGACGACCAGTATGGGACCATGCGCCAGGTCGAGATCGCGCAGCAAGAGTGCTATTGTCCGGTCGATGTGACTGTGATTCCGGGCGCGGGACATCAGCCGCATCGCGAAGCGCCGGAGGCGACGCTCGATGCGATTTCGGAATTCGCAAACGCGGTGTTGCACGTCGATAGCGGCTCGCAGGGACGGGCCGCGTAAGGCATTTCGTCATACGCTTTGCTTCGCGTTCGCTTCCCGGTTTCTCGGCGCGCGGCGATGACCGCGCCGCCCCAGGGGCCGGCAATCTGCCGCTGCCGCAATGGGCCGATTGTTTTCCGGTTGCGGCGTTGGTGGGCCTCATAAAGGCGAAACTGGAGCGGCCGCAGCTCGCCAGGGCTGACTGGGTGGCATTTTCCGCCACCGGCCAAACATGAAACAAAATGCATATTCCGGCGTTTTAGCCTGGACTCAGTCAAAAACATGCACTATTGTGCATGCAACAAACCAACCAAATCCTGAGAAAACGACAGAGGGTGGCTCATGGCCGGTGAAGATCGTGTCCTCGCAGGCGGCGCGAAATACATCGATTTTCAAACCGATCCGTCGCGCTACCGGCACTGGAAGCTGGCCGTCGAGGGCGAGGTCGCAACCCTCACCATGGACGTCGACGAAAACGCCGGCCTGTTCGAAGGCTATCAGCTCAAACTCAATTCCTACGATCTCGGCGTCGACATCGAGCTCGCTGATGCCGTGCAGCGGCTGCGCTTCGAATACCCTGAAGTAAAAGTGGTGGTGATGCGTTCCGGCAAGAACCGCGTGTTCTGCGCCGGCGCCAACATCCGCATGCTGGCGGGCGCGACCCACGCCCATAAGGTCAACTTCTGCAAATTCACCAACGAGACCCGCAACGGCCTGGAAGATTCATCGGAAAATTCCGGGCAGCGCTTCATCACCGTCGTCAATGGCACCGCGGCGGGCGGCGGCTATGAACTGGCGCTCGCCACCGACCACATCATACTCGCCGACGACGGCGCCGCTGCCGTGGCGCTGCCGGAAGTGCCGCTGCTCGCCGTGCTGCCGGGCACCGGCGGTCTCACGCGCGTGGTCGACAAGCGCAAGGTGCGCCGCGACCATGCCGACTTCTTCTGCACCATCGAGGAAGGCATCAAGGGCAAGCGTGCGGTCGCCTGGCGGCTGGTCGACGAGATCGCGCCGAACACCAAGCTCGAAGCCAAGGTTGCCGAGCGCGCAAGAGAATTCGCGGCCAGCTCGAAACGCAACGGTAACGGCAAGGGCATCACGCTTTCGCCGCTCAACCGCACCATCGACGACAGCGGCATCCGTTATGGTTTTGTCAATGTCGACATCGATCGCGCCGCGCGGATCGCGACCATTTCGATCAAGGCGCCGGAGACGGCGCCGCCAGCCGATATCGAGGGCCTGATCGCGCAAGGCGCCGCGTTCTGGCCGTTGCAGGTGGCGCGCGAGCTCGATGACGCAATTCTTCACTTGCGCATCAACGAACTCGAAATCGCGATGCTGCTGTTCAAGTCGCATGGCGATCCCGCCAATGTCGTCGCTTGCGATGCCTTCCTCGAAGCCAACAAGGCGCACTGGCTGGTCAACGAGATCAGGCATTACTGGAAGCGCGTGCTGAAGCGCATCGATGTCACCTCGCGCACGCTGGTGACGCTCGTCGAGCCCGGCTCCTGCTTCGCCGGCACGCTCGCCGAACTCGTGTTCGCCGCCGACCGTTCCTACATGCTGATCGGCTCGCGGCAGGGCGATAATCGGCCGCCGCCGGCAATCCAGCTCACCGCGCTGAATTTCGGTCCCTACCCGATGAGCCACGGCCTGACCCGGTTGCAATCGCGCTTCCAGGCCGATCCGTCCGATCTGGAACGCGCGGAAGCCACCATCGGCACAACGCTTGACGCCGAGGAAGCCGAAGAACTCGGCCTCGTCACCTTCGCGCTCGACGATATCGATTGGGACGACGAGGTGCGGGTGTTCCTGGAGGAGCGCACGTCCTTCTCGCCCGACGGCCTCACCGGCATGGAAGCGAATTTGCGCTTCGTTGGTCCCGAGACCATGGAATCGAAAATCTTCTCGCGCCTCACGGCGTGGCAGAACTGGATCTTCCAGCGCCCCAACGCGGTCGGCGAAGAGGGCGCGCTGCGCCGCTACGGCACCGGCCAGAAGGCGCAATTCGACATGACGCGGGTTTGATGTCGTGGCCCGGGCGCACTGCGGCGTGAAGTGCCGCTGTGCAGAACCGGGACCCATCTAGGCCGTCACTGAACAGGTCCCGGTTGTGCAGCGCACCGCTTCGCGTCGCGCCGCGTCCGGGACACGAGAGCGAGCAAGGAGCAGGCCATGAATTACATGAACGTCGACTACTCGACCAAAATTCCGAACAACGTGAATCTCAGCGAAGACCGGCAGGTGCTGAAAGCGCTGGAGGGCTGGCATCCCGGTTATATGGACTGGTGGGGCGACATGGGGCCGGAAGGTTTTCAGCAGTCGCTAGTTTATCTGCGCACCGCCTATTCGGTCGATCCGCGCGGCTGGGCCAAGTTCGACTACGTGAAGATGCCGGAGTATCGCTGGGGCATTTTGCTGGCGCCGCAGGAAGAAAACCGCGTCATTCCCTTCGGCGAGAACTATGGCAAGCCGGCCTGGCAGGAAGTCCCCGGCGAGCACCGCGCCACGCTGCGCCGCCTGATCGTGATCCAGGGCGACACCGAGCCCGCCTCCGTCGAGCAGCAGCGCCATCTCGGCAAGACCGCGCCCTCGCTCTACGACCTGCGCAACCTGTTCCAGGTCAATGTCGAGGAGGGCCGCCACCTCTGGGCGATGGTCTATCTCTTGCAGAAATATTTCGGCCGCGACGGTCGCGAGGAAGCCGACGATTTGCTGCGCCGACGCTCGGGTGACGCGGATAGCCCACGCATGCTCGGGGCCTTCAACGAGGCGACGCCGGACTGGCTGTCGTTCTTCATGTTCACCTATTTTACCGATCGCGACGGCAAGATGCAGTTGCACTCGCTGGCGCAGTCCGGCTTCGATCCGCTGTCGCGCACCTGCCGCTTCATGCTGACCGAAGAAGCGCATCACATGTTCGTCGGCGAGACCGGCATCAGCCGCGTCGTGCAGCGCACCTGCGAGGCGATGAAAGCGGCCGGCATCACCGATCCCACCGATGTCGGCAGGGTCCGCGCGCTCGGCGTCATCGACCTGCCGACCATCCAGAAGAAGCTCAACCTGCACTATTCGCTGTCGCTCGATCTGTTCGGCTCCGAAGTCTCGACCAACGCGGCGAATGTTTTCAACGCCGGCATCAAGGGTCGCTACAAGGAAACCCAGATCGACGACGATCACCAGCTCAAGAACGCCACCTATCCGGTGCTGAAGCTGGTCGACGGCGTGATCAAGCGAGTCGATGAGCCCGCGCTGACCGCGCTCAACATGCGGCTGCGCGACGACTACACGCAGGACTGCGTCAAGGGCATGCTGCGCTGGAACAAGGTGATTTCGACCGCTGGCTATCAGTACAAGCTGACGCTGCCGAACGTCGCCTTCCATCGCCAGATCGGCGAGTTCAAGGACGTGCATGCGACGCCCGACGGCGTGCTGATCGACGACGCCACCTGGAACCAGCGCAAGGGCGAATGGTTGCCTTCGTCGCAGGACGGCGATTTCATCGCCTCCCTGATGAAGCCGGTCACCGAAACCGGCCAGTACGCCTCCTGGATTTCGCCGCCGAAGGTCGGCATCGACAACAAGCCCGGCGATTTCGAGTACGTGAAGATCGAAACCTGAACCGCCCCGCAATCGGGGAGCAGCAATATGGACCCCGACCGCGACCTCGAAGCACTGAACCGCGACCAACTGGTCGCGGAGGTGAAACGCCTTAGGGCGGGCATCCGCGCGCACCGCGACAGCACCGGTCACGACCTGTGCTGGCACCATCCCGACCTCTGGGGCCTGTTGCCCGAGCGAGTCACGCCCGAAGTGGCCGTGCCGCCCTGGCCGAAGTTTTTGCGCGGATGTTTGCGATACCGCGAAGCGCTGGAGCGCGAGCTGCCTGACGCGCCCAAGGCTGATTTCGAATACGGGTGAATCGACAGATGAAAAGCGCAACCCGCGCCTTCCGCACAAGCTGTCATCACCCGCGAAAGCGGGTGATCCAGTAAACGCCAGCGCCAATTACAGAAACGGCGCGGTCACCCACTTGAAGCCGCGGCGTACTGGATACCCCGCATTCGCGGGGTATGACGACCGTGAATTACCCCGCGATCTCAAGCCCAGCATTTGCGTAGACCACGCCGCCGTCGACCGCGATGGTGTTGCCGACCACGTAATCGCCCGCGCGCGAGGCGAGATAGATCGCTACCCCCGCCATATCCTCGTCGGTGCCGATACGCTTCGCCGGAATACGCTTTGCGACTTCGTCCGAGTGGTCGCGCGCGGCCCGGTTCATGTCCGACTTGAACGCGCCCGGCGCGATCGCGGTGACATTGATATTGTCCTTGACCAGTTTCGTCGCCATGCGCCGCGTCAGATGGATCACGGCGGCTTTGCTCGCGGCGTAGGAATAGGTCTCGCTGGGATTGACGAAGATGCCGTCGACGGACGCGATGTTGATGACCTTGGCGGGCCGATCGGGCGAGGCCGCCGCGCGCAACGGTTTCGCCAGCGCCTTGGTCAGGAAGAACAGCGACTTGACGTTGAGGTCCATGACCTTGTCCCAGCCGCTTTCGGGGAATTCGTCGAATTCCGCGCCCCATGCCGCGCCCGCATTGTTGACGAGGATGTCGAGCTTCGGCTCCAGCTTGATGATTTCGCCGGCCAGCTTCTCGCAGCCTTCGACCGTCGAGATGTCGATCGGCAGCGCGATGCATTCGCCGTCATAGGCGGCGGTGAGTTCTTTCGCGGTTGCCTCGCAGGGACCTGCCTTGCGCGCGGTGATGTAAACCTTCGCCGCGCCTTGCGCGAGAAATCCGGCCGCGATCATCTTGCCGATGCCGCGCGAGCCGCCCGTCACCAGCGCGATGCGACCATTAAGCGAGAACAGATCCTTGAACATTGCTTTCCTCCATTGGCTTTGCCGGAGGTTTTGGGCGTGAGAGCAGGGCGAGTCAAGGAAGGGAAATCGACCCGTAGCCCGGATGGAGCGAAGCCGGGATGGATCCCTCAGCGTGTGAGAAGGCCCCGGATTGCGCTTCGCTCTATCCGGGCTACGGTTGAAGCCCTACGCAGTGTCGATGCGGCGAAAGCCGTTCCACATGGCGGTGGCGGCGCCTGATGTCAGGACCGGGAGGATGCGCGCGTCCTGGTAGTTGCCGTTGAGCGAAACGCGCTGCAGCGCGGTCATGTAGCCGGCGCTTTCCGGGAAGATCATGCCCGGCCGAGTCGTGACCGCCGTCTTGAATCCTGCCGCTTTCGCCAGGCTGAATTCGCGCTGGCCCGCGGCGATCCGGTCGCCATAGGGATAGGCGAGATGCTGCACCGGCCGCTGCAACGCCGCTTCGATCCGCGCGCGGCTTTCGGTCAGTTCGAACGAGGCGGTCTCTCCGCTCTGCCGCGCCAGATTGCAATGCGTGACCGTATGCGCGCCGATCGTCACCAGCGGATCGTCCGCGAACGCCTTCAGCTCCTCCCAGGACATGCAGAGATCGCGGGCGATGAGAGACTCGTCGACATCATGGCGCGTGCACAGCGCGGAGATTTCGCGCTGCAGGTCGTGTTCGCCCGGAAGTCGGCGCAGCCATTCGTGGATGCGGTCGAAGGCGGCCTGCTTGGCTGCCGGCGTCGAGGTCTCGAGGCGGGTTGCTGTGCCGCCGATCGGGACTTCGATCGAGGGGGTCTTGGCGATCGCCTTCTCGAGCGAGACCCACCACAACCTTCCGGTGCCTTCGGCGAAATCGCTGGTGACGTAAACGGTGAAGGGCGCGTCAAACTCACGCATCACCGGCAACGCATAATCGCGGTTGTCGCGATAGCCGTCGTCGAGGGTGAAGCAGGCGAAGCGCCGTGCGAAACTCCGCTTCTGGAGTCGATGATGCACCTCGTCCATGGTGACGATGTCGACGTCGAGGGTGCGAAGATGCGCCAGCATCGCCCGCAAGAACTCCGGCTCGACTTCGAGATGATGATTGGGCTGAAATTCGCCGTCGCGGCGCGGACGGACGTGGTGCAGCATGAAAATGACGCCGACGCCTGCGAAGATTGGTCGCAGCAGGTAGTGCGCTCCGGAGAAGTACAGCGCTTCCAGCCCGGCGCGAATGACGGTGTTGCGAAGCAGTTTCATCGAAATGCGGGGCTGCCCGGTTAATTACGGGGCGAAACTAGCGACAGACCGCTGAAGAAACTGTTAGCCGGACCGATTTCTGCGTCCATTTACGCCTGCGACATTTCGGGTTTGACAGTCCTGCAAGGGTTTGTTTTCTCTGCATTCCAGACCCGGCGGGAACTCGAATGCGCGGACTTTTCAGGTGGAGTAACAAATGGTGGCCGGGTGTCATTCCGCTGGTCATCTTCTGGGCTATCGCAGCCTGGACGAGCACCGAACCGCTGGAAGCCGACCTGGCGCAGCGTTCAGCCACAGCACTCAAGGACACCATCCTCGATAAGCGGCGGATCTCGGTTGCAGGCCGCGACGTGACCCTGGCCGCAGATGCATTCTCGGAAGACGGCCGGCAGAGTGCGGTGGCTTCGGTGGAAACGGTGCCGGGCGTGCGGCTGGTTAACGACGAAACCCGGCTCGTTCCGGAAGCCAAGCCGTTCGTCTGGTCGGCCGAACGTGATGTCGTCCGGGTGATGCTGTCGGGCAGTTCGCCGCTGCCGGCGAGCAAGAGCCGGCTGATGGAGGCAGCACGCGCCAGCCTCGGCGGCGTCGAAGTGGTCGACCGGACGAATTTGGCGCGCGGGGCGCCGCCGCGTTTCGATAATGCTGCGCTGTTGCTGCTCGATCAGATAGGCAAGCTGAAGGACGGCAAGATCACGCTGTCGGACACCAAGGTCAGCCTGTCCGGCATGGCGCGCGAACTCGGCGGCCGGGAGGCCATCGCCGCCGCGCTGAAAAATCTGCCCGAGGGTTTTTCCGTCGCAGCCAACGAGGTCAAGGCACCGCCCTACATCTTCCAGGCCTACAAGGATCCGGTCGCGGTAACACTGACGCTGACCGGCAATGTGCCTGACAACAACGTTCACGCCGTGCTGGTGGCGGCGGCGGGACGCAAGTTCTTCAGCGAAAAAGTCGTCGACAACCTCAAGGCGAGCGTCGGCGCGCCTGCGGGCTTCGCCAGCGCGGTGGTGCCCGCGCTCGGCGCGCTGTCGCGGCTGTCGACCGGTACGCTCGTCGTCTCCGACCGCGAGGTGAAGCTGTCGGGCGATGCGCTCTATGAAGCCGCTGCCAGTCAGATCCGCGCCGGTCTCGGCAAGGACTTTCCGCAGGGCTGGCAGTTCAAGCCGGAGATCTCGGTCAAGCCGGCGGCGGCGCCGGTGGATGCGACGGTCTGCCAGCAGCTATTCTCCGAGCTGCTCGGCAAGTCCCGGATCCGCTTCGAACCCGGCAAGGCCGACATCGTCGCCGATTCCGCCGGTCTGCTTGACCGGCTGATTGAAACCGCGTTGCGCTGTCCGGCCGCCAATATCGAGATATCAGGACATACCGATACCGACGGCGACGAGGCGGCCAACCAGGCGCTGTCCGAGAAGCGTGCGCAGGCGGTCGCCGACTATCTGGTCAAGGCGGGATTGCCCGCCAACCGGTTCAGCGCGGTCGGCTATGGCTCGACACAGCCGATTGCGGGTAACGATACCGAGCAGGGCAAGGCGCAGAACCGTCGCATCGATTTCGTGGTGAAGTGAGCATGGCTTATCTGACCACATTCTACTGGGGCTGGCTCTTGGTATCGCTGCTGCTCGGCTTCGCCATGGGCTGGATTTCCGTGGTTCAGCACGGCAAAGGCGTGCCGCGGAAATGGCGATGGGCGCTTTCGGCTTTGGTCGCGGCGCTGATCGCTGCCGCGGGCGCGCGCGCGGTGCCCGGCCGTTTCGGCTACTGGCTCGACCTCGGCCTGATCATGTTCGCGCTCTACCTCTGCGGTTGTGCGGCCGGATCATGGTTGCGCGACTGGGTGGTCTCGCGCAGTGCGCCGCCGGCCTGACGTCACCATGAGCAGGCCCGCGTCACCGCCGTCATTGTCACGGGTTCTTGACAGGGCCCGGCCCTGGTCAGGAACCGCTTCGGAGCGGCGGGATTGCAGCAAAACCGTGCTACTGCCGTCATCAGCTACGCCTAATATGTTGAAGAAGCGCGTTTTATCGTCGTCAGGCGAATTCCACTCCGGCCCAAAACGCGGTACCAGAGGGGCACGGGAGCCGCGTAGCGGCGGCGGGGTTCGCGCCATTGCCGTCGTCGCAGAAGCGCAATTCGAGGTGTAGATGCTGGAAGCAATACGCAGGGCAATTTCGTTTCTGCGCCAGAAACAGGTCCTGCATAAGCTCGGGGTCGTTATCAGCATCACGGTCATCGCCGTTGCGTGCTACGTGCTCTATCACATGCTCCGCGGCATCGACACCAATGAGGTGATTGACGCCATCAAGAGCACCGAGCCCCGCCAGGTTGCGTTGGCGGCGCTGTTCGTGGCGGCGGGCTATTTCACGCTCACCTTCTATGACTGGTTTGCGGTCCGTGCGATCGGCCAGGGCCACATTCCTTACCGCGTCAACGCGCTGGCCGCCTTCACCTCCTATTCGATCGGTCACAATGTCGGCGCCAGCGTCTTCACCGGCGGCGCGGTACGCTACCGGATCTATTCGGCCTGGGGACTGAACGCGATCGACGTCGCCAAGATCTGCTTCCTTGCCGGGCTCACCTTCTGGCTCGGCAATGCCGCGGTATTGGGACTGGGCATTGCCTACCACCCGGAAGCCGCCGCCTCGATCGATCAGCTGCCGGCCTGGTTCAACCGCATCGCGGCATTCGGAATCATCATCGCCCTGGTCGGCTATGTCGCCTGGGTCTGGGCCCAGCCGCGCGGTGTCGGCCGCGGACCGTGGACGGTCACCCTGCCGGGCGGCCCGCTGACGCTGTTGCAGATCGCCATCGGCATCATCGATCTCGGGTTCTGCGCGCTGGCGATGTACATGCTGGTGCCGGACGAGCCCAATATCGGCTTTGTCGTCGTCGCGGTCATCTTCGTCTCGGCGACGCTGTTGGGGTTCGCCAGCCATTCGCCAGGCGGGCTGGGTGTCTTCGATGCCGCCATGCTGGTCGGCCTCTGGCAGATGGATCGGGAGGAACTGCTCGCCGGCATGCTGTTGTTCCGGGTCCTCTATTATATCGGGCCGTTTGTCATATCTGTAATCTTGCTGACGCTTCGGGAGATTATCATCGGCGCGCGCTCGAAGCGCCTGCGCCAGCTGGCGCCTGCTGCCGACCCCGAGCCGAGGCATGAGGCCCCCGTCTATGTGCGCGAGCGTGGAGACACCGGCGCCTGATGATGCGGCGGGCGCTTCACGAATAGAGGAAGAAGGCCTGCGCGATGGCGATAGACGATTCCAACCCTTCCTCCTTTTTTGCACCGTGGCCGGACCGGTTGCGGCATTCGGCCATCATCCTGCTGGCCGCCGGGCTGGCGCTTTGCGCGCTGGTGCTGTTGGCCGATCTCTCGCTGGCGCGTGCGGTAGCGGTCTTCATCTGCATCGCCGCCGCAGCGCTGGTGCCATGGCGGCTGCATGATTCCGTTGGTTCCCGCGAGGATGTCCGCGCCGCCAGTCCGGTCGAGTCTGCTGCCGTGAGCGCGGTCGTTGCCGGCATGCCGGATCCGGCCGTGCTGCTCGACCGCGCCGGCCGCGTCATTCATCTCAATGCGGCGGCTGCCCAGCTCGCACCCGCGCTGCGCAAGAACGAGCTCGCCCAGTTCGCGTTGCGCTCGCCCGAGATCATCACCGCATTGCGCGAGGCGATCGCGACCAGCGAGCCGCGCCGCGCCAACTATCTCGACCAGGTGCCGGTCGACCGCTGGATGGAACTGATCATCACGCCGGTACCGGTGCCGACGCTGTTCGGCGGCACCGAAAGATGCATGCTGATGACGTTCCACGACCAGACGCCATTGCGCAGGGTCGAAGAAATGCGCGCCGATTTCGTCGCCAATGCCAGCCATGAGCTGCGTACGCCGCTCGCCGCCTTATCAGGCTTCATCGATACGCTGCAGGGCCCGGCCAAGGATGACGCCAAGGCACGCGATCGCTTCCTATCGATCATGCATACGCAGGCGACCCGGATGGCGCGGCTGATCGACGACCTGTTGTCGCTGTCGCGGGTCGAATTGTCGGCGCATGTCCGCCCCGAAGCTTGCGTCGATATCGTGCCGATCATTCGCCAGGTCGCCGACGGGCTGGAGCCGCTGGCGAGGGAACGCCAGGTCGCGATCGAGATCGATCTGCCGGAGGCGCCGGTCGCGATTGCGGGCGATCGCGAGGAACTGTTGCGGCTGTTCGAGAACCTGATCGAGAACGCGCTCAAATATGGCGCCTCCGGCGGGAGGGTGGTCGTCTCGCTGAACCAGGTCGCCTCGGGAGAGGGCGCGCCGGAAGTTCGCGTGATGGTCCGCGATTTCGGCCCGGGCATTGCGCCCGAACACCTGCCGCGGCTGACCGAGCGCTTCTACCGGGTCGATGTCGGCGACAGCCGCGCGCAGGGCGGAACCGGGCTCGGTTTATCGCTGGTGAAACATATTCTTAACCGTCATCGCGGCCGTCTTTTGATCGAAAGCGTGCCCAAAAACGGCGCCACCTTCACCGCCTGTTTTCCCCCAGCGAAACCGCCGACGGCGGCGTAAATACAAGCGATTGCAAGCGCTTGCCGCTGTCATCCAGCTGTCATCGAACCTTCGTAAAAGCGCTACCGACCGCTTCTACCACGGGCGGCATGAGCGCGATCGGGCGCAACGGCGCTTCGCTCAGGAAATGGAGACCACCATGAATTGCATCAGGACAATCGTCGCCGCCGGCCTGGTCGCCGCGTCGACGTCGGCCTTCGCGGCCGATATCACCGGCGCGGGCGCCACCTTCCCCTTCCCGATCTATTCGAAGTGGGCCGACGCCTACAAGAAGGAGACCGGTAACGGTCTGAACTACCAGTCGATCGGCTCCGGCGCCGGCATCAAGCAGATCCAGGCCAAGACCGTGACCTTCGGCGCCACCGACGCGCCGCTGAAGCATGAGACGCTCGAGAAGGACGGCCTGGTGCAGTGGCCGATGGTGATGGGCGCGATCGTGCCGGTCGTGAACCTCGAAGGCATCAAGCCGGGCGAACTGGTGCTGTCGGGCGAGGTGCTCGGCGACATCTATCTCGGCAAGGTCAAGAAGTGGGACGACGCCGCGATCGCAAAACTCAATCCGAAGCTGAAGCTGCCAAGTGACGCGATCACCGTGGTCCGCCGCTCCGACGGTTCGGGCACCACCTTCAACTTCACCGACTACCTCTCGAAATCGAACGCCGAATGGAAAGCCAAGGTCGGCTCGGGCACCGCGGTCGAATGGCCGACCGGCGTCGGCGCCAAGGGCAATGAAGGCGTTGCCGGCAATATCGGCCAGACCAAGAATGCGATCGGCTACGTCGAGTATGCCTACGCCAAGCAGAACAAGCTGACCTATGCGGCGATGGTCAACAAGGCCGGCAAGACCGTGCAGCCGACCATTGCGGCGTTCCAGGCGGCGGCTTCCAACGCCGACTGGTCCAAGGCGCCCGGCTACTACGTGATCCTCACCGACCAGCCCGGCGAAGCCTCCTGGCCGATCACGGCTGCGACCTTCATCCTGATGCACAAGGATGCAACGGACAAGGCGGCGTCCCAGGAAGCCATCAAGTTCTTCAAATGGTCGTTCGAGAAGGGCGGCAAAATGGCCGAAGAGCTCGACTACATCCCGATGCCGGAATCGGTCGTCAAGCTGATCGAAAAGACCTGGTCGTCGGAGATCAAGAGCTGAGACAGACGTTGAGCACGTCGCGCCCCGTCATCCGGGGCGCGACGTAGTCGCGAACCCGGAATTTCGAGATTCCCCGATGCGCAATTACGCATCTGAGGTCTGGTCCTTCGGACCATCCCGGAATGACGCGGGATAAATCGTCAGCAAGATCGCTCAAAGCAGAAGCGACATTTGTCGGGCGTTGAAGTAAATACAGGGGACCAGCGTGGCAGAGATGGCGGTTGAAAGCGACGTAATGGAAGCTGCCGGACCCTATGATCGCGCACGGGCCCTCAGCGCTTTCAAGCTTGGCGATATCACCTTCTACTGGATCACGCGCGCCTGCGCGATCTCGGTTCTCCTCATCCTCGGCGGCATCATCATTTCGCTGGTCGTCGGCGCCTGGCCGGCGATCCGGGAATATGGCTTGGCCTTCCTGTGGACGCAGCGCTGGGCGCCGTCGGCCGATCCGCCGGTATTAGGCGCGCTCGGCCCGATCTACGGCACGCTGATTACCTCGGTGATCGCGATGATGATCGCGATTCCCGTCGGCCTCGGCATTGCGGTGTTTCTCACTGAGATCTGTCCGCTATGGCTGCGCCGCCCCATTGGCCTTGCCATCGAACTGCTCGCCGGAATCCCATCGATCATCTACGGCATGTGGGGCTTCTTCGTGCTGGGCCCGTTCCTGGCCAATACCTTCCAGCCGTTCATGATCAGCGTCTTCGACGGCGTCCCCGTGCTCGGCACGATCTTCGCCGGTCCCCCGTCCTATCTCAGCCTGTTCAACGCCTCGCTGATTCTCGCGATCATGGTGCTGCCCTTCATCACCTCGATCTCGGTCGACGTCTTCAAGACGGTGCCGCCGGTGCTGAAAGAGGCCGCCTACGGCGTCGGCTGCACCACCTGGGAAGTCGTCCGCAATGTCGTGATCCCCTATACCCGGGTCGGCGTGATCGGCGGCGTCATGCTGGCGCTCGGGCGCGCGCTGGGCGAAACCATGGCGGTGACCTTCATCATCGGCAATTCGTTCAAGATCCAGTCCTCGATCTTCGCGCCGGGCACCACGATCTCGGCGGCGATCGCATCCGAATTCGCCGAGAGCGACGGCTTGCACCAGTCGGGCCTGATCCTGCTCGGGCTACTGCTGTTCGTGCTGACGTTCTTCGTGCTGGCGGCGGCGCGGCTGATGCTGCTGCGGCTGGAAAAGAAGGCGGGGAACTGACATGAACCCGATCTACGCCTCCCGCCGCCGCAACGACATCATCATCCGCACGCTGTGCGTCGGCGCCGCACTGTTCGGCGTGACCTGGCTCGCGCTGATCCTGTTCACGCTGTTCTATAACGGCCTGTCCGGCATCAACCTCGCCGTCTTCACCCAGGACACCCCGCCGCCCGGATCGACCGAGGGCGGGCTTCGCAACGCGATCATCGGCTCGATCATCATGACCGTGATCGGGGTCGGCATCGGCGCGCCGCTCGGCCTGTTCGCGGGAACGTATCTCGCCGAATACGGCAAGCACGACAGGCTCACCTCGGTGATCCGCTTCATCAACGACATCCTCTTGAGCGCGCCCTCGATCATCATCGGCCTGTTCATCTATGGCGCAATCGTGGTGCCGATGGGCGGCTTCTCGGCCTTCGCCGGCTGTCTGGCGCTCGCCGTGATTGTGATCCCCGTGGTGGTGCGCACCACCGAGGACATGCTGGGGCTGGTGCCCAATCCGCTGCGCGAGGCGGCATCGGCGCTCGGCCTGCCGCGCTCGCTGGTGATCCGGCGGATCGCCTATCGTGCTGCCCGATCGGGTCTGATTACCGGTGTGCTGCTGGCCACCGCCCGCGTCGCCGGCGAAACAGCGCCGCTGTTGTTCACGGCCCTCTCCAACCAGTTCTTCAGCCTGAACCTGACCAAGACGATGGCGAACCTGCCGGTCACCATCAACAACTTCGTGCAGAGCCCCTATGTCCACTGGAAGCAACTCGCCTGGAGCGGAGCGCTTCTGATCACGCTTACCGTATTGGCCCTGAATATTGGCGCGCGTCTTCTTGGCGCCGAGAGGACATCCAAATGACCGATCTATCCGTATCCGTAAGTTCCGCGAGCGGGCCCGTTCCGCAGCCGGCGCTGCCCGAGGCCGCGCCGAAGGTGACCGCGCGCGGCCTTAATTTTTACTACGGCGAGCATCACGCGCTGAAGAACATCAACCTGACGCTCGGCACAAACCGCGTCACTGCCTTCATCGGCCCGTCCGGCTGCGGCAAATCCACATTGCTGCGGATCTTCAACCGGATGTACGATCTCTATCCGGGTCAGCGCGCCACCGGGCAGCTCATGCTGGACCAGACTAACATCCTCGACCCCAAGCTAGATCTCAATCTGCTGCGAGCCCGCGTCGGCATGGTGTTCCAGAAGCCGACGCCATTCCCGATGACGATTTACGAAAACATCGCCTTCGGCATCCGCCTCTACGAGAAAATATCGAAGTCCGAGATGGACGGCCGCGTCGAGAAGGCGCTGCGCGGCGGCGCGCTGTGGAACGAGGTCAAGGACAAGCTGAACGCAAGCGGCCTGTCGTTATCCGGCGGCCAGCAGCAGCGGCTCTGCATTGCGCGCACGGTGGCGGTGCGGCCCGAGGTGATTTTATTCGACGAACCCTGCTCGGCGCTCGATCCGATCTCGACTGCCAAGATCGAGGAACTGATCCAGGAACTGGCGGAGGATTACACTATCGCGATCGTCACCCATAACATGCAGCAGGCGGCACGCGTCTCCGACAAGACCGCCTTCATGTATCTCGGCGAGTTGATCGAGTTCGACGATACCAACAAGATATTCACCTCGCCACGCGATCGACGCACTCAGGATTATATCACCGGGCGGTTTGGTTAAGGAGATAACAGATGGCTTCCGAGCACACCGCGAAGGCGTTCGACAGCGACCTTCAGGAACTGACCCGGCTCGTCGCCGAGATGGGCGGTCTCGCCGAGCGCATGATCACCGAATCCGTCGATGCGCTGGTTCGCCGCGACGTCGCGCTCGGCAAGCGCGTCGTCGCCTCCGATGTCGAGATCGATCGGCTGCAGCACTTGATCGAGGAGCGCGCGGTGCTGACCATCGCCCGCCGCCAGCCGATGGCGATCGATTTGCGCGAAATTGTCGGCGCCATGCGGGTCGCCACCGATTTGGAGCGGATCGGCGACCTCGCCAAGAACATGGGCAAGCGCGTCGCGGCGTTGGAGAACGATTTCCAGCCGTTGAAACTGATGCGGGGGCTCGAACACATGACCGACCTGGTGCAGTCGCAGGTCAAGTCGGTGCTGGACGCCTATGCGGCGCACGATCTGCCGGCGGCGATGGCGGTGTGGAAAGGCGACGAGGAAGTCGACGCCATCTGCACCTCCCTGTTCCGCGAGCTCCTGACCTATATGATGGAGGATCCACGCAACATCTCGTTCTGTATCCACCTGATGTTCTGCGCCAAGAACATCGAACGGATCGGCGACCACGCCACCAACATCGCCGAAACCGTGTTCTACATGATCGAGGGACAGCAAATGCTCGACAAGCGCCCGAAGGGCGACATGACGACGTTTGCCACCACCGTACCTAATACTTGACAAAGCGTTTACGAGCGAAGTGGGGACCGGTTCGCGTGAAGAAAACGCGTCAAACAAAAGAGGCAAGAGCAGGATGAGCGCGCGCATTATGGTGGTCGAGGACGAGGAAGCGCTGACCACGCTGTTGCGCTACAACCTCGACGCCGAGGGTTATGAGGTCGAAACCGTCGGCCGCGGCGACGATGCGGATACGCGGCTGAAGGAGCGCGTGCCCGATCTCGTCGTGCTCGACTGGATGCTGCCAGGCCTCTCCGGCATCGAGCTCTGCCGCCGCTTAAGGGCGCGCCCCGAAACCAAGCAATTGCCGATTATCATGCTGACCGCGCGCGGCGAGGAAAGCGAGCGGGTGCGGGGACTTGCGACCGGCGCCGACGATTACATCGTCAAGCCGTTCTCGGTGCCGGAACTTTTGGCTCGGGTGAAGGGCCTGTTGCGGCGGGCAAGCCCCGAGCGGCTCGCCACCGTGCTGACCTATGGCGACATCGAACTCGACCGCGAAAAACGCCGCGTCGCGCGCTCTGGCCGCCAGATCGATCTCGGCCCGACCGAGTATCGCTTGCTGGAATTTTTCCTCGAGCATCCCGGCCGCGTCTTCAGCCGCGAGCAGTTGCTGGACAGTGTCTGGGGCCGCGACATCTATATCGACGAGCGCACCGTCGACGTCCACATCGGCCGCCTGCGCAAGCTGCTCAACCCGGGCCGCGAGCAGGATCCGATCCGCACCGTCCGCGGCGCGGGTTATGCGCTGGATGACCGGTTTGCGAAGGTGGAGTAGGCGCTGCCCAGTTCAGCCCCGCGCAAGGACAATATCGAAGTTCAGGGCACATTGACCGGATCCATCTCTCGATGGAGCCGGCCTCGCTATGAGCAGATCAGGACGTAAAGCGGCGTTGAGGAGCCTGTCGCAGGCATTGAGCGGCTCGCCGGGAAAATACATCTGGGTGATCAGCCGTTCGAACCGGCCGTGGACTTAGAAGTGAATGTGGGGCGGGCGCGTCCAGTCGGGGCCTGCGGGATAAGCACCGGGCTTTACGGTTTTGATCCGATAGGCACCGTCATTATCAGATCGAATGCCGATGCAACCGACGAAGTGTGGGTCGAGTGGCGCGGGATTGCGGTCGTTGGGATGTGTATATCGGCCAAACGTGTTGGCCTGCCAGATCGTGATGGGCACGCCACGGACAGGCTCGCCATCGAGATTGAGTATCTTCCCCGTGACCTCGATGGTCTCTCCCTGTGCATGCCCTTCACCCCCAGCGAGTGAGGTCAGGTCGGCTTGCAGGGCGGGACGATGCCCTGTCGGGAAGTAGGGGCCAAGAATTTGGTCCGGAGTCCGGTGGCGGCTTATCTTCTCGTGCGTTTCGTCGGCTGACGCCGTGCTCGGCGAGTTGGTCATAACGCGCCTCAATCGATCAGTGTAAAGCCGGAGGCCCGCACGATCGGCCCCCATCTATCAAAATCGGCTTTGACCAGCTGCGCAAATTCGTTCGGCGTTTCACCGGCGGGATCTACGGCAAGCTCGGCCAAGGCCGCCTTGAAGGGTTTGGCATTCACTACTATGCGGATAGCGTTGTTGAGACGGTTCACCGGGGCAGCGGGCGTATTTGCCGGAACGAAGACGCCGAACCACTCGCTAGCCTCCAAAGCAGCATATCCGGCCTCCCGAACCGTCGGTACGTCGGGGAGCCGTGAAGATCGTTGCGGTCCGGTTGTCGCCAGTGCCCGAATGGCTCCGGACTGCACATGGGGAAGTGCCGTGCCGATTGGATAAATCGTTGCGGCAATCCGGCCGCCGATCAGGTCCTGGATGCCGCCCGGGCCGCCATATGGCAGGTGCACGAATTCGAAGCGGTTCGCCTTGGCGAGGGTCACCCCCGTGAAATGCAGCATCGATCCTGCCGCAGCCGTGCCGTATGTCGCCTGCTTGGGATTGGCCGCGCACCATTTGGCAAAGTCGGCCAGTGTCCGGACTTCCGCCGGCACCATCGGGCCGACGGTGATCAGAAATGGAAACGAACAGACCGTCGTGACCGGGACGAAATCCCTGAACGCGTCATAGCCCAACTTCTTGTAGACATGTGGGAACACAGCGAAATTGGAGGCCGGAGCCAGGATCATGACGGTGCCATCGGCCGGGCTATTTTTCAGCGCGGCGAGCGCGAGACGGCCTCCCGCGCCGGGACGATTGTCGACGATGAACGCAGGTGAGTAATCCTTCATTCCCTCAACCAGCATTCTGGCAATCACGTCGATCGCGCCCCCAGCACCGAAGCCCACCAGCATGCGGGAAACGGTCTGGGCAGAAGCCGTGCGCGGATCAGGAAAAATGGCGGCCAGACCACCAGCGCACGCCAGCGACATCAGCGCTCGTTTCGTAATCATGGGATCGTCCTCGTGTGGCCGCTCCGGTCCGGCAATCACCGAATCCCCGCGGCCACTCTGGTCCGTGCGGCCATTATCTGGTAGATCGAAAATTGCGGCATCCCTGTAACCTCCAGGTTAAGGCTTGCAATGGACTGGTCGGATCGAATTGGTCGCCGCCTCAAATTGCGCGATCTTCATATCCTGATGGCGGTTGCCGACGCTGGCAGCATGGCGAAGGCGGCTGGCAGGCTGAGAATTTCTCATCCCGCTGTATCCAAGGCGATCTCCGAAGTTGAAGGCACACTCGGCGTGCGGTTGTTCGATCGCAGCTCGCAGGGCGCCGAACTCACGGCCTACGGGGAAGTCCTGCTTCGATGTGGCACCAACATCTTTGACGAGATGCAGCAGGGCCTGCGATCGCTGGAATCCCTGTCCGACCCAAACACGGGCGAGGTGAGGCTCGGATGCACGGATATCATCCTGCACAGCCTCACGCCGGCAATCGTGCGGAGGTTTTCCAGGCAACATCCCGGCGTCCAGCTTGATGTGAGGTTGACCAATCCTGGGCAGCATCAGATCCAGGAGTTGCGCGAGCGCAAGATTGACCTGCTGATCACGCGGGCCACGGGACTGCAGCAAGACTTCAATTCGGAGGTCTTGTTCGATGAGCCGTTTGTCTTCGTCATTGGGGCGCAAAGTGAGTTTGCGCGCAAACGTCGGCCTGCCCTCACGGACATCATCAAGCGCAATTGGGTCTTACCACCTTACGACAGCGCGCCGGGCGGCCTGATCGCGGCCGTATTTGAAGCCAATGGCTTCGCGCCGCCGAAGCCGACGGTCAAGACGATCGCCATTCAGCTCACGGTGTCGTTGATCGCCAGCGGCGAATTTGTCGGAATTCTTCCAGCGTCCGTGGCGGCGCTAAGTGCGCACCGAACGGTGTTGAAGGCGCTGCCCTTGAAAGCCGCTGGGCCTCGCATTTCGGCCGAGATCGTATTCTTAAGGAACCGAACGCTCAGCCCGGCTGTAAGAGCATTCATAGCTTGCGCGCAAGAAGTGACGAAATCGCTTGTTCGCGCGCTGTAAGAGCCTGCCTCGTTACCCCCGGACAAGGAGGAGGCGAGGAAGAATTCACCGCGTCTGCTTCGGCTGCTGACGGCGGCGGTCGGCGGCGGGCTGGTAGGCGATGCGCGAGTGGTGGGCGCAATAGGGCAGACCCGTGAGCGCCTTGCCGCCGCAGAAGAAGAATTCCGGGCTCGAGGGATCGCCGACCGGCCAGTGGCAGGTGGCCTCGTTCAATTCGAGCAACGACAGCCGCTGGCTCATCGGCACGACGTTGTCGAAGGCGATCGGATCGGGCTCCATCTCGACTTCGAAGGCGTGCGCGAGCGCGGTGTTGCCGCGTGAGACCGGGCGCGAGACCCGCATCATCGGCTGGGCAGGACGTGCCTTGCGCTGGCGCGGGGCGGCCGAGGAGGGGCTCTTGGCACGGCCGGAAAGGCCCAGCCGGTGAACTTTGCCGATCACAGCGTTTCGCGTCACATTTCCGAGTTCCGCGGCGATCTGGCTCGCCGATAGTCCGGCTTCCCAGAGCTTCTTCAGCTGCTCGACACGATCATCGGACCAGGTCAAAACCGTCATCGTAATCTTCCCTTCGCATCGCGCCGGCCAATCGGGGGCAGCGCTGGCGACGTCATTCGTCTCAAAAATCCCTGCGGTCAGAATCCCTTAGCCCTCGCCGGGCGCGCTAACCGCGCCCGAACGTTTACGCTCATACTGACGGACTCTTAGGGATCAGAACTGCCGCACGAGATGTCGTACCCGACAGCCCAAACGCTACAATATGGCGGGACTCGGGCGCAAGAGTCCGCGCCTGCGCGTCCACATGTTCCGACATCTAGGCATTGCAATGCGTGTTTTCCACCACACCGGAGTCCTACGGATTTCCCATCCTGCAGTGCAGGAAAGGCGGCTTCGTGGCTTGTTGACAGCGCCCCCCGCCCACATAGAATGCCTCTCACGTGCCGCCCTTAAGAGGCGGCACGTTTCGTTTTCGCAAGACCGGCTGTTGCCGCGTTCGTGCCAATGCACGCGCCGCGGCAGGTCTCAACGGCAGGTCTCAAAGCTCAGTGATTGCCATGACCAATAGCGCCACGTCGCATCTGCTCCCCGTCTTTGCCAGGGTCGATCTCGGCTTCGAAAGCGGCGAGGGCTGCTGGCTGACCGCCACCAACGGCGAGCGCTATCTCGACTTCACCTCGGGCGTCGCGGTTAATGCGCTGGGCCACTGCCATCCGCACCTGATCAAGGCACTGCAGGAACAGTCGACCAAACTCTGGCACATGTCGAACCTGTTCAAATCGCCGGATGGCGAGAAGCTCGCCGCACGGCTCTGCGAGCAGAGCTTCGCCGACCTCGTGTTTTTCTGCAATTCCGGCGCGGAGGCGATGGAGGGCGTGATCAAGGTCGTGCGCCGCTATCAATTCTCCAAGGGGCATCCCGAGCGCTACCGCCTTATCACCTTCGAGGGCGCGTTCCACGGCCGCACCCTGGGCACGCTCGCTGCGACCGGCTCCGCCAAATATCTCGAAGGCTTTGGGCCGCCGATGGACGGTTTCGACCAGGTGCCGCATGGCGATCTCGAAGCGGTCAAGAAAGCGATCGGCCCACAGACCGCCGGCATCCTGATCGAGCCGGTGCAGGGCGAGGGCGGCGTGCGCTCCGCGCCGCAGTCTTTCTTCAAGGCGCTGCGCCAGCTCTGCGACGACCACGGCCTCCTGCTCGCATTCGACGAGGTGCAGACCGGCATGGGCCGCACCGGCGATCTCTTCGCCTATAAGCGCGTCGGCGTGACACCGGATGTGATGTCGCTGGCCAAAGCGTTGGGCGGCGGTTTTCCGATCGGCGCGGTGCTGGCGACAGCGGAAGCAGCAAGCGGCATGACGCCGGGCTCGCACGGCTCGACCTTCGGCGGCAATCCGCTGGCGATCGCTGCGGCCAATGCCGTGCTCGATGTGATGCTGAAGCCCGGCTTCTTCGATCACGTGCAGA
Organism: Bradyrhizobium australiense; assembly: GCF_013114825.1. Classification (GTDB taxonomy): domain Bacteria; phylum Pseudomonadota; class Alphaproteobacteria; order Rhizobiales; family Xanthobacteraceae; genus Bradyrhizobium; species Bradyrhizobium australiense. Next base: position 332,694 of record NZ_JAAVLX010000006.1, on the reverse strand, counting down.
AGATGTCGCTGCTGCTGAAACAGAAACTGGCCTCCGTCGTCGACCGCTATCCCGCCGTGCTCTCGGAAGTGCGCGGCGAGGGGCTTTTGGTCGGCGTCAAGGCCGTGGTGCCGTCGGGCGATCTCGTCAACGCATTGCGCGACGAGAAATTGCTCACCGTCGGCGCCGGCGACAATGTGGTGCGGTTCCTGGCGCCGCTGATCGTCACCGAGACCGAGATCGAGGAATCCGTGCAAAGGTTGGAGCGCGCCTGTGTTGCGCTGTCCGCTAGCCAATTGAAGAAGGCGGCGGGATGATGAGCAAGTCCGTCCGTCACTTCCTCGACATCAACGAATTGCCGTTAGATGAATTGCGCAACATGCTGGCCTTGAGCGCCACCATGAAGGCGAAGCTCAAGGCGCATGAGAAGGGCAAGAAGCCGCTCGAAGGCAAGACGCTGGCGATGATCTTCGAACGTCCCTCGACCCGCACCCGGGTGTCGTTCGACGTCGGCATGCGCCAGCTCGGTGGCGAATCCATCATGCTGACCGGCGCGGAGATGCAACTCGGCCGCGGCGAGACCATCGCCGATACCGCGCGCGTGCTGTCGCGTTATGTCGATGCGATTATGATCCGCATCCTCAATCACGATGCGCTGCTGGAACTCGCCGCGCACGCCACCGTCCCCGTGATCAACGGGCTGACGCGGCGCTCGCATCCCTGCCAGGTGATGGCCGATCTGATGACCTTCGAAGAGCATCGCGGGCCGATCGAGGGCCGCACCGTGGCCTGGACCGGCGACGACAACAACGTGCTGGCCTCGTGGGCGCATGCGGCCGAACGTTTCAAGTTCAAGCTCAACGTCGCGACCCCGCCGCAGCTCGCGCCGAACAAGGCGATGCGCGACTGGATCAAGGAGACGCAGGCGCCGATCGTGCTCGGCAACGATCCTGAAGCCGCCGTCCGCGGCGCTGATTGCGTTGTCACCGACACCTGGGTCTCGATGGGCGACAAGGACGGCGAACACCGCCACAATGTGCTGAAGCCCTATCAGGTCAATGCGAAGCTGATGTCGCTGGCCAAGCCAGATGCGATCTTCATGCACTGCCTGCCTGCCCATCGCGGCGAGGAGGTTACCGATGAGGTGATCGACGGCCCGCAATCGGTCGTGTTCGACGAAGCCGAAAATCGCCTGCACGCGCAGAAGGGCATTCTGGCCTGGTGTTTTAACGAAGTGGCGTGAGAGTCGTTTGCGTTCCCCGGACGCAGCGCAGCGCGTGAGCGGTGCGCTGCAAAGCCCGGGGTCCACGCCGAACACCCAACAATGGATCCCGGTTCTGCGGAGCAGCGCTAAACGCTGCACCGCATCCGGGACACGGATGGCCCCTTTCATTTTGCCCTCCCAGACCCCAGATACAGCGCCATGGTTTCACAATCCCCCGACATGAAAATCGCTGGCGAGGCGCCCGTTCGCGCGCCCTCGTCGGTTCCCGTCGATGACGCGGCGCTGCCGTTCGAGGTCGCAGAGCTTGATCTGCGCGGACGGCTGACCCGGCTCGGCCCCGCGCTCGACGACATTCTGACCAAGCACGATTATCCGACGCCGGTTGGAAAACTGCTCGGTGAAGCGATCGTGCTGGCGACGCTGCTCGGCTCGGCCGTGAAATTCGACGGCCGTTTCATTTTGCAGACGCAGACCGACGGCCCGGTGTCGTTCCTGATCGTGGATTTCCAGGCGCCGGATCGCTTGCGCGCCTATGCGCGCTACGACGCGCGGCGGCTGAACGACGGCCAGGATTCAGGCGCCCTGCTCGGCAAGGGCCATCTGGCGATGACCATCGATCAGGGAGCGGACATGAGCCGCTACCAGGGGCTGGTGGCGCTCGACGGCGGCAGCCTGGAAGACGCAGCGCATGAATATTTCCTGCGCTCCGAGCAGATCCCGACCCGCGTACGGCTTGCGGTCGGCGAGGAATGGCGCGGCGGCGACGGCGGCAAGCATCGCTGGCGTGCCGGCGGCATGCTGCTGCAATTTCTGCCGAAGGCGCCCGAGCGGGCGCGGCAGACAGACCTCCATCCGGGCGATGCGCCGGAAGGCGCGGTGACGCATCAGGTGGCGGAAGACGACGCATGGGTGGAAGGTCAGTCGCTGATCGGCACCGTCGAGGATGTCGAACTGATCGATCCCGATCTGTCGGGCGAACGTTTGCTGTATCGCCTGTTTCACGAGCGCGGCGTGCGGGTGTTCTCGCCGCTCACCTTGCGCGCGCAATGCTCCTGCTCGCGCGAGGCAGTCTCCGCGATGCTGAAAAGCTTCGCGCCGAAGGACCGCGCCGAGATGGTCAAGGACGACAAGGTGGTGGTGACCTGCGAGTTCTGCTCCTCGGTCTACCAGTTCACCCCGCACGAAGCGGGCGTGGAGGAGTAGGCGGCGTTCAGTCGTAGGGTGGGCAAAGGAGCGCTAGCACATGCCCACCATCCATCACCGATCGCGCTGCTTGATGGTGGGCCCGCTTGCGCTTTGCCCACCTTGCCGACCACCAACTGGCATATGTGATCTCTTATGTGACTGCCCGACGGGCAAATCACCAAAACCTGTCCAGCCCTTCGCGCAAAAATATTCCGCTTTCGTTCTCACCCAAATCAGCCGCATAACTCCGCCCGTCTCACGGCAACTGAGGGGCGCTTCGCGATCATCACGAACGTGCGGTGAGATGCGATGGACGCTGAATGCGCAAGACGTAGGCGCAGGAAGCGTACGGCGAAGTCGTGTGGTCCTGGCGCCGCGGTGCTGGCGCTAAGTTCTCGAGAAGCAACCTTCTTGAAGCGACGGTGGCAAGAAAGCCGTTCAGGGGAGAGCTCGAAGTAAGCCGTAAAGCCATTGCGCAGGGAAGGCCGGGATGCTCCCGCTGTACCTGTATGCTCGTGTGCGTGCTCTTTATGCGCATTGGCACACGAGACCGCGGGTGCAGCCAGCACCCGGTCTTCCCTGCGCCCTCTGAATTCAGGTGGCGGGAATTCTGAAGCAAACCTCGGGCAGCTTATGTCGCGAGATCGTAAAACTGTATCCATCGTCATTGCGAGGAGCGAAGCGACGAAGTAATCCATCATCCCCGTGCTGAGGCGTGGATTGCTTCGCGGAGCCTGTCATCGGGCGCGCATTCGCGCGACCCGTTGGCTCGCCATGACGGGGATAGGCCACGGCAAACACATTCGTCATGCCCGGGCTTGACCCGGCATCCAATCACCCTCGGAAGAGTCATGCGAAGAAACATGGATCGCCGGGTCAAGCCCGGCATGACGAGCGCGAACGCTCGTCAATTCAACACCCGCCGGTTATCCGGGCTGTCGAGCGAAAACGTCGGCACGTCAATTTCGAAATGTTCGCCGCTTTCGCTGACCATTTGATAACGTCCGCTCATAAAACCCGAGGCGGTCGGCAGCGGCACGCCGCTGGTATATTCGAAGCGTTCGCCCGGCGCCAAAACAGGCTGCTCGCCAACCACGCCTTCGCCGCGGACTTCCTGCTTGCGGCCGGTGGCGTCGGTGATGATCCAGTGCCGGGTACGAAGCTGCACGGTCTCGACGCCGGTATTGGTGATGACGATGGTGTAAGACCAGAAATACTGGCCCTTGTCGACCGACGAGCGTTCGGGGAGGAAGTTCGGTTCGACGGTGACTTCGATCTGGCGGGTGACGGCGCGGTACATTGCGAAAGGGCTTTCGGAAATCCTGTTTCGCATCATAGCCGGGAATGCCGGGGGAACCAATCCGCGAGGTTGCCGCTTGCTTCATCGCGGTTTCAACATAGTTCCATTCTAGAGCGCAGCCGCGCTGCCCGGCCCCGTACCTTTCGCTTGCGTATCCCTTACGTATCTGGTGTGCAAGTTGCGGGCCGATATTATCTTTTCCGGACAGTGCACGCGTAAAGCTCAACTGCCCAAACGGTGCCAGATGTCGTCCATTGCCGATCCCGTTGCCGGAACGCCTCGCAGCGAAGCCACGGCCGCCGCGCCTGCCGCGCCGGCGATCGCTCTGCCGGTCACCGCCGAGCGCGAATTGCGGCTCGACCTGTTTCGCGGGCTGGCGCTGTGGCTGATCTTCATCGACCATCTGCCGACCAACATCCTGACCTGGTTTACGATCCGCAATTACGGATTTTCCGACGCTGCCGAAATCTTCATCTTCATCTCCGGATACACCGCCGCCTTCGTCTACGGCCGTGCGATGCTGGAAGCCGGGTTCGTGGTGGCGACCGCGCGCATCCTGCGGCGGGTGTGGCAGATCTATGTCGCCCATGTGTTTCTGTTCACGATTTTTCTCGCGGAAATATCCTACGTCGCCACCCGTTTCGAGAACCCGCTCTACAGCGAAGAAATGGGCATCATGGATTTCCTCAAGCAGCCGGATGTCACGATCGTCCAGGCGCTGCTGCTGCGATTCAGGCCCGTCAATATGGACGTGCTGCCTCTCTATATCGTGCTGATGCTGTTTCTGCCCATCGTCCTGTGGCTGATGAAATGGCGACCCGACGTGTCGCTGGGGCTGTCGGTGCTTTTGTACGCGCTGACCTGGCAGTTCGACTGGTACCTGACGGCCTATCCGAGCGGCTTCTGGATCTTCAATCCGTTCGCCTGGCAATTGCTGTTCGTATTCGGCGCGTGGTGTGCGCTGGGCGGTGCGCGGCGCATGTCCCACATCCTGTCATCGCCGGTGACGCTGTGGATTTGCGTTGCCTATCTGCTGTTCTCGTTCTTCGTCACGCTGACCTGGCACATCCCGCAGCTCAGCTTCCTGATGCCCAAGCGGCTCGAGCAGTGGATGTATCCGATCACCAAGACCGATCTGGACGTGCTGCGGTTTGCCCATTTTCTCGCGCTGGCGGCCCTCACCGTGCGCTTCCTGCCCAAGAGTTGGTCGGGCCTCAAATCGCGCTGGCTGCGACCATTGATCCTGTGTGGTCAGCATTCGCTTGAGATATTCTGTCTCGGCGTCTTCCTGGCCTTTGCAGGACACTTTGTGCTGGCCGAAATTGGCGGGGGTGCCCTCACGCACGCCCTGGTCAGTCTTACCGGAATCCTCATCATGTGGGGCGTGGCGTGGGTGATTTCGTGGTACAAGCATTCGGCGGACAAAGGAGCGCCAAAAACGAAAAGCCCGGTTATCAATGCCGACATGGCGGGAGGAAGCGCATGAGGCCCCGCTCGGGAGCTGCACTGGTCCTGGCGCTGCTTGCGGGCCTTGCAGCCGCCGGCTTTGCGCGCGCCCAGGACGCCGCCCCCCAGGCCTGCGAGGTTCCGCCCTATCTCCTCTCCACTGAAAGCACGCTTCCGAAGGTGACCGAGGCCGTCAAGAACGCCCGGCCGCTGACCGTGCTGGTGGTCGGGAGCCGGTCATCGACCATCCTGTCTTCCGAGGCCAGCGCCTATCCGGCCAAGCTGCAGGCGGCCCTGAAGGAGAAGCTGCCCTCGATCCCGATCAACCTCTCCGTAGAACTACAGAACGGGAAAACGGCCGAGGAGGTGGACGCGAATATCGTTAAGCTGGTGGAAGCAAAAAGGCCTACTTTGGTCATCTGGCAGACCGGAACCGTGGATGCTATGCGATCCGTCGATCCCGACGATTTTCGCGGCGCCCTCGACAGTGGTGTTGCTGCGCTGCAAAACGCCGGAGCCGACGTAGTTTTGGTCAATCTGCAGTACAGCCCGCGCACGGAAACGATGATTTCGGCGCCACCATACCTAGATAATATGCGCGTGGTGGCCCAGCAGCATAACGTTCCGCTGTTCGATCGGTTCGCTATCATGCGTCACTGGAACGACGCCGGAGATTTCGACCTGTTCAGTACCTTTCATGGCACCGACATGGCCAAGAGGGTTCATGCCTGCCTCGGCCGCGCGCTGTCGAAATTCGTGCTCGATGCGGCCCGCCTCGACCAGGCGCAGCAGAATTAGTAGGGACTAGCGTTAATGAGTTCTCACTGCCCTTTTCGTTTCTCGACATTGCTGACCGTCGCGGCCGCGGGCCTTGCGCTGTTGATGCCTGCCTCGCTGTTACAGTCGCACGCTCAGACGGCTCCGCAACAGGCCGGCCAGCAAGCGGCGCTGTCCGATAGCGCAAAGTCTGAAAACAAGACGGAACGGAACACCTCGGCTGAAAGTGCCCCGCAGGCCGCGCCGACGGCTGCCGCCAATCCGACGGCCCAGAAGGGCGTCACCGGCAAAGCGATCGACAAGGTGAAGGAAGTCGCGAGATCGGCCGGCGACATCTTCAGCCGCGTTCCCTGCCTGCCGCCGAAGGGCGTTTCCAAATCGATGGGATCGCTGCCGCGTGTCGCGAACAAGCTCGTCGCCGGTCAGCCAGTGGTGATCGTCGCTTTCGGATCGTCGTCGACCCAGGGGTATGGCTCCAGTTCACCGGAATTCACTTATCCGAACAGGCTCGCGGCGCAGCTACGCCGCAAATATCCGACGGCCGACATCTCCGTCGTCAATGCCGGCAAGGGCGGCGAGGACGCCTCGGAAATGATGAAGCGGCTGCAGACGGCCGTGATTGACTTGCACCCGGATCTGGTGATCTGGCAAGTCGGCACCAATGCGGTGCTGCGCAACCTCGATCCCGCCGAGACTGCCAAGCTCGTCGAGGAAGGCATCACGCGCATTCAGGCTGTTGGTTCCGACGTCGTGCTGATCGATCCGCAATATTCGCCGCGGGTCAACGAGCACGCCGAAAGCGCCGGCAAGATGATGAAGCTGCTGAACAAGACAGCCGAACTTCGCAAGGTCGGCGTCTTCCCGCGCTTCGCGGTGATGAAGGACTGGCACGAGCGCCAGGCGATCCCGATCGAGAATTTCGTGATCGCCGACGGCCTGCACATGAGCGACTGGGGCTACGCCTGCTTCGCCCAACTGCTCGGCGATGACATCATCAAGTCGGTCGGCCAGATCAAGCTCGGCGTTGCCGTGCCGTCGGACGTGCGCGCCTATCGGCCGATGTAACTGTCGTCCCTGCGAACGCAGGGACCCATACGCCGCGGCTTCAATGATGAGAGGCAGTGACAGACGCCCTGCTTAACTCACGATGTGGTTATGGGTCCCTGCGTTCGTAGGGACGACGATAGTGTCGTGGCGAACTCACGCCTTTTCCAGCGCGGCCTCAAAATCCTCGATCAAATCATCCGGATGTTCGAGCCCGGCCGAGAAGCGGATAAAGCCCTCGCTGATGCCGAGTTCGGCGCGCGCCTCCGGCGTCAGCCGTTGATGCGTGGTCGTCGCAGGATGGGTGACGAGACTCTTGGCATCGCCAAGATTGTTGGAGATGCGCGAGATCTGCAACGCATTGAGGACGCGGAATGCGGCCGCCTTGCCGCCCTTGACCTCGAAGCCGACCAAAGTCGAGCCTGCGCGCATCTGCTTCTTCACCAATGCCGCCTGCGGATGATCGGCGCGGCCCGGATAGATCAATCGCGAAATCTTCGGATGGCTCGCCAGCGCCTCGGCGATTTTCGCCGCGTTGTCGGTCTGCGCGCGTACCCGCACGCCAAGCGTCTCCAGCCCCTTGAGCAGGACCCAGGCGTTGAAGGGCGACAGCGACGGCCCGGTCTGGCGCATGAAATTGTGAATATGCTCTGCGATGAAGGCTTCGGACGAGAGAATAGTGCCACCGAGGCAGCGTCCTTGACCGTCGATATGTTTGGTTGCGGAGTAGACCACGACGTCTGCGCCGAGCGACAGCGGGCTCTGCCAGATCGGCGTGGCGAAGACGTTGTCGACGATCAGCCGGGCGCCGCCCTTGTGCGCGATATCGGCAATCGCCGGAATATCGAGCACATCGAGCGTCGGATTGGTCGGGCTCTCCAGAAAGAAAGTCTTGGTGTTGGGCCGCAATGCGCGCTGCCATTGGTCGAGATCAAGACCGTCGACCAGCGTTGTTTCGATGCCGTAGCGCGGCAGGAGGTCCTGCACGACGTAAAGGCACGAGCCGAACAGGGCTTTCGAGGCGACCACGTGATCGCCGGCTCTGAGCGGCGCGAGGATCGCTGTCGTCACCGCGGCCATGCCGGTGGCGGTGGAGCGAGCGGCTTCCGCGCCCTCGAGCTCGATCATGCGGCGCTCGAACATCGCAATCGTGGGATTGGAATAGCGCGAATAGATAAAGCCGGGATCCTCGCCCTTGAAACGCGCCTCGCACTGCTCCGCACTGTCGTACACGTAGCCCTGGGTCAGAAACAGCGCCTCGGACGTCTCGCCGAACTGCGAGCGCAGGGTGCCGGAATGGACCAGCTTGGTTTCGGGACGATAGCGCTTGGTAGTACCAACTTCAGACATGTGACCTCCGCCGTGACCACAGGAAAATGGTCACAAAAAACCGGCCTGGAAAAATTTCCACAGGCCGGGATCACACGTGTCCCCGGCCTGTTTAGCTATTTATTTAACGTGGCTGCAAGCCGGCCGGCTCAAATCACCACGGGATAAGTCATGCTGATATTCGCTTGCGCCCTTTCAGTCAAGGCGGCCATCGGATAACCCCTAAAAGCTCATATTTACGGGGTTTGGATGAGATTTGGGCATCCGAAAGGGGCCACCTCAGAGGATCGCGCCGTGCCGTTTACGCTTCCGCCCGACGCCAATGGAATTCTGCCCGACCGCATGATCGCAGCGATGGCGGATGCGGGGCTCATCCTGCCGGCCTATCCGTTTGTCGAAAGCCAGATCCAGCCGGCGAGCCTCGATTTGCGCCTGGGCGACATCGCCTACCGGGTACGCGCGAGCTTCCTGCCTGGTCCCGGCGCCACCGTCGCCGAGCGCATCGACGAGCTGAAGTTGCACGAAATAAATCTCTCCGACGGTGCGGTATTGGAGACCAATTGCGTCTACATCGTGCCGCTTCTGGAAAGCCTTGCGCTGCCGCCGGAGATCGTCGCCGCCGCCAACCCCAAAAGTTCGACCGGGCGGCTTGACGTCTTCACCCGCGTGATCGCTGACGGCACCCGCCGCTTCGACATGATCGGCGCCGGCTATCACGGCCCGCTCTATGCCGAGATCAGCCCGAAGACGTTTCCGGTATTGCTCCGCGAGGGCTCGCGGCTCAGCCAGATGCGCTTCCGCGCCGGAGATGCCATCCTCGATGCCGACGAACTCGACGCCCTGCACGGCGCCGAGCGGCTGGTCGATATCGACGACGCCGACCTCGCCAACGGCGTCGCTCTGTCAGTCGATCTCTCCGGTGAAAACACAAAGGGCTTCGTTGGTTACCGCGCCAAGCGCCACACGGGAGTCGTCGATATCGACCGTCGCGGTGGCTACGCGGTCGACGAATTCTGGGAGCCGATCCCGGCTCGATCAGACGGTAGCCTCATCCTCGATCCCGGCGAATTCTATATTCTGGCGTCGAAAGAGGCCGTGCAGATCCCGCCGGATTACGCCGCGGAAATGGTGCCGTTCGATCCCCTGGTCGGCGAATTCCGCGTGCACTACGCCGGCTTCTTCGACCCCGGCTTCGGCTATGCCGGCGCCGGCGGGCAGGGCGCGCGCGCCGTGCTCGAAGTGCGCTCGCGCGAGGTGCCGTTCATCCTCGAGCACGGCCAGATCGTCGGGCGTCTGGTCTACGAGAAAATGCTGGCGCGGCCCGACGCCATGTACGGCCAGCGCATCGGCTCGAACTATCAGGCGCAGGGGTTGAAGCTCTCCAAGCATTTCCGAGTGTGACCGCCAACGAGGCCACGCTTCGTGTCAGCGCTGCATCTCGGAGACAAATGCTCCGATCTGCGCAATTGCCTGATGGGACTCCGGCAGCACCGGCACAAACAATTGCCAGGCGTGCGGCATCCGGCGCCAGATCTCGATTCTGCTGCGCGGATTGTGCGACCGCAGCTTCTCCGCCATGCGGACAGCGTCGTCTCGGAGAATTTCATCGCTGCCGACTTGAATAAGCACCGGCGGCAATCCGGCGGGATCGCCATAGAGCGGCGAAGCGTGGGGTGTACGCGGATCGGCTCCGGCGAGATAGAGCTTCGCCAGATCAGGGAGATCCTCGACGTTCAGCATCGGATCGGCTGCAGCATTCGTCCTCAGCGAGGCGCCGGTAAGGGCCAGATCGGTCCAGGGCGACAAGGCGACGGCCGCGGCAGGAAGCGGTTTGCCGTCGTCACGGAGCCTCAACAGCAGGCCCAGCGCCAGGCCGCCGCCTGCGGAATCTCCCACCACGAACAACTGACGGATATCGGCAGCGTGGTGGGCCAGGCAACGATAGCCCTCGACGGCATCCTCTAGCGCTGCCGGAAATGCGTGTTCCGGAGCCAGGCGGTATTCGAGCGCCCAGACGCGGGCTTGCAAGGCGTCGGCAATCCGCCAGAGGAAGTGCCGGTAATAGATCGGCGCGCCGGAAACATAGGCGCCGCCGTGGAGATAGAGCACGTTACGTTCGGGCCGCGATGCCGGCGTGGTGACGCGGTGAAATCTCACCCGACCGGCTTCGATCTCGACTGTTGCGCTCCGGCTGGGCGGGTGCGGCACGAACCGCTCCATCGCGCGCATGTTCCGCCGCCATTGCTCGACGTCGAGACTTCCGCCGCGCCGCTTGAGCAACATGCGAATACCGATGCGCAAAAGTTCGGCCCGCAGGCTCATGGCGGCCCTTGCACTCAGGCCCTGAACGGCACGGCTTTGGGCATGCGCGGGCGGTCGGTCTCGCCGGGACGCTCCTGCACGATGAGACCGTCCTCAATTTCGATAATGCGATCGGCGTACGGGATCACGCGGGGATCGTGGGTGACGACCAGCACCGCGCGCTCGCGGCCATGCGCGGTATCGGCGAGAATGCGCATGATGCTCTGACCGTTGTTTCCATCTAGTGCCCCGGTCGGCTCGTCGGCAAGAACGACGGAAGGGTTTGCGACGAGCGCGCGCGCGATCGCGACCCTCTGCTGTTCGCCGCCGCTGAGCCCGCCCGGCAAACTGTCCATCTTTTGCTCAAGCCCGACCATTGCAAGGGCTTCTCGCGACTTCTGCGCCGCGCGCTTGCCATGCTCGCCGCGAATGTCCAACGCCAATTGCACGTTCTGGGTCGCGGTCAGCGTCGGGAACAGGTGATAGGACTGGAATACGAAACCAACATGCTCGCGCCGAATCTTGGCGAGCGCTTCCTTGTCGGCGTTGGATATCGACGTGCCGCACACGGTAACGCTGCCTGAAGTCGGCGTCAGCATGCATCCGAGGACCAGCAAGAGCGTGGTCTTGCCGCTCCCCGAAGGGCCCATCAGCAATGTCAACTCGCCCGGGCGCAGCGAGAGATCGATGCCGCGCAGCGCGTGCACCTCGCCGGCGCCGCGACCCAGCGTCTTTTCGACCGCGTTGGCTTCGACTACGTAATCATTCATCGCATGAACACCGTGGCTGGATCGATACGGACGACACGGATAATCGCTCCGATTCCGGATGCGACGCACATCACGACGGTGAGGGCGAACAACGCCGCCATCAGCCATGGCGTGACGACGATCGGCAATGCGCTTTTGGCGGTCATCTGGACGACGATGGAGCCGATTCCCGCGGCGATGGCGAACCCGATCACGGCGTTGATAAGCGCCTGATAGATGATCACGGTGTAGATATAGCCGTTCGAGGAGCCCATCGCACGCAGGGTGGCGAATTCATTCAGATGATCCTTGGTGCTGGAGTAAAGCGTCTGCGCGACGATCACGGTGCCGACGATCACTCCGAGCAATGCGCCGGCAAACAGCGCTGCTCCGGCCCCCGTGCCAAACAGCCAGAACGACCGGCTACGGCTGCGGAAATCGTCCGATGTAAGAACCTCTGCATCGCCGGCCTGCGCGCGAATTTCGCTGAGCGCCTTCTCTCGATCGGCATCGCTTTTCAGCCGGACCAGAACGCTGCTGGCGCGATCGCGCGGCGTGCCGGTGTAATTGCGGGCATTCTTCAAGTCGACAAACACGTACGGCGTTGTGGCGAACGAGCGGATTCCGTCAGTGACCGCAACCACGCGCACCTTGCGGCCGCGGATTTCCGCGGTGGAGCCGACGCCGCTGATGCCAAGCCTGTCAAAATAGGAGCGGTCGACCGCAACGTTCGCTCCTTGCGTCAACGCCTGCACGTTGCCGTCCACCACATTGAAAGGCTGCAGACTGCCGTCGCGCAGGTCGGCTCCCACAATGAAGACCGGCGTCAATTCACCGCTTTCCAAGCGCCAGTCCGAGAATCCGATCACCAGCGGGACCGCCGAACTCACGCCGTCCATGGTTGCAACGCGGTCACGCAGCTTGACATCGATGAGCGAAGGGTCCTCGAAGCATTTGGCGCCCTTGGGCAGGATCCACAGATCGGCCGAGGCATGGTCGATCATGGTCGTGACCATTCGGCCGAATCCGAGGAACAGACCCATCTGGACCATGACGAGGACGACCGAGAAGACGATCCCGACCATGGTCGCGACGAAGCGAAGCCGATCGTGGAACAGGTTGCGGGACGCAAGTGTCAGTACCAGCGACATGTCGGCACTCGTTTTATCGCGGTTGATTGGCGATGGCTCTTTCGTCTTGCGGCTCGGAATGACGCGAAATGAGCGCTCTCATTGCGATCTGCATTCCGGCGCTTGCAGCCAGACTGAACGTGAGCGCAGCGGCAAAAACGATCATCGCCTTGCCGATCGCATTGAGGTGGACATCAAGCAGCGCGTATTGCAGCCACACCACCACGATGTAATGCACCAGATAAATGCTGTAGGCATTGCTGGATAGGCTATCGAGCAGGCGGTCGCGCGATTGCAGCAGCCGAAGACAGATCGCGAGCAGACACAGAGTGGCAGCCGCGGAAGCAACTGGAAACGCGAGCGCCGAAGCCAGGCGAGAGACCAGCGCGGCTGCCTGCCACTCCGGCAGGGTCAGCGACGTGAGCCCGCCCCATACGGACATGCTAACCACGGCCGCGGCAAGCCAGACGAGCCAATGACGCGCCAGCGGGCCGCCGGGACCCAGCAAGCTGTGCTCGGGCCTGTGGCTACCGATAGCAAATCCTGCGAAGAAATAGACGATATAGTGCAGCGGGCGGCTGAGCTGGAATGAAAATGGGCCGAGAAAGGTCCATTCCCACGGCGTAAAGGCCATCGCCAGCGGCACATAAGCCAGCGCAGAGAGCGCCGCGAGCCCAACGAAGAACATTAGCGGGCGATCCGCAACGCGGGCGACGAGCGCGCTTGACGTCTTGAGCCAATGCGGGGCGAACGCGTGCAGTGCGGCCGCAACCGCCCCCAGCAGAAAGATCTGCCACAAGAACCATTGCGGGCCGGCAGGCCACATCGGAAGCGCGCGCCAATGTTGCCAAAAGGCGCTGAAGGAGGGATCGGCTGCGGTCAGCCGATAGGACGCGAAGTAGGCGAGCGGGCTGAGAACGCCGACCGCGAGAACGAACGGCAGGCCGATCCGCCACGAACGCTCCAACGTGTAGGTGCGGGGACCCTTGCGGCCGAGGCTGGACGGCGTGAACAAACCCGCCAGCAAAAACATCAGCGACATCAGGCTGACGTCCTGCCATGCGCAAAACAGGTCGAATCCGAACCAGCGCTCGTTATCGAGGATCGGGAATGCAATCCAGCGATAGGGCGGTGCGTCGAACGGAAATGGATAAGCCGGTTGCGATGCGAGGTAAGGCAGTACGGAGTGAAACGCGACCACGATAATGATGGTGATCGCGCGCAAGTTGCTGAGGGGCACGTTGACCTGTGACACGGCAAATCCGTCCACACTGCGATCCCACCTGACTTGGGAACCGGCAGGGGTCAACGTGGAGCCGGCGCGCTCGTTCCCGATAACGGGCGGAACTATCCGCCGGCACGGAAGCGTCGCCGCGCTGTCCAAGCGAGAGGGGCGTCCGCTACCGCGACGCGGATTTCGCCGCCGGCGTCACGCGCCAGATCGTGTTGCCGACGTCGTCAGCAACCAAGAGGGCGCCCTGCTTGTCGAGCCGCACGCCGACCGGGCGGCCTTGCGCCTCGCCCTTGTCGTTCAGGAAGCCGGTCAGCACGTCCTGCGGCGGGCCCGCTGGCTTGCCGTCCTTGAAGGGCACGAAGATCACTTTATAGCCCGACCGCGGCTTGCGATTCCATGAGCCGTGCTGGCCGATGAAGGCGCCGTTCTTCATTTCCGGCGGAAACAGATCGCCGGTGTTGAAGGTCAGCCCGAGCGAGGCCGTATGCGCGCCGAGCGCATAGTCCGGTGCCATCGCTTTCTGCACCAGGTCGGGCCGTCGCGGCTCGACGCGGGTGTCGACGTGGTCGCCGAAATAGCTGTATGGCCAGCCGTAGAACGCGCCGTCCTTCACCGACGTCATGTAATCAGGGACCAGATCGTTGCCGATCTCGTCGCGCTCGTTGACCACTACCCAGAGCTCGCCGGTCTGCGGATTCCATGAGGGGCCGTTCGGATTGCGCAGGCCCGAAGCGAACACCCGCCACTGGCCACTGGCGCGATCGACTTCCAGCACCGCCGCGCGATCCTTTTCGGCATCCATGCCGTTCTCCCCGACGTTGCTGTTGGAGCCGACGGTCGCATAGAGCTTTGTGCCGTCCGGGCTTGCAGTCAGGTCCTTGGTCCAGTGGTGATTGAGCGTGCCGGCGGGCAGGTCGGCCAGCTTCACGCCGGGCGCGGTGATCTTGGTATCCCCCTCATGATAGGGGAATTTGACGATCGCATCGGAATTGGCGACGTAGAAATCCTCCCCGACCAGCACCATGCCGAACGGCGAATTCAGCCCGCTGATGAAGGTGCTTCTCAGCTCGGCAACACCATCGCCGTCGGCATCGCGCAGCAGCGTGATGCGGTTGGCGCTGGGCACGCCCGCGCCGGCCCAATTCTGTGCCTGCTTGTAGATAAAGCCCTTGATGCCCTTGCCGTCGTCCGGCTTCGGCGGCGCGTTGCTCTCGGCGACCAGCACGTCGCCGTTCGGCAGCGTGTAGACGGTGCGCGGATGGTCAAGGTCGAGGGCAAAGGCGCTGACGGTCATGCCGTTTGCGGCGGTCGGCGTGGCGCCGTTCGGCCATCGCTTGACGGTTGCGATATCCACCGTCGGGATCCAGGAATGTTCCGGCGGCGGCAGGTTGGGTGAGGGACCATAGCTCTGCGCCACGGTCGCGGTGTCCCTGGGGTCGTTACAGGCGGCCAGCGGCAGCGCCAATGCGCTGACGCAGATGGCCAGGAGGAGGGTCTTGCGCATGGCAGGGTTCTCCGGGATATCGCCCTTACAATGCAGTGCCGGCCCGAACGTTCGTGTTCCGGCGTGAATTCCCTGTGAAACGGCTGACCGAAGGCCCGCTCCGCAATCCCGCAGGCCCCCATTGCGCCCCGTGCACGTGGAATCAGCTTCCGCCATGCTACGAAGCAGCGCGCCGCGGGCATCCAAGCCCGCGCGCGGGGAGCATAAATGTCCGATCTCGGCGTTGCCGAAATTCCCGTAGACGAGGATGAGCGTCCGCTTCCGCCACCAGCGGCGCCGGTGAAAAACGCGCTGCTCGACGGCCCGATCCTGCGCACGTTGCTGTGGCTGGCTTGGCCAAACGCCATCGCGCTCACCGCGGGCACCTGCGTGGTCATCGCCGAGACCTCCTATATCGGCCGGCTCGGCGTGGAGTCGCTGGCCGCGATGGCGCTGGTGTTTCCCACCGTGATCCTGACCATGACCATGTCGGGCGGGGCGATGGGTGGCGGCGTGGCCTCCGCCATCGCGCGTGCGCTCGGCGCCGGCGACCTCGACCGCGCCTCGACGTTGGCCGCGCATGCGCTGCTGATCGGGTTCTGCTTCGGGCTGACCTTCATGCTGGGCATGCTGATCTTCGGCCCCAAACTGCTCGAACTGCTCGGCGGCCGCGGCAACGTGCTGACCCAGGCGATCGCCTACACGCAAATCTTTTTCGGCGGCGCCGTCGTGCCGTGGCTGATGAATACGATGTCCGGCATTTTGCGCGGCACCGGCAACATGAAGCTGCCGTCGCTTATGATGCTCTCGTCGGCCATTTGCCAGATCATTCTCGGCGGCACACTGGGCTTGGGCTTTGGCCCGATCCCGCAACTCGGCATGCGCGGCGTCGCGGCCGGCTCGCTGATCGCCTACCTGATCAGCATCTCCGTGATGACATGGTACCTGTTCTCGGGCCGCGCGCGCATCGTTCCCAAGATTAGGGGCCTTCGTATTCGGTGGGCGATGTTCATCGACATCTTGAAAGTTGGCGCCATCGCCTGCTTTTCGCCGCTTCAGTCGGTGCTGACGATCAGCATCTTCACCCACATGCTGGCGAGCTTCGGCACCGAAGTCCTCGCCGGCTACGGCATCGGTGCGCGGCTCGAATTCATGCTGACGTCGATCTCTTTTGCGGTCGGCATCGCCTCGGTGCCGATGGTCGGCATGGCCGTCGGCGCGCAGCGCATCGCGCGGGCCCGCAAGATTGCCTGGACGTCGGGACTCGTCGCATTTGCCTCGGTCGGCACGTTCGCAACCTTCATCGCAATCTTCCCCGACATCTGGGTCAACCTCTTCACCGATGATACGAGCGTGCGCGCTGCCAGCCGTCAATATCTGTCGACGGCGGCGCCGATGTACGCCTTCCTCGGCCTTGCCACGGCGATGTATTTTTCGTCGCAGGGCGCGGCCAAGGTGATCGGCCCAGTCATGGCGCAGACCGCGCGGCTGTTGTTCATCGGCGCCGGTGGCTGGTGGCTGTCGACGCACGACGCCACCGCGCAGAACTTCTTCATGCTCGCCGCTGCCTCCATGGTGCTGCTCGGCGTGTTGTCGTGCGCCAGCGTGATCCTGACGCGCTGGGGGCCGAAGCCGCAGCCTGCGCCTGCGGTCAAGCCGGCGCTATTGTAACGATCGTCATTGCGAGCGAAGCAAAGCAATCCATCTTTCCACTCGCGGAGATATGGATTGCTTCGTCGCTCGCGCTCCTCGCAATCACGGTGGCGGCTACCGCCGTCCTCGCCGCCGGCCGTGACGACCACCGCGGACATTGGCAATGCGCGTCAGTTGCGGGACCATGCTCATCAGCTCGCCGCCGCCGCCGAAGCCGGCAAATTGCGCCTTTGCCGGCGTCGACGTCAGGGTGAACAGCAACAGCAGCGTGGCCGCCTGGCACACCACCTTGTCAGCTCCCGTCATGGCCCTGCTCCTCATGCGCCGGCGGCCGCGGGCGCGGCGCCGTTCGGACGCATGGAGCGTGGGTAAGAGCGGGCAGGGAGCCAATCTATAAGGATCACGTTGCTATAGGGCCCGTTGAGCCGCATTGCGACCTAACGCCTTCTGCATCGCGAGGAGGCCCAGGTCCATTTGCCCGTCCATATAGGGCGCGATCTCGTTCGGCAGCACGTCGGCGATCCACACGAAGCGGGTGCGCCCGTCGCTTTCGGCGAAGACCTGTGCCGAGGCGCTGTGCTGCTTGATACGTTCGCTGACGATGGCATAGACCAGCCGCCGTTTGCTGTCGTCGCAATCGACCAGGATTTCGCGCGCCACCGTGCCGTTCGAGAAGGTCACGATGCGCGCGTCGCCGTCGAGCTTGGTATCGGTGACGAAGCCGGGCACCAGCCGGGTATGCAGCGCGCCGAAATCGCGCAGTGCGTCCCAGACATCGGCAGGGTTGGCATCGATGAGGATTTCTTTGTGGATGGAAGCCATGGTGATTAGTCCTTTTGAAAGGCGATTGACGTTCAGCCGTCATTGCGAGCCAACGGGTCGCGCGAATGCGCGCCCGATGACAGGCTCCACGATGCAATCCATCTCTCCGCCTGCCTGTGGCATGGATTGCTTCGTCGCTTGCGCTCCTCGCAATGACGTGGAGAGAGCAATGCTACGTGCAAACCGCCTCGACATTGTTGCCGTCGGGGTCGATCAAAAACGCCGCATAATAGGTCGGGCTATAGTCCGCCCGCAGCCCGGCGCCACCATTGTCGCGGCCGCCGGCCTTCAACCCTTCGGTGTGGAATTTCTGGATCGCCACATGATCCTTGGCGCGGAACGCGACATGCGCGCCGGTGGCGGCCGGTCCCTTGTGCAGATGCAGCCAGAGCGCGGGCGCGCCCTTCGGGCCAAAGCCAGCGCCGGAATCGTCGCGCGAGCAGAGCACGAAGCCTAAGGGGGCGAGCGCTGCCGTATAGAAGCGCACGCTGGCGTCGAGGTCGCCGACACGTAATCCGATGTGGTCGTACATGATATTCTCCATTGGAAGCGCGCAAACGCGGCCTGGAGAAAGCCTAACTATTGGGGGGCCAGCCGTTCTTGGAAAATCTTGCGCATGCCCCGCGAGGCTTGCCGGAACTTGAGCGGCGAGACGCCGGCGGCGCGGCCAAACGTGCGGACGAAATTGGAGAGGTCGGCGAAGCCGACGTCATAGGCGATATCGGTAATCGGGCTGTCGTCGTCGGCCAGGCGCCGCGCGGCATGGCGCAGCCGCGAGCGCACCAGATATTGGTGCGGGGTGACGCCGAGCGCTTGCGAGAACAGCCGCAGGAAGTGGAACGGGCTGATCCCGGCTTGCGCGGCGGCGTCCTCCAGATTGATCTGATGGTGCGAGTTGGCGTCGATCCACAGCGCGGTTTCCACCGCCCGGCGGCGATCGCGCGCCGCATCAGGACCGGATTTGCGCGGCTTACCGGACACCAGTTCGACAAATCGGCTCGCCAGCACCTGACCGATCTCGTCGAGACCGATATCGCTGCTGCCATCTGCTGCCGTCTGTGCGAGTTCGCTGAGCACGACGAGTTCCGGCAGCGGCGGCGCGGAGCCGATCTGCCACGGCGCCCGGCTGTCGCCAATGGTTTCCACCAACTCGGGAGCAAAGAAGAACGACAGGCATTCGTCGCCGCAGACGTGCTCGTGGGTACAGGTATATTCGTCGCCGGGATGACCGATCAGCACCGATCCCACCACCAGTTCGCTGCACTTGCCACGGCTGCGCAGGCCGAAACTGCCTTTGCGCACATAGGAAATCGAGTGACCGCCGTGCTGCTCCGCGAACGGCTTGTCACCCGGTCCCGCGGTGCAGCGAAAGTCGAAGACGGATATGGATTTGCGTTCAAGAAGCGTAGTCGCGATCATTCCGCCTACTTAAGGATGCGGGCGCGGCGGTACAACCGGCAGCAGCACGTCGAACAGCGTCTTGCCGGAGGTCTGGCTGGCGCCCTCGATCGAGAGCAGCCGGCGTTTTGAAATAGCCCCGCCATGCGGCGAGATCTTATCGGCATAATTGCCGGCTTCGAGCACGCGATGGCACGGCACGATGATCATGAAGGGATTGCTGCCGATCGCCTGCGCCACCGAATAGATCGCGCCTGAAGCGCGAAGGTGGGCCGCTACTTCCGCATAGGTCCGCGTCTCGCCGCGTGGGATCGCACGCGCATAGGCATAGACGCGCTGGTTGAAGACGGGAATGCCGGTCATATCCAGCGCGACGTCGGCAAAATCGCACGGCGCCCCGCGCAACAGCGCGATGATGCCCTCGATCGCGATTTGGACGTTCGGCGGAGGGCGAAGCTCGCGGGCATCAGGATAGAGCTGATAGAGCCGCCGCCGCGTGTCGATCTCGCGGACTTCGGGGAGCTGCACGCCGATAATTCCCGCTGCGCTCCATGCGATCCCGCAGCGCCCGATCCCCGTATCAAAAATGGTGTAGCCACGCCCCGTCATACGCCACCCAGCCCCAAACGCGAATCATAGCACCGGCCGGATGAATCGCATCTGGAATTTTGGGAAAGTTAACAGTGAGGCGGGACGGCGAACGGAACAGCTTGGCGGATCGCGCCGGGTCGGCTAATCATGGGGTACGACCCGCGGGCGTAGTTCAATGGTAGAACGGCAGCTTCCCAAGCTGCATACGAGGGTTCGATTCCCTTCGCCCGCTCCAAATTGCTGAAGCGAGGTGAGCGTTGACCCAGGCGATCACTTCCACGGACACCTCCCGCAACGACCTGCTGATGATCGCCGCGGGCGGCGTCATAACCGGCATCCTCACGCCGTTGTCGTCGCTGCTGATCGACAGGATCGCCGGCCCAAGCGGGCAGTTTCGTATTTCGCTGGTCGCGGTACCCTTCGCTGTGCTCGTGTTCATTTTGGTTGGCCGCTTCAGCCGCAATCGCTGGTGGGCGGCGCTGGTCGCCGCCGTCGTCACCATGGTCGCCTTCGTCTGCGCCGTGCATGCCGCGATCCTCGTCGAGGGGAATACCGGAGATGCGCCGCGGGTAATGCGGTATCTTCTCGCCGGCCTGACCGGTGGTCTGGTCGGCACGGCCTTGATGGCGTTCGGTATTGCGCTGTTGCCGGCGGGGCCGCGCAAGGTTACGGCGTGGTGGCCGATGCTGATCACGGGTGCGCTGGCCGGCACGCTGCTGGCGCTCGACGATGCGCTTGGGCTCGATCAGGTCTCGTTCCTCTATCCGGTATGGCAGGCGGCGGTAGCAGTGCGGCTCGCGATGATCCTGCGGCAGTCCTGACGTCCCGCTGGCCCGTTCTATTGCTCAGTCAAGGAGATGCATGCTGATCGCCATCCGCACCGCGAAATTTGAGACGCCAGCCCCGTAGTACTACCAGCCTCGATTTAAGCCGGCCTTAGTTCGCCCTGGTTACGTTGCCCGCTTCTCCTGGCAGAGCGGAAACAAAAAATGCGGATCGGTCGGCTTTTTGCACTCTCGATGCTTTCGGTGACGGTCCTCGCGGTTGTCCTTGGCGCCGGGGTTCTGGTCCCGCAATACCGCACCTTTGCCAGCAAGAGCGAGGCGATCAAGACCGTGGAGGCCTATGGCGCCGTGCTGGCGGTTGGCCAGCAGGTCGCCGGCTATCGGGCGCCTTATGTTGGTCCATTGTTCCAAGAAACGGCCGCGACGCCCGCGCAGATGGAGAGAGCGGCAAAAGCGGTGCTGGCCGCCGATGCAGCGTTCGCCAAGGCGCGGATGGTCGTCGGCGCGCTCAGCGATGGCGCGGCGATCGTCCAGGGCCTAAGTCAGGCGGCGGCCAAGCTTGCCGAGGTTCGCGCGGCGAGCGATCGTGCGTTGAGCTTGCCGATGAGCGGGCGCGATCCGGCGGCGATCAAGGGTTTTCTGCCGGGCATTGCCGCGGTGGTCGGGGTTCTCGAGCCGCTGTTGAACCGGCTGGAAAACCAAGTGGCGATGGCCGATGCATCGCTGACGGCGCTGTTGAACATTGCCCGTACCGCCCAGGATTTGCGGATCTCGGCCGGCGGGCGGGCCGCCACGATGTCGCTTGCGATCAGCACGCGCCGGCCGTTGACGGCGGCTGAAATCTCCATCACCGACCGCGCCCAGGGCCGCGTCGATCTCGACCGCGAGCGGATCGAGGCCGGCGTCGATCAGATCGGCAGTCCGCTGCGTCTTGCGACAGCGATGAACGATGCGGTCGAGGGCTATTTCGGCAAGGCCGCGCCATGGCTTGAAAAGGAGATGGCGGCCGGGCGCGCCGACGGCAAATACGCGATCAACTCCGATCAACTCGCCAGCGCGATCGTGCCGGCGGTGCAGGCCTTCTTCGCGGTGCGCGATGCGGCGCTCGCGGAAGCCGCCGAGCGCGCAAGTGCTGCGCGCGATGGTGCGCTGACGATGCTGGCGCTGGCGGGCCTTGCCGTCGTGGCGTTGCTTTGCGTGCTTGCCGGCGTCACCGTAATGCTGCGCCGGCGCGTGATCACACCGCTGGCAAACCTGACCGGCGTGGTCGGCGAACTCGCCGCCGGCCGGCATGACGTCACAATTCCGACCATCGAGCGTGCCGATGAAATCGGCGCCATGGCGGGCTCGCTGCAGGTCTTCAAGGACGCCCTTATCGCCAAGCAGCGCGCCGACGAGGCCGCCGCAGTGGAAGCCGACGCGAAAATCCAGCGCAGCCAGCGCGTCGACCGGATCACCAGCGAGTTCGAAGCGATGATCGGCGAGATTGTCGAGATTGTAGCGTCGGCCTCGACCGAACTGGAAGCCTCCGCCGGCACGCTGACGGCGACCGCTGAGCGTTCCGAAGAACTGACCACTATGGTTGCGGCGGCGTCCGAAGAAGCCTCCACCAATGTGCAATCGGTGGCGTCCGCCACCGAAGAGATGGCATCGTCCGTCAACGAGATCAGCCGTCAGGTCCAGGGCTCGGCACGCATCGCCAGCCAGGCGGTGGAGCAGGCGCAGAAGACCAATGGCCGCGTCGCCGAGCTCGCCAAGGCTGCCGCCCGCATCGGCGATGTGGTGGAGCTGATCAATACCATCGCCGGCCAGACCAATCTGCTGGCGCTGAATGCCACCATCGAAGCGGCGCGCGCGGGCGAGGCGGGGCGCGGTTTTGCGGTGGTCGCCTCCGAAGTGAAGGCGTTGGCCGAACAGACGGCGAAAGCGACCGACGAGATCAGCCAGCAGATATCGGGCATCCAGGCGGCGACGCAGGAATCGGTCGGCGCCATCAAGGAGATCGGCGATACCATCGGACGGATGTCGGAGATTGCCGCCACCATCGCGGCCGCCGTCGAGGAGCAAGGCGCGGCGACGCAGGAAATTTCGCGCAATGTGCAGCAGGCCGCGAACGGCACGCAGCAGGTCTCCTCCAACATCGTCGATGTGCAGCGCGGCGCCAGCGAGACCGGCTCCGCCTCCGCCCAGGTGCTCACGGCCGCAAAATCGCTGTCCGGCGAAAGCTACCGGCTGAAGCGCGAGGTCGGCAAGTTTCTCAGCTCGGTGCGCGCGGCCTGAGCCGCGTTGCCCGCCTTGCGGCAAACGCGGACCACACCAATTTACGGCGCGATCGTCAGCACCGCCTTCATGTTCGGATGGTACCGGCAGTAATATTCAACGCTGCCGGCCTTCTTCAGCACGGACGTCACCGTCTTCTTCGGCGGCGTAGTCACATCGAAATCGCCGTTGCGTGCGGTCGCGGTGTGCGCGAACACGTCCTTGTTAATCCATTCGATGGTGTCGCCGACCTGGGCGGATATTTCGGCCGGCACGAACACCAGATTATCGATCGTGATTTGAATCGTCGCCGCATGCGCCGGGACGACCGCCGCGCCAAGGAGCAGGGCGGCGATGAAAGGCAGACAGTGTCCCGGACGCATGGCGGGCTCCCTATTTCAGCTTGGCGGCGATTTGCTCGGCGTGCTGCTGGTGGCCCTGAAAAATCTTCAGGCCGGTCTGCAGCAGGCTCTTCAACTCGGCATTGCTGGCTGATGGGATCAATTGCGTCTCCAGCGCGCTGTTGACGGTCTTGTGGTAGGCGATCTCGTTGGCGACGTAGGCCTTGTCGTAGTCGGCGCCCTTCAGCTTGTTCAGTTCGGCGAGCTTGTCAGTGGCCTGCTTCGACAGCGCCTTGCTGGTGTCGTTGTCTTCCGGCGTCACCTTCAGCTTCTTGACCAGGTCGAGCGCCTGCTTGTTCACGGCCTCATGGTCCCGCACCATATCTTCCGCGAATGCCTTGACGTCCTTGTTGCCGGCTTTCGAGATCGCCTGTTTGGCGGCATTGATATCGATCACGCCCGCGGTGTAGGCGATATGCGCGATCTGCGGATCGGTCGGCTTGGCGCCTTGCGCCAGCGCGGCGCTGCCAAGAAGGCTCAATGCGGCGATGGCCGCGCTCAATCGAATGAACATGGTTTGACACTCCTGTGGCGCCCGGCGCGAACGGCCGGCGCGTGTTGGTTGCACGGGAGTTGGATGGAGGAGGTGGGCAGAGGTTCCCGAAAAACGATAGCGCGTGGCGGCATTCGGGCCTGCATGATTCGGGTCGCGCAGCTTCGCCGCGCTCCTCACCATGGGGGTCAAAGGGATTGCTCGGCGAGGGAGATAGAAGACCTCACCTGAGGAGCGGCCTTGCGCGCGTCTCGAAGGATCAAGCCACCGCTGTCAGTTGCGCTAATATCCCAGCCGCTTCAGCACGGCATCCGTCAGCCGCTCGCAGCGCCGGCCGGCGAAGGGGAATGCCTCCATCACTACGGGGCCGATCTTCTTCTCGACGATATCGCGCAGCATGGTGCGGGCGCGGTGCAGCCGGGTTTTTACTGTCTCCGGCTTCAGCCCAAGAATTTCGGCGGTCTCTTCCACGTTCATCCCCTCGAGCACGCGGGTGATGAAGACGAGACGGAATGCTTCCGGCAATTCATCGATGGCGTGTTCGACGACATGCTGAATTTCACGCTGGGCCATGGATTTTTCCGGATCGTCGGCGGCAAGAGGAAACTGGATGATCTGGGCCTCCAGCGCGCCCTGCGGCAATGAGTCCAGTTCGACGGCAGGACGCTGGCGCCGAAGGCGGCCGAGCGCCTCATTCATGGTGATCCGCGACAACCAGGTCGACAGGCTGGAATCACCGCGAAAGCTTTCCAGATGGGTAAAGGCACGGACATAGGCCTCCTGCACGACGTCCTCGGCCTCGCCGTCGTTGCGCAGAATGCCGCGGGCGAGCCGATACAGCCTGCGATTATTCGCTTGCATGATGGCGCGTACCGCCGCCTCGTCGCGGGCCAGCACACGGCGCACCAACTCGGCGTCGCCGGTATCGAGGGGGGCGATATTCGGTATGGGGGCCTGACGCATGATGTCCACCAATAGCAGGGTATTGGGGTTGGATGCTGCAAGCGAGCGCAGGTTCCCGAAATATTTCGACTGCTCCACCGAGCCTTTCAATTTTGCGATAGAAGCCATGTCCACATTCAAATTCCTCGAACCCTCGCCGCGATCTATTCTGCACGCCAATCAACCCGGGAATTACAGAGGAAATTGAGCCCGATGGCGGAAGCAGCAAAATCACGCGCCGAGGCGCCGGAGCGGCTCCCGACGTGGCCGGACGAGATCTACCGCGTGCTCAAAGACGCCGGTATTCGCCAGGTCGCGATGGTGCCGGACGCCGGCCATAGCCGCCTGATCCGTTCCTTCGAGGCTGACCCGGAAACCCGCGTCGTGACACTCACGACGGAGGAAGAGGGCGTGGCGATGCTGGCGGGCGCGTGGCTTGGCGGCGAGCGCGGCGTGCTGCTGTTGCAATCGAGCGGCGTCGGCAACTGCATCAACATGCTGTCGCTACCCGTCATCTGCCACATGCCGCTATTGATGATCGTCACCATGCGCGGCGATTGGGGCGAGTTCAATCCGTGGCAGATCCCGATGGGGCAGGGCACGCGTCCCTCATTGGAGGCCATAGGCGTGATCGTGAACAAGGTCGATGAGCCGCACCTCGTCGCCTCCACCGTGCAGGGCGCGGCGAACCTCGCGTTCAATACCTGGAAGCCGGTCGCGGTCCTGATCGGCCAGCGCGTGCTCGGCGCCAAGAACTTCAAGGAGCTTGCCCGCAAATGAGCAATCCGAACGCGCTTCTGCATCGCCGCGACGTCGTCAACGAATTGTTGCGTGACCGCGCCGATCTCCTCGTCATCGCCGGGCTCGGCGCGCCGAACTGGGACGTCTCTGCCGCCGGCGACCATCCCAACAATTTTCCGCTCTGGGGCGCGATGGGCGGCGCCTCGATGATCGGGCTTGGGCTGGCGCTGGCGCAACCGAAGCGCAAGGTGCTCGTCATTACCGGCGACGGCGAGATGCTGATGAATGTCGGCTCGCTCGCCACGATCGGCGTGGAAGCGCCGAAGAATCTTACGATCGCCGTCCTTGACAACGAGCGTTTCGGCGAGACCGGCATGCAAAAGACCCCCACCGCCTCCGGCGTCGACCTCGCCGGCATCGCCACGGCCTGCGGCATCCGCACCTCGCGCATCGTCCGGACGATGACGGAAGTCGCCGAACTCCGCGACCTCGCGCATGAGGGGCGCGGAACGACCTTCGCACAGGTCAAGATCAATCCCGAGGCGCTGGTGTTCGTGATGCCGCCGGCGGATGGCGTTATCCTGACGACGCGATTCCGGCAATCGGTGCTGGGAGACGAGGCGCTCTTCAACTGAGGCGCACTACGCCGTCATGTTGATCTTCCAGCGCCCTTCCCGGGAAAGCTGTTGAATCTCGGACACGATCAGCGTCGCGATTGTCGTCGTCGCGATCGACGGTGGGTGGGCGATCGGCGAAGCCAGGATCAGTTCGCGCGACACGGCGGGACTGACCACGGCCATCTCCAGGCGTTTCGCCGCCACTTCAGTGCGGATCGCCGAGGGCGGCAGCAGCGTATAGCCGAGCCCCTCCTCCATCAGGCTGATCTGCGCGCGGTAGGAATCGACCTCGATCATGGCCTCTAGCTTCAGTTTTTCGCGCGCCAGCGCCTTTTCCAGCAGCGCCCGCAGGCCATGAGAGATGCTGGGCAGGATCAGCTTCTGCTTCACCAGCCACTTCAGATCGACCTGTTTGCGCTTATTCAAGCCGGATCCCGGCGGCCCGACGGCCACGATATCCTCGCGGCCGATCGACTGCACCTGAAGATGGAGATCGACCGCTGGACCATAGATGATTGCGAGATCCATCTCACCGCGGTGCAGCCACTCGACCAGATGCCCGCCATAGCTTTCCACGATGCGCAGCGAGACGTCCGGAAATTCGTTGAGGACGCGGCGGGCAAATCGTCCGGACAGGACGGCGCTGACTGTCGGCACCAGCCCGAGGATGACGCGGCCCGACGGATTGCCGTTAGCCGATTTGAGGTCGTCGCTGACCTGCTCGATCTGGCGGATCAGGCCGGTGGTGCGGTCGAGCAGCATCCGGCCCGCGCTGGTCAAGAGCATGCCGCGCCCGTTGCGGACGAACAGCTCGACGCGAAGCTCATGCTCGAGCAGCTTGATGTGCCGGCTGAGCGCCGGCTGCGCGGCGCGCAGCCGGTCCGCGGCCTTGCTCAGGCTTCCGAGTTCGGCTACGGCCCGGAACGTTCGCAATTGTTTGAGATCCATCGGGTGCCCAGGGTGCCCATTATGCAAGCAATCATATGCCGTTTTCGGAATCTCCGTCCATGACCGTACCATCCATCACCGCCTCGCAAGTCCGCACCGCGCTGCTGTTGCGCGAGGAAATCGCGCTGCTCGATGTAAGGCACGAGGCCGTCTTCGCCACCGGCCATCCTCTGTTTGCCGCCAACATGGCGGCCGACCGGATCGCGCTCGAAGCGGAGACGCGGCTGCCGCGCAAGGACGTGCCGATTGTGCTCTACGATGCCGGCGAGGGCCTCGTGCCGCAGGCCGCGGATCATCTGAAGGCCTTGAGCTACTGCAATGTCCGACAGCTCGATAGCGGGCTGCAGGGCTGGAAATCGGCGGGCTATGAGGTGTTCGAGGACGTCAATTCCTACGCCAAGGCCTTTGGCGAACTGGTCGAGTCGCGCCGCCACACCCCTTCGCTTGCCGCGGAGGAAGTCGGCGCCCTGATTGCGAGCGGCGCCAATATCCAAATCCTCGACGTCCGCCGCTTCGACGAATACGCGACCATGAACATTCCGGGCTCGATCAGTGTGCCTGGCGCGGAACTGGTGCTGCGCGCCGGCCGCGCCGCGCCGGATCCCGAGACCACGATCATCGTCAATTGCGCCGGCCGTACCCGCTCGATCATCGGCACCCAGTCGCTGATCAATGCTGGCGTCCCCAACAAGGTGCGGGCGCTGCGCAACGGAACGATCGGCTGGACGCTGGCCAAGCAAAGTCTCGAACACGGTAGTGACCGACGCGGCGAGATCGGCGCCATCGCAGGCGGCGAAGTCAATGCACGCGACGTCGCCTATCGCGCCGGCGTGCGCCATATCGGCCCTGCCGAAATGACGGCGCTGCAGGCTCAATCCGATCGCACGTTGTACCGCTTCGACGTGCGCTCGGAAGAGGAATACACGGCCGGCCATCTCGCGGGCTTTCGGCATTACGCTGGGGGCCAGTTGGTGCAGGAGATCGACATGGCAGCCCCGGTGCGCGGCGCCCGCATCATGCTGACTGATGATAGAAGCGTCCGCGCCGATATGACCGCGTCCTGGCTCGCGCAGATGGGATGGGAGGCTTACGTGCTCGAAGGCGGCCATGACGGTGCGATAGAAGTCGGACCGCCGCATGTGATCCCGAAGCCCGACCCGTCACACCGCTATCGCCGTCCCTACGAGGGCACCGATGTCAAGGAAAGCGCGATGCAGGCCTATCTCGACTGGGAATACGGCCTCGTCGAACAGCTCCGCCGCGACGGCACGCATGGATTCTTCGTCATTTGACGGCGATCGATGACTAATCGTCCGCGCCGACCATACTCGCAAGCTTCTCGGCCGCGTAATTCTCGCCGATCGACATAGCGCAAATCCGCGAGATCTGCACGTAAGGAAGGCCGCTCTCCTCGGCCCATGCATTGAACTGCGCCTGGACCTTGGCGAGGTCGCGCTTGGAAGTGACCGTTTCCGCAATGTCGAGTCCGGCATCGCGCAGGCACATGACGACATCCCTTGACGTGACGAACCCGTCCCAGCCGAGAAAGCGCAGCATCATCTGCCCGGTATTGCCGCCGAGCCGGCTGCCGCGCTTGGCCAGCAATTCCAGCAATCCGGCCTCGTCCGATGACGGCCAGTTCGCCAGGAACTTGCCGAAACTGCCGTGTTCCTTCGCAATGTCCCGGACGAAAGCGGCATTGGCGCGCACTGACATGATCTTGGCGCCGTTGCGGACAATGCGCGTATCCTTCATCAGGCCGTCCCAGAAATCATCCGGCTGCAGCGTCAGCGGCCCCGGCGTGAAGCCGAGAAACGCTTTTTCGAAGCCCGGCCATTTGCTCTCGATCACGCTCCACGCAAACCCCGCGCAGAACACCCGCCTGGTCATTTCGGAAAGAATCCGGTCGTCGCCGAGCTTGGCGAGCGCCTTCGGGTCCGGCTTTGCCGGCAGCAGCTTGGCGAGTGCCTTCGGCCCGCCCTTGCGCTTCTCAGCGCGGGCCCGGATGGCCTTGAACGCGGTCACGGTGCATGGCCTCTTCGAATGGTTAAGTGGAAACCACGGCTGAAACCCCTGTAAGTCGTAGTGTAGCGGATCGTGCCGGAATTCCCAGCCGGCAGCGTCGAAGGTTAACCGTCGCAGAATTGATCGGCTGATCTGCAAAGAATGGATGGCGTCCTGGCTGGATTTCGCCTAAAGCATCCTCACCTCATTCAAATCCGTCAGGCCGTGCGGCTGCGCGTCGTCAATGCGCGGCTTTTGAGTCATTTCGGTTCGAAGCGCTTTTTTCATATTCCCGGCCGATAACGCCAATCAAGGTCTGACATCTCGTGACATTCTTGCCCACAAGTGCGCCGCTCGCCCGAGCCTTGGCGGAACGCAACTACGATCGGCTGACGCCAGTGCAGACCGCAGTGCTGGCCGACGACGCTGATGGCCGTGACCTGCTGGTTTCCGCGCAAACCGGCTCCGGCAAAACGGTCGCCTATGGCCTGGCGATTGGAACGAACCTGCTGGATGGCGCCGAACGATTCGAGCGGGCTGCCGCGCCGCTGGCGCTGATCGTCGCGCCGACGCGCGAGCTTGCGCTTCAGGTCCACCGCGAACTCGGCTGGCTTTATCAGCATGCGGATGCCCGCGTGGTCTCCTGCGTCGGCGGCATGGACCCGCGCCGCGAGCAGCGGGAGCTTGCCGCAGGCGCGCACATCGTGGTCGGCACGCCGGGGCGACTCTGCGATCATCTGCGGCGCGGCCGGCTTGATGTCTCGGAGTTGAAGGCGATCGTGCTCGACGAGGCCGACGAGATGCTCGATCTCGGTTTTCGCGAGGATATGGAATCGATCCTGCAGGCCACGCCGGACGATCGCCGCACGCTGTTGTTCTCGGCGACCTTGCCGCCGGGCATCGTCGCGCTGGCGAAGGAATATCAGCAGGACGCGTTCCGCGTCGAAGTCGCGGGTGATGAGGGCGGGCATGCCGATATCGAATATCGCGCCATCCGGATCGCGGCCGGCGATGTTGAACACGCTGTGGTCAACATCCTCCGCTACTTCGAATCGCCGGGCACGCTGGTGTTCTGCAACACGCGCGAGGCCGTGCGGCATCTGCAGGCGACGCTGCTGGAGCGCGGCTTCTCGGTGGTGGCGCTGTCGGGCGAGTTGACGCAGAACGAGCGAACGCTGGCGCTGCAGGCCTTGCGCGACGGCCGCGCCCGCGTTTGCGTTGCGACCGACGTTGCCGCGCGCGGCATCGATCTGCCGAACCTCGATCTCGTCATTCACGCCGACCTGCCGAACGATCCGGAAGTCATGCAGCATCGATCCGGCCGCACCGGGCGTGCCGGCCGCAAGGGCGTCAGTATATTGCTGGTGCCGCCGGCGCGGCGGCGTCGCGCGGATATGCTGCTCAAGCTAGCCGGCATCGATGCGGTCTGGGGTCTGGCGCCGCAACCCGATGAAATCCGCAAGCTCGATCAGGAGCGGCTGCTGAAGGACGACCTGCTCGCGGCCGAAACGACGCCCGAAGATCTGGCGCTCGCGCAGGCGCTGCTTGCCGAACGGTCGGCGGAAGAGATTGCCGCCGCGCTGGCGCGGCTCTACCGCGCGCGACTGCCTTCGCCCGAGGACATCGTCGATCCCGGCGAAGATCGCGTCAAGTCTCGTGCCGAGCGCACCCGCGAGAGGGCTGAACGCGAGACCGGTCGTGGATCGAAGCCCGCGAAATCCTCGCCACGCCATCGCATGGCGGAAGACAGTGTGTGGTTCACCGCTGCGATCGGACGCAAGAAGAACGCTGAAGCGCGTTGGCTGCTGCCGATGCTGTGCCGCCGCGGCAGCATCAAGAAGGAAGATATCGGCACCATCCGCATTCTCGATACCGCGACCGAATTCGAGATTTCCGCGCGCGTCGCCAGCCGCTTCGCTGCAAGAATCCGTCGGCCTGACAAGGAAGACAGCATTCGCATCGAGGCGATGACGAATGCCCCGTCGCGCGAAGAGGCGCGGCCCTCGAAACCGCATGGCAAAGTTCACCGCGGCAAGCCTGATCGCGAAACGACCCATGGATATGACCGGCGATCCGACAAACCAGATCCCGCTGACCAGACGAGTTTTGCCAGCAGGGGCCGGCGTCGGGATAAGCCGACTGAGGCGGGAAAGCCGCGGCGGGAAGGGGAAGTGTTGGCCAAGGCTGCATTCGGAAAGAAGAAAAAGAAGAAATTCCGCGGATAACCGTCGCCATCGAGCGTCCGAAACAACTTTTCGGAGCGCGAATGCTTACTAGTTAACAGAGACTTTTGCAGACCTGGACTAACCTTGCATCCATGTTCGAAATGGATGTTGGGAGATTGCATGGCCAGGACAGCCCTGATCTTGGGAAAACCTCTTGAAATCACCGTTCCATTTTCGCTGGGCGTGACGTCGTCCGGGCGTCTGCTGCACACCGCCGGAATTACCGCGCGCGACGCCGAGGGCGAGGTGGTCGGCGAGGGCGATATGCGTGCGCAGGTCGCGCAATGCTTTGCCAATCTGGCCGACATTCTCGAGCACGCCGCGACCTCGTTCGACAAGGTAGTCAAGTTCACCATCTTCACGACCGACATCGACCGCTTTAACCGCGACACCCGCGATATCCGGTTTCCCTATTTCAGCGGCCGCCCTGCCGCGACGCTGGTCGAAGTGAGAAGGTTGGTCGATCCGCGCATGCTGGTCGAGATCGAAGCCATCGTTTGCCTGGATTGATGCGATGGAGCGCTCTGCACCCCGGTCCCTCGCGAATTTCCTCACGGGCGAAGCGCAAGCCATCGCGGACCGCTGCACGAAATGCGGCCAATGCGTCAGCGTATGCCCGGTGATTCCATACGGCGCCGCGGTGAATACGCCGCCCGCACACGTCGTCGGCGGGATCGTGGATTTCCTCGGCGGAGAAAAAGAACTCGATCCGGCATCGGACGCCTGGGCGTCGACCTGCAACGGCTGCGGTCTCTGCATCCCCGCGTGTCCCGAAGCGATCAATCCGCGCAAGATGCTCGCGCTCGCCGGCGCGAGATCGGCATCGCGAGGGGCGAAAACCCCCGAACTCTTCCGCCGCATGTCGCGCGCCATTAAGATCATGGCCGCCATGCAACTGATCCCTGAGGAATTTCGCCACGTGTTCGTGCCGCCCCGGCCAAGACCTGCCCCGATCGTATTTTATCTCGGATGCAACGCGCTGCGAACGCCCCACTTGCTGTTCAACGCGATGGCGGCACTCGAGGCGCTGGACGCCGACTATGAAGTCGTCGGCGGCCCGTCGTCGTGCTGCGGCGTCATCGCCACCAAATGGGAAGGTGAAATCCGCACCGGCGAACGTGTCACCGCCAACGCGATCGATCGGTTCGAAGGGTTCAGTCCGGAACGAGTCCTGAACTGGTGTCCGACGTGCCAATTGCATCTGGGCGAAACCCTCGAAGGCTATCGCAAGACCAGCTACGACTTCGACCACGTGACCAAGTATCTCGTCAGCCGAATAGACGAGTTGCGGGAAAAATTCGTGGTCCCGATTCCACACCGCGTCATTGTCCATGCCCATGTCGGCCGCGCCGACATCTGCCGCAATGTCGATTTGCTGTTGCGGGCCATTCCAGGGCTCGAGATCATCCAAACCGTTTTTGAATCCGGCTATACCTGCGGCGGCTCCGGCTGCAGCAAGTCACCGGAGCTGGCCGCCCGCGAACACAACGAACTTCTCGCGTGCGCCAACGCGACGGGTGCCGAAATCCTGGTTACGCTCTATCACGGCTGCCACGCGGCATTTGTTGGCGCCGAGGCCCAAGGAAAATTCCGCGTGTTGAACTACACCGATCTCCTGGTCGAAGCGCTTGGCGGCGTGCCGCATGTCGATCGGCTGAAGCAGTTTCGCCTGCTCGATGACTGGCAGATGATCGTCCAGGAAGGCCGTCCCTATTTGCAAGCCAATGGCCTGGATATCGATCCGGAATGGCTCAGGCAACATGGGCCCGCCATCTTCGCATCGCTGGAATTCAAGGGGCAGCTTGATTGCTTCGAGAAAGGACACGCTCATGCAAACCCTGCCTGACGTGCAGGCCGGAACACTATCGCCGAAATGGAGCATCGCGACGGAAGGGCTCAGCGCCGCCCAGCGTCAGATGATCCTCGATCGCATGAAGGCCGTATCGTTCGATCCGAAGGAAACCCTGTTCGATCAGGGCGAGCCGAGCGACACGCTGCTGCTCGTCACCGAGGGCCGTATCAGGTTATTCCAGACGCTGGAGAACGGCGAAGAATTCACGTTCGGCATCTGCCTGCCCGGCACGATCCTCGGGCTGGCCGCAACCGTCACCGGACAGGGCCGCATCTTGTCGGCCGAAGCACTGGAAGCGGCCACCGCATCCATCCTGACGCGCGCTCCTGCATTGCCTCGCGGAAATTCCGCCGTTTCACTGGAACATCACTCGGTTGCTCGCCATCCTCTCGATTGAGAGCATCGAACGCAGCGGGCCGATGGTGCTGGACCGCGCCTCGGTGCGGCTCGGCACGATTCTCAAATCGCTGGCGCGGCCGGAGCCGGGTGACTCCCCGCAGCAATGCCTGTCAGTGGTGGACCTGACGCAGCAGGAACTCGCCAGGATGATCGGCGTCAGCCGAAGCTGGGTCGCCATCGCGCTGTCGGAGTTCGAGCGGCTCGGGCTGATCTCCAAGAGCCGCGGCAAGATCGTGATCCGCAATGCGAAGCGCCTCGACGGCTTCATCGCCCAGGAACGCAATCACTAGCGCGACGTCGGCGCTGCAAAAAATGGAAATCCAGCGGGATCAGTCATGAGCGTCTACATTATCGCGCAACTGAAATTCACCCGCCGCGAACTCTACGACCGTTATCAATCGCGCTTCATGGGCGTGTTCAAGAAGTTCAGGGGCAAGCTTCTGGTGGCGGATGCGCATCCAGCGGTGCTGGAAGGCGAATGGCCGCGCGACAAGGTCGTGATTATGGAATTTCCGGATGATGCCGCGGCAAAGGAATTTCAGAATTCGCCCGAGTATCGGGAGATCTCGGTCGATCGCAAGGCGGGCGCTGATGCCATCGTGCTGGCGGTCAGAGGCCTGTGACATGGCGAAGCGTTGAGTTGACCGCCCGGCCGCAACAAGCCGCGACTTACGCACGATTGACATCCGTCTCAAGCACACCTCAAGGCTTCATCAAGCTTCCTCACGTCCATTTGTCTCGCGCGACGAAGCGCCTGTGAAATACCTCACAGGCGGTCTTCGCGCTTGCTGACATTTTTCCCGCGCGAAACACACAACCACCACGCGGGGCATCAGCGATGCGTACTCACTCGATTGAAAACGAGCACAGGCAGCGTCCGAAGCGCAAGGGAATATTTGTGCGCATCCTCGAGGCGCTCCATCGCTCGCGGCGCCGCGATGCAATCCGGGTACTGCGCCGCTACCGGCATTTGATGCCCGGGCAGGCTCAGATACGTCCCGTGAAGCATGTGCCGGAATCCCGACAAACCGAAAAGAGCAGCCGAAATGCCCACGGAAATAACGCGCCCGTCCGCACCGATCGCAAGGCGCAGCGGGACGCCGGGACTCAATTCGCGTGACGGAACGCCGCTAAGCTTCGCTTCGCTCGCCATCATCGCCATCCTCGTCGTGGTCCTCCATGTCGCCGGCAGCGCCGTGCTCGCTGGGCGGCAGCCGCATTCGTCGATTATTGCGGCGGAGGATGATGCGAAATGCCCGGCGGATGCAAAGCCGCAGGTGTTGCCATTGCCAATGGACTAGCCGACGCCTGGGGCGAAACGAATGCCGGATCTGGCGACCCATCCGCTGTTGAGCGTTGCCGTATTCGCCGGCGCCTTCGTCTCGAGCCTTGCCGGCTTTGCGTTCTTCGCGGTCGCGGGCAGCGATCCTGCTGCGCATCTTTCGGCCGATGGAGGCTGTGCCCCTGATGGCCTGCAGTATCGGCGTGCAGGCCGCCAATTTGTGGGCGCTGCGCCGGAACATTCAGTGGGAAGGCAGCCTGCTCTTGATCTTCGGCGGAGCGCTCGGCATTCCGATTGCGGTCTACCTGCTGCAGAACGCGGAAGCGCGTATTCTCCGGGTTGCCTTCGGGATATCGTCGCCATATACGCCGGCTACATGCTGTTCCGTCCGACGCTGGCGTGCGGCTGCGGAGCAACCAGCCGGCGGCTCACGGCGCTGATCGGATTCGGCGGCTTGACGGCGATGCCGGGGGGGCCATTCCGACCATCTGGTGCGACATGCGCGGCATGCCGAAGTGCGACCAGCGCGGGCTGGTGCAGCCGTTCATCGCCATCATTCAGGTGTTGGCGCTGGCGCTGCTGCTCGGGCATCAGAGTCTGTCTGCCAGGCTAGTGATCGACCTCGCCATCAGCCTGCCGGCGCTGTTTGCGGGTTCCGTGCTTGGCATTATGGCATTCCGGAACATCGACGAGGTCGGCTTTCGCCGGACCATTCTTGTGCTATTGCTGTTGTCGGGGGCTTCGCTCGCTTTGGCTTGATTGCGTCGTCACGGCAAGGCTGCGAAGCCCTAAAAATCCTTCAGCATTGGCCGAAAGAATCATGACTGCACTTCAGGGCAACGTTTCCGTCTCGATTGATCCCGTAAAACTCGACCGCCTCGCCGAAGTCGCGGTCAAGGTTGGCTTGCGGCTGCAGCCGGGACAGGACCTGCTGCTGACCGCGCCTTCGGTCGCGCTGCCGCTGGTGCGCCGGATTGCCGTACATGCGTACAAGGCCGGCGCTAGTCTGGTGACCCCGTTACTATCGGACGAGGCGATTACGCTGGCGCGCTACCGCTACGGCCACGAGGCCGGTTTCGATCGTGCCGCGAACTGGCTCTATGAGGGCATGGCGAAGGCGTTCTCCGCCAACACCGCGCGGTTGGCCATCGTCGGCGACAATCCGATGCTGCTGTCGGGCGAGGACCCGGTGAAGGTGGCGCGCGCCAGCAAGGCCAATTCGATCGCCTATCAACCGGCGCTGGAGAAGATCGTCAATTTCGATACCAACTGGAACATCATCGCCTATCCGAGCCCGTCCTGGGCCAAACAGGTCTTCCCAGACGTCCCCGAGGACGTCGCGGTGGCAAAACTGGCTGATGCGATTTTTGCGGCGTCCCGCGTCGATCAGGATGGCGCCGTCGCCGCCTGGGAAAAACACAACGCCGTGCTGCGCGAGCGCACCGAATGGCTGAACGGCCAGCGCTTCGACGCGCTGAAATATTCCGGCCCGGGCATCGATCTGACGATCGGCCTTGCCGACGGCCATGAATGGGAAGGCGGCGCCTCGACCGCGAAGAACGGCATCACCTGCAACGCCAACATCCCAACCGAGGAAGTCTTTACCACGCCGCATTGCCGGCGCGTCAGCGGCCATGTCGTCTCCTCCAAGCCGCTGTCCTATCAGGGCACGCTGATCGACAACATCGCGGTCAGGTTCGAGGAAGGCCGCATCGTCGAGGCAAAGGCCTCGCGTGGCGAGGAGGTCCTTAAGAAGGTACTCGACACCGACGAGGGCGCGGCGCGTCTCGGTGAAGTGGCGCTGGTGCCGCATTCCTCGCCGATCTCCAAAAGTGGGCTGTTGTTCTTCAACACACTGTTCGACGAGAATGCCGCTTCCCATATCGCACTCGGCCAGTGCTACTCGAAGTGCTTCGTGGGTGGCGACAAGCTTACGCCGCAGCAGATCGCCGAGCAAGGCGGCAACAAGAGCCTCATTCATATCGACTGGATGATCGGGTCGGCCGAAACCGACATCGACGGCATTCACGCCGACGGAAGCCGCGTGCCGGTATTCCGCAAGGGCGAGTGGGCGTAATCAGCCTAGCTCGAGCTTGTAGCAGTCGATCGCCGTCTTCGAGAACAGCGCGGTCTTCTCAGCCTCGCTGTATTGCGCGGCGAG
This sequence comes from Bradyrhizobium australiense, assembly GCF_013114825.1. GTDB lineage: Bacteria > Pseudomonadota > Alphaproteobacteria > Rhizobiales > Xanthobacteraceae > Bradyrhizobium > Bradyrhizobium australiense. The sequence goes on along the minus strand of NZ_JAAVLX010000006.1, from coordinate 295,939 downwards.
CCGCTTGAAGGCGTTGAAGATCACCTGATAGCTGCACTGGCCTTTATCAGGCGGAAAATTGCTTTCAAACATGCATCGATCGGGTCCAAAGGCCTCGATGCAGGTTTCGATATAGGGACGCCATGCGGCGGCGGCCTGTTCCGAAGACGGCGGCTTCGGTCGCAAGTGAAAGTCGTAGCCGAGCAGGCACATCGCAAGCCCGCCGAGCTTGACCACGACGTTCGGACATCGCGCGATTTCCTGGATCGAAGCCTTCCATTCCGGGAATACTTGCTTGCGCCGGCCGGCAAACCGGCCGATGCCGACCGGGCCGCCGCAATGATCGAGTACGATCTTGGTGTCTGGGAAAGCGCGGGCGAGGTCGGTGAGTTCGCCGATCTGCGGATGAAACAGCCAGGCGTCGAAGCTCAGGCCCAAAGGCGCAAGACAGGCAAAGCCCCTGCGAAACGTGCTGTCGAGTAACAGCGCTTTCGGCCGTGTCGCATACATGCCGGCGACGTTGGGATCGGCATCCCAGGCCGAGGAATGCCGGATGCCGCGGAATCGGCCGTTGCCGGCAGCGATCTCCGCCTCCAGCACGCCCTTCGCGCCTTCGCCGAGCAGCAGGTTGACGTGGCTGACGATGCCGGCGCAGATCGCGGCCTTGCCGTAGCCGCCGCTTGCCGCCATCGCCGCCACGCCATTGGCGAATTCGACTTCGCCGACGGGACGGAACGCCTCGGGGCCGTGCGCACGATACATCGAGCGGCAATCGATATAGACGGTCGCGATGACGTTATGGCCGGAGGCAATATCGTTCGACACCTCCTCGATCATGTAGCGCAGGCCGCCGCGGTCCCAGAGATGGTGATGCGGATCGACGATCGGACGCGCGGGGTCGATGATCTCTTCGGTGTGTTGCGCCAGCCAGTCTTCGCGCGGATCGGCGTAGAGCCCGCTTCTGGAGGCGTGTGCAGTGCTGGCGGCCATGAATTTCGGCTCCAACGAGTGTTGTTCGTTTTGCTTCTGATCATTGCGAGGAGCAAAGCGACGAAGCAATCCATCTCTCCGCGTGCGGCGCCATGGATTGCCTCCCGGAGCCTGTCATCGGGCGCGCATTCGCGCGACCAGTTGGCTCGCAATGACGGCGGTTACTAGCGATGCGCTAACTTACACCCCTTCCAGAATAATCACCGTCGGCGTGCCCGGCAGCGTGTCCCGCGAAATCTTCAGAGTCCGCTCGGTCCGCTGGTCGATTTGGAATTGCTGGCCGATCAGGCGCATGAATTCGTCGAGCGGCGTTGCGAAGCGGTGCATCGGCAGAACCACAGAGGCGCGCAGCCGCTTGGTGATCTCGGAAACGCCGTCGAGCGACATCGTATAGGTGCCGTCGATCGGTACCATCACGATGTCGAGCCGGCCGATCGCCGCGAAATGCGTCTCGTCGAGCTTGTGATGCAGATGGCCGAGATGGCCGATGCAGAGCCCGGCGACCTCAAAGATGAAGATCGAGTTGCCGTCCTTGATCATACCGCCGTCCGACCCCTCGCCATAGTAGCGGCGGATATCGGTCGGCACGTTACGGATATAAACGTCGCCGACGCGCGTTGAGACATGCGCCGCCTGTCCGTTCTCACCCCAGCCATGCAGGACATGCGGAATGTTTGGATCCGGAAACAGCGTGTAGTGTGTCGAGTGCGCGCGGTTCATGGTGACGACATCGGGCAGGCGGCCGGTCCGGTAGACGCCGTTGAAGTCGGTCGCGATCCGCACCCCGCCAGGCGTGTCGATGTAGTAGGTGGAATGCCCGACATAGGTGATCGCGACATCTTCGGCTTTGGCGGCGGTGCGGCGCAGGTTGACCGGCACGACGCTGGGCGGGACCTTCGCCATCGCGAGGCATTCGCTGCGCAGCGGTTGCTGGGCGGCCGCAGGGATGATCAGCGAGCCGAAGAAGGCAAGGGCAACAGCAAGGGATCGCAACATGGCATGACCCATTCTCGCGGCGAGGCTGGCCGCGACAGTGTATCGCCGAATCTTGCAGCCGTCATGATGACATTCGCGCACAGCTCTGCGCCGGAATCGCTTCATCGGCAGCCAGCCCTGTCATATAGTGAAATCGAACCAGGGAGTTCGTCTTGACCGAAAATGCCCCCGCTGCGCGTGCCCCGTCATCGAAGCGGCTGGAACCGTTACGGCAAGTCGATGCCGGACCGCTCAGCATCGCCTATTACGAGGCGGGACCGGCAGATGGTGCCGCCGTGATGCTGATGCATGGTTTTCCCTACGACGTTCATTCCTATGTCGACGTCGCGCCGCAACTGGCCGCCCAAGGCTGCCGTGTCATCATTCCCTATTTGCGCGGCTACGGACCGACCCGGTTTCGCGATGCGGCGACTCCGCGCTCGGGCGAGCAGGCGGCGATCGGCACCGACATGATGGCCGTGATGGACGCGCTCGACATCCGCCGCGCGGTGTTCGCGGGCTACGACTGGGGTGGACGCGCAGCCTGCGTCGGCGCGGCGCTATGGCCGGAGCGCTGTATCGGGCTCGTCTGCGTCAATTCCTATCTGATCCAGGATATCGCCGACGCCATGGCGCCGATGCGTCCCGAACGCGAGGTGGCGCTGTGGTACCAATATTATTTCCAGCTCGAGCGCGGCCGCGCCGGTCTTGCCGCCAACCGGCGGGAGATCGCCAGGATATTATGGACGCAGTGGTCGCCGAACTGGGCGTTCGACGATGGCTGTTTCGAGCGGACGGCGAGTGCCCACGACAATCCCGATTACGTCGATGTGGTGATCCACAGCTATCGCCACCGCTTTGGTCTGGCCGAAGGCGATCCGCAATATGCCGATATCCAGCGCAGGCTGGCGGCGCTGCCTCCCATCACCGTATCAGCGATTACCCTGGACGGCGCAGGCGATGGCGTTGCGCCCGCGAGCGACGGCGCTGCCAGCGCGTCGAAGTTCACCGGCCGCCGCGTCCATCGCGTGGTGCCGCGCGTCGGACACAATCTGCCGCAGGAAGCGCCGGAGGCGTTTGCGGCGGCGGTGATGGAATTAATCAAGTCGTAGACCGAATTTGGCCGCAGGAAGCTGTTCCGAAAACCGGTGGATAGCAACCTATCAATCCCGCCGCGGGCTGATCTTCCACGTAGCGGCCAGAATACCGGCGGTCAGCGCGCCGCTGATCATGGCGGCAACGGGGATTGTGACGGCGAGGGCTGACGTCGCGGCCCAGCCGATCGAGCAGAAGGCTTCCGCGAAGGTCGCCAGCCGCGACGAGGTCTGGCGGCGGCGGAACTGGCTGCGTTTAGCCTGCACGCGGAACCAGAGCTGGATCGCGGCGGCGGAGACGGTCGCGATGATGACGCCGAGCGCGGTGACGATCGCCTGCGTCACGGAGGCAAACGCAAGCGCTGCGATCAGCGGCGCGAAGATGGCGCCGATTGAGATCAGCACTACTTCGATCTTGGCACGGATCACGCGCGAGGGCGGCAGCGGCGCGGTCGCGACCAGATCGGCGGCATCTTCTCCTGATATGGTCAGCCAGGCGAGGCCGCCGGCAAGCTGGCCCGCCGCCATCACAACCACAGGCGTGATCAGCACGATCGCATCAGAGCTTTCGGAAAAACTTCGCCACAGCATCAGGGCCGGCGGCACCAGATAGAGCAGTTGCATCAGGCTTTGCGACAGCAGCCACGGGTCGCGCCGCAGCAGCAGGAACTCCTTGGTGCGCAGCGCCCATTGCCGCGAACCGCCGCGAAATGCCGTCGCGCGCGGCCCGCGACGGATAGACCGCGTGGTTGCGGCGACGCGGACGACAGTATTGGCAAATCGCGGCGAGAAGATCGCCATTACGGCGCCGAGCAGCAGGAGCCCGCCGGCCATGAGCCACGACAGCACCATACCATCGCCGATCGCCGCACGCGCCGGCCACCACAGCGGACTGTCGAGATCGGGCGCATAGGCTGAAGCGGCATCGGAGGTCAATACCGCGAAACGAGATAACGTGCCGTAAGAAAGGATGGCTGCGACCTGGAGCGCGATGACGAAACCGGCACCGATGACGGCCGCCACGATCTGCGCGACAAGGCGGGTGCGGCTCGGGCCGATCAGCGTGAACAGCAGCACTGTGATAGCGATTGCGACGGCCGCGGCCGAAAGGCCGATGGCGACGACGACGCCGAACGCCGAGAGCCAACGCGCGCCGCCGCCGATCACGAGAACGTCGACAAAGGGCGTCGACAGCAAGAGCGCCATCCCGTTGACGGACAGCCCAATCGCTGCGATCCGCACCGAGAACACGTTGGCGAGGTTGGCCGGTGACGACATCAAAAGATCGAGGTCGGCGCGGGCATAAAACACCCGTGTCACGGATTCGATCGCCTGCGACAGCATCAAGGCCCAGGCGAGGAAGATAGTCGCCGTGATGACGATCAGCTCCGGCTTGCCGAGCGGAGCCTGCAGATCGGCGAAGCGGCCGATCACGGCATAGGCCGGCAGATGCATGATGGCGGCGAACACGACCAGGGCGATGATGGCGCGCTTTCGTTTTCCACGGCTGCCGGTCATCATGGCTAGCCATTCGCGCCAGGCCAGTCGGATTTCGTGGCGGGCAAACCAGGTGAGCGCCGCGGCCGAACTCATGCGGCCGCCGCCTCGGCGTCGACGAGCGCGATGAACATGTCTTCGAGGCTGGTGTCGCCACGGCCGTTCTGCTGGCGCAGCTCGGCGAGCGTGCCCTCGGCCACCAGCCGGCCCGCGGCAATGACGCCGATCCGGTCGGCCATCCTCTCGGCGACTTCGAGAATATGCGTCGTCATGATTACGGTGCAGCCGGAACGGACGCGCTCCTGCAGCAGGCCCTTGACGTGGCGCGCCGACAGCGCATCGAGCCCAGTCAGCGGCTCGTCCAGGATGATCAGCCGGGGATCGTGGACCAGTGCGCCCGCCAGCGCGACCTTCTGGCGCATGCCCTTGGAAAATCCCTCGCAGCGTTCGTGCAGATGCGGCTCCAGTCCGAGCGACGCCAGAAGCTGGTGAGCGGAAATTTCGGAAACCGACGGATCGATGCCCCAGAGGCCTGCGACGAATTCGAGATATTCCAGCGGCGTCAGCTTGTCGTAGATCATCGGTTCATCGGATACCCAGGCCGTGATCTGCTTGGCGGCGACCGGATCGGCGAGTGCGTCGATGCCCAGTATCGAGACGGTGCCGGCGTCGGGCTTGAGCAGGCCGGCGACCATGCGCAAGGTCGTGGTCTTGCCGGCGCCGTTGGGGCCGAGCAGGGCATAGAACTCGCCGGTGCGAACGGTGAGGTCGAGCGCATCGACCGCCGGGCGATCAAAACGCTTCGTTAACCCTCGCACCTCGAGTGCCGATACATCCGCTTTCATGATTTCGGAACGATCCAGTTGGTCGTCGCGGACCATGAACCGAAGAACTTTCGGCGCGGTGAATCTGGTGAACCAAATCGCGCCGAACCCCGCAACTTCCCGGGGCTGCGGCATTTCTCCGCAATTGTTAACGGCGCCGCACGCAGCGCTTTGTTGACAGGGATCGGCGCTTTGGGCTCAATGCAGCGGGACATATGCGGCTGCAGGCATCGTGGATGCCCGGCAGCGTGTAGACACAAGATGCGAAAGAGGCGATCGACAGAATCGCCCGGCATCGGGGAGGGAAATGATGCTGGACTTCGTTCAGCAGCTGGTGAGTGGCATCGCGCTCGGCTGCGTGTACGGCCTGATCGCACTCGGATTTGTGCTCGTTTACAAGGCAACCGAGGTCGTCAATTTCGCCCAGGGCGATTTGATGATGCTGGGCGGATTCTTCGCCTTCACGTTCATCGGCATGCTCGGCCTCAATTACTGGCTTGGATTTGCCGGCGCCGTCATCGCCATGGCCGCGTTCGGCATGTTGGCCGAACGCGTCGTCGTGCGCCCGATTCTCGGCTATCCGCAGTTTTCCATCATCATGGCCACGATCGGGCTTGGGTATTTCCTGCGCTCCGTGGTCGGAATGATCTGGGGCACCGACGATTTCAAGATCGAGACCCCGTTCAGCCAGGGCGTGCTGCGGATCGGGTCGCTGGTGCTGGCATACGACAAGCTCTCGGTGATTGCAGCCACCATCATCCTTTGCGCGCTGCTGTACCTGTTCTTCAACCGCACCACGCTCGGCACCGCAATGCGCGCCAGCTCCGAGAACATGCTGGCTGCCTACTACATGGGCATTCCTGTCAAGCGTGTGGTGTCGATCGTGTGGGCGATCTCTGCCGCGGTTGCCACCGCCGCCGGCGTGCTGCTGGCGCCGATCACCTTCATTCACTCCAATGTCGGACTAGTGCTGGGCCTGAAAGCATTCCCTGCCGCCGTGCTCGGCGGCTTTGGCTCGATTCCGGGTGCCGTGGTCGGCGGCGTGCTGATCGGCGTGATCGAGAGCATGGCCGGCTTCTACCTGCCGCAGGGCTGGAAGGACGTCGCGCCCTACATCGTGCTGCTGGTCGTGCTGTTGCTCAAGCCCGAAGGCCTGTTCGGTGTTCACATGCGGAAGAAGGTCTAATGCGTTTTCTCTTCAAGACGGATTACGAAGACGACATCAAACTGTTTCCGCACAGCGGCTACGTCGTTTCCTACGGAATCCTGCTGGCGTTTCTTCTGATCGCACCGTTCGTGCTTTCCAGCTACCTGGTCAGCCAACTGGTATTCGTCTGCATCTATGCCACCGTGGGCGTAGGGCTTATGATCCTCACCGGCTTCACGGGGCAGGCGTCGCTCGGGCACGCCGCCTTTCTGGCGATCGGCGCCTACACGGCGGCCTATCTGCAGCAATACAATGTTCCTTTTCCGGTCTACTTTCTGGCTGCTGGCCTGCTGACCGGCGCGGTCGGTGCGCTGGTCGGATTTCCGGCGCTGCGGCTGACCGGCATCTACCTCGTCATTGCAACGATTTCGTTCGCCTTCATCGTCGAGGAAATCCTGGCGCGCTGGGAAACCGTAACCAACGGCAATGAGGGCATGCGCGTCAAGACGCTGAGCCTTTTCGGGCAGGCCGTGCCTCGCGACGGCCCGACCTTCTATTATCTCTGTCTTGCCGTCCTGGTCCTCACGATCGTCGGCACCCTCAATCTCCTGCGCTCGCCGACGGGGCGCGCCTTCGTCGCGATCCGCGACAGCGAAACTGCGGCGCGCAGCATGGGCGTCAACGTTTCGCTCTACAAGGTGAAGTCGTTTGCGATCAGCGCGGCGATCACAGGGCTCGCCGGCGTGCTGTTCGCGCACAAGCTCTCCTTCATCTCGCCGGAAATGTTCACGCTGCAGCTCTCGATCGAGTTCATCATCGTGATCCTGATCGGCGGCACCTTCAGCCTGCACGGTGCGGTGCTGGGCGCGATCTTCCTGGTCATGATCGATCCGTTCCTGACGTATCTCAAGGACGATCTGCCTGGCATCGTCGCCGGCATCGCCGCAACCTTCGGCGCCGACAGCATCACGGCGGGCAAAATTCACGGCAATGTCGCCGCCATTGCGTCCGCCAACGGCCTGAAGGGCGCGATCTACGGGGTGATCATCGTGCTGTTCGTGCTGTTCGAGCCGCTCGGCCTCTACGGGCGTTGGCTGAAAATAAAGCTCTTCTTCCAGCTCTTCCCGCTCTACAAGCGCGCCACCTTCAAGCGTCAGAAAATCTACGTGAAATCGGAGCGGAACCGATGAGCTATTTCCGCGCGGAAAATCTTTCTCTGCACTTCGGCGGCTTGAAGGCGGTCGATTCCGTCAGCTTTGCGGTCGAGAAGGGCGAGATCCTCTCGATCATCGGCCCGAACGGCGCCGGCAAGAGTTCAATCTTCAACCTGATCTCGCGCATCTACCCGCCGACCTCGGGCAAAATCTATTTCGAGGACCAGGACATCACCGAGCAGCCGGCCTACGACATCGCCGGCCTTGGCATCGCCCGCACATTTCAGAATATCGAATTGTTCGAGAATGCGACCATGCTGAGCAACCTGCTGGTTGGCCGGCACCGCCACTCCACAACGCGGCTCTGGCAGGAGCTGTTATTCCTCCCGAGCGTGCGTGCCGGCGAAAAAATGCATCGCCGCCGCGTCGAGCAGGTGATCGAATTCCTCGATCTCGAAGTCTATCGTGACAAGCTGATCTCGGGATTGCCTTACGGCGTCCGCAAGGTGATCGAGCTGGCGCGCGCGCTGTGCTCCGAGCCGAAGCTGATTCTGCTGGACGAGCCGTCCTCCGGGCTCAATGTCGAGGAGACCGAGGACATGTCGTTCTGGATCCGCGACATGAGGACCGAGCTCGGAATCACCGTGCTGATGGTCGAACACGACATGACACTGGTCAATCGCGTCTCCGACCGCGTGATTGCGCTCAACTACGGCCGCGTGCTGGCGATGGGATCGCCGTCCGAGGTGCAGCGCCATCCCGACGTCGTCGCCGCCTATCTCGGCGCATGAGGATGATGCCATGAGCGCTTCCGACATCATCCTCAAGCTCAGCAACATCGAGAGCTATTACGGGCCGATCATGGCCATCCGCGGAATCAGCCTGGAGGTGCCGCGCGGCCAGATCGTCACCCTGCTCGGCGCCAACGGCGCCGGCAAAACCACCGTGCTCAAGACCATCTCAGGCATTCTCGATCCGCAAAAGGGTTCGATCGATTTTCTGGGCAAGCCGATCCAGCGCATGGAGGCTGACAAGATCGTGCGGTTGGGCTTAAGCCACGTGCCGGAGGGACGCGAGGTGTTTCCATTCCTCTCGGTCCGTGAGAACCTGATGATGGGCGCCTATCCGCGCAAGGATCGCGACGGCGTCGCCGATGATCTCGACCGCGTCTACGGTTATTTCCCGCGGCTGAAGGAACGCATCAACCAGCCGGCAGGGCAGCTTTCCGGCGGCGAGCAGCAGATGCTGGCGATCGGGCGGGCGCTGATGAACCGTCCCACCCTGCTACTTTTGGACGAGCCCTCACTCGGCCTGTCGCCGATCCTGGTGAAGGAGATCTTCACCATTATCAAGCGCGTCAACGAGGAGCAGGGCATGTCGATCCTCCTGGTCGAGCAGAACGCCAAGGTAGCGCTGGAGACCGCGCATTACGGCTACGTGCTGGAAATCGGCCGGGTCGTGATGAACGACAGCTGCGAGCGGCTGATGAATTCAAAGGACATTCAGGAATTCTATCTCGGCGCTAAGGAAGAAGGTGCCCGCGGCGAGCGGCGCTGGAAAAAGAAGAAGACCTGGCGTTAGAAGACTTGGCGCTAAAAGATCTGGCGTTAACCGTCGCGGTCAAAAGCGTGGCGTTAAGAACGAGTTAGAGCTAAATTCGAGCCCTGCTTCGACAAGCAAGACCGGTTCAAACACCGGCACCGGAAGCGGGCGACACTGGGAGGAAAAGAGCATGGCCAGACCGGCAGTGCTGACGGTCGCCGACACGATCGCGAGGAGCTTCTTGCTGTCCGTGGAAACACGCGGTGACCGGCCAGCGATCCGCGAAAAGAAGTTCGGCATCTGGCAGCCGACCAGCTGGCGCGAGTGGCTGCAGATCTCGAAGGATATCGCCTTCGCCCTGCATGCCACCGGCTTCCGACCCGGCGACGTCGCCTCGATCATCGCCAATGCGGTGCCGGAATGGGTCTACGCCGATATGGGCATCCTCTGCGCCGGCGGCGTTTCATCCGGCATCTATCCGACCGACTCCTCGTCGCAGGTCGAATATCTGATCAACGATTCTTCGACGAAAGTGATCTTCGCGGAGGACGAGGAGCAACTCGACAAGATCCTGACCTGCCGTTCGCGGTGTCCGACGCTGCAGAAGATCGTCGTGTTCGACATGGAAGGCCTCCACGGTTTCAGCGACCCGATGGTGCTGTCGCTGGCCGAATTCATGGCGCTCGGGCGCAACCACGCGCAGGGCAACGAGGCGCTGTGGGACGAGATGATCGGCAGCCGCCGTGCAGAGGATCTCGCCATCCTGGTCTATACCTCGGGCACCACGGGCCCGCCCAAGGGCGCCATGCATTCCAACCGCAGCGTGACGCATCAGATGCGCCACGCCAACGACCTGTTTCCGTCGACCGATTCCGAGGAGCGGCTGGTGTTCCTGCCGCTCTGCCACGTCGCCGAGCGCATCGGCGGCTATTACGTCTCGCTGGCACTGGGATCGGTGATGAATTTCGCCGAGAGCCCTGAGACGGTGCCGGACAATCTGCGCGAGGTGCAGCCGACCGCTTTCCTCGCGGTGCCGAGAATCTGGGAAAAGTTCTATTCCGGAATCACGATTGCGTTGAAGGACGCGACCACGTTCCAGAACTGGATGTACCGCAACGCGCTCGCGATCGGCAACCGCATGACCGAGTACAAGCTGCAGGGCGATACGCCGCCGCTGTTCTTGCGGCTCGCCAACCGCGCCGCCTATTGGCTGGTGTTCCGCAACATCCGCCGCATGCTTGGGCTCGACCGTTGCCGGCTGGCCTTTACCGGTGCGGCCCCGATCGCGCCGGATCTGATCCGCTGGTATCTCGCGCTCGGCCTCGACATGCGCGAGGTCTACGGCCAGACCGAGAATTGCGGCGTCGCGACCATCATGCCGCCCGACCGCATCAAGCTCGGCTCGGTCGGCAAGGCTGCGCCGTGGGGGGAGGTCGCGATCTCGCCGCAGGGCGAAATCCTGATCCGCGGCGATTTCCTGTTCATGGGCTATCTGAACCAGCCGGAAAAGACCGCCGAGACCATCGATGCCAAGGGATGGCTGCACACCGGCGATGTCGGCTCGATCGACAATGAAGGCTTCGTCAGGATCACCGACCGGATGAAGGACATCATCATCACGTCGGGCGGCAAGAACATCACGCCGTCGGAGATCGAGAACCAGTTGAAGTTCTCGCCTTACGTATCCGATGCCGTGGTGATCGGCGACAAGCGGCCGTATCTGACCTGCCTCGTTATGATCGACCAGGAGAATGTCGAGAAATACGCCCAGGACCACGATATCCCATTCACCAACTACGCCAGCCTGTGCCGTGCGCAGCAGATCCAGGACCTGATCCAGCGCGAGATCGAGGCCGTCAACGCCAACTTCGCGCGCGTCGAGACCATCAAGAAGTTTTACCTGATCGAGCGCCAGCTCACGCCGGAGGACGAGGAGTTGACGCCGACCATGAAACTGAAGCGCAGTTTCGTGAACAAGCGTTACGCCGCCGAGATTGAGGCCATGTATCGCGAGAAGGCGGTGGCTTAGGCGTATATTTTGGGACCAAAATATTTGAAAACGGCGAAGGATCGAGAAGGCCCACCCTTCGCGCAACACGGGCCAAGGAAGAGGAGACTGCAATGTCGAAATCGTTCAAGGTGCTGGCCCTTGCGGTGAGCGCCCTTGCGCTGACCCAACTGCCGGCCGCAGCTCAGACCAAGGTTACCGATCAAGGCATCTCGGCCACCGAGATCGTCGTCGGCACCCATCAGGATCTGTCCGGTCCGATCAAGGTTTGGGGCGTGCCAGTTTCCAACGGCATGAAGATGGCGGTGGAGGAGATCAATGCCGCCGGCGGCATCAACGGCCGCAAGATCAAGCTGATCCTAGAGGACAGCGGCTACGATCCGAAGCGCGCCGTGCTGGCGTCGCAGAAGATGGTCGAGCGCGACAAGGTCTTCGCCATGGTCGGCCCGATGGGCTCGCCCACTGTGCTCGCCGCGCAGGACATCCTGTTCGACGCCGGCGTCCTGCAGCTCTTCCCGCTGACGGCGGCCGAATTCACCTTCAAGTTCGATCCGGCCAAGCCGCAGGAGAGGCTGAAGTTCAACAACCTGCTGCCTTACGTCGAGAGCACGCGCGCCGCCGTCAAATACATGCTGGAGACCAAGAATTTCAAGAAGCCCTGCATCATGTATCAGGACGACGAGTACGGAAAGAACGTGCTTGACGGCTTCACGCAGCAGGTCACCGCGATGAAGCTGCAGCCTGCTTCGGTGACGAGCTACAAGCGTGGCGCTTCCGATTTCAGCGCGCAGGTCGCGAAGATGAAGTCCGACGGCTGCGATATGGTCGTGCTCGGCACGGTGATCCGCGAGACCATCGGCGCGATGGGCGAAGCCAAGAAGCTCGGCTGGGACGTCACCTTCCTCGGCGCCACGCCGACCAACGTGCTGGAAGTGCCGGCGCTCGGCAAGGAAGCGGTCGAGGGCCTCTACGCCGCGTCCGGTTTCGAAATCCCGTACGAGGACACGGCGAAGGGCAAGGTCAAGGATTGGCTCGCCAACTACAAGAAGATGTTCGGCACGGATGCCAATACCCAGGCGATCATCGGCTACAACGCCATGATGACGTTCGCGTTCTACGCTAACAAGGCGGGCAAGGACCTGACCGGCCAGAAGATGATGGACGCGCTGGAATCCGGCGAGAAGTTCATGGACATCTTCAACTCGCCGCCGACCAAGTTCTCCAAGACCGACCATCTCGCCAACACCATCACCCAGGTCCAGCAGATCAAGAACGGCCGCTGGGTGCTGGTCAAGGAAGGCCTGATGTTCTGAGGGGCACTTCGCTCCTACGATAATGGCCCCAACGACAAAGGGCTGCGCGAGAAGATCGCGCAGCCCCTATTGTTGCGCTTGAGGCTGGCCCAGAACTTCGTCACTCCGCTCCTCGCAATGACGATCGTCACTTCGGCCTTATCGCGTCCGCCGTGCCCTGGATGAAGGCCTGGATCTTCACCACGTCGGCTTCGGTCAGCTTGCCGGTGAAGTCGGGCATGCCCTGGTCGTGGAACGGGCCCTTGAACACGAAGTCCTTCAGGTTCTCGACGGTCTCTCTGGAAACGTAGCCGAGATTCCTGACATTGCCGCCCCTGTCGACGCCGGGTACGCCATGACACTGGGCGCAGGCGGTGACATAGAGCGCCGTGCCCTCCTCGACGTCCTTCGGGTCGTACTTGATGCCGGCGAGCAGGCCTTCAGTCTGGTACTTCACGAAGGCCGGCGGCGGCGCGTTGCCGTCGAGTGCGAACGTGTAGACGGTCCCCGGGCTCTGCAGTTCGGTAGCGCGGGCGGCAATTCCGAACACGCCGCCCCAGCCGACCGCGATCGAGACATACTGCTTGGCGTCGACCATGTAGGTCGAGGCCGCGGCCACCACGCCGCTACCGACCGGCGTCTCCCAGAGCTTTTCGCCGGTCGTGGCGTTGTAGGCAATGAAGCGCCCGTCTGCAGTGCCCTGGAAAACCAGGTTGCCCGCGGTGGTGAGCGTGCCGCCATTCCACGGCGCCACATATTCCGCGCGCCAGGCTTCCTTCTGCTTCACCGGATCCCAGGCGACCAGCCGGCCGAACGCCGGACTCTTCGGCGGCGTCGCATTCAGCATGAAGCCGAGGTTCCAGCCTGCAGCCGATGCGAATTTCCCGGGCGCCTGCGCGTTATGCTTGAACGTCTTTTCTGGCGTCAGATTCACCGGGATGTTCTGTGCCGGCAGATAGACGAGGCCGGTCTGCGGATTGAACGACATCGGATGCCAGTTATGGGCGCCGTACGGGCCCGGGATGCTGTCATACGGCTCCTTGCCGCGCGCCTCCTTCACCTCGATTGGCCGGCCGTTGGCGTCGTAGCCGGTTGCCCAGTTCACATCGACGAAGTTCTTGGCGGAGATGAACTTGCCGTTGGTGCGGTCCACGACGAAGAAGAACCCGTTCTTCGGCGCGTGCAGGATCACCTTGCGCGGCGTGCCGTCCATGGTGAGGTCGGCGAGGATCATCGGCTGGGTCGAGGTGTAGTCCCAGTGATCGCCGGGCGTCTCCTGATAATGCCAGACGTATTTCCCGGTGTCGGCGTTCAGCGCGACCAGCGACGCCAGATAGAGGTTGTCGCCGCCCGATGGGCTGCGCACATCCCGATTCCACGGTGAGCCGTTGCCGGTGCCGATATAGACGAGGTTGAGGTCTGGATCGAAAGTGATGGTATCCCACGCCGTTCCGCCGCCGCCGTTGATCCAGTATTTGCCGGCGGGGTCCCAGGTCTTGGCGGCAGCCGCCATCGATTCATCTTCGAACGGTTTTGACGGATCGCCCGGCACCGTGAACCAACGCCAGGCCTGGTTGCCGGTCTCGGCGTCGTAGGCGGTAACATAGCCGCGGGCGCCGTATTCCGCGCCGCCATTGCCGATCACCACCTTACCGTTGAACACGCGCGGCGCGCCGGTGATGGTGTAGGAATGCTCCTTGTCGATCAGCGTGTCCTTTTCCCAGGCCACCCTTCCGGTGACGGCATCGAGCGCAATCAGCCGCCCGTCATAGACGCCGACGAACACCTTGCCTTTCCAGAGCGCAACGCCGCGATTGACGACGTCGCAGCAGCCTTTGTAGCCCTTCGTGCGATCGATCTTCGGATCGTACGTCCACAGCCGTTTGCCGGTGCGGGCATCGATGGCGTGCACCACGCTCCATGACGCGGTCTGATACATAATGCCGTCGACCACCACCGGCGTCGCCTCGACGCCGCGGGAGGACTCCAGCGGATAGCTCCACACCAGCCCGAGTTTCTTGACGTTGTCGGCATTGATCTGGTTGAGCTTGGAAAAGCGCGTCTCGGCATAGTCGAGGCCGATGGTCGGCCAGTCGTTCGAGGTCGCGGTGTTGGCCTTGATCGATGCGCCGTCGACCGCGGAGGTAACGGCCTTGATGTGCTCGGGCGATCCCTTAGTGGGCATCTGCGCAAGGGCTGCGCCCCAGGATAGCGTCAAGCCCAGCCCGATTGCGATCATGGCCTGCGCAAGGCGCGCCGGTCGACGGGAAGTAACGGCAATTTCAGGAAATAAACGGCAAGCGGAATCAACGCGCGGCAAACGTGTCATCTCATTCCCTCCCAGTGATCTCTAGCGGATCTGGTGGAATGCTATGCTGGTGAGAAGGATCGCGTCAATCAAAGCAGCGCGCGAAATGAAAAAGAGAAAATCTGCCTCGTATGTTTTGCGCGAGCGTCTTCATCGAACGAATGCAGGCTGGCATAACGGCTGCGGCACACCATTCGCCGCGAGGCAGGGAAGATCAGGCAAGGAAAGCAGATTGTTGTCAGCCGTCGCCGCGCAACAATTGCGCGCTGTCACTCGTCAGTCGGCGCGTTCAGATGACCGATCCGCAGAGGCCGCGAGAAAACTCACGACAAGCGGAGCCGCAAGCGTACTGCCCGAGGCGTCGGCGAGCAGGGGAGCATCGGCGTATTTCATAACGCCGTGCTGACCGATCACGAATGTCGGCCGGTAGTTTCTGACGTCGGAATCCCAGACCATGGCCATGCGGCGGTTGTCGAGCATTAGCCAATGCCCCTCCAGCCGCGCGGCGACAACGGCGTGGTCTTCGCCATGGATGGTGTCGTGCAGGACCACGATTCTGAGATCGTCGGGCGCAAGGCCGGCGCGGCGCAAAGCTATGAATTTCGCAATGGCGTAATCTTCACAGTCGCCGCTGCCGCGCGCGAGCGTCGCGAGCGGTGAGGTCCAGACGTCGATCTGGCCGTGCTGGGCGAGGTCGCTGATCGGCCGAATGGCGAGATTGATCGCGCGGTTGATCTCGCCGACCCGGGCGCGGCCCTCGCGCAAGCGCGCGGCATCCACGATGTCGAGGAATTTCAACGCGGCCGGAGACACGCAGCCGTCACGGTCGCCTTCGCAGAGCGCGAGCTGCACCATTTCGTCGTCGAGGCGGCGCTGCACGCCGAGCCATTTGTCGTGCAGCCCGCCGCTCGAGAGGGAAGATGCGGTGAGCCCGAACGGCTCGGCCGATCGCTGCACCAGCTCCGCTGGCGCTGACGGCTCCGCTGTCTCAGCGCGCAAGTCGGCCGGTCCGAACCAGGCCAGGCCGCACACAACGATGCCCGCACGCCATGCGCGCGCGTAGACTGACAACCCCATCTGACGCCCCTTGTCCGGGCATCGGCGGGCTTGATTTGCCTGCGCGTGACCGGATCATTTTGCAGGGACAGGATGAGCGGGCCCGGCTTTTGATCTGCTTAAGGCGCGGCGAAAAGGGCCTAGGAAGTGCGAAATAACCTGAAGCTGGTCTTGCCGGCTTGCCGACAATTTTATCGATCCATCCGGCACTGGAGGTGATGGAATCCGTCGCGGCGCCGACCGGCTACCCCGCAGGAGCGGAGAAACCGGTGCGACATTTACGATTCCGAAGGGATCGCGAGATTTCGAATTAACCCTACCGGATGGCCTGTTCGGCGGTCGATCACAACCTGTCCTTGACCCCGTGAAGCGGGGAGGCAGGACCTGCGCATCTGACAATTCCGGCGACGTGACCAGTTTTCGAGCAGCCGTCTGAAACGCCATTCGATGCGGTGCACCAACGATAAGCCATTATGATTGCTTATTTTTGTGCCTCGGCGAAAGCTGTAATCGTTGTTCGAAGGTCCTGTGAAATTCGGCCTTGTCCTCGCCACACTCTCGCCCGACACTTTTTCGCGGACTTTTTCGGTCTGGCCGCAGACATACCCCATATTGGGGGTGTACGCGGGATGCGTGCTTTTGTGTTCCTTACCTGCATGGTACAAAACCCCGCAGGAAATTTTATAATTCTTAACGATTTAGGCATGGTGCCCAATTGAATTACGCCGGCAAGTTCGGATCGGACGAACTCGACCCTTTTTCCGGTGTGGCTGTTGACCTCGGGCTGCTGTCACCGCACGGCCATCTTCCTTCCCAAGGAAAGGCTCATGTCGACAAAGTTTCGACACATGCGCCGTCCGACGCCATAATCATTTCTGATGCCCGTCTGCTCTTCGCAGGCGACTTCAAGCGGTCCGGTATCGACCTCATCCTCACCAGTGGTGACCGCGAACTCGTGCTGCGCGATTACTTCAAGGGCGAGAAGCGCGCCGCGCTGGCATCGCCCGATGGCGCCCATCTCACCGGTGACATCGTCAACGCGCTGAGCGGCCACACCCAGTTCGCGCAGGCGGACGGCAGCGCCAGCATCGCGCCGGCTATCATCGGGCACGTCACCAAGTTGACGGGGAATGCGACCGCGATCCGCAATGGTGTGTCGATCATCCTGAACCAGGGCGACACTGTCCACAAAGGCGACGTCGTCCAGTCCGGCTCCGACTCGACGCTCGGCATCACCTTCATCGACGGCACCGTGTTCGGTCTCGCATCGAACGCCAGGATGGTGCTGAACGAAATGGTCTACGACCCCAACGGGTCGGACAACAAATCGCTGCTCAGCCTGGTGCAGGGCACGATCTCGTTTGTTGCCGGCGCCACCGCCAAGAAAGGCGACATGAAGGTCGACACGCCGGTCGCGACCATGGGCATCCGTGGCACGGCGGTGCTGGTCGAGATCGACTTCGAGGTGCCCGGCACGGGTATCGCGCCGCCGGCGAAATTCCAGGTGCTGGTCGAGCCCGACGGCACTACCGGCTCCTACATCCTGTTCGACAAGACCACGCTGACGCCGATCGCGACCGTCAACCGGGCCGGCACGCAGACAATCATCAATGGCCAGGGCACGGTCAGCTTCCAATCGTCGGTGCAGCTATCGCCCGACGCGCAGAAGATCATCAGCGACGTATTCTCGCTGAAGTTCACCGACCTGAACAACCCGAACACCAAGCTCACCACCAATTTTACCGACTCGATCGTTCCGGAAACGTTGTTTGTCAAGCTGACCGGCGGGGAGTTCGTTCCCGTGACGCTTCAGCTGGTCAACGTCCCGAGCGGGGGTACTCCCTTTGCGGATCCGGGCCCGCCCCCCAGGCTCGAGCACATTCCCGGGCCGCCGCAGGCCGCGGCGTTCGGCGGCGCGGTTGCCGAACGGATTGATGTGACCGCGAGCTCCGCGCTCAACAGCATCTCCGGCATTGTCAACTATGTCGACATCAACGCCGGCGACACTCCGAGCGTCAGTGCGCAGTTTTCTTCCTTCACCTATCAGAACACGCAGGGCGCCGATGTCACCGCCGCGCTGACGGCGCAGCAACTCGCCGCCATCAAGGCAGTCGAAGTGCCGCTCTCCGTGGTGCAGGACCCCAACGGCAAGAACATCGGCACGGCGACCTGGACCTACAACGTCGCCGATGGCGCGTTCGACTTCCTCGCCGCCGGCGAGACGCTGAAACTGACATACCTGGCGCGGGTCGACAACAACTACGCGCCGAACAACGAGACGACGTTTGTGCCGTTTACGATCGTCATCACCGGCACCAACGACAAGCCGACGATCTCCGCGACCGGCGGCGAGATCACGGAGCGGATCGGCACCGGCAATACGGTGATCGATACCGTGTCCGGCACCGTAACCTTCGGCGATGTCGACCTGACCGATCGCCCTGTCGTCGGCGCGGCGATCTCCACGACCGATCCGTTTCGCTATTACGACGCACAGGGCAACGACATCACCGCGACGCTGACGCCGGAGCAGTTGGCGGCGATCCTGGCCGTCGAGGTGCCGCTCAGCGTGGTGCAGGCGGCCGGAAACACCAATAACGGCTCGGCGACCTGGACCTACAGCATCGAGGATAAAAAGTTCGATTTCATCGCCAAGGGCGAGACGCTGGTGCTCAACTACGTCGCTCAGGTCGATGACGGCCATGGCGGCGTCATTACGACGTCGATCACGGTCTCGATCGATGGCGCCGATGTCGCCGTCTCCGGTACCAACGATGTTCCAACCATCGAGGTGACGAGCGCCGCGTTCCCCGAGCTGGTGAATCCCAGCCAGCCGAATCCAACCGGATCCACGGCGCTTCATACGGTATCGGGCACGATTAGTTTCACCGACGTCGACCTGACCGACCGCCCGGTGGCGAGCGCGGAGTTCACGTCTTTCACCTACAAGAACGCCGCCCTCACCGACATCACCTCATCGCTCACTGCAGCCGAGCTCGCTGCGATCGCAGCTGTCGATGTGCCGCTGACGGTGGTGCAGGCGAACGGCAATACCAACAACGGTTCGGCAAGCTGGAGTTACAGCGCAGCCGACGGGGCGTTCGATTTCCTCGCCGACGGCGAAATCCTGACGCTGACCTATACGGCCACGGTCGATGATGGCCATGGCGGTGTGGTGACCAAGCCGTTTACCGTCACCGTCACCGGCAGCAACGATACGGCTGAGATCACCAGCGACCCACAGACCGCGACCATCGCGGAACGCGCAGACACCCACAATTCGGCGACGCCAGATGCCGCCAGCGGCGCGATCACTTTCACCGATGCCGACCTGACCGACACGCACGACCTCAAGATCACCGACGTAAGCGCCTCCGGCGTGGTGACCGGCCTCGCCAACGGAACGGTCCAACTGAGCTGGCTGACGCTGGGGCCGCTGACCGATTCCACCGACGGCGTGCAGGGCTCGAAGAACTGGTCGTTCTCGGCGCCGGACAGTTATTTCGACTACCTCGCCGATGGCGAGACGGTGATGCTGACCTACACGGTAGAGGTGGACGACCATCATGGCGGCATCACCTCGCAGGATGTTGTCGTCACCATCAACGGCAGCAACGACGCCCCTGAGATCGCCGATATCGCGCAGCAGGGCCTCGCCGAGCAGACCGGTACGTCGGCGCTGACAGCGACGATCCCGGTCACCTTCACCGATCTCGATCTGTCGGATATCGGCCACACCGCAGCCATCACCAAGGCGGTGGCGACCGGCACCACGTCAGGCCTGGCGCTCGATCAGGCGGCGCTGATCGCCTTGGTCAAGCCGGGTACGGTGACCAAAGCCGCCGGCTTCTCGGCCGGGTCGGTCGACCTGTCATTCTCCGCGGCTTCAACCGCATTCGACTATTTGGCGAAGGGCGAAGTCCTGACGTTGACCTATACGGTCGCGATCGACGATGGCGATGGCGGCGTGACGCCGAAGACTTTTGTCGTCACCGTCACCGGCAGCGACGATGCGCCTGTAATTGCCGATATCGCGCAGAAGAATCTGACCGAGCAGACCGATACCTCGGCGCTGACGACGACGATCCCGGTGGCGTTCACCGACGTCGACCTGACCGACGTCGGCCATACCGCCGCGATCACCCATGCCGTGGCGTCCGGCACCATGACCGGCCTTGCGCTCGACGAGGCGGCGCTGATCGCACTGGTCACGCCAGGGGCTGCGACCAAGAATTCCGGTTCATCGTTCGGCTCGGTCAGTCTGTCATTCTCGGCGGCCTCGACTGCTTTCGATTATCTCGCGAAGGGCGAGGTCCTGACACTGACCTATACGGTTGCGATCGACGACGGCGATGGCGGGACCACGTCCAAGAAGTTCGTCGTGACCATTACCGGCACCAATGATTCCCCCGTCGTTGCGACCGAGGACGTGACCGGCGCCGTGACGGAACAGGACATGCCTGCGGGCAATCTGACCGATAGCGGCACGATTGCGTTGGCGGATGTCGATCTCACGGACGCCCATGACATTGGACCAACGATCACGGCATCCAGCGGGGCGCTCGGCTCCCTGACCGCCTCCGTGAATCCTGACACTGTCAATGGTATTGGCGGCCTCATCAACTGGAACTACAGCGTTCCGGATTCGGCCGTCGAATTCCTCGCGAAGGGCGAGACAAAGGTCGAGCACTTCACGATCACGCTGGACGACGGCCACGGAGGTACGGTCAGCCGCACGATCGACGTTACCATCACCGGCACCAATGATGCACCGGTGCTGACCGCCTCGCACCCATTCCTGACACCGATCGTGGAGGGCGCTACGACGATCGCCGGCCAGACCGTTGCCTCGTTCCTCGGAGCCAGCATTACCGATGTCGATGACGGCGCGCTGCAGGGCATCGCGATCACCGCCACGACGGGCGCACATGGCCACTGGGAATATTCCACTGACGGGACCACCTTCTTCGCTTTCCCGGCGGTATCGACGACATCAGCCTTGCTGTTGGCCCCGACCGACCTCATCAAGTACGTATCCGACGGAGAGAATGGCGAAACCGCGACAGTTACCTACCTAGCGTGGGATCAAACCACCGGAACCAGCGGTGCGACGGTCGATGCATCATTGGCAGGCGGCTCCACGGCTTTCTCGGTGGCGTCGGACACCGCAACCATGACGGTGACATCGACCAACGACGCACCGGTCGTGCAGTCGGGTGTGTCCACGAAGGTGGCGCAGCTCGCGAACCACAATGGCGTTGCTGTCTTCGACGGCCATTTCTTCTTCGGCAACGACAAGCTCACCGTCAGCGATCCCGACGGCGCCCTGTTCGGCATCGCCATCACCGGGGTCGACAACGGTGACGCGGGGGGAAGCTGGGAGTATCAGATCGCCGGCGGGGATTGGCACGCGATCGACCTGGCGTCCGGCAAGGCATTGTTGCTCTCCGCCGATGCGAAAGTGCGCTTCACCGGCTCCGGAAGCGGCGACACCGAGCATCTGACCTTCATGGCCTGGGATGGCACCGATGGCTCGACCTCCGGCTCGATCATTCCAATGCCTTCGACGACAGGCGGTACGACCGCATTCAGCAGCGGGGTCTACAGCGTGGGCGCCAAGAACGATGCGCCGGTCATCAACACCACTCAGTTTACCTTGGCCGGAGACCAGGTCGACGGGACGACGCCCCTCTCGATGCTGGCGACCTCGGGCAACGACGTGATCTTCTCGACCGCGCACGACGACATCCTGAAGGGCGGCGCAGGCGCCGACCAATTCGTGTTCGCCAAGCACATGGGCAACGACACGATCGCCGATTTCTTGCCGGGGCAGGACAAGATCGATCTTCTGACGAATCTGCCGTTCACTCCTGATGATCTGGCTTCATTCAATTCCTGGCTCAACAGCAGTGCAGTCGCGCAGGTCGGCGCAGATTCGCTGATACAGTTCGATGGAAACAACAGCATCCTGCTGTCGAACGTCGCCAAGGCGAACCTGCACATGAGCGACTTCATTCTTCACCCGGGCGGCAGCGGTAATATCTGATCCGCGGCAGTAGGTAGAGCAGCCTTTCGCGCGAATCCGGCATGCCTGATCCGTCGATGCGTGATATCCAGACAGCATGAAACGACTGCGGGTATTGCGGAGATGGTTCGGGCGGCGCATCGGCTATGCAAGGCTGCTGTGCCTTGTGCTGCTGATCGGGTTCGCCGCGCTTCGCGTCGCCGACCCGGCCCCTGTGGAGGAAATCCGCGTTCGGACCTTCGATGCCTTCCAGCGCATCGATCCGCGCCAGAAAACGGCACGGCCGGTCACCATCGTCGATATCGACGACAAGAGCCTCGAGAAGCTCGGGCAGTGGCCATGGCCGCGGACGCGGATCGCGGCCCTTGTCAATGAGTTGACCAAGCTGGGAGCCGTGGTGATCGCGTTCGACGCGGTGTTTTCGGAGCCCGACCGGCTCAACCCCGCGGTTGCGGCCGAGGCGATCCCGCAGCTCGACGAGGAAACCCGCGCCAAGCTGCGCGCGCTGCCGAGCAACGACCAGATCTTCGCCGATGCGATCCGAAAGTCGCGCGTCGTGCTCGGCGAGTCGGGCCTGCCGGAGGAAATCGCAACCCTCGACAAGACACTGCCGGTGACCGGGATTGCGATGCTCGGCGAGGAGCCGCAGCGCTTCATGTTCGATTTCCCCGGCCTATTGCGCAACGTTCCGGTGCTGGAGCACGCCGCCGCCGGGCGCGGCCTGTTCACCATCAAGCCCGAACGCGACGGCATCGTACGGCGGGTGCCGATGATCATGCAGGCGCAGGGTCAGACCATGCCCTCGCTGACCTTCGAGATGCTCCGCGTCGCCACCGGCTCGGGCACGATCCTGATCAAAGCCGAAAAGGCCGGTATCAAGAGCCTCGGCATCAAGGGCGTCCAGATTCCGACCGACCATAACGGCCAGCTCTGGGTTCACTACGCCCACAACGACGCCTCGATCTATGTCCCCGCGGTCAACGTGCTGGAGAAGAACGTCGCGCCCGACATGATCGCTGGCAAGCTGGTGCTGATCGGTACGTCCGCGGTCGGCCTCAACGACATCAAGACCACGCCGGTATCGCGCGCCATGCCGGGCGTGGAGATCCACGCCCAGGTGCTCGAGAGCGCGCTCAGCGGCGCGGTGATCTCGCAGCCGATCTACGGCATTGCCGTCGAATTCGCGACAGCGCTGCTGTTCGGGCTTCTGGTGATCGCGTTTGCGCCGCTGTTCGGGCCGATCACGCTGGTTGCCCTCGGCGCGGCGTTCGCAAGCGTGCTGGTCGGAACCTCGGCATATTTCTACACCCAGAACCGGCTGCTGATCGATTTTACCTATCCCCTGATGTCGACCACGGCGATCTACCTTACGCTGATCTTTTCCAGCTTTGTGCGCGAGCAGGCGCAGCGCCGGCAGATTCGTTCCGCCTTCGGGCAATATCTGTCGCCGGCTCTGGTCGAGCAGCTTGCGCAGTCGCCGGAAAAGCTGGTGCTCGGCGGCGAGGAGCGCGAGATGACCATTATGTTCTCGGACATGCGCGGCTTCACCTCGATCTCGGAAACGTACAAGAGCGACCCGCAGGGGCTCACGGCGCTGATGAACCGTTTCCTGACGCCGCTGACCAACGCCATCCTCGACCGCAAAGGTACCATCGACAAATACATGGGCGATGCCATTATGGCGTTCTGGAATGCGCCGTTGGACGACAAGGACCACGAGCTCAACGCCTGCGAGGCGGCGCTCGACATGCTGGAGCGCGTCGACGAGCTTAACCAGGCGCGCGAGCTGGAGGCCAAGCAAGAGGGACGTCCGTTCATCCCGCTCAATATCGGCGTCGGCCTCAATACCGGCCTCTGCGTGGTCGGCAACATGGGCTCCGACCAGCGCTTCGACTATTCGGTGTTCGGCGACAGCGTCAATCTCGCCTCGCGCCTCGAAGGGCAGTCGAAAGAATATGGTTTTCCGATCATCGTCGGCTCCAAGACCGCGCTGGCGGTCAAGGACAAGTTCGCCATCCTCGAGCTCGACTTCATTATGGTGAAGGGCAAGAACGAGCCGGAGGTGATCTACGCCATCGCCGGTCGCGAGGACACCGCGCAGTCCGGCCGTTTTCAGCGCCTGCGCAACCTTACGATCGAGATGCTCGCCTGCTATCGCAACCGTGACTGGGACGGCGCGCTGGCCGCGATCGCGCGCGGCCGCAAGACCGACGAAGCAAATTCGCTGGAGCTGCTCTACAATCTCTACGAAGCGCGCATCCGCAACTATCTCGAAAATCCGCCGCCGGAAGACTGGAACGGCGCCTTCGCGCTGCTGACGAAGTGATGGACCGAAGCGCGTTGGGCAAAGTGTAGCGTGCCCACCATTGCGAGCGCGCGATGGAATGCTGGGCACGGCGCAAGAGCGCCTTTGCCCACCCTACACTTCCTCACTCCAGCCCGATCTGCGTCAAATCCTGGAACCAGTGCTGCGCCTGCACGAACTTCTTCACCTTCGGCGACAGTGCATGCGGATTAGTGTCGTGCACCACCCAGACCAGCGTGGCGTCGTCGACGATTTGCGCATGCGCCTGCGCCAAGAGTTCGTCCTGCTTGGCCACATCAAACGTCTGCTTGGCCTCGTCGATCAGCGCGTCGACCTTCGCGTTCTTGTAGCCGCCCCAGTTGACGCCGACGGGGGCAATCTGGCCGGAGTGGAAGAAGCGGACGATGGCGTAGAGCGGGTCTGACGTGACATAGGCGATGTTGTTGGAGGTGATGCCGGCGTTCATCTCGTCGGCCGCGCCCTTGCGCCATGCCGTATAGAGCGTCTCGAGCTCGACCACCTTGAAGTCGATCTCGATGCCGATTTCCTTGAAACTCTGCTGCAGGAATTCGTTCATCGGCAGCGACAGCATCTGCCCGGTGCCGCCCTGCGCGATGACGAAGGTCGTCTTCAGCGGCTTTTCCTTCGAATAGCCGGCCTCCTGCACCAGCTTCTTCGCCGCCGCGACATCATATTTGAGCTCAAAGGATGGCTTGCCGAACCACGGGCTCGACGGATCGACCTGTCCCTTGGCGGGTTTCGCCAGGCCGTTCATCAGCCCGACCACGGCCTCGCGGTCGATCGCGAGATTCAGCGCCTTGCGCAGGCGGATGTCGGTCCAGGGCGAGCCGGGCAGCACGCTCAAATGATAATTCCAGACATGCGGCGTGACGTTGTCGACGATCTTCATGCCCGCGGATTTGAGCTGCGGCACCGCGTCCGGCGCCGGGGTCTCGATCAGGTCGACCTGACCGGCTAGCAGCGCATTGGTGCGCGTCAGCGCTTCCGGCATCGGGATCAGCACGATCTTGTCGGCCTTTGGAAGCCGCTTCGGATTCCAGTAGTCCGGATTTTTGGTCAGCTCGGCGAGTTCGCGCGGGACGAGCTTGGTCAGTTTGAATGGCCCGGTGCCGGAGGGCTGGCTGGCGAACTTGTCCCAGTCCTTGCCGAGCTTTTCATATTGCGCCGGGCTTGAGACCAGGAACCAGAGCATCTGGTACGGGAAGAAGGAGTCGACCGTCTTGGTCGTGATCTCGATCGTCGCCTCGTCGATTTTGGCGTAGCTCGCGACCGAGGGCAGGCGGGTCTTGACCTGCGCGCTCTGGCGCTTGTCGAATTGCGGTGCCTTGTCGTTGAGCACCTTGTCGAGATTCCAGATCACCGCGTCGGCATTGAAGTCGCTGCCGTCATGAAATTTGACGCCCTGGCGCAGCGAGAAACGCCATTTCTTCTTGTCGCTGTCATCGACCTTCCATTCGGTGGCAAGGCCCGGCACCAGTTTGCCCGGCCGGTCGGACACGTCCATCTCCCAGGCGACCAGCGGATCGTAGATAGTATAGGCGGAAAACTGGTAGGCGCCGGCGCCGCGGTCGGGCTGGCCGGTGGTTAGCGGAATGTCCGCCATCGAAATGCCGTAGCGCACAACGGTCTCCGCCTGCGCCGAAATCGCGGAGAAGCCAAGAGATGATCCGAGGGCTACTGCCGCGGCAGCAAGAAGCATCGAATTTCGGGTGCGCATGAATTAAGCTCCATCGGGCGAGTTTTGGAGCTAAAAATGCAAGCTTGGTGCCAGCTTAGGCATCCGCCGTGAATTGCATGCGCGCTTCACAAGGAGTTGTGCGGTCAAATGCATAGCCGGATGGAAGCATGCTGTTTGGCACAGGCGTTGCATACGGTTGCATAAGAATTAGTCACCCAAGCGTTGAGAAGGGGATTGCTGCAAATGCGTAACGACAAATCGAAGAAGACGGCCGCCGCGTGGCTGCTGGCAACCGCGCTGGTGGTCGGTCTGCCGCAACTCGCAAGCGCCGAAACGGTGCTGCGGATCGGCATGACGGCTGCCGATATTCCGCGCACGCTCGGCCAGCCCGATCAGGGTTTTGAGGGCAACCGTTTCACCGGGCTGACCATGTATGACGGCCTGACGATGTGGGACCTGTCCTCGGCCGACAAGGCAAGCGTCATGATTCCCGGGCTCGCGACCGAATGGAAGGTGGACGAGGCCGACAAGAAGAAGTGGACCTTCAAGCTGCGCCCCGGCGTCAAATTCCATGACGGCAGCGACTTCAATGCCGACGCCGTGGTCTGGAACGTTGAGAAAGTACTGAAGCAGGACGCGCCGCATTTCGACGCCAGCCAGGTCGGCGTCACCGCCTCGCGCATGCCGACGCTGGCCTCGGCGCGCAAGATCGACGACATGACGGTGGAATTGACAACCAAGGAGCCGGACAGCTTTCTCCCGATCAACTTGACCAACCTTTTCATGGCGAGCCCTGCCAAGTGGCAGGCCTTCTATGACAAGGCTGAAGGCGCCGACGCCAAGGCGAAATCGCAGGCCGCCTGGGCCGCGTTTGCCAGGGACGCCTCGGGCACCGGTCCGTGGAAGATGTCGAAATTCACCCCGCGCGAGCGGCTGGAGCTGGTTAAGAACGAGAGCTATTGGGACAAGGGCCGGGTGCCCAAGATCGACCGGATGGTGCTGTTGCCGATGCCGGAGGCCAACGCCCGCACCGCGGCCTTGCTGTCCGGCCAGGTCGACTGGGTCGAGGCGCCGGCGCCGGATGCGGTCAAGGAGATCAAGGCGCGTGGTTTCCAGCTCCAGGCCAATGAATCCCCGCATGTCTGGCCGTGGCAGTTCTCGCGCATCGAAGGTTCGCCCTGGAACGACATCCGCGTCCGCAAGGCCGCAAATCTCTGCGTCGATCGCGAAGGGCTCAAGGAAGGCCTGCTTGCCGGCCTGATGGTGCCGGCGACCGGCACGTTCGAGCCCGGCCACCCCTGGCGCGGCCAGCCAAAATTTGAAATCAAGTATGACAAGGCCGCCGCGCAAAAGCTGATGCAGGAAGCCGGCTACGGCCCGAACAAGAAGCTGACGGTGAAGACCCAGACCTCGGCCTCAGGGTCGGGCCAGATGCAGCCGTTGCCGATGAACGAATACCTGCAGCAGGCGCTGGCCGAGTGCTATTTCGACGTCCAGCTCGACGTCATCGAGTGGAACACCCTGTTCACCAACTGGCGCCGGGGCGCCAAGGATCCCACCGCCAACGGCGCCAACGCCACCAACGTGACTTATGCGGCGATGGATCCGTTCTTCGCGCTGGTGCGCTTCCTGCAGTCGTCGATGGCACCGCCGGTGTCGAACAATTGGGGCTACATCAACAATCCCAAGTTCGACGAGCTGGTGACGAAAGCGCGCCAGACCTTCGATCCCGCGGCGCGTGATGCGGCGCTGGCCGAACTGCATGCGGCGTCCGTCGACGACGCGGCGTTCCTCTACGTCGCCCACGACGTCTCCCCGCGCGCCATGAGCCCGAAGGTGAAGGGCTTTGTGCAGCCGAAGAGCTGGTTCGTCGACTTTTCGCCGGTGTCACTGGCGCCGTAAGGTGAGCACAATGGTAGGGCTCCCCTCCCCCTTGCGGGGAGGGGTCGGGGAAAGGGGTTCACACGGGCAGTCCCAGTGTGGTCACCCCTCTTCCTAACCCTCCCCCGCAAGGGGGAAGGAGCCCTCGCATCGTGCGCTCCTTCCTGTAACCTGCGCATCTCATGGTGCTGCATCACGTCAGGTAACCCGTGTTCGCCTATATTGCCCGACGTATCGTCTACGTCATTCCGATCGTGATCAGCGTCGCGCTGGTGTGTTTCCTGCTTGTGCACATTACGCCCGGCGATCCGCTGGTTGCCGTGCTGCCGGCGGATGCGTCGCAGGAACTCGCCGCGCAATTGCGCACGGCCTATGGCTTTGATCGCCCGCTGCCGGTGCAATTCGGGCTCTGGCTGTGGCGCGCGCTCCATGGCGATCTCGGCAGCTCGATTGCGACCGGCCGCCCGGTGCTGACGGAAGTTTTGCGCGCGGTCGGCAACACCGTGACGCTTGCGATTGCCGCGGCGCTGATCGGCTTCACGCTCGGGCTGCTGTTCGGCCTCATCGCCGGCTACTTTCGCGATACCTGGATCGACAAGGTCGCGACCTCGATTGCGATTGCCGGCGTCTCGGTGCCGCATTACTGGCTCGGCATGGTGATGGTCATCATCTTCTCGGTGCAGCTCAACTGGCTGCCCGCAGTCGGTGCCGGTCCCGGCGGCTCCGGCGCGTGGGGCTGGGATTGGGAGCATATGAAATATCTCATCCTGCCGGCGATCACGACGTCTGTCATCCCGATGGGCATCGTCACCCGCACCGTGCGCGCGCTGACTGGTGACATCCTTTCGCAGGATTTCGTTGAGGCGTTGCGGGCCAAGGGCTTGCGCGAACTTGACGTGTTCAAACACGTCATCAAGAACGCAGCGCCGACCGCGCTCGCGGTGATGGGGCTGCAACTGGGTTACATGCTTGGCGGTTCGATCCTGATCGAGACCGTATTCTCCTGGCCCGGCTCGGGCTTGCTGCTCAATTCGGCGATTTTCCAGCGCGACCTGCCGCTGCTGCAGGGCACGATCCTGGTACTGGCGCTGTTCTTCGTGGCCCTCAATCTGCTGGTCGATATCGCGCAGGCCGCGATCGATCCGCGCATCAAGCGGGGCTGACATATGACCGTGATGTCGGATACTGCGCTACAGGCTGCCCCCGCCACCAAGGCGCGCGGCTATTGGGCCACCGTCGGCCGCCGCATCGCGCGCGACAAGGTCAGCATGGCTTGCGCGTTCGTGCTGGTGCTGATCTTCGCCTCCGCGCTGCTGGCGCCATGGCTCGGGCTCGCCGATCCCTATCAGGGCTCGATGATCCGCCGGCTTCGCCACATCGGCACGCCGAATTATCCGCTCGGCACCGACGAACTCGGCCGCGACATGCTGGCGCGGCTGATCTATGGGGGGCGGCTGTCGCTGATCATCGGCATTCTGCCCGTGATCTTTGCCTTCGTGATCGGCACCTCGTTCGGCCTCGTCGCCGGCTATGTCGGCGGCAAGCTCAATACCGCGATCATGCGCACCATCGACGTCTTCTACGCCTTCCCGTCGGTGCTGCTGGCGATCGCGATCTCCGGCGCGCTCGGCGCCGGTATCGTCAATTCCATCGTGTCGCTGACCATCGTATTCGTGCCGCAGATCACCCGTGTCGCCGAAAGCGTCACGACCGGCGTGCGTAACATGGATTTCGTCGAGGCCGCGCGCGCCTCCGGGGCCGGACCCTTCACCATCATGCGCGTGCATATGCTCGGCAACGTGCTCGGGCCAATCTTCGTTTACGCCACCGGTCTGATCTCGGTGTCAATGATCCTCGCCGCCGGCCTGTCGTTCCTCGGCCTCGGCACAAAGCCGCCGGAGCCGGAATGGGGCTTGATGCTGAACACGCTGCGCACCGCGATCTATATCAATCCCTGGGTGGCGGCGCTGCCGGGCGTCATGATTTTTGCGGTTTCGATCTGCTTCAATCTTTTGAGCGACGGCATGCGCAGCGCCATGGACATCAGGAACTGACGCAATGAGTGAAACAAGCCCGTCAGTCGAGTTATTGGAGCAGGTCGAGGACATCGGCGGCGCGGCGCAGCCGCTGTTGCAGGTCACCGGACTTACAAAACACTTCCCGGTGCGCGGTGACCTGTTCAGCCCTCGTAAAACCGTGCGCGCGGTCGATGATGTTTCTTTCTCCATCGCCAAAGGCGAAACCGTCGGCATCGTCGGCGAATCCGGCTGCGGCAAGTCGACCACCGCGCGTCTTCTGATGCACCTGATGAAGCGCGATGCCGGCGACATCGTCTATGACGGCATGCAGGTCGGCCGCGCGCTGTCGTTGCGCGAATTGCGCCGCGGCATGCAGATGGTGTTTCAGGACAGCTACGCCTCGCTCAATCCGCGTCTGACCATTGAAGAATCGATCGCGTTCGGGCCAAAGGTGCACGGCATGGCTGATAGCTCGGCGCGGACGCTGGCGCGCGAGTTGCTCGGCAAGGTTGGCTTGCGGCCGGAAACCTTCGCCAACCGCTACCCGCACGAAATTTCCGGCGGCCAGCGCCAGCGCGTCAACATCGCGCGTGCGCTGGCATTGTCGCCGAGGCTCGTGATCCTTGATGAAGCGGTATCAGCGCTCGACAAATCGGTCGAAGCCCAGGTGCTCAACCTGCTCGCAGACCTCAAGCGCGAATTCGGGCTGACATATCTTTTCATCAGCCACGATCTCAACGTGGTGCGCTATATCTCGGACCGCGTGCTCGTCATGTATCTCGGCGAGGTGGTCGAGCTCGGCCCGGTCGACAGGGTCTGGGATGCCCCCGCGCATCCCTATACGCGGGCGCTCTTGGCGGCCATGCCCTCGTCCGACCCTGATAACCGCACCGAGACGCCGCCGATCTCCGGCGACCCGCCCAATCCGATCGATCCGCCGTCTGGCTGCCGGTTTCACACCCGTTGCCCGTTTGCGGAGCCGCTTTGCGCAAATGCGACGCCAAAGCTCAGCGATCTCGATACAATGGGCCATCAGGCGGCGTGCTACATGGCCATCGCTGGCTCCGGGCACAGCCGCGCACCGGCCAAGGAAACTGACAAGAAAAACGACATGGGAGTAACCGCCGCATGACAAGACCCGATCCCAAACAGGTCAAGGTAATGACCGACGTCGCGGGCGTGCCGCAGGATGCAGAAGTATCCGCGCGTATCGCCAATTCCATCGGCCCGGCTTTTGACGGCTTTGCGCCCGTGGCCGGCACGCTGCCGATGGATCTCGAGCCGGCTAGCTTCCTGCTGGTGCAGAACGCAAAGGTGTCGAAATGAGCGGCGAACCGGCCTTGATGTCAGCGGTCGCGGTTGCCAAGGCGATCGCCAGCAAGAAATTGTCCTCGCGCGAGGTGACGCAGTTCTGTCTCGGCCGCATCGCGCAATGGCAGCCGCGGGTCAACGCCTTCATGGCGATCGAGGCGGACAAGGCGCTGGCCGCCGCAGATGCCGCCGACGCGGCGCTCGCGAACGGCAAGAATCTCGGCCCGCTGCACGGCGTGCCGATGGCGCACAAGGACATGTATTACGAGGCCGGCAAGGTGGTGACCTGCGGCTCGAAAATCCGGCGCGACT
This sequence comes from Bradyrhizobium australiense, assembly GCF_013114825.1. Lineage (GTDB taxonomy): Bacteria > Pseudomonadota > Alphaproteobacteria > Rhizobiales > Xanthobacteraceae > Bradyrhizobium > Bradyrhizobium australiense. Next base: position 264,522 of record NZ_JAAVLX010000006.1, on the reverse strand, counting down.
ACGTGGCGACGACGACCTCGACCGCGCTGCAGCGGCTGAAGGACGCCGGCTCCGTCAGGCTCGGCTCATTGCAGATGGTCGAGTTCGCCTACGGGCCGACCGGCCACAACGTGCATTACGGCGCAGTGCGCAACCCCTGGAATGTCGATCACATCACCGGAGGCTCCTCGTCGGGCTCGGGCTCCGCGGTCGCGGCGCGGCTGACCTTTGCAGCGCTCGGGTCCGATACCGGCGGCTCGATCCGGATGCCGGCGCATTTCTGCGGCGTCACCGGCTTCAAGACCACGGTCGGCCTGATCAGCCGCGCCGGCGCGATGCCGCTGTCGCAATCGCTCGACACCGTCGGGCCGCTCGCGCAGACGGTCGAAGACTGCGCGCTGCTGGTGGGGCTGATGGCGGGCGCCGATCCCGAGGATCCGACCACGTCCACGCGGCCGGTGCCGAACTACATGGCCTCGACCACAGGCACGATGAAGGGCGTGAAGATCGGCGTGCCGACCGCCTTCTATGTCGACGATCTCGATTCCGAAGTGGCGCGGGTGCTCGACGAGACCATCGCCACTCTCAAGCGCGAAGGTGCCGAAATCGTCAAGGTCGAGCTGCCCGACCAGCGCCAGCTCACCGCCGCCTGCCAGATCGTGCTCGCCACCGAGGCCGCCGCCATCCACAAGCGATGGATGATCGAACGTCCCCAGGATTACGGTGCGCAAGTGTTGATGCGATTGCAGAACGGCCTCGCCATTCCGGCCGTGACCTATCTCGAAGCGATGCGTTGGCGCGGCCCGGCACTTGCCGCCTACCTCGCGGCGGTGGAAGGCACTGACGCAGTGATCGCGCCGGTCGCGCCGATGCCGGCCGCGACGATTGCCGAGAGCGATGTCGGCAACAGCCTCGACGCGGAAGCCGTGATCCAGCGCATTACGCGTTTCACCCGGCCAATCAACTATCTCGGCCTGCCATCGCTTTCGATTCCGTCGGGCTTCACAAAAACCGACCTGCCGGTCGGCATGCAGTTGATCGGCCGCCCCTTCGATGAGGCCGGGCTGGTGCGGATCGGCGCGGCGTTTCAGCGCGCAACGGACTATCACCAGCAGCTACCCAAACTGGCATGAGTAACGGCGGCATGAGCAATCTCGTCGATATCCGCAACCTCAACATCCGCTTCACCGGCGAGCGCACGGTTCATGCTGTCAACGATATCTCGCTTTCGCTTGGCGAGGGCGAGGTGCTCGGTCTGCTCGGCGAATCCGGCTCGGGAAAAAGCGTGACCTTGCGCGCGCTGATGCGGCTGTTGCCGAAGAAGCGGACGCAGATTTCGGGCACCGTGAAGGTGCTGGGCCGCGATGTGCTGGCGATGAACGACGAGGAGCTTTCGGCATTTCGTGGCCAGACCGTCTCGATGATTTTTCAGGAGCCGGCGCTGGCGCTCGATCCCGTCTACACGATCGGTCGCCAGATCGCGGAGACCGTGGTCCGCCACGAAGGCAAGACCGAGAAGGAGGGACTCGCGCGTGCGCTGGAAATGCTGGAGGTGGTACGCATTCCCTCCGCCAAGCGCCGTCTCGAAGCCTATCCGCACGAAATGAGCGGCGGCATGCGCCAGCGCGCCATGATCGCACTAGCGCTGGCCTGCAAGCCGAAAATACTGCTCGCCGACGAGCCGACCACGGCGCTGGACGCCACCGTGCAAATCCAGATCCTGCTGCTGCTCCGCGAACTGCAGCGCGAGTTCGGCATGTCCGTGATTTTCGTGACCCACGATATCGGCGTCGCCATCGAAATCTGCGACCGCGTCGCGGTCATGTATGCCGGCCAGATCGTGGAGCAGGGGCGCTTGCGCGACATCGTGCGCACGCCGGTGCATCCGTATGCCAAGGGACTATTGGCTTCAACCGTCCACGGCGCAAAACGCGGCCAGCGGCTGGAAACCATCCCAGGCACGCCGCCCTCGCTCGACAAGGCTCCCGCGAGTTGCTCCTTCGCGCCGCGTTGCACGGTTGCGCAGCCGCGCTGCACCGAACGCCTGCCGCCGAACGTGCCGGTATCGCCGGGTCGAACGGCACGCTGCGTACTGGCCGAGCCTGTTGACGCTGTCACGAGCTAATCGCCGCCGCGGCGCTGCACTCGCTCTCCCGCTGGCGGGGAGGGCTGGGGTGGGGGTGCCGCCGCGAGTAAGACTGTTCGTATGGAGCAGGGTGCACCCACGTGCATCCAGGTTTGCTTTCGCTTGCAAAGACGTGGACGGCCGGGACAAGCCCGGCCATGACGAAGAGATCAGGTTGCCAACCGCGTTCCCCGGATGCTGCGCGGCGCGCCGCTCTTCGCGGCGTGGTGCGCTGCTGATCCGGGGGCCATCCGCGCTGGCGAGGGGTCCCGGCTCTGCGGTGCATCGCTTCGCGATGCACCGCGTCCGGGACACGTGATTTATCCACCCAGCCCCGGATCGGCCCAGCGCTCGATCTGCGCCGGCCCGACGACCTGCTTCGGCTGATGCGGATTGAGCGTGCCGGCGCTGGCGGACCAGCCCTTGGCCAGGATTTGCATTGCAAACAGTTTGGCGTCGATTTCAGATTTGAAGGTGCGGGTCGAGCGGGCCATGCTCTCCGCAGTATCGTCCGTCTTGTCCGGACCGAAAGTCACATACCAAATATCGCCGTGTTTCATGCCGACATAACGCGCGTGACATAAAAAAGTTTCACTTCGCAGGCCGCATGTGGAAGGCGCACGGAAGGCTCGTCACATCGTACAATCGTGAATAGGCTGTCGTCCGGCTTGCGCCGCAACTTGGGGGCTTCACATGCAGATTTCCAACGAAGGCATTCTCGTCATTTTGTTTGTCGGCCTGGTGGCCGGCTGGCTCGCCGGCAAGATCGTGCGCGGCACCGGATTTGGCATCATCGGCGATATATTAGTGGGCATCGCCGGCGCGCTGCTCGCGAGCCTGCTGTTTCCCAAGCTCGGCATCCGTCTCGGTACCGGGCTGGTGTCCGAGATCGTCTACTCCACCATCGGCGCCGTCATCCTGCTGCTGATCGTCCGGCTGTTGCGGACCGGCGGGCGGTTTTAGCGCGACGCTATTTCGCACGGCCAACCGCCTCTGCGATCCAGCGCCGCACCGCGGCAATCCGGCGGTCGCGCGCCTGTTCGGTGCGGGAGACGAGGTAGATCGTCTCGCTATGCGTGGTCTCGAACGCAAATGGCACGACCAGCTTCTTGCCGAAGGAAGGCCGTGCCTTGATCAGCGGCGACATGGCGAGCGTCACGCCAAACCCCTGCTCGGCGGCTTCCAACATCGCCGGCACGTTGTCGAGCCACAGGTGCCCGCGCGCTTTGAGATGCAAGAGGCCGGCCTCCCTGAGCCAGACGGGCCAGGCGCGCGGCTGCGTCGTCAGGTGAATCAGAACCTGCCGCGACAAATCTTCCGGCTTTCTCAATCCGCCCCTGATCAATCCGGGTGCGCAGACCGGCAGCCCCTTCACCGCGACCAGCGGTTCGAATTTCAGCCCGGCCGAGTGCTCGCGGCCGTAGCGGATCGCGACGTCGACGCGCGAGGCATTGAAGTCGGCATATTGATGCGTGGCCTCGATGCGCAGCGTCAGCTGCGGATTGCGCCGATTGAACTCCGGCAGAGCCGGAATCAGCACGGCCGAGGTGAAGAACGGCAGCGAACTGATCCAGAGTTCGGCGTTGGCGTCGCGGCGATGCTGCAGCATATCGCGGCTGGCACCCTGCAGCGCCGCCAATGCCGCCGAGACTTTTGCAAAATAGCGCTCGCCGTCCGCGGTCAGTCGTACCGAGCGCGCCCCGCGCACGAAAAGTTTCGTGCCGAACTGCTCTTCCAGCCCGCGGATTTGATGGCTGATCGCCGATGGGCTCAGCGACAGGTCGCGCGCCGCGCGGCGAAAGCTCAGTTGCGACGCAGCGCGCTCGAACGCCAGCAGCGCGGGCAAGGCAGGAATCGCGTGCAGCGATGCGCCGGGCGGTTCGGACGGGTGAATGATATTCATCTGAGGTGAGAAAATCCCTTTTGTTGCAGCCTCCAGTTTCCGCCAGATTGGCTCGACGTTCAACCATCGTCACCACTGGAAGACGATCCATGGCCATCTTCGAATCCGTCGGCTCCCATCGCTGGCAACCCACAGCGCTTGCCGCCGGCCCCTTCGCGGGCCTGCAGGGCGGCGCAGTCGCAAGCCTGCTGGCGGCGGAAGTCGAGGCACTGGCTGATCAGCGCAGATGGGGGACGGCAATTTCGTGCTCCGCATGGTTTTTGCGCCCGACGCCGATGGCGGAGTTACGAACCGCTCATTCGGTCGTGACCGACGGCGGCCGCGTCAGCGTGATCGACAACACGCTGTGGCCGGCCGATGAAGACCAGCCCTGCGCCACTGCCCGGGTGACGTTGTCGCGGGAACGCGCGGTCGAGGTGCCCGGATTTGCCGATCTCGCAAGCGAGGCCGCCGATCCTATGCAGTTTCCGATCCGCACGAAGCGGGCGGCGCATGGCAAGCCCTGGTTCATGGAGGCCATGGAAGCGCGCCAGGGCGACGGCATCGCCTGGTTTCGTATGAACCATAATGTTATCGACGGCGCAGGACCCTCGTCGATGCTGCCGCTATCCTCGGTGCTCGGCCCGGCGGACTGGACCCATGGCATCGCCCGCCCGGTCCAGGACGTGGTCGCGGACCCGAACCCCAATCTGACGGTTCAGTTATTCCGCCGGCCGGCCGGCGACTGGGTCGGCGTTCGCGCCCAAGCCCGATGGCGGCCGGCAAACGGGCTGGGCGTCGGAAGCGGCGTCCTGCTCGACGTCAACGGCGAGATCGGCCGGGTCTCGATGTCGGTGATTCTGGTGCCGTTTCCGCGCCAGGCGAAGGCCGAGCCCGCCGCAGGGCTGGCGCCGGCGTCAAATTAGCTGCCCAAATGCGCGAATGCCGCCTCCAGCCGCTTCAGGGGGTGAACTGAGTTGGGGTTAACGTGACTTAAATAGACGATGTCCGAAAACATCGCTAAAACCCGCACGTCACCTGATCCTTTTGAAGAGACACGCATTAATGGCAGCCGCTCCCGGCGTCCGGCGTTCCGAACTCGGTGAAGCGCTGCGCGCCTGTCGCAACGCCTTTATCGGCGTTGGCGTCATGAGTTGCATGATCAATCTGCTGTATCTCACCGGCTCGGTCTTCATGCTGGAGGTCTACGACCGGGTGCTGCCGAGCCGCAGCGTGCCGACCCTGGTCGGATTGGTGATTCTCGCCGGGGGACTCTACATCGCGCAAGGCTGTCTCGATCTGATCCGGGGTCGCATTCTCGGCCGCATTGGAACCGCGCTCGATGAAGCCATCAATGCGCGCGTGTTCGAGACCGTGGTCCGGCTGCCGCTGATGGTCGGCGCCCGCAACGAAGGCCTGCAGCCGCTGCGCGATCTCGACAATATCAGGTCATTTCTCGGCAGCATGGGGCCGGGCGCGTTCTTCGACCTGCCGTGGCTGCCGTTCTATCTCGCGATCTGCTTTGCGTTTCACTGGCTGCTCGGCGTCACCGCGCTGGTCGGCGCCGTCATTCTGGTGACGCTGACGCTGATTACCGAATTCTTGTCGCGGACGCCGGCCAAGGAGGCGATGACGCTTGCCGCGCGGCGCAACGATCTGGCCGCCACCAGCCGCCGCAACGCCGAAGTGCTGGTCGCGATGGGCATGTCCGGACGGCTGATGAAGCGCTGGGGCGAGGCCAACGAGACCTATCTGGCGGGCAATCAGCGCGCCAGCGACATCGCCGGCGGCCTGGGTGCGGTGGCCAAGGTCCTGCGCATGATGCTGCAATCGGCGGTGCTCGCGGTCGGCGCTTACCTCGTGATCCACCAGGAAGCCACCGCCGGCATCATCATTGCGGGTTCGATCTTGAGCGCGCGGGCGCTGGCGCCGGTCGATCTTGCGATCGCCCACTGGAAAGGCTTTGTCGCCGCGCGCCAGAGCTGGTATCGCTTATCAAAACTCCTGCAGCAAGTGCCGGCGGCGAATGAACAGACGCTGTTGCAGGCGCCCACGAAACGGCTGTCGATCGAGGCCGTCAGCATCGTGGCGCCGGGCGACCAGCGCGTTATCGTGCAGGATGTCAACTTCGCCGTCGACGCTGGCACCGGCCTTGGCGTGATAGGTCCGAGCGGTTCCGGCAAATCGTCGCTGGTACGCGCGCTGGTCGGCGTCTGGACGCCGGCCCGCGGCAAGGTGCGGCTTGATGGCGCGGCGCTCGACCAGTGGTCGTCGGACGTGCTCGGCCGCCACATCGGCTATTTGCCGCAGGACGTCGAATTGTTCGCCGGCACCGTGGCGCAGAACATCTGCCGCTTCGACCCCGACGCGAAGTCGGAGGAGATCATCGCCGCCGCCAAGGAAGCCGGCGTGCACGAGATGATCATCAAGATGCGCGAGGGCTACGATACCCAGATCGGCGAGCAGGGCACTGCGCTGTCGGCCGGCCAGGCCCAGCGCGTGGCGCTGGCGCGCGCGCTCTATGGCAATCCGTTTCTGATCGTGCTCGACGAGCCGAACTCCAATCTCGACAGCGAGGGCGACGAGGCGCTGACCCGCGCGGTGCGCGCTGCCCGCGAACGCGGCGCCATCGTGGTCGTGGTGGCGCACCGGCCGATCGGCATCGAGGCGGTCGATCAATTGCTGGTCTTGAAGGACGGCCGCATGCAGGCGTTCGGTCCGAAGGAAACCGTGCTCGGCCAGGTGCTGCAGCGCGTACCGTCGCCGCCGCCGATCAAGATCGTTTCCGAAGCGGGAGCTGCGAAAAAATCATGATCGCGGAGCTGAAAGGCGCGCGCCGCTCGATCCGCTCGCATCTCATCGTTGGCCTGGCGTTGATGCTGGTCATTGCCGGCGGGTTCGGCGGCTGGGCCTCGACGGTGCAGATCTCGGGCGCGCTGATCGCGCCGGGTTCGGTGGTGGTCGATTCCAACGTCAAGAAGGTCCAGCACCCGACCGGCGGCGTGGTCGGCGAGGTCAGGGTGCGCGACGGCGATGTCGTCAAGGCGGGTGACGTCGTGGTGCGGCTCGATGAGACCGTGGTCAAGGCGAGCTTGGCCATTGTGGTCAAGACGCTGAACGGATTGTGGGCGCGGGCGGCGCGGCTAGAGGCCGAGCAGCGCGGCCTCGACAAGATCAAGTTCCCGCCGCAGCTCTCCGATCGCGCCGACGATCCTGATGTCCGCGACGTCATCGCGAGCGAAACCAAACTGTTCGAGGTGCGCGTGTTCGGGCGCGCTGGGCAGAAATCGCAGTTGCGCGAGCGCGTGGCGCAGCTCAACGAGGAAATCGCCGGCCTCACCGCTCAGGAACAGGCCAAGGAAAAGGAAATCGCACTGGTCGAGAAAGAGCTGGTCGGCGTCCGCCAGCTCTACGAGCAGCGCCTGATCCAGATTTCGCGCCTGACGGTTCTGGAGCGTGATCTCGCCCGCCTCTCGGGGGAGCGCGCGCAATACATCGCTGCGCGCGCACAGGCGAGGGGCAAGATCACCGAAACCGAGCTCCAGATCATCCAGATCGACAAGGACGTGGTCAGCGAGGTCTCCAAGGATCTGCGGGAGACCAACGACAAGATCGGCGAGTTCGTCGAGCGCAAGGTCACCGCAGAGGATCAACTGCGCCGCATCGACATCCGCGCGCCGCAGGACGGTGTCGTGCTGCAGTCGACGGTGCACACCGTCGGCGGCGTCATCACCGCGGGCGACGCCATCATGATGATCGTGCCGAAGGCCGACGATCTGTCGGTCGAGGCCAAGGTCAACCCGCAGGACATCGACAAGCTGCAGGTCGGCCAAAAGACTCTGCTCAGGCTATCCGCCTTCAACCAGCGCACCACGCCGGAGTTGAACGGCGTGGTGACCCGCGTCTCCGCCGACGTCACCACCGACCAGCGCACCGGCCAGAGCTACTACACCATCCGTGTCTCGCTGCCGCCGGACGAGGTCAAGCGCCTCGGCGAGGTCAAGATCATTCCCGGCATGCCGGTGGAGGCCTTCGTGCAAACCGGCGACCGCACCATGTTGTCCTATCTACTGAAGCCGTTCAGCGACCAGTTGATGCGCTCGTTTAGGGAGAGGTGAGGCGGTGCGGGCGTGACCGCGGCCTCATGGTTCGAGACGCCGCTTCGAGGCTCCTCACCATGAGGGTTGAAAGGTTCGCGCGGGTTATCTGTCTCCCTCATCCCTGAGGAGCCGCGAAAGCGGCGTCTCGAAGGCTGAAGCCCCGCTGTCGAACCTGCTTCGGCGAGAGGCCTCGAAACAGCCGTCCACTACCTCAGGTCATACTCATCCGGCCCCATCGCCCACGCCCATTGCTCATGGCCAGGAGCATAGGTGCGGTTGGTCTCGGCCGGATTGCGGTTGACCAGCGGCCGCATGAACATCGGGTGCGTGGCGCTGCGCACCTCGTGTTCGACGGTGAACAGGTGCCGGCCGCTCTCGAGATCGACGATTTCACGGAAGCGGTATTGATACTGGTTGTCTTCCTGCGAGATCAGGCCGCGCTTGCTCAGGCGGCGATAAGGGCCCGAGAAGTCCGTGATGTAGATCTGCACGTGATGACCATCGTAATCCGGCAGCGCACGGTCGGTCTCGCGGAACTGCAGATACTGATTCTTTCCGGCCTTGACGCGCGCCACGGCGCCGTCGCCGTTCGTGAACTCGGCCTGCATGCCCATGATCGCGGGATAGAAGGCGCAGATCGGTTTCGCCGTCCCGGCCGGCACGTCGAATTCGACATAGGGAATGCCGAGCGTGATGCGCCCGAAGCGCGCGGCGTCCGGCTCATAGCAGCGCACGCGGTTGCCCCACGGGCAGATCGCCTCGATATGGTCGTTGCGCTCGTTGAACGCGAACGCCGTGCCCTCCAGCTTCTTTGCGACCGAGGCGAGCCGGTCGAGCAGCGCCGCGCGGCCCGCGATAACGATGCCGGTATGGCCGCGCAGCACCTGCGGCGCGCCCTGCGGCAAATGAAACTGACTCCTGCCGACATTGACCCACATGTTGGTGTCCGACACCATTAGATAGGGATCGCGGGTCAGCCCGAGCCCAGCGACATAGAACAGTGTCGCCAACCGCTGATCGGGGATGGTGACGTTGACATGCTCGAAAATGGATCGAATTACCGAGATCCTCTGCGGCGCGGTCGAACTGTTGTTGCATGGTTGCGATCCTCAGGTAACGGTTGATCACGTAGCCCGGATGGAGCGCAGCGCAATCCGGGACCAATTCATCCGGCGGCACTGCCCCGGATTCGCTGCGCTCCATACCGGGCAACGATTGCCTCACCTCGACAAATTCTCCAGCAGCAAATTCAGCGTCGTTTTCGCAAACGCCTGCATGTTGGCCTGCCGGTCGGCGCTTCCGGTCTCCAGCGTAAAAACTTCGTTTTGCGGCCCCGCTACTGCCATGCAGCTATGGCCGGCGGCGTCGCCGTAGCGGTTGCCGGTCGGGCCTGTCGCGCCGGTTTCCGACAATCCCCAGTCGGTCGCAAAACGCTGGCGGACCTGGCTTGCGAGCAGTTTCGCGTACGGTTCGGACGCCGAGCGAATGCCCTTCATGGCGTCATCCGGGATGTCCATTAACAGCCGCCGGGCATCGCGCGTGTAGACCACCGCGCCGCCAAGAAAATAGGCCGACGCGCCCGGCACCGACAGCAGCGCCGACGAGATCAGGCCGCCGGTCGAGGATTCCGCAACCGCGATGGTCTGTTTCCTCGCGATTAACTGCGCTGCGATCTTTTCTGCGATCGTAACAAGCTCGTTCATTTCAACTCCTGCGCGCACGCCATTTGTCCAGTCATGCCTTCCTAACACAGGAGGGTTACGCTTGCCGAGTTGCGGCGTGCGCGCCGCCCTGATTGAATGCGTCCAAACAACTGCGTCGCGCGGGCATACGAGGAAACACCATGACGTCGCCGATCGCGGGAGGCGTGGATTGCGACCTGCATCCCGCCGTTCCGCATTTGACCAGCCTGTTGCCCTACATGAACGACTACTGGCGCGATCAGGTAACGACGCGCGGCATGACCGACCTGGTCTCGCAATCCTATCCGACCAATTCGCCGATCTCCTCGCGGCCGGACTGGCGGCCTGGGCAGGGCAAGCCGGGCTCGGACCTCGCCGACATGCAACGGCAGGCGCTCGATCCGTTTCGCGTCCGTTATGGCATCTGCAATCCGCTCTACGGCGTCCAGATGGTGTTCTCCGAGGATATGCAGGACGCGTTCTGTCGTGCGCTGAACGACTGGCTCGTGAAAGAATGGCTGGACAAGGATGCGCGGCTGCGCGGCTCGATCGTGATCCCGACCCAGAGCGTGGAGAAATCAGTCGCCGAGATCGAGCGTTGCGGCAAGGATAGCCGCTTCGTCCAGGTATTACTGCTCGTGATGGGCGACATGCCCTTGGGCAAACGCGCCTATTGGCCGATCTACGCCGCCGCCGAACGGCTGGGCCTCACCATCGGCATCCATGCCGGCAGCGCCTATCACAACCCGCCCACCTCGATCGGCTGGGGTTCCTATCACATCGAGGATTACGTGGCCCAAGCAACGGCCTTTCAGACCCAGCTCACCAGCCTGATTGTCGAAGGCGTGTTCGCGCGGCATCCTGCCCTGAAGATGGTGATGCTGGAATCGGGCTTTACCTGGCTGCCGGCCTACCTGTGGCGCCTGCACAAATTCTGGCGCGGCATCCGGATGGAAACGCCGTGGGTCGATCGCGCGCCGCTGGAGATTGTGCGCAGCAACATCCGCTTCTCGCTGCAGCCGGTCGATGCGCCGCCCGATCCGGCAACCCTGAATCGCTTGTTTGACCATATGCAGTCGGACGAATTGCTCCTATTCTCGACCGACTATCCGCATTGGCAATTCGACGGGGACGAGGTGCTGCCACCGGGGTTGTCGGGCGATCTTGTTCGCAAGATCATGATCGATAACCCGCTCGCGACCTACGGCCGGCTGGAATTCGCGAAGGAGACGACGCCATGAACGTCCAGTTCCGCCCAGAACCTTCGACATCCCTCAGCCTAAAAACCGCGATTGCCGATTGCGATATCCATCCGGCGCGCGCGACCGCGACCGAGCTCTATCCGTTCCTCGCAAAGCGCTGGCACGCCCATCTCGAGACCTACGGCAAGCAGGCCTATCACGGCATGATGGAAGGCCCGCCCTATCCGAAGGCGCAGCCGAATGCCTCGCGACGCGATGCCTGGCCGCCGGAAGGCGGGCCGCAAGGCTCTTCGCTGTCCTTCATGCAGAAGCAGCTTCTCGATCCCTATAACGTCGCGCTCGGCGTGCTCAATCCGCTCGCCAGCGGGCAGGGCCTGCGCAACCAGGATCTCGCCGGCGCGATCTGCTCCGCGATCAACGACTGGCAGATCGAGAGGTGGACTTCTAAGGATTCCCGCCTGAAGGGCTCGATCGTCGTCGCCAACGAGGACGGTCCGACGGCGGCCGCCGAAATCCGCAAGCGCGCGGGCGACCCAAACTTCGTGCAGGTGCTGCTGCTCAGCCGCAACGTCGAGCCGCTCGGGCAGCGCCGCTACTGGCCGATCTACGAGGCCGCGCAGGAGATCGGGCTGCCGGTCGGCGTCCACGCCTTCGGCTTCGGCGGCAATCCGCTCACCCCGTCGGGCTGGCCAAGCTTCTACATCGAGGAGATGGTGGGCCACTCGCAATGCCAGCAGACCGCGCTGGCGAGCCTCGTGCTCGAAGGTGTGTTCGAGCGGTTTTCGAAACTGAAGATGGTTATGATCGAAGCCGGCTTCGGCTGGGCACCGTCGCTAGCGTGGCGGCTCGACAAGACCTTTGAGAAGCTGCACAGCGAGGTGCCGCATCTCAAGCGAAAACCATCGGAATACATCCGCGATCACATCTGGTGGACGACGCAGCCGATGGAAGATCCGGAGCGCCGCGATCACCTGTTCCAGACGATCGAGTGGATTGGCTGGGACAAGCTGTTGTTCGCGACCGACTACCCGCATTGGGACTTTGATGAACCCTCGCGCGTCCTGCCGGCCGGCGTCAGCGCGGCCAACCGCGAAGCGTTCTATCTCGGCAACGCGAAGAAGCTGTACGGTGTCGCATGATCCGGAAAAGTGGGCACCGGTTTTCCGAACAGATCATGCGCAGAGATTAAGATGGTGCGGCACGTTATTGCCCCGGTGGACGAGTTACCGCCGGGGACGCGAAAATTCCTTATCATCGACGAGCGGCCGATCGCGATCTTCAACATCAAGGGCGAGTTCTTCGGCCTGTTGAACCGCTGCCCGCACCAGGGCGCGGCCCTGTGCGAGGGCCCGCTGATCGGGCTGGCGCAATCCTCCAACCCCGGCGAGATCGAATACACCAAGCTTGGCGAAATCATCCGCTGCCCCTGGCACGGCTGGGAATTCGACATCCGCACAGGCCAATCCTATTGCGACCCGAAAAGGTTTCGCGCCCGGGCCTATCCCGTGAATGTCGAGCCCGGATCCGCCGTGGTGAAGGGGCCGTATGTCGCGGAGACGATCAAAGTCGCGGTAGAGAGCGACTACGTGGTGGTGGATTTGTAGACCTATGGCGGGACTGGAACGCATCACGCGCCGCGAAATCCCCGTCGCAGCAACCCGGCCAGGGCGCCGCGAAGACTGGCCACGGCGGCGATATTGCCATAGGACCCGCTGAAAAGCCGGACCACCAGCCGCCGATACTGTTCGGCGCTCGGCTCGAGCCGCGCCAGCACGGTGTGGCCGGATCGCGAGACCATGGAAATGTCGGTCCATCCCAAGCCCTCCAGATGAATCTGGTAACGCCAGCCTGCAAGCTCGAGCGCGTCGCCGGCCGGACCCGAGAAACGCACCGAAGTCGGCGACACCCCGACCAGGCGACACGACAGGATTTTCCCTTCGCCGGAGAGCCAGGCGGGCTCATCCGTTTCGAACACATCGCCGCTGCGGGGCAATTCGAAGCAGACGAGAAAGGCGATGAAGGCGATCAGCATCGCAATGGCCGCCCAAAGCAAATTGAAGAAGTCGAGCGAGGAAATTTCGCTGGCGGCATAGGGCGAGATGAATGCCCACAGGATGCTGGCGGCGGAACTTGCTGCGATCAAGCCAAAGATACCGGCGAGCTTCCAATGGACGCGCGGCGTCGAGCGGTCACCGCCCTTGTCGGTAATCTTGAAGGGGCGACCGAACGGCTTGACGATGGCGCTCAGGAGCGTCGCGGTCACCGCAAAGCAGGTGACAGCGTGGGTGGCCTCCATGAACAACGGCAGCGTCCGCCCGCGCGAGATCCAGCCCATGTAGATGATTTGGCCGAGCAGCGCCGGCACGCCGTAGCGCAGGAAGGAGAGATAGTCGGCCTCGAAAGCGGGCAGGCCGCCGAACCAGTAAATCGTCGGCGCGACCAGCAACAGCACCATGAATGGTTTGCAGAGCCAGTTCAGCACCCCGTGAAAATAGTGCCAGCGCTGGGTGAAGCTGAAGCCGCCGCCGAACAGCGGACCATTGGGGAGCAGGGCGACCTGTATGGTGCCGAGGCACCACCGCGCGCGCTGGGTGATGTATTCCGGGATGCCTTCGGCCGAAAGCCCGAAGCTGAGTGGTTCGTTCAGCCACCAGGTACGGTAGCCGCGCGCCAGCATCGTGTAGGTGAGGTTGATGTCTTCCGAAATCGCTTGCTGCGGGAAGCCGCCGATCTCGTCAAGCCGGTCGCGGCGAACGACAAACGAAGTGCCGACGCAAAACGCGCAGCCCCACGCGTCCTTGGCCGGCTGAAAGATATCGAAGAAGAAGCGTTGATCGTCGACCCAGCTCTTCCCGGCGAGCAGATTGTGCTGGATCGGGTCGGCGTTGTAGTAAAATTGCGGCGTCTGCACGATCGCAACCTCCGGATCGGACAACAGCAGGCCGACCGTGCGTTTCAAAAAATCCCGCCGTGGTGCAAAGTCGGCGTCGAGCACCAGGATGACGGGCGCATTGCTCTCGCGCGCGGTCGCCGCCAGCCCATGATTGAGGTTGCCGGCTTTGGCGCCGCTGTTGTCCGGCCGCGTCAGATGATTGGCGCCGACTTGTGCGCAATAGTCGCGCAACCAGTCGCGCCTGGTGTCGTCGAGCACCCAGACCGTCGCATTGGGATAGTCGAGCGCCAGCGCGCTGAGGATCGATCGTTCGAGGACTTCGAGCGGCTCGTCATAGGTGCAGATGAAGATGTCGACGGCGGGGTAGCCTCGCGATCCAGCTAGTTCGCGTTGCGCCGCGTCGGCCTGCGCGATGCGATCGGTGCTGCGGAACAGGATCACGATCGAGATTAGCGTGTAGAGAATGGCGAGAAATTCGAACGAAATGAACAGCCGCGGCCAGAGGCTTTCGGCCGAGAGCGCAAACGGCGGCAACGTATCGTTCCATCGCCAGAGTGCGTAAAGGATCAGAAACGCCGACGCGGTTACGCCGAACAGGACGCGGTCCTTGGCGCGCAGCGGGTCGAGCAGCCGCGCCATCACGACAAGCCCGAGCAAGATTCCGGCATCGATGGTCAGGATCGACAGGTCATCGCTGGCGCTCGGAAATATCATTGTATTCTTTCCCCGGTGAACGGATTCCAGCCTGTTTCGGCCAGCGCCGCCCACGCTGTCGCGCCGAGGTGCGGGCGGCGGTAGTAGAAGAAGTCGGGCACGGTGCCGGTCGGGTCGATCGATAACCCGGTCGTCAGTCGCGCGGTGCGCGCGGCGTTGAGCAGACCGGAGCGTGTTTGGTCGGCCTTCAAGCCCGTTAGCAGACGGTTGCTCTGCGCCGCGTCGCCGGCGATCCGGTAGGCCAGTGCCGCCTGCGCTGTCCCCTCGATCCAGAGGCCGTCGCGATCGCCGTTGAAATCGAACCCGCCATCGACCGCAAGGTGCGTTTGCGCGAAGCCGAGCGCATTTCGCCAGACCGCAGGCGCATCGGGCGCGGCCATCCAGGGCCAGAGCTGAACGTCAAGCGCGAGCAGGCCTTCATCCGCAAGATTACCGTCGGGTTTCGTGCCGAGGAGGAAGTGATCTCCGCGAAAGGCGCGATTGACGAGCTGCCGGGCTTGCCTGGCCGCGTCGGCATATTTCGGCTCGCCTGTCAGACGGAACAGCCAATTGGCGGCGGCGGAGACGTCCACATTGTGCTCCGTCGACATCCAGGTGAGCTTGACCTGCTGCGGATCATAGCCGTGAAAGCCGCCACAGAAGCCTTCATCGCAGGCGGTCGCGACGATGATCCAGTCGATCAGGCCTTTCGCGTCGGCGAGATACTGCGGATCGTGCGTCGCCTGGTGCAGCGTCAGCAGCGCCAAGGCCGCCCATGCAACGTTGCCGGTCGCGGTGCCGTCCTGCGCCGCATCCTCGGCCCAGATTTTAGCGCGTTCGTCCCACCATCCCGGCAGATTGGGAGCGCCGTTGCCGACCGGGCCGGCGCGATAGGCGTTGCGGATCCGGCCGTCATTGAAGGTCCGGTCGTTGCGGGCCGCCCGGCTCAAGGCGTTGCCGATCGGTTTCGCGGCCGCCATGTTGCCGCAGGCGATCAGCGCAATGACGGCGAGCGCGTTGTCGTAGACGAAGGCGGTGCTGGCGATGCCCGAAGGCAGGCTCGCCTCATCCGTGCCGGGTGCATAGCTGCGGATAAAGACCGCGTCGGCGTCTCCAACGAGCGGCGCCACCGCCTTGTCCAGTCCGGCGCAAAACGCGCCGGCTTTTTCCGCCTGCCTGCTCGCAGCGGACGACGAACCCAGGACCGCGGCACACAATACCATCGCGAGCGCTTGCTTCATCGCGATACGAGTGCGCGGGTTCGGGACCACCAGTCTTCGTCTGCCTTCAGCGCCTGCGGCACCGGGGAACGGGAAGCGGCCTGCAGCCGCGCCATGCCGGCCCGGCGGGTATTCGCGTCGACCGGGTGATTTTGCGCGGTGTCGGGGTTGCGGCTATCCTCATGAGTCCATGATGCCACAAGATTGCCGATCCGGCGCCAGGAGACCGACATTGAAGGCACGATGCCGTTGTCGCGCGTCACCGTCACCCACTGCCCGACCGGGCAGGTCGAGGTGTCCGAAGTCTGCGTTTCCTGCGCCTGCGCGCCAGTCGCGTTCGCGCCATCCGGGGTTATCATCGCATAGAGCTCGCGCCGTTCGGTTTGTGGAAAGGGCACCGCAAAACGCTCGTCGACCTTATCGCTCGTTTTCGGCAACACCGCGCTGACGACGCCGGACCGGAAAGAACTGCCGTCGATGCGGACGCGGGTACCAGGCATCATGGTTTGGCCCTGCCGATAGGAGAAGATGGCGACCACGAAGCGTTTGTCGCAATCGACGATGGAGCTGATGGTATCACCGGCATTGACATGACGCCCCATTGCCGCGCCCATGGTCAGCACTTTGCCCGGGCCGCGGGAACGCACGTCGGCTTCTGCGAGGCTCGCCAGCCGCTTCTGCTCGGCGTCAATCAGGCGCTCCAGGTCGGCGAGGACGGCGGACTGCTGCTTCTCCTCGATCTCCATGCGCTTGGCGTCGAGGTCGATGTCCCGGCGCTTTTGAGCCAGATTGTTCAGCGCAATCAGCTCGTCTCCGACATAGATGCCCTTGCTCAGGGCATCGAGCTGCGCGATTTTCTGGTTCAGCTTGGCGCCCTCTGCGTCCGCGTTATGTAACGCCGCACTAAATTGCTGCGTGGTCGGCCTGAGCATGTCCATGCTTGCGGCATTGCGGGTCACCATGTTGCTTTGCCGTTCCACCAAGGCCTTCTTTTCGCCGCTCTGGGCGTTGGATTGCGCGACCCGGGCGCGCAGCTCCTCGATCTGCGACTGGAATTGCATCTTGAGTTGCTGGGCCTGGCTGGCGAGCTCGGCGTCGAGGGAAGCGACATAGGCGCGGTCGGAGTCACCCTTTGCCCGTGTCGCATCGAGCTTCTGACGTGCGTCGGATGATTTTTCTTCCAGCGAGATGAGCGTGCCGCGGTCGACCCTTGGATTGCTGATCTGCGCCAGCCTGTCGCCATCACGGACGTCACTGCCGGGAAGCGCCGTCAGCGCGTCGATTTCGCCGCCGATCGGCGCGGTCAGCAGCGTCACCGGCGCGTTGACGACGGCGCGGTCGGATTGATCGGCGACGATCGGCGGCGCCACCGCCGTCACCATTAGCGCCGATAACAGCCCGGCCACGCCGATGGCGGAAACTCTCAGGATTGCCGGATTTCGCCGGCCGGAGGACGGATTGCTCATCAGCTCTCTCTCGGTTGGTGGCGCCCGAAAGAGCGCTTCCTCAGGATCGGCTTCCGGTTCCATCCGGGTTGCCTTTGTGAACTTGCACTGCAAACAGTGCGGGGCTCGTTTGGTTCAAGTTCTTTTGGGAAAAAGCTGCATAAGTTGTCAGCGGGAACTGCTCGATCAACTTGCGTTGCGCGCGATCACATCCGCGACATCATCAACAAAGATCAGGCTCAATATCATTATGGACATTTCTCCATGCATGACATCACGATTGCATCGCTTCGCTGGCCCATGCCGAAGAATGCTATTCGCCTGCCCCTTGCGCCATCGCCCTGCGCTCCCGCGCATAGCGCACCAGCGCGGCGAAACGATAGATGCCGTGCACGAACTTGCCATAGGGCATGGTGACGAACAGCGAAAACACCACGCCGAGATGCAGCGCCAGCAGCGGTCCCATAGCTGCCGTCTCACGTAACACCAGCAGCGCCATGCCTGTGAGACTGGTCAGGAACAGCATGACGATGAACGCGACATCCATACCGTAACGCGCTTCATCGACCAGCACGGAATCGCGCTTCGATCGCTCGGCGAGCAAGCCGATCGGCCCGATCAACAAGCCGATGCCGCCGAGCGTGCCGAGGACCACCGGAAGATCCCACCATGCATAAGGTGCCTGCCGCGCCAGCAGATAGTGATAGAGCGTCGCAACGCAGGTCGAGGCGAAGCACAATGCAAAGCCGTAGAAGGTGAAGTGGTGATAGAACCGGCGGCGGTCGGTCGGGCGGTCATCCTCGTTGAAACAGCCGACGCCGCCGCCATCGAGGTAGCGCAACTCGCCGGCATCGCGGATGGCCTGCAACAGCGCAGAAGCATCGGTCTTCATGCCGACGGGCTCGCCGATGTCGCGCCAGAACGCGCGCACGCCCATCATCAAAGCAACGACCGCGTAGAGAAACGCCGAGCCGAACAACGCGGCCATCGCGTTGTGCGGCATCAGTTTGTAAAATGCGCCCGGCCCGGTGTGCGTGCCAAACAGCACCTGCCGGTCGTGCCAAGCGGCGAAGCCGAAAATGAATGCGGCAACGCTGAGCGCGGCAACAAGACTGATGACGAGCCCGTTGCGCGCGAAGGCGCCTGCAAAGGCGCGCGGCCAGACATAGGCCGCCCAGGATTCAGTGCGCGCCACCGCAAGCGTCTTCGGGACATTGACGTTGAATTGATGCGGCGGCGAGAACTGGCAATCCGTGTAGCAGGCGCCGCAGGCGTGGCAGAGATTGGCAAGATAATTGAGGTCGCCGTCGGAAAACGCGCGGCGCATTTCCATCGCCGGAAATACCGCGCAGAGGCCCTCGCAATAGCGGCAGGAATTGCAGACCGTCATGAGGCGGTCGGCTTCGTCAAGGATTCGCGTTCCGTGCATCCGTTGCTTCCTGCCCCTCAAGCAAAAACCCGCTTACTTCGTCAGCCCCTGGCTCTCCAGCCACTTCTGGATCAGGCCCGCGACTTCGGCGTTGTTCTTGTCCATCATCACCATATGCGAATTGCCCTTGATCCCGACCTGCGGCAGGTCGATGACATCGACCCGGCCCCCGGCGGCCTTGATGGCATCCGCGAAGGCAATGCCGTTGGCGCGAATCTTCGGCCAGCGCGAATCCTTCTCGATGTAATCGCCATAGACGATCAGCGTCGGGATGTTTATCAGGACATCGACCCTGGCGGGATCGCCGAGGCCGGCCGGCTCGATCGCAATCAGCGCCTTGACCTTGTCGGGCCGCGCCTGCGCCACCTTGAAGCCGAAACTGCCGGCCTGGCTGTGGAACAGGATAATTGAAGGGCCGACGCGGTCGATCTCGGCGATATAGGCGGCAATGATGGCGTCGTCAGTCGTGGTCCAGCGCGGCACGTTCTGCTTGACGAAGTTCTCGTAGCCCTCGTTCGGAAACTGGCTGCCGGGCATCAGCTTCCGCTTGGCCGGATCGGGATCGTAAGAGCCTGCGCCGTCGCCGATGCGGAAGCGCTCGAATGGATTGGCTGTCGTGAGGAATACCGGCTCGCCCTTGAAGATGTCTGGATATTGCGCCCAGCCGGCACGACCGCGCTCGACTGCGTCGGAATTGTAGACGGCCCAGCCTTTGCGCAGAAAATAGTTCAGCCAGCCCTCGCGCCCGTCGGGCGTCGTTTCGTAGGTCACGCCGGTCAGGCCGCCGCCATGCCACATCAGGAGTGGATAGGCGCCCTTTTCGTTGGCGGGCAGAAAATACTGCACATACATCTGCTCGACCTGATAGGTGCCGTTGGGATCGACTTTTGCGGGCACACCGCCGGGGGTGAAGGTCACTTCCTTCACCGGCTTGCCGGAAATTTCGACCAAGCGTCCGCCGATATGGAACGAGCCCATATCGCGCAGCGCGATCGGCTCGGCAGCGTGGGCCAGCGTGGGTGCAGTCAGTAGGGCTGCGATAAATGCAATGCGCGACATGATGTTTCCTCTCTCCGATCTCTTCTCCCTCTCCCCGCCCTTAGCGGGGAGAGGGTCGGGGTGAGGGCTCTCTCCACGCACTGCGTTTGCGGAGACAACCCCTCACCCGGATTGCTGCGCAATCTGACCTCCCAGAGCGAGCTTCGCTCGTCTCGACCCCGCGAAGGGCGGGGCGAGGAGACTCACTAATTCCGCGCATTCTTCGCCGCTTCCCGTCCCGCTACTCGACCGAACACGCTGCCGATGGTCATGCCGATGCCGGCCGCGTAACCCTTGCCGAGCACGTTGCCGGCCATGATCTCGCCGGCGGCGAACATGTTGGCGGAGGGCTTGCCATCCTTCATCAGCATGCGCGCCTGTCTGTTCACGCGGGTACCGAGATAGGTGAAGGTGATGCCGGGCCGCACCGGATAGGCGAGATAAGGCGGCGTCTCGATTTTGCGCGCCCAATGCGTCTTCGGCGGCGTGATGCCTTCGGTACGGCAATCATCCAGTATCGTGTGGTCGAAGGTGCCAGGCTTAACCGCCGCATTGAACTCGGTGATGGTCTTCTGCAATGCCGCCGGATCGAGCTCGAGCTTGCCGGCGAGCTCCGCAATGCTGCCGCCTTCGATCGGCGGAAACAGCGTCGGCATAAAGCTGTTGCGAACCGAGGCATCGAAAATGATGTAGGCGATCTGGTCGGGTTGCGCGGCCACCAACCGGCCCCAGATCGCGTAACGCTTCGGCCAGATATCCTCGCCTTCGTCATAGAAGCGCTGGGCGTGCTTGTTGACGACGATGCCGAACACGACCGAGTCGTGGCGCGTGATGATGCCGCCGTCGAATTTCGGCGCGCGGGCGTCGATCGCGACCGCATGGCATTGCGTGGGATCGCCGATGTCCTGCACGCCCTTGTCGAGCAGCATTTTCAGGATCGTGCCACGGTTATAGGGCGTGCCGCGGATCAGGAAATTGTCGGCGGCCTCGCCCCAATATTCCTTGAGCCATTCGACATTGGCCTCGAAGCCGCCGGCAGCGGCCACCAGCGCCGAGGCGCGGATTTCGGCGGCGCCATCGACCGGCTGCTTCAGCTTGGCGCACAGGAACATGCCATCTTCGATTTGAAGGTCGGTGACCTCGGCGTCGTAGACGATCTCGACGCCGAGTTTTTCGGCGGTGAGATAGAGCGCGTTCAGCATCGCCCGGCCACCGCCGAGGAAGAACGAGTTGGTGCGGCCGAGGCTCAGCGTGCCGCCGAGCGAGGGCTGCCAGCGCACGCCCTGTTTGACGATCCAGTTCAGGATGTCCTTGGACTCGCTGATCATGAATTTGGCTAGTTCCTCGTCGGTCTGCCCGCCGGTCAGGCGCAACAGATCGTCCCAGAACTCCTCTTCGGTGTACGGCCCGGTAAGAATGTCGGTCGCGGCATCGTGGGCGCAACGCATGTTGCGGGTGTGGCGGGTATTGCCGCCGCGATAGAACTTTGGCGCGCCTTCCACCACCAGCACGGATGCGCCCGCGCGCCGGGCACTGATGGCGGCACATAGCGCGGCGTTACCGCCGCCGATCACCAGCACATCGAACTTCTGACTCAAATTGGCCATGCGCGCTTGTTCGTGGTTGGCCTGGAAATCAAACCGGCGCTCGGCCAGGCAAATCCATCCGCCCCAGCGATTTTCTAGCCTGATGCAACGGCCGCGTCACGTCTCTCGTTGCCCGCATCAGCGATCGACGTCGCGGCATGCGACTATGTCGCATGCAACGCGCTGTACGGAATATCAGCACGTCAGGAATGGTTCTGCACAGAGGCGAGCAGCCATTGCCGGAACGCCGACAGTTTCGGCGGATCGGCTCTGCCCGCAGGCGACACCAGATAGAATCCGGCATCGACCGGAAACGCCATCTTGAAGGGAACGACCAGACGCCCCTTGGCGATGTCTTCCTGCACATAGGCGGTGCGGCCCATGGCAACGCCGAGGCCGTCGATCGCGGCCTGCACCGTCATGAAGATCATGTCGAAGGTCACGCCCGGCTGTTTCGAAAAATCGGCCGGCAACCCGGCCGCCGTCAGCCACAGCCGCCAATCGTCGCTATTCGCGTTGCTGGTGTGGAGCAGCACATGGTCCCGGAGGTCCTCCGGGCATTTCAGCGGCTTGCTGCCCTTGAGCAGCGCGGGGCTGCATACCGGGAAGAGCTCGTCCGCCATCAGCCAGTCGGCGCGAACGCCCGCCCACTGGCCGCGGCCGTAACGGATCGCGGCATCGACCTTGTCACGGTGGAAGTCGACGAGACTGGTCGAGGTCGTGATGCGAACGTCGATCCCCGGTTGTGCCTCCTGAAAAGCCGTGAGCCGGGGGAGCAGCCATTTGGCGGCCAGCGAGGCCAGCGTCGAGACCGTCAGCACATGGTCGTCGTCTTTCCGCAGCAGGCGATCGGTTGCGAGGCGGAGATCGTTGAAGGCGGCGCGGATGCCGGGAAGGTAGTCCTGCGCTTCCGCCGTCAGCGTCAGCGAGCGGTTCTGGCGGACAAAGAGGCGAACCCCGAGCTCTTCCTCCAGCCGCTTTATCTGGTGGCTGATCGCGGTCTGCGTGACGTTCAGCTCGGAGGCGGCCTGCGTGAAGCTCAGATGCCGGGCGGCTGCCTCGAAGGCGCGCAGACCATTCAGCGACGGCAGTCTGGCAGTCATTTCCCGATCCTCCTGGTATATGAGTTTATATCATCCGAAGCGGTACAAAGTATCGTTTGTGAACGGCCCCTAAAGCGCAGATATTAGCGCCAACAGATTACTACAGGAGCCGAAAATGTCCACTTACACGCATGAATCGATGATAAATCATCATGGAACGGGGATTTTGGGCCACCTGGCCGAGACCCTCCATGTTTGGCGGCAGCGCTACCAGTCGCGCCGCGAACTGGCCAAGTGGTCGGACCGGGACCTGCACGACATCGGCATCTCCTGGAGCGACGTCGCCTATGAGGCCGAAAAACCGTTCTGGCGGGCTTAGATCGCAGCCAGGCCGGCGTCGCCTCGTCAGGGGGACGCCGGCCATTTCATTGAGGACCGGCGGGAGCGCGCGATGACCAGGCTGCGTTTGGACGATCTCAGGCAGTATTCGGACGTACTGCGCTCGCGGTACCGCCAGGCTGTGGCCGTGCGCTTCGTCGAGCCGCGCGACGCCGAGGCGCTGCAGAACTATTTCCGCGCGCTATCGACGCGTTCCCGCTACAACCGTTTCCTCGGCGCCGCCAGCGAACTGCCGCCATCCGAACTCGAGCGCTTCATTCATGTCGGCGAGGCCGATCGCTTCAGCGTGATCGCGACGATGGCGATCGAGGGCCGCGAGACCATCGTCGGCGAAGCGCGCTATGCCTTCGACAGCGAGACTGCTGGAATCGAATTCGGCCTCTCGATCGACGACCGTTGGCAGGGTCACGGCATCGGCAAGGCGCTGTTGAAAAATCTCGAATGCCGCGCGGCCGCGTTCGGCGCCGAACGCGTCTTCGGCGACACGCTGCGTTCCAACGACGCCATGATCGCGCTTGCCCGCAAGGCAGGCTACGCCTTCACCAATACGCCCGGCGACTGGAAGCTGACGCGCTTTCAGAAAGAAATCCACCTCGAACCGCAGGAAATCCCATGCGCCAGTTGGCGGCTCGCCGCCGCCTCTCCGAGCGCAATGTCCTCGCTTGCGGTTTGACCACTGAGCCCGGTTCTGGCCGCACCAGAACCGGGCCATTTTTCTCCGCAGACAGCCACGGCGTTGATAATCCCGGTGCCCCGGACTAGCCTGCGCCTGGCAAATGGGAGGGCCGGCCATGGCAGCCGATGCTGGATTCGTGCGGAAGATTTTCGCCGGCCTTGAGAATGGCGATGGCGCCGGATTCTTCGCCCAGGTCGCCGATGACGTCGACTGGACCGTCATGGGCACGCACCCGCTCGCCGGTCATTACAAATCCAAGGCCGATTTCGTCGCTGGCACGTTCGCCAAGCTCGGCAAGGTGTTGCCAAACGGGGCACAGCTGCACGTTGATAATCTGATCGTGCAGGACGATGTCGCGATCGTGGAGCTGCATTCCGAAGCGACCGCGAAAAACGGCTTTCGCTTCGACAACCATTATTGCTGGGTCTGCTATTTCAGGAACGACACCATCGTTCGCGTGCGAGCCTACCTTGATTCGGTGATGGTGGCGCGGCTGTTCGCGGAGAACCCGATCTAGAGTCGAAATCTCGTAGCCCCGATGGAGCGAAGCGCAATCCGGGATCGGTCTACCCGCATGTGAGACTTGCCCCGGATTTCGCTCCGCTCCATCCGGGCTACGGCATGCTCTCATGCGGGAAAAGAAGCTCAACCTCCCCTGAACACCGGCTTGCGCTTGTCGATAAAGGCCTGAACCGCTTCTTTGTGATCGGCGGTCGTGGTCAGGCGCACGAGACGTTCGGCCTCATGGTCGCGCGCGGTGGCGAAGTCGAACTGGAGCGCTTCGTCGAGATTGTCCTTGATGTAGCGGAGCGCGAGCGTCGGGCCTTCGGCCATGGATTTGGCCAGCGCAAAGGCCTCGGCTTGCAGCTTGTCGTCGGGCACCACGCGGTTGACGAGGCCGATCGCTTCGCATCTGGCGGCATCCACCTTTTCGCCGGTAAACATCAGCTCGCGCGCCCGCGAGGTGCCGACCAACCGCGTCAACAGCCAGGCGATGCCGTAGTCGCCGGAGAGCGCGACGCGGACGTAGCCGGTGGAGATGAACGCCGATTGCGCCGCGATTCTGATGTCGCAGGCCAGCGCGAGCGCAAGGCCAGCGCCGACCGCGGGGCCGGGCAGGGCGGCTATGGTCGGCTTGCGCACCGAGACCAGCGCGCCGGTCAACAAGCGCTGCCGCTCCTGCAGGTCGGCAACCTTCTCGTCATACGACATTTCGAGCTTCTTCTTGTCGCGATGCGCGCCCATGCCCTTGACGTTGCCGCCGGCGCAGAACGCGGTGCCTGCGCCGGTCAGCAGGAGCGCGCCGACCTCGGGGTTCTCGCCGCAGGTCTTGATCATGCCGCGAAGCGCCGGCGTCAGCGTATCCGAGAACGCGTTGCGCGCTTCGGGACGGTTCAGCGTGATGATGGCGACGCGGTCGCGGATCACGCAGAGCAATTCGTCGGTGCCGGTGTCGATCTTGGTTTCGGTGGTCATGTCGCCCCTCAGTTTGCTATTTGGCTCCGTCATTCCGGGATGGTTCGAAGGACCAGACCTGGAATCTCGAGATTCTCAGGTGCGCAATTGCGCACCATAGTTCGCTTCGCGCCCCCGGAATGACTCGAATCAAAACTTCTCCACCCACGGCCGCAATTCGACTTCCCAGCTCCAGGCGCTGCGCGGTTGCTGCAGCACGTTCCAGTAGCTCAATGCAATCGCGTCGGGATCGAGCATCGAGTCCGGCCTGTCGGCAGGTTCGGCACGCGCAGCGCTGCGGATGCCGCCGTCGATGACGAAATGCGCGACATGGATGCCTTGCGGCGACAATTCGCGCGCCATGCTCTGGGCCAGCCCCCGCAGCGCGAATTTGCCCATCGCGAACGGCGCCGATTGCGGATAGCCCTTGACGCTGGCGGAGGCGCCGGTGAACAGGATCGCGCCGTGCCTGTTCGGCAGCATGCGTATCGCCGCCTGCTGCGCCACCAGGAAGCCGCCGAAAGCCGAGACCGCGATCGCGTTCGCAACTTCGGCCGGAACCAGGTCGGTGAAGGCGCCGCGTGCGCGGGCGCTGGCGTTATAGACGACGATGTCAGGCGTGCCGATCTCGCGCTCGACCATGCCGAACAGCCGCTCCACCTCCTCGGCCTCGGTAGCGTTGCAGGCAAAGGCGCGGGCGCCGGTCTCGGTACAGAGCGCGCCAAGCTTCTCGACCTTGCGCGCGGCGAGCGCAATCTTGATGCCTTCGCGCGCAAACAGTCGCGCCAGCGATGCGCTCAATCCCTCGCCGACGCCGACGATCAGGGCAATCTTGTAGCTGGGAATTTCCATGAGCGCTCTCCAGAGAAGGCCGGGACTCGGTATCTAGGTGCGCAATCGCGCAAGGCAAGCCGCGGCCGCCACAGCGGAGTGCCAGTACCGTCGGGCATCACAGCGGAGCTGATCGAGTAGGGGACATATCGACGCCGATGACGCGGTATCCGTCCGCCATGGGCGGCCCCTCCAATTATGCTTGTTGACGGCTTGAAAGCCTGCGCTATCGGTAGATGATCAATATCGGGCCGAACGAACAAGGGCTAAAAAATGCATCCACTCATGCAAGACCGTGGAGCCACCTCAGGCAATCAGCCGGGATTGCTCGCGCCTGATACGACGGGGATGAATTTTTATCGCGCCGATCCAGCGCTGACGGATCTGCTGCGGCTATATCTGCCCGATGCGCTGTTTCGCCATATCGAGCCGCATCTCGACCGTCTCGGCCAATTGGCCGGCGGCCATCTCGACGAATGCGCCCGGCTTGCCGACCGTCATACGCCGGTGCTGCACCAGCGCGACAAGTTCGGCCGTGATACCCAGCATATCGAATATCACCCGGCCTATCGCGAGCTCGAGAAGGCCGCGTTCGGCGAGTTCGGCATTCACGCAATGTCGATCCGCAAGGGCATCATGGGCTGGCCGGACAAATACCCTGTTGTCGCCAAGCACGCCTTCACCTTCCTGTTCAATCAGACTGAATTCGGCATGGGTTGCCCAATCAACGTCACGGATGGTTGCGCAAAACTGCTCAACAATTTCGGCAGCGACGCGTTGAAGGCAAGATATCTCGACGGCTTGACCCAGACCGACATGAGCAAGCTGACCCAGGGCGGCCAGTTCATGACCGAGAAGGAGGGCGGCTCCGACGTCGGTACGCTGACGACGAAGGCCGTGCAGGAAGGCGACCACTGGCGGCTCTATGGCGAGAAATGGTTCTGCTCCAATGCCGATGCCAAGGTGGTGATGCTGCTGGCGCGCCCCGAAGGCGCGGGCCCTGGTACGCGCGGCGTTGGCCTGTTCCTGATGCCGCGGTTTCTCGACGACGGCTCGCAGAACCACTACCGGATCGTGCGCCTGAAGGACAAGCTCGGCACCCGCTCGATGGCATCAGGCGAGATCAAGTTCGAGGGTGCGATTGCCTACGCGGTCGGCAAGCTCGACCGCGGTTTCGTGCAGATGGCCGAGATGGTGAATTCATCCAGGCTCTCCAATGGCGTCAAGTCCACCGCGCTGATGCGGCGGGCGCACCATGACGCGATGACGGTGGCGCGAAACCGCGTGGTGTTCGGCCAAAGAATCATCGACCTGCCGCTGGCGCAGCGGCAATTGATGAAGATCATGTTGCCGACCGAGCAGGCGCTGTCGATGAGTTTTCTCACGGCCGACGCGCTCGATCGCGCCGAGGCCGGCAGCCAGGATGCGGCCGCGCTGCTGCGCATTCTGACGCCGACGCTGAAATTCCGCGCCACGCGTGATGCCCGTAAAGTCTGCGGCGATGCGTTGGAGATGCGCGGCGGCATCGGCTACATCGAGGAATTTGCCACCGCGCGGCTGTTGCGCGACGCCCATCTCGGCTCGATCTGGGAAGGTACCGGCAATATCGTCGCGATCGACGCGCTGACGCGCGCGGTCGGCCGCCACGGCGCCGATGCGGCACTCGCCGCCGATCTGCACGCCCGCCTCGACGACAGCGCCAATGTGCCGCAAGCCTGGCGCAATCGCCTGCGTGAACTGACAGACCGCGCGGTCGGCTTCGCCCGCGAAGTGGCCGCTAGGCGCGACAATGAGGGCGATGCGCGGCGCGCCACCAGCCTGCTCTATCATGTCGCGAGCGCTGTTGCGCTGGCATGGGAGGGCGGGCGGATTCATGAGATGCGCGGCGACGCCAAGCGGCTCTTGCTGTCGCGGATGGTGGTCGACCATCGCGTCGCGCCGAGCGATCCGTTCCGGCTTGCGGAAAATGCCACCCAGCGCGCGATCACCGGTCATCTGCTCGGCGAACGCAGCGTCGGCATGGATGAGGTTGGCGAATTGCTCACCGCAGCGTAGGCTGTCGTCAGGTCAAGTCAAAAGAACAGAATTGAAGGGGAAACACCGATGAAGGCCGCCGTTCTGCATGAAGTCAACCAGCCGCTGGTGATCGAGGACGTCAGCGTGCCGAACCCCGGCCCGCGCGAAGTCCTGATCCGCACGTGCGTCGCCGGCCTCTGTCATTCCGACCTGCACTTCATGGAAGGGCTCTATCCGCACCCGCTGCCGGCGGTGCTCGGACATGAATCCGCCGGTGTCGTCGAAAAGGTCGGCTCCGACGTCACCTATGTAAAACCCGGTGATCACGTCGTGACGTGTCTTTCGGTGTTCTGCGGCACCTGCGATAACTGCACCACCGGCCGCACCGTGCTCTGCACCGACACGACAGTGAAGATGCTGCCCGGCCAGTCCAACCGGCTGTCCTGGGCGCGTGAGGAGAAGCTTCATCAGTTCCTCAATCTCTCATCCTTCGCCGAGCAGATGCTGGTGCACGAAAACGCCATCGTCAAAATCCGCAAGGACATGCCGCTGGAGCTGGCCGCCTTGATCGGCTGCGGCGTCATCACCGGCTATGGCGCGGTGGTGAACACCGCAAAAGTTCAGGCCGGCGAAACGGTCGCCGTGATCGGCTGCGGCGGCGTCGGCATGGCCGCGATCAATGGCGCCGCGATTGCGGGCGCCGGCCGCATCATCGCGATCGACACCAATCCGGCCAAGCTGCAGTTGGCCACAAAGCTCGGTGCCACCGACATCGTCGATCCCTCCCGCGGCGACGTGGTGCAGCAGGTGCGTGAACTCACCGGTGGCGGCGTGCATCACTCCTTCGAGGTGCTGGGCCGCAAGGAAACCGCCGAGCAGTCCTTTGCCATGCTGGCGGCCGGCGGCACCGCGACCATCGTTGGCATGATCCCGTTCGGCCAGAAGATCGAGCTGCACGGTTTCGACTTCCTGCGCGAGCGCCGCATCCAGGGCTCGTCGATGGGTTCCAACCATTTCCGCGTCGACATGCCCCGCCTGGTCGAATTCTACATGCGCGGCAAGTTGCATCTGGAGGACTGGATTTCAGCCAAGCTAAAACTCTCCGAAATCAACGAGGGTTTTGCCAACATGAAAGCCGGCAAGACGCTGCGCAGCGTGATTGTGTTCGATGCGTGAGGCGTAGTCCGCGCGCGAACATCGTCGTCCCGGCGAACGCCGGGACCCATACGCTGCGGCCCGCGGAATGGGCACAAGGGGAGACGGCTTCTCCCGCCACGCCCTTCAGTGGTTATGGGTCCCTGCTTTCGCAGGGACGACGCGGGATTGGATGTTGGCTTACCGCGACACATGCGCCGACACTGCAAGCCACCGGCCATTCTGTTTCGCCCAGCAATCGGTGTAGCGCCCGTGGGCTTGCTGGCCGTCGGCGGTCGTGTAGCTGGTGGCGGCGTGGATGATGGCGAAGTCGCCGAGCACGCGGATTTTTACCTCTTGCGCGGTGAGATTCTTGATCGTCACCGGTACCGCCGTCTGCTTTAGAAACGCCGCGCGGTCGACCAGCGACTTGTCGGGATTGCTGCAATAGAAATCCTGCGCGAGGATTTCGTCGAAGCGCTTGACGTCGGAGTTCTGGACTGAATTTACGTAGTCGCGGTTCAGCGCAGCAAGTTCGTCGATGTCGCTGGTCATGTGGTTGCCTCCAGTGTCTCCTCCCGTCATTGCAAGGAGCATAGTGATGAAGCAATCCACGTCTCCGCTTGTGGCGCGATGGATTGCTTCGCTTCGCTCGAGCGCTAATCATCAAACATCGGCGGCGGCACGAACCCGCCGAACTCGCGCTCGATCAGTTCGGCCAATTTCAGCGTCGTCCTGTCCTCCAGCCACGGCCCGACGATCTGCACGCCGACCGGCAATCCATCCGGCGAAAAGCCGGTCGGGATCGCGGTCGCAGGCAGGCCGGGCAGCGTAGCGATGCCGGGCCACGAAAGCTGATCGGGATAGACATAATGCTTGCCGTCGATCCCGATGCGGCGCTTTTCCTGGTCATCGGAGTGATCGTGCGGATAGGCAGGCGTCGGCATGATCGGACAGATCACAGCATCGTAGGTCTTGAACAGTTCGCGCCATTGCGCACGCAGGCGCGCGCGCGCGACATCATCCATCAGCCAGTTGCGGTGGCTTTGCACCATGCCGCGCAGGCGCTCGGCGCCGAGGCTTACATCGCTTGCCGGCAGCGCGGCGGCGGCGGCCTCTGCGCCGGCATAGGCTTCCGGCGGGAACGAGGCCGCGAGAAACGACATCAGCATCCGCATGTAGTGCCGGGACGTCTCCGCAAAGTTCGGCAGCAACGGACTGTTGCGATCGACTTTGGTGCCGGCCTTTTCGAGGGTGGAGGCGAGCTTGTGGATCGTGCCGCGCACCACTTCGTCGGTCGGCATGACCGGGTCGGTATCGACCACCAACACGCGAAAGTCTTTCAGCGCGCCGTGGCGCGACGGCGGCAGTGCGAGTTTGTAACCCTTGCCGGCCTCGAGCGGATCGGGCCCTGCGATGGTGTCGAGCAGCAGCGAGAGATCGGCGGCGCTGCGTGCCATTGGGCCAATCACGGCAAGGTCGCGATCGATCGGCAGCGGCTGGAACGGCGGCGGGGTGTGGCCGCGCCCGGGCACCAGCGCAAAGGTCGGCTTGTGCGCATAGACACCGCAATGAAACGCGGGCACGCGCAATGAGCCGCCGATATCGGACCCGAGCGACAGCGGGCCGTAACCGGCTGCGAGCGCGGCCGAGGAGCCGCCGGACGAGCCGCCCGGCGTCCGGCCGAGATCGTAGGGGTTGTTGGTGGTGCCGTAGATCTCGTTATAGCTCTGCCAGTCGCCGAGCCCGAGCGGGACATTGGTCTTGCCGAGGATGACGCCGCCGGCGCCCTTGACGCGCGAGATCGACAGCGCGTCTTCCGTCGGCGTGAAATCCTTCTGCGCCGGAATGCCCCAGGTGGTCGGCAACCCCGCGATGTTGTAGGACTCTTTCACCGTCAGCGGGATGCCGAGCAGCGGCTTCTTGACGCCGCGCGCCAGTTCGGCGTCGGCGGCGCGGGCGGCGGCGAGGCCGCGCTCGAAATCGCGAACGCAAATTGCATTGATCTTGGTATCGTGCCGTTCGATGCGACCGATCGCGTCCTCGGCCAGTTCGACCGCAGAAACCTTTTTCGTGGCAAGTGCGGCCGATAGTTCGACCGCGGTCTTGAAACTCCATTGCGATTTGGCCAAGGCGTGCTCCCGGTCTGCTCTGAATGCGGCGCGGATGATGCTCAGTTTGGGTACGCGCGGCAAGAGCAATGGCTGTACAGCGGGGAGCCCGCCATGTTGCTAGCGCTTGGCGAATGCGCAAGTGCGCTTATTCCTGAGATGACGGAGATAGTGCGAGCGTTTGATCGAAGGCCATCACGCTACTAAGCCGCCCCGATCACTATCCCAACCGCAAGCACGATGGCGCCGCCGAGCACGATCTGGAACACGGCCTGCAGGAACGGCGTGTCCATGTAGCGCGCGCGGATGAAGGCGATTGCCCATAGTTCGAAGAACACGATGATGCAGGCTATCGCGGTCGCGACCCAGAACGCGTTCGGCCAGGAGTCGGGAACGAGATAGGGCATGGTGTGGCCGATGCCCCCAAGCGTCGTCATCAATCCGCAGGTGATGCCGCGCAGCCAGGGCGAACCGCGCCCGGTCATCGAACCGTCATCTGAGAGCGCTTCAGCAAAACCCATGCTGATGCCGGCGCCGATGGAGGCGGCCAGACCCACCAGAAACGTCTGCCAGTTCTGATGCGTGGCAAAGGCTGCGGCGAACAGTGGCGCCAGCGTCGACACCGAGCCATCCATCAGTCCGGCAAGCCCCGGCTGCACATATTGCAGCACGAACATGCGCCGGCGCGTCCTGTCTTCCTCCGCGCGCACGTCGGGCTTGAGGATTTCGCCGGTCAGCTTCACCGCCAGCCGCTCGTGGCCCTTCTCTTCCTCCGCGAGGTCGCCGAGCAATCGCCGGACGCCGACATCCTCGGCCTGCTCGCTGGCCTTGGCGTAGAAGCGTTCGGCCTCGAGCTCCATCGTCTCGACCTCCTTCCGGATGGTGTCGAGCGGCAGGTTCTTGGTCAGCCAGATCGGGCGGCGCCGCAGAAATCCCTTGACGTCCTCACGGCGGATCGGCGGCAGATGCGGACCAAAACGCTTCTCGTAGAGCTCGAGCAAGCGGTGGCGGTGGCCGCGCTCCTCCTCGGCCATTTCCTCGAACACCTTGGCCGAATCCGGATAGCGCTTGGCGAGGTCCTCCGCGAAGGTCATGTAGATGCGGCTGTCTTCTTCCTCGGAAGAGATCGCAACGGCCAGCACTTCGCGCTCGGTCAGGTCGGCGAAATTCTTCACGGGACGCCCGCCTTCTCTTAGTTTAGAATCATTCTAAGATGTGGCGGTGCCGCGGTCAAACTGTTTGGCTAGCCTTTGCGCCGGCCCCTCGCAGGAATTGCACCAGCAACCAGCTCACTTGGTTGGGCTGTTCCTGCTGCACCCAGTGGCCCGCACCATCGACAAGATGGCAGCCGACCATCCGCGTGCAGGCTTTCGATTGCATCGCCTCGTAGACGCCGGGGCGCTGATAGGTGCCCCAATCCTGTTTGCCCGAGATGAAGGCGGAGGGCACGTCGATGGTGCGGCCCGACCAGGTCTGCAGTTCGGGCAGGAACGCACCCGAGGTGCCGCAGCGATACCATTGCAGGCCGCCCTGGAATCCGTTGCGCTCGTACTCGGCGCTGTAGAAGGCGAGCTCGCTGTCTGGCAGCCATTTGTTGGCGGCAATTTCCGCCGCCGATGGCATTTCCTCAGCAACGGTGGCGGCCATGTCCTTGGCGAGGTCCATCACATAGTAAGTCGGCAGCTTTGCGATCTCTTCCGCGCTCCAGGACTTCAGCGGATAAGGCTGGTTGCCTTTCCAGTCGGCGCTCTTGTGGTGGTAGTAGGCGCGCAGGAAATCATGCACGCCCTGCGGCGCGCGGTGCATGTCGTCGTTCGCCTCGCGCGTCGAGTAGTACCACTGATAGTGCTTTCGCGGCCGCGGCAGCGCCGCGAGTTCGCGGTGGATGGGATCCTCGGCGGGCTTGGCAGGCTCGTTCACCGTGTTGAACGGCAGCGACGGCGGGCCGCCGAACGGCGCGCTCATCATGACGACCGAGCGAAACACGTCGGGCCGGATCAGCGCGCACCAGGCGGCGACCGACGAGCCGAAATCGTGCCCGATCACGGCGTCGACGCTGCGATAGCCGAATGCCGACACCAGCCCAAGCGCGTCCCGCACCAGATTGGTGAGGCGGAAGGAAGCGAGATCGCCGTCGTAATCCGGGTCCCATCCGGTGGTGCGGCCGTAACCGCGCTGGTCCGGGGCGATCACGTGGTAGCCGGCCTCCGCCAGGACCGGCATCACCTTGCGCCAGGAATAGGCGAGCTCGGGGAAGCCATGCAGCAGCAGCACGCAGGGCCGGCCGCGGGTTTCGAAGCCGGCTTCGAGCACATGCATGCGCAGGCCGTTGATGCCGTCCACGTATCGCGAGCGGATGGTGGAGGGGAGCGGGATGTCGGGGAGGGCGGCCATTATGTATCCTCGTCATGGCCGGGCCGGGCCCGGCATCCACGTCTTCTTTGCTGCGAGACTGTAAAGACGTGGCTGCCCGGGACAAGCCCGGGCATGACGAGGCATTGCTGGCGTGCCCCGGACGCACCGCAGCGCTCTTGCGGTGCGCTGCTGAGCCGCGGCCCATCAACAGCTCGCATGGTCGTGGCTCCTGGCTCTGCGGAGCAGTGTTGCACGCTGCACCGCGTCCGGGACACGGGAAGAAAGCTACCCCTTCACCGCCGGCTTAGGCCAATATCGGTCGCGCAGATGCCGCTTCACCAGTTTCCCCGTCGGCGTGCGCGGCAGCTCGGCTTCGAAATCGATGCTCCTGGGGCATTTGATCGGCGACAGATGCTTGCGGCAGAACACGATCAGTTCTGCCTCGAGCTCCTTGCCGGCCTTGGCCATGTCATGCGGCTGCACCACGGCCTTGACCTCCTCGCCCATCTCCTCGTTCGGCACGCCGAACACCGCGACGTCGGCGACAGCGGGATGGGTGATCAGGACGTCCTCGGTCTCCTGCGGATAGATGTTCACCCCGCCCGAGATGATCATGTAGCTCTTGCGGTCGGTGAGATAGAGAAAGCCTTCGGCGTCGAGATAGCCGACGTCGCCGAGCGTCGACCAGCCCTTGGCGTTGTAGGCCTTCTTCGTCTTCTCGGGATCGTTGTGGTAGGCGAAAACAGGCGCGTCGGCGAAATAGACCGTGCCGATTTCGCCCACCAGCCTTTCCTCGTCGTTCTCGTCGAGGATCTTCACCTCGCCGACCACGGCGCGGCCGACGGTGCCGCGATGGGTCAGCCATTGCTGCGAAGTCGAGACCGTGACGCCGTTGCCTTCGGAGCCGGCGTAATATTCGATCAGGATCGGTCCCCACCA
This sequence comes from Bradyrhizobium australiense, assembly GCF_013114825.1. Classification (GTDB taxonomy): domain Bacteria; phylum Pseudomonadota; class Alphaproteobacteria; order Rhizobiales; family Xanthobacteraceae; genus Bradyrhizobium; species Bradyrhizobium australiense. The sequence continues at coordinate 230,289 of NZ_JAAVLX010000006.1, read as the reverse complement.
TTCAATCATCTTCGCTTTGACGTCGACCGGGCAGGGCGCGGCGGCGTGGATCGCGCCTTTCAGCGACGAGACGTCGTAGCGGTTGCGCACCTCGTCCGGCAGCTTCAGCATGCGCACGAACATGGTCGGCACCAGCTGCGACTGCGTTACCTTGTATTTTTCGACCAGCCTCAAGAACTCCTCGGCATCGAAATGCTCCATGATGATGGAGGTGCCGCCGAGCGTGATCGCCATCATGTTGAAGCGCAAGGGAGCCGCATGGTACAGCGGCGCCGGGGATAGATAGATGCTGTCGGACGACATGCCGCACATGTCGGCGCAGAGAATTTTCAGCAGTGGGTTCGGCACGTCGATCGCCTTGCCCTCGAATTCCTTCTTGATGCCCTTGGGCCGGCCGGTGGTGCCCGATGAGTACAGCATGTCGTAGCCGGCGACTTCATCCGCGATCGGCGTCACTGGCATGGCGATCGTTTCCTTGTCCCAGGAGCGGAAGCCGGGCGCGGGCTCGTCGACCATGAAGAACAGCGGCTCGCCGGGTTCGCCCTTGATAAGACCCTTCGCCTTGTCGGCGCATTGCGGCGTGGTGATGAAGATCTTGGCGCCGCAATCTTTCACGATATAGGCGATCTCTTCTTCGGTGAGGTAGCGGCTGATCGCGGTGTAATAGAGGCCCGAGCGCTGCGCCGCCCAGCAGATCTCCATGAACGCCAGGCGGTTTTCTATCAGGAAGGCGATGTGGTCGCCGGCCTTGAGGCCGAGCGAGCGAAACAAATGCGCGCCCTGGTTCGAGAGTTCGTCAAGCTCGCGATAGGTGATCGCCTTGCCAGTGCCCGCCATCTGATAGGCGATCTTGTTCGGCGTGTTGCGGGCGTGGATGGAGGGGTGGGACACAAACGTTTCCTCGGGATGACTATTATTATTTGCGTCGTCCCTGCGAACGCAGGGACCCATAACCACTGATGTAGATTTCGAAGTGAGCTGCAGCTTCAGCCCGGCATAACTACATGCACCTGTGGTTATGGGTCCCGGCTCAAGGCCGGGACGACACCTTTATGGTTGAGACGACTGTGGCTGCGAGCGACTTACAGCCGCTCCACGATCGTCACATTCGCCATGCCGCCGCCTTCGCACATGGTCTGCAGGCCGTAACGCTTGTTGTTCTGCTTCAGCGCATTGACCAGCGTGGTCATCAGCTTGGTGCCGGAGCCGCCGAGCGGATGGCCGAGCGCGATCGCGCCGCCATTGACGTTGAGTCTTTCAGGATCGGCGCCTGTCGTCTTGAGCCACGCCACCGGCACGGCGGCGAAGGCTTCGTTCACCTCGAACAGGTCGATATCGCCAATCGACATGCCGGCCTTTTCCAGCGCCCGCTTGGTGGCGTGCAGCGGGGCATCCAGCATGATCACGGGATCGCCGCCCATCATGGTCATGTGATGGATGCGCGCCAGCGGCTTGACGCCGAGTGACTTCAGGCCCTTCTCATTGACTACCAGCACACCGGAAGCACCGTCGCAGATCTGGCTGGCGCTGGCGGCGGTGTGCTTGCCGTTCTCGGCGATCAGCTTGACGCCCTTGATGCCGTCGAGGCTGGCGTCGAAGCGGATGCCTTCGTCGATATGGTGGGTGTCGGTCGATCCGTCGGCGCGGGTGATCTGCAGCGGAACGATCTCGTCCTTGAACTTGCCACCTTGCGTCGCCGCAATCGCGCGCTGATGGCTGTTGTAGGAGTACTCGTCGAGCTGGTCCTTGGAGAGGCCGTACTTCTCCGCCATCATTTCCGCGCCGGTGAACTGGCTGAATACGATGTTCGGATATTTCTTCTCGATGCCCGGGCTCTTGTAATGACCAAAGCCGTTCTTGGCGGGGAGCTGCGAGGCGAGGCCCATCGGCACCCGCGTCATCGATTCCACGCCGGCAGCGATCACGATGTCCATCGAGCCGGCCATCACCGCCTGCGCCGCAAAATGCAGCGCCTGCTGCGACGAGCCGCACTGCCGGTCGACCGATGTGGCGGGCACGCTCTCGGGCAGTTTTGACGCCATCACCGCGTTGCGGGCGATGTTGTTGGATTGTTCGCCGGCCTGCATCACGCAACCCATGATGAGTCTTCGATCTGGGCCGGATCGACGCCGGTGCGGTCGACCAGCGAGTCCAGCACGGAAGCGGCGAGATCGGCCGGATGCCAGCCTGCGAGACGTCCCCCCTTGCGGCCGCCCGCGGTGCGCGTAGCGGCGACGATATAGGCCTCGGCCATGTCTGTTCTCCCTGGTCATTGTTGGTGTGTTTGGAAAAGGTGGGCCGGATTTAAGGGGCGGCGCGGGATTTAGTCAATCAATCAATTAACTCTTGAGTGCAGCGGCGGCATGCGCTTAGGTGCGTCCGATTTCCCGGCAGGCAGGCAATGGCATCACAGGTGACTACCATCGTACCGATCAGGCTCCCGAGCGGCAAAAATACCACCGCCGAGAAGCTGCTTATGGCTGCGAGCGAGCTGATGATCGAACGCGCCTCGATCGAGGTATCGCTATCCGACATCGCGCAGAAGTCGGGCGTCAACGCAGCCCTCGTGAAATACCATTTCGGCAACAAGGACGGGCTGTTGCTGGCGCTTCTGGCACGCGACGCCGCGACCGAGATGTCGCAGCTCGAATATTTGATCAGCCAGCCAATTTCGCCGACCGCCAAGCTTCGCCTGCATATCGGCGGCATCATCCGCGCCTATCACCAGTTCCCCTATATGAACCGGCTGATCCACTATCTCCTGCACGAAAGCAGCCCGGAAGCCGCCGACGAAGTCTCGAAGTTTTTCGTCGCGCCCTTGCTCGACTTTCATCGGAGATTGCTGGCGGAGGGCGTCAAGGCCGGCGAGTTCCGCGATATCGATCCGGTGCTGTTCTACACGAGCCTGATCGGCGCCTGCGATCACCTGTTCTTCGGCCGCCACGCAATGTCGCGCGCGACCGGGGTCGGTCCCGTCACCGACGAAGTCTGCCGCGACTACATCAAGCATATGGAAGCGCTGATCTGCGGCGGGATGTTGAATGGGCGAATGGCGAGTAGCGAATAGCGAATGGATCCATTCGCCACTCGCTATTCGCCATTCGCCATTCGCCAACTAGAGAAGAAAACACCCAAGGAAAGGTTCTCAAAATGCAGTTGCAAGACGTTGCCGTAATCATCACCGGCGGTGGCTCCGGCCTGGGCGCCGCGACCGCCCGCGCCATGGCCGCGAAAGGCGCCAAGATCGGCGTGCTCGACCAGAACAAGGAGAACGCCGAAAAGCTCGCGGCCGAAGTGAAGGGCGTAGCGCTTCATGCCGATGTCACCAGCGAGGAGCAGATGAAGGCGGCGATCGCCAAGGCGGAAGCGGCGCATGGCACCGCGCGCGTGCTGATGAACTGCGCCGGCATTGGCGGCTCGCAGCGCGTGGTCGGCAAGGATGGCGTTTATCCCTTGGAAAAGTTCGTCCGCATCATCAACGTCAACCTGATCGGCACCTTCAACGCGCTGCGCCTGTTTTCCGAACGGCTCGCCACCGCGGCGCCGATTGGCGAGGAGCGCGGCGTCATCATCAACACCGCGTCCGTTGCGGCCTATGAAGGCCAGATCGGCCAGATCGCCTACTCCGCCTCCAAGGGCGGCATCGTCGGCCTCACTTTGCCGGCAGCGCGCGATCTCGCGAGCCTGAAGATCCGCGTCAACACGATTGCGCCCGGCATCTTCTTCACGCCGCTGCTGATGGGCCTCAACGAGGAAGCCCGCAAGAGCTTGGGGGCCCAGGTGCCGCATCCGGCCCGCCTCGGCGAGCCCGACGAATACGGTGCCCTCGCGGTGCACATCGTCGAGAACGCGATGCTCAACGGCGAGACCATCCGCCTCGACGGCGCCATCCGCATGGCGCCGCGGTAGGGGCAAACTCGGTCGTCGTCCCCGCGAACGCGGGGGACCCATAACCACAGCGCTCTCGTTGAAGCGCGATGGGTCCCCAGCGTAGCGCAACAACGAAGGCCTGTGGTTATGGGTCCCGGCTCGCGCTTCGCTTGGCCGGGACGACGGTGATGAGGAGCGCCTCGTGACTCAACCGCTGCTGATCGAACACAATGACGGGGTCGATTGGGTGACGCTTAATCGCCCCGATAGCCTCAACGCGCTCGATCCGTCGCTGATCGACGCGCTCAACGCCTATTTCGAAGGCCTGCAGCGCAACCGCTCCACGCGTGTCGTCGTGCTGAAGGGTGCAGGCGCATCGTTCTGCGCCGGGCTCGATCTCAAGCACGCCATGCAGCGCCGCGCGGGGCAGCAGGAGCCTCCCGGCGTGACTGAGTCGCTGGACTCGCAGCGCCGCATCGCAGACATCGTGATGCTGATGCGACGCTGCCCGCAGCCGATCATCGCGCTGATTCAGGGCGCGGCGGCCGGCGGCGGTTTTGCGCTGGCGCTTGCCGCCGATATCCGCATAGCCACGAAGAGCGCGCGGATGAACTGCGCCTTCATCAAGCTCGGTCTCGGCGGCTGCGACATCGGCACCTCCTATTTCCTGCCGCGCCTGGTCGGCGTGTCGGTTGCTTCGGAACTGATCCTCACCGGCCGCTTTATCGGCGCCGAGCGCGCGCTCGCGGTCGGTCTTGTCTCTGAAGTCGTCGAGAACGGCGGGTTGGACGCGGCGGCCGAGCCTTACGTCGAGGCGATGATGACGGCGTCGCCGGTGGGCTTACGGCTCTCCAAGGAATGCCTCAACATGAGCGTCGATGCCGGCTCGATCGAAGCCGTGATCGCGACGGAAGACCGCAATCAGGTGCTATGCAGCCGCTCGGAAGATTTCAACGAAGGCATCAGGGCCTTCCTTGAGAAACGAAAGCCTGTCTATATCAAGCGATGACGAGAAGATCCGCAAAAGGACAAGAATTCCGGGAGACGCAATATGAGTGGGAGTGCAGCGAAGGTGCTGACCAAGCCGGCCTTCCGCAAGATCGAATGGTTGCCGCGCGACATCGCGGTCGAGCGTCGTCCGGATGGCGTCATCATCCTGAAGTCGCGCATTCCGCTGCAGCCTTACGAGAAGCACATTCCGGCGTCTCTTGCGAAGTGGGCGAGAGAAGCGCCCGAGCGCATCTGGCTGGCGCAGCGCGGCGGCGCGGACCGGCAGTGGCGAAAGGTCTCTTATGGCGAAGCCAAGCGCATCGTCGACGGGCTGACGCAGGGCCTGCTCAATCTTAGTCTCACTGAGGGCCGCCCCGTTGCGATCCTCTCAGGCAATTCGATCGAGCACGCGCTGATGACGCAGGCGGCGATGCAGGCGCGCTCTCCCGCGGCGCCGGTGTCGCCGGCCTATTCGCTGATGAGCCAGGATCATCTCAAGCTCAAATACCTCTTCAACCTCATCAAGCCCGCGGTCGTAATGGTGCAGGACGGGCCGACCTTCGAGAAGGCGCTCGGGGCAATCGATCTAACCGGCGTCACTGTGGTTTACGTCGCGCGGCCCTGCGAAGGCATCAAGAGCGTGTCGTTTGGCGAACTCGCGGCAACGCCGGTTACCAAAGCTGTCGAAGACTCGATTTCAAAAATCACGCCGAAGACCGTCGGCAAGCTGCTGTTCACCTCAGGCTCGACCGGCATGCCAAAGGCCGTCATCAATACCCAGGAGATGATGTGCGCCAATGCGGCGATGATGATGCAGGTGCGCCCGCGCGATCCGAACGGGCCGCTCGCAACCGTGCTCGACTGGATGCCGTGGAATCACACCATGGGCGGCAACGCCGCGTTCAATCCGGTCCTGATCGATGGCGGCACGCTCTATATCGACGACGGCCGGCCGATGCCCGGCCAGCTTGAAGAAACCATCCGTAATCTCCGCGAAGTATCGCCGACCTATTACGCCAACGTCCCCGCCGGCTATGCGGCACTGGCGGCGGCAATGGAGAAGGACGATGCGCTGTGCCGCAGCTTCTTCAAGAATCTGACCGTGATGGCCTATGGCGGCGCGCGGCTGCCGGATGATCTCTACGATCGCATGCAGGCGCTGGCGGTGAAAACCACCGGTGAGCGCATCGTGTTCTACACCGGTTGGGGTTCGACCGAGACCGCGCCGACCTCGACCGGCACCTATTGGGACACCGAGCGGGTCGGCCTGATCGGCCTGCCGTTCCCCGGTGTCGAGCTGAAGATGGTGCCGTGCGGGTCGAAATACGAGCTGCGCCTGCGCGGCATCAACGTCACTCCCGGCTATTTCGGCCAGCCCGATCTCACCAAGAAGATGTTTGACGAGGAAGGTTTCTACTGCATCGGCGATGCCGGCGTGTTCGTCGACGACAACGATCCGCTGCAGGGCATCATCTTTGCCGGCCGCGTGGTCGAGGATTTCAAGCTCACGACCGGCACCTTCGTCCATGTCGGCTCGTTGCGCACCGATGCGATCGCCGCCGCCACGCCTGTGGTGCATGACGCGCTGGTCACTGGGCAGGACCGTCCGTTCATCGGGTTACTCGCCTGGCCCAATCTGCAGGCCTGCCGGCAGATAACAGACAATCCCGATGCGACCTTTGAAGATGTCGTCAGACATCCCGAGGTGATCGCCCGCCTGAAGCGCGGGCTGAAAGCGCATAACGCCTCCGCCACCGGCAGCAGCATGCGGATTGCCCGCGCGATGCTGATGGCCGAGCCGCCCTCGATCGACGGCAATGAACTGACCGACAAGGGCTATATCAACCAGCGCGCCGGCCTCGAGCGCCGCGCCGCGCTGGTGGAGAAGCTTTACGCCGATCGCCCAGGCGATGATGTGATTGTGCTGCAATGAGAACGACGCTCTCTCCACTCGTCATTCCGGGTTCGATGCTTCGCATCGCCCCGGAATGACGGGGAATAGAACAATAAGAAAGCAACTGAGGTAGGCCCGCCATGAACTTCGATTTCTCCGACGAACAAAAACAGATGCGCGATGAGGCGAGAAAATTTCTCGCCGAAAAGTGCCCGCCGAAGGCGGTACGCGAAGTGCTCGACGGCAAGGCGCCCTATGACAAGGAGCTGTGGAAAGGCCTCGCCGAGATGGGTTTTCTAGGCATCACGATCCCCGAACAATTCGGCGGTGCGGGCGCGGGTCATCTCGAGCTTTGCGTGATCGCGGAAGAGATGGGCCGCGCTAATGCGCCGGTGCCGTTCTCTTCCACCGTCTACCTCGCCGCCGAAGCGTTGCTGCTGGCGGGCTCGGAGGCGCAGAAGCAGAAATGGCTGCCGAAGATCGCGAGCGGCGAAGCGATCGGCACGCTGGCGCTGTTCGAAGGCAAGGGCAATCCGTCGCCGAAGACGATCAAGCTGCAGGCCTCCGGCGGCACGCTCAACGGCGTGAAGAAGCCGGTGCCCGATGGCGCGATTGCCGATTTTGCTGTCGTCGCCGCGCGCACCGGTTCGACGGTACGCGATTCCGATATCGCGCTGTTCCTGGTCGATCTGAAGGCCGGCGGTGTCGAAGCGAAGCCGCTGACCAATATCGATCCGACCCGTGGGCAAGCTGAACTCACCTTCACGAACGCCAAGGCCGAACCGCTCGGTGCCGCCGGTGAAGGCTGGAGTATCCTCACGCAAGTGCTCGACCGCGCCGCGGTGCTGCTGGCGTTCGAGCAGGTCGGCGGCTCCGATCGCGCACTCGAAATGGGCCGCGACTACGCGCTCGACCGTATTGCCTTCGGCCGGCCGATCGGCTCGTTCCAGGCGGTGAAGCACATGCTCGCCGACATGTATGTCTCGGCGACGCTGGCGCGTTCGAATTGCTACTACGGCGCCTGGGCGCTCTCGACCAACGCGGCGGAATTGCCGGAAGCCGCAGCGGCTGCCCGCATCAGCGCAACGCAGGCGTTTCAGCACTGCTCCAAGAACAACATCCAGGTCCACGGCGGCATGGGTTTTACCTGGGAGTTCGACTGCCACATGTACTACCGCCGCGCCAACGCCACGGCGCTGACGCTCGGCAGCCTGTCGTACTGGGAAGATCAGTTGATCGACCGCATGCGCAAGAAGAACGCGGCGTAACGTAGCGAACGTCATTCCGGGGCGATGCGAAGCATCGAACCCGGAATTCCGACGTAACAACTTCTGGATTCCGGATCGATTCGCGAGGCGGATCGTCCGGAACGACGAGCAAGGACAACGGTCATGAACTTCGACGACACCCCGCAGGAAGCCGCGTTCCGCGCCGAAGCGAGAGCGTGGATATCAGCCAATGCCCCCAAGCAATACGAGGAAGAGCTCCGAAAGTCCTCGCTCGGCCGCACCGTGCTGAAAGGCGCCAACATTCTCGAAGTCGCAAAGGCCTGGCAGAAGAAGAAGGCCGACGCCGGCTGGGCCTGCCTGCACTGGCCGAAGGAATATGGCGGCCGCGGCGCCTCGCCGATCGAGCGCGTGATCTGGCAGCAGGAAGAAGGGCCGTTCGGCAAACTTAGCGGCATGTTCATCATCGGCCACGGCATGTGCGGGCCGACCATGATGGCCTATGCGGGCGAAGAGCAGAAACGCAAGTATCTGCCGCCGCTCGCCTCCGGCGAAAAAATCTGGTGCCAGTTGTTCTCCGAGCCCGCCGGCGGCTCCGACGTCGCGGGCCTGCGCACCCGCGCCGAGAAGAAGGGCGACGACTGGATCATCAACGGCCAGAAGATCTGGACCTCGGGCGCGCACTATTCCGACTACGGCATTTTGCTCACGCGCACCGATCCGACCGTGCCGAAACACAAGGGGCTGACGATGTTCTTCCTGGACATGAAGAGCCCGGGCGTCGAGGTGCGGCCGATTAAGCAGGCCAGCGGCCAGTCCGATTTCAACGAGGTCTATTTTACCGACGTGAAAATCCCGGACTCGCAGCGGCTCGGCGCGGTCAATGACGGCTGGAACGTCTCACTGACCACACTCATGAACGAGCGCATGTCGATCGGCGCGGGTGTCGCGACCGGCTTTCCGGAACTGTTCGAGTTCTGCAACAGCCTGATGCTGGAGGATGGCCCCGCGATCGAGGATCGCAACGTTCGTTCGAGGCTTGCGAACTATGCGGTGAAGGCGAGCGGCCTGAGATATACCAGCATGCGCGCGATCTCGGCGCTATCGAAAGGGGAGCGTCCGGGGCCTGAAAACTCCATCGGCAAATTGGTGGCGGGATCGATGGTCCAGGAAGTCGCGATGTATGCGCTCGATTTGCAGGGCGCCGCCGGTGTGCTGAGCGGGGCTGATGATGCCGAAGTCGCCGGAAAATTCCAGGCGATGCTGCTGCGCGCGCCGGGCACCCGCGTCGAAGGCGGCACTGACGAGATCATGCGCAACATCATCGCCGAGCGTGTGCTTGGCCTGCCGGGCGACATCCGGGTCGACAAGGACGTGCCGTTCAACCAGATCCCGACCAAGGGAAGGACATGAAGACCCTCATCCTGAGGAGCGCGCCTGTGGCGCGCGTCCGAAGGATGAGGCCACAGTAGGGCCACATGGTTCGAGACGGCGCTAGCGCGCCTCCTCACCATGAGGGTCTGAGATTGATGCAAGATTTGAAATGAGAGGTCCGCCCATGAACTTCGACGACACGCCACAGGAAGCCGAATTCCGCAGCCTTGCCCGCAAATGGATCGACGCCAACGCGCCGAAGCAATATGAGGCGGAGCTGTCAAAGTCATCGCTCGGCCGCATCCGGCTGGAGAAGGAAGATATCGTCGACGTCGGCAAAGCCTGGCAGAAGAAGAAGGCCGACGGCGGCTGGGCCTGCCTGCACTGGCCGAAGGAATATGGCGGCCGCGGCGCCAGCCCGATCGAGAAGGTGATCTGGCAGCAGGAAGAGGGCGTTTATGGCAAGCTGACGCAGCCGTTCCAGATCGGCGAGGGCATGTGCGGCCCGACGGTGATGGCGTTCGGCAGCGAGGAGCACAAGCGTCACTATCTGCCAAAACTCGCGTCCGGCGAACATATTTGGTGCCAGCTCTTCTCGGAGCCCGCCGGTGGCTCCGACGTCGCGGGGCTTCGTACCCGCGCGGAAAAGAAGGGCGACAACTGGATCGTCAACGGCCAGAAGATCTGGACATCGGGCGCGCATTATTCCGACTGTGGGCTGCTGATCACGCGCACCGATCCCAACGTGCCCAAGCACAAGGGCCTGACGATGTTCTTCCTCGACATGAAGAGCAAGGGTGTCGAGGTGCGGCCGATCAAGCAGGCCAACGGCATGCAGGAGTTCAACGAGGTCTATTTCACCGATGTCGTCATTCCCGACAGTCAGCGCCTCGGCGCAGTCGGCGACGGCTGGAACGTGTCGCTGACCACGCTGATGAACGAGCGGATGTCGATCGGTTCGCGGCTTGCGACCGGCTTTCCGGAAATGTTCGAATTCTGCTCCAACCTGATGACCGATGACGGGCTTGCGATCGACGATCCCGCGACGCGCTCGAAGCTCGCGAGCTGGGCGGTGAAGGCGAGCGGACTGAAATACACCAGCTACCGCGCCATCTCCTCGTTGTCGAAGGGCGAGCGGCCGGGCCCGGAAAACTCCATCGGCAAACTGGTTTCGGGGTCGATGCTGCAGGACATCGCGACCTACGCGATGGACCTGCAGGGCGCGGCCGGCGCGCTGACCGGCGCAGATGAGGAAGCGGCGCGCGGCCAGTTCCAGCAGATGCTCTTGTCCTCGCCCTCGATGCGCATCGCCGGCGGCACCGACGAAATCCTGCGCAACATCATCGCCGAGCGCGTGCTCGGTCTGCCCGGTGATATCAGGGTCGACAAGGACGTGCCGTTCAGCAAGATCCCGACGAAGGGAAGGTAGATTCTCGTGTCCCGGACGAGGTGCGGCGCGTAGTGCCGCTCCGCAGAGCCGGAACCCAATCTTGATAGGCCCCGGCTCTGCAGCGCACCGTTACACGTTGCGCTGCGTCCGGGGCACGAAAGTGAGCCAGTTATGGACGCTGCAGTAAGCCAGACACAGGACCGCATCGGCGTGCTCGAAGAACTGCTGAACGACCGCTATTCCGTGCGCGCCTTCCAGCCGCAGCAGGTGCCGCGCGAAACCATCGAGCACATTCTCAAAGTTTCGCAGCGCACGGCGTCATGGTGCAACAGTCAGCCCTGGCAGGTGCTGATCGCCAGCGGCGAAGCCAAGGAAAAGTTTCGCAAGGCAATCTATGCCGAGGCCGCATCCGGCGCCAAGGACGATCACGACTTCACCCCGCCGCGCGAATATCTCGGCGTCTATCTCGAACGCCGCCGCGAAAGCGGCTTTCAGCTCTACAACACGCTCGGCATCGCCAGAGGCGACAAGATGGCTTATGCCAAACAGGCGCTGGAGAACTACAATTTCTTCGGTGCGCCGCATGTCGCCATCATTCACACCGACGAGCCGCTCGGCATCTACGGCGCGGTCGACTGTGGCGCCTATGTCTCGAACTTCATGCTGGCGGCGCAGGCGCTCGGCCTCGGCACCATTCCGCAGGCGGCATTGGCGCGGCATTCCGGACTGATCCGCCGTCACTTCAAGCTGGCCGACGATCGCAAGGTGGTGTGCGGCATTTCGTTCGGCTATGCTGATCACGCCCACAAGGTGAATAGCTACCGCACCTCGCGGGCAAGCGTCGCCGATACCGTGACGTTCATCGACGAATAGATCATCTCCCGTCCATCAGGCCCAAACCGCGCCGGCGGCAAAAGCCCCGGTCGCTTGCCGCGACCGGGGTTTTCCTTGCAGGTTATTCGATCAGTAGGCGCAGACGTTCACGGTGCGCAGGCGCATGCCGCGGCGGGTTTCCACCCAGCGCTGCTGTAGGCAGCCGTTCAGGCCAGTATCGACATAGACGCCGCCGAAGCCGACGCCGATGGCGGGACCCCAGCCATGGCCCCAATGATGGCCCCAGTGATGGCCGTGGTAAAAGCCGCCGGCGGAAGCGGGCGCTGCAGCGGCAAAGGTGAGCGAAGCGGCGGCAATCAGTCCGAGGGTAACCTTACGAAACATACTCATTTTCTCCAGTTGCTTGGCGCGAGGCCGTTGTTGCGTCCCTGCCCATCAGTCGGGCCGGAAGCGGCTCGCGTTCACGCGCGAAGGAGAGAATCGTGTTTCAGGAGTGTTTCGTGGGATGAGATTTTCGGACGTTCTTTCGATCAGGATGTCTAGCCAGTGTCTTCTGATAGCGTGCGGCCATGGCTTGCGTCAGCTCGACCATCTTGTCGCGCAGCTCGGCCGGCGCCAGCACCTCGGCCTCCGCGCCGAGGCGCAGCAACTCGGCGGCCGCATGCCACACCGTTTTCCCGATCGGTACGACGGCAATCCGCCAGCCGGCCGCATCCGCGGTCTCCTCGATACGGGTGCGCGTCCTCACATAGGGCTGGCTCAAGGCGTTGAGCAGTTTTACGCCAAACGGCGACAGCCGCACGGTGGCGGAATTCGGATGCATCTCGGCTTCGAGCCGGAGCGTTGCGGCTTGCCAATAGGCGGCGAGATCGAAGTCCGCGGGCCGGACGAACCGCTCATCCAGAACATTGCAATCAAGAACGCGCGCGACGCGATAGGTGCGCACGCTGCCGTCGACCTGTCCTGCGAGATACCAACTGCCGCCCTTGAGCACGAGACCGAGCGGCGCGACGCGACGGCGCTTCTCGGCCCGCCAGCTCTGGTAGCGGATTTCGATCAGGCTTTCGCGCAGCAGCGCGCCAGCAATGGCGCGCAGATGTTTTGGCTGCTCGGCTTCGCCGAACCAGCTTGGTGCATCGAGGTGAAAGCGTTCCTGCATCCGGCCGGCATTCGACCGCAGATTGGCCGGCAGCGCCGCCATTAGCTTGGTCTGCGCCGCCATCATCGCAGCATCCAGACCAAGCGCGGCTGCGGGCCCCGGCAGTCCCGTCATGAACAGCGCCTCGGCCTCCGGTTGCGACAATCCGTTCAGCCGCACACGATAGCCGTCGAGCAGGCGATAGCCGCCCTCGGCGCCGCGATCGGCATAGACGGGGATGCCGGCGGCGGCGAGCGCATCGATGTCGCGATAGATGGTGCGCACCGAAACTTCGCACGCCTCCGCGAGTTCAGGCGCGGTGATCTGTCCCCGCGCCTGCAGGGTCGTGAGGATTGAAAGCAGCCGGCTCGCGCGCATGCCCTCTTTAACCATACCTGACAGAGGATGTCAGGTATGAGCGGGCATAGAAGGATCCGTTACCCTGAAGTTCAAAAGGAGGCTGCCCATGACCAGCAAGGACCGCATCACGCTATATTACTCGCCGCAGAGCCGCGCGACCGGCACGCGGGTGCTGCTGGAGGAACTGGGAGCGCCTTACGATCTCCATGTCCTGAATATGAAGGCGGGCGAGCAGCGCCAGCCGGCCTATCTCGCCATCAACCCGTTGGGCAAGGTGCCGGTGATCCGCCATGGCGAGGCGCTGGTGAGCGAACAGGTGGCGATCTACATCTATCTCGCCGATCTGTTTCCGGAAGCCGGGCTCACGCCCGCGCTTGACGATCCCAGGCGCGGCCCGTATCTGCGCTGGATCGCCTATTATGGCTCGTCCTTTGAGCCGGCCCTGATCGACAAGTTCATGAAGCGCGAACCGGCGCCGCTGACGCAATCGCCCTATTCCGATTACGACTCCATGCTCGGCGTCTTGGAGACGCAGCTTTCCAGGGGACCTTATCTGCTCAGGGAACGCATGACGGCCGCCGACATTCTCTGGGGCGTGGCGTTCAGTTGGACGATGATGTTCGGCCTCGTGCCCGAAAAGGACGTGTTCAAGGCCTATGCCGAGCGCATCACATCGCGTCCCGCCTTCCAGCGGATCACCGCGGCCGATGATGTCATGGCGGCGCAGCATGCCGCGGCTTGCGGCGGGTGAGCGGCGCGACGAGGGTTGGATTGCTGGATGGCCAAGACAGTTCACACCACCAACTGCTTCAACACCTTCATCCAGATCGCGGAAGATTGTCCCGCGCGTACTAGCGAGGAGCCGCCGCTTCGCGCGGGCAATCCGACCGTAGCCGGCCTGCAATACAACATCATTGCGGAAGCGCCTTACAAGTACACTTCCGACGACGTGATATTCGCGACCTCCGCCCGTGGCCGGCAACTCGACGCAAAGGCGACAAAGCGGGAGCGAAGCCTTGCCCGTGACGAATTCTTCTCGAAAGGGCAGGCGTGCCTGAGAGCGTCAGGCCTCGGCAAGCGCTTCGGCTGGGGCGTGCATGCCGATGCCAAAGGGCGCGTTGCGATCTATGCGGTCGACAGCAAGCGCTACCAGGCGCTGGCGCGCGATCCTGCTATCAAGCAGGTCCGGGCGATGCGGACGAAGCGTGCATGAGCTTTTCGCTCAGAATTTCGGCGGCCGTTTTTCCGCAAAGGCCTTGATGCCTTCCTTGATCTCGGCGCTGCGCATGCTCTCGCGGTGGCGGCGGTCGGCAGCTTCCTCGTCAAGTTTGCCGCGGGCGAATTCGTTGATGGCGCGCTTCATGCCACGCATCGCCAGCGGCGCGTTGCCGGCCAGGATAGCGGCGAGACGATCCACTTCCTCGTCCAGTGCTTCCACCGGCACCATGGAGGTGAGATAGCCGATCCGCAGCATTTCCGGCGCGGTGATTTTTTGCGCGGTGAGGAATAGCGTTTTTGCATTGTCGACGCCGAGCCGCGACACATAACGCGCGATGCCGCTCTTGTAATAATGCAGGCCGAGCCGGGCCGCCGGCATGAACATTTCAGCCGTATCGACGCCGATACGGAAGTCGCAGGCCAGCGCCAGGTCGGTCGCGCCGCCATAGACGCCGCCATTGAGCCGGCAGATCGTCGGCACGCCGAGATCCTCCAGCCGGTTGACGACGACCTCGAACGCCGACCCGGCGCTTTGCTGTTCCTTCTCGCTGGTCGCACGATCCGCGACCGAATTGAGATCGTAGCCGGCGCTGAACGCGCGGCCGGTGCCGGTCAGCACCAGCACGCGGATCGCGGGATCGGCCTCGATCCGGTCGAACAGCCTCATGAGATCGCCGAGATCCTCGCTCTGCAGCCGGTTCAGGTGCTTCGGCCGGTTGAGGCGGATGGTGGCGCGCGCGCCGCTGATTTCGAGGATGGGCGCGCTCGCGGCCTCGGCTGCTTCACGCATGCTGTTCTCCGTTGTTCTTGCTTGTGTGAATTATTCGTTCTCTTGCGCGCGCCGCCGGGCCTCGGCGTCGATGGTCTCGGCCAGATCGGGATGTCGCGCCATCAGCAGGCGAAAGTCCACGAGGTCGAGTACCAAGAGGCGCGTCACCTTGGTAGTCGTGACATTGGCGCCGCGCAGATTGTTGCCGAGCAGCGCCATCTCGCCGAAGAACGCGCCTTCGCCGAGCGGCACTTTCTTTCCGGGCAATTCGACCTCGGCTTCGCCGGCGGCGATGAAATACATGCAGTCGCCCTGCTGGCCCTTGCGGATGATCGTGGTGCGCGCCGGCAGGTCCATCGTTCGCAGCATGTGGGTGACGTCGGCGATCGCGGCCGGGCCGAGGGTGGCAAAGAACGGCACCTTGCTGACGGTCTCCCAGGTCTTCAGGAAATTGTCGCGGCGGGTCTCGGCGGCAAAGCCGGTTGCCAGAATACCGGTCCAGAGCCCGAACACGCCGACGCCGCAGATCATGACAAGCGACGCGACCATGCGGCCGAGCGGCGTGATCGGCACCACGTCGCCATAACCGGTGGTGGTCAGCGTCACGACCGCCCACCACAGCGCCGCCGGCACGCTGCCGAAGGTCGCCGGCTGCACGTCGCGTTCCAGGAAATATTCGGCAACGGAGGCCAGAAACACCACCATCAGGAAGATCACGAGCACGCTGAGCAAGGGTCCCGATTCCAGCACCAGCACGCGCCGGAGCTGCCGCAGCCCCGGAATGCCCGGAACGACCTTGAGCACCCAGAGGATGCTGAGCAGCCACGCCGTCCGGGGCTCGACGGCCGCGATGAGCGCGACCGGCACCGCAAGGGCGCCGATGGTATCGACCACTCCGCTGCTGGAAAACACGTAGAGCGCCAGCCGTCCTTGCCGCGCCATGTGGCGCAGGCGCACCAGCCATTCGAACACGAAATAGGCCAGGCACGTCCACAGCACCGCGTCGACCCAATGGTGCGCCGCGTCGTAGGCGGGGGCTGCCGTGAGCACTACCATGGCAGCGACGCCGGCCGCGACGGCGACATAGGCCGCTTTGGTCATGTTGCGGCCGGCCGTCTTGGCGGTGAATTGAGCCAGTGCCGAGAGAACGAGCCGCTTGGACATTTGGATGGGGAGGGCCTGACGGGCAAAAAAGCTGAAGGTGCGGCCAAGCCGCAGCGTGACCAATGCGGGCAAAGTGCCTGCCGCCGGGGAGGCCGTCAACGATGCCCTCGCGCCCGCTGCGCCAGGGCCGGTCGGGCTCAGGCCGCGCGGGCGGCTATAGGTGCGTGAATTTTACCCGGGAATAGTGAGAATCCCGACAAAACGTCGCCTTTTCCTCATATACCAAAAAGGCCCTGCGGCCATTACGATAGGCGGGCGCCGCAGCAGAATCGCGAAAAAACAGTCCCTGAATAATTTGGTTGGCTTCCAATGGATACGTCTCATCTGGCACAACACGCAGGAACCGCCGGCGCGCTGTTCGCGTCGATCTTCGTGGTCGCCACCACCACGATGAAGACCATGATCCCGTTGCGGGTGTTCGGCATTCTCGCCAACGTGATCCTGATCGTGACGGCAATTCCAACCCACAACTACCTGTTCATGGGCGTGCAGGCGGTCATGCTTTTCGTCAACTCCTATCGCCTGCACCAGATGCTGCAGTTGGTGCGCGACGTCAAGAAATCGGTCAACAGCGATCTGTCGATGGAATGGCTGAAGCCGTTCATGACCGAGCGCAATTGCACGGCCGGCGAGATCCTGTTCTACAAGGACGAGAAGGCCGAGGACATGCTCTATATCGTCAGCGGCAAGTTCAAGCTGGTCGAGTCGGGCATTGTCTTGCCGGTCGGCGCCATCGTTGGCGAGCTCGGCATGCTGTCGCCTTCGAACACGCGAACCCAGACGCTGGAATGTGTCGAGAGTGGCCTCATCCTGAGCGTCAGCTATACCAAAGTCGAGGAACTTTACGTGCAGAACCCTGCCTTCGGCTTCTACTTCCTCCGTCTCGCCAGCGCGCGTCTGTTCCAGAACCTGGAGGCGGCGGAAAAACGCCTGGCCCAGCATCTGGCGTCCACCGCCGAGCCGAAGCCCGTGTAGGAGCCGGAGCGAAGGGAGTGACAGACCGCGGTATCCTGTCGTCGTTGCGTTATCTGTTGGCCGATTTCATCGGCGAGGATGACGACGAGCCGCCGTTCCTGCCCGAGGGGCTGCCGGAGCCGGTGATGGCGGTCGCGAGCGAGGCCATCCACCTTCTCATCGACTATCAGGGCCCGAGCTACGCCCGGCTTTACGTCGACCGGCTGCGGCGGTTCATCGGCAAACGAGGCGTCGACGACGTGATGCTCGGCGACATTGCGCGGCTGATGGCGGTGCGCATGAGCTATGAGGACCCGATCCGGATCGCGCAGCTCAAGCTTGCCGAACTCAGCGGCCCGCCCGGTGCGTCGGCAGGCTCCGTCGACGTCAAAAAATTCCGGCTTGAAGAGCTGGTCGGCGCGCTTCCGGCCGTCATCGCTGAGTACGTGCTCGATGCACTCGAATGGGTGGGGTGCACGCACATTCGCGTCTCGATCCGCTTCAGCACCGCAAGCCGCGTTGGCATTCGCCGCCTCAAGATCGAGGCGGGGCTGCGGCGATGGCGGCTGCTTTCGGTGCGTTATGCCAAGGAGCGGGTCTGGGTCGAACGCTGGCTGCACATGATCGACCGCAGCCTGACCAAACAGCTCCATGCCGCGCCCGCGATCATCCAGACCGCGACGATGATCGAGGGCTATGGCGACGTCTACCGGCAGGGCATGGCCGATTGGAACGCGATCATCGATGGGCTGGTCAAGCCGACCTTCGACGGCGTGCTGGCCTTATCGGATCTCGCCGGCGCGATAACCGAAGCGCGCGCCGCCGCCTTGCCCGACCCGCGCCAGGCGGCGCTCAAGCGCAAGATCGCGGAAATACGGGCGCGGGCGTCGGCCGACGCGAACGTGTAGGGTAGGCAAAGGAGCGCCAGCGACGTGCCCACCCTCTGTCCATCCGGAAGGTCCTGATGGTGGGCACGCTTTCGCTTTGCTCCTACGGCGCCGCACTATGAGGATATCACGCGTCCTACGCGGTCTTCACGACCACGATCTTGTCGTCCTGCGCATGATCCTGTGCGGTGTGCCGCTTGAGATGTTCGCGGCGCAGGCCGATTTCGTCGCGCACGAATTCATAGCCGAGCTTGAAGGTATCGAGCCCATCGCTGCTGATGGTGCCGTCGCGCAAGCCGATCACCACGCTACGCAGCGTCGCTTCCAGCTCGTCCTGCAGTTCGTCGAGCGCGTCGAGCGAGTTGGCGTATTCCACGCGTTCGCCGATATCGAGAATGGCGGTCGCGAGTTGGCTGGCCTTTTCTGGCGCGATCCGGGTGATCTTGGCGTAGATGGCGGCAAAGATCGAGCCGATGATGCTGAGCGCCAATAGCGCCACATACATCAGGTCGCTGTAGCGCTCGACAAAGGACTTGATCTCATCATTGATGTATTCGGTGGCGCCCGGATGCGCCACGACGAAGGCATCCTTGTCGGTGTCTGCGGGCTCGATCTTGGAGGCGAAGCCGTCGGTGAGCCCGAGCTCGGCCTTGTTCTCGTAGATGATCCGCGCAAGATCGCCCACCGTCGTGTTCGGGAGTTTCGATTGCCCAACCAGCAGCCATTCGAGCCCGATCGTGTCGACGTCTTCCGCGGGAACGGCGGGCGAAGCTGAAAGCATGCCGGTCGCCACTGTTTCCTCAGAGATCGCCGGGTACTTCCTCGCGATCGCTTTCGCCGATTCGATCGCGTTCAGGGTGAAGCCGCCGCGTCTGGCATATTGCTCGTAGCTCTTGTCCTTTACGATCTGCGAGGCGTGCGCGATCTTGACCACGGCGCCGAACCCCGCGGCGAACAACTGCTCGAAGCTCGCGCCCGGCGGGGCCATCTGGACCCGCACCGCCGCGTCCGGATTGTCGGACAGCTCGAGAATGTTGCGCACCAGCGCAGCGCCGCTCTCGTTGTCGGCTATGACGGCGATCTTCTTTTTCTTCAGCTCCGCGATCGATTTGATTTTCTTGCCGTTCGGGCTGATCAAGAGAAGCAGGTCATGTTCCAGGATCGCCAGCGCGCGGGCGCGGGGCGGGATCCTGGCGTCGGTGCGCAAGATCGCAAGGTTGGCCTCCTTGCGGTCGAACTGCGACAGCGCCTTGGCATTGTCGCCGTTGGGCACGATCTTGAGCCGGAGCCGCGAGGAATTATTCTTCAGCACCGTCGCCAGCCGGGCGGCGAAACGCGCCTCGGGTCCATTCGTGTCGCCGACGGCAAATACCAGCGTCTCGGAATTGCGCAGCAGTGTCCGGCCACCCCATACCACGGTGGCGGTAAGGACTAGCGTCATGATGGAAAACAGCAGGATCTGGGTCCGGTTGCTCTTGACGGACCGCACGCGGCGACGCGGCATTTTCGGATGCGGCGTTGGGGCTTCAGCACGCATGGCTCGTACCGGGGGTCAGGGACGTCTCGCCGCCGGGCTGGCGCCGCAGGTCGTCCGAATGAATTCCTAAATGTCTAGAAAAGAACGATAATTTTGACCGCGGGCAATGATAGCCCGCTCCTATGGGATTGCAAAGCGCGGCCGCCGGTAACCTTACCCCGCGGGCGCGCGCTTGCCGCAGTATCGCAGTTCCGCCACACCGTGCGATTTTCAGACTACCCACAGGTGCATTCCGGCGCGGGAGATGTCATAAATGAAGGCAACGTTCGAATAGTCCGGGTTTGACAAGAACATTGCGCTGACAGCCTAGGTCCCGGTTTTTCGCCATCTCGTCAGTCCCAGCAAAGGGCGTCAGCTTTGTTGTTTCCTTCGATGTCGTCCTCGATCCCGGTAGGTGTGCTGGTCGGATGGATGCTGCTTCTCACCGTGAAGCACGTCATTGCCGACTTCGTGCTGCAAACTTCCTGGATGGCGATCGGCAAGGATCAAAAGACCGGCTGGGCCCTGCCGCTACTCGCGCATTGCCTCGTGCATCTGGCAGTGTCGTTGGCACTGATCCTGATTGTCGCGCCGCGATTCTGGTTCGTCGCCTTTATCGATTTCTTCATTCACATCACCGTCGATCGCCTCAAGGGGATCATCGCGTCCAGGTTCGGCGTCACGCTGGAGAACGAGCATCCCTGGTTCTGGACGCTGATCGGCGTCGACCAGGCGCTGCATCATCTCACCGGTTTCGGCCTGGCGATCTTCATTGCCGCGAACTGATCCCGCTCCCGGCGGTATCGGTCCAATCCCTCTCCGAATTTGGAAGGCGCACCAGCGCCGGCGCGAATCACGTTCCGATTCCGGTTCAGGCATCACTGGCAAGTCCTCCGGAATACTACTGGTGCGCGTGGTTAACCCTTCATTAGAGAATTGCGCGGCATCTTCCGCAAAGGGAGAACCGCAATGTTTTCAAGCCGCGACGCCTTCGAGAATGATTTCTGTCCGGTTCGGGACGAGCTGCTGGGCGAGATGTATCGCGCCAATCCGCATGGGCTGTCGCTGCTGGTAGAAAGCGTTTCATCCGACGTCCGCGCCATGCTGGCGCTGTTCTGCTACCGTCGCAGCCACCTCCACGCGCTGGCCGTTGCGGTTGCGGCAAGCTGCACCGAACGCGATCTGGTCCATTTCGGCGGCCGGGTCGGTTCCACGCTCTTTGCGCTGTCGCGCGAACCCACCGCGCGTTCCGCCTCGTCGCCGTCCCACGGCGGCCGCAAGCCGATCACCCTTTCGACCAAGCCGCTCTCGACGTTCAAGCCGATCGAGGACGAGATCGACGACGAAGATTTTGCGGAAGCGGTGACGGCATAGCGCAGCCGTCGTAGCCCGGGTGAAGCGGAGCGTAACCTGGGACCTCTTGCAACCGGCTAAACTTGTCCCGGATTGCGCTTCGCTTCATCCGGGCTACGCTCACGCCAACACCGGCAATCCGTGCCGCTTTCGTGCCATCGCACATTCGACGTCGCCGGGCATGCAGGTGCGGCACACCTCGGGCCGCACGGCGTAGATCAGGCACGATGTCGCCTCGCCGACCTTGCCTGACAGCGCCGAGCAGCGATCGCCGTCGCAGCGCATTCCCGACAGTCTTTCGTTGACGAATCCTTCCGGGATCAGGTCGAGCGCCGCGTCGTCCTCGGTGGTGAAACGCGGCCAATTCTGCGAGTAGCTGCAGCAGGCGCCACAGGCTTGGCAGGGGTTTTGGTTATCGGCGGCGATTCCTTGCATGCCTCGCGTTTAGCGCCAAATGACGGCGGTGGCCAGGACCGGCATCACGTATCCTTGGGCGCTTCCCAGACCAGGCTCCGCCGCCATTTCGCCCGCAGGATGTCGCGCCGTTCCGGATATTTTTCGTCGTGGTAGACCGCGTCGACGACGCGGTCGGTGCGGAAGCTGCGAAAATCCTTCCGCAGTTCGCACCACGCCGCCAGTATCCGCACCGCCTCGTGATAGCCGACCGCGATCGGCCAGATCGTGCGCTGGCTGTCGCGGCCATGCTCGTCGCGATAGTTCAGCGTGATCTTCTTGCCATCGTGGATCTGCGCCCGCGTCCGCACCATGTCGATGCGGTCGGGCTCCCGGTTCCACGCCCGCCGGGCGCGGCTGGCCGGCTCGAGCACGAATGGCCGCAGGCGTTCGGGCACGGTCTCGGCGACTTTCGCCATCAGGTCCTGGGCTGCGCGCGCCAGCGTGGGATCGGCGTGGCCGACCACCCATTGCGCGCCGAGCACGCAGGCCTCGATCTCATCAGGCGTAAGCATCAAGGGCGGCAGATCGAATCCCTTTTCCAGGATGTAGCCGACGCCGGCTTCGCCGCGGATCGGCACCCGCTGTTCGATCAGGGTCGTTATATCGCGGTAGATGGTTCGCTTCGAAGTCTCCAACTCGGCCGCGATCGCGTCCGCCGTCAAAGGCTTCCGGGTGCGCCGGAGCACCTGAATGATTTGAAACAGCCGGTCGGCCCGTCTCATGGCTCGTCTCTTTTCCTGATCGATAGCCCGCGATGCTGACAGCATGTTGGCAGCAGGGGTTTTGTATATCGGGACAACACCTCAATTAAAGGGAACTTGTCCATGACGATTTTCAGCGAATTCGGCTCCCGGCGAAGCCGCGGACCTCTCGTGAATGCCCACCCATCTGCATTGGAACAGCTCGTTTCCATCCACTGCGTCACCACCGATCTGCGCTGGGCGATGGTTGAGCTGGCATGGCGTTCACTTACCGCAATGTGCGTCTATGCGCAGGCGCAGCTTGCCACGTGGGGGCGCAAGGCCCGTTCGCCGCGGGAGGAGGGAGGCGGCGGCCGGCCTTGCTGCTGCTGACACAATGGTGGCAGCAGGGAGACGCTAGCCTCGGGCGCGTTTTTTGAGATCGGGAGATCAGCATGATTACCCTCTATGGCTTCGGCGCCGGCTTCGGCCTGCCGGAGATCAGCCCCTTTGTGACCAAGACCGAGGTCCAGCTCAAAATGGCCGGTCTTGCCTATCGCAAGGAGAAGGCCAAGCCGCCGGCCTCACCCAAGGGGCAGTTGCCCTACATCGTCGATGAGGCCGAGACGATCGCCGATTCCACCTTCATTCGCGCGCACCTGGAAGCCAAATACGGTTTCGATTTCGACGCGCCGCTCAGCCTGCAGGCGCGGGCGCAAGCCTGGGCGTTCGAGCGGATGATCGAGCATCATATCTATTGGGCGCTGGTGGGCGCGCGCTGGGTCGACGGCGACAATTTCGCCAAGGGCCCAGCGCATTTCTTCGACAGCGCGCCGGCGCATTTGCGCGAGAAGATGCGCGAGGACGCCCAGTTCCGCGTCGCCGAGAACTACCTGCTCAGCGGCCTCGGCCGCCACGCTCCGGACGAGGATATCGATCTCGCCGTTCGCTCGCTGTTTGCGCTGTCGGTCCAACTCGGCGACAAGCCGTTTATGATGGGCGAGTCGCCCTGCGGCATGGACGCCACCGCGTTCGCTATGCTTGCCGGAATCCTGACGCCGTTCTTCGAGTCGGCGCTGCGGCAGCGGACCGAGCAGTTCGCCAATCTCACCGCTTATGTCGACCGCATGATGCTGCTGTACTATCCGGAATTCGCCTGGGCACCGGTGCAGCAGGCGGCCTGATCATGATGTCGCGGCTGCGGAGTGGCCCTGCAAGGCGGCCAGCTCCGCTTCAAGTTCGGCGATGCGGGCGTCGCGCACAGCCAATGCCTGCGCGACATCGGCGGCGTCGAACTTCTGCGGGATATGTTGCGGGCAGTTGGTGTCCCACGCCGAAATGCGAAACAGGATGACCTGCTCGGGCCGCGCCTTGTAGCCCTGCGGCATCAGCGATTTCGTCAGGGCCGGATCGTCCTCCACCACGCGTGCCTCGCCCCAGATCTTGACGCGCCGGCGATGCGCATAATCCATCACGAAAATATGCGCCTTCGGATTCTCCGACAGATTGCCTTGGGTGATGTACTGCCGGTTGCCGCTGTAATCGGCAAACGCGATGGTGTTGTTGTCGAGAACTTTGACAAAACCCTTCGGCCCGCCGCGGTGCTGGATATAGGGCTGGCCGTCGGCGGAAGCGGTCGCGAG
This sequence comes from Bradyrhizobium australiense, assembly GCF_013114825.1. Lineage (GTDB taxonomy): Bacteria > Pseudomonadota > Alphaproteobacteria > Rhizobiales > Xanthobacteraceae > Bradyrhizobium > Bradyrhizobium australiense. Next base: position 206,573 of record NZ_JAAVLX010000006.1, on the reverse strand, counting down.
ATAGAAGCTCGTGGTCTCGGCCAGAAAGCCGGCAAGGTTTTCGTCGATCTCGACGCGCCAGCCGCCGCGTGCCTCGACGTTGGCATAGGCCTCGCGCGAGCCCTTGCGGGTCTGGATCGCCTTCACCGCCGGAGTAAAGGCGATATCGCTGGAATAGGTGTGAACGTCAGACATCTGAGCCTCCCGTCATGGAGCGCCTACACGGTCGTCCTTCGGCTCCAAGATGGCCGTTTCGGTAATATAAACAATCCGAGGAGTTGACACTTCACTATTGCTGGATATGCAATAGTCGGATGGACCGGCTCGATGCGATGCAGGCCTTTGTCGCGGTGGCCGATCTCCGGGGCTTTACCCCCGCGGCGCGCAAGCTCGGCCTGTCGCCCTCAGGTGTGACGCGGCTGGTTGCGGCGCTGGAGGATCGTCTGGGCGCGCGGCTGTTGCAGCGGACGACGCGGCAGGTGACGCTGACCGACGCTGGCTCGCGCTACCTTGAGTGGGCGCGGCGGATTTTGGCTGACGTCGAGGAGGCCGAGGGCGCCGTCGCCGGCGAGCGTACGCGCCCCGAGGGGCAACTCGTCATCTCTGCGCCGGTCGGCTTCGGCCGGCTGCACGTCAGCGTAATCGTGACCGCCTATTTGAAGCGCTATCCCGACGTCGGCGTCGACCTCCGCTTGTCCGACCGCATGATCAATCTCGTCGAAGACGGCGTCGATCTTGCCGTCCGGATCGGCCATCTGCCCGATTCGACGCTGGTGGCGCGCCATGTCGGCGAGATGCGGCGGATCGTGGTGGCTTCGCCCGGCTATCTCAAGGCGCGCGGCGAGCCGCAGCGGCCGCAGGAGATTTCCACGCATGACACGATCCAGTTCGGCGCCATGACGGCGGCGCTTGACTGGCGTTTCGTCGAGAACGGCCGCGAGATCCGCGTCGCCAGCACACCGCGCTTCGCCACCAATAGCTCGGATGCCGCCATCCAGTACGCCGAGCAGGACGGCGGACTGACGCGCGTGATGGCCTATCAGGCCGCCGAGTCGCTGAAAGCGAGGCGGCTCAGAATCCTGCTCGCGCGGTTCGAACAACCGGCAATGCCGATCCACATCGTCTATCCGACCTCGCGACTGCTCTCGGCCAAGGTCCGCACCTTCATCGATCTCGTAACCGAGATGGCCGACTGGCATTTTGGCTAGGTATCGTGCCCCCGGACGCGGTGCAGCACGCCAGTGGTGCGCCGCAGAGCCGGGGCCCACTTGCGCTGGGTCCCGGCTCTGCGGAGCGGCGCTATGCGCCGCACCGCGTCCGGGACACGAGGTGCCGCTACACCGGCTCCTTCTGCGGCACCACCCGAAACGTCGCATTGGCCCGCGCGATCACGATGTCATCGGCCTTGATCAGGCTTTGCGCGAAGCAGATCGTCCTGCCGGTCTTGACCACCTCGCTCTCGGCCGCGAGCCACTGCCCAATCTGCGCGGTGCCGACGAAATCGACCGCCAGTCCGATCGTCACCAGCGACGCCACCCCGCCCATCACATGCGCGCAGCTATGCCCCATGGCAGCATCGGCCAGCGCTGCAATCAGCCCACCATGGATCAGGCCGCGTCCATTGGTGTGCGGTTTTGCGAGCCGCAGCCCGATGATCACGGCCTTATCGGTCTTCTTCGAATACAGCGGCTCCCAGGGATCGGTCAGCGGGCTCTTGCGGGTGCGCGGCTCGAACCCTGCAGGGACATCGGATGCGGTCATTGGCGGCTCGCGGTGTGACGATGTTTTTCGTCATTGAACGCAAGGCGGCCGCGATGTCACCACCTACAAAGTTTTAAACGGGATTTCGACGGGTGTTTGAAATTGTCGCGCTCTTTTCCCGTCATTGCGAGCGAAGCGAAGCAATCCATAGCGCCGCACGCGGAGAAATGGATCGCTCCGTCGCGGAGCCTGTCATCGGGCGCGCGTTCGCGCGAGCCGTTGGCTCCTCGCAATGGAAATATCTCGCGAACGCAAACGTCTAAAACGGCAGCCCCACATAATTCTCCGACAGCGACGCCGATGCCGCCTTCGAGTTGACGACGTAATCCAGCTCGGCGAGCTGGATGCGCGCGCCGAATTCGCCTTCGTCGGGGAATTTGTGCAGCATCGAGGTCATCCACCAGGAGAAGCGCACCGCCTTCCAGACGCGTGACAATGCCTTGGCCGAATAGCCGTCGATGCCGGCGGAGGATTTCTCGTCGTAATATTCGCGCAGCGCCTGCGAGAGGTAATGCACGTCGCTGGCGGCGAGGTTGAGCCCCTTGGCGCCGGTCGGCGGCACGATGTGGGCGGCGTCGCCGGCCAAAAACATCCGGCCGAACCGCATCGGCTCGGCGACGAAGCTGCGCAGCGGCGCGATGCTCTTTTCGATCGAGGGGCCGGTGACGAGTTCGTCGGCCGCCTTCTGGTCGATCCGACGCTTCAGTTCGTCCCAGAACCGTTCATCCGGCCACTGGTCGATATGATCGTCGAGCGGACACTGCACATAATAACGGCTGCGCCGGGTCGAGCGCATGGTGCAGAGCGCGAACCCGCGCGCATGGTTGGAATAGATCAGCTCGGGGCTGACCGGCGGCGTCTCGGAGAGGATGCCGAGCCAGCCGAACGGATAGATCCGTTCAAAGGTCTGGATCGCGGACGGCTTCACGCTGGCGCGGCTGACGCCGTGAAAGCCGTCGCAGCCGGCGATGAAGTCGCATTCGATCTCGTGGCTGACGCCGTCCTTTACGTAGCTGACGCGCGGGCGGTCGGTGTCGAAATCGAGCGGTTTGACGTCGGCGGCCTGATAGATGGTCGTGAGGCCGGCCGCCTTGCGCGCGTTCATCAGGTCGAGCGTCACCTCGGTCTGGCCGTAGATCATGACCGTCTTGCCGGTGGCGCCGTACATGTCGATACGGTGGCGTGCGCCGCTGAAGGCGAGTTCGACGCCATGATGGACCAGCCCCTCGCGATGGGCGCGCTCGCCGGCGCCGACCTCGTCGAGCAGCGCCACCGTGCCTTCCTCGAGCAGGCCGGCACGGATTCGGCCGAGCACATATTCGCCGGTCTGGCGCTCCAAAATGACGTTGTCGATGCCGTAGCGGTGAAGTAGTTGCCCAAGCAACAATCCTGCCGGACCTGCGCCTATGATTGCTACTTTTGTCCTCAATACCCGCTCCTCCCCGGTATTATAGGTTCCAAGCCGGCGGTTGCCCCCAAGCCTGAAATGGTAGTTATATCATATAACGGTTTTGGCAAAGGACATTGGCGCGAAACAATAGAGGTGTACTTCGCGGAGGTGCACATGGCGACAAGGGAGAGACGAGACGCCGCGGGTCAAATGTCCGCCTTGAAAACGCGGATGAGTTAGATAACATGTTAATTAACGAGGTCGGGCGATCGAACAGCCCGCGTGCCAAGGGAGAGGATGCCGATGAGGAAAGCATTTCTGGCGATGCTGCTGGCCGCCAGCGTGACGCCTGCGCTGGCGCAGGAAAAAACCTTTGAACTGAAGCTGTCGCACTGGGTGCCGGCCTCCCATCCGTTGCAGAAGGCACTCGAAGATTGGGGAGCTGCGGTCGAAAAGGAATCCGGCGGCACCGTCAAATACAAAGTCTTCCCCGCGCAGCAGCTCGGTAAGGCGTTCGATCATTACGACATGGCGCGCGACGGCATCGCCGACGTTACTTACATCAACCCGGGCTATCAGCCCGGACGATTCCCGATCATCAGCGCCGGCGAGTTGCCGTTCCTGATGTCGGATGCCAAGGGCGGATCGATGGCGCTCGACGCCTGGTATCGCAAATATGCCGAGAAGGAGATGAAGGACGTCAAGTTCTGTCTGGCCTTCATCCATTCGCCGTCGACGTTCCATTCGCGGACCAAGAAAATCGTCACGCCCGAAGACATCAAGGGCATGAAGATTCGTCCCGCCCACGCCACCATGGCGAATTTCGTGACCCAGCTCGGCGGCACCAATGTGCAATCCTCGGCGCCCGAGGTCCGCGACATCATCGAGCGCGGCGTCGCTGATGCCGTTACCTTCCCGTGGGGGTCGGTGGTGCTGTTCGGCATCGACAAGGTGACGAAGTATCACATCGAAGCGCCGATCTACGTCACGACCTTTGCCTTCGTGATGAACAAGGACAAGTACGACCAGATGTCCGACAAGCAAAAGAAGGCAATCGACAACAACTGCAACACGGAAGCCGCCGGCCGCGTTGGCGAACCCTGGGGCAAGTACGAGGACGCCGGCATCGAGAAGATCAAGGCGATGTCGGGTCACGAGGTCTATAAGCTGACGCCGGAGCAGACGGCGGCGTGGAAGAAGGCGGCCGAGCCGCTGGTCAAGACCTGGGGTGAGGGCGTCAAGAAGAACGGCGGCGACCCGGACGCGGCACTGGCCGAACTCAAGGCTTCGCTCACCAAGTACAACGCGCTCGCGCAGTAAGCCGAAGCCGTAGCGAAGGAGTTGCGCTCCCTCTCCCGCTTGCGGGGAGGCATAGGCGGCCGGTGGTCGCCGTTCTTTGGAAGAACGCCGATGCGGAGCATCGGCTACGGGTGGGGGTCGTGCCGCATAACGCATGCTGGAGTTCGGGGAGAGAGCCCCCACCAGCCGAAGCTCCGCTTCGGCATTTCCATCAAAGAACGGCCGCGGGCGGCCTATGCTCCCCCGCAAGCGGGAGAGGTTAAGTGAGTTCGCGGCCAGACCTATTCAATCAACCGGCATCAGTCGATGGGGAGCTCCGGACATGAATCGCGCGTGGATGGATCGTTTCATCGACACGATCGAATGGATCGCCGCCGGCTTTGTCGGCATCGTTGCCCTCAACATTTTCATCGGCGTCCTGCTGCGCAACACGCTGAATTATGCGATCCCCGACTCCTTCGACATCGGGCGCATGCTGCTCGGCATCCTGATCTTCTGGGGCATCGCCGCCACCAGCTATCGCGGCGGCCACATCACCGTCGACCTGGTGTGGGCCAATGTCGGCCCGAAATACCAGCGCATGATCGACGTGTTCGCGACACTGGTGCTGCTGTTCGTTGTCACCGTGCAGACCTACACCCTGTTCGACAAGGTGCGCGGCACCTACAACGACAACGTCCTGACGTTCGACATGCACATGCCGACCTGGCCGTTCTTTGCCATCGCCTGGGCCGGCGACGGCGCCGCGGTGCTGCTGATCGCGATCCGCACCTACCGGCTGATTTTCCATCCCGAAGATATCCATGACGCCAAAGTCAAGACGGTAGAGTAATCGCATGAGTACAGATGCCGTCGCCGTCCTTGGATTCGTCTCGCTGTTTGCCTTGATGCTGTTGCGCGTGCCGGTCGGCATGGCGATGGGTCTCGTCGGCGTCTGCGGCTTCGGTTACCTGGTCGGCTTCACGCCGGCGCTGAAGCTGGTCGGTCAGACCTCGATGCGCACGGTTACCGACTACACCTTCGGCGTGATCCCGATGTTCCTCCTGATGGGAACGTTCGTCAGCAATTCCGGCATGAGCCGCGAACTGTTCCGCGCCGCCAATGGCTTTGTCGGCCATCTCCGCGGTGGGCTCGGCATCGCCACCGTCGCAGCCTGCGGCGGCTTTGCCGCGATCTGCGGCTCGTCGGTGGCGACAGCTGCGACCTTCTCGGCCGTGGCCTATCCGGAAATGCGCCGCTTCGGCTATCCGCAGTCCTTTGCCACCGGCGTGATCGCGGCCGGCGGCACGCTGGGTGCCATGCTGCCGCCATCCACCGTGCTGGCGGTCTACGGCATCATCACCGAGCAGGACATCGGAAAACTGTTCATCGCCGGCATCATTCCCGGCCTGCTCGCGATGACCATGTACATGATGACGATTGCGCTGATCGGCTGGTTTCGCCCCGGCTTCCTGCCGACAGGTAAGCAAACCACCTGGCGCGAGCGCTTTGCCGGGTTGAAGGACATCTGGGCACCGGTGCTGCTGTTCATCTTCGTGATCGGCGGGCTCTACGGGTTGCCGTTCCTGCCGCGCTTCACGCCGACGGAAGCGGGCGGCGTCGGCGCCACCGGCGCGTTCCTGATCGGCGTGCTCACGGGGCGGCTCGACAAGGAAAAGATCCTGAACTCGCTGTTGCAGGCGACCCGCACCGCGGCCGCGGTGTTCACGGTGCTGATCGGCGCGCTGATCTTCGGCTATTTCCTGACGGTGACGCAGACCCCGCAGAAGGTGACGGAGCTGCTCACTGGTCTCGGCCTCGGCCCCTACGGAATCCTCGCCTTGATCATGGTGATGTATCTGGTGCTCGGCTGCCTGATGGATGCGATGGCGATGATCATTCTCACCGTGCCGATCATCTTCCCGGTCATCATGCATCTCGGCTTCGATCCGATCTGGTTCGGCGTGATCATCGTGATGACGGTCGAGCTCGGGCTGATCCATCCGCCGGTCGGCATGAACGTGTTCGTCATCAAGAGCGTGGTGAAGGACGTCTCCTTCTCGACCATCTTCCGCGGCGTGATCCCGTTCGTGGCGACCGATCTGATCCGGCTGGTGATCCTGATCGCATTTCCGATATTGGCGCTGTGGCTGCCGCAACGCATGGCCGGATAGGGCGCTCCGATGACCCCGCAGCTTTCGACCAGATATGTCTTCACCATCACCGCCTTGATCGGCGAGGTGACGTCGGCCGGTGAGATCGGCACCGGCGTGCGCCGGATCATTCCGATCATCGGCGGCGAGGTGACGGGCGAAATCAACGGCAAGGTCTGCCCCTTCGGCGCCGATTTCCAGATCATCCGCCCGAACGAACTGATCGAGCTCGAAGCCAAATACGCCTTCGAGACCGATGACGGCGCGGTAATCTATGTCGAGAACAAGGGCCTGCGCTTCGGTCCCACCGAGTTGCTGCAGAAGTTGAAGCGCGGCGAGCCGGTCGATCCAAAATTGATCTATTTCCGCACCGTGCCGCGGTTCGAGACAGGCGCAGAGAAATATCGCTGGCTGATGGAAAACCTCTTCATCGCCTCCGCCGCCCGTCACGCCGACCGCGTGGTTATTGATGTGCACCAGGTGCTGTGAGTCTTTGTTAGGGGGCGCTAGCGACGTGCCCCCGCGATGATGTGCACGCTGCCGCTTTGCCCACGCTACAACATCACGCACTGCGAGCTGATTTGCTTTGTGCACAAGCGCGTTTTTCTGTGGCGGCCTGCCACAAACTGGCATGACGGGCAAATCAGTAAAACCTGTTCAGCCCTTTGCGCAAAAATATTCTGCTTTCGTTCTCACCAAATCAGTCGCATAACCCCGTCCGTCTCACCCATTGAGGGGCGCTCGCGATCGTCACGAACGTGCGGTGAGATGCGATGGACGCGGATGGCGCAAGATGTAGGCGCCAGAAACGTACGGTGAAGTCGTTTGGTTCGGACACCGCGGTGCTGGCGTTAAGTTCTTAGAGAAGCGAAAGCTTCGCAGGAGCGACGGAGGCAAAAGAGCCGTTCTCCGGGGAGAGCACGAAGTAAGCCGTAAAGCGCAGGGAAGGCCCGGATGCTCCCGCTGTACCTGTATGCTCGTGTGCGTTTTTCCTATGCGCAACTGCACACGAGACCGCGGGTGCGGCGCGCACCCGGTCTTCCCTGCGCCCTCTGATTTTGAGGGACAAGTTGTAGGCAAACCTCGGGCGCGCCGCGCCGCGAGAATGCCGACACGCATTGACTCGTCATCATCCGCGAAGGCGGACGATCCAGTATTCCAGAGACGTCAATGATCGAATTGATAAGTCGCGGCGTACTGGATACCCCGCATCCGCGGGGAGATGACGATCGTTTGGGCGTCGCTATCTCGACGTCATTGCGAGCGAAGCGAAGCAATCCATATCGCCGCTTGCCGAAATATGGATTGCTTCGTCGCTTCGCTCCTCGCAATGACGTAGAAGGAGCGAAACCAAGGCCCCCCGGACAGGCGCCTTGACTCCCACCAAAATCGTTATAAAACATAACTATTCTGCAAAGGAAGCAATACACGCCGATGGGAAACGCCTCTACCGCATCAGCGGGTCAATCCGACCTGCTCAAGATCGAGCAGAACGGCGCGGTGCTGACCGTGGGCCTCAACCGTCCGGCCAAGCGCAATGCGCTGAACGACGGCATCATCCTCGCAATCCAGGATTGTTTCTCCCATCTTCCCGAGGGGACAGGCGCCGTGGTCATCCATGGCGTCGGCGACCATTTCTCCTCCGGCCTCGATCTGTCCGAACTGACCGAGCATGACGCCACCGAGGGCCTGCGGCACTCGCAGATGTGGCATCGGGTGTTCGACCGCATCCAGTATAGCCGGGTCCCCGTGATCGCGGCGCTGAAAGGTGCGGTGATCGGCGGCGGCCTGGAACTGGCCTGCGCCGCGCATATTCGCGTCGCCGAACCATCGGCCTATTTCGCGCTGCCCGAGGGCCAGCGCGGCATTTTCGTCGGCGGCGGCGGATCGGTGCGGCTGCCGCGGCTGATCGGCGTGGCGCGGATGATCGACATGATGCTCACGGGGCGGGTCTATTCGGCGACCGAAGGCTCGGCCTATGGTTTCTCGCAATATCTCACGGAGGCCGAGGGCGCGCTGCCGAAGGCGCTGGAACTCGCGGAACGCGTGGCGGCGAATGCGCCGCTCACCAATTTTGCCGTGCTGCAGGCGCTGCCGATGATTGCGGAGGCCAATCCGCAGACCGGCCTGCTGATGGAATCCCTGATGGCAACCGTGGCGCAGAGCGACAAAGAGGCCAAGCGCCGCATTCGCGCGTTTCTCGAGCACAAGACCGCAAAGGTGAAGCCGACCTGACATGAGCGCCAAGCCCGACATGTCCGCTTCGACCGATTCAGCCGCGCGCGCCGAACATCGGCTGCGCCCGATCTCGTTCGGCACGCCCGCGGTGCATGTCGAGCGCCGCGACGACGGCACCATCTATCTGCGCCCGAAAGCGCAGTTGCGCGATTATCCGGCGCGTATCACCGACCGGCTGCATCATTGGGCGGCAGCGGCACCCGACCGGGTCTTCATGGCCGAGCGCAACGCGGCACGAAGCTGGCGGCAGATCACCTATGCAGAACTGCTCGCGTCGTCGCGGCGCATCGCCTCCGCGCTGCTGGGCCGCGGTCTTTCGACCGAGAAGCCGGTCGTCATCCTGTCCGGCAACTCGGTCGATCATGCGCTGGTCGCGTTCGGCGCGCTCTATGCGGGCATTCCCTTCTGTCCGGTATCGCCGGCCTATTCGCTGGTGTCGCGCGACTACGGGAAGCTCAGCTATCTGATGAAGCTGTTGACGCCCGGCCTCGTCTTCGCGGACGACGCCACGAAATTCGCCGATGCGCTGGCCGTCAATGTGTCGTTCGGGACCGAGATCGCTGCCTCGTGCGGTGCGGTGCCCGGCCGTGATGTCACGACACTTGCAGATCTTATGGCGACCCCATTGCACCCGCGCCTCGACGCAGTTCACGAGGCTATCGGCCCGGACACGATCGCAAAATTCCTGCTGACCTCGGGCTCGACCGGAAATCCGAAGGCGGTCATCAACACCCAGCGCATGATCTGCGCCAACCAGGTGATGCTGCGCGAGACGCTGGCATTTCTGAAGGATGAGCCGCCTGTCATCGTCGACTGGCTGCCGTGGAACCATACATTCGGCGGCAACCACAACATCGGGCTGACGCTATATAATGGCGGCTCGATGTATCTCGACGAGGGCAAGCCGATGCCCGGCGGCATCGAGGAGACCGTGCGCAATCTCCAGGAGATTTCGCCGACGGTCTATTTCAACGTCCCCAAGGGCTATGAATCGCTATTGCCATACTTGCGCGATGATGCAGGCTTGCGCAAAAAATTCTTTGCTCGCCTTCATGCGATGTTCTTCTCGGGCGCCGCGTTATCGGCCTTTGTCTGGAACAGCCTCGACGAATTGTCGGTTCGCGAAACCGGCTATCGGGTGCCGATGCTGACCGGCCTTGGCGCCACCGAGACCGCGCCGTTCTTCATGTCGGTCAATCCGCATACCAGCCGCTCCGGCCATGTCGGGCTGCCGGTTCTGGGGAATGATGCGAAACTCGTGCCCAACAACGGCAAGCTTGAGGTTCGCGCCAGGGGGCCGAACGTCATGCCGGGCTATTGGCGCCAGCCGGATATCACGGCCAAGTCTTTCGACGAGGAAGGCTTCTACAAGATGGGCGACGCGCTCAAGCCGGCCGATCCCGATAATTTCGACGCCGGCTTCGATTTCGACGGCCGCATCGGCGAGGACTTCAAGCTTGCTAGCGGCACCTGGGTCAGCGTCGGCCCACTGCGGGCGCGCTTTGTCGCGGCTTGTGCGCCACTGGCGCGCGACGTCGTCATTGCCGGCATCAACCGCGACGAAATATCGGCGCTGGTGGTGCTCGATCTCGACGGTTGCCGTCTGATCAATCCGACGCTTCCACATGATGATCTGGCCGCCGCGGCGTCTGATCCGCTGATCGTCGCGGCCTTCCGCGAGCGCTTCCAGAAGCTTGTCGCTGGCGCGACCGGATCGTCGACCCGGATCACGCGCGCGGTGCTACTCGATGCGCCGCTATCGATCGATCGTGGCGAGGTCACCGACAAGGGCTCGATCAACCAGCGCGCGGTGTTGGAAAACCGCGGCGCGCTGATCGAAGAAATCTATTCGCCAGCGCCGCCGGCGCAGGTGATCACGCCGTAACCGAATTCGAACAAGAACTTGTCAGGGAGAGCACCATGCACTTGAAGGACCAGGCTGCCATTGTCACCGGCGGCGCATCGGGATTGGGCGCGGCGACCGCGCGCCGCCTCGCGGCGCAGGGCGCCAAGGTCGCGGTCTGCGATCTCAACGCCAACCTCGCGGAGGCCGTCGCGGCCGAGATCGGCGGCGTCGCCGTGATCTGCGACGTCTCCGATGCTGCCTCCGCGGAAGGCGCGATCGCCAAGGCCGCGGCGGCCCACGGCCCGGCGCGCGTGCTGGTGAACTGCGCCGGCATCGGTGTCGCCAAGCGCGTGATCGGCAAGGACGGCCCGATGGCGCTCGGCGATTTCGACAAGGTGATCAAGGTCAATCTGATCGGCTCGTTCAACATGCTGCGGCTGGCGACGGCTCCGATGTCGAAGCTGGAGCCGCTTGCCACCGGCGAACGCGGGGTGGTGATCTCGACCGCCTCGGTTGCAGCCTATGACGGCCAGATCGGTCAGTCGGCCTATTCGGCTTCCAAGGGCGGCATCGTCGCCATGACGCTGCCGATCGCACGCGAGCTGGCACAGTTCGGCATTCGCGTGCTGACGATCGCGCCGGGCCTGTTCCTTACGCCGCTGCTGGCCAATCTGCCGCAGGAAGCGCAGGACTCGCTGGCCGCCTCGATCCCGTTCCCACGCCGGCTCGGCCAGGCCGACGAGTTCGCCTCGCTCGCGCTGCACATGATCGACAATCCCTATCTGAACGGTGAAGTGGTGCGGCTCGATGCCGCGCTTCGCATGGCGCCGCGGTAGGGATCGTTTATGTTCGTCAACCGGCGCGACGTGCAGATACAGTGGGGCGATTGCGACCCCGCCAACATCGTTTACTACCCGCGCTATTTCGCGATGTTCGACGATTCGACCTCGATCATGTTCGAAGCCGCCGGTTTCTCGAAACAGGACATCATCCACAAATACGGCCTGGTCGGAATCCCGATGGTGGACACGCGGGCGAAATTCCACATTCCCTCGACCCATGGCGAGTGGATCCGGATCGAAAGCCGCATCGAGAGCTTCAAGCGATCCAGCTTCGAGGTGGTCCACAACGTGTTTAAGGCCGACGCATTGGCGATCGAGGCGTTCGAGACGCGCGTGCTGGTCGGCAAGCATCCGGACGATCCTACGAAGCTGAAATCGGCCCCGATGCCGCCGGAGATCATCGAGCGATTCATGCGGGGCTGACGGAGGCTCCCGCATGATCTAAAGGAGGGGCTGAAGTGGTCGCCCGTTTTTGCTTAAACGATAAATAGATTATCAAGGGAGGAATGAATGAAAAAGGCCTTGCTGTCCGCTGCAGCCGTTATAGCGGCTCTCGCCCTGCCGGGCGCGGCGGTTGCACAAACCAACGAGATTGTAGTCGGCATTTCCATCACCACGACGGGGCCTGCCGCGGCGCTCGGCATTCCCGAACGCAACTCGCTCGACTTCGTGGCGAAGGAAATCGGCGGCGTGCCGATCAAGGTCATCGTGCTCGACGACGGCGGCGATCCGACCACGGCGACAACAAACACGCGCCGCTTTGTCACCGAGTCCAAGGCCGACGTCATCATGGGCTCGTCGACGACGCCCTCGACGATCGCTGTGGCGACCGTGGCAAACGAGGCGGGAATCCCGCATATCGGCCTCGCCCCGTTCCCGATCAACGAAGCGCGCATCAAGTGGTCGGTCGCAATGCCGCAGCCGATCCCGATCATGGGCAAGGTGCTGTACGAGCACATGAAGGCGCACGGCATCAAGACCGTAGGCTATATCGGCTACTCCGATTCCTACGGTGATCTCTGGTTCAACGATTTCAAGAACCAGGCCATTCCAATGGGAATCACCCTGGCCACCGAGGAGCGTTTCGCGCGTCCGGATACGTCAGTGGCGGGTCAGGTGCTGAAGCTGCTTGCCGCCAATCCCGACGCGATTCTGGTCGGCGCCTCCGGCACCGCAGCGGCGCTGCCGCAGACGACCCTGCGCGAGCGCGGCTACAAGGGCCTGATCTATCAGACCCACGGCGCCGCCAGCATGGACTTTATCCGCATCGCAGGTCCCGCGGCGGAAGGCGTGATCATGGCTTCCGGTCCGGTGATGTCGCCGGAGTCCCAGCCCGACAGCGCGCTGACCAAGAAGCCGGGCCTGGCGCTCAACACGGCCTATGAAGCCAAGTATGGCGCCAACAGCCGCAGCCAGTTCGCCGGCCACTCCTACGATGCGTTCGAAGTGCTAAAGCGCGTGATACCGGTGGCGCTGAAAAAGGCCAAACCGGGCACGCCGGAATTCCGCGAGGCGATCCGTCTGGCGCTGATGTCGGAGAAGGAAATCGCAGCCAGCCAGGGCGTCTACAACTTCACCGAAAAGGATCGCTACGGCCTCGACGACCGCTCGCGCATCATTCTGACCGTGAAGGACGGGAAGTACGTTCCGGCGAAGTGAGGACGTTCGGTCTGTAGGCTGGGCAAAGCGTAAGCGTGCCCACCATAGATCAGCGAACAGGAGAGATGGTGGGCACGGCGCATATGCGCCTTTGCCCACCCTCCGAAAGCCTGTGAGACTCGAATCTAGATCCCGCTCGTGCCTTCGTGCTGGAAGCCGAGATAGCTTGCCGCGACGCGCTGGTTGCTGGCGATATCCTTGGCCGGCCCGGACAGGATAAATTCACCGAGTTCCATGACGTAGGCGCGGTCAGCAATTTTAAGCGCCGCTTGCGCATTCTGTTCGACCAGCAACACCGACACACCGGCGGCACGCAATTCGCCGATTGTGCGGAAGATGTCGGCAACGATGATCGGCGCGAGACCAAGGCTCGGTTCGTCGAGCATCAACAGTTTTGGCGCGCCCATCAGCGCGCGGCCCATCGCCAGCATCTGCTGCTCGCCGCCGGACAGCGTGCCGGCCAATTGCTTGCGCCGCTCCTTGAGCCGCGGAAACAGCGCATAGACACGCTCGAACGATTTTGCGGCCGTGGCCTTCGGAATCCGGAAGGCGCCGAGCTGCAGATTGTCCTCGATGTTCATGGTGCCGAACAATTCGCGGTGCTCCGGCACGAGACAGAGGCCCGCCGCAACGCGATCCTCGATGTCGAGCGGGGCCATATCGATGCCGGCGAAGGCGGCGGCACCCTTGAGCGGCAGCACGCCCATGATGGCGTTCAGCAGCGTAGTCTTGCCGGCGCCATTGGCGCCGATGATGGTGACGATCTCATCGTCGGCCACTTCGAGCGAAACCGAGCGCACGGCTTCGACCTTGCCGTAGGAAACGTGCGCGTCGGAGACCGATAACAGCACGCTCATGCGGTAGCTCCGAGATAGGCCTTGATCACGTCGGGATTGGTCTTGATCGCATCCGGCGTGCCCTCGGCGATCTTGGTGCCGAAATCGAGCACCACGACGCGGTCGGCGAGATCCATCACAAAGCCCATGTCGTGCTCGACCAGCAGCACCGACATGCCGCCGTCCCGCAATTGACGGAGCAGTGCGGCGAGCCGCTGCTTTTCCATGTGTCGCAGTCCCGCGGCCGGCTCGTCGAGCAGCAGCAGCAGCGGATCGACGCACAGCGCGCGCGCGATCTCGACGATGCGCTGCTGGCCGAGCGAGAGGCTTCCCGCCAACTGGTCGATCTGGTCGCCGAGCCCGACGCGTTCGATCTGGCGCGCGGCTTCCGCCAGCAGTTTCGCTTCATCGGCGCGGTCGAGCCGGAACATGCTGGAGATCGCGCCCGCAAACCCGCGCAGATGCGCACCGATCGCGACGTTCTCCAGCACGGTCATGTCGGGCACCAGCTTGACGTGCTGGAAGGTGCGCGCGACGCCGAGCTTGACGACCTCCTGCGGCGGAGCGTTGTCGACCTTGTGACCGAGCACGGAGATCGTTCCGCCGGTGGTCGTCAGCACGCCCGTGATCAGGTTGAAGGTCGTGCTCTTGCCGGCGCCGTTGGGGCCGATCAGGGCGACGATCTCGCGGGAGCGGACATCGAAGGAGACGTCGTTGACGGCTATCACGCCGCCGAACTGCTTGCGCGCTTTCTCGATCTGCAGCAGCACGGCAGCCGAGGCCGGCGCGCGCTCGCGCGCGGCAAGGGGAAGCGATGTGTCGGGTGTCTTGCGACCCGACTTGATCGGCAATCGCGACATCAGCCAGGGCCAGACGCCGGTCGGCGCGAATTGCAGCAGAACGACCAGCAGGATGCCGAATACGATCGTCTCAAGCTGGCTCTGGCCGCCGAAGATATAGGGCAGGTAACTCTGCAGGATCTCCTTGAGGATCACGACGATGCCGGCGCCGAGCACCGCGCCCCAGACATAGCCGGCACCGCCGACCACGGCGATGAACAGATATTCGATGCCCGCCTGTGCGCCGAACGGCGTCGGGTTGGCGGCGCGCTGGAAATGCGCATACAGCCAGCCGGACAGGCCTGCCAGCACCGCTGCATAGATGAACACCAGAAGCTTGGCGCGCGGCGTCTGCACGCCGAACGCTTCGCCGGCGATATGTCCGCGCCGCAATGCGCGGATCGCGCGGCCGGTGCGGGAGTCCAGGAGATTCATGGTCAAGAGCGCCGAGACCAGCACCGCGACCCAGATCGCGAAATAGATCGTGCCGGGATCGAGCATCCGAAAACTGCCGATCGAGAGCGGTGGGATCCCGGAGATACCGTCATTGCGGCCGAGGAATTCCAGCTTGCTGAACAGGTAAAACAGGCCGATGCCCCAAGCGATGGTGCCGAGCGGCAGATAATGGCCGGACAGCCGTACCGTGACGATGCCGAGCAGGACCGCAGCGATGCCGCTGACCAAGAGCGAGAGCGGCAGTGTCAGCCATGGCGAGAAGCCATAGGCCGTGGTCAATACCGCCGTGGTGTAGGCACCGAAGCCGCAAAAGGCCGCCTGGCCAAATGAAGTGAGGCCGCCGACGCCGGTCAGGAGCACCAGCCCCATCGCTACCAGCGCGGCAAGGCCGATATTGTTGAGCAGCACGATCCAGAATGGCGGGACCCCCGGGATGAACGGGATCGCCGCCATCACGAGCGCGAAGATGATGAGAGGGGCGCGCTGATTCATCGCGTCAGTCCTTCTCTTCCTCGACCGCGGGGGCTGCGAGCGAACGCAGCACCAACACGGGAAGGATCAGCGTAAAGACGATGACCTCCTTGAAATTGCTGGCGTAGAACGAGGAGAACGCTTCGACGCTGCCGACCAGCAAGGCTGCGATGGCCGTCAGCGGATAGCTGACGAGTCCACCGATGATTGCGGCAATAAAGCCCTTCAGGCCGATCAGGAAGCCGGTGTCGTAATAGAGCGTGGTGATCGGCACGATCAGGATCCCGGAAATCGCGCCGATCAGGGACGCCAGCAGAAAGGCGATCTGCCCCGACAGCGTGGTGCGGATCCCGATGAGGCGGGCGCCGAGCCGGTTGACCGCGGTAGCGCGTAACGCCTTGCCCATCAGCGTGAAGCCGAAGAACAGCCATAGCGCGACGATGAAGGCGATCGTCAGCCCGTACACCGCAAGGCTCTGGCCGGTGAAGCGCAACGGCCCGATTGTGAGCGCGGTATTCGACAGCGCCGGCCCGCGCAGGCCCTCGGCGCCGAAAAATACCAATCCCAGGCCCTGCAGCGCGAGATGGCAGCCGACAGACGCGATCAGCAGCACCAGCACCGAGGTATGGGCGATCGGCTGGAACGCGATGCGGTAGAGGAACAGCCCGATTGCCGCGACGATCAGAAGCGACAGCGCAATGTTGACTCCGATCGGAGTCTTGGGACCTGCGAGGCCGTAAGTCAGGGCCAGGATCATGGCGGGGAGTGCGATGTTGAGGGCAAAGGCGCGCAAGACCCGCTTGAGCCGCAACGATCGCCGTGCGTCAAACAGATCGAGGCCGAAGGCGACCACGCCCATGGCGGCCGCCAGCTTCGCGGTGCCCGGCACCTGACCGGTCGCCAGCATGGCGTAGCTCAGGGCGCCGTAGGTGACGAATTCGCCCTGCGGGATCAGGATGACACGGGTGACGGCAAACA
This sequence comes from Bradyrhizobium australiense, assembly GCF_013114825.1. Taxonomy (GTDB): domain Bacteria; phylum Pseudomonadota; class Alphaproteobacteria; order Rhizobiales; family Xanthobacteraceae; genus Bradyrhizobium; species Bradyrhizobium australiense. The sequence goes on along the minus strand of NZ_JAAVLX010000006.1, from coordinate 189,847 downwards.
CCAGCACCAGCGCAAGCCCGAGCAGCGCATAGATCGCGCCATTGGTAATGCCGTCCTGCAACAGGAACAGCATGATCGTCGTATTCAAGACTGGCGCTCCCCCTAAAAGCGTCGCCGGTCCTGACCCCGCAAGGTCCGCCGGCCGTCCCATATCTCGGCAGTTGAAACACGCCGAGATTTGATATATCCGATAACAATTATCAAATATAACATCAAGGCCCCGGTCCACCGGCCGAGCCTTGTTCAGGGGCGAGCCTCACGCCATGACATTTTCCAAGGCAGCGACCGATGCCGTCAAGCCGTTGCGCAGCAACGGCAAGGAAATCGCCGATGGCGCGGCCGAGAATGGCGCTCTGCAACTGGGCGAGCTGGCCGACCTGCTCGGCTATTCGCTCAAGCGCGCGCAGCTCAAGGTATTCGAGGACTTCCTGCGCTGTGTCGCGCCGCTGCAACTGACGCCGGCGCAATTCTCGGTGCTATTGTTGCTCGACCGCAATCCCGGGCGCAACCAGACCGAAATCGCCAACACGCTCGGCATCCTCCGGCCGAATTTCGTCTCGATGCTGGATGCGCTGGAGAGCCGCGGCCTCTGCGCCCGGATGCGCTCGACCAACGACCGCCGCTCGCACATCCTGGTTCTGACCGATAAGGGAAGAGCGGTGCTGGCGCGTGCCAAGAAGCTCGTTGCCAGCAAGCACGAGGCGCGTCTCAACGAATTGCTGGGTCCCGCCAACCGCGTCGCGCTGCTGGAAATGCTGTCGAAGATCGCGGCGGAGTTTTGAGTTGGCGGTCATTCCGGGATGTCCGAAGGACCAGACCCGGAATCTCGAGATTCTCAAGTGCGCAACTGCGCACCATAGTTCGATGCTTCGCATCGCCCCGGAATGACGGTGTCGATATTGTCAGGCCGCGATAATACGGCCCTGAGCCCCGCGCGTCCCGCGTCCCGACAGGAATTGCCGCTCGATCTCGGCGGCGGGAAGCGGCCGGCTGAACAGGAAGCCCTGCATCTCCGTGCATCCCTCGGATGCGATGCTGTGGAGCTGCTCCGCCGTTTCAACGCCCTCGGCGGTCGCCGTCATGCCCATTCCATTGGCGAGCGCGGCAACCGCGCGCACGATGTTGAGCGAGCTCGAATTCTCGGTGATGTTCTTGACGAAGGAACGATCGATCTTGATCTTGTCGAACGGAAAGCTCTGCAAGTAGGTCAGCGACGAATAGCCGGTGCCGAAATCGTCCATCGCGATCCGGATTCCGAGCGCCCGCAACTGATGCAGCAACGCAAGCGTCGCTTCCTTGTTGTGGAGCAACACGCTCTCGGTGATTTCAATCTCCAGCCGGGTCGGCGCAAGGCCGGAAGCGGCGAGCGCGCCGACGATCACCTGTATCAGGCCGGGACTGCGAAACTGGATCGCTGAAATATTGACGGCGACGTGAAAGTTGTCGGGCCATTGCGCGGCGGTGGCACAAGCCTTCCTGAGCACCCACTCGCCCATCGGCACGATGAAGCCGATCTCTTCGGCCAGCGGGATGAAGGCGGCCGGCGAGATCATTCCCTTGGTCGGATGATTCCAGCGTATCAGCGCCTCGAAGCCGCTGATTTCCTTGCTCGCGAGGTTGACGACCGGCTGGTAATGCAGCTCGAACTCGCCCGCCGGCAACGCCTTGCGCAGATCCTGCTCCATGATGCGGCGGGTCTGCATCTGCAGGTCCATCGCAGGCTCGAAGAAACGGAACGTGCCGCGGCCGTCGCTTTTGGCGCGGTACATCGCGAGGTCGGCGTTGCGCAGCAATTTGTCGGGATTCGATCCGTCGCCGGGACCGACCGAAATGCCGATGCTGACGCCGATCACGGCCTGCTGGCCGTCGATTTCATAGGGTTCGTTCAACGCATCGATGACGCGCTGCGCCAGCGAAGTGGCATCGGCGGGGTCCGAGATCGTGGCCTGCACGATGACGAATTCATCGCCGCCCATCCGCGCGATCGTGTCGGAATCACCAACGAGGGAGCGCAACCGTTCGGCGACGATCCTCAGCAACCTGTCGCCGCAGGGATGGCCGAACGTATCGTTTACGGCCTTGAACTGATCGAGATCGAGGTGATGGACGGCCACCATTTCCCCGCCCGAAACCCTGCCCAGCGCATATTCGAGCCGCTCGTTCAACAGCACCCGATTGGCAAGATCGGTCAGCGCATCGTGATGCGCCATGTACTCGATCTTGACCTCGGACTGGCGCTGTTCTGTGATGTCCTCATGCGTCGCGACCCAGCCGCCGCCGGGCATCGGGCGGTGGCGGATCTTGAAGGTACGCCCGTTCTTCAGTTCGACGATGCTGTCTTTGGCTTCATTGGAAACCGCCACGTTGGTGCGCCATTGCAGATATTCGTCCCGTGTCATGGCGGGGAAGCTGCCGGCTTCGAAGCGCAGGTCGACGATCTCGATGAGCGACATGCCGGGGCTGACGCGTTCGGGCGCAATGTCGTACATCTCCACGAAGCGGTCGTTGCAGACGATCAGGCGGTGGTCGGCATCGAAGAAGCAAAGCCCCTGCGACATGTTGTTGATCGCGGTGTCGAACTGGAAGTTCCTGACGCGCAGGGCTTCCTCTTGTTCTTTTCCGCGCTCGTATTGTTTCTTCAGCCGGGCATTGAGCTCTTCGCGCTCCGTGATGTCCTCGTGGGTCGCCATCCCGCCGCCGCCGGGCATCGGATAGACGGTGTAGGCAACGATCCGGCCGTCGGTGAACTCCTGCACGGTGGTGTCGAGTGCGATGTCGCGACCAACGCGCTCACGGATATAATCATCGACCGCGACCTGCACCTTCAGGCCGAGATTCAGCCGGTGCCGAATGAGTTCTTGGGTCGGTGTTCCCGGCTTCACCTGTTCAGGCGAGAGCCCGTACATTTCCCTGTAGCGGCGGTTGCAGAAAACGACCTCGCGCCTCTCGTCGAAGACGACGATACCGAGCGACAAATGGTCGATCGCCTCTTCGAGGCGCGCACTCAAATGCGCTGACCGCGGCGCGGTTATCTGGCGGTGATCCGTCATGGAGCGTTTCCCCAGCCGCCATTGGCGGCTCTCCTCCTCCAGGAGAACGGCTATTAGAAGCCGAGCTGGTGAATCGCGCCTTCGCGATGGACACAATGCGCGCGGGATCCTCGCAAACTGCTCAACAGAGCGTTAACGCCGTTTCGGCGCGTGCGAGGTTCCGGAACTGCCCGGAGATCTACGACGGATCCACCAAGATCACCCTGACGTCGTTGACGTTGGTGAGGGTCGGGCCGGTCAGCAGGAGATCGCCGGTGGCCGAAAAGAACGCAGTCGCATCATTGTTGGCGAGATAGGCCGCAGGGTCGAGGCCGAGCGACTTCATCTTCGCAAACGTCGTCTGATCGATCAAAGCGCCGGCCGGGTCGGTCGCGCTGCCGGCGCCGCCGTCGGCACCGTCGGTGTCTGCGGCCAGTGCCACAATGCCGGACGTATCCTTCAGAAGATCCGCCAGCGCGAGCGCATATTCCTGGTTGGGACCGCCGCGGCCATTGCCTCGCACGGTCACCGTGAGCTCGCCGCCCGACAGGATCGCGGTTCGTTTGCCCTCGCTCTGTGCTTTCAGCGCCAGCCGCGCATGGTCGGCCGCGACCTCGCGTGCCTCGCCTTCGAGATCGGCGCCGAGGCCGACGACCTCATATCCTGCGTCCCTCGCGACCTTGATCGCCGCGTCGAGAGAAGCCTTCGGCTTTGCAATCATCTCGAATTGCGCGCGGGCAAAGGCGGGATCGCCGGGCTTGCAGCTCTCGTTCCTGACGTCGTCGAGTGCGCGCCTGACGGCATCGTCGACTGTGAGATTGTATTTCGCGACCAGCGCGCGGGCGTCCGCCAGCGTGGAGGTGTCAGGTACCGTCGGTCCCGATGCAATCGCGGACGGATCGTCGTGCGGTACATCGGAGATCGCAAGCGTCACGATCTCGGCGGCGCGCTGCCCGGCGCGGGCCAGCCGGCCGCCCTTGATCCGCGACAGATGCTTCCGGACGACGTTCATCTCGCCGATCGGCGCGCCCGAACGCAACAGCGCGCGGTTGACCTGCTGCTTCTGCGCGAACGAAACGCCCTCGGCTGGCGCGATCCAGTTCGCCGAGCCACCGCCGGACAACAGCACCAGCAGCAGATCGTCTTCGGTCACCTCGGCGGCGAGACGCAGCGTTTCGTCGGCGGCTTTCAGCCCGGCTTCGTCGGGCACTGGATGGCCAGCTTCGATGACCCTGATCCGCCGCGTCGGGACGCCGTGGCCATGGCGCGTGGTGGCGATGCCGGTCAGACGCGACGGATCAAGCCCCAGCGTATCTAGGTAGTGTCGTTCGGCGGCAGCCGCCATCGCCGCCGCGCCCTTGCCCGCGGCGAGGCAGATCACCTCGCCCTTGGGCGCGGGACGCAGATGAGCGGAAAGCACGACGTCGGGATGCGCGGCCGCAACGGCCGCATCAAAGATCGCACGCAAGAGGGGACGTCGGTCGGTCATGGTTGCACGGGAATTTCACTGAGACGGGAGTTAGGTTATCCATCCAATCGCCGCAAAAGAAAACCCCCGCAGGCTACCTGCGGGGGTCTTCAGGCCTAAATCGGCCGATCGAGATTCTAAATGACTAGCCGCCGGCATCACCGGACAGGATTTCACCGAAGCGTTCCCAGGTCTCGCCCTTGAACTTGATCAGTTGCACCGAGGAGATCGGCGCAAAATCGGTCGGTGAGGTGTTGACCTTGATACCCGGCAGCAGACCTCCGAGTTCGAGGTCCTTGATGCTTGCGGCCTGCTTCATGACGTTCTCGCGCGTGAGATTGTCGCCGCAGGCTTTCAGCACATGCACGAGACCCTGCGCCACGGTATAGCCGAACATCACCGATGCGTCGGCACGGTTAGCTTCCGGGTAATACTTGTCGAGGAACTCGTTCCACGCCTTCATGCCCGGATCATCCTTCCACTGCGCATCCGTCGGATCCTTCAGGTATTGCGAGGAGATGATGTCCTGGGCGTTCTCCATCCCGGCCGGCTTGATGACACTGCCGATCGACGCCGAGACGTTGTTGAGGAAGTGCAGCGGTTTCCAGCCGATCTCGGCGTTCTTCTTGATCGCCTGCGCCGCGAATTTCGGCGTGGTGATATTGATGAACACGTCGGCGCCGGATGCCTTCAGCTTGACGATGTGGGAGTCGATGGTCGGTTCGGAGACCTCGTAGCTTTCCTCCAGGACGATCATTGATGCGGCCTTGGCGCCGAGCCCATCCTTAAAGCCCTTCAGGTAGTCTTTACCATAGTCGTCGTTCTGATAGAGGATGCCGACCTTGGCGTTCGGCTTCTCCTTCAGAATGTACTTCGCGTAGATCTGCGTTTCGCTCTGGTAGTTGGGCTGCCAGCCCATGGTCCACGGGAAGTTCTTCGGATCGTTCCACTTGGTGGCGCCGGTGGCGACGAACAGTTGCGGCACCTTCTTGCTGTTCAGGTACTTCTGGATCGCCGTGTTCGGCGGCGTGCCGAGTGGGTTGAAGATCAGCAGCACTTCATCGCTCTCGACCAGCTTGCGCGCCTGCTCAACTGTCTTCGGCGGAGAGTAGGCGTCGTCATAGCTGATGAAGTTGATCTTGCGGCCGTTGATGCCGCCTTCGGCGTTGATCTTCCTGAAATAGGCTTCCTCGGTCTTGCCGATCACGCCATAGGCGGAAGCCGGTCCGCTGTAGGGCATGATATTGCCGACCTTGATTTCGGTGTCGCTCGCGCCCGGATCGTATTTCTTCTGTGCGAGAACATTGCTCGAAGTTGCAGCGAGTAGTCCAAGAGCGGTCGAAACAACCGCAAGTTTTTTCATTGTGGACATTTCTGTCTCTCCCTTTTCATTTCTTAATGTAACCGTCGGGCCTCTTCAAAAGGCTCTTTTGACACCGTCGTGATTAGCATCTTGCCAGAGGCGTCACAACAAAAAGCCCCTGCGGCAAAAGCCGCAGGGGCTGCATCTTCAGCAGAGCTCGCAGTCGGGTCAGCCGCCAACATCGCCCGAGAGAATTTCGCCGAAGCGTTCCCAGGTCTCGCCCTTGAATCTTATCAATTGCAATTGCGAGAGCGGAGCAAAATCGGTCGCCGATGTGTTGACCTTGACCCCAGGCAGCAGGCCGTCGAGTTCGAGATCCTTGATGCTGGCCGCCTGCTTCATGATGTTTGCGCGGGTCAGGTCGTCGCCGCAGGCCTTTAGCACGTGCACCAAACCTTGAGAGACGATATAGGCGTACATCACCGATGCATCGGCCCGATTAGCTTCCGGATAATACTTATCGAGGAACTCGTTCCATGCCTTCATCGCGGCATCGTTCTTCCATTGCGCGTCGGTTGGATCCTTGAAGTATTGCGACGAGATGATGTCCTGTCCATTCTCGAACCCGGCCGGCTTCATCACGCTGCCGATCGAGGCGGAGACGTTGTTGAGGAAGTGCAGCGGCTTCCAGCCGATCTCGGCGTTTTTCTTGATCGCCTGCGCCGCAAATTTCGGCGTGGTGATGTTGAAGAAGACGTCGGCGCCGGTCGCCTTCATCTTGACGATGTGGGAATCGATAGTCGGTTCGGAGACTTCGTAGCTTTCCTCGATGACGATCATCGATGCGGCCTTGGCGCCGAGCCCGTCCTTGAAGCCCTTCAAATAGTCCTTGCCGTAGTCGTCGTTCTGATAGAGTACGGCGATCTTGCTGTTCGGGTGGTTCTTCAAAATGTACTTGGCGTAGATCTGCGACTCGCTCTGGTAATTGGGCTGCCAGCCCATCGTCCAGGGAAAGTCCTTCGGATCATTCCACTTGGTGGCGCCGGTCGCGACGAACAGTTGCGGGACCTTCTTGCTGTTCAGGTACTTCTGGATCGCCGTATTCGGCGGCGTGCCGAGCGAATTGAAGACGAGCAGCACTTCGTCGCTCTCGACCAGCTTGCGCGCCTGTTCGACCGTTTTTGGCGGAGAGTAGGCGTCATCATAGCTGATGAAGTTGATCTTGCGGCCGTTGATGCCGCCCTCGGCGTTGATCTTCCTGAAATAGGCTTCTTCGGTTTTTCCGATCACGCCGTAAGCGGAAGCCGGCCCGCTGTAGGGCATGATGTTGCCGATCTTTATTTCGGTGTCGGTGGCGCCGGTATCGTATTTCTTTTGTGCAAACGCGCCGCTGCTGGTCGCGGCAAGCAATGCGAGGGCAGCCGCAAAGGCTCCCAGTCGCAAGTTGATGGCGGACATTTTTTGATCTCCCTGGGATCGATGACTGTGTCATTGTTTTTTATTGGAGCGCTTAGCGGCTCTTGGGCAGCATTGAATACCTTTCGGTTGCCTCCAGCAACAAAAAGCCCCCCGCGACGGTGTCGCGGGAGGCGTTAATTTAGTCAGACCCCCGGGAAACTACCGCCCGGCGGAATATTAGTTAATGGCCGAGCTCGCCGCTGATGATGTCGCCGAACAGATCCCACTTCTCACCCTTGAAGCGCATCATCTGAAGTTGCTCGATCGGAGCGAAGTCGGTGGACGAGGTGTTGATCTTGATGCCAGGCAACAACGTGTCGGGCGTGTAGTCCTTCAAGTTGGCGGCCTGTCTCATGATATTGGCCCGGGTCAGATCATCACCGCACAATTCGAGGATCCTGGTCAGGGTCTGGGCCGCGCCGTAGCCATAGACCACCGAGCTGTTGAGCCTGTCGCCTTCGGGATAGTATTTATCGAGAAAGGCGAAAAACTTCTTCATGCCGGGATCATTGTCCCACTGCGGATCGGTACCGTCCTTGGCATAGGCGGCCGAGAGGATGCCTTGTGCATTCTCGTGGCCGGCCGGCTTGATTACGCTGCCGACCGAAATCGAAACGTTGGAGAGGATGTGCATCGGCTTCCACTCGATCTCGGCCATCTTCTTGATGGTCTGGGCCGCGAATTTCGGGGTCGAAATGTCGACGAGGACATCTGCGCCGGTGGTCTTCAGCTTGACGATGTGGTTGTCGATCGTCGGCTCCGAAGTCTCGTAGCTTTCCTCGGTAACGATCATTGATGACTTGGCGCCGAGCCCGTCCTTCAGACCCTTGAGGTAGTCCTTGCCGAAGTCGTCGTTCTGATAGAGCACGGCGATCCTGGCGTCCGGCTTCTCCTTCATCAGAAACTTGGCGTAAATCTGTGCCTCGCTCTGATAGGAGGGCTGCCAGCCAATGGTCCACGGAAAATGCTTCGGATCGTTCCACTTGGTTGCGCCGGTGGCGACGAACAGTTGCGGGACCTTCTTGGCGTTCAGATATTTCTGGATCGCGCTGTTGGACGGCGTCCCGAGCGGGTTGAACACCACCAGCACCTCGTCGCTCTCGACCAGCTTGCGTACCTGTTCGACGGCCTTCGGCGGGCTATAGGCGTCATCGTAGGAGATGAACTTGATCTTCCGGCCGTTGATGCCGCCGTTTTCGTTGATCATCTTGAAGTAGGCTTCTTCGGTCTTGCCGATGACGCCATAGGCGGAGGCGGGGCCGCTATAGGGCACGATATGACCGATCTTGATTTCGGTATCGGTCGCGCCGGTGTCGTACTTTTTTTGGGCGAGTGCGCTGCTGGAAGTGAAAACGAAGGCGACGACCGCCGCCGGGAAGGCGGTAGTCCGTAGTATTGCAAGCATAGTTTCTCCTGAGTTTTTTCTTTAAAGTTCTTAGTTCTTCTTGAGTTTGCCGAGCATCTGCTGCGCAACAATCGCGACTTGCCTTGCGCCATGCGGCACCAGGAAGATCACGAGGAACAGAAGCACGCCGAATACCGCGCCGGAGAGGCCTTTGGAGATGCCCTCGGCGATGTTCGGCACAAAAATGATGAAGGCGGAGCCGACGATCGATCCGGGCAGCCAGCCGACGCCGCCGACGACCATGCCGAGGAACAGCGAGATCGCGAGCGTGATGGTGTAGCCGTCGGGCGCCACGAACTGCACCGCGATGGCCCCTAAGCCGCCGGCCACGCCGGTGATGCCGGCCGAGACGCCGAACGCCAGCGTCTTGTAGAGCGCGACGTCGACGCCCATCGCGGAGGCCGCGATCTCGTTGTCACGGATCGCCATGAAGGCGCGGCCCGAGCGCGAGCGCAGGAGATTGACCGAGGCGATATAGATTCCAATGGTGATCGCAAGCGTGAAGTAATACAGCCACATGTCCTGCGACATCGGCAGGCCGAACGGAGCGTCAGGCTTGGTCACGACCAGTCCCTGCACGCCACCGGTCCAGTGCTCGAAATAGCCCAGCTTCAAGAGTTGCGGCATCGCGGTGGCGAGCGCAAACGTCGCCAGCGCCAGATAGACGCCGGACAGCCGCAACGCTGGCTGGCCGAACAGGAAGCCGAAGCCGAAGCAGATGATGCCGGCGATCGGCAGCGTGAGGGCATAGTTCATGCCCACATGCTCCATCAGGATTGCCGAGGTGTAGGCGCCCACCGCGTAGAACGCGCTCTGGCCGAGCGAAAATTGTCCGCTTCCACCGGTCAGGATGTTCAGCGCCAGAACCGCCAGGCCGTAGATCAGCAGCATCGTCATCTGGAAGATGATGAAGTTCTTGACGAACAGCGGCGCGAGGACCAGCGCTGCCAGCACCACCAGCGAGGTACCTACGCCAAGCGTCATGGCTCGCTTCGGAACGGCCTCGACGGCCGGGGCTTCGGTGACGACTTCTTCAACAGCGCTCATGATCAAACTCGCTTCACGATGGGCCGGCCGAACAGGCCCGCCGGTTTGACGACCAATACGGTGATGATCAGCGCGAGCGCGATCGGAAGCTTCAGCTCGTTGCCGACGCCGGGAATGTAGGTCCCGACCAGGTTCTCAAAGATGCCGACCAGGAAGCCGCCCATCACCGCACCGAACGGACTGGTCAGGCCGCCGAGCACGGCGGCGGCAAATCCGTAGATCAGCACGCCCAGCATCATGTTCGGTTCCAGGAACACCACCGGCGCGATCATCATGCCGGCCACCGACCCGATTGCGGCCGCCATGCCCCAACCCAGCGCGATCATCCACGAGGTATTGATGCCGACCAGCCGCGCCGATTCAGGCAATGACGCGGCCGCGCGCATCGCCAGGCCCACCCGTGTGAAGCGGAAGAAAACGAACAGCAGAACCAGCATCAAGAGCGTGATGCCGATCATGCCGGCCTGATGGGTTGAGATGAGCTGGCTGCCGAGGAAGGGGGAGGATCCGAACGGCGTCGGATACTGCTTGATGGTGAAATCCCAGATCAGCCCGGCGACCGAGTTGACGATGGCGTACAGCGCGATGAAGCCGGCGACGTTGGTCAGGACCGGCGCCTTGGCGAGCGGCTTGAACAACAGCCGTTCGATCGCGATGCCGCCGATAAACGACAGCGCCAGCGTGAGGATGAAGGCGCCCCAATACGGCACGCCCCATTGCATCATCTGCCACGACATGAAGGTGGAGAACATCGCCATCTCGCCCTGGGCGAAATTGAGGTGGTCGATCGCCTGGTAGATCATCACGACGGCAAGCGCCATGCAGGCATAGATCGCGCCCGTGGCGATGCCGGCCAGGACCTGGTTGGTAAACAGCTCCATTGTCCTGCTCCTCAGTAGCCGAGATAGGATTTGCGGACGTCTTCGTTGGTCGCGATGTCCTTGGCGTCACCCGACATCACGATCCGTCCGGTTTCGATCACGTACGCCTGATCGGCGAGCTCCAGCGCCAGTTGTGCGTTCTGCTCCACCACCAGAATGGTGACTTTGTCCTCACGGTTGATCTTGCCGAGAATCTTGAACAGATCGCGCACGATCAAGGGCGCCAGCCCGAACGACGGCTCGTCCAGCAGCATCAGCCGCGGCCGCAGCATCAGCGCACGCGCAACTGCCAGCATTTGCTGCTCGCCGCCCGACAGCGTACCGGCCTGCTGGGTGTGGCGTTCCTTGAGCACCGGGAAATGCGCATACATCCGTTCGATGTCGGAGACGATGTTCTTCTTGTCGGTGCGGGTGATGGCCCCTAACTGCAGGTTCTCTTCCACCGTCATGGTGGTGAAGGTGCCGCGGCCCTGCGGCACATGAGCGATGCCGAGACGGACGACGTTTTCGGTGGACCTGCCTGACAGCGGCTTGCCCTCGAACTCGATCGCGCCGGTCGAACGCACCATGTTGCAGATTGCCCGCAAGGTGGTGGTCTTGCCGGCGCCGTTGGCGCCCAGCAGGGTGGTCAGCGAGCCCTCGTTGAGGGCGAAGGAGAGGCCATGAAGCGCCTGGACCTGGCCGTAATAGGCGCGGAGATCCCTGACGTTAAGCATCGCGGTCATTGGTCCTTGCTCCCGAGATAGGCCTTGATGACGTCCGGGTCGGCCTGGACCTGGGCCGGCGTTCCCTCGGCGAGCTTGCGGCCGAAGTTGAGCGCGACGACGTGGTCGGCGATCGACATCACCAGACCCATGTGATGTTCGACCAGCAACACGGTGAGATGGCGCTCGTCGCGAAGCTTTCGGATCAGATCGCCGAGCACGTAGACTTCCTCGTGATTGAGGCCGCCGGCCGGCTCGTCGAGCAGCAGGATCTTGGGATCGGCGGCGAGCGCGCGCGCCAGCTCGACGCGCTTCTGGGTGCCAAACGGCAGGCCGGACACCGTCGTGTGTGCGACGTCCTCAAGATCCAGATAGTCGAGAATCTCATGGACCTTCTTGTTGACGTCAGCCTCGCTGCGGCGAACCCAGGTGAGCTTCAGCGAGTCCGAGATGATGTCGCTGGAGGTGCGGGCGTGGGTGCCGACCCGAACATTGTCGAGCACCGAGAGATTGGGAAACAGCGCGACGTTCTGGAAGGTGCGACCGATGCCGATCTCGGCGATCCGGTGCGGCGGGCGCGTCAGGATACTGGCGCCCTCCATCAGGATGTCCCCGGAAGACGGTTGATAGAGCCTGGAGAGGCAATTGAACAAAGTCGTCTTGCCGGCGCCGTTTGGTCCGATCAGCCCGAGGATGTTTCCCTTATGCATGTTAAAGGACACACCGTTGAGCGCGATGATGCCGCCGAACACGACGCTGACGTCGCGAACCGCGAGCAGGGGAGAATTGCCCTGCGCGAGCTGTGCCTGCGTCATCGCGTCCCGCCCGCCCTGATCACGGAGCGGGAATGACCGCGCAAATGTTTTTGCCGGTCATGGTGAAGGCTATCTGATCCCCTCGGCCAAACGTGCAACTCTTCCTCCTGCTTTCAACTTTTTGTTCTCTGTTTTTTTTGATTGCGGTGCCGCGCCGCCCAGCGCTGCCTCGATGTTCCTTACCATCGTGACAAGGCGAGGTCCAATGTCGTTGATCAAGCGATCTTCCGTGAAGCGGAAAGCGGGCGCGCCGCAATTGAAGGCGTACGGTCCGGTTCCGTCGCTGAGCTTCAACGGCACACCTACGGCGTGCACATCGTCCTGCCATTCGCCGGCAGAGATAGTGAATCCGTGACGCGCGAGCATTTCGCCCGCGCGCTCGATGCCGTCGCGCATTTTGGGCCAGCGATTGCCGTAATGGTCGCGTAGTTCGCGCAATAATGAGGCGCGTTCGTCGTCGGGCAGGGCCCAGATATAGGCCCGTCCCATCGCAGTGGTCGCGATCGGAACGCGTGAGCCGACGTCAAGCTGCACGCCGAGCAGCCCGGTACGGCTCTGCCCGAAATAGATCATGCTGTGACGGTCGCGTCCGCCGACCGCGACGGCGCCGCCGGTCTCGCGCATCAGCGCTTCGCGATAAGGCTCGGACAAATGCCGAACGCCGAGATTGGCAAGGGCGGCATACCCCAGCGCCATGGCTGATGGCGCGAGCTGATACTTCTCGAAGCGCGGAACGGGTGTAAGATAACCGAGTTTGGTGAGGGTGTAAGTCAGCCGGGAAATGGTCGGCTTCGGCAGTTTAGTACGGGCGGCGAGTTCTTGATTCCCGAGAAGCCCGTCATTGGGTTGGAATGCGCGCAACACATCAAGTCCGCGGGAGAGCGCGACGACGAAGCTGCGATCAGTCGCCACTTTCTTCCCTGGACGTTTCATTACCCGCTACTGCTGCTGATGAGCTCGTTGACAAGGGACGTGCTTCAAAATAACCCTCCCTGTCAAGATGTGGAATTAAATTTCGCAATGCGAAATTGGGTGAAATGGCCGTAGCTACTCAACGCAAGTTGAGCGGCATCCAAGAACAAACGATCCAGGGAGAGTCCCGTGAACGAAGTTGTAAAACTCGAGCGTCATGACATTATCGCCATCGTCACGGTCAACAGCCCTCCCGTCAACGCGCTGAGCGCCGCGGTGCGCGGCGGCATCTTCGAATGCATGAAGAGCGCGATCGCGGATTCGGAAGTGAAGGCAATCGTGCTGACCTGCGCAGGCCGCACCTTCATCGCTGGCGCCGATATCACCGAATTCGGCAAGCCGCCGAAGCCTCCGGGCCTCGCCGAGGTGCTTGATCTCATGGAGAACTCGCCGAAGCCGATCATTGCCGCCATTCACGGCACGGCGCTCGGCGGCGGTCTCGAAGTAGCGCTGGCATGCCACTATCGCGTCGCGACCAAGGACGCCAGGCTCGGCCTGCCCGAGGTGAAGCTCGGCCTGTTGCCGGGCGCCGGTGGCACACAGCGCCTGCCGCGCGCCGTCGGCCCCGAGCTCGCGGTCAAGATGATCGTCAGCGGCGATCCGATCGGCGCGGCGGAGGCGCAGAAGAACGGCCTGATCGAGGAAATCGTCGAGGGGCCGGCGTCGGGCGGTGAATCCTTCGCGCGCAAGGTGCTGGCGGAGAAGCGCCCGCTGCGCAAGCTGCGCGACGATGACAGCAAGCTCGCTGCCGCCAAGGCCGACATCTCGATCTTTACCAACGCAGTCGCCGCATTGACCAAGAAGGCGCGCGGACTGGAAGCGCCGTTCGCCGCAGCCGATGCCGTGCGCGCCGCCATCGAACTGCCGTTCGATGAAGGGTTGAAAAAGGAGCGCGAAGGTTTCCTCAAGCTGGTCTCCAGCGACCAGTCCAAGGCGCAGCGTTACGCCTTCTTCGCCGAGCGCGAAGCCGCCAAGATCGCCGGCGTGCCCGAGGGAACAAAACCGCGTCCCGTCGAACGCGTCGCTATCATCGGCGCCGGCACGATGGGCGGCGGCATAGCGATGTCCTTTGCCAACGCCGGTATCCCGGTGACGCTGATCGAGACCGGCGAAGAGCAGCTCAAGCGCGGCATGGGCGTGATGCAGAAGAATTACGAGGCGACCGCAGCGCGCGGCGGCATCCCGGCCGATGCGCCGGCCAAGCGCATGGGCCTGATCGACGGCAAGGTCGGTCTCGAGCACGTCAAGGACGCTGACCTTGTGATTGAAGCCGTGTTCGAGACCATGGCGGTCAAGAAGGAGGTGTTCGAGGCGCTCGACAAATACGCCAAACCGGGCGCCGTGCTGGCCTCCAACACCTCGTATCTCAACATCGATGAGATCGCGAAGGTGACAAAACGTCCGCAGGATGTGCTCGGCATGCACTTCTTCTCGCCGGCCAACGTGATGAAGCTGTGCGAGATCGTGCGTGCCGACAAGACCGCGCCGGACGCACTGACGACCGCCGTTTCCATCGCGCGCAAGATCGCAAAGGTGCCGGCCGTGGTCGGCGTCTGCGACGGCTTTGTCGGCAACCGCATGCTGGCTCAGCGCGGCAAGCAGTCGGAGAAGCTGCTGTTCGAAGGCGCATTGCCGCAGCAGGTCGATGCCGTGGTGACGAAATTCGGCATGCCGATGGGGCCGTTCGCGATGAGCGATCTCGCCGGGCTCGATATCGGCTGGCGTTCGCGCAAGGACCGCGGCATCAAGTCGGAAATCGCTGACGCGCTGTGTGAGGCCGGGCGCTTCGGCCAGAAGACCGGCAAGGGCTATTACAAGTACGAAGGCGGCTCGCGGGCGCCGCTGCCGGATCCGGAGGTCGAGAAGCTGATCGACGAGACGCTGCAGCGTCTCGGCCGCAAGAAGCGCGTCGTCAGCGACGACGAGATTCTCGAGCGCATGATGTATCCGATGATCAACGAGGGTGCCCGCATCCTGGAGGAGGGCATCGCGGCGCGGCCGAGCGATATCGACGTGATCTGGCTCTATGGCTACGGCTGGCCGATCTATCGCGGCGGCCCGATGTTCTATGCCGACCAGGTCGGGCTGAAGCACATCGCCGACCGGCTGTCGTACTATGCGAGGGAGACCAACGATCCCTCGCTCGAACCGGCGCCGCTGCTCAAGCGCCTCGCCGCGGAGGGTAAGACGTTTGCGTCGCTGGCCCAGCAGTCGAAAGCAGCTTGATGGTGATGGTCGGCACGGTCTCTCGGTTGCCTCCCCCCTTGCGGGTTAGGGAGGGGGTTAGCCGCATCGGGACTGCCGGTGTGGACCCTCTTCCCCAATCCCCAAGAGCGAGCTTCGCTCGTCTCGACCCCGCAAGGGGGAGGGGAGCCGATCCGTTCGTGCCCGCCTCACTGCCAACGAGGCGTCCATGACCCACCCCGGCGAACAGTTCTATCCGCAAGGCGTCCGCTGGGACGATTCGATCGCGCGCGGCACGCTGCCGGATCTATTATCGGATGCGGCCGCCGAGTTCGCCTCGCGGCCGGCAATTGAATTCCGCGACCGGCCGATCAGCTACAGCGAACTCGAAGCATTGGCGGAGACCGCCGCCAGCGCCTTTCTGCGCGCCGGTTACGGCAAGAACAATTCGGTCGCGCTGTTCCTCGGCAATTCGCCTGACCACCCGATCAATTTCTTCGGCGCGTTGAAGGCAGGCAGCCGTGTCGTGCATCTGTCGCCGCTCGACGGCGAGATCGCGCTGGCGCATAAGCTCTCTGACTCCGGCGCGCGTGTGCTGGTGACCAGCAATCTGTCGGCCCTGTTGCCGACCGCGCTGAAATTTCTCGATAAGGGGCTGCTCGATCGCCTGATCGTTTGCGAGGACGACCATTGGGGGAAGGTCGGCACACCGCAAGCGGCGCTGCCGGATACTTCGAAGATCGTCCCCTACAAGCAATTCATCGATGGTGCGGAGAAGCCGACGAAGTGGCCGGCAATATCGACCGATGACGTCGCGCTGCTGCAATATACGGGCGGCACTACCGGCTTGCCGAAGGGCGCGATGCTGAGCCACGGCAATCTGACGTCAGCGGTGTCGGTCTACGATGTCTGGGGCAAGCCGGCGCGCGCCGAGCGCAATGCGATCGAACGCGTGATCTGCGTGCTGCCGCTGTTTCATATCTATGCACTGACGGTAGTGCTGCTGTCGTCGATCCGGCGCGGCAATCTGATCTCGCTGCACCAGCGCTTCGATGTCGAGGCTGTGATGCGCGACATCGAGGTGAAACGCGCGACCGCCTTCCCGGGCGTGCCGACCATGTGGATCGCGATCGCCGGGCTCCCCGACCTCGACAAGCGCGATCTGTCCTCGCTGGTCAGCGTTGGCTCGGGCGGCGCACCGCTGCCGGTTGAAGTCGCACGGATCCTCGAGCAGAGGGTCGGCATGAAGCTGAAGAGCGGCTGGGGCATGACCGAAACCTGCTCGCCCGGCACCGCACACCCGAAGGAGGGGCCTGACAAGCCCGGCTCGATCGGCCTGATGCTGCCCGGCATCGAGATGGACGTGGTGTCGCTGGAGGATCCGACCAAACTGATGCCGGTTGGCGAAACCGGTGAAATCCGCATCCGCGGTCCGAACGTCACCAAGGGATACTGGAACCGGCCGAAGGAAACCGCGGAAGCTTTTGTCGGCGACCGCTTTCTCACCGGCGACATCGGCTACATGGACGCCGATGGATATTTTTATCTGGTCGACCGCAAGAAAGACATGATCATCTCCGGCGGCTTTAACGTCTATCCGCAGATGATCGAGCAGGCGATCTATACGCATCCTGCCGTGCAGGAGGTGATCGTGATCGGCATTCCCGACGATTATCGCGGCGAGGCGGCAAAGGCCTTCATCAAGCTGCGCGCGGACGCAAAACCGTTCACGCTGGATGAACTGCGCGCCTTCCTCACCGGCAAGCTCGGCAAGCACGAACTGCCCGCGGCGGTCGAATTCGTTAACGAGTTGCCGCGCACACCGGTCGGAAAATTATCGCGCCACGAATTACGCATGCAGCAGAGTTCGCCGCAAGCCGCATCAATCAAACAGCAGCAAGTTGCAACGGGAGGTCGTTCCTAAACTCCGCCGTCGTCCCGGCCAAGCGAAGCGCAGAGCCGGGACCCATACGCCGCGGCCTGGCCTGGGGCAGATTGGGAGACGGCTTTGCTAACAACAAAGCCGGTGGTTATGGGTCCCTGCGTTCGCAGGGACGACGGAAACGAAGAGTTCGCGTTACAACAATCACAGTTCGCTCACAGGAGGATCCGATGGATCTCGCTTTCAGCAAGGAAGAAATCGCGTTTCGTGAAGAAGTCAGAGCCTTCTTCCGCGACAACGTGCCGCCGGAGACGCGGCGCAAGATGGTCGAGGGCCGTCATCTCTCCAAGGACGAGATGGTCGCCTGGTGGCGCATCCTGAACAAGAAGGGCTGGGGCGTCTCGCACTGGCCGAAGGAATATGGCGGCACCGGCTGGAGCTCGGTGCAGCAGTACATTTTCAATGAAGAGCTGCAGATGCATCCGGCGCCGGCCCCGCTCGCGTTCGGCGTCAGCATGGTCGGGCCGGTCATCTACACTTTCGGCAACGAAAAGCAGAAGCAGTACTATCTGCCGCGGATCGCCAATGTCGACGACTGGTGGTGCCAGGGCTTTTCGGAGCCGGGCTCTGGCTCCGATCTCGCCTCTCTGAAGACCAAGGCCGAGCGCAAGGGCGACAGGTACATCATCAACGGCCAGAAGACCTGGACCACGCTGGCCCAGCACGCCGACATGATCTTCTGCCTGTGCCGCACCGACACGTCAGCGAAGAAGCAGATGGGCATCTCCTTCATCGTGTTCAGCATGAAATCGAAGGGCGTTACCGTGCGGCCGATCGAGACCATCGACGGCGGCCATGAGGTCAACGAAGTTTTCTTCGACGACGTCGAGGTGCCGGTCGAGAATTTAATCGGCGAGGAGAACAAGGGCTGGGATTACGCCAAATTCCTGCTCGGCAACGAGCGTACCGGCATCGCCAGGGTCGGCGTCTCCAAGGAGCGGCTGCGCCGTATCAAGGAGCTCGCCTCCAAGGTCGAGTCGAACGGCAAGCCGGTGATCGAGGATCAGGGCTTCCGCGAGAAGCTGGCGGCCTGCGAGATCGAGCTCAAGGCGCTCGAGCTGACGCAGCTCCGCGTCGTTGCCGACGAGGGCAAGCACGGCAAGGGCAAGCCCAATCCTGCATCGTCGGTGCTGAAGATCAAGGGTTCGGAAATCCAGCAGACCACCACCGAACTCTTGATGGAAGTGATCGGCCCGTTCGCCGCGCCCTATGATGAACATGGCGACGACGCCTCCAACGAGACCATGGACTGGACCGCCCAGATCGCGCCGAGCTACTTCAACAATCGCAAGGTGTCGATTTACGGCGGCTCCAACGAGATCCAGCGCAACATCATCACCAAGGCGGTGCTGGGGCTGTAAAGCCGCCACCCAAACAAACGTCGTCCCCCGCGAAGGCGGGGGACCGAGTACGCCGCGATGGTCGTGAACTGCAGGCGCCTGGGATTACTGGATCCCCGCTTCCACGGGGATCACGATTGAGCGTTCGTAGGATGGGTGGAGCGAAGCGATACCCATCACAACACAAGACCGAACAGTGCGATGGGTTTCGCTTCGCTCTACCCATCCTACGGGTTCGTTCGATTTCCATGCCTCAGGCATGATTTGAGAGAGCAAAAGAACATGGATTTTGATTTGTCCGAGGAGCAGCGCCTTCTCAAGGAAAGCATCGACGGTCTGTTGACCGACTCCTACGATTTCGATGCGCGCAAGAAATACCAGAAGGAGAAGGGCGGCTGGAGCAAGGCCGTCTGGGGCAAGCTCGCCGAGCAGGGCTTGCTGGGCCTGCCGTTCGCCGAAGCCGATGGCGGCTTTGGCGCCGGCGCGGTCGAGACCATGATCGTGATGGAAGCGCTCGGCAAGGCGCTGGTGCTGGAGCCGTATCTCGCCACCGTCGTGATCGGCGGCGGCTTCCTGCGCCATGGCGGTTCGGCCGAGCAGAAAGCCGCGCACATTCCCGGCATCATCGACGGCAGCAAGACCTTTGCCTTTGCCCAACTCGAGAAGAACTCGCGCTACGACCTCGCCGATGTCTCCACCACGGCCAAGAAGAAGGAAGCCGGTTGGGTGATCGACGGCGAAAAGTTCGTCGTGCTCAACGGCGAGAACGCCGACACCCTGATCGTGACCGCGCGCACCAAGGGCGGCCGGCATGACAAGACTGGCATCGGTGTGTTTCTCGTGCCCGCCAACGCCAAGGGTGTCACCCGCAAGGGCTATCCGACCCAGGATGGGCTGCATGCGGCCGACATCACCTTCACCGGCGTCGAGGTCGGTAGCGATGCTGCGATCGGCGATCCCGAGAACGGCCTGCCGTTGATCGAGCGCGTAGTGGACGATGCCCGCACCGCGATGTGCGCGGAAGCGGTCGGCGCGATGGATGAATCGCTGAAGACCACGGTCGAATATCTCAAAACGCGAAAACAGTTCGGTGTGCCGATCGGCAGCTTCCAGACCCTGCAGCATCGCGCCGCCGACATGTTCGTCGCCCTCGAACAGGCCCGCAGCATGTCGATGTTCGCAACCATGGCGGCCGATTTCGACGACGCCAAGGAGCGCGCCACCGCGGTTGCCGCCGCCAAGGTGCAGATCGGCAAGTCCGGAAAATTCATCGGCCAGCAGTCGATTCAGCTTCACGGCGGCATCGGCATGACCCAGGAAGCCAAGATCGGCCACTACTTCAAGCGGCTGACCATGATCGAGAACACGTTTGGAGACACCGACTACCACCTCCGCCGCGTCACCGACGCCGGCGGGTTGGTGTAACGCCCTCCGTTATTCCGGGAAGCGCGTCAGCGCGAACCCGGAATCTCGCGCCGATAACTTCTGGATTCCGGGTCTGCGCCTTGCGGCGCATCCCGGAATGACGGGCAGGATTAAGGGAGGCCGACAACGATGAAAAACACCCTGTTCGATCTCACCGGCAAAGTCGCCGTCATCACCGGCTCCAGCCGCGGCATCGGCCGTTCCTCCGCAGAGCTATTGGCAAAACTCGGCGCGAAAATCGTGATCTCCAGCCGCAAGGCGGACGCCTGCCACGAAGTCGCCGAGGGAATTAAAAAGGCCGGCGGCGACGCTCATGTTATTCCATGCAACATTTCCCGCCGCGAGGAAGTCGAGGCGTTGATATCGGGCACCACAAAACATTACGGCAAGGTCGACATCCTCGTCTGCAACGCCGCGGTGAACCCGTATTACGGCCCGCTGCTCGACATCAAGGACGAGGCGTTCGACAAAATCATGGGCTCTAACGTCAAGAGCAACATCTGGCTCTGCGCGTTGGCGATTCCGCAAATGGCCGAACGCGGCAACGGCTCGGTGGTGATTATCTCCTCGATAGGCGGCTTGCGCGGCTCCACCGTGATCGGCGCCTACGGCATTTCGAAAGCGGCGGATTTCGCACTATGCCGCAGCCTCGCCGGCGAATGGGGCCCGAAGGGCGTTCGCGTCAATTGCGTGGCGCCGGGCCTCGTCAAAACCGATTTCGCCCGCGCGCTGTGGGAAGACCCGGAAAACCTCAAGCGCCGCACCGCCACCACACCGCTGCGGCGTATCGGTGAGCCTGACGAGATCGCCGGCGCAGTAGCCTATCTCGCCTCCGACGCCTCCACCTTCATGACCGGCCAGACCATCGTGGTGGACGGTGGCGTGACGACAGCGGCGGTGTAGCTGCCGTCGTCCCTGCGAACGCAGGGACCCATACCGCGTTGTGCTCTCGGCTCAAGCCCAGATGGCTGACGTTTTTCGTCAATGGGCGCCGGTGGTTATGGGTCCCTGCTTTCGCAGGGACGACGACAGAGTGATATTGACGAACCCTCCCCAATCGGATTGCCTCTCCACAACCAACAATCCTCCCAGGGAAGCAACGTCATGTCCTTTGTGCTGGCCATCGATCAGGGCACCACGTCCTCGCGCGCGATCGTATTCCGCAGCGACATCTCCATCGCCGCCACCGCGCAGCAGGAATTCCCGCAGCATTTTCCGGCCTCCGGCTGGGTCGAGCACGAGCCGGAGGATATTTGGACCTCGACCGTGATGGTCTGCCGCGAAGCGCTGGAAAAAGCCGGCCTGAAAGCAAAAGACATCGCCGCGATCGGTATCACCAACCAGCGCGAAACCACAGTCGTGTGGGATCGCGCCACCGGGCAAGCCGTGCACCGCGCCATCGTCTGGCAGGACCGCCGCACCGCCGATACCTGCGCCAAATTGAAGAGCGAAGGCCATGAGCCGGCGATCTCTGGCAAGACCGGCCTGATCGTCGACCCCTATTTTTCCGGCACCAAAGTCGCCTGGATCCTCGATCACGTCCCGGGCGCGCGCGAACGTGCCGGCCGCGGCGAACTGATGTTCGGCACCGTCGATTGCTACCTGCTGTGGCGGCTGACCGGCGGCAAGGTACACGTCACCGACGCCACCAACGCCTCGCGCACGCTGCTGTTCAACATCCACACCGGCGAGTGGGACGACGAGCTGCTGAAAATGCTGCGTGTGCCGCGCTCGATGCTGCCGGAGGTCAAGGACTCTTCCGCCAAGTTCGGCGACAGCGTCGCTGATCTATTCGGCGGCTCGATTCCGATCTCCGGCATCGCCGGCGACCAGCAGGCCGCGACCATCGGCCAGGCCTGCTTCACGCCCGGCATGATCAAATCGACCTATGGCACCGGCTGCTTCGCGCTGCTCAACACCGGCACCACGCCGGTGGCCTCCAAAAACAAGCTACTCACCACCATCGCCTATCAACTGAACGGCAAACGCACCTACGCGCTCGAAGGCTCGATCTTCGTCGCCGGCAGCGCGGTGCAATGGCTCCGTGACGGCCTCGGCATCATCAAGCAGGCATCCGAGACCGGCCCGCTCGCGGACAAGTCCGATTCGATGCAGAGCGTCTATCTGGTGCCGGCTTTCGTCGGCCTCGGCGCGCCCTACTGGAATCCGCGCGTCCGCGGCGCGCTGTTCGGCCTGACCCGCAACACCGGCCCCGCCGAGCTCGCGCATGCCGCGCTGGAGAGCGTCTGCTATCAGACCTTCGATCTCTGGGCGGCGATGCGCGCCGACTGGCCGGACGCAACCGCCGCCAATGTCGTGCTCCGCGTCGACGGCGGCATGACCGCGTCGGACTGGACCATGCAGCGCCTTGCCGATCTGCTCGATGCGCCGGTCGATCGTCCGATGATCCAGGAGACCACGGCATTGGGCGCCGCCTATCTCGCGGGGCTATCGGCCGGGGTTTATCCCGAGCCTGCAAAGTTTGCCGACAACTGGCGCCTCGAACACCGCTTCAAGCCGGCGATGAGCAAGGCGACGCGAGAGCGGAAGTTGGCTGGCTGGGCGAGGGCGGTGAAAGGCGTGCTCGCCAGCGATGAGGGGAGTGACGTCAGTTGATGGTGCCCAACGGCTATTCGGACGTTCCCGCCGGCAAGGTCGCCGCCGTCGTCACCCATCTGGAGATGACCGCGCGCCCGGCGCGGCGTCCCGATCCCGCCGGAGCCTGGTCGCTGCGCCGGGTTGAGATGCCGCCGCTCGACTGGTTTCGTAATCTCTATCGTCGCGTCGGTGAGGAATGGCTGTGGTTTTCGCGGATACCGATGCCCGACGCCGAACTCGCGGCACGGCTTCATTCGCCGCAGCTCGAAGTCTACGCGCTGATCGATGACGGCCACGACGAGGGATTGCTGGAGTTGGACTTTCGCGAACCCGGGCAATGCGAGATCGGCATGTTCGGCGTCACCGCAAAACTGGTCGGCACCGGCGCCGGCCGCTGGCTGATGAATCGCGCGCTGGACATCGCCTGGTCGCGGCCGATCGAGCGCCTCTGGCTACACACCTGCACCTTCGACCACCCCGCCGCGCTTCCCTTCTATCAGCGCTCGGGTTTTCGTGCCTTCCGGCGGCAGATCGAGATCGCCGACGATCCCCGGCTCGATGGCACCGCGCCGCGCGATGTGGCGCAGCATGTGCCGGTGATTGAGTGAAGCAGTAGAGCGCTTCTCATCCTCTGCTCCGCGAAGACGAGGACCCAGTGTTTCAGAGCCGCTGATGATAAATCGGCAAGGCTGCAGTGTACTCGACACCCCGCTTTCGCCGGGTTTGAGAGTCCATTACACTGGCCGTTCCGTCCGCCCGAAGAGTGGTGAAAACAAAATGATCCTGATCGGCCAATTCGACTCCCCCTTCGTCCGCCGCGTTGCGATTGCGATGCGGCTCTATGGCATCGACTTCGAGCACAAGCCGTGGTCGACCTTCGGCGATGCCGACAAAATCGCGGCCCACAATCCGCTGCGGCGGGTGCCGACGCTGGTGCTGGATAGCGGCGAGGCGCTGATCGAGAGCGCGCTGATCCTGGATTATCTCGACGATCGCGTCGGCGCCGATAAAGCGATGATCGCGCGGAGCGGCGAGGCGCGCTGGCGGCATTTGCGGATTTGCGCGCTGGCGATGGGGCTCGGCGATAAGGGTGTCAGCCTGCTGTACGAGCGCGTGCTGCGCAAGGAGCAGCTCGATCTCTGGGTCGAGCGCTGCAAGGCGCAGATCGCGGGAGTGCTGGAGGTGCTGGAGAAAGAGCGCGGCGCGGTCAAGACGCCGTATTGGTTCGGCGAGCGCGCCGGCCATGCCGATATCGCGGTCGCCTGCGTGCTGCGTTTCGTCGGGGAAGCACATCCCGAGTTGTTCGACGCCAGCTATCGCGCGCTGAAGGCGCATTCCGCCGCTTGTGAGGCGCTGCCGCCGTTCCAGGAAATCGTCCAGCCGCTGGCGCCGCCAAGCGGCGATTGAGCTGGACGGGGCCGCGCCCGGCCACGGAGCTAGGCCCAATCCTACTTTGCATGGGGTTGTTTTCGCGATTTGTTCAGCAGCCGCTGGCCCCGTAGGATGGGCATCCCACCATCGAGGATGGTCTGCAGACAAATGGTGGGCACGGCGCAAGCGCGCCTTTGCCCACCCTACTTCGCCCGCATCGCCTCCGGCGTATCCGGCTGCGCCAGCGGATGGGCCTTGGCGAATTCCGGCAACGCCATCGCGGTCTCGAAGATGCGCTTCACGGTCGGATAGGTCGCCAGATTGACCTGCTGGTTCAGCGCCACGGTGACATGACCGACCATACAGATATCGGCCAGCGTGGGCGCATCGCCATGGCAGAATTTGCCGGTGTCCTTGTTATCAGCGAGATGCCCCTCCAGCGCCGCCAGCGTTTCCACGATCCAGTGCCGCCGCCATGCCGCCTGCTGCGTGTCGCGCAGATTCAACTCATGGTCGAGATAGCGCCGCACCCGCGGCGTCAGCAGCGGGTGACCCTCGCAGGCGACCATCAGCGCCAGCGCCCGGACGCGGGCGCGGCCGGCGGGCTCAGCGGGCAGCAGCGGCGGCGTGGGGTATTTCTCGTCAAGATATTCGAGGATGGCGAGCGACTGGAACAGCGTGGTGCCGTCATCTTCCACCAGCGCCGGCAGCGCCATCTGCGGATTGATCCGGCGATATTCGGGATCGCGATGGGCATTGGCATCGATGTCGACGAACACCACGTCGGCCGGCACATTTTTCAGATTGAGCGCGATGCGAACGCGAAAGCTCGCCAGCGATCGCCAGAAGGAGAAGAATTTCATGGGACCTCCGCCTTTCTTCCCCTCTCTCTTGTGGGAGAGGGTGGATCGAATGAGCGAAGCTCATTCGAGACGGGTGAGGGGTTCTCTCCGCGAATAGAAACCCCTCATCCGGCGCTTCGCGCCACCTTCTCCCACAAGGGGAGAAGGGAAGAAAGCGGCTCTAGGCCCCGACCGCCTTCTTCCGCCAGGCCAGATGCACCGCGCAGGTGCATCCTGGCGGATGCGAGGTAACGTCGTTGGCGGGAACGGACGCCTTCGGCGCTGGCTCTTTCGTCGCCTGTTCCTGCGAGGGAATGTAGTTCAGCACCGGCGCCAGCCAGCGCTCGGTCTCGGCGACACTCATGCCCTTGCGCGCGGCATAGTCCTCGACCTGGTCGCGCTCGATCTTGCCGACGCCGAAATAGAAGCTTTCGGGGTGGGAGAAATAAAGCCCCGATACCGACGAGCCCGGCCACATTGCAAAGCTCTCGGTCAGCTTCACGCCGGCGGTGTTTTCCGCATCGAGCAGCCGGAACAGCGTCGCCTTCTCGGTGTGATCGGGCTGGGCGGGATAGCCGGGCGCGGGGCGAATGCCGGCATATTGCTCGAGGATGAGCTGGTCGGAGGTCAGCGCCTCGTCCGGCGCATAGCCCCAGAACTCCTTGCGCACGCGCTGATGCATCCGCTCGGCAAAGGCTTCGGCGAGGCGATCGGCCAGCGCCTTGCACAGGATCGAGGAGTAATCGTCATTGGCGTTCTTGAAACGGTCGGCCACCGCATCCTCGCCGATACCGGCGGTGACGACGAAGCCGCCGACATAATCTGATACGCCCGACGACGCAGGCGCGATGAAATCCGACAACGCGGCGTTGAAGCGGCCTTCGCGCTTCTCCAACTGCTGACGCAGCGTGTGGAAGGTCGCGATCTTCCTGGCTCGCCTATCATCGGCATAAACCGCGATGTCGTCTCCTTCCGCATTGGCCGGCCAGAAGCCGATGGTAGCGCGGGCCGTGAACCATTTTTCCTTGATGATGCGGTCGAGCATCCTGCGCGCGTCGTCATAGAGCGAGCGCGCGACCTCGCCGATCTTGGGATCATCGAGAATGGCCGGGAAGCGCCCGGTCAGTTCCCAGGTCTGGAAGAACGGCGTCCAGTCGATGTATTCGGCAAGCTCGGCGAGATCGTAGGCATCAAAACTCTTGAGGCCGAGGAACGACGGCTTCTTCGGCGGCGTTTTCGCAAACTCGGCTTTGACCGCATTGGCGCGGGCGTCGGCAAGTTTTAGCCGCTTCTTGTCGGCCTGCGCGCGCAGATGCGCCGCCGATATCTTGGCGTATTCGGCGCGGATGTCGGCGGCATAGGCCTCGCGTCTGTCGGGCGAGAGCAGCGACGATGCGACACCCACCGCGCGGCTCGCGTCATTGACGTGCACCACCGGCCCGCCCTTGTAGTTCGGTTCGATCTTCACGGCGGTATGGACGCGGCTCGTGGTGGCGCCGCCGATCAACAGCGGCATCTTCATGCCCTGCCGCTCCATTTCGCCGGCCAGAAAGCTCATCTCGTCGAGCGAGGGCGTGATCAGGCCGGATAGCCCGATGATATCGGCGCCCTCGGCCTTGGCGGTCTCGATGATCTTGTTGGCTGGCACCATGACGCCGAGGTCGATCACCTCGAAATTGTTACATTGCAGGACGATGCCAACGATGTTCTTGCCGATGTCGTGGACGTCGCCCTTCACGGTCGCCAGCACGATCTTGCCGGCTGCATTGCGGCCATCGCCGGTCACGCCATTGGCGAGATTGCGCGCCTTTTCCTCTTCCATGAACGGCATCAAATAAGCGACCGCCTGTTTCATCACGCGCGCGGATTTCACCACCTGCGGCAAAAACATTTTGCCGTCGCCGAAGAGGTCGCCGACAATGTTCATGCCGGCCATCAGCGGGCCCTCGATGACGTTGAGCGGACGCTCCACCGTTAGCCGCGCGGCCTCGGTGTCTTCCTCGATGAATTCGGTGATGCCGTGCACCAGCGCATGGGAGAGCCGCTTTTCCACCGGCCATGCGCGCCAGGCGAGATCCTGCTCCTTGCTCTGCTTCTCCTTGCCGCGGAATTTTTCCGCCAGCGCCAAGAGACGCTCCGACGCGCCAGAATCGCGGTTGAGGATGACGTCCTCGCACACCTGGCGCAGCTCGGGATCGATGTCGTCATAGACGATCATCTGCCCGGCATTGACGATGCCCATATCCATGCCGGCATGGATGGCATGGTAGAGGAACACCGAGTGCATCGCCTCGCGCACCGGCTCGTTGCCGCGGAACGAAAACGACAGATTGGAGACGCCGCCGGAAATATGCGCGCCCGGCAGGTTCTGGCGGATCCAGCGTGTCGCCTCGATGAAATCGACGCCGTAATTATTATGCTCTTCCAGCCCGGTAGCGATCGCAAAGATATTGGGGTCGAAAATGATGTCCTCAGGGGGAAAGCCGACCTCGTTGACCAGGATGTCGTAGGCGCGCTTGCAGATCTCGGTCTTGCGCGCGAACGTATCGGCCTGGCCGATTTCGTCGAACGCCATCACCACGACCGCCGCGCCATGGCGGCGCGCGATGCGGGCCTCGTGAATGAACTTCTCCACGCCTTCCTTCATCGAAATCGAGTTCACGACCGGCTTGCCCTGAACGCATTTCAGGCCGGCCTCGATCACGTTGAACTTCGAGGAGTCGACCATCACGGGCACGCGCGCGATGTCGGGCTCCGCGGCGACGAGGTTGAGGAACGTCACCATCGCGGCTTCGGAATCGAGCAAGCCCTCGTCCATGTTGACGTCGATGATCTGCGCGCCGTTCTCGACCTGGTCGCGCGCCACCTGGAGCGCCGCGGTGTAATCGCCCGCGGTGATCAGCTTGCGGAATCTTGCGGAGCCCGTGACGTTGGTGCGTTCGCCGACATTGACGAACGGAATTGCGGGCGTCAGTTCGAATGGCTCGAGGCCCGATAGCCGCAACCGCGGCTCGATCGCCGGGACGATGCGCGGCTTGTGCGGGGCGACCGCCGCGGCAATCGCCGCGATATGATCCGGCGTGGTGCCGCAGCAGCCACCGACAACGTTGACGAGGCCCGCCTCTGCGAACTCGCCAATCAGCCGAGCCATATATTCCGGCGTTTCGTCATACTGGCCGAATTCGTTGGGCAAGCCGGCATTCGGATAGGCACAGATCAGCGTATCGGCGACGCGCCCGATGTCGGCGATATGGGCGCGCAGGTCCTCCGCGCCGAGCGCGCAGTTGAAGCCGACCGTGATCGGCTTGGCGTGGCGGATCGAATTCCAGAACGCTTCCGGCATTTGGCCCGACAGCAGGCGGCCCGACTTGTCGGTAATGGTGCCGGAGATCATCACGGGCACGTCGATGCCGCGTTCTTCCGTGATTTCCGAAATCGCGTAGAGCGCCGCCTTGGCATTGAGCGTATCGAAAATGGTTTCGACCAGCAGCAGATCGGCGCCGCCGTCCAAGAGGCCGTTGATCTGCTCGCCATAGGCCTTGCGCAGATCGTCGAAAGTGACGGCGCGGTAGCCGGGATTGGAAACGTCGGGCGAGATCGAAGCCGTGCGGTTGGTCGGGCCGAGTGCGCCGGCCACGAAGCGCGGCTTGCCGTCCTCGGCCGAAACGCGTTCGGCGGCGGCGCGGGCGAGTTTTGCACCGTCGCGGTTCAGCTCATAGGCGAGGTCCGACATGTCATAGTCGGCCTGTGCGATCGAGGTAGACGAAAACGTATTGGTGGCGACGATGTCGGCGCCGGCGCGCAGGTAGGCGGCGTGGATATCCTCGATCGCCTTCGGCTGCGTCAGGATCAACAGATCGTTGTTGCCTCTGACATCGCGATGGAAGTCCTTGAAACGCTCGCCGCGAAACGCAGTTTCGTCGAACTGCAGGCCCTGGATCATGGTGCCCATGGCGCCGTCGAGCACCAGAATGCGCTCGCGGGCCGCGGCGAGCAAGGCGGTTCGCTTCGGCGAAACCTTCGGAATCGAAACACTCATCGGATCAGGCGGCTTTCTGTGCGCCATTGGGGCGAATGCCCAGCAAATGGCTGATCGCGAACACGAGGTCCGCGCGGTTCATGGTGTAGAAGTGAAAGGTGTCGACGCCGTGCTTGGCGAGCTTGTGAACCTGGCCGGCCGCGACGGCGGCGGCCACCAGCTTGCGCGTCTCGGCATCGTCGTCGAGGCCTGCGAACTTTTCTGCGAGCCAGTCCGGCACGGTCGTGCCGGCGCGGGTCACAAACCCGCGCGCCTGCTTGAAATTGTGCATCGGCATGATGCCGGGGACGATGGGGATATCGATGCGGCGGGCGCGGACGCGGTCGAGGTAGCGGAAGTAGAGATCGTTATCGAAGAACACCTGTGTGATGGCCCGCGCCGCGCCGGCGTCGACCTTGGCCTGCAGCGTGTCGATATCGGCATCGATCGTCGGGCTCTCGGGATGTTTTTCGGGATAGGCCGAAACCGAGATTTCGATATCGGGATAGCGCTTCTTGATGCCGGCGATCAGGTCGGGCGAACTCTGATAGCCATCCGGATGGGCGTGATAGGCGGTGCCGATGCCGGTGGTGGGATCGCCGCGCAAGGCGACGATATGGCGGACGCCGATCTCGTGATAGCGCGCCACCACGTCGTCAATCTCGCCCTTTGGCGCGCCGACGCAGGTCAGATGCGCGGCGGGCGTCAGGCGGGTCTCTTTTAGGATGCGGGCGATGGTCGAATGGGTCCGCTCGCGGGTCGATCCCCCGGCGCCGTAGGTCACCGAGACGAAATTGGGCATCAGCGGCGCCAGGCGGTTGATGGTCTCCCACAGGCTCCGCTCCATCTCTTCGGTCTTGGGCGGAAAGAACTCGAAGGAGATCTTCGGCGAATGCAGCGCACGATGGCCGTCGAAAGCGGCGGGCGTAACCTCGGTCATGGCACTTCACAAAGCTCCGAAAGAATGGGCGGACGTCAGCCGTAGCGACGATGAGCTAAAATAAGCGAAACAGGGCGGGCCAAACAGCCCATTGGAGATGGGAAATAGCCCAATATCTGCAAAATATGTGAAATTTAGGTCTTAAGAGAAGGTTGAGTGGGCTTTGGCTTTTGCTGAAGTGTGCAGCAAAAACAATGATATATTATAACGATTCCTCCGGATCGGGGTGTATTGGTTGGTGGGCAATCGTGCATAGGATCGAATTTGTCACATGTCTTCCCACTTCGGCGCGGCGATGTGACCCTCCTTTCCCCACAAGCGCGGGCCTGCTCTGCGCCGGCCGGGCCTTTGTCGCCTCCCATTGCCGCACTAGTTTAGCGCCATGATCCCGCTTTCCGTCCTCGACCTCTCCGTCGTCACCACAGGCACAAGACCCGCCGCGGCGCTGCAGAACAGCATCGATCTGGCGCGCCATGTAGATGGCCTCGGTTATGTCCGCTACTGGCTCGCCGAGCATCATAATCTGGCTTCGGTGGCCAGCCCCGCGCCCGATCTGATGATCGGCCAGATCGCGGCGGTGACGCAGAACATCCGCGTCGGCTCCGGCGGCGTGATGCTGCCCAATCACGCGCCGCTGGTAGTGGCGGAGCGCTTCAAGATGCTGGAGGCGCTGTTTCCGGGCCGCATCGATCTCGGCCTCGGCCGCGCGCCCGGCACCGATGGCGCCACCGCGCACGCGCTGCGCAGCCGGCTCGATCGCCGCGAGGGCGACGACTTTCTCGAACGGCTGAGCGAACTGGTGTTGTGGGAGACCCGCGGCTTTCCGGCCGGCCATCCCTACAACAACGTGGTCGCGATGCCGGACGATACGCCGCTGCCGCCGATCTGGCTGCTCGGCTCCTCCGACTACAGCTCAGAACTCGCGGCGCAAGTCGGCATGGGCTTCGCGTTCGCGCACCACTTCGCGTCCTACGACGCGATCGCGGCGATGACCAACTACCGCAGCCATTTCAAGCCGTCCGGCTGGCGCGAAACGCCGCACGGCATTCTCGCAGTGGCAGCGATCGCTGCCGAAACCGATGCGGAAGCCGAAAAGCTCGCTTCGTCCATGGACCTCAACCGCCTGCGCAGGGATCGCGGACAATACTTACCGCTGCCGAGCATCGAGGAAGCGCTGGCCTATGATTATACGGACGCCGAGCGCGCCTCGGTCCTGCGCAACCGCTCACGGCTGTTCGTCGGCAGCTCCGCGACCATCATGGCGAAGCTGCAGCCGATGATTACCGCAAGCCAACCGGACGAGCTGATGATCATCACCGCCGTCTACGATCACGACGCGCGGAAGAAGTCGTATAGTCTCCTGGCGGACGCGTTCGGGCTGGGAAAGAAGGCTGCTGCGTAAAAACTTTCGTCCCTGCGAACGCAGGGACCCATAACCACCGAATGCAATTGTCTTAGTGAAGGTCGGCATCGCGCTTCATCGATAGATCACGCGTTACGGTTCCCTGCGTTCGCAGGGACGACGTGTAGAGAGCCCGCGCTTACCTCAATCCTGCTTCTCGCTGAATGTCGCGCGGAACGGATGCGCCGGGTAGACGCCGACGATGCGGAATTCGCGCGAGAAGAATTTCAGCTCTTCCAGCGCAAAGGCGAGGCCGCGGTCGTCGGGATGGCCGTCGACATCGGCATAAAACTGCGTCGCAAAGAAATTGCCGTCGACCATGTAGCTTTCCAATTTCGTCATGTTGACGCCGTTGGTGGCGAAGCCGCCGAGCGCCTTGTAGAGCGCGGCGGGCAAATTGCGCACCCGGAAAACAAAAGTCGTCACAAGCGGCCCCGAGCCCTGCTTGGCCCAGTCGGCCTCACGCGCCAGCACCACGAAGCGCGTTGTGTTGTGCGCCTCGTCCTCGACATCCTCGGCCAGGATATCGAGGCCGTAGATCTGCGCCGCCAAGCGGGACGCGATCGCGGCCACGCTTCTATCCTTGCGTTCTGAGACGTCGCGCGCGCTGCCGGCGGTATCGGCCGCCACGATCGGCCTGATACCGAGCTTGCGGATGATGCGGCGGCATTGGCCGAGCGCGTGGACGTGGCTCTCCACCGTCTTGATGTCGGTAAGTTTTGTCCCCTTGGGCGCCATCAATTGATGGCGGATCGGCAAAAACCATTCCCCGACGATGAACAGGCCCGACGCCGGCAGCAAATGATGGATGTCGGCGACGCGTCCCGCGACCGAATTCTCGATCGGGATCATGCCGAGATCGGCCTCGCCCGATGCGATCGCCGACAGCGCGTCCTCGAAGGTCGCGCACGGCATCGGCTCGGCGTCCGGATACGCCTCGACGATGGCAATGTGGGAATTGGCGCCAGGCTCGCCCTGGAATGCAATTTTGAGCTTCTTGGTCATGTCTCGTTTCTCTGGCGGGCCTTTTAGCAGCCGCTCAAGCTTTTGCCAGTATGCGGCGGGCGGTTTCGAGGTCGGCGGGCGTATCGACCCCGAGCGGCACCGAATTCACGATGGCGGCGTCGATCCGCATGCCGGCTTCCAGCGCGCGGAGCTGCTCGAGTTTCTCGCGCTGTTCCAGCACGGAGGGCGGCAGCGTGACGAACCGCTCCAGCGCCTGCCGCCGATAGGCATAGAGGCCGATATGATGGTAGCGCGGCCCGTCGCCGTAGGGCGCCGTGGCGCGGGTAAAATAGAGCCCACGGAGCCGCTGGCCGCCCACGGGGGAGCCGATCAGCTTCACCACGCTCGGGTTGGTGTGCTCTTCATCCCGTCGAATCTCGGCAGCCAAGGTCCCGATGTCGACCTGGGGATCGTCGAGCAGGGCGAGCGCGGCGCGGATATCCTCAGAGGGAATGGTCGGAAGATCGCCCTGGACGTTGACCACGACCTCGATTTTCTCGTTGGGGTCGAGAGTTCTCAGCGCCTCGTAAATCCGGTCCGAGCCGGAGGGGTGCTCCGGCCTGGTCATGACCGCCTCGCCGCCATGGGCCTTTACGGCGACGGCGATCTCCGGCGTGTCGGTGGCGACCGCCACCCGGCCGATTTTTGCCTCCTCAGCCCGCCGCAGCACGTGGACGATCATCGGCATGCCGCCGACATCCAGGAGCGGCTTGCCGGGCAGGCGGGTCGCCGCCATGCGGGCGGGAATCAGCACCAAGATGCGGGTTTCGGTCATCCGGAACGAGGTCAGCCGGCCGGCAAAAACAGGCCGGGAATAATGGGGATCGGTGGAAAGTCGGCGCGTTTATACGGGTTGCCAGAGCCGGGGCAAACCGATATCTCAACCCTGCTGAGGGTGCGGCGCGAAAGGCTGATTCCTCACGCCCACCCGCGGCCGTTTTGCCGGCCTCAGTCGAACTTTCCGGCCTGGAGCCTGATCCGTTATGGACTCCTTCGAACTTAACAAGATTCTCGGTGCCATCCTCGGCACCTGCATTCTCGTTCTGGTGACGAGCTTTGCCGCTCATGCGATTTTCGCGCCCGTGAAACCGGAAAAGCCGGGCTTCGAGATCGCCGTGAAGGAAGACACCCATGGCGGCGGAGCCAAGGAAGCCGCAGCGCCGTCCGAGCCGATCGAGAAGTTGTTGCAGACCGCTTCAGTCGAGAAGGGTGCCGCTGCCGCCAAGAAGTGCGGCGCCTGCCACACCTTCGAAAAGGGCGGTCCGAACCGCGTCGGCCCGAACCTCTACGGCGTCGTCAACGAGCCGAAGGGCCAGGGACACGGCGGGTTCAATTTCTCGGCCGCCATGAAGAGCAAGGGTGGGACCTGGACGTTTGATGATCTGAACAAGTTCCTGACCAATCCCAAGGCATTCGTTCCAGGCACGGCGATGGGCTTCGCCGGCATCCCGAAGGACAGTGAGCGCGCTGACGTCATCGCCTATTTGAACTCGCTTTCGGAACACCCGGCACCGATGCCGACTGCGGCGAAATAATATTCGCCAGTCCGGCCATGGACTTGCAGCTTACGCGGCCAGGCATTGCCTGGCCGTTTGCATATGTGGATCGCGGTGTTGTTATCGAGACGTTTCGCCGCAGCGCAATTGTTCCGGTGTTGTTATCATGAGGAAAAAGCAACGTAATTGGTCGAACCCTTGCCTTATATTGGGTGCTGGCTGGCTCCCATAAGCAACAGGATTTCCGCATTTGGCGATCACCCGACGACATCTTCTGCAAGGCACTGCCGCTGCCGCAATGGCTCCAGCGCTTGGGCTTAACCCCGGTATTTCCTCGCTTGCACAGGAGCAGGCCCCGCCGGAGGGGTTGAAATGGCGGCATGCGGTCTCGACTTTCGGCGACATCAAATACCCGGCCGACTTCAAGCGCTTCGATTACGTCAATCCGAACGCCCCGAAGGGGGGCGTCGCACGCCTGTTTGAACTAGGCACCTATGACAGCTTCAACATCGTGGTGGCCGGAATTAAGGGATCGGTCGCCGGCGGTGTTGGCCGGATCTATGAATCCCTGATGGACCCATCGCTGGACGAGCCCGACAGCTATTACGGCACGCTGGCCGAGCTCGTCGCCTATCCCGATGATTTCTCCTACGCGATCTATCGGCTGCGCTCGATCGCGCGGTGGCATGACGGCAAGCCGGTGACGGTGGAAGACGTCGTCTTCTCGTTCGATGCGTTCAAGAAGCACAATCCCAGGCAAGGCGTTTATTACCAGCATGTCGTAAAGGCCGAAAAGGTCGGCGACCACGACGTCAAGTTCACCTTCGACAGCCCCGGCAATCGCGAGCTTCCGCTGATCATCGGCCAGCTCAACGTTCTGCCGAAACATTGGTGGGAAGGCACGGACGCGCAGGGGCGCAAGCGCGACGTGACGGCGACCACGCTGGAGCCGCCGCTGGGCTCGGGCCCCTATCGCATCAAGGAATTCGTCGCCGGCCGGTCGCTGGTGCTCGAGCGGGTCAAGGATCATTGGGCCAAGGATCTGCCCAACACTATCGGCCAGGACAATTTCGATGAGCTCCGCTACGAGTTCTTCCGCGACGATGTGGTCGGTCGTCAGGCCTTTCGCGCCGACCAGTTCGACTGGTACGCCGAGCGCAGCGCCAAAGAATGGTCGGTGGCCTATGATTTCTCCGCTGTCCATGACGGGCGGGTGATCAAGGAGAAGTTTCCGGTCCTGAGTTCGGGACGGATGCAGGGCTGGGCTTTCAACCTGCGCCGGCCGCTGTTCAGGGATGTCCGGCTCCGCCGCGCCTTCAATTACGCATTCGACTTCGAGGAGATGAACCGCACGCTGTCGACCGGCGAGTATCACCGCAACAGCAGCTATTTCGACGGCATTCCCGATTTCATGGCGACCGGGCTCCCCGAGGGTCTCGAACTGGAAATGCTGGAGCCCTTGCGCGACAAGGTGCCCCCTGAAGTCTTCACTACGCCCTACAAGGATCCGGTCGGTGGTACGCCGGAAGCGGTGCGCAGCAATCTGCGCGAGGCGACGCGTCTTCTGAAGGAGGCCGGCTTCGAAGTCCGCGACCGCAAGCTGGTCGATCCCGCGGGACAACCCGTCAGCGTCGAGATTCTTTGTCCCGACGAAGGCAACGAGCGGATATCATTGTTCTACAAGCCTTCGCTGGAACGGCTCGGCGTCACCGTGAGCATTCGCCGGGTCGATGACGTGCAGTTCCAGAACCGCACGCGTGACTATGATTTCGACATGACGACGGTGGTCTGGCCGCAGTCGCTGTCGCCCGGCAATGAACAGCGCGACTGGTTCGGCTCGAAGGCGGCGGAGAAGCCCGGGTCGCGTAATCTCGGCGGCATCAAGAATCCCGCGGTCGACGCCCTGATCGAGCGCATCATCTTTGCCAAGACCCGCGCCGAGCAGACGGCCGCCTGCAAGGCAATGGACCGGGTCCTGCTCTGGAACTTCTACTGCGTTCCGCACTTCAACTACGGATTCCAGCGCTACGCCCGCTGGGATCGTTTCAGCCACCCCGATCCCCTGCCCAAATACGGCGTGTCGGGATTCCCGACGGTGTGGTGGTATGATGCCGACAAGGCCGCCAAGATCGGCAAGCGCAGTTGAAGGAATCGCGCATGGCGCTACTCAATCGCCGACACGTACTCGGTCTCGGCATCGGTGCGCTGAGCGCG
The DNA here is from genome assembly GCF_013114825.1 of Bradyrhizobium australiense. Taxonomy (GTDB): domain Bacteria; phylum Pseudomonadota; class Alphaproteobacteria; order Rhizobiales; family Xanthobacteraceae; genus Bradyrhizobium; species Bradyrhizobium australiense. The sequence continues at coordinate 153,988 of NZ_JAAVLX010000006.1, read as the reverse complement.
GGCCGATTTCGTTCCGCCGCCGCCGACAATGGCGGCACCGAGATGCACGGCATGTCGGTGTTCGGCGATCTGAAATACCCCGCCGACTTCAAGCATTTCGAATACGTCAATCCGGCGGCGCCGAAGGGCGGATTGTTTTCCACGATCCCGTCGGTCCGCGCCTACAATCAGTCCTTCCACACGTTCAATTCGTTCAATGCCTTCATCCTCAAGGGTGAAGGCGCCAAGGGTATGGAGCTGAGCTTTGATTCGCTGATGGCGCGCGCCAACGACGAGCCCGACGCGATGTACGGCCTTGCCGCAAAGTCGGTGTGGATCTCGTCCGACAAGCTCACCTACCGCTTCACGATGCGGCCCGAGGCGCGTTTTCACGACGGCTCGAAACTGACCGCACACGATGTCGGCTTCTCGTTCAACATCTTGAAGGAAAAAGGGCACCCGCTGATCGTGGTTCAGTTGCGCGACTTCGTGAAAGCCGAGGCGCTGGACGATGCGACGGTGGCCGTGACCTTCGCGCCGAACCGCGCGCGCGATGTGCCTCTCTATGTCGCGAGCCTGCCGATCTTCTCCAAGGCGTATTATGCGACGCGTCCGTTCGACGAATCGACCACCGAGATCCCGCTCGGTTCGGGGCCGTACAAGGTGGGTAAGTACGAGATCAACCGCTACGTCGAGTTTGACCGGGTCAAGGATTGGTGGGCGGCCGATCTTCCCGTCAATCGCGGCAGCTACAATTTCGACACCGTGCGTTACGAGTTCTATCGCGACCGCGACGTGGCGTTCGAGGGCTTTACCGGCAAGAACTATCTGTACCGCGAAGAATTCACCGCGCGGATCTGGGCGACGCGTTACGACTTTCCGGCGATCAAGGACGGCCGCGTCAAGCGCGAGACCCTGCCGGATGAACTGCCGTCCGGCGGGCAGGGCTGGTTCTTCAATACCCGCCGCGACAAGCTCAAAGACCCGAAGGTGCGCGAAGCGATCATCCATGCGTTCGACTTCGAATGGACCAACAAGACCGTGATGTACGGCGCCTATGCGCGCACGGTTTCGCCGTTCCAGAATTCGGACATGGTGGCGACCGGGCGGCCCTCTCCGGAAGAGCTGAAGCTGCTCGAGCCGTTCCGCGGGCAGGTGCCGGACGAGGTGTTCGGCGAGCCGTTCGTGCCGCCGGTGTCGGACGGATCGGGTCAGGACCGAACACTGCTGCGCAAGGCGCAGCATTTGCTGCAGGAAGCAAGACTCCCCGTCAAGGACGGCAAGCGGCTGTTGCCGAACGGCGAGATTTTTACCGTCGAATTTCTGCTCGACGAGCCGTCGTTCCAGCCGCATCACGCGACCTTCATCAAGAATCTCGGCCAACTCGGCATCGACGCCAGCATTCGATTAATCGACGCCGTTCAATACCGCGCCCGGGTCGAAGCCTTTGATTTCGATATGACGACGATGCGCCTGAGCATGTCGCCGACACCCGGCGACAGCCTGCGGCCGTACTTTACGTCGCACGCGGCTGCTACGAAGGGATCGTACAATCTGGCTGGTGTGGCCAGCCCGGCGATCGACGCGCTGGTCGACAAGGCCATCGGCGCCGAGACGCGCGCCGAATTGACGATCGCGTGCCGTGCGCTCGATCGCGTGTTCCGCGCCGGCCGCTACTGGGTGCCGCAATGGTATCGCACCAACCACCCGATCGCCTATTGGGACGTGTTCGCGCATCCGCCCAAGCCGGCGCGCTACGCGCAAGGCACCGGCGCGCCGGAGAACTGGTGGTATGAAGCCTCCAAGGCCGCGAAGCTGGAGCAGGCGAAGTAATTCATGACCGGCTATATCGCCCGCCGAATTTTGCTGATGTTCCCGACGCTGCTCGGGATCCTGTTCGTCTCGTTCGTGGTCGTGCAGTTCGCGCCGGGCGGACCAGTCGAGCGCGTGCTGGCGCAGCTCTCCGGCGCCGACACCGGCGGCACTTCAAGGATTTCCGGCGGCGGCAGCGATCTCGGCCCGCGCGGTCAGGTCGGCGCGTCGGCCGATGCCGTCAGTTCGAAATACCGCGGCGCCCAGGGATTGGATCCCGACTTCATCAAGAAGCTGGAAGCGCAATTCGGCTTCGACAAGCCGGCGCCGGAGCGATTCGCGCTCATGGTGTGGAATTTCTCGCGGTTCGATTTCGGCAAGAGCTATTTCCGCGACGTCAGCGTGATCCAGTTGATCAAGGAGAAGCTGCCGGTTTCGATGTCGCTCGGCATCTGGATGACGCTGCTCACCTATCTGATCTCGATCCCGCTCGGCATCCGCAAGGCGGTCGCCGACGGGTCGAAGTTCGATACCTGGACGTCGGCGATGATCATCATCGGCTTTGCGATTCCGGGATTTTTGTTCGCTATCCTGTTGATCATCCTGCTTGCCGGCGGCTCGTTCCTCAACATTTTCCCGCTGCGCGGGCTTACCTCGGACGGCTGGGCGCAGTTCCCCTGGTACTGGAAGATCATCGACTATTTCTGGCATATCACGCTGCCGCTGGTGTCGATGGCGCTCGGCGCCTTCGCCACCATGACGCTGCTGACCAAGAATTCGTTCCTCGACGAAATCCGCAAGCAGTATGTGATGACCGCGCGCGCCAAAGGCTGCAGCGAGCGCCAGGTGCTCTACGGCCACATTTTCCGCAACGCGATGCTGATCGTGATCGCAGGCTTTCCGAGCGCGTTCATTCACGCCTTCTTCTCCGGCTCGCTGTTGATCGAGACCATCTTTTCGCTTGACGGCCTCGGCCTGCTCGGTTTCGAGAGCGTGTTGAACCGCGACTATCCCGTGGTGTTCGGTACCCTGTTTATCTTTTCGCTGGTCGGCCTCGTGATCAACCTGATCTCGGACCTCACCTATATGTGGATCGATCCGCGGATCGACTTCGAGGCGCGGGAGGTCTGATGACGATCACCGCGCGCCAGCCGGTCGAGACCACAACGCAGTCGCCGCTCGGCGAAGTCGTTCCCGCCACAAGCCATGCCTTTACGCCGTCGCCGCTGAACCGCCGCCGCTGGCAGAATTTCAAGGCCAACCGCAGGGGCTATTGGTCGTTCTGGATCTTCCTCGTCCTGTTCACGATCTCGCTGTTTGCCAACTTCATCGCCAACGACAAGCCGCTCCTCGTCAAATATGACGGCCGCCTCTATTGGCCGGTTCTCTTCAACTACTCCGAGACCACCTTCGGCGGCGATTTCGAAACTACCGCGGATTATCGCGATCCCTATCTGCAGAAGCAGATTGCGGAGAAGGGCGGCACTGTCATCTGGCCGCCGATCCGCTACTCCTACGACACCCACAATCTCGACCTGCCGACGCCGGCGCCCTCGAAGCCGACCTGGATGCTGACGGAAGAGCAGTGCAAGGAGGTGGTGCAGAAAAAGGGGCTGAAGAGCTGCCGCGACCTTGAATACAACTGGCTCGGCACCGACGACCAGAGCCGCGACGTGGTCGCGCGCCTGATCTACGGTTTCCGTATTTCAGTGCTGTTCGGGCTGACGCTCACTATCCTCTCTTCGATAATCGGCATCGCCGCCGGTGGCGTTCAGGGTTATTTCGGCGGCTGGATCGACCTCACCTTCCAACGATTGATCGAAGTCTGGACCGCGATCCCCTCGCTCTATCTGCTCCTGATCATATCGGCGGTGTTGCCGCCGGGCTTCTTCATCCTGCTCGGTATTCTCCTGCTGTTCTCCTGGGTGTCGCTCGTGGGACTCGTGCGCGCCGAATTCCTGCGCGGGCGCAATTTTGAGTACATCCAAGCGGCGCGGGCGCTCGGCGTCTCCAACGCCGTCATCATGTTCCGCCATCTGCTGCCGAATGCGATGGTGGCGACCATGACGTTCCTGCCGTTCATCGTGTCATCCTCGGTGATGACGCTGACGGCGCTTGACTTCCTCGGCTTCGGCTTGCCGCCCGGTTCGCCGTCGCTCGGCGAATTGCTCTCGCAGGGCAAGGCCAATGTGCAGGCGCCGTGGCTCGGTTTCACCGGTTTCTTCTCGGTCGCGATCATGCTGTCGCTGCTGATCTTCATCGGCGAAGCCGCGCGCGACGCCTTCGACCCGCGCAAGACGTTCCGATAAGGGAGGCTCGCGCATGGATGCCATCAACCAGCCTCTGCTCGATGTCCGTGACCTCTCGGTGGCATTCGGCGATACGCTCGCGGTCGATCGTGTCTCGTTTTCCATCAAGCGCGGCGAATGCGTGGCGCTGGTCGGTGAGTCCGGCTCCGGAAAATCCGTCAGCGCATTGTCGATCCTGAGACTGCTGCCGTATCCGAGCGCTTCGCATCCCTCAGGCCATATCCGCTTCCGCGGCAGTGATCTTTTGCGCGCGTCGGAAAGCGAGATGCGCGAGATCCGCGGCAACGACATCTCCATTATCTTCCAGGAGCCGATGACCTCGCTCAATCCGCTGCATACGATCGAGGCGCAGATCGGCGAGATTCTCTCCCTGCACAACGGCATCAGTGGGCAGATGGCGCGGGCGCGCACGCTGGAGCTCTTGGCGCAGGTCGGCATTCCCGATCCCGAAACCCGGCTGAAGAGCTATCCGCACCAACTATCCGGCGGCCAGCGCCAGCGCGTCATGATCGCGATGGCGCTCGCCAACGAGCCGGACCTCTTGATCGCGGACGAGCCGACCACCGCGCTCGATGTCACCGTGCAGGCCCAAATTTTGGCCCTGCTCGCCGAGATCAGGTCCCGGCTCGGCATGAGCATGCTGTTCATCACCCACGATCTCGGCATCGTCCGTCGCATCGCCGACGTCGTCTGCGTGATGAACTCGGGCAAGATCGTCGAACAGGGCCCGGTCGAGCAGGTTTTTACGGCGCCGAAGCATGCCTACACCCGCGCGTTGCTCGCGGCCGAACCCAAGCCAGATCCGGCGCCGCCGCGGCCCAACGAGCCGGTGGTGATGTCGGCCGACAATCTCAAGGTCTGGTTTCCGATCAAGCGCGGGCTGTTGCGCTCGACCGTCGGCCACATCAAGGCCGTGGATGGCGTCAGCGTCGCGGTCCGCAAGGGCGAGACGCTCGGCGTCGTCGGCGAGTCCGGCTCGGGCAAGACCACGCTGGGTCTCGCGCTGCTGCGGCTGATTTCCTCCGACGGCCCGATCGTATTCCTCGGCAACAACATTCAGGGCCTGCGTTTCAAGGCCATGCTGCCGTTCCGCCGCGACATGCAGATCGTGTTTCAAGATCCGTTCGGCGCGCTCAGCCCGCGCATGTCGGTCGGCGATATCGTCGCCGAAGGCCTGAGCGTGCACCAGAAGTCGCTGTCGCATGAAGAGCGTGAGGCGCGCGTCGTCAAGGCGCTCACAGATGTCGGTCTCGATCCGGCGACGCGATTCCGCTATCCGCACGAATTTTCCGGCGGCCAGCGCCAGCGTATTTCGATCGCGCGCGCGGTGGTGCTGGAGCCGAACTTCGTCGTGCTGGACGAGCCGACCAGCGCGCTCGACATGCTGTTCCAGGCGCAGATGGTCGACCTCCTGCGCGAGCTGCAGCGCAAGCGGGACCTGACCTATATGTTCATCTCACACGATCTGCGCGTCGTGGCCTCGCTGGCGAGCCATCTGATCGTGATGCGTCACGGCAAGGTAGTGGAGGAGGGGCCCGCCGCGGAGCTCTTCAAGAACCCGAAGAGCGACTACACCCGCGCGCTGTTCGCCGCGGCGTTCCGGATCGAGGCTGTGCCGGGCGACGCGGCCGCTACGTAGCGCTCTTGTCGGCATCTCGGCCTCGTGGCTCGAGACGGCGCTTCGCGCCTCCTCATCATGAGGATCCAATATCTCCCCTCATCCCTGAGGAGCCTGCGCAGCAGGCATCAAGGATGAGGCCTCGCCGGTGGTTTCTAGACTAGAGTCGTTTAATAGCCCTCACCTCACTTCCGGCGGCTTTGATCCGCGCGATCGCCTCCTGCGTGTTCTCCACCACCGTCGCCATAAAATGCGCATTGGCATGCACGATGGTTGCGGCATCACGAACGATCGCAACGTGTCCGTTCCAGAAGATCAAATCGCCGCGATGCAGCTTCGTCATCTCGTCAGAACTCAACGTCCGCCCGAGGCCTACCTGCTGCATGTCGCTGTCGCGCGGGCAGCCGATGCCGGCGGCGTCGAGCGAGACCTGGACGAGGCCGGAGCAATCGATACCTAGTGAGCTTTTGCCGCCCCATAGATAGGGCGTGCCGATGAAGCGTTCGGCGACCGCGACGAAATCCTTTTCCACCACGTCGAGGCTGCCGACATGGTGGCGCGGCAGATACCAGCCTTCGCCTGTGATGGCGAACGCGCCATCGTCGCGTATGACATCCACCCTGGCTCCCGTCGTCAGCGTTTCGATCGGCGGCAGCTTGATCGAGGGGCCCGGAAACGCGAACGTCCGCAGGGCCGTGACCTTGTACGTCGGTGTGGCCACGGGTTTTGCAAGCGCGGCATCCGGAATCCACCCGACATAGCCGTCGCTCGCGAGTTGGCCCCACGCAAACCCCTCGCCGTTGCGGTCGTAGATCGTGACGCGTTCGCCCTTAAGCGCCTGCGTCAGCATCATGGCGCCCGCAGCAGGTCGCTCCCACAGCGGCGCGATAGCCTCGCGCACGCAAAACTCCTCGCCGTCGACAAAACGCGCGGCCTTCACCTTGCCTTCGAGATATTTCGCGGCGATTTCGGGCCGTGCCGGCGTCAGGCGCAGATCATGCATAGCGTTCGCTCAACAGTTTGTAGATCGCTCGTGCGGCCTGGCATTCGCCGCCTTCGGGACGCGCGGGTTTTGCGGACGGCGTCCAGCCGTAGATATCGACATGCAGCCAGCTCTTGGCGTCGGTGACGAAGCGCTGCAGGAACAAGGCGCAGGTGATCGAGCCGGCAAAGGTGCCGCTTGGCGCGTTGTTAATGTCGGCGACTTTCGAATCCAGCCACGAATCATAGGGCGGCCACAGCGGCATTCGCCACAACGGATCGTTCTCCCGTTTCGCATGCGCTGCGACGCTTTCGGCGAGCATCTCATCATGGGTATAAAAGGGCGGTAAATCCGGCCCTAACGCCACCCGCGCCGCGCCCGTCAGGGTGCCGAGGTCAACCAGGAGCTCCGGCTTCTCTTCGTCCGCCAAGGCCAGCGCATCCGCCAATACCAGCCGTCCTTCGGCGTCGGTGTTGCCGATCTCCACCGTCGGTCCCTTGCGCGACTTGAAGATGTCGAGCGGACGGAAGGCGTTGCCGGCCACTGCGTTCTCCACCGCGGGGATCAGGACGCGCAGGCGGACCTTCAGCTTCGCGTCCATCACCATTTGCGCCAGCGCCAGTACGTTGGCGGCGCCGCCCATGTCCTTTTTCATGATCAGCATGCCGCTCGACGGCTTTAGGTCGAGTCCGCCGGTATCAAAGCAGACGCCCTTGCCGACCAGCGTCACTTTGGGGTGGGCAGGATCGCCCCAGCTCAGGTCGATCAGGCGCGGGGTACGCGCCGAAGCCATGCCGACCGCGTGGATCAGCGGAAAATTCTGCTTCACGAGATCATCGCCGATAATGCACTTGAAACTGGCGCCGAAACGCTCCGCCAATGCCTTGGCAGTGTCCGCTAGTTGCTCCGGCCCCATGTCGTTCGACGGCGTATTGATCAGGTCGCGTGCCAGCGCCGCCGCTTCCGCCGTCCGCGCGATGTCGGCGATATCGACGCCGTCGGGCGGCACCAGCCGGACCTCGGGCTTTTCGGCTTTGCGGTAGCGGCCGAAGCGGTAGCTTCCCAGCGCAAAGGCGAGCGTCGCAAGACGCGGGTCGTGCGGCGCGTTGGCGAAGCGATAGACGCCCGGCGGCAGCAGGCCGGGCAGCGCGCCGGGCCGGAACAGGTCGCGCGACTTGGCGCTCTCGTCTTCCAGCCCGAACACGACGTGCGCAATCTGCCCATCGGGCGCGGGCAGCGTCAGGCACTTGCCGGGCTTGCCGGTGAAATCATTGGCGAGCGCAAACTGCCGGGCCGGTTCGGGAAGGTCTTTGGCGATCGTGCTCCAGGTCGCTTTGGTGGCGAATGTAATCGGAATGGCGGGGACGACAGGCGTGGTCTCGAACGGCAATTGCATGCTTGTCTCGCGAGGGATGGGCGTGTCTGGCCGGCATAGCACGACTGATTAACCGGCCGTTAGGGTTAACAGTCTATTGCTGACGCGTACGGCTCTATTTGTCCGCCATTCCCGTGAGTTGAAGTGCCATGCGTCGACCGTCCAGCCACGCCGGGTCTTTTGCCCGGTTCCTGACCTCAGCCGCGGTAACCGCGGTTTTGGCCGCGGGCCTCGGCGGCTGCCAAACCATGTCCGACATAACAGGGTCGCTGAGCTCATCGTCACCCAAGGCACAGGCCGTTCCCGACGATCCGCGTCGCGCGGCCGAGGTTTACGGCGAGCGCTATCGCGCCAATCCCAAAGATGCCGAGGCGGCGCTGGGTTACGGCCAGGCGCTCCGCGCCACGGGCCAGTGGACCCAGGCCGCCGCCGTGCTCGAACAGGCCACCATCGCCCATCCCGGCAACAAAACGCTGCTCGCCGCTTACGGCCGCGCGCTCGCCGACAACGGCAATTCGCAGGCTGCATTCGACGTGCTGAGCCGCGCGCATTCGCCCGCCAATCCCGACTGGCGCATTCTTTCGGTGCAGGGCACCACGCTCGACAAGATGGGCAAGCACGAAGAGGCTCGCCGCTATTACGCCAGCGCGCTGAAGATCGTGCCGGAAGAGCCGTCGGTGCTGTCCAATCTCGGCCTCTCCTACATGCTGACGCGGGAATTGCCGCAGGCCGAGGAAACGCTGCGGCGCGCCTATTCCAATCCGCGTGCCGACGGAAGGGTGCGGCAGAACCTCGCGCTCGTCGTCGGCCTGCAGGGCCGATTTGCGGAAGCCGAAACCATCGCCAAGGGCGATCTGCCCGCCGACGAGGCGGCCGCCAACGTAGCCTACTTGCGGGAAATGCTGAGCCGCAAAGACAAGGACAATTCGCGCCCCGGCCGCAAGGCCGTCCCGGTCGCCGCGCTGAACCAGCCGGACTGAGCATCACAGCGGTCACCCGCCGCAGCCGTGATCGCCGCGCGAAAGCGCTGATTGTCTGTCCGCAGCTCAACGAATACTGCTTACAGCTTTCGACTAATGAGGACGGAGTTCCGGGCCTGCCGCATGGGCCCCGGATCTGCAGCGCACCGCTATAACGCGTTGAAGACGCGCGTAAAGGCGCTTTTGGCGCTGCGCAGCGTCCGGGGAACGGAGATTGTTTCCAGGTCTCAAGAGCTCTCGTGTCCCGGACGCGGCGCGGCACGCAGTGGCGCGACGCAGAGCCGGGGCCCACGACTACCGGACATGCGCCCGGGGAGCGCCGGCCGGGCCGCTCGCCTCACGGCAACGCCTGGATCTTGATGTAGGTCGGTCCGAGAATGACGATGAACAGGCATGGCAGGAAGAACAGGATCATCGGCACGGTCAGTTTCGGCGGTAGCGCCGCCGCCTTCTTCTCGGCCTCGCTCATCCGCATGTCGCGGTTTTCCTGCGCCATCACGCGCAGGCTCTGGCCGAGCGGGGTGCCGTAGCGCTCCGACTGCATCAGCGCCAGACAGACCGATTTCACGCCCTCGAGGCCGGTGCGCTTGGCTAGGTTCTCGTAGGCCACCTTGCGGTCCTGCAGGTAGGACAATTCCGCCGTGGTCAGCGCGAATTCCTCCGACAGCGCGATCGATTGCGACGCGATCTCGGTGGAGACCTTGCGGAAGGCGACTTCCACCGACATGCCGGACTCGATGCAGATCAGCAGGAGGTCGAGCGCGTCGGGAAAGGCGCGTTTGATGGAGAGCTGGCGCTTGCTGATGGCGTTCTTCAGGAACAGCATCGGGCCCTGCAGCCCGAGATAGGCGGCGCCGATGCAGATGCCGAGCTTGACCGTCAACGACTTGTCCATCTGCGTGATCACGAACACGTAGAGGACCGCGCCGAGGAACAGCACGATCGGCGTCACCGCGCGGGCGAACAGGAAGGTGATGTAGGGCGCGTTGCCGCGGTAGCCGGCCATGATCAGCTTGTCACGCGCGGCTTCCTGCGCCAGCCATTTGGTCAGGTTGAGGTCTTCCACCACCTTGGAAACGAGCTGTTTCGGGGTCTGGCGCAGCGACACCTTCTCGGATTTGTTGAGGCGGTCGCGCTCGCGCTGCCGGAGCCGTTCGCGCTCGTTGGCGACAGCCTTCATGCGCTTGGCAAGGCCTTCGCCGGCGAACAGCGGCATGATCAGCGTATAGGCGGTTGCGCTCGCCGCGACGGCGGCAAGCAGCATGGTCATGAACCGCGCGTCGTGCATCTTGGTGATCAGAAACTCAATCATGGCCGCACCGTCAAAAGTCGAAGTTGATCATTTTCTTCATCACCAGAACGCCGATGGTCATCCAGCCGGCGCAGCATACCAGCATGAACTGGCCGAGCTGGGTGGTCCAAAGCAGCGAGATGTAGTCGGGCGTCGAGATCCACACCATGATCATCACGGCCGGCGGCAATGAGCCGATGATGCCGGCGGAGGCTTTGGCTTCCATCGACATCGCCTGAATCTTCTCCGCCATCTTCTTGCGATCGCGCAGCACCTTGGAGAGATTGCCGAGCGCTTCCGACAGGTTACCGCCGGACTTCTGCTGGATTGCGACCACGATGCCGAAGAAGTTCGCCTCAGGCACCGGCATCCGTTCATACAGCCGCGCGCAGGCGTCGCCGAGCGGCATGCCGATGGTCTGGGTTTCGATGATAGCGCTGAACTCGCTCTTGAGCGGTTCCGGTGCGTCGGCTGCGACCACCTTGATCGATTCGAACAGCGGCAGACCGGCCTTGATGCCGCGCACGATGACGTCGACGGCGTCGGGCAACGCCTTCAGAAACGCTTTCTCGCGGCGCTTCTTGAGATAGCTCAAGAGCCAGCGCGGCAGGCCAAGGCCCGTGCCGAAAGCCATCACGGCGGCGCCCAGCAGCGAGCCGCCGACCATGAATGCGAGCACGAAGCCCACTGCTGCGAGGATGCCGGAAACGATCCAGAATTTCTGAGGCGTCCAGGATCCCAGGCCGGCCTGGGCGAGGCGGGACGAGAGCGGAACGGACTTGTCCTTCTTCCGCCGGGCGTCGAGTTCCTTGAGCGATCCCTCGACCTGCTCGCGACGCGAACGCTGGCTTTTCTCGGCCTGGCGCGCCGGAGCGTCGGAACGTGCGATCGAGGCGCGGCGGGACTCGGCCTTCCGCTCGCCCGACAGCGACGGGTAGATGAAGACCCATGCCAATCCGCCGATGGCGGTCGCGGCGAGGAAGGCCAGTGCGAGTGTCTGCATTGTCATTGCACCCTCAAGCCTTATCGGAGACTTCGGCGGCATCGAGCGCGGCGGCAAGCCGCTTCTCCTCGCCGTAATATCGTGCCCGCTCCCAGAACCGCGGCCGTCCGATACCGGTCGAGCGATGCCGCCCGATGATCTTGCCGTTCGCGTCCTCGCCGACGATGTCGTACAGGAAAAGGTCCTGGGTAATGATGGTATCGCCTTCCATGCCCATCACCTCGGTGATGTGGGTGATGCGGCGCGAGCCGTCGCGCAGGCGCGCGGCTTGCACGATGACATCGATCGATGCGCAGATCATCTCGCGGATGGTGCGCGAGGGTAGCGAGAAGCCACCCATCGTGATCATCGATTCGCAGCGCGACAGGGCTTCACGCGGGTTGTTGGCGTGCAGCGTTCCCATCGAGCCGTCGTGGCCGGTGTTCATGGCCTGCAAGAGGTCGAACGCCTCGGGTCCGCGGACTTCGCCGACGATGATGCGCTCGGGGCGCATACGCAGGCAGTTGCGGACCAATTCGCGCATCGTGACCTGGCCTTCGCCTTCGATGTTGGGCGGGCGGGTTTCCAGCCGCACCACGTGAGGCTGCTGCAACTGGAGTTCGGCGGCGTCTTCGCAGGTGATGACGCGCTCGTCATGCTCGATGAACTGGGTCAGGCAGTTCAGCAGCGTGGTCTTGCCGGAACCGGTGCCGCCCGAGATCAGCACGTTGCAGCGGACGCGGCCGATGATCTGCAGGATCTGCGCGCCCTCCGGCGAAATCGCACCGAACTTGACGAGCTGCTCGAGCGTCAGCTTGTCCTTCTTGAACTTACGAATGGTGAGTGCAGGCCCATCGATCGCCAGCGGCGGAACGATCGCGTTGACGCGGGAGCCGTCGGCGAGGCGGGCGTCGCAGATCGGCGACGATTCGTCGACGCGCCGGCCAACCTGGCTGACGATGCGCTGGCAGATATTGAGGAGCTGCTGGTTGTCGCGGAAGCGGATGCCGGTCTTCTGGATCTTGCCGGCGACTTCGATAAATACCGTGCCGGCGCCGTTGACCATGATGTCGGCGATGTCGTCGCGCGACAACAGCGGCTCGAGCGGGCCGTAGCCGAGCACGTCGTTGCAGATGTCGTCGAGCAGCTCTTCCTGCTCGGCGATCGACATCACGATGTTCTTGATCGCGATGATTTCGTTGACGATGTCGCGGATTTCCTCGCGCGCCGACTCGCCGTCAAGCTTGGCGAGCTGGGCAAGGTCGATCGCCTCGATCAGGGCGCCGAAGATGGTCGCCTTGACCTGGTAGTAATTGTCGGATCGCCGCGCCTCCACGGTGGGGGCGGGCTGCTGCTTTGCGGGGGCAATCGGCGGCGAAGCCACCGTCGGCGCCGCGATCTCGCGCGGCGCGGCTGCAGCGCTGGAGACCGGCTCCGGCGCCTGAATGGCGGGCTTGAGTACCCGCATCTCGCTATCATTTCCGCTACGCTTACCGAACACGATGGCACTCCACGCGGGCTGTCTACTTCTTGGCCCGCAACTTCTCGATCAAAGGCGACAGCAACGAACTCTTCGGCTTCTTGGTCTCGCCGCGGCCGGTGAGCCGCTGCGCGATCTGCAGGAACATCTCGGTGGTGCGATGGGTTGCGGAGATTTCCGCAATCATCTGGCCATTGTTGGCGGCCGAGCCGAACATCTGCGGCTCGAACGGGATGCTGGCGATCGGGTGGCTTTCGATCGCCTTGGCGAACTCGGCGGCGGGGATCTCCGGCCGCTTCGGGATGCCGACCTGGTTCAGGCAATAAAGCGGCGCGCGATCGTTCGGCCGGGATGCCTTCAAGAGGTCGTAGATATTCTTGGTGTTGCGGAGGTTGGCGAGATCGGGGGCGGCGACGATCAGGATATCGTCGGCCGCGATCAAGGCGCGCTTGGTCCATCCCGACCATTGGTGGGGAACGTCGAGTACGATGCAGGGCATCGTGGTACGAAGCGTATCGAAGATCGAATCGAAGGCCTCCGCGCCGAAATCGTAGACCCGGTCGAGCGTAGCCGGCGCGGCCAGCAGGCTGAGATGGTCGGTACATTTCGACAGCAGGCGATCGAGAAACGCGGTATCGACCCGGTCAGGCGAGAACACCGCATCCGCGATGCCCTGCGGCGGGTCCTGGTTGTAGTCAAGACCGGCGGTGCCGAAAGCGAGATCGAGGTCGGCGACCACTGAATCCAGCGCCAGATCGCGCGCGATCGCCCAGGCGACGTTGTGGGCGACGGTGGAAGCGCCGACACCGCCCTTGGCGCCGACGACAGCAATGATGCGACCGACGGCCTTGGCTTCCGGCGACGAGAACAGGTTGCAGACCGAGCGCACGACGTCGATGGCGCCGACCGGAGCGATGACGTAGTCGCTGACGCCACGGCGGACCAGTTCGCGATAGAGCATGACGTCGTTGATCCGCCCGATCACGATCACGCGGGTTCCGGCGTCGCAGACGGTGGCGAGCTGGTCGAGACCGGCGAGAATGTCGTTGCGGCCCTCGGTCTCCAGGATGATGACGTTCGGGGTCGGGGCCGAGCGGTAGGCCTCGATGGCAGCAGCCATGCCGCCCATCTGGATCTTGAGATGAGCCTTGCCGAGGCGGCGGTCTTCGCCCGCCGACTGCACCGCGGCCGCGGTCTCCACCGTCTCGCAGAACGCCTGCACCGACACCCGCGGCGCCGGTGCGATGTGGTCCTCGGTCGGCGACGCCGTGATTTCCGGCTGCGATTCTGAATTCTGGCGCGAGTAAGTGATCATTTGCCGGTATCGCTGAGTTTGGCCTTGTCGCTCTCGGGATAGGTGGTCGCGGTGGTGGAGCCCTTGCGATACTTCTCGAAGGCCATGCCGCGGCGTGGCGCATAGGCTGGGGTTTCGGGACGGGGCTGCACAAGGTCGGACGGGTTGTCGATCATCGCCGCCAGATTGCGCTGATTGGAGCAGCCGAAATTGTAATACTGCTTGTTGTCGAAATAGCCCTTGTTGTTGATCGACGGCCCAAGGTCCTCCGGCCATAGCCCACATGGGCCGGCCACCGCCGAAATCTTCGGATAGTTGAGGCGGATCGCGGCCATATGCCTGGGGTCTTCGGGGTGATACTGGCGGACATTGATCGCGCGCGGCGGCACGCCGGCAGCGGCAAAGGTCGCCCGGATCTCGCGCAATGAATCCTCGGCCGCCCGCGCGTTCGGTGTATTGACGGGCACGTCGACGCTGATGGCGCCGGTGCCTTCGCGAAGCCAGGCCTGGGCCAAGCCTATGACGTCGGCGCGCTGAGAGGCGGACAAGCCGCCGCGTCCGCGACCGACGAAAACGACAATCGAGCGATCGGCTTCCTGGACCGCTATCGGATGGCGCAGGCGGTAATCGTCGGGCACGCCGGCCGTCGTCGCGGGATCGACAACGGTATGCTTGCAGGCGCCGAGCGCCACGGAAAGGCCGATCAGCGCTCCGGTCAGGCGGAGCGCGCGCTTGCGATCGGCGCGTCTTGCGGATGTACTCTGTGCTGTCATCGTCCCGCCTCAGTCCGTGATAAAGCCGTAGGTGCCGCGATAATTCCGTGCCTTCTCGACACGGCCCGGAACGCCATAGATGCGATTGATGCTGCCGAGCAGGTCGGCCTGCGGGTCCGACGCGCTGGCAAAGCCGTCATCGGGGCGCGACAGGTCCTTCTGCGCCACCGCGCGCACCACATAGGGCGTGACCAGAACCATCAGTTCGGTCTGGTTGTTGACGAAATCGCGGCTGCGGAACAGCGAGCCGAGAACCGGCAGTTGCGCCAGGCCCGGAAAGCCATTGATGGCCTGCTTCGTCTGTTCCTGGATCAGGCCGGCCATCGCCATCGCGCCGCCGGAGGGAATTTCCAGCGTCGTCTCGGCGCGACGGGTCTTGATCGAGGGAATGGTTGTTCCGCCTTGGCCGCCGGTTAAAGCGTTTTCGGTCGAGACCTCCGACACTTCGGTCATCACCCGCAGGCTGATCCGGCCCTCCGTCAGCACGACCGGCGTAAAGTTGAGGGAAATGCCGAATTTCTTGAAGCTGACTGTCTGAACGCATTGTCCGATGCTACCGGACGTTGTTGTTTGGCACGTCACGCCGGTCGGAATTGGAAATTCGCCGCCGGAGATAAACGTCGCGGACTCGCCGGAAATGGCTGTGAGGTTGGGCTCGGCAAGGGTCCGCACCACGCCGGCGCTTTCCATCGCACGCAGCGTCGCCTGCACGGATGGCATTGTGCCGAAAGTCCCGGCGAGGCTGTTGCCGGCGACGAGCGGCGCACTGTTTGCGGTGAACGGGTTGTTGTTGGTGAACTTAACAACTGACGTGCCGTAGGTCATGCTGGCGCTGAGATCGATGCCGAGCTGTTTGATGATCGAGCGCTGGACTTCAGCGAGCGTGACTTTCAACATCACCTGGTCACGGCCGCGAACTGCGATCGAATTGACGACCTTTTCCGGGCCGCCCACCAGGCGGGCGGCGATATCGGTGGCTTGTTGCGCCTCGATCGGGGTTGCCGCGGTGCCGCTCAATAGCACGCCGTCACCGACGCCTTCGATCTGGATGTCCGAATTCGGCAGCGACTGTTTCAGCGCGGCGCGGACGCCGTTAAGGTCGCGCTTGACGGCGATGTCGTAGGCCGCGATCTGCGCGCCGGTCGAATCGAAGAAAACGATATTGGTCTGGCCGACCGCGGCGCCGATGACATAGGCGCGCTGGGTCGAACGCACCACGGCATTGGCGATCTTCGGATCCGCAACCAGCACGTCCTTGATCTCGCGCGGCAGGTCGATCACGATGGATTTGCCGATCCCGAGCGAAACGAAGCGCGCGTTCATCTGCCCGTCGGCGGCGACGGGAGTCATGGCGCGATAGTCGCTCGCCACCGCCGGCGTCAGCGCCGGATTGAGCGTGAGAGCAGTCACGGCCGAAAACGACAGGGCGCGGACGATGAACGTTCGCATCATCGGCTGAATTTCCCTGCACTTCATATCGTGCGTCCTTTCGGTCACTTCTGCATCGTCTGCTGGCTGGCAACGCCGTAACGGACGACGTTGAGGTTTTCGCCGCGCTTGTTGAGTTGCTGCTCGTCCGGCTTTTCGACTGCGTTAATGTCGGCAATGCTGCGCAGCGCCAGCGTCAGCGTGCCGCTCTGGCGCGACCGCGCCAGCGTCTCGGCCTGCTCGGGCTTCAGCTCGAGGGTGACCGTCTTGCCGACCAGCGAGCTGGCGCCTTCCTTTTCTTTCGGTGCTTGGTCGATTGCGAGAACGCGAATATTGGTGAGAATGATCTCCGAATTGGGGATATCCGGGCCCTTGCCGTCCGGATTTTTCTCGCGCTTGGTAAGAATCACGTCGACGCGGTCGTTCGGCAGGATGAAGCCGCCGGCGCCGGTTTCCGGCGAAATTTCGGTGGAAATGGCCCGGTAGCCAGCGGGCAGGATCGCCGCCATGAAGCCGGAGCCATCGGCCTTCACCAGCTTCTGCTCGCGAATCGGCTCGCCCGCGATGAACGGCGCGCGCGCGATCGAGCCGGTGATCTCCTTGACGGCGTCGGCCTTGCTGGCGCGGCTGATGAAATTGTTGCTGGCGGTCGCGGCCGGCCAGGTCTGCCATTGCAGATCGTCCGCCTTGACCGATTGGCCGAGACCGATATCCGATTTCGCGACGAGAATATCGACGGTCTGCATCTGCGCGACCGGCTGGGCCGGGGCAGGCTTGTCGTCGGACCCGCTGGCGAGATATGCGGCAATGCCGCCGGCGCCGATCGCGATGGCCAGGACCACAATGCGTGGCTTATTCATACGCTTCACTTTCCACATTACGCTGCGACGCTTCCGTCGCGGTGATGGGAGTTGACCAGCTATTCGTCAAAGCATGGTTAATGAGGCGTGTGTAAATTGCCTTAACGGAAAGTTAGCGGCGAATAGATCAGCGCATGGCAAGATGAGTGAGGTCGACCGCCTTGATCCATTCGGTCTCCGGATAGACGATCAGCGCGCCGAGGGCGAGCGCGATGCCATAGGGGATTCCGCTCGTCTTGTCGTGCAGCCGGTTCAGCCAGGCTTGTCCGGTGAGGAAAGAGGGCAGCGGCCATTGCCGGAATTGAATCAGCAGGATCGTCAGCGCGCCGCCGAGCAGCGAGACATAGACCAGATAATTGAGGAGATGGTCGAAGCCAAACCAGAGCGCCACGCTGGCCGCGACCTTGGCGTCGCCGCCGCCGACCCACCCCATCGCGAAGCAGGCAAAGGCCACCACCAGGACGACTGCGCCGGCGCTGAAATGCAGCAGCATGTCGTGCAGGCCCATGCCGCCGAGCGCTGCAAGCGCGACGAAGCCCGCGATCAGCGCCAGCGACACCCGGTTCGAAATCGTCATGGTGAAGAGGTCGCTCGCGGCTGCAAACGCCATCAGGGCCGGAAACATCAGGAGGCGGGCAGTGTCGAGGATCATGAATTCACGCGAGGCTGCGGTTGACCTGGGGTGGAGGCTCTGAACGAGCCTAGTCACGAGAAGTGAACAATCGGGAAACACCAGAAATCAGTTCGAACCGCATCCGACGGCGGCTTATGGTTTCGCCGTGCGGCTTTGCGGAAACGATAAAGGCCCCGGCAAGCCGGGGCCTTTAAAGCTAGCTCGCAGCCGTCGCTTACTTCAGCGAGGACGAGATCGTATTGAAGTTGCTCGAAATCTTGGTGCCGAGACCATTGACGACGCCGATGATCGCGACCGCGATGCCGGCGGCAATCAGGCCGTATTCGATGGCGGTGGCGCCGGACTCATCCTTCACGAAACGCGAAACGAGATTCTTCATGATAACTCCTGTGTACACACGTGGCTGGTCGAACTTAAGTTTGGTCTCGCCGGCGTTCTCAGCACCGTGACCATGGCGTCACACTAGGGTGCGACAATTTCGACGCAGTTAATTCGACCGTGCAAAAATGCTTGGAACTTGCAGTTCTTGGGCACAGTAAACACCGCGTTAAGGCGAGCGATAAAATGCAAGCACGGCTTTGAAAGCGATCGTCGTGGTCGCGCGCTGTGTCGATGGCTCCTTTGATTCACGGCTCTTTAAGCGCGAGCAGATACGCCTTGAGTTCTCCGATCGAACGAGGCCGTCATGTCCGGTTTGCCAATGGAAGTCATCGAGGTCGTAGGCCAGACGATGGCGAAGGTCGTTCCGGTCACGCTCGCGCTCGCGCTCGTGTTCACGGTGCTCTCGCATTTCTGGGCCTGCAATCCGGGCAAGCCCTGGTGGCGCAAGCGCGAACTCATCACCGACATCTGCTACTGGTTCTTCGTGCCGGTATTTGCCCGCATCTTCCGCATCGGACTATTGGTGCTCGGCGCCTCCATCGTCTTCAACATTCATGAGGTCGACGAGCTGATCGCATTCTACGACAATGGCCATGGACCGCTGGCACAGCTTCCGCTCTGGGTGCAGGCACTGTTGTTCCTCGTTGCATCGGACTTCATGCTGTACTGGCTGCATCGCATGTTTCACAGCGGTGATTTTTGGAAATATCACGCCATTCATCATTCCTCGGAAGATCTCGAGTGGATCTCCGCCGCGCGGTTTCACCCCGTCAACCTGTTCATCGGAACGATCCTGGTCGACGTCATCCTTCTGATGGCGGGCATTTCCCCCAACATCATGCTGTGGGTCGGACCGTTCACGACCTTCCATTCCGCGTTCGTTCACGCCAACCTGAACTGGACGTTAGGGCCATTCAAATATGTGCTTGCCACGCCGGTCTTCCACCGCTGGCATCACACCTCGCTGGAAGAGGGCGGCGATACCAATTTCGCGGGCACCTTTCCGATTTGGGACATCCTGTTTGGAACGTTCCGCATGCCGGAGAACCGGCTGCCGGTGGCATATGGCGTGGACGATCAAGAGATCCCGAACGAGATCGGCGGGCAATTGGCCTATCCGTTCCGTCACTAGAGTATGCAGCGCTTGCCGGAACGCGACCAGGCAACACATCGCAACAGGAAACAGAAGTCCGGTATGAGCCGATCGCGTGCCAGGGCGCCGGGCTGGAACGTGTCATGAGCATTGACGTCGCAACGATTCACCAGGCGAAAGCCTCCAGCTTTGGCCGGGTCCCGGCCTGGTCATGGCTTGGCACCGGCGTGTACGTGGTCTTGCTGGTCAATGGCAGCGGGCTTCTGAACGATTCCGATACTTTTTGGCAAATCGCCGTCGGCCAATGGATTCTCGATCACGGGGCTCTGCCGCGCGTTGATGTCTATTCCTTCAGCAAGTTTGGCGAGCCCTGGATTTCATCATCCTGGCTTGCGCAAATCCTCTATGCCGTGAGCTATAATCTGGCCGGCTGGACCGGGCCCGTCGTGGTTGCGGCAGGCTCGATCGCAGCGACTTTCGGGCTGCTGGCGCATATCCTGGAGCGCCGCATGCGCGCAAGCTATGCGGCCCTGGTTGCGCTGGCGGCAATGGTGCTGTCGGCGCCGCACTTTCTGGCGCGCCCACACGTGCTGGCGATGCCGGTCACGGTTGCGTGGGCGCACGGCTTGATGACGGCGAGCGAGCGGCGGCAGGCGCCGTCATTCTGGTTGCTGCCGCTGATTGCGCTTTGGGCCAACCTGCATGGTGGTTTCGTGTTCGGTCTGGTGCTGGCGGGTGCATTCGCGATCGACGCGGTATGGAACGCTGCGCCGTTACAGCGGAAGCCGCTGGCGCTGCGCTGGGTTGCATTCGGGTTGGCAGCATTGCTGGCCTGCTGCTTCACGCCTTACGGCTGGGAATCGATCCTGGCTTCACGCAAGATTCTCGACCTTGGAGAACTCCTGCGTCTCATCAGCGAATGGGCGCCGGCGGATTTCAGTAGGATCAGTCCATTCGAACTGACGATCCTCGCTTTGATCGCGGGGACGCTTTATCGCGGCGTCACGCTGTCGCCGCCGCGGATCGCACTGGTGCTCGGGCTGCTGCATATGGCGCTCTCGCATGGCAGGAATCTGGAGATATTTGCGCTACTGCTGCCGATCGTCGTGCTGACGCCGGTGTCACGGCAGTTCGCTCTGCAACCGACCTGGTCGGGCAGGATGACGCTTGCTTCGGCAGCGGTGCTGGCCGTCACGCTCAGCATCTCGACCTGGGCTGTCGCGGCGTACCAGGCGCATTCGCCGCCGAAAAGCGATTCACCGGCCGCCGCCGTCGAAGCAATCAAGGCGCACAATCTCCGGCGGGTTCTCAACGATCGTGCATTCGGCGGCTACTTGATCTGGCGGCAGATGCCCGTATTCATCGACGGGCGGGCCGAGTTGTACGGCGAAAAATTCACCATGGCCTATTACAACGCGCTGGAGCTCAAAGACGTCAGCCGGTTTCTCAGTCTGCTCAAGGACCACGACATCGATGCGTTGCTGCTACGGCCGGGGGCGCCTGCGGCGAGCCTGCTCGATCACGTCGGCGTCTGGCGGCGGGTCTACGCTGACGATGTGGCCGTCCTCTACGTGCGGGGCGGCAGTTGATAGATGAGCGCAGCGGTATCGGCTTCATTCACGTATTCCAAACCGGGGGCCTCCCGTCCGGAATATTCCGGCTGCCGTAAGCCAGATTTTCCCACGGTTCGCAGCCTGCCGGCATGAACACAAATATTGCAGCTGCGTCCAACGAGAAGTCCTCCATCCTCTGGCAGGTGCCTGCATGGCTCTGGGTCGGGATCGGTATCTACGCGCTGCTGTTGAGCAATGGCGGCATGCTCCTGAACGATTCCGATACCTACTGGCAGATCGCCGTGGGCCAATGGATCCTCGATCATCACGCATTACCGCGCGTCGACATCTATTCCTTCACCAGGGCGGGAGAGCCGTGGACATCATCGTCCTGGCTGGCGCAGGTGCTGTATGCGGTCAGCTACAATCTGGCGGGCTGGACCGGGCCAGTCGTTGTTGCCGCGGTATGCATCGCCGCGACCTTCGCGTTGTTCGCTCATATTCTCGGCCGCCGCGTCCCTGCGGCGTATGCGGTCGCGGTAGCGATCGCGGCGCTGGTGCTTTCGATGGGGCATTTTCTGGCGCGCCCGCATGTGCTGGTGCTGCCGATCATGCTTGCGTGGGCGCACGGGCTGATGTCGGCGAGTGAGCGCGGCGAGGCGCCGTCGCCATGGCTTTTGCCGTTGATCGCGTTTTGGGCGAACCTGCACGGCGGATTCGTGTTTGGCCTGGTGCTGGTTGGCGCGTTCGCGCTCGATGCGCTGTGGAATGCCGAGCGCGCGCGGCAAAAACCGCTGGCGCTACGCTGGGCAGCGTTCGGCTTCAGTGCGCTGGTGGCCTGCTGCGCTACACCTTACGGCTGGGGATCGATCCTCGCCGCACGCAAGATTCTCGATCTCGGCGAGCTCCTGCACCTGATCTACGAATGGATGCCGGCGGACTTCAGCAAATTCGGCGCGTTCGAGATGGCGATCCTCACGCTGATCGCCGGCGCGCTGTACGGCGGCGTCAAGCTGTCGCCGACGCGGATCGCGCTGGTGCTCGGTCTTTTGCACATGGCGCTGTCGCACGTCCGGAACGTCGAGATCTTCGCATTGTTGCTGCCGATCGTGGTGCTCGCGCCGGTGGCTTCGCAGTTCGCGCTGCGGCCGGCCTGGGCCGCCCGCACCGGCGCTCCGGCGCGGATGATGGCAGCGGTTATGGTCCTGCTCGGCGGCTGGACATGGCTGCTAGCGGCCAACACCACTTTAGCACCGCCGGAAAGCCAGTCGCCTTCCGCGGCCGTCGATGCACTGAAGGCGCATAATCCCAAGCGGGTTCTCAACGATCTTCCGTTCGGCGGTTATCTGATCTGGCGGCAAATCCCAGTGTTCATCGACGGGCGCGCCGAGCTCTACGGCGAAGCGTTCGACATCGCATACTACCGCGCGATGCAGCTTAAGGACGTCAAGCAGTTTCTCGACATTCTGAAGAACTGGGAGATCGACGCCGTGCTGCTGACGCCGCACACCCCGGCAGTCGGCCTGCTCGACAATCTCGCTGGCTGGCGGCGCGCCTATGCCGACGAGAACGCGGTGTTGCACGTTCGTACCGCCAACTGACCCGGATCACCTTCGATTTGCAGCGGGCAAACTGGCGGGCGGGCCAGGATTCTGGTACGCGGACCGGATGAACCTGCCGACCGAAATCGTCGAAATGCTCGGCCAGACCCTGGCCAAGGTGGTGCCGGTTACGATCGCGCTGGCGCTGCTGTTCTCGCTGCTTTCGCATTTCTGGGCTTGCAATCCCGGCAAGCCGTGGTGGCGCAAGCGCGAGCTCGTCACCGACATCTGCTACTGGTTCATGGTGCCGCTGTTCGCGCGCGTGTTTCGGATCGGGCTGTTGGTGCTCGGCGCCGCTTTGCTGTTTGGAATTCACGACGCCGACGAGCTGATCGCCTTCTACGACAACGGCCACGGCCCGATGTCGAGGATGCCCTTATGGCTGCAGGCGATCCTGTTTCTGGTCGCGGCCGACTTCATGATGTACTGGCTGCACCGCATGTTCCACGGAGGCGGGTTCTGGAACTACCACGCCATTCATCATTCGTCGGAGGATGTGGACTGGATCTCGGCGGCGCGCTTTCATCCCGTCAATCTGCTGTTAGGCACTATCGGGGTCGATGTCGCGCTGCTGGTGGCCGGCATTTCGCCGGGCGTGATGCTCTGGCTCGGGCCGTTCAACATCTTCCATTCGGCGTTCGTTCACGCCAACCTCAACTGGACGCTCGGACCGTTCAAATACGTCGTTGCAACGCCGGTGTTTCATCGCTGGCACCACACCTGTCGCGAGGAGGGCGGGGACACCAATTTCGCCGGCACCTTTCCGCTCTGGGACCTGCTGTTCGGGACCTTCCGGATGCCTAAATGCGCGCTGCCGGAGAATTATGGCGTGGACGACCAGGTCTCGTTTCCCCGCGAGATCATCGGGCAACTGGCCTATCCGTTCCGCAAATGGGGCAGGTCCGGACCCGCAGGGCAGCGTTAGCGCAAGCTGGGCACCGGCTTTCTCTCGGGACAAACGCGAAGCGTTTGCCCGCAGATCGCGCCCACATAAATGGGCTAATGGCGGATTTCTTGCCGCATGCCGGGGCCTATTTGCCCTTTGTTCATGAATTGTCGTCAGATTCACTTTGTCGGGCGCCGGTTCCGCTGCGTATCGCCATTGCCGGCTTGTTGATGCCCCGGGGTAAAGTATGTCGTTCAAGTTCCCGCGTATTCGCGCACGCGCGCGTTTTGGATTGCGTTCTCTCGCTGCAGGAATCCTGCTGTGGCCGGCCGTCGGCCTGGCCTCGCCCGATCCCGACCGAATCGCCGTCTACGTCGACCAGGCGAAGCTCGTGAAGCTTCCTGCCAAGGTCTCTACCATCGTGGTCGGAAATCCCCTGATTGCAGACGTCACGCTGCAAAGCGGCGGCATCGTCGTCGTTACTGGCAAGGGCTACGGCGCGACCAATTTCATCGCCATGGACCGTAACGGCGAAGTGTTGGTGGACCGTCAGATCCAGGTCGAAGGCCCGACCGATCAGCTCGTCACCGTCTACCGCGGCGTCGAGCGCGAATCCTATAGCTGCATGCCGATCTGCCAGCGCCGGGTCACCCTTGGCGACGGCGACGGCTACTTCAGGACCGCCATTGATCAGGCCGGTTCTCTCAGCGGTCAAGCCGCCAACGCAGGGACCAAATAGGCAACCTGAGCTCTTCCGGTTCTGATCGAATCAGAACCGAAACTGCAGTCGGCGTGTCCGCCGCATTAGCCCGTCCTCGAATCGATTTCGGCCCGCACGAGGCCCGTTCCGAAGATAGTAAACGCCCGGTTAGCGGGCCGGGCCGCTCTACCTCGATTCGACGAAACACTTCCACAATCACTTTGCGGTAGTTCTTGCAGGCGGATAATCGCTGCCGTCTGGGGATCTTTCGATGTCGTCACCCGCTGCTGCAACAGTCTCTGTCAGAAATGTACTGTACCGATTTCGCCGCAACCGCCGGGGTTCGGCCGCCGTCGAGTTCGCGCTGGTTGCGCCGTTGTTCCTCGGCATGCTGTTTGCGATTATCGAGGTGGCGATCGTATTTTTTGCGGGCCAGCTTCTGGAGCATGGAACGGCGGAAAGCGCGCGGATGATGCTCACGCATCAAGCCCAGGACAGCGGCATGACCGAAAATGCATTCAAAACGGACCTCTGCAATCGCATCAAGGTGATGTTCAACTGCTCCGGCAATCTGGGCAACATTACCGTGGATGTGAAGGTCTTTACCCCAGGCACCGCGATCACGATCACCGATCCGATCTCCGGTGGAAGCCTGACTGGACCTTTCTCATATTCTCTGCCGCCAGCCGGCTCTCCCAACACCGTCGTCATTCGCGCCTTTTATCAATGGCCGCTGTTCGTGACGCGGTTCGGCTTCAACATTGCAAATCTCAATGGCAGCCAGCGGCTGCTCGCTGCGACCGCCGCTTTTCATGTAGAGCCGTGATAGATGATGGTATCCCCGTTGCAGAAAATGTCGTTTCGAGTGCGCAGCCTGATGGATGATCGCAGCGGTCTCGCGGCTGTCGAGTTTGCCATGGTCTTTCCGATCATGGCGGTGATGTTCTTCGGAGTGGTCGAGATTTCGTCCGCCGTTGCCGTGGATCGCAAGGCCACCCTGGTGGCGCGAACGCTTTCCGACCTGACGTCTCAGATGGCGAGCGTGGCGAATGCCGATCTCCTCAGTTTCGGTGAAACGGCAAAGGCGATCATGACACCTTACCCGGGTTCGCCGTTGATATCCTCGATCACGGAGGTTTACATCGATAGCGCATCGGGGGCCGCTCGGGTTCAGTGGAGCAAGGGGTTGGCGATCGATACAGCAGGCAATGTTTCGATCGCGTCGACGCCGCCTCATAATCAGGGTGACGTTGTGGTGTTGCCTACAACTCTCGTCGCGGCCAAGGGGACATACGTGATCTGGAGCGAGGTCAGCTACAAGTATACGCCGGCCGTCGGTTATGTGCTGGCGAAGACTGGTCTAACCTTTAACGATGCAGCCTTCACGCGTCCGCGCACGGTGCTCTGCGTTATATATCCAACACCCCCTTCGGGAAGTAGCCTCCCGGCTTGTCCGACACTGTGACGGCAGCAGTTCCGAACAACCTTCGCAACTCGTTAGCGTTCACTGCGACCTCCTCTTGAAGGAAGGATCGGCGCCGTCTTCGTGGGGTTGCCTTGGTTCAGGCTTCGCTAAGGGCGGGCTTGATCCCCTGCATCGGAAAGCGGCTCGCGTACAGCAGCACTCCATTTTTTAGTGCGGGATACGTCCAACTCTCCGACACAAGCCGCCTCTGCCCAACGCATCGTGGCTTGAGCTGCCAGCGCATCATTCGGAAAAGCGGAAGCCGGGTTTCCTCGGGACAAACCCGAAGCGTTTGCCCGGAGGTCATGCTCAGACAGAGATTTTAGATCCTGACCCGATTCAATTTGATCGGATCAGGATCCAATGCGCGCGCCAGAATCCGGCTTTCCTCGATCTACCGCCTGCCTGGGCTGGCTGGCCATCGAACGGACAACCGATCGCATCGTGGTCCTTCTGGGCGCCTTGCCATCTTGGGGATAGGACGCGACGAAAAACGCTGGCCCCGTGGCCATCCGCGGTCTTTGCCGATTTTGAAGACCCACGCCGACAGCCCCGTTGGGGCAGATGGCCGGCGCTTTCTGTCAGGTCATTGCGTAATATGTGCGGTTTGCAGCGCGTGGTTGAACATGGCGTTCAGCGCCGCTGTGATATCAGTTGGCGTGTTCGCTGTGTAGAAGAAGCCAGGTGACGCGCAGGCTTGAAGACTGGGCGCAATTTTCGGGATGTTGTTGTTGGCATAGGTGTCTTCATTGCCAGCAAAGGTCGTGTTCACGGGAGAGATCGGTTCATAGGGAATATAGAGCACGGAAACGATGATGTTGCGGTCCTTGAGCGTCTTGCAGGCGTTGGGGTAGCTGTTAACGGGGTCGCTTAGCACGGTGGCGTGGTTGCTGCCGGACCAGCTGCCGTTGGGAACGCCCTTGACTTGGTTGTCTTGTGCGCCGTCGGTGACGAGGAAGACGTAAGGCTGCGGGGTGGTCGGCGTGCTGCCGTCGCCGACGAGGCCGCTGCCGCCGGAGATGAGGTTATTGACCGAATTAAGCGCGGTATCGATATGCGTGCCGCCGGAGCCAAGGTTTGCATTCATATTTGTGTCAAGCAGCGTGGCAAGGTTTGCGGCGGCGTAGTTGATGGTTGAGGAATTGGTGGGAGAGCCGTTGATGCTGCTGGTCAGAGGAAAATAGGCGTAGAGATACCGAATGAACGGGTAGAGACCGATCCGGAACTGGTTGGCAACCTTCGCGGAGGCATTCGCGGTCTTGAACAATTCGTTCACGGCGTAGCCGACAGCGTCGGCGCGCAACTGGATGCATGCGTTGGTGCCGTCGGTGTCGCAGGATGAAACCGGCGTCAAGGCCGCATACAGCGAATCGGGCAGACCGGGCACCATCGTATCTGGGAGTTTCTTACCCGCAGGATAAGTCGAATTGACTGTCGTGTTCGAGAGAAGACCTTTGTATCCGGTCTGGCTGACGCGTGAGATCGCATAGCCCAGACAAGCGCCGTTCGTTGGATATGCCTGGGTCCCGGTATCAGTGCAGGCGCTGTTTTTCGGCGTAAAATGGCAGGCGAAGGTGCAGCCGGTGGGATATTGGCGATAGTTATCCGGGTTGACTTGGGAAAGCCGCGTCTGCTCGGCGCCCGTCGACGGCAGGCCCATCGACCCCGAGACGTCCAGCGTCAGATAAAAATCGAGATACGGCGGCAGCGTGGCGGCCGAGCTTGAAACGCCTGTTACCGTCAGTTTCTGAAACCCGATCACTTTCAGGAAGGTTACCGGTACATCGGCAGTGAACGTGACGCTGGCAGCCAGCTTGATTCCGGTCTTCGTAACGGTGCTGGTGCGAACCAGGTTTTGGTAGCCGGTGATCCCGTTCATGTTGGCGTCAAAGACATTGTTGGCATCGGTAATGCCGGCGGCGACCGAGCCGTTGCCTGACATTACCGAGGCCGCGAGAAAGCCAGGCGATTTCTGCGAAAGCGCGGCAATGCTCGCGGAGTCTGCCGCGGTTTGCAGTTTTGCCTTCATTCGGGTCGCGAGCGAGTAATCCACCGCAGAACCAATGGCCGATACCAGGGGGATCGCCGCGATCGTGAAAATTATCGCGACATTGCCGCGTCGATCGCGGCGGAAACGGGAAAGAAACTGCTGAAGACGAAATGGCACGAGAGCGCCCCCTGGCTATCCAAAAGCGCGCGATCGTAGCCCTAGCCTCCCTAAGTGCCCCTTAATTCGATTACCAAAAAAGAGACTGATCTCGGATGTTAGCGATTTCAGGAGCGGTCGGTTACGATCTCTTTACTACGTGGGCTCCGTGAAGGCGCAACGCCTGCGCATTCTTCGTCGATAGCCAGATCGCCCGCACCGACCAAATAAAAAAGGCCGCGCACCAGCGCGGCCTTTCTATCTTTCGAATTGGATTTCGCGGCCTAGGCCGGAGGAAATCCCTTATCCGGCGGCGCGCAGATTGTCGGCCGAAGATTTGCCAGAACGGCGATCTGCCACGATTTCGTAGGAGATCTTCTGGCCTTCACGCAACGTTCCGAGGCCGGCACGCTCGACAGCGCTGATGTGCACGAACACGTCATTGCCGCCGTCATCCGGCTGGATGAAGCCATAGCCCTTGGTTGCGTTAAACCACTTCACGGTTCCCATGCTCACGGGGGTAGTCCCTTCTCAGATATACAAGTCGTAGCCCACCCTTCGATGGGCTGGTGAGATCGAATTTTTGGAAGGGTCGTCAGCGTCTAAACCGGCTGTACCGGTGGATAGCTAATGTCGTCCGGCCGAAAATCGATACTTAATATTATTCGATAGTAGGGTCCAAAACAATCCTGACGTGCGATTTTTTGATTCGGCCGGCCAGCCACCCGCGCTTGCGCGCGACGGGGCCGCGTCGCGCGCAATTTCGAAGGCGTTTACGATGCGTTTACCGGCGGCGGAACTGGCCGCCGCGCGGCGGCGCACCACGCGGGGCGCCCGTCGAAGGGCGCTCATCCTTGTGTCGGAAGATCAGGCGACCCTTCTCCAGATCGTACGGCGACATTTCGATCGTCACGCGATCGCCTGCCAGCGTCTTGATCCGGTTCTTCTTCATCTTGCCTGCGGTATAGGCAACGATCTCGTGTCCGGCGTCGAGCTGCACGCGGTAGCGCGCGTCGGGAAGGATTTCGGTCACCAGTCCTTCGAACTGGATCAGCTCTTCTTTAGCCATGGTGGTCTCCAGGTCGATCGAGGCTAGCGCTGCGGTCGGTGGCTGCGGTTCGATTGATTATTCGGACGGCTCTCGCGATGCAAGAAGGCGACGCCTTGAATGCCTTCGCTGTGGCCGGCCTGGCTCTTGCCGCCCTGCTGCGCCGGACGCGGCCCTTCGTGCCGGTTCGGCTGCGGCGGCGCATTATTACCACCACCGCGGCGGCGTCGGCGAGGGCCTTTTGAAGGCTGGCCCGCGTCATTGGACCTCACGGTGTGGGCGCGTGGCGCCGAGCGTCCACCCCGGTGTTGGGCGGGCGCCGGAGCGGCGTCGCGGCTGCCGGGCGTGCGGCGGTCTTCTCGCGGCAGCGCGATGCGAATCAGCCGCTCGATATCGCGCAGATAGCCCATTTCCTCGGCGCCCGCGATCAGCGAGATCGCCACGCCCTCGGCGCCGGCACGCGCGGTGCGGCCGATGCGGTGGACGTAGGTTTCGGGAACATTGGGCAGATCGTAATTCACCACATGGCTGATGCCATCGACGTCGATGCCCCGGGCGGCAATGTCGGTGGCGACGAGGGTGCGGATCTCGCCGCTGCGAAACGCCGCCAGCGCGCGCTCGCGGTTGTTCTGCGACTTGTTGCCGTGAATGGCGTCGGCCCTGATGCCGACCTTGGCGAGGCCCTTCACCACCTTGTCCGCGCCATGCTTGGTGCGGGTAAAGATCAGCGCGCGGTCGACCGGCTCTTGCTTGAGGAGCTGGGCGAGAATGGCCGGCTTGGCCGCGAAATCGACCTGGAGGATGCGCTGGGTGATGCGTTCGACGGTGGAAGCCACCGGCGTCACCGCCACCCGCGCAGGGTCGCGCAGCATGGATTCGGCGAGTTCCGCGATATCCTTCGGCATCGTGGCCGAGAAGAACAGCGTCTGCCGCTTGATCGGCAGCTTGGCAACGACTTTGCGGATATCGTTGATGAAGCCCATGTCGAGCATGCGGTCGGCTTCGTCGAGCACCAGGAACTCGACCTGGTTCAGCTTGAGCCCGTTGCTCTGGACGAGGTCGAGCAGGCGGCCCGGCGTCGCTACCATCACCTCGATGCCCTGCATGACCGAGCGGACCTGGCGGCCCATCGGCACACCACCGATCGCCAGCGCCGAGGTCAGCCGGATATGGCGGCCATAGGCGTTGAAACTATCGAGGATCTGGCCCGACAATTCGCGGGTCGGCGACAGCACCAGCACGCGGCAGCTCTTCGGCTGCGGCCGGGTCCGGTTCTCCAGGATCCGGTGCAGGATCGGCAACGCAAACGCTGCAGTCTTGCCGGTGCCGGTCTGGGCGATGCCGACGACGTCACGGCCGGTCAACGCGATGGGGATGGTCTGAGCCTGGATGGGCGTGGGCGTGTGGTAATTTTCTTCCTTGAGCGCACGCGAGATGGGATCGGCAAGGCCGAAATCCTGAAAGGAGGTCAAAAGGGTGGTTCTTTCCATTAAAAAGGCAGGCGCCCGGCGATGTCCGCCAGGAGCGCGCGAGTGTGTCAGAGACACCCGCGTGTTTGGGGCGTCGGTTTTGCTAGCTGAAGGGGGCAAGCCAGAAACCGCAAAACGGGATCAGAACACGCGGCTCGCAAGGACCTGATGATTCTCTAGGTCACGCCAGTCATATGGAGCACCCGCACGGCGCTTTCAAGGTAAATCCGACAGCCATTGCCGATGCGGTTAAGAAAGCGGCCGTAAGCCCCAGACCAAAGCCGCCCGCGATTGCTTCAAACGACGAAATTTCGTGCAACAAATTTAGCCAAATTGATGATTTTGCCTAAAAAATATACCTTATGCCGCTAAAGCATACATTTCTTCGGTACAAAAATTAGGCAGATTACACGCCGTTGGTTCCTGTTCCGCGGTGATTTCCCAGCGATTTGATAGGCTTATCCCGTCTATAGGCGGTGGCATGGTTCTTGCGATTCCATTAACGCAGGCGGCCGTGGGGCCGTTCGCAGCGTTTAACGCCTGCGTCAGGGAGATGACATTTCATGCTTACAAAATTGTCACACGATATAGCGACGCTGAGCCGCCGCCGCTGGCTCGCGGCCACCGCCGGCCTGGTTTTGGGTCTGGCTGCGTTCTCGAACGCCAAAGCAGCGGACGACACCATCAAGGTCGGCGTCCTGCATTCGCTCTCCGGCACCATGGCCATCAGCGAAACCACGCTGAAGGACACGATCCTCTTCCTGATCGACGAGCAGAACAAGAAGGGCGGCGTGCTCGGCAAGAAGCTCGAAGCCGTCGTGGTCGACCCGGCGTCGAACTGGCCGCTGTTTGCGGAGAAGGCGCGCGAACTGATCACCAAGGACAAGGTTGCGGTCGTGTTCGGCTGCTGGACCTCGGTGTCGCGCAAGTCCGTGCTTCCTGTGTTCAAGGAACTGAACAACATCCTGTTCTACCCCGTGCAGTACGAGGGTGAGGAGAGCGAGCGAAACGTGTTCTACACCGGTGCGGCGCCGAACCAGCAGGCGATCCCGGCGGTCGACTACCTGATGAAGGACGAAAAGGTGAAGCGCTGGGTGCTGGCCGGCACCGACTACGTCTATCCGCGCACCACCAACAAGATTCTCGAAGCCTACTTGAAGTCGAAGGGCGTCAAGCAGGAAGATATCATGATCAACTACACGCCGTTCGGGCATTCCGACTGGCAGACGATCGTGGCCGACATCAAGAAGTTCGGCTCGGCCGGCAAGAAGACCGCCGTGGTCTCCACCATCAACGGCGACGCCAATGTTCCCTTCTACAAGGAGCTCGGTAACCAGGGCATCAAGGCGACCGACATTCCGGTGGTCGCGTTCTCGGTCGGCGAGGAAGAACTCGCCGGCATCGACACCAAGCCGCTGCTCGGGCATCTCGCCGCCTGGAATTACTTCCAGTCGATCAAGTCGCCCGAGAACGACAAGTTCATCAAGGCGTGGCAGGCCTACACCAAGAATCCGAAGCGCGTGACCAACGATCCGATGGAGGCGCACGTCATCGGCTTCGAAATGTGGGTCAAGGCAGTCGAGAAAGTGAAGTCGACCGATCCGGACAAGGTGATCGACGCGCTGCCCGGCATCGAAGCCAAGAACCTGACCGGCGGCACCTCCAAGATGCTGCCGAACCATCACATCACCAAGCCGGTGTTCATTGGCGAAATCAAAGCCAACGGCCAGTTCGACGTGGTGTGGAAGACCCCGGGCCTGGTCGCCGGCGACGCCTGGTCGAAGGAGCTCGAGGGCTCCAAGGACCTGATCGGCGACTGGGTCGGCAAGAAGTGCGGCAACTACAACACCAAGACCAACAAGTGCGGCGGTCAGGGCTCCTGATCTCGATCTGATCCGACAGGATCATGATTTCGATCTGATCCGAAGGGATCATGACCCTCCTGACGCAAAACAAGAAACTTCCAAGAGAACTTGAACTACAAGATAGGAGAAGGCGGCGGTGCCGCCGCCTTCTCCCCACTCCTGCCGGGGTCGTATTGTGTCTGCCAATTTCCTCGACCGTCTTCGCGCGGTTCTGCTCGCAATCCTCCTGACCGCAGCTTTCGCCGTGCCGGCGCTGGCGGGTCCATTCGAGGATGCGATCGCGAAATTCGCCAATGACGATTTCTCCGATACCGACGAGGCGATCGGCGCGGTCGCCGTCTCGGGCAATCCGCTGGCCTTTCCCATCATCAGCGCGCTGCAGGAAGGCCGGCTGTCGGCCGATCCTGATACCAGGAAGGTTTTCGTGACCGGGAGCGACGGCAAGATCATCGACGCCGCCACCGGCGCCGCCGTGGACAAGCTGCCTGACAATGCGGCCGCCGTCCGCCTCAACAACCGCCTGCGCCGCGCCGTCGAGGCCGCGCTCGGCGGATTGACGTTGTTGTCACCCGATCCGGCCAAGCGGATCGCGGCCGCGCAATCGGTCTTCAAGAGCCATGAGGAGAGCGCGCTCGCTACGATCGATAGTGCGCTCGCGAAGGAGACCAACAAGACCGCCAAGGCGGCCTTCGCCGAGGCGCGCGCCGCCATCCTGCTCTACAAGTCTGACGCGACCGAGATCGAAAAGCTCGAAGCGATCGCTGTCGTCAAGGCCAGAGGTGATCAGGAAGCCATGGCGCTCCTGACCGGCCTCGGCAGCGACGTGCCGCCCAATGTTGCGCGTGCCGCGGCAAGCGCGATCGCCTCGATCCAGAGCAATCTCGCCATGTGGTCGATGGTGCAGAACGCCTGGTACGGCCTGTCGCTGGGTTCGGTGCTCTTGCTCGCCGCGATCGGGCTTGCCATCACTTTCGGGGTCATGGGCGTCATCAACATGGCCCATGGCGAGATGGTGATGCTCGGCGCCTACACCACCTTCGTGGTGCAGGAAGTCATCCGCACCCGTTATCCCGGCCTGTTCGACTATTCGCTGCTGATCGCAGTGCCGCTTGCGTTTCTCGTTGCAGGTGCGATCGGTGTCCTGATCGAGCGCGGCATCATCCGCTTTCTCTACGGCCGCCCGCTGGAAACGCTTTTGGCGACCTGGGGCCTCTCGCTGGTGCTGCAGCAGGCGGTGCGCACGATGTTCGGCCCCACCAATCGCGAGGTCGGCAACCCCTCCTGGATGAGCGGCGCGTTCGAGCTCGGGCAGATCACCATCACCTATAACCGGCTCTGGATCCTCTGCTTCACGCTGGCGGTGTTCGTCATCCTGCTCGCCATGCTGCGCTATACGGCGCTCGGGCTCGAGATGCGCGCGGTCACTCAAAATCGCCGCATGGCGGCCTCGATGGGAATCGCGACTTCCCGTGTTGATGCGCTGACCTTCGGCCTCGGCTCGGGCATTGCCGGGATCGCCGGCGTGGCGCTGTCGCAGATCGACAATGTCAGTCCGAATCTCGGCCAGAGCTACATCATCGACAGCTTCATGGTTGTCGTGTTCGGGGGCGTCGGCAATCTCTGGGGCACGCTGGTCGGCGCCTTCACGCTCGGCATTGCCAACAAGTTCCTGGAGCCGGTGGCCGGCGCCGTGCTCGGCAAGATCGCCATTCTGGTGCTGATCATCCTGTTCATCCAGAAGCGGCCGCGCGGCCTGTTCGCGCTCAAGGGCCGGGCGGTGGAAGCATGACGCCGCATGTCCTGACGCGCTCGCTCGATCGCAGCGCTTCCATCTTCATCTTGGTGGTCGCCGGTCTCGGCTTGCTGATCCCGCTGTCCAACCTGCTGTTGCCGGCGGGCTCGATGTTACAGGTGCCGACCTATCTGGTCGCGCTGTTCGGCAAATACGCCTGCTACGCTATTCTCGCGCTCTCGATCGACCTGATCTGGGGCTATTGCGGCATTCTCTCGCTCGGCCATGGCGCGTTCTTCGCGCTCGGCGGCTACGCGATGGGCATGTACCTGATGCGCCAGATCGGCAGCCGCGGCGTCTACGGCAATCCGATATTGCCCGACTTCATGGTGTTCCTGAACTATCCAGAACTGCCCTGGTACTGGCACGGTTTTGATATGTTCTGGTTCGCGGCGCTGATGGTCATTCTTGTTCCCGGCTTGCTCGCGTTCTGCTTCGGCTGGCTGGCGTTCCGCTCCCGCGTCACCGGCGTCTATCTCTCGATCATCACGCAGGCGATGACCTACGCGCTGCTGCTGGCGTTCTTCCGCAACGATTTCGGTTTTGGCGGCAATAACGGCCTGACCGATTTCAAGGACATTCTTGGCTTCAACGTGCAGGCCGACGGCACCCGCGCGGCGTTGTTCGCGCTGAGTTGTCTGGCGCTGATCCTGGCCTTCCTGATCTGCCGGGCGGTGGTGACCTCGAAACTCGGCAAGGTCCTGATCGCAATCCGCGACGCCGAATCCCGGACTCGTTTCCTTGGCTACCGCGTCGAATCCTACAAGTTGTTCGTGTTCACGCTGTCGGCCTGCATGGCTGGCGTTGCGGGTGCGCTCTATGTACCGCAGGTCGGCATCATCAATCCATCCGAATTCGCACCGGGCAATTCGATCGAAGCGGTGATCTGGGTCGCCGTCGGCGGCCGCGGCACGCTGGTCGGTGCTGCGCTCGGCGCCGTCGTCGTCAACTACGCAAAAACCTACTTCACCTCGGGTCCGCTGGCGCCGTACTGGTTGTTCATGCTGGGTGCGCTGTTCATCCTGGTGACGCTCTTGCTGCCGAAGGGCATCGTCGGCACCTTCAGCGCCTGGCGGGAGTCCCGGAAAGCAACGGAAAAGGCCAATGCCGAAAGCGCCGCGCGCGAAGACGGCGTCGGCGAACCGAACCCGGCGGAGTGAGCGCATGAGTGTCATGGAGGGAAGGACCACTTCCGCGCTGCTCTATCTCGATGGCGTGCACGTCTCGTTCGACGGCTTTCACGCCATTAACAACCTGTCGCTGACGCTCGAGCCCGGCGAGATGCGCGCCATCATCGGCCCGAATGGCGCCGGCAAGACCACGATGATGGATATCATCACCGGCAAGACCAAGCCGGATGAAGGCACAGTGCTGTTCGATGGCATGACCGACCTGACGCGGCTGGATGAGACCCAAATCGCCGAACTCGGCATCGGCCGCAAATTCCAGAAGCCGACGGTGTTCGAGAGCCAGACCATCGAGGACAATCTTCTGCTGGCCCTCAACGTCGATCACAGCGTCAAGGGCACGCTGTTCTGGCGCGGCAACAGGAACGAATCCGAGCGGATCGACCGCGTGCTCGAAACAATTCGCCTGACCGATGCGCGCAATCGTCTGGCGGGAAGCCTGTCACACGGCCAGAAGCAGTGGCTGGAGATCGGCATGCTGCTGGCGCAGGACCCGAAACTGCTGCTGGTCGACGAGCCGGTCGCCGGCATGACCGACGTCGAGACCCACCAGACCGCCGAGCTTCTGAAGAAAATCAACAAGGAAAAGACGGTCATGGTCGTCGAGCACGACATGACCTTTGTGCGCCAGCTCGGCGTCAAGGTGACGTGCTTACACGAAGGCACGGTGCTGGCGGAGGGGACCATCGATCAGGTCTCATCGAACGAGCGGGTGATCGAAGTTTATTTGGGGCGCTAAGCATGGATGCAAATATTCAGTTTCGTGTCCCGGGCACAGCGCAGCCTGAGCGCAGCGAAACGGTGCGCTGTAGAACCGGGACCCACTCCGCATCCCGCGTCAGCGGTGCATTACTGCGTGCTGCACCGCGCGCGGGACACGAGATGGGAACGCCGAAGACATGCTGAAGGTCGACAACATCAGCCTTTACTACGGTGCAGCGCAGGCGCTGCGCGGCGTCTCACTGTCCGCCGAGCCGGGCAAGGTGACGTGCGTGTTGGGGCGCAACGGCGTCGGCAAGACCTCGCTGCTCCGCGCCATGGTCGGCCAATACCCGATCGCGGGCGGGTCGATCACGCTCGATGGCAACGATATCACTGGCCTTAAACCCTACGAGCGCGCCCGGCGCGGCATCGGTTTCGTGCCGCAAGGCCGCGAGATATTTCCGCTGCTGACGGTTGAGGAAAATCTCAAGACCGGCTTCGGGCCGCTCAAGCGCGAGGATCGCCATATCCCGGACGACGTGTTCTCGCTGTTTCCGGTGCTGAATACCATGCTGGGCCGGCGCGGCGGCGACCTCTCCGGCGGGCAACAACAACAGCTCGCGATCGGCCGTGCGCTGGTGATGCGGCCGAAATTGTTGCTGCTCGACGAGCCGACCGAAGGCATCCAGCCGTCGATCATCAAGGACATCGGCCGCGCCATCTCTTACCTGCGCAGCCTCGGCAACATCGCGATCGTACTGGTCGAACAGTATCTCGACTTTGCCTGCGAGCTCGGCGACAATTTTGCGGTCATGGACCGCGGCGCGGTGAAATACGCCTGCGACCGCGCCAGCCTCGATCCCGCCGAGATCAGCCGCCAGATGGCGCTGTAGCAAACGCGATTTCGAGGTTGCCACCTAACGCCGTTGGGGGACGGATGCGGACCGATATCACGCGCGGCACTTCAGCGACGTTCGCCGCCAACCGGGCGCGGGGCGCGGTGAGGTTCGGCGTGCATCTGCAGGATGGCGTCACCCGCCGCGGGGACCTGCATGAATCCGGTTCGCTGCGCGTGCGCTTTCCTTCTCCTGAAGCGGAAGGGCTATCGGGCGTGTTCGTCAATACGGCCGGCGGCATCGCCGGCGGCGACCGCTTCGACATCGACATCGGGGCCGGTGAGGGGGCGCGACTGACGCTGACGACGGCGGCGGCCGAAAAAGTCTATCGCGCCGCCGGGCCGGCCGCGCAGCTCAATATTGCCCTAAAAGCCGAAGCCGGTGCGCATCTCGCCTGGCTGCCGCAGGAGACCATCCTGTTCGACCGCGCGCGGATCGTCAGGCGTATCGATATCGATCTGGCGGAAGACGCCGCGCTTCTGCTCTGCGAAATCGTCGTGTTCGGCCGCGCCGCAATGGGCGAAACGATGCGGCACGGCGAATTCGTCGATCGCTGGCGGCTGCGCCGCGGCGGCAAGCTGGTGTTTGCGGAGACCGTCCGCCTCGACGGCGACATCGGCGCAAAGCTGGCGCGGCCGGCGGTTGCGAGGGGCGGTGTCGCCATCGGCACCGCACTGATTGTGCCCGGTGACAAGGCAGTCGTGGAGCGCATTCGCGAAGCCACGGAAACATTCAGCGGCGAGGTCGGCATCTCCTGCTGGAATGGATTTGCAATGGCGCGCTTCTGTGCCCAAGATGCGGCGCGGTTGCGCGCCGATATGATGACGGTGCTCAGCCGCGCCAGCGGCGTGGCGCTACCAAGGCTTTGGCTAAATTAGAGACGTGGCTTAACTAGTCTATCAATCACCCGAGTGCTCGCATGAATCTCTCCCCCCGCGAAAAGGACAAGCTCTTGATCTCGATGGCGGCCATGGTGGCGCGCCGCAGGCTCGAGCGCGGCGTCAAGCTCAACCATCCCGAGGCAGTCGCCATCATTTCCGATTTCATCGTCGAGGGCGCCCGCGACGGCCGCACCGTCGCCGAACTGATGCAGGCCGGCGCGCAGGTGCTGACCCGCGCACAAGTGATGGATGGCATCCCCGAAATGATCCACGACATCCAGGTTGAGGCGACGTTTCCGGATGGCACGAAACTCGTCACCGTGCACGAGCCGATACGTTAGTCATCGTCATTCCGGGCACGCGAAGCGTGAACCCGGAATCCAGAGGTTAATCATTTCCGGGTTCGATGCTGCGCATCGCCCCGGAATGACGGAGGAGGAAAGATGATCCCCGGCGAACGCTTCATCAAGGACGGCGAGATCGAACTCAACGCCGGCCGCAAGACCGTGACACTCACGGTCGCGAACACCGGCGACCGCCCGATCCAGGTCGGCTCGCACTACCATTTCTTCGAAACCAATCCCGCGCTGAAATTCGATCGCAAGAAAGCCCGCGGCATGCGCCTCGACATCGCCGCCGGCACCGCGGTGCGTTTCGAGCCGGGGCAAACGCGCGACGTGCAACTCGTCGCGCTTGCGGGCAAACGCGTCATCTACGGTTTTCGCGGCGACGTGCAGGGCAAGCTGTGAGCATGTGATCGAGAATAGCGTCGTGACAATTTGCAGTGAGGCGAGCACATTGGTCGGGCTCCCTCCCCCCTTGCGGGGGAGGGTGGGGAGAGGGGTATGCCGCACACTCCGGTGAGCGAAATACAGCGAGCTCGCGCCAAACAACTTCGGCGAGCGATGACGCGTGCCGAAACTCTTCTGTGGCGTCATCTCAAGGCAGGTCGTCTCGCCGGAGTCGGATTTCGGCGGCAGACTCCCACGGGCAACTACATCGCCGATTTTGCCGCGCATTCCTGCAAGATTGTCGTTGAACTTGATGGCGAGAGTCACGATTTCGAGGAGCGCGTTCGTCACGACGCCAAGCGTGATGGATGGTTCGCCTCCCGTGACTATCGCGTGCTCCGCATCACCAACGACGACGTGATGAAAAACCTCGAAGGCGTCGTTCTTTCCATTCTTCAAGCAGCTGAGCAAGCGGCACCGCTCTCCCTAACCCTCCCCCGCAAGGGGGGAGGGAACCCTGCCGCCGATGCGTTCCTCACAGAGGATAATGCGTCCCTCACGGACGCCGGTGCTTCCCTCGGTTACACTAACCGGGAGAAGCCGTGATGCACGGTGCACGGGCTCCGGAGCATCGTGATGTGTGCACACTCGTCAGGCTCCTTCCCCCCTTGCGGGGGAGGGGAGAGGGGTGGCCCCGAGTCACGAAGCCAGTAATGAACCACCGATCATCTGAACGCTGGAGTCCGTCATGTCCG
Organism: Bradyrhizobium australiense; assembly: GCF_013114825.1. GTDB lineage: Bacteria > Pseudomonadota > Alphaproteobacteria > Rhizobiales > Xanthobacteraceae > Bradyrhizobium > Bradyrhizobium australiense. The sequence goes on along the minus strand of NZ_JAAVLX010000006.1, from coordinate 115,040 downwards.
TAAAAATAAAACGTTCCGTCTATGCCGACATGTTCGGGCCCACCATCGGCGACAAGGTGCGGCTGGCCGACACCGATCTCATCATCGAAGTCGAGAAGGATTTCACCACCTACGGCGAAGAAGTGAAGTTCGGCGGCGGCAAGGTGATCCGCGACGGCATGGGGCAGTCGCAGGTCACCAACCGGCAGGGCGCGGCCGATACCGTCATCACTAATGCCCTGATCGTCGATCACTGGGGCATCGTCAAGGCCGACATCGCGATCAAGGAGGGCATGATCGCTGCCATCGGCAAGGCCGGCAATCCCGATATCCAGCCCGGTGTCACCATCGTGATCGGCCCCGGCACCGACGTCATCGCGGGTGAAGGAAAAATCCTCACCGCCGGCGGGTTCGACAGCCACATCCATTTCATCTGTCCGCAGCAGATCGAGCACGCGCTGATGTCTGGCGTCACCTCGATGCTCGGCGGCGGCACCGGCCCGTCGCACGGCACCTTTGCGACCACCTGCACGCCGGGCCCGTGGCACATGGGGCGAATGATCCAGTCGTTCGACGCCTTCCCGGTCAATCTCGGCATTTCGGGCAAGGGCAACGCCGCGCGCCCGGCGGCGCTGATCGAGATGATCAAGGGCGGCGCTTGCGCGCTGAAACTGCATGAGGACTGGGGCACCACGCCGGCCGCGATCGACAACTGTCTTGCCGTCGCCGACGATTACGACGTCCAGGTGATGCTGCATTCGGACACGCTGAACGAATCCGGCTTCGTCGAGGACACGGTGAAGGCGTTCAAGGGCCGCACCATCCACGCCTTCCACACCGAAGGCGCCGGCGGCGGCCACGCGCCCGACATCATCAAGATCGCAGGCCTCAAGAACGTACTGCCGTCCTCGACCAATCCGACGCGCCCCTTCACCCGCAACACCATCGACGAGCACCTGGACATGCTGATGGTGTGCCACCATCTCGATCCCTCGATCGCCGAAGATCTCGCTTTCGCCGAGAGCCGCATCCGGAAAGAAACCATCGCGGCGGAAGACATTTTGCACGATCTCGGCGCGCTCTCGATGATGTCGTCGGATTCGCAGGCGATGGGGCGCTTGGGAGAAGTCATCATCCGCACCTGGCAGACCGCCGACAAGATGAAGAAGCAGCGCGGCGCGCTGCCGGAAGACAAGAGTAACGACAACGATAATTTCCGCGTCAAGCGTTACATTTCAAAATACACCATCAACCCCGCGATCGCGCACGGCGTGTCGAAGCTGATCGGCTCGGTCGAGAAGGGGAAGCTGGCGGACTTGGTGCTGTGGTCGCCGGCGTTCTTCGGCGTGAAACCGGATTGCATCATCAAAGGCGGCTCGATCGTGGCGGCGCCGATGGGTGATCCCAACGCGTCGATCCCGACGCCGCAGCCCGTGCATTACCAGCCGATGTTCGCTGCCTACGGCAAGTCGCTGACCGCGTCCTCGGTGGTATTCACGTCGAAGGCGGCCATCACCGGCGGGCTGGCGCGCAAGCTCGGCATCAGCAAGACGCTTTACCCCGTGAAAAATACCCGCGGCGGCATCTCCAAGAACAGCATGATCCATAACGGCGCGACGCCTAAGATCGAGGTCGATGCCGAGACCTATGAGGTGCGCGCAGACGGCGAGCTTCTGACATGCGCGCCGGCGGAGGTGCTGCCCATGGCGCAGAGGTATTTCATGTTCTAAGGTCCCGCCTGGGCGATCAAAGCCAGAACAAAAGTCCGGGAGGATCGAGTGATTTACGTCGTTGCCACACTGACCGTGAAGCCTGAAACCCGCGCCGAGTTCATTGCGGCCGCCACCGCCTGCATCAAGGAAACCCGCAAAGAGCCGGGCAACATAGCCTACGATCTGCACGAAAGCGTCACCGACCCCACCAAGATGGTGTTTGTCGAGCAGTGGGAAAACATGGAAGCGCTGGGCCCGCACCGGACCGCCGATCACATGAAAGCGTTCGGGCGGGTCGCGGTCAAATGCATGACGGCGCCGCCTAAGATCGAATATATCACGCCCGCGAAGGTCGAAACCCGCTAACAAGAAAAGACAACGGGAGAGTAAACTGATGATCTACGTCATCGCCACCACGCCGATGAAGCCGGAAAGCAAGGACGACTTCATCAGGGGGCACAAGGCGTGTACCGCCGAAACGCTCAAGGAGAAGGGCTGCATCTCCTATGACGGCCATATCAGCGTGAACGATCCCAATCTGTACGTCGTGGTGGAGCGCTGGGAGACCCGCGAGGATCTCAACGCCCACGGCCGTGCGCCCCACATGAAGGTGTGGCGGGAATATTCCGCGCAGATGAAGACCGCGCCGACGGTGATCGAGATCATCAGCGACGGCAAGGTGGAGAAGTTCTGACCATAGTCAGATGAGATTAGACCGAACCAGTGATGCCGAAGGAACTGCGCTCCCTCTCCCGCTTGCGGTCGCTTGCGGGGGAGGGCCGGGGTGGGGTGTCTCCGCAAGTGACACTGTACGTGTGGACAGAGTTTCCCCACCCGCATCGCATTATTCGATGCGATGCGACCTAAGAGCGAGCTTCGACCGCCGCAAGCGGGAGAGGTCAAGCGAGGTCGGGGACCGGGGGCTTCAACCAATAATCATCGCGTTCTAGCATGGAAGCCGCTTCGATGATCCGCGCGACCAAAGTCCTGGGCCAGCATCGCTGGACGCAAGCAGCCGCCGATACCGTCGTGCTCGATTTCGACGACCGGCACCGGCGGCGAATGGCGATGACCGGTACGCGCGGGCTGGAATTCCTGCTCGACCTGGAGAACGCGGTGGCGTTGCGCGGCGGCGACGCGCTGGTGCTGGAGGACGGCAGGCTGATCGAAGTGGTCGCGGCCGCCGAGCCCCTGATCGAGATCCGCGGCGCCGATCCCCTGCATCTGGTCCGCATCGCCTGGCATCTCGGCAACCGCCACCTGCCGACCCAGATCATGCCAAAGGGCCTGCGTATCCGCCGCGATCACGTCATCGAAACGATGGTGAAAGGGCTAGGTGCGCGGGTGATCGAGATTGAGGCGCCGTTCGATCCCGAAGGCGGGGCGTATGCGCAGGCGGCACATGATCATGCCGCGCACGACCATGGCCATCATCACCATGATGACCACCACCATCGCCATGACGAGCATTGCGACCACGATCATCACCACCACGATCACTCCCATGCTCATGACCACAAGTGAGCTTTCGCCCGGTGAACGCAGCGGGATGACGGCGGAAGAGGCGGCCGCGCTTTACCGGTTGATGACCTGGCTGTCGCCATCCTTTCCGGTCGGCGCATTCTCCTATTCCAGTGGCGTCGAATGGGCGGTGGAAGCGGGCGATATCACCGACGCCGCATCGCTGCGCGACTGGCTGGCGGCGATGCTGACGGACGGCTCCGGTTTCTGCGACAGCGTGTTTCTGGCGCAGGCGCATCGCGCCGCGTCGGCGCAGGACGAGGCCGCGTTGCGCGAGAGCGCCGAACTGGCAGCCGCCTTCGTGCCCTCACGCGAACGCCAGCTCGAGACCTCGACGCAGGGCCGCGCCTTCATCGACATTGCACGCGCAGCCTGGGCCTGCGACGGGATCGACGCGATGGTCGCAGCTTGCGGAAGCGCGATCGTCTATCCCGTCGCGGTTGGCGTCGTCAGCGCCGCACATGCCGTTCCGCTTGCGCCGGCGATGCATGCCTTCCTGCATGCGCTGGTCTCGAACTGGATTTCCGCTGGCGCACGGCTGGTGCCGCTCGGGCAGACCGACAGCCAGCGCATTCTCGCCTCCCTTGAGCCCGACGTCGTGTCTACGGCGAAGCGCGCCCTCGCCGCCGCGCTGGACGACCTCGGCAGCGCCACCTTCCGCGCCGATCTCGCCAGCCTCCGCCACGAGACGCAATATACGCGGCTGTTCCGGTCATGAAGCCGCGCCGCGCTTTTCACTACGAGCAAGTTCGGTGATTATGGGTCCCTGCTTTCTCAGGGACGACAACAACAGAGAGCGACTCACATGGCAACTCCTCACGGCCCGCTTCGGATCGGCGTCGGCGGTCCCGTCGGCTCCGGCAAGACCGCGCTGATGGACCTGCTCTGCAAATCGATGCGCGAGCGCTACGACATCGCCGCGATCACCAACGACATCTACACCAAATGGGATGCGGAGTTTCTGGTGCGCTCGGGCTCGCTGACGCCTGACCGCATCGCCGGCGTCGAGACCGGCGGCTGCCCGCACACCGCGATCCGCGAGGACGCCTCGATGAATCTCGCGGCGGTCGCCGACATGCGCGCGAAATTTCCCGATCTCGACCTGGTGCTGATCGAATCCGGCGGCGATAATCTCGCCGCGACGTTTTCGCCCGAACTCGCCGATCTCACGATCTACGTGATCGACGTCGCAGCCGGCGACAAGATCCCCTCCAAGGGCGGGCCTGGTATCACCCGCTCGGACCTCCTCGTCATCAACAAGATCGACCTGGCGCCTTATGTCGGCGCGTCGCTGGAGAAGATGGAGACTGACGCCAAACGGATGCGCGGCGGGCGGCCGTTCGTGATGACCAATTTGAAGAAGAGCGAGGGGCTCGATCGCATCATCGGCTTCATCGAGACCAAGGGCGGCCTGCGCCCGGCCGTGAAGGCGCGGTAGGCCGAGCCCCCTCGCCCCGCACTTGCGGGAAGAGGGCCGGGGTGAGGGTGTATCCGCGAGTCTGCTGCTAGTTGAAAGAGCCACCTCTCTCAGTAGGTCTGCATCTGAGGCGGGACGGGTCTCTCGACAAACTTCGCTCGTGGATAGAGCCCCTCATCCCGACCCTGTCCCCGTGAACAACGGGGAGAGGGAGCAAAGATGGCCGGCGCCGGCTAGCCCGCCCAGCGAGCAGGCGGCTGGACAAGCGCTCGGGCCAGCGGCCGGTGAGTGGCGCGTTAACATTAATATACGGTCCGCCGCCGCAGCCCTTGGATTTGTCCGTCCTCGCAGGAACCAAATCGACGCTGTCCGATTATCAACTTCTGGCGCCGCCAAATCAGCGTAAATGGCGGCCGTGTTATTTGTCCGCTGCCAAGCTGTCAGTTGCGTGCTGATGATCGCTCCGTCATATTCGCCGCGCTTGGCCTTCGCGCTATTGCCATGTGTCTCTGCCCCGGCAGACCTCGAAATGCTTCCAATACGTCTTCGCCAACACGTCATTCCTGAGTAAGCGAGTGGTTCGGCTGGGCTTCATTATCGGCTTTATCGCGCTGATCGGAGTTTTGCTTTCCGGTCTCGCAGCCTATCGCGTCCACGAGCAGGAACTGGCGATCGACGGCATCGCGCTGTCGCGCGCCATCGACGTTCACGCCAGCCTGGTGCAGGACCGGCTGACCGAGCGCGAATTACTCGCCCGCGTTGCATCTGGATTGTTTCGCACGTCTTCGGTGGTGAAGGCCAACATGCTGCAGCCGCTGCGCTCGGCGATCTATGCCTTCAAGACCGATTTTGTGATCGCGTCCTGGATCGCGCGGCTCAAGCCGAGCGATCTGGCGGCTGCGCAGGCGGAGCTGAAGGGGGCCGGCTTCACCAACCCAACGATCAGGGATTTTGACGACAAGCCGCTGGATATCCGGACCATCAATAAGCCGATCGACGTGCTGATGGACCTCGAGCCGCGCAGTCCGGACACACTCGGTTTTCCTGGCCGCGCCTACGACCGGCACTCGGTGATCGGGCCGATGCTGGCGCAGGCGGCGGCGGCCGGAAAGCCGCTGGCGTCGGATCCGATCCCACTGTTGCGCCAGAACGGGCCGATCGGTCTCGTGCTGGCGTCTCCGATTCTGCTGGAGGGCAGTTCGGAGCCGGCCGGCTTCGTCACGTTTTCCTACGAGCTGGCGCCCTTGATGCTGACCGATGACGACCGCTCGCTGTTTTCAGTGGTGCTGAAGGACCCCGATGACGCCAACGACGAATACGTTGCCAACGACCAGGGCGTCGTCACCCTGCGGGCGGTGAGGCAGGGCGATCCGTTGCCGTCGGTGGTGCGGACGGTGACGTTCGGCAGTCGCGACTGGTCGCTCGGCTATTACGCCAAGAACAATGCCGCGCAGCGTGCGCAGCAGACCGCGATCGTCGTGGCGGCCATTGGGCTGGCGCTCACCGGCATCGTCTGCGGGCTGTTCGGCTATGTCGCCTACAACAATCTGCGGCTCAGCCGCGAGATCCAGGTGCGGATCGGTTTCGAGCGGCGCTTGACCGCCGTCATCGACGAGCTCAATCACCGCGTCAAGAACATCCTCGCCGTGATCCAGTCGATCGTGACGCGCACACTGCGTCACGGCTCCGACATGGATGTGTCGCGCGAGCTATTGATCGGCCGCATTCACGCGATGTCGAACGTGGTGACGCTGCTCAGTGAAAGCCAGTGGCAGGGCGTGAAGCTCAAGGGCCTGTTCGAGTCGCGCGCGATCCCGCATGCCGACCGCATCGTCGTCAACGGCCCGGATATCGCCGTCAGCGCGCGCGCCGCGCAGTCGCTCTCGCTGCTGTTTTTCGAACTGGCTTCGCACTCCGACGAGGGCCTGTCGCTGGTCGGCAAGCACCCGCACATCGTCGCAAACTGGGAAATCAGCGGCGAGGAGCCGGATACGGTCTTTCATTTCCGCTGGGAAGAGTTCAACACCAGCGCGGCGACGCGGCGCGAAGACTCGGATTTCGGCCTGATCCTGCTCGACCGCGTCGCCCCCGAAGCGCTCGGCGGCACCGCAAAACGCTACTTCACCGATGTCAGCTACGTCTACGAACTGACCGCGCCGATGATGACGGTGGTCGATATGACCGAGCGCGACAGGACCGGCGAGATTTCCGCGCCGGTCCGGCCGGCGCGCTGAGGCTCGCCCCATCCGCCCGTCGAACGCAGGGACCCATAACCACCGCTGTGAACTGTGAGACAAGCCGTTTCGCATTGTGCCACTTCCGTCGGCCGCGGCGTATCGATCCCTGCGTTCGCAGGGACTCCATCGTTGGAGACGATCGCGCCGGAACCCCTCCGCAAGCGCACGCGTTAATCCGTCATCAAACTACGCATCACATCAAACAAAAAAGGCGGCCCGCTCGGGCCGCCTTTCCGTGTCGTCGCGATCGCCTCACTCAGCCGCCATTGCCGCCGATCACGGCGCGCACGGTCTCGTCAGGTCCAAAATCCTCTGCGCCCTCCACATAGAGCAACGCTGAGAGCTTCGAGCGTGCGCGGTTGACGCGGCTCTTGATGGTGCCGACCGCGCAGCCGCAGATGGCGGCGGCGTCCTCGTAGGAGAAGCCGGAGGCGCCGACCAGGATCAACGCTTCGCGCTGATCCTGCGGCAGCTTGTCGAGCGCGTTGCGAAACTCCTCGAACTCCAAATGCGCGTTTTGCGCCGGCTGGGTCTTCAAAGTTTTCGCGTAATTGCCCTCGGCGTCCTCCACCTCGCGCCGCCGCTTGCGATAGTCCGAGCGGAACAGGTTGCGCAAGATGGTGAACAACCAGGCCGGCAGGTTCGAGCCGGGCTGGAACGAGTCGATATTGGCAATGGCGCGCAGCAACGTTTCCTGCACCAGGTCGTCCGCACGGTCGCCATTGCCTGACAGCGAGATCGCGAACGCGCGCAGGCTCGGTACCGACGCTAAAATGTCGTCGCGAAGTGAATCGGTGAGAGGCATTAGTCCCTCCCCTCATCTGTTTTGTCGATTTGGGCCGCCGCCGCTTCCGGCCCGTCGAGCTTTCGGATCAGCTCAGCAAAGCGGTCCGGCACGCCTTGTCGGACCACATCGTCATACATGGCGCGGAGCTGGTGCCCGATCCTCGATTGAATCTCGGCGTTGAGCCCGCCCTGCTTTTTTGCTTCCTTCATGGTCTGATCCACGCTTCCCCGAGAGTTAATTCTCTGTGGTTTCAAGAGGTTACCTCGAAATTGGGCCTAGGCCGCCGCGTTATAGGTCAAAGGCTAATGCGAATATCTGCGGAAGGTTCCGAATTCTGGGAACTTTTTCTGGAACTTTTTTGCCGTCCGCGAGTAGTCGGGGTGACAGGGGAACCGGGTCCCCCCGAATCGAAGGCTTCAGGCTTAAATTGGCGCCGGACGCGGCGCTCGAGGTTACGTCCGCCCATATGCGACCCTAAGTACGGCCAAGGATACGGCCCAAGACAAGGATGAATGGGGATGTCCCGATCACAGCTCGTTGCTGAACATCTGCCGCTGTTGCGGCGCTATGCCCGTGCGCTCACCGGAAATCAGGCCTCGGGCGATGCCTATGTGGCCGCCATGTTGGAGGCCCTGTTGCAGGATGCCTCGCTGCTGGACGAACGGTACGGCCCGCGCGCCGGGCTGTTCAAGCTGTTCACCCAGATCTGGAATTCGGTCTCGCTCAACGAGAATCCTGATGTCGCCACATTGGCGCTGCCGCCGGAGCGGCGGCTGTCGAACATCACGCCGCTGCCGCGGCAGGCTTTCTTGTTGCTGTCGCTCGAAGGCTTCTCCGAGGAAGAGGTGGCGTTCATTCTCAATATCGATATCGCCGAGACCCGCGCGTTGACGGATGCCGCCGGCCGCGAGATGGCGGCGGAAATCGCCACCGACGTCCTGATCATCGAGGACGAGACTTTCATCGCGATGGATCTCGAGAGCCTCGTGAAGAATCTCGGCCATAACGTCATCGGCGTCGCGCGCACCCATGCCGACGCGGTGGCGCTGGCGAAAAACAAGAAGCCCGGCCTGATCCTCGCCGACATCCAGCTCGCCGACGGCTCGTCGGGCCTCGATGCCGTCAACGAATTGCTGCGCGCGTTCGAGGTGCCGGTGGTGTTCATCACCGCTTACCCCGAGCGCTTCCTGACCGGCGAGCGCCCGGAGCCCGCGTTCCTGATCTCGAAACCGTTCCAGCCCGCGATGGTCTCGGCGGTCGCGAGCCAGGCGCTGTTCTTCCAGCGCAACTCGCGCAACCGCGCACCGCGCGCGGCCACCGGCTGACGGAAGCCTTGTAGCGTAGAGTAGGAACGATCCGGCGCGCTTGAGTAGCGCGCCGGATTTTTTTCGCGCAAAGAGCCATGCGCGCGCGGACTATCGAGCCGCCTCGGCGTGAGATCGCGGCCCTAGTCGTGGTGCTCGGCGGTGTGGCGCTGGCGTTTGCAGAAGGCGAGAGCCCGGGCGTTCCGAAAGCTCTTGTGGAGCGCAACGAGAAACGCCGGCCAGCCCGATTTTATCAGGAACGTTTTTCTTCCAGCGCCATCCAAGTGGGACGGCGAGGAGAGCGCCGATGCCGCAACGGGCTTCGGCCCATTTGTACCGGACGATACCGAGCTGGTTCAGCGCGCCAGGCGCCCGGACGGTGATGCCTTTCGTACCCACACCATGGAGGTAACCAATGGCAAAGGCTCGTTCGACTTCGATTTCCAGACGCAGCGTGGTCGCGGCACTGGCACTCACCGCCGCGCCGGCGGCTTTGGCAACGGCCGACAACGCCCACGCGCAGGCCAAGGACGCAACGCCGGAGAAAAGTCTGTATGAACGGCTGGGCGGCGTGTTCGCCATCGCAGCCGTCATCGATCACTTCAGCGATGCTGTCGTGAAGAATCCCATCGTCGGCCAAAAATCCAAGAACCCGCAACTGCGGGAATGGCACACCAAGAACTTGCAAAGGCTGCCCGGCCTCAAATTCATGCGGACGCTTTGGGTCTGCAACGTTGCGGGCGGCCCGTTCCAGTTCACCGCGACCAGGCCCGGCAAGACGCCGGTTGGCCTCGAGGAGGCCCACCGGAACTTGCGGATTTCGCCTGCGGAATTCGATGAGGTGGCAGCCGAGCTCGGGCGGACGCTGAGCTTCTTCAAGTTGCCGAAGCGCGAGAAGGATGAGGTCCTCGCAGCCTTCGCCGCCCACAAGGACGAGGTTACCGCCGGCTACGTCGCGGGTGCCAAGCGCGGTTGACGCAGCCGCGTCGCCGTTCGGATGAAACCTACCGCCCGCGGCCTCACCGCGAAGCCGAATCATAAACCTTCGTATAGCAGGTCCATCCGTTTTGATACCGGCGGCTTACCTCGGTACAATTGAGCTCGGCGCGCACGCACTTTAATCTTGGCGCGTCGAGGCAGGATGCCTATCGATTGAATTACCGGCGCAACGCACGATTGTTCCTCCCGGTCGTCGGCGCCACCTGCCTCGTCACCCCGGTCAGCTTCGGTACCTAGCAGTGTGCGGGCAAGCCTTTAGCGAATGCTCGCTCGATCTGCGTCCCGTTAAATGAGAGGCCAGTGTCTGATGATGCAGTCCGACAGAATCGCACTCTTTATCGATGGCGCCAATCTATACGCGACCGCCAGGACACTCGGTTTCGATATCGATTACCGGCGTCTGCTCAAGGAGTTTCAGGGCCGTGGCGCTTTATTGCGCGCGTTCTACTACACGACCATTGTCGAGGATCAGGAATATACATCGATCCGTCCCCTGATCGATTGGCTCGATTATAACGGCTACACCGTCGTCACCAAGCTGACCAAGGAATTCACTGACGCTGGCGGCCGCCGGAAGGTGAAGGGCAGCATGCATATCGAGCTTGCCGTCAATGCGATGGAACTCGCCGAGCGTATCGACAAGATGTTTCTGTTCTCCGGCGATGGGGATTTCCGCCCGCTGCTGGAGGCGGTGCAGCGCCGCGGCGTGCACGTTACTGTCGTCTCGACCCTGACCAGCCAGCCGCCGATGGTGGCTGACGAACTGCGGCGTCAGGCCGATGCTTTCATCGAGCTTGCGGAATTGAAGGCAGTGCTCGGGCGCGATCCGTCCGAGCGGCCGGGACTACGCGACATCCGCCAGCAATTGCCGTCGTTCGCGACGCGCGGAGCGATCAATGGCGGTGGCATTGCGGAATGATTTCTGATTGACCGTGGAACCGCGCGCTGCGGACTAATCCGAGTTGTTGTTGTGTAGAGTTGGAATGGATCCCACGTGCCCGCTGCACGGCCTGCTTTTTTGTGCACGCGGTCTGTGAAGCAGTTCACCTCCGGCTCGTGAGGCCGGCGGTATGATTGATACGCCCCCGATCCCGGAATTCCACACGTTGGGATCGGCGGCCGCCGGCCTTACCGTGTTCTCGGCCAGGCACCTCCCCCTGGCTGGGCCACCAGCTTGGACGTGAAAGCTGGTCGAACTGATCCGGCGCGCTACCTGCGCGCCGGATTTTTTTTCGGCAATGGCCATGCTCGCCCCGATATAGAGGCTGCCACTCGGATTGATTTCTTGTTGAACGGCGCGCCGCGCCCGCATAGGCTCGCGGCTAGCAACAAGAAAATAACCGGAACGTCCCTTCGCCGATGCAGCTCGCCGAGCGGTCGGCAATGTCCTGCTCTGCGCCGTGCTCGCCTACCAGGCCAGCATGCTCGCCTTCGGCCCGCTCGACCGCCGGCTCGATACCCGCAAATGGATCGCCATTGGCGGCACCTCGGCGATCATTTTGCTGCTCGCGGTTCTGGCGCTGTTCTCCCACCTGCCGTCATCATTGCATGGGCTTCTTCTCCGCCTCCAGTAGCACGGTGATGACGCATGGCCGCGGCATCTTCCCCGACCGCCTGATCGGCCGCGGCATCTCGACCATGAACACATCGGTGATGCTCGGCGTCGCTTGCATGCAGACGCTTTCCGGAATCATAGGCGACGCGTTCGAACCGCTCGCCAGCGGCGCGCGGACGGAAGATGCTTACCGCGAGCTGTTCGGCACGTTGACGCTGGTGCTGATCGTGGCGATTGCGATTTACAGCCGGTCGCAGGACGTGAAGCCGTGCGAGGAAATGAAGGCGGCCAGGCGATAGCGACAGGCGATCTCGCCTTCAGCGGCAAGACAAGTGTAAGCATCGCTGACGTGCCTTGCAGTGCCAAGTAGCTTGCATTGCCAAGTAGAAAGGCATGGCGGGCCTCATGAAATCCGCATAATCTCCGAGCGTGCTCTGTCGGTATTGAATGCTGCTTGGAGCTGAATCATGAGAAACACATTATTCGCGGTTGTCGCCGTAGCGGCGGCAGGACTTTCGCTCGCGCAACCCGCATTGGGACAATCGGACGACAAGCTCGGTACGGTGAACTTCGAAACATCATGCAAACCGGAAGCGCATAGGCTTTTTAACCAGGGGATGCTGTATCAGCACTCGTTCTGGTACCGCGCTTCGCAAAGGGTATTCGAAGATGCGCTGAAGGCCGATCCCGAATGCGCCATTGCCTATTGGGGCATCGCGCTAAGCTTGCTGTGGAATCCGCACACCTCGCCGCCCACGAAGAATCTCGTCGAGGGCGCGGCCATGATTGCCAAGGGCCAGAGCGTCGGCGCCAAGACCCAGCGCGAGCGGGACTATATCGACGCGCTCGCCGTCATGTATGCCGACCACGAGAAGATCGATCACCGCACCCGCATCCAGGCCTACGCGAAGGCCATGGAGCAACTGGCGCAGCGCTATCCCAAGGACGACGAGGCGCAGATCCATTATGCTCTCGCGCTCAATACTTCGGCATCACCTGCAGACAAGACCTACGCCAGCCAGCTCAAGGGAGCGGCAATCCTGGAGCCAATTGCAGAACGCCAGCCACAACATCCCGGCGTCTCGCATTACCTGATCCATCTCTATGATTATCCGCCGATTGCCGAAAAAGGCCTCAATGCGGCGCGGCGCTACGCCAAAATCGCGCCAGCTTCGCCGCATGCCCAGCATATGCCGTCGCACATTTTCACCCGCGTCGGCTATTGGACTGAATCGATCGCATCGAACGCCGAAGCGGCGCGCGTGGCCAAAGAGTCCGGAGATCTCCACGACCAGTTGCACGCCATGGACTACCAGGTCTATGCCTACTTGCAGCTCGGGCAGGACGATAAAGCCAAGGCCGTCATCAATGAAATGACGGCGATCACCGGTTTCACCGAGACCTTCCTGCCCGGGCCTTACGCGCTGGCCATCTCGCCGGCACGTTACTTGGTAGAACGCGGCGACTGGAAGGCGGCAGCGAACCTTCAGGTCCGTCCGAGCCCGCTGGCTCAGGTGCAGGCAATTACGTATTGCGCCCGTGCGCTCGGGGCGGCCCGCTCAGGCAATCCTGAGGCCGCCAAGGCCGACATCGACAAGCTCGTCGAGTTGCGCGACAAGTTGCGTGCGGCAAAGGACGCCTATTGGTCGGAGCAGGTGGACATCGAGCGGCAGGTCGCTGCCGCCTGGGTTCTACATGCCGAAGGCAAGCAGGACGAGGCGCTGGCCGCGATGAGCGCGGCCGCCGATGCTGAGGACAAGACCGAAAAACATCCAGTTACACCCGGCGTGCCTAAGCCGGCGCGCGAGCTATACGGCTCCATGCTGCTGGAGCGCGGCATGGCCAAGGAAGCGCTCGCAGCCTTCGAGGCGACGCTAAGGAAGGAGCCCAATCGGCTCGGGGCCTATGCGGGTGCGGCCATGGCTGCCGAAAAATCTGGCGACCTCACCAAGGCAAGGGAGTACTACAGCAAGGTCGTCGCGATCGCCGAGGGTGCCGATAAGGCGCGCACTGAAGTTGCCGAGGCGCAAGCGTTCCTGCAGAGGCGCTGAGGCGGAAGGCAAGCAGGGGTCATGAAAACATATTTTCTCCCAGTCCTGCTGAGTGTTCTCGTGACCCCATCTCCAGCCGGGGCTGCGCAGCCGCTTCAGGTCATCGGGTATTCCGGTTATCTCGGCGAGTGGGAGTTGACCGCAACGGTTGCGGAAACGACTTCCGGCTCGACCCCGGAATACTCCGGCCCTTTGACGATGAAGCACGTTGGCATCTGCACCCAGGATGGTCCGGAAGAGAAGACAGGTGCCCTGCGTTTTAGAATCTCGACTGCGTCGTCGAGATTGAATGCAATAATATCGGTGGCTGGCGTCGAGTGCACCTACGCCGGACAATTGTCAGATTCATATTCCGGTACGATGAATTGCCCTGGTCGACAGGGCGTTCCGCTCAAGCTGTGGGTGAAATAATTCGCTGAAGTTACCCCTGCTGTAATCGAGCAGCAGTGGCCAAGACTTGCGCCATGATTCGCATTGAAGTGCAAAACAACAGCGCGCCGCGCGCGACATCACCAGCACACGAACAGACGAAGACCCTGCATGTGGAAATTGAAAAAAGCAGGGCGCGACCGGCATCACCACGGTCGCGCCCTACGTCGCCGGTCAATGGGGCAGGGGGAATAACCGGCTGCCGAGATGACTCCGAGCCCCCCGGATTCGTTCCATGGTGCCGCAAATATTTTTGAATCTTTTTCGTACACGGTTAAGTGATTGATAAGCGCCGGACCTACGGCTACTCGGTTCGGGTTGTGTCCGTGAGCCACGGGGCGAGGGACACGGAGCCATGTCACAGATTTTCAAAGCAATTTTAGCCGCTCTCGCCGTTACCGGTACGTTAGGCGCCGTTCAGCTTGCTTCCGGTCATGATCTCACCAGTCGGCTGCAACTCACCGCGACCCCGAACGGAACGGACATCAATCGCGCCGCCAAGGCCGACCGCGCGGCGGTCAAAGCCGCGGCGGGCCAGACCGAGACGATTACGATCCGGACCGTCGGCCTCGACGACACCTCCGTGGTGGTACGTGTTCCCGTGGTCCAGGAGGAGGCGCGGAACCGCTCGGCGCCACCGGCCAAGCCAGACACCAAGCCCGGCAAATCACAGACGGCAATCGCCTGCGAACCGCCCGTTAGCGTGTTGACCGAAATTGCAAAACTGCTCCAACCCGGCCGTTGCGTGACCTGATCCGCGGAGTGAGGCGTCGTAGCGAGATCAGAAGGGTGGGTAAAGGCGTGTAGCGCCGTGCCTACCATCTATCATCGAGCACGCTTCCTCATGGTGGGCACGCTTTCTTTGCCCCCCACAAACCGCAAACTGATTTGCCGCGCGCACAAGCGAAAATTCAATGCGCGGCTGCGACCAATTGGCACGACGGGCAAATCACCAAAAGTCTGTCCAGACCCTTCACAAAAAATATTCCTCTTCCGTTGTCGGACAAATCAATGGTTTGACTCCGCCCGTCGCACCCGTTGGAGGGGCGCTTCGCGATCGTCACGAACGTGCGGTGAGATGCGATGGACGCGAATGGCGCGCAGGACGGTGGCGCCTGACGCGTACGGCGAAGTCGTGTGGTCCTGGCGCCGCGGTGCTGGCGCTAAGTTTCACGGGTTATCTCGTGGAGCGACGGTGGCAAGAAAGCCGTTCACCGGGGAGACTCGAAGTAAGCCGTAAAGCCATTGCGCAGGGAAGGCCGGGATGTGCTCCCGCTGTACCTGTATGCTCGTGTGCGCGCTTTTTGTTCGCAATTGCACACGAGACCGCGGGTGCAGCCAGCACCCGGTCTTCCCTGCGCCCTCTGATGAGAGGGCGGAAAGAGAAGAGCAACCCTCGGGCGCCATGCGCCGCGAGATCGCGAGCTCATATCTTGTTTTGAATCATACGCGCACTGTCGCCGCGCGGACGGTGAGCTCCCTCCCCCCTTGCGGGGGAGGGTCGGGGAGAGGGGTCGAGCACTGCCGATGCCGCCACCCCTCTCCCTAGCCCTCCCCCGCAAGGGGGGAGGGAACGCAGCGAGTATGCCGCATCCCTGCTGGCTCAAGGTGACGACCTCGAAATCCGATCCGGTTGCTTCGCTCATGTGGCCACGGAAGACCCGGCGTCGCGCCTACTCCGCCGGCGCCTCGCCGCTGCTTGCGTTGGCGCGGCTGGCCAAAAATCCCAACGCCAGTCCGCCGACCGCAAGAATCGGGATCAGCTTCTTGACGCCGATGGCGCGGATCACCTGGATGCCGGCGGCAACCAGCATCGGATCGGACAGCACGGTCTGCGCGGTGGATTTTGCCGCCTTCGCCGCTTGTTCGGCGCGCGCCTCGATCTGCTTCTTGCGCGCCATGTAGCTGCCGGCCGCGATGAGAGTGATCACGAAGAAGATTGCGGCCCCGGTCAGGCAGGCCTGCACGGGGCCGTACCTCTCCAGCACGAATACGAAGGCCGCCGCGCACAGAAACGCGGTCGTGACCAGCAATGCCATGGCCGCAGCTGCCGCCAGCGAGGTCAGCCGCAACGCGGTGCCGGTCGATTCCTTGAAATCATCGATCAGTCGCTGAAACATGACCACGCCTCGATCTGAAAACCGCGTCAACAAACAACCCGCAGCGCGCCGCCGCCACGGGAATGCAAGAGGCGATGCAAGGCATGGCTCTCCGGCGCGCACTGCTTTGCGCCAAACCTGCCTACGCCAAATCTACCTACGCCACGTCACACCGATCAGAAAGCCGATACCGAGCGCGAGGGCGACGGTCGCCAGCGGACGCTGCGCGATGGCATCTTCCAGCGTCTCCTCGATCGAGGAGGCGGCGTCCTGGGCGGCGTCCATCATCGCGCTGCCGCGCTCGGACATGTCGTCGACCGCCTGTTCCGCATTGGCGCGCGCCTGCCTGTAGCCATGCCGCGCCTGCTTGCCGGCGGTGCCGGCAAACCTGTTCAGCGCGTCGGTGATCTGCTCGGTCAGGGCTGCGATATCGTTTTTCACGGCGGTCACATCCTTTTGCAGGCGTTCGTAGGTAGCTTTGTCCGTCAGATTTTTCATGGCGGCATCAGACATCGAAAGCTCCCGGGCACTGAGTTCATCCGCGGAACAAACGCTTCGTGGAACGGGAAGTTCCCCGGCCTAATCTTCCGGCAGTTGCGGCGAATCGGGCGGCATCAAATGCTCCTTCACGATCAGCGCGACGATCAGGAGCGGCGACGACAGGAACGCGCCCATCGGGCCCCACAGCCAGGTCCAGAACGCCAAGGCCAGGAATACCGCCAGCGCGTTCAGCGCCAGCCGGTGGCCGACGATCGTCGGCGTCAGGAAATGGCCTTCCAGAAAGGTCATCACCGCAAACATCGCGGATGCGAGAAGGCCGGCGCTGATGGTCGGGAATGCGACAAGCCCGACCACGACCAGCACGGCAAACATCGCCACCGGGCCGATGATCGGAATGAAATTCAGGATCGCCGCCAGGGCGCCAAGGCCGGCCGGATTGGGCATGCCGGTCACCGCGCAGATCAGGCCGGTGGCGATACCGACGCCGACATTAATCGTGGTCACCACCAAAAGGTAATTGCCGAGATGCTCCTCGATCTCGTTGAGGATGCGCAATGTCCGCAGCCGCCACTCGCGCTCGCCGAAATTCATGATCAAGGCCCGGCGCAGTTCCCGCCAACTCGCGATGAACAGGATCAGGGTGGCGATGAACAAGAGGAATTCGGCAAAGGTCGGCGACAGGAATTCCAGCGTCGGCTGCACCCATTCCATTTTCGGCAATTGGAACGTGGTCAGCGTGTCCGGGCCGCCGAGCGTGCTCTGCATTTCCTGCCAAAACGCGAGCGGCCGGTCGAACACGTGCAGCTTGTCCTTCAGCCGTGCGCCCAGCTCCGGGAGTTTGCTGCTCCATTCCATCGCGGGCGAAGCGATCAGGCCGACCATGAAGGCCGCCGCGGCACTGACCGCGGCCACGATCACGACGGCTGCGACCGCCCGCGGAATGCGAAAACGCTCCAGGAAGTTAGCGGCGGGCGACAGCATAGTGCCGATGATGAAGGCCATCGTGATCGGCAGAAAGAATGCCTTGGCGAGATAGAGGCCGACAATGATGCAGATGACCAGCAGGCCGACGAGCGAGATCACTACCACTTCAGTGCGGCGGATGACCGGCGGCGACTCTGTCCTGCTATCGGGGACCGGCGTGCCTTCGCGCTCGTGCGCAAGCTGGCGCTCACCGGGCAAAGGTTTTGTCGGCGGGGATTTATCGGCCAATGGCTTGGCAGGCGAAGGTTTGGTGGGCGACGGCTTGGTGGGAGTGACGCTCACAATGGTTTTCCTCGCCCGATCCGGCGATGACACGGCAACAGCGACGTCGCGAAGCGGACTGGGATTATAACGTGGCGCGGAGACGCGGGTTCCATCGCGCAGGCGTGAGCGGTGTCGCGTTTGGTGCGATAGGCCGAGGCGCCGGCGTCGCGGAACCGTCGGCCCGCGGCAGCGTTTGTTGAAGCAGCGCATCCAGCGATGCACACATCCCAAGGGGCAGTCTCATGACACAGTCCTCCGATCGCCGGCTTTCGTCGCGCGTGGCGAGCGCGTTCGCTCTTGTCGCCGCCGTTTTGCTGACACCGTCGGTGCTCTTGAGCGCTGCGAACGCGCAGACGCTCGGCTATGCGTCCACCCAGCCGAATGCTTATCCCGCCGATGAAGTGATCGGAGCCGACGAGGGTGCGACGCCCGAACGGCTTCGCCGCGCGGTCGTCCCCTTCGGCACGACGGAGGCGCCAGGTACCATCATCATCGATACCGGCAACACCACGCTCTATTACGTGCTCGGCCAAGGCCGGGCCATCAGGTATGGCGTCGGCGTTGGCCGCGAAGGCTTTACCTGGGCCGGGGTGCAGACCATCAGCCGCAAGGCGGAATGGCCGGACTGGTATCCTCCCCCGGAGATGATCGCGCGCCAGCCCTATCTGCCGCGCTTCATGGCCGGCGGTCCCGGCAATCCGCTCGGCGCGCGGGCGATGTATCTCGGCACCAGCCAGTACCGCATTCACGGCACCAACGATCCCTCGACGATCGGAAAATTCGTCTCGTCCGGCTGCATCCGCCTGACCAATGAGGACGTCATCGATTTGTTCAACCGGGTCGATGTCGGCACCAAGGTCGTGGTGCTACGGAAGAACGCGCCGGTCATGGCGCGCGGCGCGGATTCCAGGACCGGCATCACGGCTCGTCCGGCCGGCGCGCGTCCGCGCCCGATCGCAGTTGCGCCGTCGGGCCGCCAGGCGATGAATCTGACAGCGCCGCAGCTCAACTGATTGATGCGTTATATTGCGTGAGAGGAGAAGGTTGATGCGATCGGGAAGACTGGCAGCTTGGGGAGCAGCCGCGCTGATGTGCGCTTCCGCGCTGGCGCCTGCGGCGCAGGCGCAGGACTTCTTCTCGCAACTGTTCGGCGGGTTCGCCCGTCCGCGCCATCAACCCTATGTCCAGATGCCGTTCCCCAATGACGACGGCCAGGTGTACGCGCCGCGCGGCGAGCGGCGAGCCCGCTATGGCGGTGGTGGCGACGGCCAGGTCTACTGCGTGCGGACCTGCGATGGCCGTTACTTCCCGGTCAGCGGATCTGACAACGCAAGCAAGGCGGCCTCCTGCAACAAGTTGTGCCCGGCCAGCGAGACCAAATTGTTTTATGGCGGCAGCATCGATGATGCGACCGCCGAAAACGGAAAATCCTATTCCGAGCTGCCAAACGCGTTCCGCTATCGCAACGAGCTCGTCAACGGCTGCACCTGCAACGGCAAAGATCAGGTCGGTCTCGCCCAGGTCAAGATCGAGGACGACCCCACGCTGCGTAAGGGCGACATCGTCGCCGGCGAGAACGGCCTTCTGGTCGCAGGCCGCAGCGGCGACAAGCGCGGCGCCGAACTGAATTTTTCGCCCGCCTCCGGCAAGGTTCGCGCCAAATATGGGCGGGTGCCCGTGGTGGCGCGGGAGTGATGCTGTTTGTCCTCCCTCTCTCGCTTGCGGGAGAGGGTGGGGGTCGGGCGTCGCGCCGCGTAATGGATGTCAGAGTTCGACGAAAGATTTCCCCCACCCGCCGCGCTCTGCGAGGGCGTCGACCAAGACCAAGCTGCGCTCGTCTCGACCTCGCAAGCGGGAGAGGTGACTACTTAGGCCGCGCGGATCTTGCCGAGGAACGCGGTAACCTGATTGCCGAGTTGCTGGCTCTGCGTCTCCAGCGTCTGGGAAGCATGCTTTACATCCTCGGCAGCGGCTGCGGCTGCGTCCGCATCGGCCTTTACGCCGGTGATGTTGTCGGACACGTTCTTGGTGCCATGCGCAGCAAATTGCGTCGAGCGCGTGATCTCCTGCGTCGCGGCGCCCTGTTGCTGCACGGCAGCGGCAATCGCGGTCGCGACCTCGTTGACCTCGCCGATAATGCTGCCGATGCCCTTGATGGCGTCGATGGCCTCGCCGGCAACACGCTGGATGTCGGAGATCTGCTCAGAGATTTCCTCGGTCGCCTTGGCGGTCTGGCTCGCCAGCGATTTAACTTCCGAGGCGACCACCGCGAAGCCGCGGCCGGCCTCGCCGGCGCGGGCGGCTTCGATGGTGGCGTTGAGCGTGAGCAGGTTGGTTTGCGCGGCGATGGTATTGATGAGACCCACGACCTCGCCGATCCGGCCCGCCGATTGGGCGAGGCCCTGGACGGTGCCGTCGGTATTGCGTGCCTGTCCGACGGCGCGGCTTGCAATGCTGGCCGCGTGCGCCGCCTGCTGGCTGATGTCGTTGATCGAGGCGCTGAGCTCTTCAGACGCCGCGGCGACCGTCTCAACGCTCATCGAGGCGTCGCCGGAAGCCTTCTCGGCGATCTGGACGCGCTCATTGGTCTGGCGCGAAATCGTCGATAGGCCCGTCGAGGTGCTCCGCATCTGGCCGGAGGCATCGCCGAGCTGATCGAGCGTCTGGCGCACCACGCTCTCGAACTCGCCGACATAGCTCTCGATCGCCTGCTGCCGCGCCATCGCGCCGGCGTTGCGCTCACGCTCCTGCGCCTCGATCCGGACCTTGTCGACCGCCTGCTGCTTGAACGTCTCCAGTGCGCCGGCCAGCGCACCGATTTCGTCGTGGCGCGCGGCATAACCGGTATCGACGCCAAGATCGCCGGCTGCGACCTTTAGCATGGCGTCGCGCATAGCGTGCAGCGGCTTGATCACGCGACGGGCGACGATCACCTGGGCCCCCAAGGCAAGCGCCAGCGCGCCGAGGAGCAGCATGAGTTGAGTTACCAGGGAGCGCTGGGCGGCGGAGTGCAGGTGCGCGGCGTGATTCTTGGCGGCGTCGAGCGCGGCTTCGGCCACGGCGACTGCCGCGGAGAGGCGTCCGACCGTGACCGGGGTCCACTGGTTGGCGGTCATTTCCGGCTTCGCACCATCCGCAATCTGCGCCAGCAACCGGTCGCGCAGACTGAGATAGGACGGCTCGAAATAGGCGGTCTTGTTCGCCGCCATCGCGCTGGAAATGGCCGCAGGCAACTGCATCCCCGAGGCTGTCAGCTCCAGCGCGCCCCACGCAGCATCGATGCCGCCAGTATACTTTGTGTAGGCGAGCTTCGCCTCCGGCGACACCTTCCCGGCGTTAAGACCGTTCGAAACGATCAGCGAGGCCTCGCCGGCGGTGTTGCGCAACAGCCAGGCGATCTGCTTGATCGCGAGCAACTGGTCGATCGTCGCGTCCCGGTGATTGACGGCGCCAGCAAGCGCTCCCGACAGCTTCTCCAGCGTCTCCAGCACGGCATTCGCGGCGGCCATGTACTCCTTGGCCAGCTCGGGTCGGCGCGCAGCCTTCGGCTTGGCCACGGCATCCCAGAACTCCTTCTGCAGCGCCGTCATCGTCTTGTAGAGGCGGTCGAACTCGGGGACCAGCGTCTGGTGCTGCGCGAACTCCAGGCTGCCGAGCAGGCCGAGCGCATTGCCCATCGCCGGCATCTCGGTGTCGCGGATATTGCGCAGATACTTCTCGATATCGGCGTCCATCGGCGCATCGGCATTCAGCAGCCGGTTGGTCGTGGAGCGGTCGGTGCGCAGATTGTGCATCGCCTTGAACATGTTCGCGGAGGCGTCGGCGATGACAGCAATGCGGCTAGCCGCCTGCAAGCGGCCCCAGGAGTCCCCGGCGTTGAGTGAAAATCCAACCACCACGCAGAAGGAGGTGACGAGGATGAGGGTTTTCAGCAGCGCGGATACGGTCAGACGGTTCAACATGATGCTTCCCCGAGGCGTCATGGCCATTTGGAGGAAAAACCGTAAAAACTTAGCCAGTTGGAACTTGGTAGTACTACGGGGTCGTTGAAATAATTGCGATTTTCGTGGCCCGATCGCAGTTCCCTGCCCGGAACCTGCTGCCTCGATTCACGTTAACGAGGTACTACCAGCGCACTTGCGCCGAAGGGGGCCCGCATGCTTGTCAGTATCCTGATTACGTTCCTGGTCGTTATCCTCGTCCTCTATCTCATCAACCTCCTGCCGCTCGACGGCCGCGCCAAGCAGATCGCCCGCGTCGTGGTGATCATTCTGGGCGTGATCTCGCTGTTGAGATACATCACGGTCTAGCGCGACGGCACAAACGAAAAGCCCCGGCGGATACCGGGGCTTTCGATGTTCGGAAGCGGGAGTATTACTTCAACGTCTTGAACCAGTCGTCCACGTCCTTGTGGATCTGGTCCTTGGCGAAGCCGTAGCGCTGCTGCAGCTTACCTTCGAGTTGGTCGCGGCGACCCTCGATTACGTTGAGATCGTCATCGGTGAGCTTGCCCCATTTTTCCTTCGCGGAGCCCTTGAACTGCTTCCAGTTGCCTTCCACCCTGTTCCAATCCATCGTCATCTCCTCCTGTGTTGAGATGACAATCAACGACAATCCGCGCCGGACGTTCCGGCCGGAACCGCGGCATCATGACATGGCTCAGCCCGTCGCCTTTGCCTCGCGGCGCCGCGCGGTGAGGATATATTCGGTGTAGCCGTTCGGCTGCTCGCGGCCCTTGAAGATCAGATCACAGGCGGCCTGGAAGGCAACGCCGTCGAACGAAGGCGCCATCGGCTTGTAAAGCGGGTCGCCGGCGTTCTGCTTGTCGACCACGACTGCCATGCGCTTCAGCGACTCCATCACCTGATCTTTGGTGACGACGCCATGCGTCAGCCAGTTCGCCAGATGCTGGCTGGAAATGCGCAAGGTGGCACGGTCTTCCATCAAGCCGACGTCGTGGATGTCGGGCACCTTGGAGCAGCCGACGCCCTGGTCGATCCAGCGCACGACATAGCCGAGAATACCCTGGCAGTTGTTGTCGATCTCCTGCTTCACATCGTCGGGCGCCCAGTTCGATTGCGACACCGGAATGGTGAGGATGTCGGAGAGTTTGGCGCGCTGGCCGCCCTTGGCGAGCTCCTGCTGGCGCGCGGTCACGTTGACCTGGTGATAATGCAGCGCGTGCAGCGTGGCGGCGGTCGGCGACGGCACCCACGCCGTGGTCGCGCCGGCCTGCGGATGGCCGAGCTTCTGGCTAAGCATGTCAGCCATCTTGTCGGGCGCGGCCCACATGCCCTTGCCGATCTGGGCATGGCCGGGCAGGCCATCGATCAGGCCCATGTCGACGTTCCAGTCCTCATAGGCCTTGATCCAGGGCTGTGCCTTCATGTCGTTCTTGCGGATCATCGGGCCCGCTTCCATCGAGGTGTGAATCTCGTCGCCGGTGCGGTCGAGGAAGCCGGTGTTGATGAAGCAGATCCGCTTGGATGCATTCTGGATGCAGGCCTTGAGGTTGACCGTGGTGCGGCGCTCCTCGTCCATGATGCCGACCTTCATGGTGTTCTCAGGCATTCCGAGCAGCTTTTCCACTTCGCCGAACAATTCACAGGTCAGCGCGACTTCATCGGGGCCGTGCATCTTCGGCTTAACGATATAGACCGAGCCGGTGCGGCTATTCTTGACCTTAGAATTGCCCTTGAGGTCATGGATCGCGAGCAGGCCGGCGACCGCCGCATCGAGCAGGCCTTCCGGAATCTCCTCGCCGTTTTCGTCGAGCACGGCGTCGGTGAACATGTGATGGCCGACATTGCGCATCAACAGCAAGCTGCGGCCGTGCAGCGTCAGATCCTTGCCGTCCGGCGTCTTGTAAACACGGTCGGGGTTGAGCGAACGCTTCACCGTCTTGCCGCCCTTTTCGAAATCGGCAGAGAGCGTGCCGTTCATCAGGCCGAGCGTATTGCGATAGATCAGCACCTTGTCCTCGGCATCGACGGCGGCAACCGAGTCTTCCATGTCGAGAATGGTCGAGACCGCCGATTCCAGGATCATGTCGGCGACGCCGGCAGGATCGTCCTTGCCGATGACGTGGCCGCGATCGATCTTGACCTCGATATGCATGCCGTTGTTGACAAGCAGGACCGCGGAAGGCTGCGCGGCATCGCCCTGGTAGCCGGCGAACTGCGCCGCAGACTTCAGCGCGGTGGCGTTGCCGCTCTTCAGCTTCACCGCGAGCTGTCCCGCGATCACGCTGTACGATGTCACATCGGTGTGGCTACCGGTCGCGAGCGGCACGGCGGCGTCGAGGAAGGTCTTGGCCTTGGCGATCACCTTGTCGCCGCGCGCCTTGTTGTAGCCCTTACCGCTTTCGCTCGCATCATGCGGAATCGCATCGGTGCCGTAGAAGGCGTCATAGAGTGAGCCCCAGCGCGCATTCGCGGCGTTCAGCGCGTAGCGGGCATTGGTCAGGGGGACCACGAGCTGCGGTCCGCAGATCTTGCCGATCTCCTCATCGACGTTTGATGTCTCGACCTGCTTCGTGGCCGGCTCGGGCAGGAGATAGCCGATCTCCTTCAGGAACGCCGTATAGGCGGCCATGTCGAACGCCTTACCCTTATGTGCGCGATGCCAACCGTCGATCTTCGCCTGAAGCGCGTCGCGGAAGGCGAGCAGCTCGCGATTTTTCGGCCCCAGCTTTTTGATAATGGCCGCGAGACCGGCCCAGAATGCATCGGGTGAAATCCCCGTATTCGGGGTCGCCTCCTTGGCGATGAATTCGAACAGGACAGGGGCGATCTTCAATCCGTTGATATCGACACGATTCATGGCGGGCTTTCTGAGGTAAAAACTGGCGTTTAAAGGCTGGTTTTCAGGCGAAAACAGCAAAAAACGCGCCAAAGGAGCGGCGTTGGCCGCCCTTTTAGCCCTAAAGCCGGGTCGATGAGAAGGCCCCAAAAAGCCTAGATGTTGGCCGCCAGGTCGACCAGTTCGTCGAACAAAATGCCAGTCTCAGCCAGCATTCGCTCGATCTCGTCGGTCGCATCCGAAACTGTGCGCGCAGAGGTGTCGATGCGCAGCTCCGCTTGAGCCGGCGGCTGGTAGTCGTTGCCGATGCCGGTGAAGGCCTGCAATGTGCCGGCGCGCGCCTTCGCATAGTGGCCCTTGGGATCGCGGGTCTCGCAGACTTCCGCCGGCGTCGCGACGTAGATCTCGCGGAACGAATTATCCGCAATGCGGCGAGCGGCGGCGCGATCGTCCGCCGATGGCGAGACCGCGGCGACGACAGCGATGTGTCCGTTGCGCGCCAGATGGGTCGCAACTTCCGCCAACCGCCGGATATTTTCGGTGCGGTCCTGCGCCGAGAAGCCGAGATCGCCGTTGAGGCCAGCGCGCAGTGTGTCGCCGTCGAGCAGGATCGGCGAACCGCCACGCGAAAACAGCCGCCGCTCTAGCGCACGCGCGAGCGTCGATTTCCCGGAGCCAGGCAAGCCAGTCAGCCAGATCACCGCGCCGTTGTGACGGTAGCGCGCCGAGCGCTCTTCGGGACGTAGTGCGGATTCCACCGGCACGATGTCGATCGGAACGGCGCGCTGCCCGGCGTCGACCGACAGCACGAGGCCTCCGCCGGCGATGCGGCCATTGACCTCGATCACCAGCCGACCGGTGCGCGAATTTTCCTGATAGGGATCGGCCGCGATCGGCTGCGCCAGCGAGATATCGATTTCGCCGACATGGTTGCGCGCGATCGCCCTGGTCTCCTCGTTGGAGAGTTCACCGGGATCGACTGCCTTCTCGATCGCGACGACGCTCGCGCGGGTTTCCCGCGTGCCGAGGCGGATCAGGATCTGGTCGCCCTTCGATAGCGGCTTGTCGTGCAGCCAGAAGATCCGCGCGCGAATTCGCCGCGTGTCGCGCGGTGTTGCGCCGGCATGAGCGATGACGTCGCCGCGCTCGATGAACAATTCGCGATCGAGCGTAATGCCGACCGAACGGCCGGCGCCGTGGCTGCCCTTGAGCGGCGTCACCGGCCAGCTCTCCACCGTCTTGATCTTCGCGATCTTGCCCGCGGGCATGATTACGATTTCATCGCCGGCACTCAGATGTCCGGACTCGATGCGCCCTGCGACGATGCGGCGGTCGTCGAACTTGTAGATCGCCTGCACCGGCAGCCGCAGCGCCAGTTGCTCCAGCGGCCGCGCTGGCTCGAGCGCGTCGAGCGCCTCGACCACGGTCGGTCCCTGGTACCAGCCGATCCTGGCCGTGTGTTCGGCGACACCGTCACCGTCGCGCGCGGAAATCGGAATCACTGCGGATGGCGTGACACCGAGGCCGGTCAGATGCGCCGAAATCTCGTCGCTGATCTCCTTGAAGCGATCTGCGCTGAAGTCGACGCGGTCCATCTTGTTGACGACGATCGCGACCTGCTTGATGCCCAACAGATGCAGCAGATAGCCATGACGCCTGGTCTGGTCGCGCACGCCTTCCAGTGCGTCGATGATCAGCACCGCGCCGTCCGCCTGCGAGGCGCCGGTGATCATGTTGCGCAGGAATTCGGCGTGGCCGGGCGCGTCGATCAGCACGACGTCGCGCGAGCGGGTGCGAAAGCGGATTTGCGTGGTGTCGATGGTGATGCCCTGGTCGCGCTCGGTCTGCAGCGCATCGAGCAGGAACGACCATTCGAACGGCATGCCGCGCCGCGCGCTGACGGCTTTCAGCATTTCCAGCTTGCCCTCCGGCAGACTGCCGGTCTCGTGTAGCAGGCGGCCGACCAGCGTGGATTTGCCGTGATCGACGTGACCGACGATGACGATGCGGACTTGCGGGCGGGTGGTGCCGTTCGGTGTTGCCGAAACGCTGGCAGGCAGGATCATGTTCATCGCAACGCTCACAGCAAATGTCCGTTAGAGATAGCCGGCGACGCGCAGCCGCTCGAACGCATCTTCGGTTTCATGATCAAGCGCACGGCCGGCGCGCTCCGGCACCTTGGTGCCGTCGAGTTCGGCGAGGATCTCGTCGATGTTGGAGGCGGTCGACTCCACCGGATTGGTGATGTCCTGATCGCCGAGCGAGCGATAGCGCTTGCCGTTCTTCGAGAGATAGAGCGGGATGATCGGAATGTTTTCGCGCTTGGTGTAGGCCCAGATGTCGGCCTCGGTCCAATGCAGGATCGGGTGGACGCGTAAGTGTGCGCCTTGCGGCACTGATGCGTTGAACTGATCCCAGAACTCCGGCGGCTGATCGCGCACGTCCCAGCCGCCTTCGAGCCCGCGAGGCGAGAACACGCGCTCCTTGGCGCGCGTTGCTTCTTCATCGCGGCGGATGCCGGCGATCAAGCCGTCGAAACCATATTTGGTCAGCGCCCACTTCAGTCCTTCGGTCTTGCGGGCGGCGGAGCGTGCGGCCGGCGGTAGCGTTGGATCGACCGCATCGATCGGCGGGCACGGCTCGACCTTGAGATCGAGATCCCACTCTTTTCCGAAGCGATCGCGGAAGGCATACATCTCGGCAAATTTCTTGCCGGTGTCGACGTGCAGCGCTGGAAATGGCACGCGGCCGAAGAAGGCCTTGCGCGCCAGCCAGATCATCACGTTGGAATCCTTCCCGAGCGACCACAGCAGCGCAAGTTTCTTCAACCGTGCGAACGCCTCGCGCAGAATGTAGATGCTTTGAGCCTCGAGTTCGTCGAGATGATCCATCGAGGGCGGCGGCAGCCGTCCGTCGGGAAAAATTTGTGGGACGGCAGAGCCATTTTTGATGTCGGCGCCACGCAGCCGGTCTTTGGCGGAGTCGGGGTTGAGAAGATGCATCTCTGGGCCTTGGCCTGTGTGGGCGAAAATTCTATAGTTGCGATGCAATAGAGAAGAAATAATTTTCTCTTTGCGGGCGCTGAACGAGACATATATAGAAAATAATTCCAGTCAACCCCGAAGTGGGGGAAGCGAGTTTCGCATGCTATTCCTGCCCGTGTTTCTCGATCTGCAAAGCGGCGTGGTGCTGCTCGTCGGAGCCGGCGATCTCGTGCGTGCGAAGTTGCGCCTCTTGGCATCGGCCGGCGCAAACATTCGCTGGTATGCGACCGACGGCAGCCATGACGTTTCGGGACTCGATGCGGCTGATGCCGCGCTAATCGAGCGCGCCACTGACGATCCGCTCACGGCCGATCTTTCAGGCGTCATTGCGATTCTGTGCGCCGGCGCCGGTGATATCGGCGTTGCGATGTCAGCGCGCGCGAAGGCGGTCGGGCTGCCCGTCAACGTGATGGACGACCTCGCGCATTCCACATTCATCTTTCCCGCGATCGTCGATCGTGGCGATGTCGTCGTTGCCGTCGGAACCGGCGGCGCGTCGCCGGTGGTCGCGCGTCGCGTGCGCGAGCGCATCGAAGCGGTGCTGCCGGCACGCATCGGCGATCTGGCCGCCTTCATCGGCAGCTTTCGCAAATCCATGCATGCGCGCATTCCCGAATTCTCACTGCGCCGCCGCTTCTGGGAGCGCGTGATCGACGGCCCGATCGGCGCGCTGGTTCTGGCCGGGCGCAAGGCCGAGGCTGAAACCGCGCTGAACGAAATCGCCGATCCCTCTGCCTTCGCTGGCGCGAGCAAAGACGGCAAGGCGGAGGGCAGGGTGACGCTGGTTGGCGCTGGCCCGGGCGATCCGGATCTGCTCACCATCAAGGCGTTGCGCGCGCTGCAGGACGCCGACGTGGTTTTCTACGACGAACTGGTCTCGCCGGAAATTCTCGATCGCGTGCGCCGCGACGCTTCGCGCGTTCCGGTTGGCCGCCGGGTCGGCAAGCCCGGCATGGGCCAGGACGCAATCAACAAGCTGCTGATCGAGGCTGCCAGGGCTGGACAGCGCGCGGTGCGGCTGAAGGGCGGCGATCCCTTCATCTTCGGCCGCGGCGGCGAGGAAATCGAAGTGCTGCGCGCGGCGGGCGTTGCCTATTCGGTGGTGCCCGGCATCACCGCAGGGCTCGGCGCCGCCGCGCAATTCGAGGCGCCGCTGACCTATCGGCATGAAGCGCTGCGCATCACCTTCTTGACCGCGCACAAGGCAAAGGACGCCGAGACCGTCGACTGGTCGGTGCTCACAGACAAGAAGATGACCATCGTGGTCTATATGGGCATGACCGCCGCGCCGTCGGTGCGCGCAGGCCTGTTGGCCGCGGGCCGGTTGCCGCAAACGCCCGTCGGCGTGTTCGCGCGGGTGACGCGGCCGGACGCGCAGGCCGTGGTCGGGACGCTTGAAAACCTCCCAGCGCTGGTCGAAAAAATCGATGGCGGTCCCGCCATCCTGATCATCGGCGACGTCGTCGCGCATTCCGCGCCGTGGCGCCAGTCCAACCTCAATCAAGTCCTCTCAAAACTATTGGATGCTGCCGAATGACCTCTCCGCTCGAACAGAAGAAAATCAGAATCATGGGGCCGTCGGTGGTGACCGCCAACCGCACCTGGGATGGCGCAGTAGTCTACCGAACCTCGGAACAGGGTTGGTCGACCGTCCTGTCCGATGCCGCGATCGTGAGCACTTCGGATGACGCGCGTGCGTTGCTCGCTGAAAGCGTGGCCGATGACGTCGGCGCGGTCGGTGCCTATATCGCGCCGGTCGAAATCAAGGAGGGCGGGGTGATCAAGCCCGGCAATCTGCGCGAACACATCCGGTCGAAGGGCCTCACCATCGACCTTCTTCCGGCCTGAGGCTGATCCATTATGTATGCATATGACGAACTCGATCGCACGCTGATCAATGAACGCGTGTCTGAATTCCGCGATCAGGTGAAGCGCCGCCTCTCGGGCGAACTCACCGAGGACGAATTCAAGATGTTGCGGCTGCAGAACGGCGTCTATTTGCAATTGCACGCCTACATGTTCCGCGTTGCCATTCCCTATGGCACGCTGTCGTCGAAGCAGTTGCGGCGGCTCGCCCATGTCGCCCGCCGCTACGACCGCGGCTATGGCCATTTCACCACGCGGCAGAACATCCAGTTCAACTGGATCAAGCTGGCCGAGTTGCCCGATGCGTTGTCCGATCTCGCCGAAGTCGGCATCCATGCGATGCAGACCTCCGGCAATAACATGCGCAACGTCACTTCGGACCAGTGGGCCGGCGTCGCGCCGGGCGAGGTCGAGGATCCCCGCATCTGGTCGGAGATACTGCGCCAGCACACCACGCTGCATCCGGAATTCTCGTTCCTGCCGCGCAAATTCAAGATTGCGATTACCGCATCCGAGCACGACCGCGCCGCGATCAAGATCCACGATATCGGCCTGCGCCTGCACAAGAACGCCGATGGCGAGACCGGTTTCGAGGTGCTGGTCGGCGGCGGCCTCGGCCGCACGCCATTCATCGCCAAGACCATCAAGCCGTTTGTCCACGGTCGCGATATTCTCAGCTATGTCGAGGCGATCCTGCGCGTCTACAACCAGTATGGCCGCCGCGACAATATCTACAAGGCGCGCATCAAGATCCTGGTGCATGAGCTCGGCATCGAGAAGTTCGCGCGTGAGGTCGACGAGGAATGGAGGCAGATGAGCGACAGCGCCCTGACGCTCGACCATTCCGTCATCGACGAGGTGCGTTCGCGCTTTTCCTATCCGGCCTACGAGAAGCTGCCGCACATGCCGGACGAGTTGAAGCAGGCCGCCCATGATCCGCTATTCGAGCGCTGGCGCAAGAACTCGGTGGCCCCGCACAAGGTGCAGGGATATTCGATCGTGACGCTGTCGCTGAAGCCGGTGGGCGGTCCGCCCGGAGATGCCACCGCCGACCAGATGGACGCGGTCGCCGATCTCGCCGACAAATATTCATTCGGTGAAATCCGCGTCGGCCACGAGCAGAACCTGGCGTTGCCGCATGTCGCCAAGCGCGACCTGCCGCAGTTGTGGAAGGCGCTCGACCGTCTCGGGCTCGCCACGCCGAACGTCAATCTGGTGACCGATATCATCGCCTGCCCCGGGCTCGACTATTGCTCGCTCGCCAATGCACGCTCGATTCCGATCGCGCAGGAACTGACGCGGCGGTTCGCCAACCATGACACCGCCGATATGATCGGCCGGCTGCACATCAACATCTCCGGATGCATCAACGCCTGCGGCCATCACCATGTCGGCCATATCGGCATTCTCGGCGTCGAGAAGAACGGCGAGGAATTTTACCAGATCACGATCGGCGGCCGCGCCGACGAGAACGCGCAGATGGGCGTGCTGATCGGCCCGGCCGTTCCCTATGCGGAAGTTGCCGACGTGATCGAAGACATTGTCGAAGCCTATCTCGCGCTGCGCGACCGTCCCGAGGAACTGTTCGTCGATACGGTGAAGCGTCTGGGCGTCGAGCCTTTCAAGGAGCGGGTCTATGCCACTCGTTAAAAACGGAAGAATCACCACCGACCTGTTCGTCCATGTCGCCGACGGCGCCGAATTGCCGGGCGACGGAGCGGTCCTCGTTCCGGCAGCGCGGTTCCTTGAAGATCCGGAAGCCATTCTCAAGCGCGCCGGCAAGGCCGGCGTGATATGGCCGAACAATCGCGCGGTCGATGATCTCGTGCCCTATCTCGATCGCCTGGCCGCCATCGCGCTGGTGTTCCCGACGTTCCGCGACGGCCGTGCCTATAGCCAGGCGCGCCTGTTGCGTGAGCGGCATGGCTATGACGGCGAGCTGCGCGCCACCGGCCAGGTGCTGCGCGACCAGTTCGTGTTCATGTCGCGCGCCGGCTTCGACGCGTTCGAGGTAAAGAAGAATGCCGACGCCGATGCCTTCGCCGAAACCATGAAGCGCTATTCGGTGTTCTACCAGCCGACCGGCGACGGCCGCGTGACCGCGCTCAATCGGCGGATGCAGTTGCGTCATTCAGAGAGTGCCGGCCAGTGAGCACGATTTCACACCATGCGTTCGCCGCTGAAGCGGCAAGCCGTCATTCGGCGCAGACGCTCGACCATACCCTGCGCGACGCTTCGCCGTCGCATGTCATTGAAACCGCGCTGAAGACGGTAGGCCGCGAGCAGCTTGCGCTGGTGTCGTCGTTCGGCACGGAATCGGCGGCGCTGCTCAAGGTAATGGCCGACGTCGATCCCGCGATTCCCGTGATCTTCCTCGATACCGGATGGCTGTTCGAGGAAACGCTCGCCTATCGCGACACGCTGACCGCGATGCTAGGCCTTCGCGACGTTCGCTCGATCAAGCCGCTGGAAGGCGCGCTCTCGCGGCAGGATCCCGATCGCGAATTGTGGTTCTCCGATCCGGACGCCTGCTGCCGTATCCGCAAGGTGGAACCGCTGGCGCGGGCGCTCAAGCCGTTCTCGGCCTGGATCAACGGACGCAAGCGTTTTCAGGG
Organism: Bradyrhizobium australiense; assembly: GCF_013114825.1. Taxonomy (GTDB): domain Bacteria; phylum Pseudomonadota; class Alphaproteobacteria; order Rhizobiales; family Xanthobacteraceae; genus Bradyrhizobium; species Bradyrhizobium australiense. The sequence continues at coordinate 82,875 of NZ_JAAVLX010000006.1, read as the reverse complement.
CGGCGCGCGCGCCGAGATCCCCGTCGTCGAGGACGACGGCGCGAAGCTGAAATTCAATCCTTTCGCCAATGCGTCGCGCGAGGAGATCGAGGCGATCTACAAGCTCGCCAAATTGCCGCCGCATCCGCTGGTCGCCTCGGGCTACCTGTCGGTCGGATGCATGCCGTGCTCAACCCGGACCGCGCCGGACGAGGACGCCCGTGCCGGCCGCTGGCGCGGTAGGTCCAAGACGGAATGCGGCATTCATACGACGAAAACTTCCTAGAATTCGGACTTCATGGGACAACGAAGCTGCGGAACCGCAAACAATGAAATGCGGTTTCGTTGACTAAGCGACCTTTCGTCGCGACTTATACGTTCGTGCTTTGATGATATGCTGCATCAAGCCGAATGGAGATCAATGATGATCCGTCGCATTCTGCCACTCGTCGCTGGATTGCTCTGGGCGAGTTCGGCCTTTGCTGCCGATTACACGCTGCTCAACGTGTCCTACGATCCGACACGCGAACTCTACGCCGATTTCAACAAGGCGTTCGTGGCGGCCTATCAAAAAGAAACCAGCAAGAGCATCGAGATCAAGCAGTCGCATGGCGGCTCGGGCTCGCAAGCGCGCGCGGTGATCGATGGCCTACAGGCCGATATCGTCACGCTGGCGCTGGCTTATGACATCGACGCCATCGCCGCCAAGGGGTTGGTGGCGCCCGACTGGCAGAAGCGGCTATCGCTCAATGCCTCGCCGTATACTTCGACGATCGTGTTCCTGGTGCGCAAGGGAAACCCCAAGGCCATCAAGGATTGGGACGATCTGATCAAGCCCGGTGTGCAGGTGATCACGCCGAACCCGAAGACCTCGGGCGGCGCGCGCTGGAATTATCTGGCGGCGTGGGGCTTTGCCGAAAAGAAATTCGGTTCTGCCGACAGAGCGAAGAAGTTCGTCGCCGATCTCTTCAAGAACGTTCCGGTGCTCGACACCGGTGCGCGCGGCTCGACGGTAACGTTTGTCGAGCGCGGCGTCGGTGACGTGCTGCTGGCGTGGGAGAACGAGGCGTTCCTGGCGCAACGCGAATTCGGCAAGGACAAGTTCGAGATCGTGGCGCCGCCATTGTCAATTCTCGCCGAGCCGCCGGTGGCCCTCGTCGACAAGGTTGCCGATAAAAAAGGCACCCGCGCGGTCGCCGAAGCCTATCTGAAGTATTGGTATACCAAGGAGGGGCAGGAAATCGCCGCACGCAATTCGTACCGTCCGCGCGATTCGGAAATTGCGAAGGAATACGAAAAATCCTTTGCCAAGGTCGAACTTTTCACGATCGACGATGTTTTCGGTGGTTGGACCAAGGCGCAGAAAGATCACTTCGGCGAAGGCGGCATTTTCGACCAGATTTACAAGAACTGATCTGGCCAACGGCCAGCCGTAGCAGAAGCAGGGGGATTTGTGAGCACAGCGGTCGCACGGCGCATGAGCTTGCCCGGGTTCGGTCTGACCATGGGCCTGACGCTGACGTGGCTCTCCGTCATCATCCTCATCCCGCTTGCCGGCCTGTTTCTGAAGACGCTCGAGCTTTCCCCCGGACAGTTCTGGGAAATTCTCACCAGCCGCCGTACCCTGAATGCGCTGAAAATTTCGTTCGGCCTCTCCTTTGCTGCGGCCTGCGTCAATCTGGTGATGGGCACGATCATCGTATGGGCGCTGGTGCGCTATCGCTTTCCGGGCCGGCGGCTGTTCGATGCCATCGTCGACATTCCCTTTGCGCTGCCGACCGCGGTCGCGGGCGTGGCGCTGACGCAATTGTTTGCACAGAAGGGCTGGCTCGGCGCGCCGCTCGCTGAACTCGGCATCAAGGTGGCGTTCACGCCGATCGGCATCTTTATCGCGATGGTCTTCATCGGCATCCCCTTCGTGGTGCGCACGGTTCAACCCGTCCTGATCGATCTCGATCCGGAAATCGAGGAGGCGGCCGCGAGCCTCGGCGCCAACCGCTGGCACACGGTGTTCAGGGTGATTTTGCCGAGCCTGATCCCGGCGCTGCTGACCGGCTTCGCGCTGGCGTTTGCGCGGGCGGTCGGCGAATACGGTTCGGTCATCTTCATCGCCGGCAATCTGCCGAATGTGTCGGAGATTGCGCCACTGCTGATCGTGATCCGGCTGTCCGAATTCCGCTACGCCGATGCGACGGCGATTGCCGTCGTCATGCTGCTGGCCTCGTTCGTGATCATCCTCGCCGTCAATCGCCTGCAACGCTGGGCGCAAACCCGCATTCCCGCGCATTGAGGGCCGATCGATGTCGATGCAAACGAACTTTGTGACTCCGGTGGCGCAGTTGAAGGCCTACGCGTCGACGGCGGGCGTTGCCATTGCCATACCGTCGCACGGCGAGCCGGGCGAGCGGTCGCGCGCGGTTGCTTCGCCGAGGGACCTGCGAACCGAGCCGGGGCCGATCCGCTTCGTCGTCATCGCGCTGGCGGTCTCGTTCCTCACCGTTTTTGTCGTGCTGCCGCTGGTCGTGGTGTTTGCATCGGCTTTTTCGAAGGGCATCAGCGCCTATTTCGCTGCGCTCGCAGAGCCGGAGGCGCTGTCCGCGATCAAGTTGACCCTGCTGGTGGCGGCGATCTCCGTCGGCCTAAATCTGGTGTTCGGCGTGATCGCGGCGTGGGCGATCGCGAAATTTGACTTCCGCGGCAAGACCTTCCTGATCACGCTGATCGACCTGCCGTTCTCGGTCAGTCCGGTCATTTCGGGCCTCGTCTTCGTGCTCTTGTTCGGCGCGCAGGGCTATTGGGGCAGCTGGCTGCAGGCACACAACATCCATATTCTGTTCGCGGTGCCGGGCATTGCGCTCGCGACCATCTTCGTGACCTTCCCGTTCGTCGCCCGTTCGCTGATCCCGCTGATGCAGGAGCAGGGTACGCAGGAGGAGGAGGCCGCGATCTCGCTGGGAGCGTCAGGCCTGCAGACCTTCTTCCGCGTCACTCTGCCCAATATCAAATGGGGCCTGTTGTATGGCGTACTGCTGTGCAATGCGCGCGCCATGGGCGAGTTCGGCGCGGTGTCGGTGGTGTCGGGCCATATCCGCGGCGAGACCAACACCATGCCGCTACTGGTCGAAATTCTGTACAATGAGTATCAGTTCGTAGCGTCATTTGCGATTGCCTCGCTGCTGGCAATGCTGGCATTGATCACGCTGGTCGTGAAAGCGGTTCTCGAACGGCGCCTGGACGAAGGACAAATTCCAAGGAACGATCCCGGTGACCATTGAAGTCAAAAACATCGTCAAGCGGTTCGGCGCGTTCGCGGCGCTCGACAATGTCGACCTGAAGGTCGGCAAGGGCGAACTGCTGGCACTGCTTGGCCCGTCCGGTTCGGGCAAGACCACGCTGTTGCGCATCATTGCCGGCCTTGACTGGCCCGACGCAGGCGAGGTGCGGATCGACGGCGAGGACGCACTTGGCCACGGCGCGAGTGAGCGCCACGTCGGATTCGTGTTTCAGCATTACGCGCTGTTTCGCCACATGACGGTGTTCGAGAACGTCGCCTTCGGCCTGCGTGTGCAGCCGCGCGCCGTCCGCAAGGACGAGGCTAAGATCCGCGCCCGCGTCAAGGAGCTGTTGGATCTGGTGCAGCTCGACTGGCTGGCAAACCGCTATCCCAGCCAATTGTCCGGCGGCCAGCGTCAGCGCATTGCACTCGCCCGCGCGCTCGCAATCGAGCCGCGCATCCTCTTGCTCGACGAGCCGTTCGGCGCGCTGGACGCCAAGGTGCGCAAAGAGCTGCGGCAATGGCTGCGCTCGCTGCATTCCGAAATCCATGTCACCTCGATCTTCGTCACCCACGACCAGGAAGAGGCATTGGAAGTCGCCAACCGCGTGGTGGTGATGGACAAGGGCCGGATCGAGCAGATCGGCACGCCCGGCGATGTCTATGACAATCCGGCGACCGCGTTCGTCCACGGCTTCATCGGAGAATCCATCGTGCTGCCGGTGGAGGTCTCAGGCGGCTCAGTGCGGCTCGCCGGCCGGCCGCTCAACATCGCCGCCGACGGCGCGGCCGCGGGCGCCTCAAAGCTGTTCGTCCGCCGCCACGACATGCAGATCGGCCCTGCGGGAACCGGCTCGCTGGAGGGCGCGGTGCGCCATGTCCGCTCGTTCGGCCCGATCCAGCGGGCGGAGATCGCTCTCTCGGGCGGCGAGGGTAAGACCGTGATCGAGATCGACGCCCCCCGGGACCGGGAACTCCAGGCCGGCGAAATCATCAGCCTGCAGCCCCGCCGTTACCGGATTTTTGCCGCGAAGGAATGACGACGAAGTCGTCATTCCGGGGGCGATGCGCAGCATCGAACGATGGTGCGCGCTTGCGCACCTGAGAATCTCGAGATTCCGGTTCTGGTGCTAGCGCACCATCCCGGAATGACGGTCGAATTAAGTCCCCCGTTCACCATTCAGCCACGGTTGGTATGCAACAAGCGGCGATCCAGGCTTAGGGATTCTTTGGGGGATTCTTTCAGTGAAACGGGCGACCACCGCCATTATCGGCCTATTGCTGCTTGCCGGCTGCTCGGCAGACGTCAAGATTCCGGAACAGCCGGCCATGTATCTCGACATGGCCCAACCCGGCGCCACGCTCGATCCCGTCGCCGCGGCGATCCTGATCTCGCAATATCGTCAGAACAACGGGCTTGGCGCCGTCGTGGTCGACCCCGAGCTGATCAAGCTCGCCGAGCAGCAGTCGCAGGCGATGGCGGCGCGCAACAAGATGGACCACAATGTGAAGGCACCGCTGGAGAAACGTCTGGGGGCCTCGGGCTATCCGGCGACGCTGGCGGTCGAGAATATCTCGGCCGGCTATCACACGATGGCGGAAGCGTTTTCGGGCTGGCGCGACTCGCCGCCGCACAAGTCCAATATGCTGAAGAACGGTGTCACAAAATTGGGCATCGCCGCGGTTTATGCTCCAAACACCAAATACAAGGTGTTCTGGACGCTCATTCTGGCGTCAACCTGAGGCCCATCTTTGACACCGGTGTGGCGCTTCGCAAGACGATAAACTCGGCGTGATCCCTGCTTTGATCTCGCCGATTGACGCGGCAGCGAACTGCCGCCACGGTGCCGGCATATTTGTCCTCTGATTGACGGTCACGATGGATAATTCCAATTCCGCGCCTGCAACCACGCCCGCGATGGCGAAGCGTGTGCTGGTGCTGCAAGGCGGCGGCGCGCTCGGCTCTTACCAGGCCGGCGCGTTCCATGCGCTGTGCCGCGCCGGATTCGAACCTGAATGGATCGCGGGCATTTCGATCGGCGCCGTCAATGCCGCGATCATTGCCGGCAACGAAGGCGAAAAGCGCGTCGATCGGCTGAAAGAATTTTGGGAGATGGTATCGTCTCCGGTGCCATGGAATCCCGTCGCGTCAGGCGACCGCGCACGCTCGTTGTTCAACGAGACCAGCGCCGCGCTGATTGCGACCTTCGGCGTACCGGGCTTCTTCACGCCGCGCATTCCGCCTGCACCGTTGTGGCCGCCGGGCAGCCCGCAATCGCAAAGCTATTACGATACCGCGCCGCTGAAGAAAACGTTGGAGCGGCTTGTCGATTTCGATCGCATCAATGATCTGAAGACGCGGCTCAGCGTCGGTGCGGTCGGCGTGACCTCGGGCAACCTGAGATATTTCGACAATTTCGAGTTCAGGAAACTCGGCAAGAAGATCGGCCCGGAGCACATCATGGCCTCCGGCGCGCTGCCGCCGGGATTTCCTTCCGTCGAGATCGAGGGCGAGCACTATTGGGACGGCGGCGTTGCCTCCAACACGCCGCTCGATTATGTGCTGGGCGAGGAAACCAGCCGCGATCTCCTGATCTTCCAGGTCGATTTGTTCAGTGCGCGCGGCGAATTGCCGACGTCGCTGCTGGAGGCCGCGGAGCGGGAAAAGGACATCCGCTATTCCAGTCGCACCCGCATGGCCACCGACAAGAACAAGCAGGTGCACAACGCGCGCAAGGCGCTGCGCGAACTGCTCCGAAAGCTGCCCGATGATCTCAAGAACGACCCGTCGGTGGCAGTTCTCTGCAACGCGGCAAAGGAAAACACCGTCACCGTCGTGCATCTGATTTACAAGAGCAAGAACTACGAAACGTCATCCAAGGATTACGACTTTTCGCATGTCGCCATGGTCGAGCACTGGAACGCAGGCGTCCGCGACGTTCATCTGTCGATGCGTCACAAGGATGTGCTGGAGCGTCCGCAATCCGGCCAGACCATGATGGCATACGATATGACGGGGGATGTTTCGAAGACCGCCGCAGGCAAGCAGGAGTGAATGGAATGGGTACGTTAAAAGGCAAGACCGCTGTCGTGACCGGCTCGACAAGCGGCATCGGATTGGCTTACGCCCGCGCTTTTGCCGCCGCCGGCGCCAATGTCGTCCTCAACGGCATGGGCGTGCCGGCCGATATCGAGCGCGAGCGCTCCGGTATCGAGACCGACTTCAAGGTCCGCGCGGTGCACTCGCCCGCCGACATGACCAGGCCCGCCGAGATTGCCGAAATGGTCGCGCTTGGCGAGAAGACGTTTGGTTCGGTCGATATCCTCGTCAACAATGCCGGCATCCAGTTCGTGTCGCCGATCGAGGAGTTTCCGCCCGAGAAGTGGGAAGCCATTATCGCCATAAACCTTTCGTCGGCGTTCTACGGCATCCGTGCCGCGGTGCCCGGGATGAAGAAGCGCGGCTGGGGCCGCATCATCAACACGGCTTCCGCCCATTCGCTGGTCGCTTCGCCGTTCAAGGCAGCCTATGTCTCGGCCAAGCACGGCATCGCCGGTCTCACCAAGACGGTGGCGCTGGAGCTTGCGACCTTCAAGATCACCTGCAACTGCATTAGTCCCGGTTACGTGTGGACGCCGCTGGTCGAAAAGCAAATTCCCGATACCATGAAGGCGCGCAACCTGACCAAGGAGCAGGTCATCAACGACGTGCTGCTGGAGGCGCAGCCGACCAAGGAGTTCGTGACCTCCGAACAGGTCGCGGCGCTGGCGCTGTTCCTGTGTAGCGACGATGCCGCCCAGATCACCGGCGCCAACCTGTCGATCGACGGCGGTTGGACCGCGGAGTAGGACTGCGTTCCCCGGATGCTGCGCAGCGCGCCTCACTCGCGGCGTGGTGCGCTGCTGATCCGGGATCCAAGCGGCGGTCGTGGGTCCCGGCTCTGCGGAACAGCGTTACGCGCTGCACCGCGTCCGGGACACGAATGAAAGTCATCACGCCTAATGGGCGGTGCTCCCGGTCACGGCTGCGATACTCTCCTGCGAAAAATGCAGCTCATTAAAGGCTAGCTTGCTGGCGACGAGAATCAGAACTGAGGCCAGTACCAGCCTCAGCACCGTCTCCGGCACGCGAACCGCGCAGTAGCTGCCGATCACGATGCCGGGCAACGATCCGATCAACAGCACACCCATCAGCGCCCAATCGACCGAACCCAGCGCCCAGTGTCCAATGCCGGCGACCAATGTCAGGGGCACCGCGTGCGCGATGTCGGAGCCGACAATCCGCGCCATCGGCAGGCGCGGATAAAGCAGCAGGAGCGCGGTGACGCCAACTGCGCCGGCGCCGACCGATGAAATCGAAACCAGCACGCCGAGCGCCACGCCGACCATCACGGTCGCTTGGCTGGTGGTCGAGGTGTCGAGCCGCTCCATGTGTCGGCGATACCGGTCCATGATCGCTTTGCGGAAGATCAACGATATCGCGGTAAGGAGCAGCGCAAAGCACAACACCAGATTGACCAGGCTGCGGGCGGAATCTCCCTTGAGGTCGAGTTGCCACAGCACGAGCAAGGTAACGATGCTTGCCGGGATGCTGCCGCTGGCGAGCCGGATCACTGCCGGCCAGTGAATGCTGCGTGCAAAGCCATGCACCAGGCTGCCGCCCGTCTTGGTGGCCGCGGCATATAGGAGGTCGGTGCCGACAGCGGTCGACGGGTGAATGCCGAACAGCAGGATCAGCAACGGCGTCATCAGCGAGCCGCCGCCGACGCCCGTCATCCCGACCAGCAGGCCGACCCCGAAACCCGAGGCAACGTAAAGCGGATCAATCATTTCCGGCGCAAGTTCCATTTCGCATGTGCGAATATATATCAACGCAGGGAATAAACGTCCTATCGATGGCGGTTGATCGGGCGAAATAAGAATATTTCATGCGGGCATCGAGCCCCGGTGGTTATTTTCCCCAATTTGGCGGTGCTGGGCGATAGTGACGTCCTGCGGCTAAAGCGACACCACCGAAAGGCGGTCGCGGTCACCGAAGCAGCCGCCAATTCCCCGAAGATCGCCCACTTGAAGGGATGAGCAGCCTGGCCCCGCTGCGCCGCGCACCATGATCGATGGGCGCCTGATTCAGCGCTTGCCGAACGCCAGCACGTGTAGTCCGAGCCGCCGGCGCACGATCCAGAACAAAAGCACCGTCTCGAACGTCAGCGAGATCGAGGTCGCCGCCGCCGCGCCGTGGCCCCCGAAGCGGGGCACCAGGATGACGCACAGAACGACGTTCATGACAAAGGCCAGCGCGTAGGCCAGCGCGCAGATATGCTGGTGACCGAGCATGTTCAGGAGCCGCTCGACCGGGCCGATCGCGGAACGCACCACAAGTCCAACAGCTGCAATGAACATGATGTCATAGCCGACAACGAATTGCGGTCCGAACAACCACAACAGCGGCTTGCCCAACGCCAGCAGCAGAATGGTCGCGGCCAGCGACGGCCAGAACGTCCACTGGATCGCATGCGCCACGTAGGCCGACAGCCGCGCCTTATCGCCTTGCGCGTTGTACTCGGCAAAGCGGTGCGCGGTTGTCGCCGACATCGCGTAGTGAATGAAGGAGACCAGCGCCAGCGTCTTCACCACGGCAAAATAAATGCCTACCTCCTCCGAGGAGCGGAACTGCTGCAGCACCAGTACGTCGGTGTACGACAACAGCAGATAAAAACTCTCCACCAGCAGGATCGGCAGCGAGACCGCGAGCCAGCCGCGGAAGTCGTAGGCTCGGGGGCCGAGCTCGATGTGGTGGCCGAGCTTGCGATTGAGCACGATCATCTGACCGATCATCGCGATCCATACCGCCGCGGCACTGGCCCACATCGCTGCGGTGGCGCCGAGATTGAAGCCGAGCACGAAGGCGCCGGCGGTTAGGCCGATGATCAGCGACTGGCGGACGATGAATTGCGGCATCAGGCCAAGCCGCATCCAGTCATGCGAGCGGGCGATGCCGTCCTGGGTGTTGGCGACGACAAACGCCGGTAGTGTCAGGCAACCGATGTAGAGCGGAACGATCGCGCTGCCATCGATCCACGGCGACAATCCCTTCACCACGCCCGCCAGCAGCAGCGAGACGATCGAAGACACGGCGAACGTCATCCATCGGCTGCCGGAGAGAAAGCCGCGCAACAGCGCGTGTTCGCCACGCGTTCGATACTCCGGAATGAGCTTCTGCGCGGATGCCGAAATGCCGAAATCCATCATGCTGCCGAGCAGCAGCACCCAGGTCCAGACATAGACATAGACGCCGTAGTCGGAGCCGCCCATCCAGCGCGCCAGCAGGATCTGCGACAAATAGGCCAGCGCTGCGCTGAAGACGCGGATGACGAAGATAGTGCCGGCCAGCCGCCTTGTCACGGAGGCTTCACTCGAGCCGCCAAGCAGCGCACGCAAGCGCGCGATCACGCCGGCGGGCGAAGCGGTTGCCGATTGAGTATCCATCACGGCCACGAGGGTGCATCCCGAAACGTGCCGCGAGCGGCGGCGACGGTCGGATGTATCAACCATTCGTTAAGATTCGGTTGGGTGGGGCCGGTGAGGACCGGTACCGATTTGGCTTTGCGCAACTGCAAAGTCGCACCGACCTGGCTTGCTGATCGCTCCCGAACCGCATTCTGCTGAATTGCTGCCGCCTGACGGCGGCACGATGAAGCCTCTCAGGAACAAAATTGCCGGCCCGTCGTTTGATGCCGCGGAGCCATCGCCCGCCGTTCACAATGGCGCATGTCGCGGATAGCCAAAGGTCTTCGGACCCGCCGTTATTCATTACAGGCGCTCGCGCGGATAGCCAAAGGCGATGGCTGCCGACCCACCCGAACAGCCCGCGTGTCCGGGCCGCGAGATGGATGATCCGAACGATCTGGTCCTGGCCATGTTGGGATTGGCGATGGCCGCCATCATGCTGGTGGCCGGCGCGCTCTATCTCATCATGACGCCCGATCCCATACCGACCCGCACAGCCCCGCCAGCCGTGCAGGTATCCCCGGTTTCGTAGCTTGATGTTGGGGCCCCGGATTGGCGGAACTTTTCCGGTTTTTTGTAATTTTGAGCTTCGGCCGCATGGTGCGGTCGGGGAGGAAAAATATGAAACTGCTTGTCACCGCTGTAACGATCACTACCGCGCTGGCTGTCAGCCCGGCTTCTGCCCAGAAGACGGCTTGCACAAGCGAAAACATGGCCAAGCTCGTCACGTCCAGTAACGCTATGCCTGATACTCCAGGTAAGGCGGCGATGATGAGGGAGATCGGCGCGGTGAATGCCGCCATGGCAAAGGGCGACATGCGTAGCGCTTGCAAGAGCTATATGCGCGCTCAGCAAATGAGCGGGCAGAAAGGCTAGGCGTACACGTTGCTGAAGAAGAGAGCTGCCAAGCGCCGGCTCTCCTCGAGCTAGAAAGCCGCTGCACCGGGACGGAAACACGTGGCGCGATTGCGCACATCCGCAGGGACGGCAGGTCGCATCAATTCAAACTGACGTTGAACTCATAGGCCCGGTCGCCGCCGACCAGCGTCAGTTTGAGTGCGGCGCCTTCCGGGCTGGCGCCGGGCGGCAGGCCGTCGAGTTCGAAGGCAAAGCGTTTGACGCCGGGCTGGCTTTGCTCCACCAGCCTGGGAACCGGCAGCGCCCAGTCGGGCGTCGGTCCCTCGACGAACAGGCTGACCTCCTTGGCCTCGGGCGCGGTCACGTCGACCAAGACGTTGCTCTTTCCCTCGCGCTTGATGTCGCGGATGGTCAGCGGATTGGGATCGCCGACATTGGCCGGCTTTGGCACCGTATTGAGCGCATCGGACAGCGTGCCGTCCTCGGTGCTTGCCACGCTGGCAAAAGCGAGTTCGGCATGGGCTTCGACGGGAATGCAGAGCTTCTCGCAAACCGCGTAGCTGATGTTGGCCCGCAACGTCACCGGCTTGTCGACATTCTTTGCGACAATCCGCAACGGCAGCACGACCTGCTGCTTGTATCCCAGCGCGGTGCCGCCTGCGCCGTCATCAAATTTCATCGGTGCCGGCCACAGCACCGTCACGGCTTCGACATTGTCCGATTTGGAGAAGTCAAAGCGGGGTGGTACGCCGGAATCCCCAGGCGTCCGCCAATAGGTCTTCCATCCCGGCTGCAACTGGATGGCTACGCCGCCGAGCAGCACCGTGCCGCTGCGCGATCCTGCCAGCAACCGGACTGCGGAATGGGCGTCGCGTTGCCACGGCGAGGCATCCTCGGCGCGAACCTCCGACGCCGCACACGCAACACACAAGGCGACGACGCCGAGTGCGGCGCGCAGGGGAACTATGACGCTCATGGCACGTCTTTACATGCAACTTTCGATGCAAACCATTGAATTGCATGTGATCGGCAGCCGAATGATGCCGGAAGCTTGATTGACAGAAGCCGTACCCGATATCAGGATATGGACCTGCAAGAGAAAGGCCTTTGCGGATGAGCCCTGAAGGCAAGACACCGAAGCCTGTCCGCCGCAAAACCGCTGGCTTTGGCGATAATTCGTCCGGCGAGGGTTATCTGGACGGCCGGCTGCTGATCGCCATGCCTGTGATGGGCGATCCGCGCTTCGAGCGCTCCGTCATCTACATGTGCGCGCACTCGTCGGAAGGGGCGATGGGCATCATTGTCAACCGTCCGGCCGGCAGCATCGACTTTCCCGGATTGCTGGTGCAACTCGACATCATCGAGAAGGCCGACCAGATCAAGCTCCCGGAAAACGCCGAGACCATGCAGGTGCTGAAGGGCGGCCCGGTCGATACCGGCCGCGGCTTCGTGCTGCATTCGAGCGATTTTTTCATCAAGGACGCGACGCTGAATATCGACGACGGCATCTGCCTGACCGCGACGGTGGACATCCTCAAGGCGATCGCCAGGGGCGCCGGGCCGAAGCACGCGATCCTGGCGCTCGGCTATGCCGGCTGGGCGCCCGGGCAGCTCGAGAGCGAGATCCAGCACAATGGCTGGTTGCATTGCGACGCCGACCCGGATCTGATTTTCGGCGACGACGTCGAGGAAAAATATCCGCGCGCGTTGCGCAAGATCGGCATCGACCCCGGCATGCTGTCGAACGAAGCCGGGCACGCTTAGTTGTCGTCCCTGCGAACGCAGGGACCCATAACCACGAGCGTGGGTGATTGCGAAGGCTGGCGCCGCTTTCCAGCGTAACAACGTAAGTCGGTGGTTATGGGTCCCGGCTCGCGCGCTTCGCTTGGCCGGGACGACGGAGAGTATTATTCCGCTGCCTGCTGCGTCACCGTCGGCTCGGTGCCGGCAACGGTCGCGCGGCGCATGTCGCGCGGCTGCGACTGGTCGTAGCGCCGCACCCGGTGCATGGTCTGGCGGTTATCCCACATCACGAGGTCATGCACGGTCCATTTATGGACGTAGACGAATTCCTTCTGCGTGGCATGCTCGGTCAGGTCGCGCAGCAAAAGCCGCGCCTCGGGCATGCTCATGCCCAGAATCGCGCCCGCGTGCGACGACAGATACAGCGACTTGCGGCGGTGTACCGGATGCGTCCGCACCAGCCGCTGCAGCACCGGCTTGAACATTTCCTTTTCTTCATCGGTATAATCCACGAAGCCGAGCGAGCCGCGCGAATACATCAGCGAGTGCTCGCAGATCAGGTCCTCGATCTCGGCCTTGGTCTCGTCGTCGAGCGCGTCATAGGCCGCGCGCATGTCAGCGAATTCGGTGTTGCCGCCCTTTGGGTTCACCACCCGCGCCGATAAAAGCGAAAATTTTGCCGGGATCGGGCGGAACGAGCTGTCGGAATGCCACAGGCAATTGCCGAGGTTGAACAGATGCGCGCGGCTGTCGCGCGGCAATGGCTTGCCGTCCTTGCCGAGGTTGGAGACGTCGTTAAGGCCGGTCGAAAGGCGCGAATCCTGAGGCTTGACGATATTGCCGCCGCGAGCATCTTCGCGCTCGCCGAAATTCAGCGCGAATGCGAGTTGCTGTTCGTCCGTGATGTCCTGATTGCGGAATAGCAGCACGGCATATTTGTCCATACCGGCTTCGATATCCGCCGCCTCCTGCGGCGTCAGCGGTTTGCGCAAATCAACGCCCGAAACCTCGCCGAAAAAATGCGGATGAAGCTGGCGGATCGTAACCGTCATGGCGTCTCTCCCGAAACCGGCGGGCGGTTTTGCCCGTTCTGTTTGCGAGAAAAATTACTCTCCGAAATGCCCAAGTCAACGCTGCGGACGCATGCCCGCTACGCATTCCGCGCCATCAGCCCGCCATCGACCGGGATCACCGCGCCGGTCAGGAACGAGGCGGCGGGCAGGCACAAGCTCAGCGTCATATGCGCCACTTCCTCCGGGTCGCCGTAGCGGCCGAGTGCGGTGCGGCGCTTGGCGTAGATCGTTTTGTGCTCTTCGGAAATCCGCTCGGTGATCGCGGTGCGGATTGGCCCCGGGCAGATGCAGTTCACGGTGATGCCTTCGCGGCCGAGCTCGACGGCGAGCGAGCGCGTCAAGCCGGTGACCCCGGCTTTCGCCGCCGAGTAGGGACTGTGCAGCGCCGTCGCGCCGAGCGCTTCGGTGGAGGCGATGTTGACGATCCGCGGATTGTTCGATCGGCGCAAATGCGGCAACGCGGCCCGGATGATTCGCGGATGCGCCGTCAGCATCACGGTGAGCGCCTTGTCCCAGGCTGCTTCATAACCGTCGTCGTCGATCGCCACGCGCACGGAGATGCCGGCATTGTTGATGACGATATCGAGGGAGCCGAAATGCGCGGCAATCTCGTTGACTACCTTGATGATCTCGTCAGGTTTGGTGACATCCAGCGCCCATGCTTTCGCCGAGCCGCCCTTTGCCAGGATCTCGCCGGCGACGCTCTCGGTGGCGTCTACGTTGAGATCGGTGACGGCGACGTTGGCGCCCTCGGCCGCGAACACAAGGGCGGTGGCGCGTCCCATGCCGCTGGCGGCACCGGTGACAAGAACGGTCAGACCTTTGACCGAACGGCTGAGCTCTTTGAAATCTGACATGACGGGTCCGGGCAATGAAGGCTGGGCGCGTTGCAGGATTGACAAGGCTGGCACCGATCCTCAGACAGGTCAAACGAAGCCAAAAACGCAACCAAGAAAAGGATCGCAGGGATGAACGAACTGGATTTCAGCGGCAGGCACGTGCTGGTGATCGGCGGCTCCAGCGGCATCGGCAACGGCATCGCGCACGCCTTCCGCGCCAAGGGCGCGCATGTTGCTGTGTGCGGTACCCGCGCGAGCGCTGCCGATTATTCGCCCGATGAAGGATCGCATCTCGAAGGTCTCGATTATTTCCGGCTCGACGTCAGCAACGCGCAGGCCATTGAATCCTTCCAGCCATCCTTCGCGAAACTCGACGTGCTGGTGCTGGCGCAGGGCGCGGTGATCTACCGCCGCGGCGAATTCGAGATGGCTGGCTTTCGCAAGGTAGTGGAAGTCAACCTGATGAGCCTGATGGCCTGTGCGACCAAATTCCATGCGATGCTGAGCGCCAGCAAAGGCTCGCTCATCATCGTCAGTTCGACCGCCGCCTATCACTCCACCATGGGTAATCCGGCCTACAACGCCTCGAAGACCGGCGCAGTTGGGTTGACCCGCACGCTCGGCGAGGCGTGGGCCGAAAGCGGCATCCGCGTCAACGGCATCGCGCCAGGGCTGGTCGACACCAAGATGACCAAGGCGACCACCGCCAATCCGAAACGCCTCGAAGGTGCGCTCGAGCGGATCCCGTTGAAACGGCTCGGCACGCCGGCCGACATGGCCGGTGCAGCGCTGTTCCTGGCCTCCCCGCTGTCGTCCTACATCATCGGCCAGACCATCGTGGTCGATGGCGGGCTGATCCTGTGAGCCCTGCACCGGCGTTTCGAGTGCGGCAGGAACCCGGGCGCGTCTCGTCGGTTACATCTGCTGAAAACAGGAGTGACCGCGATGGACAAGGATCGGATTGCTGGTTCGGCCAAGGATTTTGCGGGTAAGGTCGAAAGTACTACCGGCGACATGGCTGGCGATGCGAAGACGCAAGCCGAGGGCCGCGTGCGCGAAGCGGCCGGCACGGTGCAAAATCTCTACGGCCAGGCCAAGGATGTCGCCCGCGATGCTACCGATGCCGCGGTCGGCTATGCCAAGGATGCTTATGAGAACAGCGGCGACACCGTTCGCAGCGGCCAGCACGCGGTGGCGAAAACCGTGCAGGAAAATCCGCTCGGCGCGCTGTTGGTTGCCGGTGGCATTGGGTTTGCCCTGGCGCTCTTGATGACGCGCCCGCCGCGCCGCCCGCCGCCGCGCTGGCGCTATTACGGCTAACCTCATCCTGAGGAGCGGCCTCTTGGCCGCGTCTCGAAGGATGGTGGCATCGGAGCTTCATGGTTCGAGACGCGCGAAGACGCGCTCCTCACCATGGGGACTGCGTGATCATCGCATGAAATTGCCCGGCGGGACCTCTGCCGAGCGCCCGACATTACCCGGCGGACGCGGCGCGCCCGGAGCAGCAGCGGGTCCACGCGGCGGTGCAGCCGCGGGCGGTGCAGGCGGCCGCGGCGCCGCGCCGAAACCGCCGAAGAAATCGCGCAGTGACGGACCGTTGTTTTGCGCCGGGCGGATTTGCATCGGCGGCTGTCTCTTTTGCTGCTGCTGCAAGGTTTGCTGCGGCGGCGGCAGCAAAAGCTGCTTCTGTGCAGGGGCGGCTGCCGTGGTACCGCTCGGCGAGGTGGCCGCCACCGGCGTATCGCCCTTGGCCGGCTCGCGGCCGATTTCCCGGCGAGGCCACAGGTAGTCGTCGGCGCGCCCGGCTGGCGGCGCCAGTGCTTCGCCCTTCACCAGCGTGCGGGCGGCGAGCGCATCGACCGCCGCTGGACGCGAGCCTGGACCGCCGAGCAACTGATCGGTGCCCACGGACGACGCCACCAGCGGCATGACCGGTCCTGCGAGGGGACGCGGCGCAGGCTGGCCGGGCGCGACATTGGCCTCCGGCGTTGCCGGTTCGATCGGCACGGCGATCGGCCCCGAGCGTGCGGCCAAAAGGCGCGTCACCTCGCGCTCGACATAATGCGCAAGCTTGCGTGCGCCGGGCTTGGTGAAGAAGACGCCATCGGCGGTGCGCAACTGGCGGATCTGGCCTTCGAAGTCGGGACCTTTCTGCAGGAAGCGGCCGGCTTCATCGACAAAGCCATCCCAGATATCGACATATGTGATGCCGGCTTTGCCGGCACCGTCGCGATACAGCGCATCAAGGAACAGCATGTCGGCCGTTCCCTTTTGCCCGCGGATCGCCGGCAGGCCGACCCACAATACCGGCACGCCCTTGGATTTCAGCACGCCGATCAGCTCTTCGATCTTCTTGGCGTAGAGTTCGACCCAGCGCTCGTCGCGGAATTCGTAGAGTCCGCCGCCGGAGCGCGCAGTCTTATCGGGCGCGGCGGTTTGTGGCGTGTCGTTGTCGGCCGCGTCGTCCGGCGACAATTCGGCGTCGATCGGCTTGTCGTCGTGTTTTGCCGCATCAGCCGAACCTTCCGGCTTCTTTGCATCTGCTGGCTTGGCATCGGTCTTGCCGCGCGCGTCCTTCTTGTCTTCTTTCTTGTCGGTCTTCTTCTCGGTGACCGGCTCGCGGATCGCCTGGCGGTCGTTGAGGCCGAGCATGACGACGATGGCGTCCGGCTTTTCGGTGGCAAGGATGCCCTTGGCAGCCGCCACCCAATCGGCAGGCTCGCCGCGCGGTTGATACTTGATCAGGCCGGAGACGGTCTTGTGCTTGCGGATTACGCCCATGTCGGGCTGCTCGGCATAGGCGTCTTCCAGGCCATAGGCGAGCCAGTCCGCCATGGCGTCGCCCAGCACCAGCACGTTACGTTCCGGCACCGTGTCGCGCTTGGCCGGCGCGGGCGCGCGGGAGAAATCCTGGCGCGGCGCCTGCGGTGCCTGCTGTTGAAAGGGTGAAAAGAAATCGCCGCCGAACCAGCCGCCGCCACGCTGCGGCGCTTGCCGCTGCGGCGGGCCGCCAAAGCCGCCGAAATTGAAAAACTGCGCGGAGGCAGGGCCCACGATCCCGACCAGAAGCGCGATCGCAACCGCCAGCGCCACCAGCGGGCCGGTGTCGGTGAACACGCGCAAAAAGGACTTTGGCTTTCGCATCCGGCTCGGTCGCAAATGGATCGTGAAGCGTCAAATATAGTAGCGGAATCGGGCCGCAAGCGGGCAGATTTTCCCCATAAACCGGGGTTCCGGCCCGGCCGTCAAGGCTTCTGCGGAATCGTGGTTTTCAGGTTAGTTTGACGGCGAAAGCGCGGTTTACCGCCCCCTGAGTCGCTCCAGCACGTCAGAGGAGGCAAATCCGTCCGCCGGCGCCCCGATGGAGGCCTGGAAGCTGCGGAGCGCCTCCCGCGTCTGGCCGCCGAACTGGCCGTCCGGCGTGCCCTTGTAGAAGCCGCGCTGGGCCAGGAGCTGCTGCAGTTCCAGCCGCTCCGCCCGCGACAGCACCCGTTCCTGCCGCGGCCAGGGCTGCACGAAAGGCGCCCCGCCGCGCAGGCGGTCGGCAAAGTGGCCGATCGCCAGCGCATAGGCCTCCGCCGGATTGTATTTCATGATCACCCGGAAATTCTGCAGCATCAGGAAGCCGGGCCCCTGCATGCCGGCCGGCGCCAGCAGATAGGCCTTCTCGGTTGTGTCTGGAAACGGCTGGCCATCGGCCCGCTTCAATCCTTGGCTCTGCCACTGCGCAATCGTCATCGCCTTGGACTTGTCCGCCAGCATGAAATTAAAACCCTCCGGCAACACCACTTCGTAGCCCCAGCTCCGCCCGGTCTGCCAACCGTCCTTCTTGAGGTTGTTGGCGGTGGAGGCGATCAGGTCAGCGGCGTTGTCGACGACGTCGCGGCGGCCGTCGCCATCGCCATCCACCGCGTAGCGCTTGAAGGCGGTCGGCATGAACTGCGTCGGCCCGAACGCGCCGGCCCAGGAGCCGCGCATCTGTTCGGGGCGCAGATCGCCGCGGTTGAGGATTTCCAACGCGGTGAGGAATTCGTCCTTGAAATAGGTCTGGCGACGGCCGACGCAGGCAAGTGTCGCCGTCGATTGCACGACGTTACGGTCGCCGATCTGCGTCGAGTAGTTGGATTCGATGCCCCAGATCGACGCAATGATGTAGCGGTCGACGCCGTAGGCTTTCTCCACCGCGTCAAATTGCGGCTTGTACTTGGCAAGGATCTCGCGACCCTTGGCCAGGCGGTTGTCGTTTACGAGGATGTCGAGATAGTCCCAGACCGCCTTGGTGAATTCGGGCTGCGAATCCATCAGGTCCATGATGCGCAAATCGGGCTCGAGGCCAGCGGTGAAGCGCTCGAAATTTTGCTGCGTGATGTTGCGCCGTGCGGCATCGGGCCACATCGAGGCGACGCAGTTTTGAAAATTCGCCGCCGCCTGCCGGATCGCGGCTGCCGTCATCAGCGGATGGCCGGAGGCGCCGTCCTCGCCGCTCCAGGGCGGCGGGCCGCCGTCCGGGCCCGGCGCGGCCTGCGGCGCTTGGCCGGACTTAGGCCCGGAGAAGATGTTGCCCAAAAAGTTCGAAATACCGTCACTGCCGGCGGATTGGGCATGAGACGGGCTGACCAAAGCGGCCTGATAGGAACACAACACCGCGGCCACGATTATGATCGCGCCGGTTCGATTGCTCATCGCTCGTTCCAAAAGACCCATGCCGTACCCGTCCGTCGCAACCAACCCCGTGCCAGAAGGCCCTGTCACGGTTTCCAACAGCTTAACAGAGGGCATTTTGTTGTCGTGCCCGGCGCGCGCAAGGGGAGGTGCAAGGGAGGCGGGAAGGCCACCATACATCCGCCTTTGTTCAGGGGTGCAAACCGACTATCAACGTGCAATCAAAGCACTTTCCGCATTTCCAAATTTCTCAATGTCAAGGCGCCCGACATCCCATGAAAATCCGTAAAGCCGTTTTCCCGGTCGCCGGTCTCGGCACCCGCGTCCTGCCCGCCACCAAGGCGATGCCGAAGGAAATGCTGACCATTGTCGACAAGCCCCTGATCCAATACGTGGTCGACGAGGCCAAGGAGGCCGGCATCGAGCATTTCGTCTTCGTCACCGGGCGCAACAAGGGCGTGATCGAAGATCATTTCGACCGGATGTTCGAACTCGACACCACGCTGGCTGCGCGCGGCAAGAAGACCGAGCAGGACATTCTGGCGCGCGATCAGCCCGAGGCGGGTGCGATGAGTTTTACCCGCCAGCAGGCGCCGCTCGGCCTCGGCCACGCGGTCTGGTGCGCGCGCGACATCGTCGGCGACGAGCCGTTCGCCGTGGTGCTGCCGGACGAACTGGTGCTGAACACGCCCGGTTGCCTGAAGCAGATGATCGATGCGGCAGAAAAGCTCGGCGGGAAGTCGAACCTGCTCGCGGTCGAGGCGGTGCCAGACGATCTCACCCACCAATACGGCATTTGCGGCGTCGGCAAACGCTTGGCCAAAAACATGTTCGAGGTCGACGGCATGGTGGAAAAACCGCCGAAAGGCACGGCGCCGTCAAATCTCTCCATCACCGGGCGCTACATCCTGCAGCCGGAGATCTTCAAAATTCTCGAAACCCAGGAACGTGGGGCGGGCAACGAGATCCAGCTCACCGATGCGATGAAAGCTCTCGCCAAGACGCAAAAATTCTACGGCGTCGAGTTCGAGGGCGAACGTCACGATTGCGGCTCCAAGTCGGGCTTTCTGCGCGCCAACATCGCCTACGGCATGGCCCGCGCCGAGCTGCGCGACGGCCTGCGCGCGGAGATGAAGAAGTATCTGGAGGAATAGGAGGCGGGGACGCAATCAGCGTCTCCGCTGTCATCATACGCGAAAGCGGATGATCCGGTACTCCGCGGCATTAGTGATGATCGGAAGCGGCGCGGCGTACCGGATGCCCGCTTTCGCGGGCATGACGAGATAGCCTAAGCCACCAGCGCAAGCTGCGGGATCGCGGCGACCACCGACTGGTTGCGACCGTTGGCCTTGGCTGCGTAGAGCGCCTTGTCGGCCGCTTCGATCAGATAGGACCAATCGATCACCGCTGTGGGCGTCATGCTTGCCACGCCGATGCTAACGGTCGTCACGCTGGGGTCTTCCGCCCATTGCTCGACTTTCAGGCGGATGATCTCGGCGACGGTGAACGCTTCCACCGCCGAGAGGCCAGGCAGAAGTACCGCGAATTCCTCGCCGCCATATCTAGCCGGACAGTCGCCGGCCCGCCGCACCGAGTCGGAAATGCAGATCGCAATGCCGACCAGCACCTGGTCGCCAGCCTGATGTCCAAACGTGTCATTGTAGGATTTGAAATGATCGGCATCGATCATCAGCACCGCGACGGGGGTCTGGTTGCGGGCCGCCCGCCGCCATTCCAGGTCGATTTCGGAATCGAATTTGCGCCGGTTCTTCAGGCCGGTGAGCGCGTCAGTGGTCGCAAGCTCTTCCAGCTTTTCCTCGGCCTCGGCGCGGCGGCCGATCTCGCGCGCGAGGAACAGTGTGGTGCCGAGCACGAACAGGATCAGGGCCAGCATGACCGCTCCGATCCGGATCACCTCACCGTGCCAGAGGCTTAGGACACTTGCCAGCGGCTTTCCGACCACGACAAAGAACAGGCTCGTGCTGGCGCTTCGAACGTAAAGCCGCGGTGTCGGATCCACCGGGCCGACGCCGGCGAAGTTTCCGCCCTCCTTCAGGTTGGCCGGATTCCAGGTTTTCCGCTCCGCCAAATTCTTGCCGATGATGTCGAGGTCGAACGGCGTCCGCATGATAACCGTCCGGTCGCGGCGCAGCACGGTGATCGTGTCGCCGGGGTTGAGGGTCAGCCGTCCGAACAGTTCGTGGAAATAGCTGAAGCGGATCGAGCCCACGACCACACCGAGAAAACCACCATCAGCGTCTGTAATGCGTCGGCTGAGTACGATCGAGTAGGCGCTGCGATGCAGCATCGGGCGGCTCATGTACAAGCCGACGTCGGGCTTGTCGCGATGGACGAAGTAGTACTCCTCATCGCTGCGATCCTCCGGCACCGGATCGAGGCTTGCTGCATCGATGATCAGCTTGCCCTGCGCGTCGAACACCTGGATCGCGCCGAAATGCCTGGCAGTCGCGGCATGGTCGAACAGAATCAGATGGCGAATCTCTTTGCTGACCTTTTCGATCTCCGGCATCACCAGATTGGTGGCCACGTTACGCAGTGACAGATCGTAGAGTTCGATATTCCGGTTGATATCGGCGTCGATGCTCGAGGCGAGATTTTCCAGCGTCTGCCGCGCGAGTTCTTCCTCACCGCGGCGCATGTCGAGCATGACGCTGGCGCAAATCGTCGAGAAGCCGATCACGGTCGCGATCGACGAAGCGATCAAGAGTTTTGCCGACAGCCGCCAGGGCCGGCGGCCGGCGTCTTTTCTGAACAAACCGTTGACCACGTCTCTGCGCCGTCCGAATAGCATCGTCCGCTCCAAGCTTCCGGTATGCGCCGGATAAATTGTTGCGGCCTTAAGCGGCGGCGGCGATATGATAGAGAGTTAATGCCTGGTTGCAGGCGTCGACGGTTTTATGCAATTCGCCATTGAGGATACGCGTGAACGTTTATGATCCGCTACGGGACTATCTGAGGGCGCAGGCGCGCACCGAATTCGTGCTGAGCTTCGAACAGATCGAGGAGATCATCGATGCGGCGTTGCCGCGCGCCGCACATCGAGCATCGTGGTGGGAAACCTTGCGCAGCCCGCAGGAGAAGATGCCGCAGCGCCAGGCCTGCCTGGAAGCCGGCTACATCGCAACGCGGCAGGCGGATGGGAAGAGCGTGAAATTCAAGCGGATGCCGGTGAAGCGGTGAGTGCCGCAAAATTCAGCTGTCGTCGCCCGCGAAGGCGGGCGATCCAGTATTCCAGAAAGTCAGGGATAGAGCCGAGGAGCCGCGGCGTACTGGATCCCCGCCTGCGCAGGGATGACGACCGTGGTGGGCGGTGCATTACTTGCACCGCGATTAACTCGCCGCTTCCAGCCGTTCTTCCGTGAGTAGCCGCATCGCGGCATCCGCGTCCATCGGCTCGCCGAAGGCGAACCCTTGCGCATATTCGCAGCCCAATTGATAGAGCTCGACCGCGTCCGAATCCGTCTCCGCGCCTTCCGCCACCACGTCCATGCCGAGATCGTGCGCCAGCGCGATGATCGATTTGAGGATCACCGGCCGCGTGCCGCGGCTGGTGGTGCGCACGAAGGACTGGTCGATCTTGATGGTATCGAAGGGAAAGCGCTGCAGGTACGCCAGCGAGGAATGGCCGGTGCCGAAATCGTCCAGCGACAGTCCGGTGCCGAGTTCGCGAATGCGCGTCAGCATCTGCGCGGCGTGCTCCGGATTCTCCATGACGAGCGACTCGGTGAGCTCCAGCTTCAGCGTGCCGCGCGCCACCGACGAGCGTGACAGCACGGTGCGGATATCGTGGATCAGGTCGTGCCGCAGCAATTGCCGCGAGGAGACGTTGACGGAGGCGAAGATCGGCTCGCGCGAGCGCATCGCGCGCTGCCACACCGAAAGCTGCCGCGCGGTCTGGTCCAGCACGAACATGCCGAGATCGACGATCAGGCCGATTTCCTCCGCAATCGAGATGAATTCCGACGGCGACATCCGGCCGAGCTTGGGATGATCCCAGCGCGCCAGCGCCTCGAAGCCGGCGATCGAGCGATCTTCCAGCCGCACGATCGGCTGGTAGAGAATGGTGATTTCCTGCCGCTCGATGGCGCGGCGCAATTCGCTTTCCAGCGTCAGGCGGTCGGTCTTTCGCGCGCGCATGGCCGGCTTATAGACGTCGATGCGGTCGCCGCCGATCCGCTTGGAGTGATACATCGCAAGCTCGGCGTCCTTGATGATCTCGTCGGACAGTTGCGCCTGCGGATCCGACAGCGCGAGCCCGATCGAAGCGGTCAGGAAGATCTCGCGATCGTTGAAGGCGATCGGCGCGCGGATGGTCTTGCGGATGGTTTCGGCGAAGGCAGTGATGCGCGCCGGGTCCTGCTCCGACATCAGGATCAGGCCGAACTGGTCGCCGGCCAGCCGCGCCAGCGTATCCTGCGGTTTCAGGATGCGGGTCAGCCGCCGTGCCAGCGTCAGCAGGATGGAGTCGCCGACCGCGATGCCGACGGAATCGTTGACCTGCTTGAAGCGGTCGAGGTCGATCACCATCAGCGTCGGCCGCAGGTTCGGCATGCTCTTGGCGAAATTGGCCACTGCGCCGAGGCGATCCATGAACAGTTTGCGATTGGGCAAGCCGGTGAGGTTGTCATGCACGGAGTCGTGCAGCATGCGCTCTTCGGCGTTCTTGATTTCGGTGACGTCGGTGAGCGTTCCAACCACGCGCGAGACCTCGCCGTCGGAGCCGACTACCGGGCGCGCCTTCAGCGCGAACCACATGAAATGGCCATCGGGCGTGCGCAGGCGAAAATCCTGCACCAGCCGGCCGCGGCGCTGATCGAGCACGCTGTCCAGCGCCGCGCGGAAGCGATCCTGGTCGAGCGGGTGCAGCACCTCCAGCCATTTTGCGGCGGGACCTTCCAGCGTGCCGCGCTTCAGCCCGAGCAGGCTTTCGGTCTCCGGGCTGGTGAACACCTTGTCGGCGGAAACGTCCCAGTCCCAGATCAGGTCGCCGGAGCCGGTCAGCGCCAGCGCGCGGCGCTCGATGTCGGAGACGATGCCGGTGGTCGCACCGCCGCCGGCGAACGCGTGTTGCATGACCGTAAATCCGATCAGCATCACGATCAGCACGAGGCCGCCGAGTAGCGCCGGACCGACGATGTCGTTGGTGACGCTGCCCGCCACCGTCATGCCTGCCGCGATCACCCAGACCACCAGCAGGAACCAGGTCGGGATCAACAGCACCGCGCGGTCGAAACCATGCGTTGAGAGATAGACGATCAGCGCAAAACCGGCGAAGGCGATCAGCACCAGCGAGATGCGCGCAATGCCGGAGGCAACCGCCGGATCGAACAGCGCCAGCGCCACCAGCGAGCCCAGGAAAGCGAGCCAGCCGACGGTGATGTGGGAATAGCGCACATGCCAGCGACTGAGATTGAGATAGGCGAACAGGAACACGAGTAGCGTCGCCGCCAGGATCGCTTCGCCGGCCGCGCGCCAGACGCGCTCGGCGTTGTTCGACATGTCGAGCACCTTGCCCCAGAAGCCGAAATCGACGCCGATATAGACCAGAACCGCCCAGGCAAGCGCGGCGGCGGCGGGGAACATGATGCTGCCCTTCACCACGAACAGGATCGTCAGCACCAGCGCCAGCAGGCCGGAGATGCCGATCACGATGCCTTGGTAAAGCGTGAACGAGTTGACCTTGTCCTTGTAGGCGTCGGGCTCCCAGAGATAGAGCTGCGGCAGCTTGTCAGTGCGCAGTTCCGCCACGAAGGTGATGACGGCGCCGGGGTCGAGCGTGATGCGGAAGATGTCAGCGGTCGCGCTTTCCTGGCGCTCGGGACGGTCGCCGGTCGACGGCGTGATTGTCGCGATGCGCGACAGGCCGAGGTCGGGCCACAACAGACCCGACGACACGATACGATAATGCGGGGCGACGATCAGGCGGTCGAGCTGGTCGTCGGTGTTGTTGGCCAGCGCGAATACCACCCAGTTCTGTCCGCCCTCGCGGGCGCGGACCTCGATGCGGCGGACGATGCCGTCAGTTCCCGGCGCCGTCGAAACCTGGATACGATCGGTTTCGCTGCGCTGGTGGTCGAGCACGGCGGTGAGATCGATGGCAGGCGCGTCGCTGCGGACGCTGACCGCGTCGATGGCATGCGCCGCAGGCGCGGCCGCAACAATCATGAGGCCCAGCGCTACCAGCGCAAGGCACCTGATCAGACGCAATGTCAGTACTCCGCGACCAGCGATTCTCCCGGCCCAGCGAACGGGTCGGCGTTGCCGCGATAAATGACATGAAAGCGAAGCAAATCAAAGGGTTTCCACCCGTGCTTCGCTCGCGATCGGCTAGACGGCCAACACAATTTTGCCAATATGTGCTGACGTTTCCATCCGCCGGTGCGCGTCGGCTGCTTTTTCCAGCGGGAATGAGCTGTCCATCAGCGGTTTTACACGTCCCTCGCGCAATAGCGGCATCACCTTGGCCTCGATCGCCGCCACCATCGCCGCCTTATCCGCATTAGTACGGGGGCGCAACGTGGAGCCGGTATGCGTCAGCCGCTTCACCATCACCTTGGCAATGTTGACGCTGACCTTGGGGCCGTTGAGGGTTGCGATCTGCACGATACGGCCGTCGACCGCGGCGGCGTCATAGTTGCGATCGACATAGTCGCCGGCGACCATGTCGAGGATCAGGTCGGCGCCCACATTGTTGGTCTCCGCCTTGACCACGGCGACGAAGTCCTCGGTCTTGTAGTTGATCGCGCGATCGGCGCCGAGCTTGAGACAGGCATCGGCCTTCTCTTGCGAGCCGACGGTCACGATCACTTTCGACCCGAACGCTTTCGCAAGCTGGATCGCCATGGTGCCGATGCCGGATGAGCCGCCGTGGATCAGAAGTGTTTCGCCGGGCTTGAGCCCGCCGCGCTCAAACACATTGTGCCACACAGTCATCAATGTTTCCGGGATCGCGCCGGCTTCCAGGATGGATAGCGACGGCGGCACCGCCATCGCCTGCGCGTCTTGCGCAATGCAATATTGGGCGTAGCCACCACCGGCGACCAGCGACATCACCTTGTCGCTGAGCTTGTGCTTTTTGGCGCCTTCGCCGAGCGCCACCACTTCGCCTGCGATTTCAAGGCCGGGCAGGTCGCTGGCGCCGGGCGGGGGTGGATAAGCGCCGGAACGCTGCGCCACGTCGGGACGGTTGACGCCGGCGGCCATCACCTTGACCAGGATTTCACCCGGACCGGGCGTTGGAACGCTGCGGGTTTCGGGCAGCAACACCTCGGGGCCGCCTGGCTTGCTGATGCCGATGACGGTCATTTGCGCGGGCAGCTTTTCCATGATTTGTCCTTGCGAAAGGCTGAGAATTGAAGGCGGTCCCTGATTAGCCAGCCCGGCTCCGGCTGGCAACCGCTTGGGGGATCAGCAAGCCGTTACGAACTGGCCGAAGGAGGAAGCGCATGGCGATCGAGGATGATGACAAGCCACGGAAGAAAATCAGCCATGAGATCGGGCAGGACCTGTCGCTGCTGTCCGTCGAGGAATTGACCGAGCGCATTGCGCTGTTGAATTCGGAAATCGAACGACTGCAACAAGCCGTCACCAAAAAGCGCGCGTCGAAAGATGCGGCAAACAGCTTTTTCAAGACGTAGAATTCAAGCCGCGACCTCTCTCCTCCGCCGTCCCGGACGATGAGCGCAGCGAACGTGATCGGGACTCAGACGCCGCGGCTTATCTTGTGGCAGGCCGCTGGCCGACTTTTCCTCCATCATAACCGCCGGTGGTTATGGGTTCCTGCGTTCGCACGGACGACAGCGTTTGGAGTAAACATCAAACTCGGCCAATGGCCGACATGGCAAACAAAGCCTAAAGATAATCGTTCGTTTACGATACGTTAAGCTTTCTCGATTATGACTGTCATCGTCCTCGTTTGGACACCGAGTGGCTCCTGTCCACTCTGTTTGACGCCTCCCTGTTATCAACTTCAAAAGCCGCCGGAAACGGCGGCTCTTTTTTGTGCTCTCCGCGGCTATTTTGTGCCCCCACGAGCTGGAAACCATAAATCCGGTTGCCGCTGGACTCTCGACTTGGTCCGAGCAATGATTTGTTCATCATAAGCCGGTGGTTCACAGCCGGTGGGGCAAATAGTGGCGTGAGGGCGTTAACCATGGCGGACCGTTCGCAAAGCGAATCCGCGCTCGTTCTGTTCAGCGAGCGGCTGACTAATTCGGCGGCGTTCGGAACTCTCTTCCGGGAAGGCATGGATCTCGTCGAGGAAACCGCCGCCTATCTCGACGGCGACGGCCGCACGGAAGCCAAGGCGCTCGAACGTTCTGTCAGCCTCACTTACGCAACCGAAAGCATGCGCCTGACCACCCGCCTGATGCAGCTTGCGTCATGGCTGTTGCTGCATCGCGCGGTCAAGGAAGGCGAGATGACGCTGACTCAAGCCAATCGGGAAAAGACCAAGGTCAAGCTCACGGCCGCCGATCCCGGGCCTGAGGACATGATCGCGAAGCTCCCGCAGCAATTGCAGGATCTGATTGCGCGATCGATGAGTCTGCAGACGCGGGTCCGTCGCCTCGACATCTCGATCCACGCGGCGCCCGCGGAACGTGCTCCGATCGGCAACCCGCTGGTGCCGCAGCTCAATCGATTGAAAGCGGCGTTCGAGCAGTAATTCGAAGCGATCACCGCCGCCATTCCGGGGCGCGAAGCGAAGTACGGTGCGCAATTGCGCACCTGAGAATCTCGAGATTCCGGGTCTGGTGCTGGCGCACGATCCGGAATGACGGCGTGACCCGCAAACAAAAAAGCCCCGGAGGAGACCCCGGGGCGTTTTGCATTCTGGATGGAAAACGGGGAAGGGGCGAGCCCTCAGTCCTTCTTGAGGAAGCCCGAAAACTTCTTCTGGAAGCGCGACACGCGGCCGCCGCGGTCGAGGATCTGCTGCGAGCCGCCGGTCCAGGCCGGATGCGACTTGGGATCGATATCGAGGTTCAGCTTGTCGCCTTCCTTGCCCCAGGTGGAGCGGGTCTGATACTCGGTCCCGTCGGTCATCACGACCGTAATCGTATGATAATTCGGATGAATTTCGGCTTTCATGGCATATCCTTCGGCGCGCCGGCGCCCATCTCAAATGTCGGGGATACGGGATTTGGCGGCTCTATAACGTAAGGCGGCTGCCAAAACAAGCTACGTGTGGTCCCGGATTGGGAATCTCCCGGATTTGCCAGAGGGGTCTGCGGGGCCTATCTGGGGGCGGCAAAACCGGGCGGATTTCATGAGCGCAGCGGAACAGCTTGAAGACGTCAAAACCGCGCCCCCACGGCGCGACGCCCTGCTCGAAGAAGAGGCCTTCATCGAGGCTCAACTGACGCAGTCGCCGGTCCAGACCGGCGCCAGGCTGCGGCCGCTGCTGGCGCTCGCGCCCTATGTCGCGCGCTACCGCGGACGCGCGGCTCTCGCCTTCATCTCGCTGACGATCGCTGCGATCACCACGCTGGTCGTGCCGGTCGCGGTCCGACGCATGATCGATTTCGGCTTCAGCCCCGAAGGCATCGCCCTGATCAACAGCTACTTCAGCGTCATGATCGCGGTCGTCGCGGTGCTGGCCGCCGCCAGCGCTTCGCGCTACTACCTGGTCATGACGATCGGCGAGCGCATCGTCGCCGACCTCAGGCGCGACGTGTTCGCGCATCTGATCTCGCTGTCGCCCGCCTTCTTCGATACTGCGCGCTCGGGCGAGTTGGTGTCGCGGCTGACCGCCGACACCACCCAGATCAAGTCAGCGGTCGGCGCCTCCGTGTCGATCGCGCTGCGCAACATGATGCTGTTCATCGGCGCCGCCACCATGATGGTGATCACGAGTCCGAAGCTCTCCGGCTTCGTGCTGCTGGCCATCCCTGTCATCGTAATTCCGCTGGTCGCCTTCGGACGCTGGGTGCGGCGGCTGTCGCGCAACGCCCAGGATACGCTCGCCAACGCCAGCGCCTACGCTTCCGAACTGGTCGGTGCGATCAGGACCGTGCAGGCCTATACCAGCGAGCGGATGGCCACGGCCCGCTTCGGCGGCGAGGTCGAACAGGCCTATGAGGCGGCGCGCAGCTCGACGCGGGCGCGCGCCGTGCTGACGCTGATCATCATCTTCATCGTGTTCTCCAGTGTGGTGGCGATCCTCTGGGTCGGTTCGCACGACGTGCTGACCGGCCAGATCACGCCGGGCCGCCTCGGTCAGTTCGTGCTGTATGCGGCTTTCGCCGCCACCGGCCTCGGCCAGCTCAGCGAGGTCTGGGGCGAAGTCTCTGCCGCGTCAGGCGCGGCGGAACGGCTGTTCGAAATTCTTCGGGTCAAGTCGCAGATCACGGCGCCGCCGCAGCCGGTCGCGCTGCCGCAGCCTGCGCGCGGCGACGTCGGGTTCGAGCAGGTCAGCTTCGCCTATCCGGCGCGGCCGGACGCGCTTGCGATCGACAATGTTTCGCTGTCGGTCAAGGCGGGCGAGAAGGTCGCGATCGTAGGTCCCTCAGGGGCGGGCAAGAGCACGCTGTTTCATCTCCTGCTGCGGTTCTACGATCCGGCCAAGGGAACGATCTCGCTCGACGGCGTACCAATCAAATCGGCGGATCCGGTTGATGTGCGCTCGCGGATTGCGCTGGTGCCGCAGGACTCGGTGGTGTTCGCGGCTTCCGCGCGCGAAAATATCCGCTTCGGCCGGCCCGATGCCACCGACGCCGAGGTCGAGCGCGCCGCCGATCTCGCCCATGCCACCGAATTCCTGCGCCGCCTGCCTGGCGGTTTCGAGGCGCAACTCGGCGAGCGCGGCGTGACGCTATCCGGCGGCCAGCGCCAGCGCATCGCGATCGCCCGCGCCATCCTGCGTGACGCGCCGCTATTGCTGCTCGACGAAGCGACGTCAGCGCTCGATGCCGAAAGCGAGACGCTGGTGCAGACCGCCCTGGAAGAACTGATGCGCCACCGCACCACGCTTGTCATCGCCCATCGCCTCGCCACCGTGCTGTCCTGCGACCGCATCATGGTGATGGACCAGGGCAAGATCGTCGAGCAGGGCACGCATGCCGAGCTTGTTGCGGCCAACGGGCTTTACGCGCGGTTGGCGCGATTGCAGTTCGAGGGGATTTGATTGGCGTTCTCTCCGTCATTGCGAGCGAAGCGAAGCAATCCATGGTGCCGCAAGCGGTGAAATGGATTGCTTGGTCGCTTCGCTCCTCGCCATGACGGTGGTAGCGTTAAGGCTTCCACATCATCTTCAGCACCGGCCGTCCCGAGGTCGGATTCACATCCTCGCCGGCGTGTACGAAGCCGTTGCGCTCATAGAAGCGAATGGCGCGCGCGTTGTCCTTGTTGACGAGTAGCGTGACCTCCTTCGGAGAGATGCGCTTGGCCTCTTCGACCAACAGGTAAGCGACGCCTGAGCCCCAGTGTTCCGGCGCAACCACGAGCTGGTCGAGATAGCCTTCGCGGTCGACGGTGACAAAACCGACCAGCGCGCCGTCTTGTTCCGCGACCATAATCTCGGCTTTCGGTACGAGATCCTTGCGCCAGCGCTCGCGCCACCATTCCAGCCGTGAGGCGAAGTCGATATCAGGATAGGCCGCTTGCCAAGTGCGATGCCACAGCTCGATTGCCGCTGCTTCATCCTCTGCTTGATAGAAGCGAGTGGAATATACCACTATCGTTCCGTCAGCTTCAGCTCGATGCGGCGGTTGCGCTTGTAGGCGTCTTCGTTGGGTGCTGAGTCGAGCGGCTGGAATTCGGCAAAACCGGCGGCGACCAGCCGCTGCGCGGGAACGCCGAGGAAAACCAGATATTGCACCACGGAGATGGCGCGCGCCGACGACAATTCCCAGTTCGACTTGAACAGCGGCGAGTTGATCGGCCGCATGTCGGTGTGGCCGTCGACCCGCAGCACCCAGCCGATCTCGCTCGGTATCTGCTTGTCCAGATCGATCAGCGCGGTGGCGAGCTTGTCGAGTTCGGCGCGGCCCTCGGGGAGCAGCAGCGCCTGGCCGGTATCGAAGAACACTTCCGACTGGAATACGAAGCGGTCGCCGACAATGCGGACATCGGGGCGATTGCCCAGAATAGCGCGCAGGCGGCCGAAGAATTCCGAACGGTAGCGCGACAATTCCTGCACGCGCTGCGCCAGCGCGACGTTCAGGCGCTGGCCGAGATCGGCGATCCGCCCCTGCGATTCCTTGTCGCGCTTTTCGGAGGCTTCCAGCGCTTCCTCGAGCGCCGCGAGCTGCCGGCGCAGCGCGCTGATCTGCTGGTTCAGCACCTCGATCTGGGCGAGCGCGCGCGAGGTTACCGCCTTTTCGGATTCGAGCGCCTTGTTGAGCTCGTTGGCGCGGCCCTGGGCGTCGCCGCCGGCGCCGGCCAGCCCGTCGTAAAGCCCCTTGATGCGGTCGCGCTCGCCTTCCGCGGCGGCGAGACCGGCGCGCAATTGCGCGAGCTGGTCGTCCAGCGTGATCTTGCCGAGTTTTTCCAGCGACAGCAGGTCGTTGAGCTGCGCGATCTTGGCGTTGAGTTGTTCGAGCGCCTTGTCCTTGCCGGTGACCTCCTGCGACAGGAAGAATTGCACCACCAAAAACACTGACAGCAGGAACACGATCGACAGCACCAGCGTCGACAGCGCGTCGACGAACCCCGGCCAGTAGTTGAAGCCGGATTCACTGCGGCGGGCACGGGCGAGGGCCATTTATCATCTCCAGTATCGTGTCCCGGACGCGGCGCAGCACGCAAGTGATGCGACGCAGAGCCGGGACCTGCCGCGAATTGGGTCCCGGCTCTGCGGAGCGGCGTTGCACGCCGCACCGCGTCTGGGACACGAACACCTCGTCTAGCTCTTCTCGGGCTGCTTGGCGATCCGCTCCAGGAGCTTCTTGATCTCGCGGTTCTGTTCGCCCTGGCCGTCGGCCCATTCGCGGATCATCTGCTGCTCGGTGCGCATATGCGCGACCAGCCCCTGGATGGCTTCCGCGAGATTGGCCATCGCCGCCGTGGTGTTGCGGCTGCCGCCGCTCTCTTCCACCACTGCGCGGATGCGTTCCATCGCATGCTGCAATTCGCCGCCGATCCCGGAAGTGCCATCGCCATATTCGCGAACGGTGGAGGCGAGCCAGTCCTCGAGGTCGGTATAGAAGCGGTTCTGCGCCTGGCTCGACTGCAGGTCGAGGAAACCAAGGATCAGGGAGCCCGCGAGGCCGAACAGCGAGGACGAGAACGAAATGCCCATGCCGCCGAGCGGCGCGGCCAGTCCCTCTTTCAGAGTGTCGAACAGGGAACCGGCGTCGCCGCCGACCTTCAGGCCGTCGATCACCTTGCCGACGGAACCGACGGTCTCGATCAGACCCCAGAAGGTGCCGAGCAGGCCGAGGAAGACCAGCAAGCCGGTCATGTAGCGGGAAATGTCGCGGGCCTCGTCCAGCCGCGTCGCGATCGAATCGAGCAAGTGCCGCATGGTTTGCTGCGAGATCGTCATCCGCCCGGTGCGCTCGCCGCCGAGGATGGCCGCCATCGGCGCCAGCAAGGTCGGGCGCCGGTCGATCGCCAGCCCCGGATCGGCGATGCGGAAATTGTTGACCCATGCCACTTCCGGATAGAGCCGAACCACCTGCCGGAACGACAGGATGGTGCCGATCAGGAGCACCCCGCCGATCAGCGCGTTGAGGCCGGGATTGGCAAAGAACGCGACGATGATCTGCTTGTAGAGCACGATCATGACCAGCGCGCATAGCACCAGGAACACCAGCATCCGCACCAGGAAAATCCGTGGCGAGGACAGCTTGGTCAGTTCGATCTCAATTTCGGAGCGGGAGGTGTGGCCTGAAGGCATTTGCGGGGTGTCATCCGTTACGAAAAGCCGCGCTGGCGGCCAACCAATATGGCACAGCGGGCTGGAGAAAAAAGCTGCAAGCCGCGATTTTGGGCCGACGGCGGTGCAATCTCTCCCCAAAACCCGGCTTTGACATCAGCGTATTTTGGAACGGTTCGATGTCCAACCGGGATTTTTATGACGCTCTTATATCCCGAGGCGCTGGTGTGCCGCGTCTCTCTCTGTTCTGATGGCAAGCGCCAGGATAGCGCAGCAGCGGACCGGCAATTCCGGCTGGTGGTCAACACGACCTTTGCGCTCGGTCTGGCCGGTATCGCCAGTACCGTGTGGCCGTTCGGAAGTGTAACGCCAGCGCCGGCAATGGCCGGTTGCAGAACGGGTGGCGATCTGGTCGCTGCGGGACTGAGGCATGGATGGGTTAGAGAACTTCGATCAGCGTCGCGACGCAATCGACCCCGTGTTTCGCAAGTTCTGTGGCGAGACGGCGTTGTGGATGCGGCGCTGGCGCTGGTTCCTGCTCGCCACCGCAGGCCTGTTTGGATACGCCGGTGGCGGCGAGTGGGGCGCCAGCCGTTACCGCATGAAGGCGGCGAACTGGCCCGTACCCAGAGTGCAGCGAAGCGAAACCCGGGAACCATCGAGCGCATGTCGCATTCGCCGGATTGCGCTTTCATCCGGGCGACGCGCAGGACCGCAATGGAACCGGCTCACAATCGAGTGATTCACGAAAAATGCCGCGACTTCAGCACGATAGCGTCGTGTGACATTGGGCCGCCGCGAAACCGTATTGCATCGCAGCAGCCTCTCCCTATCCTGTATGCCATCAACCGTGAGTTCCCGACACCGCTGACGACAATGTCGCGAATACTCAATTCGCGCTTTCAAACCTGAACTGGGGCAATGCTTTCAATGTCCGGACTACGAACGCAATCGGCATGCATCGTTGTGATGTTAGCTGCGATGGCGCCGCTTTTGGCTGGCTGTAAAGAGCCGACGGCCGCCGCCGCTGCAGCACCGGCCGAACCCGAAGTCGGAACCTTCACCGTGCGGTCGCAGTCCCGGGCCATCATCCGCGAATTGCCCGGTCGAATTGCACCGACCCGGGTTTCCGAAGTTCGTGCGCGCGTCTCGGGCATCGTTGTCGAGCGCCTGTTCCAGCAGGGCACCGAGGTAAAGGCCGGCGATCCGCTCTACCGGATCGATCCGAAGCCGTTCGAAGTCGAATTGCAGGCAAGCGAGGCGGCGCTCGACAAGGCTGTGGCTGCGCTCGATCTGGCCACGCAGCATGCGAAACGAATTGCGACGCTGACGAGCCAGCGCGCGGCGCCCGAGGCCGAGAATGAGAAAGCCATCGCGGCCCAGCGCCAGGCCGAGGCCGAGGTCGGCAGCCGCAGGGCCGAAGTCGCGCGCGCGAAACTCAATCTCGATTACGCAACGATCCGTGCGCCGATCAGCGGCGTCGTCGGTGCCGCGCTGGTGAGCGAAGGCGCGCTGGTGGTGCAGAACGAGACCACCAGCCTCGCCACGATCCAGCAACTCGATCCGATCTACGCCGACTTCACCCAATCGGTGTCGGAGATGAACAAGTTGCGCCGTGCGCTCGAAAGCGGTGACCTCGACCGGATCGCGCCCGACGTCGCCAAGGTCCGCCTCGTGCTCGACGACGGTACAGTTTATCCGGTTCCCGGCAAGCTTCTGTTCTCTGATGCCAAGGTCGACGCCTATACCGGGCAGGTCACGCTGCGCGGACAGTTTCCGAATCCGAATCGCGAACTACTGCCGGGCATGTATGTCCGCGTCCTGATCGAACAAGGCATCGATTCCGACGCCATCGCTGTGCCGCAGCAGGCGATCCAGCGCGATGCCGGCGGCGGCAGCGAGGTCTTCGTAGTCAAGGACGACGGTCGTGTCGCGACGCAGCCGGTCCGCACCGGCCCGATGCAGGACGGCCTGTGGCTGATCAGCGACGGCCTCAAAGAGGGCGACCGCATCATCGTCGATGGATTCCAGAAATTCGTGCCCGGCGACAAGGTCAAGCCGAAGGCTTGGATCGATGCGGATGCCTCTGTTGGCGGAATATCGAGCCAGCAAGCCAATCCGCCGCGCCACTGAGACCAGTCGATGCCCAGCTTCTTCATTGACAGGCCGATCTTTGCCTGGGTCGTCGCGCTTTTCATCTGCCTGGTCGGCGCGATCTCGATCCCGCTGCTGGCGGTCGCGCAATATCCGATCATCGCACCGCCCTCGATCTCGATCTCGACCAGCTATCCCGGCGCATCGCCGGAAAATCTCTATAACAGCGTCACGCGGTTAATCGAGGAGGAGCTCAACGGCGCCTCCGGCATTCTTAATTTCGAATCGACCTCCGACTCGCTGGGACAGGTCGAAATCATCGCCAATTTCGTGCCCGGAACCGAGACCGGTGCGGCCTCGGTCGAGGTACAGAACCGCCTCAAGCGCGTCGAGGCGCGGCTTCCGCGCGCCGTGATCCAGCAGGGCATCCTGGTCGAGGAAGCCTCCTCCGCCGTGCTGCAGATCATTACGCTGAACTCGACCGACGGCTCGCTCGACGAAATCGGCCTTGGCGACTTCATGATCCGCAACGTGCTCGGCGAGATCAGGCGCATTCCCGGCGTCGGCCGCGCCACGCTCTATTCGACGGAACGCTCTTTGCGGATCTGGGTCGATCCGGCAAAACTCGTCGGCTACGGCCTCACTGCCGACGACGTCAACAGGTCGATAACAGCGCAGAACGCGCAGGTCGCCTCGGGCAGCGTCGGCGCCGAGCCCAGCACCGCTGAACAGCGAATTTCGGCGCTGGTGCTGGTCAAGGGCCAGCTCTCCTCGCCCGACGAGTTCGGCGCCATCACGCTGCGCGCGAATCCGGACGGATCGACAGTGCGGCTGCGCGACGTCGCCCGCATCGAGATCGGCGGCTTGAGCTACCAGTTCAACACCAGGCTCAACGGCAAGCCGACCGCGGGCCTTTCGGTGCTGCTGTCGCCGACCGGCAACGCGCTTGCCACGGCCAGCGCCGTCGAAGCCAAGATGAAGGAACTATCAAAGTTCTTTCCGGCCAACATCGGCTACGAAATCCCCTACAACATCACGCCCGTCGTCAAGGCCTCGATCAACAAAGTGCTGATGACGCTGGTGGAAGCGGTGGTGCTGGTCTTCATCGTGATGTTCCTGTTCCTGCAGAACATCCGCTACACCATCATCCCGACCATCGTGGTGCCGGTAGCGCTGCTCGGCACCTGCGCGATGCTGATGGCCGCCGGCTATTCGATCAACATGCTGACCATGTTCGGCATGGTGCTCGCGGTCGGCATTCTCGTCGACGACGCCATCGTCGTAGTCGAGAACGTCGAGCGCATCATGGCGGAAGAGGGCCTGCCGCCGAAGGAGGCCACCCGCAAGGCGATGTCGCAAATCACCGGCGCCATCATTGGCATCACGCTGGTGCTGATGGCGGTGTTCGTGCCGATGGCGTTCTTCCCGGGATCGGTCGGCATCATCTACCGCCAGTTCTCCGTTACGATGGTGTCCGCCATCGCCTTCTCCGCGCTGATGGCGCTTTCGCTGACGCCGGCTTTGTGTGCGACGCTCTTGAAGCCGGTCGAGGCCGGCCACGGCCATGCGCGCAAGGGCGTGTTCGGCTGGTTCAACCGCGTGCTCGAGACGAGCCGCGTCGGCTATTCGCGCACCGTGCAGGGCTCGCTGAAGCGCACCGGGCGCCTGATGCTGATCTACGCGGCGCTCCTGATCGGTCTGGGCTGGGGCTTCGTCCGGCTGCCCGGCGGCTTCCTGCCGGTCGACGACCAGGGTTTTATCACCACCGACGTACAGACGCCGTCCGACTCCTCCTATGCCCGTACCGAGGCCGCGGTCGAGCAGGTCGAAAAATACTTGCGCGAGCGCGTCGGCGTCGAGGACGTCACCTTCCTCACCGGCTTCAGCTTCCTCGGCCAAGGCATGAACACCGCGCAGGCCTTCATCACGTTGAAAGATTGGTCGGAGCGCGGAGCGAAAGATTCCGCCGCCGCGATTGTGGCCGACATCAATCGCGACCTCTCCTCGATCCGCGACGCCAGGATTTCGGCGCTGCAGCCGCCGCCGATCGACAATCTCGGCAACTCCTCGGGCTTCTCGTTCCGCCTGCAGGACCGCGGGCAGAAGGGCTATCCAGCGCTGGTCGCCGCCGCCGACCGGCTGATCGCGGAAGCCAATGCCGGCCGCGTGCTGCAGAAGGTCTATGTCGAGGGCCTGCCGCCGGCGCCGCAGGTCAATCTGGTGATCGACCGCGAAAAGGCCGGCGCATTCGGCGTCACCTTCGAGGACATCAACCAGACCATCTCGACCAATCTCGGCTCGAACTACATCAACGATTTCCCGAACCGCGGGCGGATGCAGCGCGTCATCGTGCAGGCTGACCGCGCCAGCCGCATGAATGCGGACGACATCCTCAACTACAATGTCAAGAACAGCCGCGGCCAATTGGTGCCGTTCTCCGCTTTCGCCAGGGTTCAGTGGTCGAAGGGGCCGACCCAGATTGCAGGCTTCAACTACTATCCCGCCGTGCGCATCTCAGGCGAAGCCAAGCCCGGCTTCACGTCCGGCGATGCCATTGCCGAGATGGAGCGGCTCGCGGGCAAGCTGCCGCGCGGCTTCGGTTACGAATGGACCGGCCAGTCGCTGCAGGAAAAGCTGTCGGGCTCGCAAGCGCCGTTCCTGCTCGGTCTCTCGGTGCTGGTGGTGTTCCTGCTGCTCGCCGCGCTCTATGAAAGCTGGACCATTCCGCTGGCGGTGCTGCTGACAGTGCCGCTCGGCGTCTGCGGCGCGGTGATTGCGGCCACGATGCGCGGCCTGCCGAACGACGTCTACTTCACCGTTGGTCTGATCACCATTATTGGCCTCGCGGCCAAGGATGCCATCCTCATCATCGAATTCGCCAAGGATCTGCGCGCGCAAGGTAAGCCGTTGATGGAAGCGACGATCGAAGCCTGCTCGTTGCGCTTCCGCCCGATCCTGATGACCGGCCTGGCCTTCGTCTGCGGCGTGCTGCCGATGGCGATCGCGACCGGCGCCGGCGGCGCCAGCCAGCAGGCGCTCGGCACCAGCGTGATGGGCGGCATGATCGCGGTGGTGATCCTGGCGCTGTTGATGGTGCCGGTGTTCTTCGTCTCGGTGCAGCGTGTGCTGGCGGGGGACCGGGAGAAGGTGGAGGAGGCGGCGGAGCCGCATGGGCCGCCCGCGCCAGCCAAGCCTTGATACTCGTCATGCCCCGCGCAGGCGGGGCATCCAGTACGCCGTGATATCAAGTGTGGCGCATCACGGCTGCCGCGGAGTACTGGATCATCCGCGTTCGCGGATAATGACAGCAAACGTGGTGGCGCTCACCTGTCCAACGGCTTCAGGATCTTCACCAGTTCCCCGTGCACGAACTCGTTGCCGCACACCACATCGCCGGTCTTCAGCGCATCGTCGTTGCCGCCGATGTCCGAGATCAAGCCACCGGCTTCACGCACCATGATCTGTCCGGCTGCGATGTCCCATGGCGACAGGTTGCGTTCCCAATAGCCGTCGAGGCGGCCGGCGGCGACGAAAGCGAGGTCGAGCGAGGCGGCGCCGAAGCGGCGGAAGCCGGCGACCTTGTTCTGCAGCGCGGCCATCTCACGGTTGGCCAGCGCGTGGTCGCCGCGGCCGATATGCGGCAGGCCGCAGGCAACAACGCATTCGTTGAGTTGCCGGCGGCCGGCGACGCGCAGCCGCTGATCATTGAGGAATGCGCCCTTGCCGCGCTCGGCGATGTACAACTCGTCATTAGCCGGATTGTAGATCACGCCGGCGATGACGGTGCTCTCGCGGGCCAGGCCGATCGAGATCGCGAATTGCGGGATGCCATGCAGAAAGTTGGTGGTGCCGTCGAGCGGATCGACGATCCAGGTGTGGCTCTTGTCGGCGCCTTCGCGCGTGCCGCCTTCCTCGCCGATGAAGCCGTAACCGGGGCGTGCCTTGGCGAGGTCCTCGTAGAGCATTTCCTCGGCGCGCCTGTCTGCCTTGGTGACGAAGTTGGCCGGGCCCTTCAGCGACACCTGCAGATGTTCGATCTCGCCGAGGTCACGCTTGAGGCTGCGGCCGGCGCGGCGCGCGGCTTTCACCATGACGTTGATGAGGGCTGAGTAGAGCATGATGAACAGGTTTCGTTGGCGCGATGATTGTGGGTGGCGGGTTGAGCATTGTTCCGTCATCCCCGCACAACGGCTACGCCGTTGTTGCTGGGAGCGCGGGACACGCGTCTTTAAAGGACGGCGGCCACCGGCGGGTCCGTTCATCCTTCGAGGCTCGCGTGCCCGCGAGTACCCTGGGGATGACGGGTCAGGCATGGGTGCCCTCTGGAGCCGCTGCCGTCAAGGCGTCATTTATTGGCAGTGCCGATCCATTTTTTCGCGGCTTCCTGGACCTTGGCGCGATCTTCGGCACTGATCTCAGAGAACCTTTCGTCCAGCTCAGGATCGCCTTTTCCTGCGGTTTTGGCGACAATGTGCCACTTGAAGCCTTCGATCTTGTCCATCGGCGCGCCCTGTCCGGTCACCAGCACGCGGGCGAGCCGGTTCTGCGCGATCGGCGAGTTCTGCCGCGCCGCCTTGCGCAGCAGCGCGACCGCCGCGGCCTGGTTCCTCGGCGTGCCGGTGCCGTTGTAGAGCGCAATCGCGTACTCGACCTCGGCGTCGACATTATCGGCTAGCGACGCCGCCTGCAGCAACCGCACCGCCTTGTCGATGTCCTTCGGCACGCCGGTGCCTTCCTTGTAGAAGGTGGCGAGCGCGTATTGCGCTTCCGGATTGCCTGCGTCGGCTGCGACGCGCAGCAGTTCGGCAGCGCGCTGGACGTCCTGCGGCAGCGTGTTGCCGTCGAGATAGAGCAGCGCCAGATTGTAGGCCGCCTTCGGGTTGCCGAGCTTGGCCGCGGAGGCCAAAAGCTTGACCGCCTGCTCCCGATTGGTGGCGCCGCCGCGGCCGGACAGCCGCATCATGGCGAGCGCGAACATGCCCTCGCGGTCGCCGGCATCGGCTGCCCGCTGGTACCAATCGGCGGCCTTGGCATAGTCGCGCTTGATGCCGAGCCCGTTGGCGTAGAGTTCGCCCAGCATCGTCATCGCCTTGGGATCGCCATTATGCTGCGCGCGCGTCGTCGCGAGATCGAACGCCGTCTTGTACATGCCGCGCTGATAGGCGCCATAAACGACGTCGACGTTCGGATCCTCGAAGGCGGCCGCCGGCGAGGGGGCGGGCGTGGGCGTTGCCGCCGGTTTGGGCGCTGTCGCCGGCTTCGGCGCGGTGGGCTGCTTCGCCGCGGGCGGAGCTTTTGGCTTGGGCGGCGCTTCCTTTTTCGCAGCCGGAGCGCCCGCGGGCGGTTGTGCGGCAGGCGGCGTCAGCGAGATCTGCGCGGAGGCGCCAGCCATCGTCATCGAGAGGCCCGCAAGCAGCGATATGAGACGCAGGAGTTTCATATCCGGCGTTATCCGCGCCCGGCCTTTTCCGTGCCAGACTTATCGGTGCCAGCTTTGGCTTTTCCGAACGCTGCTTCGTGCACTTCCGCAATCGCCTGCGCCGTATCGATCAGCGCAGCCTTTGCGCCGCGTGGGTCGGCCCAGATGAAATCGCCAACCAGCACGAAATCGGCTCCTGCGCGCGCGAATTCAGAAGCCTCTGCGCGCGAGACGGCAAAGCCGATGCAGGGCGGCTCGAACAATTCATCCCACCATTGCAGGCGCTCGGCGATCGCTTCGGTCGATGGCCGCTGGCCCTCTGCATCGGGCTCGCCGAACAGCACGTAGTCGGCGCCCGCTTCGCCCGCGGCCATCGAATCGTGCCGTGTGGCAAGGCCGCCGACGCCGGCAATGCGGTCCGGCTTCAGCGACGGCAAGGCATCCTCC
The DNA here is from genome assembly GCF_013114825.1 of Bradyrhizobium australiense. GTDB lineage: Bacteria > Pseudomonadota > Alphaproteobacteria > Rhizobiales > Xanthobacteraceae > Bradyrhizobium > Bradyrhizobium australiense. Next base: position 42,140 of record NZ_JAAVLX010000006.1, on the reverse strand, counting down.
AGCGCGGCGAGGCCGTTGAGATGCGCGCCATCTGCACCAGCGCGCGCCACCAGTTCGACATGGCCGTCGAGCAATAGCGCCGCGCCGGTGTTCTGGATCGCGGGCGCAAGTGCTCTCACGCGCGCGATCATCGTGCGCTGGTCGGTCGTCTTCAGCCGCAGCAGCACCGCCGCGACGTCGGCCGCGGCCAACAGCTCCGGAAGCTGGTTTGCGAGCTGCGACTGATCGTCCACCTCGGGCGTCGCAAGATAGAGGCGCGGCGCCGGGCGCGGCGGAACGGGTTTATTGGCCAAGTCTAGGCGACCTTCTTTTCCAGGCCGGTTTCCCACTCGCCCTTGCTCGCCAGCGCGTTCATCCGCGCACGGTGCGTGAACGCGCGCTGGCCCGCGGCGACATTCTCGGCCTTGCCGGACCAAGCCTTCTGCGGCGCCGCCTGCAGCGCCCGGCCGTAGGAGAAGGTCAGCCGCCATGGCAGGCCGCCGCTGCGGTTCATCGCATTCAGATGCGCGGTTGCTTCTTCATCGGATTGTCCGCCGGAGAGGAAGGCGATGCCCGGCACGGCCGCAGGAACGCACGCCTTCAGGAGACGGACGGTTTTCTCCGCGACTTCATCAACGGAAGCCTGCTTCGGGCACTTCTTGCCCGAGATCGCCATGTTGGGCTTCAGCACCATGCCCTCGAGCTCGACGCGCTGCACCCGCAATTCCTGGAACGTCTTGTTCAGCACGCGCTGAGTCACGTCGTAGCAGCGGTCGATATCGTGATCGCCGTCCATCAGCACTTCCGGCTCGACGATCGGCACGATCTGCGCCGCCTGGCACAGCGCGGCATAGCGCGCCAGCGCGTGCGCGTTGACGCTGATCGCGGTCATGGTGGGGATACCGCTGCCGATATCGATCACCGCGCGCCATTTGGCGAAGCGCGCGCCGCGCTCGTAGTATTTTTTCAGGCGCTCGGCAAGCTTATCGAGGCCGACGGTGACCAGTTCACCCGGACACTGCGGCAGCGCCTGCGTCCCTTCATCAACCTTGATCCCGGGGATCGCGCCGGCCTGCTCGATCAGCTTGACCAGCGGCGTGCCGTCCTTTGCGTTCTGCCAGATGGTCTCGTCGTAGAGGATCACGCCCGAGACGTACTTGCTCATCGCCTCGGTGGAGCGGAACAGCATCTCGCGATAGTCGCGGCGGTTCTCCTCGGTCGATTCGACCTTGATGGCGTCAAAACGCTTCTTGATCGTGCCCGAGGATTCGTCGGCGGCGAGAATGCCCTTGCCCGGGGTGACCATGGCGAGGGCAACCTTGTTGAGGTCAGCAAGATTCATGGGAACGTTCTCCGAAAACATCATGCCCTTGCGCACCAAAATAGGCGGTTCTCGGGCAATTGCCTAGAAAACGTTCGTCGCACCGGGGGTGTTTGCGAGGCGGGCGCCGGCTCAGGCAACCCGCGGGTCAAGCTCACCCTTGCTGTACCGCTTGGCCATTTCGGCCGTGGTCAGCACCTTCTTGATCTTGCTGGCCTGCCCTGCGGTATTGAATTCCTGCAGCCGCTGCTTGCACAGCTTGGCCATGGCTTCCATCGCGGGCTTGAGGTACTTGCGCGGATCGAACTCTTCCGGATTGTCCTTCAGCACTTTCCGAATCTGCCCGGTCATCGCCATGCGGTTATCGGTATCGATGTTGATCTTGCGCACGCCGTTCTTGATGCCGCGCTGAATTTCCGAAACCGGAACGCCCCAGGTCGGCTTCATCTTGCCGCCATTGGCGTTGATGATCTCCTGCAGGTCCTGCGGCACCGAGGACGAACCGTGCATCACCAGATGCGTGTTCGGCAGCTTGCGATGGATTTCTTCGATCACCTTCATGGCGAGGATGTCGCCGTCCGGCTTGCGCGTGAACTTGTAGGCGCCGTGCGACGTCCCCATCGCGATCGCCAGCGCGTCGACTTTTGTTTCTTTCACGAACTTCACGGCTTCGTCGGGGTTGGTGAGCAACTGGTCGTGCGACAGCTTGCCTTCGGCGCCGTGACCGTCTTCCTTGTCGCCCATGCCGGTCTCCAGCGAACCGAGCACGCCGAGTTCGCCTTCCACCGAGATGCCGCCGAGATGGGCCATGTCGGTGACGGTCTTGGTCACGCCAACATTGTAATCCCAGTCGCCCGGGGTCTTGCCGTCGGCCTTCAGCGAACCGTCCATCATGACCGAGGTGAAGCCGGCCTGGATCGCGGTCATGCAGGTCGCGGGTTCGTTGCCGTGATCGAGATGCACGCAGACCGGGATCTGCGGATAGATTTCGGTGACGGCGTCCATCATGTGCCTGAGCATCACGTCGTTGGCATAGGAGCGCGCGCCGCGGGAGGCCTGAATGATGACGGGGGCGTCGAGGGAAGAGGCAGCCTCCATGATGGCGAGCGCCTGCTCCATATTGTTGATGTTGAACGCCGGCACCCCGTAATCGTGCTCTGCCGCATGGTCGAGCAGTTGACGCAAGGTAATGCGAGCCATTCAAATTCTCCTGTATTTGCGGCGCCTTTGGCGCTCCATTAGATTCTGGTCTAACGCGATTTGAGAACTTCGACGCCGGGCAGCGGTTTGCCTTCCATCCATTCGAGAAACGCGCCGCCTGCCGTCGACACGTAGGAAAAATCGTTGGCGACACCGGCCTGGTTCAGCGCCGCGACCGTGTCGCCGCCGCCGGCAACGGAAATCAGCTTCTTTGCCTTGGTGCGCGCGGCCGCGTGCTTGGCCGCAACCACCGTGCCGCGGTCGAACGGCGTCATCTCGAATGCGCCGAGCGGGCCGTTCCAGACCAGCGTCGCGGCGTCGTCGATCGCGGCGTGAATTCGCGCGATCGATTGCGGTCCGACGTCGAGGATCATGCCGTCGGCCGGGATCGCGTCCAGCCCATAGGCATGCGAGGGCGAATTGGCGGCGAAGTGATAGGCGACCACGGCATCGACCGGGAGGATGATGGCGCAGTTCGCGGCGGTGGCTTTTTCCAGGATACGCAGCGCCGTCGCGGCGAGGTCTTTTTCCGCCAGTGACTTGCCAACGCCGACGCCCTGCGCGTGCAGGAAGGTGTTGGCCATGCCGCCGCCGATCACCAGTGCATCGACTTTGGTCACGAGATTTTCGAGCAGATCAATTTTCGTGGAGACTTTTGCGCCGCCGATGATCGCGATGACAGGCTTGGTCGGCGCTTCCAGCGCTTTGGAAAGCGCATCGAGTTCGGCCTGCATGGTGCGGCCGGCATAGGCGGGCAGCTTGTGGCCGAGTCCTTCGGTCGTAGCGTGCGCGCGGTGCGCGGCCGAAAACGCGTCGTTGACCCAGATGTCGCCAAGCTTTGCCAATTCGGCTACAAAGGCCGGATCGTTCTTCTCTTCCTCTTTGTGGAAACGAGTGTTTTCCAGACAGAGGATATCGCCATCCTTCATCGCCGCCACGGCCTTGGCCGCGGCCTCGCCGATGCAGTCGTCGGCAAACGCAACCGGCTTCTTGATGACGTTGCCGAGCGCCGCCGCGACGGGCTTCAGCGAATCCTTGGCATCGCGCCCCTTCGGGCGGCCGAAATGGGCGAGCAGGATGACCTTGCCGCCTTTGTCCGCGATCTCGGTAATGGTCGGCGCGACGCGTTCGAGCCTTGTCGCGTCGGTGACACGGCCGTTCTCCATGGGAACGTTAAGGTCGACGCGCAGCAGCACGCGCTTGCCCTTCACGTCGACGTCATCGAGGGTGCGGAAAGTTTTTGGCATCGGGCGTTCTCTTGTCCCGGGCGCACTGCGGCGCGAAGTGCCGCTGTGCAGAACCGGGACCTACGCTGGAATGGGTCCCGGCGCTGCGGAGCAGCGTGAAGACGCGCTGCACCGCGTCCGGGACACGAGACTCGAACTTACAGCAGCTTCCCCATCGCCACCGCGGTATCCGCCATGCGGTTGGAGAAGCCCCATTCATTGTCGTACCAGGACATCACCCGCACCAGCGTGCCGTTCAGCACCTTGGTCTGGTCCATGTGGAATGTGGACGAGTGGGGATCGTGGTTGAAGTCGATCGAGACGTTCGGCGCGGTGGTGTAGCCGAGAATGCCCTTGAGCTGCTGCTCCGAGGCGCGCTTCATCGCCTCGTTGATTTCCTTGGCGTCGGTGGCGCGCTTGGCGACGATCTTGAGGTCGACCACCGAGACGTTCGGGGTCGGCACGCGGATCGCGACGCCGTCGAGCTTGCCCTTCAGTTCCGGCAGCACCAGTCCGATCGCTTTCGCCGCACCGGTCGAGGTCGGGATCATCGACATCGCCGCCGCACGGCCGCGATAGAGATCCTTGTGCAGGGTGTCGAGCGTCGGCTGGTCGCCGGTATAGGCGTGAATCGTGGTCATGAAACCGGTTTCGATACCGACGGTGTCGTTCAGCACCTTGGCGACCGGCGCCAGGCAGTTGGTGGTGCAGGAGCCGTTGGAAACGATCAGGTGATCCTTGGTCAGAGTGTCGTGGTTGACGCCGTAGACGATGGTGGCGTCGGCATTGTCGGCGGGTGCCGAGACCAGCACGCGCTTGGCGCCGGCGGTCAGGTGCGCGGAAGCCTTTTCCTTGGCGGTGAAGATGCCGGTGCATTCCAGCGCGATGTCGACGCCGAGCGCCTTCCAAGGCAGCTTCGAGGGGTCGCGCTCGGCGGAAACCTTGATCTTGCCGTTGCCGAGGCTGATCGAGTCGCCGTCGACGGTCACCGTGCCGGGGAAACGGCCATGCACGGAATCGAAGCGCAGCAGGTGGGCGTTGGTCTCGACCGGGCCGAGATCGTTGATGCCAACCACTTCGATATCGTTGCGGCCGGATTCTGCGATGGCGCGCAAGATGTTGCGGCCGATCCGGCCAAATCCGTTGATCCCGACGCGGACTGCCATGCTGGTCTCTCCTCTAATAGCCGGTGCCGGCCCCGCGGAGACGTTCCACGGAGGTGCTTACGGCGGAACGCCCGGTTCGGCCGGGCGGGAACGGTCAAGATGGGGTCTAGGTAGTCCTTTTTGCCCGTAACCTCAACCGTCACCCCAACCGCTTCAGGGCAGCGTTAACGACGGCCTCGGCGGTAATTCCGAAGTGCTTGAAAAGGTCCTTGGCGGGGGCGCTTGCACCGAAACCGTGCATGCCGATGAAATCACCATCCTGGCCGATCACGGCGTCCCAGCCCCAGCGCACCGCCGCCTCGATCGCGACCTTGACCGGCGCATTGCCGATAATGGCCGCCTTTCGGTCCGCCGGCTGCGCCAGCAAGAGCTCGAGCGAGGGCACCGAGACCACCCGCGACGCGATGCCGCGCTCCGTCAGTTGCTTCTGGGCGGCGACCGCGATCTCGACCTCGGAGCCCGAGGCGAACAGCGACACTTTTGCGTCGCCTTGCGCCGCGACCAGCTCATAGGCGCCATGCGCGCAAGGATTGTCGTTCGGCGCATTGGTGCGAAGCTGCGGCAGGTTCTGGCGGGTCAGCGCCAGCACCGTCGGGCCGTCGATACGGTTGAGCGCCAGTTCCCAGCATTCCGCGACTTCGACGGCATCGCAGGGGCGGAACACGCGCATGTTGGGAATCGCGCGGAGCGCCGAGAGATGCTCGACCGGCTGATGTGTCGGCCCGTCCTCGCCGAGCCCGATCGAATCATGGGTCATCACGTAGACGACGCCCGCGCCCATCAGCGCGGCGAGCCGCATCGCAGGCCGCGCGTAGTCCGTGAACACCAGGAAGGTCGCGCCGTTCGGCGCGAAGCCGCCATGCAGGAAGATGCCGTTCAGGGCCGCGGCCATGCCGTGCTCGCGGATGCCGTAGTGGATGAAGCGGCCCTTCGGCGTCTTGGCCGAGAACGCCACCGCCGACTTCGCCTTGTTGTTGTTGGAGCCGGTGAGGTCGGCGGAGCCCGCCAAAAATTCCATCGGCATCGCGGCGGCGATCGCCTCGATCGCGGATTCGGAGGACTTCCGCGTCGCGACATTCTGCGGCGAGTCCAAAAGCGCCTTCTTATGCGCCCGCAGCGCCTTCGATAGCGCGGCCGGCCGCTCGTGCCGTATCCGCCGCTCGAACTCGGCGCGCTTGCGGGGGCCGAGCTCGGCGAAAGCGCTTTCCCATTCCTCGCGCGCGGCAGTGCCGCGGCTGCCGGCGGCACGCCATGCTTTCAGCACATCGTCAGGCACCGAAAAAGCGTCGAGCGAAATGCCGAGCTTTTCCTTGGCGCCCTTGAGCTCGTCGGCGCCGAGCGCCTCGCCATGGGCCTTCGCCGTGCCCGCCCGCGTCGGCGCGCCGTAGCCAATGATGGTCTTGCAGGCGATCAGCGACGGCTTGTTGGATTTCTGCGCGCGGGTGAGGGCCGCTGCGATCGCCTTCGGATCGTGGCCGTCGATCAGCTCCGCCGCCCAGCCTGCGGACTTGAAGCGCTTCACCTGGTCGACCGAATCGGCGAGCGAGGTCGGACCGTCGATCGAGATGCCGTTGTCGTCATACATCACGATCAGCTTGTTCAGCTTCCAGTGTCCGGCCATCGCGATCGCTTCCTGCGACACGCCTTCCATCAGGTCGCCGTCGGAGGCGAGCACGTAAGTGTGATGGCTGACCACCTTTTTGCCGAACTCGGCGGCGAGCATTTTTTCCGCCAGCGCCATGCCGACCGAGGTAGCGATGCCCTGGCCGAGCGGGCCGGTCGTGGTCTCGACGCCGCTGGTCTCGAAATTCTCCGGATGTCCCGGTGTCTTGGAGCCGAGCTGGCGGAAATTCCGGATCTGATCGAGCGTCATGTCCTTGTTGCCGGTGAGGTACAGCAGCGCATAGAGCAGCATCGAGCCGTGTCCGGCGGAGAGCACAAAGCGGTCGCGGTCCGGCCAGGTCGGTGCAGCCGCATCGAATTTTAGGAACTGCGTGAACAGCACGGTCGCGATGTCGGCCGTGCCCATCGGCAAGCCCGGATGGCCGGATTTCGCCTTTTCGACGGCATCCATGGCAAGCCCGCGAATCGCATTGGCCATACGGGTATGATCGACCTGCGTCATGATGAAAATCCGCCTGAAATGAGGTGCTTGGTTAGGGGTACGTACCGGGCGAGGCCGCAATACGGGCGTGTTCAAGGGAAAGTGCGGGCTGGATAGCACCTCAATCCCCGTGAGTCCAAGGCGTGGAAACGCGCTTGCTATGCGAAAAGTTGCTTAGCAGTGCATAGCTTCGCGCGGGCGTTGCGCTTGGCTCGCTTGCCACGTAAATTTCGGGCTCTAACCGCTTGCCGAACCGCGGATTTTGCTGCCGTGCGGCGGGCCTACCGCGAAGGTGCGCGCTGTCTCTCATGAGCGATCGTCACACCAACGGGGCCGGCAATTCCGAGCCGGTCTATGTCGACATCGACGCCGCCACGCGGCGCCTGATGATGGCGCTCGATGCGCTCGAGGCCGCGGCCGAGCGGCGCCGCGACGCCGACCGCGACGAGAACGAGTTGGCGAGCCGGATCCAGGCACTCGGCGCCGATCGCTCGCGGCTCGCCGATGAGCTCGACGGGTCGCTGGTGAAGACCCGGCGGCTGGAGCGCACCAACCGCGAGGTATCAGAAAGACTGGATGCCGCGATCGGTACCATCCGTGCGGTGCTCGATGCCGACGCCGGAGAGAGCGAATGAGCCACATCAACGTCACCATCAACGGCCGGCAGTACCGAATGGCCTGCGAGGAAGGGCAGGAAGTGCGGCTTTTGAAGCTCGCCGAGAGCCTGGAATCGCGGGTCGGAGAGTTGCGCGGCAAGTTCGGTGAGATCGGCGATGCGCGCCTCACCGTAATGGCCGCACTTACCGTGTGCGACGAACTGCTGGATGCCAACGCGCGCATCCGCGCGCTGGAGGGCGAACTCGAAACCCTGCGCAATGTTCGCACGGCCGCCGCCGACCGCGCCAAGGCCACCCAGGTTGCCGTCGCCAACGCACTCAACGCCGCCGCCGACCGCATCGAAAAGACCACGCAAATGCTGAACCGCACCATCGGCAGCGGCGTCGCGATCGGGTGATTGGTAGCGTTAGCGCTGGCGGATCGGGCCCGTAACGCTTACATTGGTGCTTGCGAAGCTGCGTCGTGCGTCAGGAGCCATATATCCCCGGGGCCTTATCGATCCTTTAGGGAACTGTCCCTGGCCGGGTCCGTGGACCCGGACATATGGTGCCCACCTACTTTCGTAGGGAACTCCGGGATCGAGTGCTTCAACGGCGTTCGCGGCTTCGCACTTTGGTTTGTCGTCGAGTTTGTTTTCCGAAGTCTGTCAGCGCATTGCCGTCGCGAAGTGGCGGCGTGCTTCCCGCGTAGCCTGGATGGAGCGAAGCGCAATCCGGGAGCCGCGGTTCGATTGCGAGATGGCCCCGGATTTCGCTTCGCTCCATCCGGGCTACGATTGCGTCGACATCGTGTGATTGCGGATGACAGCGGAACGATATCCTGTATGACGGTCACCCTCTCTAAAGCCGATCTCCGCGCCGCCGCGCTGGCCAAGCGCGATGCGTTGAGCGACGAGCAGCGCGCCGCGGCGGCACAGGCGATGGCGAAGCGCAGCCTGCCGTTCGATATCGCGCCGGGCATCGTCGTCTCGGGCTATTCGCCGATCCGCAGCGAGATCGATCCTGCGCCCTTGATGCGCAAGCTCGCCGAGCAGGGCGCAAAGCTCGCGCTGCCGGCGGTGCTGTCGCGTGGAAAATCGCTCGCCTTTCGCGCATGGTCGCCTGACGACCGGCTGATGATGGGGCCGCTCGGCATTCTCGAACCGTCGCCGGCGGCGGCCGAACTCGTTCCCGATATCATGCTGGTGCCGCTGGCGGCGTTCGACCGCGCCGGCCACCGCATCGGCTATGGCGCCGGACATTACGACTTCACGCTCGCCCACTTGCGCAAGGCGAAAGCCGTTACGGCTGTCGGCACTGCCTTTTCCGTGCAGGAAATAAAAGGTGTTCCCGCGCTGCCGCACGACGTGGCGCTGGATTATGTGCTAACGGAAAAGAAAGTGTTCGATTTCCGGAGCTGAACTTTGCGTATTCTCTTCGTTGGTGACGTGGTCGGTCGCGCTGGGCGCACCGCGGTCGCGGAATATCTGCCCGGCATGATCAGGGACTGGGAGCTCGATCTCGTCGTCGTCAATGGTGAGAATTCCGCCGGCGGCTTCGGCATCACCGAGGCGATCTATCAGGAACTTCTCGACGCCGGCGCAGACGCCATCACGCTCGGCAACCACGCCTGGGATCAACGCGAGGCGCTGGTCTTCATCGAGCGCGCGCCAAAACTGATCCGGCCTGCGAACTATCCAAAGGGGACGCCGGGCCGGGGAGCGGCGCTGGTCGATACCAAGAACGGTAAGCGCGCGCTTGTCATCAACGCGATCGGCCGCGTCTTCATGACACCGTTTGACGATCCCTTCGCGGTGCTCAATCAGGAGCTCGATGCCTGTCCGCTGCGCGAAGCCGCGGATGCGATCGTCGTCGATTTCCATGGCGAGGCGACGAGCGAGAAACAAGGGATCGGCTATTTCTGCGACGGCCGCGCCAGCCTCGTCGTCGGCACGCATACCCATGTGCCGACCGCCGATCATCAAATTCTTTCCGGTGGCACCGCCTACATGACCGACGCCGGCATGACCGGCGACTACGATTCCGTCATCGGGATGCAGAAGGAAGAGCCGCTGCGGCGTTTCACGACGGGCATTCCCTCAGGCCGCTTCGAACCGGCAGCCGGCGTTGCGACACTCAGTGGCGTTGCGATCGAGACCGATGATTCCACCGGTCTCGCGCTGCGTGTTGCGCCGGTGCGGACCGGCGGCAGGCTGGAGCCGGCCGTGCCTGCGTTTTGGGCGTGAGACGCTTCAGAGCGCTGCGAAGCTCGCGAGCGCTGACGTTTCCGCAGTTTGTGGATCAATCGGGTACACCCGAACCGGCAGTACGACCGGATATGCGATCGGCCTGGCCTGCGGAGGCCGCCACCGCTTCAATTGAACTGAACCACCTTGTCGAGCGTAATCGGCAGGTCGCGCACGCGCTTTCCCGTCGCATGATAAACTGCGTTGGCGATCGCCGCCGCCACGCCGACAATGCCGATCTCGCCGAGGCCCTTGATGCCGAGCGGATTGACGATCTGGTCCGGCTCGTCGACGAAGATCACCTTGATGTCATGCACATCGGCATTCACGGGCACGTGGTATTCGGCGATATTGGCGTTCATGACGCGTCCGTAGCGGTGGTCGAACAGCGTTTCCTCGTGCAGCGCCATGCCGATTCCCCAGACCACGCCGCCCATGACCTGACTATGGGCGGTCTTCGGGTTGAGGATGCGGCCCGCGGCGACGGCATTGACCACGCGGGTCACGCGGATGACGCCAAGCTGTTCGTCCACCTTGACTTCCGCAAAGATGGCCGAGTGGACGTTGCGCGCGTGAGACTTGTCTTCGGCAACCTTGTTGGCCTCCTCGCGCGTGATGCGATCGGCGTTGCCGGCCTGCATCGCGCTTGCAATCGAGACCGCGTGGGCGGCATCCCGCTTACTGACGATCTTGCCGTCGATCAGCGCGACATCGTCCACGCCGGCGCCCGCCAGCGGCGAATCCTTCATGCCGATCGCAAGCTTCAGCAAGTCGTCGCGAACCGCTCGGGCGGTATTTGCGATCGCGTTGCAGACTGAGGACGCGATCCACGAACCACCCTCCAGCGGACATTGCGGCAGCGTCGAATCGCCGAGCTTGACACTGATATTGTCGATCGGCAGGCCGAGCATATCGGCGGCGACTTGCGCCATGATGGTGTAGGTCCCGGTGCCGATATCGGAGGCCGCGGTCGCCACTTCGGCATGGCCGTTCGCCGTCAGCACGATGCGCACCGTGGTCGGCATCTGCAGCGCTTCCCATACGCCGGATGCCATGCCCCAGCCGACCAGGTCGTTGCCCTCGCGCATGGAGCGCGGCTCCGCTTTGCGCTTGTCCCAGCCGAATGCCGCCGCCCCCTGCCGGTAGCACTCACGCAGTTGCTTGCTGGTGTAGGGAATATCCCCGCCTTGATCGCGGTCGGAGTAGCATTGCAGCCGCAACTGCACTGGATCCGTCTTGAGTGCGACGGCGAGTTCGTCCATTGCGCATTCGAGCGCGTAGACGCCGGTCGCAGCCCCTGGCGCGCGCATGTCGCAGGAAGTCGGCACGTCGAGCTTCACGAGCGTGTGCTCGAATTTCGCGTTCGGAGTTTTGTAAAGCAGATTGCCCCAGCCGGTGTCGTTGCGCGCGAATTCCTCGAACTGCGAGGTGACGGCGATGGCCTCGTGCGTCATCGCCTCGAGCGTGCCGCCGCTGTTGGCGCCGAGAGCAAGGCGTTCGATGCTCGCGGGCCGGTGGCCGAGGGCGTACATCTGTGCCCGGCTGAGCATGACGCGAACCGGACGTTTGAGCGCGCGCGCCGCCAGCGCCGCCAGCACGACCTGGTATTGCGGGCGGAGGCCGGAGCCGAACCCGCCGCCCATATACGGCGACATGACGCGAACCTCGTCCGCCTTCATCTTGAACACGCCGCAGAGATATTGCTGTACGTTCTGCACGCCTTGCGTCTTGTCATAGACCGTGAGTTGGCCATTATCCCAGATCACCGTCGAGGCGAACAATTCCATCGGATTGTGGTGCTCGGTCGGAATGAAATATTCGGCCGCGTGGCGCACGGCAGCGGACGCAAACGCCTTTCCGGCGTCGCCGCGCGGCTTCTCCGGCTTGTCGATGGCAAACGCCTTGGCGCGCTCCGCCTGCAGATCGGTGACGTGGGGCTCCTTCTGGTACTCGATCTTTACCAGCGAAGCGGCGACACGCGCGGTTTCCCAATCCTCGGCCAATACCAGCGCGAGCGGTTGTCCGCTGAAAAGGATTCTGTCGTCGTAAAGCGGGCGATAGGGCGAGCCCTTTTCCGGCGCGGCTTCGTCCTTGTAGGCATCGTCCTTGTCGGCCATCTGCGGCCGATTCCTATGAGTCAGCACGTCGATTACGCCGGCAACGCCCAGCGCCCCGCTGGTGTCGATGCGCACGATCCGCCCCTTCGGAATTGCCGAATCGACGACGTAGCCGTGGACGAGGCCGGCAACATTGAACTCGCCGGCATATTTGGCTTCGCCGGTGACCTTGGCCCTGCCGTCGATGCGGGATGTCGCTGATCCGATGTAGCTTGCCATGGCGCTCACCGTATTTTCTTGTCGGAGACCGACTGCGGCTTGCCCCGCGCGGCCTGATCGAGCGTCCGTATGATGGCGCGACGTGCAAGGCCGATCTTGAAGTTGTTGTGTCCGTAGCCCTTTGCCCCGTGGAGCAGCCAATCCGCGGCTTGCGCAAATGCGGTCGCATCGGCGCGTTGTCCGAGCAGGGCCGCTTCGGCCGCTGAACTGCGCCACGGTTTGTGTGCGACGCCGCCGAGCGCCAGGCGGGCCTCCTTGATCGTGTCGCCGTCAAGTTCGAGCGCTGCCGCCACCGATACCAGCGCGAACGCATAGGACAGACGATCGCGGATCTTCAGGTACGAATAGTTCGTGCTAAACCCTTTTGGCGGAAGCTCGATCGCCGTGATGATCTCATCGGGTTCCAGATTGGTGTCACGCTGCGGCGTGTTGTCGGGCAGGCGATGGAAATCGGCAAACGCGATGCTTCGCGTCCCGGCCGGACCTGTGACATGCACGGTGGCTTCGAGCGCGGCCAGTGCCACGCACATGTCGGAAGGATGCGTGGCAATGCAGGCTTCGCTCGTGCCGAGAATCGCGTTGATGCGGTTGACGCCCTCGATCGCCGAGCAGCCGCTGCCCGGCTCGCGTTTGTTGCACGGCATCGCCGTGTCGTAGAAATAGAAGCAGCGCGTCCGCTGCAAGAGATTGCCGCCGGTCGAGGCCATGTTGCGCAATTGCTGCGACGCGCCGGATAGTATCGCGCGCGAGAGCAGTGGATAGCGCTCTTCGATCATCGGATGGTAGGCGAGGTCGGTGTTCGGCACCATCGCGCCGATCATAACGCCGCCGGCGGAGGTTGGCTCGATGCTCCTGAGCGGCAGGTGCGAAATATCGACCAGCCGGCTCGGCCCCTCGACATCATATTTGATCAGGTCGATCAGGTTGGTGCCCCCCGCAATGAACTTCGCGGAAGGGTCCGCGGCAATCTGCTTGATGGCATCGGCGACGTCGTTGGCGCGCGCATACTGGAACGGGATCATGATCGCTCCATCGCCTGCTGGATCGCCGCCACGATGTTCGGATATGCGCCGCAACGGCAGATGTTGCCGCTCATGAGTTCGCGAATCTCGTCGGCCGTTTTGGCCTTGCCCTCGGCGATCAGTCCGGCGGCCGAGCAGATCTGTCCCGACGTGCAGTAGCCGCACTGAAATGCATCGTGATCGATGAACGCCTGCTGCAGCGGATGCAGCTCACCGTTGTGCGCAAGGCCCTCGATGGTGACTATTTCGGCGCCTTCCTTCATCACCGCCAGCGTCAGGCAGGAATTGATCCGCCGCCCGTCGACCAGAACGGTGCACGCGCCGCATTGTCCGTGGTCGCAGCCCTTCTTGGTGCCCGTCAGGTCGAGATGGTCGCGTAGCGCGTCCAACAATGTCGTCCACGGGGCGACCGTCAGTTCCATACGGTTGCCGTTGACGGTCAGCCTGATCGGAATTTTATCCGGCATGGTGATCGTCCGCGTCGCACGCTTTGCTGTGCCAGATCGCGCCATTTTTGACCTCCGCCTGCTTGATCTCCGCCTGACTTGGCTGGTGCGCGAAGATGCTGCGCGGGGACGATCCAGCCTGCCTGGCTTGGCGGGCTGAGGCAGCCCGTCAGCCGCGGTTCCAAGCCTGCCTATAACGAGTTCGAACAAGGAAGGTTCAGGGTGAAAGCGCGATAGGCGCGTCCGCTTCGCGGCACGTTTTTCAGGCAGCCATCGGCGCAATCGCGCGAACGACGCACGTAATTTGATGCAATATGCGGTCTGGGCGAGTGTGGTTACAGCCGGTAAGCCGTGCGGAAGCCACCCCAGTGGCGACCCTTGACGCGAATCGGTACGTCGATCTCGCGCATCATCACGGTGTTGCCGTTGCCCATGTCGCGGGCATAGCTCTGGATCAGATAGGCGCGCTGATTGCGCCCGGCGGCGAGGCCGGCCGGATCGTTGAAGATGCGGCGGTTGCGGCTGTTGGCGGTATTCCAGGTGACATCGCCGGGCCGCTGCGGGTGCGAATAGATCTTGTTGTGCACCGGCAAATAGCCGTTGCTGTCGACCATGGCGCAGAACGCCATCCGCGGATCCTTGGCGAGGAACGCTTCCTGGAACGGCGGCAGCGCGCGATCGGCCCAGTCCAGGATCCTGGTGCGATATTGCACCGGGTTGGTGCCCGGTATCTCGACATAGTTGGTGTCGAACATGTCTTCCATCGAGATGGCGCCGCTATCGATGCCATCTTCGAAAATCTTCTTCAGCGCGGCGCCGGCTTCCATCGCACGGGTGACCGCCTCGGTGTTGTCGTCCTGGATCGACCACAGCTTGTCTTCGATCTTTTCGGTCAGCACGGCATTCGTCCGCTCGAACCGAGCCTGCGTGCCGGCCTTCGAGCGCTCGCCGATGCGAATGCGGCAGGCGCCGATATCCTGCAGCGTCGCTTCAAAACTCTGGCCCTGCGCGAGCGTTTCGGCGTCTGGTCCGCTGACCAGAATGCCGTCGATCGAAATCTCGTAGACCGGCGCCGATATCACGCCGCGCGGTGTCTTTATTTCGACCTTGAGGCTGCAGGGCAGCTTGTGCTGTTCGCGGCGCTCCGGGCGCTCGCTTTGCCGCAGCAGCACGGCGCAACGGGCCTTGAGCTTCTGCGCAAACGCGGTGACGGCCCGTCCGGCCTTGGCGACGTTTTCGCCATGGGCCTCGGCTTCCTTGGTCGCGCTGTCGATTTCGGTGGCGCTGTCGCCGACCGAAGCGATGAAGCTCGAAGCGGAGGCCGCATTGTCGGCCATCGCGCCGGTGGTCGCATTCTGTTCGGCGACCGCGCCGTTGACGTTCTCGAACACCGGGCGGATCGCCTCGATCGCCTGCGTGATGCGATGCACGGCATCGACCGAGCCCGCGGCATCCCGCTGCAGCGCCTCGATCTTCTTGGTGATTTCCTCGGTCGCATTCTGGGTCTGCACCGCGAGCGCCTTCACCTCGGTGGCGACGACGGCAAAACCGCGCCCGGCCTCGCCCGCGCGCGCAGCCTCGATGGTGGAATTGAGCGCCAAGAGCGTGGTCTGCCGCGCGATCTGCGCGATCAAATTGACGACATTGCCGATCGCGGCCGACGATTCCCGGAGGCGGTCGACATTGGCGCTGGCTTCGCGGGCAGCATCGCTGGCCTGATCGGCGAGCTTGCCGGCGTCGCGCACCTGGGAGCCGATCCCCTGGGCGGATTGGGTGAACTTGTCGGCGGCGTGGGAAAACGTCGTCGCCGTGCCCTGTGCGGCGCTGGTGCGGCTCGTCAGGGCATCGGTGCGCTGGCGAATGGTGGAGAGCGTCGCAGCCGCCGCCTCGGCGCCGCCGGCGACCGAATTGGCCGCGCGTTCGAGCTGGCGGATCATTGCGCCGAGTTCGAGTTCCAAGAGTTCGAGGATCGCCTTGGCCGACTCGCCATCACCGGAAGCCGTCTCCGCCGGGGTGGCGGTGGCCTGAGCCTGGGGCTGGACGGCAGGCAACGCCGGTTCCGGCACCTGCTTTTTGAACAAACCGAAGGCCATGATGTCTCTTGAAAGTTGAGGACGCGTGCGAAATCCTCTCATCCGGGCATGAAGTCATGGTTAACAACTGCCTGTTTTTCCCGCAGGTGCGCACTACTTTAGTAGCCGAATCGGCCGTAAATCTTTGATTTCAGCCGATTGCCGGCCTATAAGGCCGCGCTTCACCCCGCATCCCCCGGGACGAATCCAAGAGATACCGCATGGCCGGCCATTCCCAATTCAAGAACATCATGCACCGCAAGGGCCGGCAGGATGCCCAGAAGTCCAAGCTGTTCAGCAAGCTGGCGCGCGAAATCACGGTCGCCGCGAAATTGGGAACCCCGGACCCGGCCATGAACCCCCGGCTGCGCGCGGCGGTGATCGCGGCGCGCCAGGAGAACATGCCGAAGGACAATATCGAGCGCGCCATCAAGAAGGCGATCGGCGGCGAGAGCGAGAGCTATGACGAGATCCGCTACGAGGGCTACGGCCCCGGCGGCGTCGCCATCATCGTCGAGGCGCTGACCGATAACCGCAACCGCGCTGCCTCCGACATCCGCTCCTACTTCACCAAGTCCGGTGGCAATCTCGGCGAAACCGGCTCCGTCGCCTTCATGTTCGACCGCACCGGCATCATCGAATACGACGCCAGCAAGGCCTCCGACGACGCGATGCTGGAAGCCGCGATCGAGGCCGGCGCCGACGACGTCGTATCCAGCGAAAGCGGCCACGAGATCTACGCCTCGCAGGAAACCTTCCGCGAGGTTGCGAAAGCGCTGGAAACGAAGTTCGGCGAAGCCCGCAAGGCGGCGCTGACCTGGAAACCGCAGAACACGGTCGCGGTCGACGACGAGACCGGCGAGAAGCTGTTGAAGCTGATGGACCTGCTGAACGAGCACGACGACGTGCAAAACGTCTACGCCAATTTCGAGGTCTCCGACGCGCTGATGGCCAAGATGGGCGGGTGAGGGCTGCATCCCGCTGTCGTCGCCCGGCTCGACCGGGCGATCCAGTATTCCAGAGGCCGTGGTATTGAGCCGAGAAGCCGCGGCGTACTGGATCCCCGCCTTCGCGGGGATGATGGGCGGAATACGCGGATGAGCCCGGCGGGGGATTTCCGTTCTCTTTATGTTTCGTTCACCCGGCTCTGGCGTTATCACTACGCCATGACATCCCCACCGATTCGCCACCCCGTCCGGATCATCGGCATTGACCCCGGCCTGCGCCGCACCGGCTGGGGCGTGATCGAGACTGAAGGCAACCGCCTCGTCTTCATCGCCTGCGGTTCCGTGGAGCCGCCGGACGATCTGCCTATAGCAAGCCGCCTGCTCGCGATCCATGAGGGGCTCGCCGCGGTGCTCGGCGATTTCAGGCCGGCGGAAGCCGCAGTCGAACAGACCTTTGTCAACAAGGACGGCGTCGCCACCCTGAAGCTCGGCCAGGCCCGCGGCGTCGCCATGCTGGCGCCCGCGATGTTCGGCATTGCCGTTGCGGAATACGCGCCCAATCAAGTGAAGAAGACCGTGGTCGGCGCCGGCCACGCCGACAAGAACCAGATCGCGGTGATGCTGAAGATCCTGCTGCCGAAGGCCGAGCCGAAATCCGCCGATGCCGCCGACGCGCTCGCGGTCGCCATCACGCACGCCCACCACCGCCAGAGCGCGGCGCTGCGGCTGAAGGTGGCGAGCGCATGATGAGTAGGTGCGGCGTAAGATGTGAGGAGAGCACGATAGTCAGGCTCCCTCCCCCCTTGCGGGGGAGGGTTGGGGAGAGGGGTAAGCCCCAGGCTCCGGCCGAAGATATGCGGCGTCAGTCTATATGTCAGGCTATCGAACAAGCGGCACCCCTCTCCCTAACCCTCCCCCGCAAGGGGGGAGGGAACCCCTTCGCCGGTGCGTCCCTCACTAATGTTGCTGCCGCCGTCCGTGCGAGTTGTCCCAATGATCGGTAAACTCAAAGGCCTCATCGATTCCTACGGCGAGGATTTTGTCATCCTCGACGTCGGCGGCGTCGGCTATCAGGTGCATTGCTCCTCGCGCACGCTGCAGGCGCTGCCGTCGCCCGGCGAGGCTGCGGTGTTGTCGATCGAGACCTACGTCCGCGAGGATCAAATAAAACTGTTCGGCTTCCGCACCGACGTCGAGCGCGAATGGTTTCGCCTGCTGCAGACCGTGCAGGGCGTCGGTGCAAAAGTGGCGCTTGCGGTGCTCGGCACGTTGCCGCCATCCGAACTCGCCAACGCGATCGCGCTGCGAGACAAGGCCGCGGTGTCGCGCACGCCGGGCGTCGGCCCGAAAGTCGCCGAGCGCATCGTTTCTGAATTGAAGGACAAGGCGCCGGCGTTCGCCAATGTCGATCCGGCCGTGGTGCATCTCGCCGGCGCCATCGACAGCGACCGCGCGCCCCGCCCAGTAACCGACGCGATCTCGGCGCTGGTCAATCTCGGCTACGGCCAGCCGCAGGCGGCCGCCGCCATTGCCACTGCCTCGCGCAGCGCGGGCGAGAATGCCGAGACGGCCCAATTGATCCGGCTGGGCCTGAAGGAGCTGGCGAAATAGACTATGTTCGCAACTGACTGATTAAGGAATGCGATCCCGCCATGTTGAGCGAAAAAGACCAGGAACTGATTGCCGCCGCGGTTGATGCGATCAGCCGGCGTTATCGCAACAGCTGGCAGGAGGTCGGTGCTGCCTTGCGCACCCGCGACGACCGCATCGTCACCGGCGTGAATATCGACGCCTATATCGGCCGGATCGCCGTCTGCGCGGAGGCGATCGCCATCGGCCGCGCCATCACGGAAACCGGCGATCGCGGCATCGAGACCATCGTCGCCGTGCGTCACCCCAAGCCCGGGGAGGCCGGCAAGATAGCCGTGGTCTCGCCCTGTGGCATCTGTCGCGAACTGATCCACGACTACGATGCAAAGGCGCGGGTCATCGTTCCCGATAGTGGCCGCGAGCCGAAGGTCGTCACCATCGATGAGCTTTTGCCCAACAAGTACCGGAGGGGCAACGAGTGAACACCCCCTCCCGCATCATCACTCCCGAGCGCCGTTCCGATGATGTCGGCGACACCGCGCTGCGCCCGCAATTGCTGTCCGAGTTCGTCGGCCAGGCGCAGGCGCGCAAGAATCTCTCGATCTTCATCGAGGCGGCGCGCAAGCGGGGCGAGGCGCTGGATCACGTGCTGTTCGTCGGGCCCCCTGGTCTCGGCAAGACCACGCTGGCGCAGATCGTGGCGCGCGAACTGGGCGTCGGCTTTCGCGCCACCTCCGGCCCCGTCATCGCCAAGGCTGGCGATCTTGCCGCACTTCTCACCAATCTCGAAGAGCGCGACGTGCTTTTCATCGACGAAATCCATCGCCTGAGCCCCGCGGTCGAGGAGGTGCTCTATCCCGCGATGGAGGATTTCCAGCTCGACTTGATCATCGGCGAGGGGCCTGCGGCGCGTTCGGTGAAGATTGATCTCGCAAAGTTCACGCTGGTCGGCGCCACCACGCGCGCAGGGCTGTTGACCAATCCGCTGCGCGACCGTTTCGGCATTCCGATCCGGCTGAACTTCTACACCGAGGAAGAGCTGGAGAAGATCGTTTCCCGCGGCGCCCGCGTGCTCAACATCGGCATGACGCCGGATGGCGCCAACGAGATCGCGCGCCGCGCCCGCGGCACGCCGCGCATCGCCGGCCGCCTGCTGCGCCGCGTGCGCGATTTTGCATCCGCCGCCGATGCCAGCTCCGTCGACCGTGCGATCGCCGATCACGCGCTGAGCGCGCTGGAAGTCGACGCCGCCGGCCTGGATGCCATGGACCGGCGTTACCTCACGACGATCGCGCTGAACTATGGCGGCGGCCCGGTCGGCGTCGAGACCATGGCGGCCGCGCTGTCGGAGCCGCGTGACGCCATCGAGGACATCATCGAGCCGTATCTGATCCAGTGCGGCTATTTGCAGCGCACCCCGCGCGGCCGGCTGCTCACCTCGCACGCGTTCCGCCATCTCGGCCTCGCCGAGCCCGCGCGCGATCCCGCGCAGTTCGGCCTTTTCGGCAACGGCAGTGACGACTGATCGCTTCGAACCCGATCACTCCGGCAATGCACTAACGGCGAAACAGCCGGCGCTTGAGCGGCCGGCTTGCTTGCAGTGGAGTGCAACAACAATGGCATCGACCGAAGACGCTGACATGCTTGCCCTCATCGCAGCGGCGCCGGAACTGGCGACGCCCGATGACACCGAAACGTTTCTCGACGCCATATCGATCTACGAACTCGCCTCGATGTGGGGCGCGCTGCAGCGGCTGAGCCGCCGCGACCAGACGGGCGCCGCGTGGTCGGCGATCCTTTACTTCGATCATCTGCCGCACAAGCGGCCGGACCGCGCGCTCGACCTCGCGCTTGAAGTGCTGCGCTCCGAGTCCGACAAGCCGACGGTGATGCAGCTCAACGACAAGTTCATGCTGTCGCTGCTCTATGCTCATGGCGCCGCCGTGATCGGCCGCATCGAGGCCGAGGCGAAACACAATACCGCCCTGCGCTGGCTGCTGGGCGGAATTCACTTCGGGCCCGATCAGCCGTTCACGCGCCGCATCGAGGCGATTGCCGACAGCAAAGCCTGGCGCGCCGACGATCGCGCGCGCCGGACGCCGAAGCGCTCGCTCGATTGCGAGGCAATGTCGGTAGCCGAGCTGGCGCGCGCCTGGGTCGAGCAATATTCGAAGTCCGAGCGCGACCGCGATGACAATTTCTTCACCATGATGGACTACGAACGTGATCTGCGGGAGGAGGATCCCGACAAGGCGATCGACCTCATCGTCGAGATCCTGAAGATCGAAACCAACCCGGTGTTGCTGTCGCTGCTCGCGGCAGGCCCGCTCGAGGATATCATCAGCATGGAAACCATCGAGCGCATCGAGCGCGAAGCTATCGCCAACAAGCGCTTTCGCGATCTCCTCGGCGGCGTGTGGTATTACCGCGCAGCCGCTGAACTGAAGGCAAGGCTGGATGCTCTGGTAGGACAGAACCGCTGGTGAGAAGCTGCTGGAGCTCTGCTGACGTTCTGCACAAAGGCACCGCAATTCGGGCTCAATCCGCCACCATGTTCGTGGTGCATCACGATTGGATCACATGTTAACACGCCGTCATTTCTTGAAGTCCATGGGTGGATTGGGCGCTCTGGGCGTCTCGACCACCGCATACGGGTTCTCAGCGCCGGTCGTCCGGCTTCGCGTCACGCGGTACGACCTGTCGCCGCCGCAATGGCCGGCAGGTCTCAAGCTGAGGATCGCCGCCATTGCCGATCTCCATGCCTGCGACCCCTGGATGTCGCTCGATCATATCGGTGAGATCGTCGCGCGCACCAATGCGCTCAAGCCTGACATTGTCGTCATGCTCGGCGACTACGTGGCCGGGCATCGCAAGGTGACGCGATTCATCCCTGACGCCGAATGGGCGGCCGTGCTGGCCGGATTGAAGGCGCCGCTCGGCGTTCATGCGGTGCTCGGTAATCACGACTGGTGGGAAGACAAGGAAGTGCAGCGCAACGGGCAGGGGCTGCCGAGCGCGGGCCTTGCGCTGGAAGCTGTCGGCATTCCCGTTTACGAAAACGACGCCAGGAAGCTCAGCAAGAACGGCCAATCGTTCTGGCTCGCCGGATTAGGCGACCAGCTCGCCTATATGCCGGCGCGTCGGTTCAGGCCCGGCCGGCGCATCGGCGTCGACGATCTAGGCGCGACGCTGGCGAAGATCACGGACGATGCGCCCGTGGTTCTGATGGCGCATGAGCCCGACGTCGCGCGGCGTGTGCCCTCGCGCGTCGCGCTGCAGCTTTCCGGCCATACCCATGGCGGCCAGGTGCGGATGCTCGGCTGGTCGCCGATCTCGCCGTCCGGCCAGCAACTCGCCTATGGCCACATCAAGATGAACTGCGACGTTGTCGTCTCCGGCGGCCTCGGCTGCAGCATAATGCCGTTCCGGCTCGGGGTGCCCCCGGAAATCGTGCTGGTGACGCTGGGGGCGGCAAGGCCGGCGGTGGCGTAGCCAACCCGCATCCTGTCGAGCTATATATTCCTCGAAGATCAGGGTGGCCGAGATGAGAATAGAGATTTCGATCGACGATCATTTATTTGCAAACGCGCGGCGATTCGCCGGGTTCGCTGATAAACCTGCTGTCGTGCGAATAGCATTGAAGGCGTTTGTTGAGCGCGAAGCCGGTCGTAGACTTGCGAAGATGGGCGGCTCTGATCCGAACGCAGAAGCGCCGCCACGCCGTCGTTTCTAGTCGCGCAGGAATAGATAGCTCAAAATGACCTCCTCCCTCGACGGCGAGATCCGCGACGGCCGCCATCACATGCAGGTCCGCGTTTATTACGAGGACACCGATTTTTCCGGCATCGTCTATCATGCCAATTACCTGCGCTTCATGGAGCGCGGGCGGACCAATCATCTGCGGCTGATGGGCGCGGCGCAGCACGCGCTGTTCGAACAGGCGCAGGAGGAGACGCCGGGCTTTGCCTTCGTGGTGCGCTCGATGCAGCTCGACTTTCTGCGGCCGGCGCGGATGGACGATGTGCTCGACGTCGTAACGTGGCCGGTCGCGGTGAAGGGCGCTTCCATCACGCTGGCGCAGGAGGTGCGCCGCGGCGAGGATATCCTCATCAAGGCCGAAGTGCGCGTCGCCTTCATCCGCGAAGGACGGGCGCAGCCGATCCCGAAATCGCTGCGGCTGTTGATGAAGGCCGATCTGGCGCCGGAGTAAATCTCGGATTGACTCTCTGTACCGATCGGTACAATGTCTCCGGAACCGCCACTCAGGAGAAGTGTCATGTCGCGTCCGCCGCTGCCGCCGTTCACCCGCGAAACTGCAGCGCAAAAAGCGCGCATGGCGGAAGACGCCTGGAATTCGCGCGATCCGGTGCGGGTGTCGCTCGCCTATACCGAGGACAGCCGCTGGCGAAACCGCTCCGAATTCTTCCAGGGCCGTGAGGCGATCGTCGAATTCCTCACCCGCAAATGGGCGAAGGAGCATGATTACCGCCTGATCAAGGATCTCTGGGCGTTCGATCAGAACCGCATCGCGGTGCGCTTCCAGTATGAGTGGCACGACGATGCCGGGCAGTGGCATCGCTCCTATGGCAATGAGCAGTGGGAGTTTGACGACCACGGGCTGATGCGCCGCCGCGAGGCCAGCATCAATGATATCGCCATCAAGGAGAGCGAGCGCCGCTTCCGCTGGCCGGCACCGGGCCCGCGCCCCGCCGACGTCGCGGGGCTGAGCGAGAACCCGCTATGATCAGATGCTGAAGAAAGGCGTCGAGCACGGGGAGGTGCTGCGCGCGCTCGGCGAGGTGTTTCGCGCGCATGGCTATGAGGGAGCCTCGCTGACGCTGATCACCGAGGCCACCGGGCTCGGTAAGGGCAGCCTCTATCATCTGTTCCCCGGCGGCAAAGAGCAGATGGAGGCCGAGGTCCTGGCCGATATCGACACCTGGTTCGAACTCAATATCTTCGCGCCCTTGCGCACCGCCGACGATCCCGCGCGCGCCATCGCTGCGATGATCGCGGGTGTCGATCAGTATTTCCATTCCGGCGACCGCGTCTGCCTGGTCGGGATGGTGGCACTCGGCGCGGCGCGCGACAGTTTTGCCGAAGCGGTCGATGGCTATTTCGCACGCTGGCAGACGGCGCTCGCCGCGCTGCTGCGGCGATCCCACCTGACGAACAGCCAGGCGCAGCGGCGCGCCGAAGATGCGCTCCTCACCATCCAGGGCGCGCTAGTGCTGGCGCGGGCGCGGGGCAACGCCAAGATCTTTCGCCGCGCGCTGAGCGATCTGACGGCGCGATTGCTGGCGCCGCCTGAGTGACCATTCGTAGTCCGGATGGAGCCAACGGTCGCGCGAATGCGCGCCCGATGACAGGCTCCGCGCAATCCGGGATAGCTCCGTATGTTGCGCGACGTCCGGATTTCGCTTCGCTCCATCCGGGCTACAGTTGCTGTGTGGCGCAAACACAAAATGGGTCCCGGCTCTGCGATGGATCACCGAAGGGGTGCTGCACCGCGTCCGGGACGCTCTTCGCTTTATGCCGCTGCCTTGTGCCGCGCGAGTTCGGCCTTGTACAATTCGAACTCCTCGGCGACCGCCTTTGCGATAGAGGGGCGGGCGCGCAGCCGCTCGTAATAGGCTTTCACCGCCGGCCACTTCGCCAGCTCGATCGGCGGCGTCGCCATTGTCCAGTTGATGATGGTGACGAGATAGGCATCCGCGACGCTGAAGTGATCGAGCAGGAATTCGCGGCCCTTCAGGTAATTCTCGAGATAGTCGAGCCGCGACAGGTTCTTGTTCAGCGCATAAGTCTTTGCGTCCTGCGGTGCCGTCTTGTCGAGCAGCGGCACGAACAGCGCCTTGTGCAGTTCGGTGCCGATGAAGCACAGCCATTGATGCAGGCGGCTGCGTTCCTCAGCCGATGTGGCCGAGATGCCGGCTTGCGGAAAACGGTCGGCGACATATTGCAGGATGGCGGCGTTCTCGGTCAGCACCTTGCCTTCGTCGGTGCGCAGCGTCGGCACCAGCCCGAGCGGATTGACTGTCCGGAAATCCGAGCCGTCCTTCTGCACCACCTTGGTCTTGGGATCGACTTCGAGATAATTGGCGTCGACGCCGGCTTCGTACAGCGCGATCCGTGTCGCCAGCGAACAGGCCAGCGGCGAGAAATACAGGTCCATGGGAGCCTCCTTGGCGGTTGATCAATCGGGCCGACGTCAAGGCGGCCAGGATTGATTTTTATACTGTTCCGCATAATATAAGCCCGGTCAAGGAATTTTTTGCGAAATGGTACAAAAAAATAAGAAGCCCCCGGTCCCCCGAATTGATGCCCCTGTCCTGCCCAAGCGGCGGGGCCGCCCGCGCGCCTATGAGCCGGACGTTGCGCTCGGCAAGGCCCTCGACCTCTTTCGGAAGGACGGTTTTGCGGCCACCTCGCTCGACGATCTCTCCGCGGCCACCGGCATGAACCGGCCGAGCCTCTATGGGGCGTTCGGCGACAAGCGCGAACTCTTCATCAAGAGCTACCGTCGCTATCGCGACGACGCGCGGGTTGCGATGGGCGATATCTTCAGGAACGAACTGCCGATCCGAAAGCGCCTGGAACGCATCTATGCGGTGGCGCTCGACATCTATCTGTCCGGCGAATCCGGTCCGCGCGGCTGCTTCACGGTAATGACCGCAGCCTCCGAGGCGGTACATGACCCCGATATCCGCGCGATGGTGCTAGAAGGCTTTGCCGAGCTCGACAAGGCCTTTGCGGTCTGTTTCCGGCTCGCCCAGGAAAAGGGCGAGCTACCGGCGAGCGCCGACGCGGCCGTGCTGGCGCAACTCGCCTCCGCCACCATTCACACCATCGCCATCCGCGCCCGCGCCCAGGTGCCGCGAAAGGAACTGGAGGCAATCGTCAACGGCGCAATCAACGTGATGATCGGGACGGCGGGATAGCCTGCGCGTCGTCCCTGCGAAAGCATCGTGTTCGCGGGGACGACGATAGAGTTCTAATACCCGCGCTCGCGAACCACGACATTCTCCAGCGTGCCGCCGTCCTCAAACCGCGCGATCTGGCGCGCGACGTATTTCGATATCTCGTCGGGATCGGTATCGGCGGCGTTGTGCGGGGTCAGCACCACTTTTGGATGGGTCCAGAACGGGCTGTCGGCAGGCAGCGGCTCGGTGGCATAGACGTCGAGCGAGGCGCCGCCGAGCGTGCCGTCGTCGAGGCATTGCAAAATGTCGGCCTCGTTCTGCAGGCCGCCGCGGCCGGCATTGATCACGACCGGCGCGCCAAGCGGACTCGTGCGATTCAGTTTCTCAAAGAGCCCGCGATTGAGAATGTGCCGCGTCTCCGGCGTCAGCGGCAGGAGGCACACCAGAATATCGGTCCGCCGCAAAAATGCCTCGAGCTGTGCTTTGCCGTGAAAGCATTCGATGCCGTCGATCGTTCGCGGGCTGCGGCTCCAGCCCGCGACACGAAAGCCCAGCCGCCGCACTGCGTCGGCGGCGTCAGCACCAAGCGTGCCGAGCCCCATGATGCCGACAGAGATCGCGCCCGCTGCCCATTGTGATTTCGGCGCCCAGCGTTTTTCGCGCTGCGAATGCCGCAAGTAGGGCTCCTGCCGGTGGTGCATCAAGACATGCAGCACGACATATTCGGTCATCCGCGCGGTGAGGTCGGTGACGGCGACGCGCACCAGCGGCACGTCGGGCAATGAGCGATCGGCCATCAGCGCATCGACGCCAGCGCCGAGATTGAAGATGACACGCAGGTTGGGGAAAGCGGCGAGTTCGCCCGGATGCGGCTTCCACACCGCCGCGTAATGCACATCGGCCGGATCGAACGACGCATCCGGCAACAGCAGCACAGACCGCCCCGCGCAAACCTCATCGAACCGGCTCTTCCAGCGCCGCGGCGACCAGTTTTCGGTCCCGCCATGCACCAGCAGCGCGAGCGCACCTTTCGTCATTGCCATTCCTTTCGCGTCGCCAACTCGGCGTGACCCGCCTCACATCGCGGACCGAACCGTTTCTCTAGCCTCCTTTCATCCGACAAGGGAGACCTTCCATGCACAATCTGCTGGCGATCCGCAAATCCGTCATCGTGGCCGTGATGGTCTGGCTGGCGCCCGCCCACCAGAACAATCGCCGCGACTTCGGGCCAGCCAAGGTCGAGGCCGTCAGATGAAAACGCTCAGATGCATCTTTCTTATTCTCGGTGTGTGCAGCCTTTGTTCCAAGGCCATTCACGCCTACAGGCATTTCAATCCGCCGCCACCGCCGATTGTAGGTCCCTGACGGCAGCCGGAACATTTTCAAAATTTCTTCGACGCGCCTGTCGGCTCCGGGCATAATCGTTCGTCATCAAGACAACGGAGATGCCTGTTTCCATGCTTTACGCCATCCTTTGCTATCACGACGAAGACACCGTCGGTTCCTGGACCAAGGAACAGGACGCCGCGGTCATGAAGAAATTGTCTGTCGTGCAGGACAAACTGACCAAACAGGGCCGGCTCGGTCCGGTGGCGCGGCTGTTACCGACCACGGCGGCGACCACGCTGCGCAAGGACGATCCACCGCTGGTGCTCGACGGCCCCTATGCCGAAACCAAGGAACAATTGCTCGGTTTCTATCTCGTCGACTGCAAGGACCTCGACGAGGCGCTCGGCGTCGCGCGCGAGCTCGGCGCGGCTAATCCCGGCGGCGCCTATGAGATCCGTCCCCTTGGCCACTTCACGGCGGGCAGCGTGCAGCCATGACCGATACCGCCTGGATCGATGCCGCACTGACTTCGGCTCGCCCCCAGGCGGTCGGCGCGCTACTGCGCTATTTCCGTAACCTCGATACCGCCGAGGAAGCTTTTCAGAACGCCTGCCTGCGGGCGCTGAAGAGCTGGCCGCAGAACGGCCCGCCGCGCGATCCCGCGGCGTGGCTGATCATGGTCGGGCGCAATGTCGCGATTGACGATATCAGGCGCGGCAAGAAGCAAACGCCGTTGCCGGAGGACGAGGCGATCTCCGACCTCGACGACGCCGAGGAGGAGCTTGCCGAGCGGCTCGACGGCTCGCATTACCGCGACGACATTCTGCGGCTGTTGTTCATCTGCTGCCATCCGGAGCTGCCGGCAACGCAGCAGATTGCGCTCGCGCTGCGCATCGTCTCAGGCCTGACGGTCAAGCAGATTGCGCGCGCCTTCCTGGTCTCGGAAGCCGCGATGGAGCAGCGCATCACGCGGGCGAAGGCGCGGGTGGCGGACGCCAATGTGCCGTTCGAGACGCCGGGCGCAGCCGAGCGGTCTGAACGCCTCGCTTCCGTTGCCGCGATGATCTACCTGATCTTCAACGAGGGTTATTCGGCGAGCGGCGATACCGCCGAGATTCGCAAGCCCCTGTGCGAGGAGGCGATCCGCCTGGCGCGGCTGTTGCTTCGGCTATTCCAGAGCGAGCCGGAGATCATGGGGTTGACGGCGCTGTTGCTGCTGCAGCATGCGCGGACTGATGCGCGGTTCGATGCCGATGGCGAGGTGATCCTGCTCGACGACCAGGACCGCTCGAAATGGAATAAGGCTCTGATCTCCGAGGGGCTGGCGCTGATCGACAAGGCTATGCGCCATCGCCGCAGCGGGCCTTATCAGGTGCAGGCCGCGATCGCAGCGCTGCATGCCCGCGCCGAAAAGCCCGAGGACACCGACTGGACCCAGATCGATCTGCTCTACGGCGCGCTCGAGATCATGCAGCCGTCGCCGGTTGTGACCTTGAACCGCGCGGTCGCGGTATCCAAGGTGAAGGGGCCGCAAGCGGCGCTCGACATGATCGAGCCGCTGGCGGCGCGGCTGTCGAATTATTTTCATTTCTTCGGCGTGCGCGGCGCTTTCCTGATGCAGCTCGGCCGCAACGACGAGGCGCGCACAGCCTTCGACCGGGCCATCGCGCTGGCGAATACTTCGGCCGAAGCCGCCCACATTCGCATGCACCTCGACCGCCTGCAGCGCGACAGCCAGCCCCGCGGCAAAAAGGCGGGCAAGTAGCCTCGTTCTTCCTTCTCCCCTTGTGGGAGAAGGTGGCGCGAAGCGCCGGATGAGGGATCTCTATCCGCGGAAAGAATCCCTCATCCGTCGCGCTGCCGCTTCGCGTCAGCGATCCACCTTCTCCCACAAGGGGAGAAGGGAAGAAGTGAGCGCCATCGAAAAATTTAGCGCCGCCTGTCGGCTTTCACCTCCCTCGTTCGTCTTGAATCCGAACAGCCATTCAAGACAATGGGGATCACCATGACTGTCATCGCCGAGACTGCGCCCGTCTCAAACCCGGCACGCTGGCTGGGCCGCATCCTCTCCGGCCTCGTCATTCTGTTCCTGATGATCGACGGCGCCATCAAGCTGGTGCCGTGGCCGGTCGTCACGGAGACCATGGACCGGATGGGCTACGGTTCAAGCGAGGCGCTGATGCGCGGCCTCGGCGCCATCACCATCGTGTGCACCGTGCTCTACGCCATTCCGCCGACCTCGATCCTCGGCGCGATCCTGCTCACCGGCTATCTCGGCGGCGCAATTGCCTCGCATGTCCGGATCGGCAGCCCTTTGTTCACGCACACGCTGTTCGGGCTCTATCTGGGCCTGATGCTGTGGGGCGGGCTGTGGCTGCGCGACAAGAACCTGCGCAGCCTGGTCCCCTTTCGCCGCTGACTAGCTTTAACCGATTATTCGAGGAGCCCGACATGCTGGAAGTCATTGCCATTATCGCCGTCATACTGGCGATTGCCATCGCCATCGTGCTCATTCTCGCCGCGACCAAGTCGAATACCTTGCGGGTACAGCGCGCAGTCAGCATCAAGGCGCCGGCGGAAAGACTCTTTCCGCTGATCTCCGACTTTCACCAGTGGCGAAGCTGGTCGCCCTACGAGCAGAAAGACCCCGCGATGAAGCGCACCTATAGCGGTGCGGAGAGCGGCAAGGGTGCGGTCTATGCCTGGGACGGCGACAAGAATGTCGGTTCCGGCCGCATGGAAATTCTCGAGGCCCTGGCGCCGTCGAAAATCGTCATCAAGCTCGATTTCTTTACGCCGTTCGAAGGCCACAACACCGCCGAGTTCACAATGCTGCCGCAGGGCGATGGCACCCATGTCACATGGCTGATGCATGGTCCGGCGAACTTCATGTCCAGGCTGATCCAGGTGTTCATGAACCTGGATCGCATGATCGGCAGGGATTTCGAAGCCGGTCTCGCCAACCTGAAGACGCTCACCGAGAAATGAGTGTTGCCGCGCTCGTGTCCCGGACGCGGTGCGACGTGCAACGCCGCTCCGCAGAGCCGCGACCCAACTGATGGACCCCGGAACAGCAGCGCATCACTTTGTGCTGCGCTGCATCCGGGGAACGCCGTGACTGACTAAAACAAACCAAGGAGGCCACGATGCAGGTCAATCCCTATCTGTTCTACAACGGCAATTGCGAGGAAGCGCTCAACTATTATCAGAAGGTGCTTGGTGCCCAGATCGAGGCCAAGATGCCTTATGGCGAAGGGCCCGCCGACATGCCGGTCCCGGCGGACTGGAAAACGAAGATCATGCATGCCCGCATCACCATCGACGGCGAGGTGCTGATGGCGTCCGACGCCACACCGGGCGATTATCATCAGCCGCAGGGCATCTCGGTTGCGTTGGCGGTCGAGGATCCCGCCGACGCCGAACGCCGGTTCAATGCGCTCGCCGAAGGCGGCACGGTCAGGATGCCGTTCGGCAAGACCTTCTTCTCCAACGGTTTTGGCATGTGCATCGACAAGTTCGGTATTCCCTGGATGGTGAACTGCCCGAAGGAAGGCATGTAATCGGATTCGTAGGATGGGTTAGGTGAAGCCGTAACCCACCGGCCGAACCAGCCGAGCATCGAGACTTCGGTGGGTTAAGCGGAGTTTATCATCGGGCGCGCTCGCGCGACCCGTTGGCTAACCCACCCTACGATTGCTACCTGCACCTTGGATAGATCGCCGCCAGGTCACGCCCGCGCAACAGCAGCAGCCGCGACGTCAGTCCACCGTGACGGCTGATCCAGTCGCGCACCGGCGCCGGATAGGCTGCCTGCACCGCGCGCGAGGCTTCCGGCTCGGCATAAATCCGGCCGCGGCCGTCGATCGACCGTGCGGCGTGAAAGCCGAGTACCGCGCGCCGCGTCACGCAGATGCGCTCGGCCGGCACTGTCATCAGCACCAGCGTGCAGGCCGACAGGCATGGCCCGTCGATCACCACGCGCTCCCCGGTCTCGCGCACGCGATCGAACAGCTCGAGAAATGGCCCGACCTGTCCGCCGGGGCTGGCGAGAATGCGAACCTCGGCCCGCACCGGCATGATCGCGGCCGACAGCGCGGCGGCGACAACGAATAACTTGATGACCGGCCTTCGCATGCGCGGCTCCCTCGTCAGCACTGCCCTCGCGGTCAGGCTACGCTGGGACATGTGGCAAGGTTTCGTCAAGCGTCCGGACCGGAGACGCCGCCTTTCGTGAAGGTTGCCATCCCAGCCTGGCAGGCGAGCGCGGCGCGCGGCACTAGGAACACAGGGTGCAACGTGACCTTTCCACGGTAGCTGCACGAGCGAGACGCGGAACCGGCCCTTCACCTCTACCCATTTACGGTCGCTGAGAAGGTCAGCGTTGTTCTATCGAAATGGTCGCGTAGCCCAGCGGAACGAACACTGCAGCCCTTCGTTGAGTGTCTCATGGATCATCTTTTCCTCAGCACTATCTGCGCGAGCGTTTTACTGCTCGTAACAGCGTTCGCACTGGGAACGCCGAGCTTGAAGCCGGATGCGCCACCGGAGAAGGCGGTGTTGCTGCACCGCGGCGCGCTGAATGTTAACCTCCCTCCACGAGCCCGTAATGAGAGGCCGCCAGCC
This sequence comes from Bradyrhizobium australiense, assembly GCF_013114825.1. GTDB lineage: Bacteria > Pseudomonadota > Alphaproteobacteria > Rhizobiales > Xanthobacteraceae > Bradyrhizobium > Bradyrhizobium australiense. The sequence continues at coordinate 11,014 of NZ_JAAVLX010000006.1, read as the reverse complement.
AAGGTGGCTATTACGGGGCTCTGATCCGCACGCCAAGCAGCATAGCCACCGAGCAGCTACCCGTTCCGCCGCTGGCCGCGCAGCGTCGGCAGACCGATGCCGGCGGCGTCGAAGCCGCCGTCGACGGCGAGGATTTGCCCCGTGATGTAGCTCGAGCGATCGCTGCACAGGAAGAAGATCGCTTCCGCCAGTTCCTCTTCGAGGCCGTAGCGATTGAGCGGAATGGCGGCGTGATAGTCGGCGCGGATTTCCGGCGTGTGGACCTGTTTTGCCATCGCGGTCTCGACCGGGCCGGGCGCCACGGCGTTGACGCGAATGCCGAGCGAAGCCAATTCGACCGCGAGCTGTTTGGTCAGATGTGCGAGCCCCGCCTTGCTGGTGCCGTAGGCCGAGCGCAGCGTGGAGGCGCGCACCGCCGAGATCGAGGTGATGTTGACGATCGCGCCGCCGCCAAATTCGCGCATCAGGGGTGCTGCCGCCTTGGTGCACAGGAACGGGCCGGTGAGGTTGACCTGCAGGATGCGGCTCCAATCTTCATCTGACGTGTCGAGCAGGGGCGCGAACACCGCGATGCCGGCATTGTTGATCAGCGCGTCGAGCCGGCCGAAGCGTTCGCTCACCGCCGTCACGGCGTTCGCCACCGCCTTGGCGTCGGAGACGTCGCAGTGCAGCGCTAGTGTGTTGTCGGGGTCGGTGAGCTCGGCAACCGCGCCGCGCAGCAATTCGCCCTCGATGTCGAGCAGCGCCACCTGCCAGCGCTCGGCGAGAAAGCGTTTCGCCGTCGCAAGCCCGATGCCGCGCGCGGCGCCGGTGACGAGAGCAACTTTTTGCGGGGAGGGGGGCATGGGCAGGTCCGCTTGCGAGAGAGAAGATTTCCCGCTGCTATAACCTATGCCTTGTCCCGTGTCCCGGGGGTAGAGCCTAGGCGTTTAAACAACAAAGGTCACGCTGCGCGCATTAAGGAATGGGAAAATCGCCGCGGGACCCGATGGGAGAATTTCGATGCTGGCAATCGCTGATCAGGACAATCCCCGGGAAGCCTGGCGGCCGGGCGTAGAAACCCGCATGGTGACGTCGGCCGCGAATGGAGCGGCGCAGCTATGCATCTTCGAGCAATGGGTCGCGCCCGGCGCCGGCGCGCCGACACATTCGCATCCGGTTGAGGAGGTGTTGACGGTGCGCGAGGGCGAGTCCGAAATGTGGATCGATCAGGACCGCGCCATTGTCAGGGCCGGGCAGTCGCTGATCGTTCCGGCCGGCCGCAGGCACGGTTTCCGGAACTGCGGCAACGCCATGCTCCACATCCATGCCGTGCTGGCGTCGCCGGTGTTCGAGGCGACGATGGAGGGCGCGGCGGAGATAACGCGGCGGTGGGACGCGTCACCCTGAGGGGCGCCTCTATTTAACCGCAGTCGCTTTTCCCCTTGCCACCACGCGCTCATACGCTGCCTGCAATCGCTCACCGACCGACGGTCCCGTTCGCCTGCGCCGCTTAACGCCGAGATGGCTCTCGCGCAATTCGTCCATGAACTCGGCCCACATCTTCGGTCCACCCTCGCTGAGCAGCCGCGCGCGGATGCCGAGCTCCTCGCTGACGGGAAGATACTTGTAACCCCAGGCCGCCATCTGCGCGAGAACGGGCAAGAGCTCGATACCTTGCTCGGTCAGCGAATAGATTCCCTTTTGCTTGTGCGTGGGATCGTCCTCGCGGGTGATGATGCCCTCGTCGAGCAGGGTCTTCAGCCGGTCGGCGAGAATATTGGAGGAGATGCCTTCCTCCGATTTGGTCAATAGCTCGCGAAAATGCCGCCGGTTGCCGAACATCATGTCGCGGATGATCAAAAGGCTCCATTTGTCGCCGAGCACTTCCAGCGAGAGATTGATCGGGCAGCCGGAGCGCCGGGCATCGGTCATGGTCGTCTCCAAGGCGGGCGCCAAGCGCCCGCAAAAACCGCTTGCAATATTGCACCAGATGTCCCAGGATACAACCAGTTGCAATTCGCAATCGGTCAAGGGAGAGATCGCAATGGCGAAGTTAATCATGTGGAATCTGATGACGCTGGACGGCTTCGTTGAAGGCCCTAACCGCGACATCTCCTGGCATTCCGACGTCTGGGGCGAGGAACTCGAGCAATTTTCGATCGAGCAACTGAACGCTGCCGGCGGATTGCTGTTCGGCCGCGTCACCTATGAGTTGATGGCCAGCCACTGGCCCAAGGCGACCGGCGAAGTCGCCGATTTCATGAACGCCGCGCTAAAATACGTCTTCTCGCGCACGGTGAAGAAATCCGACTGGAACAACACGCAGATGTTCAGCGCCGATGTGCCGGAGACCGTGGCGCGGCTGAAGCGCGATAGCGCCAAGGATATTTTTCTGTTCGGCAGTGCCGATCTCGCCAGCAGCCTGATCCCGCACGGCCTGATCGACGAGTTCCGGATCGCGGTGAGCCCGGTTATCCTCGGTGGCGGAACGCCGCTGTTCAGGCCGGGTGAAAAGGTCAAGCTCAGGCTGATCGACAGCCGGCCGTTGTCGGTCGGCATCGTGATCCTGCGCTATGTGCCGGCGCCAGGGCAATAATGTCGGCGTCACTAGGCGCGGATCGTCTTGCAAACGCCAAAGGAGTTTCCATGTCGCTTACGCTGTATTTCCATCCGCTGGCCTCGTTTTGTTGGAAGCCGCTGATCGCGCTGTACGAGTATAATATTCCGTTCCGGCCGAATCTCGTCGATCTCGGCAATCCGGCCGAGCGCGCCGCGCTGCTGAAACTGTGGGGGATCGGCAAATTCCCGGTGCTGCGCGATGATACACGGGATCAGACCGTGCCGGAATCCAGCATCATCGTCGAATATCTCGATCAGCATTATCGCGGCCGTACGCGATTGATTCCTGAAGACCCCGCCCGCGCCTTGCAGACCCGGCTGCGCGACCGCTTCTACGATCTCTATGTGCATCTGCCGATGCAGAAGATCATGCTCGACCGGTTGCGGCCGGAAGGGAAAAGCGATCCTCACGGCGTCGAGGAGGCGCGGGCGCAGTTGCGCACGTCCTATGCCATGATCGAGCAGCAGATGGAAAACGGCGGCTGGGCGATGGGCGAGGATTTCACCCTGGCTGATTGCGCGGCAGTGCCGTCATTGTTCTACGGCAGCATGGCGGTGCCGTTCGGCCAAGCGAAGAAAAACCTCAGCGCCTATCTCGAGCGGCTGAAGGCGCGCCCCTCCGTCGCGCGAGTCTTGAGCGAGGCCGAGCCGTATTTCCAGATGGTGCCCAAGGAGCCTTGAGGAGCGTTGAATGGCCGAAGCGAGCAGAGCGAACACCGTCCGTGCGATTTTCGCAGCCTATCTTTCGAACGATCGCAGGTTCGTCGAGAATGCCCTCAGCGACGAGTTCCGCTTCACCAGTCCGTTCGATGATAACATCGACAAAGCGACTTATTTCGCGCGCTGCTGGCAGAACAGCGACTGGATCGAACGCCACGAGTTGGAACGAATTTTCGTCGAAGGCGATGAAGCCTTTGTGACTTACCACTGCGCGGCCAAGGGCGGAAAGAGCTTCCGCAATACCGAATTCTTCGTCTTCGACGGCGATAAGGTGAAGCGCATCGACGTCTATTTCGGCGCGGCCTACCAGGACGGCAGGTTCGTCAGGCAGCCGGGGTAGCGCACACCTGCTTTCCCCGGACGCGGTGCGGCGCGAAGTGCCGCTTTGCAGGGCCGCTGTCCGGGTCAAGTGCCGCCGGCGCCGATGGGCCCGGTTCTGCGCGCATCAAGCCAAGCAGCTTGCCGCGCCGCACCCCGGGGGCACGAGCACAATTACCTCGAAAATAATTTTTACCGATATGTCGGTGGCGTAGAACGCCGCTCGTCTTGTTGACGAAGGCCGACGCGACGGTGGCCGGCCCGAACGACCGAAACGGAGTGCGACGATGCGATTCATGGTGATTGTGAAGGCCAGCAAGGATTCGGAAGCAGGCGTGATGCCGAGCACGGAACTTCTGACCGCGATGGGCAAGTTCAACGAGGAGTTGGTCAAGGCCAGTGTCATGGAAGCGGGCGAGGGCCTGCATCCGACCTCGAAGGGCGCGCGGATCAAGTATGGGACCGGACAGAGCAGCGTCAGCCGCGGTCCGTTCGCTCTGAGCAGCGATCTCGTCGCCGGATTCTGGCTGATCAACACCCAATCGCTGGACGAAGCAATCGACTGGATGAAGCGCGCCCCCTTCCTCGAAGGCGACGAGATCGAAATCCGCCAGGTGTTTGCGGCGGATGATTTCGGCGAAGCGCTCACGCCCGAACTGCGCGAGCAGGAAGAGCGCCTGCGCGCGCAGGCGGCGAAGAAATAATTCTCCCGTCATTCCGGGATGGTCCAAAGGACCAGACCCGGAATCTCGAGATTCTCAGGTGCGCAATTGCGCACCATAGTTCGATGTTTCGCATCCTCCCGGAATGACACCAGAACAAGGACCCACCATGCGATTCATGATGCTGATGATCCCTCTCGGCTACGAGACCGCACCGCCCGACGTCCAGCTCGATCCCGAGCGCGTCAAGGCGATGATGCAATACAACGAGGCGCTGAAGGACGCCGGCGTCCTGATCACGCTCGACGGGCTGCATCCGCCGTCGATGGGCGCGCGGGTCTCGTTTGCCACCGGCAAGCCTGTGGTAACCGACGGTCCCTTCACCGAATCCAAGGAAGTACTCGGCGGCTACTGGATGATCGACGTCAAGTCGCGCGAGGAGGCGATCGCCTGGGCAAAGAAATGCCCGGCCTCCGCGAACGAGATCATCGAGATCCGCCAGGTGCAGGAGATCGCGGATTTTTCCGAAGAAGTGCAGGAAGCCGCCGCCGGGTTGGCCGAGCTGCGAAAGGGCTCCGCACGCCGTTAAGTCGATAGTCAATCGATAGTCAATCGCCGATCCGTCAACCGCAAGGGAGGAGAAACCTCATGAGCACCAAAGATACGTTCCTCGCAGTGTTCCTCGGCAGCAAGACCAGTGCAAAAATGGCCACCTGGAATGCGCTGCCCGAGGCTGAGCGGCGCGCCAAGGAGCAGCAGGGAATGGCGGCGTGGAAGGCTTGGGTCGAAAAGCACCAGGCGGCGATCGTCGCCATGGGTGGCCCGCTCGGCAAGACCAAGAAGGTCGATTCAAACGGTATTGCTGACATCGCCAACGAGATGGGCGCCTTCACGGTGGTGCGGGCCGACTCACATGAGGCGGCCGCGAAACTGTTCGAGAACCACCCGCATTTTTCGATCTTTCCCGGCGATCGCGTGGAGATCATGCCGGTCCTCCCGATCCCGGGCGGTTAAGAAGTCGTCCGGAATTTGCGCCGCCCCGCACGCCGTTAAGGTTGCTGAACGCTCTTCCTCGGCGCTAGTGACCTTTGCGGCCGGCTCATGTAAAAGCCTTTCACATGAGCTGGCGCAAGGAACAGGGCCGCGGCGAGCGCGGCTACCATCACGGCAATCTGAAAGAGGCGCTGCTGCAGGCAGCACTTGGCCTGATCGCCGAAAAAGGCGCCGCCGGTTTCACCTTCGCCGATGCCGCGCGGATGGCCGGCGTCAGCCCCGCCGCGCCGTACCGGCATTTCCGCGACCGCGACGAATTGCTGTCCTCGATCGCCCAGCGCGGCTTCGAGCAGTTCGAGGCGATGCTGACGCAGGCTTGGGATGATGGCCGCCCCGACACCGTCACGGCGTTCGAGCGGGTCGGCAAGGCCTATCTCGCCTTCGCACGCAACGAGCCGGCGTACTATTCAGCGATGTTCGAATCCGGGATTCCAGTCGATTCCAACCCCACATTAATGGCTGCAAGCGAGCGCGCATTCGCCATTATCCGCGCCGCCGCCGAGCGGCTGGCGGCGATGACGCCGCCGGGAACCCCGCGGCCGCCGGCGATGATGATGGCGCTGCATATCTGGTCCATGGCGCACGGCGTGGCCTCGCTGTTCGGCCGAGGCGATGCGGCGCGGCGCAAATTGCCGATGTCGCCGGACGAACTTTTGGAAGCCGAAGTGCTGATTTATCTGCGCGGCCTCGGCTTCCCGACCGACCGCCGGGCATCCGATCAAAAGCCCGCAGGCCCCCCGCCGGTGCCGCCGGCTGGCGGCCCTTGGGGAACCCCGAAATAATTTTAGAGGGTGCGGCCAGCCGCCCGCTTGACAAAAATGCGGGATGGTTTAGGTATGTAAATGTTATTTACATTCACAACGGCGTGATTGCCGTCATGGAGAGGGAAATGGCCTACACCGCAGATGTCAATCGATGGCGCGGCCCGACGGAACAGACCTATCGCCCGCATATGCTTGAGAGCCCCTGGCACCCCGGCTGGATTGCCGTGACTATCCTCGGCTTCATCATCTGGTGGCCGATCGGTCTTGCCCTCCTCTTTTTCACACTAGGGAGCAGAAAAATGGGTTGCTGGAGCCACGGAGACCGCTGGCAGAACAAGATGGAGCGAATGCAGTACAAAATGGACCGTATGCGCGACCGCATGGAGCGCCGCGGTTTTGGCGGCTTCGGCTTCGGACCGCCGTCGAGCGGCAACCGCGCCTTCGACGAGTACCGCATGGAAACCCTGCGCCGGCTCGAGGAAGAGCAGGTCGAGTTCAAGAATTTCCTCGACCGCCTGCGCCACGCCAAGGACAAGGAAGAGTTCGACCAGTTCATGGCGCAGCACAAGCAGCGTCCGACCCCGCCGAATGACCAGCCGCAGCAGGGCTGATCGTCGACAGCAGAGTTCAGCCGCAGGCGTGATGCCCCCATGATGCCTGATGGCAATACAGCCGCCCATCTGCGACACGCAGGTGGGCGGCTTATTGTTGTGGCCACCTTGGCTTTCTCTGACGAGGCGCGTTGAATTCGTCCCGTGCGATCGATGGATCATCGCTGTCTGCTAAGATGGCCACTTACACGCCACTTCAATTTTTTTCCGGACGCTATCCAATCCGGCGAGTTGGAACGTCGCTACTTGGCCGATGCCCGGCCTGTCGAACACGCCTATCTTCAGCCGTGCGCCTTCTGGTAACGACCGCAGAAGTCCGACTGCATCACCTTTGTAACTGGCCCTCTTTCCATCTGCGGAAAGAGTCCAGTGCTGCCTGACAATGGGTTGGTCGTTGATCTGATAGTCGACTTGAATTTCGTTGGCACGCGACGCGTGCCACGCTCCCTCCGTGTAAAGCGACAGTTCAGTACGGGCTCCAGGACAGCGAACAGCCAGGGTGCTTGGTGCATCCTTCGCGCTGGACGTTGAGTGGATCACCGCCGTGATCAGAGGGGAGTAATCCACGGGGGAAGTTGTTTCACTTATGATCCAGGCTGTATCGGCAAGCTGATCTCGAGCGCTTCCGATGGTCAGTTCTTTTTGCGGCATAGGTGCGGCCGCTTCGGCATCGCCGGGCTGCAACGCTTCCACCTGATTGGAACCGTCCTTGGTATCCGCTTTCTGTTGCGGGGCCGATTCCGGGCTGGCAGGCGTCACCGGTTTTGCGACCTCCGCAGTGGCGGGCCGCAGTCGTGTCTTCAATGATCGAGTAGGTGGAAGGGGAATGCGAGATGTCTCGACTTTCGCCGGGATCATGGTCGATTGCGCCGTTTTCGTGCCGGGATAGGCCGGAGTGGACGATTTTTCGATCGCCGGCGCGATCGCGGACTTGATTTCGGTTATGGCAGAATCAGTCCTGAATAACGCAGGCTCCGGTTCAATCGGCCGACCGGCGGCCGCTCGATCGAAACAGCCGAATCCATTCGTGGCCGTGCATCCTTCGATGTTCGTTTGCGGCGGTGAAAGACAGCCACAACCAGCTAAGGTCGCGGCCAGCGCGTAGGTAAGAAACGCCCTCACGCCATTCCTCCTTAGAGGCTGGGTCCCGCGCGCAATTCTTGCTGCGTTACAATGTTGGTGCTGATCGTCTATCTTTTGTGCAAGATATTAATCGCTCATTAAGCGTCCGGCATTCGCCGCGCGAAGCTCTTGCATGGTTAATGTTTTCGCCACCCTATGGATCGAACAAGCGGGAGGGCGATCCACTGTCTGAGGCGTCAAGATACTTTCTGAGAGCTTCGCAGGGACTTCTGGAAGCGAGCGCAAGAATCGATGCACGGGCAGCACCACCGGGGAGAACGGCCATGATCCCAAACGGAATTGCACCAGTCGACCAGCTTTGGCGCGCGATCCGGCGTGAAACCGAGCGCGTCCGCGCGAGCGATCCCGTGTTTGGCGCCTCGCTATCGGCCACCATTCTCAATCATGCGAATTTCGGCAGCGCGGTTTCCCACCAGATTGGCGAGCAGCTCGGAAAAAGCCCGGCGGATCGCCGGCGATTTGGGTGCCTCGCCCGTGAGGCTTTCGCGGCCTCGCCCGATCTGATCGACGCGGCCAGCCGCGATCTGCAGAGCATCGCCGTTCACGATCCCGCGACTACGGCGCTGCTGCCGCCGCTGTTGAACTTCAAGGGATACGTCGCGCTGCAGGCTTGGCGCGTCTCCAACTGGCTCTGGCGCGAGAGGCGCAGCGATCTGGCGCTGTTGTTGCAAAGCCTGTCGTCCGATCAGCTTCAGATCAGCATTCACCCGACCGCATCGATCGGCACGTCGGTGTTTCTCGATCACGCCACCGGCATCATCATCGGCGCCTTCGCCGTGATCGGCGACGAGGTGACGATCCTGCAGAACGTCACCATCGGCCGAAAACATTCGGCGCCGGACCGCGCGCCAAAGATCGGCAGGGGAGTGTTGCTCAGCGCCGGATCGAGCATTCTCGGCAACGTCAGCGTCGGCGACTTCGCCAAGGTCGGCGCCGGCGCACTCGTCGAGCATGACGTGCCTGCTGGCTGCACTGCCGTGGGCGTTCCCGCACGGCTGACGAATTGCCCGGAGCAGGTTTCCGTCTGAGCGCGCATGGAAACCGGGCACCGCAAATGATAGTTCCGTAGGGGCAAAGGCGCGACAGCGCCGTGCCCACTATCCATGACCGATTTGGGCTGCTTGATGGTGGGCACGCGGAGCCTGTCATCGGGAGCGCGTTCGCGCGACCCGGTGGCTTTACCCAGCCTATCGACTGCGAAAGGTCTACCGCACCATGGCGCCGTAGACGATGTTCTGGACCTGCTCGCGGTAGTACTTCCGAAGTTCGCCAGGCGCCGCCGTTCCCACGACCACGACGAGGCGCTCCTTCGGGTCGCAGAAGAACTGCGTGCCATAGGCGCCATTCCAGGTGAATTCGCCAGGATTGCCCGGAACCGAGGATAGACCCTCGCTGGTGCGCACGGCCACGCCAAGGCCGAAGCCAAAGCCACCACGATGCGGCTCAATATTGGCGACGTTGTTCTTGATCTCCGGGCCAAGGTGGTTGGAGATCATGTGGTGCACTGTCTTGGGTCCGAGAATGCGCTGGCCGTCGAGCTCGCCGCCATTGAGCAGCATCTGGCCAAAGCGGACGTAGTCGCCCACGGTGGCAAACGCGCAGGCCCCGCCGCAGTCGAACTTGGTTGGCGTGTCGAGAAGCTTGATCGCCTGCGGCTTGCCCGTCAGCGGATCGTTGGGAAATGGCCGGGCAAGACGCGCGCGCTGCGCCTCCGCGGGGTGGAACGTGGCGTCCTTCATGCCGAGCGGTTGCCACACATTGCCGGACAGGTAGTCGCCAAGCCGCTGCTCGCTCACCTTTTCAACAACCGCGCCGAGCACATCGATCGAGAAGCCGTACTCGAAAACCGTCGCCGGTTGGTGGGCCAGCGGCAGCTTGGTGATGCGATCGATGAACGCCTGCGTATCGCCCTCGACCGCCGGCGCCGTCCCGTCCGGGTACTGACGCGCTACCGGGCTCGAGCTGTCCGGGCGTCCCCCATACATCAGGCCCGATGTATGTCGATAAAGGTCGTGGATGTAGATCGGTGAAACCTGCCCGTCGAGCTTCAGCGAACCATCCGCCTGCGGGACGCCGACCTTCATCTCGGCAAACGCGGGATAGTAATCCGCAAGCTTTGCCTGAAGCGGCAGGCGGCCCTGTTCCATAAGTGTCAGGCCCGCGACGGCGGCCATCGGCTTGGTCATGGAAGCAAGCGCGAACACGGCATCTAACGGCATCGGCGTGCCTTTGGTCGGATCAAGCTGGCCGTACGCCTTGTATTGCACGAGCTTTCCGTCGCGAGCTATCGCGACGACAGCGCCGGGCACACGCTTCGCGGCGATCTCGCGGGCAAAAAAATCGTCCAGGCGCGCCAGTCCCTGCTGCGAAAATCCAACGTCATCCGGCTTTGCCTCGGGCAGCGGCGCGGCATTGGCCGCATTGGCAGCGATGCCGACTACAACCGCTGCGGCCATCATTAATGGCTTCATCGTCTTCTCCCTGAATGCGGTTCAGGCCCGCATGATTGTTTATGTTTTGGAGCCCCATGTTAGATCACGCCTGTATGAGCGACAAGGCGAGCGCGCGAGCAGGGCATTCGTTATGCCGTCGCAAGAACTGTTCTCATCGGGCAAATCACCAAAAGTCTGTTCAGGCAACCGTAGCCCGAATGAGCGAAGTCGGGAAAGTGTGTCCCCGCATATCGCTTGCGGCTCATGCGGGCCACGATTCATCTCCTCCTGCGAGCTGATTTGCCTTACGCACAAACACAATTTGATGCAGCCACCTGCGGTAAGCTAACCCGAGGAGCAAATCAGTTCGGATTTTCCGAAATCGTGTCAAGCCCAGGAATCAAAAAGAATCAAAAATATTCCGCTTAACATGATGGCCAAATCAGCCGCATAACTCCGCCCGTCTCACGGCAGATGAGGGGCGCTTCGCGATCGTCACGAACGTGCGGTGAGATGCGATGGACGCTGATGACGCGAAAGATGTACGCGCCGAAAGCGTACGGTGAAATCGTGTGGTTCTGGCGCCGCGGTGCTGGCGTTAAGTCCGAGAGAAGCGAAGCTTCTCGGAGGCGACGGTGGCAAGAAAGCCGTTCACCGGGAAGAGCACGAAGTAAGCCGTAAAGCCATTGCGCAGGGAAGGCCGGGATGCT
>NZ_JAAVLX010000046.1 GCF_013114825.1 Bradyrhizobium australiense | reverse complement strand
ACGGGGTGATCGGCGTTCCTAACGTCGTGATTGAGACATCGGGATCCACAAGTCTCGTCCAGACCGGCAATGTGTATCAGCTCAATCCGGTTGGCGGTGGAACCGGTCCAACGGCGAAATATCTGGGGTCGAGCATTACGGTTGGTCAATTCGGCGGCTGGGCCCCGATCGGTGCGGAGGCGACGGCGAGCGGGTATCAGGTCGCCTGGAAGCTTGCAGGAGCTGATCAATACACGGTCTGGAGCACCGACACCAACGGCAATGACACGGTGAAATTGCTCGATTCCGTTTCGGGCGGCAGTGCCGCCCTGCAATCGATCGAGACGAGCTTTGCTCAAGACCTCAATGGTGACGGGGTGATCGGCGTTCCTAACGTCGTGATTGAGACATCGGGATCCACAAGTCTCGTCCAGACCGGCAATGTGTATCAGCTCAATCCGGTTGGCGGTGGAACCGGTCCAACGGCGAAATATCTGGGGTCGAGCATTACGGTTGGTCAATTCGGCGGCTGGGCCCCGATCGGTGCGGAGGCGACGGCGAGCGGGTATCAGGTCGCCTGGAAGCTTGCAGGAGCTGATCAATACACGGTCTGGAGCACCGACACCAACGGCAATGACACGGTGAAATTGCTCGATTCCGTTTCGGGCGG
>NZ_JAAVLX010000045.1 GCF_013114825.1 Bradyrhizobium australiense | reverse complement strand
CGGGTGGTGGAGGGAGGGTTTTCAGGTCCTCAGTGGGGCGGAACCTGTCACTCTCAAGTGGGCATCGTATGCTGAACGAGATGCCGAGGGCCTTCTCGATTCACGCGACGGCTTTAGCCTAATGCTCGGCGGCACGTTCTTTTCTTATAGAAGCTATCCGCACGTCACAGGCCATGTGGCCTCCGCATACTGCACCAGCCCGTTTATCAAAGCCGGACAATCCGCCTTCTGCTTGGTATGGGACGGCATCATTTTTCCACGTCTCTACTATGTAGACCGCTGCGGCGCTCGGTTCATCGAGTGCCTGTTTCCGCTGATAGGTCAGTCCTATGCTGCCGCGGGCGATCATTTCGGACCTTACACGAACCGCTCCAGCTTGTATGATCTAGGAGTTGCCGGCAAGCTGATGGCCTATATCGCGCTGGGATCTGCTGATGAAGACATCATAACTGTGTTTCGAGAGCTCTACGAGGAGCGCCTTGCGGTTGACGCGGAGCGCGCTCGTCGTTACCATGCGGAGAGTGGGGTGTTTTCCTCACTTGCGGCGATCCACGACTTTTTCCGCGCGAGCGCCCTTCGGTTGAAAGGCAAGCGACCCGAAGATGTGCTTGCATCGTTTCATTGTTTCCTCGAGCATCTCCTCGTCCGGGAGATG
>NZ_JAAVLX010000044.1 GCF_013114825.1 Bradyrhizobium australiense | reverse complement strand
GAACGCTTGGCGGCGAGCGCGATCACGCGCTCCTCGTCGGCGATCTCGACCGCCTTCTTCTGGTCGATATTGAGCACCTCGCGAGTCCTGGACGAGGCAATGCGCTCGGCTTCGAGCGCGAGCTCGACCTCGACGCGGCGCCGCTCGATCGCGTCGCGCCGCCTGAGTTCGGCGGCCTCGATAGCTTCGGTGCGCTCGATCTCCAGCCCTCTGGTTTCTTTTTCGGCCCGGATGCGCTGGGCGGCAACGACCTTCTCCTGGGCAATGCGCGCGGCCTCGATGGCTTCGCGCGAGGCGATGTCGGCTTCCTCGATGGCGCGGTTGCGCCCGATTTCGAGCGAGCGAACGCGTTCCTCCTGGGCGATGCGGGAAGATTCGGTCGCCTCGCGCGCCGAGATCCCTGCGACTTCCAGCGCCTGATTGCGCTCGATCTCCAGCTTGCGCGTGGTGTGCTCGGCGGCGATCCGCTCGGCTGCGAGCGTCCGCTCGCGTGCGATCCGGGCGGCTTCCACGGCCTTTTGCGCCTCGATCTCGGCTTCTTGAATCGTACGCACCTGCTGGATCTCCAAAGAGCGGGTGCGCTCGTCGGAGGCAATGCGTTCGACGTTGACGATCGTGGTCTGGGCGATGCGGGCCTTTTCGGTCGCCTCGCGTGCCGCGATCTCGGCTTCCTCGAC
>NZ_JAAVLX010000043.1 GCF_013114825.1 Bradyrhizobium australiense | reverse complement strand
GTCGAGGAAGCCGAGATCGCGGCACGCGAGGCGACCGAAAAGGCCCGCATCGCCCAGACCACGATCGTCAACGTCGAACGCATTGCCTCCGACGAGCGCACCCGCTCTTTGGAGATCCAGCAGGTGCGTACGATTCAAGAAGCCGAGATCGAGGCGCAAAAGGCCGTGGAAGCCGCCCGGATCGCACGCGAGCGGACGCTCGCAGCCGAGCGGATCGCCGCCGAGCACACCACGCGCAAGCTGGAGATCGAGCGCAATCAGGCGCTGGAAGTCGCAGGGATCTCGGCGCGCGAGGCGATGTCGGCTTCCTCGATGGCGCGGTTGCGCCCGATTTCGAGCGAGCGAACGCGTTCCTCCTGGGCGATGCGGGAAGATTCGGTCGCCTCGCGCGAAGCCATCGAGGCCGCGCGCATTGCCCAGGAGAAGGTCGTTGCCGCCCAGCGCATCCGGGCCGAAAAAGAAACCAGAGGGCTGGAGATCGAGCGCACCGAAGCTATCGAGGCCGCCGAACTCAGGCGGCGCGACGCGATCGAGCGGCGCCGCGTCGAGGTCGAGCTCGCGCTCGAAGCCGAGCGCATTGCCTCGTCCAGGACTCGCGAGGTGCTCAATATCGACCAGAAGAAGGCGGTCGAGATCGCCGACGAGGAGCGCGTGATCGCGCTCGCCGCCAAGCGTTC
>NZ_JAAVLX010000042.1 GCF_013114825.1 Bradyrhizobium australiense | reverse complement strand
GGTGCGAGACGGAAAATTCAGCGGCGAGGTTGCCGAGCCGATCCTCGGCCGCGCCGCCAAGCTGGCTACCCTCATCGAGCTGCGCGAAACCTTCGACCTCGACAAGATCGATACGCTGGTGACCGGCGACGGCGCCAACGACCTCGGCATGATCCAGGCGGCGGGGCTTGGCGTCGCCTATCACGCGAAGCCCGCGGTTGCGGCGGCGGCAGCGGCGCGGATCGACTACGGCGACCTCACCGCGCTGTTGTACGCGCAAGGCTATCGGCGCGAGGAATTTGTGGAAGGATAGGACGACGTCGTCCCTGCGAACGCAGGGACCCATACGCCGCGGCCGGTCCGTGATGCGACGGGGCCAGTTGCCTTTACAATCCGCGCTGGTGGTTATGGGTCCCTGCGTTGGCAGGGACGACAGGGTTTTTCGGCAACCAGCACGTGATCTATTACTGCACGCTGAGCGCCACGAACCGCAATTCGCCCTCGCCGTTCGAGACCAGCAACAACACCGATTTCTTGCCGTCCTTCTTGAGCTGATCGACGCGCTTCTTGATGTCGGCGGCGCTGGCGACCGCTTCCTGCGCCACCTCGACGATGACATCGCCGGCGGAGAGGCGCTTTTCGGCGGCGTCGGAGGAGCCATCGACACCCGTGATGATGACGCCTTTGACGCTCTCCTTGATCTTGTACCTCGTACGCAGGTCCTT
>NZ_JAAVLX010000041.1 GCF_013114825.1 Bradyrhizobium australiense | reverse complement strand
GGGCACGAAGCCTCTGTCCGCCGCCATTGCGGAGCAAGCAGCACCTATTGCCGCCCCGCTGTCATTCGGAAAGGGCGGCACCCAGACAGCATCGAACAGGCCACTAGCACGTAGTGCGCTGTTCCACTTGATATTGAGACCGCAGCCACCGACTATACACAAGTTGCGCGATCCCGGAGAACTCGAATGCCGCTGTAAAACGGCCGTCATCTCCCGGACGAGGAGATGCTCGAGGAAACAATGAAACGATGCAAGCACATCTTCGGGTCGCTTGCCTTTCAACCGAAGGGCGCTCGCGTGGAAGAAGTCGTGGATAGCCGCAATTGAAGATTCAACTCCGCTCTCCGCATGATAACCACGAGCATACTCCGCGTCGACCGCAAAGCGCTCCTCGTAGAGCTCTCGAAATACAGTTATGATGTCTTCATCAGCAGATCCCAGCGCGATATAGGCCATCAGCTTGCCGGCAACTCCTAGGTCCCAGTTGGAACGCTTCGTATTCGCATAAGGTCCGAAGTGATCGCCCGTGGCAGCATAGACGTGACCTATCAGCGGAAACAGGCATTGGATGAACCGAGCGCCGCAGCGGTCTACATAGTAGAGACGTGGAAAAATGATGCCGTCCCATACCAAGCAGAAGGCGGATTGTCCGGCTTTGATAAACGGGCTGGTGCAGTATGCGGAGGCCACATGGCCTGTGACGTGCGGATAGCTTCTATAAGAAAAGAACGTGCCGCCGAGCATTAGGCTAAAGCCGTCGCGTGAATCGAGAAGGCCCTCGGCATCTCGTTCAGCATACGATGCCCACTTGAGAGTGACAGGTTCCGCCCCACTGAGGACCTGAAAACCCTCCCTCCACCACCCG
>NZ_JAAVLX010000005.1 GCF_013114825.1 Bradyrhizobium australiense | reverse complement strand
CGCGCCATGCCGGTCGAGGCGGCGTGGGCAGCGGCCAAGGCGGCCCGGTCCACCACTGCACGTCTTTTTCGTGCGCATCCGCGCCCGGCGCGGCCATCAGATTGCCGCGGTGGCCGTGGCTCTCAAGCTCACTGTGCTCTGCTGGCATTTGGTAGCCAAGTGCGAGGACTACCTGTGGACGCGCCCGGCGCTAGTCGCCAACAAGACCTGCGCGATGCAACTTCAAGCCGGACATCCGCAACAGAAGGGCTGCCAGCGCGGACCAGCCTATGCCTACAACATCAAGGCGCTGCGCGACCGCGAGATGTTGATTGCCGCCCACGCAGAGCGAAACTACGAACAGTTCGTGTCGCAATGGAAACCGCGGCGGCCAAAAACCAGCGCGCGAGCGCCTCAGCTCGGCAGGAACGCGTCACGCTTCGCCACCAGATCGCCCGTCGCGGCTGACGGCAAGTGCCAGCCAGGAATGCAGTCCCGTTCCACGCCAGCATGCCGCGGTGCTCGGGCCGATCAAGGCCAAGCCTTTGCGGTGGCCGCAAACGCGGCCAGCCTGAGGATCGGCCGCGCCTCCACCGATGGACGGCATTTGACCGTCCGCGAAACGGACGAGCAGTACGATTTGCGCCCCAGCGGCCATGCACTCGGCTCGCACATGCAAAGTGTCCTGGCCAGGCCACCGCCGCGTTAATCGCGTTCCTGCCGGCACGGAGGAATTCCAGCCCCGTTCCGTGGCGAGCGAGAAAGCCGCCACCGCCTCGGGACACTGCCGCTCCACGCGCTGTGAGTCGGTAATCCGTATTCCGTGCCCTTTCTCATCCTTCGGGCAAATCGTCCAACCAGCAGGCAGCCTCGACGTGCGGCCGGGAAAAGATCTTTCCGATCTTTTCGGGAACCTTGTTTTGATGATATCGCATATACACGCGGCCATCGTCTCTCAGGTCGAGGATCTCGATCTTTCCGGTGTAATGAGACATGATGTATTTGAATGTTTTTTGGATGCCGCTGAGACGTTGGTTGATGCCGCGCGTAATCTCTAATCCCCGGCGCAGTGGAACCTGAAAGTGCGATGCGCCCTTTACCGGCCTGCCCTGAAAAAGATAATACGGGCGCACTCCGACTTGGTGACATTTGGCGAAGGTCGCCGCCAAGATCTCGGGATCATCGTTGACCTTCGCGAGAAGGACGGACTGGTTGAGGAATTGCACGCCCTGTGCGCGCAAAGAGCGAATTTTGCGCTCCGCATCGACTGAAATTTCACCGATGTGATCGAAATGAGTAACGATTATTGCGGTCTTACCCGATTCATGGATTCGTCGGAACAAAGCCGGTAGAGCGGAATCCTTAAACCGCTTGGGCTCATAGGCCATCATTTTTGTGCCGAATCGAATTGAATCCAAATGTGCGATCGGCAACAGATGATCAAGAATCTTATTGAGCTTGGCGGTGCTGAGCACGAACGGGTCGCCTCCCGATAGCAGCACGTTCGTCATCTCAGGATGGCGGCCAATATATTGCGCAACCTGAGCGAAATCAGGTGCGATTTCTTCGGAATCCTTGCCGACAATGCGTTTGCGAAAGCAATAACGGCAATATGAAGCGCAACGGTCCGTTACCAGCAACAACCCGGTCTGGGCGTACTTGTGCTGGAGTCCGGGCACGACCGTGTTGTCGTGCTCGCCGCTCGTATCCAAACTGCCGGGACTCTCGAACTCCTTAACTGAGGGCTCCACAATGTATTTGAGCTGGTCGTAGTAACCACCGTCGGTAATCTGTTCGCGATAGAATTTTGTGACATGATAATGCGTGATGTTGTTGGCTTGCAGTTCACCCTCGGTAACGACGCGCGTCCCTTCGATGAATTTCATGACCTGTCCTGTAAAATGCAGCGGATTGACTACGCTTGTGATTGCTGCACCTTGCCATCGTGATGAGATGAGCTGCGTCCTAGCCGGTACGGCGAGCTACTTACTGATGGTACAGCATCAATAATGGATCGAAACCTACCTACTCTGGTGAGGAATATTGGTCTCGATATTTGATGGTGGCAAGTAGCAGCAATCAGCGGCGGCGGAGCATTCCTGAGCGTTAGCGGGGCCGATCGGCCGCGGCTTGCAGCAGATGACGTCGCCGATCCAGTCCGACGAGCTGGCCGCCCGCCAATCACCCACGATTTCGTTTGAGTCAATAGAGATCAGCGTCATGGCGCGAAAATCTGGCGCGTCGATGTGCGTTATCGGATGAGGACGTGCGCGGGCATATCCGCGCGGTGTACAACGCGCTGATGAGCGAGCGGACGCCAAGAACGAAAAGTGCTGGATTAAGCGTCGCCGCAAACTTGCGGCAAATTATCAGGCAATTTTGTCGGAGCATCGAGCCGCTGAGAAGGCGATCGTCGGCACGGAGCGTCTCAACGCCTCAAACGGAGAAAGAAGCTCGCACCAACGAAAAGGAGCTTTGCAGCGGGTCCGATCGTCGCGTCGGCATCGCGGGTCGATTCTTCCCAGAAACGCCTTGACGATGTGAAAGCGCACGGCGATCACCGCAAGTCGCAGGATTGCGGCAATCACGGTACTGCGCAGCGGCGGTTCGACTCAATGGATCTATGACAGCCTCTATTGCGCAAGCGAGAGCGAGAAATGGATCGAGCTGTACAAGAGCCAACTCATTCCAGTATACCAGTTGCCGCTTGGTCCTGGTCCGCCTAGTCCTCCTCACCGCCGCCTATTGGCTTGTGCTCATCGTACGTGAGAAGATGCCGAAACCTCGCGATCTCGCCAGCGCCGAGTACGTTAGGATCAGGCTCAAACTTCTCAAATTGCCGCCCGCCTCGTGATGCTGCTGTACGAGCGCGAGATCGCCCGCAAGGACGAGCGGCGCATCGAGATGTCCCTCAAACTAGCTCGCTTCCCGTTCGCTCGCGATCTTTCCCGGCTTCGACTTCTCGGCCCAGCCGTCGATAGATCCCAAGCAGGTACGCGAGCTTGCCGGCGCTCGCTAGATTGCCAACGGCGAGAACGTGCTGCTGCTTGGGCCACCCGAGTCCGATTCATACTGCCTACCTCGCCATGCCCATCATAGTTCAAGCTTTTTTGGCGCAGATCGCCAGACGACGGGCGCCGGACACGCCGCGCGGCGTTCCTGACCTCGGGGTGCTCCAGGTCAGGCGCCTTTATCACCCAGGGTGCGCCCTTGCACAGCTGGTGCGCGGGCAAGCTTCGCTCCGCGATCAGGCGGCGAACCGTCGATGGGCTGACCTTCAACACAGCAGCGGCTTCGTCCAGAGTGATTTTTCCTCTTTCCATGCGTTCGCCTTCCCGATAGGGCGCGATAGCTTGCTGGTTGCGCAAGTGGCGAACGCGGGCGCGGGTCCAGCTGTTACCCCGCCGCGTCGACTTGCCAGCTCGGTTGAGGACCGCCGCGATCGTGCCGTCGGGCATCTGGCGTGCCAGAACACGCACGAGATCGATCACATCTGCGGATGTGCTCCAGCGATGTTGGCCCGTGCGGTTTTTTCTGGTCTTTAGCGCTGTGTGATCGCCGCCCTGCCAGTGGATCACAAGCTCAATTGCCGCATCGCCGACGCGTACAACGACTTCATGGACTAAGGTTCGGATGATCCGCTTGCGCGTGGCAGGCATCGCGGCAGGACTGTTCCAGGCCCGCTCCAAATCGGAGCCAAGCGCGAGCAACCGCTCGCGATCTACCTCGCTCAGAGAGGACGCTCCGGCTTGGCCAACAGTGCACCGCGCTCTTCCTCGAGCGCGCGGGCGGCCAGCAGGCGTTCATTCCAACGTCGCTCCAGCTCGCCGGCGACCAGGCGATTGTCAGGATCGACAGCCTCATATCGCCGACGACCCCAAGTTGTCATAGCGCGCTTGCAAGAGCAAGTTCAAGTTGACTCAGCTTCTCGGCGTGCTCCCGGTCGCGGTCCTCCATGGCAGACAGCGCAGCCTGGACTCTGAGCGGCTGCAGGCGTGCGATGACTTCGGCGCTGATTGCGGCATCCACACGCAGGCCGCCGAATGAGATGCATGGCTCTCCGCCATGATCGATCCGGCTGCCGCGGCAATGGTAGCGCCCGACCTTGCTGTGCGTGCCGCTGTAGGCAACGTGAAGTTTACGACCGCAGTGACCGCAACGAAAGAGCCCCGCAAGAAGGGCCTCACCGCAGCGGAACCGAGCCACGACTCATGAAGCTCTTCCCATTGGCGTTATCGGTGATCAAACGCTGATTCCTCTCGAACTCCGCCCATATAATGTAGCTCTCATGGTGGTCCTTGATCAAAACCTCCCAGTTGCTGCGCTCCCGGCGGAAGCCCCGCACGATTCTCTTGCGGTCGGCCTCGATCGTCACCCGACTGCCAGAACGCCCGAAGGCGTACGTGCCAGCATAGATCGGATTGGTCAGGATGTGGCGTATCGTGTTGCAGACTGGTAACTTCCACTCGACGTGACGGCCCTTCGGGTCCACCGCTGACTGCAGGCAAGGCGATTCGCTCTTGCCGTAACCATAGGTGGACCTGGCGCAGCGTCTGCATCTCGGCGAACTTGGCGAACACGAGTCGAGCGCCCCCTGAATGCGTCGATTAGGACCCTTCGATCTGACCGTGGGAGACTTTGATCAGCCGATGGCAACGTTGAGGAAGAGCTCACCCCTGCGCGCCTTCTTTAAGGCCTCAAGCGAGCGCTGCCGAAAGATCGACAGCTCCATCTCGCTCATTGTGCCCTCCATGCCGAGCAGAAGGCGGTCATTCGGGTGGCGCGGATCGTAGACGCCATCCTCATCGACGATCAGCGTTCCAACGAGCCCGCAGAACTCCAGGAGCGTATGCCAGTCCCTGCCGTTGCGGGCCAGCCTAGAGGCCTCGATCGACACAGCGCCAACTCGCCCTTCGCAAATCCCAGTGAGTAGCTTTTCGAACCCGGGACGCGCGGTGCCGCCACCAGAGCGACCGAGATCATCGTCGATCACGATCACCTCGCTCCAGCCCAGCTGGCGCGCTCGATCGGCCAAGCCGTACTGGCGGCGCTGGCTCTCTTTGTTGTCGATAACCTGGTCGGCCGTCGACTGACGAATGTAGACGACGGCCTGGCGAGCAAGGTGCTCAGGCGTGATCTTGCTCACCGCTGTCCTCCCCGCTCACGTCGCGTGTCTCGGCCGCGCTGTCGGTGAGCGCTTCGGCCAGAAGCTCCTTTAAGGGCTCCAGCATTTGCTGGTGGGCTTCGATCGGAATGCTGCTGTATGTTGGAGGGCTCTCGAAAAGATCCCCCTGATGACGTGATGCGTCCGCCATGACCGCCTCCTCGCGAATGGGATGATTCCCTGGAAGGCTAAGACCGCATCAACGAGAACGCGCACCTCCAGCAGACGATCCACCGGAAGCCCCGGATCAGCTATCAATCGGAAGGAAGCGGCTGCGGGAGCCCTCATCCATGCCGGCAGAAGCGTTAACGTGGCATTAGGCTGTCTGATAACAAAATGCGTCTCATCGCCGAGCCGCTTGCAGGCGACAACAACGACTGACGCTCCGCATCGCGGAAGAAACGGGTAGAGGATCTCGATCTCCGATCCTACACACCCGGCATTATGACGCTGGTTCGCTTGGCGTTGGCAAGATACACTTGGCGGTCGCGCTCGGCCGCGAAGCGATCCTGGCTGGGCATTCCGTTCAGTCCAATCCGCCACAGCCACCGCAGTCTTTGCGCAGCTTGCCAGGAGAAGCGCAGCGGGCTGCTGCAGAAGCCCGTCGCGCGAGACACCAAATCGGAGAAGAAATCGTGACACAAGCCGCTCTCCCTGCAGCGCTATGAGGGGCGCGCGTCGCGAGCGGCTTGCTTCAGTTCCGGCAAAACAACCGGAGTCACTTCCTCATGTCGTCGCCGGGTCAAATCCGGATGTCGCTTGACAATCGGAGCTTGCTAAAGCTCCCCTGATCGGTATTCGGTTTATTCTCGGTCGAAGTGCCGGCCAGCCTGCGTGCCCTACTGGTCCTACGCGCTGCCCTGTGGCGTCTAAGAAAGCCTCGATGGGCCGCCTCGATCTGCCGGTTCTTCAGCCCCCACCAAAGCCCGGAACGCGGAAGCCGTTCTCCCGCGGGAACAGACACCGCTGTATTCAATTGCGTGAGCGGCGCGCCAGGCCACTACCGGTGGCGACCTGCGGCCGGCTTTCTTGCTCACGATCTGAACAGGACAGTGGACGATTGCCGAATGCGGCAGTTCCCGGTCAGCGTTTGCCGCAATCCATACTTCCATTTCTATGACGTGGTCGTCAGCTACGATCATCGGACCACAAATGATGGATCGTTTTCTACCGAACGGCCGGCAGCAGAATCCCGCACGCCGGAGCGACCGTGCCGCGTGTTAATGCATGTTTTGGTATCCGATCTTCCGATAATTGACCGCGACCAAGTGGGCTTGGTCATGGTCAACCAGATGCGGAAGGCTTCCAGATGCCATTCCAGCATCCAGGCGGGCTCTTTGTTTAAGATGAAGCGGACGGTATTGTCGGACTCGATAGCTGCCTCCCCGGCAGAGCCGGGGGGCCTCCCTTGGTAGGCTAGGTAGCCTTCCGCCTGCGGCTTTCACTTGGTGCGCGCCACGTTGCCACGACCAAAGATACTGAGCGGCACATCGCCTCGATAGCGATGCGCCGCACCACGCGATCTCGAACGCCGGATTCTTTGACGGCGTGACGCTCAGTCGCTCGGTTGTCCCAAATTGCAACTCGCCCGATTTCCAGATCCAGCACACGGTATTTTCCCGCGCCGTGAGGTAGGATTGAAGCCGCTCGAACACCTTTTGGCTGGCATAGTCTCTTTTCGCTTTGGTCATAACACTCGCCAGCAAGAAGGGCCGGTATGTCCGATTGTCCTTCCGACAGCCGCCCTATTCCCGCTTTAGAGATGCTCTCCCTCAAGACAATCCTACACCTTCGCGGTGAGTATCGAAGCGTGGCCGGACGACTGACAGGCGCGATGCCAATCAGCTGCAGCCAAGGTAAATAACCCTAACGCTGCGGGGATGCGGCCAGCCATGCTTTAGTCTGGCCTGCCGCCGAGACCTGACCGAACTCGGTGGCCTGCCGCTCGAACAGCCCGCGATAAACGCCGCCCGGCCGCGCGATCAGCGCGGCGTGGGTGCCCTGCTCGACGATCTCGCCGCGGTCGAACACCAGGATGCGATCGAGGCTGCGCACGGTCGACAACCGGTGTGCGATCACGATTGAGGTGCGTCCCTTCATCAGCCGCTCCATCGCCTGCTGGATCAGCGCCTCCGATTCCGAATCGAGGCTGGAGGTCGCCTCGTCCAGGATCAGGACCGGTGCGTTCGCAAGAAACGCGCGCGCGAGCGCGACACGCTGACGCTCGCCGCCCGACAGCTTGACGCCTCGTTCGCCCACCAGCGTGCCGTAGCCCTTCGGCAGGTGCAGGATGAAATTATGCGCATTTGCCAGCCGTGCCGCCTGCTCGATCGCAGCCATGCTGGCGCCGGGCCGGCCATAGGCGATGTTCTCCGCCAGCGAGCGGTGAAACAAAATCGGCTCCTGTTGCACGATCGCGATTTGGCTGCGCAGCGATTGCTGCGTCGCTTTCGCGATATCCTGGCCATCGATCAGGATACGGCCCCCAGAGACGTCATGGAGCCGCTGCACCAGCTTGACGAACGTGGTCTTCCCGGAGCCGGAACGGCCGACCAGACCGATCCGCTCGCCGGCTCGGATGTCAATCGATAATCCGTCGTAGAGCGGCGCGTGATGCCCGACATAAAGGAAAATTACTTCTTCGAACGTGATCCTTCCGCCCTGAATGTCGATCGGCTGGGCGTCAGGCGCATCGACAATGCCGATCGGCTCGCTATGAATGGTGACAAGCTCCTCCATGTCGTTCACCGAATGTTGCAGATTGTTGATGTGCATGCCGACGTCGCGCAAATAGGCGTGAATGATGTAGTAGCTCGTCAGCACGTAGGTGACGTCCCCCGGCGAGGCGCGCCCCGCTATCCAGAGCAGGACGGCGCCGCCGATCACGGAACCGCGAAAGCACAACAGCATCATGAGCTGCACTGTGCTGGTGGCGCTGTTGCGCAACCAGGTGCGCAGTACCCTCGCCCGCCAGCGGCTGACGACACCGGTAAGCCGAGCATCCTCGCGCGCCTCCGCGCCGAAGGATTTCACCACGGCATTGCAGGTGAGCGAGTCCGCCAACGTGCCGCCGAGCTTGGTGTCCCAGGCATTGGAGACGCGCGCCGCCGACGCGATATAGCCGATCGTGAATGCCATTGTTATCGCGACATAGATCACCGCGCCGAGGCCGATCACCCCGCCGAGGATCGGCCAACGCAGACCGAGCAGGATCATCGAGCCCACGAGCACCGCCAGCGACGGCAACAATGCCATCAGGATCGTGTTGTTGAGCAGGTCGAGGGCCCACATGCCGCGCGTGATCTTGCGCACGGTGGAGCCGGCGAAAGAGTTGGCGTGCCAGTCAGTCGAGAACCGCTGCACTCGCGTGAAGGCCTCGCGCGCCACATCCGACATCGTCTTCAGCGTGAACGGCACGATCGCCTGCAAGCCTGTCAACCGGAATATGATCGAGAGCAGGCCAAGCGCGAGGATGCCGCCGAAGGCGACGAACGCCGCCTGCCGTGCTGCTTGGTCCGACGGACCTGATGTCAGCGCGTCGACCAAATGGCCGGAATAGACCGGCATGAACAAGTCGGCCACCGTTGCCCCTAAGAAGCCGAGGAGGACGATCGCGACGCGGACGGGCTGCCTCAGCCAGTGACGGAACACGAACGGGATCACCACGCCAATTGCGGTGGGTGGTTTGTCATCTTTAACGATCATGGCGCCAGCAGTTTCTGCCACATGCGGCGTAAGACCCTTTTGATCCAGATGCGGTGTGCCGAATGCCTGGCGCGGCCGTCCGAGGCGACGCAATAATGCACGGAGTTTGGGGGCTGCGATCGAAATCTTCTGCCCATTTCCCCCTCTTTGCGTAAGCGTAGCTGAAGCGTTTCAAGCTTTGAGGGTTCCTCAAGCTGAGAGCATCGATCTGAGACATCGGCCAGCCCTGCGCGATCCGTTCGATAGTTACTGTGAGCCAGGCATGCGGATCGGCGTGGTTCATCGTCGCCCGTCTGCAGAAGCATGGTGATGGCTCGCGTAAGTCCGGCCGCCGCCATGGCTGTACGCAAGGATGCATTTTGGTGACGAAGGAGTCGTTCAACATTTTCGTGTAGACGTTAAGACCGTCAGAGTGTTTGCGTCATGGGATGACGGCGCGGCTTCACCTACAAGATCACGTCCGCCTCGATCCGGCCGGAGGTCATCGCAATTTGAACTCGAACCTGCGCAAACGATCCAGCGCTGTGCTCGATGATCTCTAGTTGCTAGTGGCCCGCCGGAGAAATGGACGAATTGGCCAATGAGCAATTCCGACTACGATCCTTTTTCATGCTTTCTCTTCCGGCGCCTGCGCTTTGATTCTTTCGGAAACCCGTCTTGCGGAGTCGCACAAAGAGGGCCGTGGCAAGCCTTCTCATCCTTGTAGTTGGCCAGCGCTTGGACCAACAGCGACATAACCTGCTGTTTCAGTTCGTCGGGGATAGGCTCAGGACGGTCCAGCGACTTCAGCGCCACCTCGACCAACTCGATCGCGCGATCCTTGTTGCCGCTCTCATAATAATATTGAGCGACCGCCCCATAGGACAGGAACTTGGAGCCCTCGGCGCGTTGCGGAGGATTCAGTGCCAGGATGTGTTCAGACAAGTTCTTACCCATCGCAAAGCGCTCGGCAGGCGGGAAGTGGGAGTTGTCATTCGCCGGATCGAAGAGTTGGCGCATCGCCCCGGCCATCCACAGCTCGGATTTCTTATCGATCGCATCGCGAACCAATTGGCGCATGACTGGCAAGCCGGTCTGCAAGTCGCGCATTTTGTGAAGCAACAGATCCGCATGGAGCGCGCGGAAGTTGACGTCGTCCGGCATCACAGCGACGGCCTCTTCGACCGCCGAAAGCGCCTTCGCCCAATCCTCCGCCTTCATCGCCGGCGTAAGTTTGGCGAAGATCGGCTCAGTCAACGCTCGCTTGCGCGTCATTTCGTGCATTGTGCGTTCGCCTTCGGCGATCCGCTCCGTATCGGCGGCTCTAGCTTCATCGCTGGTGCGCCAGCCGCCGTTAAGAATTTTTGGTAGAACGTCATGGAGTTGCGTCGGAAAACCGATAAAGGCGATGTGGCCGTCACGATCGACGACGAACGAGGTGGGAATCCCGACAGAAAAGCTCGGATCCATCCAAAGCTTGTTCATATTCCCTGTGTAGTCGAATCCGATCCGGTAGTTGAGATTCGAGAAGTTTTCGGTCAACCATGCGTCCAAGTTGCTTCGGGCCTCGTCCGCCGTTCGAGCTCGTTCGTAAGCTGCGACTCCGAGGACCTCAACTCCGCCGTCTTTGTATTTATCTTGCAGCTGCACCAGATGGGGCATCGCCGCCACACACGGTTTGCACCAAGTTGCCCAAAATTCGACGATGTACACTTTTCCGGGCTGGAAGCTCGTGAGGGGCTGGCCACGCAGCCAGTTCTCCACCTTGATCGGAGGAGCTGGGGACTCCATGCGCAGCACCATGTTGTTCTCCATAACTTTGCCAAACGTTGCGCGACTTTTTGCGCCAGCTTATCTCTCTTAGAACGGGGCACACGGGTTCAAAGGAAGGAGCATCGCTCGTTTTGCGCTCTGGATGCACTCAGCCCTGACTCAGTGTTGCTGGATCTCAACAGCAACAGCCGTGCCACCATTGTCAGCGCGCATTAAGCGCCTGACTACGCTTTGAAAAAACTCCACGGAGCCCAAGCCGGCCGGTGTTCTGAACCTGACGGGCTTTGTGCTGCTGTCAGGTGTTGGACACGAATTGCGCCCTTCGCGCTGCCAGAAAAGCCGGTTTGATGTTGTGAGTCACCGAACGAAAACTTGCTAACCCCTCTCCCTGCCCGACAGGATTAGAGGCGAGCGATGCTGTAGATCGGAGTCGAAAAGCCAAGGCCGTGGACCGGCGACGCGTGTTCCTATCTATGACGATGGAAACATTCGTGGGGCGCTGCAGTGGGTGCTGCTTATCGGAGCGCCTTAAAACTGCCAGTGCTCGCCATCGCGCCAAGCGGTTCCCGCACCACAAACTGGTACTCCGATCAGTTTTGCTGTCCAGTCGCGGGTACGAGGGTACCTGACACTCCTATCCCGTTCTAAAATCATTGCCTCCGCATCGAAAAATATATCGCCGCTCGCCTCGATGCGGGTCTATGAGGGCGTTCATCTCACAATTTTCTGACAGGAGACCCGGCTGGCCCCCACCCCGCTGGCCCCATGAACACTGTCGTCCTAGCGCAAGCCCTGCGGATCGCCATACCGCCGATCGTCGGCTTCATAGTGCAGACCATCGAGAACATGTCGATTGCTCCGCCTATAGTTCGAGAATAAACGTCTCGATCGATCCTGCGCGCTAGATTGTCCGTAGACAGGCCAGTTTCCCCTCTGTCAATCAAAGTCAGGCAACGGCAGGCGTCAGCGGCTTCTTGCTGACGGCACTTCGCGGCAAGCGCCTAGGTAGACCGCCTTAATTTCGTCTTGGTTGCGCAATTCGGTCGAAGCGCTGGATAGCCCGTTCACAAGAACGACCGCATGGTCGGAGCGTAGCGCGACCGTTCGACTACCGTTCAGCTACCAGGATCGAGAGGCCTGTTGAGCAGATTCCGGACGATTTTTTCCTCAAAAACACCTATTATCGAGTTATCGACAAACCAAGTGCCTCTTGGCTTTGATCCGTGAGTTCGGTGTTCTTTATTGCCCTGCGTGGGGCAGTGTTGGCTTAGCGGAGTCGATCATGCCCCCAACCCACCCCACCATCAAGTCGTCCGGAATTCGATTTTCAAGGATCGTCAGTTTTCTCTACGGATCGGCCGGGGACATCGCTTTCTTCATCACAATTCTATGTGCTATCGGTTTCGCGAGCGGCCTAGTCGTGCCGAAGATGATCGACACGGGCGGGCAGACGTGCATCGAATCGCGTGCCGTAGAAGGGCTCGATGGCTCTCTTTGCCATGCACCACAACGTCATGACGCGCAAGCGCTTCGAAGACTCCTGGACACAATAAGTGCCGAAGCGCATTAAACGACTTATGCGCTGCGAGCCTCATGCTGCTAATCTGGTAGTGGCTTCCGCCAGGCCGAGGAAGCTATCGCGCGGTGACGGCTGTGACAGTCTCATTCGTCGGCTGGATGGTCGTGTTCACAAGCGCGTTTCTGATCGATCATTTCGAATGTTCGGAATACATCAAGTAGCACCCGATCTCGCGAACCTCGCAAGCCAGCGCCGCAATTCGCACCCCGCTACACCACAGATTTGTGCGGCATCTCATCTATTCGGCTTCATCATCGCGTCTGAGCCGCGCCCGTCACGACGATCTCTGTTATTTGCAGCCGTGATGACGACTTACATCTTGCATCTTCTCAATCATCAAGCGGTCTTCTGCGGCTAACGCGGTCGTCGGCGCTAGAGCCTCTCGCGAAAGGCTGCGCCGCCGAGAGAACTGCCATTCCACCAAACCGTGCTGTGCGCCTGCCTTGGTTTCCTTCTCTGCCACCGCCAAAACCAACCGGTTCGCTGCACGGCGTCCATTCGCCCAATTGGAAGAACGATGGACTTCTCGAGGCCAACTCCTAGAGCTGCGCGAAGGTAGCAGATGGCCTTTTTCGGTCGAGACGAGTCCAGGATGTTCAGATCGCTGATCAAGAGCATGGGAAGGGTGTTGGAGGGACGGAAGAAGGCCTGGTCCCACTCGTGGAGCTCAAGTTCGAGGGGCTTCCGGGTGCGAGGAGACAGCGTCAAAGGCGTTCTTTTCCAAAATGATGCCGCTCAAAGCATAACTTTATCCCGGAGAATGTGTCGAGCGATCTCACGAGGGTCTGCAGACACTTGAGCGCGGTGAGTGCAGGACCAGTCGAGCCGCATTTCAAGCGCGGCAGGATGAGACGAGAAGGTTCTCAGCCTAAACAAATGATAATCTTAAAAGGTGCTTAGTCGACCTTGAAAGGATTGGCTGAGGCGGTTCAACTAGAAGCTAGACGGCACCTATCTCGGCGATTTCCTGATCGGGTCTGATCTGAGCCTCGCGCGCACTTGCGAGAAGGATACGATCCCCGCGCGATCAGATCCTTAGTCAGTTCGCCGAAATTCTGGACCCCTTTTGGATCGCCGAACTCGCCGCCGGCTCTCCGGAGCGGCTAAGGGCAACGCCGTCGACATGCCTAGGCTTACGGGAGAGGACCTCCGCAATGATGGCGCTCTGAGAACTCGATCGCTTCACCCGGGCGCGATCCGTCGTCAGACTGAGGCTGGCGCAGCATGTTTGCATGAGCGGATCGTCCGTATCGGGAATTGCTCTCACGAACCCGAACGAAAAGCATCCATCGCGTGGGCCAATAGTATGCCGATGCTCAAAAAAATAAGAGTCCCGACAAGAGCCGAATACATATGCCACCTCCATCGCTCACTTCCTTTGAACTGCGCGACCGCTTACACGTCAAATTATTTCCTGGGCACGAACTGGGATCGCAGCCAACTGATGAGTCTGAGCCACAGCGGGTAGCTGGCAACATGTGGAACGCAAAGGCAGAAGCTGTAAAACCCAGCTGTTCTGTTCAAACCGACGTGATAGGCGTAGCGCGGGTGACCGAAAAACGCGTGTGGCTAATGTGCAACGGATACTTGGTTTCTGCGCGGGAACGTCCGAAACGAACGCTCCGGCCCTTGAGATGGCTGTAGCATCTGCGCGCAAGAATTGGGGCGTCCGGATGAACTTTTCAAGCTCGAAAGATGAGAGCTTATTGTCTCTTTGGGAAAGTGTGCGGCGGCAAGTATTGGCCGGTCGCGCGAACGCCGGACGTTGCCGTTTTGTTGGTAACAATCTGCGCACCTATGCTGAATTGCTTCGTTCGGAAATGGACCGGCGGGAGCTGAAGTACACCCCGATTAATTGGTCTGAATAGGTCACTCCACGGCATACCGACGAAAGACCTGCAGAAGCACTTGAAAAAGCTCCGCACTGATGCAGCCGAATGAAAATTGATCAGCGATCTGGCGACTGGCGTGGAAAAACGAGAGCTGTTCGCAAGGCTTGCGGATCACTTGAGTGTTTTGGCGGCTGAGGTCGAGCATGCCATATCTGCGAAAGTATCCAGCACGGAGACGGAGCAAAGACGGGCGCACGATGTCCAAAAATCGGCTCTGGATTCACGACAGCGGCACTTATGTGAAATTGAAGAGGCGGATTCTGCCTGTATGGCTACCGAGATTGTTTTTGATTAAGATGTCGCCGGGACGAAGCGTCGAAGGAGGGCTTTCTCGACGTAGAGGCGGAAACTCGCCATCGTTCGGGCCCTCGAGAAAACATGGCGCCTCGATCCGGTCGTGCAATGCGGCCAGGAGGGTTATGGTGTTCCGGCGGCCGTGCGGAATCTTGCTGGGGCTCCTCTGGCCAGGCGCGCCCACGCCCGCAAGGCCGCCATATCGGTCCTGGTCTAGATCTCGTCGCTGAAGGCCAAGCGCTCAGGTTCGAAGGAGATCTTCATATTTGATCCACTGAGCTCGCCGTCTGGCGAGGTCCGGACAATCGCGTTCGCAAGCCACCACCTTTTTTGAAGCTGAGCTTCTCGGCTGGACGAACTCCCACTGAACGGTAATCAGCCTTCCCGCCATCAGCGAGCTCGGCGAGCCAAGCCGCGCAACGTGAAATCCCCTTGATCGGTAATAAAATCCAGACTCGGTGTCCGCCGGAAATCGCCTTCGGCCCTGGCCTACCATCCTGCCGGGCGCCAAGCTGCCGGTCTCCGACGCCATCGCACCATCCAACGGCCGTGCTGAAGGCAACACCGAACTGTCTAGCCGCCGCATTTGCAGGACAATCCGCCGGGAACAACCTACAACGACCCGCTTCCGAATATCCTCAGAGTAGGCTTGCCCATCCATGCTGGCCTTCACGCCGAGCCCTCATGGTAAAATCAGAGGTCTCCTGATTTAGGGACCCAAATCGATTTAAGCTAGCCTCATTACGCTTTATTCCGTCCGCGGCTTTGCTCCACGGCTTCTTCAGGCGCCCGTGCGATGGCCTCTGCACTTCGCTAACGCTTCGCCGTCGCGAGGTTGGATAGAGGGCTTCCACTTTCAAGCTGTCGTTCATACTCCGCACTGATGAGAAGCGCCTGAGAAACCGAGGGCCTCTTCCCCTCGTCTCACGGGCAGCCTTTTTAGATCTTATTCCGGGCCGAAAGCGAGCGAATCGGCAATCCAGAGGTCGCGGCGAGAGATTTCCGGATTCCCAATCCAAGTCGGCTGCTGCTGACTTGCACTACTAAGAATCGTGAATTCTGGTGCATCCGAGTTCGACGTGCCCTGGAATGACGGAGTAGAAATGCAGCCGCCTACCCCGTCGTGCTTGAGGTGTCGACGTCGGTGGGATCCATTTTCTGGTTAAGCCGCGCATGCAGCGTGGCCTGGTCGAGTTCGCCTTCCCACCAGGACACGAACACTGCGGCAATACCGTTGCCGGTGATATTTGTAAGGGCGCGCACCTCGCTCATGAATTTGTCGATCGAGAACACGATTGCCATGCCCGGCACCAGCGCCGGATTAACCACTGAAAGTGTCGCCGCGAGCGTGATGAAGCCGGCGCCGGTGATACCGCTTGCGCCTTTCGAGGTCAGCATCGCCACGACCAGAATGGTCAGCTGCTGGCCGAAGCTGAGATTGACCCCGAGCGCCTGAGCGATAAACAGGGTTGCCAAGGTCATGTAGATGTTGGTGCCATCGAGGTTGAAGGAGTAGCCGGTTGGCACCACGAGACCTACCACGGGCTTGGAGCAGCCCAGCCGCTCGAGCTTCTTAAGCAACTGCGGCAGCGCGCTTTCAGAGGACGAGGTGCCGAGCACAAGCAAGAGCTCGTCTTTAATATAAGCGATAAACTTGAAGATCGAAAACCCAACGAAGCGCGCGATCACACCGAGCACGACCACCACGAACAGCGCGGCCGTAGCATAGAACAGCGCGATGAGACCGATCAGATTGCCGAGCGCCGACGGTCCGAACTTACCGACCGTAAAGGCCATGGCGCCGAACGCGCCGATCGGCGCTGCCTTCATGATAATGGCGATGACGCCGAACACCGCGTGCGCCGTGTCGTCAATCATGACGCGCAACTTCTCGCCGCGCTCCCCCAGGGCCATCAGCGAGAAGCCGAACAGGATTGCAAACAAGAGCACCTGCAGGATATCGCCGCGCGCCAGCGCGCCGACCACGCTGTCGGGAATGATATTGAGGATGAAATCGACGCTTTTCGAGGCTTCCGCCTGCTTCACGTAGTTGGCGACGGCCGCGGCATCGGGCTTGGCCGCAAGGCCGCGGCCGATCTGGAAAAGATTGCCCATGACCAGGCCGAGCACCAAGGCGAAGGTGGAGACGATCTCGAAATAGACCAGCGCCTTGAGGCCTACCCGGCCGACCTTTTTCGCATCCTGGATGTGCGCGATGCCCGAGACTACGGTGCAGAAGATGATCGGCGCGATCACCATCTTGATTAGCTTAATGAAGCCATCACCGAGCGCCTTGACCCAGTCGTTGGTCGCGAGCGACGGCCACAGCCAACCGACGACGACGCCAATCAGAATCGCGATCAGCACCTGCACGTAGAGGATTTTGTACCAAGTTCGCGACGCCCGCGCGGTCGCCGCAGTTGCGATGGTGGTCATGACGCTCCTTCCCATACGAACTCGAACACCGAGCCGTCGCGCGTTGAGAGGCGACGGCATCAGACGAGCCTTTCATGCCAGCCGTGTCCGATTGAAGACGGCAATGTCGGAAATCCGACAGCCTGCAGCGTGATTCCAAAGGCAGGCTGGCTGTTACGTGTGTTTTCTCTCGTTAAGCAAGACGCGCACCACGCGCGACTCCATGCGGCCGTTCAACCCGCCAGACGGTGAACCGACAGTCTCCTGGCTAGCTTGGCCGAATGCCAAAACCGTTCGTGCCACCGAAGGAAGAGACGTTGTTCAGCGCCACGCGCACCTTGCGCTGGCGCAGCACATTGGACATGGCGTCGAGATCGGCGGGCTGCTTGCGGTCGATGTCATGCTCCGATAGCGCCTTGAGGTCGGCGCCGATCCTGACCTTCAGCTCGTAAAGCTCGGAATTGACGATCGGGCCGATGGCGGAGCGGCCTTCGCGCATCTCTTTCCAGCTGGAGGCGGCGCAGGTGCCTAAGCCGCACAGCCCGCCCATTCCGGTAATGACGACGCGCCTCTCCATTCAGGCCTTCTTAGCGAGCAAGCCGTGGACAGCTTCAACCATGTCGCCGATATGCTCAAGAGTCGACCACGCATCATCCGTGTTCATCTCGATCTGCATGCAGTTGGACTGCTCCAGGTCGTAGATGAGGTCGTCAACTCCGGCGACTGGATGCCACGCAAGGTAAGTTCCGTCTCGATCGTTATCTCGCCGCCGCCCGCGGGTATTCCTTGGTTTTGGCGATGATTTCCATCGCAAGTTTGATCTGCCATCCTGTTGCTTCCATCAGGCGCCTCGACGCGAACGCGACGCCGTTCCTTAGCCGAGCCGCGTCGCCGATAGAAGCAGTCACGTAATCGGTTGGGTCAAGTGCTGTTGCCAATGCAACATTCCGCAACATTGGTAAAATTGATTTTTTGGATGGTAAGCATCCACGCTCCGTATCATTTCCTCGCGCAGGACAAGAAAGTCGCACCCTGGCCGCCCTCGATAGTGGCCGGCCCCTTCGGGTGCCAGTCGACCGCCTCCGGTCTGCCGCCAGCCATCGGGGCCGCGATGGGCGCGGCCCGGGAAAGTGAAAACAAGATACGATAATGGCGACCATCGGCACCTTCACCTCGAATGGCACCGGCTTTTCCGGCTCGATTCGTCCCCTCGCTCTAAAGCCAAGGCCAAGCTGGTCCGCGTCGAGAACCCCTCTGAAGGCCCGCACTTCCGCATCTTGGGAGCTAATGCCGATCGTGCGTAGCGTGGGATTATGCGGAGTCGTTGCCTGTTAGTCCCGGTTTTCGAGGTCTTTTGTCGCTGTTCCGCTCCGCATAACGGGCTGCCCTCCGCGGTGCCTCGCCTGTTGCGAGGCACCGCGGTGTCGGCCAGCGCGACCAGATCAGCGCAAAGTCGCCATCGTTGCCTTCGAGGAGGTTGGCGTAGATGGGCGCGGTGAAGGACGGATCGTCGAGCTTAACCGAGTAGTAGGTGCGGTTGTCCTTCGAGGTCCGGCGCCAAAGCGGTACCGATCTCGACCCCGGAGACGATCACGCGCAGGTGTGGCGCCTTGTCGCTGGTGGAGACGGGCTCGCTGGGGACGACGCGCGCCTTGGCGTCGATCGCAAGCGTCTTGATGGTGCCGGTGTAGGTGCCATCGTTGCTGCGGGTGAACGAGCCGATTTGGGACATGGTGGATCTCCTGTGCTGTGTTCAAGCAGGCGACCATCGCGGCCTTGTGGCGGTCTTGAGCCCCGGGGCGGCCGACCCGCACTGTCAGGCCGCCGCGCATGCGGAGGACGGCGTGCGGCGATCTTGTTGCTGCGCGAGGAGCGGCGCAGCCGCGGGCAAGAAGATCGCGGGCACGCTATTGCGGGGAACAGGCCGTCTCGCAGACCACATCTCGGGGTCCGCCCAGCAGGGCCCGTCAGTCGTAAGGCATCACGGCACGCCTGGAGAACCACCCGCTCCGTCGGGCTCGCATGGCATGATGACCTCCGGTCCTCTTCACAGCGTCAGGTCGGCACAGTGCGCATGTCGGCCATCGGCGACGCGATTGATGCGTCGCTGCAGTCAACTACCAACGCTAGTGATTGATCCAAATGAAAGACACGGCAATCATTGGTTAACGTTGGGCCGATCGAACACCACGTGGCGCGAGCATCACATGCAAAGACTTCGGCATGTAACATCAACCAAGGGTCCGCTCTCGCAAACGAACTTGGTGCGCCGATTCGCCGGTCGCAGAAATGCCGCGTGCGCAGGCTCGATCCAGCATATTTTTCTCTTGGAGGTAGATGAACTGTTCAGTGTGATCGCAGCCGCAGGCCCAAAGGCCTCGCGCATTGGCCTGTCAATCGTCCGCCCTCTGGGCTGCCGACAGCACCTCATGATTCCAACTTCGCCGACGTAAGCGAGCACATCGTGGACTCAATCGTGGCAGCTCTCGGGCAGATCAACTCGTGAGCCGCCCGAATGAGGCAGAGCTTGGCCAAAGAAGATTCAAAGAAGGCAGAGCATCCACATCAGTATTCTTTCACGCCGCCGCATTTCGGCGCAGCTTAGTCCTCTCATAGAATGGATTAGAACGTTCGCAGCAGGGAACGAAGATGGCAGCAAGCGAGACAAGCTTTAAGCAATCGGTGATCCTGATCGACAACTTCGATTCCTTTACGTTCAACATCGCCCAGATGGTTGGCGAGGTAAATGGTAAAGAAGCCATTGTCTTGGATAACACTGTGCCGTGGAGGGAAATTCGCAAAATCCCTCATGACCGCATTATTCTCTCGCCGGGACCAGGAAACCCCCAAACTTCAAAGGATGTCGGCTCGACGATGGATGTTCTGGCCGGCAGCGCCGTTCCGGTCTTGGGCGTGTGCCTGGGACATCAATGCATTGCTCATTTCCATGGCGCAGCCGTGTCCCGAGCACCGGAGCCGCTCCACGGCCGGATCCGCAGCATCACAAACTCCGGAACAGATCTTTTCAAGGGGCTGCCGCGTTCTTTCAATGTGACGAGATACCATTCTCTGACAGTGACAGGTGATCTTCCGCAATGCCTTGAATGCACGGCCATGAGCGAGGATGGCATCATCATGGGGCTGCGCCATCGGCAGCGGCCCCACTACGGCGTGCAGTTTCATCCAGAATCCATCTGCTCCCAATACGGACGAGAGATCTTTGTCAACTTCCTCTCCGATGCATGCGCCCCGTCGGCAACCCAAGCCTCGCTTGCGGGCCTGGAGGTGGCCTGATGACCGAGGACGTCTCGCACCTCCGCGACTTTCTTTTCGAGACGGTCACGTATGTGGCGAGAAGTTCAACGATCTCATGCAGGGTAAGCGCTGAGGACGTTTTCGTGCGCCTCTTCGGGGGTACGCAGCCTGCTTTCTGGCTGGACAGCAGTAGGCTCGTGTCCGGGCTGTCACGCTGGTCCTTCATGGGAGAGCTTGGCGGATCACGCAGCTATCTGGCGTCCTACGATGCTTCTCGGCAGGAAATCCGGATCGCGCGAGACGACCGAGGCTCTCCGACAACCGTCTCCCGATCGATTTTCGACCTTCTTGCCAATAACCATGCCGCTCACAAGCTGCGGGATCCAGGCGATGTGCCCGATATTCCCTTTAAAGGCGGCCACGTAGGCTATTTCGGCTACGAACTGAAGTCTCTGACCTGTGGCGTCAGTTCCCCACCCTCGAAATATCCGGATGCCTGCTTTATCTTCTGCACCAGATTCCTCGCCTTCGATCATGAGAATGACCGCATCCACATCGTTGCGCTTTACCCCGAAGCCGAGGCGGTATCCGAGGAGGCCGCCCTCTGGGTCAGCAAGACCCAGCGTGACATCGAGCGCATCGAACCGGCCCCCAGTGTCACACCATCGTCTCCCGCAAACAGCGCTCCGCTTCAGTTCAAGCTTCGTCAGAGGCGGGCCCGGTACTTGGAAAACATCGAACGATGCCTTTCTGAAATCCGTGCCGGCGAGACCTACGAGGTCTGTCTGACAAACGAGATTACCGTTGAGACAGGGATCGACCCGCTCGGTCTTTATCGGATCCTAAGACGGAGAAACCCGGCCCCATATTCCGCTTTCCTCAGGCTTGGAAATATCTGTGTTGCCAGCTCTTCCCCGGAGAGATTCCTGAGGATCCACAGCAACCTCATTGTCGAGACCAAACCGATCAAGGGAACCGCGGCTCGACATGCAATCCCAGAGGAAGATGAGCGGATTGCAGAAGAATTGCGCCTGGACGAAAAGAGCCGGGCGGAGAATCTCATGATCGTGGACCTGATGCGAAATGACCTCGGCCGCATCTGCCGCACCGGGAGCGTTCATGTGCCAAGCCTCATGCACATCGAAAGCTACAAAACCGTCCACCAGTTGGTAAGCATCATCCGTGGCGAACTGGCCTCGCCAGACGATATCATCCCCTGCATTTCTGTGTGCTTTCCGGGCGGATCGATCACGG
This sequence comes from Bradyrhizobium australiense, assembly GCF_013114825.1. Lineage (GTDB taxonomy): Bacteria > Pseudomonadota > Alphaproteobacteria > Rhizobiales > Xanthobacteraceae > Bradyrhizobium > Bradyrhizobium australiense. The sequence continues at coordinate 516,330 of NZ_JAAVLX010000005.1, read as the reverse complement.
GGGCGCCCAAGATCCGCACCTTAAAGATTATCGATGAGCTCGAACAAGCACCTAGGGGCGTCTACACGGGGGCGATCGGCTATTTGTCTCTCTGCGGGGAGGTGGACCTAAACATCGTCATCCGAACTATCGTCTGCCAGGGACGGCACCTGAGCATCGGTTGCGGCGGCGCCATCGTGGCGTTGTCCAACCCCAACGCGGAGTTCGACGAGATCCTCCTCAAGGCGCGCGAGCCGATCCGTGCAATTGCCGAGGCCGTAACAGGCGACCCGGATCATGCCCTGGTGATCCATGGCGCAGATAATGATGCGAGCGAGGAAATAGTACCCAATTCCGCACATCGTGTTCGCCTGGCGAGATTCCAGGATCGGGACACTATTGCTAAGTGTGTGCAGGCACTTCTCACCGAGCTCGGAGGACCGGGACCGCAATTCGAGCTACAGGCCGCGGTCGGCATTGCTGGGCAAATGGCCATGGATTCGCGCCTCGGCTTCGCCTTGATAATGGAGAATGTGCCGGCTGCCGAAGTGATCGGCATTGCCGTCGTCTCCCAGGTCTCCGCGGTCAGGGCTTCAGGCCATTATGGCGTCCTGCAGGAGCTCTGGGTCGATCCGCGCTATCGCTCCGCTCAACATGGGAGATGGCTTCTGGCGGCCGTGGACCGCGAGGCGCGAGCGCGGGGATGGCCCATGATCGAGGTGTCTCTTCCCCTGGCCGGCCGCCCCGGCGCCGAGAGGTTGGTCGCATTCTATGAAAGCATGGGCTTCACACCTGCGGGCCAAAGGCGAAGGAGGCTTCTGTGACTTGGCTAACCGTACACCTGACACCGGCCTCCTCCGGCCCTGCGGGCCTCATCGCCGATGCGACCGGCTCAATTAAGTCTTCAAGGGAAGTGGAGGACCGAATCAACGAGATCCGGACGGGATTGCAGAGCTCGCCCGGTGTTCAGTCTATCTCGCCCTCTGAAAACATCGCGGACAAGGTGATGACGATCCTGGGGAGTCTTCATGATCCAGGTTACCTTGAGGCGCTCCGGCTCGGGCCACATCCACGAGAGCCCGAAATTACCGAGCTTGCCAGTCGATATGCAGCGGCCGGTGTGCCGCAGAACACGTCCGTCGACGCCGGAACCAGCACTCGGCAGCCACAGGTATCTTGAATTTCTGACCGACCCGAGCCCGGCAGAATACATATCGGCGCTTCGCGGGCTTCTGGAATCCGACTGGGCTATCACGCTGGATGTTCTGGTTGTCAGCTTGGGCTACGATATCGTCGTTGGAGATCCGCATGGCGGCTGGACGCTTCCGCCAGACGTCTACCGAGAAATCGGCCTGGCATTGGCCACGATCGGCAAGCCGATCTGCATCGTACAGGAGGGCGGCTACCGACTGGGCGCGTTGTCGGCCTGCGCAGGGCATTTATCCGCGGGCCTGCGAATTGGAATGAAGGAAACAGGCAGGAGCCATACCATGAACGACACCTCAGCCCCCGATACTGGCCTTCTTCCGTTTCGAGACCTCATCAACGAGTTGGACAACCAACTGGTAGAGATCCTCAGCCAGAGACTCTCCATCTGCGCTGAGGTGGCGCGTTACAAGAAGAAGCGCGGGATCGCGATGATGCAACCCGATCGAGTTGCAGAGGTAAGGGCACGCTGCGCCGAGCTTGGGGCGGAACGCGGCCTGCGCAGGGAATTCACTGAAGATATTTACGATACTATCATAGAAGAGGCCTGCGAACTCGAAGCCAAGATCATAGACGAGGAGAGGATCGTCTCCTGATGGTCCGCATTTACACGCTTGGCCCGGCGAGAAGCTGTCACCATCATGCGGCCCTCAGATATCTCGACTTCCAACAGATCGAGCTGCGAGACATCATACTCGTTGACGAACTCGTCGCTGCGGCGGCGGAGGCCGCAGATCGCGGAGACAGCTATGTTCTCCAATGCAGCGCGCACCTGAATGTCCACCTCCTAACCGAGAAATTCCGCAATCGGCTGCAGGTCGTGGACACCTTCATACTGCCTACTCAAAGCATCGCGGTCGTCAAACGCAAGGATGTGAAGGAGCCTCGGACACTGGGACTCCCCGAGCCAACGGTAGGGTATATCGACCCAAAAGCATGGAATAAGCTGATTTTCGAAACAACAAAGCCGGTTGTAGAGAAAAAACTCCTTGAAGGCCTATATGATGCGGGGGTTGCTTACAGCAGATCGGCGCTCGAACATCCCGACGAGCTTGAGATCATACAGGAGATCGGCGAGGTGGTGACGACGTGGCTGCTATACGGCCCTCGTCCCCGCTATTCGGGCACGATTATCGCCAGCCCCTATCCTGAGTTGCATGACCTGCTGCCTTGAACACATCACAATAAGCTGGACCAGCACCGTCATGAGCTTATCCCCTCCCGATAAACGAACGAAACTGATCCTTGCCGCTCTGACCATCGCTGCGTTCGCGATTGGCCTAGATACGTTTGTCGTCATCGGGGCACTCGAAGTGATTTCTCGTGACCTCAAGATTTCAACCGGCGCGGCGGGCTGGATCATCTCGATCTACGCACTCTGCTACGCCGTTTTCGCACCGCTGAATGCCTGGATGTTCAAGGCCGTAAGCCGCCGCAATGTCCAGATCCTATCCGTTTCAATCTTCATCGTCGGCAACCTGATCTGCGCAATCGCTCCGAACTTTCTGACCCTCGCTGCAGCTCGCGTCATTTCGGCCTACGGCGCAGCGATGTTCACCCCGGCGGCCACCGCACTGGCGGCCGAGCTCCTGCCGCCCGCTCGCAAAGGGTTGGCATTGTCCCTCATCTTCGGTGGCATGACCGTTTCACAGGTTGCGGGTGTTCCGGCGACCAGCTGGATCGCGGATGCCATCGGCTGGCGTTTCGCCTTCGGTTTTGTCGTCGTTGCCGGGCTTCTCGCATTGCTGATTTTCGCCCCTATAATGTCCGGTGTCTCTGCCAAGGCGCCAGAGCGCGGAAACGGCCCGGCTTCGAAAGACTTCTCCAAGGTCGTCTACGGGATTCTTTCGGTTACGCTATTTGTGGTTGTCTCCGAGTTCATCGTTTACTCCTATGTGAGCGTCTTCATCACCGGTTCTCTGCTTACCGGAGTGCCGCTGCTCTCAGCCGCGCTCTTTGCGTACGGTTTTGGAGCTGTGACGGGAAACGCAGCGTGCGGCTTTCTAACCGATCGTTTCGGCCCCTACAAAGTCCTTATTGCGGCGGTCGGCGCACAACTAATCCTTCTCGTAGGTTTGGTTGCATTCGGGCACCATGGTGCCTTAACCGTGCTCATCGCTTTTCTTTGGGGCAACGTGAGCTATATGTATCTGGTTCCGATCCAGCACCGGCTTCTCGGTCTGGCCGGGGACAGGTCGAAGCTCGTTCTGGCAATGAACAGCTCGACCACCTTCGCAGGAATCGCCATCGGCGCTTTTCTCGGCGGCATTCTCGTCGAAATCAGCGGGGTCACATCCCTTGCTGTAGGGTCCATCCTGATTGGCTTCATCGGCGTCGGACTGGCTGTTGCCTTCATGCGCGATGTCGCACCTGCAGAAGCTGCGACTCCGGCATGCCTTAGGTTCGACTAGGGCACCCGACCCCATGAGCCAATAGGTAACATTGCTCAGCTTCGCCCCGACTACGACAACTTTCATTAATCTAAATCGGGGGAAAGGCCTGCTCCAGTTTTAGGGTTCGACCGATCTGCGGGATGCCCCGCAACGTCCAACGAGTGAGAGACGCGCGGGGCGCTACGCCTCGCGCACCACGGTCTTCAGATAGTTGTACGCCTTGATGATCTCGATCAGGCGGTCTTCGGTGGAGCGGTCGCCGCCATTGGCGTCGGGATGGTGCTGCTTCACCAGCGCCTTGTACTTGGCCTTGACGTCCTCGAGCGTGGCTTCGGCGGTGAGCCCCATCACCTGCAGCGCCTTGCGCTCGCGGGTCTCGCGCTTGCCCTGCGCGCCGGGGCCAGGCCGCCAGCCAGCGCGGCCGCTGAGTTCGGCAAACACGTTGAAGGGATCGGCGGCGCCGCCGAGGTCTTCCTCGACGTTGCCCTTGCCGCGCTTGGCGCTGGTGTTGGCGTCGCCCATCTTCCAGGTCGGGCGATGGCCGGTCAGCGCATCCTTCTAGCGCGCAACCGCTTCCGGATTCATGCCCTGGAAGAAATTGTAGGACCGGCTGTACTCACGGACATGGTCGAGACAGAAGTGCCAGTACTCGCGCGCGTTCTCGCGCCCCTTCCGCACGCGGTGCGAGCCCTTGTTCTGGCAGCCCGCCCATTCGCAGGGGGCGGCCTCCTGACCCGCCTGCGCCTTGCGCTTCGCACTCCCCTTGGTAGGCTTGATGCGAATGGAGTCGAAGAATTTTGATGAATCGATCGGCATGGCTGACTTTGACTACGCAATGCTAAACGCTTCAAGTCCTAACATTGCGAATACCTCTCCTTCGACTACGCCATTGACGGAAAGCGGATGCCAAATTATGTCCGCCGCCGCCATGAGCACCAAAGATGTTATCATAAACGAGTTGCGTGACGCTTTCACACCCGAAAGCCTCGCGGTGAAGCTTTCATGCTAGAGGTTAGCTCAAGATGTTTTTCGATTGCGGCAGTGAGCTCGATAGACCCACCCGGGGCGGTCGGAAACATGACCGGCTATTCCAGAAGATCGACCATCTGCTTCAACGCGTCGGCTCGATCGACACACCTCTCCGGAAGCTGCGGACGTCAGACTGTTCGGGCTGAAACGCCTCAACTAGAACTGGCACGGCGCTCGCAGGATCGCTGTTGCCACATACGAAAACATCAGCGGCCGCGTAGGACCTCTCAGGCCAAGTATGCAAGGTAATGTGCGATTCAGCCAACAAGGCGATTGCGGAGACGCCGTGACCCGGACAAAACTTATGAACGTGAAGGTGGAGTAATGTCGCCCTCGCCGCACTGATGGCTTTTCGGATGGCGTCTTCCGCAATGGCCGGATCGTCGAGGTTCTTCGCTCCCCATAGCTCGATGAGCATATGCGTCGCACCGGTGGACAGAGCCGGTGGGGCTTCCTTCTCGTTATCAATAGTCATTAAGAAATCTCCATTGAATTTCGGTCCAGCAAGCTGAGCTATTCTGGACTTAAGTGACGAGGTGATCAGGCGCTTGATTTGCCGGCGCTTGGATGCCCTCAGATGCCGTCGTTGAATTTGACAACTGCGACGACCTTCGGCGGCTGATTTATGCCGTTGAGCTGCCGCCAAGTCCTTGATGCGGCGATCACCAGCTAGAACACCATCGGCCTGGCGGTGGTTGGCGACAAGGAGCCCTTCGTCCACACCATCCTGTATCGCCCCGGGGCGAACACGCTCTCGATGAGATTGGTGGTGGAGCGCAAGTGATCCCAATGTTCGGCAAGAAAATCGTAGAAGGCCAGCAGTGCATCGCGATCCTTGACCAGGCATTCGATCGCCCGGCCGTACTTGGCCTAATACTTCTCGGCGAAGACGTCGATCGCCGCTTCGGCGGACGCTCGGTTCTCGCCCCATAGACCTCGCGCAAATCCTTCTTCATAGTGGTCTGCACAGAGAGTGGACCTTGTCCAGGACGTTCACAGTCTTGTGCATCCAGCATCGCTGGTGGCGTGTGCCGGGAAAGACCTCGTCGAGCGCCTTGTAGAAGTCGAGCGCGCCGTCGCCGACATTGGCCAAACTCGTTGTTATTGATGACGTCGCCTTGATTGTTTTGCCAAGCCACGCCTCGCTTGAGGTAGGCCAGCGTGTGGCCCTGCGCGCCAAAAGCGTAACCGAGGCGACCGGCCCCGGGGACAAGACGTTTGGACTTGCCTTGCAGTTTGCGCTCAGCACTATGCCGGAGGCCGCGAGGCAGGTATTTGTGCCGTTGGAGATAGCACCGCTGGGATCGAGTTTTACGCCAAACACCCAGCTATTCTTCTGCCGGTTGTAGCCGATCTGGCCGCCTGCCAGGAACACAGCAGTATCGAGGACGCCGCCGTAGACCGACGGACCGTAGGGATTACTGAAGGATCTTTGGCCGAAACCAATGCCGACGTGCCCGCCAATATGTCCTCCGGACCAGCTCAACAGGGCCGGTGGCAGTTGTACTGCTGGCTCAAGGTGCGCCGAATTGGCTGCACCGCTTGCGACCAGCGCAATCGTTGTCGCTCCCCAAAAACGAACTCCAGATCGCATCAAACACTCCGCGGCGCTTTCCCGATCCACAACCGAGTGCTTCAAGGTGGCATCAGTGATGGCACCGCGACTGAAGCAAGCACCGTGCCGCTTGGAAATTGAGGGGGCTACAGTTACTTCGTACCGGGTGCATGCGTCAGGTTGTGGACAATGGTCTTGAAGCTGACAATCGCGCTGTAGCGTCCGACAGTATGCTGCGCCGCGAAACCGCCTTCCTCGCTGCAGCAGTAGAAGGAGATTCTTATTCGCCTGGGCAGGCTTTCGATCTCACCTATCGAGGCTCAGAAACGGTGAGAGCCAATGGATATTACCGACGAGCGGAGCCGGCCTGGACGCTGGACCCGTCTACCCGCACAGGGAGCGCACCCGGCTACGCCGCGCGTTATCGAAGTTCGGCTGGTTGGGAAGAATCATCACGAGCGATCAATCACGCAACGCGGCACGCGTAGGAAAGGCTCATCATCGGTGTCTTCCAGCTTACCACGAATACCCGCGTGATAATAACAGGCCGGCTCCGGCTTCGCCGTAGTGCTGAGTGGCTTTGCCGCAACACTATTCTTATCGGTTCTGCTCTAGGAAAAGGAGTTGCCGAGCATGCGTCTTGTGGAGACTAAGCGAAGGCGCCATCCGCAATTCAATTCCGGTTCGCAATGCCGTATCGGTACGCCCCTTCGGGTAGACTGGACGTCGCCTGCCGTTCACAGCACCGTCTCTGAGCACGTTCTCGTGTGCACCAAGGTGGACGACCGCGAACATCAGCAGACCAAGGACCTCGCGGTGGATGGTTCTGCACGCCCACGACTCGGCACGCCGCCCCTAGCTATCTCGTTATGGCCAAGAGCGTCAAAACGCTTGGGCGCGCAACGACTGCCCTTCAGCGTCTATGCGAACAACGCCGGCCTCGTGGAAAACGGTAACATGCCTCTGTGTTGGTTCTTGCACAATCGACGTTACCGCTTGGTCGCCGCGGGCGACCTGTAGCGCGGCGAGCCAAGTCCCCGCTTTCATGAGGAGCGCACCAAATCATTGTGCAGGCGCCTACAAATGAAAGAACTCACAAGCCGGAGCGAGTCTCTGGGCGCGCTTGGTTGCGGATGCCATGCAGACTACCCGCGTGGCTACTACAAGATCTGGTAGATGCCAACGCCGACTTGAGGCCCTAGCGTCCGGCCCTGTTCCCCTGCCGATCATCGCGGAAACGGTGTGAACGAAGGACGAGAAGCTAAGAAACGGACAAAACGGCACAGTATGACTGGCAGAACCAGGGTGGCTACGCATTGCACACGCTCGATCAGGATCCTTGGTGTTCTGATTTAAGGGTCGCAGAAGGCGACGAATGGCGAGACGCGTATGCCTACGGAAAATCGATCAAGCAAAAATCAGCTTGTGGAACTGCAACCGATCGACCCGATCACGGCGATCGATCGCCTTGCAAGATCGGATCCGGAGAGGGTTGCGCTGAGGTACGGCGCAGACGAACTCACCTACAAAGCGCTGCGATTAAGATCGGATGCCCTCGCAAGGACGTTACGAGCGCGGGGCGCTAACGGCATCGTCGTTGGCTATTGGGGTGAGCGGGACCTCGACTGGGCGACGGCGGTAGTTGCAATTTTGAGGGCTGGAGCAACGTACCTGCCGCTCGATCCATCGTTACCGGCTTCGCGTACATCATTCATGATCGAGCAGAGTCGCTGCGCTCTGATTATAGGCCCAGACCAGCCAGATTCGCTCAGCAAATTGCAGGCGAGCAGCAAAGGCACGACGCAATTCATAGCGATAGAGGCGGCGCTGCGCGAGGGCCAGACTTCGCCTGTTGTACCACCATCGTGCGACGATGGACTCGCCTACATTCTGTTTACGTCGGGTTCGACGGGCAAGCCTAAAGGCGCAATGATCGAGCGCGCAGCCCTAAACAATCATTTGGTGGCAAAGATTGATGCCCTAACCCTCAGTCGGACGGATTGCATCGCGCAGACGGCATCGCACTGCTTTGACATCTCGCTGTGGCAGCTTCTGGCAGGGCTTTGCGTCGGAGCCTCGATCGCGATCATTGATGATGCGACACTGAAATCGCCAGTATCCCTTCTCAAAGCAATTCAAGGATACGGCGTGACGGTTGTTCAATTCGTTCCGTCGATGCTTGCAATATTTGTTGAATATCTGCAGTCGCTTGCGGCGGCTGAGCGAGCTCTGGACAGTTTGCGGATTATTTCAACGGTCGGAGAACCTCTAACACCCGGACTGGCGCGTGCGTGGCTGGCCTTATATCCCCGGGTCCCCATTCTCAACCACTACGGGCCGACCGAGTGCGCGGACGGCGTTACGCATCATCTGGTTTCCGTAGCGCCTGCGCTGGCTGACCCTTATGTGCCGATCGGCAAACAGATTTCTAACGTTGTGGTTTATGTCGCCGACGGACCGAGGCTGTGCAACACGGGAGAGGTCGGCGAAATCTGTGTTAGCGGCGTTGGTGTCGCCGCTGGTTACGTCAATGATGATGTTCGCACCAAGGATGCCTTTGGGCCAAACCCGTTCTCAAACAACCCGTCGTTCCAGCGCCTATACAGGACAGGTGATCTCGGGCGCGTTCGTTCCGATGGCCTTTTGGAATGTCTTGGTCGACGGGACCGTCAGGTCAAAATCCGTGGGCACAGAATTGAGCTGGGAGAAATCGAGGCCCGCCTCGCCGCTCATCATTTGGTACGTGGCGCCGTCGCGGTTGCCTCTGTCTGCGCAGGCGTAAAGCTTATGGCGAGAGATATAACCAGGGCCGAGGGGGAAACTGGATCAAGACGACTCATCGCGTATGTGTCAGCTCCGGCTGAAGTAACGGAAGGCGAGCTTCAGAACTTTCTTGCCGAAGCGCTTCCCACTTACATGCTCCCAGAAAGGATCATCCACGTCGGCAGTATTCCACTGACCAGAAACGGAAAGGTCGATTTTGCCGCATTGCCGGACCCGACCAGTATTCGTCCTCTATTGGCGACGCCATTCGAGGAGCCGAAAACAGAGCTCGAAGCCCAGCTGTGTCAAATTTGGTGCGGCGTTCTGCGTGTTGAGAACATTGGCGTGAATGACCAGTTCATGAGCCTCGGCGGAGACTCGCTCCGGGCAATGCTCATATTGGGCCAGTTGCAGACCAAGCTCGGAGTGAGAACGGATTTCAGGCTGGTCCTGAGTGGAACGATCCGATCTCTTGCGGCTTCGATCTCGGCCCGAGTCGACTCCAAACCGTGCACAGCCCCGACGCACGGAAAGCTCATGCGATCGCCTCTGACGCGAGTTCAGGAGCACCTTTGGTTTCTCTCGCAGCTCGATCCGTCTGCCAGGAACTACATCATTCAAGGCGGCCTGCGGGTAAGGGGCATGATCGATCTGGCGGCGTTCAATCGCGCCTGGACCGATGTCGTTCACTCCCATCAGGCACTTTCGGCACGCTTTATCGACGAGGACGGTCCGGTTCAGCTTTTTGATGCTCCCCAATACGGAAGCCTTGAATTGACTGATGCATCTCATCTCACGGCGCAGGAAGCTGAGAAGCTGATCGCAGAGTTGCGGCAAACAGAGCTGAACGGCAGCTTTGATCTCAGCCAAGGCCATCTGTTTCGCGCGCGCATGATCCGTTTTGGTCCCGACAACCATCTCATATTGATCACTGCTCACGAAATTATCATCGATGCCTGGTCGATCTCTGTTCTGCTTAGGGACCTTCGACAAAGGTACGTTGATGCCGCGGCGTTTTTGCCAGAGAACCGCGCCTCACTCTCGACCTACGCGGCCTGGGAAACACAACACGTTACTGCAGAGGCGCTGGCCAACCAACGTAGCTATTGGCGTCGTCAAATTGGTGATGATCCGCCGGTGCTTTCGATTGGAACGGGACGAGCGCGGCCGCAGACAACTTCTTACCGCGGCGCTTCGCATCCGGTTCTGCTTGGCAGCAAGCTCTCCAATCAGGTACGTGAGTTTGCGCGCCGACATAGCTGCACCACTTCGACAACACTCCTCGCATACTTCAAGCTGCTGCTGCGGACGTATAGCGGTCAGGACGATATTATCGTTGGCATACCGCACGTGGTACGCGATCAACCTGGCAGCGCCGAAATCGTTGGCTTTTTCCTGAATATGCTGCCAATCCGCGCCGCGATTGATGTCGGCGAGTCCTTTGCGGTTCATGCCTTGCGCGTCCAGGGCCTGGTCAGCGATGCCATCGCAAATTCGGCGTATCCGTTCGGCTGGATGGCAAGGGATACTCGATTGTATCGCGAAGCGGGACGATCACCGATCTTCCAGGTCATGTTCAACATGTACTCCGAGGCCGCGGAACCATTTGGCCAACATGAGTTCGATCTCACATTCCGCGAATATGAGACTGGCTATGTAAAATTCGATCTGACCTTGTATGCACAAGATCAGGGCGATGAAATTGCCCTCCAGCTCGCGTATGCAGAAGACATATTTTCCAGCGATCTGATCGTCCGCATGGCCGACAATCTGCGCTGTCTAATTGCAGCCTGCGTTGAGAAGCCGCTTGCGCCCATTAAAGATCTGAGCTGCCTCAGCGCGTCAGACGTCACTATGCTGGACTCGCTGAATAGCTCGGCGCAGCCATATGAGGCCGAATGTCCGCTTATCGAAGCGTTCGAGCAAATCAGCGTCTCAAATCCCAGCCAGGTGGCATATTTTGGTGATTTCGGTGAGATCACATTCGGCCAGCTGCGTGAGCGCGTAACAGCTATCTGGTCGGTACTGCGGGCTTCTGACGTGGGGGCTGGGGATATGGTCGCCATGCTGGTCGACCGGTCGCCTGACGTGGCCGCTGTTATTCTTGCGGCCCGAGCGTTGCAGTCCATTGTTGTCCCTATTTCGCCGGATTATCCGCGTGATCGGATCGAACATATCTTGCGAGATAGTCAGGCAAAGCTTTTGGTTCACGCAAATACCTCTGATCCTGGTTTTGACGTGCCGTCGATTTGTCTGTTGAACCTTGAAGGGTGCGGCGTGCCCGCGCACGAGTTCGAGTGCAGCGACAGACCATCAGATCAGGGAATTGCGAGCCTCATGTATACCTCGTCCTCAACCGGGAAGGCGAAGGGGGTTCTTATACCGGAATCGGCAATTCTCAATCGACTGAACTGGATGTGGCGACGCTTTCCTTTCGACAGTACCGACGTGATGGTTGTCCAGAAGTCCGCATCACTTGTTGCGTCGGCATGGGAGTACTTTGGGGGGCTTCTGAGAGGTGTACCCACGCTGATCTTGACCCAAGAGCAGTTGCTGGATCCAGATCTGTTGTTGTGCACGTTGGCGAGACGTCGCGTGACACACTTATTTGCCTCGCCGCCACTCCTGTCCGGCCTCATTGCTTCCCAAGAACGGCATGCGCGACCAACCGCCTTGCGGTTGGTCGCAAGCAGCGCCGAACCGATGCCTTCCTCGCTCCCGGTTCGCTGGCGTGCATATTTCCCGGACGTGCCGTTGTGGAACTTCTATGGTGCTACGGAATGTGCATCCAATGCAGCAGTCTACGAAACATCGGGTGCCTACGAGGGCTCGTCGCTCGTCCCTGTTGGGGGCCCAATCGATAACGTTAAACTCTACGTGCTCGATGCACAGTTGAAGAGAGTCCCTGTCGGTGCCGCCGGTGAACTCTGCATCGCGGGACGCTGCGTGAGCGCTGGGTACTGGCGGGATCAAGATCGGACCAATCGCTGTTTCGTGCCGAATCCGTATGATGACGGACAATACAGCGTTCTTTATCGTAGTGGCGATATCGCACGCATCTCAACCAGCGGCCTTCTCGAGATTTGCGGCCGATCGGACAACCAGGTCAAAGTACGGGGCTTTCGCATCGAGCTGGAGGAGATCGAAACGGCCCTTGAGTCTCATCCGGCAATCGCAAAAGCCGCGGTCGTCGCAGAAGACGCGGATGACCATCGTCGCTTGGCTGCTACCTTGGTTCCGGCTCGCGATGGTCTAAGCTCTGGAGATATTGTCACTTACCTGCGCCGCACATTGCCGTCCTACATGATTCCCGCCGCCTTCCGTTTGGTTGATACTATCCCCCTTACGGCGAGCGGAAAGATAGATCGTGCTCGCCTGTCGTCCGTTCCTTACCGCGAGATCGGGCCTGTTCCATCTGCTGAGCCCCGCACCAGGAAGGAGCGTATTCTTGCTGGAATCTGGCAAGATCTATTACGCGCCAAGTGGGTCGGAATCGATCAGAGCTTCTTTGATATCGGCGGAGACTCTCTTCTGGGCGTGCGCTGCGTCACGCTGGCGCGCAAAGCCGGACTGAATCTTACTGTCGACCAAATCTATCGAACACCGACCATCAGGGAATTGGCGGCAGACGGAGCGGCGGTTACACTCCATACCTTCCCTTTCGCAGATGCCTCATTGCCGGTTATCCCCGCAATCTCATCTTGGAACCGTCTTGTCGGCTTCGATGAGCATTTCAACATCGGCGATCTGTTCTTCTTGCCCGGCGGCGTCCTGAATATCCGAATTCTGGAGCGCGCCCTTGCCCATGTCATGGATAGGCACGAAGGCCTCAGGCTCCGTATTGCCCGAACCGGCGATGGTCTACGCCTGACAATCGGACCTTCCGCGGCCGAACGCCTCGTGGAGGAGATCGATCTTGTTGGAATGACCGGCCTACAGCAGCGTAAGACAGTCGAGAGCGTCTCAGCAAGACGTCAACATATGTTTCGGTTTGACGGCCAGACGCCTCTTGTTAACGTCACCGTGTTCCGCACATCGGAAAGCGGCGATTACTATCTGCTGGTCCTGATGCATCATTTTGTAGCGGACGGGATAGGCTATCGACTGTTTTTGGAAGCATTGGATGCGGCGTACGACGCCCTTGCCTCAGGCCACGCCGTGAGTGGTCCTGAGAACATACAAATGCTCTCTCCATGGTTGAAGCGCCTTGAGCGCTACGCCAACTGCGAAGCGCCAGCCGAACTCAAATTCTGGGAGAGCATTGACTATCCTCAGCTCAATTTTCATGTCAGCAGCACTCCATCGGGCGGCACGAGCTTTTCGAAAGTCACCGCGAAAGAGCTTCACTATGCACGCCTTGAAGGTCGCGTGGATGAAGCAAATTGCCGACCGCTTTGGGAAGGTCAGGCCAAATACGATCTCGAGATTGACAAAGAAGCGACAGCTGATCTGCTCAATATCACAGCCAGATTGGCGCATTGTCAGGACGTTGATGTGTTTCTTGCCGCCATATCTGGCGCCTTTGGACGCGTTTTCGGCAATTATTCGCTCTGGATTGATAGCCTTACCTCAACTCGAGGTCGGCTGTTTGACGATCTCGATCCATCTCAGATCATCGGCCATATCAGCGAGCTCGTTCCGCTTCCCTTGAGTCTCAACGGAACGGAGCCCCGTCGCGATCGTGCTCGTTCAATATACCGCCAGCGCAATGCCCTGCCGCGCAGGGGAATAGGATTTCGGGCCATGAAGTTCCTAAACCGAGATCCGGCCGTGCGAAGCCGGATCGATCGCCTGCCCCTCCCCAGAATTGGATTGAATTATCGAGCTGGTTTGCAGCGCCATTTTCCACGCCGTCTCTTAGGCAAGGAACCTTCTCCACTTTGGATCGGCGAAGACATGGATGAAGCGGCCGCGATTCACCTCTTCTGGTTCGATGTCGGATATCAAGCCGGCCATCTCCAGATCGAAACGAGGTATAATCCAACCGAGGTCGGTTATGAGGTGACCCGCAATCTTTGCACGGCGTTGCAACAGGAGCTGTTGCAGACGATCAACGCATTCGGAAGAGCTCGCGACACTTTCATCCATGAATGAGTCGGATGCTGAATTCGCCGTCGAGAGCGATAGCGATGTCTTGCCAAATAAACGGCAGCACATCGATCTCTCGGACTCCAATCTCGTGCGCCTTATCCTGCGGCTCGCCATTCCGTCTGTTGTTGGCTTATCGATCAACGCGTTACAGGAGGTCGTCAACGCGATCTTTGTTGGCGCACTCGGCGCGCAGGCGATCGCAGCTGTCAGCATGACCTTGCCGATCGTGTTCCTGCTCGCGGCAGTCGGACAGGGGATCGGGGTTGGAACAGCGTCGTTCGTATCTCGTCATCTTGGCGCCGGCGAGTATCTGGAGGCGAGTCGAGGCGCGAGTACTGCACTCGCGCTCGCCGCTCCGATCGGTATCTTTCTTACCGTCGCTCTTCTTCTAAATCTGCGAGGGATCTTCGTAACGCTCGGGGCCACTCCAACCATCATGCCCGTGGCGCTCGACTACGCGGCGACGCTTTTGTTCGGGTACACCCTGATGCTTCTAAACATCGTCAACGGCTTCATCGTCAGAGCCGAAGGCAATACACGATTCAGCATGTGGACGATGATTACCTCCTTCATACTCAATGCTGTGCTTGATCCCATCTTCATATTCCTACTGGACCTCGGTGTGCGAGGCGCAGCCCTCGCAACGCTGGTATCTCAGATCGCTGCTATTAGCCTCTATATCGCGTATTTTATGAAGCTTCGCGGAATAGTCCTCATTAGGATATCTCACATCTCGTTGCGAGCCGATCGCATCAGACAGCTAGCTTTCATAGGGGCGCCGGCGACCCTGACCAGTGTTCTATCTGCTGTTGCTGTTATGCTTTTGTACGGGGCTGCTGCGCCGTTCGGCGACAATTCCATCGCGGCGGTGGGAATAGCTGTACGAATCTTGACGATCGGCGCACTGCTTATCACCGGCTTCTGTATAGGGTCTCAAGCTGTCCTGGGGTTCGGTTGGGGCGCGCGCGACTTTGCTCGGGTATTAAAGGCTGCGAAGTTCATACTCTCCATGACTGTGGCTCTTTCCGTTGCGTATTCTGCGGCCGTTGTGAGTTTTGCCCGGCCCTTGGTCAGCCTGTTCAGCGATAGCGAAAAGGTCACCGAAATAGCCGTCTCGGCCTGCGTGGTCTTCCATCTCTTTTTTGGACTTTTCGGTATTCAGAGTTTCGTGACGACAATGCTTCAATCGTTCGGGAGAGCACGCCTCAGTGCGCTTGTGTCCTTGGCGAGGCAGGGCTTTCTCTTCATACCGGCCGTACTGTTATTCCCGCTCATATGGGGCTTCAACGGACTGTTGGCCAGTCAGGCAATCGCTGAACTGGGCGCCGGAATGATCGCGCTGTTCGTCATCTTCCACCAGTTCGTTGAGCTCAAACGAGCGCTCCGGGATACTTAGTCTCGAAGGCGGTTCTGGTGAATACCTCGTCAAAATGCTTCTTATCGAGCTCCCGGAGACGGGCCATTTGGCATAGTCGAAGACATTGCTGTCAAAGGCCCAGAGCTCGTCTGCAAGCCGTTGCGGCGGCGGCGCATCGAGATGAGCGGCCGCTGCGTTTGATCAGACGGTATCGCCGCAAATTGGAGATTACAACGGCTTGCAGCACCAAAATCCTATGGAATAGGCATCGGCGAAGGTCCTACCGGCCTGCCACATCGGCCCGGCCGGCTCCGCGAGCGGGATCAAGCTCAAGGATCGATTTCCCTTAGTGGCAGCGAGCCGTCGGATGCTGCACCCGTTTCCCAAACGGGCAGCGAACCGCTCCTGGTCGGCGGCATCGTGGTGGCATTGGTTGCGAAAGAAAGTTGACCTTGTGCTCGAGTAGCACCCTTCGCAGCAATCGTCGGGTCCGGGCAAATGCGTGCCGGTGGCGAAAACAGTGCATCAACGTCATTAATCAAAGGAAAGATCTCATACTGGCACGCACAGCGTAGCCGTGTGTTTTGTCCTGTTGTCGCGGATATACAACAAGAGCCAGATGCAATAAGACGTCTCGGGTGTCGCCCTACGCACGTGACACGGGCGATCAGCGCATCACGTCAGGTCCCGGCTCCGGCAGTGAGCTTTCTGAAAGTTGTCCATTCGGCCCTGACCGAGGAAGCTGACTGTCGTACTGTTTAGGTGGGGAGAGCCGAATGGATACCCGGACGAATGCGCCTCTGAAGCCGAATAGGTCGAGAGGCAATGCTGCGCAGCGTGAGCGAAGGCGGCGGCTCCTGCCCTTGGTGCGGGCTCGATATGGCGCAGGCCTGCGGACGTCATCTGGCGTCGAAAGACAACACCGATTCACGAGCTCGAGCGGTACATGTGCTGCCGGCATTGCTCTGAAGTTACAAGGCTCCTTTCAAGCGCAGCCATCTGGTTGCACTGCGCCCAAACAAATCATCGATCGCCGATACCCGATCCGTGACGTCGAACGCGATCGATGGCGTTGTCCGCGGGGTTCATCGTCGCGGCAAAGATTGTAATGGGCCCACGTACAGGCTCACGGCTGCGCCGTAGTGATCAGCTTTTGAGATGGTGAGCCGCGCGAACCGACTTCTTGCTCATGCGGAGCGCAAGGTGCTCCACATCATTGGTCGGAATGTTCTAGGATCGCATTCGAGACGGATTGAAGCGTGCATGGCTAAACAATTCACTCGGCGCACTTCGAAGCCGCACCTCCTTGCGGCAGATGAAAGCTTGACAAGCCATGCCGTGTTGGGCGCGACGATCGGCAATATGCTCGAATTTTACGATTTCGGAACCTATAGCTTTTTCGCCATCCAGATCGGTCACGCGTTCTTCCCGGCGGAGGATCCGTTCGCCAGCCTTATGCTGTCGCTCGCGACCTTCGGAGCGGGTTTCGTGACCAGACCCATCGGGGCAATTGTGATCGGCTCGTACTCGGATCGAGTCGGACGCCGGCCCGCAATGACCGCCAGTTTTGTCATGATGAGTGTCGCGATACTCGTGATTGCTGTGATGCCCTCGTACGATACGATAGGGATCGCCGCTCCGTTGTTGGTGATTTTCGCGCGTTTAGTGCAGGGCTTCGCCCTGGGAGGCGAAGTCGGTCCGACGACCGCCTATCTGATGGAAGCGGCCCCGGCCGGACGCCGGGGCCTTGCTGTCTCGTTTCAGCCTGCCAGCCAACAAATAGCTGCAACGGCCGGAGCGCTGGTCGGAGAAATACTCTCCCTCACCATGACAAGCGAGTCGCTGGATGCGTACGGATGGCGGATCGCGTTTCTGCTCGGTGCCTGTACGCTGCCGGTCGGACTTTGGTTGCGCAGGTCCCTACCCGAAACGCTGCACCGACCTGAAGCGCCCGCCCTCGCCATTGATCCCGCAAGGAAATTGCGTGCCAGCCGCCGCATGATGAGCTTGGGATTGATCATTTTGGCCAGCTGCACGATTATCACCTATGTCACGGAATATATGACGACTTATGCACTGAACACCCTGCAAGTTGCCGCGCCTCTCGCCTTTGCGACCACGGTCGTCAGCAATGCAATAGGCATTGCTGCCGCACTCTTGGGCGGTTGGCTCGCAGATCGGGCGGGACGCCGGCCCATCATGATATGGCCGCAGATCGCCGCGCTGCTGATGACCTATCCGGTATTCTTGTGGATCGTAGAGAGCCGCAGCCCCATGGCGCTTCTCGGAGGTCTCGGCGCGCTCACCCTTATCGGAACGATCCCGTATAGCGCCTTCTATGTCGGTATGGCCGAAGGCTTGCCCAAGCGCGTCCGCGGCGGCGCTTTCGCGACAATCTACGCCGTTGCGATAGCGACCTTCGGGGGCACAGCTCAACTTGTCGTCACTTGGCTGACCCACGTTACTGGGAACGCGCTGGCGCCCGCTTGGTACATGCTTGTCGCTACCGCGGCCGGGCTCTGCGCCATGCTGATGATGCCCGAGACGGCACCGTCGAAAATTCGGGCCGCCGCGAAGACGCGGAGCCCATAGCAGCTTTGGACAATGCGATAACGGGTTACGGCTCCAGCCAGATTCCCAATCTCACGATGCGTACATCGGCCTTCGTCTGGCAGGCCGGCTCCGCAGAAGGATGGGCGCCGCGCCTGTAGCGACGTAAGCTTGCATCCAGCCGGAATCGATTGCTTTTGCCTGTTCGTCCGAAGTTGGTGCGCACCGATTTCGATCCAAGGCGGCGAGAGAATTTCTCTCCGCGGAACGTTGATTCGTGCTCATTGGGACTAATTGCCTGATCAGGCCGTTTTGCTGCAAGCACTTCATTGCAGCACAGCCTTATCATGCTAAGTCGGTCACACCTGGTACTGCCGTGGCTGGATGCGGAAGCGTTTCGGAAACTGCTTCATACCGCGTCCCTTGCGATGAGGATGCATTGTTAAGCTAATGCCGTATCGCATACCACGTCATCCGCGACATTTCGTGTAAGAGATCGCGGTAGAAAATTGCTTCGTGACCATGCTTGATGGGTATGCTTCCTACGGAAAGCCGGAAAGCCAGCATCCAAACAGGTTCTGAGATATGGACCCCGAACGCCCAAGCTGCAGCATCTTTGTGAGCGATCGCCGCGCGGAGGGCCCGAAATCGCTCGATGCTGAAAGAGGATGTGGACGCGGAGCGCATGGAAGGCGCCGTACCGCTTTCATGCGCTCGACCCATGAGCCCGCTTAACTATTGAGATTAGGAGGCATGGCTCTTTCTGCGAAAAAGGCGAAGGCAGAGCCCGCCTTCCGCTTCTATCTGCTCTACGACAAGGTCTATTGAGAGGACATTCTGCACCACGCCTATGCGCTGGCCCGCGCCGATGTGGGAGCACCGGGCGTGGACGGACAGAGAAAAATAAGGGTTCTCGCGTCCAAACCAGCTTTATGCCGCCTGGCCTCACGGTTACCGAGTGAAGCCGAACTGATTGGCTCGCCGCCAGCGGAAAGCCTTTTCTCGAACCCAACACCGCGCCAGCAGTGCAGAGCCTACAGAAGAAGCGACACCCGCTTTCAATGAGCACGCGTGCGGATTTATAGATGGCCGTTTTTGTCGTTCGTCGCGACGGTCAATCCATCTTCGAAGAGGATCGCGGGCGGCCATTCTATGTTGCGAAAGATACTGACAGCCGCTGGCCCAAAGCGGTTTACGAGAGCGCTCGCCGTGGCTGGTGGATACAACTTGAGACGACTGACACTACGGCTGGCCAGTGGGCCTACCAACGCTCCCAAATGCTGCGGACGTGGATCTGCCTGTCTGACCCGGAATTAGACGCGGAATTTCCGTCGCTTCCGGACGGCCCGATACTTTGGCGAGCAACGTTCAAGGGAGAGTTGGGCGACAAGCTCGGGAGCGGCGAAAGGGAATTTCTCGATCTTGAGAGGACACTGCCATCCGAACTCGCCATCCCAAAACCCAGCTTCACGGTAGCGCAATCATCGATATGATTTCGACCGGTGACGGATTGATAGCGCAACGTCGTTAGCCGCACTCCTTGAGGTATTTGCCCTTTTCAATGCCAAGCTCAGGACGGCATCTTGCCCGGTCTGACTTCGCCGACCACCTCAGTAAGCTCAAGATTTGCCAACGGAGCATATGTCTTGGGGCCGCATCCATCAGCGCAAAAGAATTGGCTCGTGCGATCTTCGTACATATTGATCAGTGCGCGCTCGTGAAGTAGAGGCAGTCGCCGCGTCAGGATTGGCCATTCATTATTAGGAGGGCCAGCCTCAACCTCATAAATCTCCTCTCCGCTTTCGTTGTGGCGCTTCCACCATCTAGTAAGTCAAAAGCCCGATCTACCGAGATCTTGTCCCGATAGTTCGGCCGTGGGTGCGTTTTGGCTTGGGCATGCTGCCGTCCTCTACCATCCTATCCCAGAGCAATAGTGAGACGCCGACGTACTCGGCAGCAAGCTTACAACGTCGGCCGCGTGGCCGGTGCGGAAGCGGACCTTCTTTGCGAATTATCACCGCAGATCTCCGAAATACGAGTGAAGTTACTCGCTGGCATGACCGCACTTTTGCGATTGTAGCCGTCAACATGCAAGGTGTATCGCTATTAGGTACACAACGGACAGATTTTAGCTGAAATAATTTAGGCGCGCGCCGCCAAACCAACGCGGCAACCAATCCATGGGCAGTCACCCGAAAGGTCAAATAGCGCTTGGTATTGCAACTTCGTTGCTTTTTGCTTGTACACTCCCATAAGTTGCGTAATTATCCACTTCGGGAGGCCGGGAATGCAGAAACTTCTGCTGACAATTTCGATCGTCGTCATCGTCATACTGAGTGTCTTGCTCGCCGTCATTCTTCAGGACCCGCAGATTTCAACGGTGGAGATAGATCGAGATAGGGCTATCCTTTCCGCCGAGATTTCGGCAATCCAGACGGAAAGCGCGAAATATGAATCGGGGCTGATCAAGTCATTGATTGAAGTCCGACTGGCGATCACAAGAAACACACTGGCAATGCTTGATCAGAAGCGAACAGCCTTCATTCGACGAGTTTCTTTGAATTATCGATTGGACAGTCAGCCTGTTCACGAAGCCTCCGACCAAGAACTAAAGCTGATTGTTGACGACCTTTCACAAGCAGAAAGGAAAGCTAATGCATCAAAACAAGAAGCGGCACGGTATTCTGGAGGGCTTCTTCAGGCCGTGGCTCTTATGAAGGCCGAAACAGATGAAATCAGCGTGTCCCAACTTCGGCTGAAATTTTACTCTGCAAAGCATGGGATTCCCATCCCGCTTCCGAATCTTTCGGACAATGTGAAGACACCTACACAACCACCAGGAAAGATCGTCAAGGATCGCGAAGCGCTATGAATTTGACCAGATTATTTTTAGTCGCCTGCATTTCGATGTGGTCGTCTATCTCCGCGTTTGCTCAAGTACAGACAACCGACGGACCAATTGGCCTTACTTGGGGAAGCGCGTTTTCGGAGGTGCGAGCTAAAGGAATTGAACTTAACGAGTTCGAGGGCACGGATTTCGGCAAGAGCTATATCGCGACAAAAATGGAGAAGGCATTAGCTGACCAAAGTGCTGCCTTGCTATCATTCGGCTTCAACGACAAGCTCTGGCGTGTTTTAATAACTAGCCGACCATTTTCTGACGACCCCACAGGCAACGCAGTGGTTGCTCGTTATAGCGAGCTAGTGAGCTTGCTTTCTGAAAAATACGGGAAAGCGAACCAAGTTCACAGGCTCGGCGATTCGATATACGCGCAATCGGCCTACTTTGTGGCAGGTATACGAGGTGGCCAGTCAAGATGGTTTACGAATTTTGAAACGCCAACCTTAGCCATACAATTAGGGATTACCGCCACAGATAACTCTACGGCGAGCTGGCGCGTCATTTACGAGAACAAGACCTTTCGTCGCGATTTCGAGGCATCCAAACGATCGCGAGAGAAGGGCAATCTTTAGTGAGTCTGCGCTCGAATTTAGCTCGCACCTCTCCCTTATCGAGCGACTAGATGGAGAAACTCTCAACAGAGCGTGTCCCGGCATAGGCTATCCAGATTAGCGCACCTACGGCGATTAGGTAGGCTACTACTATAAAGAATCGATACCAACGAAAGCTACTAAGAGCAGTGCGATAATGCTTCGCGGCAAGTTCTTCGTATTCCTCGTCGAGCAACAATGGTCCGTATAGACGGGAACGAAAACTCTTCTCATTCTCTTCGATGCCCCTTACCGCGCTCGACGCAGCGACGCAGGTAAAAAAGCAACTCGCAGCTAGATATGCCGCGGCCATCCACAGAAGCCAATTTCCGACAGTTGCGTTTGCAAGCCTAACAACCACCACGCCAAATGCGACTGCCGCGTCGCGCCAAAGGCTAGCTGATAAGGAGGAAGTATTGTTCGAAAGAGCGCGCACGTCATCGGATAGGCCTTTACGTAGATCTGACATCAATTTGAGCGCGTCCACGCCTTTCGACTGCACATGAAGTCGGTAAGCCGTTCGCGCAGCCTCAAGTCCTCCGGCTAAGCTATGCCAAAGCCCCTCCTGCCAGCCTGCACCGGTGGGCCAAAGCCGAACTAGCTCGGCAGAAAGAAGGCTATGGCGGGTCTCCGCATCGCGACCATCCAGATAAATCCATCTACAAACTTCTGAGAGGAGAGACATGAGGCCTTGATCGCTCCACCGCGAGGCCGGATCAACGCGAGCGGCTACTTTTCTGCCGCTGCGCAAATGAGCAACTACGTTGCCGTCAACATCGATAGAGACCGCATCTGGAATGCAAAGCGCTAAGCGATGGCTAGCCGCGTTGAGAAGCTTTTCTTTTAGCCAAGGAGAGCCACTTTCTTCGGTGATCCAAGTGCCCACGGAAATTGGTGTCAGACCCTTACCGGAGATGTCGTTCACCAACCGGCGCGGCGAAATTGGGTCATCAACCGTCCTTGGTTGGGCAACGTATTCATCCGGCCACGGCTTCACAATGAGGTTAGCGCTAGCGCACTCAAATTCAGCTTCGGCCAACAGGACGCAGTTAACTTGCTCAAATCTTTCCGGCTCCGAAATAAGTGCATGTTCAAAACCATCTACAGTGAAGAACTTCAACACGCCAGCGGTAGGTACCTTCACTATCCGTATAGAAAAGGTCCTGTTAGCAAAGTCTTCGATCTTGTCCTCAAGCAATTCATGTTCGTCTGACGGGTCGCTGTCTGTCAGACTGATCGTTACACCCAGCGACGCCGCGTTGACGCGTATGGATTGCAGTAACTGCCAAAACGGCAGACCACTTATGCTTATGATCTGCTGATAAATATCGCAGGTTTCATTTAGCGGCCCGGCCGCGTGCTGACGCAGCCCGTTCATCAATACCTTCGTCCGAGAGTTCGTCATCTATGATACCTTGCGTCTTGATCGTAATCGTGGCGCTGCCGTCTGTTCCTTTTTCGACGTTCACAACGGCAGACCCCGCATCATCAAGCTGCTGGGGATATACGATCAGGATATTTTCACGTGTTCGAAGACGTCTGACCTGCGGCGGCTTAATAAGGGACCTTTCAATCTCGATTACCTCTCCAGAGATTCGGTTGCGATGCAGGGCGCGATCGACCTCTTTCCGAAAACCTTCGTCTGCCCAGAACGGGCCGAAAACTTGCGCTCCGAACACGTTCAGGTCTTCACCCGGTTCGATACTTTCGCGACTCTGGGTCGCTATGTGAAGATTTCTGCGCCAGTTTCGCTTCACATCATCCGGCATGGATTGCTTGTGGGCTAGGGCGCTCGCTGAGAAGGCTTTCATCAACCTTTCCGTCGCATCGCTTGGTGTCCAAAGCCGCTTCACGCCCAAAAAGGTTTTGAAGTATTCGGTGATGTTTCGTTTGTTCGCCCTGTCATAAACGGCCAAGTCACCGCCGTCGGAATTTAAGATGATCAGAGCAGATTTCTGCATTGCCTTTCGATCTTCGATGAAAGTGTTATCAACTTCGGTCACCTTCGCGCGAACCAGTCCATCTTTGTTCGTGACTTGCTGATAGCGCAACACCTTCTGGTCGTCGAACTTTATTAGAGCAAACGCAGCTACTGAAAGGCCTCCAAGCTGCGCGACTATGAACGCTCCTCTAGAAGACATCGGAGCGCCTTTGTGACCGTTTTGAAATAGCTCCGTGAGCTCCTTAGATCGTTGAACGAACTTAGCGCCATCCTTCCAAACGCTGCGCAACGAAGGGCATACGCCAGCCTCGGCACCTATGAAAGAGAATCTGTTGCCGACGTTAGTTTCTCGGATGCGATCGAGAAAAAACTGCTCGAAGCCCGAAGCATCAATTTCGTCCATCAACTGGAAATCTTCATTCGCTGGCCCGACGACGTGAAAAATCATTCGCTGGATGGTGATGCCATCCAGAACCTCCTGATCAAGCAAACCCATAAGCACCCCGCCCCAATGCTGAACTGCAGAAGGGAAGTAGCAGACATTCGCTGTCGCAACCATTGATCAGAACAAGAACATAACAGGAACACGACGAGGTTGTCAACGTCCGCGACGGAAGGCTCCGAGTCTAACGCCTGACTTCGGAGCCCCATCGCCATTAAGCGGCCTCTTGTCAGATCCGGGCATCCGCCGTTGATTGCTTACTTGCCGTGTGGTGCCCTCCAGTCGCTTCACGCGATCAATGAGAGAATCCAGCTTGTCGTTGAAGCCTTGCGCCAGCCCGTTGAAGCCTTGTGACAACACGCGAACCACTCCTGAATTGTCCGCGTTTGGTGCCTTGCCCGTTCGGTTGATTTGTTGAAGCGTGCCGATTGTGGACGGAGTGACGCTTGACGTTCTGGTGATGAACTCGCCACCAGCCAGTTTTGCGACAACGGCCTCCATCTCGATCGGGGCGATATATCCGATGGCGGAATGGAGCCGGGTTCGGTTGTAGAAGCCCTCGATGAAGGTGAAGATATCGCGCTGGCCTCGGCGCGAGTGTTGTAGTTGCGGATGATGAACGAGCTCGGTCTTCAGGGTATGGAAGAAGCTCTCCATCGGGGCATTATCGTAGCAATCGGCCTTGCGGCTCATCGAAGCGCCCGAGAGAGCGTCGCGATAAGTGCGTGAGGCATCCATGCGAGACGGCGACAACAGCGGACGGGGACACTGATCAAGATTGCGATCAGCATCTGGACATAAACGAGCTTGTACCAGGATCGAGACGCCAGCGCGGCGGCCGCCGTTCCGAACTTGTGATTTTCCTTCCTCAATACGAACTCGAAACTCTAGCCGCCGCGCGTTGAGAGGCAACCGACATCACACGAGCGCCACCTTGTCCGGTTCAAGACGACGATGTCGTAAGTCCGACGGTCGGCAACGTCATTTAAAAGCAGGCAGTTGCGCGTATTTTCGCTCGGCCATGCGAGGCGCTCACCAGATTCGGCGAGCGGCACGCCGATTGCTGGGATCAGGCGCAAACCCGCCGCTGCCAAAGTGCTCGCAGCGGCCCCGTCTCAGGACTGCCCGATGAGCCGCGCTCGATCGACCGCGATTAAGGCACTGATGCCGCTTATGCTCGGAAGTGAACAGTCGGCGAACATCAATGTCACGGTTGCCGCCGAGTTCACCGAGCCGGCCGGGGACATCGCATCCTTCAAGCAGAAATCCGGACAGAAGGCCGTGTTCGGCGCGAGCCGACAGCTTTATAGCCAGATCAGGCAACGCGGATCGTGACAAATGATTCTCACGGCCGACGATTCCCACCCGAAGAAATTGGTCGAGGATGGTTTTGCTGTACGTGAAGGCCGGCTCACCTACGCTGGCGGCAACCTGGTGCTCTGGAGCAGGACGGCGAAGTTCGTGAACGGCTTCGACACGTTCAGAACGGCATCTATCCTAAAATTACAGATCTGCAACTCCGCCGCGGCGCTCTATGGCGCTGCGGTGGAAGCGATGAAGGCCATCGACGCCTATGAGGGCATGCAACCGAAGCTGGTCGAGGGCGCAACCATCACGCAGGCCTACCAATTCGTCAAGACGGTCAATGCCGAGCTCAGCGCCGCCCCGCTTCCGCAACTCGCAGACAGCAAGAGTGTTTCGCGCTGGCTCGTGCCGCATGAGTTTGTGACCCGATCTTGCAGAACGTGTTGCGATTGCAGACTAACGCCGATAACCGAGCGACGCGCGCCTAAAGGTTCCGGTAGCCTACGCAATTATTACGCGAGCATGACAATGTGTTCGAATACTTGAATTGACGCGCATGGATGGCTTTTCACCAGAAGTCTGGCAGTCGCTCGGGCTCACGATCGAGCTCGCGAGCGTGACGACCGTGATCCTGCTGATCATTGGCACGCCGCTCGCGTGGTGGCTAGCGCGCTCGAAGAGCCTTTGGACTGAGGCGGTGGCCACGATCATCGCGCTGCCGCTGGTGCTGCCGCCAACAGTACTCGGTTTTTATCTGCTCGCCCTGCTCGGCCCGAACGGCCCGGTCGGCCTTCTCGCCGCTCTCTGGGGCGGGCGCACGCTGGCCTTCACCTTTGCGGGGCTCGTGGTCGGATCGGCTTTGTCCGCGCTGCCTTTGGTGGTGCAGCCCATCCGCAATGCCTTCGCTACCATAGGTGACCGCCCGCTGGAGATCGCGGCCACTCTGCGCGCCTCGCCCTTATATGCCTTCTTCACGGTCGCCCTGCCTCTGGCGCGACCGGGTCTTCTGACAGCCGCCGTGCTTGGCTTTGCGCATACGATCGGCACGTTCGGCGTCGTGCTGATGATCGGCGGCAACATTCCTGGGCGCACCAAGGTGCTGTCGGCCTTTCTCTTCGACTTTGTCCAACAATCGCGCTGGCGCGAAGCAAGCTGGCTTGCCGGCGCCATGGTGATGTTCGCCGTTGCGGTAGTCCTCACCTTAACCTTGATTGACAAATACAGCAGAAGGAGGAGCACGTGAGGACAGCCACACCGGGCCGGATTGAAATTGCCTTCAGTGGCAGTATCGCTAGCTTTCCACTCGATACGCAATTCAGCGTACCGGCCAAAGGCGTGGCGGCGATTTTCGGCCCGCCAGGCTGCGGCAAGACTGCGGTGGCGCGCTGCATCGCCGGCCTCGAGCGTTTGCCGGCCGGCTTCTGCGCCATCGATGGCGAGGTATGGCAGGACGAGACTACCTTCCGCCCACCGCATCTGCGTCCCATCGGCTATGTGTCTCAGGACGCTAGCCTTTTTCCCCATTTGTCGGTCAGGCGCAACTTGCTTTATGGTGCGCCCAAACCCAAACCGATGCCGATCGCGTTTGATGAGGTGGTCGAACTGCTCGACCTAGCGCCGCTGCTCGACCGCTCTCCCTCGCATCTCTCCGGCGGGGAGCGGCAGCGCGTCGCCATGGGTCGCGCGCTGTTGTCTCAGCCCAGACTGCTTGTGATGGACGAGCCGCTTGCTGCGCTCCACAGCCGCGCCAAACGTGAGATTCTGCCGTTCGTCGAACGCCTGCCCGAGAAGCTCGCGCTGCCGATGATCTACATCGGCCACGACATGGCGGAGATCGAACGCTTTGCCGATTATCTCGTTTTGATGGAGCGCGGCATGGTAACCGCGGCTGGGCCGCTACATGTCTTGCAGAGCGATCCTACGCTGCCGCTTGCGACTAGCCACGAAGCCGCCATCAGCCTTGATGCCGTGGTGAGCGGCTATGATGGGCGCTATGGGCTTCTTATTCTCCGCCTCAACGGTGCGCGCCTGTTGGTGCCGGCCCCGCCGCTTGCACCCGGCGTGCACCAACGGCTGCGCATCGCCGCCTGCGACGTCAGCGTCGCGCGCGAAGCGCCGCGCGCGGGCTCCATCCTCAACGTCTTTCCGGCGCGCATCAGAGCCTGTTTGTCGCTCGGCACGGCTGAGATCACGCTGGTTCTTGCGCTCGGCACCGGGGGCTCGGGCGCGGAGATTATGGCGCGCATCACGCGTTTCTCCTTTGATTCGCTAGGGCTCAAGGATGGAATGGACGTATTCGCCCAGCTCAAGCACATCTCGCTACTCTCGGCCTCTGAACCGCCACCGCAAACCATGTCAGCTTCCACGCCAACAGCAGAACCTGGACAGGCAAGCGCCGCGGCGTGCAACGAGAAGCTCGGCACGAGAGGCGAGCGGCATCATCTTAAGCCTCCACTCTTGTCGTACCACGCGTGAAGACGCCGATATCGGAAGCACGACAAGCCGACCCAGCTATTCGACAGGGCACGCTGGCAGCTATGCGCGTTTTACTGTCGTCAACCAAGGCCGCGCACCATTTTCCTGAACGGCACGCGGATTGCTGGGATGAGGAGCTAAAGAGCCGCGATGGCCAAGCCCATCGCAGCGGCCCCGTCCCAGGAATTCCCGATGACGCTTACCCGATTGATCCTGATCAATTCAATTCTGGCGCTGCTTGTGGTCGGAAATGCAGAAGCGGCAGAGATCGATGTGGCGGTCGCTGCGAACTTCACCATGCCGGGCAAGGAGATGCAGCGTCGTTTAAGCAGAAGACCAGACGAGGCCCCGTTGAGCTTTGGCGCGAGCGGACAGTTTTACGGGCAGATCACGCAAGGGGCGCCGTTTGAGGTGCTTCTCTCGGCCGACGATGCCCGCCCGAGCAAACTGGTCGAGAACCGTGTCGTGGTTCCGCAAAGCCGCTTCACCTGTCCGATCGGCAACCTCGTGCTGTGGAGTTCGACTCAGAAGTTTGTGAACGACGCGGAGACCTTCGCCACACTGTCGATCTACAATCCGGCGGCGGCGCTTTACGGCGCAGCCGCGGAGCACGCTGTGAAAGAGCTCGGCACCTGTGAGTCGACGCAGCCGAACGCGGGATTCTCGCGTCTTTCTGGGACGGACGCACCCTCCCCTTCACCTTTGCAGGGCTTGTGGTCGGATCGGTTTTGTACGGGCTGTCCTTTGTGGTGCAGCCGCTTCCGAACGCCTCCGTGGCCAAGCTGGCTTGCCGTCGGCATGGTGACGTTCGGGCTTGCGGTAATCTTCGCCGCAGCGTTGATCGAGAAGCGCATCGCAAGGAAAGCACGTGAGGACAGCCACACCAGAGAGGATTGAAATCCCTTCAGCGATAGGCTTGCTAGCTTTGCGATCGATGCGCAGTTCAGTGTACGGGCCAAAGGTGTGGCGGCGACCTCCAGCACGGCGCGCATGATGCGCCGCTACCTATACGCTAAGGCTCAACTATGGAATTGACGTATTCGCCCAGGTCAAAGGTCGTCTCGCTGGTTTCACGACCTCTGAACCCTAGGGCATCGCGCCATCTACGCCAGCAGTAGATACTGGACAGGCAGGCGCCGCTGTGTGAAACGAGCCAAGAGGATTAAGCCTATGATCGCCAACCTTGCCGAGATCGATCCCAAGCGCGTCGCGGCAATCCTCTACAGGCCGGAACAAGACGCGGATAGACTGCTCGGCGACTTCACCCAGCATCTCGCGCGGCAAGGCGTGCGCGTCGGCGGCATCGTCCAGCGAAACTTCAAGGGCGCAAACGGCACGAAACCATGCTAGCGCTCGACGTTTCTCCAGGAAGGAGGCGTCCGGCCAGGGCCTGCGAGGAATTTGCTGATGCGATCATTGCTGGCGTGCCGCTCCTCACCGCTGTTCCCGAAAAATACCATGCCGCCTGGCGGACTTTCACCGGAGATGTCGGCACGACGCTGCTGTGCTAGCGACAGATCGTGGAGGGACGGTGGCGGACATCGCCCTGCGCCTCCGCGCATCCAGGCGCATTCCATCCCGTTAGCGGCTATTTACTGATCATCAGATCCGACAGCTTCATCACGGCGGGAGGACATCCACAATTTTGACCCGAGAACGTCCGCGGCGGCCTCGATCTTGGCGAATGCAGCGACGCGCCAGGGCCCGTGGCCGCGAATTCAACGCCGATGAGGTAGTTAAAGAGTTGCTGATGGACGCTGTGTTGCAACAGTTTGGGGCACCGCCTTCGACCCCGCCGGCGTACGTCTCTCCTACGGCATCGAAATTACCGTCGAACATTTCGGCCCGCGCATGCGTCGGAATAGCAGCGAGGCTTATTGTTCAATTCCCGCTGCCGAAATGTTTGCTGTCCTCGGGGAGAGCGCCGATAACTCAATTCCCCAAAGCCGTCCGGATCGCCGTTACATCGCCAATGACAGACGCGATGTTACAGGAGGGCTTGGCGCGCTTGACATAGACCTCTGTGCTCGCGTTGAACGTGAAGTCTCTTCTCACACGAGGGCCATGAGCGAGCCTTGACCTCCCAGAAAGCGAGCCGCTGATGCAGCGAAGCAATCCATCGTGCGGCAGAAGGAGAGAATAGACTAGTTCGTCGCTCCGCTCCCCGCAATGATGAAGAGAGAGCGCAGCCGCGCTACGGCCGCATGAACATGAAATCCGTCGCTGGATCGCAATTATCGGCGACGAAGCGCAGCTCCGACTGAACGTCGTCGACTGGCCGGATCTCGAGATATTTCGTGACCACACAACTAAGCAGCGCGCGGCAAACGCTGTCAGTCCCAAGACCTGCGCCCTCCGCCTCCGCAATGGCGGCGGAAAAATGACGTGTCGCGATTTCAGTTGCTGACATCCGTGCCTCCCAATTCTTCCAGATCACTCCTTATGCCTAAAAGCGTCTACGCTGCCTTTGATCCTGGTCAACGAATCTGGCTCGAGCTCGCTCGGCTACTAGCCCCGATTCGGCATCGATCAAAACAAGGTCAGTCCCAGCTCCCGCTCCACCTCACATCACGCGTGCGCGTCGTGAGGGCGACCAGTGGCTTGGCGGAACATTGCCGCGCGCGCTGAGTTCGTCTTAATTAAGCGCATTCTTTTGGCATTATAGCACACCCGAGCAGTTGGGCTAATCGTTCAGAGGCGCGCAACCGGTCGAGCACGGCAACATGCTCAGTTATTGAAGCAGGACGGCAGGACCATTCAATCGAAACCATGCTGTTGAGTTGCCTCCATGACGAGCATCCGATTGTTGCATTTCCGCCAGTTGAATCGCGAGATTACCTGGCATATCGCTTGCTTCGCCTGAGGCCGGAATCATCGGTTTCCGCGCGAAGCAATCTTGTGAGGACAATATGCTTGGAATTGGAAGTAAGTTGCCGTCGTTCGAAATCACAGGCGTGAAGCCCGGTTTTCATCTGCACGAGGAAAACGGGCAGAGCGCGTTCGAGACGCTGACGGAAAACAGCTTTCCTGGAAAATGGAAAGTCATCTTCTTCTACCCCAAGGATTTCACCTTCGTCTGCCCAACCGAGATCGCGGAGTTTGCGCGGCTATCGAAGGATTTCGCCGACCGCGATGCGGTCGTGCTAGGCGGTTCGACCGACAACGAGTTCTGCAAACTCGCTTGGCGGCGCTCGCACAAGGACCTGCAACATCTGCCAATCTGGCAGTTTGCCGACACTAAGGGCGGGCTGGTCGATGGCCTTGATGTGCGTTCGCCCGACGGCGTCGCCTATCGCTACACATTCGTCGTCGACCCCGACAATACGATCCAGCACGTTTACGCGACCAATCTAAATGTCGGCCGCAGCCCGAAGGACACGCTGCGCGTGCTGGACGCGCTACAGACCGACGAACTCTGCGCCTGTAACCGTGAGATCGGCGGCGAAACCCTGAAAGTTGCTTGAGGCATCATGTCGATTGAACAGCTAAAGGACCAAATTCCCGATTTCGCCAAGGACGTGAGACTCAACTTGGCGTCGATGATGTCGGATGAGACGCTATCACCGCATAGCAAATACGGGCTGTTGCTCGCCACCGCGATTGCGGCCCGCAATCCCGTGGTGATCGCAGCTATGGAATCTGCTGCGGCCGTTGTGATGACGCCGGCCGCGGTCGCGGCGGCGAAATCCGCCGCCTCCATGATGGCGATGAACAACGTCTACTACCGCTTCGTTCACCTCGCCTCCAATCCGGAATACAAGACGATGCCGGCGCGGCTGCGCATGAACGTGATCGGCAATCCCGGCGTGGACAGAGACGATTTCGAGCTGTGGTCGCTGGCGGTAAGCGCGATCAACGGCTGCGGCGCCTGCATGGACGCCCATGAGAAGGCGCTGCGGGAAGCCGGCGTCAGCTCGGCGGCCATCCAAACCGCGGTCCGCTTTGCCGCGATCGTGCAGTCGGTTGCAGTTGCGATTGAGGCGGCCGGAATGGGCGTAACCCAGGCGGTGGAGTGATCCACCCCTCCGCGCTCTTGTCGAGGGTGTTCTGGAATCCAAATTGGGTTGATAGTCCAACAACTCAAGGCGCATTTGGAAAAAGGCGGGCCCCCCTCGGCAATTTCAATAGCTTGGCAGCCCTCTCCAAATGAAAATAGCGCGTCCGGCTGGAGCGCACGTTCGCGGCGTCTACCGTGAGGCGCGGCCTTTCAGATCGAAGTTAACGAGCTCTGCAGCTTGGGTACTTTCGTCGGTATGCAGCTAAGAAATCTTCGTCCGCGCAGATGCACCGTCCCGACGTATCTTTCGCCTTGGGATCGTGAAGATGCGACGCGAGTGGACGAAGCAGGTTAATTCGTGTGCTTGTGGTCCGCAGGTCCAGAAGCCCGGAAGCGTGCTTCACGAGATCCGCCGCCAACATTATGCCAGCGAGAGCCGACTGAAACGACATCGGCACAACGGCTCTCACAGGCTGCGCTCCGTCGGTCAGGCGCATGACAATCCCCCCGCAGATTGCCCGCTGGTGAAACGATCGGACGGACTGGCCGACAAATTCTTTAAGGGCTTCAGACGAGATGTCGAAGGCCTTGGCGACACGCTCGACGAAACCTACATCCACCGCCCTGTTCGTCTGAAGAAGTTCCCGGATCTCCTGTTGCGCCTCCGGCATCTTCAGCTCCTCAGCCATCTTCTCGTCCTCGTCCTTTATCTTCTCGTGAGGCAAGTAAAGGCAGGCCAGACATGCTCGGCCGTCATCAAAGCCATGGCGCGACACTCCAAGATCAAGCTCCTGTGTCCAGGCGTTTACGATCCATTTCGGCAACGCCCCCTGCACAGCGATGCGGTCCGGAGCGTTGTCCAATGCGACAGCGACTCTTTCGAACATCCAATCCTTACGGTTGCTCACATAGCCGTCCCATTTGGCACGATGCGCCGACACTTCCAGCGCCGTGTCAGCGAGCGCGGCACGCGCCAGATCCACTTTTGGTGAGCCAACATCGCATTGGCCGGCCAGCACGTAGCGCTGCAGATTCGAGAGGTCGACGTCTTCGTCGTCCACCAGACGGAGCGATCCCTTAAGGCTCGCCGTGCGAGCCAAAGCCCAAATCGCGCCATTGCCGATCGCGCCGAGCCCGACAAGGTGAGTCTCGCCGATATCCGTTCCTTCCAAACCCTGATCGGAGTCACGGGTACCCTGGGCGTAGGTCAGCATTGAGAAATCGATAAGTTCGTCAGCGTCTCCCCGCTCCAGCTGGTCGGCAAATACCGTCCGAAAGACGTTGGCTGCGGCGAAGCATGACGCAGCTCCCGCGCCAAAGGGATTCATTGACTTGCCGGAGCCAACCAGACCACGGCTCGAAAGCTTGGCTCTCCATCCCTCCGAGCCGATGAAGAAGGTCGGACAGTTAGTGCGTGACGCACTGCTTCCCACGACCACGGAAACCGTGACGGCCTTCCTGGTCTTGGCGAGCTCGATCTCAGGATTTATGGACTTCGCCAGGAACTCCAGGATTGGAACATGATCCTTCGCCTTTGCATCGAGCGGCCGCAGCGCGATCGTCGGATAAAGGCGCGACGACAGCCTGACGATCATATCCAGGCTGGCCCTGCCTTCCGGCGACTGCACGGCTGCGCCGTCGAAAGACACCCCAATCACTTGCGCGGCAAGCCTGTCCTCGAACGCCGACCTCTTGAAATTAGTCAGCACCCGCGACGCCGCCGACGCCGCACGGTCCATGAAGTTGGCCATGGCCATCGTTCAATCCTTGATTAAAATCATCCGCGTAACCTGGCCAACCGACAGGGGGCGCCACACTCCAGCCCCGTCAAGCCGGTACGATGCTACGTTCTTGAGATCGAAAGGCACTCGCGCGAAGTCCGGCACGACCAAAGACAAGCACCCCACCGTCGTGGCAATCGCGTACTCGTCGTCCGTGCTGGAATGATACGCTCGGCCCGGATGACTGTGTATCTGGGCAATGAGCGCAAGCTTCTCCCGGTACAGCCACACATTTATGCGATGCAGCTCTTCAGCTCCTGTCACAACGCACACCCCGTCGGCAGTACGTATGTGGCGCTGGGCAGGAATGAGAGTCCTATGTACCTGAAAATGGTGCGCCGTCTGACGGCCTACCCAAAGGCCGAGACCTTCATGCCCTTCACGCCCCACTTTCCGCAAATGGGCATGGAGTTCGTCCACGCAGCCACGCGGTACCGAGAGGGACGTAACGTCCGCGATTTGATTCATTCCGGTACGGCCAGCAATGACGGCAGCACGTTCACCGCCGGGATCTGGACCTGCACCTGGTAATGCTCGATCGGTGACACCCCGTGGTGCCAGATCTTTTCGAGGATAAAAGCTAAGGATCCTTCGCCAGAGCTTCGATGCATCAGCCATGAATCACCCGTGTGAGCGGGATTGTCGTGGTATTCGCGAATGCCGGGAAGACAAATAAATGGCCGATCATCAGGGCTGTTGTACTGAATCATGTTTGTCACTTGCACCCCGCCCTGCTGGGCGAGCGCCAGAATGGTTTCGGGAGTTGCGCCGGGGATTGCCGCACGGCGAAGCATTTGCACCTGGAGCAATTTGGCGGGTATCGGTTCGCGCGTGAAAGGGTCCACGAACCTGACGGAGGGCGGCCGCAGATCATAATCCGTAAAATTCAGCACGATGGCAGCGACGATCGGAGGCGGTCTCGGCTTAGTCGCCGCGAAAACCACGAAGATCTCCGGAAACTCTGCGTCAAGCAGGATCCAGCCCCTCTTGCGATAGGCCGATTCCATGCTCCGATAGTTTGCAAGCTCCCGCTCGAACTTTACGCGCGAGACCTCGGGATCGACAGTTTGGAGATCAGCCACCGGCCACGCCAGCCTTGAGACTCAGGAACAGCGTCACTTCCTTGCCAAATCCAAACTCGCCTACCTTCTTGTCCGGATCCAACAGCTCGCCCGCTTCGTTCTTGATCTCCCAATTCTCGGGCGGCTGAGCCAGGTTCTTGGTCTCCTCCAGCGCCTTTTGGCGCACCACATGCAGCGGCTGCTGCTCTACGGCCTTAATGACGACAGGCTGACCGTTCACGATCATCGTGAATTCGACGAAATCCGTGCCCTGATCACTTCCCGGCTTCTTCTCATTCTTCATTTTTGGTCCTTTTTGTGTGGGCGACGCTTGGAATCGATGCTGCCGATCGTATGCAGGGGACGACGTGTTAAAAAAGGGAGCGTGCCACAAGACGCAATCGAAAAGCCTTCATTTGACGCGTGCGTACGCAGTTTTTAGGCGTTAGCGCTCTTTCGTCCACATCTCCGACCCGTTGCGGCTTGAGCCGCCCAGACCGGCGGCCCGCCAGTGAGCAACTTCCGGAATACGTCTTCGCCACACTGGCGCGTGAGGCTCAAGCTGGACAACCGATGCCTCGTGCCCTTCAACGGCTTTGCCGAATGCGCCCCATACGAACCCCGAAACGAAGAAGGATGTCGTCTGGTTCGCGCTAAACGAGGATCGGCCGCTCTGTGCCTGCGCTGGCATCGGGACCGAGTTCAAGCGCGACCGCGGCACCATCACCTCGTTTACGCTTTCTGATGACGGCCCCGAACGCGAGTTGTCGAGCCTACCAACGCAGGAGCGGCTTAGGCATAGAACCCCAGCGCGGCGGTGGTGCGTTATCTCAACGGCGGGCAGTGGAGCCTTTTCGGCCGAGTACGTGAAAACGAAGAGCGTCAAGCGCGCCGAAAGCCCCAAGTTCGCGACGGCCCTCTCACATGTCAAGGCAATCGGTGCCAAGCTGTTGCGAAGCTTGACCGGTTCACCCGCAAGCTGGACTTGCTTGGCCGCTGGTGGCAAACCGGACCACCTGGGGTGTTCTGCAGCGACACTCGTCAGCTGATCGACAGGTAGGCCTGCTAAGTGCAGTGAGGGTCCTCCGGACTTTTCTGGTCACGAGATGGCAGAAAGCTCGCAGCAGTATCGATCCATTTGCCGCGGTTGGGCTCGTGTGAACCTGTACCGGCTCGTGTCGTCGGGAGCCGCAGCGCACGTGCACAGGCTCTCGAATGACCATTGCGCTGCGCAGCCACTGCTTCGCGACCTTAAGAAGCGGGGGGTGTATTCTTGTTCTGACGACGGAGAAATTGATGAACACAGGACAGGCACAGTGGAGTGCAGGTTCTTCCTCGGCCCCTTCTGAAGAGGGGGAGCAGGAAGGCCACCTCGGCGGCCTCAGCCGAGCCCTGGCGGATTGGGTCGAAGTCTTGACAGGATATCGGACCCCAGCCTCCGCCCGCGCGCAGATCCTGGAAGACTGGGTTGCCGAAGAGGGGCAGGGCGAAACGGAGAATCGGCAACAGGGGCGCACACGAATTAGGGTATCGGACAACACGGGCTCGCATTCGGTAGATTTGTCATCCCTCTCCCTGACCGCTTTGCCCGCCGCCCTGCCGCCAAGGTTGCTGGAACTGCGCGCCAGGCACAACGAGCTAAGCAGCCTGCCCGCTAGGCTCCCACCCGGTCTCCAGCATCTTCTCATTAGCCATAACCGGTTGACCAGTTTGCCAGACGCTCTTCCGGCGACCCTCTCTCGGCTGGAAGTGGCCGATAACAGCTTGATCAGTCTGCCGGCCAACCTTCCGGCTCGGCTCGAGATCCTGAACGCAAACGACAACCGACTAATGAGCCTGCCCGACGCTCTCCCGAGCAGGCTCACCTCGCTCGCGGTTAATGGCAATCAGCTGACCGACCTCCCCCAGTCCCTCCCATCGGGGCTCATTGAACTCGATGTCAGCAGCAATCAATTGGCTAACCTCCCCGCCCCCCTTCCGAGCACGCTCCAATCGCTCAATCTCAGCGGTAACCGGCTGACCAGCCTGCCTGAGGGTCTTCTTGAGGGTCTTCTACCGAGTCTTAGCTACCCGCATCTGGAGAACCTCGAGTTCGGGGATAACCCGCTGCCGGACGACGTCCTCGCTAATCTGGCGGCGGCTGAAGCGCCACCGCAGCTTGCGCAGCAATCTCTATATGAGGCTGCCGCGCACTGGCTCGGAGACGACCCGGCGGCGCTGGCCGAATGGCAGCACTTTGGGGATGAGCCAGGCGCCCAGCACTACGCAGGGTTCCTAGAGAGACTACGAGGGACCGTGAACTACGGCAATGACGAGTTTCGGCACGCAGTGGCTGATGATCTGCGGCAGGCGGCGGCCGACCCGAGATTGCGCGAGCAGTTTTTTGCACAAGCTTCCGAGGCCAACGCGAGCTGCGAGGATCGTGTTACCTTGCACTGGAACGGTATGCAGACCGCGCGCCTCAACGCAGACGTCGAGGACGGGGTATATGACGACCGCCTTGGCGAACTGATCCAGCGCGGCCGTATTGCGTTTCGCTTGGAGGCGCTGGACGAGATCGCGCGCGACAGGGTCAACTCGCTCGTCAGCGACGACCCGAACGCAGACGACATCGAAGTCTACCTGGCCTATCAACATCTGCTGCGGGAGCCGCTGGAGCTCAGTCACGTCGCCCCTGACATGCGCTTCCTGGCGGTCTCTCACGTAAGCGAGGATGATGCGGCGCAGGCGCTGGACCTGGTCCGGGAGCGGGAAGCGAACCAGTTCAGCGACTACATGGCAACCCGCTGGCAACCCTGGGAGACGGTGCTGAGGCGCATCGCTCCGGACGAACATGCAGCGATGCAAGACCGGCTGGTCGAAGCCATGGGCGAAGAGTTTCAAGGCCGCCTGGATCAGCGACTGGCCGAGCATGGTCTGCTAGGCGACGCGGATGCCGAGCGGGTGCTCGGAGCCCAGGTTCGAAACGAGATCGCTGGCGAGATCAAACGCGAGGTCATGCACCGTCTGTTCGCAGACCGTGGCCTAGAACAATGAGACTTCCCAAGAGTCCCGCAGAGATATTTATCATTGCTCTGTGGCGCTAACTAAAGATCGATCGTGAGGGATCGCCCATCGCTGCCAAGGTGCCTTTGCACCTTGGAAAGCGTGCTGCCGTCGATCAGGCCCTTTCGGTCTTGCCGAGCCAGGAAAACTCCCGCGCGCGAGGCCAACGCGCAGTTCGCTAGCGGTCTGGCAAGCCAACTCGGCAATGAAGATGAAGATGCCGCAGACCTCAACCTCTTCCAGCGCTCTTGCCTTCGTGCCGCGTTGGTTATCTGCGTTCGGTCGAAAGCCGCTTCGGGAGGAGAGCTCCGTCGGTCAAAAAGTCGTTGACGAGACCAAAGGCACGCAGCGGTGAAACCATCGTTTCCAGCGGCGCTGCGCTGCCACCACCTCGGTTCGATGACGCAGGTACATGGTTCAACGCTCGACAGCTTGTCAAACAGCTGGAAAATCTGATTGCGAGGCAAAGCTCCCGCGACCCTTCCGTGCGCCGGGCACGTCTCCAGCTACCGCCATTTGATACGGCCTCTCCGCACAAGCAGGGCGCGGAGACATGCATCTGCCGTGAGATCGTCTCAATAAAAGGGCGATCACACTGCGCCTGCCGTGCAGCTCTCATCCGAACTTGAACAACACACCGTATCCGCCACGCGGATAGCTCCATTCGATGTCGCCGGTGGGCTCGCCGATAACGCGGCAGGTGCCGCACTCGATGCAGCCGTCGACGGTGACATCGACCTGCCCCTTATCGTTGAGCTCATAGCAGCGCGCCGGGCAGACCTTTAAAAGTGCAAGCAGCTGCGGGGATGGCTTCGTGTGTGCGCGCACCTTGATGTGGGGACGACCGACGTCGACGAGATAGCGGTTGTAGAACAGCTTGTCCTCGACGCGCACTGATGTCTCGACATTCATATTTCAGCTTCCTTCTTCGATTTTGACTGGTTAGCGCCAGGCACGGGCGATGCGGAATGCATCGCCAAATAGACCGGTCCAGGACCGCGCGTTGACAAAGGATTTTAATGTCACCTTCTCTTTCTCAGCCTTCGGCGTACCGTCGACGCGTACATAGTTCTGCATCGCCCTGGAGACGAGCTGCGGATACGTGAGAAAAAAGTTTTGCGAGTTGGTATGCATCAGCATCGGCATATCCTTGTGCTTCTTGAGATCCTTAATCACGAAGGAGTCGTCCAGCATCTTCTTGTAGACTGACAGATTTGCCGCGGTCATAGGTTGGCGGTGCGATTTCACCTGGACGATCGCTTCCGCCGCGATGCGGCCCGAAGTCATCGCGAGGTTAGAGCCCTCGCGATGAATGGCGTTGTTGAGCTGCGCCGCATCGCCGACCACCACCCAGCCATCGCCATAGAGCTGTGGGATCGCCTTGTAGCCGCCTTCAGGAATGAGGTGCGCGGAATATTCCTTGACCTCCGAGCCCTCGATCAGGGGCGCAA
The DNA here is from genome assembly GCF_013114825.1 of Bradyrhizobium australiense. Lineage (GTDB taxonomy): Bacteria > Pseudomonadota > Alphaproteobacteria > Rhizobiales > Xanthobacteraceae > Bradyrhizobium > Bradyrhizobium australiense. Next base: position 477,416 of record NZ_JAAVLX010000005.1, on the reverse strand, counting down.
CGGACGGGTGACGCTTGAAGCGGTCGAGCAGCCCATATGGCGTCTCTCCGGTGCGCTGAAAGTCGGCGACGATACAGCCGATGCCGATCGAGATGCACTCCTTATTGGCATAGATGAAGCCCATTCCGGTCATGCCACGGGAAATGGTGCCGGCCGCTTCGACAACGAGGCCTTCGTCGCCCTTGAGATTGAAATGGGCCTCGATGGTCTCACGCGGCAAAAAGTGCATTTCCTTAACCGCGAGTGCCACCTTGTCGGGCTTGGGCCTCTCGCGCAGGCGCGCACGCGTACCGAGAAGGCCATTCACGCCTTCGGCCAGCACCACGACATCTGCGTGGATTTCGCCCTCGCGGCGATCAGTACGAACACCGATGACTTTCCCATGGGCGTCCCGCGCGAGCTCAGTGACCGTGGTCTCGCACAGCACGGTCGCGCCGGCCTCGCGCACTTTCGAGGAGAACCATTTATCGAACTGCGCGCGGATGATCGTGTACCGGTTCGGCCGCTCCTCGTTGAAGTCTTCGGAGCGGTAGTGCACGCCGAAATGGGAGCGATCGTCCATTATCCAGAACCGTTGCTCGACGAGATGACGTTCGAGCGGCGCGTCATCGCGGAAGTCCGGGATCAGCTTTTCGAGCATGTCGGCATAGAGGATTGCGCCCTGGACATTCTTCGATCCGGCATATTCACCGCGCTCCAGCTGCAGCACCTTCATGCCGCGTTTAGCCATAGTTAGCGCCGCCGCGTTGCCCGACATGCCGGCGCCGACCACGATTGCATCGAACTTCTCCTCGATCACAACAACCTCCTTAGCTCGCGATCCGGTCGCGCGAATGCGGTGAAAGCCGTGCACGAAATGCGGCCGTCAGCGCCGGTAATAAGTGCATAGCGTCATTGACGACGCCGATATGGGCAAAGTCAAAGATTGGCGCGTTCTTATCGGTATTGATGGCGACGATCAGATCGGCGCCCTCCACGCCGACCCGATGCTGGATCGCGCCAGAAATGCCCGCGGCGATATAGAGCTTTGGCCGGATGGTCTTGCCCGTCTGCCCGATCTGCCGGTCGGAGGTGACCCAGCCCTTTTGTACCAGCGGACGCGAACAGCCATATTCGGCGCCGAGCACGGCGGCGAGCTGCCGTACCAGCTGGAAACTCTCCGGCGAGCCCAACCCCAGCCCGCCGGCGACGACGACGTCGGCATAAGCGAGATTGGATTTGGCCGAATCACGGTCGGGCACAAAAGACAGCACTTTGGTGACGATGTCTTCTTCGAGCAGGCGGAGCGGATGGACGATAATGCGGGCGGCATCGCGCGATACACGCTCTGGCATCGGCATCACGCGCGGGCGGACGGTTGCCATCTGCGGCCGGTAATTCAAGGTGTAGATCGTACAAAGCAGCGATCCGCCAAAGGTCGGACGCGTGGCCGCAAGCGAACCATCCGCGTCGACGTCGAGCTCGGTGCAGTCGGCCGTGAGACCCGTCAGTAGTGTGGTAGCTACCGAGCCTGCAAGATCGCGACCGAGCGTGGTGGCGCCTAACAGCAGGATCTCTGGTTTGTAAGTGTTGACGAGATCGGTCAGCGCCTTGGTGTAGGACTCGTTACGATACTCCGACAGCACATTCTCGGTCACGAGATAGGTTAGGTCGGCGCCGTAGCAAAAGGATTCGAGCGCGGCGTTGCGCGTGGCCTCGGCCTCCGGGCCGATGACGACCGCGGCGAGATCAACCTTCAGCTTGTCGGCAAGCTTGCGGCCCGCACCCATGAGTTCCCAAGAGACGGGATGCACCTGGCCGCGCTCCTGCTCGACGAAGACCCAGATGTGCTTGTAGGCCTTAAAGTGCTCGGGCAGTTCTTTTTTGATTCCTGCGCGGCCGCCCGCGGCCGGCGTGGGAGTTTTGGTGACGTTGCTCATAGCTTTGAATTCCCCTCAGAACCTGCGCGCCTGCGCCATAAGATCGGTCACTAGCTTGGGTTGACCCTTCAAGACGGCTTTCATCAGCACCTCCGTCGGCTGCTTGGCGGTTTCCACCAGCCCCGCCTTCTCGGCACGTGGCGACGGCGCAAAGGCCCGCTTGACGACGGTCGGCGAGCCGGGCACGGCGCATTTCGAGGCTCCTCGACGCCGGCCTCCTCCGCGCTCCATTTTGCAACCGACCCCAGCGCCGCGCGCAGGGCGTCCCTCATCACGGCGCGGCAAATCTGGCTGGCTGCTTCCGCCATGGTTGACCAGCAGCTTTGCGCGCAACATCTGCACGCCGCGTTCGGCGCGGCGCTCCGCGTCCGCCGTGGTGAGTGCGGTGATCTCGCCGTCGAACTCGTCACGCAATTGGAGCGCCGCATCGAGCGTGAACAAGGCGTATCGGTTGTTCGGTTCCCCTGACCCACGATGGTGTTGGTCAGGGGATTGACGCAAATCTGCGCGGAATGGAGAACCTGTTTGCTGCAAACGATACTGTGCATGCCTTCTCCAGAGGTAACGTGGAACGCGAGTTACCCATTGGCGGCCATCTCCCGGTCAATCCCAGCCTCAACGGCGTCCAAAAGCAACTCGAAGGGCATCAACGCAAGCGTGAGCCATAAGATGATGCCAGTGCGAGCGGCGATCAGTAACGGCAACATGATTGGTCCTGCTCCAAATCTCATCTCGGACAGCAACAATTCTGCAGTCGGCGCCAATGACGGACTTGGCCGGAGAACAGCAAGTGTCGTACCAGTTGGGGACATCAAAAATCAGCCGTCCATTCAACGACTTAAGAAAGTTGACAAAGACCGGGCGTTAGCATCGCCGATCCTACAATTCCGACATACGTCGCGAATGCGACAGCGCCGCTTCGGGCATTGCTGTACAGAGTTGAGGAGGAATATGGCACAACGCGCTGCATCGACATGGCTTGCGGCAGATCTGAACTGGTTGTGAGGCTATTTCAGCGAGCTCAACGGCACGAAGGCGGCCGGTTTCTTGGGCTCCGCGACCGCATCCTTCAAGACCTTGAACACCCGCTGGTCGATCGGCGAGGACGCCACGAAGTCGGCATAAGCCTGCTCCAGCACCGCCTTGCAGCGCGCCGTGACCTCTGCCTCCGCGCCATCTTCGAATACTTCCTTGGCGAGATATTGTCCCATGCGCTTTAAGATATGCAGGCGCGCGACATTGACGATCTTGGGGTCGTAATCGACGCCAAGCAGCGCGAAAAAATCTTCGGCCGAGGAGGCCTTGTTGAGTCGATCCAGGATGCCGATTGCCGCCTGTGTGTTGCTCATCGAATTATCTCCTTTGGGTTAGATCGCCGACCTGTGGTCGGGACCCCCGACACCGGCTGGTCATCTCCTTGCGACGCTGCTTCGCGCAGGCGGCGCTGCATATGGCCTTCAGGCCTATGTCGTCGTGGATCAGCGAGGGCTGCCGTGGTACGCCGGCGGTTTCGAAGTGAACGGCTGTAATAATGCCGGACCATGGCCGCCTCACGCACCATTGATCAACAAGCGCTCGCAGACGTCGCGCCAGATCGCCACCACCGTCTCGCACGCGACAGGTCGCTTGTGCTCGATGGCATGTTTCCGCACCCGCAACAGGATCTGTCTTGCCTCCTCGGCGCTGGCGGCGAGCTGCAATTCGTCAAGCAACGTGGTGATCGACGACAGCCCGGAATGCTTGCCGATCACAATACGGTTGGAGCGACCAAGCAAATGCGGGTCGAGCGACTGATAAGTGCGTTGATCTTTCATTAAGCCATGGACATGAATGCCGGATTCGTGGGTGAACACATGCTCACCCACGATCGCCTTGTTCAGAGGAATCGTGCGTGCAGCCGCGGCTGCCACAACGGCCGCGACGTTCTGCAGCTCCCGCAGCACGATGCCAGTGTCGCGCCCGTAGAGCTGTTTGAGAGCAACCGCGACTTCTTCCAGCGGTGCATTGCCCGCCCGCTCGCCGAGACCGATGACAGTCACCGAGGCATGGCTCGCGCCGCCCTTGATGGCGGCGAGCGTATTGGCGGTCGCGAGCCCAAGATCGTCATGGCCGTGAAATTCGAGCTCGAGATCGGTGGTCGCGCGCAAACGAGCGATCAGCGCATAGGTGGAGTCGGGATCAAGCACGCTGAGCGTATCGGCAATGCGAAAGCGCCGTGCGCCCGCGGCTTTTGCGGTGGCGATCAGCGTGATGAGAAAATCGACATCTGCGCGGGAGGAGTCCTCGCCCCCGACGGCAACCTCAAGCCCCCGCTCGCGGGCATAACTAACCACCCGTCTCACCTGCTCCAGCGCCAGATCGCGGTCACCGCCAAGCTTGCCGGCAATCTGCACGTCAGAGGCCGGAATCGAGACGTTGACCATCGACACCTTGGCCTCGATTGCCGCATCGACGTCGACTTCACGCATCCGGCACCAGCCGATGCTGGTGAGCGGGAGACCGGCCTCGACCACGGCGCGGATAGCCGCGATTTCCTCGCTGCCCATGGCAGGCGTGCCCACTTCGATCTCGAGGACACCGGCCCGCGCCAGGGCCTGCGCGATCGCCACCTTTTCATCAGAGGTGAAGGCAACGCCAGGCGCTTGTTCGCCGTCGCGCAGCGTCGTGTCGTTGAGCACGATTGGACTTCCCCATACCGTCTCGGACCATAACGGTTTGGCAGAGGTGGCGACGATCATGTGAGGCTCCTTGTTCTTGGCAAAGCAAGCCTTCAGCAACCCGCATGCCACGCCGGCACCACCTCCCAAGCTATTGAACAAGCGCGCATTTCGGCACAGCCGGATTGTCGCAAACGCGACAGCCTCACAAAGTCGACGCGTCCGCTTACCTCACGGCGCGATGGGATGGCATCAACTCCGCTTGCGGCTCAGATGGATGATCAGATCGACGCAGGAGACTTCGTGACCGCGCAGCGGCTCCGGCACATTCACAAGCAGGAGATCCGCATTGGGGACATCGAGCAGCGTATCCTCGCCATGTAGATAATAATGCGGATGCGGTGTGGTGTTGGTGTCGTACAATGCTCGCGACCCATCAAGACAGAACCGGCGCAAGAGGCCGGCTTGCGTGAACTGGTTCAAAGTGTTGTAGACGGTAGACCACGGGACCGGAAAGCCGGTCTCATGCGCCTCGGCAAAGAGCATCTCTGCGCTGACATGCCGGGCGCCCCTGGCAAACAACAGTTCGCTTAGAATCACGCGCTGGCGCGTCGGTCGCACCCCGGCTTTGAGCAACACATTATTCCAGCCGGTGGCGGGATATTGCCCGCTGAGTTGGACGGAGGCCGGCTCTACCTGCACCTCTTCGAGGCTCGCACGGTCCCCGGCGTCTCTGGTCGGAAGTCTGGCCAACGGCCGATTCATCCCATGTCGCTCACGGCCAGGTGCCGGCCGCAATTGGGACAGCCGCCTGCAGCAGAACCTCGCGCCGGCGCTCGGCCATCCGGCTCTCGCCGCTTTCATCGCCAAAGCAGAGGTTGAAGTCGTTGCATTGCGTGCACACCGGCGTCGTGCACATGACAAGGCCGTGGTCCTCGCACAGCCTGCGATAGAAGAAGCGCTTCCAGCGCATATTATTGGTATTGCGCGCAGCCAGCGGCGCGAAATGGCGGCCTAGGAGCCGGGATAGTTCGCCACGACCGCGCAATCCGAGATCTTCCCACAAGTGATTTGGCTCGATCGCGCGTCGCGCGATCATCCCAGCTAGCCAGTTGCCAATGTCCCCTTCGGTCGAGCGTTGTGCGAGCAGGAGATCACGCAGTATTGCCGCCTCGTCGCTCTCATTGCGTTCGACACGCAAGAGCAACTCCTCGGTGTTTATCCGAATCGACGGGAAGTACTTCTCCAGCAACTCGGCCAGCTCATGGCCGGACAGACCGACCTTCTCGGAAACCAGACCACCATCCATCGTGGCGGCCGCCAGAATAGACGCCAGCACGTGGCGATCGAAATTGCTGTCACTGGTTATGTCGGCATCCGCGGGGTCCGCCCCAGTGAGCAGGCGATAGGTCGCAATTCCCCTATGCCGCTCACCGTTCGCTTCAGTCGCTCTGGCAGCCATAAGCGGAAACAATTGCGCTTCGAACATGGATTGCCGACCTTTCCACAGTGATCAAGTATGCTCAGCTGCATCGTGATGCTGGTCACGACATCTTTCACGGGAACGCCGACCTCCTTATTGAGCATTGGGGAGGCCGGCTTCCGTCGGTGTGCCCCTTACTCGGCTGCGAGTTCGGCTGCGGCCTTGCCGATGACGGTCTCGTCAACCGGCTTCATGATGCCGTGCTCCATCAGCATGTCCTCGAGCTCATCCATGGAGATCGGGGTCGGGATGATGCCCTTGCCGCCATTGTTGTGGATCTTGGTCGCGAGATTGCGATAGTGATCGGCCTGCTGGGATTCCGGCGCATACTCCAGCACGGTCATGCGGCGCAGCTCCGCATGCTGCACGACGTTGTCGCGCGGCACGAAATAGATCAGCTGGGTGCCGAGCTTCTTGGCCATCGCCTCCGCCAGTTCCAGTTCCTTGTCGGTCTGCCGCTCGTTGCAGATCAGGCCGCCGAGCCGCACGCCGCCAGAGTTGGCATATTTCAGAATGCCCTTGGAAATGTTGTTGGCGGCATACATTGCCATCATCTCGCCAGACATAACGATGTAGATCTCCTGTGCCTTATTCTCGCGGATTGGCATCGCAAAACCGCCGCAGACGACGTCGCCGAGCACATCGTAGGAGACGTAGTCGATGTTTTCATAGGCGCCGTTCTCTTCCAGGAAGTTGATCGAGGTGATGACGCCGCGGCCGGCGCAGCCGACGCCCGGCTCCGGACCACCCGACTCGACGCAGCGGATGTCCTGATAGCCGACCTTCATTACGTCCTCGATTTCGAGATCCTCGACGCTGCCGGCATTCGCCGCCAAGCTCAAAATCGTGTCCTGCGCCTTGGCGTGCAGGATCAGGCGGGTCGAGTCCGCCTTGGGATCGCAGCCCACGATCAGGATCTTGTGACCCATCTCGGCCAGCGCCGCCAGCGTGTTCTGCGAAGTCGTCGACTTTCCGATACCGCCCTTGCCGTAGAACGCGATTTGTCTCAGTGAAGCCATGTTGCTCTCTCCATCAACCAATTTGCCAAAGATTGCGCGCTGGCTCGCGCGCGAGCTTGTTTCTCTCAGAAACGAGGCACACGGGTTCAAGGGAAGGAGAGCATCGCTCGTCTTGCGCGTCTGCGTGCACTCAGCCCTCACTCAGTGTTGCTGCATCCTGATAGCAACCGCCGTGCCAACCCTGTCCACGCTCTTTAAGTTTCTGATTACGCTTTAAAAAATCGTGAGCCGGTGGATGAAACCAGGTGTTTTGAACGTGACAGGATTCGTGCCGCTGTCAGAAGCCGGACAAGGATCGCTAGCATCGAACGGGCAAAAGCCGGCCTGGCGCGGGCCATTTCGATGCATTCATGCACGGAACGGAAATTGCTAACGCTCTTGCAAGCGCTTTATCGGAGCGGATTTTCAGGAGAGCGACAGTGCAGATCGGTGTCGAAAGGTCTAAAGCAGTGGACCAGCGACGGGTGTTCGTGGTCGACGATGACGAGACCACCCGCGCGGCCTTGCAATTCATGCTGCATGACAAGATCGAGACGCACGAGCTTGCAACGCCGGAAGAGGCCTTTGCCAGGGGCGTCGATGGGTTGAAGCCGCATGTGGCGCTGCTCGGCGCCTCCTTTTTGAAGCTAAAGGGGCCGACGCTGATCGGTGAATTTGCAGCCCATTTTCCCGACGTTCGGATCCTGATCATCTGCGACAAACACGACTGGCCCACCGCGGTCGAAGGCATCAAGGCCGGCGCGCAGGGCGCGCTGCTCAAGCCGCTGACCTTGGAAGCCGTCCGTAAGAAGGTCGATACGATTCTCCGACGTTGCGGCGCCCCGCCGATCGTGCGGCTCAGCGTGCGCAAATAGGCGCGCCATGGCGACGATCATTTTCTATCACAAACCCGGGTGCGCCACCAACGCGCGCCAGATGCAAGCGCTGAAGGCCGCGGGCCACCACGTGATTGCCAAGGATATCTTGAAGGAGCCGTGGCGTGCGGAGGAACTGCGCCGCTTCTTCGGCAATACGCCGGTCGCATCCTGGTTCAACCGCGCCGCGCGGCGTATCAAGTCAGGCGAAATCAACCCCGACACAAGCGACGCGGCGAGCGCACTCGCGCTGATGCTGAGCGATCCGCTCCTGATAAGGCGCCCGCTGATCAACGCCGATGGCGCAAGATGCGCGGGATTCGATCATGGGCCCGTGCTGTCGCTGCTTGGGCGGAGCATGCAAGATGATGTCGAGCGATGCTCGCGCGAGGGAACCGGGGGACACTGCTCCAGCGGGTGAGCTGTAGAGCGCCTAGTTCCACCGAGAGGGAAGGAACGAAGTTTCCTCCGCTCCCCATTCTTGACGGGCCCGAGGAGCTGAAGGCGGTCAGGGCTCTACACGCTCGTACATTTGGGAGATTCAACGGCACTTCGGGGTCCACCAGTGGTCTTGCCCCTGGAACGAGCGGGTCTCATGACGCGGCAACCCGGCTCGCGCGCACCAACGAAATGCTGGTCGCTCCTGAGCAGCTATCCCTCTTGGAAATGCCAAACCAACCAGCCAAGACCTCTGTGTCGAGCAACCAGTCTAGCAGGCTTTGAAAAAGGCGCTCGCCGCCGACCGGCGAGCGGGATTCATTGCCTTCGATGAGATACGGAGATCGTGCATGCGCGGCGGCGACAATCGCACTGGCGAGCTGTTCAGCTACGTTGACCTGGAGCCGCGGGCGCCGCGCGATCACCGCTGCGATCATCCATCGTGAGCGAGGCGCTGTCGGCGCTATAGCGCGAGCTTGCCGCGCTCCATTCGCCGATTGGGCGGCCGTTGATCCCGCCGGAGAAACTGCTGCGTGCGATGCTGTTGCAGGCGTTCTGATAGGCGTCCTATTCTCTCTGCGAGGTATCCCAACTAGCACGGCACTCTGCGGTGGAGAAATGCGCGCATCGGCCTGCCTTTCTGCTCGATAAACCTCCGTACGCAATGTGATACGAACGCCCTCGGCCTTATCGGAATGAGATCGGCGCGTCACGTGATCGGCGATAAATTCCAGCACTGCAGCGCCCAATCTCGGCAACTCGGCCGGCCACCTCAAGCCGCCGAGCGCGGCGGCCTCTGATCGCCGACAAGAGTTCGAGAATCTGTTTCAGCGGGATCGCTTCGTCGCCGAGCATGAAGCGATGTCCAGCCCGTCCGCGTCCCACGGCAACGATAAGACCTTCGGCAATGTCGCGCACATCTGTTCACGACGAACTCAAATGGCCTTGCGGACGCTCGTCGATGATGACGGCGAGATCGCGCCGAAATCCGAGCACGATAAACAATTTCGCCATTACAAACATCGGTCCGAGCAACAGATGGATCGGATTGTCGACCAGTGCCGGCCGGCGACGTTCGAACACCTGGTGCCCAATAACCTGCGATGCACTGCCATCACAATCAGGATAGCGGTAAGCGACCACATTTCGACAGTATTTGCCTGACCTGCGATAATGGCGGCGACTGAAAGCAATACGATCGCAGCCCCAAGGATCGCGGCTCCAAGCGCGAAGTCGAGCAGGAACCAATAGATGAGCACCGGCATGGTAGCGATGGCCGCCACACTGGTTTGGATCCCGAACACGGCGATGGGCCATTGGCTGAGCGGAAGAACGGCAGCCAGGAACAGGAACACGATGCCGAAGACATGCATGGCGCAATTCCAGGGGGCGCGATGATACTGAACATAATCGGCAAGCTGCCGCTGAAAAAATGAACTCATGCGGCGCTCGCTTCGCCTGTTGCATCGGCAGGCTCGGCAAAGCTCATCAGGCGCATCTGCTAGTCTCCGTCGTCGGACACGTCGCGGTCTCATTCAAAGCGCGCGACATGAATGTTCGCTGCTCGTCGCAGCGCCCGACGCCGCCACCAGCATCGAATCGTGCGCCCAATTCAGCGACTAACAGACTACAAGGCTGCGTCATGAACAGGTATCCGAAATGACCGCGCGATGCGCCGAATTTTTCTCGCAGGTGTACCATTCAGCCTCATCGTTGAGACCGCAGTTGATCCCGCCGGTCTTTAAAATCTCCGCGTTTTGCATTCGGGTCCGCGGCCGCCACGCGAGCAGCGCCGCAGTTGGCAAATCGCGACGGACAGCGAAATCGATCATCGAATCTATCCTTGGTCGTCGGCAACTCTTGCTTCTATTCGTGCGCTGCGGTCTGTCGCATTGACATGCATCAACCGACGGCCATTATTCCATAGAGACGCTTCGCAAACGCTCGCACCTGCGCGCCGTGTACGTGACTCCAAAGTTACTGGGTCCGTTATCGAGAGACACCCAGAATTTGTGGCACGCTCTTCTATGGCGGATTAGAGCCAATTCGGAATCCGGCGATGCGCGCCGCGAAGCGATTCAGCTGGCGCCGCCTCAAACCAGGCGCGCGAGCCAGATGAAATGCTCGATATGCGGGCGCCTAGAACTGGGGCGTCAGCGACGACCGCAGTGTCGTCATTAAGATTCCTTATCGCCTGCACTACCTGCGGGAATGGACCGATGCGGCATGACGAACAGCGATGCCTGCTCCGCGGCCAGGTCAGCGCCATCGCGATCGCCATAAGTTCGAGCGAATTAGGGTGATGAAGAAGCCCCAACGTGCAGCCAGCCAATGCGGTCATCGCTGTCGAAGCCGGCAAATTCGCCGATGCTGAATTTCGCGTGAAAGCCGAACATCAGCGGACGCTTCGCTGCACGTTCCAATTCGACCGCATTGACATTCTCAGGGACGTCGATCGAGCCGAACGAGGCGCCGAAGGCAACCAGCGCGGCCTCAAGCTCGAGAGGCGTACTGGCAACCGCGAGCCACGGCAGGATGAGCGCAATTCCGAAGCCGCCGATCAGGATGATCGGTTTGCTGCCGTAGCGCGCGCACAGCAAATCGCTGAAAAGCATCGAGACGACCAAGCCGACGCCCAGGCAGAGCAGCAGAAAACCGAGAACTCCATCATCGACCGCCAACCGCCCCCGCGCTAACGGCACCAGCGGCACCAAGGCCGCAATGCCGAAGCCGGCGACAAAAATGCAAGGCGCGTAGCGAGCCGGGCGGCCAGGCGATCGACGCACATCGTCGGGAAACCCGGGAGCAAAAGTTGGTAGTTTCGTGTTCTGACACGCAAAGGACACAACGGCGTAGCGTGAGCGGCTGCGACCGCAGTTGCAGCCGCTCGAACATGCTGTTTCATGTCGCCTCACAGCAAATTGGCGGAGCGGCTGGACAGCACAGAGAAAGTGCCGAGTCCGCCCCTACAGCACCGCCCACCGGTGATGGTGCCCCGAATGAAGCAAGCGGCGTGCCGATTTTGAAAATTGGAGGATCTACAGTCGCTTCGAACTTCGTGTGTGTGCAGCGTCACGTCGCGGGACATTGGTCTCAAAGCTGACAAACGGGAGCTCTCGTTCAGTGCGCCCGAAGGGTATCACTATCAGCGGTGTGTGATCACGTCGGGGTTGTCGACCACAATGTCGAGCAACGTGTCCTCGACCATGCGGCAATCCACGCCATGATCCGGACGCGGCGGGCATCGCCGGACCGGGATACAACCCAATCACCGACCCTAAGGTCTAGCCGTGGAAATAGGTGCCGGTCTCCGGCTCATCCTTGAAGGCGGTCTCGCCCTTCTTGAGCACCAGGTCGACGGTGCCGTGCCAGACCGATTCCTTGATCGCGCCGGTCGACAGGATGAGCCCCCCTTGGTCTTCTCGGCTCGATGTAGATGCCGGCCAAGACCTTTGTTGTTCAGCAGCTCGATGCTGCACAGATCGCGATAGACCTCAACAGCTCGGCCTTCTGGTCCTCCGACTTCGAGTGCCGTTCCATCGTCGAAACGCGTACCATCCCTTCCCTCTCCTCCTACTCTTTCAGGATGTCTTCCATCGTGCGCACGTTGGCGGGGAGTCTTTCGGCACCCCCTAGCGCCGATACTGGCCCCAATCTTTGAGATTACCGGACGTGATGGGGTCTATCACTTATCCAGCTCATCAAGCTTTGGCCGTAAGACGTTCGGCCAGCTTGGTGTCGATGGTGACGCTCATACCCACCTGTTTCCGAGCCAGCGGGAGCGTGCGATAAAACGGGCCGCCTGCGTTGCCACAAGCGGCCCGAAGTCTAGGGAGGAAACGCCCAAGGAGGGCAGGATGCAGCCTAGGACGATCGCCATCTGCAGCTCAATTGAACGCAGGTAATCGTCGAGCGTCCAAAAGGTACGACGGAACGATACGAAGGTTTATGTCGAGATCGCCAAGGGAAACGCCAAATCGCCCCTCGCCGCCGGCATCGGCCACCATATGCCCCACCTTTCGCGTTTGATGCGGAACGATACAGACCGCGATCAACGACTTGGACGCTAGGGTCGCCTGAGTTGGCATGCTCTGCGAGCGCCTCCTGTGCCTTGTGCTGAGGATTATGTTTTGGGCGTGGACCTTTTGGATCCCGTAGGATTCGTTCCAGTGCTGATTGACATGCCACTCGCGGGGGGCACAGGAATTGGTGCCCGTCAGCAGCACGGAAAGCACGACCGAACTCCTCGCCCAACTCACGTCGAAGATCATCCGGCGGGAGTGATCCAGGCAGGTTTCTGCCGCCGACAGGAAGGACCTGGCATAGCGAATGCTACCGGACTTAGTAGGTTTGTTGTTCCCCGACTATCAGCTAAGTGAGTAGAGCCGTTTTTGGCAGACACGCCTCGTGCGCGCAAAGTGCGGCCGGACCGGGAGAAACTCCATGCTGTTTGATTTGACCGCGCTGCGCCGCACCTCTCTTGCGCTAGCCCTATTTGCCTGCGCCGTAATGGGCGGCGCCCGGGCCGACGATCCGCCGCCGCGCCCCGACTCCACGATGCAGGCCGGCCAGAAGGGCGGGCCCGGCGCGCGCAGCGGCAGCACGCCGAGTTCCCCAGCGGCCGCCGAGCAGCATGGTCTGCCGCCCGATTCCACGACCAAACAGACGCTGGAGCTGCCCGGGCGGACGCTTCGTTTCATCGCGACTGCGGGCTCGATCCGCGTGTTCGACGACAAGGGCGAGCCGCAGGCCGACATCACCTACACCTCCTATCAGCTCGACGGCACAGATCGCGCCACCCGTCCGGTGACGTTCCTCTTCAATGGCGGCCCCGGCTCATCCTCGGCTTGGCTGCAGTTCGGCAGTGCCGGGCCCTGGCGGCTGCCGATCGATGCGGAGACCGTCACGCCGTCGGCTTCGCCGGAGGTCAGGCCCAACGCCGAGACCTGGCTCGATTTTACCGACCTCGTGTTCATCGATCCCGTCAGCACCGGCTATAGCCGTTTCGTGGCGACGGGGGAGAATGTGCGCAAGCGGTTCTATTCGGTCGATGGCGATGCCAGTTCGATCGCGCTTGTGATCCGCCGCTGGCTCGAAAAGCATGAGCGGCTCTCCTCGCCGAAATATGTCGCGGGCGAAAGCTATGGCGGCATTCGCGGACCGAAGGTCGTGCGCAATCTGCAGATGCAGCAGGGCGTCGGCGTGAAGGGCCTGATCCTGGTCTCGCCGCTGTTCGACTACCGCGAGTCTAGAGACACGAGCCTTCTGCGATATGTCGCGACGCTGCCGAGCTATGTCGCGGTAGCCCGCGAAGCCAAGGGCGAAGGCAGGGGAGCAGTCAAACGCGCGGATTTCACCGACGTCGAAGCTTACGCGCGTGGCGAATTCTTGGCCGACCTCATCAAGGGCGAGGCAGACAAGGAGGCCACCAACCGTCTCGCCGACAAGGTCGCCGCCTTGACCGGCATCGACCAGGCCGTAAGCCGACGGCTTGCCGGGCGCTTTGGCATCAGCGAATTCCGCCGAGAGTTCGATCGCAAGAGCGGCAAGGTGACCGGCGGTTATGACGCCTCGGCACGCGGTCTCGATCCCTATCCGGACTCCGATGGCCACCGCTTCGGCGATCCCTCGGGCGATGCGCTGGCGGCGCCGCTGGCGAGTGCCGCCGTCGATGTCCTGACGCGCAAGCTCAACTGGCGCCCGGACGGCTCCTATGAACTGCTCAACCGCGCGGTGAGGCCGGGTTGGAATTTCGGCAACGGCACCCCCCCGGAATCGCTGTCGGAGCTGCGCCAGATCCTTGCGACGGACCCGAAGATGAACGTGCTGGTCGGACACGGCCTATTCGATCTTGTCACGCCCTATTTCGGCTCCAAGCTTGCGCTCGATCAGTTGCCGCCCTTTGCCTCGGCGCCGCGGATCAAACTCGTGGTCTATCCGGGCGGCCACATGTTCTATTCACGCGACGCCTCGCGCCAGGCTTTTCGCGCAGAGGTCGAAACGATGATCAAGTACGGGTGTGTGCTCATCGATCCGGCGGCGAACTAAGTCACAAGCAGGTCCGCGTTCGCGCGCGTATAGTAGATCAAGCGTTTCTTAGTGCTAGACCGCAACTGGCACCCTACTCCACGGACGATAGATGATGGACGCTGCTACGGCTGATCTTCAAAACTTCCCTGTGTTTCGTGATCGGCAGGTGGTGCCCACCGTCAACCATCGCTTTACGCTTAGCAGCCGAGCTTCGCTGAGCGCGCCTTCCTGAAAAATCGTTCTCCAGTCTCAGCTGCCCGATTTTGGCGTGCAGCGTCTCCACGTCCATCGCGCGTGCGCTCGTTCTGTTGCCAATGTCAGCACCAACTACCTGGGCTCCACTGAAGCTGGACTTCCATCGCGTGATCTGGTTCGGGTGCACGTCGAAATCAGCTGGGTCAGCTTCATCCCGCCTTTGATCAGGGCTAACGCTACCTTGGCCTTGAATGCCGGTGCGTGGTGCCGGCTCGCTCCTGCTCATCGTCTTTCCTGATTCGCGGGACAATCTTGCCTGTCGTCAAGCAGCAACTCCACTTTCAGGGCCAGCTCTCTCCTATCATGCAAGACTATATGTATCTAATTCGTGTGGTAGCGTGTTGCTATCTCAGGTATCGGATCTTCATCGACTGGCCCAACTCGAGGGGAGGACTTGACTTCTTTGCCAAAGCTCTGTCGGTCGAATGACGAATTGACATCAGCCCGCTAGTGCCGCTGCAGTGCTCTCTGACCCTCTGCGCTAGAAGGCCACCATTGATTTCCACTGTGCCCTTTTCGCGACCGCCTGGCCATCCGTCCGGCAGCACCCGCTTCGCGAGCCGGCTCGATGAGCTCGGCCGCCAAACGCGCTGATGTTGATTGGACCGCCGTACACTTGTCGCTTAACGGCCCCGCTCCTCGACCTCACTTAATCCAAGATGCATAGCTATGTTCTAGGGGCAAGCGGCGGGCATCTTCGATGAGATTGGCGGCGGCGATATGTCCCCCAGCGCAGAGCAGTCATTGATGGGCGTCGACCGGGATGCCGGCACCGCATTCGCGCGTTGTCACCAGAGTGCTGTGTACGGTCTTAGATCGGGTTTGCCCAGCTCTTAAGTCATCGCCTCAAGCCAGATTGATTTACCGCAAGGCGCCGTCCGCAAGACATCCATATTAACTGCTGCAATGTGGAGGCGAAGTGGCCTCGCAGGCCATAGGCCTCCGGCCTTCCCCTCAGACATACAATCTAGCAGTTCGTGGAGTTCGATTGTTACAATGTACGCCGAAGCTTGACGTCAATGCTCCTACTTCCGGCCCTGGCTATAAGAAAGGGATGGCATGGGTTGACCACGCAACGCAATTTGCCGGCGAGAGCTGCGATGTATTGACCCTGCCCGGCGTAGGCCCGCAGCAGTTTGGTTCTCGGGCTGGCCCAGCGAATGGACCGTGATGCCCCTGCAATTCCATCGTGCCGTCGAAGACATGGACATATGGAGCGCAAGCAGCGACCACTATTCGTTCGTGATCAGCTTCCAGAGCCCCGCCGGTCCTAGCTTTCGCGGAAGGTTGGGCTACGTCGCGTCGTGGCGTCCGCTTCACCAGGGCCGTGGCGCGATCAGGGTTCTCGGCACGCCCCTCCAAAGCTTCGCTGAGGCCGAGGACGCCTGCAACAACATGCTGAAGTACCTGGAGGACGACACTGATTCCGTTCCCCAGCAGAGTTGAAGCTTCGCTAAAATGCCGCAACGCTCCACGTACCGCCCAGGATATCCGCTACGATCAACTTGCAGCGCTCAACCAGCCCTCGATCGAGGGTGCAATCTCCGACAAGGGGGACAGAATAGCCATCTGAACTTGGCCGCCATTACGCGGAAGATTAGGAACGCCGCATGCAGGCGCTGACGAAGCTCGCTCGCGCCGTCGAGCCTGCGGAGGGACCGCCGCGGATCCACATAGAAAAGATCAACGGGCCGTTTCTCTCTCCATGATAAGGAGGACGCCGACCGAGTAGGCGTTCATGGTCAGCACTCGGGCAGGCAGAGAGGTTCGCGGACAAACCCGGAAAGACAACGCCAATGAGGCAGCTCGAACGCATGGTAGATGCGGTGAATAAGATCAAGAACCGTCACCGCCAAGCCGCCGATCTCGAAGCTGAGCGCGCGCTGAACCGTCTGAAGACCGTTGACCCAGCGCGATAAGGGAATTCATTCGTAAACACGAGACGGACGGCTCTAGCGGAGATGCCGGTCAGGCGAACGGCTGATCAGCCCACCAGGGACAAACCATGGCCTCCTGCTCTGGCTCAGGTTTAATCGTGCCTTGATCTGTCACAACTTATTTCAGAAGTTCAGCTCTCGTGCCAGCGGCCTCAATACCGGAGGGTAGCGAATTTAAGGGTAGGCATTGATTGATCGACGAACGTGCTCGTCTGCCGCGCGGCTAGTGGCAGCTTCGCAATGCTTCATGAGCAGCTCGATGAGCCTGGGCCTGAAAGTTCGAGGTCTGTCCCGTACAAGCCCGCGCAAGGGCGTGTAGAAGCGAAATACGGCGGGTCCTGTCAGTCGTCTCAAACAGCGTGATCACCATTGAGGACTTTTCGCCAGCGGCGCGCTTCTCCGAATGGCACGAATACATTGCGGTCGAGGCGATCGCTATCATTTTAGAACTTCAGCTCTGTCTGAAGGCCGGATGCCCGCATTTCTACACCAAGGCCTACGCACGCCGCACGGCGAAATGCTGGTTGTTTCGACGAGGTCCATTTCCCATCGTCGCCTTTCTCATCCTTGACGATCCCAGCCTGAAGGCGAGCGTGCTTGGTAGAACAAGCTGGGCGATATCAACAACGAGTCAAGTGGCGTAGACGCGAGCATGGCCGATCTCATGTCGACAGCAATCTATAACTGGCATGGGGTTTCGTGTTTGATCTTAGACGCGCGGCTTGGTTCAACATTCAACGTTCTTGTCGCCTAGATGACATCGTAATCGAGAAACACGGGGATGCGCATCGCGCCCCGTTAGCATCCATTCTGCACACCACGAGCGTTACGGAGTTGAAAGCAGCGTTCACGGCGCTCTACGCCAGAAATCCGGTGCGGTATCTGCAGCAGACGCTAGCCGCAGCTGCACAACATTCGGGAAGTCAACACTTGTGTTTCATCCCAAACAAACAGGAGAGGTAATCGTTCATGTACAAGTTCGGCGTTTTGACGCTTGTTC
Organism: Bradyrhizobium australiense; assembly: GCF_013114825.1. GTDB lineage: Bacteria > Pseudomonadota > Alphaproteobacteria > Rhizobiales > Xanthobacteraceae > Bradyrhizobium > Bradyrhizobium australiense. The sequence continues at coordinate 459,824 of NZ_JAAVLX010000005.1, read as the reverse complement.
TGTTGGTTCAGCAGGCGTCCGCTGCCGCGGGTCCGACGGACAGCACTGCAAATCAGCTGCAGCTCTCCGATTACAAGCGAGCGATGACGATCGGCGATCAATATGCAAAGCTCACTACCAATGTCCCCGACGTGCCATTCTGGCTCGCAGATGGTGAGTCTTTCGTCTATCGGCAAACAACTAAGGCAAGCATCAGTTCATTCTCGTGAATGCTGCCACGGGCACAAAACAGCGGGCTTTTGATCACACCCGCCTCGCGGCCGCGCTGAACAGGGCAAGCCACAAGGACTATAAGGCCGACAATCTGCCCTTCGCCGGTTTCAAGATGGCCAAAGATGCTGGCAGGATCACCTCCAACATCGAGAATACCCGGTGGAGCTGCGACCTTGTAAGCGATGCGTGCACAAGCAATACCATGCCACCCCAAGCCTATCAGTACAGGTATGACCGCACGCCACCCGCGGAAAATAATCGAGAGAAGACAAGCGTCTCGCCTGACGGCAAATGGCTGGCCTATTCTAAGAACTACAACTTGTTCCTGCGCAGCAAGGATGGCTCTCGAAACATCCCATTGACCTGGGACGGATCTGAATCCAACTACTATGCTTTGTCGACGCTGAAATGGTCTCCAGACTCGCGTCACCTCGCGGGTTACCGCATCCGCCCAGGGCACAAACGGCAGGTCTATTACCTCGAATCATCACCGAGGGACCAGCTTCAACCGAAACATTGGACGATGACGTATCCGAAGGCGGGTGATACCTTGGCACTGCACCAGCCGGTGCTGTTTGACATCGTCAGCCGGCGCCAGATCGCGGTCGACAATGCTTCGTTCCCAAATCCCTACAGTCTTTCGCCGATCCTGTGGTGGAAGGATGGCCGCGGCTTCACCTTCGAATTTAATCAGCGCGGACGTCAGCTCTATCGTGTTGTCGAGGTGGACGCCACCACCGGCCAGGTGCGCTCTTTGATTGATGAGGTCAGCCACACCTTTGTCGACTACCAGCCACTGGTGAATCAGCCGCGTACTGGAAAGACCTTCCGCTACGATGTTGACGACGGAAAGGAGATCATCTGGGCGTCCGAGCGCGATGGATACGAGCACCTCTACCTTTTCAATGGCCGGACCGGCGAACTCAAAAATCAGATCACCAGAGGAGATTGGGTGGTCCGCACGGTCTATTACGTCGATCCGGTCAAGCGCCAGATCTGGTTTGGCGCGAGCGGGATGAACCCAGCGGAGGACCCGTATTTCGTCCACGCCTACCGCATCGACTTCGACGGGAAGGGACTGACCGCGCTCACGCCTGAGCTGGCCAATCATCACATCGAGTTCTCGCCTGACGGCCGCTACTATGTCGACCTCTGGTCACGCATCGATGCCCCGCCCCGCTTGATGCTGTACCGAGCCAGCGATAATGCCGAGCTGATGCAGGTCGAGAGCGCCGAGATCTCCGAACTCGTCGCCGCCGGTTGGCAGCCGCCACTCAGCTTCCATGCCAAGGGGCGGGACGGTGAAACCGATATATGGGGTATCATTCACCTGCCGGTCAACTTCGATCCAAACAAGAGATATCCGGTTGTGGAGCACATTTACACCGGCCCGACTAGGTCTTCCGTTCCCAAGTCCTTCTCGGCCTTCGTCGAGCCTCTCACGCAGCTCGGGTTTATTGTCGTTCAGATCGATGGAATGGGTACGAACAACCGCTCTCGCGCGTTCCACGACGTTGCTTGGAAAAACTTGAAGGACGGCGGCCTTCCCGATAGAATCCTGTGGCACAAGGCGGCGAGTGCGAAGTATCCCTGGTACGATATCTCGAACCTTGGCATTTTTGGCGGGTCCGCCGGCGGGCAGAACGCTATGAGTGCGCTGCTCTTCCATCCTGATTTCTACAAGGTAGCGGTCGCGAGCAATGGCTCCTATGACAACCGGATGGACCAGATCTGGTGGAGCGAACAGTGGATGGGCTGGCCAGTTGGCATCGAATATTCTCAATCCTCCGCCGTCGACAATGCTTTCAGATTGCAAGGTAAGCTGCTGCTCATTGTGAGCGAAACGGACCGCATTGTCGATCCGTCCTCTACTCTCCAGCTTGCCGACCGGCTCATTAGGGCGGGAAAATACTTCGACTGGCTTGTGGTGCCCGGCGCAGATCACGTAGCACCAAGCAGTTACAGCAAGCTCAAGCTCCTGGACTTCTTCGTTCGCAACATTCTCGGGCAAGAACCACCTAACTGGAACGCCATCGGGTCGAACTGGCGAGAATAAATTCAGGCCATGATGGGGCGGAAGAGCCATGGTGACTCGCCGCGCTCACCGACCAAGGAGTTCGCGGTGAGTTCAAAAGCCGGCGGGACAAGTACGCTAACACGCCGCGCACGGCCGACCTCCAGTTGGCAATAGCTAGAGCGTTGTGGAGCGCGCAACGACAGGGCGAGCGTTTGCGCTTGCCCTAGTCTGGCGGCGAATGCACCGCACATTCGCCTTCGGCAATCCAAGGGCGGTCGGCGCGTCCGATGCCGGCTGGTGCACTCTTAAGAGCCCTGCTCGACAACACAGAGCGTCGGGCACCGCTGTCTCCCCGTGCGCCTTAGCGTTAGCGGTATCAATCGACTTCCTCAAGCTCAGCAGCTGCCCTTAATTCAGTCTATGGACGTTTCAATCGCGGTAAATCGTCCGTTCGAGTACCAAGCCATCCCAATCAGAGCGGGCCTTTTCGACTTCGCTGCGTTGGCACCTGTCTTCTTTTGGTAAATCGACAAGCAGGCAAGTTGAGCGAGCACCGATTTCTTAGGCTCAAATTTGCTGACCGCCTCGTCCGCGGAGTAGAAGTCTTGGCGCATTAGAGACGCCTCATCCGCCTGGAGCCATTCAGTTGGTTGACGGAAAACGGAACGTTACTGCCTCGCAACCGTGATGAGTGAGGATGAGCAGCATGGCGTCTTCGAGATTGCCGCTTCGGCGCAGAGCGATATTGGTCGGCGATAGGTAAACCTCAGTGCAACAACAGCGTAGTTGCGAATGCAGCGCAGCCACGACTTATCTTGTACAGGTCACGAACTGTGTCGCCTCCGACCGCTCTCTGGTGGACTCAGAGCTCGCCGGCTGAGGTACAATACAGACAGAATCCTGCTCAGACAAATATAGAGCGAAATGTTCGAAGAAAAGTCATTATGCTGCACGGCCAGTGATCCTTTTGCAACGCGTCGACTTAATCGCGCCATCACCCGCCCGATTTGATCCGCATCACATCATCACCAGCCCGCTTGTGGTGTGACAGAGGCGTCGCGCGACTCCCCGCGCTGACTGGGAATGGAGAATGCGATGAGAACAAGAGCAATTCTAACGATGGCGTCGCTGCTCGTGCTCGCGGCGGCGTTCGGTGGGGCCGCCATGTCGGTACGGGCTGCGGATCTGGCATCGGCGTCGATCTACACCAAGGCGCCGCCGGTCGCCCCCTTCAATCCCTGGATGGTCCGCCTGCGCGTGCTCGGCGTGCTGCCGGATGCAAGAGGCAGCTTGGTCAATGTTGCCGGTATCCCGCCCCTGTCGTCGGCGAATTCCGGGCTCTCGATCAGCGATCAGGCCATACCGGAGCTCGACATCACCTATTTCTTCACCAGGAACATCGCCGCCGAACTCATTCTCGGCGTGACCAGGCATCAGATCAGCGGCACCGGGACGCTCAACGGGCTAGAGATCGGCACAGCCTGGTTGTTGCCGCCGACGCTGACGCTGCAGTATCACTTCACCGATTTCGGCGCGTTCAAGCCCTATATTGGCGCTGGCATCAACTACACCGTCTTTTTCAACCAGTCTGCGGCCAATACGCCGTTTGCCGGCCTAGCGATGACGGATCTGCACATCAGCAACCAGGTTGGCGCCGCGGTCCAATTCGGCTTCGACTACATGCTCGACAGTCACTGGGGCCTCAATGTCGACGTGAAGAAGTTGTGGCTGCGGCCGGATTATTCGGCCACCGTCAATAACGCCATTCCCGTCACCGGGCGCGCCAATATCGACCCATGGCTGGTCGGCGGCGGCATCACCTACAAGTACTGACAAGAGCACGATCCGGAAGAGTGGAAACCGGTTCCAAACAAAAAGATCGAGCGAGCTGACGATTCGAAGAAGCATCATCTCTCTCAGCGCCGGGAGCCGGGCCCCGGCGCCGCATCCGTTTTGGCTGTGAGCTATTGGCGGAGCCAGGATTAGGTGACGACAGACACGATCGAATTGGTTTAAGTGCAATCGATTAAGTCATTTTCTCATGTCGGCGCGACTGGCGGAAAGCACCACATGGAGGTCAGGCCAGCTTCAAGCGGTACGCCACCAGGGTGACACCGTCACGGTGATCAAGGACTTGAAGCTCAAACTCGTTCTACGCGCGGCACCGTGATCAGAAATATTCATCTCACCGAAGATCCCGATGAGATCAAAGTCCACCCCGATAAGGTCAAGGGCCCGGTGTTGCGGACGGATTTCTTGAAGAGAGGCGTGAGGTCACCACCACTCATCATCCTGGTGAGCTGGTAATCCCGACGTTTCAGAGACGTTCCGTTTGGACGTGTAGCCGCGCCGTACTTGATAGCCCGCGCAGGCGGCGCTAACCGAGCCTTTCGTCTAGCTCCGCTTCAACACCATTACCAGGCGGTCGACGCGTTTGCCTTCCTTGAGATGGGACTCGATGATTTCGTCGATATCGTCAGGCGTGGTCGGGCGGTACCAGACGCCATCGGGATAGATCACCATCAGGGGACCTACGTTGCAAAAGCCGAGACAGCCCGCCGCCGTGAAGCCGATATCGGTGAGCCCTTGCGCTTCGATCGCCTTGCTCATCCTGTCCCACAGAACTTGCGCGCCAGCTGCACCGCAGCTGCCGTGCGGATGTGTGGGCGGACGCTGGACGTGGCAGGCAAAGACGTGATGCCTGTAGAGTTGAGGAAGCTCGAATTCCGTTTCTGAGTTCATGCGCCTGCCACGCGTTCGATTGGGTTATATGAAGAGAGACAAGGTCCGAGTGCATCGCCACTGGGACAGCGGTCATCAGCGCGAGCGCGTGAAGTTCGTCACCCATTGTCCCCTTGAGCGCCGCATGCAAAATCTGATGCTGCTTCGGCTCTTGATTGGGAAGGCACGCGGAATGATGTGGGCGCCATAATGGTCGCCGTTGCCGGCAATATCTGTCACGGACACCTCCGCCTCGGGAAAGCCCTTCCTGATCAGGGCCTCAAAGTCTCGTCCCATCATCGCGATCCTCCTTGCTCCCGTTTTGCTTGCTCCGCCATCTTGCTTCTGCATGCAAGCTTCGAACCAAGATGCGCGACGCCCGCTTCCGCGCCGATCCTTCTCAATCTGCCAACGTCCGACTGCCAGTCATTGTCACGTTTGCTACAGCAGCGGTCTCTTCCGTTGCAGACGTGACAAACAATCGAGCCGGACACGCGCGCCTCAAGCTTTTCCGCAAGCGAGGCCCAAAATAGCCCGAGGATCCCCGTCCTTCTGGATGGCCCGGCTCTTGCAATGTCATCTCAAGGATGAAGCGATCGCCATAACGGTCACGGAGGAGCCCATCAATTTCGGCGATCTTCCTGATGAGATCGACGCTTTGCTGCAGCAAGGTGTGATGGCCTACCGGCATGATACGGCGCGAACCGACCGCATCTTTCGGAGAGCGTTGGACCGTGCGACGACGGGCGCGTTGATCGCCGAGCGTGGATTGCGCGAGCTCGCAAGCCAAGCCGGCTAGAAGCCCGAACTGGCGGCACTGGCAAACCGCAATCAGCGATGCCAGTGGCGCCGGCGCTGCGCGCTATACACCTTGAGGCGCTTGCCTTCAATCATTCCTGGGGGCGGAGACCTCGACTACAAGACTACGGTCAATGGATATGCCCTTTGAATTGCCGTGCGTGACTGGGATTGGTACTTCGCAGGGTTGTTCCCCCTCTCGCTGCACGCACGGCCAATCTGGTTTCAGCGAGTCTCAAGAACTCCTGATACAGGATCGTTATCTCACCCTAACGGTCCTGTTACGTCTGGGCTCAAACATCCCCCTCCAGCCCAGACGGAGCCCTCGGCGGCGTTGTGATTGTGACCGCCGGGGGCTTTCTCTGCTTCAAGCGCCGCCTTGGATGTCACTAGCACCTGCTCGGTCTCGGCCCCCTCCATAAGCGCGGTTGTCATCGGAAGCAAAGGCCGCACCCGGCTTCACCCGACCAAAAAGTGCTGGCGTCGATGTTCACCCCCTTTGCCGGCCTGCCTCACTCCCGACACAGGGTCGGACCGTGCAGCTCGCGCTCGCAGCACGCGAGTTGCGCATCTAGCAATATATGGAGAGGTAGCCGCCAATTCTCCTAAAAGGACCCCGGCGTCTTATCGCAGGCCAAGAGCGAACGGAAAGCAAAAGCCAAGCGGGACGAGGTCAGGCCCTCTACCTAGTTTTAGGAAGCGCCGCCGTCTTTCATCATCCCGGGTTGCCCGCCTGGTTGCGCCCCCAGTCGGCCGAGAGTTGCTAGCGGGAGGTCCAGTTCGGCGAGCGCGGTTTCGTTGGCAATCGTCCCAGCAATGCGGCGCAGATGCAAGCGAGCCAGCGGGGTTGAGAGCGGCGCCGCCAATGAGAAAACCGAGATGGCGCTGGCGTAGCCCTGCTCGGGCGTGTCGGGTCTTGGCCCGCCGTCCGCTCCGTGAGATAGCACTTGAAGACCTGCTTGCTGCCCCGGACATCAGCCGGATGCACCGCGCCGATGATCTCCGTTTCGGGTAATGCCTCCATGCGCTATAAGAGCTGTCGACGGCCGATCGGTCCTCACAAGGCCGCCAATGCGCTCGAACATCGAAATCGCTGCGCGTCTCGTTGTTCGAGTGTCCCAGTACCATTCATTCATGCCAGGATGACTTCCGCCGGCGTGCCGGCACTTTGATTTCTCACGACTTCGAAAGCAGCGACAGGCGCAGGCCTGCGCCAATGTTCATCCGAAGGACGGCGCTTTCCCGAAAGACTCCTGAGCCACGGTCATGAGATCATGCCTGTTAATCCGGATGGATCATGATGTCCATGGTTTCATCGCTGTCCTCGAACGGATCGGGAAACCCGTTGTCCTCCACCAGCTTCACGCCACATAGGCAGATGTCGCCGTCGACCACGGCGAGCGCGACCGGCTCCAGGGCTTTTGCGTTGCAGGGGCCGTCGATGCAAAGCCCGCTGTCGATCTCGAAGATCGCACCGTGCCGGCCGCATCTGATAAAGGCACGGTCCGACGAGAAAAATTCTCCGGAGCCAATGTTGAGCCAGACACCGTCATGCGGGCAGCGGTTGATGTAGCCGTGGTAGTCGTTTCCGAAGGTCCGCACCACGACAATCGGAAACGGCCGGCTCTCGCCGCTCTCGTCGATCCGCGACAGGCTAAAGCCCTTCGCGCCGCCCCGCTCGATTGCATCGGCGTGACAGACGGTGAACACCTCAATCTCTTGGCTGCCCATGTCGCGGTGCTCCCTTGGCTCATGCTGTCGTCACGTTTTCCTGCCTGAACGCATCGACGGCGGCACGGGTTAGCCGAAGCGCGCCAAGTTCACCGGCCAGCTCCTGGCAGGCACCGACGGCGCGCTGAGAAAACCAAAACCATCGTGCGGCCTAAGGCCGGCCGGCGCTCGCCAATCTCGACCACTATCCCGTTCAGGGAACAGTGACCTGCTGCGAAATTCATTTGCCTTCCCTGCTATTTAGCGCCGAGCCTGCAGAAGCCCGAGCCGAAGCCCAAGGGCTCGATGTTCATGTGTTCGTTCCGAGCACCTTGGGCTCGCGGGCGAGCCGCAACTCGGAGCCGACGGCTCCGATCGTTTTGAGCTTCTCATTCTCCAGCTCGCTCTTCGGACCTATCCTCGAGAGTTCCTTGCGGCCTTGCTGGACGTCGGAGGATCCGTCTTTGGTCTGCCCCCTGTATTTGTCCGGAATCTTCGGGTTCTGCAGCACCGCCAATAGTGATGTGGCCTGAATGACCTCCATTATCTTGTCCCACTGTGAGACCCTAACTGTCGACATTCACGCTTTCCGTTTGCGTCCCATTGATGATTCTTCGGTTTAATAAATTGCTGCGCCAGCGCCGATGTTGATTGACGCATCCTTCACCGTCTCCACGATAAACTCGATATGGTCGCTGGTCAGATGGGTGTGAAATGGCAGTGCCAGGGCGCGATCGGCGATCTTCTCCGTGACCAGGAAATCGCCATGCCGATAGCCGAGATCAAAATAATGCCGCTGCAAATGCAACGGATGGCAATAGGCGGCGGCCTCGACCTGCTCGATGCGCAGGTCATCTACGATGGCATCGCGGCTGGAGCGCGTGAAGCGCGTCCCGAGATGGACGAGATAGAGGAACCAGTTCACGACGGTCGCATCGGGAGCCACATAAGGCGGCTTGATACCCTCAAAGGATTGCATATGCGCGTTGTAAAGCTGTTCGGCGAGCCGGCGCCGCTCCAGGATTTCCTCGAGGCGCCTTAGCTGCGCAAGGCCCAGCGCAGCTGTGAGATCGCTCATGCCGGCCTGGTGGGGCGCTGCGCTGCTGATGACAACGGAGGAGCGTTCATCCAGCCGATGTGCGCGATGGCGACGTAAGCCAACGGCCAAGTCGATGTCGTCGGTCACCACCATCCCGCCTTCACCGCAGGTCAGGGCCAGTGGCTGGGCGAAGTCGAACACGGCGATATCGCCAAAACGGCCGACGAGCTCGCCCTTGTATCGCGATCCGATCGCTTCGGTCGAATCCTCCAGGAGCGGCAGCTGATGGTGCTGCGCGATCGCGCGCAGCTCCGACCATGGCGCTGGATGGCCATTGGGGTTGCCACCTATAATCGCCCGCGTGTTGGCCGTGACACGCTCTTCGATCTTCGCCGGAGCCAAGGCTCCCGACCAATAGTCGACGTCGGCAAATACGGCCCGCGCGCCCACTAGACTGATAGCATGCACCGTCTCGCGAAACGAATAAGGCGAGGCAATCACCTCCTGCTCTGGTCCGACGCCGAGCGCTTTTAGCGCAAGCAAGAGCCCGATCGTGCCGCTGGGGACGGCAACGGCATATTTGCGGTCAAGATAGGCGGCAAAGGCTTTCTCGAAGACGTCAGTGATCGGTCCATTGGAGACTCGCGGCGAACACAGCAGCGCTTCAACGGCAGAGAGCTCGGCGGAGGTTATATCGGGATCGGAGAGCGGAATGAAGGCAACATCAGCCGCGTATGCGCCATGATTGCGTTGCCCTGCGACTCCAACGCCGGTCACAGCCCGGTACTCCTTGTCGCCAGGAGGATGCCAATCGCCCGCGCAGGATCAGTCGTGATCTGCACGCAGCGATCGCAGCCATCGATCAGATGCAGATCGAAATGCGGAAAACTCCGGAACGGCTGCTCCGTCACGTCAGAGGCATCACAGCGCGTCACGGCGAGCTGCGGAAAGCGGCGCCGCAGCTCGGAAAATGAGGTTGCATCAGGCTCCGCTGCCGCAAGCACCCGTTCGATTTCGATTAGTTCGTCTGTGCCAAGCGCCATCGCGGCTCCCATATAACTGGTTCCAAAATCAGCTTCATTGCCAGAACAGCCGCTCGGGATCGGTGTTCAATTCTTCGATTGCGGAGGTCAGGCGGTAGTAAATGCTATAAAACTCCCAGATTCCGTTTGCGTGGTTCTTTCGAAACAGCTTCCACATCCCGTTCACCGTGTCATAGTGGACTAGCGCGACGTCGATGAGGCCGCCGTCCTTATCGATATTGTGAGAGCAGCATGGACTCTCGATCAGATAGCCACCCCTCACCGGTTTCACATTCGGCGAGACATAGCGATAGCGCTGGCGCGAGCTCAAGGCACGCTCGATCCGCTTGCAATCGAGCTCGTTCGGATGAGGGTTAATCCCGATCCCTACTTTTCTCATTACCGCGGCATTCATTGCGAACGGCTCCCCTCAAAGCATTGTGATTTCTTCTTCAAGACAGCCGACGACCAGCCGCTCGCCGTACTCGACGAGATAGATTGGCACGTTCGCTTCGGTATGCCTTCCGACCTGCACGATCTCGCCGATCGCTCCGGCGCCGATCAAGAGTCCGTCGGCCGGTGCGTCCGGAAAGGAGCCGTCGTTAATGAGGTCGACCGCCGCCTTGACGCGCTGGCCCCATTGGTACTTCGGCAGCCTCGGGTCGATCACGGGGCGGCCTCTTCCGGCAACGGCAGGTCCTCAAGCTCCTCGCGCGCCAGCACCGGCTCGAGCTCCTTGCGCTTCATGCCGACGCGGTTGCCGCTTTCGAGAAATTCGACGCCATAGATGTAGAACTGCTGCAGGAAAGTGCCGATTGAGACCACGTAACCCACCTCCCCTTTTTTGGCGAGGATCTCGCCAACTTCCTTGCCGGCATAGGTTCCATCATTGCGGACGGTGCGGTTGGCCCGCACCTTTTCGCCAAAGCTGAAGAAAGGTGGCCCGGTGAGCTCGACGACTTCGCTGTCGCGAACGATGTTGCTCATGTCCCACTCTCTCTCGGTCGTTTGGGCCGGATCGCCACGCGCGCGCGGGCGACTTCCTGCACCATCGAGTCCTCGTCCTCGGCCAACTCAGCCAGCTCGTCCGTCGTAATGCGGCTTGCCACCTCATAGCGGACGCGCCAATCCGGATCGCGGCGCAGCACGCGGAGCGAATCCGGAGACAGCCGCCGTGCGATCTCGAGCCGCACGCTCGAAACGCGATCATTGACCATCCCGAGAAGCCAGTCATAGGGAATGCGGAGCGCAACCACGCGGCGCACCTCGGGCTCGTCATCGTTCATGAGAGGCCCAAGCAGCGCCGGCGCGATCCGGCTCGCCACCACTAGGCGGACGTAATAGTCCTCATCCGATAGCATCGGCGCCAGCTCCTCGCCTTCCAGCAAGGTCGCAACCCGCATCCTCACCTCCCGATGCGGGTCGCTGCGCAGCCGCAGCACAAAGCGCTTGGGAAGGCGGCGCGCCGCGTTCCAGCGCACGGTTTCCTCAGCGTCATTGAGCAGCATCGGCAGCAGGAATAGGTTAGCGTGTTTGGCCGCGATCGCGCGCACCTCGAAATGCGGATGTGTGATGTAAGCGTCGGCCAGCGCCGGATTCCAGTTGAAGAAGCGGTCGATGCGGCGGGCATAGCGGTCGTTGACGCAGGCTTGTAACAAGCAGCAGCCACCAGTGGCCCTGAGCCCGAGATGCGTGCAGGTGCCGCAGTCAACCTTGTTGCCTAGCCAGTCGCGGGCCTCTTCGATGTCATCGGTCATCGTCCTGTCCCATCCGCTCCAGCACGTCCAGGAGCACCTTGGCGCCGATCTTGTCGGTCGGGTCGAGCTCCACGAGCTTGCTGGCGGCCGCGTGTCCTTCACCGAGTTCGCCGAGCCGCATCTGCAGGTAGGCGTAGGCTTTCAGTGAAGATAAATAGAAGCGCGACAGGCTGCTGTCGTAGCAATCGAAAGCAGCATCGGTCGCGCTAACCCGCCGCCAGTCGTCTGAGAGACCGTTTTCTCGCGCTGCCTTAGAAATACAGATCTTGGCGACCTCCAACGCCTCCGACAAGCGAGTCTTGTAGAAATAGAAGCGGTAGAGTCCGATCAGGACGGCGGCGTGGCCCGGCGCCAGCGCCTGCGCTTCGTGCAGGTGTTTTTCCGCGATCTTGTCCGGGTGATAGGAGAGCCCGGCCTGCCACAGATGATCCTCGGCTTCGCGCGGCAGGCCGTCGCCGAGTAGCGTGTACGCGATGAGGGTCCCCTCGCTCCCGGACAGCGGATCGCCTGCCACATCGAGATTCATCGGCAGCTTTCCTCTTCTAATGGGCAGCCTTTGCGGTGTTGATGGAGCAGCACACCCGCTTCTGGGAAGATCAGCCCGGTCTGCGCAGTGGTGTCGGTCAAATCGATCGTGAGACCCCCAAGCGTTAGCTGGTTCTCGGCATTGAGAAGCAACTTTAGGCCGCTGCGCTCGACGCCTTGCTGACCGGGCCGAGGTGCCGGCGTAACACCCATATCGGCGGGTAATCCCGAGCAACCATCTGCCGTGACGGCGAGCCGGACGCTGGCGCCAGCGGTGCCATCGGCGCGCAGCACGAAACTCGCGAGTTTTTCAGCGGTGGGCGCCAGCGTGAAGGTCATAGGCTCGAGCCTATTTACGCCCGCGCCTAGTAGCGCGGCAATGAGGTGTCGATGACGCATGTGTTATCGACCGGGCACACCGCGACGCATTGCGGCTCTTCGAAATGGCCGATGCACTCGGTGCATTTCTTCGGGTCGATGACGAACGTCCCGCCTTTCTCCGAGATTGCGACATTCGGACATTCCTGCTCGCAAGCCGAGCAGCTCGTGCATTGCGAGGCAATGATCTTGAACGGCATCGACGTCTCCCTCAAGCAGCCGAAATCAGCGCGCTCTGCCGGATCGCCGCCTCGCCCCTGTCGACATACTGGATCTCGCCGCTTTGGACCCTCTCAAGATAGGACTTGAACCAGGCGATTGCTGATTTTTCGATGAACTCATGGGCGTATTGGTCGACCGGCTCGATCCCGGCCTTCAACAGATTGCTCTTCGGACAGCCGCCGATCTTGGCCACGAACACCGCATGGCAGTCGTTGATGGCTCGGATGATGGTGGCAAGGCTCTCCTCCTCGCCATAACCGCCCCGGCAATAGTGATCGACGCGGCGATGGCCGACTAATTTGGCGCCCGTAGTGGAGAGTTCGTACACTTGGAACTCCTTGGCATGCCCAAAGTGCTCGTTGATCAGGCCCGAGGCCTTCGTCGCCACTGCAACTAAGAGCTTGATGCCGCTCATCTCGCTGGCGAGCCCGGCGAGCTCTTCCTGCTCGGCAGCAACCTTGGCGACGCGCTCCTCCTCCACCTTGGCCTGATAGGCCTTGCGCATTTCCAGGTCATATTTGACGTCCATGGCCATAACCTTCTCGGTAGTGAACTCCGCGCTGCGGTCCTCGCCGAGCAGGCCGACAGCGTCGGCGCGGCACTGCCGGCAGTGCCGCATCATGTTCATCTCGCCTTTGCAGACATCCTGCAGCGCCTTCAATTCCTGGGCGGTCGGACCCCGCTGGCCGTTGAGCCCGAATACGGTGCCGTGCTCGGGCGCGGAGATCAGCGGCATGATGTTGTGTAGGAACGCGCCGCGCGATTTGACCGCCTTGTTGACCTCGATCAGATGCTGGTCGTTGATGCCTGGGATCATCACCGAATTGATCTTGCAGAGGATGCCCCGCTCAGTCAGCATCTCGAGGCCTTGCAGCTGGCGGTCGTTGAGGATCTTTGCGGCTTCGAGGCCGGTGTAGCGCTTGTGGTTGTAGAAAATCCACGGGTAGATTTTGGCGCCGATTGCGGGGTCGACCATGTTGATGGTGATGGTGACATGGTCGATCTTGAAGCGGGCGATCGTGTCGACATGGTCGGGCAGCATGAGGCCGTTGGTCGACAGGCACAGCTTAATGTCGGGAGCGGCCCTGGCCACCAGTTCGAAGGTCATGAACGTCTTTTTCGGATTGGCCAGGGGATCGCCAGGCCCCGCGATGCCGAGCACGGTCATCTGTGGGATGGTGGAGGCGACCGCCAGCACCTTTTTCGCCGCCTGCTCCGGCGTTAGTTTTTCGCTCACCACGCCCGGGCGCGATTCATTGGCGCAATCATATTTGCGGTTGCAGTAATTGCATTGGATGTTGCAGGCGGGCGCAACCGCAACATGCATCCGGGCGTAGTGATGATGTGCTTCTTCGCTGTAGCAGGGATGGTTCTTGACCTTCTCCCAGATCTCGGTCGGCAGCTCACCCTGGCTGGCTTGCGAGCCGCAGCTCGCCTTGCCGCTGCCGCCGGACGTGCCGCAGCCCTTGTGCTCGGCGATCGCCTGCATGATTTCGCCGATGTTGACGGCGCTCCCTGCCAAGCTTGCTTCGTCCAGCGCTGATACGTCCATTCTAACCATTCTCCCTGCAGGCGGAAACTGAAATCAAGATTTGCAACTCGCGTGCCATGGCCGGAATGGTGAGCAATTTTGATCTAAGCCAAAAAAGTGAGCCGCCTGCCGCGGTTGGCCGTGGCAGCGAAGCCTTCTGCACAACATTAGAAATGTTCGAAGTGTGACAGGCGTCTCGATCCTGACACGGAATGAGCACAGTCATTCCCTGGCGCGAAACGCAAGATAACTCGCGTGCGCCCGGCACGCGAGCAACATCGACCCATATACAAGTTCTGTCAGCCGGCGAGCAGTATCTCGATCGCGCGCGGGAGCGGGATCGCAAGCGGCGTCAGGCCCTGTTCGACCAGAAAGCGGAGCTCATTCCTGGACAGCACCTGCGGTTCCACGATGGCGTAATGAACACCGGCCGAGCGCTTGGTGAGCTGCCGCGCATAGGTTCGCAGCATCTGATCGTTGAAGCGGCAGCCGATGAAGAGAAAGCTTCGGCCACTGCGCCGCTCTTTCACCACATCGGGGATCGGCGTCTGAATGTCGATCTCGGTCAGCACCTCGACATAGTCGGCGTCAGAGATCAGAAAGTTCCTGGCAGGCAGCACGCCGCCGTGCGGCTTGTAGAGGACCGTGGTCCAGCTCTGCGCCACGGCGCGATCGACCTCTCTGCCCTCCGCATCATAGAAGCGATACCAGCGACCCTCGCCGATGCCGGCGCGGCTAATGCCCTGCACCTCGCCCCACCCCTCGTGCTTGCCAAGCGCCGCACGCATCGCGCCGTCATACCAGGCATCGACGATGACAGGCGGTGACAGCGCGGCGAGATGGTGATGCAGTGGCGTCGGCTCGACCGGCGCAGCAAAGGCCTGCACCATCAATGCCGTCACGGTGGAGCGATGCTTGTTGCTCTCGATGTGCTGCGCCGACGCCCAGACGTTGCCCTTGGCCCGGCGCGGCAGCGCGACCTTGGTAGCGAAGAAGCCAGCCAAGGCCTCCGGAGTCAAAGGCGCATCCGTTTTGGACAAATCGGCCAGGCCAGGTCCGAGATAGGGAACAATGCTGCCGGCACGCAGCCGGTTCGCGACGTCGGTGAGAATCGCCTCCGCATCGGCCGCGTTGACAAAGTCGATTTGCGGGGCCGTCTTCATCGCTCGTCCGCGCCCTCGCCACGCTTTCGGGCATTGACCGTGATCGGCAGCGGCGTATCGCTCGCCATTTCGGGCAGATCGAGCACCCAGCCATTGGCTATTCTGATCCAACCGCCCCACAACCTCTCGTGCTCCGATTCAATGATCGGCTCCTCGAGATCTTTTTTCGGCACGTAAATCGACAGGCCGGCCTCCGGAGAGCGGCGAATCATGATTTTCATCAGATCAACTCGTGCATCAGGGCGAATTGCTGGCGTGATTGGGATGCTGTCGTGACATGGTGCGTAGGTGAGCCACGATGCCGGACATCATTCGGACGACCTGATCGACTTCTTCGACGGTGGTTTCACGCGACAAGGAAAAGCGTACCGCGCCGCGTAGGATCCTCGCAGGCACGTTCATGGCGCGCAGCACATGAGACGGGTCCATTGAAGACGAGCTGCAAGCTGATCCGTGCGAAGCGGCAATGCCCGCGCGATTGAGATGATGAACGATTGCTTCGCCTTCGAGATCTTGGAAGGCGATGTTAGCCGTATTCGGCAGCCGATTACCGACATCGCCGAGCGCTATGCAGCGGCAGTTGTGCAAGATCGCCTGCTCCAGGCGATCGCGCAACGCACCAATGCGAACGCGCTCCGGCTCGAGCCGCTCGGCCGCAAGCTCTGCAGCTTTTCCAAGACCGATGATGCCAGGGATGTTCTCGGTTCCGCCGCGTCGTCGTCGTTCCTGTGCCCCGCCCCAGATCAGCGGCCTGAATTTCGTGCCTTTGCGTAAATAGAGCGCTCCAATCCCCTTGGGGCCATGCAGCTTATGCGCGGACAGCGACAGCATGTCGATAGCACTGTCATTCAAGTCGATGGGCTCCCTACCTACCGCCTGTACCGCATCAGTATGAAACAACGCGCCCGCCGCACGCGCCAACCCAGCCAGATACTCCACCGGGAAAATCGTACCGGTCTCGTTGTTGGCCCACATAACCGACGCAATCGCCGTGCGTGGTCCAAGCGCCCAGCAAAAGGCCTCGACGTCAAGCCGTCCGCGCGAATCCACGGGGATCATATGCGTCTTGATGCCCCTTGTCGCCAATTGCTCCACCAGAGCTAGAATGGCGGAATGCTCGACAGAAGTGGTGACGATTTCGTCGCGCCCTTCCTGGGTCGCAAGCGCTGAAAGGATGGCGGTATTGTTGGACTCGGTCCCGCCGGAGGTGAAGACGATCTCATGATCGTGGGCGGCTCCCAGCAAATCTTGCAGGCTGCGGCGCGCCTTTCCGACCGCGCCCGCGATCTCGCTGCCGAAGGCATGGGTGGACGAGGCATTACCGAACCGCTCTGTAAAGAAGGGCAACATGGCTTGCAAGACACACGGATCTGCCCGTGTGGTCGCATTGTTGTCAAGATAGATCGGCACAAACGCCTCGTTCAATACCGCGCATTGGTGGCGCCGGCGACCGGGATCAGGCGAACGAATTCACCGAGCCTTTCGACCAGCCGCGCCTGAATGCCTTCTAGCGTCGCGCTTGAAAGTCTGCAGAATACGCAGGCACCAGTCAACTTGACCATGATCTTGCTGCCCTCGATACCGACCAGCTGACAATCGCCGCCGTCGCGTTGCAGATTGGGCCGGATCTCCTCGATCACTGCGCGAATGAGTTGCTCCCGATCGGCCGCAATGACCGGCGATTGCTTTAGTTGTTCTGGTTCCAGCAGCATGCTTCGATTTCTCTTTTCATCTACGGAAGGATTTGCCGCAGGAGCAGCTCGAGCTGGCGTTTGGGTTGTCGAAGGTGAAGCCGGAGCCCTCCAGCGCCACCACGAAATCGATCGTCGTGCCGGCGAGGTGCTCATGGCTCTTATTGTCGACGAACACCTTGATCCCGTCGCGCTCAATGACGGTGTCGTCGGACTTTGCCTCGTCGGCAAAACCCATCTTGTATTTGAATCCGTCGCAGCCGCCGGCCTCGACCATGATGCGCAGGCCGCTCGTCGGCTGCGCCGAAGCCGAGATCGCGCTCTTGAGCGCATTCACTGCGCTATTCGTCAGATTGATCATGGCACCTTTATTTTCCCAAGTCGTTTGCATGAGAATTGGCAAGTCGCGTGCCAGCGCGCACGAGCTTGACAATGCTTACCTTTTTCGAAGTCGCGCCTGTTGGCTTTGCGACGCGTGTCGGGTTGCTGACAAAGGTTTTCGAGGGATCGCGGAGCTTTTAAGTGTCTTCTTTATGGATTAGCCGATGAAGCGTTACGAACGCGGCGGCAAACAATTTGCATTGCGTCTCCTGCCGCCGGAGTGTCCGGCGATTGTCTTGGATCGAGGGATGATTTTTTATGACTGCAATCGAGAACACCGCGCTAGGCCGGTTGGAGAAGGAGGGACGCCTGCTCAATGCCATATTCAAGGGCGGGACCACCAAGCAGGGCCGGTTCGGCTTTCGCGGCGATATCGCCCTAAAATTCCAGGCCCAGGTCGCCGACGAGAAGCGGCCGCCCCACTATTCAATCGAGCAGGTACTGACGGTCGCGCAGGAAGGCGAACGCAGCATTCCGGTGCTTGCCGGCTATCTGCACTGCTTCGCTTATCTTGCTGATGTCGCAAATGTTCTTGACGGCGCGCTAAGTCCTGATGGCAGCTACTTCATGTTTTGCAACAACATAGACCTGTTGGCGAAATATCGAATCAAACTCCGCGGTATCACCTTCAACGTGCTGCCGTGCGATGAATCCACCGTTTGGAAGGAGATGATGGACCTGGTCGGGGTCGATAAAAATGACATTAAGAAGCTCGACGCGCCCGGCAAGCTCGACTACCTGCTCGACGCAACCAAGGGTGTCGATGCGTCCTATGATGAGATCTCTTACGAAGACGGGCTGAAGAGGATGGAACCCGTAAGAAACCGTAACGAGAACAGGCCGGTCTGAGCACCGGCTTCAACTTTAGCCAGAGGAATCCTCTTCCTCGACAAGCCGCACGCCGGTCGCGCAGATTTCGCCGTCCAGCACCGTCAACGCGACCGGCGTGAGACTGCTGCCCTTGCACCGGCCGTCCACACAGCGGCCCGTGCCGAGCTCGAAGGTCGAGCCGTGCTTGCCGCACATCAGCCGCATACCGAGGGGATCGAAGAACTGGTTGCGTTCCCAGTCGAGATGGACGCCAGTGTGCGGGCATTTGTTGAGATAGGCAAACACCCGCTTGCCCCAGCGCACCACGACAATGGGCCACGGCCTGTAGCCGCCGTCTTCATCCACTAGCATGAGGTGGAAGCCCATGGCGCGCTGGTTTGGAATATCGTTGAAGCCGCAGATTGCATAGGCGATATTCGACTGCGTCCCCCGCTCGTTCATGACAAGAGAACCATCAACTGATCATCCTGCGATGACTCTTGCAAGAATCGCGCAAAGTACCGGATCGCCCTACCTGTCTTTGGAGTCCGGCGCGCGTCGTCGCAAAACGAGAACCGCTCGATCATCGGACCAACGAGCTTTGTGGGATCAGGCACTTCTTGGCTATTCAGGAATCGGATCGCAGCAGATCCAGAGCCATCTGGCCGCGCGATGGCTTCTGTTATTTGCTCAGAACCTTCTTAAGATTAGCGACCGGCGCGGCGCGCTTTTCAGCTGGCAGGCAGTCAAGATTCTGCAATTCGCCATTTGACGGCCGGACACCGGGAACGCTGAGTGCAAATGCGGTTCAACATCGCCGCGCTGAACTCAAATTAGCAATTTCCGATGCTTCTAGCATCTTTTCTGCTCCGCCAAGCACCTCAGCCCTGCGGGTATCTATCGTCGACTTCTGGGTGGCGAGGCCCTCACGCAGGCTTCCATGCGTACCACGCAAGCTGGAAGGCTTCGAAAGAATCGCAGTACCTGCGATCTACGTGATGTACGACGGAGCAAAATAAGTCTCCCATCTTCAGACCTGCTCCTCCTCGGCAACCGACGCGACACCGAGGCTGACGCCAGTCGAGATCAGGCCGGTCCAGATGTCTCGTTGAAGAGGTGTCGTTCTGCCGCTCGAAGAGCACCTCGAAGTCGACCTCTTCATCGTGAGATACGCGGATGGCACCTACTCCTCTAACTGCTACCACATCCCGATCAATGCGGCTCTTCCCAGTCTCGCGGTTGGAATCCTGGCCTTCGAAGAATGTGCCGCTCAATCGGGAAGCGATGCGCAAGGCGGGCAACAGATACGATCCAGCACTACACCTTTCAGCGGCTGAAGGCGGAATTCGATTTGGTCTTCAATGACGATGGGTCAGGCGAAGCCGCTGGCTTGGTTGCCATCAAGGATGCCGATGAAAAGACCATCCGGCTCTGCCTAGTCCACTGCAAGAACGCCATGAAGCCAAAGTCTCGCAGGATATCCGCAATTTTTACATTCTGTGCGGCCAGGCGCAGAAATCCGTAACGATCAAACAACGAGGCATGGGACGGCTTTATCATGATCTTAAGCGTCGCCATGAAATCTGGATGCAGGGTGGCCATCCGAGGGCGCTCGCGTACGATAGCGCACGTCAGCGGCGTTTTGAATATTTCGGAGATCAAGAGCGACGACGAAATTTTTCGCGAATGCGGCAGCCACATTGAGCGCCGAGGCTAGTCCCTAATGCAGCAAATTCCTCAGGCGTTCGCCGCTGTTCACCTCAACGACCATCAGCCGGACTACTTCAAGCGGCTGGCCAGCTCACAACGCGCGAATTGATGAGTGAACGACCATGGGAAGTCATCTTGGCCCACGCGCAACTGAGGTTAGGTGAGAAATTCGCCTGCCCGCCGAACTCGCAGGACGTGCTCCATGAAAGCGGCAAGCCTATATCGCATCCCGATGTGCGCGATGGCCTTCCAACGGCGGCGCTATTGGAACCGCTGATATCCTGCTGAAAAACGACACGACGCGAGATAAATTGCGTGACCGGTTCAACGTTCGCGCGGTCGAGATGGAAGCCAGCGGACTACAGAACGCAGCCTGGGCGCAGGGAAAGGTCATTTTCGTCGTACAAGGCATTTGCGATTATTGCGACGAACACAAGAACGACGATTGGCAGAACTACGCGGCGCTCGTTGCTGCTGCCTATACTCGCGCGCTCATCGAAGAGATGCCGATTGATTGGTTCTGACGAGATGGGCAGGTCGCGCGTTGCCGTGACTTCGCCGAGGTATACAAATCGGAATCGCAGGGATTCTCAAAAGCCCGTAGTGTAAATTGGTCATATACTGGGACGGCTCGGTACAGTTGGGTGGGCACTCCCGTGCATCGGCTTTCGCTTTGATTTACCTGTGTTTTTCCACCCGCCTATGGGATACACTCGCACTGAATTTACATGCGTTTGAGACGGAGGCGGGGCCAGCACTGTGACCAAACAGGCACAATGCCTAGCGCGGCGTCCTCGCCTCTTGGGAGTGCTTTTTGCTTAGTGCTATCATTCCTTGCATTGCCCGCTGGCGGCGGTGCAGCAAAGGAGGCGGCAATGAGGGGGAAGCTGCGGGTTTTAGTCATCAGTTTTGCAATATGGTTCGGCTGCACATGGACCGCGCTAGCACAGCTCACGCCTGGAGCAGCAATCCCGATTGTCGGAAATTACGTGAGTTCACTCCAAGCTGGAAACATTCCGGCACTGCAGCAGCTCGCCGAGCCCTTCCTGTTTCAGTATGTGATGCAGCAAACGACTGGCACCGGCATCTATCCGATTGTTCGTGACCTTGGAAGCATCACTTATATTCAGCTGGGGTCAACCGTCAGTTCTTTCAGCTTTACAGCACAGGTGCAGCATCGGAATGGACAATCAGAGTGGCAATTTGTCTTAGATACTATTCGCCCAATTATCCGGGCGGCCAATCTGCTGAAGGTAATCTTTCCTGCGCCAGCTCTTCCCGGGGTTCCTACCCTAAGGAATGAAACGAGTGAAGCATGTCGGCGCTTCCCTGGAATGTGTGGAAGTGGCGGGGTTATCGCGAGAGCAGAAAACCAGTTTGGTCACGCGAACGCATTTCCATCGCGTATCCCATCCGCGCCAACACCGCCTCCTGCTTCGACGCCGCAAAATTTGACCGTCGACATGCCGTGCCAAAACCCGCCGGCCGCTTGCGGCGCCCGACAGAGAATATTCAGCAACGATCCCCGCTTGGTCGAGTTCCTGTTCGTGACTGATCGAGTACCCAAAAACGGAGCGCAAGCAGTTTCGTTTACTGGCGATCGGCAAGGCACACTCACCTTTGGCGCTGCATCGGTTCACGTGCCTGAAACGCACAGGATGGGGCGAATAGAGTTACCCTCAGTTTGGAAGGTTTTCGGAATAGAGCTGCGGCATGAGCCGCTTGACGAAAGAAAACATTTCGTGATTCGGCAACTACAGATCATGACGATTGATACGTGGGCCGACCTGATCCGCAGAACGCAGGCGAAGAGCGCACTAATTTTCGTTCACGGCTTTAACACCAGCTTTGAGGACGGAGTATTGCGGAACGCTCAAATCATTTATGACCTGGACTATCGGGGCCTTTCGATCCTTTATTCATGGAGTTCGCGAGGTGCAGCTCTTGATTATCGGTATGATCTCGACAGCGCCTACGCGGGTCGGGAGGGATTCATTACTCTCCTGAGGATGCTTAGAGATAGTTTTGGAATTGAGAGAGTGGACGTCTTGGCCCATAGCATGGGAAACCTCTTGGTTCTCGACGCTCTAAAGAACAGTTCTGCTACCGGAAGCCCGGCCCGCGTAGACGAGCTTATCATGGCGTCACCAGACGTGCCTCGCGACGTCTTTGAGAGACAGCTCCCTGACATTCAACGGATTAGCAGTGGTACTACACTTTATGCCTCGGGCGCAGACAAGGCGTTAGCCGCCTCCAAGTTGTTGGCGGTCTACTCGCGCGCCGGAGATGTCCCCCGCGCCGGACTCCCTGTTATTCTGCCCGGTCTGGATACCATCGATGTCACCGAGATTGGTGATGAACTGCTCGGCCTTAACCACACCGAGTTTGCTACAAACCGCTCAGTAATGGATGATCTTAAAATCCTGCTGGACACGCGGCGACGGGCATCACGCCTGAGTCAGATCAGGCGTATCCAGAAACGGCAGTCGGACCACGCTATTGGAGATACGTTCCCTGAAATCAGCAGACATCGGCTCGGCTGGCTTAGGACCCGGCTGTCGATTGGAGGGGATCGCACGCAAGCCCGATTTTCTTGAGGAGGGATGCTTTCGAGCAATGGCTCGGAGGCGGAAACTAGGCACCATCGCCGGACCGGATCCCAAGCATAAGGCCGATTTCTGCGGACGCCCGTCCCTTCTCTCTCGAGGAAGTCATCAAACGGACCGGACTATCGAGAACCAAGCTGTATGAAGAGATTGAGGTGAAGCATCTGGTCGGCAAAAAATGCAGCAATCGGACTTTTGTTCTTGAAAGCGATCTGAACCGACTTCTGCAAAATTTGCCGAGCTTGTGAGCGCAACCGACTGCCAGCCAAAAGCGGGTCGGGAACCAGCTTCGACGTCTTGCGTACCCCGAACAGGCCGATTTTGCTGATTATTCGAAAGCTTCGGAAATGGCCCTTGATGATTTCGGTTATTGTATTATATTGATAACCGTCATCATATGGACCTAAGCCATGACCACGGCCGAGAAAACCCTCGAACTCTCGGGTGTCGCAACCGTTACCGGAACCCCCGAAGAGGTAAGCAACCGTCTGGCCCAACTGCCCGTGGAGCAGGTGGTCGCTTTGACGTTGAAGCATGGCAACAAACCAGCCGTTCGGGCGCTTGTGGCTACGCTCGCCAATCTTGTTCCGCTCGTCTCTAGTATCGTCGAGCATCGGCAGGATGTGATGTTCCGTTCGATTATCGAGGCCCTCGTACCCGATGTACCCCTTCCGCAACACAAGCTGATCGAAGCTCGCATGACAGCCGAAGCACGCAAACGCGTGCTCGAGACCGGCGATTGGATGACAGCGGCACAGGTCGCCAAGGTAGCCGGATTCAGCGCCAGCAATCCAAGCGCTCAACCGAACAAGTGGAAGAAGGATGGGCAGATCTTCGCGGTGCATCATCGCGGCGTCGACTACTTCCCGGGTTATGCCTTGGATGCCTCGACCGACTACAGGCCGACTAAAGGCCTAGCGAAGGTGCTAGAGGTCTTTCGCGGTCAGAAGGACGATTGGGGCCTAGCCTACTGGTTTGCGTCGGCCAATAGCTTCCTCGGGGGCAAGCGACCGCAGGACTTGCTGATCAGCAAGCCCGATCGCGTCATTACCGCGGCAGAGGACGAGGTGGCCGGCGTGCTCCATGGCTAAGAAGGGGTCCGGTGTACGCCGCCCGGCCGCCCGACCGTCGCCAGCTCGGCCGTCGGGCGTGCCGGCACTACCCGCCGATCTTGCCAATTTGGTGAACATGAAGACGTGGCCGAAGGGCCAGGTCTTCCATCGTATTCACCAGAAGATTTATGGAAGCAGCCAGTTCAACCCGGGCAAGGGCAACGCGAGGTTCAGCCCGATCAAAGCCTCGGACGGCTCGAGCATCCCTACGCTCTACGGCGGCACGACCTTCGAGTGCGCTGCGATGGAGACCGTGTTCCACGACGTGCCATTCGCCCCCGGACTGAAAACCTTCGACAAGCAAAAACTCGTCGATCAAGTCCGGTCTCAGGTCACCCCCAAACGAGATCTCAATCTGGTCGAGCTCAGCACGACTTCGCTCAGAAAGCTGGGCGTCAAGCGCAGCGAGCTCATCGATACCGAAAAGGACGAGTATCCAAATACCCGGAAGTGGGCAGAAGCTATCCACGCCGCGTGTCCTCACGCCGATGGACTGTGCTGGGTATCGCGACAGGACGACCGGGCCCTCGCTCTGATGCTTTTCGGCGATCGCATCACGGCAAAGGACCTCTCCCCGACGGGAGCCCCACAGAATCTGCTCACAGACATTCCGCTCTACGCAGACCTCGTTGCCCTCGCCGATCGAATTGGCGTCAATCTTGTTGATGGCAAGTAGCGGCACACCGCAACCGTCCAATATCGAAACGACTATCCCCTCAAGGGTAAGCCAGGTCACACTTCGACCCCCACAATCTGTGATATTATTGGAGTGTTGGCGCACTTTTGGGGGACAGTGTGCGATGCCAAAGAACATTGTCATCTTTTGCGACATTACTGGCCAGGCGGGTGACACCAATTTCGACGAAGCCCGAACCAACCTTTACAAGCTCTACCGAGCTTGTCGGGTTGATCCCGACACGAAGGTCAAACCCTCGGACTCTCGGTTCGGCATCCGACGGTCATTTCAAGATCGGCTGGATGCGATGGCTCTATGACCTCGCCAGCATGGCGACCGGCCTTGGCATCACCCGAAATTCGTCGATGGCTACGCGGCGATCATTGGCCTGTATGAACCAGGTGACCCCATCTATCTGATCGGGTTCAGCCGCGGCGCGTATACGGTACGCTCTGTTGCCGGCGTGATAACTTACTGCGGCATCCCGACAATTGCGGGGCGGATCTCCACTCCGGCGCGATCCGAAAAGCCTCCAAAAGCTCGTCGAGCATGCGGTCAAGGACGTCTATCAGTTCTGTCGCTCCTACGCTCGCAAGGATACCAAGAGCTATCGCAGGTTCCTCCTTGAGACCCGCGATGCAATCGCAGCGGAATTCAGGCGAGACTATGGGAGCTCGCAAACCGCCGGCGCGCTCGAAGAAGCCAATGTATTTGCTTATTTCATTCGCGTGTTCGATACGGTCGCGGCGCTTGCCCGACGTACGAGGTCCCTCTGCGCGGCATACATGCGGATGACGCCGATACCGGCGTCGTGCTTCGTCTGGCTAGTCCGCCAATCCATGAACTTACTGTGCGCCAGCCATTTTTCCAGCAGCGCCACGATCGCATGCGCCTCCGCCTGATTGATACGGCTGGACCCATTGGAAGGAACTCGTTCGTAACCTCGCTCGCCCAACCTGTCCGTATCGATCCAAAGCAGCGGCCTGTCGAACTCCGCCGGCAGACAGGATCGATCAACTTCGGGATCGAGTCTTCCCGGCTCCAGCTTGAGGTCCCGATAGAACACTTCCGACACCAGCCGTCCGATGGGCGCTAGCATCCTGTATTGGGGCTTGAGACTGAAAGCGGCGTGTATGCCGTATACTTGCCACGCGCTTGATGATTTCAGCTTCGTGATGCGGTTCGAGCTGAGCGTGGTCACCGGCCAGTACGGCCCATCGAGCAGCTTGCAACCGCACGAGCAATTCGCTCGCGCCGCCTCATCTACGATAACGAGATCGAATGGAGTGCTCGTAAGGCCCAGCGACGTGCGCCCTAGCCCCACGCAAGAGCCGGCCGCTATTGTGCCAGCCAAAAATGGTTCGAAGCTCGGCCGGCGCGAGAAGCGCCCGCCATGAAGTCCGATTCGACAGCCGCTCCGGCGAAAAGACGGGCCAAGTTGCTGCCGCTCACACCTAATCCGTCGGCGTAAGCCTCGACCATCTCGTTGACGACCTTTCGTCTCCGGATAATTCTTCATGGCGTGTGAAAGCAATGCCTTCTCACTCGATCGGCGCCTGCACGAGTGAAGCAGCGCCGCGAGCTGCAATATCTCAACATTCTGAATATTTAGAACGCGACGTAGTGGACGGTGAGCTTCGCCATCCTTTCGGCTCCTGTCCGAGGAACGCATGTCACGCCACGCCGCGTTCGGCGGGACCGGCACTTTAGCGAGGCCTCGGTTCGATTGCTGGGTGCTCACGCCCTCGGGAAGTGTCCTCGGCGAGGGCAAGCCAAACGGAAGGGTCGTGTTGGCGACGGCATCGAGCGCCGCCCGTTCTTCCGACAGCCGTCGCTCGACGTATTGTCTCTCCAGCTCCGTCAGCTCGGTTTGAAACAATTGCGCGCTGCGCGTATCGGGCGGGCGAGTGCCGAAGGGGCGCTCGCCCGTACGATAGCGGTGAATGTTGTTGCGATGCGTTCGCATGCGAGCAAGGAACTCCTCGATCATCGTCGTTCACTCAGCGTTTGCTATGTCAACTCCCTTGGTGAGGGCGAGGGTGAGGGCAGTATCCGCAAGCGCTGCTTACGCAGCGCCCTCACCCCACGTTGTGGACTTTCTCGGGCTGAATTGTCGTCCGAGAGAACACCGAAGACGGCGCCCCTTGTATCATATGGCCGCGTATCCGCACGCAAAGAGGACGCTGCCGCCGTCCCCGCAAGCGGCGGTGTACTGAGACTCTATCTCATTTTCTGCTTAGTTGTTTTCCGTTGTTAGCGCGCAAAGCACGCGGGGTCGGTTAAGCAAAAAAAGAGATCGCAGACGCCATCCAACGGGTCCTCCTCGCATTCGGGATATGACGTATCGGCTACGAGTACCTTGGTGTCGACCGGTTGCGCGGCACCCTCAGCGGCGAAAGTCGGTACCGCCGCTGCAAGCGCGACGGCGCTCGCAGTAAAAAACAGCATTTTTTTCATTCGAGACTCGCTTCCTTAGATTGGCCCCAGCCGTCCTCAATCTTAGATGACGACCGCACAATTGGTAAAATACATTCTCTTGATTGGACCTATCTACGAAATGGATCGACGAAGCGATCGCGATCATCGAGCAGATGACCGGGCTTTTTAGAGCAGAGACCGTCGGGCTCCCGTTGTGCGTGACGCGCGATCTGCAATTCCGCAAGACAATCTTCGAAGAGGTCGCAGATATTACCGCCGAAACGGGACGCGCTGTGGCAGCGTCTTGCATTGCTAGCGAGACCGTCGCGGCCAACCCCGCCCGACCAACCGGCCGTGTAAGCAATTGGGAGCGCGCCGGCGGGTGCTTTCGCGTACAGCGGTGCATCGGACCATTACGCCATCCAAGGGTCGGCGCCAAAATGGTAGTCTATGCGCCATTTCCGATAAACTGATTTTATGCGATCCGCGCGAGGATGCCTTCCGAGGCAAAGCCGTTACGGCTGTCTTCGACAACCTCCTCCCCGACTTGGACGCCCTGCGCCGCCGGGTGGCGCAAAAGGTCGGCGCCGCCGGGACCGATGCCTACAGCCTGCTCGCTGCGATCGGGAGGGACTGTGTGGGCGCCCTGCAGTTCGTAGCCGAAGATGATGATCGCCATGGCGATGGTCACACTATCGCCGGCGACGCCGTCGACGACGAAGCGATCGAAAAGCTTCTCAAGGGGCTTGCCCAGGCTCCGCTCGGGCTCACGCGCGACGATGATTTCCGGATTTCGCTGGGAGGCGCGCAGGAGAAGACGGCGCTGCTGCGGAACGGGGGCAAATGGCTGAAGCCGCACGGCACAACGCCGACCACCCATATTTTCAAGACGCAGATCGGGGAGCTGCCCAACGGCATCGACCTCTCGAACAGCGTCGAGAATGAAAGCCATCGCCCGTTGCGGAGATTCAACGCCAGAATGTGTTCGGACAATTCCTTGCCCATCGCAAGGCGCTCGGCAGTCAGGAAGTGGCAGTTGTCATTCGCTGCATCGGAGAGTTGCCGCGGCGCCCCCGGCCATCCACAGCTCCGAGTTTTTGTCGATCGCCTCGCGAACTAATTGCCTCATGACCGCCAAGCAGGTCTGCAAGTCGTGCAGTTTGTGAAGCAACAGATCCGCATAGAGCACGCAGAAGTTAAGACGGTCCGGCATCACAGCGACGGCCTCTTCGACCGCCGAAAGCGCCTTCGCCCAATCCCCGGCTTCATCGCTTGCGCTAGTTTGCCGAAGATCGGCTCAGTGCGCTCGCTTTCTCGTCATTTCGCGCTTTTCCGCGTTCGCCTTTAGCCGCTCGGTATCGGCGGCTTTAGCTTCGTCGCTGGTGCGCCAGCTGCCGCTCAGAATTTTCGGCAGAACGTCATCGAGTTGCGTCGGAAAACCGATAAAGGCGATGTGGCCATCACGGTCGACGACGAACGAGGTGGGAATCCCGACAGAAAAGCTGGGATCCATCCAGAGCTTGTTCATTTCGCCTGTGTAATCGAACCCGATCCGGTAGTTGAGATTCGAGAACTTTTCGGTCAACCATGCGTCCAAGTTGGTTCTGGCCTCGTCCGCCGTTCGAGCTCGTTCAGAAGCTGCGACTCCGAGGACTTCAACTTCGCTGTCTTTGTATCTCTCTTGCAGCTGCCCCAGATGGGACAACGCCGCCACACACGGTGCGCACCAAGTTGCCCAAAATTCGACGATGTACACTTTCCCGGACTGGAAGCTCGTGAGGGGCTGGCCACGCAGCCAGTTCTCCACCTTGATCGGAGGAGCTGGAGATTCTAAGCCCACCACCATGTTACTCTCCAAACCGATTGTCAGAGGTTGCGCGACTTTTTGCGCTGGCTGATCTCTGATCGCGGCCGCGGCCGCGGCCGGTTGCGGTGGTGCCTCTGTGTAGACGGGCTGCCCCGCGAGATCCGCGGCGAATGTCGGTGTCGCCGCGCTAAGCGCGACGAGGCCCCAAGTAACAAGCAACAAGTTCTTCCTCGCAGGAGCGAGGCACATGGGTTCAAGGAAGGAGAGCATCGCTCGTCTCGCGTCTGTGTGCACTCAGCACTCATTCAGTATTGCTGGACTTACGAGCAATGTCCGTGCCAGCATCGTCTGCGCGCATTAAGCGCCTGATCACGCCATGAAAAGCTCAACGGCACTCCACGGCGACCAGTGTTTTGAACGCGACTGGATTTGTCGCCGCTGTCCGAAATTGAACACAATTGCGCGCTTCGCGCTGCCCGAAAAGCTGATGATGCGCCATCGAACGGAAACTTGCTGGTCCCTCTCCCTGCCAGAGCCCTGAACTGACCACTCACCTTCAGCCTCGCGCCGTCTGCGCAACCCTGACCAAGCCCGGCGGCACGAGCGCTAACATCATGCCGTTGGAGAGTCGACGACGCTGCGCTTGGATCCGCTACAGATCTTTCCGCTATCAGGCGCAGGAAGCGCCGGTTGCCGCCGGTGAGAACGACCTGGGCCATGTTCAGGATGGTCGACTTGCCCGACTGTGACGCCGTAGAAAAGCGCAGCACGCAGGCAACCTGATTGATGTGGGACCACAAACGTTTTTGGCTGATGAGATGCAGTCCGGTAGGCCCGGGCCTGCCCGAGACTCAACCGGTCCGGGGCGCAGCCGAAATGTCGGCTAAACTTTGCAATCGCACAGATGTAGGATTGTTGAGTCCACGGCGACAGATTGCGGACCATCATGTCCTCGATCATTCGCTGCCGAAGAGGGCTCATCGTGGCCATCTGGGTCTTCTGTCTTGAGAGGGTGGCGAAGACCAACATCCTCTCAGATAAGACACCTCAGTTCAGCAGGCTCGCCTCCACTCCCGTCCAGCGGTTCGTTCAAACGTGGGCGAGATCAAATGGGGTAGACCCGGGCGAGATCATCGGAATGCATGAACGAGCCGCTTGGCAGGCCGAGCCCGGTCGGAGCATCTTTCGGAGCCTCCATCCGGACATGCTCGAAAACCCACGGCGGTCGCAACGGGGCGTCCTGGGGCACGGTCGGTATCAGCACGACCGGCCCATTCGGGCGCGCCGGCGCCAATTGGCGGTGCCTGCAGGCCCGGCTCAAGACATTTTTCGCGTGGCAATTGATTTCAAATACAGCCCGTTGGGGTCGATATATCGGTCCGCGAGGCGTTGGAACAGGCTATCCACCTGGTCTGATGGAACACTGAATTCTCCATAGTTTGGATCGAAGAGCGTCGTCCTTCCATCGAACGTCGATGTCGCAACTGTGTGTCTCCCACCTTCGACGAACTTCAAACTAAGCAAATACCTCGATCCGTCGGCAGTGATTTTGCCCAACATGCTCGAGATGCTCGCAGGGTCGTCGAAGCTGTAAACCTTCTCTTTTTGGGATGGTTGCAAACCCGCTTCCTGCAACATGGCGTACTTTGCGTCACTGTTGGCCTGAGGAGGTTCTGCTCCGTCGTTTCGCAAGTCCCCCCTGATATCTAGATAGCGCTGCTGCCACACGGCCGCTGAGCCGTGCCCGTCCGATCCGGGTGTTAGCGCAGTCATTCGGGATCTCGGGCTGTACTGAAGATTGCCGAGCCACTCCGCAGTCAGCCCAACACATATGCCGTCTACATTAGCGTCAGCCAATTCGGCCGTCCTGTATTCGAACAGTGGGGCTTTCGGCCTCACTGGACCGGATGTACTGGGGTTGTTTGGATCCGAGACATTGGGCTTGCTGGCACAGCACCCCATGTCGGGCAAATCCCCAGGCAGCGGGCTCCGCCGCAGCGCGAGATCCGCAACTGTTTCCATAAAGCTGTCACTGTCCACCGACTGCCTCGGTTCGACAGCTTGGGTCGGCGGTGTGGATAAGCCACTGATCCGATCATACATGGCCGTTCGCCTTTCCTTCAGCGTAAGTCCCCTCGCAATACGTTCAGGCTGCTCAGGGGTGCTCCGAATGATAGTCAGAAAAGCTGATCCCAAGCTGACGGCCAGGCGCTACTCAGGTTAGGAAGACGGACGGGACGCGCGGACCAAATCGTACATGTGGGCGTATCGCAGCGGCCAGGATAGCTCACAGCCGGTCGTGCTGTCTGATTACCAGTCGTGGCCAGGAGCGGATGATCAGGCGACGCTGCTCAGAGCGCAATCTTCTTTTGTCTGATCGTCGCGACCGATGGCTATGCGAAGAATTTCAGCATCTTCATCACGCCGGCGGCCGCTACTATCTGACACGCTTTACGACGTGCTCACGGCACAGCCGAGTCTGGACACCGGTCAAATTCAACGCAAGCAGATGAAGCTCGCGATGTCGGTAGGGACAAACTTTCACTACAGGATTGCCCAAGTAGACGGCCGGCATTTCTTGCAGATAGGCGAAGCGGCGGGCGTACCGAAAACGCTTGTTCAGGAATCAATCGAACGTGTCGCCTTTACCGCTGAAGCTGCGCTCGGCAAAATCGAAAGCGAGCTGCCAAAGGGCTTTCCCGAGGCAACCACAATTCGGTGAAAACCGCGGCTATGCAGCGCCTGAGTTATTGAAAGTGCACTAGCAGAAAGATTACGGTTTGCTACCGGGGGCGAACTGTATTTGCGCCGTATGGCGCTTGCATCCGCACCGGCCGCCGTTGACTAATACGCACGAAGTGGTCGCCGAAACGAAGACCTGCTGGATTGGATTCTGCGGCAACGCCCGGAATAGCGCCCCCTGGGTTGCCTGCGCCGCTAACTCCTCAGAACAGCTTGGCATTCAAGGCGAATAATCAGAGAGTGGCTTATCAAGCAAGCCTAGTTATGCGAACTTTCGATGGCACAGATCAAGACGCCCCCTGGGCATCGCACCCCGCGAATGGGAGCGCGTCAGATCTACGAAGCGCTTAGGGATCAGATCCTGGGGCGCGCGTACGGCGCCGATGGGCTGCTGCCGTCGTCCCGCGCCCTCGCCGCGGAACTCGGCGTATCTCGCGGTACGGTGACGATCGCGTATGAGCAACTCGCGGCTGAAGGCTTCATCGAGGTCCGCCATGGCGCACGACCGCGCGTTATCGAGAGGGAACGCGTGCGCACTCCGTCGCGGCCGTTGTCACGGAAGGTGCGACTGTCGGGGTACGGTGAGCGTTTGAGACAGGTCGCGCCGCGCTCGGAGGAGCAATCTCGCAACCTGCTCGCAAATTTTCGATATGGGGACCTCTCACCTTCGGATTTCCCCGTGCTCGCGTGGAAAAGAGCCGTGGTCGCTGCAATGACACGGCGGCCCGCGAGATTGGCCTACAACGATCCTTGCGGCTCACGGCGCCTGCGAATGGCGCTGCAGGCCTATCTCTGGCGTTCGAGGACCGTGCGATGCGACGTTGATCAAATCATCATCGTGAACGGTTCGCAGCAAGGGCTCGATTTGTGTGCGCGACTGCTGCTCAACTCCGACGATCGGTTCGTTATGGAAGACCCTGGCTACCTGATGGCAAGGCACGTCTTCGCGGCGAACGGGGCTGCCGCCGTGCCGATTCCAGTCGACGGCGACGGACTGGACACGGAGCAGCTTGCGAAGACCGAAGGGCGGCTCGCGTACGTAACGCCGTCGCATCAATTTCCGCTGGGCGGCATCATGCCGATCGCGCGTCGGCACCAGTTGCTCGCCTGGGCAAGGAAGTTCGACGCCTATGTAATCGAGGACGACTACGACAGTGAGTACCGATACGACACTAAGCCGGTCCCCCCGCTGCACGCGCTCGCAGCAAGCCAGGACGTGATCTATCTTGGGACAGTCTCCAAGACGCTCTCGCCTACGCTGAGGATCGGCTATCTGGTGGCGCCCTCTCAACTCCAGTCCCTGTTCGCCGCGGCCAAGCAGATCATGGACAGGCACACGCCGCTGATCGAGCAGGAAGCGCTCGCGACGATGCTCGAGACCG
Source organism: Bradyrhizobium australiense (assembly GCF_013114825.1). GTDB lineage: Bacteria > Pseudomonadota > Alphaproteobacteria > Rhizobiales > Xanthobacteraceae > Bradyrhizobium > Bradyrhizobium australiense. Next base: position 427,393 of record NZ_JAAVLX010000005.1, on the reverse strand, counting down.
GTGCATACGACAGGCACGTCAAGCGAGTCCGACGGCGCAACGGCGAGCGGCGGCAAGTCCTGCTCGACGCTTTGCGCCGCAGATTTGACGATCGAATCCAAATCGACGGCGCAGCCGCCGGCTTGCATGTGGTGGTCTGGTTTCGCGATCTGCCCCGAACGTCCGAAGCAGCGCTGATCGAAGCCGCTCGCGTCAAGGGCGTAGGCATCTATCCGGTCACCCCCCTCTTCAGTCCTGACCGCCGGCATCAGCCGGACGTTGTCGGGCTTATCATGGGTTACGCCGCACTGGAGGCGCGCCAGATCGAACGCGGCTGTCAGCTTCTGGCCCAGGCGGTCGATCAGCTTCGTTCGCGGCGATTGTCCTAGTCGCCATGCCCCTCCAACTGGACCATAAAAATCAGTGATAACTGGCAGTTCTAACCGAACCAGGCTCGGTCTATCTCATGAATGAGAACGGAGAACCGCCATGTATGTGCCCCCCGCCTTTAGAGATGACCAGGTCGAAAGCATCCGCGCGACTATTTGCTCCGCCGGCGTCGCCAACCTAGTCACGGCCACCGCGGACGGGCCGATTGCGACACCCTTGCCGCTCTTCCTCGATGAGACCGAAGGAGAGCACGGGGTGCTGTACGGGCATTTGGCGAAGGCCAATCCACAATGGCGTTCGGCTCCGACCGGCGAAGCTCTGGCGATCTTCATGGGTCCGGAAGCCTACGCGACACCCTCATGGTACGCCACCAAGCAACAAACCGGGAAGGTGGTGCCGACATGGAATTATATCGCCGTCCACGCGTACGGGCCGGTCGAGTTCTTCCAGGAGCCCGAACGTCTGCTCGAGGTGGTCACGCGCCTAACGAACATCCATGAGAAGGCGCGCGCGAAGCCTTGGGCCGTCAGCGATGCCCCCGCCGACTTCATTGACTCCCAGTTGCGAGGGATCATCGGAGTGCGCATTCCGGTCACCAGGTTTGAGGGCAAGCGCAAGATGAGCCAGAACCTGCCCGAGGCTGACCGCATCGGCGTCGCCGCCGGCCTTGCAGCGTGCGAAAAGCCGCAGGATCGGGAAGTGGCTTCCCTCATTCCGATTCCGGCCTGAGGTTAGCGTAGTCATCGTGTACGAAGACCGGCCCTAGACGAACTGGTTGACGCGATTAGAGGGGTGGGCGATGCCGGACTTCCAGACGTTCATCCTGTTTTTGGCAGCGTCGCTGCTTGTGGCGATCACGCCGGGGCCAGGAATCTTCTATATCGTGGCGCGAACGCTTGTCGGCGGCAGAACGGAAGGGTTGGCATCGAGTGTTGGCCTAGGTCTCGGCGGCCTTGTGCACGTGTTCGGCGGCGCCGTCGGCATATCTGCGCTCGTCATGGCGAGCGCCGAGGCATTCACTTTTTTGAAGATCGCGGGTGCCCTGTATCTCATCTGGCTCGGGCTCAAGACCTGGCGCGAAGCGCGCATTGTCGAGCCGACTGAGGTGCAGACGACCGGGGTGCGTCGGGCCTTCCGCGACGGCATCATCGTCGAGGCACTAAACCCGAAGACGGCCGCATTCTTTCTCGCCTTCATTCCCCAGTTTGTCGACCCATCCGCGAACGTCGCCGCGCAGTTCATCGTCCTCGGGCTCATCTCGGTTGCACTCAACATTAGTGTCGATTTGGTTGCGACCCATTTGGCTGCGAGAGCGAGAGCCGGCCTTCGACCGTTAATCCTTACCAAGATGCGACAGGTGTCGGGTGCCATCATGTGCGCACTGGGAGCTACGCTAGTCTTTGCCCGTCGCGCGAGTTGATATCCGGAGGTGGCTCATATCGATCGACTTCGTGCGCTTATCTGAATGTCTTCTGTGGCTAGACCGGCCATGGCCGAGACGAAATCGACGCGAATGCCCCTTCTGCGAGTTCGGGAATGGCCGAGTTGAATCCGAAATTCGCTCCGTAGCTGACACCCGGATATTCCTGGCGCGCTGCGTGTCCCCCAAAAAGAGCAAATCGTTGATGTAGATCATTTCCAGAGACTACCAAAAATCGTATGCTGCACCTGGGAAATGACGCACGTTCTACATGGCACCGGCCTCAATAGCACAGGGAGATTTTAGCAGCCGTAAGACAGGATCCTCATGCTAGACGACTTATGAGCATCCCAGGCGTCGGTTCTCTCATCCCAGCTACCGTTCGGACATCCGTCCTGGATTCACGCGCCTTTTGCGACTGCGCGAGATTTCGCGGCCTGGACGGGGCTGACGCCGAGGGCGCAGTCAAGCGGCGGAAAAGATCGGCTCGGCGCGATATCGAAGCGCGGAAATCGGCAACTACGGACGCTCTTGATCGTTGGTGCGACCTCGATCATCAAGCTTGCCAAACGAGGCTTGAAAGTCCCGCTCTGGATTCGGACCATGCTCCAAAGACGGCCGGTCAAGGTCGTATCGGTGGCGCTTGCCAACAAGATTGCGCGCACCATCTGGGCGTTGCTTGTCAGGGGCGGCATTTATCAGGCACCAACTGCAATGCTAAAATCCTAATCTGAAGTGCTCTCCGGCAGAAGAAGAGGACTGCCGAGGAGGCAAGGTCTAAAATCCTGAATGACGACATTCCCGGCAGCAATCAGACCGCCTGACTCACTGCGCTTCGAGCGCGAGAAATTGATTGGGCGATTGCTTCCGCGGATATCATCGTGGCCAGCGGCCAAGTGCCGCGTTTACAGGCCGAACATATGACCGCACCGTCATCCCTTGTTCAACCAGAGAAAGATCTTCCAGCCCGGGCCGCTCCACATATGAGTCAGAGCCCCTTTTGGACGCCGATGGGGGTCCCATTCCAGTGCCGATTGATAGTCTAGAGGCGATTCTCCCGGGAGAGGGCGGCCACGGCATTCACTTTTTCCATATTTCAACGATTATTGAATTTGCCGCCGATGCCAGCCGGCACGATCATGTGGATGTGCGGATGGTGGGTCATCGCCGAACCCGAGGTATGCAGCACCGCGGCGATGCGGATACGTGCGCCGAGATGCTCGGGATTTGATGATCGTCATCGCCTCGGAAGCCGCGAGGAACAGCAGGCCATAAGTGCCGATCGCACCCGATAATCGGCCACTAGCGAACCTGAACCCGCGGTAAGCGCGCCGCAGGCAAGCGGACGACGATCTGGCTGTCCGTGATGTCGACGACTTCCTTGCGCTTCCTCCCGCCATCGTACCGCAATTCGAACGTCACTCCCGATGCAGATGGGGCAAAGGGCTCAGGCGTAAGGCTGATCCACCCCTCCCCCAAATTCAGAATGATCGGTCGATCCGCCCGGAATCGGGCGTCGAGCAGCACCAAGTCCAGTCGAAGAGACTGTAGCCGCACGTTGAGCCGTCGCCGCACGCCATCACGTGGCCAGATACGCAGGGTGTGAGCGAATGTCTCCATGATGCCACCGTGACAAACCTGGCCAAAGATGGGATCGTCGGCAACGATCGTCGCAGCAGCGCGGACCGCCCCACAAAATCCCAGGTCGATCTCGCACGAGTAATACCACGTTCCACGGTGATGCGGCTGACCGAGCCATGTGGTCCCGCTCGGCGCCGGCTCGAAGCCACCACCGGCCGCGCCGTCATTCTCCTCGCCCGGATACCAATAGCCATGACCGGCCGACGCAGGGCCGCTGTTCAGCAAAGCCCACGCGCTGAGTTGTGACGCATAGCCGAGACGAAGGAGCGGATGCGGGTCGTCTGCATCGTTCAGCGCATGATCAAGCAGCGCCCAGCCACCCATCTGCGCCATGTAAGTCAGCGTATAGGCGTCGCCCGCAGTCCCGCGATAATCGCTGCCCAGGTAGTAATAAGCAGGTTCCAGCCAGCCACGGCAGAACAGATTTGCAGCGATCTGACGCTCTGCGAAGGCACGCGCTGCCGCTTTCGAAACCCCCATGGCGACAGGGTCGTCAAGGGCCGAGCGCGCCAGTGCCTGCGTTGATTCGAAAGCTGTGGAATCGAACGGATATTCAGACTTGAACAGGTCCGCCTTCGGATCGACGAAGGCGCGCACCTTACGCGCCCAGTGCGCCTCCAACGTCGCCGCCTCGCGCGTCAAGCCCGCCGTCGTGAGCGCCGAAACCAGTTCGGGGATCACACATTCGTTGTAGAAGCCGGTGCGGTAGGCAGACCACATCACCACGCGCATCGGCACCGTGAACATGGCCAGCGCCGTACCGTAGGCGCGTACCAAATAATCTCGTGCGCTTTGGCGGGTGGGTATCGCGGGATGGTCACGCGCGATGCGGTGCATGGCCAAATACATCGCGAAGATGTGCGGATAGTCATAAGGCCGCCAGATATGCAGGCGGCCCTTTGGGCCGGGATCGCTGCTTTCCCTGTTCTGCTTCCAATCCGGTATGCCGTAGAGGCCGTAGGCGTATGCCTCTTGTGTGGTACGTTGCAGCCCGCCCCAGACGAACGTATCTATATACCGATCCAGCGCCGCCACTTCCGCCGCATCAGGATGCTCGGCATTCTTGGTCGCGAGGTAAGCGGGCTTGCTCAGCCCGGGATCGTCGCACGTTACCTCGTAGATGCGCCAGCCCTTGATCCGGTCATAATTGTCCGGGCCAAGCAGGACCTGCGTCTCCATATTCCACTCGCCAAACAAACCGTCGTACCATTTGGACGGGTCACGATGCTGCCGCTTCACGATGAAGGTTGCGCGCTTCTTCATCATCGTCTCGACGGGCTCGGTAGCGAAGAATTCAAGAAAGGTCTGGCGCGCACCCGGCTGGTGCAGGGTCAGCCGGTTCTCGCCCAATCGCGAAAAGCGAACCCGCCACAGTCGCCTGCCAGCCCGATCCGGCAACCGTTGCACCACCGTGTCGCCGGTAAATTCCGCTTCGATTCGCTCCACCGGAATGGAGGACGCGAGCGCGATGTCGACATGCAGGTCATTGGGAACCGTCATGCCCGGCATTACTTCCACGTCCACCAGACCGGCGTCCGCGATAGCCCTGCGCGCCGCCTCGTAATCGGCAACCCACTGGAAGCGGAGACGGTAACGCCGTTGCTCGGCCGGCGACAGGGACAGGGAATGGGTCGGCTGTCGCCAGCGAGTCCCGCCCGCCACTGCCTCGCCGGCGGCCGCCCCGCCCAAGATGTAGGCGCACCACGTCCCAGAGGCTTCGGCCGAATCCTTGTGGACATCCCAATATTCCAGTGACGTGTCCGCTTTCGGTAAGAGCATGAGAAAGGGACCGGTGCTGTTTCCGCGAATCCAGAAGATGTGCGATCCATGCCCCGAGACGAAGCTGTGCTTCAAAACAGCCACCGATACAGGTTGCCCTGCCGGAAATTCGGTGTTCATCGGCATGGGCAAATAGAGGTCGCCAACCTCCACGCTCGCCATGCCGTCGTTCCGCAGCATGATCTCCCACGTCAATCCAGCCTCGTCGACTGCGAGGCGGGTCGTGAGAAGGACGCCGGCATCGCGGGCTGCTAGTTCAAGGGCCGCGCTATCCATCGGCTTCGTTGCATCAACGCCGGTTCGAAGCGTATGCCACTCGGATCCGGCACGCCGAACTCTAGCGTGAGCCGTCCCCAGCACGGCTCCAGGCAGGACATAATCCGTGTCATACGCATCATTACGATAACGCAACGAGGTAATGCCGTCTTGTGTGCACCCAACGACGAAGGGAGAGTCGGCCGCCTTCAACACCATGGCAACCTTGCGCTGCGGCCGATTGAGTGTAGGCACCGTAACGCCCCCGAACAACGCGCTAGCCAAGAAGCTACTGCCCAACAGCATCGTACGACGCGTATACGTCCAGGCTTTAGACATGCCTTTGGTCTTCGTCATCAACCTATTCGGTATCGCTACATACGGATGATCAAGGCGTGCCGTTTCCCGCCGTAAACGTCAACGCGAGAAAGCGACATACTTCTCAAGTACCCAGCAGTCGCAAGCCGGTCCTACCGGAGAACTCCCTGTGACCACCGCGGCCCCCCCGCTGCGGCGCTAGTTGGGGGCGCTCGTCCGGGCGGCTTTGCTTCTACCGAGCTACACCACCATCAGGGAGTACGTCATCCATGTCGATGATCGCGTCCAGCCGCGAGCGCAGAAGATCGGCCTGTCCGCTGTCCCGTCGTTCCTTGGGTCGCATCGTCCCCCTCCGATCCGACCACGCAATCACGACCTGCGATTCGAGGGAATCGCAAAAATGAAATTGCAAGCTTTCGGGCCTTCAACCCCAAAAAGCTTGCAATCTCAAACCTCGCTCCGTTCCGAAAATCGACTCCCGCTCAATGGCTTGGGAGGTTCTTCACAGTCGACTTTATCGAGCCGTGAGCTCCCAAACAATGCGGACGTGCCCACCTGCAATCGATGGTCGGAAAATATGCATGTCTCTGACACGCAGCCTACTCTGATCAATCAAGTTCAAGACGCGTCCAACATCTCCCTGATCAGAGAACACCACATACATTACCCCGGCGGCATTCAACCAGAGATGCGCTCCCGCGAGAGCTGAGGCCATAACTTTGTGATCTTCATCATAGCAAGAGCGCTCCAGGTCGTCCTTTGCTTTCCGATTCCAATAGGGTGCGGCAAAGAGAATGACGTCAAATTTTTCTCCGGATTGCAGCGCAGAATAGATGTCGCTACAGCGCACTTCTGCTTTGTCCGAGTAACCTAATCGCTCGATGTTTATCTCCGTTGTGAGGACGGCTTGCGGATTTATATCGAGAGCCATTAGGCGTCCTGCCCCGGCACGGAGTGCTGCAAGCCCTAGTACACCTGACCCGCATCCAAGATCTAGCACCGTTGCGCCAGGGTCGATGCGCCACTTCGACATCAAGGCATCGGGAGCGTGACTTAGGCGCGGTGACAAAACGCCAGGCAAAATGTGTAAGGGCATGCCGCTCACTTCCACATCGTGCGGGCGTTCGCATACTCGGAGTTCGGCCAGCATTGCATCTACGTCTGTCGTTTGGCGCCGCACAGATACGTCTACTGGGGTAGTCATTTAACTCTCCATCTTTGGGTAGCAAAGAATGAGGCGGCGAGTTCGGGGGTGTCTTGGATGCTGGACCCGTCGACCTCATCCGTAATGCCGTGCTCCATGAGCATGTCCTCGAGCTCGTCCATCGTGATCGGGGTCGGGATGGTGCCATTGCCTGCCATTGTTGTGGATCTTGTTCAAAGCGTTGCGATAGTGATTGGCCTGCTTGGAATCTGGGCGTGGTTTAGGACCGCGTTATAGGCGTCATTCTCTTCTAGGAAGTGATCAATGTGATGACACATTTCTCCGTACCGCCGGACTCCACGCACCAGATATTCTGGTTGATCTGCATCACGTCATGATTTCGAGATCGTCGAGACTGCCGGGATTTATCAGCGAAGCTCGGATTCGTGTCCTGCGCTTCGCGTGTGGGATCAACCAGGTGGAATCCGCCTTGCCCCCCGCGAACGAGTAGCATCTTGTGACCCATCTCGGCCAGTGCCACTAACCTGTTCTGCGGCGAGCTCGACTTATCGATACCATGGTTTCCGTAAGAGATGATCAGTCTCACTGAAGACATGTTGCTCTCCGTCAACCGATTGTCGAAGATTGCGCGGCTGTTCCCGCGCGCTGGTTTCTCTCTCAGAAATGCGTATACGGATTTAGAGGAGGAGAACATCGCTCGTTACACGCGTTTGAATGCGCTCAGCCCTCCCCTCACTCTGTGTTGCCGCCTCTAAATAGCAATGGCTGTGCCAACGGCGCTCAAGCGCATTAAGCTTCGGGTTCGCTTTGAAGACCGTTCGCACCGTACATGGCGGGCGGTGTCTTGAACCCGACGATAGCCGTTGCACACTGTCAGAAACCGGACAAGGATCAGCGGTCGTTTGCGGCGAGCGGCCGTTGTTTCGGCGATTGTTGCGGCAGCCGCCGGATCGGAATTTGCGAACCTCGTTGATAAATAGTCGACTGTGAAGAACCTCCCAAGCCATTGAGCGGGAGTCGATTTTCGGAACGGAGCGAGGTTTGAGATTGCAAGCTTTTGGGGCCTCAACGCCCAAAACCCGGCAATCTCGAATGTCGGTGTGACCAGAAAATCGAATCCCGCTCAAGGACTTACGAGATTCTTCACGGCCGACGAGATATGCCTCGAAGCCGGCGACGACATTCCCTTTATCGCCCGCCGATTGGCTACCTCTTCAACAGCCTGCTAGGCCGAGCTGCTTGAGCTCGTGCGCAAGTTAGATCGGTTTACTCGAGGCAACGATCGTAAGGTGAGCACGACTTCGGTTCTATCTCGGCTCAGACCGCTACTTCTTCAAGATCGACTACTACGACCTGTCGCGTACAGCTGGTTCGCCGGACCGGGCCCCTCGGCAGTTACTCAGCGCGTGATGACGATCATGCGGTCCGACGAGTACTGGGTGCCCGCGGTCCCATCAAAGAAAAGGCCCCGCTCACGAGCTGGCGTCACAAACTTCATCGCGGGTCAATCGGGCGCCGGCAAATCGACGCTCATGCAAACCTGCAGCAGATGAATCCGAGACACGGCGGTATCGGGCGCGTTGCCGCCGAGGATCTAACCGCGGATCGCCCGCAGGATTGCCTTGCGCACGTTGGCTAGCTATAGCTAGGCCGTGCAACGGCAACCTGAGGCGTGGGCCGATCTCTGCAAAACCGGCCTTCAAGTACAATGCTGAGTTGGGGCTGCGGCTCCACATCGGCTGCCTCGGCGCTCCCACTTCAAGTTGGCCCCAGCCTTTTTCCGTCCCCAAGCCCACGGCAGCCTCAATAAGGTGCATCGCGACCCCAGACGATCGCTGATCCGGCACCACGTAGAGTTCGGTGATAATGCCGTAGGTTCCGCGCGCAAAAAGCGCAGCGCTTTCCGACACCATGATGATACCGACAGGACGTTCCTCGGTGAAGGCGAGAAACCCATAGACGCGCTGTTTCATGGCGAGAAGATTGGCAACCAGCTGGGTATCTAATCCGGCCTGCGCTTGGCCAGCCCCAAGTTCGGCAAGTAGGGCAGCAACCATTTGGGTCACCGTTGTGGCGTCGTCGACAGACACTTCACGCATGGTCACCATGTCACATCCTCCTCCAAGCTCAACGTACCACGTAGTAGCATCGGGGCAGCGAGGCTGCCGCAGCATCCGACCCAAAGCAGATATGCTGCGATCTTGAAGCTCAAATGACGCTTTAGTTCACACCATTGGTGAGGTGATAAAGTCTTCGTGTCGATGGCAACTGAAAAAATCGCCAGAAAAATCGAAAGATAACCTGCCGGCAAGATTGTCATGGTCGTACGGAGCGCTCTTGCTTCTTTGGACCTGGGTGTCGCCCCACATTGAACCTTCCGAATGAGTACGGCCAGCCCTGAGTTCCATGGGCCGGTGGGATGGCAGCGATGATTTTGAGCTTTTCAGTTGCTGCGAGTAGCGCGTGCGAGAAGCTGACCGATTCGTGCTGCTTGTCGGCGCCATAGCCAGCGGTGAAACGGATTTGGTCGAGGCGTAGTCGAAGCCGGCCTTCTCGGCGATCTGGCCGCGCTTTCAAATTGTAGTCGATCTCCCAGCTGGTGCGTTGCTCAATCGACGAAATAACGGGGCCGCCCGGACACATTCGGCATCCGATAGGGGAATTTGATAGGATCGTTATCGTGGTCATCCTGTTTTCCTCGGCAAGCTGGAGTTGGGACGACGGGACGATTAAAACGGGCAGCAACTTGCATCACGCCGCTCAGACAAGCGGGTGCGCATCTATTCAAAATCCGACTGCAGGGTACGGCTTGTAGAAGCCTTCGCTATCTGCGGTGTCAGCACGCTGACGCGAAATGGATTAGGTCAACAACACGACGCGCAAGTCATACGACGTGGAGGTGTGCGCAGACCGGAGTTGTTGGCTTCGTCGAAGACGTCATTCCAAATCATCAGCGTTCCCCTTTCTAAGCACCATTGATTGACATCAATAGTCTCAGAGAAAGAGCGGCTACGCGAGTCGAAGACAAGCTATTTTTCATCCCAGTCGGAGAACCCGCTTTCCAATATCCACAACGAACGGATCGTTTGTTACCGTGCGAGAAAATATTGCCGGCGACAACTCCGGCGGAGGGCCGCACTAGGGCTTCTCACCATTAGAATGCGGGCGACCGCGATCAACCGTACCAGGGCGATCGCATTCAGCCTCTCCGCGGTATCGTTGACGGGCACGCCCTTGACCTGACTCCAAAGGTGATCGGAACGCTCTCCGGATAGCTCGGCAGATTGGCGAGCAGAACCAGCATGCCCATTCGGTCATCAACGCGTTCACATGCCTTACAACAGATCTCGATGCCGGCATTGCGCACGTGCGCCAGCGTATCGATGCGATCCTGCAGGGTGCGGTGGTGATGATCTTGTCGTAGAACTCGGGCGAAGTGTCGACATTCTTATTGTAGGAATCGAGCCCAGCTTCGGCGAGCCGTGCGGCCTGCCCAGGGAGTCAGCATGCCGAGCGTGACGTAGGTCTCCACGCCGAGGTCTTTCACCGCGCTGACCATATCGCAGACCTTTTGACATCGGTCTTTCGGGTTGCGCGCCAGGCGCACTGGGCAATTCGCTTGGCTCGCTCTCTGCTAGTCTGAGCTGGTCTCCTACAGCGCAGCTCCACATCGCAGACGGCCTAGTGGCAGAAACGCTATTTTCTTGCTAGGGCCAGCCTAGCTCCTCGATAGCGGCCAGAGCCGCATTTGTGCGCGATCAATCGCAGCTCTCAGAATAGTGCAGCGTTAAGGCGCGCGGTCGGGGCCCTCCAAAGCATCACGATCGCCGACAAGCTGTCGTGCATTGTCGCGCGTTCGCCTCCATCCACATCTTTGAATGTGTTTGCAGTCTGCACGAAGCTCATGCCGTCTCTTGTGAACGCTTGCGTCAAAAAGAAAACAGACGACTGGGGGCTACCTGACCAGTTCACGACGCTTTTCCTTTGTGAACCATTTCACAAAACTTGGCGCCTGAGCGGCGTAGATAACGGAGCGTTTGATTGAGAGTAGATCAGGTGATGCCGACAAAGCGGGAATTCTCGCCGTTGGAGAAGCAAGCTGCGGACGCTCTTCGTCGCGCAAGACGGCTGCCCATTGGTCCGAAGCGAAACGATCTCCGTCAGCTCGCAAGGGGACTTCTTTGGCTGCATCGACACGGTATGGAAGCTCTGGAGCAGGAGCGATCAAAAGCGGAACGTGGGGCTAGATGAGATGAGTTGCGGGTATCGGGCAGTGCTGGCGGTTGCTCGATGAATAGGACCGGCGCGCTTTTTTTCGGATCATCCATCCCGGCAAACCGTCGAGCCGGACTGACGACGAAGAAGTTGCGGGAATGGCATTGCCGGCGGGCTCAACATCGTGAGACGGGGGTGGGAGAAAGAAGATCGAGCGAGTAAAGGCAAACCGTGTCGGCGACTCCCCGAAACTTCTCACCTTAGTCATTTCCGTTTAGATACCAGCGGCCTCAGCCTTGTGTTCTCGGCCTTCATCCAGATTAAAGTCCTTTTTCAGCGTCAAAGTCATCTTCTTTTGGATTCAGGACTCGTAGAGCATTTTTGCGCACGGCGAGCGCTTCCGCAGCGCGAGTAGCGCGCTGCCTTTAGATGAATGCAAACGCGAGCAGGCTCGAGCAGAGCAGCGCGAGGCTGGCCGCCGTCAGGGCCAGGAGACTACCGGAGACAAAGTCGTGATTGCGCATAAAAACTCTCGGTTCCATTACAAGGAGAGCAGCAGTCGCTGCTTTGCGCCGTTGACCGGTTAATTGATAAATCATTATTCGAATCCGGTGCCTTATTCCCGCTGCTTCAGGGACAGATTGCATTTTCCCAGCGAAATTACGCAATTATTCGCGGTTTTGCGGCGCACCTCAGGAAAATCGCACTTGAGGAACATTGAGGGGCCTTATTTGGAGGTGTGCTTCTGACTGAACGCCGGAGCGTTAGCGCGTCGATCCCCGAGCAGCTGGATCGAATTCGGCTTCGAAGAACGGTAAATGTTTTAGGCTTCTGGAGCTTGCGCTTTGACATACCAACCTAAGCCGCTTGACTCCTGCCCAGATAGCTGTTCACGCTTCAGCCGAGCACTTTCCTCAGACAGCTGCTCTGCAGACATCAGCACTTGCATCGAAGCTCCTCCAGTTTCCGTCGCGCCGTTGAGGTCGTCATGGCCCGATACGGCCTACGAGGCCGATCACTTGCGCCAGGCTATCGCAGGCGCGCTGGCCATCATCCCCACCAACACGGCGCGCGCTCAAACATCCGCGAGACAAGCATGTCTATGTCCAGCGCCATCTCATGGGATGTGCCTCTCAAACTCAAGCAGTTCCGGCCGCGTCGCAACCCGCTTCGAAAGGACCGCCCGAAATCACCGTCGTCACTTTCGCTGCCATCGTCCTATGGATGCGATAAATCTCCACACGACCCACGGGCCGACTCGATGGAATTCTACGAAGCGAGCGTCAAGTCATTCGGCTTCGCTTCAGGACGACAGTCGTATTGGAGAAGTGCTACGCCCGCTTTGCGGCCGTGGCAGAAGTCTTGCTCGATATTCGGTCCGATGAATTCCTCAAGTACTCAAGTACTCAAGTGCAGACTTTGCCCTTCAATGATGCTTCGTCCGAAAACCAAAGTATAGGCTGATGCCGCTATCCAAGGCGCGAAGTGCGTTTACGCATTTTTTCATCGCTCACTCGCATACAACGCGCAAAACCCGCGCTTGGTCACTCTATTCTATGCTGCGGCCGACAGAGCTGAGGAGAATTCCTTTAGATCGGTGTTCGAACGCAAATTAAGAATCGCGAATATCGTATCGCCATTCACTCGCGTGGCCCATCCACCCTGACGAGATCAAAATATCGGAACTCGGCCGTTCAAGAGGTTCATCTGAGATTTGGCTGCGAAACAGCGATCTCGCCTCACGTCGCCGTGATCTAATGCCATGTCCATCCGCTACGCGATCAGCATCAATCTCGAAGTCAAGACCGCCACCGAGCGGGACATGCCGTGCTTGACCGCGAACCCTGCCCAGACCGGAACGATGATCGCGTTCACCGAGCAATGCCGCTGCTGGGTCGACCAATTCGACAAGGCAGACCGAGGTTGCCTGGTAGCGTCGAGGTTGCCCGGATCATCACTGATCTGGCCCAGGTTCACATTATCGGAGGCGAGGCAGGAGCCAAATGACCGAGTTGCCCCAGTCGCAGACCTTCAGCGCCGATAGCATCACTGCGCCGTTCCACCATGTCACGTTCCGCCGCATATGGCTGGCGAGTCTTTTCTCTAATCTTGGCGCCTTGATTCGGGGCGTTGGCGCGGCTTGGGCGATGACGCAGATGACATCGTCGGCCGACAAGGTCGCACTGGTCCAGACCGCCTTGATGCTGCCGGTCATGCTGATCTCGATGCCGGCCGGTGCCATTGCCGACATGCATGACCGGCGCATCGTGATGCTATTTTCGCTTGGTATCGCGCTCGCGGGCGCGGCCGCGCTGACGGCCCTCGCCTGGCTCGGCCTAGTCACGCCGAACCTGTTATTGGCGCTGTGCTTCGTGGTCGGCAGCGGTGTGGCGCTGATGGATCCGGCCTGGCAATCCTCGGTCAGCGAACAGGTACCGTCGGAAACGCTTCCCGCGGCGGTCGCGCTGAACAGCATCAGCTACAATATCGCACGCAGTGTAGGTCCGGCAATCGGTGGCATTGTCGTTGTGACCGCTGGCGCAGTAGCTGCTTTCGCACTAAACGCGCTGCTTTATCTGCCACTAATGCTGGCGCTGTTCCTGTGGAAACCTTTCTCCGAACCGTCGCGTCTGCCGCCTGAAAGGTTTAACCGTGCCATCGTTACGGGCGTGCGCTACATCGCCAATTCGCCATCGATCAAGATCGTTCTGACCCGCTCCATGGTAACAGGCGCGATCGGCGGCGCGATCATCGCACTGATGCCGCTAGTGGCGCGCGATCTCCTCCATGGCGATGCCCAGACCTATGGCATCATGCTGAGCGCCTTTGGCCTGGGCGCGGTGATCGGCGCTCTCAATCTCACTGAGGTACGGAAGCGCATGAGTGGCGAGGCGGCGATCCGCGCCTGTGCGCTGTCCATGGGCTGTGCGATTGCCGCGGTGGCGCTGAGCCGAGAGCCGGTACTGACGACGGCCGCGCTTTTTCTTGCGGGCGCCGTGTGGATGATGGCGTGGGCGCTGTTCAATATTGGCGTGCAGCTATCGGCGCCACGCTGGGTGGCGGGACGCTCGCTCGCGGCCTATCAGGCGGCGAGTTCCGGCGGGATTGCTGTTGGCAGTTGGGGTTGGGGCCATCTCACCGATGCCGCTGGGGTCCAAACTGCGCTCCTGGTCTCGGCCGCCCTGATGTTGGTCTCGCCGCTCCTAGGCCTTTGGTGGCGCATGCCGCGCGTCGGCGCGTGGGGCGAAGAGGCCGAGGTGCTTGAGGATCCTGAGGTGCGGCTGACGCTGACCGGACGCAGCGGCCCGTTGGTTGTCGAGATCGAATATCGCGTAACGCAGGGGAATGCGCGGTCCTTTCACAACGTGATGCAGGACGTACAGCTGTTCCGGCAGCGCAATGGCGCTTATGGCTGGTCGATAGCACGCGACATCGCCGATCCCGAACTATGGACCGAGCGCTATCACTGCCCGACATGGCTCGATTATTTGCGCCAGCGCAACCGCTCGACTCCGTCGGAGCGCGCGATTGAACAGCAGGCAATTGCTTTCCACATTGGCCCTGAGCCCGTGCGGGTCCGACGCATGTTGGAACGCCCGTTCGGATCGGTGCGCTGGAAGGAAAACGTGTCCGCGGCCTTTGGGAAGCAAGAAATCTCGCGTTTCTGATAGCGATCATCGCGTTCCAGCGCGATTCAGATTGCGTCTAGCTGAATCAAACTCTCGAAGATAATCGATCGGTTTTCGATGCGGTGCTGCTCGACAACATGACGGTCGAGGCTATCGAGCAGGCCGTAACCATGGTGCGCGGCAAGGCGATCATCGAAGCCTCCGGTCGCATCGCCGCCGCCATCCCGCCCGCCATCGCCGTAACCGGCGTCGACTTGATCTCGGCTGGATCACGCATTCGTCGGCCGCGCTCGACATCGGCCTGGATTACGTTTGATACAGTGTATTCGCCAACCTGTGTGAAATCGATCGGAATTCCTCAATCGTCTGGGGATTCAAACCGCCTGCCGAAGGTGGAGACCGGCAGGGATGGCGGCTATTTCAAACGGCCGGGCTCGACAGGGCAGCGCGTTGAGCCGCTGTCGCACTATGCGTTGATCTTTTTGGAGGCGACTCGGCAAAACGCCCCCCAAGACGACGTCCGCTCGCAACGCAAACGGCGGGTGAAGAGCGCGGGGCTAAGGCCTGGTGGGACGTTTTCGCTTGCCGGCCACGTGCTGTTGCTGCTGGGACTCTTATGGCCGCCGGCCAGCTTCGCCAGTAAACAACCGAGGTATCATTCGCTGCGATTGCTCGGGAGCCGCCACCTCCCTCTCTCCCGGTAGTCCGGCCTCGATCGGGCGCGCTTCCATGAATTTGAGCAGGGCACGTCCCTCTTCGGTGATGCGCCAGCCACCGTTCATGCGCTCAATGAGTTTCTGCGAAAAGATGTCGAGGTGCGGCACACGGGCGGCCAATCCCTTGGTGCGCTCGGCCCAGTCCCGACCGCTCGTAGCTAAAATGGCCATGTCGCGCTTGAGCTCCGCCACCGCTGCGAACCCGTCCGGATAGCTCACAAGGATCTTCAGGATTGTGACCTGGAAATTCACTTGAGTGACACAATCATGTTGTCCGCACCGACCGCCATATGGTCGGCGCTTCGTCGATCTGTTTGAGGCGGTCGGGGCCTCGTCTCACCTTTGGGGGTGGCTTTCAGAAGCTTAGAGGCGACATGCGCGCGGGTGCCGGTCTCGTCCCGGGACACTTTCTCACAGACCTCGTCGAGGACCGCGCGTAGAAGCTCGGTGATAGCGGCATCGAACATTTTGAGATCTCCCCCATCCCTCTAGTGAGGAAGATAATACGGATCGCGCGCTCCTGAATTCAAGTGAGTTAGTCAGGCGGAATCTAAAACCGCTTTTCAAGCGTTCGCCGCACAGCGGTTTCCAGCTCCTCTTTCCGCTTCCTCCAGCCTATGATTTCGCGCTGCCTCTGAGCTCTCTCGAATAATTCCAGCGCGGCCCCGCATAGAGAGGCGGACCACGCTTGCTACACAATTCAAAGGCTCGAGATCCGTCGAGATGACGCTGGGGGCGCATCATGCCCTCTGGGTGAGCATGTGAGGCGCTAGCCGCTTGATGCACAGCGCCAAATGCACTGGTTGCGGCTTTGAGCAAGCTCAATTTGCTATCCCAGACGGAGTTACACCAGTTTGGCGACGGCTTCAGCCGCATCGTTTCCATGCAGGACCGGCCGGCCCGCTGCGCTGGACCAATGCTCGGATTGCCTTAGTTCGCTGCCAAGCCGCATCAGGCTGTACTGCAGCCAGATTCTTTCCTGCTTATCGCGCTTGCTGCGCCGAAACAACGTCTCAGCATAGGTGCCCATGAGGGAGTCGTTTACAAATACCTAGCCACGTACTGTTCCTATGCCGTTTCTCCGAACTGGTACTGGAGATGGATTTGACCGCATGATTGTCTTTGCCGCCCCCAAAAGAGTCGACTCGCGAAAAAGGGTTGTGAGCTTGACCCTGCATAATAAGGATCTTTCGATATTGATTACTGCAACGAGTCCCACGTCGACGGTTAAACTCCGCGTTAGCCCGACCTTTTCGACGGATTTCACCACACCGATTGTCCCCGCTTGTGCTGGCAGCGACCCAGCGATGGGCAAGTCCCGACTTCTGCAGCGCCGAGGTGATCTGAGTGCCCACAGGTGACGCGCTGTGGATTGGATTCGCGCTGACAGCGTTGTCCCTGTTAAAAAATCCGCGCTATGGAGAGGAAAGCAATGGAACGCTGACATACCATGCCTCCTGATCTGCCCAGTCTAGCAAGAGCGGTCGCTAGTAGCTCGCAAAACTCTCAGGAGGTAGTCCGGCGATTGGTGTGGCAGATCAGATCCATCAACTTTTGTCTGGAGGACTCCGGGCCAGTGCACTTGGCATCACTGGGCCACAGTGACTGATCTTGATGGCTTTAATGGAGTTGGACGAAGGAAAAGGTATTCCTGTGAATGTGGTGTCGAAATTCATCCACGTCGACTCTTCATTCGTCACTACGCAATCAAAGCTGCTGGAGAAGAAGGGCTTCTTGCGGCGCAAGCCCTCTACCAGCGATGCCCGGGTCGTCCAGATGTCGCTGACGGACAAGACTTACAAGCATTTTGCGAGCGTCGCCGCACAATAGGAAGCACTCGACGAATTTGTTTTTGGTGATCTCGCTATTCATGAGGTGACCGAGTTTGCTAACAGGCTTACTGCGCTCAAGCATCGTCTAGAGAAAGCTCGCTTGAAGGCCGTTCTGGAGCTCTGAGGACAAAAACCGCCACAATCCAATGACGCGCTGCCCTGATCATGTCTGATCGATTTTCGGCTTTCGACGTCATAGCGGCCGCTCGCGAGGTTAAGCTTCACCGCGCGCGCAGGCTCAGAATTCACAAGCGTTCCGATGTTCGGTCCTCGGTGCGCCGTACGACGTTGCGCATAACAATCTCCGAAAGCCGCACAACCAACTGCTTGAGATGCGCAATCTCCTGCTTGCAGCACTCCAGCTCGCGCTGTTCGTCTGTCGTCACTGATGATTCAGGGCGATCCCTACCGTCCGTCATATCTATTGAGAATTCCTCTCCGACCGAGTCGTCGTGAGCATCGTCCGAGTCTGGCTCTGAAGGATTCATCCCTTCGCGAGAACGAAGCTTCGGCCTTTATTGGACCTCTTGAGAGCCTTCCTGATCGTTAAGCTTGTACGTACTGTACGGAACGCCTCGTTTAAGTCGTTGCTGTAGTCGGCACGCTTCACTTTCGTCCGAAGCGCACCAACTATCTGATTTGTTTTTCTCCAGCAGCATTGTGCCTTTTCTTCATTTGCGGTAGGCGAAAACAACCAAGGATAAACCCATGAGCGACAATTCCGCCGAGATTGCGCCGCCTAAGTGATTGGCGCCCACTCTGCTCATCGTCTGACGCCCCGTAGTAGCCTCGAGCTAGGTAGCCGGAAGCGCACACTTCGTTATGGGTGACATGCGATCACCGCATCTCGTTTATGAAAATCTGTTTTCTTTCTCACGTGCAACAAGGCCGGCGAGCAATGCTTCGTTTTTATTTCAATCTCGCAGGAAAGCGGAATGTCGACGACCCCTGCGGGTTGCCATTCGAAAACGAGGTGCAAGCCTTCCGTGCGGCCGAGCGCTTGGCAGAGGAGCTAGCGAGAACTCACCCTCTTCTACGGGGTACCACCAGTGTAGTCGTAACATGCAAGGACCGAGATGAAGTGTATTACATAAGCGTGTGATCGGCATTCCATCCAAAGCGAATTGCGGGCGACGAGGGCATGATTCTACCCTGGGGTCGGCTCGGCACCCGCAAGCTGGCGGGAATGGATCGGCGCCAAGGGCTCTATCCCCGAGCGCAGCATATGGAGAGTCCCTTCAGCGAGGCTTTGCCGTCCAACTCCCGCTTGCCTGCAGGAAAGGCGGACAGAGGCGCTGTCAAGCGGCTTCCGTTCCGGCGGGCTGATGGGTCTGGCAGTTGGTCGGACAAACCCGGGCGCAGGCGCCGCAGCCGATACAAGCGCCCTGGTCATTCATCACCATAATCTTCTTTTCGATCTCATCGTCTTCGTCATCGTCGAGATCGACAAGATCGCCCTCCTCATTGATCCCCTTCAACGTCATGACGTCGCGACCGCAGACCTTGAAACAGCGGCCACAACCGATGCACTTCTTGGGATCAATTGAGATCAGGTAGTTCGGCGTCCAGTCGCGGCCGTCGCGCGTTGCAAATGACATGATCGGATACCCTTTAGGCCTTTTCGAGCGCCTTGAGATCCTCGCGCTTGCGCTCCAGTTCGGCAAAGGCATCGTGCGCCTTCTGCGCCACCGCCAAGATCGAGGTCCAGTTGACGGGAAGTTCCTCGGACAAATCGTGCAGATCCATCTTGGCCTTGGTCGCCTTCACCGACAGCTTTCTTATTTCTGCTTTCAGGATTTCAAGTTCGCTCATGAGCTGCCCTCAATAGTTTGCCACGTCGGGAAATTTCCGGATCATCTTGATGCCGCCTTCGACGTATTTGCCACCCTCGGCGGCGAGCTTTGCGAGATTGTCAAAGCCAAAGCGATGCACATCGCGCAGCTGCTTGTTCACCACGATCAGTCGGCCGCCGATCAGCACGATGCGGCCAAAGCCTTCATGATGCATCTTCAGCATCGGCTGGATCATCACACCCGTCGCCTTCTCGATCGAGAGCGCGACTGCATTGAAGAACAGCTCCAGCCGCCAGAGCGTATCCGGATCGGGATCGCCGACGATCGGCAGCGCCCGCCGTTTCTCCTTGTCCAGAATATACGGTTCGAGCAGATCGAGATCGCTCTTGCCGTCCCACGCGCCATGGACGTCCTGGGCGCGCCAGATCTTGATCAGTCCCCTCACGAATGGCGCATCGAGCGCGCGATCAGTTTGCACGATATCCGCCGCTTCAGTCATGTCGTCCTCATTCTTCGAAATCGAGCGTGCGCTCCTGGTCCTTTGCCAGCGCCTTGCGCAGCCAGGGTGGCGGCGTACCCTTCAGCACGTGCCGAAGCTTCTCGACCAGCACCAGGATGTTCTCGGGCTTGTTCACCTTGATCGGATGTATATTGTTCGCCACTACGCGCGCGGCACCGGAGCCGCCGATGGCCGCGACATAGAGGATGGCGCAATCCTTGATTGCCTCGATCTTGGGCGCGAGCTTGTCCTCGTTGCCGTCTTCCTTGAGGTCGCCGTCGAACTGAATTGCCTTCAGAAATACGTGCCCGATTGGCCCAACATCATAGATCGCGATGTACTTGGCCCAGCCAAAATGCGCATCGACGCGCCTCAAGTCTTGGGTAGCGAATGCGACTTTCATGCAATCGATTCCTCTGTTGAGGCGATGAAGCTGCGGCGGCTGGGCTTTAAGCGCTGTCTCGAGGTCCGCCAGCTATCGGGCGTAGGCTGATGATTTTCCTCGCGGTCGGCGATCACGAGATTGGCGATATCGAAAATCACATCGCGCGTGCCGCGATAGCCGACGGATAGCTGGTGTCCCGCGCCGATTCGATCGAACATCGGAAATCCCGCGCGATAAAACGGAATCTTCAGCCGCGCCGCCGCTTGGCGGCCATGCGAATGCGTAATCAGCAGGTCGCAATTCCTCGTCCTAGCAAGCTCTTCCAGATCCTCGAGATCGCCGATCAGCACCTCGTTGGTTCCGATCCGCTCCAGCACCGGCGACTGCGTGGTCGTTACGGCTGCCGTCACCTGCGCGCCCATCTCGTGAAGCATGCTAGACAGGTCGAACAGGAGGTCAGGCTCGGCACCAATCGCGAGCTTGCGGCCGCCGACATGGAAATGGGCGTCCAGCATCGCGTCGGCGAGCTGGCCGCGCTGGCGCCGATATTTTGCTGGCACAGGGCGGCCACTGATGTCGCTCAGGAAAGCGAGGAATTCATCGTTGGGGATGAGGCCGCACAGCCGCTCGAACAGGCGGAACGGCACCCCGGTCTTGGCCTGTATGGCTTCTGCCGCCCGCCGCATCTGCTCACCGATGGCAATGGTGCAGCTGGACCGGCCCATGCCCGCTACTTCGTCAACCCCGATGCCACCAATGGTCGTTGGCGTAAACTCGTCCGGGATATGCCCGTCCAGAGATCCTGCGAGATCAGGCAGGAAGGATGGCTTCAGGCCGAAATCCTCCAGGATCGTCCTGAGTTCGTCGAGGTCACCCGGCGTCAGGTGACATCCGGGGAGGACATTCACCCGCGCGGGATCACGCTCCGCCCCGCCCGCCGGCGACTCCACCAGTACCTCGACCATGCATGCCACCGTCTTGCCCCACCCGTCCTGAAAGGCGTCCTTGAAATCGGGCGTCGAGACAAAGACTAAAGGAAATTTGGCGAGCTGCGGATGCTGCTCGCGGATCAGCTTGATGTAGCCGTCGACGTCATCGCCATTAGTTTCGGTGACTCCGGTCGAGCAGATCCCGATGATCTCCGGCTTGGCACGATTGTATATGTTGAGGATAGCTTGCTCGACATTTTCATAACCGCCGAGCACGGTCGCCACCTCGCTCATCGCAGTCGTCTGCAGCGGCACCGCCTCCTTGAAATGCCGCACGAACAGCGTGAGCCCGAAGGATGTGCACCCTTGCGAGCCGTGCAGAAGCGGCATCGCTCCACGCAGGCCCATGAAGGCGAATGCGCCGCCAATCGGCTGACTCATCTTCAGCGGGTTGACCGCGCAGGCCTTCTTCGGCGTGGTGACGATCGCCATGACGCCGTCCTATTCCGCGGCCTGCAGCATGGCAGGCGGCGAGGACACCGGCATTTTCGCCAGGATGTCCTCGATACGCCTCTTGCAGCAGCCACCCAACGCATTGGTGTGCTGTCTGACTGCCTCGACGCTGGTCAGGCCATGGGAGCGGATTGCATCCTCGAGGGTGCCGAGATCGACTTCCTTGCAGAAGCAGACCTTTTTCGCGCGCCGGGTCGTCTCCGGATCGGCGGCGACCTCGGCGGCCTGCGCGTCCATCTGCGCCATCACCTTGGTCTGCCTATTCTTAGCCACCTCCTCCCACGGCACTGGTCGACGCAGCTGCTCCCACATCGGGTTGAACAGCGCCTTGTCGATCTCCTCGACCAGCTTCACCATACCGAGGTAGCCCATATAGGCGTGGCAGCGCTCCTGGTTGATGTCGAGCCAGGGCATCGCCGCTTTCAGCGCAACGAACTGCGATTTGCCGCCCGAGAGCATGATATCTGCTTTCGCGTCCTTCAGCATCTTGTATATCTCGCGCGGCGTCATGTCCTCGATCATGTGGGCATCCTGTCCCATCAGCTCTTTGATGCGCTCCTTGTCCTGCTTGGTGGATTTCTTGACGCTGGTGCCGACCAGGTCGAGCCCTGCCTCCTGCAGCGCCGCCACCACGGACCAGGACTTGACGCCGCCAGTGATCAGAAGTGCTCTCTTGCCGGCAAAGCGGGGCTTGTAGGGTTCGATCGCGGCCCAGGCGCCCGCCTCCTCGCGCGCGATCACCGCCTCGGTGCGCTCGATCAGTTCGGAAGGCGCCCCACGTTCGACCAACAGCCGGGCAATCTGGCGCAGCGAATCGCTGGAATCCTGGATGCCATAGAACGACCCTTCGAAAAACGGGATGCCGTAACGCTCCTCCATCTTGCGCGCGACACTGATCATCGCCTTCGAACATACCATCATGGCAGCGCGCGCCCGGTGCGAAGAGGCGACTTCGCGATATTTGCCGTCCCCCGAGATGCAGGAGAGGATGCGGATGCCGAGCTCGTCAAGCAGCGGCTTGACCTGCCAAAGCTCGCCGGAGAGGTTGTATTCGCCAATCAGGTTGATGTCATAGGGCGTGGTGTAGTCCGGCTCTTGTGTGCCGATGACATGCTCGAGCAAGGCCTCGCCGGCGAGCTTGTTGCCGAGGTTCTTGGAGCCGACGAAGCCCGGTGAATTTACGGGAATGACCGGCTTGCCGAGCTTTTGCGAAGCCGCCTTGCAAACCGCATTGATGTCGTCGCCGATCATGGCGGGTACGCAGGTCTGATAGACGAAAATGGCCGGCGGGTTGTACTTGCTGATGATCTCTTTGATTGCTTTGTAGAGACGCTTCTCGCCCCCAAATACTATATCGGTTTCGTTCATGTCAGTGGTGAGTCCGGTGCGCCAGATGCTGGCGCCAGACGAAGCCGCACCGCGGTTATCCCAGGAATTACCCTCACAGGCGATCGGACCGTGCACGAGATGAGCGACGTCGGTAAAAGGCTGCAGCGCAATTTTGGCGCCGTCGAAGGCGCAGCCGCCTGCGGCGCCGCCCGGCTGCACCTGCTTGGTGCAGCCCTTGTTGCGCTCGGCATCCGATTTGTTGGCGTTCTTGGCGCAGCCCGGCTCGTTGAAGATCTTCTCGATCGTGGCCGATAGCGAACTCATCCGTCTCTCCTCCCAACCGAGCTTGTTCGCGAAGATCAGGTCCATCGTGCGCTTAGGCCATCGCTGACGTTTGCCGGCGATGGCGTGCGCCGTTCGTCATCAACGAATGATGTCGAAGCTATAGTCGGTCTTGCCGGCAATGTTGGTCTTCTTGTCGATCTCGTCGAAGATCTTGTCGAGAATCTTCACCAATACGTTCATGCCCCCCTGATAGCCCCACACCGGAGAGCGGTGATGGTGATGCCGATCGAAGATTGGGAAACCGATCCGGATCAGCGGCGTACCAGTGTCGCGCTCCAGATATTTGCCATAGGTGTTACCAATCAGGAAATCGACCGGCTCGGTGAACAAGAGCGAGCGCATATGCCAGAGGTCTCGCCCCGGATAGGCATGGCAGTTCTGCCCAAACGGCGAGCTCCCAAATAACGCCTGCATTTTCTCCTCCCAGGCCTTGTTGCCGTTCGTGGACAGCACATGAATCGGTTCGGCGCCAAGCTCGAGCAGGAAGGCAGCCAACCCATAGCAGAGATCTGGATCGCCATAGATCGCAAATTTCTTGCCGTGGACATGCGCGCTAGAGTCGGCCATCGCGTCGACCAAGCGGCCGCGCTCTCGAGCCAGTTCCTCCGGAATGTCTTTGCCACTGATGCGCGACAGCGCCATCAGAAACTCATCCGTTGCTGACACGCCCACCGGATAATTGAAGGCCACGACCTCCTGGCCATGATCGGCGATGAACGGCAGCGTCTTTTCCGTGCACCACTGCTGCATCGAGATCGTTGCTTTAGCGTGAACCGCGTTCGCGGCGTCTTCCAAAGTCGTGCCGCCGTCATACATCCGGAACTCGCCGTCGGTCGGTGTATCGAACACATCGGAATTATCGGCAAGAATAGTGTAGTGAATGCCCATCAATTCGAAGATGCGCTTGATCTCGCGGATGTTGCCAACGGTATAGCCGTCAAAGCCGCCGATGAGGTTGATCTTATTGTTGGGCGCGCGCTCGAGTTTCGCGGCTGTCCCGGCCTTGCCGTCCCAGAAATGCTCGAGGATGCCCTTGAGCGCATTGTCGTACCCGGTGACATGGCTGCCCACGAAGGCTGGCGTGTGCGCAAACGGCACATCGAAATCAGCTGGCACCGAGCCTTTTTCCTTGGAGGTTTTGATAAAGGCATTGAGGTCGTCTCCGATCACCTCCGCCATACAAGTGGTGGAGACCGCGATCATCTTGGGCTTATACATATTATAGCTGTTGGCGAGCCCATCGATCATGTTGTTCAGCCCGCCGAATACCGCAGCGTCCTCCGTCATCGACGAGGAGACGCAGGAGCTTGGCTCCTTGAAGTGCCGCGACAAATGGCTGCGGTAGTAGGCCACGCAGCCTTGGGAGCCATGCACGAACGGCAGCGTGGCCTCGAAGCCAACTGAGGCGAACACCGCGCCCAGCGGCTGGCAAGCCTTGGCTGGGTTTACCGTGAGCGCTTCCCGCGCAAAATTCTTTTCGCGATATTCGGGCGTCTTCGCCCATTCCCTGATGCGTTCTACTTCCGCGGGATCGCGGGGATTCTCGAACATCTTCTTCTTGTTGGCCAGCATCTGCTGGTATTCCGGACCGCGGAACAGCTCGAAATGATCGAGCACGTGTTCTGCACTCTGCGCCATTGGTAGGATCCTTTTCGAAAATCGTGATCAATATTGGGTTCGGCTCTCAGCAGTGAGCCGGGCCACTTGGGTTATTCGGCAGCCAACAGGTTCGGCTTCGGGACCTCCTTCCACGGCGCCTTGGTCTTTTTCCAGATCGGTGAGTTGATGGCCATGTCCATGTCGCGCGCGAAGATCGCAAATCCGTCATAGCCATGATACGGACCCGAATAGTCCCAGGAGTGCATTTGGCGGAACGGTACGCCCATCTTTTGGAAGACATATTTTTCCTTGATGCCAGAGCCGACCAAGTCAGGCTGGATCTTCTCGACGAAGCGTTCGAACTCATAGCCCGTGACGTCGTCGTAGATGAGCGTGCCATCCTTGACGTAGTGCTGGGCAGTGCGCTGGTAATCGTCATTGTGGCCGAACTCGTAGCCGGTGCCGACGACCTCCATTCCGAGGTCCTCGTAGGCGCCGATCACATGGCGCGGACGCAGTCCGCCAACGAACAGCATCACGCTCTTGCCTTCCAGGCGCGGGCGATATTTAGCGATCACCGCGTCCACCAGCGGCTGATATTTTGCAATCACCCGCTCGGCACCCTCCTTGATCTTGTCGTCAAAATAACCGGCTATCTTGCGCAGCGACTCCACGATCTTGGAGGGCCCGAAGAAGTTGTATTCGCACCAGGGAATACCGAATTTCTCCTCCATGTGGCGCGAGATGTAGTTCATCGAGCGGTAGCAATGCAGCACGTTAAGCTTCGCCTTCGGCGTTGCCTCGAGCTCGGCCAGGGAACCGTCACCGGACCACTGCGCGATCACGCGCAGGCCCATCTCCTCAAGCAGAATTCGAGATGACCAGGCGTCGCCGCCGATATTGTAGTCGCCGATGATCGCGACATCGTAGGGCGTCGGCTCGAATGTCGGCTTACTCTCGGGGGTGACCTTGTCGAACACCCAATCGCGCACCGCGTCGTTGGCAATATGGTGGCCGAGCGACTGTGACACGCCGCGGAAACCCTCGCAGCGGACCGGCACGATTGTCTTGCCGCCATATTCCTTCGATTTTGCCCTGGAGACCGCCTCGATGTCGTCGCCGATCAGACCGATTGGGCATTCCGACTGGATGGTGATGCCGTTGTTGAGCGGGAACAGCTCCTGAATTTCATCAATGATTTTGACGAGCTTCTTGTCCCCGCCGAACACGATATCCTTTTCCTGGAAGTCGGATGTGAACTGCAAGGTCACGAAACTATCGATACCTGTCGTGCCGACGTAATAGTTACGCCGCGAGCCCCACGAGTACTGTCCACAGCCGACCGGACCGTGGCTGATATGGATCATGTCCTTGATCGGTCCCCAGACCACACCTTTGGAGCCCGCGTAGGCGCAACCGCGGATCGTCATCACACCGGGGATGGATTTGAGGTTGGACTTGACTCCGCAGTCCGACTTGCCGGCCTCGTGAACATTGAGGTGCTTGGCGCGCCGTTTTGCGGTCTTCTCCGGATAGACCCTCAGCACCTCCTGAATCAGCTCTTTGTTGCGGGCTTTGATTTCTGCGATGCTCTGGGTCGTGGCGAGACTCATGCTGATATCCTTCAAAGGTTTCCTGTTGCGACGGCGGCTCTCGGCCAAGAGTTTTGCAACGACCGTGCCAGCCGCGACGTGAGCGCAAAAAACAGCGCAGTTGAAAGTAGATAGGCACCTTCGCGCGGGTAACCGGACTGTTGTTGCAAACCCGACATCGAGCGTGTCTACCGTGCTCGTTTGATCCTGTTCGAAACAAAAACAAGGGCGGGCGCGCGCGATATTGCACAGCATTTGCCCCACAAGAGCGCGAGAACATTGCGACACGGGCCCGCTACCGAAAATGGAACGTGACGAGGCGACCCAGCTGCAAGGCTGCGTCAGCCAGTCTGGATCACCATCGTCGTGAAGCCTGACCGCTGCTCAGCTCGTTGGCGACGGTGGTGCGCACATTGCGCCTGGCCTCCCTCGCCATCCTGATCCCAATCCTATTGGGCCGACTAGCCAGAGAGATCGTCGCGGCCGGCCCGCAGGCGTTGTTCGACTGCCTGAGCACCTCAAGCCACAGCGCTCGTGGGATTTCCGCTCCATGGGCTTCTGCATGCGCGTCGACGCCCAGACCGCCCTGGCTGATACGCCTTGATGTAATGAGGGCTGTTGATAGGGGTGCGATCCGATGTTGCATCCGGGCTGCCGGGCGTGCTTCACATCCGGCTCCATCCACCGGACAACTGACCTTGATTAGACGAGCACAGAATAGAAACTTGGGGTTAGGAAACGCGAGAGTAGCATGTCATCCCATTCTGAAGATCTCCTTTCGGCGGCGCTGGCCTATCACCGGCTGCCGCGACCCGGTAAGCTCGAAATCCAGGCGATCAAGCCGCTCGTCAACCAGCGCGACCTTGCGCTCGCCTATTCGCCCGGCGTTGCCGCCGCCTGCACCGAGATCGCCAAAGACCCCACTGAGGTCGCCTCTCTGACGGCACGTGCCAATTTGGTTGCCGTGGTCAGTAATGGCAGCGCCGTGCTCGGCCTCGGCAATATCGGCCCGCTGGCGTCCAAGCCCGTGATGGAAGGCAAGGCGGTGCTGTTCAAGAAGTTCGCCGGCATCGACGTGTTCGACATCGAGATCAAGGCCGACACCATCGAGCGCGTGGTCGACACGGTGGCGGCGCTGGAGCCGACTTTCGGGGGCATCAATCTTGAAGATATCCGCGGACCGGAATGCTTCGCAATCGAGGCGCAGCTGAAGGAGCGCATGAAGATCCCAGTCTTCCATGACGACCAGCACGGCACCGCCATCATCGTGGGCGCTGCGATCGCAAACGCCCTGCTTCTCAACGGCAAGAAGCTGCCCGACGTGAAGATCGTCTGCTCCGGCGCCGGCGCGGCCGCGATCGCCTGTCTCAACCTGCTGGTGTCGATGGTGCGCAGCGTAAGAACATCTGGGTCTGCGACATCGATGGCGTCGTCCATGAAGCCCGCAATACCTCGATGGATCCCTGGAAGGCCGTCTATGCGCAGAACACTGATGCGCGGGTGCTCGCGGATGTCATTCCCGGTGCGGATATCTTCTTGGGGTTGTCAGCGCCAAACGTGCTGAGACCGGAAATGGTCAAGCAGATGGCCGACAAGCCGCTGGTGATGGCGCTCGCCAACCCGGTGCCGGAGATCATGCCGGACGAGGCCCGCAAAGGCCGTCCCGACGTGATGATCTGCACGGGACGTTCGGACTTCGCGAACCAGGTCAACAACGTCCTGTGCTTTCCCTTCATCTTCCGCGGCGCGCTCGATGTCGGCGCCACCGAAATCAACGAGGAGATGAAGCACGCGGCGGTCGATGCAATCGCGCAGCTTGCGCGCGATCCTCCGTCGGACGCGGTGGCTTCCGGTTTCGACACTGGCGAGACGCAGGGCTTTGGGCCGGGATCGCTGATCCCGAGCCCGTTCGACCCGCGCCTGATCCTGCGCATCGCGCCGGCGGTGGCGAGGGCTGCGATGGACTCCGGCGTCGCGACGCGGCCGATCAAGAATTTCGACGAATATCGCGCGCTGCTCGAGCGGTTTGCGTTCCGCTCCGGTCTCCTTATGAAGCCGATGTTCGCCAAGGCCAAGACGCAGCCGGTGCGCGTCATCTACGCCGAGGGCGAGGACGAGCGCGTGCTGCGCGCCACGCAAGTGGTCCTCGAGGAGAAGCTGGCGCGGGCGATCCTGGTGGGGCGGCCGTCGGTGGTCGAAGCCCGCATCAAACGGTTTGGCCTCTCGATCAAGCCGGGCGAGGATTTTGACCTTGTCAATCCTGAGGACGATCCGCGCTATCGCTCCTACGTGCAGTCCTATATCGACGTTGCCGGGCGCCACGGCGTCACGCCGGACGCGGCGCGCACGGTGGTGCGCACCAACAACACGGTGATCGCGGCCCTCGCTGTGGTGCGTGGGGAAGCCGACGCCATGCTGTGCGGCGTCGAGGGGCGGTACATGAGCCACCTGCGGCATGTGCGCGAGATCATCGGCTTTTTGCCGGGGACCAGCGATTATGCGGCGCTGGCGCTGATGATCACCAGGAAGGGCTCCTATTTCATCGCCGATACCCAGGTGCGGCCCAGCCCAAGCGCGGAGGAACTGGCGGAAATCGCCTCGCTGGCTGCGCTCCACGTCCAGCGCTTCAACTTCAAGCCGAAGGTCGCGTTCGTATCGCATTCCGACTTCGGCAGCTATGACACCGACTCCTCGCGCAAGATGCGCCGCGCGACCCAGCTTCTGAAAGAGAAGCACCCGGGGCTCGAGGCTGACGGCGAGATGCAGGGCGACACCGCGCTGTCGGCCGCTGCACGACGGATGGTGCTGCCGCAATCGATGTTGGACGGCGAGGCCAACATCCTGATCATGCCGACGCTAGATGCTGCCAACATCGCCTATCAGACGGTAAAGGTCCTGGCGGATGCGCTTCCCGTGGGGCCGATCCTGATCGGTCCGGCGCGGCCGGCGCATATCCTAACGCCCGGGGTGACCGCGCGTGGCGTCCTCAACATGACGGCGGTCGCCGCGGTCGAGGCCCAGGAGCGCGCCGGCCGTCCGCAACTCGGCTAATTGAAGGCGGTCGCCCTCCGGGCGCAGACGGATTCGATTTGATCGCGGAGAGCGGAACGACCATAAACGTTCCGCTCTTCCCGCGTCCGCACTGCAGTCAGCTCCACCAGCCAGCGTTCGTTACCTTTGGGCGAGTTCTCTTCGCGTTGCTGTTCATCTACACGCGGGCGACGAAGCTGTTCGGCATACAGCAGACCGCCGATCTCATCGCGACCAAATTTTCAGTTCCCGAGGCGTTCGCGTCCTAAACCGCGTCGCTTGAGAGCGCGACCGGAATGCCGACGCCGCAACTTCAGGCGGTTGTGGTCGATTCGCTCGAACTCCTCGCGGCGCTGATGATCGCGTTGAACTTTGGTGCGCGCTTCTTTCTGGTTGTCACGGTCCTCCATGTCGGGATCTCGACTTGTTATTTGTACGACTTCCGGAATTATCCGGGGCACGGCAACGCAGGATGCTGTCGATGTCTTGAAGAACCTCGCGACCATCGGCGCGTTGTTCATGATCGCAAGCTATGACCGCCGCCGGAAGAATGTCGAGGCGCCTACGGGGACGTGTAGGCCCCGCGGCTCTTGGATTCGCGCGACAGGCAGATGGCGAGCGAGGATCGGCAGGCCACCGCGCCTAATTGGGGCGCTGCCGTGCTCAGATCAAACTTGAGGACGAGCCCCCTGCTGCACAACGTTGCAGCATCTACCCCAGATCTTTGTCCCTCTCGCGCCATTGTTGCCGGGAGACCACACATGCGGGTGCGCGAGAGGTGGGCGGCTCGATCAGCGCATCAAGCCGCGTCACGGTGAACGGTGGTCCGCCTTCGGAAATGGTTCGGTCGGCGGCATAGTGGTCAATTCGGGCGGCACGCCGGGCAGGCGTCTCGATCATGATGCGACTAGATGGAATTCGCATCATGATCCCATGTCTTTGTTTGAGCAGGATCTTTCGGGAAACCGGTTTGCACTTTTCCGGATCATGATCGAGGCTTAATACCTCGATTCCACCGAGAGATCCGCTCTCGCCGAGACGAATCATCCCGTGAGCGCGACTGATGATGAAGACGGCCCGCGCTATGAACCCAAGGGCGTAGGACAGATCTGCCGCACGGTTCGAGTCTCGCCCGCAAAGACCAGCGGCTCACCAATATCCTTGGGCGGATCCATGCGCCGTTCTTAATCAGCATCAAGTAGCGGACCCACTCGCCCGGGCGGAAGTCCTGCGATACAATGCTTAGCGCATTGCTGCGGCAACTCGCGTATACACGACGCGTCTCATGGTCTGGGGCCAGCCCCTTCGCTCATGAGAACAGCTCCTGCGCCTTGATAAGCGCGCCCGCCAGCACATCGATATCTTCATGCGTGTTGTAGAGAGCGAACGAAGCGCGGCAGGTCGCTGGCACGCCAAAACGTTCGTGCAGCGGCATCGCGCAATGGGTACCGGCGCGCACCGCCACGCCTGCACGATCGATGACGGTGGCAAAATCGTGTGCATGCGCGACTTTTATTTCGAAGGAGATGATCGCGCCCTTCTCAGCCGCCGTTCCGATAATACGTAGGGACTTGATGCCCCGCAGCTTCTTCTGCGCGTAAGCGAGCAGTGCGCTCTCGTGCTTGTGGATCTGTGCCTTTCCTATTGAATTGATATAGTCCACAGCTGCGCCCAGACCGATCGCCTCGACGATCGGAGGCGTGCCAGCCTCGAACCGGTGAGGCGGATCACCGTAGGTGACGCCGCCACGCGAGACCTCGCGGATCATCTCGCCGCCACCATTGAACGGCGGCATCGACGCCAGATGCGTATACTTACCGTAAAGCACGCCGATGCCGGTCGGCCCATACAGTTTGTGGCTCGTCATCACGTAAAAATCGCAATCAATGTCGCGGACATCAACATCCAGATGAACGCAGGCTTGCGAACCGTCGACCAACACCGCGATGCCACGTGCATGCGCGATCCTCACTATTTCCTTCACCGGCAACACGGTGCCGAGCACGTTGGACATCTGCGTGATCGCAACCATTTTGGTGCGCTCGGTCAGAAGCCGCTCGAACTCCTCGAGGAGGAAATTGCCCTCCCCGTCCACTGGCGCCCATTTGATGACAGCGCCATAGCGTTCCCTGAGAAAATGCCATGGCACGATATTGGCGTGGTGCTCCATGATCGAGAGAACGATCTCATCACCCGCTGTAATGCGCTCGCGGCCGAAAGTCTGCGCGACCAGATTGATCGCCTCGGTGGCGCTACGAGTAAAGATGATCTCCTCGGTGCCGCGCGCGTTGACGAACTGCGCCACCTTCGCGCGGGCGCCCTCATAGGCGTCGGTCGCGGCATTGGCGAGGTAATGCAGGCCGCGATGCACGTTGGCGTATTCGCTCTTGTAAGCCTCGGTCATCCGGTCGAGCACGGCGGTCGGCTTCTGCGCGGAGGCGGCGTTATCGAGATAGACCAGCGGCTTTCCATAGACCTTCATCGCCAGCGCTGGGAAATCCTCCCGCACGCGATGGACGTCATAGGCACCATTTTTGACCGCTGGGTGCTGACTCATGAACGTGCCTCCAGCCAGCGGCGCGTGGCAGCAATTGCGAGTTCTCGCAGATCGTCGTTGACGATGGACTCAATCGCCTCGCCCACGAACGCCTGGATCAAGAGCGCCTGCGCCTCCTTCTCGGAGAGACCGCGGGCGCGCAGGTAGAACAAGAGGCTTTCTTCGAGCGCACCGGTCGTGGCGCCATGGCCGCAGGTGACGTCGTCGGCGAAGATTTCGAGTTCCGGCTTGTTATCGGCCTCGGCATCGTCGGACAAGAGCAGCGCCCGCGTCATCATCTTGGCGTCGGTCTTCTGCGCATCGGGACGCACGACGATGCGGCCCTGGAACACCGAATGGGCGCGGTTGTCAGCGACGGCGCGGAACACCTCGCGGCTGGCGCAATGCGGCACCGCGTGGTCCATGAACAGCGTGGTGTCGGCGTGCTGGCGGCCGTTGAGCAGGTTGACCCCGTTGGTCTCGACCCGGGAGTGCTCGCCGGCAAACGCAATCGTCGCCTGATAGCGGCTGACGGCGGCGCCGGACGTCATGCCGAACGTGTTGAAATGCGCATGCGCGCCCAGGGTGACGACGGAGGAGGAGATGTTGATGGCTTCACGGCTGTCCTCGACGAGGCGAACATGGTCGAGCCGCGAATTGTCGCCGATCGCGATGATCAGGGAATCATGGGCCTGATAGACCTCGGCGCCATCGGCAGCGATGTAACCCTCGACCAGCGTCAGCCCGGCATCCCGGCCGAGCCGCAGCAGCGAACGGGTGAACATCGCCGCCGGCGTGGCGGCATTGGCGACGTGAATGACCTGGAGCGGCTGCTTCAGCACGAGGCCGTCGGCGATTTCGATCACGACGCCGTCGGTCATCATCGCGCTGTTGAGCGCCACCATCGGATTGGCGTTATCGGGCGTGAGAAGCTGCGCCTGCAGCGCGGCGTCGCCGGCTTCCAGCACGTCCTGCAAGGTGCGGACGGTAAGGCCCTTCTCCAGGCCATCGAGTTCGGAAAGTTTCGGAGCGAACACGCCATCGACCAGTACGAGCCGGCGCGCACCTTTGATCGCCTGCAGCTTCACGGCCGCCGCGGCTCGTTTCAGTGCAGCCGCATCCGGCGCAGGCGCCAGCGGCAAAACCTCGCGCATCAGCGCGCGCAGGTCGGTATATTTCCAGTCTTCGATCCGGCGATGCGGCAGGCCTGCGCGCTCATAGGCCTCGAAGGCGGCGCTTCGCGCCTCAGCCACTTTGCCCGCGCCCGGCAGCCGGTCGCGCGCGATCGCAAAGCTGTCGCTCAGCGCGCGTCCCGTCTCGTTCTTTGCCAACACCAGGTTCATCACAAATCCGCTTTGCGTCAGGCCGCGTCTTCGAATTGGGCGTAGCCGGAAGCCTCGAGCTCCAGCGCCAGTTCCTTGCCGCCGCTTTTCACCACGCGGCCCCTCGACATCACGTGCACGAAATCAGGGATGATGTAGTTGAGCAGCCGCTGGTAGTGCGTGATCACCACCATCGCGCGATCGGGCGAACGCAGCGCATTGACGCCGTCGGCCGCGATCCTGAGCGCGTCGATATCGAGGCCGGAATCCATTTCATCGAGGATGCAGACGGCCGGCTCGAACAGCGCCATCTGCAAGATCTCGTTGCGCTTCTTTTCGCCGCCGGAGAAGCCGACATTGACGCCGCGCTTCAGCATGTCCTGCGGGATGTTGAGCGACTTGGCGACCTCGCGGACCTTCTTGAGAAATTCCGGAGACGTAAGCTGGCTTTGGCCGCGCGCCTTGCGCTGGGCGTTCAACGCCGTGTGCAGGAAGTTCCAGGTGGTGACGCCGGGAATTTCGACCGGGTACTGGAACGCCAGGAACACACCCTTGGCGGCGCGCTCGTCCGGCTCCATCTCAAGGAGGTCCTCGCCCCTGAACAGGATCTCGCCGTCAGTGACCTCATAGCCCGGCTTGCCGGCGATGACGTGCGAAAGCGTCGACTTGCCAGAGCCGTTCGGCCCCATGATCGCGTGCACCTCGCCCGGGTTCACCGTCAGCGTCAGCCCATGGAGGATTTCGTTATCCTCGACACGGACCTTCAGATCTTTCACTTCAAGCAATGACATTAGTTACTTCCGCCTTTTGTCGGAACTCTGAGCGACTTCCACCAACTGTTGCATTGGCCCGCTCGAATCCGACGTCCATCATGCCGGTCGGCTACTAAGCTCCATCAACTCCTTGAGCAGCGCTTCAGACACCTTGATTGAACTATCACGAATGCTCGCCGTCCAACCCATCGCGCGGACGAAAGCCTCGATCGGCTCATCCGCGGACTGGATCATCCGACGCTGCCCTCCAGCGAGATCGAGATCAGCCTCTGCGCCTCAACCGCGAATTCCATCGGCAGTTGCTGCAGCACGTCCTTGACGAAGCCGTTGACCACGAGACCAACCGCTCCCTCCTGCGAGAGTCCGCGCTGGGTGCAATAGAACAGCACGTCCTCGGAAATCTTCGACGTCGTCGCCTCGTGCTCGAAAGTCGCCGACGAGTTCTTCGCTTCGACATAAGGCACGGTATGCGCGCCGCACTTGTCGCCGATCAGGAGCGAATCGCAGGCGGTGTAGTTGCGTGCGCCGGTCGCCTTGCGATGCGCCGTGACGAGGCCGCGATAGGTATTTTGCGATTTGCCCGCCGCGATGCCCTTGGAGATGATCCGGCTCGACGTGTTCTTGCCGAGATGGAGCATCTTGGTGCCGCTATCGACCTGCTGGTGACCGTTCGAGATCGCAATCGAATAGAACTCGCCGCGGGAATTGTCGCCGCGCAGGATGCAGCTCGGATACTTCCAGGTGATCGCCGAACCGGTCTCGACCTGGGTCCAGGAAATCTTCGAATGGTTGCCGCGGCAGTCGCCACGCTTGGTGACGAAATTGTAGATGCCGCCCAAGCCCTCGGAATTGCCGGGGTACCAGTTCTGCACCGTCGAATACTTGATCTCGGCGTCATCGAGGGCGACGAGTTCAACGACCGCGGCATGCAACTGGTTCTCATCGCGCTGCGGTGCGGTGCAGCCCTCGAGATAGCTGACGTAGGATCCCTTGTCGGCGATGATCAGCGTGCGCTCGAACTGGCCGGTGTTGCGCTCGTTGATGCGGAAATAGGTCGACAGCTCCATCGGACAGCGCACGCCCGGCGGCACATAGACGAACGAGCCGTCCGAAAACACTGCCGAGTTAAGCGTCGCGAAGTAATTGTCCGAGGTCGGCACGACCGAGCCAAGATACTGCTTCACCAATTCAGGGTGCTCGCGGATCGCTTCCGAGATCGGCATGAAGATCACGCCGGCAGCCTTCAGCTCCTTCTGGAACGTGGTCGCGACCGAAACCGAGTCGAACACCGCGTCGACCGCAATCTTGCGGTTGGCCGACGGCTCGCCGCCCGGCGGCGGCTCGACGCCTTCGAGAATGGCGACTTCGCGCAAGGGAATGCCGAGCTTCTCGTAGGTTTTGAGAATTTCGGGATCGATTTCATCGATCGACGACAGCGTCTTCTTCGGCTTCGGCGCTGCGTAATAGTGAATGTCCTGGTAGTCGATCTTCGGATAGTTGACGCGCGCCCAGGTCGGCTCGGTCATCGTCAGCCAGCGGCGATAGGCCTCCAGGCGCCATTCCAGCATCCAGGCCGGTTCGTTCTTCTTGGCGGAGATGAAGCGGACGGTGTCTTCCGACAGACCCTTCGGGGCCTTGTCGGATTCGATCAGCGTCTCAAACCCATATCGATACTGGTCGACGTCGATCGAGCGCACCCGGTCGACCGTGTCTTTTACGGCTGCTACCATTGCCCGCTCCGCCGCTCGCGCAAGGACGACTCCGACCATGTCCGACGACGGCGGCAGCGCGCCCCCTTCACCGCATGGGCGATCGCGTAAGTCACACGCAGCCCGCGGCCAACCAGGCCGCGAATCAGAAACGCCGCCGATAGTGTTTCAATCTTGCTGCGCGCAGCGGACCCGCTCATCGGCCGCTCCTTATGCCTGCACGCACGTGCCGGGCACCGGGCAGATAACGGCGCATTGCGGCGTGTCGCAATGCTCCTCGCATTGGGTGCACTTCTTCGGATCGATTACATATACGTCGTTCTTGAGGCTGATTGCTGCATTCGGGCATTCGAACTCACATGCGCCGCAGACGGTGCACTGGGAGGCGATTATCTTGTAGGCCATAAACTCCGATTCCTTGGGCAGGCGACGGGACAGTTTCTTCCCTTCAAAGGTCGTGCCAACCGCCGAGCTGATTTATCTCGGCGATTTCCCTCTTGTGCATGTCCTGGGCCAGACAGCGTGTCGCGACCGCGACACTCGGCTAACAGACGCTTGATCTGGTGGCCATACTTCTTGAGCGTGCAGCTGGCGTAGGTAGGCGAGTCGCCTCCCTCCTGCACCCAGCCCGACTTCTCGATGGCCGCGGTAACGTGGTCGCGGTCGGTCATTTTCGCGCCGCTCCCAAATGCTCGGCGGTCTCGCCCCCCGGTTCGCCCGCAACTCGCGAACTCGCAATCGGATGCAGTGACCAGTTCCCCCGGAAGCCGCGCCGGCGCTTCGGCGACAGCGGCACGATCAGCAGCTGCGGCAGTGATAGCTCGTCCGATCGGCGGCTCCACAGCATCGCCAACAGGCCACCCTCCGTGAGGAGCTGGCAAAGTCGGTTCTGATGATCGCAAGTTTCTTGGCCAGCGTCGCGTCCGCTACACGCAATTCTCGAGCTCGCACATGTTGCGGGGAAAAACGCAATTCACTACTAGCACGTCCATTGCAGTGTAGCGAAGCTCAATGCACGACTGTTCTCGCCATTGATTTTTCCAAGAACTCGGCCGCGAGCAGCGGGATCTCACTGCGGCTCTCGCGCAAGGGCAGCAGCAGGATGGGCACGACGATGCGATGGTAGAGGTCTAGCGCGGAACTTGTTTCGCGCCACCGCCTCTCGAGATGCGGTTGATCGAGTCAGTGACAGCGCGGCGATCTTGATAGTCCGATGTGTCGACGCGCTGGAACTCCTGCTCCTCCAGGATACAGAGCAGCTTTTGGAACGGTGGCGAGATCTCACCGATCTCGTCGAGGGGTTGCCTTGTCAGCGAGTTGAATCATCCCTGGCACGGGTTCAGCGCTCCGGTGAAGACCTCTTCTCACGGGCGTGACAATTTCGATCAAGCACCGTCTCAGGCAGCCCGGCGCAATTCTTCTCATATAGGGCCGCCCGCCGCGCGGCGACAGCTCGTGCACGCGTGGAGACCAGTTCCTTGCGGGTCGCAGAACGCCCCGCAACAACACGATCCTGTTGGACTGGGCAACGACCGCGATTTTCTCGAGAGGCCGCGGGGACTGTTGCCGATGATGTCTTAATGGACCCTTTTGCAGTCGCGGGTAGGCTTCAGCTCTGATAGCCTCCTCTGCAGCCAGGAGCGCTGCGCCAAATAGCTGCAGGCGCGCGCGACCAGGAAATGCAGCTTCACGGTTTGGCCGACCAGATTGCTTAATGGCCAGAGGGCGGCCGTCGGAATCGAAAGCCGACATGGCGAGCGTCTTCCAGCAACGATCTGCCCGCAACCGTTGCATCATTGCGAATTGGAACACCGATGAAAGCCGCGCGTTTCTTGGAAGCGCCGAGCGCATCTTTCTTTGTCGGGGCCAAACACCGGATTCGTCGCGAGCGCAAAAAAATCGCCCTTACCTCTTATTGTTCTGCCGAATTGGTGTCCTGAGCTCCCGAATGCAACGGGCAATCGCCAAGATCGGCCATCGAAGGCGGCCGAAAAGAGTGCAGATTGGTCTGCCGCTGATCAGGGATGCAGACTGCGGATCGGAGAATTAATCAAACTTGTGGAAAGCAAGACAAGGAACAAGGCAGGTTATCACCGCGACATTTTTGGCGATTCGGTTTTGCCTCCATCTGAGCTTTGCCGGAGCCCGCATACAATCCACTCCCAGTCACGAGATGCTCTCGGTCAATAAGAAATTCAAACGTCCGTCGTTTAGTTAGCTTTTGAGCGGCACAGGCTCCGAATTGACTTCAGAGCCTCAACGTCAAAGGAAATGTGGTCGCTAAGAGCCGTTCAAAGGCGGAACGCTGTTCAAGCAGGCGCTTCTCAGCGATTTTTCGCTCCGCATCAGGCAACTCGGTTTGAAGCAACGTACGAACACGCCAAATGTCGTTCCGCACGGATTTGATCTCACTTAAGCTATCATCAATCGAAGTCATCCCGGATTCCGATACTTAGTTTAGAACCCAACCTTTGAAACTGACCAATCGTGCCATTCTTCAGCAAGC
The DNA here is from genome assembly GCF_013114825.1 of Bradyrhizobium australiense. Lineage (GTDB taxonomy): Bacteria > Pseudomonadota > Alphaproteobacteria > Rhizobiales > Xanthobacteraceae > Bradyrhizobium > Bradyrhizobium australiense. The sequence continues at coordinate 389,194 of NZ_JAAVLX010000005.1, read as the reverse complement.
CACCGTACAGTTGCCTGGCGTCTTCATCTCGAATAATTCGGTGTGCGCGAGGTTTATATCGATCGATGCCACTCATCGCAGCGTCCCTTCGATACAACGCTGCGGTTCGTCAGCAGCAGTGCAATCAGAGTGGCTGAGATGCGGCTGCCACCTGGCAAGTTTTCCGATTGGCCGCCGACTGACTTTTCGTCTACCTGATTCAGCGCCGCTAGTATGTTGTCCAGGGCACAATCTATGCAGGTAGCCGTTACCTCGCGAAGCGCCGGGGAAATTTGATCACACATATCCAACGCTTATGACGGTATGATTACGCGCTTCTCGTCTGCCCAAAGGAGGCATCGAGCACATCTTCGGGTGAACCGTGGGGCGATACCGGGGATTTGGGCTAGCTGTGGTGAGTGGCAAGGGGCTGTGGCGCAAACTTCGCGCGTAGAACGAGGCGGAGGCAGCCAGCGCATCGTATTCTTCTCTAGACTGGTATTGGCATAGACAAGACGACGATCTTGCGGTGGACGAAGGTAAAGCTGTTGGCTGATCGGGACGCGATCAAAAGAGCATTGAAGCCATTGCTGGCCGGCTGCGCGCCGTCCCCGGGGTGCCGGAGCGCTTCGGTCTTCGGTTAAATGAACTGAGCTCCCCAAGAACGCGATGAGGGCCCGGTCGCTCTCAACCAGTTAGAATTTGAGATCTGTTTTGGCTTCCGCATACTGGCTATTGTCAATGACTTCACGCGGGAATGTCTTGCTTATCTTTTATAGTGCGCCGCCAGTCTTTGGGGGTTGGGCGAGCTCGATGCTGTGATTGCATTGCACGTTGTTCCAGCGATGATTGTCCCTGATAGCGGCACCGAGCTCACCAGCATGGCAACATTGCGCTGGTCGCAGCACCGGCAGATCGAGTGGCACTACATCCCAGCGAGCCCACAGTTATTCCTTCGTCCAACTGTCACATCAGCTCATCATATCTCTTGTATTCGTCGGCGTGACCATCCCTAACCCGACTGCCACACTCACTCGGCGGGACGGGCCATCAGGTGCCGAGTTCTAGTTTTTCGGGAACACTGGCTGGTAGGCCGGAGTCCGCATGAACAGGTTCTATTTTGTGGAGTAGCATCATGACGCCCGCAAAATCCTCGCAAGATAAAGTCTGTGCTGAGTTGAGGGGTGTTCTGGAGCATGCTGTCAGGATGGTGCCCGAAGCGAGGCGGACCTCTTCGTTGAAGGCATGCCTTGCTGAGAAGGTCTTAACTCTGGCCGCAGGGGGTGAATCGGATCCAACTATCTTGGCGCGTGTAGCGGTGCGGACAGTGCAGGAATCCTGTCGTAGCTGCTACGGATGTCAAGGCTGGTGACCTGCGCGCGACATGTTGCGTGCCGCCCGGGCACTTGAACTGCTGCACTGGCGGCCGAAGGCGAAACGCCGAGCTTTGTCCTTCCCGCAACAGCGATGGTGTGATTTCCTGGGATCCTCAGGATCGCTTTGGTCTTGGGTTTGCGGCCATAAAGTTCCGACCGTTTTCCCGCCGGCAGAATTCCAAAGCTCGTCATCAACAATATGCGAAGGCGACCTCTGGCGACAGAAGATCGCACTATCAGCCGGGTTCTGCCGCATTGATTGATCAGCAACAAAGTCAATCTCGCATTCGCGCCGATTAACTCGCCAATCTCGAAGCCTCTCAGTGCGACGCAATCCTCTCGAACCAAAATGTCGGCTTAGCTCGCGGCTGGCCTTGACGCCGACCAATTGCCCTCCCCCGCGTCCGGCAGCTGGTCAGGTGCGGGGAAAGTCCTGCGGGACGGCGAAACAGAAATCAGGTCGCCGCGTGATATGCCTCTGAACCGCTTCCGGGCGGGAGGATTCCGGACGGCTTACGGCCGGTTTGGATTTTGTGCTCGGTTCCCGGGCTCGTGACGGAAACAGTCTGTGTACGCCTTTGTCGCAGGCTGCACGCTTGGCTTCCCGAATAAGGGCCACTCCTCCCCAAAGGACTGGCTGTAGGCGCGTCGGCGCCTGAAGCTTTCAAGGAGCTGACTAGAGAATCAGCGCGGGCCAATATGTATCGGTCGCGCATCGGTGAACTGGATTGCTGCGTCGAGCCGGCACCGGCCATTTCTGAGGGCCCGGTGCATTCACCGTTCTTCAAAACTTTGCGAAGATTCGGACACTAACCGCGCCGTTTTGTCAGCTTTGAGACCAATGTCCCACAACTTGGCGCTACCTACATCCAGTACGAAGCGACTGTAGAACCTCAAATTTTCGAATCGGCACGCCGATTGCTTCGTTCAACCACAACGACTGATCTGATCACATGTGGAACCGCTAATGTTACGGGAGGACTTTGCACGTGCTCGGTAGCGTCCGGTGCGCCCCGCCGTTTGCTGTGAGGCGAAATGAAACAGCATGTTGGAGAAGCTGCGGTCGCATTCGCTCGCGCTCTCCACCGTGACGTCCTTCGAACACCAAACCCGTGGGTACGACAGGATCAGTGTCTCCGTACGCGCGAGCTGAGCAAACGGATATGACCATGACAATCAATGCGAAGTCAGCGGTTCGTTAGCGAACATGTTTCACTACGGTGCGACGTCACGTGGCAAGGGAAACCTAGGCTGTTGCGAGCATACAGCAGTCTTGATTACGACACCTTAACCCACTCCTCGGTGAGGGCACCGAAAATCACGCGCTTATATCGATTACCGGAAGACTGGTTCTTTGCATAAACCGGCTGATGGGAACCGTGTAGAGAATGACGGAGTAATGCGATGGAAATTGCCCTCGGAATCGGCGCCGCAGTCGTTTTCGCCGCGATGCTTGTTGGCTGCGTCTGGGCCGTTCGGTGACCACACTCATCAAGAATTTGCTCGCGCGTAAACAGAAGCTCATCGAGCAACTGGGGGTCACCGAAGAAGCTCACGAGCGACACCAGATCGGACGTCAACTTGGGCAGATCGACGCCGCACTGGCATTTTTGGAGAAAACTGAGCCCAAGAGCCAGGAACGACCGTTGGACGATCCCATGCGCCGCAGGGAAATCTGAAAGCTGAATGGGGGGATCCGTCGGAAGCGAATGCACTTCGTCGTGCTCGCCCGGCGCAGTTCCCTCAAAACCCCGCAAGCGCGCACCTCAACCAACGGTTCTCGCAGAACGACAATCCAAAACGAATCGGCAAAGCCCCGCGACGAAATCGTCTTTGGGCGCACATACCTCAGGCCTAGAAAAATGTCGTATTTCAGGCGCTGGACATCGGCGAAGGATCCGAAGAAGATTCGCGGATTGAGATCCAGCGGCCGGCACCTTTCTCGCCGGACAACTTGCCTTGCCGCCGCGTAGCCGTCTTGATGCGCATACCCACTGACTCGTGGGTTTCAGTCCAAGGCCTGACGTACTGGCATCGCTTTCAGAATGAGGCCATCGATTGCGAGCCGCGCCTAGATGAGGATGTGAGTGCCATCGCGCATGTGCGTTCGTTAGCGGATTTACGTTGTCACGCTAGCCCGCATGTTTCTAAGGCTGCTATCTGCTCGGACGACGAAAGGGAGAACGAAATTGATATGGCGCGACGGCCAGCAAACCGAATCCGTACAGGGCTGACGTACCGGAAAATGCTGGGTCCATCAAGAAAGCAAGGGTCAGCTCTGATGCGACGCCGAGATGATCGCGGATTGGCCCCTCTGAGGAAGCGAGCTCGCGTTCGGTTGCTCAACGGGCGCCTGGCCGGCCAGCTCGTGGCAGGAGCTTCCCGCGACGGCGGTTAATTAAAACAGGGCTTCAAGGATTCCGCTCTTCCGGAAGCCGCCTGATCGCGCTCGAGGCTATCGCCCCGCTCAAAATGCCTCAACCATTGACGTGATCGCGCCAACCGCAGACTTCATGAAGCAATGGAAAGCGCTCCCGAACGTCGATATCGAGCCGTTCTGAGATCAGTACCGCCGAGAAGGAGCCGCGCATGTTAATTTCTCGACACCTCAGCTCATCCGCGACATGGCAAAGCTTTATCGGCCCGCAGATTGTAGCATGCACAAAAACACTGGCTCTTGCGCCCACGCAATCTCGAATGAAGAGTAGCGACCTTGTCGACGTCGAGTGAGTTGCGCAAGCTGCTCGCCTTCTCCGGCTGACTCGCTGATAATGTCATGCAACCATCACGCTGGAGTTTGTGGGATCACAAGGCGGGTCCGCCTAAGCCTCGCCGTCCAGCCAGCCGATCTTGCTCTTCAGGAATCGAAAGCCCAGCACCTCGAAGCCGGCGCGCTCCCTGTTGTCCCGGCCGTAACCATGGCCGCCCGCCGCCGGCTCGTAAAAATAGGCCTCGTAGCCCATCGCCTGGAGCTTCGCGGCCATCTTGCGCGCGTGTCCGGGATGAACACGATCGTCCCGCCGCGTAGTGGCGATCAGGATCGGCGGGTATTTTTGGCCGCGCTTGGCGGCATGATACGCGGAATAGGTCTTGAGCCACTCCCACTCATCGAGCTTATCAGGGTTCCCATATTCTGCAATCCAGCTTGCTCCTGCCAGGAGCTTGGTGTAGCGGCGCATGTCGATCAGCGGGATCGTGCAGAACAGCGCGCCGAAGCGTTCCGGATAGCGCGTCAGCATATTGGTGATGAGGATGCCGCCGTTCGATCCGCCCTGGGCTGCGATCCGCTTCGGGGCCGTCACGCCGCGACGCACGAGATCGGCGGCAACGGCAGCGAAGTCGTCGTGCGACAATTTCTTACCACCGAGCCGGCCGGCATCGTGCCAGCGCGTACCGAACTCGCCGCCGCCGCGCAAATTCGCCTGCACCGTGGTGCCGCCGCGCTCGAGCCAAAGCTTGCCAAGCGCTGAATTGTAGTACGGCCTCACGGAGATCCCAAAGCCGCCGTAGCCGCTCATATGGACGGGCGCATCGCCCGTCTCGTCGGCCGGACCGGTCTGTACATAGGGAATGCGCTCGCCATCAATCGAAATGGCTTGATGTTGGGTGACCACCAGCCCATCCACGGTAAAGGTCTTCGGCGCCTGCTTGAGCACGGTCGGACTGGCGACGTTTTTCTCGATCAGCATAAGCGAAGCTGGCGTGAGCGGATCCTGGCTCCCGACGAGCAGGTCGCCGTTGCCTTCGGATGGATCGCAATCAAGGGGCCAGAGGTCGACGACCCCGATGTCGGCTAACCCGCGCAGCTGCGCGCGGCTCCACCCCTTTTCGGACGGCGTGCATATCTCGAAGAGCGGCCGCAGTTCGTTGAGAATGGAAAACACAAGCTTGCCGGCACTCCAAAAGAACCCCTGCAGCGCGCGGCGCGGGCCTGGTTCGAAAAGAACCTCGAACTGACGATTGCCTTCCAGGAACGCCGCCAACGAGATGACGAGCACCGTATCCGCGGCATAGGTCTGCCCCGCCACAGACCAGGATTCGCGCAGCTTGATGGCAAGCCAATCGCGATGGGGGAGCATCAAGATGTTGCTTGGCAGCTTGAGTTTAGTCGTGGCACCGAATTCGTCGCCAAGCCAGATGGCAAAATTGAAGGTGTCCACCCGATCGACGAACCAAATCCGCGGCGGCGCAACGGTGTGGTCGACATTGCAGCCTACTCCGACATGATCGGCTGCGATCTCAAAGATCGCTGTCGCTTGATCGGCCTGCGTACCGCGCCGCCACAGCCTCACCGTACGCGCATAGCCGGAGGTCGTCGCCATGCCCTGCCCATGCGAGCTCGACAGCACCAGCGTATCGGGATCGAGCCATTCAACCGCGCCCTTGGCTTCCGGCAAGACGAAGCCATCGCTCACAAAGGCCTTCGAGTCCGTATCGAACTCACGCAAGGTGACGGCATCGCTGCCGCCGCGCGATAGGCTCAAAATCGTCCGTTTATGATCCCCGGCGAGTGAGGCCGTCGATTTCAGAAGCCAGTCTTCGCCTTCGCTGATAGCAAGCTGATCGACGTCGAGCAGAACTTCCCATGACGGCTTCGGCCTACGAAATTCTTCCAGAGTGGTTCGTCGCCAGAGGCCGCGTGGATTGTTGGCATCCTTCCAGAGATTGTAAAGATGGCCGCCGCACCGGCCGACATAGGGGATATTGTCCGGTCGGTCATAAATCGAGGTCAGCGCATCGCGATCCCGCTCGAATGCCGCGCCGCCAAACACCTGCAGAGTCATGCCATTCTGCCGCTCGACAAATCTTAGCGCCCGCGCGCCTTCGATCTGTTCCAACCACAGATAGGGATCATCGTCTGGAGCGGAAAGCGTGGGCTTTCCAACCCGCGACTTTGTCGTCGCTCTTGCTTTGACCAAGCTTCACTCCATCCCCGGCATTGACGCGCACGCCCGAAATGGCATTGCATCAAAGCTTTTCATATCTTGCATCCGTACTACCTTGATTTGGCCGCCGCGCGGGTTCATTGATGCTGCTTGCCATGTGTCCGTCAGTTCCATCAATTGCTGAATTTGGTAGTTGATTTGGGCGCGCTCTGACGCAGCTGGCCATGACGCGCATCCTCCACCCTTCGAAAAGACGCCGGTGGCAACTTTCATCTTCCATGCGAGCTTGGCTTTCCTTGGCGAGCAAGACGATATTACCGAGCGGCCTAAGCGACACCGTAGACGCTAACGGCTGCTGCAAAGCGCCGCTGCGGACCGCCTTCAGACGCCAAATGCTGGTCAGCTCCGGGCCAAACAGGTCGGAGCGCAATCCATCAAACCTAACAATACAGAAGCGGAGCTCACTAAGTTTGGTCGCGTTGTCGTGGCGATGTTGATGAAATCTACTCAGCTGCGGCACCGGCCTTCACTTGCCGGAACGATACAGGCCGCACACGACCGCTACAATCGGTTCAACCGGTGGCGAAAGGCGGCTATCTGGGATCGACCTGATGAATGCTCTCCTCAAGGCTCACGATGGCAGTTCGATTCTATGCGTCCATCAGCACGCCCGCGGAGCCAAAAGAGAGTGGAAATCGTTGGGTGGGCCGAAGCCGAGGAGGCCTCGCCACTAAAGTCCACGCGCGGGTCGACGAAAGGCCGCCCGGTCCGCCTCCAGATCTCGCCCGGTGAGCTCCACGATACCTGGCCGACGCCCGGCTCGAGGCCTAGATTTAGGAGACTGGCCAACATTAGGCATCTCGCCAAAGGCTTCCCGTTGATTGATACGGGGTGAAGTGCCGGCCTGATTTTTGCGCTCTACTGGTTCTACGCGCACTGCCGTGTGGGTTCTAAGAAGGTCTTGATGGCCGCCTCAATGGCGAATTTCTTTCGGCTCATCAAAGCCCGGGAGCACGGAAGTCGCCCTTCCGGGTAAACCATTGAGATCAATGACTTAATTGTGCCGAGGCATGATAATGCTAGCGCTAGCTACTGCGCGAGGTCGAGGTAAAACATTCGTATAGTTCTCCAGCTCCTTTCGATAGTTTAGGATGATGCGTAACCAGCTTAATAAGTTCAAGTTCGGACGCTCAGCGACCAGTTTTTCCCGCTGGAGTTGATGACGCTAACTTCGTTGTACCTTCACACCCAGTTCGCCGCGACGGCGTTCGGCTATTTGGAAATGATATTGGTGTTTTCTCTGATGGGCAGCTTCATCCCCTCTGCCACGCTTTTCATCTTGCCATTCGCTGCTTTGGCCTACTTCTTTGCGCCGCCCACTTTCAATCTCGACGATCCGCGGGATCTTCCTGTGGTTGTGGCCTTCCTTGTTGCCTCAATTGTCGGAACGCACCTGATTGGAAAAGTCCGCCGAGAAAGGGAGGTTGCGCTTGAGGCCGCAGCCAGGCTCCGGCGCAGCGAGGCTGAGTTGCGCGACCGCGAGAAACAGTGGCGCGAAATTTTCGAGCATAATCCGGTCATGCACTTCATGGTCAACCCCACCGGAACGGTCCTGAACGTCAATACGTTTGGCGCAACACAGCTCGGCTATGCGCCCTCGGAGCTTGTCGGGCATTCCGTTCTGAAGGTATTTCTGGAAGAAGATCGTCCGTTTGTTCGCGAGCGCGTCGGGCTGTGCATAAAAACGGTCGGCCAATCGCACACTTGGGAGATCCAGAAGATCAGGAAGGATGGCTCAGTGCTGTGGGTGCGCGAAAACGCCAAAGCCATGCAGTGGGCAGAAGACAAGCTCGTCGTCCTTATCGCCTGCGAAGATATCACCGAGCGAAAGCGGACGGAAACTGCCCTGCGGCGGAGCGAAGCCCATCTGGCCCAGGCGCAGGAATTGAGCCGCACCGGCAGCTTCGGCTGGAACGTCGCCACCGGCGAGGTCCACTGGTCAAAGGAGACGTTTCGTATTTTCCAATACGATCCGTCGACCGAACCGACGCCGCAACTCGTCGTTGATCGAACCCATCCAGAAGATCGGGCTGCCGTGCGAGAGACCATCGAACGAGCGCTCCAAAACGAAGAGGATTTCGAGCACGAATACCGACTGCTGATGCCGGACGGCTCGGTGAAGCACCTCCACGCGGTGGTACGAGCCTTCAGAAACGCCTCTGGTGATATCGAGTTTGTCGGGGCAGTGACGGACATCACGGCTGCAAAGCAGGCGGAACAGCAGTTGCGTCGTAGCGAGGCCTATCTGGCCGAAGCCCAGCATCTCAGCCACACGGGCAGTTGGTCCTGGGACGTCCACCGTCTCGAATTTGTGTATCGCTCCGCCGAAATCGATCGTCTGTTTGGCTTCGATCCGGAACAGGCTGTATCGATAGAGACCATCCGGTCGCGGATCCATCCAGACGACTTGCCGCGGCTTCAGGAAGTGCCGCGCCAGGCTATCGAAGACAAAGGAGGGCATTTCGAATATGATTTCCGAATCCTTCTTCCAGATGGCGCGATAAGGCGCATACATTCCGTTGCGCACGCCGTGGTCGGCAGCGATGGCCACGTCAGCGAGCTCATCGGAACGCATATGGATGTCACCGAGCAACATGCGGCCAGGGAACTACTGGAAAAGGCTCTTGCTGCGTTACGCGAAAGCGAGCAGCGTTTTCGCGACTACGCCGAAACCGCCTCCGACTGGCTCTGGGAGACCGGGCCGGACCACCGGGTCACCCTTTTATCGGAGCACACCAACGCAGTAGGCATTCCGGCCACAGAGGTCATCGGCCTGCTTCGCTGGGAAATAGCGCGCGATGTCGAAGCAGAACCCGAGAAGTGGCGGCAGCATCGGGCGACACTCGATGCACGTCTTCCATTTCGCGATTTCATCTATCGCACCGATACCCAGATGGGATCTACAATTTACGTCCGGACCAGCGGCAAGCCATTCTTTGATGCTGACGGCAATTTCCTTGGCTATCGCGGCGTCAGCACCGACATCACCGCAACGATCCGCGCAGATCAGGCCGAACGAGAACTGCGGAAAGCGCAGGCAGAGCTCGCGCACGTGACGCGCGTGACGACGCTGGGCGAACTGACAACCTCCATCGCCCACGAGATAAACCAGCCGCTCGCCGCCATTGTCACCAATGGCGAGGCTTGTCTGGGTTGGCTTGGTCGCGAAACTCCTGATCTTTCCGCGGCGCGCTGCTCAGTGGAGTGGATCATCGAGGACGGGATCCGAGCGAGCGAGGTGATCCGCCGCATCCGCGCGCTTGCGAAGAAAGGCGAGGTCGAGATGGCGCCGGTTGATATCAATGACATCGTCAAGGAGGTAATCGCGCTATTGACACGCGAGCTGGTCAGCCATCAGGTCTCGTTGCGGACCGAGTTGGCGCCGGCCCTCCCCCTGATCCTGGGTGACCGGGTTCAACTGCAACAGGTGATCACAAATCTAGTGATGAATGGGATTGAGGCCATGCAAGCGGTCAGGGACCGGCCGCGCGAACTGGTGATTCAGTCATCCGAAGATGATATGGGACGCGTGCACCTCGCCGTGACTGATTGCGGTATCGGGATCACCGAGGACGACGAGGATCGCGTGTTCAATCCCTTTTTCACCACTAAATCAAGCGGCCTTGGAATGGGGCTTTCGATCTGCCGTTCGATTGTGGAGGCTCACGGCGGGAGCCTATCGATCGCTCGCAAGCAAGAGCCGGGCGCGACGTTTCAATTCGTCCTGCCGTTGCATAAAGAGGTCGTGTCGTGACCGGGCTCTCCGACTCGCCGCACCAAGGCGTGAAGGCCGAGGAGCCCAGCGGAAGGGCGATCGTGTTCGTGATCGACGACGACGTCTCAATACGTCGTTCGCTCTCGAATCTTTTTCGATCGGTGAACTTGGACGTTGCTGCGTTCGGATCGGCCAAGGAAATGCTGCAAGGCAAGCTTCCGGAGGTTGCCAGCTGCCTCGTCCTTGACGTCAGGCTGCCGGGATTGAGCGGCCTCGAGCTGCAGACCGAGCTAGCCAAGTTGAACCTTCACATTCCGATTATTTTCATCACTGGCCACGGCGACATTCCAATGAGCGTCAAGGCCATGAAAGGTGGAGCGGTCGATTTTCTTACCAAACCGTTCCGCGATCAGGAGCTGCTTGACGCCGTCGTCGCCGCGACCGAACGGGATCGCAAGAGGCGGGAGGTTGAGAAGACAGTTGCGAACCTGCAATCCTTGTTCGAGACGTTAAGCCCTCGCGAACAGGCAGTGATGAAACTGGTCGCTGCTGGCCTTATGAACAAACAAGTAGCGGCAGAGCTCGAGCTCGCCGAAATTACCGTCAAGATCTATCGCGGACGAGTGATGAAGAAAATGGGGGCACGGTCGCTGGCCGATTTAATCAGAATGGCTGAGACCCTCGGAATTTGTGCCAACCAGCCCGAATAAGCCTAAGTATGAGTTTACAATTTCATCCCGCAAGCCCACCCTTGGTCCAGGCGACTATGCTTCGGCAAGCGCCTTTCCCGCGTTAGAGGGCATCGTCTTGTCCACGCCTCCGCTCATTTCCATCGTCGATGACGACGGATCGGTACGTGCTGCGATAGATAATCTTTTGAAGTCCCGCGGCTATATCGTTCATACATTTGTGTCGGCCGAGGAGTTCTTGCGCTCGCCCCACCTGAACGGAACATCGTGTGTGATTGCGGATGTGCAGATGTCGATTATGAGCGGCTTGGACCTGCTGACACATATGCGGGCTCAAGGTTACCGTGCACCGTTCATTTTCATCACTGCCTTTCCCGATGATCGCGTTCGCGCGCGCGCGCTGAGCGCCGGAGCAATTTGCTTCCTGGCCAAGCCCTTTGCCGGACAGACCTTGATCAGGTGCCTTGATACCGCACTGGATAAGCATCGCGGCGGAGCCAGCGCATGAGACGATGAGCACGCAGTCTGCTCAAACTTCGGGTCTGATTTGTGAGCGCGGCCCGCGGAACCGCGCGCTTCGCCATACCACAAGGTCGATGAGGACCTCGGCCTCACGCGCAACTCGTCAGCAATTCTTGGCGATCGGGCTCTTTTATTGACATTCTTCGTTCGCTATTCGTCACCTTGCTTGCGGCCGGCCTGCATCACCTACGAGGTCTCCGATGAAGCCATCCGGCCAGTCCTCCGTTGCACTAGCTAACCGAACTTGCTCGCCTCGCTTCAGCTTTATGAATTTGGCCAAAAACCCGCACGTTGAGAATTGATGTTTGGTAAAGCACAGCCGGCTCGATTAAGCTGTCCGCCTCCTCAACTCTCTTGGTCAGGGCTGCCGGAGACTGCCGCTGCGAGAGTGCTGTTCGGGCCTGCAAGAGCTTCTTCAAGGACCGATTCCATCGTCATGGTAGGACCCGTAAAGCACGACAGTGCGCACGTTCGGATTTTGTAATATATGCTGTAAGAAATCGAAGAGTTCTTTGCGATTGGACTGCTCGCCATCGGTGATGAGCCGCAATCTTTCGGTCATCACCCCGCGGTCGTTCGTGCGAAGTTCCTCACGGTGATAAATGCCGGCGTCGGCCGTGCTGCAGCCGTGATAGCCCCGTAAGATCACGGGTTCGACAGCCTCAGCAAGCTTCTCGATGCACTACTCGATCCGGGCGGTGGGCCTCTTTATGAGCGCGTAATCGAGCGGCATCATCACAGCACACATGGTGGAAAGTACCGGGCTTTTTCGCGTACCGGGCTTGAGGCGTTTGAGCGTCGGGACAGTTTACGATGCAGCTATCGAGTTCAATGCGGCCGGTACCGATAGAAAGATTTCGGAGGTCTTGTTGCCGCTGAGTGAAAAGGGCGGCACAACCGACCGATTTCGGAGCGACCCGAGTAGCGGCTCCTAGCAAACCGCCGCCGCTCGGCGGCGTTCAGAACTTTACGGCCGCGCCGGTAGTCCGCAGACGCTTAGCGCTTGCATTGTCCTATCTCTCACCCTCCCCTGAAACAAAATAGCCGATGGTGCTTCAGCACGAGTGTCTAGAAGCTAAAATCCGAACAGAACGTTGTGCGCGATATGCAATGTGCTCCCTTCAAGGTCTGCCTGGTTATGGGCCCCATTTATCAAGCCGCTCGCAACCAGCGCACTTTCTGCCGCATATCGCGGCCCCTTACTGGACCGCGGAGGAAGTATGGGAGCTGTTGCGCATTCTCGCCTTTCGGCGGATAGCCCCTTGCATTTTCTTCACGTCTTCACCACGCTGGCACGTGAAGTGCAGCGATGCCAAGTCTCGCGGCAGCCCAAGAGCTCGACTCTGATGTGCGCCTCCGTGCCGAAGCTGCGCGCTCCATCACTGTGCTTCGCCGAGATTGCTAACTGTAACGATTTGGATGGGGTGGGTATAGATTCGCCTGGAGTCATCAGCGCCAAGCGAGATCCGACATCTCGCTGCGGGCCTTAGGCGGCTCCGTCGTAAGTTGAAGCAGATTGTCCGTCCTGCCCCACGGCAATGGGAGCTCGCTATGCTTTATCGTAAAACCGCTTCAGCAGGACCACGCCTACACTTTTTTGAAGTTCCCCTATCTGCAGTAACGCTGCATCGCTTTCTGGGCCGCGCGGAAGCCGAGTTGCTGACGATAGGATGTCGATCAGCAATTGGAGCAGCTCCTCGATGGCGGCCGCGTCATCGCCCTTCTCACTCATGCGAGCAATCTCCTCCATCGCCTTCCAATCTTCCGGAAGCGGGACTTCTCGACAAAAAAGCATCGGTCGAGGGTTTAAAGCTGCGGGTACAGTGAGGCCGCAAACCGGAGAGTTGGAACAGGCGATGAACGGTGCTTTTGGCAATGTCCGTCCCTTTAGATCGGCGCACGGTCCAATGGATTGCGGCTTTGGGCCTGCGAGCAGTGTCTTGCTGATCAGCCACAGCCTCACCCTCAACCGCGCGGGCTCCGCTGGTACGCGTCTCATCGTAGATGATCGGCGATTCGATTGGCGATAAAGCGATTGGGTCGTTTGCCGATCCTATTGGGCCGACCACCTAGCCGCGTCGCCAAGACGATGTTGCTCGGCTCACGTTGGCAGGCCAGCACGATCTCTGTTCGCTGCGTCAGCGCCGCGACAGCGAGCGCGACCGTGTTATGGCCGTGAGCTGCGTGTCTTCGTCGCTCGAAATCGTCAGCATCGCCTTCCCGTCCGGTGCGCATCGGTATCTCCTTCATCGGGATACCCGGAACTCATGCAATAACCATGCTACGAACTTGCGGGACAGAACACTAGCAGCGAGGCGGGGTCACGGTCCTCTTCTCCCTGAGAATGTAACCTCGCAAACGTGAACCGCGATGTTCTCGTGACAGGATTTTCGATCACTCGCGGAGAGCTGCAAACGATGCGCCGGCGGTATTGTCGACCAGCACCCGTAACTCGATCTGGGTCTACGCGCATCGGGCGGTCGGCTATCGCCGGAGCAGCTCAGGAATGACAGGTGCCACCACATCGAGATCAGGGGTGCCGCGATGGTGCCGGAATTTGGTGTGTGCCTTGCTTCACGAGAGAAAACACGCGCAGCCGCCAGCATGCCTTTGCATCGACGCTGCAGGTTGTCAGATCTCCGACACCTCCGTCTTGAACCCGACGTGTCTGATGTTGAAAGATGGAAGGTCATCTGATGACTATCGTCTCTCGTGCTGAGCCGGACGGATGCCTAACGATCATGCGTCCTTGTGCCGTTGGCGCCGACCTAGGCGCTCGACCTCACGTATCGTTAGGCCCTGCTTCTTCGCGCGCGCTGGCCATCGGGGCTAGCCGACTATCTGATCGAATTATCGGCCTAATCCGGTGACCGTCGCGCCGGTTTTCGCGATTCCTTTGGCGCTCTTGCCGGCAGGTAATCGTTCGCGGCTCGTTTTCGCGGCTGGCACGGTGCTTGCTGGAGATCACTCGCTAAATGCGAGGTCTGCCTTGAAACCCGGGTGACGTCACCTGCCGTCCGCCCGCAAACCAGGCGCTTCGTATCTTCTTAGAAGGACGAGATCGTATCTGCGATAGTAGAGAAGTTTCACCAAACCAATGATCGAAGGCAGTCTCGATGAGACTTTTCGAAGTTGAACCTGCGGGATTGTCGATCCTCAATCAAGCTAATGCTGCACGGAGGCAGGGGGCACCGGCGAGTTTCAGGCGCATCCCATCGAAAATGGGTACGGATCAGCTGCGATAGGTGCGTGGCCGATTTTGCGTCGTACGAACAGCGCACCAACCGGCCGATTGCCGCGGATTTTGATGATTACCAATCTAGCGTTCACCGATTCCGGGTCGCAGCTGAATACGTTCGTTTGGTGAAGAAACCGCAAAGACTGGAACATCCATGAGCGAAACGACCTTGATCGAGAATGCCATTCCGCGTACCGATATCGTCAAACGCGCAGCGCGCATCGGCGCCGAAATCAGAAATATCAAGCTCTCGAGCGATTTGCCGGACGAGACGATCGCTGCAATGAACCGCTTGCTGCTCGACCACAAGGTGATCTTCTTCCGCGACCAAAGTCATCTCGGTGACGCCGAGCAGGAGCGATTTGCTGCCCGTTTCGGGAAGCTGGTGCCGCATCCGATGCTTGGCGTTGCCAAGGGAACGGCATCGCTCCTCGAGCTTGACTCCGCTCGCGGTGGGGGCCGGGCCGATGTGTGGCACGCCGATGGGACCTTCGCCGATGCCTATCCCAAGATTTTGGTGCTGCGGGCCGTAGTGATCCCATTATTCGGCGGCGATACGGTCTGGTCGAACACCGCGGCGGCTTATCTCGATCTGCCGCCACCGCTGCAACGGCTTGCAGACGAGCTCTGGGCCGTTCACAGCAACGTCTTTGACTATGCCGGAATGGCCCGAGTCCGTGAGGTCGATAAGAAGCATTTTGACGAGGTCTTCACCAGAACCATCTTCGAAACCGAGCATCCCGTCGTGCGTGTCCACCCCGAGACCGGAGAGCGGACGCTAGTGCTCGGCGCTTTGGTACAGCGTTTTCTTGGCATCCCCAAATATGACGGCCAAAAGCTGCTTGATATATTCCAGTCTCATATCACCGCGCCCGAAAACACCGTGCGCTGGAACTGGAGGGAGGGCGATGTCGCGATCTGGGATAACCGCGCCACGCACCATTATGCTGTCAATGATTACGGCGACCAGCATCGCGTCGTTCGTCGCGCCACCATCGAGGGTGACGTGCCCGTCAGCATTGATGGCCGGTGCAGTGTAACGCGCGTAAAGGTCACCAAGCAGCCGCCCATGACGCGCTCGCACATTCACGGAGATCCGGCCGTTATGGACCATGCTCCCGCGTTCGCTGCTTGTACTAGTTGAGGTCAAACGGCCAGCGCGGATCTGACGAAGATCTGATTTTCGCGAGCCTCATCAAGAGCGCGGTCGGCGCTGCAGTAGACGTACAGCACTGCGCCGCCACGCCTGTAGGCTACCACGTGTGCGCTACGGCCGAGGTAATCAACCTCGAGGGACAGCGAGTTGAGTTCAAGGTGCCGGCAAGTGATGGCATAGAGGAGATCGGCAGCGGCATTTAACCGGTGGTGATCGACGTTCGTTCGTCCAACGAGAGCCTTGAAACGAGGAGCTACTAACCCAACGGTCGGCCTGACATTGCGGCCAGCTTGTGATACACCTTCTCGTGAGGAAGCGGTAGCGCCTTGCGATGGCAAAAAGGAGGAAATCGGGTGCGACCAGAAGGCGAGCATAGCGTGGCTTCTCACTGGCAGTATCAGGTTAGGTTCGACGTGAATGATTCCGCTACGGCGGAATCGGTAGGCCGAAAACTCCGTGTTCCGGCACTGGCACCGCTGTTCGATATTCTTGCCAAGCATCGCGCTGCACCGAAATGCCAGTTCGATGCCTTTGCGGAGTATGTCGCCGCAGCAGAAGAGCACGGCGTCGAAAACTATCCGCTCTACCAGTGGACAAAGGCGACGATCGAGAATGCAGCGAAGAAGGAAAAGTATTTGAAGTCCTTTGCGCTCTACGTAGACGAGCGGAAGATCTATGCCAAGGAGATTGCCGACGCGCTGGAGGCGGACTTGCAACCGCTCACCACTAGCGGGCTCATTACGCGGATATCGAAGTACGATACCAACCCCGCCAACAATCCTCAGCCGCGGCAGGGCCCCCGCGATTAGGGCTAGGAGCGAGCTGAATGCCCGCTCTTGGCCCCAAGCCGAAGACCATCACCAACGACGCGCGGTCCGCTTTCTGGGGGATTGTGTTGCAAAAGTCGATTTTCGCCGATGACCACAATTCTGCGGGCCGTGGGCGCGAATTCCGTATACAAAATGTGAGGGACCTCACGGCGTCACGCAAAATTTCACAGGCGACTTTAATAACGCGAGTGAGGTCATACGATCAGCGATCGCTCGCTGCTTGGTGCTTTCGTGAAAATTCCTGAGCCTTGCGACTTTCGACTTTTGCAACACTCTCTGGGGTGAATCGGACAGTGTTGATGCTGGCCTTCGACCGATGCTCATGGCCTAACTCGGACGTGTCAGCCTCGCGGGGCAGATCCGACGATCGTGATCAGAAGAGCGCTGGGTGTCGAACCTCAATCAGCGGCATAGAACGCTTCCCGAATGGGATTCGAGATCGCGCCGGAGCCAATAATCTCCGCCTTTGGTGAACCGCTCGGTGACAAACGATTCCAGGCTGTTTCCCGCCACTTTCTCAAGAAGAGATCGATGCTCAAGTTCCTGAAGGGCTGGATGTCCATATCGTCATCGATCACTACGCCACCCACAAGACGCCCAAGATCAAAGCATGGCTCGCCCGCCGGCCTCATTATCATGTCTATGTTACGCTGACGTCCGCGTCATGGATCCATCAGGCCGAGCGCTGGTTGGCTGAACTCACCAGAAAGCCGATCCAGCGAGGTGTCCGCACCTCCGTCGGGCAGCTCGAGGCCGACATCCGTACCTTCATCGATCGGCACAGCAGAAATCAGAAGCGCTTCAATGGACCAGTCGGCGTACCAGATTTTGGCTTCCGTCAAACGCTTCTGCCACAAAGCCCAGGAGAGTTCATGTGGCGCACTTTTGAGTCACGTGACTAGCCTTGAGGACTTAGAAGAATATCGATGTAGACACCAACAAATTCAGAGCATGTCCCGTTTGGCGCGTGTGTGTAATGCTCGTCGGGTTGTTGATGTATGCCAGTCCTACACTTGCATATATCCCGGGTGCCAGATGCGCGGTATAGGTAGCCAAGATCGCTGTGCTGTCACGATGCACGAGATTCCCTTTAGCCGAGGCAGCGTCCACTGCAAAGTTGCTCCAGACGGTGTTAGTGGCAACAATAGCAATCTGATCACTGGGCCGGCTGTCAAACAGTCCCTTCGCATAGAGACGAAGCTCGTAATATTGACTGACTTTGTTTAGGTCAGGTGGAGCGTACATTACAGAGAGCCCACCATAGATACCACGAGATGCTGAGCCCTGTACATCAGACTGCCAGAGTTGCCTGTCCGCTGCGACGTAGTAGACGCTGTTCGCGTCGGCTCTCGATTGCTGCGGATACTGCAAGTTCTTGTAGCTGCTGTTATTGAAACCGGCGCCCGCCCGCAACCAGGTCTCGGGTGAGCCCGGAGCAGCTTTGTTCTTGTAGCCAATTTCATCAAGCAAAAGAATGCCCGTGTTGGCCGTGCTCCAGCTTAAGCCGGCGGGATTTTCGCTGATCTGCGTATACTGACCGTCTGGACTGATTGAGCGCTGGATTGAGACCTTGTCATATAGGTGATCATCAAAATTGTACTTCACGTTGAGAGCTGGCGTAGGCGCGGCATTGTTGCTCATGCCAGCTTGATACAGGATATTCGACGAGGGGGCCAAAACGCTTGCTCCTGCGTTCCCTCCGACCAATGTGCCTGCGAACTCATTTACATTTCTGAGGTAGCCCATTTTGAGTTCGAGTTTCCTGTCGAAGAACGTCTGGTAGTAGGCCAACGTATTGAGACCTGCTCTATCTGGCCCGCCGGGTTTCCATGTCCAGTATTGCTGCTCAGCTCCCACGATGATCTGACCATCGGGAATTCCAAAGCGGCTGAGATCGTAGGCCACTATCATGAAATTTACGGTACTAAATGTCGGATTCTGGCCCATGTATAGCTGATTGGCGGTGGTGGCTCTGGCTGCATTTGGCAGTTGATTGTCCATGACGCTGACTACTGTCCCGCCAACGTAGCCGATCCCGACGTCTGCCAGCGCGGATCTAACGCCGCCTTTATCCTGATCTATCGTATCGGCAGGACCAGGGATATTGAGCCACATGCCTTTTTCGCGGAGGTTCTCGAACTTTGCGAATGGGTCGATCTCCTTTTGAGTTCTATTCTTAGCATTTTCATCCGCACCGTCCCGCTTAGCGGAAGGCAAACTGGCAGTTTGTGCTAGCGCCGAGTTACCGACGAGAAGCGTTGCTCGTTTGAGCTGGCGGCTTCGGAATTTTGTGACCGAATCGGACTCCCTCTCAATTCTTCTTTTGGCAAACTCATCTGGAATGTCGCGTTTTGGCTTAGGCCCATTGGCAGTCTGTGTTAGCGCCGAACTGCCGACGAGACTCGCTGCTAGAGAGAGTGCGATAGCAAGCCCTCTGTGCTTCGTAGTTGATCGAAAGCTGAAAACGTGTGCCGCAGCCGTCGCTACGACAAAGTAACC
This sequence comes from Bradyrhizobium australiense, assembly GCF_013114825.1. Classification (GTDB taxonomy): domain Bacteria; phylum Pseudomonadota; class Alphaproteobacteria; order Rhizobiales; family Xanthobacteraceae; genus Bradyrhizobium; species Bradyrhizobium australiense. Next base: position 370,244 of record NZ_JAAVLX010000005.1, on the reverse strand, counting down.
ATGCATAGTGAACTCCGCGTCCGTATTGCTAGTCTTGAATGGATTGCGCTCCGGCCTGATTGGTCCGGAGCTGCCTCCCAACTTTCTAATGTCCGTAGGCTCCGGGGCTTGGCAGCAATCGGCTCGTCTATCTCAGCGATACTCGCTGAGCCTTCCCACCTCGTCACCGGCCGGCACGCTATTGGCTTCATCGGCGAGGCACGTGTCGAGCACGCCATGCCGCGGCCAAGCTAATCGACTGTTCCAACGCAGTTCTGTTGCGCTGCTTCGGTGTCGAGAGCGGCCGGCTTTATTCGGTTCCTTCGCTCGGCGAGATAGTGGCGAGGGGCGGACGACGCCTTGCTGTCCTCGCCACCAATACACTGCGAACGACCCGCCTCTTCCACCACAAGCATAAGGATTTCGGCCGTGCAGCATTCTGATCGAAGAAGACGTCTTCTTCGAGAAGATAGCAGTCATCAGAAAGCCGGGCTCGCACGCCAGCGACGACGCGTTGGTTCCATGATGCTTCACTGTCATCGCGGCAGCCGAGAGACGAGGCAACTGAGAGGCCCGAAGCCCAGAGAGCTTTGAAACTTGTGTACCCAGAAGGTCCATCATGGGCATGCATAAGAAAGGAGAGATCGCGGTTGGAGCCGATTTGATAGCCGCAGACGTCTTGGCACATCCATTAGGACCGTTGGAGCGGCCAGTTCTATATTGCATCCCAGTTCCTTGACGTGTGACCCGCGCGACCTTCATCAACCGCCGATTGCCATATATCCGTCATTTCCTCCAACTGCTGACGTTAGTAGTTGACTGGGTCGCAAGGCGTTGCCTGTCGATGCAGGGATCGTGGCTGTTTCGCTGCTCCGGATGAGGCCTCCTCGACAACTAGACGAACTCCGGCGATGGTGACATCGGTCCGGTGGAAACCGGGCGGCGGTCACTCGTGAGCGCTGCAGCCGCTCAGCTCTTTACGCGCCCATCTCTCGGCGGGAACGCAGTGAAACCGCGATTTGTTGATCTGCATCATTAGCGTCGTTTTCAAGCGACGGCTTTGAAGGGTTGCCCGGATAGGCCCGGGGAAGAAGTTGGCTGAGTTCGTCGTTCGGGTGACCATTGACGATCATCCTCAGTATGTCGGTGACGTAGGCGAGAGGAAGGGCGTCATTGAGCTTGCAGATTTATGCCGACCGCCGGACCCTCCGAATGGGTTTATTTTCCCCAAGATTTTCCTGTGCAATTGGGCTCAACACAGTTGGCGTTGTGCTCCGTATTCGACTGCGCAGGCCAGGATAGCTTCAAGAGTATTTGGGCACGAGCCGAGTGTTCCGGCGCGTGAAGAGTGGCCCCAACCGACAGCTCGTAGAGCTCTAAGTGGCGCGTCTCGTCAAGGGATGGACTTGCGGGCCACGGTAAGTGGCGATGCCTGGCTCGATACGAGCCTGAAGGATAATTCAGGAAATAACGACTGGCTCGCATTCGGGCCGGCAAATGGAGATTGTTCGCAGAGTTTTTCTGAATGTCGAGGAAATGCTGCGCGATGGCCTATGAAGACGAGAAGTATTGCTTTGCAGTAGCGCTATGATGTAGGAGCCGGCGATGCGCAAAAAGTGTCAACGCACCGATCACAGGAGTGGATGAAACGATGAGGGCAACTTGCGGATAACGGTTTGTCGATGGTTGCGGCTCGTTGCAGCTCTTGACCCTCGTGTGATAGCGCGTCAACGAGCAAAGCCAACCCGGGCCGCGACATCGAGCGAGGGATGATAGAGATGATGGATCAAGCAACCGGTTCGGAGTTGCCGCCGGTATTGCACACGTCGCCGAGACGCGTTCCGTGGGTTTTAGTGCTCGTAGTTATCCTCGTGTGCGCTGCAGGAGCCTATTTTTGGACCAACGTCGAACACTTTGTCGAGACGTCGGCGGCCCGTGAAGTTGCCCCAATGCCAGGCTTGTCACCTGAGGACAGAGCGGCCCTGTCGGAGATTCAGTCGGGACAACAGAAGACTAGCGATGAGCTCGCGGAACTCAGCCGCAGCATCAGCGCCCAGCTGGCCGATTTAACACGAATCTCGGATCAAATCGCAGCGCTCACTTTACGGGTCGACTCGTTGCAGAGTCCGGCACCCACGGCTTCTCCTCCTCATGTTCATCGTCCTGGCCATGCCGCTTCGGAGTCGGCCAGGAAACCCATGCGATCGACTAAACCACAAGGGCCGGTTTCTGTCGGGGGCGCGCCACTGATCTCAGGACCGAACGCGGACGAGCCTTGATGACGTCCCAGAGTGCTACAGGCTAATCCAGCCCGCCAGCTCCCGCTCAACGCGGTTGATCGTTTCTCGCCAAGCGGCCAGCCGGGCGATTACGGCGCCAAGGCTTACGGCAGTGCCAGGTCTCCAACGTGACGCTCGCAGAGGCCGTCGACATCGTTGCCGCACCGAGGGCAGTTTGGATCAGATTGCATAGAACCATTTCTACATGGTCGAGGCGCCGTCCTGTTAGCGACGAGCGGTGATGCTTTTGGATCCGTTTACGCGGCTTGTTAATAAGGTGAACGGTTGAGATAAGCGTCGAATGCGGCAGCAACAGCGCGAATCACAAAGCGGTGCTCCCGCCTCACGCGGACGAAACCCTTTTCGATGTCGACTATCCCGTCCTCGGCGAGCATCGCCAAGCGTTCAGCTGAATCGAGAAAATGGTTCGCATAAAATCCGTGGGCGGCACAGATTGCCGGCACGTCGGCCTCCAGATCGCACATGAGCCGCTCGATGATCGCGGCTCGGACGCGGTCTTCATCGGTGAGACGGTAGCCTTTTGACGTCGCCAGACGGCCAGCTCTGATGTGCCGGCTGTAGGAGCCTGTTGCAACATCGTTCTGGACGTAACCGTCGCCGAGACGGCCGATGGCCGACGTGCCGAAGCCGATCAAGGTTTTGCAGGTGTCGGCCGAGTAACCCAAGGAGTTACGCCGCAGGCGACCGGCTTTCTGCGCCAGCGCGAGCTCATCGTCCGGCAAGGCGAAATGGTCGAGCCCGATTTGGTGGTAGCCGGCGGCGACCAGCGTATCGGCCACGGCCGCGGCCTGTTCGGCGCGGGCAGCACTGTCCGGCAGCGCTGCGTCATCGATCAGGCGCTGACGTTTCATATACGAAGGAACGTGCGCGTAGCCGAAAACCGCAAGCCGGTTTGGGCGCATGGCGATCGCCATCGTCGTGCTCTCGACGCAGGACTGCACCGTCTGATTTGGGAGACCGAAAATAAGGTCGAAGTTGATGCGGCTTATTCCGTGCCGGCGAAGATTTTCGACGGCAGCGGCGGTCTGCGCCTTACTCTGGACCCGGTTGATCGCTTTTTGAACGATGGGATCGAAGCTCTGCACACCGAGGCTCGCGCGGTTCACGCCGGCTGCTCCTAAGGCTTCGGCTATCTCGACCGTGAACGTGCGCGGGTCGATCTCGACGGCGATCGCAGCCGTTTTCCTGAACGCGAAGCGGCGGCGCAGGAGTTCCATCAGGGCCAGGAACTCCGCTGGCGTGATGACGGTCGGCGTTCCGCCGCCGAAGTGCACGTCGCTCACGGGCAGCGCTTCCGGCGCTTGCTCCGCGACCAAACGGATCTCCTCACGCAGCACCGACAGATAATTGAGGATCGGCGCATCCCGGCGACTGATGGCCGTAGGAAAGCCGCAATACCAGCAGATCGACCGGCAGAACGGAATGTGGAGATAGAGCGACACGGAGTCGTCAGGTGGCAGGCGCCTCAGCCATTTCTCACAATCCTGTGCACCGACCTCCGCGGAGAACTCCGGTACAGTTGGATAGATGGTGTACCAAGGCAGGCGGGCATCGCAATACTTTTTCAGGATTGAGGCCTGCAACGGTTACTTTCCCAAGCTTATATCAGCATCACTCCTAAGCGCTGCGCTCCCCTGTGTCTTTGCGCCAAATCAAACGGTCCGCTTTTACCCGCGAAATCTGCGTTCCGTCGAACCCTGCTAAGGTCCGGTCAGCATGATAGCGGGACTCATTTGACGTTTGTGAGTGGACGGAATTCATTACACGACTGATGTTGAAGCAGGGCTTGATGTTAAGGATTGACGTGTGGGCCGTTCCGCTTTCGAGTCCCATCCCGCATCGTCGGCTTGATTAGATGCGCTCGAAGCGAACGAGTGCTTCATGAGGAATCGCCCGGGCGATCTGCTCAAAGCAACAACGAAATTGCAGAAGTTGCTATTGTGCTCAACAGATCCGGGGTAATTGTTCGCCCAACAGCCAATCGACGATTCGCCCCCCGCCAAAGCTGGTTGACAGCTGCACAAACTGATGGCTGTCGGCTACGGCCTCGCCGATATCAGCGGCATCGCACCCGAGCGGATGCGCCCTCATAGCTGCAAGCACGGCATCGGCCATATCAGGCGCCACGATGGCAACGAGCTTGCCCTCGTTGGCGACATGTAGCGGATCAAGCCCAAGGAGTTCGCAGGCGGCGGCAACCGCCGGCTTCACCGGAATGGCCTCTTCCTGCAGACGGAACCCGAGGCCCGACTGATGCGCAATCTCGTTGAGCATCGCGGCAAGACCGCCGCGCGTGGGGTCGCGCATCACCCGGATGCTGCTGCCGCCCGCCGCAACCATTAGGGCTACGAGATCATGCAGCGCTGCGGAATCCGAGACGATCTCGGTCTCGAAAGCGAGATTCTGGCGCCTCGACATGATCGCCGCACCATGGTCGCCGAGACTGCCAGAGACCAGCACGCGGTCGCCGACCCTTGCCTTCTCCGCGGAGAGATCGAGCCCATCGGCCAAAACCCCGACCCCCGTCGTCGAGATGAACAGGCCGTCCGCCTTCCCGCGCTCGACGACTTTGGTGTCACCCGTGATGATGTAAACGCCGGCGGCGCGCGCGGCCTCGCCCATCGAATCCGCAATCGTCTTCAGATCCGAGAAGCGGAAGCCCTCCTCGATGATGAAAGTTGCCGATAGATAGAGCGGACGCGCGCCGCCCATCGCGACATCATTGATCGTGCCGTGCACCGCGAGCGATCCGATATTGCCGCCGGGAAAGAACAGCGGCGAAACGACATAGCCATCGGTCGTCATCACCATCCTGCCGGCGCCAACATCGAAGGCCGCCTGATCGTTGCCGCGGGCGAGCCATTCATTGCCGAAGGCTTCGTGAAACAGGCCGGAGATCAGCTGCGCCATGGCGCGTCCCCCGGCGCCATGGGACGGGTCGACCCGTCCGTTCTCGATGTCGAGCTTGCGTTGATAGACAGTTGCTCTCATCACGCCCGCCTCAACTGATAATCGCGAAACCGTCCATACGTCCAATGCGCGGCACAGGCGCCTTCCGATGAGACCATGCACGATCCTATCGGGATTTCCGGCGTGCAGACGGTTCCGAATAGCTTGCAGTCAACCGGCCTCTTCACGCCGCGCAGGATGGCCCCGCACTCGCACGCCGGATTATCGGCGACACGCACTTCGTGCATCGCGAAACGTTTCTCGGCGTCGAATTGAGCGTAAGCCTGCTTTAGCTTTAATCCGCTATGGGGTACGAGTCCGAGCCCGCGCCATTCGAACTGGTCACGCAATTCAAAGATATCCGACACCTCTTCCTGGGCGCGCCGATTGCCTTTCCGCGTCACCGCACGGCTGTATTGGTTCTCCACCTCATGTCGGCCTTCCTTCACCTGCCGCACCAGCATCAGGATCGCCTGCATCATGTCGAGCGGTTCAAATCCCGCGATCACGATCGGCTTGCCGAATTGTTCTGCGAGGACCTCGTAAGGCTCCGTGCCGATGATGGTGCTGACATGCGCAGGCCCGAGGAAGCCATCAATTTCGACCCGCCCGATATCGCGGATATCGGGATTCTCGAGAATGCTGTGCATCGCCGAGGGCGTCAGCACGTGATTGCAGAACACGCTGAACTTCTTCAGCCATTTCTTCTCGGCAAGCCGGATCATCACCGCCGTCGGCGGGGTCGTGGTCTCAAATCCAATGGCAAAAAAGACCACCTCCCGATTCGGTGCCTGTTCGGCGATTCTGATCGCATCGAGCGTCGAGTAGACCATCCGAATGTCGGCGCCAAACGCCTTGGCGCTCAGCAGGGCTTTTCCCTGCGAGCCGGGGATGCGCATCAGGTCGCCATAAACACAGAGAGTGATCTCCGGCCGCTCGGCGAGCCTGATCGCCATGTCGATCCGGCTGGCGGGCAGAACACAGACGGGACAACCCGGCCCATGGATCATGCGAACGTTCGCAGGCAATATATCCTCCAGGCCATAGCGGGAAATCGCATGCGTGTGTCCGCCGCAGAATTCCATGAACCGATATGCCCTTTGCGAATCGGCTTCGGCGCCAATCGCACGCACGAGCCCGTGCGCGATGGTCTTGTCGCGAAATTCGTCGGCATATTTCATGACTGGAGCTCCCGCCCCACGCTGCCTAGCTCCTTTAGGAGCTGCAGCGTGCGCTCGGCTTCCGCCGGGTCGATTCTAGCCAAGGCGTAGCCGACATGGACAAGGACGTAGTCTCCCACCGCGAGATCATCGATGAGCGCGATCGATATCTCCTTGCTGATGCCGTCGATGGACACGATGGCCATGTCATCGGGAAGAATTGTGGCGACCTCAGCCGGTACTGAGAGACACATCAGGCTGTTCCTTCCGGGGCTGACGGCCGTTGTGCAATCTGCAGAGCGGCGATCCAAGCTTGTCCGAGGCTTAAGCCACCGTCATTGGGCGGAACCTGCCGTGGCAGCAGCGGAGTGAGACTGGCCGCAATGCAGCCGCGCTGGATCTCATCCGCGAGTACCGCGTTCAGGAAGCAACCGCCGCTCAGAACGACGGTGGCAACGCCAGTTGCCCGCGCCGCGCGCGCGACCCAGTCAACGCAGGCAGCTGCGAACGTGCCATGAAATAGCCCGGCTCCCTCCGCGGCGCCAACGTTGTTTGCAATCAAATGCGCAAACAGCGGGCGAAAGGACAGCACGTCGCCATCGATCATCCAGCCCTCTTCAAGCACCGCAGTCCGCCCCACACATGCCTCGAGCTTCATCGCGGCTTCGCCCTCATAGCTCTGCAAAGTCGCGATCCCCAGCAGCGCCGCCGCTGCTTCGAACAGCCGGCCCGCGCTGGTCGTGGTCGCCACGCCGGGCTGATCGAGCAATGACCGCAGACGCTCGGCCTGCGGCTGTGCTGCGAAGCGCAGCCCGATTTCCTTTTTCCGCCCCAGCAAGTGAAATATTGCACTCGCCATGCGCCAAGGCTCGCGGGCTGCGCGATCTCCGCCGGGCATTTGCAACGGCGCGAGATGCCCGATTCGTCGAAATCCGGCGCCTTCGCACAACAATAGCTCGCCACCCCAGTTGCCGCCGTCGGAGCCATAACCATAGCCGTCGAGGAGAAGGGCGAGCGTAGGCCCCCCAAGGCCATGCTCCGCGATGGCGGCGGCAGCGTGCGCGTGGTGATGCTGGACAGCGACCAGCGCGCGGCCGCTCGCTTCCGCAAAGCGGGTGGTCGCCATGTTGGGATGCAGATCATGGGCAATGACGACAGGATCGATGTCGAGGGTCGATGTGAGGTGCCGGATGGTCTCCTCGAAGAAGCGGATGCCTTCAGCCGTATCGAGATCGCCGATGTGCTGGGAGACGAAGGCGTCCCTGCCCCGTGTGACCGTGATGGTCGATTTCAACGCGCCACCGACGGCGAGCACGGGCGGCACAGACCTCGCAAGCCGGATAGGTTCGGGAACATAGCCGCGGGCCCGACGAATGAATTGGCGCCGCCCCGCCACCACCGCCATTACCGAATCATCGGCGCGCGTCAGAATATCGCGATCATGGGTCACAATCAGATCGGCGATTCCCGCGAGCCGCCGCAGCGCCTCCGCGTTGTCGATCGGGAGCGGTTCGCCGCCGGGATTAGCACTGGTGCTGACAATGACCGGACCTTCAACCCGATGCCATGCACCTGTCGAACGAAGCGCATGGAAGATGAGGTGATGCAACGGGGCCGCCGGCAGCATCACGCCGACGCGCGACAGGCCAGGGGCTATCGCCGGCGCTAGATTGTTGCGCGACGGCAGGAGGACGATCGGACGGGCGACGGATTCGAGCAGTGGGAGCTCGGCGGCATTAGCCGCCGCAATCTCGCTGACCTGCTCTACGGAACCAACCATGACCGCGAACGGCTTCTGGTCGCGCTGCTTCCTCCTGCGCAAACGCTGCACGGCATCATGGTTGCGAGCGTCGCAAAGCAGCTGGTACCCGCCAATCCCCTTTATTGCGACGATTTGGCCGCCATCGATCCCCGCGGCAATGTCGTTGATCCCATGACTGAGCCGAGGACCGCATGTCGGACACGCAATCGCTTCCGCATGAAACCTGCGGCTCGCCGGATCGGCATATTCGCCCGCGCAGGCGGCACACATCGCAAAGTCCCCCATCGCCGTGTTGCGGCGATCGTAGGGAAGCCGTTCGGCGATGGTGTAGCGCGGGCCGCAATGAGAGCAGTTGATGAAGGGATAGAGGTAATGGCGGCTGTTCGGGTCGAACAACTCATCGAGACATTGCTGGCATGTCGCGGCATCGGCGACAATCCGCGTCGAGACCCTCCCGTGTTCGCTGGCGCGGATCGAGAAGTCTTTCGCCGCAAGCGCATCAATCTCCTGAACGGAGATGTGGTCGATCCGCGCCAATGGAGGGCTTTCGAGTGGCAAAGCGGCCACAAACTCGCACGTAAGGTCGCCCTCAACCTCGATGATCACGCCATCAGGATCATTGGCGACGAATCCGGCCAACCTATAGCGGGTAGCGAGACCATAAATATACGGACGAAAGCCGACACCCTGCACGGCGCCACTGACGCGCACCCGCAGCCGCGTTCCGCCCCGGATGATGGCGTCGCTGCTCGCGCTCATCGCAATGCGTCACCGACGGGACGCCTCTGATTCCCAGCCTGCTTCCGGATCCAGGCGTAGAGCGCGGCAAAGCCCTCGCCCGTACGCGCCGAAACCGTCAGCACCTCAATGTTCGGATTGACGCGTCTCGCATATTCGATGGTCTTGGCTAAATCGAAGTCGATCACCGGCACCAGATCAATCTTGTTGATCAGCATCAGCGACGATGCGGCGAACATATCCGGATATTTGAGCGGCTTGTCTTCACCATCGGCGGTCGAGAACACCACGATCTTGCAGGCCTCGCCGAGATCGAACGCCGCGGGACAAACTAGATTCCCGACATTCTCGATGAAGAGAATACCGCCCTTAAGCGGCGGCAAGCGACGATAAGCCTCACCGACCATCGCAGCATCGAGATGGCAGCCCTTGCCAGTATTGATCTGGATTGCGGGCACGCCGGTGGCGCGAATGCGATCAGCATCGTTCGAGGTCTGCTGGTCTCCCTCGATGACACCAACCGGGCGGCTATCCTTCAGTTCGGAGACGGTGCGGACGAGCAGCGCGGTTTTGCCGGCGCCCGGACTGGAAACAAGATTGAATACGAGCAGGTCATCTGTCAGGAAGCGCGCGCGGTTGTTGGCGGCGATCCTATTGTTCTTGCCAAGGATGTCGCGCTCGATCCGAATGGTTCGCTCGCTGCTCATACCCACGATCTTCAAGCCGGCCGGATCGGCACCGCAATCCACAAGCGCCCCTCCGCCCAGAGCATGCTGATGGCTATGATCATGATGGTGATAATGGCCGTGGTGATGGTTGTGAGACTCATGCACGTTTTGACCGCTATGCACATGATCACGGTGGTGACCGTAGTGTTCATGGTGATGGCCCTGGGTTTGCTCACTTTGCGCGTCGGCACGTTCGGTGGAGGGTGTTCTTTCGCTACAGCCACATACGGTACACATCAATCGACCTCCAGCTCTTTCACCCGCATCTCTTCGCCCCCGGTCGCCTGCAGCTGATAGCTGCCGCAGCAGGGACACGGCTCATCGCGGTGCGCAATCTCAACGCTCCTCGAACAGGCAAAGCACCAGGCGACGCCAGGCAATTCGACGACCTCAATGACCGCGCCATCCGCGATGGTCCGCGCGGCAACGGCCGCAAAGCAGAACCTCATCGCTTCGGGAGCGACATGGCTCAGCGCCCCGATCTCCAGACATACGGTCTTCACCCTGGAAAACGATCGCCGGCGCGCCTCCTCCTCAACGATCTCGACGATGCCCTCACAAAGCGCCATTTCATGCATCGCCAATTTCGCGAAAATTGAGAGTGAACCCGACGCAAGGGTCGAAGGATGCGACCATCGCGCGAACCGCACGCTGTCCCCGTGGTTTCGCGGCCAGCACCGCGCCTTGCAGGCTGCGGACAAGCGGTCCGCGCGCGTGGAAATTCCACTCGGTCGGGGCAATAACTTCGAAGCGCGACATCTGCCGCTGGCGATCAAGCTCAACCGCGTGATAGAGACGTCCCCTGGCGCATTCGACCGCGGCCGCACCACGGCCCGGCCCCAGCCTGTAACTTTCGACGATCCCATGCTCCGCTGTTTCAACACGAGCACCGAGGCGAAGCCAAGCGTGCAGCCGCGCGATTTCCGCAATCCTCGCCTTCAGCCGCTCGGCCGGCCCCGACCGGCCTAGCGTGATCTGATCACGCATCATTTGGCGTGCCCACGCACCTGTCTCGGGAATGCGGCCCTCAAGGTCGGGACAACGGCAAAATCCTGCATCATCCACGAGCCGTTCAATGACGTCGCGGTCGTCGGCAACGGACAAAAACGAGTGCTGCATCGGCGTTGGGTTCAACGCGTCTTCCTCGAGAGCCACGACGCGAAGCGCTAGTGGGGTACCGAGCCTCGGCGCACCGTCTTCGTTCGTTATGCCAAGCGCCGCCAGCGCAATCGCAACCCGCGCTATTGCCTCGCGTCGAACTTGGCCGCAGCTGGGCTCTGCGCTGCTGAGAAGCGCCGATACACCCTGCATCAGGGCGCGGATCGCTGCGGCGCTGGTAGCATCCAGCGGGAAATGCCCGACAAACAGGCCCCGCAGCAATTCCGTCAGCCGCTCGCCAACGACCATGGCGATACGATGCTGCCGCGTCGCAAGGCTGATGCCTTCGCCGCGCGCCGCCTCGATCGCGGACAGGAATGCCACCTGGTGCGCGGCGGCACACAACGAGAAGATTCGCGGTAGCACATTGAGCAACGAAGCGGGCGGCTTGCCGGCGAACAGCCGCCCCAGTGGCGGCCGGGCGCGCGGCAGAATCTCGACCGCGGCAATTGCGTCGCGAGCAACCGATACGGTAACATCGATCTGGTTGCGGATGGCGAGGCTCATGCGCGCCGCTCAGTCTGTACACCGCGCAAGAAAGTCCGGCGGTCGATCGGACTGATATTTGGCGCATCGGGCCCATGTGACGCCGCGCGATTGGCCGGCGACATCAGCGCCGCGAGCACTGCTTCGGCGCTGGCGCGCGCGGACGCCATATCCTCGAACTCAAACATCGGCGAGAACAGTGAGTACCTCGCGATCGAGCCCACGGGCGCCAGCTCGCTGACGGTGAATTCGATGTCGCCGGCCGGAAATCGCAAGCGCAGGTTCGTGCCCGGAGAAGATTGCGAAGTGCCGTCACGCATGCGTGTGACCACGTTCATGAACCAAGGCGTGACCATCATGCCGACGACCCTGCCCTCACGCTCGCGAAAGCCGATGGCTTCGACGCTCAAGGCCTCGTTGAAGATCGGCAGGTCGCGCATGCTGCGATCGGCGATATCCCGATAGACTGCCGCGAGCATCTCGCCCCACGCCGACGCATCGGCGTGCACGCTCCTGCGGGGATGCTGTTCGCGGTCAGAAATCATCTTCAATCGCCATGAACTTCGATTTGGGCGCATTGAAATTTGCGACAACGCCATTGTCGGGCAACCCGGCGAAAGGCATTCCCGCTGCAATCTGCGTCGCCTCATCCCCCTCAGCCAGGTCGTAACCGATCCAACAAATGCCGCACTTCATGCGCGCGCCGTTTGCAATATCCTTCCGGACGCCAAAATTCTCGAAGCTCGTCATTCGACGTAAGCTTTGATGATTTCTTGCAGGCGTTCGGCGGAATCCCAGAAATCTTCCTCGGCGGCCAAGGCAGCCATTGGCACGCCGCCGACCTCCAGCGTATCCAGAATGATGGTGTCCATGGCATTGAAGAACTGCACCGACCAGACGTTCCGGATGCCCGTCGCAAGCACTCGGCAAGTCCCGTAGCCGCGCGAGATGAGCTGGATCGGACCATTTCCGACGCTTTGCTGCAAAAACGCCTGGTCGACCGCGCTCATCGGCAGCAGGGTGAAGTTGATGATCTGCGGGCGCATGCCCGGCCGCCAGGCCAGTGCCCGCTCGCGGATTTCCGCGAGCACCGGCAGCACGTTCATCGCGCCGTCGGGTGCCGCGCCGATCATGAGATCGCTCGATGTCAGGTCGGTTGCGGCGCGCCGCACGATCTCCGGGATCGCACCGACCTCGACATATTCGTGTGCGGCGTCGGTCTCGATGCGCACGCGCCAGATTCCCGCAAGTACCGATTCCTGGATTTGCGCCACGCGGCCACCTGGCAGCGCAACGACGCCGGCGAGATCGCCCTCCCCAAGCACGTCCACAATCAGCCTGCGCTCGAGATCGCTGAGATTCCCGAGCCCGAACAGCTGCGTCGGCATGTCGCTCTTCTGGCCAGAAACGGCAGCCGCGACGGAAGACAACAGCGCGATGGCATTCGGACAGTTCCTCGCCAGCTCGATGCCATTGAGCGAAGCGAGCTTCGCGAGCGCACCCGCAGCTGTTAGCCTGCTATGGGCTGCGTCGAGACTTTCCGCGGCGATTGGAAACACGCTCATCGGCGGCCGCATTTTCTCGGCGCTATCGGGTGCGACCCGGAAACCTGTTTCATGATACGACGTTCCGTTGGTCTGCTGAGGGATAATGCCTGTGTCCGCGGACGCGCCATTGGCGCCCGCGGCTTCCAAATGCGGTGGGTAGAGATTTCCGGATCTTGGTGATCATGCCGAGTGTCTTTCGCCGGAGCCGCGTCAGATCATGTTTCCCGAGCTGAAAGTCCATCAGCCGCCTCTCTGATAGTCCATGTGTATGGACGAGGTGTAGCAAGGCACGTGCCAAAATCATTGTTCTTTCGCGATTGCATACCCGCTCGGATCAGCACCCACTCGGCAATATTCCATATGAAGCTTGTTTCGGCTGCAAATTTGGTTTCCGTTGATATTGGCGAAGATGGGCAGGCAATGTCGCGGAGGCGGCACCCGGCTGGCGCAGGTGCTCGGGCAGTTGCGGCTCTTGACCGATCAAGTCCGCAAAGACCCGATCGCAATCGTGGTCATTGAGGGCCGCATAAAGGCCCTCAAGCGCGTCGGCGATTAGCCGCGCTTCGTCGTCTTCCAAGAGCCGCACCGCGGTATCGATATGGACAAGCACCTTGGCACCGACGGGCGGCTCGGAGAGCAGCATGACTGAGACGCGCCGCTGTTCATTGGCATATTCGCAAAGCGCCGACATGCCGTCGGTCTCAATAATCGTCATTGGCAAGCCAAGGCACATGGTAATCTGCGAGCCGCTAGATCGGCCGCGCCCTCCTCTCATAATTTGCATGGTCAATATCGTTCGCGAGCAGACGCTCCGACTCCGGTAGCGGCGTGGTGCGCAACTTTGCCGGAGAACCCCACTGCGCCAGCAGTTCGCAAGCCAGTTCGATCGCAGGCGCAATCTGAGTGCGCACCGGATCCGTCAGCGGCCCGCCCCAATCCTCCAGATCAAGTGGCTGACAGCCGATTAGAGCGAGTTCTTGCGGGCAGCGGCCAAGCAGGTCGGCCGCACTTAAGACCTCCTGGAAACCGGTCTGATGCAGGCTCACCTTCTTGGCTCCGGTGAATTTCGGCACCTCCTCGTCTCGCACGAGCTTCAAGTGCCCGGGCGCGAGCCCATAATCGATGGCATCGAACACGATCAGGCAATCGGCCTCCTCGAGAAAATTGACGAGGTAGAGCCCCTGCGTGCCGCCGTCGAGCATGGTGACATTGTCAGGGAAGGCGTAGCGGCGGTGGAACTGCTCCACCACCCGCACGCCGAACCCCTCATCGGCCCGCAGGATATTGCCGATGCCGAGCATCAGGATCCGTTTCGTGTTCTCCGGAGTTGGCATCTGCATCGTCAATCAATCGCGGAATTCGCGCTCGCCAGAAATGATCGAGGAGACGATGCTCTGGCGCGACACGATGTCTTCGCGAACCGCTGTATAGATGTGGATGAGCGCAAACGTCACGATCATCCACAGGCCGAGATGATGCCAGGTGTGGACGTCCTGGCTGTTCGGCCAAATCGAAAACACCCAGCCGAACAGCTTGTACTGCCAGCTGTCGTTGCCGGTGCCCTGTGCGTAGAGTGCAAAGCCGGTGACGATCATGAACGCGATCGCCAGCGTAAACATGAAGAACATCGCAAGCTGGGCCAGCGGATTGTGCGCGACGTATTTCTTTGGCTCGGCCGCAACGAAAGCGTACCAGCGAATCTCGTGCCACACCTCGCGCCAATAGCTCTTGCGCCAGAGCGGCACGTAGAAAATCTGCTTAGCGTGGGGGTTGCCCATGAACGCCCAGTAAATGCGCAAGAGGAAGCCGAGCGTGAGCACGTAGCCTGCGAAGAAATGCGCAAAACGGATATAGCCGAACAGGAAATTGTCGCTTGCCTCTCCTGGCATGGTCGGTATCGCGCTGCCGATGAAATATCCGCTGAGACCCAACACCAGGATTGCCGCGGCGTTGATCCAATGCCAAAGCCGCACCGGCGCCTCGTAGACATAGACGACGCCGCGCTCGGCGCTGCGGCCGGAGCGTACCGCAACGGCCGCGACAGCGGCGGTTAGCGCTTGCGGAGATTTGTCCAACAATGCCTCCTCCCCTAGCGGACCTTGACCATTGCCATTTCCTGGCCACCCGGCCCCATCACATGGGTGGAGCAGGCCAGGCATGGATCAAAGGAATGGATCGTGCGCAGGATTTCCAGCGGCTTCTCCGGATCAGCGATCGGCGTATCCATCAGCGAGGCCTCAAACGCACCGATATTTCGCTTTGGATCACGCGGCGAGCCGTTCCATGTCGTCGGCACAACGCACTGGTAGTTGTCGATCTTGGTCTCCTTGATCTTGATCCAGTGCCCGAGCGCACCACGCGGCGCCTCGGTAAAACCGTATCCCTTGGCTTCCTTCGGCCAGCTCTCCGGCTTCCATTTATCGACGTTGGCGGTAGCGGTGTCACCCGCTTTGATATTCGCCATAAGCTTGTCCTGGAAATGGCGCATCTGGTGCGCGGCCCATTGGCATTCGAGCGCACGCGTCGCAGTGCGGCCGAGCGTCGAGAAGAGTGCAGCGAAGGGAAGATCGAGTGTCTTCAGCAGCTTCTCGGTCGGTTCCTTGAACTCCGCTTTGCCTTGGGCGTGACCTATGATGTATCGCGCCAGCGGTCCCACCTCGACGGCGTTGCCGCGAAAACGAGGCGCCTTGATCCAGGAATATTTGCCGCCTTCGTCGAGCTCCTTGATGTCGGTCCTGGTGCCTTTGAAATTGGGCCCGAGCTGGAAGTTCGGCTCGGTGACACCATCCCAGGGATGCAGACCCCTCGTTTCATCAGGATATTTGTACCAGGAATGGGCGACGAACTCCTGGATCTGCTCGGGATCGCCGTGATCGATCGGCAGGACTTCGCTGAAATTGCCATTGAGGATCACGCCGCGCGGCTGCTTGAGGTTTTTCGCGGAATAATCATTGGCTTTCTCGGGAATGTCGCCATAGGACATTACGCTCTTACCCGAGAGACCGCCGCCAAAGAGCCAATCCTTGTAGTAGGAGCCAATCACGGTAACGTCGGGCAGATAAACCTGCTCGACGAATTCGATCGAACGGCCAATGATCGAGGATACCAGGTTCAGCCGCTCCATATTGATGGCGCCCACCGCACCGGTACCATCAACATTGACGGCACAGGCCACGCCACTGACCAGCCAGTTCGGATGCGGGTTCTTGCCGCCATAGATGGCGTGGATCTTGACGACGTCCTTTTGGAAATCGAGCGCTTCCAGGTAATGCGCCAAGACCATCAGGTTCGCTTCCGGCGGAAGCTTATAGGCCGGATGCCCCCAATAAGCATTCTTAAAAGGGCCGAGCTGGCCCGATTCAACGAACTTGGTGAGCCTGATCTGCAGATGCTTGAAATAGCCTGGCGATGATAGAGGCCAGGAGGAGACCGATTGCGCCAACGCAGAGGTCGCCTTGGGATCGGCCTTAAGGGCAGAAATCACGTCGACCCAATCCAACGCGTGCAGGTGATAGAAGTGCACAAGATGATCATGCACCTGCAGGCAGAGCTGCATGATATTGCGGATCGAATTAGCATTCTCGGGAATGATGATGCCCAGCGCGTTCTCCACCGACCGCACCGAGGTGAGCGCATGCGTGCCAGTGCAGACGCCGCAAATCCGCTCGGTGAACGCCCAGGCATCGCGAGGATCGCGTCCACGCAAGATCGTCTCGATGCCGCGCCACATAGTTCCGGATGAGACCGCGTTGCGGATCACATTGTCGGAATCGAGATTGACCTCGACGCGGAGGTGGCCTTCGACCCGGGTCAGCGGATCGACGACAATGCGTTTGCCGGAATTGTCGAGCTTGAACCCATTGGATGTCTGGGCGCCCATCGTTGTCTCTTCCCTGAATTCGATTATTTTTCCTGAGCTACCCGGCCTGGATTACGGGTCAGCCGCTTCGCGGCCGTGACCGCCGCGTGCGCGGCAACGGCTAGGCCGACCGCGCCGGCAGCGGCCATGCCGATCTGATCGGCGTTGGCCTCGATGCCGAATTGCCTGATGGTCGTCAGTCGATCGTAAAATGAGCCCTTGTCCCAGAAGCCGTCTTCGGAGCAGCCGAAACAGCCGTGGCCGGATTGGATCGGGAAGGAAACGCCGCCGTTCCACCGAACGGCCGAGCAGGCGTTGTAGGTGGTCGGCCCTTTGCAGCCCATCTTGTAGAGGCAATAGCCCTTGCGCGCGGACTCGTCGTCCCACCCCTCGACAAACTGGCCGGCGTCGAAATGGGGACGCCTATAGCACTTGTCGTGGATGCGCTGGGAATAGAACATCTTTGGACGCCCTTGGCGGTCGAGCTCGGGAAGCTTTCCGAACGTGGTGATGAAGGTCACCAAGGCGGTCATGACCTCTGCGATGGGCGGGCAGCCCGGCACCTTGATGATCGGTTTGTTCGTAATCACTTTATCGATCGGCGTCGCCCAAGTCGGGTTGGGCTTGGCCGCTTGCACGCAACCCCAGGCCGCACAAGTCCCCCAAGCGATGATCGCCATGGAATCTTCCGCCATCGCCCTGAGCTTTTCGACGAACGGCTTGCCGCCATCAATGCAGAACATGCCGCCTTCGTTCAGCGGCGCATTGCCTTCAATGGCAAGCACATATTCGCCCTTGTACTTGGCGCGGATCTCCTCGATGATGGCTTCGGCTTGGTGTCCTGCCGCCGCCATGATCAGGGCGTCATAATCGAGCGAGATCATCGACAGCACCACGTCTTTGACCAGCGGATGGGCCGAGCGGATAAAGCTTTCCGAACAGCACGTGCATTCGAGCCCGTGCATCCAGATCACGGGCACACGCGGCTTTGTCTCCAGCGCGTTGGCAATCTCGCTTGCCGCGAGCGGACCGAGCCCGAGGCTCGTTGCCGTCAAACTGCAGAATTTGTGGAAACTGCGACGCGTGATACCCTGACGTCTGATCACGCCGTAAAACGTTTCCGCTCCCCCGCCCATAAATTCTTCCCCGAGATCTACAATCGACGACTTGCCGACGCTCGGGTAGCAAGAAGCAGGCCAACACCACACGTGAAACACTTGAGAGATACGAAGCCGTTTCCAGAAGAAACGCTCAAATTAGTCACGTAAGGGCGATGAGAGCCGGGGAAACCGGAACGCATTCAATCAGAAAGCGGCAAGTAAGCTGTCGGCTATAGCTCGGTGACTTTGCGATCAGTCCGCCGTACACATCACGCAGGGCCTAACGAACGACGATATTCTGGTCGAAGCGTATGCATGGCCAAGTCGCTGTTCGACGCTATCTAATAGCCAAACATCACCTCGATGGGGCATCGCCACGTCTTTACTCGTCGAGCTCACCTTCCGCGCGTCCCGACGCGCTTTTCTTGGTCGTCGCGCGCCGCAATTCAGCGCCTCCCCTTCTTCAGCCTTTCACCAAACTGGTCCCTCAGCACTAGACTGGATTATCCAGGCTCACAATGTCCTCGATCACGTCAGGTGGTCCATCCCGGCCCGTGAGCCGCTTATCGTAGAAGATCACTGCATATCCGTGCAACATCCCTTCCTTGCGGCGAACGTAGCCAGCCGTCTCATAAAGTCTTTGAGCCCCTACTTGGATCTTTGTCGTGTCGAGAATTATCCGCTTAAATCCTAGAGAGCCGGCTCGCGATTCCAATTTACTAAGAATCCTCCTCCCAAGCCCTCGTCGTTGAAAGGCGGGATCGACCCGCATCCGCTTCAACTCTGCGACATCACCGTCAACAGGTTTCAATCCTCCCATGGCAACGAGTCGGGAACCAATATGCGCAACCACGAAGTCTCCGCCTGACGCGATGTATACTTCTCCAACGTTGCGTAAATCATCCTCCCACGCTCCTTCCGGGCCACGCACACCAACACTCTCCGATGCGCTTCTATGCATATGCCATACATCATCAGTATCCCCCGATTCAAACCGACGGAAGATCACCTCGTCTTGAGACATCGAACATCACCTTTCGACCGGTGTCGGACGCCGCACATCTGGCGCATACCGTCAGCTTACGGACGCGCCGCCGTTAACAGCCGCTGTGATAGAACAGCCTCAACACTTTCCGACGCCTCAACTCCGACAATTGGACGCCCCGGTTCAATCGTATATTTTAAAGCAGTAATACGGTGCATCCGGGTAAACTGATCCAGCGCATAAACACAAGACGCGCGCAGCTTTCCGATTTCAGGGCCGTGGCGTTCCATGACGGGCGAAATGGTTGCAGACCTAGGAAACTCCGCTTTCCCTTCTAGCCAAGTTGGCGTGAGCTCCGCGCTTCTATTGCCCGGTGACAACCAGCGGAACACCTCGTGAATGCATACCTGCGGATAGTATTCGGACAGCCGATATATATCCCTATAAAATTGCGGTTTCTGTTGGAAGAGTTCTTCACCGGCCAGTAGCACCGAGACCGCCACGATGCGGGCAGAGAACCGGCCGCTCGGGCCAAGCCTGTTCTTGTAAGGATTTTTTCCGTAGAACACACGAAATTGGCCGAATAGGTCAGGCGACATATGCTCATAAAAGCGCGTCAGAACACAATTTGCTGATTCAAGGCGCTCCAAGCATACCGCAAGACATTGACGAGCGTCCGCGTCAGCACCGTCACGCAACTCAAGTAGAGCATCGATTGCTAGCTGTAGCTCGCTCTCAATGAGTTGGTGACCCAAACAAAAATCTCGCTCTTCGACCCCAGCCGCGCCGAGGCAATATACGCGTGGATCGCTCTGTACCGGGTTCGCAAGAATCATATCTTCATACGAGAGGACCTCAATGCTAGGCTGCCGATGACCACTTAAGCGAGCAAGACGGCTCAGTTCCTCTCCCACCGTCAACTCGGCTTCCACCGGATGAAGACCGGCAAACGCTGACATCTGATAAGCACAGTTGACGAGATAGTGGATGTCGGTCTTAGCGATCGCGAAGTCGGGCTGCGGCAGATTCAGCAGCTGTACGTCATAGTCAGTCGACGCAATCATCGCATTAATGCTTCGTCCAAGAGCCTTGATCCCTTCATCTGGCCGTTTACTACCTTTGATCTCGGCAATGCAGTGCGGCAGCTGATCGGCTACAAAATTGCTGACAAGCCCAAGCGGGCGTTTTCGCTGCCCGCGATCAATGCTGTCGGTCAGATGAGAAAATATCTTCTGCGCCTGATAGGGCGGCGGCTCCGGCGTGGAAAAGAATAAGCTAGCGACCATTGACGAGCGCGCCCGATTTCATCGAAAGACAGCTTGCATTTCTGCACTTGACCCGTATCTTGCAGCCGGCGAGTAGTCGTGTTTTTCGAGCAGATCGGTTCGCTTGTCTGTTATCCTGCTATCGTTGTACGCGACCCGCTCAAGCACATTGTCGGAGAAAAATTGCAGCGATACAGCGCCCGAGTTGATATTACCGGCGGCAGTTAATGACAGCACGCCATCGTTTGAGATGCAGACGAGACCCGCCTCCCTTAAGATTTCCAGCTCGCGGCAAAAGTACTTTTCAACCGATACTCCAAATTCCCGCTCGAAGCGGGAAAGCAACACTCCGCTGCTTCGTAAGGCAAACATTAACGTTCGGCGCATGAGGTCGTCCTGCGACAGTACAACCCCCTTCCACACTGGCTTCTCGCCTGCCTCAACCCTAGAAAGGTAGCGATCTAAATCTGCCTCGTTATAGAACTGGCACTGGCTCATGTAACCAAATCCGCCAACCCCAAATGGGACAAGATTATTGTCATTCCAGGAATCGTACTTACGGCGCTGTTGAACGGAGTGTGGCTGCGACCTCTTAGTCCAATAGAAAATCGGCCCGTGGCGATAGCCGAGTTTCGTGAGGATGTGTTCTGCCATAAAGTGCATTATGATGCGCTCTTTAGCCCCGGCGAATTGATATCGCCCTCTAGCCAAATGGCGGGCTACGGGGTCAGTCGATTTAAACATCAATGGGAATACATTGAACTTCTCTATGCCCATGTCCAATAGGCCGATAATCGAGTCGTACCAGCTCCGGAGCGTTTGCTGCGGCAGTCCATACATGAGGTCAAGCGACAGATTCTCAACGCCCATCTCATTCAGCAGTTTTACGATTTGTATCACCTCCTCCACACCGTGCCCGCGGTTCAATATGCGCAAAATACTTCGATCTAGACTTTGAACGCCAAGCACGAAGCGGTTTACCCCACCTCTAAGCAGAGTGGATATGCGATCCGCAGCGTCCGCATGCTTCACAAGAGAGGGATGCAATTCGAAACTTACTTCGGCCCTCGATAAATCAAAGCGCTGATTAGTCATATCAAATAGTGTTTTGAGTTGATGGTTGGTCAAAAACGAGGGAGTGCCACCTCCAAAGAAAGCAGTCTCAACATCTCTGCCAGCAAGCGCCGCATCTGACCAACTCATCTCTTTATTCAAAGCCGCCAAATAACGTTCCACTCGCTCGGAAGATGGATTGATTTCCTTGGCGAAGTGGCAAAAGGTGCAATACTGATTACAGAAGGGGATGTGGAAATAGAGGTCAATTGACGACGCGACCTTATTCAACAACCTTTCGGCATCCAGGTCCCCCATTGCCTTGAGAGGCGGATAGGTGCCGACGAGATAATCGTTGTACGTACCAAGGTGCAAGTTTCGCGATCTCAACATGTCTAGGTTAATCTCGTACGAACGGTCGATCGCGAATTCCAGGGCCTCGGAATAGCTTGGCGCGTTCATGCTTGGGGTTCCTTAGTTTTCGTGTTTAGGCAAGCCGCGATGGCAGCTGCGGCCACGTCCCATAAATTTCTTCTTTGGCTCGTTACTGAAGCAGCACATCTCGATCAGCGACCTGCATTCGCCTCCCACTCGACCCAGATCAGATCGCACGTCGCGATGCGCACGGCGAGACGCGCGGGATGACTACAGATTGTCGAGGACAGGCAGGTGTCGCGGCCAACGCGAATAGTCTTCGTGCGTTACGAAACCTGACGGCACTCAGTGCGGCGTCTCTGTCGTTGATTTGGGTCAATCGAGTAAGCTTCATCTAGCTCCTGCCCCAACGACTGGAAGAGCGGCATGGTCGTGCGGATCCTTTACCATCTCCCAGCAATCGACGTGCCACCAAGCACGTTTGTGCGGGCCTTGCTTGAAGAGTGAAAACATGTGCTTGGCGCCGCGGCGACGGAATACTTGCGCCTCGGCGTCGGTTTTCGAACATACGCGTCTTCAACCGGACACGTCTGAATACGACACCACCATCGTAGCATCCATCGATTTCGCAACCGTTTCGATGCGCGTGTCGATCCTGCCCTGAACCGGTTCGGGCCAGAACTGCTTGAAGTGGGCATGACAGCGATAAAGAAGCCCGTAATACGGCGGTGCCAGGGTTTTGGGCTGTTGCCGGCTCTGGCGGCATTTTCCAACTTTCCGGAGCTCCGTGGGCAGTTGGCGAATGGCCTTGGGAATAGTATGACCCCCTGACTTCAGGGGTGTGAGATCAAATGCAAGATCTCTAAGCGGGCCTTATACTCGCCACAGTAAAGAAGCCCGGTCCCTCTCGGCGGCCGAGCGGGAAGCCAGCCTCGGAGGAGCGACGCGGCTACACATCGCACCAGCTTCCGTCGGCAGAGGGATGGTGCCGACGGTTCATTTGCGGCGAGGCGTTCGCCATTAGCTTTGGCCACGGGAAGGCCGATATCCGTTCCAAACGAAATCTAGCTCGCTTCCTTCTCGAAACAAGATCGAAGGAATTCAGCCCAACGTTCGCGTCAACAATGCCTCAGTTTTTCCCTTCACGTAATCTTATGACGGTCGTCAAAGACCATGCTTCGCCGATAAACCCCACGGAAACGGATATTCGGCAATACTTCACCTACTGACTGATCCTGATCCACGACGGAAATGACGTCGAGTATGTGTGCCAATCTGCGCCAAACTGCCAACGACTTCGCCTGCATCTTCCCGATGATCTTGACTGCGATAACGTTCGATCCTGTTGACCACCTTGCAGAAGCATTCGAGACCTGCATTCGGCTGCTCCGACAGATCGCGCAGTGAAAGCGCAGTTGAGGTGGACCCAACTATACCGAGGGAGCGGCCGAAAACCTACACGAGGGCCTGCCCTTGGTTAGTGAGCACCGATGCAACCTGGGGGCGCTTGTCCACGCCGGGGCCAGCGGGGATGCAACTTGCGCTGCCCGTCTAATGCCGGCTCCACTGGAGATCCGCCCGATTGATTCTCTGAGTAACACCTGAACACGTTCTCAGAGCCAGGCGTTAGTCCGCAATTGTTTTGAGGCTAAGTCAGCAGCTTACACGTTAAGGAGGCCTCCGCACGGTGGTTGCTATTATGCGCACGGCCAATGACGCTCACGTCTTTACGAGAATGCCCTGCGAGCACGGCCGGAACATATGAAGCAAGAACGTCGGAAGCATGAGAAGTGGCGCGCCATCGGGACATCTCAGCTTCCGGAATTCTTCCTTGCGCCTTTTCAAACGCACTGTGTCGATATCATTCGCTAAGTCGGAAACACTGCTTTGAAAGCATACAACCTGACGCTACGTGCGATTCAAGTGTCACTTGAAGGTCTTCATCATGCGCTTTGATGCCGATCCGGAAGTCAACTCTTGCGTTTTGTGCATCGCCAACGCATATACGCACCACGGTAGCGCGATGCGCTATCGCAGCCCTCCTTGGGCGTTTCCTCCCTAGACTTGGGCCGCTTGTTCATTACAAGCGGCCTCTTTTTCTCGGTCGCCGCTATGGCGACATCCCGGCAATTCTTTCGGAAATTGGCTTGCGCAGGTTGGTTAGACGACCGCCACACTCGCAACGAGTTGCTACACTTCGGCGCGAGCGCCCATCGCCGTCGCATCAACGAGAAGGGCCGAGCGCGATCATGAGAAAGTGGTCTGACGCGCGAGGCAACGCGCCTTCGTTGCAGGTCGGCGCCGGGGGTGTTGAGATACGGATTTTGCTTCGGCCGTGATATCAGTCCTTCGCGGTAAAGCCTCCGCGGGCGAATGTTAAAGATGTTTCTCGAATTGATAAGCATCGGAGATATAGGGATGGAAGGGGAAGCCTTTCTTTGGTTGGTCCGGCATGCGGTAGTCGTCAATACTATCGAAGGAACGATCTCCCCGTCGGGCGCTCCGGCTGATCTCAGCGGTCGGGCGCATTTGGAAGCCGTGCGTAGGCGCTTACCGCGGGACGCCGCAAGCTACGCGAGTCCGTCTCAACGGACTGTCGATACCGCGCGCGCATTCGAGCTTGATCCAATCCTGGTGCCTGAGTTTCGGGAGCAGGACTTCGGGGATTGGACCGGCCGACGTCACGACGATCTCGCCGCTCTCGGAGAAGAAGGGTACGCCGAGTTCTGGAAGGATCCCGCTCGTTCAAGCCCACCCGGCGGCGAGAGCTTCGAAGATCAAATTGCGAGGGTTCGGGATGGACTTCGTAAAATAGCTGCTGGTCCAGCAACGCTCGTCGTGCATTCCGGCACTATTCGCGCCGCGCTCTGCGTAGCCCTCGACATCACACCGCGAGCAGCGTTGCGCTTCGTAATCGATCCGCTGTCGATCACCCGAATTGATCGGCTACGGAACGATTGGCGGATTGTGTCGGTCAATCAGAATGTCGCGTTATGAGCGATTCGGAACGCTGGCTTGCGCGAAGGTCGCCATGCCGTTGTGCAGAGCGCATGCAAGCCGCAGGATCGGCAATGCAAGCGCGGCACCCGACCCCTCCCCTAACCTGAGGTCCAGATTGAATAACGGCTGCACATTCAGCGCCTCGAGAACTAGGCAGTGCCCCTGCTCGGCCGATTGATGCGACGATAAGAGAAAGGGCCGACACGACGGATTAAGATGCAACGCCGTCAACGCCGCGACGGACACGATGAAACCGTCGATCAGGATCGGGAGGCGACGCTGTGCGGCGGCGATGATCGCGCCCGTAATAGCAGCAGTTTCAAGACCGCCGACCGCGCACAGGATCCGCTCGGCAGAAGTTCCTGGTCTTGTAAGGTCATGAAGAGCCAGCGCTGCATCAATCACGTGCGCCTTGCGCGCACGGCTGTCTGCATCGATCCCGGTGCCATTGCCGGTCACCTGCTCGGCGCGCATGCCAAGCAGGGCGGCGGCGACTGCCGCAGAAGTCGTGGTGTTGCCGATCCCCATGTCACCAAGGATCAGAAGATCTGGCTCTGCTGAGGCCGCCCGCGCGATGGCGCGCTTGCCGCAGTCGAAGGCGAAGGCGACCTCGCCCAACTCGAGCGCCGCTTCCTTGCTGAAATCCCGGCTGCCCTGGCGCGGCTTGTCTGTCACGACTCCCGGCACGGGCTGTTCGGCGAGCGTTCCGGCATCGACGATTTCCAGATTTAAGCCCAGTTCGCGCGCGAGAACCGAAATTGCTGCACCGCCTGACGCGAAATTCGACATCATCGCGATCGTAACTTCCTGAGGATAGGCCGATACGCCCTGCGCGACGATGCCGTGATCCCCTGCAAAGACGATGATCGGCGCGCGCTCGGCTCGAGGCCGGTCGGTTTGTTGCAGACCGGCCAGCTCGATCGCGAGGTGCTCGAGGCGACCCAGCGCACCGGTCGGCTTGGTGAGCTCGGCCTGACGGGCCAGAGCGGCATCGCGATGGAAGGTCGAAACGCCCGGGCACTCCTGGTAGACCCACTCGGGTAGCATGTCGTCCTGCCCTTGGTTCAAGATGCCAGCGGCCTTCCCACGAGTGCTACCACACGCGCTTGAGGACGTAGCTATCCATGATCCAGCCGTGCCTGGCGCGTGCTTCTTGTCGGGCGGCGACGATGACTGGCCCCACTTCTGCGAGCGCACCTGACATGGTGATTTGCCGGGGCATCCCGAGATAGGCGCCCCACCAGATATATAGTCCGGTCGGCTCGAGCCACTGGAACGCGGCGCCGCCATCGAGCATGACGACCACCGTGTCGGCGCCGGACGGCCAACCGCCTTCGCGCAGCCGCCGTCCGGTGGTGACGAGAAAAGGCTGCCCAATGTCGTTCAGCGGCAGTGAATGTGCGGCGCAAAGCGCCTGGATCGACGTAATGCCCGGGACGACCTCGATTATCGGCAACGGATCAAGCCTTCGTGCGATCCGCAGGCTCGAGTCGTATAGCGAAGGATCGCCCCAGATCAGCAGGGCAACGCGTCCGTCATCACCGAGATGCGCCGCAATCGCTCGGGACCAGGTCACTGCGACGGCGTCGTGCCATTCGTCCACTCCCTTGCGGTAGCCCTCCTGCGCCGTGTCGCGAATGGGCAGGTCGAACTCGGCAACGCGCGTACGGCTGTTCGTCAAGGCTTGCGCGCAAATCAGCCGGCGCAGGTCGGCGAGATCGGACTTCACCGGGCCCTTGCGCGGAATCAGCACCAGGTCAGCCGCATTGATTGCGCGGATCGCAGCAAGCGTGAGCTGCTCGGGATCGCCGCAGCCAATGCCTATCAGGGAGAGTGTCAGCATCGCGTTATGAGGTGGGGGCGGGCGCGACTTGCGACCGCCCTTACGACATCTCAGGCGGCGTTGTGAAGCCGATAAGTAACAAGACCATCGGCCGTCACAGCTCTCAGTGATTTCGCCAGTGCCAGCACGGCTAGATCGGCCAGCGGCTCAATTACTATGACGAGCGCGTAGGAAGCGGCGAAAGACGCGATGGAGGCGAGGTTCTCGGCCACAAAGCCCGCACCATATAGCGCCCAGAAGGCGACCCACGCCACGATGCCGGATTGATAGGCGGTCGAAAGCGCAAGTGCCTGCCGATACTGCAGGTCAACATAGGCGGTGTTGCGAGGAATGATCCGCCCGGCCAGCGCCTGGATCGCAAACAAAGGCACCAGCAGCGTAGTCACGTTCATACCATATTGCGGCAGGTCGGTCGGCACGAAGAACAGCCCCTGCAGCAGAAGACCAAGCGCCAGCCCGAACGCGGCTGGCGCTGCGCCAAACAGGAGAAACAGCGTCGAGCCGAGAATGAAATGCACCTCCGAGACCCCCATCCGGAAATGCGGCAGGAGTTCGAAGAACGAGAAAACCAGGACCGTTGTTGCGATGGTGCGCACCGCGAATGAAACAACCCCCTGCTCGCGCACGGTTTCGACCGTGAGCTTGAGAGCGCAGCCGCCGGCAACGGCACCCGTCGCGTAACTCAGCATGAGCTTGGCGCCCGTAACGATATCTGGTTCGATATGCATGACTTACGTCCCTTCTGCCGTCACACCCGACGGCGCTGGTGTTAAGAATTGCAGGGCCGGTCTCCTCGCTCGCGGTTCGAAACGGGTCCTGGCTTCCCAAGCTTGACGGCCCAGTGGCGGATCGGAGCCCCTCACCGCTTACAGGCGCGGGCGCGGCCGGAGCTTTGGGCGCCGCATTCACGTCCGCCCTTGCCCGTTCCCGATTATGCTCCGGCGCTTTGCTCCGCTCCGAGCACCATGCCTGCTCTGTGTGCTCCTTCCGAGGAGACGTCAAGGGGCTGGCGAGATCGGGCGGCGGCATCATCATAGAGTCTCTCCCGCCAGCGCGCCGAAAAGAATGACCGCCGCCGTCGTTGCGGCGGTCGCTTGCGCGAGCTGCTCTGCGAGCTGTGCAATCGTGGTGCGGACAATCCGCTCCTCGGCGTGGCCCAGAGACTCCGCAAATAGCGCCGGCGTGTCGGGAGCCATGCCGTGCTCTATCAGCTTTGCCGCGAGCGCCGGGAATGTGCGCTTGCCCATATAGACCGCGGTCGTCGATTCCGGATCGGCCAGTGCCGCCCAATTGAGATTCGCGGGCAACCGCCCGGTGACATCTGCGCCGGTCACGAACTGGACGCGGCGCGAGGTGCCCCGGCGGGTGAGTGGAATGCTGGCGCGCGCTGCCGCAACGCAGGCTGAGGTGACGCCTGGAATGATCTCGTAGTCGATGCGCGCCGCGCGCAGCGCCTCGATCTCTTCTTCAAGCCGGCCGAAGATGCCGGCGTCTCCCGATTTCAAACGTACAACGCGCGCGTTTGTGGCGGCGTAGTCGATGAGCAGCCGGTTGAGGTGCTCCTGTTTGGCTGAGGGCCGGCCCACACGCTTGCCAACCGCTACCAGATTGGCCCCGGCTCGGGCGTAATCGAGGATCGCGCCCGAGGCAAGGTCGTCGTACAGCACAACATCAGCAGCGCGCAGACGCGCAGCCGCCTTGAGCGTCAGGAGCTCGGGATCGCCTGGGCCGGCCGAGACAAAGGAAACAAAGCCGCTCACCTGTCCTCCGCAATGAGGTGGAAGAACGTGCCGGTGGCGTAGCCGCGCCGCGAGCCCGTCTCCGCAACGACCGCGCCAGTCGCGTCGCGCACGATAGCCAGAGGTGTATCGGGCTGCGAGACAATCGTGGAGTAATGGAATTCATGGCCGCGCAGGAGCGCTCTGGCCTGATATCCGGGCATCGGCAGAGCGAGTTCCGCAAGCCGATAGCCCAGATGCATCCGACGTTGGGCAAAACTCGTCTCCAGGCCGAGCAGTCCGGTCATCTCGTGGCGTGTGCCGCCACCCTCGGTCAAGGCGGTGCCCAGCACCATGTAACCGCCGCATTCGCCATGCACCGGCCGTGTCTCAGCAAAGGATTTTAGCGCACGGCGGAATTGGCGATTTGCCGCGAGTTGGCCGGCGTGCAATTCCGGATAGCCGCCGGGCATCCAGCAGACGTCGGCACTGTCATCAGGACCCTCGTCGGCGAGCGGCGAGAAGGTCGCGATCTCGGCACCGGCGGCACGCCAGGCCTCCAGCATGTGCGGATAGACGAACGAGAATGCGCCGTCGCGCGCCAGAGCGATGCGCTGGCCGGGTGGCTTGACGCTCGGGCCGTGTGCGGCGCATGGCGCCGTCGAGGCGCATGCCGCCGATTGCAACACTGCATCGAGATCGACATGCTCGGCGATGAAGCGGGCGGCTTCCGCGATCAGGCCGTCGACCTCGCCCTGCTCCTCAGCCTGCACCAGGCCAAGATGCCGCTTCGGCAAGCTGATCGCGGCGTGGCGGGGCAACGCCCCGAACACGGCAATGCCGGCGCCTGCCATGGCACGGCGCACCAGGTCCTCGTGCCGGGTGCTGGCGACGCGGTTGAGAACGACGCCGGCAAGACGCACGCCTGCGCGGAAATCGCGCAGTCCTGCAGCCACCGCCGCGGCGGTTTGCGCCTGTCCGGAGGGATCGATCACAAGCAGGACCGGCCAGCCCATCATCTCGGCGATATCGGAGGTAGCGCCGGTCCCCGAGAGGCCCCGTGTGGCAACGCCGTCGAATAAGCCCATCGAACCTTCGGCCAGAACGAGATCCGCATTCGCACCGCGCGAAGCGAGCGCCTCGATCGCTTCGCGGTGCATGGCCCAGCTGTCGATGTTGACGGAGGTGCGCCCCGCGGCGGCCGCATGAAAGGCGGTATCGATATAATCGGGCCCGCTCTTGAAGCACTGGACCTTCAGCCCGCGATCGCGATAGGCGCGCGCCAACGCCAGCGTCAGCGTCGTCTTGCCGACACCGGATGCAGGCGCGGAGATGACGAGGCTCGCCGTCATCACGAGCCTTCCGGAAAGCGCGGCGTCGGCCCGAGCGGCCGATAGCGGCGGTCATAGTCGACGGCATACAGGCGGCTCTCTCCGAAATCTTCCGAACCCAGTGTGCGGCCAACCAGAATAACGGCCGTGCGCTCGAGCTCGGTGCTTACAGCAGAATCCAGCGTACCGAGCGTAGCGCGAATGATGCGCTGATCCGGCCAGCTTGCGCGCCAGACTATTGCGACCGGGCAGTCTCCTCCGTAGTGCGGCGTCAGCTCATCAATTACCCTAGAAAGCAGATGGATCGAGAGATGGATGGCGAGCACCGCACCGGTCGCGGCGAAGGTGGCGAGCTTCTCGCCTTTCGGCATCACGCTCGCCCTGCCCGGCATCCGCGTCAGGACGACCGATTGCACAAGACCTGGCAGCGTGAGCTCGGCCTCGATCGCGGCCGCGGCGGCGGAAAAGGCCGGCACGCCGGGCGTGATTGAATAGGAGATTTGAAGCGCGCGCAGGCGGCGCAATTGCTCGCCCATCGCCGACCAGATCGAGAGATCCCCGGAATGTAGCCGTGCGACGTCCTTGCCCTTATGATGCGCCGCGACGATCTCCGACATGATGTCGTCGAGCGACAGCGGCGCGGTGTTCACGATCCGTGCATCCTTTGGGCAATGGGCAAGAACGCCCTGGGGTACGAGAGAGCCGGCATAGAGGCAGACCGGACAGGCGGCAATCAGATCGCGACCGCGCAAGGTGAGCAGATCAGCTGCTCCCGGTCCGGCGCCGATGAAGTGCACCGTCATTCGGCGTCTCCTTCCGCGATCGCTGCGGTCGCCGTCCGATCCTGCGAGAGGGCCCGCGTCGAAACAAGGCGCGCACCACGGCCGGCGACCGCAAGCGCCGCGGCTTCGGCGACGGAGCCCGTACCGAACTTCGCCTTGACGGATTCTGACTGTGTGGGCGTGGCAATGCCGGCCAGGACATCGGCCGAAACAGGCCGGATCGGCACGTTGAGTTCGCGCGCCAGCAATTTGAGCGCGGCGGTTTCGGCCTTGTCGCTGACCGTTGCAACTGCCGCGAGATCTTCAGGACCGCCCGCGGCGGCGAGAGCTTCGCGCAGCGCAGCCAGTGTGACCTCCCGCTTGAACCCCAGACCTGCGACTTTCACTTGACTGCACTCCATTGCACGACTGGCCGCACCGCTTCCCAGGAGCGGTAGCGGCCGAGGTGACCCGCATGCGCAATCTCGATTCGCATCAACTCGCCACCGTGGCGTTGATGAAGGTCCGAGAGTAGCGCCTCGGTCTCCAGCGTGACGGCATGCGCAACTAACCTTACTCTCGGCTCAATGCGCGACCACACCGCATCGAACATCCTGGCGTCGAGCCCTCCGCCGATGAAAACGGCTTGCGGTGTCCCAAGGCCTGAGAGGATATCAGGCGCTATTCCCTCAACGACGGCGATCCGATGCGTCAGACCGAAGGTTGCCGCATTGCCGCGGATATTCGCTACGCGATCAGCCCGCGCTTCGATGGCGATCGCCGTGCCACCACAGAGAGCCCATTCTACCGAGATCGAACCTGAACCGGCGCCAATGTCCCATAATCTGTCGCCGCATCTCGGCGCTAGCGCCGAAAGCGCGAGCGCGCGCATCGGCCGCTTGGTGAACTGGCCGTCATGCACGAAGAGCGCGTCCGAAAGGCCGGAGCTACGCGGAACGCCGTGCGGTCCATTGGTTTCCAGCGCAACTGTCACCGGACCCGCGCCGCTATCGGCGGCGTAGCTGTCGGCCCGATATTGCGCCACGGATTCGCGGGCACCGCCGAGCGCGGTGAGCGTCCACAGCCGTGACTCGCCCCAGCCTCGCGCCGTCAACCATTTGGCCAGATCGCCGGGCGCCTTGTCGTCGCGCACGAGACAAATAATGCGCGCTCCACGTGTCAGATGCGGCACCAGGCGTTCGAATGGCGCCGCGTGGAGTCCAAGACAGACGACAGATTCGAGCCGCCATCCGAGCCGCGCCGCAGCAAGTGAGAATGTCGAGGGCGCGGGATGCGCAATCCATTCGCTCTTGCTGAGCCGTTCCGCGAGACTGGCTCCTACGCCGTACCAGGATGGATCGCCCGAGGCGAGCACCACCGTCGGACGGCCGCGGCAGGTCAGGACGCAATCTGTCTCGAACGGCACCGGCCAGGGACGGCCGCGGTCGGCAATCCCTGCCAGCGCGAGATGCCGTTCGCCGCCAAACACCGTCTCGGCTTCCGCAAGCGCCTTTCGGCTTGCATCCGAGAGGCCGGCAAGGCCATCTTCGCCAATGCCGATAATCGTCAGCCAGGGATCATGCATGATGCGCGCCCTCATTCTGGGCGGAACAAGCGATGCCAATCTGCTCGCGGACGCTGTGGCGCGCGCGGGGTGTAATGCGATCTATTCCTATGGAGGTCGCACCCGCGCCCCGGCGAACCAGCCGCTGCCGACCCGCATCGGGGGGTTCGGCGGCGTGAATGGCCTTGCCGAGTTCATTCGACGCGAGGGAATAACGCACCTTGTCGATGCAACCCATCCCTTCGCGGCCGAGATGAGCCGCAATGCGGTTGCAGCGTGCGAGACGACCGGAACACCGCTGATCGCGCTCGAGCGCGCACCCTGGGCAAAAGAGGCCGGGGACACTTGGATCGAGGCCGCGGATATCACCTCGGCTGCCGCAGTGTTGCCGAACAATCGCGCGCGGGTATTTCTTGCGATCGGACGGCAGCACATCACAGCTTTCAGCGCCAGGCCGCAGCACGCCTACACTTTGCGGTTTGTCGATCCTCCCGATCGACCACTGCCATTTCCGGATGTCGATGTCATTGTGTCGCGCGGACCATTCACCCTCGCCGGCGAATTGGAGATGATGCGCGCGCGCGGCATCGAATGGGTTGTTGCCCGCAATGCCGGTGGAGCGGGCGCGCGTGCCAAGATCGACGCTGCGCGCGAGCTCGGCCTTCCCGTCGTGATGCTCAAGCGGCCCGAATTGCCTGACAGGCCGCGGGTCGAAAGCGCGACGGAGGTCATGCATTGGCTCCGTCATCGGGAATGCCTCGGTGCATAGACCCAGCGGCCGACGCGGCGCGTTGCTGAATTGCCGACGATGACAAGGGTTCGCATGTCGGCCATCTCGGGCCGTGCCTTGCGCAGCATCACCGTTTCAATTCGCTCCGCGGCCGTGCTGACAGCATGGGCAAAGATCACGAGGCGTTCGCCCCAACCTGCCTCCTTCAGAACCGAGAGCGCGCGTCCAAAACCATCGGGCCGGCTCACTGAGCGCGGATTGTACATCGCGATCGCAAAGTCAGCTTCGGCAGCAAGCCGCAAGCGCTTCTCGATCATCGGCCACGGCTTCAGATTATCGGAGAGATTGATCGCGCAAAAATCGTGGCCGAGCGGCGCGCCGGCGCGCGCGGCCGCTGCCAGCATTGCAGTTACGCCGGGCAGAACGCGGATTGCAAGCCCCTGCCATTGCGGCGAGACTTCAAGGGCTTCGAATACAGCCGCTGCCATGGCGAAAACACCCGGGTCGCCGGACGAAACCATGACAACGCGGCGTCCCTTCGATGCCAGCTGCAAGGCATCGTTTGCGCGCTGCAACTCCATGCGATTGTCTGATGGATGTAGCGTCAGTCCTTCACGCGGTTGCACCCGCGCGACATAGGGCGCATAGCCCACGACGTCGGTCGCGGCGGCGAGCGCGGCGGAGACTTCCGGCGTGACTAGCGCCTGGTCGCCCGGCCCAAGTCCCGCGATGGTCAATATGCCCGTCATTCGGCCGCCCCCATCCGGCGTCCCTGCCCATGCACGAGTACGATCGCGAAATAGGGACACTCGGTCTCGTCCAGGTCCCTCAGCCGCACGACGCGCTCACCCGGCATGGTGCCGCGTTCGATCAGCCATGCCTCGCCAAGGCGGCCGGCGGCGGCAAGCGCGCGGCGCACCTTCTTCAGATTGCGCCCGGTCTTCATGATGACGAGCGCATCGGAATTGCGCGCGCGTTGCTCGAGCTCGTGTTCCGATAGCGTACCCATCAGCACCGTCATCACATCGTCGCCGAGGGCGATCGGCAGGCCGACCGAATTCCAGCAGCCAGCCATGCCGGGAATGCCGGCGATCACCTCGATTTCGACGCGGGCCTGCAGACGTGCACGCAGGTGCATGAAGGAGCCGTAGAAGTAGGGATCGCCCTCGCAGAGAATGACGACGTCGAATGCGCGGGCAAGCCGCGCAAGACGCTCCGCCCACTCGTCGTAGAAGCCTGCAAGGAGGCGAACATATTCCGGACGGTCGAAGGCGATCTCCGTCGTGACCGGATACTCCATCGGATATTCGCAGACGTCCTTTGCCAGTAGTCCATCGACGATGCGGCGCGCCTGGCCGGGCCGTCCCTTCTTTCGGAAATAGGCCACGTGCTTGGCCGCACGGAGCTCACGATCGGCGCGCACGCTCATGAGGTCCGGATTTCCTGGCCCAAGGCCGCAACAGATGATGCGCCCCATGGCTATTCGTTCCGGCTCGCCAGCGCGTTCACGGCGGCGACCGTGATTGCCGAGCCGCCAAGGCGCCCCTCGACCGTCAGCGCCGGCGCAGGCTGGTCAGCCATCAGCGCAAACTTGGCTTCAGCCGCGCCAACAAAGCCGACCGGACAACCGATGATCGCTGCAGGTCTTGGACAGTTGCGATCCTCCAGCATGTTGAGCAGGTGAAACAGCGCGGTCGGCGCATTGCCAATAGCGACGATCGCGCCGTTTAGATGCGGCCTCCACAATTCCAGCGCTGCGGCTGAGCGGGTATTGCGCATGGATTGCGCGAGGGAGGGAACCGCGGGATCGTCAAGCGTACAGATGATGGCGTTGCCGGCCGGCAGGCGCGCACGCGTAATTCCCTCCGAAACCATGCGTGCGTCGCAGAGGATAGGCGCGGCGTTCTGAAGCGCAGCCCGCGCGATGCGCGCCATGCCGGGCGTGAAGCGGATGCAGGATTCGAGACTGACCATGCCAGCGGCATGGATCATGCGAACGACGACCGGCTCCTCGTCGGCCGAAAAGCGCTCAAGGTCCGCCTCGGCGCGGATGGTGGCGAAGGATTGACGGTAGATCGCCGCACCATCGGTTTCATAGACGTGCGGCATCAGTGCGCTCCCGTTAGAACGGAAGGATCCGCGATCATTCGGCCTGCGCTTACTCCACGCTGGCTAGGCGTATCCCGCGTTGAGCCGCTGCGGATGACATCAAATCCCTCGCGGGTCGCAACAAGGGTGAGCGCGGCAGCCCCCGAATGGGCACAGCCTTTGGCACAGCCAGAGACGTGAAGCTTCTCGTCCGCGGCAATATGCGGCGCAAGCGCTGCTGCAAGTGCACGAGTATCGGAATGCGCCTCGCAGCAGGCGGGCGCACCGCTGCAGGCGACGACGCGCAGAATGGGATCGTCCGCTTGGGTGACGAGGCCCTCGCAGTGGGGCATTTCGCGCAATTCTTCCGCCACAATCATGCGCCAGGGCGTCATCCGTAATCCTTGCGAGCATCCGGCAAGATGGCTGAGCGCGGCATGTGTCAGCTGTCCGAAAGCCGCAGCGATCATCGCGCCTTGCGGATAAAGTCCGGGACGCGGCTCCGCGGTCATGCAAGCCGGCTTGACCTTGCCACGAAGCGCGTCGGGCAGTTTTGTGCCAGTCCCGACATGCGCTCTCATTCGCCCTCTGCCCTCCCCGGCTCCGCCCGAATCGACAAACCACTCGGCAAGCGCGAGCGCAACGCTTACCGCTTCTCTCCGCGAGACGGGACGACCATGCTCCGCACCGTCGGCACGCACGATCAGCTCTCCCGCGATGCTGCGCTCGATGCGGATGTCGGCGGAGGCGCCGGCCAGCGCAGGCTCTGTGCTGCAATCAACGGCGAAGCCGAATTTGGTCGGCAGGCCGGGCGGTCCCATCACAAGCCCGTGTTCAAGTTCTGCTGCGAGAAAACAGGTATCGTCACTTTCGCTCCAGAAGGGCGTGACAAGGATGTTGCGCCGCGCTTCCGAGTCCGGATCGGGATCGAGCAAGTGCAGCCGTGATAGTTCCTCGATCAAGGGACGATGACCTTGATCACTGACACCCCTGATTTGCAGGTTGGCCCGGCTGGTCAGATCGATCAGGCCGTTGCCGTAGCACTCGGCCAGCACCGCAATTCCCGCTGCCTGCTTCGGATCGAGCCGGCCACCGTGCGGCCGGATGCGAACCAAGAGCCCATCCCCCGACCGCATCGGCCGTAAGGCGCTGGGGCACCAGCCCTTGATCGCAACAGCGCTCATGAAGCCTCCCGCAGCGCGGCCGCAATCGAATTGCGCCGTGTCCGCCAGAGCGAAGCTTGATGCAAACGGGTGAAGCAAGTCTCGATCGCCGCGAGCGCCGCCGGATTCTCGCGCGCCATGAAAGTTCGCACGTTGTCGCTGCCAAGCGTCGCGTCGTAATAGAGATCGAAGAGATGCGTGGGCACCGCATCGGCAAGATGTGCAAAGCTGGCCATATGCTCTAGCGTGGCAGCAATTTCCGCCGCGCCCCGAAAGCCGTGGCGCATCATGCCGGCGATCCATTTTGGATTGGCCGCACGCGCACGCACGACGCGCGAAATTTCCTCGGTCAACGAGCGAGCACGCGGCTGATCGGGATGTGTCGCGTCGAGGTGGTAGAGCGATGGTGTGGCCGCGCCCAGGCGCGCCGCCGCAGCCGCTAGGCCCGCCTCATGCACGGCATAGTCTGCGGCGAGCAGCAGATCCGTTTCCGGCAGGTCCTGCACATGGACGAAGGCAGTAGCGGCGACGAGCCTTGCCTCGACACCTGTGCGATCAGGCCGCATCGTGCCGTCGGACGCGAATGCCCAAGACGAAGCCGACAGCCAGGCTTCACCGGCCGCGTTGCGCGTCCCCGCCGTGAAGAGATCCGGCATCGATGCCATACCGACACCGTACTGCCCCGGACGGGGTCCAAACACACGCGCCGCGCGATGGCGATAGGGATTTTCGTCGCCCTCCTCATCGCGTTCCGAAAGCGCTTGGGTCGCTGCCGCGAACAATTGCGCAAGAGATGAAAAGACGTCGCGAAACAGTCCCGACACGCGAAGCGTCACGTCGATGCGCGGCCGACCAAGAGCCGCTGGTGCGATGATCTCATAACCCGACACCCGGCCCGATCCGTGGTCCCAGCGCGGCGCGATGCCTGCCAGGTGCAGGGCCATCGCGAAATCCTGGCCTGCGGTGCGCATGGTGGATGATCCCCAGAGATTAACCAGCAGCCCCCTCGGCCAGTCGCCGTGATCCTGCAGGTGACGGCGCAGCAATTCCTCGGCGAGCTTGATCCCCTCCACATGCGCGGACGGTGTCGGCACTGCGCGGGGATCGACGGCGAACAGATTGCGTCCGGTCGGCAGCACATCGCGCCGCCCGCGATAGGGCGAGCCTGCCGGCCCCGGAGCAACGCGCCTACCAGAGAGAGCGTCAAGCAGCGCGCGCTTCTCCGCCTCGCCGCAAGCCCCGCGGCCGAACACATGCAGGCCATCGCCGAACTGGCTTTCCTTGAGGTCGCAGACAAAGCGATCGATCCGGGGAATTGCCTCAGCCGCCGCAGCCGAGGCGCCAAGCCCGAGATCCTCTTCCAGTCCCGCGGCACGCGCTTCATCGCGAATCGACGCGATTAGGCGCTGGCGGCGCGCCGGATCGAGACCATCGGCCGTCGAATATTCATCGAGCAGTTGCTCGAGCCGGCGCAGGCCTTGAGGCAACGCCGCCCGAGCCAATGGTGGCGGCAAATGCCCAATCGTGACCGCGCCGATGCGCCGCTTGGCCTGCGCGGCCTCGCCGGGATCGTTGACGATGAAGGGATAGATCACGGGCATGTCGCCGATCAGCGCTTCAGGCCAACAGGCAGCGGACAGCGCCACGGACTTGCCGGGCAGCCATTCCAGCGTTCCGTGAGCGCCCATATGGACGACCGCGTCGACCTTTTGCTGCCTGAGCCAAAGATAGAATGCGACATAGGCGTGGCGAGGCGTGCGGGAAAGATCATGATACTCAGCGTCACGATTGGTAACATCACTGCGTTCAGGCTGAACGGCGATAATCGCCTTGCCACACTGGATCGCTGCGAAATGAAATTCGCCACCACGACAGGCGGGATCGTTCTCCGGGGCGCCCCAGGCGCGCGCAAGGTCATCCTGTAATGAGCGCGAAAGCCTCGCCAGTTCCGTGCGGTAATCCGCAACGCTAAAGATCAATTCCTCCCGCTGGAGAGTTTCACCGAACGCTCCCGCAGCTTTCACGTCGTAACCAGCAGCTTCGAGATGGGACAGCAGCGTTTCGACCGAAGCGAGCGCGTCGAGCCCAACCGCATGCGCGAGCTGGTGCGGACGGCCCGGATAGTTCGAGAGCACAATCGCCAGCCGCTTCACGCCTGCCGGCTTGTCCGCGAGCCTGTGCCAGGCTACCACCCGATCCACGACCGAACCGACACGTTCGTCGTCAGGCCTGTGCGCCAGATGCGCAAATTGCAGATCGGGATCGCGCTCACCCGCCGACTTGAAGCTGGCCACGCCCGCAAATAGCCGGCCGTCAATCTCCGGCAACGCTACATGCATCGCCAGATCGCCCGGTGAGAGACCGCGAAGCGACTCTGCCCAATCCTCGCGCCGGGCCGTCGACAATGCAACCTGGAACACCGGACAGGAGGCGGCATCGAAAGGCGTCGTACCGTCGTCGGCGGCCGCAGAGAAGGCGGTTGCATTGACGATCACTGCAGGCGGGCATTGCTCGAACTGCCCCTTCAGCCAGTCCGCCACACCGGCGGCCTTTAGCGATGTGACGAATACGCCATAGGCATCAAAATCCTTTTGCCGCAGTGCTGTGATCAGCGCGTCGACCGGGGCGGTATCTGCCGAGGTGAGATAGGAACGATAGAAGGTGATCAGCGCGCGCGGCTGGCAGGAATTTCGCAGCACCGCGATTGCGCCCCGATCTGGATCGTAAAAACCGATCTCGGAGATTTCGATCTCGCCGACGACAGGCCCCGCATAAAGTCCCGAGGCCAATGCAAGCTGCGCGATTGCCGCCTGCGCCGCCATTGCTCCGCCCTTGTCGCACAATGCCTTCAGCCGTCCGAGCGTCAAGGCAGGCACTGTTGAGAGCGCATCCAGCCGCGGGTCGTCGCGACCATCACCTGGCAGCACCGCAAGCGCGATGTCGCGGTCCTTGGCCAATTGATGCAGGGCAGCCAGTCCATATGGCCAGTAGGACTCGCCACCGATCAGGCGCACCAGTACGCCGCGCGCATGCGATAGCGTCCGCTCGATATAGGTATCGACCGAAAGCGGATGACGCAGTTCCGCAAGGTTCGCGAGCCTCAGCGACGGCAGGCAAGTACGCCCACGCTGCCAGCCGGACGCGAACGCGGCGAGATCGCTGTCCGAGAACGAGAGCACGACAAGGTCGGCCGGGTCCTGGCCGAGATCCCTAGGGATCGCGGTCTCCTCAAGACCGCGGCTCTCGCGAAACACGACGTGCATCAGACACCAAGTCCCGCCCTGATGGCGGCCTCATCGATATCGTCGTGTTCACCGATCAGAACCAATTTCGACTGCCTTGGCCGCGTGCCCCAGGGCATATCGAACTGATGCCGCACCCGCTCCCCGACCGATTGCACGAGCAATCGCATCGGCCTGCCCGCAATTGCGATATATCCCTTAGCGCGCAGCACATTCTGCTCACGCGCAAGTCGCTGGATCGATGCGACCAGCGCTTCGATATCGGCAACTTCCGGGAGTTCGACGACAACGGAGGCAAAATCGTTGTGTTCGTGCTCGTCCTCGCCGTCGTGGTGCGACGGGCGCGCGGCGAGATCGTCTTCCGCTGCCGCTTCGAGACCAAGGATGATACGCGCATCGACTGCGCCGTCGATGACCGGCAACATCGGCACGCGACGCGGCATTTCGGCGCCAATCGCCGCCTTGGCCGCTTCAAGTCCTTGAACGCCGGCAAGATCCGCCTTGGTGAGCAGGACGATATCCGCGCACGCGATCTGATCCTCGAACACTTCCGACAGCGGCGTCTCGTGATCGAGGTTTTCATCGGCCGCACGCTGCGCTTCCACCGCAACGGGATCGGGCGCAAAGCGGCCGGCCGCCACAGCCTCGGCATCCGCCAGCGCGATCACGCCGTCGACGGTGATCCGCGAGCGGATCTCCGGCCAATCGAACGCCTTGAGCAGCGGCTTCGGCAAGGCCAATCCCGATGTCTCGATCAGGATATGGTCGGGCTTCACGCGGCGCGAGAGCAGCTGCTCCATGGCGGGAATGAAGTCATCGGCCACCGTGCAGCAGATGCAGCCATTGGCGAGCTCGAGGATGTTCTCGGCGGGACAATTGACATCCGCGCAGGATTTCAGGATCTCTCCGTCCACGCCCTCGCTGCCGAACTCGTTGACGAGCACCGCAAGCTTCTTGCCATTCGCGTTGGCGATCAGATGCTGGATCAGCGTCGTCTTGCCCGAACCGAGAAAGCCGGTGACGACCGTGACCGGAACCTTGGCGAGCGTGTTCATTCTGCGGGCTCCGGCAGGATGGTGATGGGTGGAATGCGGGCAAGCGATTGTTTGCGGAAGATCTCCGGCCGGCTGCGCCACGGCACGATGCCGTCGGGCGCCGCCGCATAGGCCGCAGCTCCAGCAACTACGTCCGGCGCGTTTGCATCGGATAGGCGTCCGTAGACATAGGACCAGCGTCGCGGCGCGCTGAGAGCAATCGAGCAGCCCTGGCTGCAGGCGGACAGGCACTCGACCGGAACGACGCTGACGCCTTCGGGCACGCCAGCCTGAAGGATGGCGCTATGCAGACGCGCGCCCGGCGCGGTCTCGCCTTCCCTCAAGGATTGGCCGGAACGGCAGGTGATGCAGACATGAAGCGTGACGGTCATCGCCCTCCTCGACGTTTTGGCGGAGGCGATGAGGCGCACGAACCATAGACATAAGGGTTCGTTGCCGTCGCGGAGCACCCCGTCCGCCGGTCTCAAGTCTCTGCGCTGGCAGGTCTCCCGGCTTGCGGAGCAGGTTTTCCCTTCGATCTCCGCCTTCCCAACCCTGACGGGTCAGTGGCTCTTGAAGATCTCTCCGGTCACGGTCGCGGGGGCGGCTGCGTTTCAGGCTCAAGCTTTCAAGGCCAGAGTCCTATCGCATTCCCTCTTCGCCTGTCGTAGGACAGGAACCAACGCCACCCCACCATTTGCAAAAGCGTGCAACTTGTCAAGCCAAAGGAGCGTGCCGATGACTTCCGAACCTGATGCCGCTGAGGATGAAACCGTGACCTCCGAGGCCTCGCTGGACGCCCGTCATGCCGACAAAATGGCGAAGAAAAAAGCAGCGCGCGACCGGATGATGGCCGCCAAGAGCGGCAAGAAGGGACTCATCATCGTCCATACCGGCGCGGGCAAGGGGAAATCCTCCTCGGCTTTTGGCATGATCATGCGGTGCATCGCGCATGGCTTTTGCTGCGCCGTCGTGCAGTTTATCAAGGGTGCGTGGGAAACTGGCGAGCGCCGCCTGCTGACCGGACATTTTGGTGAATTATGCCAATTCCACACCATGGGTGAAGGCTTCACCTGGGAAACACAGGACCGCGCCCGGGACATCGCCGCGGCGCGCGCCGCATGGGAAAAGGCCAAGCAGCTGATCGCCGATGAAGCCTTGCGCATGGTCGTTCTCGATGAGATCAATATTGCGCTTCGCTACGACTATCTGGAGATCGGAGAAGTGGTCGAGTTCCTGAGCAATTCAAAGCCGCCGATGACGCATGTCGTCCTCACGGGGCGCAATGCCAGGCAGGAATTGATCGATGCCGCCGACCTTGTCACAGAGATGACGCTCGTGAAGCATCCCTTCCGATCCGGCATCAAGGCGCAGCCCGGCGTCGAGTACTGACGAATCAACCGCGGAGTCCGATTCGATGGCGCGCGCATTGATGATCCAAGGTGCGGGATCGGACGTGGGCAAGTCGCTCATCGTCGCCGGCCTTGCGCGCGCCGCGACCCGGCGCGGCTATCGGGTGCTGCCCTTCAAGCCGCAGAACATGTCGAACAATGCGGCCGTGACAATCGACGGTGGCGAGATCGGACGCGCGCAGGCATTGCAGGCGCAGGCCGCAGGTGTCGAGCCGCACACCGACATGAATCCCGTTCTGCTCAAGCCGGAGACAGATGTTGGCGCCCAGATCATCGTGCAGGGACGGCGCGTGGCGACGCTGCGAGCCCGCGCGTACGCTGCGATGAAGTCATCGCTGATGGAGCCGGTCCTCGAAAGTTTCGGACGCCTGAAGGATCGTGCCGATCTTGTTCTGGTCGAGGGCGCCGGCAGCCCAGCCGAAGTTAATCTGAGGAGCGCCGATATCGCCAATATGGGTTTTGCCCGCAAGGCCGACGTGCCAGTCGTGCTGGTCGGCGACATCGATCGCGGCGGTGTAATAGCGCAGCTCGTCGGCATTAAGACCGTGCTGGATGCCGACGATGCGGCCATGATCCGCGGCTTCGTCATCAACAAGTTCCGCGGCGATCCGACGCTGTTTGACAACGGCTACCGGCTGATAGAGGCACGCACATCCTGGCGGGGATTTGGGGTTCTCCCCTATTTCGCCCGCGCTAGCGAGCTTCCGGCTGAAGATGCGCTGGGGCTTGCTGACGCCCGCAAGGTCGGCAAGTGCAAGATTGCCTTTCTCGCGCTGTCGCGGATCGCGAACTTTGACGACCTCGATCCGCTGAAGCTCGAGCCTGATGTCGACCTTGTGATGGTCCGCCCTGGAGAGGCAATCCCGGGCGATGCAAAACTCGTGATCCTTCCCGGCTCGAAGTCGACACGCGGCGACCTAACCTTCCTGCGCGCGCAGGGCTGGGACATCGATCTTCTCGCGCATCATCGTCGCGGCGGCCATGTGCTCGGCGTCTGCGGCGGTTACCAGATGCTCGGACGCAGTGTGGCGGATCCGACAGGAATCGAGGGACCGGCGGGAGAAACGCCCGGCCTCGGACTTCTCGACGTGACGACGGTGATGACGTCACAAAAGACTCTCACGCGCGTTGCGGCGGTCCATGCCGCGACGGACCGGCCGATCGAGGCCTACGAGATTCACATCGGGCATACCGACGGGCCGGACCGTGCACGGCCATTTGCTTTGGTTGGCAGCGCGCCGGAAGGCGCAGTTTCCAGCGACGGACGCGTGTACGGTAGCTACCTGCACGGCCTGTTTGCTTCAGACAATTTCCGCAGCGCATTTCTCGCGCAACTGGACATTCCGGCCGCAGACCAGCAGTACCGCGCCAGGGTGGAGAGCGCGCTCGATGCGCTTGCCGATCACATCGACAACCATCTCGATGTAAATGGGCTGCTTGCGCTCGCGCGCTAAGTATTATTGATCAACGCGAGAGCGCGGCAGCAAGCCGCGACCATTCCGCCCCGTTACCCGGCAAGCCCAGCCTGAGCCATCCCGGCTTTTGCTCAAAAACACGCGACCATATCTGGCCGCGCGCGAGCTTCTCCTGCGCAGCCTGCGCGTCCCCAGTCTCATAGAGCCGGAACAGCGGTGTGCCGCCGACCTGTTGCCAGCCCTGCGATCGCACCTCGGCATCCAGCCGGAGGCAATCGCGCGCCAGACGCGTCGCGGTTGCCTTTGCCCACTCGCGATCGAGCAAGGCGCGCCGTCCGATCGCAATCGCTCCGCCCGAAATCGGCCACGGACCCACCATCGCCGCCAGCGCCGCGACGTCAGCCTCGCTGCCGAGCACGAAACCGAGCCGCAGTCCGGCAAGCCCGTAAAACTTTCCGAACGAGCGCAGGACCAACAGCCCTGACCGTCCCGCCTCCGGTGCCAACGACAGGCCGGAGACGGCATCGACGAAGCTCTCGTCAACCAAGAGCCGACCGACCTTCGGCAAGAGGGCCACCAATTCGGTCGGATTATGGCGCCGACCATCTGGATTGTTGGGATTGACGACCACGGCAAGATCCGCGCCCGCCAGTCCTTCGAGTTCGGAAACTTCGGCCACGTCCCAGGCTGCGGCTGAAAGAACCGCCGCGTACTCGTTGTAGGTCGGCGCAAGAATTCGCGCGCGGCCGTGCGATGAAAGATTCGGCAACAATTGGATGGCCGCTTGTGCGCCAGTAAGCGCCACGACTGGCGCCCGGGTAGCGTAGGCCTCTCGGGCAGCTTGGTGGAGGGACGCGATATCTGATCGCGAAGGCAGCGCGCTCCAGTACCTAAGCTCGACCTCACCCACCGGATAGGGCTGCCGATTGATCCCGGTTGAGAGGTCGATCCAGTCCTGCGCACGCCCGCCGAAGCGCTGAACGGCGAGATCGAGATTTCCACCATGCTCGAGCATTGCCCCGTCCGTCACGCGAAGGCCAGAATCGCAAGCGCACCGGTCAAAAGAACCATGGCGCGGACGTAGAGCTTCAACCCTTGCCGGATGTCCGCAGCGAACGGATCGCGCGCTCCCTCGTTGAGCCAAGGTTCGTTGGCGGTGTCACCACGATAGGTGCGCGGCCCGCTGAGCCGCACGCCGAGCGCGCCGGCCATGGCTGCTTCCGGCCAGCCGGCATTGATCGAGCGGTGGCGGCGCGCATCCCTCGCCATGCAAGACAACGCATTCGAAGGCCGCGTCGCCAGCACTACAAACAAAAAGCCTGTGAGGCGCGCCGGTACGAAATTGGCGAGATCGTCGATGCGCGCGGCGGCCCAACCGAAGGATTCGTGACGCGCCGTGCGATGGCCGATCATGGAGTCGAGCGTATTGATTGCCTTGTAGCCGACGATGCCGGGCAGCCCGAACAACACTCCCCAGAACACGGGCGCCACAATGCCGTCGGAAGCATTCTCGGCCAGGCTCTCGATGGCTGCGCGCGCAATGCCCGCCTCATCAAGAGCTGCGGGATCGCGTCCCACGATGTGCGCAACCGCGGCACGCGCGGCTGCGATATCACCGGATTGCAAGG
This sequence comes from Bradyrhizobium australiense, assembly GCF_013114825.1. Taxonomy (GTDB): domain Bacteria; phylum Pseudomonadota; class Alphaproteobacteria; order Rhizobiales; family Xanthobacteraceae; genus Bradyrhizobium; species Bradyrhizobium australiense. The sequence continues at coordinate 325,871 of NZ_JAAVLX010000005.1, read as the reverse complement.
GGTTCGCAACGGCGGCGACATGATCATAGAGCGAACGCAGCGCGACCAGGGGCCATGCGAGAATTCCCAGGAGGACGATGCGGCTCCATTCAAAGGCGAGCGCGGCCTGAACCGCCCATCCAATTCCGGCCGAAACTCCAATCACGAAAAGCGCCACGGCTGCGCCAGCGATCCGCCTGACTCCAGGCGGATCGATAGCCCGGTTGAAGCTGATGTCGAGAATGTTGATCAGCCTCCCGAGCCAAGTGACGGGATGACCAATGCGGGCGAACAGCGCGTTGGGCCAGCCCAACAGGGCGTCCACCGTCATCGCCACCACCATCGCTCCCGCAAAGCCCACACTCATTCTCCCGTCGTGCCTGGCCCTGATGCACAAGAATTCCCTATCAAGGCAAGCCCCATATCGCGTGATTTCACCTTTGTCTTTGTCGAAGATTGGTGATTAGTGCTGGCCCTAACTGGAGGACGTCATGGCCATCATACTCATCACGGGCGGCGCCCGATCCGGCAAAAGCTTACGGGCAGAAGTCCGCACCCGCGCTTTTCCGGAACAGCCCGTCTATATCGCCACAGCAGAGGCGCTCGATGAGGAAATGGGCGAGAGAATAGCGAAGCATCGCGCGCGGCGAGGAAAGGACTGGATCGAGCGCGAGGTTCCGCTCGATCTCGTGCAGGCCTTGATCGAAACCGATGGCGGTGGCGCAAGGCTGGTCGATTGCCTCACGCTGTGGCTATCGAACGTGCTCCACGCGGAACGCAACTGGTCGCATGAGGCTTCGCTACTCGCTGACGCGCTTGCCCGTCAGCGCAGCCCGGTCATCATCGTCACGAACGAGGTCGGGTTCGGTATCGTGCCGGACAATGCGCTGGCGCGCGCGTTTCGGGACGCGGCGGGTATCCTGAACCAGACGATTGCATCCGTTGCGGATGAGGTCGAATTCGTCGTGGCAGGATTGCCGATGAAGCTGAAGTAATGCCGCGCTTGGCGGAATTGCGACGCGTCGTGGAGTGAGCGCGAGCGAGTTGACGATTGGAGGGCTGAAGACACATGTATCATTCCGAGCTTCTCAGGGGCATCGTCGCTGACCTGAGAATCGCCATTTCGCTCTCCACGCTTCTGCCTATCGGGCCGGCGACGCCGGTCAGCGATGGCGATGTTGCCCGCGCGAGCTGGGCGTTGCCAGTGGCAGGATTGCTGGTTGGCTTTGCCGGTGCGGCGGTCTACTGGATCGCACGCGAGATGGGCTTGACGCCAAGCCCTGCAGCCATGCTGGGGCTGGCGGCCACGGTTCTCGTCACTGGCGCGATGCATGAGGACGGCCTTGCCGATACCGCTGACGGGCTCGGCGGCGGTCGGACGCGCGAGCGCAAGCTCGAGATCATGCGCGACAGCCGGATCGGTACATACGGTGCGTGCGCGCTTATCGCATCGCTCATCTTGCGATGGAGCGCGCTCGAAACGATCGCCGAGCCAATGTCGATCGCGGCGGCGCTTTCGGTTGCACATGCGGCGGCGCGCGCCGGCATGCCCGCCTTCATGTGGCTGATTCCGCCGGCGCGATCGGATGGGCTTTCGGCCCTAGCCGGACGGCCGCCGGGGCGAAGCGCCGGCATTGCGTTTGCTCTCGGGGCTCTTTGCCTGGTTTTCGGTTCCGGGCCGAGCAAGGCGTTGCTCGGAGTGATTTTGCTCTCGCTGGCCGGGTTGATACTTGCGTGGCTTGCCACGAGGCAAGTCGGCGGACAGACAGGTGATATATTGGGTGCGTTCGAACAGATTGGCGAGATCGTGGTTTTGCTGATGACAGCCGCACTCCTCCACACGGAACCAGGACTCTGATGGTCGCTTTCGATGAAGCCTTTCGCCGGCAACTGCGCGAGCTCTTCGTGTGGCGCCGCGACGTGCGGCGCTTTCGTCTCGATCCTCTGCCGAGCGGCGCCATGGAGCGGCTGATTGAGATCGCCTGCCTTTCCCCGTCGGTCGGCCTCAGCCAGCCTTGGCGGTTTGTGATCGTCGAAGACAATACAAGGCGCAGTGCCGTGATCGAGGATTTCAAGGCCTGCAGCGCCGATGCGTTGCATTCCTATTCAGGCGAACGCGCGGCGCGGTACGCGAGCCTCAAGCTTGCCGGTCTCGAAGAGGCTCCGGGTCACCTGGCCGTGTTCGCGGACAAGACGAACGATATGGGGCATCGCCTCGGGCGTGCAACCATGCCGGAAACGGTCGAATACTCCGTCGCCGCCGCCATCTGCTGCATGTGGCTCGCCGCACGTGCAGACGGCATCGGACTTGGCTGGGTGTCGGTCCTTAACCCGGCTCGCATCCATGAGGTTCTTGAAGTGCCGGAGTCCTGGAAATTCATCGGCTATCTCTGCGTCGGCTATCCCCAGGAAGAGTTTGATCGACCCGAACTTGAGCGGGCCAACTGGGAACATCGGCGATTGGCGAAGGAATTTATCACTCAACGCTAGCGCCAGATTTCAAGTTTCCACCCGGAGCCTTCGCGTGTGTCAACGTCGTGTAGAACCCACGCCGACATCGGCATCGCCGCCGCGGGAGACGCCTTCGAAGAGATCGCTCAACTCGAGCTGTAGCATCTCGTCATCCCAATCATTCGCGTCGGTGAGCCGATTATCGGCGATGACGTAGGCGCGGTTCTGCTGATCGCTCCAACCGCGCGCGACAATGAGCGGGACACGCGTCATTCCGAGCAGTTTGCCGGCGGCTAGACGCCCGTAACCGGCTAGAACCATGCCATCATCGGCTGCCAAGATCGGCATCGTCCAGCCGCATTGCCGGATCGACGCCGCGATCTGCTCGATTTGCTCGGCCGAATGCGCGCGGGAATTCCGCTCATAGGGCCGCAATCGCTCAATCGGGCATTTTTCCACGGCCGCCTTGCCCGCTAACGCATCCATGATTTGCCGTCTTGTGCGCTTTAACTTCGAACGACGTTGCTGAGCGGTTACATTGAGCGAGACGACTACGGCCAATGCCGCACGGCGTTTGCGCCTACGAGCGGTCATTGAACGGCGCCACTTTCGAAGATTGTCATCCCCTTATTCGGTTGGGCGCAGAAAAACCTCACTCTCATAGCTTGGCGGCCCGATGGTGGCGGTGTAATTCACGGCCTGAAGGGTGAGATTTGTCTCCGGTTGAGACGCGCCTGGCAGCACGTTGTGCAAGCGCATTCCCTCCTTAAGGTCTTCGGGCGCCCACTGTGCGCCGTGCCGCCACTCCAGGGGAAGATATAAAGATAGATTCGGCAGCGGACCCCGGGTCATAAGACGACTGATCTGCCGGGCCGGAGGTATATGCCTCGAAGTTTCTATCCCAGGATGGCAGGTTCGACTGACTGACACTTTGCGCTGGCAAATAGGCCGGCTGCGGCGCCCACTGGGAACGGCTCGTTGTACTCCAATCGTCGATTGGCGACTGGCGGGCTAAATGATCCACTTCCAACTGCGTGGCTTCAGTATCCAGCAGTCGCCGAAGCTCCCCTGGAGAGAACTGCTCTAGATTGAAAGTAAACTCCTCTAGATCGACGGGTTGATCATCCGGCTGCCGCTGAATTTCGTTGTGGAGCTGCTCTTCCAGTGCCAGAAGCTCCTCTGGAACGACGGAGGCTGGCGAAGGCATGGATTGATCATCCAGATGATCGAGCACTCGCCGAAGCTCCCCCGGAGAAATCTGCTCTGGATTGAATGCGACGTGCTCTTGGACGAAAACCGACGGAGCGGGTTGATCCTCCTGGCGTTCCCGAAGCTCCTCTCGCCGACTGCTAGCTTCATGCGACGCCCTGTGCTGCGCAGCGGCGTCGCCGATGAGCCTCGGTTCCATCAGCACCGCGCTTTCGGGATGAATGGGAGCCACGTCCGGGGGGTGAGGATTGGGCTGGGCGCTGGGGAGTGCGATCGTGCCTGTCGACCGGAAGGTCCGGAGCTCGTCTATTGCCCTAAGGAGTCGGTCGGGATTACCCTTTCCGATGAACCCGGACACGTCACCACTCAACGACTTACTGTCGAGCCGAGCAACAAGGCTTGGTTTGTTTTTTGCGAAGAGCCAACGGCTAAAGCTACGAAGAGCACCTGCGTAATTGTAGGCGGAGGCTCTCATTCCGGCCTTGATGAAGGCCTCCTGGAGCCCCAAGATATCGCGAGCATCCTCGAAATAAAGAGGCCGCATGTCCGACCCTGTCACAACCCCCCTTGATTCAGTCGGACGCAGCGCCGAGGACGCGCTAAGCTGCGCAGCGGCGATGTCGAGGCGCCTAGTCCCGGCCGTGATGAGGGCCTCCTCAAGCCCCAGGACAACGGGAGCATCCTTGGCGCGACCTCTCCTTGGGCGTACGATGACTTCGCCCGTCGACCGAAAGCTGCGCAAATGGTCTAATGCTGAAAGGAGTCTCTCGGGTTTACCCTTTCCGGTGAACTCGAACACGTCACTGCCATCGCTCAGCGACTTACTGTCGAGCCGAGCAACAATGCTCGGTCTGTTTTTTGCGAAGAGCCAGCGGCTGAAGCTAAGAAGAGAATTTACATACTGCTTGGCGGTGGCACCTATCCCGCCCTTGATGAGGGCCTCCTCAAGCCCCAAGATAACGGAAGCATCCTCGGAATAGAGAGGCCGCCTGTCCCACTGCCCCCGTATCACAATCCCCGCTGACTGAGCCGGCTGCAGCGCCGAGGCGGCGCGCATTGCTCCATCACCTCCACCTGAATTGGTGATTTCACTCAGCTGCCGCTCAATGGCAACGTCTTGCGGATTGTCTAGGGTCCTCGGCCTCTTCGCTGGACTCAACTCTGCTGTGTCATGCTCGTGGTTGATGAGGACCTCCTCGCTTGGCAGGAGGTTGCTCCTGGCAAGCGCACCCATCAGCTCGTCCGAGGACCGCTGGCCGTCGCTAGACACATTGGGAGGGGGCTACGGCGCGGCCCTTCGTCGGGCATCGCGGTATCGGCCTGGCGCGCCTCGTCCAATTGCTGCTCAAAGGCCTCTTGCCCGGGCCGGTCCGCTTGCCGCTCTTGCAGCACAGCGTGTTGCACCTGGGGCCACGCTGTTAAATTGGATGCGTCAAAATTTTTCGGGTCCACGCTAGCCTCACGTCCAAGATCACCTGAGAAGGTACTCATGCAAGCTGTTGAGAAGCTGACGAGGCCGCGCGGTCCTGTGGCTGGGAGGCCTTCCCGCCGCCCAGCCCTGTTCGCTCCGATCACTGCAGGCATACAACTTTTGTGTGCCTGTTCTACAGCGCCTTGACAAGCGCCAGAACGACTTCAGTTTTGCGCTCCAACCCCTTCAAGTGGGCTTCCTTCAAGGTGTTGGCCCCCAAGGCCTACTTGCGGCCATGTCGGGTTAAAAGTCGCTCAATCCAACCACGATGAACGGGACTTGCGTCAATCCGAGCAGCTTACCGGCATGATCATCGCCCTCGGGCAATTCCCGCTCGTGCAGCAAGGCATGCTCGGCGGATCGCCCGAACGCTCGTTGATCTGGAAGGACCCGCGCGGATTCTGGAAGAAAGCCCGACCGGACGAGATGCCGAACCACAGCGGCGATTTCGTCGACCTTAAGACCACCGCGTCCGTCCTCTATCGCGACACGCAATACTCGATCGCCGAGTACGGCGACATTCAGCAAGCCGCGGTGGTGATGGGGGGGCGCCCGCGCGCTCGGCATGGTCGCGAATTCCTTCACCTTGATTTGGGTCGACAGCGATAAGCCGCATTGCGTACGCGCTGAGACGCTCAAGGACGAGGATTTGGCGCGCGGGCACAAGCTCAACGAGCTGGCCGGCAGAGTGTGCTCGCAATTCGACGAGAAAGAATAATGCCCGGGTTGCGACTTCAGCTGATCTGGCGATGGATTGGTGCGAGGACGCGGCGCCCTCCCCCTGAATTCATGGGTGTGAGTGAGATCAAATGCAAGATCTGCAAGCTGGCGCTCAACACTCGCCATAGTAAAAAGATGCCCGGCCACCTTTCGGCGGCCGGGCCGAAGTCAGTCTGGGAGGAGCGACGCTGCTACACATCGCACCAGCTTCCGTCGGCAGAGGGAGGGTGCCGACGGTTCATTTACGGCGAGGGCATTCGCCGTTAACTTTAGCCACGGGAAGACCGATATCCGTTCCAAACGAAATCTGGTTTCGCTTCCTTCTGCTCTCTTCAGGGAATTCGGTCCAACGCTCGCGGGAAGATCAACAACGGCGTCAGTTCTTCCCTTCACGTAATCTTAGGACGATCGCCAAAGATCATGCTTCTGAGATGAACCCCACGGAAAAGAGGCTGTCTGTCAATGCTTCACCCATCGATTGATCGTCATCCACGACGAAAATCCGCCGAGTGTGCGCGCCATCTGCACCGGCCTATGCGCTTTTTCTATGCAGCATTCCGTAAAATTGGTGAAATCGATTGTTTTGATGGGATACATCTATACTGTTGATACATAAAGACATGCGTTCAGCGGCCTTAATCTAAGTCGCGTTCGTGCCGGACGCTCTGATGACCCGGCGTAAGCTCTGGCCACATAGCAATCTGTTCTATCATGACCTCGCGGTGGCCGACTTCTTTACGCGGCCTCGGCGCTTTTCCCACCTGCAAGATCCGCTGCGAGGCTTGCGCTACTTTTTCGGATCAGCCAGGGCACGCCGCGGAAACCTCACAATTGCGCGTTTAGGGCTTCAATCTCGGAAGACCGCTGAGGGAGCGCGTTGGCCAACGGCTGGTGCGGCGAAGGTAATCAGCGAGATTTGCACGGACACGGCTCGCAACGGCGAGGCAGCCGGCTCATCATGGCGCAGATTGTTTGATGGCGGACAAAGTCTCACTCAGCAATGTGGTAATTGCGACACTATTCTCAATCCAAGAATATCGCGCGGCCGTGCCCCGGGCCGACAAGACGCACATCATCGGCAGCCTTCGAGCGGCACGTCATTTGCAAAGATGATGTTGGGCGTGGACACGGACGGTCACCCGTGCCGATGCCCGCAACCTCCAGGTTGCAGCCCGACGCACCTCTTGGTTCTCTTTTGCAAAGTGCGTCGGGCTTTTTCGGTCATCATACAGACATGTCCTTGCAAGTTTCCACACATCTGCCTGTCCTCCGGTGATGCAAATTGGAACGCCGATGAACTATACGCGCACATTTTAGGAGACGCCGAACGAATCCATGTCGGCGCCAACACCGGATGCATGGTGATGCTCTCGGAGACCAGCGGCGTTGCGGTCGCCGAGATTTGGTCCACTTCCTTCGCCAGACGCAGCGGTAACGCTCTGGGTGAGCAGGAGGCAGCGCTTGCGCCAGAGCGTCGCGGCGCTGAAAAGTTCAGTTCCCTAGATTGATCACCGTCAATAGGTCTTTCGGTAACGTCCAATCCGATTAGAAGTGCACGGTGCTCCGTATCCGGATTTTCGTATTCGGGATGCGACAATGCACCAGACAACCGGTTGGGGAGCCATCGAAAAACATTCCCAAATTGATAATTTCCCGTCGATTTAGAGCGCTACCAACCACAACCTTGACGGTCAAGCCCATTGGCTTTGAATCGCTGATCTCGCGGCTCATGCTGTTACTGGCCGCTTTCCCAGTGAAGCTGATGGAAGCCACGCGATCCAGCTCGCGACTGCGCGCTGCAATGTATGTTAAGCAATTGTGATGCTCACCCGGGATTTCAATCTCAAATGAGAATTCCTCGATAGCCGTATTGCCGTCGTTCCGCACCCGAATGATTACGCGGGTCAGCGACCGAAGCGTGCCTCCGTCGAATCCAACTCCTAGCTCTCTGCTCTTAAATTCGTTTCGCAATTCGCGCGTTAGATCCAGCGTCTCTTCTATTTCAAACTTTAGCTTTCTCCGCCTCGCTACAAGAGGATGCGCAATCAAGAACCGCACGGGAGCGCTGATCGCGGCCCGGACGATAGCCGAAAACGGCTGTTTTGCTCTGAGATCCGGCATTTTTTGCCTCCAGCACCGGGCTCCTTATCGCAGGGCCATGTCGGCGGTGCTACCTTGATGCGAGCGCGAACCGATTCTGTCGGAGTTAGCTCCTGCGAGCGTTTCGGGGCGCTTGCGTTGTCTGTCGTCAATGGTGCGAACCTAAGATCGCGCCTGTTCAGCGGAATGCTCGAGCATCTAGCGCGCTCGTTCATTTGTTTTTCCAGCAACGCCAAGCCCAACCACGTCTCCCTCAATCATGGCCTTTGGCGGAATCATCGCGCCGTGATCGGACGCCAGCACTGACTGCAGCGGGCCGAGCGCGGCAATCCTGCCGTCGACCAGCGCCGCGACACGGTCGCAGACCGCATGGAGGCTGTTGACGTCGTGGGTAACCATAAAGACGATGAAGCTCAGCGTCCGCTGCAGCCTCACCATATCGAGCTTCGCATTGGCAATCCGGCGGCTGTGGTGCTGCCGGCACAGGTGACGGCCACGCGGTGGCCCGCGGATTGAAGTCCCCGGGCAACTACGGCGCCGATGCCCCGGATGCTGCCCGTATCCAATGCAATGCGTGCCATGCCAATCTCTCTCCTGTCTTCGTGACCTGCATCTTTGCCAAATAACGCAAGAAAGGCCGGCGGCTTTGATGTGGGTCAACAATTGGGATCGCGCTGCCATGTTGAATCCGTCCGGCGGCTACGGGCATTCGCGCCTCAAGGAAACCGTGCTCGGCGCTGTCACGCGAGCAATGCTTCAGTCCATGACCTTGCCGAGCTGATGTCCCACCCACCTTCTACTAATGGTTGCTTCCGATACCAGAGAGAGAGAGAGAGAGAGAGAGAGAGAGAGAGAGATCTCACATATATCCATCATGGATGCCGCCAATATCATGCTGCGCTGTCACATCAGCAGCCTGCGGTGATGAATGAGGACGGCACGCTTAGCGATCATAGCGAATTGACTTTGCAGGTCGGGTGCAGTGGAAGCTCCGCGGCAAGCGGGGCCCGAAGCGGCCCGCTAATTCGGAATCCAGTTGACCCAGCGCAAAGTCCAGTCGGCGCCAAGGCTGTTATGTGGCTAGGAATGGGAGGGGAACTCGAATATGCGATCGGATTTGGCTGACATCTACGGGCAAGACAAGCTCCCCCGGTACACCAGCTATCCAACAGCCCCGCACTTCTCTTCTGCAATCGGCGAGAAGGTGTATCGGCATTGGCTCAGATCGGTTTCGGTCCACCGACCCGTCTCGCTCTATTTTCACATACCTTTCTGTCGCTCAATGTGCTGGTACTGCGGATGCCATACATCGGTGGCCACGCACGACGAGCCGATCGCCGCGTTCGTCGCAGCTTTGCGTCGGGAGGCGCAACTAATCGCGGACACGATAGAGAAAAGCCTGCCGGTCGCGCATCTGCACTTCGGCGGGGGCACTCCGACCATCATGGCTCCGCAACTGCTCGTCGATCTCGCTGACGCCTTGCGCTATATCTTTTTCGTAACTCCGGATGCCGAGATTGCCGTTGAGGTCGATCCGCGAACTCTGACCAATGACCTGACGCAGGCTTTTAAATACTGCGGGGTCACCCGCGCGAGCCTCGGAGTTCAGAGCTTCGACCGAAGAGTGCAGCGCACAATAAATCGATTGCAAAGCTTCGAGCAGACGGCAGCTGCAGTCGAAAGGCTTCGCCGGGCAGGTGTGCGGGGGATCAACTTCGACCTTCTCTATGGTCTCCCTTTTCAGACGGTAAGCTCTTGTCTAGACAGCATTGCCAAGTGCGTCGAATTACGCCCCGACCGGCTTTCGGTTTTCGGCTACGCGCACGTCCCCTCATTCAAGAAGCATCAGCGCAAGATCGCGGAGGAGAGCTTACCTGACAGCGTCGCGCGACACGTGCAGTCCGAGACCATCGCAGAGGCCCTTCAGGACGCGGGGTATGTGCGCATCGGATTGGATCATTTCGCGCTCCCAGACGATGCGCTCGCGACGGCGCAGCGCGATGGCCGATTGCGGCGCAATTCCAGGGCTACACCGATGACGGCGCTGACACACTCATCGGCCTCGGGGCGAGCGCGATCGGTCGGATGCCCCACGGCTTTGTCCAAAACGTGGTGGCCATCCGCGACTACCTGAACCGCATCGCGGAGGGCCGGCTAGCCACGGTGAAGGGTTATGCTTTCACCGAGGATGATCTTTTCCGCGCTGACATCATCGAGCGGATCATGTGCGATTTGACCGTTGACCTGGAGCAGATATCCCGCATCCATCGTCGGGATCCACGGACAGCAGTCGTCGATCGCGCGCGCATCGACCGGCTTTTAGCAGACGGAGTCGCGACAATGTCTCAAGGTCGGCTAACCGTCAGCGAAGGATCGGAATTCCTGGTGCGTAGCGTCGCCTCAGCGTTTGATGCCCACCTCTTGCGGTCAACAGGCGTGCACAGTCGCGCGGTTTAAAGACCGTGAGGCCCTTAGACCATTTGTAGCTTGTCAGCAGCAGCTCGGACCACGAACGAGATCCATCGCACCTGGCTTTGGCTTCGTCCGGAGCGCATCGATCGTGTAGCTGTTGGCGCAGTATTCATGAAGGTGCTGCGCCGTTGTTTCCGCCTCTATCTCGCGGTTGCATCGGGTCTTTTCGGCGCACAGTGCACATACCAGCGTCATGTCGCGCAGCATGCCCGGCTCCTTGCGCGCAATGGCCGTCTCGTCGATGCCAAGCACCTTGAGTAGTCCCGACAGCTCATCAGCGCGGCGCCGCCCACGGTAAGTGAGGGTTTCGAGCTCGGTCGGTGAGACGCGAAGGTCGCGCGCGATGCAATCGAGCTCGGCGGCTCCAAGAGCGCGGAGGTCGGCGGTATCACGGAGCCGGCCGAGCCACTCCGAAAACCTGCCCATGAGCCTACCTCCGATCGATTCCGTTCTTATAGCCGATGCCATAGTACCCTCCCGGTACGGTTTGAGCACGTCAAGTATGCGGGGCGAAATAGCCGACCGTATTGCGTGAGATCAAAATTGGCGCATCCCGGGACGCGCAACGACGAGGCGTTACGGTTGCGATTCCGACCTCAGCTCGACGCGGCGCGGAGCCGGCGTTTGGTCGTCGTCAGAAATCGCGCGCCAGGCGGCTCCCTCGAGATCGTCATATTGGCCGTTCTTGAGCGACCACAGAAATCCGAGGAGCCCGAACAGGCCGAGCAAGAGCGCCAGCGGCACCAGGAACACGATCACCTCCATCACAGATTCTCCTGCGGGACAGGTCGCGCTCGCAGCGCATTCAGCATCACCAGGATCGAGGAGCCCGACATCGCGGCAGCCGCGATCAAAGGCGTCACGAAGCCCAGAATGGCGATCGGCACTGCGAGGAAATTGTAGCCGACCGCGAGATAGAGGTTCTGCCGCATCAGGCGCAACGCTTTCCGCGAATGGTCTACCGCGGCAATCACCGGCGCAAGGCGGTTGCCGAGGAAGACGAGATCGGCTGTCGCCTGGCTCAAATGCGCCGCCGAGATCGGCGACATCGAGACATGCGCCGCCGCCAGCGACGGCGCATCGTTGAGCCCATCGCCGACCATCATGACTTTAAAACCCTGCCGCTTCAGCTCCTCGATCCGAGCGATCTTGTCGGCGGGCGTGACGCCGGCGCGCCATTCGGGGATTTGAAGCATCTCAGCCGCGGCGCGCACGGCCGGCTCGCGGTCACCGGAAACAATCTCTACCGCCACACCACGCTTCCGCAGCGCCGCGATGACCGCGCGCGCGTCCGGCCGCAGGCTCTGGCATACCGCGAACACATAACGTTTTTCGCCACGCGCGAACGCAACGACGGAAGCCTCGGGATCGCGGCTTAGGATTTCGTTCGCGAGATCATCGGCCTTGCAGAAAGTCGGACTTCCAAGCCTCACCTCTTCACCTTTAAGAATGCCGCGAACGCCCTGCCCCGGCTGTTCCGTGATCCCGGGCAGCGGCGATTTCGCGCCGGCCGCGCGCGCCAGCGCAGCGGCGACGGGGTGATGGCTCGCCAGCGCAAGCCGGCCTGCGAGGTCGAACACATCGGCGGGCACGGCCGCCGCGTTCACCACATCGAGCTCAGGTAACGTCAGCGTTCCCGTCTTGTCGAAGATGATACGGTCGACCTCAGCGACGCGCTCGATGGCATCACCCGAATTGAGCAGCACGCCAGCGCGAAACATCGCGCCCGACGCCACTGTCTGTACCGTCGGGATCGCAAGCCCCAGCGCACAGGGACAAGTGATGATCAGAACGGCGATCGCGGTGATAATGGCGTTATGGACGCTGGCGCCGGCGATCAACCAGCCGATCATGGTCAGGAAAGCGGTCGCATGGACCACCGGTGCGTAGAGGCGCGAGGCACGGTCGGCGAGCTGCACATAGCGCGAGCGCACCTGCACGGCATGGTCAAGCAGCCGCTGGATTTCCGCAAGCAGGGTGCCTTCGGAAGCGGCCGAGACACGGATGCGCAAGGAGCCGGAGATGTTGAGCGAGCCGGCATAGACCTCGCTGCCCGGCTCGACCGCCGCGTGCAGCGTTTCACCCGTGATCAAACTCTGGTCGATCTCCGACCTGCCGTCGACGACCGTGCCATCTATCGCCGAACGCTCGCCCGGCCGCAGCAGCACAATGTCGCCGGCCATGACCGCCGCGGCCGGCACCACGGATATCTCGTCTGGACCGACAAATTTGGTCGCCGTCTCGGCCTTCAGCGCGGCGAGATTGCCGGCCACCGCGCGGGTTCGCCGCCGCATGTTCTGGTCGAGATAGCGCCCGATCAGGAGGAAGGTGAGCAGCATGATCGCCGCGTCGAAATAGGCGTGCTCGGCATGGCCGATTGTCTCGACGATCGAGGTCGCAAGCGCCAGGATCACGCCGATGCTGATCGGCACATCCATGTTGACGTTGCCAGTGCGCAGCGCGTTGAACGCCGAGCGAAAGAAAGGCTGGCCGGCATAGGCCGCCGCGGGCAGCGCGATCAGCGCCGAGATCCAGTGGAAGAACTCTCGCTGCTCCGGCAGCATATCGCTGACATTGCCGGACCACACCGGGATCGACAGCATCATGACGTTCATGGTCGCGAATGCCGCAACACCCAGGCAGCGCAGCAGGAAGCGGGAGTTCTCGGCCTCTACTGCTTCGGCGGTGACAGCCTCGAACGGATAGGCCTTGTAGCCGAGCTCGGCCAGGCGATCAATGAAGCGCGCCGGATCGAGTGCGCCCTCCTTCCACTCCAGCGCGACACGGCGGTCGGTCAGGTTGACGCGCGCCAGCGTCACGTCCGGGATGGCTGAAAGGCCACGCTCGATCTTCGAGATGCAGCTGGCGCAACCGACGCCTTCGACCGCGAGATCAATATGCGCCAGTCCGGAGCCGAGATGCTTGACATAGTGCGAAAAGTCCCGCGTCGCCTGCATGAAGATTTCCCTTAGTTCAGTACCACGCGGTTCCTAGACATGAATAGACGCCGGCCGTCGGCTTCGCTTTCCAGCACCAGATTCCATTGTCCCGGTCCGACGGCGCCGCCGCTGCCCCGATAAATGCCGCCCGTCACCTCCGACAGCGCGATCACCCGGTCCGCCCGCCGGTCGGTCGGCCGCTCCAGGCGACCGGTGAATTTCAGTCCGGTCAGCGCCTTTCCGCTCCCGTCGCGTGCCTTGACTTCCAGCGCCGTGTCGCCGTCCGCACTACGCGCAAGATGCGCGTCCACCTTCCAGCTGCGTGCTTCCTGCTCGCGTGCGGCGGCGATCTCCTTCTCATAGGCAAGGCTCGCCGCATAGGCGCTGTCGACGTCGGTGCCGGGCAGCGTCATGGAAGCAAGCCTTATCATGGTGAGGTTGACGCCGATGACGACGCCAAAGAACGCAAGCAGCATGAAAAGCACCTTGCTGCCGGTGAGCGGCTTTGGCGATGCACTGGCTCTGTTCACGACAGCTCCACTTGTTCTCATGGCAAGACGAAATTGTCGATCGCGAAAGCGACCTCACCTAGACCGATATCGGTGATCCGGAATTTGATCGGGATCGATCTTTCGGGGTTCTTCTCAGATGGGGCGGTCACCAGCACGCGCAATTCCGTGGTGCTGTCGCGTCCTAGCACGACCATCGGCCTATCAGGTGTAATCGAATCGTCGCCCACGACGTGCAGCACAGCATACGGCGGACCATCGACGTCGATCGTCACCACGCGGTCAAAACCGCGCTTGTTGAGGAACCGGACCGTGTAGGCGTTGCGGATCGAGCCGTCGCTGAGCTTCACCGCAACCGGGTTGCGATCGTGCAGCACGTTGATGTCGAGCAGCGAACGGGTGAGCAGCGCATACAGCATGATCCCACCGACGAGTGCGATCAGCGCGGTGTAGATGATCGTGCGTGGCCGCACGATACCGTAGATCGGCGGCTTTCCGGCCATTCGGCGCTGGATGTTAATGTCATTGTCGTAGCCGATCAGCCGAGTCGGCCGACCGATCTTCTTCATCACGTTGTCGCATGCGTCGATGCACAGGCCGCACTGGATGCAATCGATCTGCGGGCCATTGCGGATATCGATGCCGGTCGGGCAGGCCGCCACGCATTGATAGCAATTGACGCAGTCGCCGGCAGGCAGGCCGAGCGCCCGCAGCTCGTTCGCCTTCTTTACCGACCTGCGCTTTTCGCCGCGGTCGTAGCGATAGGTGACGTTCAGCGCCCACTCGTCGGTCAGCGCCGCCTGGATACGTGGCCAGGGGCACATGTAGACGCAGACCTGCTCGCGCATGAAGCCAGCGAGCAGATAGGTCGTCGCGGTGAGGATTGCGATCCAGATATAGGCGATCGCCGGCGCCTGGAAGGTGACGAGCTCCTTCACCAGCGTCGGCGCGTCGGTGAAATAGAGCACCCAGGCGCCGCCCGTCCACCAGGCGATCAAGAGCCAGTTCGAATGCTTAAGCATGATTTCGGAGATGCGCTCGAGTTTTAGGGGATCGGCGGAAGCCGCCTTCCTCATGCGCTCGCGCCGGTCGCCCTCGATCAGGCGCTCTACCGCATAGAACAGGTCGGTCCAGACCGTTTGCGGGCAGAGATAGCCGCACCAGATGCGGCCGCCGACCGAATTCATCAGGAATAGTGTGAGCGCGGCGATGATGAGGAGGCCGGTGAAGTAATAGACCTCCTGCGGCCACAGCTCGATAAAAAAGAAATAGAAGCGACTGTTCGGCAGATCGATCAGCACCGCCTGATCTGGGGCGCCAAGGCCGCGATTCCAGCGCACGAAAGGCAACAAGTAGTAGACGCCCAGGCAGAACGCCATCAGGCCCCATTTAATCCGACGGAAAGTCCCGAAAACACTCTGCGGGTAGACCTTCTTGCGGGCCGCGTAAAGCGACCCAACATCTTCGACTTGGTCGGGGTTTATTTGGACGATCTTGTTCATGGGCCCGCGCTCTCCTAGTCTCCTCCTCTCTGCCGGGTTGATCCAGCGCAAACCCAACGCCGCTTCCCTTTGCTCCGCTACTTGCCGCCGCCGAGCGTGTGGACGTAGACCGCCAGCGCCTTGATGGTGGACGGATCAAGCCGGCCCACCCACGCCGGCATCACGCCGGCCCGACCATTCGTGATGGTCTCAATCAGGGTCGCCTCCTCCGATCCGTAGAGCCAGATCTTGTCAGTGAGATTTGGCGCGCCGAGCTCCTGGTTGCCATTGCCCGCCTCACCATGGCAGCTCGTGCAATTCTCGGCAAAAATTTTTGCGCCGGCGGCGACATCGTAACCCTGGCGCGTCGACAAGCCCGAGAGCGAGCGCACATAGTTGGCGACCGTGCCAATCTCGTCCCGCTTCAAGATGCCATCCTTGCCGAAGGCGAGCATTGCGCCCTCATGGGTTTTGGTGTGACCCGAGCGCGCGCCGAACTGGATGGTCTGCACGATCTGGTCGAGCGAGCCGCCCCACAACCAGTCGTCGTCGTTCAGGTTGGGATAGCCTTTTGCGCCGGCGCCGCCCGAGCCGTGGCAAGGCGCGCAATTGTCGCCGAACGCGGCCTTGCCGCGAGCGCGCGCCAGCGCCAACAGCGCCGGATCCTTTTCGATATCGGCGAGCGAAGCCGCACCCAGCGCAATCATCTTGTCGCCGCGGATCTTTTCCAGATTGGCAAGCTCGACGGCGACCGCGGCGCGGGTCGAATAGTTGAGCGCGCCCCTGGTATAGCTCCACAGAAGCGGCCAGGCCGGGTACACAACCCAATAGCCAATCGCCCACAGTATGGTGGCGTAGAAGGTGATCAGCCACCAGCGCGGCAGCGGTGTATTGAGTTCCTTGATGCCGTCCCACTGGTGACCGGTGGTGGTCTTGCCGGAAACCTTGTCGAGTTCGCTTTCCGCCATGACCTCTCAGTCCTCCCGCAACGGCATCCGAGATGCCTGGTCGAAAGCCGCCTGGTTGCACGGCCAAAGCGCGTAGATCACGATCGCAATGAACAGGCCGACGAAGATCGGCGTCCATACGCTGGTGACGAGGTCCGACGCGATGTTGTGCACGGTCAAGATTGCTTTCATCGTCCTGCCTCTCAGCGAAGATTGGCCTTTTCGTTGTAGAGCTTGAAGTCGATCAGCGTGCCGAGCATTTGCAGATATGCGACCAGCGCATCCATCTCGGTCGGCGCACCGGCCTTGCTGTCGAAATTGCGGATCACAGCTTTTGGATAGCGCTTCGCGAACGCATCGGTGCCGACATTGTCCGGATCGGCCTGCGCCTTCAGGTCGGCGACCGCGTTCCTGATTTGCTCGTCCGAATACGGCACGCCAACGACGCGGCTGGCCTTGAGGTTATCGGCGACAACAGCGGTGTCGACCTCGGTCTGGGCGAGGAACGGATAGCCCGGCATCACCGACTGCGGCACAATGGCGCGCGGATTGGTTAGGTGAGTGACGTGCCACTCATCGGAATACTTTGCGCCGACCCGCGCGAGATCCGGCCCAGTGCGCTTCGAACCCCACTGGAATGGATGGTCGTACATGCTCTCGGCAGCCAGCGAGAAGTGGCCATAGCGCTCAACCTCATCGCGGAGCGGCCGGACCATCTGCGAGTGGCAGAGATAGCAGCCCTCGCGGACATAGATATTGCGGCCAGCTAGTTCGAGCGGTGTGTAGGGCCTGACGCCATCGACCACCTCGATCGTGCTTTTCAGGTAGAACAGCGGCGTGATCTCGACCAGGCCGCCGATCGCAATCACAACCAGAATGCCCGCGATCAGGATGACCGAGTTCTTCTCGAAGATTTGATGGCGGGTCCAGAAGGACATCCGATCGCTCCTTATTCCGCCGCCTGCAACGCCAGCTCTGTGCCGATATCCGCCTCGCTTGCCCGCACCGTCATCCATAGATTATAGGCCATGATCAGCGCGCCAATCAGGAACAGCGCGCCGCCGGCGGCACGGATAACGTAGAACGGGTGCATCGCTTCAACCGTCTCGAGGAAAGAATATTCGAGAAAGCCGAGCGAGGTGTAGGCGCGCCACATCAGGCCCTGCAGAATTCCGGAGACCCACATCGCGGAGATGTAGAGCACGATGCCGATGCTGGCGGTCCAGAAGTGCCAGTTGACCAACTTCAAGCTGTAGAGACCCTTGCGATCCCATAGCCAGGGAATCAGGCAGTACAGCGCGCCAAAGGAAACGAAGCCGACCCAGCCCAGCGCGCCGGAATGCACATGGCCGATGGTCCAGTCGGTATAGTGGCTGAGCGAGTTCACGACCTTAATCGACATCATTGGCCCTTCGAAGGTCGACATGCCGTAGAAGGCGACCGACACCACCAGCATGCGCAGCACGGGATCCGTACGGAGCTTGTCCCAGGCGCCGGACAGCGTCATCAGGCCGTTGATCATGCCGCCCCAGGACGGCATCCACAGCATGATCGAGAAGGTCATGCCGAGCGTCTGCGCCCAATCCGGCAGCGCCGTGTAGTGCAGATGGTGCGGGCCGGCCCAGATGTAGAGAAAGATCAGGGCCCAGAAGTGAATGATCGACAGTCGATAGGAATAGACCGGCCGCTCGGCGCGTTTCGGGATGAAGTAGTACATGATGGCGAGGAAGC
The DNA here is from genome assembly GCF_013114825.1 of Bradyrhizobium australiense. Classification (GTDB taxonomy): domain Bacteria; phylum Pseudomonadota; class Alphaproteobacteria; order Rhizobiales; family Xanthobacteraceae; genus Bradyrhizobium; species Bradyrhizobium australiense. The sequence continues at coordinate 307,862 of NZ_JAAVLX010000005.1, read as the reverse complement.
CGGCCGTCAGGAAGAAGCCGACTGCGTTATGCCCGTACCACCACTGGAACATCGCATCCTGCACGCCGCCCCAGGCGATGTAGGACTTCGAGCCGAACACCGAGACCGGCAGCGCCGGGTTATTGCCGAGATGTAGCACGGCGATGGTGACGATGAAGGCGAGATAAAACCAGTTGGCGACGAAGATGTGCGGTTCCTTGCGCTTCACCAGCGTCATCACGAACACGACGAGATAGACGACCCAGACGATCGTCAGCCACAGATCGGCGTACCATTCGGGCTCGGCATATTCCTTGGATTGCGTTACGCCAAGTAGATAGCCGGTGCCCGCGATCAAAATGAAGAAATTGTAGCCGAGCACGACGAACCATGGCGCGAGATCGCCCACGAGCCGCGTCCGGCAGGTCCGCTGCACCACATAGAACGAGGTCGCGATCAGCACGTTGCCGCCGAAGGCGAAGATCACCGCCGAGGTGTGCAGCGGCCGGAGCCGGCCGAAGCTGGTCCACGGTAGATCGAGGTTCAGCGCCGGCCAGGCCAGCTGGGATGCGATCAAGAGCCCGACGGCGAACCCGGCGATGCCCCAGAACATCGCCATGAAGGAAGCAAACTTGATCGGACCGACATTATAGTTCGGCTTCCCGTTGATCTCCTCCGGCGGCAGCGACGCGGGGCGGTCGAGATACCGATTCATGATGGCGAAGGAGGCGACGCCGCTTGCCACTGCAGTGAGCGAAGCATGAAACGCGAACGGCGCGTCCAGCGCCTTGGCGGCTGCGAACGCGCAGACGAAGGCTGCCATCGAGAAGAATAGCATCAGCCCGGCTTCGCCGTGGGTCATCCATTTCGTGCATTGAGATTGCTGCATGTGTGATTCTCTTTGCATGGATGCCTGCCCCGTCAGCCCGGGTCTCGCTGTGTTGTCCTTGATTGAGATCAACCCGATCAGCTACCCCTGCGACCGGCGAGCGTTTTGCACCAGCTCCAGCAGCTGCCTGACGGAATCAGAATGGACGACGCTTGCGCGCTCCCGGTGTTGCCTGATGCGACCTTGGTGATTGGACACTGGCCCAAGCAAGAGCAGCGGCGAAAATCATGAAGACCGAGATGACGGCTGCTGAAACCAAGAGCGCATCGGCGGGCATGACGACCTCCATTGAAGCTGATGCGAATATATCGCCGTTTCAACAGAGACGTCTTTGACCTTGATCAAACCAGGACAAAAGAACCCTACGCGACGCGCTTCAACTTACGCCCGCAGACAACGCTTCGGCGCGCGGGGTATCCAACAGGACGACGCCACTCGCAAAGATTTGGATCACACCATCGCGTTCGAGCTTCGAGAAGGTACGGCTCACCGTCTCGATGGTGAGTCCCAGATGATCCGCGATGTCCAGCCTTTTCATCGGCAGCGGCAGAATTTCTCCGCCACGTCCAATTCCACTCAGTCGGTCGCGCCAGCCGATCAGGAAGCTCGCTATCTTCTCTTCGGCGGAGCGCCGTCCGAGCAAGACCATATGTTCCTGTGCCCGGGCCAGCTCGTGGCCCGCCAATTCGACCATGCGGCGCAGCAACTGCGGCCGTTTCTCGGCGAATGTCGCAAATGACTCCTTGGGGAACTGACACAGCGTGACACGGCCGACCGCGTCAGCGGAGAATTCGTGGTGCGGCAAGCCGGGGAGCCCGAGGAAATCGCCTGGCAATGCAAAACCGACGATCTGCCGCCGACTGTCCGGCAACAGCTTGTAGAGGCGCAGGGTACCCGCATGCACGCTGAAGAACGACGTTGCTATGTTTGCCTGTGCGAACACGGTGGCGCCTGATTCGAAACGAACATGCCGCGACAGCTGCGCCAATTCGCGCAATTCGGTCTCGTCGAGCGCTGCGCAGATGGCAAAGCCCCTCGCCGTGCAATCGTGACACGATCGACAATGCATTCCTTCCCCCAAAACCGAAATTTTCACACGTCCCTCCGATTGCAGTCTGCAGGCGCCTCATGGGCGCGTTTCCCTGCGGGTCGATGCAGTGTAGCGTCCGTAGGGATGAGATGTTGTTGATGCAGATCAATCGCCGGAGCCCTGAAGCTGCGTCGTTCCGCGCCCCGCGGAGGTCGTTAAGGGCGCGAGCTCGAGCTTGCCTGAGATCCACGGCACCTCCCTTGTCGCGCTCCAGATCGAGGCGCCCCGCTATCGCGGGTCTCGGGCCTGCTGCACCATCCCTTGAACGGACGGTCAGCCTGCTCGTGCCGCTGGTCAGCATCATTATCAAGGCCTGACCAAGCCCGCAGCTAGCCAGCTCCCACTAAAGATCCCACTTAAGCTGCCTGTTGAACAGAGCAAGATCGCCACGAAGAAACCCTCCCTGAAGCCGATCCTTGATCCTCCCTCCCATCGCAGTTTTCGCAACATCCGGCTGGAGCCTGGGCAACAGCCGGGTCACCCCGAAGGCGGTGAGGGCACGGGCCATGTGATCGTTGGCAAACGCGCTCGGCCAACTCGTTCGCCGTCAAGGAGCCGGCTGGTGTTGCACTATGATTCCTCACTCCGCCGGCCCCCACGAAGTCCGATTCATTCGAGGATGAGCGTTCGCTCCCGGCGAATATGCCTCGATCGACGGTCTGATCGGGTCGCCGCCCTGCCGGGTCCGCGAGGAGCAAGGAAATCGGAGGTGCCCTTCCACCTCACCAATCCGAATTGTGGAACTTGTGTTGGTTTGGAATGTCCGGATCAATCCAATCTCGGATTTCGTGTTGGAGTCACCAGCCAGTGCGCGACTATCCTTTCGAGGCCATGCTACCGGTGGCTCCAGTCACCCTGGTGTTGTACTGGATGATCGACAGCGCAGCACCTCTTGGGAGAAACGACCGATCAAGCATGCCTGGCGAGCACCCGATTCGTGCTCACCGGAGTGCGCTAACGTTTGGCTGCGTTGCTCGGAATCGACTGAACTCCTGGCCCCCGGAGAGGGAACGCCGCTATAGACCCGTAAACGAACCAATGCTCCACCACACGTCGCAGTTCAAGACGACAATCCGAATGGCCCACATTCGCCGCCGGGATAGTTCGGAGGATGGCGCGCCCGATCCGAACGCTGCTCAACTCATTGACCTCAAGCGACTGCCGGTCATACGCGGCACTGCTGCGATCAGACTCGGTCAGCGTCCGCCGCGGCACAATCCTGCAGCGCCCGCATCACGTCCTTCCGCGAAATAATGCCGGCAAGCCGCTGCTCGTTGTCGAGCACTGGCATGCTGCGGAGTCGGTGGTTGACCATCAGCTCCAGCACGCGGGTCAGCCTAGTTTCGGGAGCGACATAAATGAATTCCGCTGTCATCAGATCAACAGCGGCCCGCTGCATCAGGTCGCGGTAGCGCGGGATGATGCGCGCCGGCGTGAAAACGAAGCAGGACAGGTAGTCAAACTTCGAGATGACGCCGACCACTTGCGATTCGTCCATGACCGGATAGGCGTTGAAATCTTGCTTCTCGAAGAGATCGCCGAGTTCACACATCGTCATATCGCACGCAACCGTCCTAGGCTCGCGCGTCATGTATTTGGCAACCGTCTGCTCGAGAAACTTGTACAAGGCGAAATCCTCGCTGTCGACGGCGCCACTTCAAGCACGCGGGGCGGCCGCGCACATTGAGCGAGGTCAAACGGATGAAATCAGCGCGATCGTACACATTTTCTCGCCCTTGAGTGAGGCCGGGCATTCGGCCCATAATCGGGAAAATCTCAACCGAATCCACGCTCCGGAATTGGAAAAGAACAATTGAGCGGCATAGGGCCCTTCCCGTGTGACGACGGCAGCCACGATCAGCGCTTTCGGCTGGGTGCCGACGGCGCTGGCATAGGCGGCTGGGATATCGATCTGTCGACCAGGGAGTTGTTCTGGTCGAATACCGCGCGAAAACTCTTCGGCGTTTCCAATGCCGCTGCGGTCAGCTACGATCTGTTCCTTTCGCTGCTCGAGCCTGAGGACCGCGAGCGAACCGAGCAGGCGATCTCCCGTTCCCTCGAGACCGGTGCCTCGTTTGACCTCTCCTACCGATTAAGACCCGAGGACGGCGGCACCCATTGGGTCCGCGCCCGCGGCAGCGTCATCAGGGACAAGGATGGCATTCCGTCCCACCTTTCCGGCGTCGTGCTCGACCTCGACGAGGAGAAGCGGCTCGAGGAGGACCTGCGCACGCGCGAACGGCACCTGCAATTGATACTGGAGACCATCCCGGACGCGATGATCGTCATCAACAGCCGCGGCATCATGCAGTTCTTCTCGAGCGCGGCGGAACGCCAGTTCGGCTACCTCCAGAACGAGGTAATCGGGCAGAATGTCAGCATCCTGATGCCCGAGCCCGACCGTTCACGCCATGACGGCTATATGGCGCGATACGTCGCCACCGGCGAACGGCACATCATCGGCATCGGCCGCATCGTCACTGGTCAGCGAAAGGACGGTACCACCTTCCCGATGCACCTGTCGATCGGCGAGATGCAATCCGGCGGCATGCCCTATTTTACCGGCTTCGTCCGTGACCTCACCGAGCATCAGCAGACCCAGGCGCGGCTGCAGGAATTGCAGTCGGAGCTCGTCCACATGTCACGGCTGAGCGCGATGGGAGAGATGGGTTCTGCATTGGCACATGAGCTTAACCAGCCGCTTGCTGCCATCAGCAACTACGTGAAGGGCTCGCGCCGGCTGCTTGCCACGAGCCCCGATCCGAACCGCGCAAGAATCGAGAACGCGATGGATCGCGCGGCGGAACAGGCGATCCGCGCCGGGCAGATCATCCGGCGGCTGCGCGATTTCGTCGCCCGCGGCGAATCCGAAAGGCGCATCGAGAGCCTTTCGAAGATGATTGAAGAAGCCGGCGCGCTTGGCCTGGCCGGTGCGCGCGAACAGGACGTGCGGATCCGCTTCAACTTGGACCCGCAGCATGACCATGTCCTGGTCGACCGCGTTCAGATCCAGCAGGTGCTGGTCAACCTGTTTCGTAACGCGCTGGAAGCCATGGCCCAGTCCGCACGGCGCGAGCTCATCGTCTCTAACCGGCCGATCGACGAGGATATGACAGAAGTCTCGGTGTTCGACACCGGTCACGGATTCCCCGAAAATGTGGAGAAGCACCTGTTCCAGACCTTCTTTACGACCAAAGAAACCGGCATGGGGGTCGGGCTGTCGATCAGCCGCTCCATCATCGAGGCCCATGGCGGCAGGATGTGGGCCGAATCCAATCACGCATTCGGCGCGACGTTTCGCTTCACCCTGCCGGCTGCACCCAACGAGAGTTTGACAGATGGCAACTAGAGGAAATGTCTACGTCATCGACGATGATGAGGCGATGCGTGACTCGCTGCACTTCTTGCTCGATTCCGCGGATTTTGAGGTCAGTCTGTTCGAGACGGCGCAGAAATTCCTCGATCACCTTTCCAGCATCGAATTCGGCTGTGTGGTCTCGGATGTCCGTATGCCCGGCATCGATGGCGTCGAGTTGCTAAAGCGCCTGAAGGTGAGCCGCGCCTCCTTGGCCGTCATCATCATGACCGGCCATGGCGATGTCCCCCTCGCCGTCGAGGCGATGAAACTCGGTGCGGTCGATTTCCTGGAGAAGCCGTTCGAGGATGACCGCCTGGTTGCGATGATCGACGCCGCGCTCCGGCAGGCTGAAGCCGGCGCCCGCGACGAGGCAATGACGCAGGACATCGCCGCGCGGGTCGCCTCGCTGAGCCCGCGCGAGCGGCAGGTGATGGAGGGATTGGTGGCTGGCCTGTCCAATAAGATGATCGCACGCGACTACAATATCAGCCCGCGCACCATCGAGGTCTACCGAGCCAACGTGATGACCAAGATGCAGGCTTCGAATCTTTCGGAACTCGTCCGCCTCGCCATGAGAGCCGAGGCGCTTAAAGATTGAGCTGGATCAAGTCGGCCCCGCAGGACGATCTTATGGATGCTCTGATCGACCGCATCGCTGATCAGAAAGCCGCATAAACCTGTGGTGCCCTCACTTAACAGAACGCCCCTTGTCTACGTCGTCGATGATGACACCGACGTGCTCGGATCGCTGCGCTTTCTCCTGGAAGCCGACGGTTTTTGTGTACGCACTTTCCGCAGCGGCGAGGCGCTCCTGAACGCCATGACTATGAGCGGCGCCGACTGCTTCGTGATCGACTACAAGATGCCGGGCATGAGCGGCATCGACCTTGCCAGTCTCTTGCGCCGGCGCGATATCGATACGCCGATCATCCTGATCACCGGTCACCCCGACGCGTCCATTCCGGCTAAAGCAGCAGTTGCCGGTATTCGCCATGTGTTGGTCAAGCCGCATGTCGAGGACAGCCTTTCCTCCCATATCTGGGACGCGATCAACACGGAGCTGCCCTCGGCGTCCTGAAAACCGGCACAGCTCCGGGATTCTACTTAAGGCATTGCCCTTAAGGCATGGAACGAAATTTCCCAGCCGTTTCGTTCCACTTACCAATTCGCCATCCGCTGCACAGGAGATGGCTCATGCTCACCCGATCGATCGCCCCGTCCCTCAACGTCAACCGAGCCGCTCCCGGCGCCTTTGGGCCTGTCGAACCGCTTTTCGGCCTCACAGGCCATGCTGGCCTGATCGCCACGGAGTTCACCTACAGCAAGGACGAGGAAATCTACGGTGAGGACGAGGCGGCGGAGTATGTTTACCAGGTCGTTCGCGGCGCGGTGCGCACCTACAAGCTGCTGTCCGACGGACGTCGTCAGATCGGCGCGTTCCATTTGCCTGGCGACGTGTTCGGGCTGGAGTCCGGCACCAAGCACCGCCTGGCCGCCGAAGCCATCATCGACAGCACCGTGCGCCTGGTGAAGCGCCGCAGCCTCGAACAGGCGGCCGGCACCGACGTCCGGGTCGCCCACAAGCTCTGGACCATAACGGCTGATGACCTCAAGCGCGCCGAGGAGCACATCCTGCTGCTTGGTCGCAAAAGCGCGATCGAACGAGTCGCCAACTTCCTCCTGGAGATGGATCGCCGCCTTACGGTGGCCGGCACGATGGCGCTCCCGATGTGCCGCCGCGACATCGGCGATTATCTCGGGCTTACGCTGGAAACGGTGTCACGTGCCCTGTCGCAATTTAGCGACGAAGGCGTGCTGGGCTTTTCCGGTGCCCGCCAGATCGTGCTGCGCAACCGCCAGCGCCTGCGCAACATCGATATCTGATCGGCCTCATATCGCGAAGCCAAGTCGAGTCAGGTTGGCCGATGTGAATAAGCAGTCGCTCCAACCTGAAGCGTTCCGGCGTGTTGACAAAGATCAAGTGATGCCGGTCGTGAGGCCAAAACAATGCGCAGGCTATAGATGTCGCCGAACCAAAAGTTTTCGCGAGATGCATGGCGTTCCCGATTGGATGTTGCATGCGACCGGCTTGAGGTAGCGGGAGCGCAGCCGATGGGACATCGCAATTGAACGCGATCGCCGTCTCCGCCCGCTTGGTCCACGAGCAGGAGCTGGATGTTGCACCGCCTGCCGAGACCTCGCCACTTTCCTTGCGAGGTAACCGCTAATGCCTTTCCGAAAAAATAATGACTTGCTCGGTCCTGATGAAAAGGCGTGATTGCGGGGCGACCGGGATTGCGGGTTCATGGAGTGGGAGAAGCTAGAGGCGCTTTGGAACGCGCGCGATGATAAGAAAGCCTTCGTATGGCGGCCGGGAATGAATCAGCCCAAGTCTCTATGATCAACCGATCACGACCTTTTCGGCTCGACTACGTCCGCTCCTGCGGTCTACACCAATTTCATAGCTGACGCGGTCTCCTTGCTTGGGCGTTACACCGGGCAACAAGCTGCTCACGTGGAAGAATAGGTCTTCACCGCCGGTATCAGGCGCTATAAAGCCGAAACCCTTATCGTCCTTAAACATCTTCACCTTGCCTTGGGGCATGTTCTTCTCTCCGAATCACCTAATTAACGGCGTATCAGATCATTAAACTCGACAGACCTGCTCGCCTCAAGTGATTTGCGGAATTAGGATTAGCTTTAGTGCGCCAGCTCCGCCGCGTTGAGCCGTGATAGGCGCAGCGATGTTCTAGCGCGAACAGATCACCCTGTATCAGGCGAACGACGACGGTTCGCTCGCGAGACGAGGGAGCAAAAACCGTTCTCCGGCCTGATCTCACGCTACTAGGCGAGAGCATGCCAATGGTCCGGATGCGCATCGCCCGTTCGCAAACCGACCGACACTTCGCCGGTTCCGGTTCCCGAAATCTGCAACAATCGACTCAATAACCCCATTGAGACGGACGAGAGATTTCGTCCCGGCGCCTCGTCCACCTCGATCGTTTGGACGTTGCTTCCGACGAACTCCAGGATCGTTTTCTCGCCGTCACGCCACATCGCCCTGACAAGCGAGAAATTCACGCAACAGGGCTCCTCCTTTCCAAAGCGGGTGCATTTGATTCAGAAACGCATCGGGACTCCCTGTGAAAAAAAGAGATCGGAGATCGGCGACCGCCTCGGGATCAGGACGCCATCCGCAATTCACGGGCAGCCGCGACCATATTGATGAGCGCGGGACGCATCTCCTCCCATCGGCGCGTTTTCAAGCCGCAATCGGGATTGATCCAGAGCTGCGCATCGGAAAGTCGCTGCCGCGCCAGCGCAATGAGGTTTTTCATCTCGGCTGCGTCCGGCACGCGCGGCGAATGGATGTCGTAAACGCCGGGCCCGATCTCGTTTGGATATCTGTAGCTCTTGAAGGCATCAAGCAGTTGCATTTTTGATCGCGACGTCTCGATCGAGATGACGTCGGCATCCATTGCCGCGATCGCATCGATGATGTCGTTGAACTCGGAATAACACATATGGGTGTGGATCTGGGTCTCGTCGGCCACGCCAGACGAGCAGATGCGGAAGCTGTCTACTGCCCAGCCGAGGTAGGTCTTCCATTGTGACTTGCGCAGCGGCAATCCTTCTCGGAGCGCAGCCTCGTCAATCTGGATCATCATCGCGCCGGACTTCTCCAGATCGATCACCTCGTCACGTATCGCGAGCGCGATCTGATGGCATGCTTCGCTCCGTGGAATATCATCACGGACGAACGACCAGTTCAGGATCGTCACCGGTCCTGTCAGCATCGCCTTCAGTGGCTTCTTGGTGAGCGATTGCGCGAAGCGCCACCACTCCATCGCCATGGGTTTCGGCCGGGAGACATCGCCAAACAGGATGGGCGGCCGAACATAACGCGAGCCGTAGGACTGAACCCAACCATGTTTGGTGAATGCGAAGCCGGACAGCCGCTCACCGAAATACTGCACCATGTCATTGCGCTCGAACTCGCCATGCACGAGAACGTCGAGACCAATGTCTTCCTGCCAGCGCACCGCGCGCGCCGTCTCCTCCTTGAGAAACTGCTCGTATTGTGCGTCGCTCATCGTTCCCCGCGCATGGGCTGCGCGGGCGTTGCGAACCTCCACCGTCTGTGGGAACGATCCGATCGTCGTCGTGGGAAATGTCGGCAATCCGAACCGCGCGCGCTGAACTTCGGCGCGCCGGGCGAAAGGACTGTGGCGACGCCGCATGCTGTCATCGATTGCAGCCATTCGCTTGGCGACGTTCGCATTGTGAACGTTGGGTGACGTTTCGCGCGCGACAGCAGCGCCTTCCGAGGCCTCAAGTACATCCGCCGCTTCCTTCCATCCTTTAGCCAGGACGCGCCCCAGCGTTGCGAGTTCTCCGATCTTCTGGACGGAGAAAGCAAGCCAGCTTTTCACATCGGGATCAAGAGCCGTCTCGAGTTCGAGGTCGATCGGGACATGAAGCAGCGAGCATGAGGGTGCAATCTGCACGCGGTCCTTGCCGAGCTTTGCGATGGCAAGTTCGAGCCGATCGAGCACCGCTGGAAGGTTCGAACGCCAGACATTGCGGCCATCGACGATGCCGAGGGAGATGACAAGATCGCTTCGAGCGTCGGCGACAATCGCGCTCAACTGCTCCGGGGCGCGGACCAGGTCGATGTGAAGGCCCGCGACCGGCAACGTCAAAGCGGTTTCCAGGTTGTCGCCGATCGTTCCAAAATAGGTAGCGAGCATGATCTTGAGGTCGGGAACCTTCTCGGCCAGATGAGTGTAGGTCCGGCGCAGCCCGTCGCGTGTGGCATCATCGAGGTCCAGGACCAAACATGGCTCGTCCAGTTGCACCCACTCGGCACCCCTTAACGTGAGTTCGCGGAGAACATCTACATAGACCGGCAGCAGCCTATTGAGGAGCAATAGCGGATCGAATGCAGAATCGGCGCTCTTGCCGAGCTTGAGAAAGGTGACTGGACCAACCAGCACCGGGCGCGTCTGATAACCCTGGCTTTTCGCTTCTTCATACTCCTCGATCGGCTTGCGAGAGGAAAGCGTGAAGGTTTGGTCCTTGTGAAATTCCGGCACCATGTAGTGATAATTGGTGTCGAACCATTTGGTCATCTGCTGCGCTGCCGCGCCGTGCTCGGCGTGACCGCAATTCGCCTCATGGTCATCGCGCTGTGCGCCCCGTGCCATCGCAAAGTAGGTCTTGAGCGAAACAGGGCCTGCACTCCAACCGTAAATTTCCGGAATGGCACCGACCATCACGCTGGTATCGAGCACATGGTCATAAAGCGAGAAGTCGTTTGAAGGAATAACGGTTACGCCGAGCGATTTCTGCCGCGACCAGTTAGCGGCGCGAAGCGCAGCCGCAGTCTCAAGAAGCTGCGTTTCGTCAGACTTTCCGGCCCAATAGCTCTCGAGCGCTAGTTTCAGTTCGCGGCGCGGACCGATGCGCGGCGTGCCGAGTGTAGCGACAGGAATCGAGAGAAGAGACATAGCTTCAACCCCATGTTGGGAGCAAAGGCCATGGCGGACGCGTGCAGAAAAAGCCGCCGAAGCGGCAACTGCTTGGCGCACCACCGGGACACCCCGCCCGTGGACGAATATATTGTCGGGCCAGGTCTCCTGGCTCGCGGGTCGTCGCCCGCTGTCCGGCCTTCCCGAAGCCGCGTGGCTTCAGTGACTTCTGTTGGACAGTGGCTCGCCGCTTACAGTTGCGGGGGCAGCGCCGGCATCGCACCGGCTTCCCTTTTGGCTCCGGATTGATCCGGAGAACCTCGACACCTCCGATTACCTGCAAGAGGACCGTTCCGTCAACCTCTCGATAATCACCTGTGCGGTTTCTCGGGAGCGATTGTCTGGAGAACGCAAGCGTCTAGCGCCTCGTCATCGTGCGGTCCGATCGTCGCATAAAGTTGGGCGCGCGCCTGGATTCGATCGACAATCTTGTGGGTGCGGCGGTCGCGCGATCGCAGCTTACAGATCTTCCTGCCCCTTGTTCGCCACCCGCAGCGCAGACACCGGCCAGATCACCGTTGAATAGTTACCTCGAATTCTGCCATCGCAAAGAAACGGCGTCTTGCCGAAGGCGGTCATGTTGGCGAGCAGCGGCACGCCCGGCATCCGCTCGGCAGGCACGCACATTTCCGCGGTGTTGAGCACGCCGGGAAACTCGGTAGGCGCCCGCCCCAACTCTGCACGCGCTTATGTGCTGTATCGCGAGTCACACCCATATCTTGCCGAAACTACTGTCGCATCGCCGTACGCTAGCGGTGACATAGCCAGTGCCCGAGGGTTGCCCACCTGCGCGCACCTCTATCCCCTGCATCCGTTCCGCGGCCAACTAGGCCAAAAAACGCCCATCCAGGCATGACTGCCGAATCAGCTTCCAGGCACTTGCTTGAAAGTTACGGGCAACCCCGATCTCGTGGCCTTCGAGCGGCATGTCATCCATCCTGTCGTCTGCGGACTTGAACCGTCCACCGTCGCACTCCGAAACGACCATTTTGCCCGCGCCATATCCGCGTGACGCTTCGCCATTTGCAGGCCATGGAGCAGACATCGGCAGTGCTTGCGGCTTGCCTGTCAGCCTCGGACCAGCTCGGTCCGGCCGATGCCGACGAGCCATCGATGCGCTACATTGACTTCCCATAGGCCTGTAGCTGCTCACGATTCTGAACTCGCAGTGCACCTCACGTACAGGCTTGTAATAGATCACCGAAACTCGTGATGAGTGTCGCCGAAACGACATCCCGCCTGAACAAAGAAGGGAACCGGTGACCTCCCTAGGTATCCGGGCTTATCGCAGTAGACCGACCGATACGTTGAGCTGCACGCTGCGTCCAGTTGATCATCTTTGCACAAAAGATGCGAGACATGCACAAAAATTACCGCCAAACCGCGCAAGAACTCAAGTATTCGATCACTTCGCGGGACTAGAGATGAATAAAAAAGCATCTCGTAACACTGATGCTCTCACAAGCTTGGAGTTCTCGGTGAGTGATCGATCTGCTCATCTCGATGCTCCTTCAGCGGCCCCTTGGGGCGTTTCCTCCCTGACTTGGCCGCGCGTACCGTTCGCGCGGCCTTTTTTCTGTATCCGGCAAGAGATCGATTTGCAGGATTTAATGGGCTTTGAACGCAAAAACGCATGGTGCGAGTAGGTTCTCGCGCAGATACAGGGTCATTAGCCTCGGCGAACAGTTGTTGATAAATGCCGGCGCACGGTCACCCATCCTAATTTCGAGAAGAGGACGCCTCCGCAAGACCGGCGATTGACGTCCTCGTAATATAATAAGCCGCTTCCGCGTCTTTCAGGCGAGCGACTCAGCAAGAAAAGGTGCGGTCGGGTCTCTTCAGGCGGACTCCAGAGCGTTGCTCATGTATGTCGACCACGAAATCGGCCACGTGCAATCAATGGTGAGCCGCCAGATCGGTCGGAACAGTTCCACGACCAATTAGTTTCGCCGCGCTTTGTCATCTGAGGCCATCGGTCTCATACGTCTGTCATACCGTTCCGCTAGGTCCAGCAGCCTTTTTCTAGTGAATGGGTCTGCCTTGTCCGCTAGATCGCGAATGATCTGGGCCCGGTCCTTTAAAAACTGCTCATCCACGAGAACACCTATTCAGTGCAAGTCTACGTATATCTTAGCACACTCAGTCGTTGGGCCGGCTTTCATTTCCTGCACCTCGGATCTACGCATGACATTAACGCTCCGGGGGTGAGACCGAGATGGTCCTCCGGCGTTCCGCCAGAAGCAAGGAATGGGTCTGCCTGTCTGGGCGGCAGCCGCATCTAAGTGATAATTCTCTAGGCCATGCTGACAGGCGCTGTGTTGCCGAATCCCAGACCGATGTTGCCAACGCTATCTCCGACCAGGATACTTCGACGATGGTATTGTCGTACGCGGTGGCCCAGGCGACACGACGTCCCTCCACTGTCCACCGCTGCAGCATTGCAATCGCGACATGTTCAAGGAGGCTGCTCTTAACTGTGACTCATTTTAGATCTTGATCGATCGCTTGCCCCATATCCCTGCAGTCAGTGCTTCCTATGGAAGTCGAGAGAAAACTGTGAATGGTGGGAAGAACGATCTCGTCTCCAAAATTGGTGACCTACGCACAAACATTAACAGTCGCGCATCCATCCCGGTCGCTAGTTCCCTGCGCCGCGTCCGAAGACTGCTCACGAAGGCTCCTGTTCCGAGACTGACGGATCCAGCAAACCAAGCGGAATCCAGGCCAGAAACGGCCAGAAGAAATAGAAGGATGCGACCGCTGGATACGGCGCGGTCAACCAAATTTCGTCGCGCGACAGGTCAGCCGCAGCACGCTTGTTCATCCTGTAAGCCGTAAAGTCGATGATTGTTGCTGACATCTCTGTCACTCGATACTTCCATGCTACTCTTTAACGCGTCACACCGAATTCTAATGACAACTTTTTCAACTCCGCTAATGCGCTTCTGCCTCGAGCCCGTCTCCCGCGGCGTCTCGGTGCCACCTATTAAGCCGCTCGCAACCAGCGAAGCCATTTGTGGTCGGCCTCCCGCCGTGCCTTGAAGCGGTCGACGCATTTCATGGAACAAAGGGCCGTTCGCCAGCAGTAGTAGCGGATCAGCCCGAACTTTCCGCCGCATATCGCACAGCACCTCACTGGACCGTGGTAGGAAATATGGGAGGTTTTGCGCATTTCGCCTCCTGTCGGAGTTAGGTGGATAGCCCCTGCACTTTCTTCGCCTCAGCACCACGCCCGCACGTGAAATGCCGCGTCGGCAATGCCAGGTCTCCCGGTAGCGTACGGGCACTGGGCGCAAGAGTCTGACGCTGATGTGGGCCTCCTTCGTGAAGCGACGGTTCAATCGGAGTGCTTCGCTGAGATTTCCAATTTGTAACGAATATATTCGTCTTGATTAATGCAATGAGCCGGGCGTCGGCGGTGAGATCCTGCGATCGAACGACTTCCTTCGACGGATTTCAACTACCCGAGCTGAGGGGGCGTGTGGCAGCGCTCGCCCGCTCTCGTGATCTGCCACCTCATGCTTTTGCGCTGTCAAAGGGCGGCAATCCGATATTTACGTCCTGCTGCTCGAAATGCATGGTCACTGTGGGCTGGGTAAGATGTAGATTTTGCGGCTGCCTTGGCGAGCCGAGGTGTTCGCGTTCCTTCTAAGAACGTGCGGAGACGTTTGATCATCGCGTACCATCAAATAAAACTTCTCAGCCGTGCTTTCCTCATGCGGCGCGTCTTTGGATCGCACTGCCGTACACCCTGTGGGAGCGCTACCAGCAACACTAGCAGAATTCACGCCATCTACAGGTGCGTTTGGTATCTGGTGTATCAGCCACACTCTCTCAGATCGGTTCTAAAGCTTGTTGTAGATTGATATTCAGCTAGATAACGATCGGCCAAGCGCCGAAACGGTTAAAAGCTCTTAGTACCTACACGCACCAAGCGCAACCTCAAGCCAGCGCATCAGCAGAATCCCTGATGGCGGCATAGATTTGGTCAAGATCTGTCGCTGTGACGCAGTATGGCGGCATCACATAGATCGTATTGCCGAGCGGGCGCAGCAACAGATTTCGGTCTTTAAAGAAGGCCTGAAGCTTCGGTCCGGTGCTAGCGAGATAGCCGGCATCGCTCGTTTGCAGATCGAGTGCTGTGATGGTGCCCGCCCGACGGACGTTTGCAAAGCGTGGGTCGGCGCGAAATGGCTCAACGGCCCGCTCTTGCATGGCGGCAACCGACGCCACGAGCTGGCGAGATTCCTGACTTTGCCAGAGATCCAGGTTGGCCTTTGCGGCGGCGCAGGCAACTGGATTGGCGGTATATGAACTCGAATGAAAAAACGTACGTGTACGGTCCTTCGAATAATGAGCGTCAAAAATATCCGCGCGGCAGAGTGTTACCGCGAGCGGAAGCGCTCCTCCCGTGAGCCCCTTCGAATAGCAGGCAATATCGGGCGTCACATTGGCCTGCTCGCAGGCGAATAAGGTTCCGGTACGGCCCCAGCCCGTCATGACCTCATCGGCTATGAACAGAACCTCGGATGCTTCGCAGATTCGCTTCATCTCTTTTAGCACCCAGGCTGGGTACATCAGCATTCCGCCCGCACCCAATATCAGAGGCTCCACAATAAAAGCGGCCGGAATTTCGTTTCGACAAACGGACTCGAGCGCATCGAGCGTCACCTGCTCGCGACCTCTCGCGGGGAACGGGATTGAGGTAACCTCGAATAGAAGGGGCCCGTACGCCGCGTTGAACACGCTTCTAGCACCTACCGACATCGCCCCAACCGTGTCGCCGTGATAGGAATGTTGCATCACGACAATGCGTATTCGCTGCTTGCCGATGTTATGCCAATAGCCGAGTGCCATTTTTAGAGCTACTTCCACACTGGCTGAGCCACTGTCAGAAAAGAAGACATGGTCGAGGCCATGAGGCGCGAGTTTCAAAAGTAGCGCAGCGACCTCTTCAGCTGGATCATGGGTGTAGCCGGCGAAGATCATCTGGTTGAGCTTGCCCGCCTGCTTCTGAATCGCGCGCACGATATGTGGATGGCAATGACCATGGGTCACGACCCACCAAGATGAGATTGCATCTATGATACGGCGACCGTCCGCGGTGTGGAGATAAGCGCCGTCACCACGCACGATCTTGATCATCTCATCCTGAAGCGCGTGCTGCGTGAACGGATGCCAGATCGGCGACTTCGTCTTGATCATGGCTTGAAGTCCCAAGGGACAAACGAGTCTTTGAAGACCGCCTGCAGCGCGTTTGGAGTGAGAGGAGAAAGCCAAGGCAATCGCCCCAACCAACGCACGCGTCCGATTTCGCAAATTGCCATCTCAGGCTCAACATTTCGTTCGCCAATGAATGCAATTCCGAGAATGCGGATCTGGCGCTTTCGCAGAGCTTCTATCGACAGCAGCGCGTGATTGATGGTGCCAATTCGCGTGCTTGCGCAAAGCACGACGGGAAGCCGCCAGCGTTCGAAGACGTCGACAAAAAGTGTGCCGCCACTCAGCGGGACCATTAACCCGCCGGCGCCCTCGATCACGAGCGGACGCTCTCCGCTGTCCGGCACATCGATCGCATCTGTGTCGATGCGAACTCCGTCGATTTCGGCTGAGTAATGGGGCGAAGCGGGCGTTCGAAGCCGGTAAAGCTCCGGCACGATGCGATCGGGTGAGAGACTGCCCAGCCGCGCCACGAGCTCGCTATCGGTCTCTCCTTCAAGGCCGGCCTGAATCGGTTTCCAATAGTTCGCGCCGAGGAGATTGGCGAGCCCTGCGGAAAAGACCGATTTCCCAATTCCGGTATCTGTGCCTGTCACAACGATCCGCTGAGTCATCGCGAACCACCCAACGTCTCTTCGACCAACGCATCAAGCATGTCGGATACATCATCTTCGCGAACGTTAAGCGTGATTGAAATTCTTAATCGTGCCGTTCCCGCCGGCACGGTTGGCGGCCGGATTCCACGTATGTCGAAGCCGCGCGCCTGCAGTGCAGAGGCGAGCCGCATTGTATGGGCGTTGTCGCCAATGATGTAGGGCACGATCTGCGAGTCCGAAGGACTGCGCAGACCGCGCAAACGAATCTTCCGATGAGTGAAGGCGACCAGCTTGGCCAGACGCTGCTGACGCTCAGGCTCCTCCTGCAGAATTGAGAGTGCTTCCCGCACGGCGACAGCCACCAACGGTGGGGGGGCGGTGGCGAAGATAAACGGGCGACAACGATTGACCAAGAAGTCGCGCAGCACGCGTGTGCAAGTGACGAGCGCACCAGCAGCGCCCAGCGCCTTGCCGCAGGTATGAACGACCAGGAGATTTTCGCTCCCCTCGTAGGGCGCGGTGAGCCCCCGTCCCTGCCTGCCGTAGACGCCTGTGGCATGGGCCTCATCCACGATCAGGAAAGCGTCGTATCGGTCCGCGATCGCGACCAGATCTTTAAGTGGTGCGAAATCGCCATCCATGCTGTAGAGACTTTCGGCCACGATCCAGACCCGGCCCTTTCCGCCCTTGACCCGCCAGTCACGAATTTTGTCTTCGACCGACTGGGCGTCGTTATGATCGCTTATCCGAAACTCCGCCCGGCCAGCGCGCGCGCCTTCATGAATACTCGCGTGCACAAGAGAATCGAGAACGAGCAGATCGCCCCGCTGCGGCAGCGTTGTCAGGACGGCAAAATTTGCAATGTAACCGCCGCTAAAGAAAAGCGCGGTTTTCGCCCCAAAGAACTGAGCTGCTTCTGCTTCGAGACTTTCGTGTTCCTCGCAATTGCCGCGCAGGAGCCGCGAGCCGCCGGCTCCAACTGGGGTGCCGGCTTCGAGCGCGGTCACGACGGCCATTTTCATACGAGGCGCGCTCGCCAGCGCAAGATAATCGTTCGAAGAAAAGTCGACGCCAGTGCGCGGCTTGAGGCAGCGCAGCCGGTCGTCTTCTTTTAAGGCATGCAGGGCCGTGGCAAAATTTCTCATTTTGGCCGCATGGGTCGAGCTCATCCTTCACTCCCACGTCGCATTTACGCGCAGAAATTCCATTGGCAGCCAAGAACAAGGCTTCATCCATCGGCCTTCATGTTTTCAACCTGGTAAGATGCGATTTTCTTGATCAACCACAACAACGCGCGGTCTGAAGATTTTCGCTTCCGCCTCATCGAAGGAGGCATATGCAACGATGATGATTTTCTCTCCGGGCATCGCGATTCGAGCGGCCGCACCGTTGAGGCTTATCGTGCCAGAGCCCTTGGGCGCCTCGATCACATAGGTAGCAAAGCGCGCTCCGGTTTCGATATTATAGATTTCAACGCGTTCGTTTATCAAAAATCCCGCCGCATCCAGCAGCGTACGATCGATCGATATCGAGCCGTCATAGTGTAGATCGGCTTCGGTTACCGACGCGCCATGGATTTTACCCTTCATCAAAGTAATCTGCATTGTTCACCTAGACTGAAATTCCGCGGGGGCTCGCCGCTGGTCTGCTTTACTCAGGCAAGCCCGGACGTGATACCGAGCCGGTTCAGCAAATTGGCATCCCGGTCGGCTTTCGGGTTTTCGGTGGTCAACAGCACATCGCCGATGAAGATTGAATTCGCGCCGGCCAAAAAACACAGCGCCTGCAGTTCATCGGTCATGTACTGCCGTCCGGCGGACAACCGCACCACGCTCTTGGGCATCATGATCCGGGCCGTCGCCACGAGGCGCACGTGCGTGATCGGATCGGGGCGCTCGGCGGTGGCGTAGACCGGTACGCCCTTGACCTCGTTCCAGAGGTTGATCGGCACGCTTTCCGGATGCTTTTGGAGATTGGCGAGCAGCACAAGCATGCCGAGTCGGTCCTCGACACGTTCGCCCATGCCGATGATGCCGCCGCTGCACACCTTGATGCCAGCCTTGCGCACCTGCGCCAGTGTGTCGATGCGGTCTTGCAAGGTGCGAGTGGTGATGACTCTGCCGTAGAACTCCGGCGAGGTGTCGACGTTGTGATTGTAGAAGTCGAGCCCGGCCTCAGCGAGCCGCGCGGCCTGCCTCAACGTCAGCATGCCAAGCGTGACGCAGGTCTCCATGCCTAGAGCCTTGACCGCGCTAACCATCTCGCAGACCTGATCGAGATCACGGTCTTTTGGACTGCGCCAGGCGGCGGCCATGCAGAAGCGGCTCGCGCCGGCCTCCTTGGCGCGCTGGGCGGTGGCGACCACATCGGCGCGAGCCTTGAGGCGGCTGGCTTTCAGGCCGGTGTCATAATACGCGCTCTGGGCGCAGTAGCCGCAGTCTTCGGGACAGCCGCCGGTCTTGATGCTGAGCAGGCTTGCGGTTTCGACGTGATTTGGATCGAAGTTCTCGCGATGAACGCTCTGCGCCCGAAACATCAGGTCGGCAAACGGCAGGCCATAAAGTGCTTCGGCCTCGGCGCGCTCCCAGTTACTGCGAACCGGTGCGTTCTTGCCGTTTTCGTTCCGTTGCGCTCCCACTCCACCAACCATTAAGATTTGCTTTCCCATCAGCGATTACCGTAGATAATGGAAGCTATAATCTATAACAACTGCTCACGGCAACGATACTTGGACGTTCAGGAGATGACCTTCAAGAACTCTCGGAGCTGCGTGCAGGCGCCCCAATTAGCGTTCAACGCAACGGTGTAAGGTGTATTGGCGCTTAAAGACCGCGAAATCAGCCAAAGTTTGGAGAAATGCCGCAAAATGAGGGCACCTCTTAGATTTTGACGCCTGGCCATGCGCATGGCCGGGCACTCGCCTGCTTCCCGAGCGCAACCGTTTATGATAGATAATCTATAATGACTGACGACGAGAATACGACGACAGCGGGGCGCATTGCAGAGGCAATCGGCGAGCGCATCATCAGCGGCGAGCTGCAGCCGGACGCCCCACTCCGGCAGGACCATATCGCGCGAGAATTCAATTCCAGCCACGTCCCGGTGCGCGAGGCCTTTCGGCAACTTCAGGCCCAACATCTTGTCGTCGCCGTGCCCCGTCGCGGCGTGCGAGTTGCCCCACTTAATATCAATTCCGTGAAGGAGATCGCCGAGATGCGCGCCGCGCTCGAAGTGGTCGCGTTGCGCAATGCGGCGCCAAAGCTCACCTCTAGCCATTTGGCACGGATCGAGCTCGCCCTGATTGAAGGAGACACCGCCCAGACCATTCAGGAGTTTGAAATGGCCAACCGCGCTTTTCACCACGCGCTGGTAGCGCCCTGCGCGATGCCGCGCCTGCTCGCGAGCCTTGACGGACTACAGCTTGCAAATTCACGACTCGTGTTCGCGATGGCGCGCAGTAGCGGCTGGCGACCGCGGTCCAACCAGGATCACCGCCTGATTTTGCAAGCCCTGCGGGCGCGCAACGTCGATCAAGCCTGTAGTCTGCTCGCGCGCCACATTCAAACCATTGAGCGCCTTGCCCTTTCCTCGTCATGACCGCGAACGAGATCTGGCGAGGTCGGTTGCAAACCCCGGGGCAAAGCGCAAGAGCACCAAACCTCCGACCTTTTTGCCGCGCGATGCGGCTTGCGGCTGCGCCCCCGTTGCAGCGGGCTCGATCCCAAGATAGTTAATCGACCTCCTTGCGACATCACTCCTTAAGGCCGCCCATGATTCGTCACATTGTCTTGTTCAGCGCCAAGGATCAGGCCCATATCGAGCAAATCATCGAAGGCCTATCGGTTCTCACCACAATCCCGCATGCACGTCGGCTCGAGATTGCGCGCAATTGCAAGACCGACCAGCTCGGCAACGAGATCGACGTGGTGGTGTATGGTGAGTTCGACAACGAGACGGAGCTGGCAGCGTACAAAGCGCATGATCTATACCAGGAATCGATCAGGCGGGTACGCCCCCTTCGGGAGCTACGGTTCGCAGCCGACTACAATGTATCCAGTCGATGTGCGGTTCGCCTCGACGGCAGCGATAAGCGAAGTTAGTGAGCGCTTCGGGTCAACTAGCGGGGGTTAATCTGGCAATCGGTCTCAAAAGCTTGTGGGTGCCAGACGAGGTGGGATTCGCAATCGGAGCGCGTCTCACCAGCACGCCCGTTGTCGGTGACTGACAAGGCGATGCACGTCCGCGAACTGCAGTGGATTGAACCTGTCACCGCGATGCGCTGTCTCGCGCATCGACCGCACCTGACGTTTCTCGACAGCGCGGCAACGCATGAGCTGCTTGGGCGCTATTCCTATCTGAGCTGCGACCCATTCAGCATCTATACGGTCACGGACGGACAGGCGAGTTGCAACACAGAGGCTCTCGCGGGCGATCCGTGGCGAGCTCTTCGCACCCTGCTCGCGAGGTACCCAGAAGAGCATCGTCCCGATCTGCCGCCGTTCCAGGGCGGTGCGGCCGGCTTCTTTGCTTATGATCTGAACAGGACACTGGAGCGACTGCCTGCGCCGGCAATCTCCGGTCAGAGGTTGCCGCAATCCATCCTGCATTTCTATGATGTGGTCATCAGCTTCGACCACCGTGACGACAGATGCTGGATCGTCTCGACCGGATGGCCGGAGCAGGATCCCGCACGACGGCGCGAGCGTGCGAGTCGTCGAGCCGATGAGTTTGCAGCGCTGCTCGATCGCCCAAGGGCGCCGCGGAATGACTTGCCCGGCACAGCTGGCGCATGGCATTCTAACTTCAGCCGTGAGAGCTACATTGCGGCGGTGCAGCGCGTCATTGACTTGATTCTGGCTGGCGACATCTTCCAAGCAAACATTGCGCAGCGCTTCAGCACCCGCCTTTCGAGCTCATTCGATCCGCTGGCTTTCTATTGCCAGTTGCGGTCATTCAATCCGGCCCCCTTTGCAGCCCTGCTGCGCCACGGCAAGCTGACCATTGCCTCGAGCTCGCCAGAACGATTTCTCAAGCTTGATGGACCGCATGTCGAAACGCGGCCGATCAAGGGCACGATCGCGCGCTCCGCTGATTCGAAGGACGACCGGCGCCGCGCTGAACTCCTCCTCGCCTCCGAAAAGGACCGTGCCGAGAACACGATGATCGTCGACCTCCTGCGCAACGATCTGTCACGCGTATGCACGCCGCAGTCGGTCGAGGTTCCAGAGCTGTGTGCCCTGGAATCCTGTGCCTCAGTGCACCACCTCGTGTCGACCGTGACGGGTGAACTTGCCGGAGATGAAGATGCCGTCAGCTTACTGCGAGCTTGCTTTCCCGGCGGCTCCATCACCGGCGCGCCCAAGGTGCGATCGATGGAAATCATTGCAGAGATCGAGCGAGTGGCGCGAGAGGTCTATTGCGGGGCGATCGGCTTTATCGGCTTTAACGGGCACATGGATACGAATATCGCCATCCGCACTGTCACAATCGACGATGATTTGGCTCTGTTTCATGCAGGGAGCGGGATCACGGCGATGTCAGATCCAGAGGCCGAATACGAGGAGACGCTCGCGAAGGCGCAGCGCATATTTGACGCGTTTCGTGCTGACACATCCGGTGCACTTTGATTGTCATTATCGACAACTACGACTCCTTTGTCTTCAACATTGCCCGCTATTTCCGCCAGCTCGGTGCAGCAACGGCAGTGATCCGGAACGACGCGGTCAGCGTCAGCGACCTTGCCGGCCTCAAGCCGATCGCCGTGGTGCTCTCCCCTGGTCCCTGCACACCACTTCAGGCCGGAATCTCGACCGCCGTCATCCGCGAACTGTCAGGTCGCGTCCCAATTCTCGGCATCTGCCTCGGACACCAGTGTATTGGGAGAGTGTTCGGCGGACGCGTCGCGCGTGCCCGTCGTCCGATGCACGGCAGGTCCTCGTACGTCACCCATGACGGCCGCGGACTGTTCAAGGAACTCGCGTCCCCACTTTGCGTTGGCCGCTACCATTCTCTTGTTGTTGAGCTCGACGAGTCATGCGCACCGCAACTAACGGTGACAGCGCGTTCGGATGAAGGCGAGATCATGGCCCTCGCACATCGCTCTCACCCGACCTATGGCGTACAGTTCCACCCGGAATCGATACTTACCCAACAAGGGCAGGTGCTACTGATGAACTTCTTGCGAGTCGCAGAGACTTGCCAATCGTGAGGATATCGGAGAGCGGGGCGCACACTTGCCAGCTTAACGCACGGAAGCGAAATCGTCAGCTTCTGCCAGTCTGATAGAGACTAAGGAGATGGCTTAGGGCAGGCAATGGCAGCAAGTAAATCAACTTGAAATCCGTGCCGCGATCACCCGTTGAAGCTGTAGCGGACACTAAGCAGCGGTTCTCCCGCCTTGAGCCAGATGCGCCAGTGCGCGGGTGTTACGGATGTTGGTGACCAGTGGCCCGCGACTTGGCGGGGTTTGCGACCGCACACCGGGCTTTCCTCCACGGTTGACACTCCGTCCAATCGGAGCGGACTCCGGGCCGGCGAAATTTGGCGGGCATGGCCGAAAAGACGCGCGTTTGGATGAGCTGCGGCAGTCCCTCAACGTACATCATGGCGCTTCCTCAGGCTGCGCTTTGGCTGCCCCTGATATTTGTAGGCGAACTGCTTGGGCATTGGCCCTTTGTTGCGGTCCTTGCGTCCGGTCTGCTCCCATGCATGCGCCAGGATGCCTACCGCGCGTGACAAGCAGAAGATGCCGCGGGCTAGGGGTGGAGCAAAGCCCAGCTCCGCGTAGATGACTGCAGTGGCTCCATCTACGTTCATAGGGATGAGCTTGCCTTTGCGCTCGCGCATGACGCGCTCGATCGCGCGCGCAGCGCTGGCGTAGCGACCGCTGACGGCAGCATCACTGACCGCGGCATCGACTAGTGCGAGCAGCGGGTCAGCGCGCGGGTCGACGGGATGAAACCGGTGACCGAAGCCGGGCAGATATTTGCTTCGCGTGGCGGTGAAATGATCGCTTGCCTCGGCGGCAGCCTCATCCATATCCTTGGTCTCGCTCCGTCGCAGGACCTCGTCGTAGAGCTCGATCGCCTGCTCACCCGCTCCGCCATGCACGTCGCCGAGCGTGTTGATCGCGGAAGCCATCGCGCTATTGAGCGGCAGCCCACAACTGACAGCCATCTGCGCGATGGCGATAGAAGGTGCATGCGGGCCATGATCCACTGATGCAACCAGTGCAGCCTGCAACAGCCGCTCCTGCGCCGGTGTGGGTAGCTCGCCGCGCAGCATCAACCAGATCATTGCGGGGAAGGAAATCTGATCAATCAATTCCTCGATCGTGTATCCGCGGTAGGCGATCCGCCCGGGCGCAATGTCGCATATGGAGGTCCGCCACCAATGGGCGGCCTGCTCTCGCAGCTGCGTTTCGCTCATTCTATTCTCCAATCTCGTCAGCCTATGTCCGGCCGAAGCTTGCTTGCGCGCAACTCCCTGCCCGTCACGCTGCTCCATCCGTCGCCGGGCGGACCCGCGGAAAATCCGGTCCTCCTTGACGTGCAGTTCCGGCGGCACCGCTTGCGATAAGGTGCTCAATTTCCGGATAGGTATAACCGAGCCGAGCCAGCCATCGCTCTGTGTCCGCACCGAGCGACGGAGGGAGTGCGGGGACAGGAAATGCCTCATCCAGCCGAAAACCAGGGCGCGTAATGCGTAATGGTGGTTCGCCAGCCCTGTCGAGCGCAAGCGTCTCGACAAAGCCGCGCTCCAGCAACTGCGGCTCGCGCAAAACCTGCGGAACGGTCAGCACACAGCCAGCGGGAACGCCGGCGGCATTAAACAGTGCCTCCCACTCCTCCGCAGGCCTGTAGCTCAAAGCTGCATTCAACTCATCGCTAAGCGCCCCGCGGTTCATTTTACGTGCTTCGCGCTTAGCGAAGCGCGGATCTGTCTTCAGATCCGGCCGGCCGATCAGATCGCAAAGGGTCCGGTACTGTTTCTGCTCGTTAGCGGCTATATTCAGCGGGCCGGTCGCCGTGCGGAACGTGCCGGAGGGTGCGGCCGTGAAATTCTCGTTCCCCATCGGCCGCGGCTCGACTCCGCCGTTCAGGTGATTGGAAACCACCCATCCCATGGCTGCGATTGTCGCCTCGAGCAGCGACACGTCGATGAACCGGCCCCTGCCCATTTGCTGCTGCTCGACGAGGGCGGCGGAGATGGCAAAGGCGGCCGTTAGCCCGGCGATGGTGTCAGCGATCGGGAAGCCGGTCCGCAGCGGAGCCGTGGCTGCATCACCGGTAATACTCATCGCGCCGGAAAGACCCTGGACGATCTGGTCGTAGGCCGGGCGGGCCGACCAAGGACCGTTTTGCCCAAAGCCTGAGATCGCACAATAGATGAGCCGCGGGTTGCGCTTGCACAACACGTCAAAACCGAGACCAAGCCGCTCCATGACCTTGGGCCGGAAGTTTTCGAGAAGGACGTCGGCCTTGGACACCAGTCTGAAAAACACTTCTCTGCCCGCTCCAGACTTCAGGTCGAGCGCCACCGACTGCTTACCGGCGTTCACGGCGACGAACGAGAGCCCCTGAAGGCGCTCTGCCCTTTGCGGATCTGCGCCAAGGCGTCGCGCGAGATCGCCTCCATTGGAGTTTTCGATCTTGATAACCTCCGAGCCGAGGCGCGCGAGATGGTAGCCGCAGAATGGGCCTGCCAATACGTTCGACAGGTCGAGGACACGGATACCGGTGAGCGGCAGGGACATCTGACGAAGCCTTCTTTGCGGTATCTTCGGCCGCTGCGGTTGCTATTTCAGTTGCGGGGCCGCACGCTCGGCGAAGCGATTGGTGAAGTTTTTGGCTGAAGTCGATAGAATCGCGACCAGCGTTATGCCAACATCGCCCCGGAAATCCGGCGTCGACGTCCACTTCCTCATCCTGCCGACAAGGGTCGACGGCGCCGGAAACAAGAAGGCGTCGATGAGGCCTGATCGCACCCCGAGCTCCGAGATCGGGACAAGATCGACAAATATGGCGACTTGCGTGACAACGAGCTTAGTTCCGGGCGGCATAGCTCTTCTCCACTTCCCCACCAGGCAGCGACCAGATTTCGCGATAGAGCGCGACGAACTCCTCCGTGGTCTGCAGCGCGGAGACGTCCCGCGATCAGGCAGCGTGATCCTGACCTCGCCGACCATCCCGCTTGCAGGCCCCGCGGACGTCGCGCCGACTTGGTCAGCCAGCGTGATCGCCTCATCGAGATCATGGGTGATGAAGATCAAGGAGCGGCGCTCGGCCTGCCAGAGATCGAGCAGGATGCGGTGCATCAGCCGGCGCGTGTGAACGTCGAGCGCCGAGAAGGGCTCGTCCAGAAGAACAATTCTCGGCTCCGTGATGAGCGTCTGCATCGCCGCGCGCTTGCGTTGCCGGCCTGATAGCTGATGCGGATAACGCTGCTCAAACCCCGTCAGGCCGAACCGAGCCTCGGAGCGCGCCTCCTCGACTGACTTGCCCTGAAGAACGAGCCGGAGCCCAATGTTGTCCTGCGCGATCTTCCACGGCATTAGGCCCGCCTGTTGGAGCATGTAGCCGGACTGATCATTCAGTCCCGTGAGCGGCTTGCGGAAGATCTGAACGTCTCCGACGAGTGTTTGAAGAGACCTGTGACAGTGTTCAGGATGGTGGACTTGCCGCAACCGGTTGGGCCCACGACCGCAACGAACTCCGCCTCGCCTACCTGGAGGTTCATGCTTTTGACTGCGATGAATGCGCCGAAGCGGATCATTACCTCGCGCAAGTCAACGGCCAGCGTTGGTGGCCTTCCATTGTCTCGCATTTCAGAACTCGTTCTGTTATGTGCACCCATAGTCCTGCGCGTGAAAAAAGTCAATCTGTTCTGGTGTACAGAACCACCTTCCTCCATATTTGATGGCCTCTAACGCCTCAGTTTTATGATGGTTCTATTCTTCAGAACCTGGAGCAGAGATGAGCAAGATAGGAGTTGACGCGGTCAGGAGAGCGCTCGCGATCCTGAAAAGTTTCGACGCGGAGCAGTCTGCGATGACGCTGACGCAGATTGCGGAAATGACAGACCTCTACAAGAGCACAGTGCTCCGATTGGCCTCTTCCTTGGAAGCTGATGGCTTTCTCGTCCGCGGCGCGGACCGGTTGTTTCGACCAGGACCGGAATTGTGGCGCCTTGGGGCGCTCTATCAGCGCGGTCTGGATCTTGGCGAAGTCATCCGGCCATCCCTTCGGCGTCTGGTTGAGGCAACGGGAGAAACTGCATCCTTTTATGTTGCAGATGGCGACCAACGCATCTGTCTTTACCGCGTCAATTCTCCGCGTTCAGTTCGACACCATCTCGAAGAAGGCCAGCGATTGCCGATTGATTGCGGCGCCGCCGGTCGAATTCTCACTGCATACCGCGAGCCAACGAACGTAGAAGGGAAGAAGATCCGCGATAGAGGCTTTTATGTTTCAATCGGAGAGCGGGATCCGGAGGTCGCCGCGGCGGCCGTGCCGTTGATGGACGTACACGGCAAACTGAGGGGCGCCCTTTCGCTATCAGCGATCAAGACGCGCTTCGATGCTGAAGCCCGCAAGTCGGCAATCGATGCTCTCAAATCGGAAGCCAAGGCCTTAGCGGGGTTACTGCCCGCAAGCGAATGCTGATCATTGAGGGCGTCCGCTTTGCGCCATTTTGTAAAGAAGCAGACGCGGCTTCGGCAATGGCTGGCAATGTCTTATGGCGCAGCATGAGGCAATCAGGCAGTTCCCGACTGTTCAGAGGCGGAGCAGCCACGTTGAATGATCGACAACAGAGATGATGGAGGCGAATGACATTCACATGCGATTCGATGCGCCCGCCATGCTTCGCAAATGGCCGTCCATAAACAACGAACGTCGTGCAGACAGAAGCACCTATCTGCTGGCGGAAGGCACGCTGGACGACTGCATACGAGAGTTTATGACGAAGCCTGAGGCCACACGTCATCTTTACGAGATCCACACAGCGCCACAGCCTCCGCTCGTAACGGAAATCTTGTTAGCCGATCACATCACAGAACTCGCCAGATTCCGAAGTTTCCTCTGATCGGGATGTTCCTGTCGGCACTTCTGGACCAGGCAAAGGTCAGCCTCAAAATCGCTGAGTCTCAGATCAAGGACAACAATTCCGCTTTGCCCTCGAAAGCAGAGCACGTCAGTGCCGCCTTCGTCCTTGAGACCGGCTGGCCGGAGCACTGGCTCTTATTCAATTAGAAGCAATCATGCAGCTGCCCGCTGCGCGTCTTATCGCCGACCGTCCCAGCCACGAACTGTTCCGTCCGCGCGTCGGGTCCTCTGAGTGCCGTCGTCCCATCGCCATGATGGTGGTGCCCATCGCGAGGAACTGAGGGTGATGATGACGCCGTAGAGGCCTTGCCATGCCTCCTGAGTCCGCCCGATTGATCAACCAAATCGAACGCGCGGCGAACTCCAGTGCCGTCACCTTAGTCAGCGCCTTGAGCCAAATCGCGCTGGTCGTTCGCAACTGTAGTGAAATCGCGCGATCTGCCAAAGGGCGGCGTTGCGCCTGGGATCTTTGTCATTCTTTACCTCAAGATCAGCGTTCTTGAAGGGCGATCCGCAAACCATCGACGTGCAGCCAACCAAAACGGCACGCCGCGCGAGTTCTTCTACAAAGCGGCCATCGACGGTAAGCTGAAAGTCGGGGAAGAAGGTCAGCATGGGATCCGAGCCGCCGATGACGTTGGCGACTCGCGAGGCATGGGAAGTTCCGGCGCTAAAACCGATCACAACGGGAGCGGGATGGTTGAAAAGAGAAAGTCGCCAAAAAGAGCGAGGAGTCCGCTCGGTGATATCAAGGCAGTTCCTGACAATGATGTCGCCACAAATCATAAAGGCGATAAAGCAGGCCGCTTTGGAGGACGATCGCGCCGCGTGGGGTGTAATGGAGGAAGCCGCGAGGCAATGGCTGGTGCGACGAAAGTCCAAATAAGGTGTGCTTGCGACCAGGGCGATCGCAAATGTCTCTCCTGCGCTTGAATCGTTAGAGCCCGCCTTTCATAACGCTCTCAATTGGCTCACCGGGTCAAGAGGTGAGCCAACGGCTGTACCTAAAATGATCTTCGCCCAGCGTTCTCTGCGAGCCTTATCCGATTTGCCTCCTCGATGTAGCGTTGAGCTTCGCCGATTGTCTTCCAGCCGTGCCACGCCATGAGCTCTCGGGCCGTTGCGCCGTTAAGCGCATGTCTAATCGCCGATGCCTTCCGGAGACCGTGAACTCGACCCGGGACGCCAGCCTCGATGCAAAGATCCTCGAACCAATTTCCGAAACCTGCTGCCGTGAAGGCTTTCCCGTACTCTGTGGTCAGATAAACGAGTTGCTCCGACATGGGATGCAGCGCGAGTTCGGCGGACGCTGTTCGTAGCGACCAGGGACGTTTCATCCGCGACAACGTCTCCAAATGGTGGTGGGAGAATGCTTATAAGACAATCATCGTTGATACGCGCTCTGGATCCATCAAGTTGGGAGACGCGGCTGTTACCGATTGGTTCATTCAACAGAAAAAAGTCGATGGCGATTGGGACTTCGTTGCCAGTTCTGCAGATACCCGCGTCGATCGAGTCGCCGCCGATCATTTCAGGCTAAGGGTGCCTCGCGAGAAAAGCGAACCTATCGAGTTCGTATTCGTCATGAATGGATTTTCCATCTACACCGGAACCTGCGATGCGCTCTACTGAGCAGCCCGTGACGCACGAGATGCCGCAACCGCTCGGTATTCTCGCGGGCGAGCAACGGGAAAGAGCTAGAGAATATCTCGAGGCCTTCGAGCGACTGCTGAACACGCCGGAGCCTCGACCGCTCTATGCAATGTATTTTCTCGTAACGCACGCGATCGAGTTGTTGCTGAAGGCCTATCTCACGGCTCACGCGGTACCGAAGAAGCGGCTGAGAGATGTTGCAGTTCGTCATAACCTACCTGCACTACTTGACCTATGTGAAGAAAAGCATTTGCCGGCCGTCATCGATCTTCGCGAATATGTCAGCACGTTGCAGGAAATGAACAAGGACTACGATTTCCGATACGTCACAGGTTACAACTTGCATTTGCCGCCGCCAGCAGCGTGTCTCGCGATCGCTCGAGCGCTTGAATCTGCTGTCGCGCCAACGGTCACAGAAGCGCAAATGAAGGCCACTCTAGACTTCGCAGTGGAGACACGCCACCTTAAGGGCAAGAAATCCGATGGTCCGACTGACCGAGCGCGCGGAACGAACGGCATGAAGCGAGATCTCGATCTCATAAGAGAGATTATGTTGGCTTTGGAGAATTCACCACAGCTCAACGGTAGAGCTTCCTGGGAAGGCTATGCGAGCGAATTCGCAAAGCTGGAAGGTCATGATGACGATGAGCTCGCCTATCACATGATGCTGATCATTGACGAGGGGTGGATCGAAGGGGAATATTGGCGAACGTCAGGAAAATTCGCGCTCACCCGGATAACGGCCGACGGTCACGACTTCCTTGATTCAACGCGCCAACCCGATATTTGGGCGAAAGCCAAATCCATCGCAAAAAGTCGCGGAGCGGAAACGCTGCGCTTTGCTTGGGATATTGCAAAGTCGATTGTGAACGCCGAGATTACGCGTCACATTGGACAGATAACTTAATCTTCTGAGTTGGCGATTGAGGCCCTCGTCGCAATTTGGCCTATGTTCAGGCGGACCAATCCATCCGGGCTTCCCATGAGGCGTGGTGCACCACGACGGAATGCAGCCCGGACAGGTGGTCCCGTTACGGATACGAAAGAGGCAGTGCCTCGCCTGTCTTAATTCTCCGCTGATGCAGAAAGGCCGCCACGCCAGGGCGGCCGTTTTGTTTCGGCGGCTTGCCCTCGCCTTCGGTTGCGGTTGGATGCTTCGGCTTGTCGAGATGGGCTGAAGTCGAAGAAATAATCCGGCGTCGACCATGTCGCGCTGATTGCGATGGATACGACGCTGCAAGCCGCGCTTCGCGAATCAGTGAATAAGCGAAGCCGTGACTCACGGAGTCAATCGGCTCTCGCGCGCAATCCACGGTAAAGAGTCAGTTCACGGATGCTTGAAAGTTGGAACGATCGTTCCCAACTCGCAGGAGTCTCGCTGAAGTTTGGCCGCTGGCCGTGCGAAGGCGGGACATAGCGCGGCCCGGACGATGTCTCACCACCGTCCGGGCCTATCCCCCACCTGGCGGGCAGGGAGTATGTGATCACATGGGTAGTATCTGTATCGATGGTACCAAACTGTCAAGTGGTCCTGACGTTCCTGCTGCTATGCAGAAAGGAACAGAACCATGGCGGTTCTATTCAGGACGACAATGCCCCAGGCGTTGCTAAACGACTTCAAGAAAAAGATCGATGAAGGCCATGTGGTTACGTGGTCTTATGACACGGACGGTGACTTCACGCACACGCCCCACCAATGGCGGTCGAAGGCGTGGATGAGGCCATCCATCGAGCTCGGTGGCTTGAAGTTCAACTTCATCTCTGGTGTCGGAGAAGTCACGACGAAGGCGCTTTACGGCGTCTATCACGGACGTTTCGTCGAATCTTTCGCCACGCACTGTGACGACCGCTTCACCGAGGCCGCAGTCACGGCCCACGGCACCAACTCCGATTTCGTCAACAGCAAGGTTGCCTGACCGGCCGCCCCGGAGCGCCAAGTCGCGCGGCCTGGCGCTCCGGCTCTCAAGGATTCTTGGCATGACACCACAAGAAGCTGCGAACGCGATCCGGCAGTTGCTCCGGCGCGAACTTGATGACTGCGAGCGAGCGATCCGGGACGAAGATCCGCGTCGTGCGCTCAGCGAACTCGATGACGCGACCCGCAAATTGAAGCGGATCGCAAATGCACTCAACTGAGGTGAACAAAAATGGCTAAACGACAAGTCTTCCACTCCGTTCCAAAAGGTAATGGTTGGGCCGTTGAGCAGAGCGGCAAGGTCATATCCAACCATCGCACGCAGGCGGCAAGCGAGGCCGCTGCTGTGAAGGCCGGACATCGCGCGCAAGATAGCGGCGGTCTCGGTCAAGCGGTTCTGCACAAGAGCGATGGTAGGATCCGCGAGGAACGAACCTACGGCAACGATCCCCGCAATATCAAAGGCTAATTCCTTGGCGCGCGCCGGCAAGCCCACTTGGTTTGTCGGCGCTGTTCCCTCCTGGAGTTCTCTGACAATGTCTGAAAACCACACCGTCATCTGTGCTGCGTGCAAGTTGACTCTCACCGGGCCTGAGAATCCCTCACCTGCGGATATTTTCTCTTGCCCTCAATGCCAAGCTGGCGACACCTACGAGGCAGTCATGAAAGAGGTGAAATCGTACGCTACTGAACAAGCCGCAAAGCGGTTGCAGGCGCACATGAAGGGCATCGCCACCGGAAACAAGTTCACATACAAACCTGGTCGTATTGAGACGCGCAACTATCGCTTCATCATCGACGGAATGTAGAAAGTGGAATCGCAGCCTGCCAGTCTGACCGAGATTGGGCTGAAGGTGAACGGAAACAGCAAATGCCGTACGAGCAACTTGAGGTAGTCGATAGTTCAAAGCTCACCGATGCGGATTGGGCACAGATAAATGAGCTTCAGCGGTCATATCAAAGCGGCGGCGCCAAAGCGCTGAACGGCGCAATGAAAAAACTCGCTAAAGATCATCCCCTAAAATTCGCTACTGTTTGGCACGCCTTTTTTCCAGACATGTTTCGTGAAGCGCTAAAGGATTCGATTGCAGAGATTGGCCTGACTGCCGAAGATATTTCGCGAAATGGTCAGACGGTCCGAAAGTCCTGCACGTGATCAGTAGGTAGGTGCCTCCGGTCGAGGTCCCACTGCAGCAGAAGCCGAAAGGGAAGAAAAAATGAGCGAACCGGGCGAGACCTTGAAAAAGGCGCGAGCAAACTTGGTCACGATGCGCCAACGGTGGGCGGAAGTTCTGGCCACGCCTTACGAGCGCGGCAAGACGGAGGAAGCGGTCACAAAGCTTATTGAACTGCAAGAAGCTATCGAAGCCATAGACGCGGCAATCGCCGAAGCGTCCGGCAAGTCCAGCTCAACCGAGTTGCGTCTCTAGCCGCCACCACCCATAACAATCGATCGATAGCAGGAGAACCCGCACTATGACGATTGCAGATAATCTTTACCGTTTCCAGGACGGCAAGCTGTCGAAATGCGACATGCCTGCCTGGTTTCTGAAGGCGACTGAATCGGACGACGCGATCGGTTGGGCCGAAACGCTTTCTCGCGCCGGTTGCAGACAAGTGGAAAGCTTTGGCGACATCGATAATCTCAACCTGTACAGGACTCCTGACGACGGGTTTCTGATCGAATATGTCGATGTTGAGGAGTTAGTCGTGTCGGTCTTAATCTACGACCGTGCGGACTATCTGACCTTCCGGGCTCAATATATTGCACCTCTTGCCAGCCTGATCATGGAGTCCGATCGCCAAGATGTTTGGGACAAGGAACAAGCAAACAAGTAGCGATCGGGGCTAAAGGCGAATTGAAAGGCGCTGGGCGGGTGTCTGTTTCGAAAATTGCACGGACGATCGTGAGCGGTTTCCTGCTCACAGGAGTGGTAATAGTGCCGCCCCTCCTATCGTATTACGGAAAGGAGCCGACGGCCCTGCTGACGCTGGTTTGCCTGCTCATCGCGTTGTTGGCACTGAATGTAAACGTCGATCAGCTCGAACAGATCGGACTGGGCCCCCTATCCGCAAAACTTCGTGCAAAAATAGCTCAGGCTGACGAATTGAACGATCGGCTTAAGAAAGCGATCGAGCTAACGCTATCCTTTGCGGTGTCAGGCGCAATGCGATCAGGCCGCTTTGCAGGCAAGGATCGCAGTTACCAAAAAAAGATCGTGAGCGACGTTGATCTGATCGTAGCCTCCAGCGGACTTAATCCTAATCAACGCAACAACGTACTAAAGGATTTCTTTTACTTCACTGAATTCGACATGAGATCAGCGTTTGTCGGATCCCTCATTCATTCGGGAAGCGAAACGGATCCACTCGCCAAGCAGATAAGACGGATCGAACTATCCCCAAACGACGCTCTGCCGGCCATAAAGCGATTGGCCGAACTATATGACTGCCAATCCTCGGACTGGCAGGAATGGCTAAGAGACTACGAGCATTTTGTGAGAACGAACGAACTGCGAAGGCCGGATATCTGGTTCACATTCCACGCGCCCGCCGAAGGACTGATCCGACAACTCTCGATAAAAAGCGGCAAAAGTTGACCCCCAACGAGGCGCATCGACGCGTCTAAGAATCTCGATCCTTCAGTCGTAGCACCTGCAGGACACGGGCCACTGGTCTCAAAGCCCCACAGGGGCGGTCCACTTTTCTGGAAGCACCATCAGATTTGCCGCCTGATTTTTGCCTTGCGGTAGGCTTCGATAACCCGACGTTCGAAATCGGCGTCTCGCTGGGCGAGTTCCCGCTTCATCGTGGCCATTGCCTTGTCGTCGGCGTTGCCTTGAACAATGATGTTGGTCGTGCCGCCGTGAATCGTGACTTTGTCGTTGCCGGCGGCTGCCGCCATCTGCATCGAGATGTCGTGCGGGATGACCTGGGCGCCGCTTGGCAGGTTCACGATCTCGCCGCGGCCACCCTCGTTGATCATGGCCGGTCCGCCTGGCGCGTAGCTGGTGCCGCCGGCGAACATCGGGAACGACAGCCCACCGGTGCCAGCACCGAGTCCGGTACCGCTCATCACCGGTACGCTGCCGCTGCCGCCCAGCCCCAAGAAGCTGAGAAGGCCTCCGCCCGATGAGCCTCCAAACGCGCTGGCCCAGAGGCTGTCGGCGGCCATTGAGGCCAGCTTGTCGGCAATCTTTCCCAGCGCGTTGACGCCGGCAGTTTTCATCGCGTCGAAGGCGCTGGCGCCGTTGCGAAGCTGTTGGGTAAAGTCGACGAAGAACGAACGATTCAGATCCTGGCCGGTCGTCGAGATGTCGCGGAGCTCATGTTGAAGCGCATGGCGGCCGCTTCGGAGCTCGCAAGGGCTTGACTCACGTCGGGGTAGATCCCGCGCAATTGCTGCGCAATCGCTACATCATCGGTTGAGAGCAGCACGGTCCGCCGATCGGTTCTGATCTGATCGTTGATCCGAGCTCGTTCAGCTGCTTGGGTCGCCTCCCCTAGCGCCGCGGCCTCGACCTTGATCTGGGCGATATCCTTCTCGGTGAGCGGCTGCTTGGCGCGGAGCGCGTCAGCAATCCGAGTCTGAGCCGCGATGTACGCGGTGGCCGCCCCTACGGACAGTCCGATCGCTTCGGATTGGATCCGTGTCGCATCCGCCTGCTGCTTCATCTGCGCGACGCCCAACGCGGCTTCCCGAGCCAACGTCTTCAGCGCCTCGGCCTCCTTTCGTGATCGAGAGGCTGCGATCGCGAGGGCGCTTGTTTTGGCTTTCGAAAGTTTCAACCGGGCTTTGTTCCCGATACGTTCCATCAACGAAGGCTACTTGCAAGCGGCAACATGCCTGCCGGTCCCCTTCAGCGCTCCGGGATCCTGCCCCAGGCCACCCGGTCACTTAGGTGCAGCACGATCCCTACCCTCGCACCTCGGCCGTCCTGAAGGCCACCTGCAAGGCCTCGCGGCAAGCTGGCCCATGGTTATGACCCGCATGCCGGCTTCGTTGCGACGCACGGCATGTACCCGTACCATGTTGACCGGCGAGAGTCGTATGAGCGACCACCGTTCCGCGCACTTGCATCTGCCCGACGAAAAGCCTCGCTTTGGTGCGCCTCGAGTTGACAGTATTTTGGCGCAGTCTGCATCTTTAAAAAGCGTGAAATGCTCTCAATGGCTGAACTCTTCGGCAACTTCGCCCGATCAAGAAGGCGCCGGTTTCCACCATTTTTAAGGACTCGACGCTGTGATCGGTAAAAACATGCCGCTCGAATCCGAAAAGCCAGTCCTACGGCTTTACCGCGGGTTCCGGGGAATTCGATCTCCTTTCCCGGAGCTACACACGCGTCCAGTGAGGATCGGCGGATGGTCAGCGCAAAGTCTTCGCGATTGCCGTGGCCGTGCCAACGAACTGCCCGTTCTGAAGTGCCCACTGCTTCTGAGCGAGCGCCTCGGGCACGAAGTCCTGAAACTTCCCTGAGCGTACGTTCTTCACGAAAGCTGCGACGTCCATAGGGTCGAGCGCGGACATGCAGCCGAGTTTCTCGAGAATGGGTACCATCTGCGCCGGCGTGGTCTCGGGCACGGTCACTCCCAAATCGTGGACACCGCACTCCAAGCCGGCCATTCCGAGCACAGCGCTGAAGACGGCCGTCGTCTGCGAGCCCCTCCAGACGAAGAGGTGGAGGTCGCGCTCTTCCTGGATGAGGGAGCGCCGATCGAGGTCGAGCGCCCGAAAGCTATCGCGCCCTTCGGCCAACAGTTCTTGGGCTGCCTTGTCCAGGTATTCCGGAACACCGTTGTCGAGGTAGACCGCCCTCATCTCGGCCAACAATCGGTCGTGCGCGGCCTCACCGTGAGATGGCTCGAACCGCGGCACCATGCCTCCCGGATGCGGAGCGACCGACAGGACCTTTCCGGCCTCGTCGACGTCGAGAACGATCCACCGTTGCCCGGCGAAGACCACCAGGCTGTCCTTGTGAACCGGGAACGAGATCGGGAGAGTGCCGAGCGTGCGCCCGGCCGCGGTGAGACGCCATTCCTCCGAACTCTCGAACACAGCGAAGAAATCGCGCGACTGCACGATCTTCTCGCCCTCCGAACCGAGCATCAGGACGCCGTCTGGCGCCTGTTCTATCATCCGGACCTCACCGGATCCCAGATGACGCAGCAGCTGCGCGAAGTCCGCCGTATCGATCGAGTTGAACGGTCCCGGCCCGCACAGCAGATCGAACAACGGCTTCGGACGGATGCCGCCCCGTTCGGCGATGACGGACAGAACTTGATGGATCAGCGTGGAGGTCGTTTCCGGGCTGGGCGCAGCAGGCTCGACGAACCCAGCCAGCAGCAAGCGGACCACAGCCACCGACCGGATAGTATTCGGACGCAATTGGTCGAGGATCCCCGACTCGACGTCGACGTAGGGCTCGCGAACGTACACGCGTAGGATCGACGGGGTCCCGCGCCGCCGACCAGTTCGGCCGAGACGTTGTCGCAGCGACGAAAGAGAGCGAGGCGCGCCGACCTGGGCGACCGATTTGACGGAGCCGATGTCGACGCCAAGCTCGAGGGTGGACGTACATACCGCCGTCGTTGGCAGGCTTCCGTCCTTCAGCCGAATCTCGAGATCCTCTCGGAGAACCTTCGAAAGACTGCCGTGATGAGGATAGAACTCATTCGAAACGCCCGCTTTCTCGGATCGACGCCTAAGACGGTCGGCGGCCGACTCCACGGTTCGCCGAGACCCGCCGAAGACCAGATTGTTCGTGCCGCGCAAGGTCGAGAATAGATGGTCACAGATCGCGTCCAGCGCGATGCGCTTAGGCGGTTGAGCGTCTTGGCTGGCTCCTTCCGCATGATCGGGATCGTCGAGATCCGGCGGCTCGACGTAGCCACGTATCTGGAGCCGCAACTCAGGAGAATCCGCCTTCGCGACGAGAAGGTCGACATTTTGCGGAGCCGACGGACGAAGCCAGGCCGTAGCTTGGGTCAGATCACCGATTGTAGCCGACAATCCGACTCTGCGGGCTGGCTTCTGAGCCATCGCGTCAATGCGCTTCAAGAGGCTGGCTACATGCAGTCCGCGTGGACCCTGCAGGAATGCGTGGAGTTCGTCCACGACGATAAAGTCTGCCGACGCAAAAAGGCGATGCGCATCGCCCGGGCGCCGCGTCAACATCGCCTCAATCGATTCAGGAGTAATCAGCGCGACACCCGAAGGCTTCGCGATGGCCTTCCGCTTTTCCGCCTGAGAGGCGTCCCCATGCCACTTGACGACAGGGATCTCCATCGCTTCGCAGAGTTCATCCAGTCGCCGGAATTGGTCGTTGATCAACGCCTTCAGAGGGCTGACGTAGATTGCAGAGAATCCGCCGCCCTTCCTTTCCGCGATCAAAGTCAGGATCGGTAGGAACGCTGCCTCCGTCTTTCCGGCGGCGGTCGCAGCAGCGATTACGACGTCCCCCGCCCCGTCGAGAATGGTGCCGATGGAGCGTGCCTGAATTTCGCGAAGTTCATCCCAGCCCTGGTCGCGTATCCAACGTCTGATCTTCGGATGAAGCCGGTCGAAGGCCCCTTCAGTTGCCGATACGGAGACTGGTGAGCTCATCGCCCTCCCCTCCCGCGGACTTGGTCGTTTCCTCCGTGACGGCGATATCGGGCGCATCGGGCGCAATCTGAATCCCGCCGATCAGGTCCTGCCAGCGTGCGCCTGGGTTCTGTTCAAGAACGGCGAGCATCTGCACGAACGCGCGGACGGTGGTGCGTGGCGTCCGGAAATACGCCTCTCCGATGCGGCGATTGCAGTGATCCATGAAAGCGGTCAAGGCCTCGTCTGGCACCAGGAACTTCGCGGGGTCGCCGCCAGCAAAGACGTTCCTGATGTTGAACAGAAGCACGAGGAGATCTTCCGGCGTGAGGCTCTGCAGTCGGATGACCGGGCCGCTATAGTCGACCAATCCGTCCGCCGCGAAGCGATTTTCGGACAAACGCGATTGAAGCGCTTCGTAGCTGTACAGGCCGCGCCGCGTGTCGAGGAGGAATTCCGGCGTCCCGCACATCATGAAGCCGATGCCGGTGGTATTGCCCTGCAGGGCGTCGTTTACGATGCGAAGGATTTCCTCGAAATTCTGATTGCGGGCCTGGGAATTCTGCAGCTTGTAGATGTTGACCATCTCGTCGAACATCACGATCAGACCGGCATATCCTGCCAGCCGCGTCAGACAGGCGAGAGACTTCAATGAATCGTAGACGTTGTCGTCGTCGATGATGGTCCGCACCCCTAGCGCCTGGCGGGCTTCCGTCTTTGTCGAGAACTCCCCTCGGAGCCACCTCAGGGCCGAGGTTTTCAACGACGCGTCGGAATGTTCGCTGCCGCGCCAATAGGCCTTCAGCACGACGGCGAAATCGTATCCCCCGACAAAATCCTGAATGGGAGCGAGCTTCTGATCGATCACGCTCTCGACCGAAAGCTGCCGATCGGCGGCCTCCTTGAGGGAGTCCGTGACCAGCCTCTCGATTACCGCACCCAGCGCGCCGCCGTCCGGCTTCGTGCGAGTGGCCATATTGCGAATGGCCTCGGAGTACAGCGCCCGCGCCTGTCCGCCGCCTGCGTGGATGCGTCTATCCGGCGCAAGATCGGCGTGGACGGTGACGCACTTCCGCTCCAACGCGATGAGACGGATCAGGTTCGCGAAGAACGTCTTGCCGGCACCGTATTCGCCGATGATGAAGCGAACGCCGGCGCCGCCGTCGGAGATCCGTTCGATGTCGCGAACCAGCGCGGTGATCTCCGCCACGCGGCCGACCTGGATGTGCGGCAGCCCTATGCGTGGCACCACGCCGGCGGCGAGCGCCTGGATGATGGTGTCCCGGTCCTTCGCTTTGATCGGGCGTGCAGTGGATGGATTCATGCCGCTTCTCTCAGTTCAGCCAGCCTGTTGCGCAGGTGCTCTACCATGACGACGTCCTCGCCGTCCTCGATGATTGCCTCCTCGAATCGGTCAAAGGCCCAATCGTTGATCCGTTCGATGGCCCCGTCCGGCAGCAGCTTGAGGTCCTTCGCGCGTTGCTCGAACTCCGCCCTTGGCAGGGATCCCTTAATTTCGAGGAGCTCGACCAATTCGGCATGGGCGGCGTCGAGCCCATCAAGCGAGCCGGTGGTGCCGGAGACGGCGGGGGATGATTCGGGCGGCGATGCCCCGTCTTCTTCGAAAATGTTCGCTAGGAGAGCCGAAACCGTTTGGGTCTCGCGTTGCGTTCGTGCAAGCCGGGCGGCATCTATGCGGATCGTCGATGCCGGCGGCGACTCCGCCTGCGCCTTGGCCGTCTCGGCCGGAATGGGCGTCTTCTCCGAGACGGGGATCGGTACCCCCTCGGCACGGACTTCTTGTGAGATGGCAACGGGCTCGTCGGCTGCCTGGGTTGGACTTGCGCGATGCAAGGCGGAATACACCCGTTCCTTCGGAAGACCGAGCGCCTTATGGAGCCGCTCCAGAAAGCGCACTTCGCTCGGATCCACGTTCTCGTTGCCAGCGATGATCGCTAGTGCGGCATCGGCGATGATCGTGCGCTCCTCTGGGCTGCGCTCGCCCAGCTTGCGCATTACCCGGTCCTGCTTGGGCGGACTGTTGAACACGGTCGCGGCGTAGGCGATCAGCCGTGCCTGCTCGATCGGGGATAGATCCGAGGCGTCTCGAACTCCTGCGACTACCCGCTTCAACTCGTCGACGGAGGCATCGCCGTCAGCGGCCGCGGCCAAGACGGCCACCTCGACCTGAGCCTTCACGGCTCTGTAGCAAGATCGGTCAGGATCGACCTTTCCGCCGCCATCCGCTTTGAAGATGATCACCTGATCCTCGAGTTGAGGGACGCCGCTCCCATAGCGGCGATCCGGCTCTATCGCGATGTCGATGCGGTCCAGAGCCGAGCCGAGCTGATCGGCAAGCGTGGACGTGACTTTCCCGTTCGCCGGCATGTCGAAGCCCGCTGCCTCCAGCATGTTGCGCATCTTCGTGCTGGCGCGTTTGTGTTCGCCCATCGAGCGGTGCATCTTCTGGCCAAAGAGGTGAATGCGGCCATCCGCAGGGTCTCGTTGCAGCGGCTCCGGCAACAAAAGCGCGGCCTGCATAGACTCGCGGGAGTCGGGACGCCTTCCGACGAAGCGACTGAAGCTGTCGAGTTCGTCCGTGCACTCCTGAACGATCCTCTTCAGATTGGCCGGCCCCTTTCCCGAAGTCTGGCAAATGTCCGGATATCTCTCGTGACTACCCGCTATGGGAACCTCGAACGCGCCGCTCGCAGCCTTGTAGCTGAGGCGGATGTTGCCCGTTGCTCGAAGCGCAAGGCCGCTGGGATAGCGCTCGTTGAACCGATGGCGGAAGAGCCGCTCGAATTCCTCGAAGCACCGGACTGCGGGCGTCCGAAGATAGACGTCCGGAATTGCAAGCGCCCACAGCAAGGCGTCGTGGGGGCCGAGCGCTCCATCCTGCTGAAGCGCCCGCCCGAGGTGCAGTCGGATCGCGACATCCAGTTCCGAGGTGACTGTCCGCTCCGGGGAAGGAGTTGGCGGCGAGATCGGAATCCCGGCGGCTATTCTGGCATAGCTCAAAAAGCGCGTGGCATAGCCGC
The DNA here is from genome assembly GCF_013114825.1 of Bradyrhizobium australiense. Lineage (GTDB taxonomy): Bacteria > Pseudomonadota > Alphaproteobacteria > Rhizobiales > Xanthobacteraceae > Bradyrhizobium > Bradyrhizobium australiense. The sequence goes on along the minus strand of NZ_JAAVLX010000005.1, from coordinate 266,902 downwards.
GGAAGGAGTTGTTGTCCGCGTAGACAGTCAGCAGCCGCTCCACTTCCTGAATGAGAGCAGGCAACGACGCAAGATTCGTCTCGATGAAGGCGCGGTGCTCCAGACCGTAGAAAAAAAGGAACACGTGTCCAACGCCGTAAGCTCGGCTGTTGCGCCCGTCGGCCATCCAGTTCAGGAAGCCGCGGCGGGCGGCAGGAGTGATGGCGGCATAGGACGGCCAATAGGGCATCGAACTTCCTTCGACGTCAGGCCGAGTTGCGCTCGCGGAGAGCTTCGGATTGATCGCGTACTGATCAGTCGAGCGCCGGTCGTCCAACTGCACGAAATCGCCCAGATAGAACAACCCGCCCTGGATCTGCGCGCCCTGCACGACCACAGTTTCTGAAGGATCAACCCACCGCGCTGGAGCCCGCTTTGCTGCCTGCCGGTTCATCGGCGCGACGACTGAACCCTGGTCGCTCTGCGCCGGCAACGGCGGGGGAGCTTTGCCCGAAGACAGCGCCCGCGCCCCTATCGACCAGATCAGGAGTAGCACCCCCACAATAATTGCAAACCCTGCGATGGCAGCGCCATTTTGCAGGACGAAGTGATACGCCGCGCTCAGGGCCCAAAAAACGAGACCCAAAACGATCAATAGGCCCATTCCCGCCGAATTATTGCTACGTCGCCCCATCGCTCAGCTTCGTGATAAATGCAGGCACCGATCAAATGGGCGCCGTTATTACAAGACCGTCCCATGGAGTTGCCGATCGTCGCAAGCGCAATCGAGAAACTCCACTGCCGTTTCCACCTGTTTTGAAGGCCTGTGCGTTATATGACTTTGACTTCATAAGAAGATTAGGCGCGAACGATCGGCCGTCCTGCCCCAAAACCGTTTCCTTTCCATCTGCACAGCTGCTCCCCCTGCGCCTGTTTTCCTAGCGCTCAGCCTAGGCCGTGATCCGCAGCTGGCACGACGGACCGCGGCTCCAGCGCCTCCTGCTCCAGGTGGCGCACATCGGATCCAAACGCCAGCCAGTCAGCCAAATTGCGGATAGCGCTTTCGGATCTCGCGATCGACCCTAGGCTCGGTTCCGGATCGGCCGGCTGCCCGGCCTTCTCGGCCAGCTCCTTGGTCATCAGGTGCGGCTGCGGCCCACGCGGCAAGTTTTCCTCCAAATACCTGAAAATCCGCAGACCGCCGGCATCTACATCGCCCCAGTGAAGGAACGGCACCTCGGCGGGCACGGTCAGCAGAACCTTCGACAGGAGCTCGATGACTCCCGCCGCCGGGAAACCGCCGGTGTAGACGACCAGGCTGCCGTCCTCGATCTCGCGAACCTGCCGATTGAAACTCGCGTAGTTCTCGATCGTCAGGATGGCCGTCGGCCGCACCAAGACCGATAGCTGCGAGAGCATCTCCGGATGGATTGATGCGAACGGCTTGGCGCGACCGTCGACCACGCGGCCACTGGCCCCGTCCACGGCAATAGGCCCTTTCAGATGAACAGGGTGGCTGAAACGCTCCAGGCCGATGTGCGCCCAGACTACGTCCGCCGCTGCACCGGGCTGCCCGATCTGGACGCCGAGAACGGCGGCGAGCCGCGAAGCGTGCCGATCGAACGCCTTCGTGTCGTTCGTCGCCTTTTGGGAGAAGGTTCGCGCGTCCAGTCCTTTGCCTCCTGCCGCGAGATGGACGCCAACAGCGTGAAGAACTCCTTGGCGGCATCGGCCTGGCCGGCCGCCAGGCGATAGGCGGGCTCGTTGCGGGTCCACCTAGCCGTCATTTCATCCAATAGGCCGACCACCCACGGCTCACCGGCCGTAGCGGCCGGAAGCAGCTCGTTCCGGACGCGCTGCGCGGTTGCTGGCGCCGGCGGACGCCCCAGGTGTCTGGCCAGCAGTTCAGGATCGCGCACGCGAACCCGCTCGATCAGATGGCTCCGGTCTCTCTTGCCCCACAGCAGTTCGACGGCGCCGAACCTCTCCGCCGCCGCCATCTGATCGTGGAAGCGGCTAACCTGCTGCGCGGTCGATAGCCTGTCGTACTCCGGAGCCGCGGAAGCCGGCCGGGAGCGATCAGGGTTGCGCTCGCTCCGCTCCAGCAGCCGGTCAAGGAATTCGACGGCATCCGGTGTACGAACGTCGGTCATTCCGCCGCCTGGTCCTGGGGGATGACCGCAGCCTTCTCGACAGCAATCAGCTCGGATTTGAACACGTCGAAGCCCTTCCGGTATGGGTCGATCGCAACGATCGCGTCGCGGGCCTTCTCGGTCAGGAATTCAGTGTCGATCATCACCTGGTTGCCGAGCCGGTTCACATTCACGACGGTGTCGACCACTTCCATGAACACGTGACGCTTTTCGTCGGGGGTGGCCAGCATGACCTGGAGCCCGAGATCCCGCATGAATTCCGAGCACTGACCGATCGCCTTCGTGTCCAGTCGATTGAAGGCCTCGTCGAAGATGGCGAGCGACAGTCCGCTCTCGCCGGTGCGCCGGTTCTGGTACGTGGCGGCCAACGAGGCACCGATGGCGATGTAGAAGGGCAACTGGCCTTCACCACCGGATCCCGTGCCCGCACGGCTCGTCAGCGACGATCGGATCTTGCCTTCGGCATCCTGGATGTAGAGTTCGAAATTGAAATACTTGCGCGGGTCCTCGATATCCTCGGTCCGCGCCTCCACATTCGACAGGATCTCCTCGATCTGGCGAACCGCCCGGATCATGGGAGAGTTCGCGTCGCCGCTGCGATCCCCGAAGAGAGACAGATTGAACTCTGACTTCCTGGATTCCTCGACGAGCTCGATCATGTCGACATGGGTCGGGGCCTCCAGCGCCTTGAACGAGTAGTAGTCGCGCCCGTGGAACTGACGATCCTTGAGGTGACGATTGAGCTCGTTCAGGGTGGCCTTAATGCCGGTGAAGGCGTCGTCGAGGCGATGCAGGAGATCATCGCGGAATGCCGAGGTCATCTCGGTCGCGGCATTCCGGCACTGCTCCTCGTATTGGACCAGTTCATGTGTCTCGAGGCGCTGCTTTTCCGCCGCGGCCCACTTCTCAACGGCCGCCGGCGTCGCTTCTTCAGCCGTGAATGGCGGCACGACATGGAATTCCTGACCATGCTTGTTCATTGCGCCGGTCATTTCGCGCATGAGACTCGAGCGGCGATCCGTCGAGCGGCGATCCCGATCGGCCACGAAGCCAGCGATGAGGTTTTGTATAGATTCAGTGGCGATCGCAGGGACCTGCCCCCGGTACTCGCGCATGGCCGTCGACTGCGGAAAGCTATCCCGCATCTGGCGCGCGCGACCGCGCCGGACCGACGACAAGTGGTCGCGGTTCTCCTTCACATAGATTTCGTATGCGCCCTCGGCGCGGTCCCGCGCCGTTTGTGCCCCGTTGAAGGTCACTTGAGTCGTGTTTTTCAGCCGGGCGGCCGTCCCCGCTTCAGACCGCAGACGATCTCGCTCTGATATGAGCTTGGGATCGCGATTGCGCCGGGCATCCTCGATGTTCTTCTCGGCGTCCGAGATCTTGCGATCGAATTCGACCAGCGTAGCGCCGCACGACAAGCAGCTCAGGCCCGCGCCCTGTACTTTCTGGAATTGCGCGAACATGCCCTCGAAGAGACGGGCCTCTTCTTCCAGGCGCCCAATCTCACGAGCCTGTTCGGCGAGCTTGAGCTCGAGCTCTTGCCGCTCGGTCTGAAGTTGCTGGCGCATCTGGGCCTGCGTGGCGCGACCGAGTTTCAGGTACTCCGGCTTAGGAAGTCGCCGGACCGTCCTGCCGCCCTGCATCATGCGATCTGGCGTAATGGCGTTCTCAGCGGCGACCATCCTGTCCATGGTCTCCACCATCATCAGTCGGCCGAGGCGATAGTTCAGGAAGACCCGCGCGTGCCGGTTTTCCGTGCTGATGATCTGCGCCAGCGAGCCCTTTTCGGCCGGCCTGGTACTGTCGGTCTTCGTCGTGTTGATGACCTCAGCGTGCTGGAACGAATACTCCCCGCCTTCCCGATAGATTTCGAGGGCGCGGACCGCCCGATTAGGCTCAACGATCAGCGCCTCCCGGGACCGCCCCAGTACGGCTTCGGCCGCCATCCGCCACTTGTCGTCGCGGATTTCCACCAGATCGCACAATGGTTCAGCTTCGATGCCATGCGAACGAAGCTGGTCGATCAGCTCCCGCGTGCCACGCTCGATGGGGCTCAGTCCCTGGTCCATTCGCTTGAGATTGCTGTTGATCTGATCAATGCGATCCTGAAGATCCTTGGTCGCGACACGGGCGTTGAAATGGACATCCGAGAATGTCTTGCGGACCGCCGCGAGCCGTTCCTGATCGACCGCGGCAAGCGCCGCATCCAGATGCGAAGCGCTATCCTTCCAGTCCTCCGAGAGCGTCTTGTCCCATTCGGAAAGTGGCGCTCTTCCCCGAGCGACCACGACTGCACTCAGCAGCGCATGCAGCAGATCGTCCCGGCGAACCAGCAGATTGCGCTCAACGGCCCTTTTTATCGAGGCGATGAGCCCATCGATCTCGTTGACCGGTGCCATTGCATTGGCGCGCTGACCCACGGTGAAATTCTTGTCCGATTCATACATTTGGGCGAGTTGTTCGCCGTCACTGGTGTTGATCGACAACTCGACGGCCTTGAGCTCCGTTTCGAGCGTCGAGTGCCGGGTCGACGCAGCGACGGCTTCCACTTCCGCCTTTGCAGCGGCGCTCTTGAGCTGCGCAATGTTCTCTTCCTGACGTCGCGCATCCCGCCGGAACTTCTCCCACTCAAGGCGGGCAATCTGCCAATTGGTGACCGCGATAACTCGTTCGTTTTCGACGGCGCGGCCGACGATGCGGAGGATTCCGGCGAAGCTCGCGCTCTGCGCCCTCAATTCCTCGATACGGCGGGTCAGCGAACGCCAATGTTCGATCCCGCGCCGAAGCCTATCGACCTGGAGGGGCTGAACATCGAGAACGTAGTTCCGGACAAAGTCCGTGGGATTGTCCACTGGTTTCAGCAGCAGCGCGTTCCGGAATGCCTTCTGAAAGCGCCTCGGGTCGAGCGGGAAGCCCGCCGGCGACAAGGCCCGGAGCGATTCCGCGACGAAGTCGGTCGCGCTGGAGAACGCGTCGTCGACTTCGATATTCCGGGCCCGCAACGCGGTGCGCACCGCATGCCACTGCAGCGTCTCGACCTCATCGTCGCCAACCGCAGCGAGGATGTCTTCCTTCGTCATCGCGCACTTGGCAATGAAGCGCGCCTCGCAGGACTCGTCGCTTCTCGATGCCGATGCCGAAAAAGCCACGCCCAAGCTCACTGTGGAGCCGTCGTTCAGGTCTTCGAAAACCAGGATGACGTAGGTGTAGGCATGCTGCCTGGTCGGCTCCGACCGCTCGCCCTTCTCATCGAGCGAGACCACGCCGAGGCAGTAGTCGCGCAGCGTCCGCTTACTCCTGACGTTGCTCTGGGCGCTCGGATTGAACCGGATGCTGGCCATACTTGCGCCGGAGAGCACGGTCTGAACGGCGTCGATGATCGCCGATTTCCCCGCCCCATTCGGGCCGATGATCGCGGTCATGCCGCGCATGTCGACCTGCTGCGCCCGGAACAGATACCAGTCGACCAGGATGATACGACGGAGTTCGATCACGCCTGCACCTCGCTCGTGGCGTCGGTCTTTGCCGTCGCCGCGGCCGAGCGCGAGACGAACTCTTCGAGGGAGCCGAGCGTGTCCTTGGAGACCACGATCGGCAACGCGGGCCGCAGGAACAGGGTAAAGTTCCTGTCGTCCCGATCCTCGATCCTCACGAGGCCGCGCTGCCTGAAGCCGGCCAGGATTTCCTTTACCCGCCCGAAGTTAGGCCGCTCGCGATGGGTCCGGTCCTCGTAGATCTGCAGGATCTGCTCGCTCTCGACCTCCACCTCGCCGAATTCCTTGGCCTCGAACCGCGTGAACGCCTCCTCGTAATGGAGCCGCAGCACCAGCAGGAGCAGGCTTTCGTCGAGTTTCATGCTCTGACGGGGAGGCAGTTCGTTCGCCACCAGGCCGACGTATCCGTCGTTCGGCCTGCCTACGACGCGGTAACCCAGGGCGTCGAACAGGTTCTCGAAGTAGCCCATGTAGCGGCGGAGCACCTCGTAGGAGGTCTTCATGCCCCAGTCGTTTTCGTAGATGAACTGGGCGCGCCAGAGCGACTGCGCGGCCTGGCGCAACTCCTTCTGCAACCGGTCGCCGTCGCCGCCCTCGGAATCCTCGTCGTCGATCAGTTTGGAAAGATCACGCAGCATCGGCGGAGGTCCTCGTTCTCTCGATGCGGAAGGCGGTAACGTCGATCCAGTCGTTAGCGGTGCGCTCCTCCTCGAGCGTGATGGTGAATTCGCCCAACCGCACGGAGCGACCAACCGCCGCCAGGTTCGGCAGGGCCCGGTAAGCGAACAGATCCGGGATGCTTTCTATCTCGATCTCCGCGGACGACACGGCATCGCGGCCTTGCATCTGCCGGCGAGCAAACTCGAGCAGCTTCTGGTCGGACACCCGCACCATCCGGTCGAACTCGGTCGTGGCCTGGACATAGGCTCGCAGATAGGGATCCTGCTTCGGTACCTTGAAGCGGGTCCGCTCCGGAGGAGCCTTCGGCGGCGGCGGGGTGTATAGCGCGAGGGACGTGATCGGCAGACCGACATCCGGCGACCTCAGACGGATCTCGACCTCGTCGCTGCCGATCTTCGAGAGCTGCTCGATCAACCGCACGATCCGCTCGGCGGACCCTTCTCCCATGACGTCCATGTAGTGGACCGTAGTGCGGATGCGGCGTTCGAGGCGATCGCGGAAGTCCTCGATCTTGTCCATGAACGGTCCGACGTCCTCGAATACGCTCTTAATCTTTTCGAGCTCCGCGACGACGCGCTCCTCGGCCGTGGCGATCGTGGCGCCCGGAGCCATGACACCCTGCTCGATGTAGGCGCGTGCGATCTTGCCGAGCAGCGCGGCATCCGCGAGCATGTCGCCCGCGAGCGATGCGATCGTGCGGCGATGACGGTAGGGGTTGTTGGACGTCTTGAGTTGCTTGTAGTCAGCGATCAGCAGCCCGTCGACAAAGTCCTGGAAGAAAGTGCGGAGGATGGCCGCCGCGTTTGGATTGCCCAGAATGCGGTCCTCGATCTCGCGCATGCCGGCGAGGATTCGGCGCATGCTGCGGGCGAACCGCAGGGCCGTGTCGTGCGCGTTGGCCAGACCTTGGGCCATGGTCTCCGGCTCGCGGTTCGCGGCCTCAAGGTTGTTCTTGACGTCGACAACGGCTCCGGCGACGCGCACCCGGCTGTTGCCGAAGTCGGTGATCGCGCCCAGGACCATGAACGCGTCCGGATTCATGTCGACGTAGGTGCGCCACTTCTCGGTCTCTTCTGTGAGCCAACCGGTGTCGCGCAGTCGATAGTAGGCAAGGTAATGAGCTTGGCTCGTGGTCTGATCTTCCTCAGGGTCGCCCTCGGAAAGCTCGCCCATCGATCCGATGCCGAACTCCGAGAGGCCGATTTCGATCTGCTTCACGACCTCTTCCCTGAGCGGCGTCTCGAGGATCCGTGCCGAATAGACCCTCTCGTAGAGACGCATCAGCAGGCGCGCGTAGACGTGCTTCTTCGGCCCCGATAGAGGCTTGAAGAGGGTCTCCGGAAGATAACCAAACAGCTTCATCATCGGTCCTTGAGCCGATGGATTGAACCGTTACGCTCCTTCAACTGCAAGGAAAAACAGTAGAGTTTCGGGGCGTTCTCCTTGCTTTCCTCCGCTTCAGAAACTCCGTCGCGGCCTGCTCCATGATATCCCAGGCTGCCCGATGCTCGTCGATGGCCACCTACTTGATGTCCGCGATGATGTCCTTGTCCATCATCGCAATTAACGTAACCCGGTCCCCTATGGGGGTTCGTTTGCCCTTTTTCGGCGCCCTCTTCCTTCCGACCATTGACCCCTCCGCTGCGAGAAACCTTTCGTTAACCATAGCGGGGGCGGGGGCGCGGGCCCGGATGGCAGGATCTTATCGACCGGTGCTGCGTCCAGATCCGGACGGCTGTCCAAGCCGACGGCGGCACCTTCCAGTTGACGCATATCAGAGAGAAATATGGCTCGCCCCCTGTATTGGACAGACCGATTGTCTCTGGACGCGAACGGCCAGGTCGAGGAGGCGATCGATCTGGCCGAGGCCCGCAGCGCCTGCACCTGAGAAGTGTGCGGCGAGGTCGGCGTCCTCCGCAGCGGCGGCTGGCTGACGACTCGCTGCTACCGGTACGCTGAGGCCGGCCTCCTGCCGAGGTCCGTCCCGGCTTCGAGAACATCGGCATGGTCCGGTACGGCATCGGCGATCAGCGCCGGATCACCTGCCGATGCTACGACCGGGAGAACGATGCGTTCGTGGACGTCGATCCCGCCTACCCCGGAATCGAGGAGGAATGGGATGGCCAGATTCCGCTGTCGCGCTTGCGGCCAGAAAGGCGATTTCGTCTACGACCCGAAGCGGCACGAGTGCCCGCGCTGCGGCTCGCGCGAGGTGCAGTTCGCGCTCCCGACCAGCTCGTGTATGAGATCATCGAAAACCTGAGCCGGGCCGAGCCCCTCGATCGCGAAGGCGGGAGGACTGACCATGCGCTTGTGGGTCATGTCCGACCTCCATCTCGAGCTCACGCGGGGCTGGGACCTGCGTCCGGCGCGGCGCGTCCGGATTACGACGTGCTGATCGTCGCCGGCGACCTGGTCCCCAGGGCCGAGCGCGGCGTCCGCTGGTTGCTCGACCGCGTGACAGACCGGCCCCTCATCTACGTCATGGGCAATCACGAACGTTATGGCACGACCTGGGAACGACGCTTGAGAGGGTCAGGGCTGCGGCTGCCGGAATGCACGTGCACGTTGCGGAGAACGAAACCGTCCGCGTCGGCGATGTCACGTTCGCGGGCGCGACACTCTGGACGGACGTCGGCCTCAACGGCCACGCGCATCGCGATGATGACCGCCGGCGACCGGATGAACGACTTCAAGAAGATCCGGATTTCAAACTATGAGCCGCGCTTCCTGCCGCATCACGCCCTCACGAGGCATCTCATTTTTGTGGCATTTCTGGACGCCGAAATGCGCAAGCCCCGCGGCGGAGACCGCCTGGTCCTCGTCATGCACCATGCGCCGGTGCGACAGATGCCGCCACAGCGCAGCGTCCGGAGAGCGACCTCGCCCTCGACGCCGCCTACTGCAGCGATCTAACGCGACTGATGATCTCTGCGTGACGACGGACGGGGCGCGCTGCGCCCGGCCGACCTCTGGCTCTATGGCCACACGCACGAGTCCTTCGACGCCAGGATCAGCGAAAGCCGGTGGTGTCCAACGCGAAGGGATACGGGCTGTGGCACCTGGGACCACCCCGACTTCAACGAACGCCTCACAAGCACAGCGAGGTTCCGAATGCTCGGTAGTTTATCCATCTGATCCTGGCGGCGATCTACAATGTCTGGGGCCCACGGCATTCCGAACCCAAGGCCAAGCCCATTCAAAGAGCGATTCGCAATCTTTGGTTTCAAGACTTGAAGCGACTCATAATTCTTTGGTTCTCAAACTCACGTTTTTTTGGAGCTAGACTAAAAATCAACAGCTTAGCCGACCACATTTGAATGGCCCCGACGTGACCGCCACCAATCGCTCAGATTCACCGATGCGGGAAATGGGCGACAGGCCGCCCCCGGCCGGTCGCCTACAGGTTAAGCGCGCGTTGATAATGAAACGCCTAGCTTTGCTGCCATCACAGTGGTGGCACCGGGCGTCCGCTTTAGCGCCTTTGCGATCCTGGCGACGCCTAACTTTGCTTTTGCCATGGTCTTCATTTTTCGAACATCGTCTTTCGTCCACGCGCGGCGAACTACTTTCTTTGCTTTTGCCATTCTTTCTCCGAATCGGATTGGGACAGAGCCGGGCTTCTATCATGACAGCCTGCATCGGCGACAATGAACAAGGCGAGAATGTGAATGCGACCTCGTCGCCTGAGATTTGGATTACTGTTGTCGGGCGCAAAAACGGGCATGTGCCTCTCATGTCAAGGGGGACTAGCATGGGCGAGCGATTTTATGTGGATAGAGCGCGCGTCGTTCGGGCGCTTGCGGAGGAGGCAGACCCCTTGGTCAAGAAATGGCGTCTACGCCTTGCGAACAATGACGACGGCATGCGAAAGCAGATAACGCGCGGTCACGTGACAAAAAGCCAGCCGTTCTAAATTCGAAAGTCGGGCCGCAGATTACCCGACCCTTTTTGCTGTGTAGTGTCTTCGGGCATCGAACGGCGGGTCGAAAATTATATCCGCAAAATGGGCGATCTCGACCTGCCTCAACAAATGGCAAGATTTCCGGCGGCATGTATCCAGAGTCGCGATTTTGAGGAGCGCGCTTACCGGCACCATGTGCTTACTATCGCGTAAATAAGCCAATTTGCGACGCGGCCGGCCTGTCCAGTTCATCATGGCCAAAATTGTGCGAGCTAAAGCAATAAAGGCGACGGCTTGATGCGCGTTCAGCAAAATTGGTCACACCCAAAAATGACGCGAAAATCCAGTCACCGGAAAATGATCGCTGTGTTCTTCTCCGATCTCACCGGCTCTCAATGATCCTCGGCTCTTTCAGCTGTCCCATAATACTCGAAGCTTTCTTAGCTTTCACTGGAGAGAGGAGCGAATGCCGTGATTGAATGAATCGACGCGGAGCTTTCTTCCCTGCCACTCGTTTTTATGTTGCGGTCACCAATCTTGCGGTCACCAATCTGGTGTCGAGAACCAAACTCACAAAGGCATGTCAGGCGCGCGCTGTTCCGAAGCGCCGCCGTTAGCCGCACGAGACCGCCGATCTTGATTCAATTGGGCGGCGGAGAAGAATGAATAACCGAGCAGGGAGCGATTGATGGCGATGACGGATGAGCCCCGCAAAAAACGGAACCTGATTCCGTTAAAAAAGGCGTTGGAGCGGGGTGGTTTCGGCCGGACCAAGGCCTACAAGCTGATCAAGAAGGGAAAGATCATCGCCTACAAAATGGAGGGCCAGACCATGGTCGATGCCGATTCCATCGAGGCCTATCATATGACCCTCCCTCGCATTGAGCCGAGAACGTGAAGGCGCTCTTAATTCGCACAGCTTTCGAGGATTTCCTTGATCGGCACAATCTTTTTTGGGAGGGCAAAGCGATCGATCCGGTCAGCCCAATGCTGCATCAGCTTGGTCCGCGAGCCGATCAGAGCCAGCGGTCCGTGCCGTTTGTAGATCGCCTTCACCGAGTCACTTTCGAGATGCGCAAGTTGCAACTCGATGACGTCGCCATCCCACGCCTTGGCTTCCTTGATCTCCTCATGGTGACAAAGGGTCGAGAATGTAGTGCGGAAGCCATGGGCGCAATGTTCGGTTTTGGTGTCGATGCCGAGTGCACGCAGCCGAGAACAAAGCGATCTACTGGACAAGGGCTCATCTTCGGCACAAGCGAACACGTAGCGCCGATTGCCGTTGATTTTCCGCACGCGTCGCAGGATAGCGACGGCTTGTCGCGACAGGGGCACGACATGATCCCAACCGGTCTTCATCTTAGCAGCAGGAATAGTCCACCGTTCGGCATCCCAGTCGACTTCTGACCATTCCATGTTGTTGATCATGCCGGGGCGCGGGATGGTAAGTGCATCGAGCCGAAGGGCATCACCGACGACATCACCAAATCTGGCCTTCGCCCATGTTGGCATGATCAGCCTGAACAAGCGAATCACATCCTGCGGATCAGTGACGCCGGGCCGCGGCGTCGAGACGTTGGCAATAAGCTGCTTCTTGCAGGCACGGAACGGATTGTAGCCATCCCCTTCGAGGTCAGCGTAGTCGCAAACTTGCGAACCGATACTGTGAACTCGGTCACGGGTCTCTAGTCTGCCTTCAGCCTGCATCGCCCGAAAGAAAGCGAGAACGTCGGGGCGTTTGATGTCTTTCCGACAGAGCTTGCCGAAACGACCCTTCAGATAACCAGCCCATCTTTCGAGCAGCGCGATGGTTTCAGGACTGCGAACTGTGACAAGTCTGCCGCGCTTGATCTTCTCGATCTTCTTCTCTGCAAGCCATTCATCGATCCACACGCCCAGAGGGCGTTCGGCCGCCTGACGATGTCTTTCGAATTGTTTTTCGACGGAGGGATCGACTGGTGGGCTTTGGGCGAGCAGCGCCTTTGCGACGTCGCGCTTCTGACGTGCAGTGGCGAGTGAAAAGGTGCCGTCGTTGCCATCGCCGTAAGGCCCGACGGAGTAGGTCTTCTGTCGGCCATGAAAGCGATAGGCCATCTGCCAGAGCTTGGAGGCGGCTTTGCCCGGCCTGTTCAGGTCCGGCTTGATGAAGAGATAGAGACCGCCGCCTGTCACGTCAGAAATTTTCGTGGCGGTCCAAGCGCCGTTCTCGAATTTCGGTTTGGCGGCGCGACAGTCGACGTCGGTCCTGATCTGCTGGGGGTTTGCGTGCTCGCCAACCTGACTGCGTGCCATCTGCTTCGACTTCTCGCGTCTCGGAAGATCGGAATTGTGCCCCGACGTTTGTTCTTCCGATACCAACAAAAATACCAACAAAGTCGGCGGCTGGACGCGAACGAGAACAAACGGTGACGAACATGAATGTACGCGGAAACCCCTATTTTTCAAGCGTTTCTGAGCGTGTGCGAACACCATCGAACATCTTAGAACGTCTTCGAACAGTCTGCCTTCTTACGTCCGAGGTAATCGAAACGGGTCGGGAGCCCTGTCATCTTGGGATCACAGGAGACGACCCATGCTGATGCTTTCGCTGTTCCGCTTCGTCGCCGCCATGATCCCCTGGGCTCGCAGTCTGGTCACCTGGCTCGTGGCACGCTCCCTGAATATGCCCGAGCCTCTGGTGCATGACGCCGGCGTATTCGTGTTCGTGCAGGTGCAGACGATCGAGAACACGGTCGGCAAGGCGCTCTGCCCGGTGCGGCTGATGCGTCAGCTCAGGTCGCTGCTGCAACGCTGATCCCTGCCCCCGAGAGTCCATTCCCAAGCAAAGGAGAACGTCATGATCCATCCATCCACCTTCCTGGACCGTGCCCTCGTCGCCGACGCCATCTTCAGCGGCGTCGCCGCGGTGGCGCTGACGCTCGGCGCCGGCGCGCTCGCGCCATTCCTCGACCTGCCGGAAGTCTTGTTGCGCGAAACCGGCCTGTTCCTGATCGCCTATACCGCGTTAGTCGGTTGGTTAGCGACGAGGTCAACGGTGATAAAGGCGCTGGTGCTGCTCGTGATCGTAGTTAACGCCGCGTGGACGCTGGGCAGCATCGCGCTGCTGTTCTCCGGCGCGGTGTCGCCGAACCTGCTCGGTCAGATCTCCATCGTGGCGCAGGCCATTGCCACCGGCGTGTTTGCCGAGCTGCAGTATATTGGGCTACGAAAGAGTGGTGAGACGGTGACGGCGTAGGGCCCAGTCGTCATTGCGAGCGAAGCGAAGCAATCCATATCGCGGCATACCGGATAGATGGATTGCTTCGTCGCTTGCGCTCCTCGCAACGACGGAAAGCCTCAGCTCAAAATCACCGCCGTAATCATTCCGGCAAAAGTCAGCACCAGCCCGATGACCAGCATCGGCACCAGGCCTGCCCGAATACGGGTCGGCCTGCTCCTTGTTCGTCACGATATGTGCACGATAGGCCATCATACTGCTCCTGCTTGACTACGTCGAAATCTTTCCCCATTGGCGAGCATGACGCCGTTGGCGCCGGCGACGCCAAGCTCGAGGCTCGCCGCAATCCGACGCGCCCGTTCCACGAAATGCGCTTCGGCCGCGGTCGGACAGATCTCGCGGGCCGTGGCCTCGAACAGTGCAAGCCAGCGGTCGAAATGCGCGGCGTCGATAGGCAATGGCAGATGTTTGGCCATTGGCGTGCCGTGATAGCGGCCGGTCATCAGCGCGACTGACGACCAGAACGCGCACATCCGCGCCAGATGCGGCTCCCAATCGCTGATCCGCGCGTCGAAGATCGGCCCCAGCACCGCGTCCTCGCGGACCCTGGCGTAGAAGGCGCGCACCAGGCGTTCGATCATCGCCTCGTCAATTCCGGTACGTTCCATGATCTCGGCCGTGAGCCGTTCGCGCCGCTCCGGCCCTGCCACGATCGCTTCCATTCCGCCTGCCTCAATCGGTCGCGCGTAAATAGGTATTTCAAATACCTATTTAGACGGCTATAGATGATTTGCAAGCAGATCTTTTGAAAGGGCTCCCATGCGCCTGACGTCGTTCACGGATTTTGCCTTGCGCGCCCTGATGCGGCTGGCGGGCGAGCCCGACCGTTCCTTCGCGACTAACGAGATCGCGGCCGAGTTCGGCATTTCCCGAAACCATCTGGCCAAGGTCGTGCGTAACCTCGCCGATAGCGGTTTCATCTCGACCCAACGCGGCGTCGGCGGCGGCTTCATGTTGGCCCGCCCCGCCAAGTCGATCACCATCGGCGAAGTGGTGCGGGCGCTGGAAGGGCCGCCACTGGTCGAATGCTTTCGCGAGGATGGCGGGAGTTGCGCGCTGAAGCCGCGGTGCCGGCTGAAAGCGAGGCTCGCTGCCGCGCGCGAAGCTTTCATGCGCGAGCTCGACGCCACAACGCTGGCGGAATGCGCCTATCCCGCGCAGCCCAAACGCAGTCCGGTGACCGCGTAAGGTCCGCACCGAAGCATCAGGGCCTGAACATGAAACCGATCGAATTCGAGAATGGCATCGTGCAGATCGATGCCGCCATCGTCGCCGAGGGCCTCGGTCTTGAGCTGCCGCTCCTTCAGCAGGAGATGCGGGCGGGCAAGATCACGAGCTTTGCCGAGCGCGGCGTCGATGCCGACAGCGGCCGGCATCGGCTGACCTTCCTGTCAGCACATCGGCGGTTTCGCGTCGTGGTCGACGAAAAGGGCGCGATCATTCAGCGCTCGGCGATCGACTACGGCAATTCGTTGCTGCCGAGGTCGGTACGCAAGTCCGGCGGATGAGCTATGCCTGAAGGGCCGGCGCTGATGCTGCGGGGGGCCGTTTCCGGCCGGCGAGCTTCTTGCCGGCAACCCTGGCGTGGCTGTTGCCGTTCAGATGCTTGCCGTTGAGCGAATGCCCATTGAGTTTCTTCGACTTCCGCTCAGCCTTCGCCTTCGATTTATCGTTCAGCTTTGCTTCCGCTTTCGCAAGTTTTTCGGCCTTCTTCAGCGCTTTCCGCTCGGCCTTCGCTTTCAGCCGCGCCTTCTCCGCCCGCGCTTCGGCACGCTGCTTCTTGCGCTTCTTCTCGCAGGCTGCGCATTTGCAGCCGATCGGCTTCAGATAGGCTTTGAAATAATCAGTCCCGTAATCGTAGTTGATCTCCTCGCCCGGCTCGATGTTCTTGATGGCGCGGATGAACACCTTGCGCTTGCGGGGTTTGACATCTGATTCGGCGTTCGGCCGGCAGGAATGGTTGATATAGCGCGCGATGTTCTTGCGCACCGAGCCGTCGATGGTCCAGCGGTCGTTCAGTTCGAACAAATATTTGTTCTCGATCGCGTCTTCCTCTTTCTTCTTCGAATCCAAAAGCGGCCCAAAATAGCGGATAATCTTGGTGCCCTTCTTGATCGGCTTGGTGGCGAAGAGACCAAGCCCGGTGCGGGAGCGGCCGACGCGGTAGGGTTTGTTTGAAGGAATGGAGGGCATGGCGACTGAATGACTGCACGCTTGTAAAACGAGGAATTGCGAAGTCGCCCTTCTAGGACGATTCCACGGCAATGTCAGGTATTTCGCGGGGTTTCCGTGAACCTTCCCCAGGTTGCACACGTCTGATCTTCGAGGTTCCAGAGGAAATGAGTGGCAGGATGAAACGTTCCTCACAATTGATCGCATCGGCCGCAGCTCTGTTGTCCGGCCTGATGTCACCGGCGAACGCCCAAACATTCAGCAGCAGCTACACGTCGACCGCACCAAAGGACTGCCACACGGTCGGCAAGCCCGAATCCGACGGCAGCACCACGCAGGTCTGCCCCGGCAAATCGGGGCTGGTGGTACTGATCAGCGAGGGCGACCTGCGTGAAACCGTTTCGGTCGGGCGAAACCGCGAGGCCGCCGCCAAGGAGCCGGCCGCGGAGGCATGGTTCGGCCCCTTCAATTCGATCGGCCACACCGTCGAATGGCGGGCAGTTTACGGCAGGCCCTTCGCGATCATTCAGCGCTGGCTGATCGCCGACAACAACGACCTGGACAAGACCGGAAGCCCGATCACGAAACCGATGCTCGCGGTGACGCGGCTGCCACCCGGGCCGGTCTGCCACATCGCCTATATCGATGGCCAGGCCAACCGTAACCCCAACGAGCTCGCCCGCCAGGCGGCGGACGAATTCGCCCGCGATTTCAAATGCGGCAAGGACGAAGTGAAGGTGATCGGTGAACGCGGCCGCGCGGTGGCATTGGCGAAGCGGTGATGGTAGACCCAATCTGGCGCTTTCTTGCCGCATTAACGTCAAAGCTTCAGGCTTGAGTACTTGAACCTTGTCAAATCTTGTTATTTCACGGCATCACCCGGGGCAGCGATGCAATTCAAACTCCTGGCTCTCCTCATCGCCGGCGTCGCCCTCTCCGGCTGCTGCGCCTCCGGAACTGGCTGCTCGACGCAGACAGCGGGCGCGCCGATTGCCTGGGACGGGTTGGGTGAACCGCCGACGTCCAACGAAGAGCCAGGCGAGGACAGGCGACCCAAGCGGAGAACCGCCCGCAACCGAGAGATCATTCTCGGCCCCTTGAACGAAGCCCCGCCCAAATCGGACCCCAAAGCGCGCTACGACGAGTGGACGCGGCAGCCCACCGAAGATGCGGAAGCCGACGCAAGGCTCGCGCGGCAAACCAAGATTTGCAGGGGTTGCTGAGCGACACGCGAGCCGCAACCGTCGTCGCGCAGGCCCATCCCGGCGCCGATGAACACGCCCGTAAACCTATGGACGATTCGCGCGAGATTTCACCGCGTCTCCCAACTTCTGGGTGCTTGAGGTCGTCTCGCGAGTGGAATAGGCTTCCCGTATTGGAATAGAGAAGTGATAGTCGGGTAATTCGTCAGCAAATCAGAAAAATAGTACCATCAGAGTAGGCGTTTTTATGCGCCAAACGATCGAGAGCGCACCGAGGAACCAAGAGACCATCATCCTCGAGGATGATGCGAGTGGAACTTTTGATGTCGCTCACTGGTCGCTCGAGGCGGGCGAATGGATCAGTGAAAACGGCGAACCAAGCAAGATCACGCCGACGCATTGGTCTCCGCTACTGCACAATCCGTATCTCAAACGATCAATCACCTCCTCTCACGTCGGCCGTGCGCGGCGGCGATTTGCAGCTTTCTCCATCACCACAGCGTTCGTTGCGGCGGCGCTAACCGGCCTATATTTCCGCACCGAGGTCGCCACCTGGGTGACGCGAAACACCGGTCAGCAGGATACCGTTGCCGTCGGCGCGAGCGGCGGGCAGTTCGCTGAGCAAGAGACCCGGTTGGTGAGTCAGGACCCGGGGAGGGCCGACCTATTTGGGCAACAACAGCAGATCAAGGTCGATTTCGGAGCGCAGACGGGGACGCAGAAGACTCCTCAGGTCAAGCAGGCCGTGAAGGCGCCCGCACCGGAGGCAGGACAATCTTTAGAGAAGGCGCCGCGTCCCGAAATCCTGGCGAATGAGGCTGCCGAGACACGCAGCGCGATCGAGCAACTGCGCCCGCCCGCCGCGAATGCTGCACAATCATTCGAACAGGAGCGCGAAAAAACAGCGGCTCTCGCACAGGAACAGGCAGCAAGGACGGAGCAACAACGCCAAGCTCTTCAAGAGGAACGCGCTCGCGGAGCCGTGCTGGCGGGCGAGCTCGCGGCGGCGCGTCGCGAAATCGAAGCGAACGCAGCGCAGCTGACCAAGGTGCGCGACGATGCGGCGCAGTTCAAGCAGACTGCGGAAAGGACGACGGCGGAACAGCAGAAAGAACACGAAAGTGCCGAGGCTCTGTCGCGCGAACTCGCGATGGCGCGCCGCGAAATCGAGGCGAAATCTGCACTGCTGACTCAGCTGCGCGACGATGCTGCGCGGTTCAAGCAGACTGCAGAGAAGACGGCAGCGGAGCAGCAGAAGGAGCACGAAAGCGTCGAGACATTGTCGCGCGAACTCGCGACGGCCCGCCGCGAAATCGAGGCAAACGTGACGCTGCTGAACAAGTTCCGCGACGATGCGGCGAAGTTCAAGCAGACTGCAGAGAAAACGACAGCGGAGCATTGGAAGCAGCGCGAAAGCGCCGAGACGTTATCGCGCGAACTCGCGATGGCGCGCCGCGAAATCGAGGCAAACGCGGCGCTGCTGACCAAGGCGCGCGACGAAGCTGCGCAGTTCAAGCAGACTGCAGAGAAGACGGCAGCGGAGCAGCAGAAGGAGCACGAAAGCGTCGAGACGTTGTCGCGCGAACTCGCAATGGCGCGCCGCGAAATCGAGGCAAACGCAGCGCAGCTGACCAAGGCGCGTGACGATGCTGCGCGATCCAAGCAGACTGCAGAGACGACGGCAGCGGAGCAGCAGAAGGAGCGCGAAACCTTGGCGCGCGAACTCGCGACGGCGCGCCGCGAAATCGAGGCAAACGCAGCGCAGCTGACCCAGGCGCGTGACGATGCGGTGCGGTTCAAGCAGAGCGCAGAGACGACGGCAGCGGAGCAACAGAAGGAGCGCGAAACCTTGGCGCGCGAACTCGCGACGGCGCGCCGCGAAATCGAGGCAAACGCGGCGCTGCTGACCAAGGCGCGTGACGATGCTGCGCGGTTCAAGCAGACTGCAGAAAAGACGGCAGCGGAGCGGCAGAAGGAGCACGAAAGCGTCGAGACGTTGTCGCGCGAGCTCGCGACGGCGCGCCGCGAAATCGAGGCGAACGTGACGCTGCTGAACAAGTTCCGCGACGATGCGGCGAAGTCCAAGCAGACTGCAGAGAAGACGACAGCGGAGCAGAAGGAGCGCGAAGCCTTGGCGCGCGAACTCGCGATGGCGCGCCGCGAAATTGAGGCGAACGCGGCGCAGCTGACCAAGGCGCGTGACGACGCTGCGCGGTTCAAGCAGACTGCAGAGACGGCGGCAGCGGAGCAACAGAAGGAGCGCGAAAGCTTGGCGCGCGAACTCGCGATGGCGCGCCGCGAAATCGAGGCGAACACGGCGCAGCTGACCAAGGCGCGCGACGATGCGGCGCAGTTCAAGCAGACTGCGGAAAGGACGACGGCGGAACAGCAGAAGGAGCACGAAAGCGTCGAGACGTTGTCGCGCGAACTCGCGACGGCGCGCCGCGAAATCGAGGCGAACGTGACGCTGCTGAACAAGTTCCGCGACGATGCGGCGAAGTCCAAGCAGACCACAGAGAAGACGACAGCGGAGCAGAAGGAGCGCGAAAGGGCCGAGACGTTATCGCGCGAACTCGCGGCGGCGCGCCGCGAAATCGAGGCGAACGCGGCGCTGCTGACCAAAGCGCGCGACGACGCTGCGCGGTTCAAACAGAGCGCAGAGACGACGGCAGCGGAGCAGCAGAAGGAGCGCGAAAGCGCCGAGACGTTGTCGCGCGAACTCGCGACGGCGCGCCGCGAAATCGAGGCGAACACGGCGCTGCTGACCAAGGCGCGCGACGAAGCAGCGAAGTTCAAGCAGACCGCAGAGAAGACGGCAGCGGAGCAGCAGAAGGAGCGCGAAAGCGCCGAGACGTTGTCGCGCGAACTCGCGACGGCGCGCCGCGAAATCGAGGCGAACACGGCGCTGCTGACCAAGGCGCGCGACGAAGCAGCGAAGTTCAAGCAGACCGCGGGAAGGACGACGACGGAGCTGCAGCAAGAGCGCGACAGGGCCAAGGCACCGCCGCGCGAAACGACAATGGGGCAGCGCGCGATCGATGCGCGCACTTCGCCTGAGCCGACTGCGAATAGCCCAATCGCCCAGGCGGCGCTCACCGTGGAGACAACCGCTTCAGTGCAGCCAGTGGCCGCAGACACGCAAGGCAATCCGGAAGCGGCCAAGTTGATGGCGCGCGCCCGCACGCTGCTCGCCCAGGGAAATATCGGTGCGGCGCGGATCGTACTCGAGCGCGCTGCCGAGACAGGCAGCGCACAGGCGAGCTTCATGCTCGCGGAGACGTATGATCCTATCATTCTTTCCATATGGGGCACATACGGAACGCGCGGCGAAGCGACGAAAGCACGCGAGCTCTATTCGAAGGCTCATGCTGGCGGAATTGAGGAGGCCAAGAATCGATTCGACGCATTGTCTGAGTGATACGATTACATCTCCCATCGGGCCTTGCCGGGGCGATTGGCCAGTTGAAAGCCAAATTTGACGCAAGTGGAGTTTTTTTGACCCAAGAGGAGTTTGCAGATGAGCACACTTTTTAAATCACGCTTATTGCTCGTGCTCAGTATGTTGGCGCCGGTCATGCTGGCACTTCAGTTTGCCGAAGTCGGTGCACAGGCGCAGCCCGCCCGCCCGCCGCGAAGCGGCCTAGCTTCCGAGACGCAAAAAGAGAGAATGAATGCGTGGACGGTCGGCCTCGCCGGGGGCCTGCTGGAGGGCGCACCTATCCGACTTGCTGCGGAGATCGCCCGCGTCGTCGACGACGGGCCGAACATGCTTGTGCTGCCCATCGTGACCCGAGGCGCCACGGAAAATATGAATGCGCTGCTCTATCTGCGTGGCGTCGACATGGCGATCATCAATTCCGATGCGCTCGAAGAGTACAAGCTTCAGGCGCCTGATGTTCAGCATCGCGTCGTCTACCTTCTCAACCTCTTCCCGTCGGAACTGCATATCTTCGTTCGGCCGGAGATTACGAGCCTGCAGGATCTCGCCGGCAAGAAGGTGAATTTCAACACCCTGGGCACGGCCGCCGCCTATTCGGGACCGCTGATCTTCAGCCGCCTCGGCATCGACGTCGAAAAGACTTTCATTCCGCACCAGGTCGCGCTGGAGCAGATGCGCAAGGGCGAAATGGCCGCCGTCGTTTTCATCACCTCGAAGCCGGTTGACGCTTTCCTGCGTGGGCGTTGGGAGCCTGGCTTCAAGTTCCTTCCGGTCGCTTACGAGAGCAAGTTCGAGGATTACTACCTTCCTGCAGTGCTGGAGCCGAGCGAATATCCCAATCTGATCAAGCAAGGCGAACGCGTGTCGACGATCGCCGTGCCGACCGTTCTAGTCGCCTTCAATTGGCCGGCCCAATCGAATCGGTATCAGCGCGTCGCACGCTTTGTCGATTACCTGTTTTCCCGGATCGACAGGCTGCAGGCGACTGGCTTCGACCCGAAATGGAAATCGATCAATCTTGCTGCGACGGTCCCCGGGTTAGCCCGCTCCTCAGCGGCGCAGGCATGGCTGGATCGTCAGGCGCGTACAAAGCAGGCATCGCAATGAGGACCGCTGCGATCCCCCTGTTCGTCGCATTCGAGCTGGCAAGCGGAATTGCTCTCGCGCAAAGCACGAGCGATCCGTTGGCGCAACTTCGCGACTGTGCCCTGTTGGAGAGCGCAGAACGGCTGAAATGTCTGGACCGGCTGTCGCGCAGCATGGCGCCCGCAGTGCGCCCGACGCCTGCGGTCGCAAACTGGACTATTAGCGAGACCACATCGCCCGTGGACTATAAGCCATTCGTCGTAGCCACCACACCCTCCCTTGAGGGCGCCCAGCGCTCCACGATGCAGCTCTCCATTTACTGTCGTAATGGCCGCACCGAACTTGTGGTCGCCGGACCGGCCATCTCTGGTCGCGGCGAAGATTACGCCTTGTCCTATCGCGTCAATGGCGACCACCCGGTGCAAACCGCGGCAGGCGCGCCATCGTTTGGAAGCGGCGCTGCGTTCAAGGGCGATGTCGTGGGCTTGTTACAGTCGCTCCCCGAGGAGGGCGAGATCGCCGTTCGCCTTTCTCCCCGAACGGGCATCGCCCGCGAGGGGAGTTTTTCGATCGGCGGATTGAAGATGGTGCGACAAAAGCTGGCCGCGATATGCAAATGGCCGCAAGCCATTGCCACGCCACGCAACTGAGGGGCATCGAACAGGAAACCGTTCAAGGGAGGTGCGTGATGATTAAATTTGAAAATTTTGTTAGAGCGGCAATGGGCGTCGTAGCGCTGTTCATCCTCGCCACGTCATCGGCGGCGGAGCCGGCTATGACGCCAATAAGGGCGCAGATCGTCGCGGCGCCAGCGGCGCCGACGAAGCAAACGACAGCGCAGAAGCAGGCCGTTGCTAACAGCAAGTTGCACAATCTTGTCCTGCAGGTAAACACCAACGAACCCACAATGATGAATCTCGCACTCAACAATGCGACGAACGTCGCGCAATACTACAAGGACCGCGGCGAGAAAGTGTCGATCGAGGTCGTCACTTTCGGCCCTGGCCTGCACATGCTGCGTAACGACACCTCGCCGGTGAAGGCGCGAATCGAGGTGCTCGCATTGAGCACGCCGGAAATCTCGTTCAAAGCCTGCGCCAATACCCAGGAAAACATGCGCAAGGCCGAGGGCAAGGACATTCCAATCATTCCACAGGCGCAAGTCGTGAAGTCCGGCGTTGTGCGCGTGATGCAATTGCAGGAGCAGGGCTGGTCGTATGTAAAGCCCTGACGCTTCGCAGTCGCAAGCGGAATATATTTGGGCCCTTGCAGCCGGGTCATTCGGAGGTGCTGCGGGCCTTGGCTTTTCGACGCAATGTATCACGAGAACTGCGCGCCGGCCCTGCCCGTTTATGAGCCCGGCCCCGGCAGCGCGGCATCAAGTCCCCTGCGGCCGGACGGTTGATTTGAGCATGGCATCCAGGAGCTTTTCGACGCCTGTGCCGTCGGGCAGCCGGTGCAGGATGTGCTTTAGCCTTCCATCGAGCAGCAGCGTGGTGAAGCCGTGCACCAGCGACCATGCCCGCGCAATCGCCGCGGCCTGGTCGAGCGACAGCGCCTCCAGCGCCTCGCCGGTGAGTTTTTCGTTGCGGCTGAGGCTCACCGCGGCCGCCAGGCCTTCGAAAGAGGCGGTCGCCGCCTCGTGCAGCGAAGGCCTGGTCATATCGAGCCGCTCGGTACGGAACATCAGCCCGTACATGCCGGGACGCGCCTGCGCATAGGCGACATAGGCCTTGGCGCGCGCCATCGCCTTCATCAGCGGCTGCGTTTCGGTGTTGCCCGCCGCGGTCATCGCCTCGTTGAAGCGTCTGAAGCCGATGGCGGCGAGCTCGCTCAATAGCCCGGTGAGATCGCCGAAATGATGCGTCGGAGCCGCATGCGACACGCCGGCCTCGCGCGCCACCGCCCGGAGCGTCAGGCCCGGCAACCCGTCGCGTTCCAGCACCCGCTCCGCCGCGGCGAGCAAAGCGTCGTGCAGATCGCCGTGATGATAAGGGGTCTCACCGGCCGGCCGGCGCCGACCGCTGGCCGGCCTCTCCGCTACGGGTTTCGCCGCCCTGCGCCTTGGGGCGGGACGGATCGTTCGGGCTTCTCGCGATGTTCTTGCCATGCGACTCGTTATAGCCGCAATTTTTACACTGTAAAGATTTTGCTTGACGATAGCTTGCAACGTCCTTACTGTCATCTTTACGGTGTAAAGATTAAGCCGGAGGAGACGCGAGATGCTCGATCAGGTGACGACGGAGACGGCCCGAACCAATCTGGCGCCGATCCCGATGGAATGCGATGCACCACACCTCAAGGTGACCGGCGAATTGCCGCGCGAGCTCAACGGCACGCTCTATCGCAATGGCCCCAACCCGCAGTTCGATGCGCCCGGCGCCCACTGGTTCGTCGGCGACGGCATGCTGCACGCCTTCCATCTGGAGAACGGCCGCGCCAGCTATCGCAATCGCTGGGTCCGCACCCCGAAATGGCTGGCCGAGCATGACGCAGGCCGCGCGCTGTTCGGCGGCTTCGGCCGCAAGCTGCCGGGTGCGCCGGCCGGGACTACCGATGATGGCGGCGTCGCCAATACCAACATCATCTTCCATGCCGGAAAGTTGCTGGCGCTCGAGGAAGGCCATCTGCCGACCGAGATCGAACCCAGCACGCTCAAGCGAACGGGCTATTGCGATTACAAGGGCGGCATCAAGGGGCCCTTCACCGCGCATCCGAAGATCGATCCCGTGACCGGCGAGATGATGTTCTTCGGCTACAACGCCATGGGCCCCCTCACCCCTGCCCTCTCCTTCGGATCGGTCAGCGCCTCGGGCATCGTGACACGGTTCGATCGCTTCGAGGCGCCCTATGCCAGCATGGTGCACGACTTCATCGTCACCGAAAATCACCTGCTGTTTCCGATCCTGCCCATTACCGGCAGCATGGATCGCGCGATGCGTGGCAAGCCGCCCTATGCCTGGGAGCCGGACAAAGGCGCTTATGTCGGCCTCATGAAGCGCAACGGCTCGGCGAAGGAGATGGTCTGGTTCCGCGGCGAGAGTTGTTACGTCTTTCACGTCATGAATGCCTGGGAGGAAGGCGACCGCATCGTCGCCGACGTGATGCAGTTCGAGGAAGCGCCGTTGTTCACCTATGCCGACGGCTCGAAGACAGACCCGCAAAAATCGCGCGCCCGGTACTGCCGCTGGACCTTCGACCTCGCCGGCAATACCGACCGCTTCACGCAAATCTATCTCGACGATCTCACCGGCGAATTCCCGCGCATCGATGACCGCAGCGCGGGACTGGCGAACAGCCACGGCTGGTATGCCTGCGCCAATCCTGACCTGCCGATGTTCGGCGCGCTGTCCGGCATCGTTCATGTCGACGGCACGGGCGAACGTCTCGGTCATTACCTGCTACCCGCCGGCGACACGATTTCCGAGCCGGTGTTCGTGGAGCGCGAGCCTGATGCCGCCGAAGGCGACGGCTGGCTTCTCGCTGTCGTATGGCGCGCGCGGGAGAACCGCAGCGATCTTGCGGTATTCAACGCACAGAATGTCGAAGCCGGGCCCGTCGCGCTGGTACATCTCGGCCACCGCGTGCCCGACGGTTTTCACGGCAATTGGGTCGGGGCAGCGTAAGTTAGCGCGCCCCCGTCATTCTACGATGTGCAATTGCACATCGTAGAGCATCGCGCAGCGATGAACCCGGACTCTCGAGATTCTCAGGTGCGCAATTGCGCACCATTGTTCGATGCTGACGCATCGCCCTGGAATATTGGCGTTTTACTGCTGGCCTGCGCTGACGATCCCGACGGGGGCGCGATGCGTAGCGGGCGCGCGAGCACCGAAGGGCGGTGCTCCCCTGCTCGGCACATCGTTGCCAACATAGCAGCCACATTTTGACACTGTAAAGATCTTCTTGACGACTCCACCCTCCGGTCCTACGGTATCTTTACGCTGTAAAGATTTGCCTTGAGAGGCCGTCATGACCATCTTCCTGATACTGGCCCCGTTCGGTTCGTTCGCCCTGCTGATGCTGGTGACCTCGGCCGAGATCAGCCTCTTCGTGGCAGCCGCGATCTGTCTTGCCGTCATCGGCGTGGACGTCTATCGCGGCCGCTCGATCAAGATGCTCGGCGCGGGCTCGGTCGTCGTATTTTCCGCGCTTGGCGCTTACGTCGTCCTGGTCGATCCGAATCTCAGCCATTCGGCCGTCAAGCTGACGATCGACATCGGAGTGTTCGCGATCTCGCTGGTTTCGCTGATCATCCGCAAGCCGTTCATCTTGCAATATGCGCTTGAGGAAGTCGATGCCGAGACGGCCAGGCAGCCCGGCTTTCTGAAGGCGGTCTATCTCATCACCTGGGCCTGGAACGCCGCGTTTGTACTGATGATCATCGGCAACGTGCTGACGATCTATGTCCCGGGCTTGCCGCTCTGGTCGGGACTTGTGATCGCGTTCGCCGCCCGCAACGGTGCCGCCTACTTCACCGCATGGTATCCACTATATCGTAAGGCGAAGTATGGTACGCCGCCTGCGAGTGCCCTTCCCGGCGCCGACTGAACCAGACTTCCACCGTAACACGACCAGCAGAGAGCAAGACGATGAAGGACGTATTCGCCAGACTGAGCGCCGATTTTTTCTCCACCATCGTGTTCATCGCGATCTATCTTGCTACCGACAACGTGCTGCTGGCGACAGGCGTCGCGATCGCGGGCGCAATAGCGCAGGTGATCTACTCCCGCATCAAGGACAAAGAGCTCGGCTACATGACGTGGGCGAGCCTGGCACTGGTCATCGTGCTCGGCAGCGCCACGCTTCTGACCCACGACCCGCGCTTTGTGCTGGCGAAACCCGCCATCGGGCATTTCGCAATCGGCGTCATCATGCTCAAGCGCGGCTGGATGTTGCGCTACATGCCCTCCATCGTGACACAGACCGTTCCCGAATATGTCATTTACGCGGGCTACGCCTGGGCCGCACTGTGTTTCGTGCTCGCTGCCGGCACGATCGGTGTTGCGATGACCGGCGACATGAAGCTGTGGACGTTCTACGTGACCGTCGTGCTGGTCGGCGCCAAAATTGCAGCCTTCGCAATTCAATACATCGCGTTTCGTATTCTGGTTGGCAGCCGGCTCCGTGCTACCGCCCAGCGCGCCTGAGAAGCACGCGTCAAAACGACGCTTGAGACAGTTGGGCTTGTGTGGCGAGATAGGCTATACCGCCGATCGAGTTTAGCGGATCTCGCAAGCCATTCCGGCTTGCCGGGAAAATTTCGGGGAGACAGCGATGGCTGTGGACGGTAACTGGACTATCACCATGAGCACGCCGATGGGCGAGCGCAAGGCGACGCTTTCGCTGAAGAGCGCAGGTGGCGCTCTGACGGGCACGCAGGGCGCCGACGGCAATTCCGGTGAAATTTTTGACGGCACCGTCAACGGCGACGACGTCGCCTGGAAGATCTCCATCACCAACCCGATGCCTCTCACGCTTGCCTTCACCGGCAAGGTTTCCGGCGACAGCATGTCCGGCGAGATGGGCATCGGCCCAATGGGCAGCTTTCCCTTCACAGGGTCGCGGGCGTAATCCGTCGGCTAGAACCAAATCTGCATCGGCAAGCGGTGCGCATCAAGGGCCGGCGTCCCCTCCGGGACGCTGCCCTTAGGCTCGCAGGCCGCAATCGCGACCGCGCAGGCATCCAGTACATCATCAGGCTTTGCGCCACTACCGATCCGCGCTTCGGTCAACCAGCGATCAATGCGCCGAATGCCTGCTTGCTTGAGCAGCGCGCGGCGCAGCATGATTCCCTCGGTGGATTTCTTCGAAGGCAAAGGCTCGCTGCCGTTCAACCGCAAAAACACCAGTTCGGGATGAACCTCGCGGACATCGCGAGAGGGATTCTCACGCACGAACGCGTCGACTTCCATGATCTTCGCACCGAGGTGCCAGAGCTGGCGCGACACTCGTTTCTGCCCGCGTCGCTGCGCTTCTCCGTTGGCAGCATCGGGATCGCTGAATTCCTGCCAAAGCCAGCGGCGCGCGCCCGTAAAGACACGCGAGGTATGCGGCCGCAGCTTCGTTCGTGCCAGCAGATCGCAGTCGCGCCCACCATCGTCGGTCATTCCGATCGGAATGTCGATCCCTGCCCTGTCGAACGGGTGCGACAGCGCATCGGTGACATCTCGATGGAACAAGATTTCCTGCCGGTCGCCGTCGAGGAGCACAGCGACCCAGCCTTTGCTGAATCCATCGAGGCCAATCGCCCTACAACACGTCCTCGCACTCACTTCGGGCGACTCGGCACGATCGCGATCGGATTAAAGGTGTAGACCGCCTCGCCCTGCTGGTTATAGGCGGTCCATTTGACGCGAGCGACGCCGTGCGGCTTCGATCGCGAACGCACCAGTTCCACCACCTCCCCTTCGAGATGGATGGTATCGCCGGGCCGCACCGGCTTCAGCCAGCGCAGATCATCGACACCGGCGCCGAACAAGGGATGCGGTCCGAACGGGCGACTGTTCGCTGCTAGCCGCATGGCAATCGCCGCCGTGTGCCAGCCGGAAGCCGCGAGGCCCCCGAGAATCGTCTTCTTCGCGGCCTCCTCGTCGAGGTGAAACGGCTGCGGATCGTATTCAGATGCGAAGCGGATGATGTCCTCCTTCGACACCGTCACCGCCTCGCTCTTGAAGCGCATGCCGATCTTCAGGTCATCGAACCACTCGATCATCGCATCCTCGGCTAACCCGTCCAACGATCGGCCCTCACCCCAGATTCAATTCCTTGAAGAAGTCGTTGCCCTTATCATCGATGATGATGAAGGCCGGAAAATCCACCACCTCGATGCGCCAGATCGCTTCCATGCCGAGTTCGGGATATTCCACCACCTCGACCTTCTTGATGCAGTGCTCGGCAAGATTTGCCGCGGCTCCGCCGATCGAACCGAGATAGAAGCCGCCGTGCTTTTTGCAGGCTTCGCGCACCGCGACCGCGCGGTTGCCCTTGGCGACCATCACCATCGATCCGCCCGCCGCCTGGAACTGGTCGACGAAGGAATCCATGCGTCCCGCCGTGGTCGGGCCGAACGCGCCGGATGCGTAACCATCGGGCGTCTTGGCGGGGCCGGCGTAATACACCGGATGATTCTTGAAATAATCCGGCAGCGGTTCGCCCTTCTCCAGCCGCTCGCGCAGCTTGGCGTGCGCGGAATCGCGCGCGACGATCATGGTGCCGGTCATCGAGACCCGGGTCTTGATCGGATATTTCGAGAGCGTCGCCAAAATGTTCTTCATCGGCTGGTTGAGGTCGATCTTGACGACCTCGCCGCCGAGCGACTGCTCGACCGCAGGCAGATACTGCGCCGGATTGTGCTCGAGCTCTTCGAGATAGACGCCGTCCTTGGTGATCTTGCCGAGCACCTGGCGGTCCGCCGAACAGGAGACGCCGAGCCCGATCGGGAGCGAGGCGCCGTGGCGCGGCATCCGGATCACGCGCACGTCGTGGCAAAAGTACTTGCCGCCGAACTGCGCGCCGACGCCGAGCGACTGCGTCATCTTCAAAATTTCCTGCTCCATCTCGAGATCGCGGAACGCATTGCCGTCGGCCGAGCCGTGGGTCGGCAGCGCATCGAGATAGCGCGCGGACGCGAGTTTTACCGTCTTCATGCAAAGCTCGGCCGAGGTGCCGCCGATGACGATGGCCAGATGATATGGCGGGCACGCCGCGGTGCCGAGGGTGAGCACCTTCTCCTTCAAGAAGGCCAGCAGGCGGTCTTTGGTCAAAACGGAGGGCGTCGCCTGGAACAGAAAGCTCTTGTTGGCGCTTCCGCCGCCCTTGGCCATGAACATGAATTTGTAGGCATCATCACCCTCGGCGTAGATCTCGCACTGCGCCGGCATGTTGTTGGCGGTGTTCTTTTCCTCATACATCGACAGCGGCGCCACCTGCGAATAGCGCAGGTTACGACGCAGGTAGGCGTCGCGCGCGCCTTCCGAGAGCGCCGCCTCGTCGTCGCCATCGGTGATGACGTTGCAGCCCTTCTTGCCCATGATGATCGCGGTGCCGGTGTCCTGGCACATCGGCAGCACGCCGCCGGCAGCGATGTTGGCGTTTTTCAGAAAATCGAAGGCGACGAACTTGTCGTTGTCGCTGGCTTCCTTGTCTTCCAGGATCGAGCGAAGTTGCTTCAGATGCCCAGGGCGCAGATAGTGATTGATGTCGCCGAAGGCGGCTTCCGACAGCGCCCGCAGCGCCTCGCGCGACACCACCAGCATGTCCTTGCCGAGCACCTTCTCGACCCGCACGCCCTCGGACGTGATCTTCTTGTAAGGCGTGGTATCCGGCCCCAGCGGAAACAGCGGCGTATGCTTGTAGGGTGGAACGGGCTTTTGGTCGGGAAAAGCGGTCGGGGCGTTCATGTCGATATCTCGGGTTGGAGCCGACGGCGGCCAGAACGGCGCCGCAGCGATAGACCCGTTCTAAGCATTTTTCGGACAAAAGGAAGGTTTTGCTTGCCCGCGAGAAGAAGCTGAAACTGGCACTTGCGACCTCATATTGGCGATTGAACCGTTCCGGGTCGTCTTCAGACAAATCCGAGATTTCCGATGATCCCTGAACCGATTGCGATAGCAATGAACTCCGCGACTACAGTGCCCGACGCGGCCTCTGTCCCGGCCCGCCCGCCGCGGCTGCTCGGGCTTTATCTGCTTCTGATCATCATTGCCGCGATCGAAGCTTTCGAAGGGCTGTCGCATGCACCGATGTTGTTCGGCGACATGTCAGAGATTCCAGGCCCCGGCATCGGCGGAGCGATCATCAAGGCCTATGTCGCTGCGCATCCCGTGCTGGCGCTGGCGGCGCTGGCGTTCGCGACCGTGGGCCGGCTGCGGTATGCGATCGTGGCGCTCGGCGCGCTGGTACTGATGAACTGGCTGAACTACATGCCTTCCGTCGTGCGGCACGGCTTGGATTTCGGCGGCCTCTCCGCCTTCCAGACCCCGGTCCAGATCATCGCGTTTCCGCTGATGGGCGCCTGCGCCATCGCACTCGCCATACGGAAGGAGCGGCTTGGGCTCGCCACCCTGCTGGTCAGCATCCCCACACTGTTCGATGTGCTCGCCGTGATCGCCTTCGGGATCAGCGTCTTCCTCTACGGTTTCTGACAAGCAAGTTGACTTCCGCGCGCGCTCCTTGCAGGAAATCCGCGCGGCTTCATTGACGCAAAGGGGCATTCACAATGGCTTTGGGACCACAACTTCGACAACCGACCTTGCTTGCCGCCATGCTGGCGCTGGTCGCTGCGATCAGTGCTTCGCCGGCACAGGCTGATCGTTGCAACGATATCGCCATCGAATTGAAGAACCAGATCGACGGCATCAAGATCAGCGTCAATACCGGCAACATGATCTATCTGACGCATCCGGCGGCGAAAGAGCTGTCGCTCGGCTGTCGCGGCCGCAATTATTCCAACGAGCTCTACGCCAAGACGGACCGCAAGCCGAAGCCGCAATTCTTCGAACTGATCGCCTCGGCCGGCGCCATCATTTTCACGATTCCGAAGCCCGACGTTGCGACCGGCTCCTCGCGCTGTATCAAGCGCATGGGCATCTTGCGCGGCGACAAGGTTTCCATGCGCTTCCGCCGGCTCAACATGGAATGCACCCGCACCAAGACCGAGGCCTCGATCGTGGTGACCCGCGGCAAGGACGAGTAGCGCCGGCCTCTCCGATACATCGCATTCTAACGAAAGCGGCAGCGCCCGGTTCACCATCGGACAGGATGGGCGCCAGCGGCCGGCGAATGGCGGTTGCGGATTCACCAATCCTTCGCTTCGCGCCGGCCAATCTCGGAATCAACCAATAGGGATGGTTCCGATGAATGTCTCTGCTGTGACCGCACCGCTGGCGACGCCGGCGCCTGAAACCAGTGCGCTCAAAACGCCCGACAAGGCGCCGGACGTGCAGAACGGTGCACCGGCCGACGGCACCCGTACGCCGCAGCCGACACTGCTCGCCGCGCTGCCGCCCGGACAGGGAACGCGGGTCGACCAGTTGGCTTGAGCCAACCCACCGGTTGTCGTCACCGCCAACGGGCCGGCGCGCAGCGCCGCCCGATGAAGGGCTCCAGCGGGTGACCCAGTTTTCCAGAGACGTCACGATTGAGCCGATAGGCCACGGCGTACTGGATACGCGCTTTTCGCGGGTATGACGGTCGAGCGAGACGAGGCGCATTGCTTCTCTCGTCCAACCATCTGACGCCGCAAGTTTGCCGAAAAAATGCGCGATCCTGTTGCGCGTGGGGCCAAGGAACCCGCGCATGACCGCAAAACTTCTGCTGCAGAACACCATCGTCGTCGTTGGCATGGGCGCGCTATTGTTCGCCGCTGCGGGTTCGCTGGACTGGCCGGGGGCGTGGGTGATGTTGATCGTCAGCGCGATCCTCGGTCCGGCCTGCGGATTGTGGCTTGCCAAGACCGATCCGGCGCTGCTCGCCGAGCGCATGCGGCCGACATTTCAGGCCGACCAGCCTGCCGCCGACAAGAAATTCATGCTGATATTTGTCGCGGCGCTGCTGCTGTGGCTCGTCGCGATCGGCCTCGACCGGCGCGCCGACGCCTCCGACGTTCCGCTGCTGCTGCAGGCGTTCGGCCTTGCGATGTATTTGCTCTCGATCGCGTTCATCATGTGGGTCTTCCGCGAGAATTCGTTCGCGGCACCGGTCGTGAAGGTGCAGGCCGCGCGCCACCAACGCGTGATCTCGAGTGGCCCCTACGCTTTCGTCCGCCATCCCATGTATAGCGCCGTCATGTTGTACTTCATCGGAATACCGCTGCTCCTGGGATCGTGGTGGGGTGTGGCGCTCGCGCCGGTATTCGCCGTGCTGTTTGCCATTCGCGCCCGCATCGAGGAGCGCGCATTGGTCGAAGGGCTTGCGGGCTATGCTGACTACGCCGCCCGCGTGCGCTATCGTCTCGTGCCCGGAATTTGGTGAGAAGGATGACCGATGCCCGATAGCAAGACCTACACCGGCGGCTGCCATTGCGGCCAGGTGCGCTTCGAATGTACCACCGACCTCGCGATGGTCACCGCCTGCAACTGCTCAATCTGCACCAAGAAGGGCCTGCATTTCACCTTTCTCGACCCGAAAAGCTTTCACCTCCGCGCCGGCGAGGAAAACCTGAAGGAATATCTCTTCAACAAGCACGCGATCCACCATCAGCTCTGCGTCGATTGCGGCGTCGATGTCTTCGCGCGCGGCAAGAAGCCCGACGGCACTGACGTGGTGGCGGTGAATGTGAGCTGCTTCGATGGTATCGAACTGTCGAAGCTGCAGATGACACCGGTGGATGGAAGGAACATGTGACGGCGACGCCGTCATTCCGGGCGATGCGTAGCATCGAACTACGATGCAACTGCAAATCGTAGAATCTCGATAGTCCGGGTCTGGTCCTATGGACCATCCCGGAATAACGGCATCAAGCATCCAGCACCTTGTACCGCCGGAAAATCCCCTCCTCATTGAACTGGATCCGCCGATCGCTCGCCAGATACGCCTTGATGTTCGGCCGCACCGCAACGCGGTCGCGCAGTTCGACGAGACCGGGAATTTCGCTCTCGAAGGCCTTCATGCGGTTTGGAAAAGCGTAGCGCAGGCCTTCCACGATCTGGAACAGCGACAGGTCGACGTAGGTTAGGCGGCGGCCGGTGACATATGTCCCGCCATTGGCCTGCAACAGGTCTTCGAAATAGCCGAGGTATTTCGGCACGCGCGCCTTCCAAAACTCATCGGTGCGTTTCTTGGCTGGCGCCTTCTGCTCCTCATAGTACAGCGACGGCCCGAGCGGGTGATGGGTGTCGTGAGCTTCCAGCACCAGATCCGCGATCGTGAGCTGCAATTGGTGCACCCACAATTTGCCGGCTTCCGCTTTCGGCGCCAGCCCATGGCGCGATCCCAGATAGAGCAGGATGTTGGCGGTCTGCCCGATCACAAGCTTCCCGGCCTTCAGGAACGGCGGTGCGAAGGGCGGCGTTCCCTTGCCCGCTTCCATCATGCGCGTCATCGCCGCCATGCCGTTGCCGTGGCGCGCGACGTCGGTATAGCCGGCGCCCGCCTCTTCCAGTGCGAGGCGGACATACTCGCCGCGGCCTTGAATCATTGGCCAGTAATAGAGCTCATAACGCATTGAATACCTCCGCAGCCGGTTTCACCGACACAACAAATCATCCGGCGGTTCGTTCGTCACGCGCAACCGCCGCGCTCTGGATGCGCGCAAATGAAAAAGGCCGCCTGGCGGCGGCCTTTGCGCAAGAATTGCGGTGGGGTCAGCACTGATGGCCGAGGCACGTCATGATCGTAGCCCGGGTAAGCGAAGCGAACCCGGGACCCCTGCACGTTTGGCCCCCCGCATTGCGCGGAGCCTGTCATCGGGCGCGCGTTCGCGCGACCAGTTGGCTCCATCCGGGCTACGGCGTGCACTCAGTTCGTCGCGAAGCAATAGAACAGCCCGTCGCCACCGGTGCTCTTGAGGTCGGCCTGTGAGCAGCCGCCGTCCGGTCCGCGCGAGGGATGCGAGGAATTCCAGGACTTCGAGGCGTCGTCGTCGCGCAGGCCCATGCGATCGGAATGACCGACCATCGCTGCACCTTGCGTCGAACTCGTCCAGTTCTTGCAGGTGCGATCCTCGCCGGCCGCAAACGCGGTGCCATCCGGTTGCGATCCCGTTAGCACGTCGTGACGATTGGGTGTATCGCCGCGGCCGTTGATGACCTCGCCCTTTTCGCTGAGCGCGGTCTGCTTGGTCAGCCCGTTGGCGCCGTGTAATTCGGCGACGTCCTTGGCGACCACCTGGCCCTTGGCATTCTTCCACGGCCCCTTGCCGATGCGATCGCGCGCATTCACGGCAGGCTGACCGTCGGCGGCTTGCGTCGACAGGTAGGCGCGCCAGGTCTTGCCGCCCGCTCCGGCCGCCTGCGCGAGCGTCTGGCAATGATTGTCGGCGCCGGCGAGGCCGCCGAGATTGCCGCCGTTACCGATGCCGTTACTCGTCAGAAAGAAGCTGGTGTCGGCGGATTGCGCCTGCGCGGGTGCTGCAGGGATGACCGACATGAGAGCGACCGTCATGCCGGCCGGAGCGACGATCCTCGCAATATTCTTCATCTGGGTTTTCTCCCTTTGGTTTTTGGCTCGTTGTCATCAACCCAACGCGCCAGCCGTTATTCCGATTCCGGTGACCTCATCGTGAAATGAATGAACCGAGGAACGCTTCTCGTGTCCCGGAGCGGCGCGGCACGGAGTGACGCGGCGCAGAGCCGGGGACCCAGACCCACGAGGTCCCGGCTATGCGGTGCAGCGTGAGGAACGCAGCACCGCGTCCGGGACACGTGCTACCCACGAAAACACGTGCCTATCTGCGAACAAAGAAAAAGGCGCTGCGGAACGAACCGCAGCGCCTTCGTCATCACGTATGAACAATCAGCTCGTCTGCTGGATCGCCGAGAGTTCCCAATCGCCGCCGCGGCGGCGGGCGAAGGTCCAGACCTCGGTGGCCTCGATCGGGGCTTCGCTGCCCGCGACCAGACGGCCAGTGGTGCGCTCCAGGGTCTTGTCGACCAGCGAGAACCGCATCGCCACACTGGCGTAATCGGTTTCGCCTTCGCGCCAGGCTTCCGCGAGGTCGCCCTGCAGCAGCTTGACGTCGGTCACCTTGTTGACGTCGTTGCGGGCCTTGTTCTCCTCGAGATCCTTCGAGAAGTAGGACACCATCTCGGGCGTCGCCAGCGTATGCAGCTTGGCGACGTCCTCGTTCGACCAGGCGGCCTGGATCTCGCCGAGCAGCCGCTCGAACGCTTCATAGTCGGCCGGCTGGATTTCCAGCGCCGGCTGGCTCGATCCGAGCCCGAAGCCGCCCAGCCCCGAGCGGAAGCTGGTCTGGGCGCCGGGGCCTTCGGCCGGTCCGCTCGCGGCAGGTCCGGCGGCATAAGCGGAGGCCGGCGTGTGGCGGCGTTGCCACCACGACATCGCCAGCCGCACCACGATGACGATCAGGGCGACCTGCAGCAGCAGGCCGATGATCGACGACAGGCCGCCGAGGCCGGAGAACAAACCGCCGCCGAACAGCATTCCGAGCAGGCCGGCGCCGAGGAAGCCGGCGGCGAGGCCACCGAGCATGCCCATTCCGGGCCGATTGAAGAAGCCGCCCTTGCTGGCCGCGCCGGCCGCCGGCGCACCTACGCCGGGGTTGCTCGGCTGGGTAAAGGTACGGTTCATGGGCTGCGCCGTGCCCGGCGCCGTGGTCGTGCTTGGGGGCGCCGAAAAGGTTCGCGATCCCCGCGAACCCGAGCTGCCACCGCCGCCGACGCGGGCGTCAGCCTCCGAGACCGCGACCGCCAACGGGAGCGCCACGGACAGGACGATCGCCAGCGCTCGAATAATTCCGCGCGTGCCTTGCGAGAAACTCATGTGTTTTTCCTCAGTTCCCAGGATTGGGGAAGCGCCCCTAACATGGGCACGGCTGCCTAAAAGTGAAGCCAATATCGGGAACCGCAGCTGCGGCCCTCAGTCGCGGGGATGTGACGATTTGGCAGGAGTTAGCGGTCATTTCAGGGCCTGGCAGGCACCTTCTCCCGCCGCCCGGCAGAACATGCCGTTCCACCGGCGCGAGCACGACAAGCCCCGTGCGTTGCGCTCCCGGACATTGCCTGTCCGGGTCCGAAGCTCAGGACGCCGTCATGGTTTCCTTGACCTTTTCGACCAGCGCGCTGAGCGCGAACGGTTTTGGCAGGAAGGCGAACTGCTCGTTTTCCGGCAGGCTCTTGTCGAAGGCCTCTTCGGCGTAGCCGGAGACGAAGATGATCTTGAGGTTCGGATTGCGCTTACGCATTTCGCGCAACAGCGTCGGGCCATCCATTTCCGGCATCACGACGTCGGAGACGACGAGATCGACCGCGCCGTCCTTTTCGTCGAGCGCCTCCATCGCCTCGATGCCGTTGGAGGCCTCGATCACGCTGTAGCCGCGCGAACGCAGGCCGCGCGCATTCAGCGACCGCAAGCCGTCCTCGTCTTCCACCAGAAGGATGGTGCCCTGCCCGGTCAGGTCGGTCCGCGGCTTCGGCGGTTCGGCCGCAGCGTCCTTCGCGGCACCGTTCGTGACCTGCGCTTCGGGCTGGGCTTCCAGTTCGGGCCGGTGACGCGGCAGGAAGATACGGAAGGTGGTGCCCTGGCCCGGCATCGAGTCGACGTAAACGAAGCCGCCGGTCTGCTTAACGATGCCGTACACCGTCGAGAGGCCGAGTCCGGTGCCCTTGCCGACCTCCTTGGTCGAGAAGAATGGTTCGAAAATCTTGTCGACAATGTCGGCCGGGATTCCGGTACCGGTGTCGGAAATATCGATCCGCACGTAATCGGCGGCCGGCATGCCCTTGTGCGAGAGCTGCGCGGCTTCGTCTGCCGTCACATTGGCAGTCCTTACCGTCAGCTTGCCGCCATCGGGCATCGCATCGCGCGCGTTGACGGCGAGATTGACGACCACCTGTTCGAACTGGGAGACGTCGACCTTGACCGGCCAGAGATCGCGGCCGTGCACGAGGTCGAGCTTGACCTTCTCGCCGATCAACCGCCGCAGCAGCATGGTGAGGTCGGAAAGTGCGTCGCCGAGGTCAAGCACCTGCGGCCGCAGCGTCTGGCGGCGCGAGAACGCGAGCAGTTGCCGCACCAGCGTCGCCGCGCGGGTCGCGTTCTGCTTGATCTGCATGATGTCCTGGAACGACGGATCAGTCGGCTTGTGCGCGTTCAAGAGGAAGTCGTTCGCCATCATGATGGCTGACAGCACGTTGTTGAAGTCGTGCGCGATGCCGCCGGCGAGCTGGCCGACCATGTCCATCTTCTGCGACTGGTTGATCTGGTTTTCCAGCGTGCGCCGCTCGGTGGTCTCCAAGAGATAAACTATGGCGGCTTCGGTGTCGCGCTCGTCCTCCTCAACTGCGGTGACGAAGAACTGGCCCCAGCGCTCCTTGGCGCCGTCGAGCATGGCCTCGACGGGGGCGATGTCGCCCTGACCTTCGGCCGCCTGATTGATCGCCGCGATCAAAAGGCCGCGGTCGCGCGCGTTAACGGTGCGGAAGATCGACTTGTTGGCCGCACCATCCGGCCCCAGGCTCTGTGCTAGCTTGGCGAAGCGGGCGTTGGCGCGCACCACCGTGCCGCCGCGGTCCACCGTCGCAATCGCCATCGGCGTATGGTCGAAGAACCGCATGAAGCGAACTTCGGCGGCGCGCTCAGGGTCGGAATGCTCGTCGCGCGCGCGGCTGATCACGAGCGTACGCGACGACCCCGGCGAGCCGTCGGCGCCGAACGCGAGCTTGTGATAGAGCCGCACCGGCATGGGCTTGCCGCTGCGCATGCGCAGGTCGATGTCGAACACTTCGGTCTTGACTTCGCCAGGTACCGCCACGATCGAGGTCAGGAGCGAGGCGCCATCACCCGAGACGATATCGGTGAGCTTGAGCCCGCCCGAGCCGATCTCGGCGAGATCATAGTCGAGCCAGTTCGCCAGCGTGGCGTTGACATAGATGACGTCGCCGGCCGGATCGACAGAGAAGAAGCCGCATGGGGCGTGGTCGAGATATTCGATCGCGTGCTGCAGTTCCCGGAACACATCTTCCTGGCGCTCGCGGTCCCGCGTGATGTCGGCGATCGACCACACCGCGTATTTTGCTTCGCGCTTGCTCTGGCCGAGCGGGCGAACCCGCATCCGGAGCCAGCGGCCCTGCGCGCCGTCGGAGCCGGCGATGCGGACCTCCTCCTGCTGCCGCTTGCCTTCGCGGGCGGCCTTGAGCAGGCGGAACACGGCTTCGGAGACGTCGGGATTACCGATGAAGACGCGCTCGACCGGCCGCACGTCCTGCGCCGTGGCAGCTCCGGTCAGCGCCTGATATGCGGCGTTGGAATAGACAACGTGGCCTTTGGGATCGGTCACCGCCAGACCGTCATAGGCGTGGTCGGCGATGCGGCCCATTACGGGATCGTCGGCGGTGCGGTCGGTGAAGCGGACGATACCGGCGGCAAAGGCGAACAGATTGAACAGGCCGACCATGGCCAAAAGGGCCAGCACGCCGAGGATATAAGGCTGGGCCTGGGCGCGGCCGATGGTCATCAGCACCACCGCCACCGCGACGATGCCGGCGGCCACCAGCAACACCAGCACGATGCTACCGCCCCGCCGCGCCGGCTCGTGGGCCGCGAAGGGCTCGGTGGGCGGATGGCTGTCGGTTTCGGCGGTCATCTGAAAAGGCACTGCCCGTCGGCAAGGAGGTGACGCGCTGGTCCGCGCGCCGCTCCTGAGTGCCTGAATCGGACCGGCAAGCGCAAGTCCATCAGGCGGTTATTTGACAGGTTGAAGGCATTTCAAGGCAGTTTCCAGCGGTTCCCTTCACATTCTCCGGGCGGCAAGCCCGCGCTTCAGACCCATGACGTAGCCGATGATCTCGGCCACCGCGTGATAGTGCTCGACCGGAATCTCCTCGTCGATATCGACGGTGGCATAGAGCGCGCGCGCTAGCGGCACGTTCTCCACGATCGGAATGTCGTGCTTCTTGGCGATTTCCCGGATCTTGAACGCGATATTGTCGACGCCCTTGGCGACGCAGACCGGCGCCGACATGCCGCGATCGTAGGACAGCGCCACCGAATAGTGGGTCGGGTTGGTGATAACAACGCTGGCCTTGGGAACGGCGGCCATCATGCGCTTCTTCATTCGCTGCACCCGCAACTGCCGGATACGGCCCTTGATGTGGGGGTCACCTTCGGACTGCTTGAACTCGTCCTTGATCTCCTGCAGCGACATCTTCTGCCGCTGGTACCATTGCCGGTACTGGAAGAAGTAATCGGCGATCGCGACGGCCGCCAACATCGCCACCACCGCGCCCATCAACTGCAGTGTCAGATTGGTGGTAACATCGAGGATCGCCGAAGGATCGAACATCAGGAACGATTCCAGCCGATGACGCTCGGGCCAAAGCACTGCCATCATGACCGAGCCGAGCGCAATCAGCTTGAACAGGCCCTTGGCGAAATTCGCCACCGCCTGCTTGCCGAAGATGCGCTTCAGTCCCGCGCCGGGCGATATCTTGCTGAACTTCGGTTTCAGCGATTCCGACGACCACACCAGCCGGTGCTGGATCATGTTGCCGGCGATCGCGGCAAGCGCCAGCATCAGCAACGGCACGCCGATCACGCCGAGCACGGCATAGCCGAGCGTGTTGCCGAGCGCGAGCAGCGCCGCGCCATCGGTGCGAAGCTGGCCCGCATTGGCGATCAGGTTGCGCAGCGGCATCAGAATGCCGCCGCCGATCGATCCCGAGAATGCCGATAATATCAGCGTGCCGCCCGCGATGATGAACCAAGTGTTGACCTCCTGGCTCTTGGCGACGTCGCCCTTGGCAAGCGCATCGTCGAGACGTTTTTGCGTAGGGTCTTCTGTTTTGTCGTCGGTATCGTCGGCCACCCTGGCCTCCTCATTTCAGCGGCGTCAACTCGTGCATCACGCCGATGAAGTAATTGAGATAAGTCGCCATCATTCCGGCAAGCACGAGGGCGAAGATCAGAAAGCCCACCATGATCGACAGCGGCACGCCGACGAAATAGACCTGCATCGCCGGCATCAGCCGCGCCAGCACGCCAAGGCCGATATTGAAGACGAGGCCGAACACCAGGAAAGGCGCGGAGAGCTGTATGCCGATCTTGAATGCGGTCGCGAAGGCACGCGCGGCAAGCGCGGCCACATCGCCGCTCGGCATCAGCTCGCCCGGCGAGAAGATCCGGTAACTCTCGTTCAGCGCCGCGATGACGAGGTGATGGGTGTCGGTGGCAAACAGCAGCGTCATGCCGAGCATGGAGAGGAAATTGCCGATCAGCACACCCTGCTGCCCTTGCGTCGGATCGACGGCAGTAACGAAACCGAGGCCGAGCTGCTGGGCGATTACCGAGCCCGCCACCGCAAGCGCCGCCAGCGTCACGCGCGCCGTGGCGCCGAGCACGATGCCGATCGCAATCTCGTGCACCAGCAGCACCCCGAGCGCGGTCATCGAGGTCAGGTCGACCTGGTAGGCGGTGCGGTGCAGCGGCAGGATGATCAACGTCAACAGCAGCGCGATCGCGAGCTTGATGCGTACCGGGATATTGCTCTCGCCAAACCCCGGCAACAGCATCACCATGGCGCCCACGCGGGCGAACACCAGCATGAAGGTGGCGGCAAGGGCCGGCAGCAGCGATATGTCGACGCGCATTTATTCACAATGCATCAACCGCCTATGATTCGCGACGATATCCGCATCATGTGACCGTGCAGCGAATCGGCCATGAACGGCAGGGCAAGCAGCAGCGTGACGAAGATCGCGAGAATCTTCGGTACGAAGATCAGCGTCTGTTCCTGGATCTGGGTCAGCGCCTGGAACAGCGACACCACGACGCCGACCACCAGTCCAATCACCATCAAGGGCGACGACACCACCACGATGGTCCAGATCGCATCACGCGCCACGTCGAGGGTTTCAGCACCGGTCATTGCAAGCTTCCTTGTTCGAACTTTCGACTGTCATTGGGAGGAGCGAAGCGACGAAGCAATCCATCTTTCTGCGCTCGATGAATTGCTCACTGCGCTCGCAATGACGAAACTACCGCTCCGGGATGATTCCCAAGCGACGTCAGATCGGCATCTTCATGATATCTTCGTAGGACTGGATCACCCGGTCTCGCACCGATACCAGCGTCGAGACTGCGACGTCGGTTTCCGCGACCGCCGTCACCACATCCATGACGTTAGCTTTGCCCGCAGTCATCGCCATGGTCTGGGCGTCGGATTTCTTGCCGGCGTCCAGCACGCTTCCCACCGCGTCCTTGAGTAGTGCGCTGAAGGACGGGCCGCCGGTGGACTGGCTGCCCTTCTCTGCGCCGCCGGATTCCATGATGCGCGAAAGCGCGGCGTAGGCGTTTGCTGCAACGGTCGGTGAAGCCATTTTCTATGGTTCCTGTTCAGGCCTTGAGGATGTCGAGGGTGCGTTGAATCATGCGGCGCGTGGCGCTGATGATGTTGAGGTTGGCCTCATAGGACCGCTGCGCCTCGCGCATGTCGGTCATTTCGACCAGCGGGTTGACGTTCGGATATTTGACGTTACCGGCGGCGTCCGCTGCCGGATTGCTCGGCTCGTTCTTGACGCGAAACGCCGACTGGTCGGCCCTGATCTTGCCGAGCGTCACCACCCGGGCGTCGAGCGTGCGGTCGAGCACCGACGAAAATGTCGGCACCTTGCGGCGGTAGGGATCGCCGCCTGCGCTCGGCGCGGTCGAGTCCGCATTGGCGATGTTTTCCGAGATCACCCGCATCCGCCCCGCCTGCGCGCGCAGGCCGGAGGTCGCGATGCTCATCGAGCGGGCGAAATCGCTTCCATCATCTGCCATGATTCGGTCCTCCTAATCGGGGCGCGTCAGCGCTTTCCGATCGCGGTTTTCAGCAGGCCGAGGCTGCGGGTGTAGAGCGAAGTGGCCGCCGCGTAATCCATCTGGTTGGCCGAGACCTTCAGCATCTGGTCTTCCAGATTGACCGAGTTGCCGGCAGGCTTGGTCAAGAAGCCGCTCCTGCCGCCGTCACCCCTGAAGCTCTGCCCACCACCGGAGACGCCGATATGGGTGGCGCTGGTGCGCATCATGGTGAGGGAGTCTATCGCGCCGCCGATATTCGCGCCGTTGTTGGCGAACTTCGGCTCGACAAGGTCGCTCGGCCTGAAATTCGGGGTGTTGGCATTGGATACGTTTTCGGCGAGCACGCGCTGGCGTTCCTGGTGCCACTGCATCTTGGTACGCAGCGCCGACAGGATCGGAAGATCATTGATGGCCATCGAGCTGTTCCCCGTTAACCTCTTGGCAGACGCCCCGAGGTAGGCAGAATTTGCCCGGTGTATGGTTAACGGCTGGTTAAAATCGCTCGCGGCGACCTCGGAGATCGGCAAATGTCCGGCTGCTGCGACGAAACGAGCGCATTTTCGCCACGAAAACTGCGTTAACCAGCAGCCACCAACGCGGCTTAGGGCGCTCAGAAGTCGTTTTGGCTCAAACGATTCTTGGTCTATTAATTAACGGGGCGGCGGCGTTCGCCGCGGGGAATTAAGAAATAAGGCTGATCT
The DNA here is from genome assembly GCF_013114825.1 of Bradyrhizobium australiense. Taxonomy (GTDB): domain Bacteria; phylum Pseudomonadota; class Alphaproteobacteria; order Rhizobiales; family Xanthobacteraceae; genus Bradyrhizobium; species Bradyrhizobium australiense. Next base: position 224,354 of record NZ_JAAVLX010000005.1, on the reverse strand, counting down.
CGGGCGTGATTCGCCGTCTGCGGATCGCTTCCGGAGCATGATCTGGGTGGCGGGAATCATGTTCCCGGGGAACATGCTTGGACAGGAAGACCTAAGACCGCACTCGTCGAAGCCAGCATCAAGAGAACGGCCCGTGGCCGGGGACTAAAGAATGCAGACACTGACATTCCTCTTCGCATTCATCGCCGTTCTGGCGCTGATCGGCGTGGCCGCATGGCTGGTTCGCCGCTTCGCCAATAACCGCCTCGGCGCCAACACCCAGCGCGGGCGGATGCCGCGGCTCGCCGTGATCGACGCCGCCGCCGTGGACGGCCGCCGGCGTCTCGTGCTGGTACGGCGTGACAATGTCGAACATCTCCTGATGATCGGCGGTCCGAGCGACATCGTGGTCGAACCCAACATCGTGCGCGCAATGCCCAATCGCGATCAGATGGCGCCGCGCCCGGCCGTCGGCGAGCAGCCGCCGCGGATTGCGCCGCTTCCCGATACGGCCTGGAGCGATGAGGCGGCAAGATCCGATTTGCGATCGACGGACGCCTTCGAGCACGCCGAACCGCAAATGCCGGAGCCGCCGCCGCGCCCCGCACGTCCCTCCTTCGCAGACGATCTCCGCCGGCCCGCGCCGCCGCCGATGCCGGAGCGTCGCAGCGATCCATTGACAGGCTTTGCGCCGGAATCGATCAGCGGTCGTCCCGAACCGGCCCCGCCGCGCCTGACCCGCAACGAACCGCTGATACCGCGGCCCCAGCGCGAATTGCCCAAGGTACCGCGTGAGGCACCGCCAGTCCGTGAGGCGCCGCCGATCCGCGAGGCAGCGTCGGTCCGCGACGTACCGCCCGTGCGTGAGGCTCCTGTAGCCCGCGAGACGCCGGTTCGCGCACCCGAGCGCGCCGCCGCACCTCCGCCCCCGCCTGCCCCCGCGCCGTCGAGCGCCGACCAGAATCTCGCCGAGATGGCGCAGCGGCTTGAAGCCGCCTTGCGCAGACCGGCCGAGCCGGTGGCACCGCCGGTTGCACCGGAAACGCCGCCCGCTCCCCGTAACTCTAATTCTCGCAGCGAGTCTCCCGCCCCCACGCCTCCTGCACCCGCTCCGCAGAAGAGCGGCTTCGAAAATCTCGAAGACGAGATGGCGTCATTGCTGGGCCGTCCGAAGAACCCTTCGTGAGGCCGGCGACTTCTCCGCGTAGAGTTTTATTCTTCTTAATCCTGACCGTCGCCGGGTCGCTCGCCGATCCGGCGCTGGCGCAGGACATCAGCATCAATCTCGGCCAGGGCGGCGGCGGGGTGACCGAGCGCGCGATCCAGTTGATCGCGCTGCTGACGGTGCTGTCGATCGCGCCCTCGATCCTGATCATGATGACGTCGTTCACGCGGATCGTCGTCGTGCTGTCGCTGCTGCGCACCGCGCTGGGCACCGCGACCGCCCCGCCCAACTCCGTGATCATTGCGCTTGCGATGTTCCTGACCGCATTCGTGATGGGCCCGGTGCTGCAGAGATCCTATGACGACGGCATCAAGCCCCTAGTCGCCAATCAGATCGGGGTCGAGGAAGCGCTGCAAAAGGCCTCTGTGCCGCTCCGCGGCTTCATGCAGAAGAATGTCCGCGAAAAGGATCTAAAGCTGTTCGTGGACCTTTCCGGCGAGCCGCCACCGGCGACGCCGGAAGACCTGTCGCTGCGGATTCTGGTCCCGGCCTTCATGATCTCCGAATTGAAACGCGCGTTCGAAATCGGCTTCCTGCTGTTCCTCCCTTTCCTGATCATCGATCTCGTGGTCGCATCCGTGCTGATGTCCATGGGTATGATGATGCTGCCGCCGGTCGTGGTGTCGCTACCTTTTAAGTTAATCTTTTTCGTACTGGTGGACGGCTGGTCACTGGTGGCGGGTAGCTTGGTGCAGAGCTACGGCGGCAGCTAGCTGACGGCCGATTCCAGAGGTCCCGACCAAATAGGTCAACATTCATTACGTATTTGCTGCGGAGTTTCCCAGGGAATTTAAGCTGAGATTAGTTCCTTCGTGCACAATGGATGCCAGGGAACAGACCTACCAAACGCATCACCGGATCAGAAATGGCAGGCCAGCCGATCGGCGACATGGATGTCGAATACGCCACGACAATTGCCGACCGGGCTATGCGGTTGATGTCGCAGCAATCGGTCCCTCCGACTCCGACCAATTTCGCCGTTTGGTTCGAATATTCCCTGGGCAGCTCGCTGGCGCTGCGAAAGACGATCGACATTCTGGTCGCGGGCAGGCGCAAGTTCGACCCGGCTATCAACCACGAATTGTATATTACCTATGTGGCGCCGCAGTCTGGCGTCGACCCGCTGGGCGACCTTCCCGATCAGTTGAGCGGCCTGATCGCCACTGCCCAGCAATTCCTCAACGCCGCCGTCACCGACAATCGCACCCATATCAAGGCGCTCGGCGAAGTGTCCTCCGAAGCCGCTATCACCAGCGATCCCCGAACGATCATTGCGAAGCTGGTGGACGAATTGTCAAAGGCGACGGCGCGAGCCGCAACGCTGGAGGCAAACTTCGCCGCCACCTCGGAGGAACTCGACAGCATCCGCGACTCGCTCAAGGCGGCCGAGCAACGCTCCAACACCGATGCGCTGACCGGGCTCGCCAACCGGCACTCGATGGATGAATTTCTTCGCCTCGCCCAGATCGCGGCGATGGAAAAGGACGAGCCGCTCAGCGTCTTCCTCATAGACATCGATCATTTCAAGAAATTCAACGACGATTATGGCCATCAGGTCGGTGATCAGGTGCTTCGGCTGGTCGCCAAGGTCTTGCAGGAAGGGGTTCGCGAAGTCGATCTCGCCGCCCGCTACGGCGGCGAGGAATTGATCGCGGTGCTTCCGGGAGCCGATCTGCAGGCTTGCACAGCCGTCGCCGAGCGCATTCGCCGCCGCATCGCCGAAGCACGCCTGACGCGTCGCGCGACGGGCAAGGAAATCGGCAGCATCACCGTTTCAATCGGGGTGGCCCAATTCCGCCTCGCCGAATCCGCGGAAGCCATGGTCGAGCGCTGCGACCGCGGGCTTTATCAAGCCAAGCGGCTCGGCCGCAACCGCACGGTGACGGAAACCGAGCTCGAGCCCGAGGCCGGCGCGGCCTAAAATTTTTTCCGTTCCGATTCATCACAACCGGCCATCGCCTTCGTTGCGCGGGCCCGCCGCGGCTTCGCTCGGCGAGCCGTCGTTGCCCTAATGTGCTCCGAGAAGGAAAAGCCGCAATGCCGCTCCGGCGTGGAACTAAAGCCACAATCCCGGCTTATGGTAGACGCCCTACAGCCGGGAGTGTTTCCATGAAAATCGCAGGGATGATTATGGCTGCCGCCGCGGCCCTCAGCATCGCCGGGACGTCGGCTCTTGCCCAGCAAACGCGAACCGGGATGGTGACCAAAATAGATCGGATCAGCGGCACCATCTCGATCAAGGATATGCCGGAAGGCACCACAGGGGCGAACGCCGGCGCCGCGACCGAGGAATTCAAGATTCAGGATGGTGCGCGGCTAAACGCGCTGCACGCCGGCGACAGAGTCAGCTTCGCCGTGAGCGAAACGCCGGGAACCAAGACCATCACGAAAATCGAAAAGGCGGACGCCGTCACCAAGATCGAGAAGAAGTGAGGCATTGCCGAAGCGCCATCCGCCTCGTGATGTCTGTTTCGATCGAAAAAAGGTGAGGCCCGGAGTGCCGAGGACCCCGGGCCTCTAACCAGAATTACCCCCTCCGGTGCAAGGGGCCGCTCGGTATGGAATTCACTTTAGGGCAACCCGCCCGCCTCGCCTCGATCTGCCGCAAACGCTGGCACGATTCGACTCCTGGCAAGCACTTTGCGCTGCTCCAAGAAAACCGCTGCCCCCTCTTTCGGATCATGTATTAGCCCGGCGGCGCCCGCTCAAGCGACGCGCGGATTTCGGCAACCGTCTCATCGCAATATTCGTTCAGTTTCTCGAATCTTTGCTGCAGCGCCCGAAATTTTCCGGCACTTTTCGCCGGCCCTTCCCGGTCGATATTGAATGTGTCGGCAGGCGATGGACGGGACGCCGCAGCTTCTGCGGCTGCCAGCGCTGCTCGCATCGATGTATCGTGACCATTGGTGGAAGACATTTTGCACGCCTCACAAATGTAGGATCCGGCCCGATTCGATCCCGGATAGATTTCGTGTGGTAGCGCGCTGGTGCCCCCACTTTGCACTGCGCAGTGTGTTGTTTGGATGCCCGGTCGGGGCCGATTTGGTGGCAAAAGATCGACACCGACGGTCAATTCGCCGCTAACCTCGTAGTCTTACGGAGTCAATTATCCACGATTAAGATGCAATCAAGAGCCACTCTCGCTGGTACTTTCATTTTTTGCTCAGTGCTTGATATGCCCGTTCCGCATTCAGAGACCGGTCTGCCGCCGCGCTGCGAGATTTGCGGCGTGGGCACCGTCAGGATCGGAAAGCTGCCCCGGATCGGATTGCGCCCACTCGTCTACGTCTACAAGTGCGACGCCTGCAACCAGATCACGTCGATTGAGCCGGAGCGGCGGGAAAAAAGCGAACCATCGTCGCTGAAGGTGACACGTCGGCCACAATCATACCGGCACGGATCACGATAGCCTTCAAAAACGCTAGTCCCCTCGCCGGACCGGGTTTCTTGCCGGTCATGCCGCATGTAAAGCTTCAGCCAAACTCCGCGTAAGGAAGAGGCAGGGGCATGTCCGAGGACTTCGTCGACGAACTGCACAACGCGCTCGGCTAGGGCGCGGTGCTATCAGGCAATGACATCGACGCGCGCTATCACCACGAGCTCGCCGGCAATCCGGTGCTCGGGTCGAGCAGGACGGCCTGATGTTTCCGCTCGACCTCGGCGCGCGCGGCAGTTGCACCATCCGCGGCAACATCTCGAACGATGCCGGCGGCAACCGCGTCATCCGCTACGGCATGACGCGTGACCTGATTCTCGGCCTCGAGGTCACCGCCGACGGCACCGTTCTGAAGGGCCTGCGCAAATACATCAAGAACAACACCGGCAGATTTAAAGCAGCTTTTCATCGGCAGCGAAGGCATCCTCGGCATCGTGACGAGTGCCGCGCTACGCGTCTTTCCGGCGCCGGCGGAGCGGCAGGTGGCGCTGTGCGCCCTGCCCTCGTTCGGACAGGTCACGACATTCCTGAAGCTGGCGCGGCAAAGTCTCGGCGGCGAATTGACCGCATTCGAGGTGATGTGGAATGCCTACTACCGCCTCACCGTCGAGCGCGTGAAGGGCGTGGCCGGACCGCTGCCGACCCATCATCCGTTCTGTATTCTGCTGGAGGCCTCCGGCGGCGATCCCGAGCGCATTCATGCCGATCTCGAGAAACTGCTCGATACGGCTATGGGAGACAACCTGATCCTCGACGCCACGATTTCGACCTCGCATGCATCCGCCGCCGCGATCTGGCGCATCCGCGATTCCAGCATCGAACTGCGCCGCACCTTCCCTCACACCGCTCGCGTCGGCTTCGATGTCAGCCTCGCCGTCGACCGGATGGAGGAATATGTCGACACGATCGGAGCACGTATCAGGGCGATTGACCCGCAAGCGTTCGCCATCGTATTCGGCCATGCCGGCGACGGCAATCTGCATGTCAACTGCATCACGAGCACACGCCAGACAAGCACGATGAATTCGAGAAGCTCGTCTACGACATCACCGGCGAATTCGGCGGCTCGATCTCGGCCGAACACGGCATCGGCATCCTGAAGCGGCCCTACCTTAAAATGAGCCGCACCGAAGAGGAAATCGAAACCATGCGCACGCTCAAGCGCGCGCTCGACCCGAAGAACATTCTCAACCCTGGGCGAATTTTTACGACGTGAAGGGGCGATTGCCCCTCATTCTCAGAAAGTCATGCAGCCGTTATCGAGGCCGACGGAAGGACGCCGCGTTACTGTGCCGCGCTTGCCGGCCTGGTTTCGGCAATGATCCGCAGCGAAGCGGCCTGGTCCGCGTCGGCCTCCGAGCCGGTCCCGATCGGGTCTACCGATGATACCGACAATTTCTGAATGTGCTTGGTGAAGATCCTGACGATCTGGCCCTTCACGCACGGCCCCTTGTCGAAAATATCCGATGCGATGCTCTCGACAGTATCCCTCAACGACAAGAACTGCGCCTGTCTTGCCATGCTCTCCGTACCCTTGACGCCTCCAAGTTCGTCCATCGCGGCGTCGCTGATCTGGCACTCGACCGTATCCGCGTCGTTCAGCATGGTGAACCTGAACGCCAAGCGATCGTTGTCGTGTCCTATGATTCGGTCCCGGGTCAGTGGCATCGGACGGCCGTCTTGGGCGGTTGGCTATAGACGATTGCAAGAGGCGCCAGAGAGACGCTGAAGCCTTCGCTAGTGGGCCAACTCGTCAAAAATTGGGCTGCAGCACGTCGAAGCTGGGATCACCGCTAAGACAGGACGTTTGCTACAGATCGACCTGGTGGGCGGCAACAGCGTCCTCATCCCACGCGATTCCAACTCCGGGCACGTCCGGAATGTGCAGCAAGCCATTCCTTAATTCGAAAGGCTTTTGCAGAATGGGGTCCGCCCAGTCTTGCCATTCGAGCCAGTGAGCCGTTTCTGTCGCTCGCATCGCGTGTGCGGCCACCTCGGGATAAAGATGCGTGGACATGGGTGTGCCGGCCGCACCAGCGATCGCGGCCGCCCTCAGCCATCCTGTAACGCCGCCGATGCGCATAAAGTCCGGCATCACAAGATCGCATGCCCGCATCTGCAGCGCCTTGTGAAGATCGCGCGGTCCGTAGAAGTTTTCGCCTATCTGCAGCGGTGTCTTCAGTTCGGCGGCAAGCCGCGCGTATCCGTCGAAATTGTCATACAGAATCGGCTCCTCGATCCACGCCAGCCCAAAATCATCGATGGCATGGCACCGCTCGAGAGCCTCGGCGAAATTCAGTCCCTGGTTGAAGTCGGCCATCAGGTGCACTTCGTCACCGACTGCCTTACGAATAGCCTCCAGCGCGGCGGTATCGTCCCGCAGCCGGTTTCGCCCAAGCCGCAGCTTGATGCCTTCAAAACCGCCTTCGTCCCGAATTTCAAGCGCTTCGGCCCCGGCGGCCTCGGGATCAACGAGCCATAGTCCATTGCTGTTGTATGACCTAACCGGCCCGACCGAACCGCCGAGCAGCACACAAAGCGGCTGCTGCGCGGCCTTCGCCAAGGCGTCCCATGCGGCCATATCAAGGCCGGAGGCCGCGATCATCGACAGTCCCTCATAGCCGACAAAATGAAGCGACTTCCTCGCAGCATCGAACAGCTCGAGCGGCGCTACACGCCGGCCCTTGAGCATCGTCCCAAGATCGTGCAGCGCCGGGACCAGGTAACGCATCGACTTGACGACATAGGGCTCCAGATAGCTGCGGCCGACAATGCCCTCCTCAGTCTCCAAGTCTATCAGCACGAGCGGCCATTCGGATATCGTAGCGATTCGCACCACGACCGGCCGCCTGAGTTTGAGCACGACAGCGCGCGCTCTGATGCCCCTCAGCTTCAATGTCGCTCCCTGCACGACAGCCCTCCGGAGTCGACGGCTGGCGGAATTGCCAGGCCGGCGGATTTAAGCAGGCCGCAATCGGGTGTAGTTTCACTGTACGGTATACATTCGTTGGGATTGTCCTCATGCCCAGGTCCGCCGAAGCGACGCGACAACGCATTCTCGACGCGGCTTACGTATTATTTCGCCGTCGCGGCTATAGCCGGGTGAGCATGGACGAGATTGCTTCAGCCGCAGCCATCACCAAACGAACGCTCTACAATCATTTCGAAAGTAAGGACCAACTGCTCGCCGCAGTTCTCAAGGCGCAGCATGCCCTGGCGTTGGCGGCCTTCAAAACCTTCGGCGACGCGCTTTCAGGCTCTCCGGAAGCGATCGTTGACGAGCTGTTTCGCGAACTAGCTGTCTGGGCGGACAGGCCGCGTTGGGCGGGATCTGGATTTACGCGGCTCGTCATCGAGCTTGCGGACTTGCCAGGACACCCGGCGCGCGTCATCGCGCGCCGGCATAAGGCTGTGCTCGAAGCTCAATTCGCAGATCGCTTGAGAAAGGCTGGCGCTCGACAGCCGAGAGAACTGGCGCGTGAAATATGGCTGCTGTCGGAGGGCGCAATCTCCCTGATCCTGGTTCATGGCGACCGCAAATACGCAGCGGCAGCAGCTGTCGCAGCGAAAAGGTTACTCGCGGCCCGGAGCGGCTAGATCGTGGTCACACGAAATCAGGCGGGCCGAGAGCAGTCGTTTTCGTACGCGACTCGGCGGAGCCGGGCCACTTCATACCTTTCCCTTCCAGATCAGCCATCGGTAGATGCCGAACAGATTGATGAGCGTCACCACGACGTTTTGCACCATCAGCGCATACTCCGCAGTTAGATAGCCGACGACGATCCAGATTATCGATGCTGCGGCGAGCACCACGAAGGCCCAGCCGGTAATTCGTGGCCGCGCCCGGGCAGCCAGGATCAGCCCGGCGCCGATCGTGCCGGCGGTCGCCACCCAGCGCAGGATTTCATCCATCACGTTCGCGCTCCGCAGAAAGCCACGAACGTCGCCCCACCATTTGCCTATACGGGCGCAGTCGTGGGCAAGCCAGCGGGCTGAAACTTTTCCTCCTCGTGCGCTGACCACCACTCCGCCACGGCTCCGGCGACCCGGTCCCACAGCGGCGTCGGAAGATCGGGCACCGCGATCCTGACCACGTGGCGATTGCGTGCAGTATCGCGGAACCACTCCGCTGCGCCGAAATCGAAGCCGAAACTCCCCGCATGCCGCAACGGCAATCCGGCTCTTCTCAGGTCGTCGCACAAATCCGCCGCCATTTGCTTCGTCTGCTTCTCGTCGAGCACTCGCTTCGGCGCCAGTGTGACATAGAGACCGTGCGCGAAATGCAGCTCCGCCGACGAGCCGGCGAGCCCGGATGCAAAACAGCGCGCCGTCCGCCTGCTGTTGCGCAAAATGGCGGCCATTCGCCTGTCAGTGAGAGCCCGATACGCTTTCGTTCCGACATAGGGCGGGAAATGCGCAGGCACGGCCGCGCCGCCAAACAGTCGCACGGCATTGCGCATTTCGCTGGCGAGGTCCTCCAGCCGTTCCTGCTTGGCCGAGGCGACGTGCTTTTCACAGGCGACGAAAACCGCCGAGCCGAGCCGGCCGTACTCCACCCCGAGGGAGTCGAGCTTGGTATGGCTACGCACCAGCGCGATCGGGACTTCCCAACGTCGCGCCCAGTTCACAACCCGTCGAATCCGCCCTGAGCCGGTCGAGAAGCAGGTCGTGTCGAAAATGACGAGATCGAGGCGCGGCCTTGCGCAATGGAGGGTCGCCTCGAATGCAGCGGCGGGCGTGCATGAATCGAACAGAAGAATTCGCGGTTGGCCGGCACCAGGGGCGACCTCGTCGGGAGAGCTTTTCAGCGGGACTAGGTGAAACTGACGTGCATGATTTTCGATCAGCTCCAGGGTCTCACCATAGGCACTGGGCAAAGCCAGGATGTCCGCCTCAGACACCAAGCGTGCGAAGGCCAGCAGCAGTGCCGATATTGCCGCCATCCCCGAGGACGTATAGATGGTCTGGTTCGCCGATGTCGAATGGTCGAACTGGTAGAAGGATGGGCCGCGTACTTCGAGGTCTGCGCGCTGATAGTCGTAGCTGAACTCGAACGGCCCGGCGCGCAGCCGGCCCGGATGTGCCCAAGCCGTTTCCGTAAGCGCCCAATCGTGTAGCGCATGATCGGCCTTCAGGGCGGCGGCGATGTGAAATTTGTGCTCAATCACCTCGGCCACAGAGGTCGGACGCCGCAGCGCCAAAGGGGTGCCGAGGAAATCGTTCAGCAACGTGATTTCCTCATATTTCCTGTCGAGATAAGCCTCAAATGTTTCCATGGCTGGCTTCGATCGGCCCTGCGTTGCGATAACGTGTCGGGAAGGCATTGGGTCCACGCCATAGGACGTGCTTGGGGCTCGCATTTGGCCCCTTCAACGCAGCTTCAACCCTTCCAGCCGGCCTTGCGCAAACCCTCGACCAGATGGGCGTGGTCTTCCGGCCGAAACCACGGAACTCTGTTGCGAACATACATATCGAAGGCCGCCGGTGCGTGGGAAACGGCCAGCTCCAATGCTTCGTTCGCGCCCGCCGTGCGCCCAAGCTGGCCCAGCGCCGCTGCGAACCAGCGGTAGATCATCGGAAAATCGGGATACGACCGCAACAGCCGCTTCGAGGCCTCAAGCGAAGCCTCGTATTCGCCGCAGAAATATAGACCGCACGCAATGTGCAATAAACGTACTGCCAGATAGGGATCGCGCGGATCGAGCCTGATACACTTTTCGAGAGCCGTAATTCCCTCCTTCGGCCGTCCCGCGAAGATCAGCGTCGCGCCTCGGTGGCCGTGCGCGATCGCCAGGTTGGGACTCATGGCGAGAGCTCGCTCGATCTCCGCCAACGCACCCTCTGCCTCGCCGCGGGAATGCAAGGCCCAGCCGAGGCATGAACGGGCTTCCGCATCAGCCCCATCGAGAGCGACCGCTCGGCGGGCCAAGCCTTCGGCCGAACGTTGCGCCTCTGCCAGCTCCAGGGTTTGGTAAATTGCGGCCGCTTGCAGCTGATACAGTGCGAGCGCGCTGTAGCCGCCGGCAAAATTCGGGTCGTGATCGATTGCCTGCCTGAAAAATTCCGCTGCCCTCGGATCATCATCCGCGGTGGCTTTGCTCAGATGCCACAGACCGCGCTGATAGGCCGCCCAGGCATCAAGGCTCCCCGGCGGCTTGCGCATGGCACGACGCAGCTCGGCATCTGCAATCGCGGGGGCCAGCGCGGTGGTCAGTGCTTCGGTGAGTTCGTCCTGCACAGCAAAAATATCGGCGAGATCGCGGTCGTAGCGCTCCGCCCAGACGTGATTGCTGGTTTCCGCCTCTATCAGTTGCGCGGTGACGCGGATGCGATTACCCGCCTTGCGCACGCTACCTTCGAGCACATAGCGCACGCCTAGCTCGCGCCCGGCCTGTCTCACGTCGACCGTTCGCCCCTTGTAAGTGAACGACGAATTCCGGGCGATAACGAACAGCGAGGGATAGCGCGATAACGCCGTGATCACATCCTCGACAATACCGTCGGAAACGAACTCTTGTTCGGGATCGCCGCTCATGTTGGTGAATGGCAGCACGGCGACGGATGGCTTGTCGGGCAATGCGAGCGCCGGAGCCTCAGCCTTGGGCGTCGGAAGCCGCCGGCCGGGATTGACGATGATGCGATAAACGTGGACAGGCCGGGCAATATTCTTCAGCTTTTGCTCGCCCGCATCCTCGACGTCGAAAGCTACCTTGTCGCGCGCGTGATTGAGAACCGTCTGAGAGATGCAGATGCCGCCGGGCTCGGCGATCCCCTCAAGTCGCGCCGCGATGTTGACGCCGTCGCCAAAGAGGTCGCGGCCTTCGATCATGACGTCCCCAAGATTGACCCCGACGCGAAACTCAATTCGTTTCTCCTGCGGCACGTCTGCATTGCGTTCGACCATGCCCTGCTGGACCTCGATCGCGCAACGCACTGCATCCACGACGCTTGGAAACTCAGCTAGAATTCCATCACCGGTGGTTTTCACGATGCGGCCGCGATGCTGCTTGTTCTTCGGATCGATCAGCTCGCTGCGGAGCTGCTTGAGGCGCGCCAGCGTGCCCTCCTCGTCCGCACCCATCAGCTGACTGTAGCCGGCAATATCGGCGGCGAAAATAGCGGCGAGCTTGCGTTTGGTCTGATCTGAGGCCACTGGAGCAGGCCTCCCAAGCGCTATTCAGAGATTCCGGCAAAGGTGTTTCGAGTGCAGGCTGGGGCCTGCGCGTCCGGGCTGATATTCATCGAATATCTGTGACCGTCCTGACAGCTGACGCTCCAGTTATCGAATCCGGATTCACTGCCTTGGTAGGTGCTCCGAACAACAACATCACAAGCCAACTTTTTATTTTTCAGAACGGAGGTCCAAAAAGCGCGATGCTTGGCCCGATCCATTTCAAGTATCTTCGTAGTCGTTTGGTTAGCGGCGTGGGCCACCTTGAAAGACCCCGGAGCTACGGCCTCCGATCGCACGACGGTTGATGTAGCGGCGCTCGCGTTCTTCAAATACTGGTCAGCATCCATAACAAACCAGATAACCGGCGATATGAAGATGAAGCTCGCGGCAGTCGCGAAGAAAAAGATACGTGATCGTTTCAGCATGTTTTTCGTCCCGGAGTTCGAGACATCGATAGCCATCGCGGCGTCGCGCGACCGCAGAAACCTGAGGAAATTAATGCACTTCGCGAGTCAGCCAATAGCTGCGATTTAGCACGCATCTCCGCGTCGCAAAAAAGAGGAAGGTGGGGCTGACTGATAACCTAGGGGACCGCGTCAGCTCGGCTCGAAAGTTGCGTGCAATTACGGCGACTCGGGGCGCCGAGATGGTAACCGGCATCCATTATCTGGATGTCAAATTCGGTCACACGCGAACCGATCGATGACCCAAGCATGATCCGGTCGGCGGCAAATTCAATTCACGAATTATGAACGCGTGGAGGTTTAGCGCAACCGCTGCGGCTCTCACCGGAGGTGCAGGCTTGGTTTCCGTTACCTCGCCGCGCTGGCGCTCTTGCCGATAATCGCAGGGAGCGCGCCGGTGTGGACCGGCTCGCCCCTGGAGATTTCCGGCGATAGCGGCGCGCGGGCGGTGGCATCCGGGAAACGGATCTTCATTTCGCGGATAAAGCCGTCGAGCGTGTCGACGCTGGCGGCCATCTTGGCAATCAAAGCGAATTCGGTGCTGTTGGACGCAGCCGGCTTGCTCGCGGTCTCGAACGCGAACCGGTCGGCCTCGCCGGTCATCAGGGGCGCGTATTTCTCGCGAAAACGAGCCAGGCCGATCGCATCCTCGGCCAGCGCATAGCCGACCACGGCGCGGATCACGTCACTCTTCTCGGCGGCGTTCAGCGGTTTGAAATCGCGCCAGCGGTCGGCGTAGTATAGTTCAATCTGTTCGGAAGCCTCCCGCCACTGCCGCGACGCCCAATAGATGTCGGAGCGCAGCCGGATCGCTTCGCGGCCGGTGATGTTGGAGATGATGTCGAGCGCGAGGTCGTGGCGACCGACATCGCTCTGGGCCCGTGCCTCCAGGAGTAGCCGCTGCTGCCGTAATTCGCCGGAAAGATCAGCGATCCGCGTCAGGCGCAGCGCCGTAATCGCCCGGTCCGGCTTGCGGTTGGCCAGGTAGACCATAGCCAGCCGGGCCGCCACCTGCGCGCGCGCGGCGCCCTCGAGGCGTTTGTCGACCTGGTATTGCAACAGTTCGGCGGCCTGGTCGAGCAGGTCGACGGCTGCCAGCCGGTCCGCGAGGCGCCGGATCATTTCATCGCCGCGCCGGCCGATCGGCGTCAATTCGCGATACTCATAGAACATGGCGAGCGCATCGATCGGCTTCATGTCGTCGGCCTTTTGGCCGAGATAAAGTTCGATGAACAGCGCGGACGCGACATCCTGACCCTGCCGCGACAGTTCGGAGTTGGGCTGCAGCTTCGTCGCGGTCTTGGCGGCGGCGAGCGCCTCGGCATAGCGGCCGTTTTCGCCGTAGATCTGGGTCAGCTTGTTCAGCGCCTTTAACTCGATCTCGTCGCCACGCCAGATGACCGACAATGTCTCCATTTCGCGCATCAATTCGGTCCGGCCGACTTCACCGCGCCGGTACCGCAGCAGAGCCTCCAGCAGCCTCGCCTCCGCAGACGCCTGCCGGTCGCGGGACTGCGCCGCAAACCTGTAGGCGTCGAGCGCGTCCTTTTCGTGTCCCAGCGCCTCGGCGAGGCGCCCGCGCAGCACCGCCATTTCGGGCTTCATCTCGTTTGGAATACCGATCACCTCGAGTTCGCTGCGCCGCCGCGAGGCACTGGCATAATCCTTCACCTCGAGCGAAGCCCGCATTGCGTCTGCCGTAACGATGCGCTGCAGTTCCGGCGGCAGCGCGGCGATCGAGAATTCGGCGTTCTTGAACTTTTCACGCGCATCCGCCCATTTTTCCTGACGGGCGAACGCGAACCCTTTCCACAATTGGGAATCGTAGCCGTTGCCGACCGCCGGATTGGCAAGATCTTTCAGCGCGTGCTCGGGATGGCCGATCAGGATGCTGGCCACCGCATGCACCATCAGCACGGCGGCATCTTCGTTCCCTGGGACGGTCTCGGAGAGGATGAGGTTGGTCACCCCTCTCGCCTCCTGATACATGCCGCGCGACATGTAGAAGTTCGCAAGTTCGAGGCGGGCGTGCGTCTTTTGCTCGTGCCCCGCGGCGGCCGCGGCCTTGGTCAGCGCATCCAGCCGGGCAAGAAACTTTTCTTCCCGGTTCTTGCGCCATTCATCGGCGTCGAACAGCGGCCTCACTGCCGCGGTGGCGCGTTCGACCGCGACGTCGGCGGACGACAGCGTCAATCCGCCGGGCCGGCCGAGCATCACCTTGTCGGCGCCGACCTCGGCGGTGATATCGTCGGAGTTCGGATGCACCACCACGCCATGCACGGATTCCAGCAGCGACAGTTCGACGAAATCCTGGCGCTTGATGAGGCCGCGGGTCGGTGGCGGCGCGGTCACGACCCACAGCGTATCGCCTGCGTCGGGATCGACCAGCCGGTGCATCGCGCCGGGATTGGCCAGCGGCACGGTGAGATTGGCGAGCGCGGGATCGGTAATGTTCCGCAGCACCATCAGCGGGAGCGGCGGCGTCTGGCCGCGGTCGGCGAAAGTCAGCGTCCACTCGGCGCCGTTGGCGCGGCCTTCGCTGTCGAGCGAAGGGATCTGCGGCCGGTTGAGGCGGATACGGATGGCTTGGCCCTTTTCCAGCGGCAGCCGGCTGACATCGCCGATGATGGCCCCACCCTTGCTACGAATCGGTTCGATATCGACCGGCTTGGTCTGATCGAACACCAGCCACACCGTGTCGGCACGGCGGAACAGCGCAGCCGGGGTCGGCGCGGCAAAGGAGAACGTCACGCGCAGTCCGTCGCTGTCACGCCTCGCCTCAACGCTTGGCGTCTTGTCCTTGGCACCACTTTCCGGCGACGGACTGGACGCTGCCGGCGCGGCCTTCGTCGGCGGCTCCGCGGAGGGCTGAGCCTGCTTGGGAGCCACGGGCTTTGGCGCTCCCGCGGCGGCCTGAATCGGTTCGGCGGGCTGCGCCGCTTTCGCAGCTTCCGCCGGAGACGACGTTTGTTCCGGTGCAGCAGCCATCTTCTCGGTCGCGGGAATTGCGTTGCCATTGACCGGAGACGCCTTTTCGATGGCAGGGATTGCGGCCTGCGCAGCGGCTGGTGCTTCGTTCACCTGCGCGGGCTTGATTTCGATCCTGGCCTGTTCGGCAATCATCTCCGAAGTAACTGGCGGAATCTCGGCCGGCTGCTGCGGTGGCGGCGATTCCTTCAGCGCCTCGTCGCGCGAAATTCGCGAGGCGGGTCCCGGCTTGGCCGGCACGACCGGTTTGGCTGCATGCGTTTCGGCCAGAGTGGGCTTTTCAACCTGCTGGAAGGCGACGTCGATCACATAGTTCTTTTCCTCGCGGAACGAATGCACGTCGACCTCGCCGATCAGCACGATGTCGACGGCGGACGAGTCGACGTCGGCCCGCTGGTTGATCGAGGCGATGTTCGGCGGCGCCGCCACCTTAGCATCCGCCAGGTCGAAATTGAGCACGCTGTTGAACTGCAGCGTCAGCTTCTGATCGTTCAGCACCGACGAGACGTTGACGCCCTCGGGCATTTCGAACACGAAGCGGACGAAGGTCGGCTGCACCGACGCGCGGACACGCACCGGCGGCTTCTTTTTCGCGGATGCGACCGCAAGCTGCGCGCGAAGCGCGCGCTCGGCGGCCCGCGCCCGCTCCGCCAGTTCGCGAACGACCGCGGCAGGAAGCGCGGGCGGCGGACCGGTCCAATTATCAGGCAGGAAATCGACGAAAATCCGCTCCCCCGCCGTCATGGTGTTGACGGTTGCCCGCCGCGCCAGCGATAGCCGGATCGCCGTGCCGTCTGGATCGCGCCGCGCCGAGCCGACATAATCGGGGACGGCATCCGACAATTTGTCGACGGGAATATCCACCGGGCGCTTGAAGTGGATGATAATGATCGAACCCGCGGTCGAAACGTCGGATTCGACGTCCTCGGCCAGCTTCAATACCAGGCGCGCGAAGCCGCCTCCGGACGTGAAGGTGGCCTCCCCCCTCACGGGATCATCGGCCCGGCAGGGCTGCGAAATAGCGAACCCGGCGAGCAACAGGACAACAGCGAGCGGCCAGCCAAGGCAAAGCCGGGCCATCCGCGCCAAAGCGCGGCCCTGCGATCCAGTTCCAGCGGCAGCCGTTTGCCCCATCCCGGAAATCTCGTGGCCTCAATGATTCTGCGGCGAAGCGCTCTCGCCTGCGGTTTTGAATCTTGAATTGGCCGACTTAAGGCTTTGTTAACGTCAACTCATTGATTTCGCTGAAGGCGCCGGCGCGGACCCAGGCGGAGCGTCGCACATTGGGATGCGTCTCTTTTCGGCCTCATCCCGCGGACAGTCGCGGGGCTCGCGGCTGCAGTAATCGTGATCACACTGCCCCACGCCCATGATCAGAATCATTATCGCGCGATGAATGGAACCAACTTCGGCCGTCCCGTTTTAGGAGAGGCATGGACCCGGGATGTGCGGCCACCAATCGATCAACCAAAGCTCCCGGGTCTGCCAACCTTCCTCAGGCAGCCAAATTCGGAGTGCGTGAAATGGCAACCCAGATCGTGATGGATCGTACCGGCGACACCCGGCATACATTCGACATCCATGACCGCGCAGAGGTCGAAAAGGCCGAGCGGCGCTTTATGGAATTGACCGGTGCAGGTTTTACGGCCGCGGTCCGAACGGGGCCCGGCGAGCAACGGGTAATCCGCTCGTTTGATCCGACGGCGGAGGAAACGCTGTTTTATCCGCGTCTTGTTGGCGGCTGACGGCAGTGACCCAGCAGATCGTACTTGCGATATGCTCGTTCGTCCTGGCGTTGCTCGGTACGGTGCTGCTGTCAGCGCTTTCGCTGGCAGTGGCGCGGTCCGGTTCCTGCAGCAAATCGTTTCGCTTCGAGACCGAGGCGCGAGCCCTGACGCTCTTGAAGGATTGGCTCTCGCCGAAGCAGCGCGCCTCTTATGAGCGTTTCCGATATTTCGACGTCACCGGCAGCCACACCGGGACGCGCTATCGGATCCATCATGGGACGCAGACGAACATCGAGGAAATCAGCGGCACCGGCCAGCATGTCTGCAAATGGTGCTTTGTTCCCGATGGCGACCTCGTCGCCGGCGATGTCATGCTGGCGCAGAAAATCGCCCTTGAAACCAACGAGCGCGGCGCGCTTGCCGTAGCCCACCGCTCGTTCGTCTCGTCAGGACCGCGCAGGTTCTGACCGGACGGCGTCAATACCCTTTGCCGGGCCGCCATCCTGCGTCAATTCAGCTTTTGCTGCAGGATCTTGCCTTCGATTTTCGGCAACTCGGCTGTGGACGTGGACTTATCGGTGCCGGCGCGGCGGGCCAGTTCGACTGTCAGCCGTTCGGCCGCTTCCGGCTGCATCAGGCCCAGAATGTCCGACATCTTGCGCGGCGCAATCTGCGAGGCGATTTCGTAGAGCACGGACATTTCCAGCCGGTCGAACACCTTGGCGGCGTCTTTCGGCTTCATGCCCTCATACATCGTGATAATGCCTTTGAAGCGCGCAGCGTCCTGTTCGGCCTTTTGCCCGCTCGCTGTCGATATCCGGGCCTCGGTGGCCTTCATTTCCTCGACGCGGCCCTCGATGCGCTTCTCGGCTGATTTCAGAAGGCTTTCGCGAATTTCGATTTCACGCGCGCGCTGCTCCAGTTCCTGGCGCCGCGCCTGCAGCCGTTCCAGGATGGCGCGTTCCGACGGCGACACCGATTGCGGATTCGGGTCGGGAAACACCACGACGCCGTCGGACTTGGGCGCCTCGGTAGCCGGCGCGGCCGGTTTCGGCGCCTCTTCCTTTTTCTCTTCCTTCTTGACCGAACCGGTGATGTCGGCGGGCTCAGACCTGGGGCCGCCGGGGTAGCCCAGATTGTCCTGCGCCCAGGAGCGCTTGGCCGGCTGGCTGACCTGATAATCGAATACGTATCCGCCATCGATCACGAGGCCGGCGACCTTCAGCACAGCAAGGCCGAAGATCGCGACCAGCACGACCGGAATGACGCGGATGTCGCGAAACGACTTCATGCGGCGAGGCCACTGGCCCTTCGGCGTTCGGAGAATGCTTCAGCCGCCGCGGCTACCGCCTTGGCTGTAGATACCCTCGGTGCTGCGGTTTCGGCTTCTTGCGAGGGCCGCGCCGCGATCGCGATCTTGGACAACCGGCGAATGACGCCGTCGCTTTCGGCCAGCATGTTCTTCAGGTGCCCCGCCATCTGGGTCGCAGCGGCGAGCTGGCTGCCGAGATTCTCGTTGACGTCGCGCACCGTGTGCTTGAGGCCGCCGATCGCCCGCTCGGCGATTTCGGTCGCGGTGATCAGTTCCGCGATCGTGGCTTTCAGCGAATGCTCGTCCGCCTTCAGCCGCTTCAAGCGTTTGTTGAGCAGCATGCAATAGCCGATCGTGAGCATCAGCAGCACCGCCACCAAACTCTCGATCACAATGCCAAGGGAATGACTCATTGTGCCTCCATCAACTTGGTTTGTTCGTCGGCCTTCTCGAACATCGCGAAGGTGGTATTGGGTTTACGCAACTGCTTGGTTACGCGGATGGCGACGCGGTCACCGACCCGGCCCATCCGCCCTTCGGTCAGGAGCACGTTGCCACAGCGGACCTGCACCAGCGCGTCGGGGCGCATTTCCAGCGGCAGGGTGTCGCCGACCTTCAGCTTCATCAAATGCTTGAGCGGAATGTCGGCCTCATAGAGCACAGCATCGACGGCTATCTCGGCCTGCGCCACTTCGGTCGCGAAATGCCCTTCCCAGATCGGATCGCGGCCGAACTTTTCGCCCATGAACATCTGGAGCAGAACCGGGCGGATCGGCTCGATGGTAGCGTAGGGCAGCAGCAGTTCTATATTGCCGCCGCGGTCTTCCATGTCGATGCGCAGCCGCACCAGGATCGCGGCGTTGGCGGGCCTGGAGATCGCGGCGAAGCGCGGATTGGTTTCCAGCCGGTCGATCGAGAACGTCACCGGCGACAGCGGCCGGAACGCCTGTTCGGCATCGGCCAGCACGACCTCGACCAGCCGCTTGACCAGGTTGGTTTCGATCGTGGTGTAGGGCCGGCCCTCGATGCGCAGCGAAGTCTGGCCGCGGCGGCCGCCGAGCAGCACGTCGATGATCGAATAGATCAGGCTGGAATCGACGGTGGCAAGACCGAAATTTTCCCACTCCTCGGCCTTGAACACGCTGAGCACGGCCGGCAAGGGAATTGAGTTCATGTAGTCGCCGAAGCGAACCGAGGTGATGCGGTCGAGCGAGACTTCGACGTTGTCGGAGGTGAAGTTGCGCAAGCTCGTGGTCATCAGACGCACCAGGCGGTCGAACACGATTTCGAGCATCGGCAGACGCTCGTAGGACACCATCGCCGAATCGATGATGGCGCGAATGCCGGAATGGTCGTCGAGATTGACATCGCCGACGGTGAAGCCGAGCAGATTGTCGATTTCTTCCTGCGACAGAACCCGCTCGCCGGAATTCTTGTTGCCGAATTCGCGGCCGCCATCCTCGACCATGGCTGCCCACTGCAGCGCCATGCTCTCGGAGAGTTCATTTGCGGCAGCCTCCTCCGCGGCCGCCGCGGGATCCTCGGAATCGAGCGAGGCTTCCCATTGCGCGGCAATGGCGTCCTGGTCCATCTGGTCTTGGTTGCCGGCCATGATGCTAGATCCGCCCCATCACTGCACGACGATTTCCTTGAACAGCACGGCGCTCACCTGCTGCGGCGCCACCGCGTTGTTGACGCGTTTAGTCAGCTCTTCCTTGAGGCGAAACAGGCCCGCCGAACCGTTGATATCGGAGGGGCGCAATTCGCGCAGGTAGGTCTGGAACAGGTCGGTGACGCGCGGCAGGTTCGGCTTGATCGCCTCCACTTGCTTCTCTTCCTTGATCTCGAGCACGACCTTGACGCGGAGATATTGCACCCGCTCGCCGGGCGCGCCGACCAGGTTGACCATCATGTCGGGTACTTCGACGAAGGACGGCGGTTTCGGCGGCGGCGCTTCGGCGTGCTTCTCTTCGCCATGGCCGCGCATCAGGAAAAACCAGCCGGCACCGGCGCCAAGGATAGCGACGAATCCGGCGACCGCAATGATTAGCTTGAGCTTACCTTTTTTCGATGATGCGGCTTCTGCGCCGTCTGCGCCTTCCGCCTGCTCATTGTCAGCCATTGCCCCGCCCGCTTCCATCTGGGAACGAACGCGGTTGCCACCAGCCTGGGTAACGATGCCCCCACAACGCGAAACAAAAGCCGCCAGCGCACACGCGCCCTCTACACGTGCAACGCTAGGGTAATAATGGTTAACGGAACCTTTCCATTAGCGCCCAAGTAGGAAAAATCTGCCGGGCAAACATGGTCAACAAGACCTTTCTGCCGCCCGCCCTGCGCTCCGAAAAACGCTTAACCCATTAGAAAATCAGTATTTCCCGACTTGGCACGGCTTTCGCTGAGTAACTGGCGTGACCTGCCGGCTTGGGAGAGCCCAAAGGTTTACGGATCCGGACCACGGGCTTGGGAGAGCCTGCTTCGGATCGATCAAGGGGAGAACCACCGATGGAGAATATGCTTCTCGTCGGACTTTCGCGGCAGATGACGCTGGAACGGCAGTTAGATGTCGTCGCCAACAATGTTGCGAACATCAACACCACCGGCTTCAAGGCCGACCGCTCGCTGTTCGAGGAATATCTGCGCTCGCCGGCGCATGAAGACAATTTCGTGCGCGCCGACCGCCGCGTCTCCTTCGTGCACGACCGCGCCACCTTCCACGATTTCGCGGCCGGCCCCTCCGAGCAGACCAAAAACCCGCTCGACGTCGCGATCGACGGCAACGCCTTCCTGGTGGTGCAGACGGCCGCCGGCGAAGGCTACACCCGCGACGGCGGCCTTCAGATCAACAATCAGGGCCAGCTCGTGACCGCGAGCGGCGATCCGGTGCTGGGCAACTCCGGCCCGATCGTATTCCAGCCGACTGACAAGGCGATCAACATCGCAGCCGACGGCAATATCACGGTCCTCGAGGGCACCGGCCGCACCGACTCGGTTCGCGGCAAGCTGCGGCTGGTCTCGTTTGCCGACCCGCAGAAGCTCGTCAAGGAAGGCGGCAACCTCTACTCCGCGGGCCAGGGCGGCGCCGCGCAGCCCGACACCAACTCGCGGGTCCGCCAGGGTTTTATCGAGAAGTCGAACGTCAATTCGGTCCACGAAATGAGCCGCATGATCGAGATCACGCGCACCTACACGCAGATCTCGGCGATGCTGCAGCAGCAGCACGATTTGCACCGAACCGCAGTCGAGAAACTCGCCGACGTTCCGGCATAACCGTAAGGCATTGATCGATGCGCGCCCTTTACACAGCAGCGACCGGCATGGCGGCACAGGAACTCAACGTTCAGGTGATCTCCAACAACATCGCCAACATGCGCACCACCGGCTACAAGAAGCAGCGCGCGGCGTTTCAGGATTTGATTTACGATCATGTGCGCCGCGTCGGCGCGCAGGCTTCCGACCAGGGCACCATCCTGCCGGTCGGCGTCGATATCGGCGGCGGCGTCAAGACGGTCGGCACGCCGCGCCTGATGAGCCAGGGAACGCTGTCGCCGACCGGCAACGACCTCGACGTCGCGATCCGCGGCGAAGGCTTCTTCAAGATCCAAGTGCCCGACGGCACCTATGCTTATACCCGCGACGGCTCGTTCATGATGGACGCGCAGGGCCGCGTCGTCACCGCGCAGGGCAATCCGGTGCAGCCGACGATCACGATCCCGCAAAATTCCTCGCAGATCACCATCAACGCGCAGGGCCAGCTCACCGTGATGCTGCCGGGCTCCACCACGCCGACCCTGGTCGGCCAGATCGGCCTGACCCGCTTCATCAACAAGGCCGGCCTCAACCCGATCGGCGACAATCTGTTCACGGATACGCCAGCCTCCGGCACGCCGCAGGACGGCGTCGCCAACACTGACGGTTTCGGCGACATGCAGCAAGGCAACCTCGAACAGGCCAATGTCGAGGTGGTCACCGAAATCTCCGACCTGATCGCCGCCCAGCGCGCCTATGAGATGAACGCCAAGGTCGTCAGCGCGGCCGACCAGATGCTGCAATCCACCTCCAACATGTTCCGCTAAAGGACTGGTCATGATCGTCCGCGCCCACCTCCTGGCCGCAGCCCTGATCGCCGCATCGAGCGCGGCCGCGGTCGCGCAGACTCAGGAAACCTTCGCGAACCGCAACGTGATCGCCGCGCCGGTGCTGCGCGCCAACGTGCAGGTATCGGGCGATCTGGTGCGGATCGGCGATGTCATCGATAATGCCGGCAGCGCCGGGCAGATCGCGATCTACCGCGCGCCGGATCTGGGCACCACGGGCTCGCTCCCGGTCGCGCAGGTGCTCAACACCCTGCGCGCCCATCATGTGATCGGCATCGATACCCGCGACCTCAGGGAAATTTCGGTGACGCGTCTGGCCCGCACGCTCGAAGGCAAGGACATCGAACTGCAGGTCGCGCGCGCGCTGGAGCGCCGCAATGGTCTCGGCGACGCCGCCAATCTGTCGCTGACCTTCGACCGCGATCCCGGCGACGTCAGGCTGGACGCCGGCTTCAGCGGCAGCCTGCAGGCGACCATCTCGCGCTACGACAATCGCAACGGCCGCTTCGACGTCACTTTTGAGATCGCCAACGAGAACGCCGCCGCCCCGGCCAAACTGCGTTTTACCGGCACAGCGGTCGAGACCGTCGAGGCCGCGGTGCTGGCGCGCAACATCGAGCGCAATGAGGTGTTGAAATCGTCCGACGTGGTTATCGAGCGCCGCCCGAAAGCGGAAGTCGGTCCTGATGCCGCCGCGCGTGATCGCGCGGTGGGGATGCAGGCCCGCCGCCAACTCCGCGCCGGCCAGGCGATCAGGACCGCCGATCTCGCCAAACCCGATCTGGTGCAGCGCGACCAGAACGTCACGCTGATCTATGAGGCGGCCGGGCTCTATCTCACCATGCGCGGCAAGGCGCTGGACAATGGTACCGAGGGTGACGTCGTCAATATCATGAATCTGCAGTCCAAGCGGACGGTATCAGGCACCGTGACCGGTCGCGGCCAGGTCTCGATTACGCCGGTGGCGCCCCGCCCGGCGCAGACCAGCGACGCCACCTCCTCGCTCGGCCCAGCCGCTCCCGTTGCCGTCGCCATCGTCAATTCGCCAGCCGCTTCAAAAGCCGAGTAATGTAAATGTCAGTCACCCGTCTCAACCGCATCGTTCTCTCCGGCGCCATCCTGTCGCTGGCCGCCTTGGCGAGCGGTTGCTCCTCGATCGACCGTCTGTCGCAGATCGGCGAAAAACCGAAGCTGACGGAGATCGAAAATCCGACTACGCAGCCCGGCTACAAACCGGTGCAGATGCCGATGCCCAAGCCCGAGCAGGCTTCCTACAACGCCAACTCGCTGTGGCGGAACGGCTCCCGCGCCTTTTTCAAGGATCAGCGCGCCGCCCGCGTCGGCGATCTGCTGACCGTAACCGTCAACATCACCGACAAGGCCAACATCGCCAACGAGACCCAGCGCAGCCGCTCGAGCAAGGAAGATTCCGGAATCACCGACTTCGTCGGCTCCAAGACGATCACGCAAGCAAACAAGATCCTCCCCGGCCGCATCCTGACCACGGACTCGACGTCGTCGAGTGACGGCAAAGGTTCGGTCAACCGCCAGGAAGCCCTGCAGACCACGGTTGCCGCGGTTGTGACGCAGGTGCTGCCGAACGGCAATCTCGTTGTCGAGGGAAAACAGGAAATCCGCGTCAACTTCGAAATCCGCGAATTGATCGTCGCCGGCATTGTCCGCCCCGAAGACATCCAGAGCGACAACACAATCGATTCCTCGAAGATCGCCCAGGCCCGCATCGCCTATGGCGGCCGTGGCCAGATCACCGACGTGCAGCAACCCCGTTACGGGCAACAGGTAATGGACGTGCTGCTGCCGTTCTAATTCTCCGAGCTCCCACACTGCATTGCGAACCTAGGCGTGATGAAGTGTATCAACACGGCCTCCGTCAGCTCCCCTGGCGGAGGCCGTGGTCGTTTTCGCGCCGGAGCGACCTGCAAGCACCGCGCGCCAGGGCTCGCGTGAATACCGGGGCTGGTACTCTAAAACGCCTTCATCGTCGCTATCGAGTCCGGCTGCGACATGCTGTATAGCGAAGACATGCTGCACGGCGGCAGATCGGCAACCTGACGATCCGAAGCTTCCCGTCAGCGCGCAGAACCTTCTGGTAAAACCTAACACAGGAACCCGATGCTCGAGGGAATCATCCGCCTGCGCTGCGTCGATGGGTAGCTCTCCATCCCGGAACGTTCGCTTCCTGCCTTCGTTTTCCGTTCTTCAATCCCAACTGGAGGAAAACCATGGCCTTAGAAGCAAACGAGACCGGCAACCTGATCGGCAGCGACAAGGTTGAGGGAACTGCGGTGTATGGCGCCGACCGCAACAAGATCGGCTCGATCGAACGCGTCATGATCGACAAGCTGAGCGGCAAAGTGTCTTACGCCGTGCTGTCGTTTGGCGGCTTTCTCGGCATCGGCGACGACCATTATCCGCTGCCCTGGCAATCGCTGAAATACGACACCTCGCTCGGCGGCTATGTTACCGGCGTGACGGAATCGCAGCTCAAGGGCGCGCCGCATTACGGCAACGACAATACCTGGAACTGGAGCGACCCGACCAGGGCCCGCGCCGTCAACGATTATTACGGGATCGCGATGTAATCGCGGTCACGCCCTAACCTCCGTAAGGCCCGCCTTCATGGCGGGCCTTACGCTTGGCCGGAGCGACTGCGAACGCAGGCCTGCGGCCGCCAGTCAGCCGAGAACTATTCCTGCTGCTTTGCGTTGTGATCTGCGAAAGGCGGAGCAATGGGAAAATTCTTCTTGATCATCATCGCTATCAGCGTCGCCGTTCTGCTGGCAATGAGCGCCTACGTCATCAGCCTGTGACAGCGATGCGGCTTGTCAACAACTCGATCAAATAGCGCCGAGCGTGTAATCGGCCACCGGCACGTCGGTTGCTTCCGGTCACCGCAGGTTCAATCGCTCCAAGCCATCCGTCTCGATACCTGGTTCTCAAGAGCGCCCGTCTCAAGGAGGTGGCCGTCGCTGCGCCATGGGCTCGATGGACGCCTTCGCGTCCCCGCCACAAGGGGACAATGGTCGGCCAAAAAGCAGGCTCCGGCGCCTCTCGGGGGGAAGATTGCGCCAGAGCCTGAAAGGTTGCCGCGTGTCTGAAAACACGATTGCATAATTTTCCCGACCAGGAATCGTTCCCGCCCGAACCTTACTTCTTCATGGTTCCTCCCGGAGAAGCAGCTTCGCCCTTCTTGTCCACGGCGCCTGCAGTCCCCGCGCCTTGCGTGCTGGAATCCTTCGATGAAGGCCTGGAATTGCTGGTCGTCGTGCCCGTTGCGCCGTTCTTCATGTCGGCTCCGCCGGTCGCCTTCGCGGCCGGTTCGCCGACCTGGGAACTGCCGCCCGCGGCATTGCCCTGCGCGAACGCAGGGGTGCAGGCGAGTGCGAAGGCTGCTGCGAGCGAAATGGATTTCATCTTCATGGTGGCTTCCCGTCTGGTGCACGCCCCACCAATCCAATTGCGGCTACTGCACTACGTTCCTGCTCGTAAGCCGCATCCGCCACAAACACCGGCACAGAATGCGCTGGGCGCGGCGGCGGCGGGTGCAAGTTTGTCGCAGGACGGCCCCAGCCCACGAGCAACGGCGCGCAGACGAACGGCGCTCAAATACTTTCGCCGGACCTTCGGCCGGCGGCGCTGGGCCAGCCGATGCGACTGGTTAACTGCGGGGACGACATCGCGTAGTCCCCGGCGCCCGCGGCTGGCGTCAAGCGGACGAAGGTCTTTTGAGCCCGGCAAAGATTTCAATTAACCATTAACTCGCTGGCGATGACGGCAAGACGGATCGTGACCGGGGGAAGGCACGACATAGGCTGTTAAACTCATTGCGCAGGCACCGTCGGTTGATCGGCACACACCTGCAATGATTACCGTGTGCTTACTACTAATACACACGGACTGCGGGTGCTGCGGGCATCCGGCGCTCCCTGCGCCCTCTTTCTTTTTTGAGGGAACCCGTTAGCATGACCCGGGCAAAGCGAGCCGCGGAAACGCGAACACCCCCCAGTTGTCATTCGCCCGAACAGCAGGCGATCGAGTATTCCAGAGACCGCAGTGATGGAAACGACAGGTCGCGGCGTACTGGCTACTCCGCAGGTGCAGGGTGGGACCATCTCTTGTGGAGCAATGCTGCTTCTCTTCCTCGCGACCCTCACCCCAGCCTCCCCTGTATTCGCCGAGCCGTGCAGCAAGCCGACGGCGCGCTCCAAGATTGCCGAGACGCTCCGCCTCGCCTCTGAGCAGCGGCCGGTTAATCTCACGTTCCGCACCGGCGCCGAGGGCGTGAAACTGTCACTTGGCCTCAAGTCAAAATATCCTGATGACATGACCATCATCCTGCAGAATGACTTCGAGCAGTTGAACGTAAAGGACGACCGCTTCGATGTCCTGCTGCGATTAAGGGGGGCTCGGGAACGGGTCACCGTCCCCTTCAGTGCAATCAAGTCATTCTGGGATAAGTCCGAGTTGAAGTGCTCCGACGGCTGATGCCTCACTCCGGCGTCGCGCGCAGCATCAGGGCGCAGAGTCCTGTCATCCGTGCGATCGGATGTTCGACGAACAGGCGGCAGGAAGCGAGCGCGCCGTTCAGCGTGTCCGGCGGCGCCGGCGGCTTCAGTTGCGCAGCCAGCATCGCACCATGGGCATGCCCCAGCGCGCGGGTGGATTGCGTGAGTGCGTTCAATCGTCCCTCTCGCTGCAGCGGTGCCAGCGAGGTTCGCACCAGCGCCAGATACGACGGCCAGTAAGCGAGATGCCTGTACATGCTCGCGATCAGTTGCGGTTCGGTGTCTTCGCCGAACGTGTTCAGCTCCATAACCAGCGCCGCTACCTCGGGGTCCAGTGCATCCATGGGCGGCAGTTCAGGGATCTTCGTGCCGGGCGGCTTTGGCGCGGTATCGGCGGGCGCAACCGCATCGGCCGGGTGCGGTTCGTAACGCGCCAGCAGCGCCGACACGACCACGAGTGCGAGCGCGTTGGTGTATTGATAGCTGTCGAGCACGTTGCGAATGAGCGCCTGTTCGGTCTCGTCGATACCGGCGGCAAGCAGGGTATCGGCGGAGAAGCCGGGCCAATCCGGCAGTGCGATCGTTCGCCTGACGGCTTCCGCATGCAATGGCGCGTCGCCGAGATAGAGCGGCCGCACTGTCGCCCACGTCCATTCCAGCGCGCCCGGCATGGTCGCGAGGTTGCGCCAGATCAGGTTGACCACGCTGGTGCCGAGCACCTTGCGGATGTCGGCATAGATGTCGGCGATTTCGCCTCTCGCTTCGGATTCGAGAATCGACGGAACGCTCTCAGCCATAACTGTCATTTCATGTGAATTTGGCTTCCGCCATACCCAACCCGTCGAGCTCCATTCTGACGGCATCGCCCGCGTCGAGCCACACGGTTTTCACGAGACTGCCAGTGAGAACGATCTGCCCGGCATGCAGCCCCTTGCCTTCTTCGGCGAGATGATTGGCAAGCCAGGCTAGCGCGTTGTGGGGATGGTCGAGCACGTCCGCGCCGGTGCCGCGACCGGCCTCCTTGCCGTTGACAATGGCACGGCCCTTGACGGTGAGCAGGTCCGGCGCCTTGGTGCGCGGCACCGCCTTACCGAGCACGCAGCCGGCGGCGAAGAAATCATCGGCAACAAGCGTCGGCGCGCCCATGGTCTCCCATTTGACGTAGCGGTCGTCGACGATCTCGATTGCAGGGTGATACGCCTCGATTGCCTCCATCACCCATTCCGCGGTGAACGGCGCTTCTGACGGCGCGAGACTACGTGCGAGCCGCACCGCAATCTCGCACTCGACGCCGACCCGGACATAATCGCCGTGGCGCAGCTTGGCACCGGAGTCATGCACGCCCTTGGCGAACACGCCACCGCCGCAAGGATGGGGGATATCGAGGTATTCCTGCATTACCGCGCTGGTGCAGCCAATCTTGTAGCCGATCAGGGTGCCGGTCTGCGGCAGCAGCAGGTCGTGGACGGCGCGTTGTATCCGATAGCCTTCGGCTTCATCGCTAGGCGCGAGCTCAGGCGCCAGCGCGGCCAGCGGCGCGCGATTGCGGCGGGCGGTAGCGATGGTCTGTGCGGCCGCGAGAATCCTGTCCATCAGCGGCGGCTTTCATGGTTGCAGCCTGCAGCGCTGACCGCAGGCCGCGGTCAGCCGCCAGGCTCTGCGCTACTCGTCCCGATAAACCTTCTCGCGCTTCTCGTGACGTTCCTGCGCTTCCACCGACAGCGTTGCAATCGGACGGGCCTCCAGCCGCTTGAGCGAGATCGGTTCGCCGGTCTCCTCGCAATAGCCGTAGGTGTTGTCCTCGATGCGTTGCAGCGCCGCATCGATCTTGGAGATCAATTTGCGCTGGCGGTCGCGGGCGCGCAGTTCGATGGCGCGATCGGTTTCGGAAGAGGCGCGATCAGCGAGATCGGGATGATTGACGTTCTCTTCCTGAAGGGTCTGCAGGGTGATCTTCGATTCCCTCAGGATCTCGTCCTTCCATGCCAGCAGCTTGGCGCGAAAATACTCGCGCTGGCGGTCGTTCATGAAAGGCTCTTTTTCGGAGGGTCGATAATTCTTCAACTTTTCCAAGGCCAGCCCATCTTCACGTGCAAGGCGGGGCGGAAAATTGTCCGTCCGCGCGGGCCTTATATAGCGGCGGGTTGTGACAGACAATATAGGCCATGCCTTAGGGGGGACCTCCCCCAAGACCTTGCACAGGCAAAGTTATCGGCACCGCCTCCGCCCGCTAGTAGCCGACCGTGAAGCGCTGGCGGATATGGGCCGGACGCTCGATTTCGTCGGCGAGTGCAACTGCGAAGTCCTCGAAGGAAATCGAGCTTTTGCCGTCGGCAGCGGTCAAAAGCTGGTCGGTCCCAAGACGGAACTTGCCGGTTCGCTTGCCGGCGGCGAACAGGGCCGAGGGCGACAGGAAGGTCCAGTTGAGTTCCTTCTCGGCCCGGAGCAGATCGAGGAAGGCGGCGCCCTTCTCGGCTCCGCCTTGTATGCCACGGGAAAGCCCGGGGTGGTGACCAGCCGAACGCCCGGAGCCACTTCAAGGCTGCCGGCGCCCCCGACCACGAGATAGCGTCCGATCTTCGAATCCTTCGCCGCCCCGATGAGCTTGACCGGGTCGCTGGCAAGAAAATGAACCGAGCTGATGGCGACGTCGTGGCCGGCGATCAGCCGAGCCAGTTCCGCCTGCTCCATGGCATCGCCCGTGGTTGGCGTGACGTTGGGCTGGGCGGCGATCTTTTCGGGATGGCGGGCGATGGCGGTCACACTGTGGCCGCGGCGGGCGAGTTCGGCGGTGATGCGCGAACCGGCATTGCCGGACGCGCCGATGACGGCGATTTTCATGGAGGTTCCCTTGCGATACGCCAATCTGGTATCCAGTGGTGACTAGATAGCGGAAAGAAGGTAGGTGTTAAGAGAGCACTTTTGGGTCACCTGATTACGCCGGAGTAACCGCCGTGAAGGCCGCCAATTCGAAAACCCCGAACGCCTATTCGGCCGATTGCCCGACGCGCCAGATTCTCGATCGGGTCGGCGACAAATGGGCCGTGCTCATCCTGCTTCTCGTGCGCGACGAGCCGATGCGTTTCAATGCGTTACGCCGCACCATTGAAGGCATCTCGCAGAAGATGCTCAGCCAGGTTCTCAAATCGCTTGAACGCGACGGATTGATTAGACGCCGCGCGATCGCGACGGTGCCGGTCACGGTGGAGTATTCGATCACGCCGCTCGGCGCGACGCTCGCCGACGCGGTCGATCCGTTGCGGGAGTGGGCGGAGATGAACCTGAAGGAGGTGCTGAACGCGCAGCGCCGCTATGATGCGGCGCGCAAGGACATAGCGGCCTGAGCCATCCACCACTGCCATGCCTGGCTTCAAGCAGGGCATCCAGTACGCGCGCCGAAGCTCTAGCGCTAGAACCGACCGGCCTTCGCCAGTTCGACTTCGACGCGCAGCTCGATCTCGGCCAGCACCGCATCGAGGCCGGAATCGCCGGAGGACGACTTCAGATTGGCAGCGGCATCGCGCAGCCGGCTCACCGTCGAGGCGTCGAGATTGCCGGAGAGCAGTCCGAGCTTGAGTTCGTCGAGCACGTCGAGTGCGCCCCTGCCCCGTGCCACCGAACGCTTGCGGCGCTCGGTCGGATCCTCGACGCCCTGCAGCGCAAGGAGCGCGTCGATGTTGCCGGCGGCCTTGGGCGCTGCTGCCGAGCGCGGCTCTTCGGGCGTAGCCGGCGTCTCCGGCAGCGAGAAGCCGGTCGAACTGGTTCGTCGCGCGTGGCTCGCGGGCGATCCTAGCGTGGTGCCGTTCGGTCCGTAGATGCGCATCGTGGTGATCTCGCGATGAGAATGGCGGGACCTTCGCCTTCTTATGGTTAATGACACGTAAACGGCCCGGCAGAATCTGCCGACGCACGGCAGTTTCGCCCATCATGGTGAAGCCGTCGCGATATCGGCCCCAACGAACATCCAGCAATATCAGCGCGTTGCACCCGAAACGCAACATGGCACGCTGCTCGCATAGTTAATGCCGGACCGCCGTCATGGGAGTGACGCCTGCGGTCCGGTGGAATACCTCGAGGGGAGCACAGGATGCCCGGCATCCGTTCGGCAAGAGTGATTTGGGTGGCCTGGGCCGCGCTGTTGGCGCTGGCGCTATCGCCCTCGTCCGCAGGCGCGACGTCGCGGATCAAGGATCTCGCCAATATCGAAGGCGTGCGGCAGAACCAGTTGATCGGCTACGGCCTCGTCGTCGGCCTCAACGGCACCGGCGACACCCTGAACAACATCCCCTTCACCAAGCAATCGCTGCAGGCGATGCTGGAGCGCATGGGTGTCAACATCCGCGGCGCGACCATCCGCACCGGCAACGTCGCCGCGGTCATGGTCACCGGCAACCTGCCGGCATTCGGCACGCAAGGTACGCGGATGGACGTCACGGTATCCGCGCTCGGCGATGCCAAGAATCTGCAGGGCGGCACCCTGCTCGTTACCCCCCTGCTCGGCGCCGACGGCAACGTCTATGCGGTCGCGCAAGGTTCGCTCGCGATCTCCGGCTTCCAGGCCGAAGGCGAAGCCGCCAAGATCGTGCGCGGCGTGCCGACCGTGGGCCGCATCGCCAATGGCGCCATCATCGAGCGCGAAATCGAATTCGCGCTCAATCGCCTGCCCAATGTGCGGCTCGCGCTGCGCAACGCCGACTTCACCACCGCCAAGCGCATCGCGGCGGCGGTCAACGACTTCCTAGGCGTCAAGACCGCCGAGCCGATCGACCCGTCTACGGTGCAGCTCGCGATCCCCGCCGAATTCAAGGGCAACGTCGTCGCCTTTCTCACCGAGATCGAGCAATTGCAGGTCGATCCTGATCTCGCCGCCAAGATCGTCATCGACGAGCGCTCAGGCATAATCGTGATGGGCCGCGACGTTCGCGTCGCCACCGTGGCGGTGGCGCAGGGCAATCTTACCGTGACGATTACGGAAAGCCCGCAGGTCAGCCAGCCCAATCCGCTGTCGCGCGGCCGAACTGTCGTCACGCCGCGCACCGGCGTTAGCGTCTCGGAGGACGGCAAGAAATTCGCGGTCGTGAAGGACGGCGTCTCGCTGCAGCAACTCGTCGACGGCCTGAATAGTCTCGGCATCGGTCCACGCGACCTGATCGGCATCCTGCAGGCGATCAAGGCCGCCGGCGCGATCCAGGCCGACATCGAGGTGATGTGATGGACACGAGCCTTATCAATGGCATCGGCGCATATTCGACGAAAAAGACTTCGCTGATCAACGGCCGCAACGATCCGCAGCTTGCCGACGCGCTGAAAAAGATTTCACCCGAGGCGCAGAAAAAGACGCGCGCCAAGGCCCAGGAGTTCGAGGCGATGTTCCTCAACTCGATGTTTTCGCAGATGACCACCGGCGTCAAAGGCGAAGGGCCGTTCGG
Source organism: Bradyrhizobium australiense (assembly GCF_013114825.1). GTDB lineage: Bacteria > Pseudomonadota > Alphaproteobacteria > Rhizobiales > Xanthobacteraceae > Bradyrhizobium > Bradyrhizobium australiense. Next base: position 191,997 of record NZ_JAAVLX010000005.1, on the reverse strand, counting down.
CGACACGACCGGCACCGGCGTCTGGCGCTCGATGCTGACGGACGAATATTCGAAATCCTTCGCCAAGTCGGGCGGCATCGGCATTTCCAACGACGTCTTCCGCACCTTGATCCTGCAGCAAGCCAACCGCGCCGGCTGATCCAAAAGGGAATCCGACATGAATCAGCGTCCTCAAGCCAAGCCCGCACCGGCACCGGCGATCTCCACCCCGGTCGAGGCGCGCAAGCTCGCGGAAGAACTGATGAATGTGATGAGCGCGCTGCTCGGCATCATCGAGCGCGAAACCGAACTGGTTCGCGCCGGCTGGATCCGCGAAGCAATGCAGCTGGAAGAGCAGAAAAGCGAGTTGTCGGGCCGCTACATGGTCGCAGTCGAAAGCCTGAAGAACGCGCAAAAATATCTCACTCAGGTCTCGCCGGAATTGCTGACCACGCTGCGGCGCCATCACGACACCTTCCGTGCCATGCTGCAGATCAATCTCACGGTCCTTGCAACCGCCCACGCGGTGTCGGAGGGCATCGTGCGCGGCGTCAACACCGAGATCCAGCGTCGCAATATTCCGAGCACCTACACCGCTGCCGGCCAGCGCGCCGTCCCCGGACCGCGGCACATCAAGCCGCTCTCGGTCAGCCGCTCGCTCTAAGCGTTTTTCGGCGCTTCCCTAAAATACCAACGATCTTAATAGAAACTTCGCGTCAATTTCAGCGCGAAATTCAGCGCATTCTCTAACATTGTATTGAGGGGTCCGCGGCATAGTTGCGATTCGAGAGGGGTTGGGATTTGACTCGAAGCAAGCCAGGAGGCTGCCGTGAGTACAGATTTCAGCATCAAGCCGGTGGGGGCACCGGTTGCCGCGCCGATTGTGCAGCCCGTGAGCGAAGCGGCGCATAAGGCAGTCGCGACCGAACTGCCGGTGACGCAAAGCGTCACGGCGGCGGACGCGAGCGCACGCGCGCGCGCAGAGTCCGATGCGGTGAATGTTTCCAGATCACGTCAGGTGTTTCTCGACCGCGCCGCGGCCTCGATCGTCTATCAGGTCGTCGATACCAGGACGAGCGTGGTGGTGCAGCAATTTCCCGATGAAGCCGTGCTGCGCCGCCGCGCCTATTTCCGCGCCCTCGACCTGACCAACGGCGCGCCGACGCGCGCTCTTGCCACCGATCGCAAGGCTTGATCGCGAACCGTCAAGCCTTGCCTGACAGGCCCGCGGCGAGGTTGCAATTAATATCGATCAGCGACTTCAGTTTCGCCGGATCCGGATTCAGCTGCATGTCGATCGTCTGCTTCATCACGAACACGCCGATATTGGCGATGTTCTGACGGATTTCCAGCGGCTGCGGATTGTCGTTGCCTTCCACCGCGCTCATGAAAATCGACCACAGCCGGCGATTGAAGAGCAGCGCATTGTGCATGTTCTTGTCGGGGCCCGCCCAGTTGGCCTGGACATCCAGAAGCTGTCTCGCAGCCTTCAGCAGCGCCTGCGCCTCGACTTCACGCGGGGATGCCGTTGTATGTGACGTGCGCGAGTAGGCCTGGGCTGCATGGGACATTCACGACCTCGATGGGAGCGGTTCGCAGGACCGCAGGGGGACTTCAAGACTGCCCAACTTTCATACAGTCCGTGCCTTTAAATGTGGTTAGCAACGGTTACCAAATGTGACGGAGTCTGGGCATTACCTGGCTTTGTTCGCTGACTGCGTGAAGCAAAAAGCAAAGTCTACGACAATCAGACCCGATCGACTGGCGCCGAGTTCAGGGTCGACTGCCCGGTGGCGGGATTGGTGACCACGGTCTTGATCGTGCCGTGGCCCTCCTTCGACAGCAAGAATTTAGAGTCGCCCATCCTGAAGGCGTTGTCCTTGATCAGGATGTCCTGGTATTTGATCGGACCATTGCCGCTCTGATATCTCACCTTCGCGCGAAATCCCTCCACGTTGGACACCGAGAAGGAAAACTTCTCGCCCGTCGAATAGGTCCCCTTCCAGGTCCCTTCCCACTGCGTGGCATCGACAGGGACATACTTCGTATGCGACGGAGGCGTCGGGGGTTTGGATGTGTAGCCGGCTGCAAGAACGCTGTAGATATCACCCATAGCTCAACCTTCCTGCTTGATGCCCTCGTTGCCATTCAGGCGCGGCCGCTGAGGCCGGCCGCGAGATTGCGGTTGATCTCGATCAGCGGCTTGATGTGCTCGACCTGCGGGCTGATCTGCAGCGCCATTGTCTGGCTCAGAACGAAGATACCGAGGTTGGCGATGTTCTGTCGCACTTCCAAGGGTTGCTGGTTGTCGTCGCGCAAGACGTCGCTGAGAAAGATGGCCCACAGCTTGCGATTGAACATCAGCGCTTCGGAGATCTGCTCGATCGTCGCATTTTCATCGGTGACGATGACCTGCAACTTGTTCGCCGCCTTCAGCAAGGCCTGGGCTTCGATATCACGGGGGGAGGAGGTAGTGGTCGCAACACGCGCGTAGGCCTTGGCGGCAGCACTAGACATTCGTCACCTCAGCAACTCCTCTTCCATTCTGACAAGCTTGCGGATTTCCTTTAACGAATTGTAGAGCTGGCCGCTTAAAATTAGCTTACTTGCGGCCTCGATCTGCGGCCTGAAGCTCGGCACCGCCTCCAGTAAATCCTTGACGAAGCCCATATAAAGCTCCTGGTACTTCGGGATGTCCTTCTCCAGGTACATCATCTGCACGCAGAGATAGAGCCGCTTCACCGGAGAATTGGCTGTCTCCGCCGTCAGGATGTCCTTCTCGCGCAGGATCGGCGCTGCGCCATCGATCAAAAAGTGGGCTCGCGTCTCCGAATTGGTGATCACGCTTTCGCCGATGATGATCCGTTCGAACGGCTTCAATTCAACCTTCAGCGCCATCGCCTAATCCCCTGCAAACCGCCGCGTCGCGGCGCGCGTGTCCGGAAACAATTACACGAATCACCATGAACAATACCCGAACATTCGAATGCAAACTGCATCAAAAAAATGGCTTTTGCTTCATCAACGGAGCGGGTTTGGGGCGTCGTCCGTCGGCTCCATCGCGGCTTCAAGGAAAAGCGGCGGGGCCCTGCCCCGCCGTTTTGATGGCTCGAAACGTTTCTCCACTTACTGGAGGAGCTTGAGCACGCTCTGCTGCGACTGGTTGGCGAGCGCTAGCGCGGAGACCGCGATCGACTGGCGGGTCGACAGCGCCTGGCTGTTGGCCGCCTCCTCGTTGGAGTCGGCCAAGGTCAGGTTGGCCGACCCGGTCTGCAGCACATTGATGATGTTTTTCGCGAAATCCTGACGAATCTGCACGATCGAGAGGTTGGCGCCGAACGCGGAGGCCTGCGAGCGCAGCGTGCTGCTGGCGTTGTTGAGCGCCGTCAGCACCTTGCCGGTCAACACGTTATCGATGAAATCGGTGCCGGCGGCGAGCGGTGCGAGGCCGAGGCCATTCGGGTCGAAGCTCACCCCTGCAATCGTCAATGTCGACTTGCCGGTTTCGTTGAAGATCAGCTTCAGCGAGTTGCCGTCCAAAAGGTTGATACCGTTGAACGATGCATCCTGCGCCGTGGTCTTGATCTGCTCAATGACCTGGTTGTACTGGCTGACCAGGGTGGCGCGCGCGGTTTGCGACACCGCGTCGGGGATCGCTGCAACGACCGCACCGCCGGCGCCGCCACCGAACGCGTTGGCGCTGATGTTGATCGCGTCCAGCGCCGTCGGCGCAGTCGCTGACGCTGTGCCGGTGATCACCTGGCCTGCACCGTCGTTGGTCGACGTGAAGGTCAGATCGTCCGGGCCGGTGATCGAGCCTGACAGGTTGACGCCCGCCACTGCCAGCGCCGTATTGAGTTGGTCGAGAGTTTTGACAGTCGCCGTCTTGGTCGTGGGATCGAAGGCCGCGGCAGCCGTGCCGATCGTGATGGTCACAGCGGTGCCCGCGGAATTGGTGAACGTGAAAACACCACCGTTGAGCTTGCTGGTCGTGAGGTCGGCGGCAGTTGCTGGACCTGCGGGGGCAACCCCGGTGCCCGTGCCGGTGAATTTAATGCTGGACTTTGTGCTGTAGCCCGTGGGCTGCTGCAGCGCCTGGTTGGCGATCGACTTGGCGGTGTCGACCAGCTTCTGCAGCGAGGTGATGCCGGTGTTGGCGGCCTGCAGCACCTGCACGCCGTTGCCGATGCTGTCGAGCAGATTGCTGATGTCGCCGGCGCGGGCGTCGAGGCCGGCCGCGGTGAAGTAGTTGGTCGGGTTGTCGAGCGCGCTGTTGACCTTCTTTCCGGTGGCGAGGCGGGTCTGCGTGGTCGAGAGCAGATCGGCGGTGCCCTGCAGCGAGAGCAAGTTCTGGCGGACTGCCGCCGTCAGGACGATATCGGACATATTCAACGCCTTCCTCAAGTGTGCGTCGCCGGCACCTTCTCCCGCGCCGACGGGCTACATGACTTCACCCGAGTACGTTATGAACAAAAGCTTTTAAAATGTGGTTAACGGTACCTTATTGGGCATGGTTAACAACTGGTGCCCTGCTCACGACGGTTTAAGGCGCTGTTTTCGAGCGATCTGATCCTCCTGTTGCGATGCCGTTCCGGACCTCCAGACACAAAAAAAACGGCGGGGCCGAAGCCCCGCCGCCGTGATGGATCGAATGGTTCGCCGAAATCAGCGCAGGAGCTGGAGAACGCTCTGGTTCGACTGGTTGGCCAGCGCCAGCGCGGAGACCGCGATCGACTGGCGGGTCGACAGCGCCTGGCTGTTGGCCGCTTCCTCGTTGGAATCGGCCAGGGTCAGGTTGGACGACCCGGTCTGCAGCACGTTGATTAGGTTCTTCGAGAAGTCCTGACGGATCTGCACGATCGAGAGGTTGGCGCCGAAGGCCGACGCCTGCGACCGCAGCGTGGTGCTGGCGGTGTTGAGCGCGGTCAGCACCTTGTTGGTGGCAGCGTTGTCGATGAAGTCAGTGCCCACGGTGGCCGAGCCCAGGCCGAGACCATTCGGATTGAAGGTCACGCCCGTGATCGTCGAGGTCGACTTGCCGGTTTCGTTGAACACCAGCTTCAGCGTGTCGCCGTTGAGCAGGTTGACGCCGTTGAAGGACGCGTCCTGCGCCGTCGTCGTGATCTGCTGGATGATCTGGTTGTACTGAGCAACCAGACTTGCACGGGTATTCTGCGAGTTGACGTCGACAACGGCCGCGGTGACCGACGCGGTGGTGCCAACAGTGCCGGAAATATCCACCGAGGTCGACGAACCAGCGCCCGGCGCAGCGTAGGTGCCAGTCTTGGTGATCGTCTGCGAAGCCGCATCGTTGGTCGATGTGAAGGTAATCGCACCCGAAGAGCCGAGGCTTGCGGTAAGCTGAACGCCGGCAGTCGCAAGCGCCGTGTTGATCGCGTCGATCGAGTTGACCTTGCCGGCGCCGGCCGTGTTGTCGATGGTCAGTGTGGTCGTAGCGGTCGCCGAAGTCTTGAAGACCAGCGTCTTACCCTGAAGCGAGTTCGTGCCGGCGTTGGTCAGATCGGTCGCTGTACCTGCGACGGCGAGCGCACCGGCACCGGTCGGCCCGTCAGTGACGAGGCTGGCTTTAGTGCTGTAGCCGCCGGGCTGCTGCAGTGCCTGGTTGGCAATCGACTTCGCGGTGTCGACCAGCTTCGACAGCGAGGTGATGCCGGTGTTGGCAGCCTGCAGCACCTGCACGCCGTTGCCGATGCTGTCGAGCAAGTTGCCGATGTCGCTGGCGCGAGCGTCGAGGCCGGCGGCGGTGAAGAAGTTGGTCGGGTTGTCGAGCGCGCTGTTGACCTTTTTGCCGGTGGCGAGGCGGGTCTGCGTGGTCGAGAGCAGATCGGCGGTGCCCTGCAGCGAGAGCAGGTTCTGGCGAACCGAAGCCGAGAGGGTGATGTTGGAGAGAGACATGGAAACAACCTTTCTGGTGTACGCAACAGCTCGGCCTTCTTGGCCGAACCCGGGGAGGACCCTGAAAGCAAATGATCAATGAAAAATAAATTGGACCAGGCAGATGCGGTGCTACCGCGCCGGCTTCAAAATCATGGTTAAAAAAGGCTGAAGATGGCGGGAAATATCCGAAGCGATCGGGCGGGCGAGCCGGCGTCCAGGTCTTACGCAAATCTGAACATTGCGCGTGGGGCGCCGCACTTCGGCCCCGGCTGGAAACGTGTCGTACTTTTCAATCCGCGGGAAAACGCGGACGATCTTGTTCTTCGTCATTACCGGGCTTGACAGCCAAAGTCGGATTTATCCGACTTGGGACTCTTAAGACTTCGGCCTCTGAAGAAGAATGCAATTCGGCTTGCTTGCCATTGAAATGCGGAAAGAGCTGGATGCGCTGGTCAGCGCGCCGACGCCTATCAGCCAGCCAGACGTGTTGAACAAATCTAGATCGCGCAGCGCGCCTTACAGGAATTTCAGCAGCGTGGTTTGATACAGCATCGCCGTCGTCTGGTACGATGCGTTGAGGCTGTTCTGCACGGCGAGGAGTTTCGCCGTGACCTCCGCGTCAGTAACGCCTTCGATCGATTGCAGCATGGTCTCCGCGGTGTTCTTGGTCTGGGTCTGGCGATCGGTTGCCGACTTCATCGCGGCCTGCGCGCCGGAGAAATCCGCCTGAATGTCCTGCACGCTCTGCTGGCCGGTCTGCGCCAGAAGTTTTGTCGCCACCCGCTGGTAGAGCGCGCCGATCTGGGCGCTGGCGTTCGGGTCGCCGGCCGTGGTGGTCATGGCGGCCATGGCCGCGATGGTCTGCAATTGCGCCGTCAGCGCCTGCTCGTTGGCGCGGGCGCCATATTGCACGGTGATGCCGTCGTCGACGCGTGCTACCGCGGTGCCGCGCCCGGGGTCGGTGCCGGTTTCACCAGTATACCAGGAGACCGTATTCGCAGCCGTGCCGGGCACCTGCGCCGTCGCGGTGGCGAACGGCGGACCGCTGACGCGCGGCACCGGGCTGCCGCTGAAGAATTCGCTGGACGCCTTCAGCGCGGACGCTGCGACCAGCGCGCCGTTGGCGAGGCCGCCGACGGCGGTGGACAACGCGGCGTTGATGTTGGCGGCGGTCGCAGTCGAGTTGGCGCCGATCAGAAACTGGCCGGCCTGCGGCGGCGTCGTGGTGGTCGCGGTCAACTGCACGTTTTCCGAGGTGCCGTCCGGTAGATTGAACGCCAGTGTGATGGTATCGCCGGTGTTCAGGTTGGTCGCGCCAAGATCGAACGACTCGGTGGCCGGCGAGCCGGTCGGCCCGGTGGTCGTGACGCTTGCGGCCGACGAGGTGATCGAGGCGAGCTTCAGGCCAAACGGACCTGTGTCTTCGGTCAATGATATCGACGTCGCCGTCGGCGTCGCCTGTGTCAGCCGGCCGGTGCCGGAGCCGACATCGGCCTGCTTGCGTTCCGCGATCAGCTGCTTCAGGCCCGCCTGCGCGCCGACGCCGTTGAGAATGTCATCGGTCGCCGCCGTCGCCGGTGTGTCGGTGGCACGTCCGGAAAACAGATAGCGATCGCCCGACTGGCTGTTCAGCAGGCTCAGCATCTCGTCGAGCGAACTGCGCGCCGTGCCCTGGGCAATGGTCTGGCCGTTGCTGGTGATCTGGGTCGAGGACGTCACCGCCGCGCCCTGCACCGTGGTTCCTATCGCGACAATCCGCGTCAGTGCTGCGTTGGCCACGTTGATGCGCGTGGTGACGTTGGTCATCGTATCCGCGAACGCGTCGATGCTGCTGACCTGTGCGCGCAGCGCGACGGCAAAGCCGCGGTTGGTGCCCATGCCGGCATAGGTGTTCGATTTCTTGCCGGTGGCAAGCTGAGTCTGAAGATTGTCGAACTGGCTTTGCAGATCCAGGATTCGCGATGCCAGAATCGACGTCTTGATGCCTACACCGCTAACCGTCATGATGACCTACTCCAGAACCGTCGCGCCAAACCGATAACGCTAGACCTGCAACAACGCGTCGAACATCTGCTTGACAGTCGACATCACCCGCGCGTTTGCCGCATACGCATTCTGCAACGACAGCAAATGCGCCATCTCTTCGTCGATGTTGACGCCGGACTGGCTGTTGAACTTCTGCTGCAGCGTACTCAGCACCACGTCCTGACCGTCGGCGATCTGCTTGGCGGTGTCCGCCGCCTGGCCCTGGGCGCTGGCGATCTGCTGCGAGAAATTCGACAGCGTCGCCTGGAACGGTAACGTCGAGGTACCGAAGCCGGTCGACGGCGAATACAGCGACTTGCCGGCGGTGAGCTGCTGGTAAAGGAAATCCGGTCGCTTGGTGTCGCCGGACGGCGTCGTCGCGTTGTACTGCACCAGCTTCGCCGGATCACCCACGATCTGGCTGTTCACCCGGATGCGAGCCGCGAGCCCCACCGACTGCTGGCCCGCCGCGGTGATCGCGCCGGTATAAAGGCTGTTGCCGTCGGTGAACAACGGCACCTCGCCGCTGCCGCCCAGCAGCGATGATGTGGTCGACGTCACGGAGGCGGCGTTCACGGTCGCGGTTCCGACGCCGTTGTCGAGCACCCGCAGCGTCGAGCCAGCGTTGGAGAATTGCAGGCCGGCCGAGCCGAGTGCCGCATTGAGTTGGCTCGTCACCGAAGCCATGCCGGCGGAGAAATCGATGCCGATCACCTGATCGTTGGGATCGGTGGTGGCGTTGTTGGACAAGGGCAGCACCGACGGATCGTCGACCCGCACCAGCGACAGCTGATGCTGGACGTTGCCGACATCCGTGTAGGTGAGATGGATTACATTGCCGGTCTGCAGGCCGGACAGATCGAGATCGAAGCCGTTCGACGCCCCCGAACTCACCGCAGTTCCCGCCGTGGTCTTGTCGGACAGCAGGCTCGACATGTTGGCGGCAAACTGATCAAGCTGGGTTTGCGCCTGCACCAGCGTTTTGTCGCGCAGCTCGAGATAGCCGGCGATGGTGCCGGAGCGGATCGAATTGGTCTGAATCAGGTTGAGCGAACCGCCGTTCGGGAAGTGGAGCGTGAGGGTACCGAGTGTGCTCTTGGTCGGATCGGCGTCCCACTGGGTGTTCGGTGTCACCGTGCCTTGCGGATTAAACGACAGCGTCGAGGCCTCGGCACCGACTAGTTGCACGCCCGAATTGGTGAAGACCTGGATTTGATTGTTGCCGCTGTCGATGACGCGAATGTCCATCAGTTGCGACAACTGGTCGACATACTGGTCGCGCTGGTCCTTCAGGGCTGCGGCCGCAGCATCGGTGGTATCGCCGCTAGCAAGCTGGGTGTTGAGATTGACGATCTGCTGCATCGCCGTATTGGCGGTGTTGACCGCCGAATTGAGCCCGGATTCCGCCTGGCTGCGCAGCGACTGGATGCCGCCCGACATGCTGTTGAGCTGCTGCGTCAGCGACTGAGCGGCATTGAGCACGCCGATCCGTGCCGACTGGCTGTCGGAGCTGGTCGATAGGCCCTGCACCGCGGTGACCAGATTGTTGAACGCGATTTCCAGCGTTCCGGTGCCGCCGGGGGTGCCGTAGATCGACTGCAGGCTACTCAGGATCGAGGAGCGCAGGTCGGCGTACGACGCCCCGGACTGCTCGGTGCGGATCTGCTGCTGCAGATACAGGTCGAGTTCGCGATTGACACCGGTGATGCTGACGCCGGCGCCGATCGAACCGGAGGACGTCTGGACCTGGTTGACGGTCTTGCGGATATAACCCGGCGTGTCGGAATTGGCGACGTTCGACGAGGTCAGCGACAGCGCGAGCTGGTTGGCGCGCAACCCCGACATGGCAATTGAGAGGGCTTGACTGAGACTCATGACAAACTGCTCGTTTCAATTCCCTGTCGGATCAGACCGTCCATGTGCGCGACCTATCGCAGCACGTTCAGCAGATCCTGAACCATCGAGTTGGATGTGGTGATCACCTTCGTGTTGGCTGAATAAGCCTGTTGGGTGACAATCAACTTGGTGAACTCGTCGGCGATGTCGGTGTTGGAGCTTTCCAGCGACGAGCCGACGATCGTCCCGCCACTGCCGAACAGCGCCTGGCCGGACTGGTCCGTCGCCTCGAACGCGCCGCCGTCGATGCGTTTGAGGAAGTTGGTGCCGTTGAAGGTTGCGACCGATATCTGCGCAAGGTCGATGTTGCGGCCGTTGGAATAGTTGCCGACCACCCGGCCGTTCTGGCCGATCGACACGGTCTGCAGCGATCCGGCCGGAAAGCCGTCCTGCTGGATCTGGTTGACCTTCACGTTGCCGTTGGCATCGGCGAACTGGGTGACGCCGCCGGCGCCGAAGTTGATCGAGATATTGCCGAGCGGCACGCCGCCAATGGTCGGCGCCGTCAGGGTGATGCCGGCGATCGCCGGCGTCATCTGGCCGTTCGGCGAGAAGGTGAAGTCGGTATTGACGTTCTGCCAGGCGAGGTCGGTGCCGGTGGCGCTGGAGTTGACCTGGTAGAACATGTTCCAGGTATCGGTGTGGCCGGCGCCGAGCGATGAACTGTCAACCTTGGCCCAGCGCAGTTGCAGACTGACCGGCGAGCCGGAGATGTCGTAGGCCGTCACGGCTCCGCCGCTGACGGATTCGTTGATGAAGGCCTGCAGATCGCTGCCGAGCACCTGTCCGGTGCCGGCAGTGCCGCCTCCGGTGCGCGGCACATTCACGGGCGCGGTCAGGCCGAGGGCCCCAAATGCAGTAGTATTGGAGGTGGTGACCGTGAGGTTGGCGGCGGTGCCGCTATGCAGCGTGATCGCACCGCCGCTGATCGTCGGCGCCACACCAGTGATTGCTTGGATATTTGCCAACAGATCCTGGATGGTGCCGGTGGTGAGATTGATTTCGTTGGTGGCCAGATTGGTTGGAGTGTTGACGATGGTGATCGCGGTGCCGTCCACCGTAATCGTATCTCCGAGGACGAAATTGGTCGTGAGCGAATCCGTGTTTGTGCCGCCGTTCAGCAGGGTTGATCCCGTGATGGGGGTTGGCGTGCTCAGCTTGTTGTTCTTGGCGGCGCCCGTGATCGTTGCGTCGCCATAAGGCGTGGCAGGCGTGCCGAGCGTGCGCGGATTGCCGGACGCGAAATCCGCCGGCTGCAGCAGTTCCGACCCCGGAATCGAATTGTCGTGCTTGGTGGTCAGCGGATAGCTCGCCAGGTTGGCGCGATAGCTCACCACCGATGTCGGCACAGCCGGCAGGAAGTCGTTGGCGAATTTCAGCACCTGCGGCACGCTGCCGGTCATGTTGCCGGTCGCCGGATCGATCGGAACGCCCTCGACATAATAGCCCGCGCCGTTGACCAGGTAACCGTTCTTGTCGAGCGCAAAGTCGCCGCGGCGGGTGTAATTGTCGACGCCCGAAAACACCGGTTGGTTGTCGCTGAAGCTGCCCGGCTTCTGCACCACGAAGAAGCCGTTGCCGTTGATCGCCATATAGGTGGAGACCGACGCGGCCTGCACGTCGCCCTGCACGGTGTTGGTCTCACGCGATGCGGTGGTGACGCTGCCGGCGAGCTGATTGTTGACGCCGGTGTCCGGGATCAGATCGAGGAAGCTGGTGTCGATCCGCTTGAAGGCAGTGGTCTGCGAGTTGGCGATGTTGCCGGAGATGTTTTCCAGCGCATAGGACTGCGCGCGCAGGCCCGCGACAGAGGTCGTAAGAGCGCCGAAGATACCCATGACATTTTCTCCAAATTCGATCCGGGCGGCTCGCCGGTCCACGTAAGCCCAGGCCGCGTCGGGAGAAGATGTCGCAAGCGTTGTGCCAAACTACAAAACCAATTGAAATCAGCCCTTTATGAAAAAAGCCCCGGTCCAAAGACCGGGGCACATTTGCCGGGCGGGCAACAATTGCCGAGCGGCGCCGTTACGAAGCCGACGGCCCCGCCGGGTGGAACACCAGCCCAAACCCGTCGATGCAATAGCGCAAGCCGGTCGGTTTTGGCCCATCGTCGAAGACGTGACCGAGGTGGCCGCCGCAGCGGCGGCAATGCACTTCGGTGCGCAGCATGCCGAAAGTGCGGTCCTCGGTCTTGCCCAGCGCATTATCGAGCGGCTGCCAGAAGCTCGGCCAGCCGGTGCCGCTGTCATATTTGGTATCCGAGGAGAACAGCGGCAGGTCGCAACCGGCGCAGGCGAAGATGCCCTTGCGTTTTTCCTTCAGGAGCGGGCTCGAGCCCGGCCGCTCGGTGCCATGCTTGCGCAGGATTTCATACTGCTGCGGCGTGAGCTGGGCACGCCATTCGGCGTCGGTCTTTTCCACCTCGAATTTCTCGGCGGCTTGCGCCGGCGTGGTGCGCAGCCAGCGGAAAGCGGCCAGGCCAAACAGGCCGGCTACGGATGCGAGCAGGATACGGCGGTCGAACATGGAAGTCTCCGTGCGAGGCGGGCCTAACGGTTCGCCATCAAGTACGGCCCCGAAGCGCCGAAGTTACACCGATCCGTCTCGGACTTTCTCACTTTCCTGCGAGGGAGCGACCGGCATCCCGCCGTCCCGGGCCTCTGCCGGCCGCGGTGGCTGTGGACGCAAGGCGCGCGGCGCGACCGCCGGACGGAGCGGCGGCCTGGTTCCGGCCTGCCGGTTGGCCTCCACCAATCGCGCCTCGCGCACACGTTCCCGGGCGCGGGCGCCTTCGCGGTAACGGGCCAGAGCGCCCGCTGCAGCGGAATGGCCCCGCCCCCACAGACCGATCAAATGGCCGGCGACGCGGCCGGTGGCGCCGCCTGCCCAGACCAATTCGAATGGCGAGAACAGTTTCCAGCGGTCCTCGCCCCACAGGATGCTGCGCGCGATGACCTGCCCCGCCATCGCCGACGTGTTCAGCCCGTGGCGGCCGAAGCCGCTGGCGACCCACAGCCCTTTGCGAAGTTGGCCGATCTGCGGCATGCCGTGCACGGTCACCCCGACCGCGCCGCCGAACACGTCAGCAATCGGGACTTTGCCGAGCCTTGGGAAGATCGTGGCAATGCGGCGCTGAATGACGGGTGCAAAGCGGCGCGGCCGCGCTTCCCAGGTGGTTTCCGGGCTCGCCCACATCAGCCGGTCGCCGTCGACGATTCGGAAATGATCGATGCCGTCGCTGTCGGCCACCGAGCCCTTGAAGGCGATCACCTCGCCGAGGCGCTCGCCGAGCGGCTCCGTCACCGCGGCATAGCGCCAGACCGGCAGCAGCGTCTCCGACAGGCGCCGCAACGGCGCGCCGAGATGAACATTGCCGGCCAGCACAATGTGCGAGGCACGCAGCCGCGCCGACGGCGTTACGATGCGCTTGCGAATGCCCGACGGATCAATGCTGACAACGGGAGTATCCTCAAAAATGCGCGCGCCCGCCCGCCTCGCCTGCGCGGCAAGGCCGTGGATGTATTTGTAGCCGTCGATCTGGAATGCGCGCGGATAATAAATGCCGTGGAAATAGCGTGCCGTCCCGAGCTGATCGCGAACGCGATCGACCTGCCATCCCTCGACTGCGGTCTCGAAATCCTCGCTCAGCGTCTGCAGCCGGCTGATCAGCGTCTCGCCGACATCGACGTTGGAGACCTCCAGCGCGCCTTCAGTGAGCGCAATTCCCGGCATCGCCTCTTCGGTGGCGGCGGCGCGAACATAATCGGCGCCCTCCTTCGACAGCGCCCACAATTCGCGCGCGTCTTCGATGCCGACGCGCTCGATCAGGTCGCCGATCGGAAGGCTGTAGCCCGGCATGACCGTGCCGAGTTGATGGCCGGATGCGTTCCAGCCGACATGCCGGCCTTCCAGCACGGCCACGCTGGCGCCAAGGCGCGCGGCCTCCAACGCTACCGTAAGACCGGCAAGTCCGGCTCCCACCACGCAAATGTCGACATCCAGGTCGAACGAAAGACGCGAGCGCAAAGGGGCGTCGTGGGGACCGTTGGTCGCACTTGAGAAAGTCTCGAGCATGGCGTTTCTTACGGGCGGCTGCAGCGCTTGTCACCCTTTCCCAGACATGAGCTTGTAGATTAGTCCAGACTAAGACCGAATCGAGATCGCGCCCATGCGCCGTTTGATGCTGCTGCGTCACGCCAAGACCGAACACGACGCGCCTTCGGGCCATGACCAGGACCGCCGTCTCGACGAGCGCGGCCGGCTGGACGCCGCAGCAATCGGAACCTGGATCGGCCGGCATCCGCCCTTTCCCGATGCCGTTCTGGTTTCGACCGCGGTGCGGGCGCAACAGACCTGGGAAATCGCACGCGATGCGATGAAGGACGCAGTGCGGGAACGGCGGCCGCAGCCGCAGGTCGAGCTGCTCGACGAGCTCTACGGCGCCGAGCCGACGCAGCTCCTGCGGACCATCCGCATGGCCGAGGCCACCAACCCCGCGCGCCTGATGCTGATCGGCCACAATCCCGGCATGCATGAGCTGGCGTTGATGCTCGCCGGCAGCGGCGACGGGGCGGCGAAGAAGGCGCTCGAGGACAATCTGCCGACCGCGGGACTGGCGATCCTCGACTTTGCGACCGACGACTGGAGCGAGGTGGCGTTCCGCCGCGGCAAGCTCGTACGCTTCACCAGCCCGAAATTGCTGAAGCAGGCGCTGGACGATTGAGGCGCGCGGACATCCAAGCTCGCCCATGCTAAGCTCGCCACGACACTGTTTTCGAGCGAATTAAGAACAAGTTCGCGTAAAAGAAAACGTGTCAAAAACAATGGGCTGGAATCCGGTTCTGACAAATCAGAACCGGACGGGTTGCAGCGGGAGGCTCCGATGTTCAAGTCGATTCTCGTGCCGATCGATCTGGCCGATACCGATCTGGCCAAGCCCGCGATCGCGACCGCGGCAACGCTGTCGCAAACCTGGAGCGGCTCGGTACGACTGCTCAACGTTTTGCCGATGACGCCGGTGATGCTGGCGGAATATGTCCCGGCCGATTTCGACGCCCAGCAGCGCGCAACCTCGGAGGAAGCGCTCGCAATCGTGGCAAGGGAATCCGGCATCGCCGCGCCACGCATTTCTATCGCAGTGCGCCAAGGCGGCATCTATCACGAGATCCTCGAAGAGGCGGCGGCGATCAAGGCCGACCTGATCGTGATGACCTCGCATCGCCCGGCGATGCGGACCTATTTTCTCGGCTCCAACGCCGGCCATGTCGTGCGCTATGCCAAGTGCTCGGTGCTGGTGGTCCGGCACTGAGGAGATAACGGCGCCGCCTAACCGCGACGCCGCCATCTTACATCATCCGCCCGTACATCGGATCGATCATGCCGCGCACGGCCGATTCGATTTGGCTGCGCTCGACGCCGATGTCGCGAAGCGCGCGATCGTCAAGTTCGCTGAGCGTTTTGACGGCTTCTCGATGCGCAAAATAGGTGACGACGCCGTTCACCCAGCGTCCGAGCAGGCCGAAAAATCCGACCGGGCCCTTCCGGGAAACAGGCTGACCTGCCGTCTGGGATATCGTCGTCATCGTTCTTCTCCTTGCTTTCACGCGGCAAACCGCTGCCGCCGGCCCAAACGCTTGCGAGAGCGCTTGCACCCTAATGGACCGATTGTTTGCACCCCTCTCAGTGCAATCTCTGGCTTGATGGTCCCAAAATGATCCGATACATTTCTCGGTGCAAGGAAAACATTGCTCTCGGTGCAATAATGTCGAAGTTCGAGTACCTGAAGCTTGCCGATACCGTCGCGGCCGAGATCGCCAATGGCGCGCTCAAGCCCGGCGACCGCCTGCCGCCGCAGCGCAGCTTCGCCTATCAGCGCAAGATTGCGGTCTCGACCGCGAGCCGCGTCTATACCGAGTTGTTGCGCCGCGGCCTCGTGGTCGGCGAAGTCGGGCGCGGCACATTCGTTTCAGGCGAGACGCGGCGCGGTATCGCCATGCCGACTGAGCCGCGCGGCGCGCGTATCGATCTGGAAGTGAACTATCCGATACTGCCGACGCAATCGGTGATGATCGCAAGAAGCCTTGCAGGGCTGGAGCGTCCCGAAGTGCTCGATCTCGCCTTGCGGCACTCGACCACGACCGGCACGCTGGCGGCGCGGACCATTTCCGCCGAGTTTCTTTCCCGCGAAGACTGGTCTCCGGCCCCCGATCAACTCGTCTTCACCGCGAACGGCAGGCAATGCATCGCCTCCGCGCTTGCGGCGATGGTGCCGAGCGGCGGCCGCTGCGGCGTCGAGGCTTTGACCTATCCTTTCATCAAGGACATCGCCGCCCGGCTTGGCATTACGCTGGTGCCGCTTGCGATGGACGAGAACGGCGTTCGCCCGGACGCGGTGCAGAAAGCCCACCGCGAAGCGCATTTGTCGGCGCTGTACGTTCAGCCGACGATTCAAAATCCGCTCGGCATGACCATGCCAGCGGCGCGCCGCGCCGATTTGCTGCGCGTTGTCGAGAAGCTTGGTCTCACCGTCATCGAGGATACGGTCTACGGCTTTCTCGACGAAGAAACACCGATGGCCGCGCTGGCGCCGGATAGCTGCATCACCTTGGACAGCCTGTCAAAGAAGGTAGCGCCCGGCTTGGCCCTCGGCTTCATCGTTTCGCCGCCGCGGCTGCGCGAGCGCATCATGGCCGCAGTTCGATCGGGTGGATGGACCGCTTCCGGATTCGCATTTGCCGCCGGACAGCGGCTGATGGCAGATGGCACCGTTGCCGAACTGTCGCGCCTGAAACGGATCGACGCGGCACGGCGCCAGCAGATGGCGGCCAAATACCTCGCCGGATTCGAGGTTCAGGCCAACGTCAAATCCTATCATCTCTGGCTGACCTTGCCCCACCACTGGCGCTCGCAGACATTCGTCGCGGCCGCAGCCCGGCGCGATATCGCGCTGACGCCTTCGACCACCTTCGCGGTGAGTCCAGGCCACGCCCCCAACGCCGTCCGCCTGGCGCTCGGCGCCCCCAGCACCGAACAGCTCGATCTGGCGCTGCGAACATTGTCGGGAATGCTGACGGCGAAAGAGGATGTCGATACGACCGAATAGAACTATCGGTCGCCTGCCCCGCTTGCCGGCCACTCCGCGATAAAGCCCTTCGCCTTGTACGGCTCGATCTTGTCCCATTCGTGGAGCATGCGGCGGCTGAACTCGGCGTCTGTGTGCCAAAGCGCCCGCGGCGTTTCGAAACTGTCGACCATGACCAGCATCTTCTCCACTTCCGGCCAGTGCCGATGCAGCGTCATCGGATAGCGGCGCGCCGTCCAGGTATTGCCGAGACAGATCACGCTACGGATGTTGGCGAGGCCTAGCGCGGCGTCGATGATCGGCAGCGAGAAGATAACGTTTTCGCCGGTGTTCGTCGCGCGGTCCTCTCTCAGGATGATGTCGGCTGGAACGCCCCGCCCGATCATCGCACCCGCAATGACCTCGCATTCCGACAGATCCGATCCCGGCGTCACGCCGCCGCTCACGATCGTCCAGCGAAAATATCCGTCGCGCCACAGCTTGCAGGCTTGATCGACGCGCTCCTCAACATCCTCGCGCGTGCCGAACACGAACAGCAGATCGGCCGGCCGTAACGGTGTCTCTATCAGATGCCGCGCGTTGATCGCGGCAATTTCGGCCTCGGTTGGCGATCGCCAGTTTCGATCCATCACGGCAGTTCGTCTGACATCGGAAGCGGTCCGGTGATCATGCCGTGCGTCACGCGTCCGGCGAAGTCACATTTCATTTCGCCGGATTGCGAGGCGGCGCCGGCAACAACGTCTCGGGCAGCTCATCGAACGTGTAGAGCCGCGGCTTGTTGCGCCAGATGAAGCCGCCCATCTGCCACCCAAACAGGGCGGCGAACCCGACCAGAAACAGGGCGCCGGCGAATTCACCCGTAGCGACCGCGCGCGCGAGCAATCCTGCGATCGCGATCGCGACCAGCGCCAGCAGCAGACAGCCGCCGGCATAGGTCAGCGGCCCGATGCCGCCGACCAGCGCGATCCTGCCCTGTGCGGCCCTCAGGCGCGCGTGCAACAGCTCGATGAAGGCGCGGTAATCGCGGTCCTGCGGCGCCATCAGCGCAACCGTCTGCCAGCTCGTCGAAAAAATCGCGATGCTCTGGCCGCTCTTGTGCTCGATATCGGCACGGAAGCGGCGCGACTGCATCGACACCGGCCGGTAGGACAGGCGCACGGCGGCGATGTCGGCATAGGGCCACATCCCCGATTTTCCCCTCGCCTCCCACGACAGGCCTTGTTCAGTCAGCTCAAATTCATGCGCCGATCCGATCAGCGATGCCTTGTAGGCGTAGCGAGTCCCGAGCGTGCTCTCGCCTGCTGTCGTTGGCTGTTCCGGTCGTGCGGTGGACAATCCAAAAATCCCGTTGTCGGTTGAGGCCGGCCTGCTTGCGCGGCGAGCCGGCTTTACCTTACAAGCGGGCCATGGCCGATACGACTTATTTCCCGCGTCGCCTGATCCTGGCCGGCGCGATTGTTTCCGGAGTGCTGCTGGCGCTGGCCGTGCACATGCTGGGTGCAGGTTACGGGCTCGATCTCGGCGGCCTGTGGCGAACAAATACGGGCGAATTCATGCCCGCGGGCGCGGCAATCGCGTGGTGGCTGATCGCGACCGTGGGCTTTTCCGGCGGCTATTTTACCGCCAACCTGATGCACAGCGCGGCCTCGGGCCAAATTCCGCAGCGGATGCGACAGTTCCTGATCGCAGTCGGCGTGCTGATCCTTGCCGGCGCCGGACAGGCCGCCTCGGCGCCGAGCCCGGTCCCGACCGTGTCGGGCGTGCTGGCCGGCCTTGCGGCCTTGTGCCTCGGCGCCGTGATGGCATTCTGCGGCGCGCATTTCGCGTTGCGCAAGGCTTAATGAAATAAGGCCTGACGAAACTAGGCGACGACCAGCGCCCGTGGCTTCGACAGCATCGTTTCCACCTCGGCCGCGGGACGCGGCGGGCTGAACAGATAGCCTTGCACCTGCGTGCAGCCTTCCTGGCGCAAGAGCTCGAACTGTGCGTCGGTCTCGACGCCTTCAGCCGTGGTAACAATACCTAGGCTCTTGCCGAGCCCGGTCACGGCGCGGACGATCGCCATCGAATCATCGCGCGTCGCCAGTTCGGTGACGAACGAGCGGTCGATCTTGATCTTGTCGAACGGGAAGCTGCGCAGGTAACTCAGGGACGAATATCCGGTTCCGAAGTCGTCGAGAGAAATCCGAACGCCAAAGCCGCGAAGCTCGTGCAGTACCGAAAGCGTCGCCTCGCTGTTCTGCAGCAACACCGATTCGGTGATCTCGAGCTCGAGCCGGTGCGCCGGAAGACCGGAGGCTTTCAGCGCCTCCTTCACCGTCGACACCAGACTGGGATTCTTGAACTGCACGGGCGAGAGATTGACGGCGACGCCGACCTCCCGCGACCAGCGGATCGCGTCGATGCAGGCCTGGCGCAACACCCACTCGCCGATCGGCACGACCAGGCCGGTTTCCTCCGCCAGCGGAATGAAATTGGCCGGAGAGATCATGCCGCGCAGGGAATGATTCCACCGCACCAGGGCTTCGAAAGCAACGACGACATCTTTGGCTACGTCGCGGATCGGCTGGTAATAGACCTCGAATTCTCCGCGCTGCAACGCCGCGCGCAAGTCGAGTTCCAAGAGCCGCCGGGCCTGCGCGCGGGCGTCCATCCCAGTCTCGAAGAAACGGTAGGTGCCGCGGCCGTCCTCCTTGGCGCGATAGAGCGCGAGGTCGGCCTTCTTGAGAAGTTCATCGGGATTCTTGCCGTCCTCCGGCGCCAGCGAAATGCCGATGCTGACCCCGATGACGAGCTGGTGGCCGGCAATCTCGTAGGGTGCGGAAACCTTCTCGACCACGTGGCTGGCGAGCAAGGCAACGGCGGACGGGTCGCAATCGTTGCAGAACTGCACGATCACGAATTCGTCCCCACCCAGCCTCGCCACCGTGTCATTCTCGGTGATGCATTCGCCGAGACGGCGGGAGACTTCCTTCAAGAGTGCATCGCCGACCGGATGACCGAGCGAATCATTGATGTCCTTGAAATGGTCGAGGTCGAGACAGAGCACCGCAAGCTGATCGCTGCGCTTGGCGAGCCGCAAGGCCTTCTCGAGTTGCTCGCGGAACAATGTCCGGTTTGGCAGATTGGTCAGCGCGTCATGGCGCGCCATGTGGGAAATCTGTTCCTGGGCAGCCTGCCATTCGGTGATGTCCTCGTAGGTAGCGACCCATCCGCCGCCCTTCATCGGGTGATCGACGACGCGAAGCGAACGTCCGTTGCGGCTCATCGTTCTGGTCACGCTGTTGCCGGCCTTGGCAGCAGCGATCACGCTGGCGACGAACTGATCGGGATCGCCGTCCCATCGATCAAGCGCCTTCTGCTGCCGGAGGACATCGAGCAGCAACCGACCCTGCAGAGTCATGCCGGTCCGTCCCATCATTTCGGCGTAGCGTTGGTTGAATAGCAGGATGCGGCCGTCCGCATCGAACATGCAAAGTCCCTGCGACATGTTGTCGAGTGCTGTATCGAGCAGGACTTTCTGCTGATGCAATTCGCCCTTGGCGCGGCGATCGATCATGGCCGCCAGCAGCGATAGCCCGAGGATGGCGAACGCTGCGACCGCGGTCAGGAAGGAAAGTGCGGTCGGCGAAATCGACAGCCCGTCGGTCCCGAGCGTCGGGTCTGGAATCAGCGTAACGGCGCCCATCGCCGTGAAATGATGCGAAACGATCGCAACCGTCAGCAGCCCGGTGGCGCCCAGGGTATGGGCGGGATCGTCGCGACGCACGGCAACAAGAAGCGCCATGGCCGCAAACACGCTGCCAAACACGATCGAGGCCGCAACGATGCCGGGCGACCATACGATGAACGCCGGAAGCTCGAGTGCCGCCATGCCGGTATAGTGCATCGCTGCGACGCCCGCGCCAATCACGGCGCCACCAATCGCAACCACCGGCCACCGTGCGCTCGACAGCGCAGTGCACAGACCGACGGCGACAATGCCTATCGCGAAGACCAGCGACAACAGCGTAACGGGAATGCTGTATCCGGCTCCGGCGCCGGGATCGTAGGCCAGCATCGCGACGAAATGGGTGGCCCAGATTCCACAGCCGCCGATCGTTGCGTCGAGACTGATCCAGATCGCGCGCGTACGGCCGCGCGAAGCCCTGGCACGATGAAACAGGCTGATGGCGACCGCGCTGGCCAGCCAGCAAATGGTGCCGGCAAGCACGACCAGGCGCCAGTCATGCTCGGAAGTGAGACAAGTTAGGACGCGATACATTACAGACCCCCGAAGGCCCGTAACAGCAGCCCTATTCGTATATTTGGAGTAACCACCGCGGTTTGGTTGCGCGGATGGTGAACAAAAGTTTTTGAAAGCTCAGCCGCAGATAAACCCTCGCCGATCGTTAATTCGCGTTATCCAAACATCCCGAATCCGCTGCGACAGGGCTGTTCGGCGAACTCGCTTCACGAATCGGGTCTACCGACCCTGGACAGGTTCGTCGACGTGCTCCAGAGGATGGCCACCGCAGCGGTCAACAAAACGCCCGCTGCAATCACCAGCGATGCGTGCAGGCCGGCCATGAACGCTGCAGATTGACCGACCAGAGATCCGAACAAGGCGACGCCGAGGACGCTGCCGGTCTGCCGGGTTGCGTTGAGCACGCCTGCAGCGATGCCCGCGCGCGATTTCTCCACGCTGCCGAGCAGCGTCGATGTCAACGGCGGCACCAGCAACCCGAGACCAGTGCTCATCGCAATCAGCTGCAGGCAAATCGCCCAGTAGCTCGTATCGGCCGCGATACCGAGTGTCGCGACGCATCCGGCCGCGGAGAGCACCGCACCGGCGGCAATGGTCGCGGGCGCTCCGACATATTCGGTAACGCGGGGGGCGATCAGATTCACGGGCAGCACCGCACCCATCATTGGCACGAACGCGAGCCCGGTTTCGAACGGAGACAATCCATTGATCTGCTGGAAATAGAGGCTGAGCACGAAGATCAAGCCATAGATCGCGACGTTGACAAGGAGGCCGATCAGCGACGTCAGTGCGAACATCCGGTTCTTGAACAGCCGCAGCGGCAGCATGGGTTGTGGCGCGCGCGCTTCCCGCCAGACAAACAGCACCGCAAAAATCGCAAACACTGCAAACCCAGCGATGACGAACGGACTGCTCCATCCGAGCGACCCGCCCTCGATAATCGCACCGGCGAGAAAACCGAGTGCCGCGACCGCGGTGACCTGACCCGGCAAGTCGATCCCGCGCTGCGCAGATCGCGTGGTCTCGCCGGCAAAGCGCCACGCCAGCCAGAGGCCCGCAAGGCCGATCGGCAGATTGACGAGGAAGATCGAGCGCCAGCCAACCAGCGTTATCAAGCCACCGCCGACAAATGGCCCGGCCGTCAGCGCAACGCTTGCGCCGGCGGCCCAGATACCGACCGCACGTCCGCGAGCTTTTTCGTCGGCATAGGCATGACTGAGCAGCGCCAACGAGTTCGGCACCAGAATGGCGGCCGCCAGGCCCTGGACACAGCGCGCGGAGATCAGGGCCGCCGCATTGGGCGCCAGTGCGCAGGCAACGGAGGCTGCCGTAAACAGCGCAAAACCCGCGATGAATATCCGCTTGGCGCCGATCCGATCGCCCAGCGCGCCCGCCGTCAAGATGAAGGCCGCAAAAGCGATGGTGTAGGCGCTCACCACCCATTGCAATTCGGCGACGCCGCCGCCAAGCGAGGTTCCGATGGCATTGAGCGCGGTGTTGACGATGGTGACGTCGAGTTGAACCACGCCATAGCCGAGACTCATCGCCGCGAGCGTCAGCGATGTGGCCAACCTCGACGGCGCAGGACCAGATCCCCGGCGATCGATGCCGCAAGCCGGCTTGTATGCGAGGGGGATATTGCGCATGGATCTCCTCGGTCTTGGGATCCAACGCCACTCAAATCACGTTTGTTTCGACGTGATATTTCGGTAGATATCGAAGCATGCCTGCGGCCCGGCTTCCGCGGGAGGAAAAACGCCGCGCGAGCGCGGCGTTTTGCCTCAATTTGCCGATGATCAGCTTGCGGCGCGCAGGTTGACCTTGCCTTCCGCCAGCGAGGTCAGCTTCTTGTCGACCGTCTTTTCCTCGTCGAGCGTCTGCTGCAGAATGCTGGCGCAATCATTGCGGCCGAGCTGCCGCGCCCACGCGATCAGGCTACCGTAACGGGTGATTTCATAGTGCTCGGCAGCCTGGGCCGCATTGATCAGGGCTGCGTCCAACACGTCCTTGTCCACAATCTCGCCCGCAACATCATCGGCTTCCTCGATGATGCCGTCGATCGCCGGGCAATCGACTGCCTTCGCCTCGGTGCCGTGCATGCGGAATATCTCTTCGAGGCGCTGCACATGCGCCTTGGTTTCGTCGAGATGGCTCAAGAAGCCCTGTTTGAGCTGCTTATCGGTGGCCTTTCCGGCCATTTTTGGCAGTGCTTTCACGAGTTGCTTCTCAGCATAGTAGATATCCTGCAATTGATGGATGAACAGGTCGTTCATCGTCTTGATGTCTTTAGTGAACAGTCCCATTGCGGTTCTCCTTGTTTGGGAACACGCAGGCGCAGGCCGCGTGCCGGCCGAGCGCGCGCTTCATGTTCGATGCTGATTAAGGGCTAACTTGCTTGCGAAAAGGACGTTCCTGAAGGCCCCAAAAACGCCGCGATGGAACGGACGGAACGGCGCGGCAAAAAGAACCCGCGGAACGGACCTCGTTGCGACTCAAAATCGTTAACGCGGCGACATATGTATGGCGTATGACAAAGGCGGCGAACGACGCCAAAAGGCATGCTTGTCAAGGGCTGCACAACGGCCCGGTTTTGGCTTATGGGTTTCGCGCACGGTGCCTCTGACCGTCGACTGTCGCCCGTCGTGACAGGTCCCATCTTTACGTGTTGCCGCCCCGCCGGGAGGATGAATGCATCGGCTGCTGACCGCGCTCGGGCGTGGCTTCAAGGAAAAAATCGGCTGGAAACGGCTGGGGATCGCTGCGAGCCTCCTCATCATCGTCTTTGCGGTCACCACGCTGGTTCGCACCCTGAAGGGGGTGGACACCGGAATTATCCTGACCGCGCTGACCGAGATCGCACCGCATCGCATCGCGCTGGCTGCGCTGTGCGTGGTGGGGGCGTTTTGCACGCTGACCTTCTACGATTTCTTTGCCTTGCGAACCATCGCCAAGACGCACGTGCCCTATCGCATAGCCGCGATGTCGAGCTTCACCAGCTACACCATCGGCCACAATATCGGCGCGACGGTCTTTACCGGTGGCGCGATCAGGTTCCGGATCTATTCCGACTATGGCCTGACGGCAATCGATGTTGCAAAAATCTGCTTCCTCTCGGGCCTCACCTTCTGGCTCGGCAATCTCTTCGTGCTCGGCCTGGGGATGGCCTGGCATCCCGAGGCGGCATCGGCGATGGACCTGTTGCCGCCAGCAATGAACCGCTTGATCGCGATCGGCTGCCTTGCCGGCATCGCCGCCTATTTCGTCTGGCTATTGATGGGTGAGGGCCGCCGCGAACTCGGCCAGAACGGCTGGAAGGTCGTGTTGCCCTCCGCCCGGCTGACGCTGCTGCAAGTCCTGATCGGCGTCGTCGATCTCGGCTTCTGCGCGCTGGCGATGTATCTGTTGATGCCGATGACGCCGCACATCGATTTCGTTTCGCTGGCGGTGGTGTTCATCCTGGCAACGCTGCTCGGCTTCGCCAGCCATGCGCCCGGCAGCATCGGCGTGTTCGACGCGGCGATGCTGGTGGCGCTGCCGCAGTTCAGCAGGGAAGAGTTGCTGGCGACGCTGGTGGTGTTCCGGATCCTGTACTTCCTGATTCCCTTCGGCATCTCGATTTGGATCATGGGCACGCGCGAACTCTGGCTCAGCGTGCTGCAGCCCTGGCTGGAACGGCGCCGGCTCGGCGAAGCCTGTACAGCCAAGGCCCGGGTGCGACCACCGATCAAGGGCCGACAATCCTGAGGCTGGTAACGGCGTCGTTATCTGCGCCGTCTGGTCTTTTGGGCCGGGGCTGCCTCATTCTCTTATTTCTGCCTTACCGCTAACGTCAAACCACGCCATGGCTGGAATTTTCCTACGTTCGATGATGTCGGCCGCGCTGGTTGCCGCCGTGCTGATTGGAATAGTCACGCCCGCTGCGGAAGCCCAGACTGCCGGCGTCTACGGGCCGCTCCAGATTTCCTGGGAGGTGCGCAACCGCTTCCGCCTGTTCCGCGAGGAGCGGGATTTCCTGCTGCATGCCGAAAGCGGACGCGGCCGTAGCGTGCTCGCTTCGGAGCAGGTGCTGGCGATCCAGAGCGACGGCCGCGGCTGGGCGCGCAACACCGTGAATCGGCTATGTATCGATCTCGCCGGCCGCGTCAACGAGCCCTGCACGCGCGACAACGTCAAGGAAAGCTATCTGACGCCGATCGATCATCCGGTCGTGATCCGCCTGACGGGCCCGGTGCCGGTCGGCGCGACTTGCGCCTGGACCGTCGATGACGGCGATGGCCCGCAAACCTCCACCTTCGACTGCGCCGAACCGGTCAATCTCCGGGTCCGCTACGGCCGCACCACAGTCGTGACCTCCGACGTATCCAGCTCGGAGGGCAGTCAGCGCGTCTTCACCGAGATCGCGGTGCGCGATATCTTCATCGCCGGCCTCGGCGACAGCATCGCTTCCGGCGAGGGAAATCCGGACCGTCCCATTGCGCTGGCCGATGAAGGCTTCTGCTTTCGCTCCTATCTCGGAACGGCAGCCGCGCAATACTACCGGCCGAGCCGCGCGGGCTACAAAGGCGGGCGCGCTTGCGAGGCGCCCGATTTGCTGGCGGTTTGGCAGCGGCAGAGTGCGCTCTGGTTCAACCCTGCCTGCCACCGTTCGCTCTACAGTTATCAGACCCGGACCGCACTGGCCCTTGCCGTACGATATCCGCACATCGCGGTGACCTATTTGCCGCTGGCCTGCACCGGTGCCACGATTGCCGACGGGCTGTTCGGCTCGCAGCGCGCACGCGACTGCCTGCCGTCGAAATCGGGCAGTGCGTGCCAGGGCAGCGTCAACGGGCAACTGGCCGAACTGCGTGAAGCCGTCGCCGCCGCGAAACGCCGCCAACCGGATCGCAAGCTCGACCTGGTGCTGCTGTCGATCGGCGCCAACGACATTTATTTTTCCGGCCTTGTCGCCGATGTCATCGTGGACACGGCAACCGAACGCGCGCTGTTTCGGCGCAGCGGCGTCATGGCCTCGGTGGACGACGCGCGCAGTGCGATGACGCGGGACCTGCCGCAGGGGTTTGCCAAGCTGCGCGAGGCGCTGAAGCCGCTGCTCGGCGGCGACCTGTCGCGGGTGGTCTACACCTCCTATGCCAATCCGACGCTGTCGAATGGCGGCGCGCCGTGCCCCGGCGGACGCGCCGGCTTCGACATTCATCCCTCCTTCAACGCCCAGCCGCAGCGGCTGGCCGCTGTGTCGAACTTTGTCGAGAGCGAATTCCTGCCGCAGTTGCGAGCGCTGGCGCTCTGTGAGGGGGGCATCCTGTGCCGCAATCCGCGCGCCGACCGCATGACCTTCGTCGACAACCATCAACCCAGTTTTGCCAGCCACGGCTTCTGCGCACGCGCCGAAAGCGACCCCGAATTTGACCGGCAGTGTTTCTCGGCGACCGGCGACAGTTTCGATCCGGATATCGTGACGGCCGCCAACCAGCCGATGCTGTGCGGCCGCAGCGCCGGCGAGTACCGCGCCTATCTGCCGCGCGCGCGCTGGATTCGCGACGCCAACGATAGCTACTTCGCGGCGATGACCTACCCGCAAGGCCTGCCGGCATCGCAGCAGCCGTCCGATATCCATGACGCGACCTGGGGCGTCCTGTCCGCGGTCTATGGCGGCGCGGTGCATCCAAGCGCCGAGGGCCACGCCGCGATGGCAGATGCCGCCGTGCCGGCCGCCGCCGCCGTGCTGCAGCTCGATGCGGCGGTGCCTGAAGTCACGTCGCAGCCAATGCAGCCAATACCGGTTGTGCCGGACGCGCCGCGCCCACCGGGCAGAACCGGATTGAACTAGCGCGCAGGTGCAGGAACCGGTGCTGGCGCCGTGGTCTTCTTGGGCGCTGCGGGAGCCTTTGCCGCACCGGCGGGTGGCTTCATCGCCGCGGCCTGAGCGGGCAGATATTTTGCGATGATCACGGGATCGACCTGCGCCAGCGCTGTATCAGGCAGGCGCGTCCAGACCTCATCCCTGCCCAGCAGCGAGATGCCGAGATAGCCGCGCATCGTCAACGTCTGCCCATCGGGACTGAGCGTCATCTTGGCCTTGTAGATCTTGCCATCGCGCGGATCGAGCACGTTGCCGTTCTCGTATTTCAATCCGTCACGCTTCATGTCCCGGATGAAGGAGAGCCCGAGCCACGGCGCATCCTTTCGATCGTCGGTGCATTTCGAGCAGATCGGATTGGGAGCATCGCCGGCCTCGAGAAACAGCTTGGCGAACACGCCCTCGAAGGCGCCATTGCGATCGACAACGAGAAACCATCCGACCGGCTTGCCCTTCTCAACCTTCTCCCAGAGCCCGGCTGCAGAAGGTTCCACCGGCTGTGCGGCGAGTTCACCGGCAAACGCGAGCCCGATTACGATCGGGAGTATCAGTTGAAATCCAGCCAGCTTGCGCATCGTCATCACCTGATCAATTCCCAAATGAATGGCCGCAGACTAAGGCCATTTCGCGGACGGTTCCAGCGACGATCGCCGCGCGCCCCGACAAAGCTTCGCGAGCCCACCTGTCACTTTTTGGGATTCAGTTGACCCCGAGCTTCTTCTGCAGGCTCGACGACGAGGTGGTGTACTGGAACACCAGCCGCTTGTCCGGATAGACGTAGCGGTGCGCCTTCTGCGCCATCAGCGCGCCTTCGTGGAATCCGGACAGGATCAACTTGAGCTTGCCGGGATAGGTGTTGATATCGCCGATCGCGAAGACGCCGGGAATATTGCTTTCGAAGGCCGCGGTATCGACCGGCACCAGATTGTTCTCGAGCGCGACGCCCCAATTCGCAACCGGGCCGAGCTTCATCGTCAGCCCGAAGAACGGCAGCATCGTATCGCACTCGATCTTCGAGATCGCGTTGTCGTTGCCCTTCATCATGGCCGCCGAGAGCTTGCCGCCCTCGCCTTCGAGCGACGTCACCTGACCGATCTTCAGATCCATCTTGCCGCTCGCGACCAGCGCACGCATCTGCTCGACGCTGTGCGGCGCGGCGCGGAAATCGTCGCGCCGGTGCAGCAGCGTCACGCGCTTCGCGATCGGGTGCAGATTGAGCGTCCAGTCGAGAGCGGAATCGCCGCCGCCGACGATCAGGATGCTCTTGTCGCGAAACTGCTCCATCTTACGCACGGCATAGAATACCGAAGTGCCTTCATACGCCTCGATGCCCGGCACCGGAGGACGCTTCGGCTGGAACGAGCCACCACCTGCGGAAATCACCACCACCTTGCACTCAAACATCTTGCCGGCATCGGTCGTCACGCGAAACAGCGGATCGCCGATTTTCTCGATCGTGTCCACCATCTCGTTGAGATGGAAGGTCGGGCCGAACGGTTTGATCTGCTCGAGCAGCGCCTCGGTGAGGCCCTGCCCAGTGACAAAGGGAATGCCGGGAATGTCGTAGATCGGTTTCTCCGGGTAGAGCTCGGCACATTGGCCGCCGATCTTGTCGAGGATGTCGACCAGATGCGCCTTCATGTCCAACAGGCCCAGTTCGAAGACGGCGAACAGGCCGCACGGACCCGCTCCAATAATCAGCACATCAGTTTTGATCGCTTCGCTCATATCGGCTTCTTTTCGGTTGAACCTGGCGAGAAGGCCGCATCTGTCTAGCCAACCCGACGGCAACAGGAAAGCCATAATATGGCGTTGGGGACGGCGACAACCTCTTGCCGCCATTCGACAAATGGGCTGTAAGGGAGCCGAGATTTTCGGAGATAACCCGTGAACGCCCACTTGCGTCCCGATGCGACCCCGCGTCTGGAGGATTTTCCCTATCGTCTGTCGGACAATGTGCGATTTGCCGACCTTGACCCCAACCAGCACGTCAACAACGCAGTCTACGCGACCTATTTCGAAACCGGCCGCGTCACACTGATGAAGGACCGCAGCTACGGGCTGATGCCGGACGGAGTCATTTGGATCATGGTCCGGCTCGACATGCATTTCCGCGCCGAATTGCGCTGGCCTGGCACAATCGAAATGGGACTGGGCGTCGTCCAGTTCGGGCGAACTTCCGTCACCTTCGATCAGGTGGTTTTCTCTGAAGGCAAATGCGTTGCGTCGGCGCAATCGGTATCGGTGCTGCTGGACGAAGCCACGCGCAAGCCAACGCCGTTGACGCCGGACATCCTGGCCAATTTCCAGCGCTGGATTCGCCGCGGAGTAAAGTCGACATGAAGTGCGCGGCGACTTGGCTGTCCTGATCGTCGGCATCGCGATGCCGCCTGCTGCTGCCGAGCCGTTCTATCGCGAGGACCTGCGTATTCCGATGGAGGCCGCTGGCCCGCGCGGACTTGAAGCGATGCTGTTGCGGCCTTCGCGGATTCCGACGCTGTGGATCTACGCACAGAACGACAAGTTCTTCGGGCCCGACCTGGTGCGCAGAATCCACGCAGCGTTTACTGGCGCCGGCGGGTGGGCCCAGTCATCGATTTCCCGCCGCACGCGACGAGGGCCATTCTCTGTTTTCGCGCGGGATACCGCTCTGAGGGCCTGTGCCGTCTCGCCAAAGTGGGCTTTCACTTTCCGCACCGGCCGCCGGTCGGCGCGCGAGGCGGAGGCTGCCCTCGCCGCCTGCGCGGAGCACGTGCCCGATTGCGCGCTATATGCCGTTGACGACCATCTCGCGGAGACCGCGAACGCCGGATCGCGCTGAACGTCTTCCGGACTTCAAGCCTGCCGTTCCGGCGTCGACACTACGAGGCCGTCGAGGTCGTCGCTCACCTTGATCTGGCACGACAGGCGCGAGTTCGGCCGCACGTCGAAGCCGAAATCCAGCATGTCTTCTTCCATGGGGGTCGGAGCGCCGACCTTCTCGCGCCAGGCCTCGTCAACATAGACGTGACAGGTTGCGCAGGCACAGGCACCGCCGCATTCGGCTTCGATGCCTGGAATGGCGTTGCGGATCGCGGCTTCCATCACGGTCGCGCCGTTCTCGACTTCAATGGTTCGTTTTTCGCCCGTGTGGTCGATAAAGTGGATTTTGGCCATGATCGCTCGTGCTGCCGGAATAGGTAAGGAGTCCCGGCAGTCCTATAACGGGTCGATCCGCACAGCGCCAGCGCTCGGGACGAAATCCTGAGGCAGCATTTTACCGGGATTTTGGCAGATCCGGATCGCTTTCCGCTCAGGAACGGTGCAGAACCGCTTCGATCGCTGCCCGCGCTTGCGCAACCGCCTCGCCGAGTTCGGCGAGTGTGGCTGATGCGTCGGAGCCACCGGCAATTACCGCCTCCAGCCGGGCCGCGGCATCGGCCACAGCAAACACGCCAATCGCACGGGCTGAGCCCTTGAGCGTGTGCGCCAGCGCGCCGGCATCCGCAGGCAGGGCGGCGAGCCTGTGCACCAGTCTTGCCGATTGGGCCGAGAACATCGTCAATACCTCCCGCTCGAGGCCAGCATCGCCGAACGTCATGCGGTTGAGATGTTCGAAATCGATCAGCCCGTCACCGGGAGCCAGCGGTGGCGACGGCATCCATTCTACCCGTTCGAGATGAAGCGGCATGAGCAAGGTCCGGATCGCCCCGCCGCACCGATTCCCGGGGGGGCATGCTCGCCAGCCAAACACGACAGCGGTTAACGGAACGTTCTCGGATTTTGCCGCAAGCTCGCCTTGTTTTTACCGATAATCTGCCACGATCCCAGATTCGGTTCCAAAAATCTGTGCATCCTTAAGGCCTTAAGGAACAAAGCTGTTAACGATGATTAAGAATGTCTTAATCGCGGCCATTTCATTCGTATCGCTCAACCAATAGGATGTTCGCGGATGTAGCGGACAAGCTGCCGGCGGGCATGCTTGCGGTCCGCGGGGGTTATGAATCCGGCTTCGAGCTTGCGGGGGCTTTTTGCAAGAGCGGCTGGATGCATAAGTTTATGAGGGCTCGGACTGAACATGGCGAACAATCCCAAGAAGGTCAAAGATCCCACTGAAGTCGCGCTCTCCGCCATTCAGGAAGCGCTCAACATCAGCGATACGAGCGTCGACAACAGCCGAAATTCGATTGGCGGCGAATTCCCGCCGCCGACCATGCCCTCCGCCGCGCCCGCCTATTCCGAAACGCCGTTCGACACGCGCGGAAGCGCCGAGCGCGCAGTGTTCGATCCGATCGAAGAGCCGCGCAGCCCCCGCCGTGCCGCCAATGACGATCGCGAAACCATCGGACAGATCCTGCAGGCGATCCAGAAGAACCGCCCTGCCCGCAGCGTCTACACGCTTGCCAGCATCTTTGGCGGCGTCTGGATCGTCGGCTGTGCTCTGCTGACGATTGCCTTCCTGCCCTCGCTGCAGGCGGCGATCGGACAGAGCGGCGGCGTGCTGGTGCTCGCCGGCCTCGCGGCGTTGTTCTTTGCACCGGTGCTGTTGTTCTATTTCCTCGCCAGCCTTGCCTGGCGCGGCCAGGAAATGCGGATGATCGCGCAGTCGATGGCGCAGGTTGCGATGCGTTTCTCGGAGCCCGAGGGTGCTGCCTCCGATTCGATGGTGACCGTCGGTCAGGCGATCCGCCGCGAAGTCGCCGCGATGGGCGACGGCGTCGAGCGCGCGATCGCGCGCGCCGGCGAACTGGAAACGCTGGTCGCCAATGAAGTCGCAGCGCTGGAGCGCGCCTATAGCGACAACGAAGTGCGCATTCGCGCGCTGCTGCAGGACATCGCCCATCAGCGCGACAATCTGGTTGGCCAGGCCGAGCAGGTTCGCAGCGCCATCTCCGGCGTCCAGATCGATCTGCGCCACGACATCGCGCTGATCTCGGACGCGATCGCCTCACGCGTCGACGAGGTCGCAAAAAGCATCACCGGCGCACTGGAAGAGCGCGGCCAACACATCACGAGCGCCCTGAGCCATGCCGGCGACAACATGATCCTCGCGCTCGGCGAGCGCGGCGGCGACCTGCTCGACCGTCTGGAAGAAGCCAGCGCCGAGACCACGCGTGCCGTGCTCGACGCATCCGAGCGGCTGACCACCAGCCTCAACTTCAAGACCGGGCACGTCCATGACGAATTCGTCGATCTGGCCGATCGCGTCCATGAGATGCTGAACGAGCGTCTCGACCGCATCACCAGCGAATTCGAGCAGCGCTCCTCGACCATCGTCGACGGCATCTCCGACCGCACCGAGCAGGTCCACGACTCCCTGAAGAATTCCTCCGACTCGCTCTTGCTCGAACTTGAGCTGCGCTCAGGCGATCTCGTCAGCAAGATCGACGATGCCGGCAACCGCCTCGCGAGCCGCATTCTCACCTCGGGCGACAAGGCCAGCGACGCGCTGGACGTGACCGTGAACACGCTGGTCGCCAAGGTGATCAGCCAGACCGAGAGCGCGCACGACAGCCTTGCACTGCAGATGAGTGCCTTCGACGAGCTGGTGAAGAACCAGGGCTCCGAGCTGGCGGAAAAGTTCGCCCGCGACAGCGGCACGCTCGGCGCGCTGATCACGCGGCATATCTCGGAGTTCGACCGCACGGTCAAAACCTTCGGCGGTGAGATCGTCGAACGCATGGGCCAGCGGACCCAGGAGATATCAGACAGCCTGAAGAATTACGTCGACACCTTCGACACCCGCCTGGTCTCGAACAGCGGCGAGATCACCGCTTCCCTCGATCAGCGGCTGCTGCAGTTCGAAACTCAGCTCGGCACCCGCGTCAGCAGCCTCGACACTTCGCTCGACAACAAGATCAAGTCGTTCGACGAGACCATCGACGGCCGCCTCAAATCGCTGGAAACGACCTTCGACACCCGCGCCAGATCCGTGACCGAAACCATCGATGGCCGCCTCGGTACGCTGGCAACCTCGTTGACCGACGGCGCGGCGCAGGCGATCCAGTCGATCGACCAGCGGCTCAGCCTGCTCACCTCCTCGCTCACCGAGGGCACCGCACAGGCGATTGCCGCGATCGACCATCGTGTTGCCAACGTCACCGAGACTATCGACGGCCGCAGCGCCCATTTGACCGACACCATCCAGGCGCGCTTCCAGGAAATCCACCAGGGCCTCGAAACCCGCGTCGGCGACATTGCCAACGGCGTCGAGACCCGGGTCGGCGCCATCGCGACCGACATAGACACCCGCGTCGCGCAGTTCGAGGATCTGCTCGGTTCGCGCATCGAGGCAGTCGCAGGCCGGATCGAAAGCAGTGGCCGCCAAGCCAGCGAAGACCTGATGTCGCGCGCCGAAATGCTATCCTCCGGCATCAAGTCGCATGTCGAGGACGCCGAACGCTCGCTGACCAACCTCGTGGTCAATACCTCCGAGACCATCCAGACCGGCGCACGCACCGCGCAGCAGGCGCTGCTGACAGTTTCCTCCGATGTCGGCGCACAACTCAAGCTGACCTCGGCTGAGGTCGAGGCCGCCCTCACCGCCGTCGGCACCGGCGCGGCCAATTCGATCCTGACCAGCGCCAAAGATGCCCAGACCACGCTGGTGTCGGCCTCCTCCGAGGCCGCCGCCCAGATCAAATCTCTCGCCGCAGACGTCGAGCGCACCCTCTCGGCTGCGGGCGATGCCACGGCCGCATCGGTTCTCGCCGGCGCGCGCGAGGCACAGAGCACGCTGGTGACCGCGTCCGCCGACGCCGCAAGCCAAGTCAAGTCGCTCGCCAGCGATGTTGAGCGCTCGCTGTCGGTGGCCGGCACGGCAACCGCCGAGGCCGTCACCGCAGGTGCCCGTGAAGCACAAAGCACGCTCGTCGCCGCCTCTACCGAGGCCGCCAATCAGGTCAGGTCGCTTGCGGCCGACGTACAGCGTTCGCTGTCGATCGCCGGAACGGCGACCGCCGAAGCGATCACGGCAGGCGCCCGCGAGGCCCAGAATACCCTGATGAACGCGTCCGCTGACGCATCGACCCAGGTCAAGGCGCTTGCCGCCGACATGGAGCGTTCGCTCTCGATGGCCGGCAATGCCACCGCCGAGTCGATCACGACGGGCGCACGCGAAGCCCAGAACACGTTGATAACGGCGTCCACGGAGGCTGCCAACCACGTCAAGTCGCTGGCGATCGACGTCGAACGCACGCTGACCGCGGTCGGCACCGATACCGCGGCATCCATCCTCGGCACCGCGCGCGAAGCCCAGAACTCGTTGTCTGCGACCTCTGCCGAGACCGCCAACCAGATCAAGGCGATCGCCGCAGATATGGAGCGTTCGCTCGGCACCGTCACCGCCAGCACAACCGATATCATCCAGACCACCGCGCAGAACGCGCAGAGCGCGCTGGTCGCCGCAACGAATGAGGTCAGCTCCAAGGTCAAGTCGACCTCGGCCGATATCGAACGTTCGGTGCTCGCCGCGAGCAGCAATTTCGGCTCGACAATGACCGGCAAGACCGACGAAATCGTCACCTACGTTCAGCAGCAGACCGATCGTCTGGCGCAGATCGTCGACAGCCGCCGCGGTTCGCTGGTCGAGGCGCTCAGCACCAGGACCACGCAACTGACCACCGACATCGATCGCGTCACCGCCGACGCCCTGAAATCGATCGAAACCCGCGGCCAGGCGTTCTCGCAATCGATGTCGACCCACGGTTCGGAGGTCGCGCGCACGATTACCACCGCGGGCGACCTCGCCACCGGCGCGGTGGCCAAGTCGCTGAAGGACCTCGAACAGGCATCGCGCTCGGCCATCGACCAGTCGCGCCAGGTATCGATCGCCGCCGTCACCGAAATGCAGGAGACCAGCAAGATCCTGCGCACCGACACGGTGGCGCTGTTCGAGCGGCTGCGCGAAGGCAACATCCTGCTGCAGGAAGTGCTGACCGGCGCCCACGACAATCTCAATTCGCTGGAGCGCGCGCTGGTGACCCGCGTGGCCGACTTCGTATCCGCCATGAACGACGTCACCGCCCGCAATGGCGTCGCTACCCAGACGCTGGAAGACCAGTTGACCGTATTCAACTCGAAGACCACGAAGGCGCTGGAGGATCTCGGCGCGCTGTCGGGCGAGTTCGAGAAGCACGGCAAGTCGCTGGTCGAGGCTGCCGGCATGGTCGAACAGGCCAACCGCTCCACCACGGCGTCGGTCGCCGATCGCAAGTCGCAGCTTGAATCGCTGGTCACCACCATCGACCTGCGCACCACCGACCTCGACCAGCGCCTGTCGCGCTTTACCGGCCTGCTCGATGAATCGCTCGCCGCGGCGGAAGAACGTGCACGCGATATCGCGCGCGTCGTGGCGGAAACCGCCGGCGCCGGATCGGCCGCGATCAGCCGCCAGTTCGAAGCCGTGCGCGCTGCGGCCGAGAACGAGCGGCAGCAGACCCTCGACGCCATGAACGATCTGTACCAGCAGAGCACGCATGAAACCGATGCGATGTTCAAGCAATCGACCGAGAAGTTCGCTGCGATGGTGCAGTCCATGAAGCAGATGGCGGCCGAGATGCATCAGGAGCTCGAGGCGACGCGCAACGAGCTGCGCCGCGGCGTGCTCGAGATGCCGCAGGAGGCGGCCGACAACACCGCGCAGATGCGCAAGGTGATCGTCGACCAGATCGAGGCACTCGCCGAGCTCAACCGGATCGTCGCGCATCATGGCCGAGGTCTCGACGTCGTGACCTCCGGCCGCGCCAGCGTGCAACGCCAGGAAGAGCCCGTGATGGCAGCTGCCGCCGGCGGCCGCAACGAGGTGCGCATGCGCGACGCCGGCAGTGCATCGACCCTGCCGCCGCCGGATCTCGGCATGCCAGCGCCGCGCCGCGCCGAAGCTCCGCCGGTCAGTCCGGTGAGCCAGGACGCCGGCCGGGACGGATGGCTGTCGGACCTGCTCCACCGCACCGACGCAGGTGCGGGACAGGCGCCCCGGGGCCGCACGCCGCAGGCCGCGGTCAATCCGTTGGAGTCGCTGTCACTCGACATCGGCCGGCTGATGGATCGCAATCTCGCCGCCGAAATGTGGGATCGCTACCAGCGCGGCGAGAGCAAGGCGTTCAGCAAGCGCCTCTACACGCCGGCCGGCCAGAAGGCGTTCGATGAAGTCGCCCGCAAATATCGTGCCGACCGCGCCTTCAAGCAGACGGTCGACCGCTATATCGCCGAATTCGAACGGCTCCTGGACGAAGTTGCACGCGAGGATCGCGGACCGCAGGCGCTACGCGGCCACCTCACCTCCGAGACCGGACTGGTCTACACCCTGCTCGCGCACGCGGCGGGACGGCTGGGGTAGAGCGAGACCGATTGCAGAACACGAAACGGAGGCAATGATGCCTCCGTTTTTCCTTCCTGCATGGGTGAGCGTACGAGCGGCGGCCTCGCGTGCTTACCACGCCTGCGCGCGTGCATTCCGCTGCCGCGTCCGCGCAATCTGATCGGCCAGACGCCTCTCCGTAGAACCACGGTGTTATCCGCAGCGCGAGCAGAAGATTTGCCGGATTCCGACGTGCATGTGGCGGAACAGCATGCGATTCCGCGTTGATTAAGTTCATTGCTACCAAGAGTTTTTACGAGAGATTCTTGATTGCCGCTTAGCTTCCGAACCCGTGTCGGGAAGAGATGGCATAAACTTGATTTCCAGGGCGCGAAGCCTGTTCGCCGTCGGCGAATGCGCGACGCCGCACGGCCGCGCGCTCGTGAGCGAACAGTTCCGCATCCTCACCAACCAGGTTCCGATTCTCTATGCGGTGCTGCTGCTGGACAGCATCAGCGTCGGCTTCGTTCTGCCCTCCTCCGTAAACGGGTGGCTGAGATTTGCTCTGCCCGGTGCGCTTCTGATCGTCAGTGTCATTCGCATGATCCAGTGGATCAGGATGCGCGGCGTCGAGCTCACGCCGGAAGACTCCTATCGGTTTCTAGCGCGGATGCGGATTCTTTCCGCCACCTTGCCCGCCGGATTTCTCATCTGGACTTTGGCGCTAATCGAATCGGTGGACCCCGCGCTTCGCGCGCCGATCTCGCTTCTCGTCTTCATGGGCTGCATCGGCGCCGCCTATTGTCTTGGCAGCTTCCCACCGGCGTCCCGCCTGACGCTGCTCATTGCGGGACTGCCGCTCGCTCTGCGTCTGCTCGCTTCCGGCGAGCCGCTTCTGGTTTGCATCGGTATGAACCTCGGCCTGCTGCTGGTTCTGTTCATTCGGATGATCAACACGAATTTCGGCAATTTCGTCCGGCTGATCGAAACTCAGGCCCGACTTGCCGAAGAGGGAGAGCGAGCCCGCGCCGCGCATACCTATCTGACCGAAGCGCTGGACGTCGTGCCAGAGGGATTGGCGATATTCGACAAGGACGATCGGCTGGTCTTGTGGAACCGGCAATACCCCAAGCTCTATGCATCGAATACGGCGGCCATCGTTCAGGGCGCTCGCTTCGAAGATATTCTTCGCGCCGGGCTGACGCATCAGCAATATGCCGACGCCGTCGGGCGGGAGGAGGAATGGTTCAGCGAACGCATGGCCCGCCATGCCCTGCCGCAAAGCTCCCACGAGCAACAATTGCCGGGCGACAGATGGAGCCGGATCGAGGAGCGGCGGACAGCGGACGGCGGCAGCATCGGGATTCGTGTCGATATTACCGACCTCAAACGCAGCGAGGCTTCGTTCCGGCTGCTGTTTGAGGAGAACCCGCTGCCAATGTGGGTGGCAGATGCGGACACAAGGCGGCTGTTGGCGGTCAATGCCGCGATGTGCAGCCACTACCACTATTCCCGCGAAGAACTGCTCTCGATGTCGGAGCACGACCTCAGCGCAGACGGCTGCTCTCCGGCGGAGCCGGCCCGCACATCGCAGGAGCCTGTCATCCACAAGACTTCCGGCGGCGACCTCATCGAGGTCGTGATTGAATCGCGGCCGCTGTCGTATCACGGCAAGGCCGGCATGGTTTCGGTGGCGTTCGACATAACGGAGCGCAACCGCGCCGAACAGAAGGTCAGATATCTGGCGTCGCACGATCTCCTCACCGAATTGCCCAATCGCGCCTCGTTCGATGCTCGCCTTTCCGCGCTGATGCAAGATTCGGGAGAAGCCGGCGGCAGCTTTGCCGTGCTTTGCATCGATCTCGATCATTTCAAGGAGGTCAACGACCTGTTCGGCCATTCGATGGGCGACGCCCTGTTGCGGGAAGTCTCCCGCCGGCTGCGGCAGGCCGCCCAAGGAGCCTATGTCGCGCGCGTCGGCGGTGACGAATTCATTGCCATCACGGAGCAGGTGCCCCTGCCCGGAGCCGCGGAACTGCTGGCGGCCAGAATGCGCGACGCGTTCAGGCGTCCGATCGAAATCGACGGCCACGCCCTGGAGATCGACCTCAGCATCGGCGTGGCACTCTACCCACGCGATGGCGACAACCCGGCTACTCTGCTGGCTAACGCCGACGCGGCGCTCTATCGCGCCAAGCACGAAGGACGCGGGCTGACGCGTATCTTTACTAACGCGATGGATCGGCAGTTGCGGGACCGTCGCGCCATGGAGCACGATCTACGTTCCGCGGTCGACAATGGTGAACTGTACCTGGAGTATCAGCCGCAGCGTCACCGGGATGGCAAGATAACCGGCTTTGAGGCGCTGGTTCGCTGGCAGCATCCGCTGCGCGGGCTGGTGACGCCCGGCGAGTTCATCCCGGTCGCCGAGGATAGCGGC
The DNA here is from genome assembly GCF_013114825.1 of Bradyrhizobium australiense. Lineage (GTDB taxonomy): Bacteria > Pseudomonadota > Alphaproteobacteria > Rhizobiales > Xanthobacteraceae > Bradyrhizobium > Bradyrhizobium australiense. Next base: position 153,292 of record NZ_JAAVLX010000005.1, on the reverse strand, counting down.
TCGATTGCGAAAATCGACGAATGGGTTCTGATGGAAGCCTGTCGGCAGGCGTCATCGTGGGATGAAACCATGCGCATTGCGGTGAACGTCTCGGCCGCGCAGTTTCGCCGGGAAAATCTCGAACAGCAGGTGCGAACGGCGTTGCGCGAGAGCGGCCTGCCGCCATCGCGGCTCGAACTGGAGATCACCGAGGGTGTCCTGATCGAAGACATCTCGCGCGCGAGCCAGACCCTCAAATCTCTCAAATCACTTGGCGTCATGATCGCGCTCGACGATTTCGGGACCGGTTACTCGTCACTGTCCTATCTGCAGGCGTTTCCGCTCGACCGCATCAAGATCGACCGCTCCTTCGTCATGTCGCTGGGGTCCAATGCGCCCTCACTGGCGATCGTGCGCGCCGTGATCGGGCTCGCTCACGGCTTCAATGTGCCGGTGCTTGCCGAAGGCGTCGAAACCAACGAACAGCTTTCGATCTTGATGCGCGAGCGATGCGACGATCTACAGGGCTATTTGATCGGACGCCCGCACAAGGCTGAGCTGTACGCCGAGTACATGAAAGCCGGCGCGGGCCCCTTGCTCAAGACGGCTAGCTGAGAAGTCCGCCGCGGACTCGCGGTTCTACTGCCGCTTCTGCCCGCTCGGCGCCCTCGGGGCCGCCGTTGCTGCCGGTGCTGCCGGCGGTGGCGCGGCCGCTTGGCTGTTGCCGCCGCCGAAGATCACCCGGGTCGGATTGCGGTCGAAATTGTTCACGGCGCGGCTGATGTCGGAGAGGGTGCGGCGGCCGTCGGCCATCAGCGCGCCCGACCGCTTGTCGAAATCCTCGGCCAGTTCCTTGATCGACTTCACCATAAGATTCAGCTCGCCGCCGGCGGCTCCGCCCGCGATCGTGTTGAGCCCGAGCATCAGGCTGTCGGCCTTGCCCATTACGCTATCGACCCTGAGCATCACATTGTCGATCTTCTCGGAATTGCGCGCGAGCGCTGCCGTGAAGGTTTCGAGATTCCGCAGCGAGTTCTTCACCGACTCCTGATTATCGGCGACAAGCCGGTTGACGTTCTGCAATGTGGCACGGATCGACTCCGTGACGTCCTGCAGCGCGCTCGGGTCGGCGGTCAGCATAGGGACGCCGTCCTCGTCGAGCGGTACGGCAGGCGCGGTCTCCTCGCCGCCCTTCAGCGAGATCGCCGCGACACCTGTCAGCCCCTGGAATTCGAGCCCCACGAGCGTGTCTTTCCGGATCGGGGCATTGTTCTCGACCATCGCCAGTGCGACTACGCGCCGCGGGTTGTCGAGTTTGACGGAGACGACCTCCCCTATTCTAATACCGTTAAAGTTGACGCTGCCACCATTGCGCAACCCGGACGCCGGGCCTTCGAACACGATGCGGATCGGGCTGCGCTGCTTTGTGGCGTGCAGGCTCTGAAACCACAGCACGAAGCCGAATGCGGCGGCGATCACCGCTAGCGTGAAGGCCCCGATCAGGACGTAGTTCGCCCGCGTTTCCATAACTCAAGGTACTCCGAAATCAGGATCTGTTCAGCTTCGCCGATCAGACCCGTCGTTTATCGCTTGTTTGCAGCATGATCTGAACCGAAAACCGATGCCCACTTTTGGGGAGCACGCTCTAACCCATCACAGCGCGGGCGCGCTTGCCGTGAAAATATTGCCTCAACCAGGGATGCTGCGAGGCCTGCATATCGGCAATCGATCCTGCGGCAATGATCTTACCGTTCCCTAAAACCGCGATGCGATCGCAGGCCGTATATAGGCTGTCGAGATCATGGGTTACCATGAAAACGGTCAGGCCCAAAGTACGCTGCAGGGTGCGCACCAGCTCGTCGAAGTCACCGGCCCCGATCGGATCGAGCCCCGAGGTCGGCTCGTCCAGAAATACCAGTTCGGGATCGAGGGCGAGTGCACGCGCCAGCGCCACGCGCTTGATCATGCCGCCCGAAAGCTCAGACGGATAGCGGTCGGCAACTTCGGGCCGCAGGCCGACCATGCCGAGCTTGGCCACCATGATCTCGTCGAGCAGCCGCTGTGAGACGTTGAGATATTCGCGCACCGGAAACTGGATGTTCTGCCGCACGGTGAGCGAGGAAAACAGCGCCCCCTGCTGAAACAGGATGCCCCAGCGGCGCTCAACACCGCGGCGCTCGGCGGCGCTCGCCGCGTCGAGATCGACGCCGAACACCTCAATGCGTCCACTAAGCTTGGGCACGAGACCGATGATGGTGCGCGTCAGAACCGATTTTCCGGCGCCCGACGGGCCGACAAATCCCAGAATTTCGCCGCGTTTGACGTCGAGGTTGAGCCCGTCGAGCACGCGCGTCTTGCCGAACTGCACGGTGATGTCGCGGACCCGGATGATCGCGTCGGAAATCTCGCCCGCCATGGTCACATTCCGATCGACGCGAAGAAGATGGCGAACACGCCGTCCATCACGATCACGAAGAAGATCCCCTTCACCACCGAAGATGTCGTGTGCTGACCGAGCGATTCAGCGCTGCCCTGCACGGCCAGTCCCTCGACGCAGGCCACGATGCCGATCACGGCCGCCATCACCGGCGCCTTTATGATACCGACGACGAAATGATCGATCGAGATGGCGTCGCGCAGGCGCAGGAGAAAGGCCTCGGGTTCGACGCCGCCATAGAGCCACGCCACCAGCCCGCCGCCGTAAAGTGCGGCCATCGCCCCGAGGAACGCCAGAATCGGCAGCGCCAGCACCAGCGCCAGCATTCGCGGCAGGATCAAAACCTCAATCGGATCGAAGCCCATGGTGCGCAGCGCGTCGATTTCTTCCCGCATCTTCATCGAGCCGAGCTCGGCGGTGTAGGCCGAGCCCGAGCGTCCCGCCACCATGATCGCCACCAGCAACACACCGATTTCGCGCAGCACCAGCACGCCCAGCATGTCGACCACGAAGATGTCGGCGCCGAACTTGCGGAAATGGAAAATGCCCTGCTGCGAGATGATGCAGCCGATCAGGAACGTGATCAGCACCACGATCGGCACCGCGCGCCAGCACACCTGCTCCATGTGGTGGATGGTCGAGGTCAGGCGGAAATTACGGGGACGAACGAGGACATGGGCGGCCGCGGCGAGCACCGCGCCCAGCATGTCGATCAACCCGATCAAGGTGCCACCGATGCCGGCCACGCTGCGGCCGACCTGCTCCAGCATGCCCGTGATCGTCACCCTGTCGGTCTCGACGATCGGCTCGGCCTTTACCCGGCGCACCTCGTCGACCAGACTCGAATAATTGGCCGAAAGCCCGGCGATCTGGGCCTCGATGCCGCCATGGTTCAGGCTGCGGCGCAACCGCTCGATCAGCCAGGCGCCGAACGTGTCGAGCTTCGATACCTGCGAGATGTCGATGAAAATGTCGGGGCGAGTGCCGCTGAGCTTCTCGGCCTCCGCAACCATTCGTTCCAGCGCCGGCGCAAAGCGGGCCGTCCAGGAGCCAGCCGCGCACAGCGCCAGCCCGTTGCCCCTGGCTATCCGCTCCAATGTCGGGTCGCCGCTCAAAATGCCCACCCCTCGGCCCATACCGATGCAGAACGGCTGGGTTTCGCATGCCGTATTGCCTTGTCGAATCTGTCCCTAACCAGCCATAGTTGGTAGCGGCGGGCAAGCTCGCGGTTCAGGAAATTGCCAGATTTTAAAATGACTTCCAGCCTATCTCGAAAGCTTGCCGTCAGTATTGAACGCTGGCCCATTGCAGGCGCTTTCACCATCAGCCGGGGCGCCAAGACCGAGGCCGTGACTGTCGTCGCCACCGCGAGCCAAGGCGACCAGACCGGCCATGGCGAATGCGTGCCCTACTCCCGTTACGGCGAGACTCCGGAAGCGACGCTGGAAGCACTTAATGCCATGCAGGAACCGCTTGCCAGGGGACTGGACCGAGTGGCCCTGCAGGCTGCGATGCCCGTAGGCGCTGCCCGGAACGCGCTGGATTGCGCGCTATTGGACCTCGAGGCCAAGAGCTCCGGCCAGCGGGTCTGGACCCTGCTCGGCCGCCCGCCGCCGCGCCCCTGCACCACTGCTTTCACGATTTCGCTCGGCACGCCGGAGGCGATGGCGTCGGCAACCGCAAAGGCCGCGCATCGGCCGCTCCTAAAGATCAAGCTCGGCGGTGATCGCGATGACGCGCGGATATCAGCGGTCCGCAAGGCCGCTCCGGAATCCGAACTGATCGTCGATGCCAACGAGGCCTGGACGCCGGACAATCTCGAATACAACCTCGCCGCCTGCGCCAATGCCGGCGTCACGCTGGTCGAGCAGCCGCTGCCGGCCGGGCGCGACGAGGCGCTGGCGCGCATCAAGCGCCCGATCGCGGTCTGCGCCGACGAAAGTGTGCATGACCGCGCCTCGCTTGAAGGCCTGCGCGCGCGCTATGACGCCGTCAACATCAAGCTCGACAAGACCGGCGGGCTGACGGAGGCACTCGCAACGGCGGATGCCGCCCAAGCCCTCGGCTTTGAGATCATGATCGGCTGCATGGTCGCGACCTCGCTGGCGATGGCGCCAGCCATGCTGCTCGCGCAACAGGCAAGGTTCGTCGATCTCGACGGCCCCCTGTTGCTGGAGCGCGACCGCCACGGCGGCCTGCGTTATGACGGCAGCCTGGTCTATCCGCCGGAAGCGGGCTTGTGGGGCTGATGCGAGAGCCGCTTCCGCGCCAGCCAGACCACCAGCCCGCCGAGAGCGGCCATTGCCGCCATCATGTAATAGATCCCCTGTCCCCAGGTCTCGTAGATCGTGCCCGACGCGACCGAGGCGATGCCCGCGACGATACCGCCGCAGGCGGTCAGATAACCCTGCGCGCGCGCCATCACATGTCCTGGCACGTGATGCAGCATCAATCCCATGATGCCGACCTGCGTCAGCCCAAAACTCAGCGCATGCGCGAGCTGAACGATCGCGAGGATAGCGAGCGGCAGGTCCTGCGCCGTTAACACCCAGCGCGTGGCCGCGCTCAGCGCCGCAATCACCACCAGCATTGACGGCTGCAGGGTGAATCGCGGCGACAAGGCGAACAGCGCGATCTCGGCGAACACGCCGAGCACCCACAGAACTGCAATCGTCAGCCCGTCGAACCCGGCTTGTTGCCAGGCAATCGATGCAAAAATGTAATAGGCGGCATGGCTGCCCTGGATCAGCGCCGACGCCACGATGATCGCGATGAAGCCGCCGTCACGCAGCAGCGCGCTCGCATCGCCGGCGGCCGGGCGAGCGGCCTTGACGTCGTCCAGCGGCTCGAGCGCGAGGCTGGCAAGCGCCCCGAGCGCGGCAGAGCCGGCGATAATCCAGATCAGATTTCGAGCGGCGATGAGGTCGAACAGCATGCCGCAGACCAGCGCGCCTAGCACGAAGGCGGCCGAGCCCCACAGCCGTAACGGTCCGTAGTTGAGGCCATAGCGTTTCACGCCCCGCAGCGCATAGGCATCGGTCAGCGGCACCATGGGCGTCCACAGGCAGCACGTCAGGGCGTAGATCAGGAACACCAGCACCGGCGAATGCTGGGTGCCCAGGATGAAAAAGCCCAACGCGGTGGCAAAGGCGGTTACGATGATCCCGCTGCGCAAGGCCTGATGCCGTTCCGCAAAGCCCGTCACCACCGGAAGCGCGGTAAATCGGCTCACCGGGGGCACGGCTGTGATCAGCCCTATCCAAAACGCATCGATCCCGACCGCCTTCAACCATACCGTGAAAAACGGGAGATGGGTGCCGGTCATGCCGAACAGCGTGCCGTAAAACAGCGCCACCCGGGTCGCGAATCGCTTCGATGCACCTTGAGAAGCGATGGGGATTTGTGATTCGCTTGGCATCAATTCAATTGCGATTCGGTCAATATCGTGTTGTTTCGTTATCGCAATGCGCGCCGATTTGCGCGAAGAGTTTGACATGGCCGACGAAGCATTTGCCCTTTCGCCGATCTCAGCACGCGCCGCGCTGCCGAGCGAGGAGGACTATGCTGCAATCGCCGAAGCCTTCATGGAGACCTCGCGGGGCCGCTGGTTCCTGACCGAATACGCCAAGCGCAACCGCAATGCCGACACCCGCATGGTGCTGGACGCGGTGGCGCGGATCGAGCAAAGCCTCACCGCCCAGAGGGAAGAGACCCTTCAGCGGGAAGCAAACTTGCAGCGGGAGGAAGGCCTTTCCGCGCAGCAGGCGGCCGAGGCCGTCGCCGCGGCTGCCGCGGCGCAAGAGCGCCTGACCGAGGCGCTTGCCGCCATCCGCAGCGCCGTCGAGGCAGCCGAGGAATCGGCGGTCGAGGCGCTCGATAGCCTCGCGCTTGAGCAGCGGCTGGCGCCGGTCCGCAAGGGTGCGCGGGTGCTGCGCGAAATCGCCTGGCGGTTGCGAGAAATCGGCAATGACGGGCGAATCTGCGACCTGATCGATTCGCAAGTCACCGTCATCGAGAAGGGCACCGAACAGTTCTCCTCCGAGGAGGCGAGAGCAGCGCTGCGTGCCGCCTTTGCCGCCCTCCAGGGCCGGCTTGTGGAACTCGGGGACGAAAGCGCGCCGGCTGCCGAGCCCGAGGCAGCGGCGCCCTCCCCAGCCGCGCAAGAAATGGCGCCGGCGCGGGAAGCTGCCGAGACGCCGTTCGCTTCGATAGCCGCATCCGCGGAGGCCGTGCTTGCCGCGGCGGAAGCCATGCTGACGGAAGCGGAAACGCCGCTAGCCGCCGAAACCGCCACGGCTCAAGAGGCCTCGATCCAAGATGCCGCTGCGCAAGTCGGGGCCGCCCAACACGGGACCTTCCAATATAACTCCGTCCAGGACGCCGATGCCCAGAGCGCTGATGCGCAGGACGCCGATGCGCACGACGAGGCGGTCCTCGACATGATCGCGATGGAGATGGGCGCGCCGGATCCAATCAGCGACGAGGAGATCGCCGAAGCGATAGCCGAGCAGGTCCGTTCAGCGGAGCCGGCGACAATCGCTCCTAAGATCGTCGCTGAAGCTCCCGAACCGGTCGCTTCCCCGTCACTGCCGCCGATCCAACGGGCCGTTCAACCAACCCCACCGCCCGTCGCCGCAGCGCCGCTCGTGCCGGCGGTGGAAGTGTCGCTAGGCTCGACCCTCATTGCGAGCGGCATGCTGCGAAAGCCGGTCGCGGCGGCTAACGACCCGCTGGCGCCGATCCGGCGCATGAGCCAGGCCGAGAAAATCGCGTTCTTTTCGTAACGCGCTGCCGCCTGCTTACCGGCTTCCATGACGCGTCTGCAGCATTTTGTTGCACCTGCGGAATGTTTCGCCAACCTCGGCGACGGCAGCTATCTGGCGCATCCAAAAGTCTCGCGGCGCCACGCCGACGCGGATCACCATCGACAGCGACCGCATGGTCCGCGCCGACGTCGACGGCGAAAGCATCGGGCAATCGCCGATGTCGGTCACGATAGTGCCGGTCCACCTGAAGGTGGCGACGATGCGTCGATCCTAGGCGGGCATGTCGCGGACGCTACAGACCCTGGAATTTGAACGGTGCCGTCTCCTTGAAATGATTCACGGCGTTCCAGCAAAGGCGTTTCGTTGATCCTTCCCAAGATCGAGCTTCATGACCTTGCTCGTCTCCGGTGTAAAATTCACGTCCTTGACCGCGCCTCCGATCTCCTTCCAATACGCATTGAGAGCCAATTGGTGATCGAAGGCCGGAGAATTGGTCATAACGTGAGTTGGCGTCCATAATGAATGACCTGCTCGCCGCCGATGTATTTAACTATCGCGCTGTCACCGGAAGCGTCTGACATCGATAAGTGAAGGGTCGCCAGCCGCGTGTCGCCGGGAATGGTATCGGTGACGATCGTGTACGGCTCGGGTCGAAGAACGTTGACCGCTTCTTCGACCGTCGCAAAATTGTCGAGGACGTATTGCGCCCATGCCGCGATGGAAAGTCCTGGCTTTGATTGATCGAAAACCGGGTATTCGGATTCAGCAAGCCACAGAATATTGGCGGACAGTCCCGCTTCGTTCAATCCATCGGATGTCGAAATGTCAAAGGCAGAGGCTATCACGCTGCCGTACTTCGAAACCCACTTCAACGAGTTCGGCCCGGCTTCTCCGCTGCGCTCCATGCCCCGCGGGAATATCCAGAGATTGGTGGCAATATCGGTTTCCAATCCATTGATCGGTCTGTGATCACTTCATCGTTCGCCCCCAGATAGACGACGCGGGTACAGGCCTCAGCGTGGATCAAGGGCAGAGTTATGGAACCGGCCAACATGCTCGCGCACAGAGTTGCCGCGAGCGATTTGTTGCGTGTAGGCATGATACTCTCCTGTAACGATCCTCCAATTCCCGAGCGCGACTGACAGCCGGTCACGATGCTGCCGTTCCGCCTGGAGGTGACCGCGGTCAAGCGGCCGTGGGTCCCCGTTCGGGATACCTGTTAGCACCGGCTTCACTACGCGCCGCGACGCCGTTCCTGGAACGTCAGCTAGTTTAGCTTGCCGCTGGCAACGAGATTCTTGTGAATTTTCCCGTCCTTCATGATGACGAGGAAATTCCTGGCGGGATCCTCGATCAGCTTGATGTTGTCGATTGGATTGCCGTCCACCAGCAGCAAGTCAGCGAACGCCCCCTCCTCGACAACTCCGAGCTTGCCGGGATAGGGATTGCGAGGTCCGGAGAGAGCGAGCAGTTCTGCGTTGACGCTTGTCGCCATCTTCAGCACCTCGGCAGCACTGTACCAGCGAGTCAGTTTTGCCAATTGAGCGCCCTGGCGCCTCGCCAATTCACGGGAAAACAGAATGTCGGTGCCGAAGGCCGTCTTGAGCCGGTATTTTTTCGCCAGGGCATAGACGGTGTCGGTACCGCTAATGACCTGCAATTGCTTCGCCCGCTCCTCCGAGCCCGATGGCAACGGGGTGGCGTCCTCATCATCGAAGAAAGGTTGTGTGCTCAGCCAAATGCCCTTCTCGGCCATGAGTTTCGCGGTTGCGTCATCCATCAGATGGCCGTGCTCGATGCATCTGACGCCGGCCGCAATCGATCGCTGGATCGCAACCGGCGTATAGGCGTGCGTGACAACGTAAGTGCCCCAGTTTTCAGCGGCCTCGACGGCCGCGCGCAACTCGGCCTCGGTGAAAGTGGATACATCGAGCGGGCTGAATGGCGACGCGACGCCACCGCCCGCCGTGAGCTTGACCTGGGACGCGCCTTGCATGAGCTGCTCACGCACGCGTATGCGAACCTCGTCCGGACTGTCCGCAACCATGCTGCCGCCGATTTGCTCCATGCGGCTGAGCAGCCCCCCGATTGTTCGCGGTAGATCGGATAATTGGCGGAAGTCGCCATGACCGCTGGTGACGGTGATCATGGCGCCCGAGGGATAGATGCGCGGACCAGCTACCAGACCGTCATCGATGGCACGCTTCAGTCCGAAGGCGGGTCCTCCGAGATCGCGAACGGTGGTGAACCCTCGCATCAGCGTGTCCGCGGCTTCGTCAGCCGCCACGATATTGTTGTAACCGACGTCTCCCATGGAGGCGGCCGGCGTCAACCGCACCATCATCGCGTGCCAATGCGCGTCGATCAGACCGGGCATCAGCACGCGTCCTTCGCCGTCAATGACGACCGTTTGCGCAGTATTGAACGTGGTCGCCGCCGGGAGAATTTTCTGGATCTTGTTGTCCCTCACCAAGACATTGGACGGCCCTGAAAGTAGATCGCTCCTTCCATCGAAGATACGAACGTTCTGAAACAGCACAGCCGCGCCTTGCTGAGCTTGCACACGGAGTAAACCCGCCGTGAGGCTCAATGCCGTCGACGCAGCGACTGCGAGGATTTTGACGACTCGATGCCAGGACATGGAAGGCCTCGGCTGAACAACGCAGGGGTTTCGGCACCAGAAACATCGCGACCGTTACGAGCGATTTGGGAGGTGTTTGCCCGGACGTCATGCTCAAACAGAAAAAAGAGCGAGATAACAATTCGAAGAAAAGCAATCTCGCTCTAGTAGGCAGGGAGGAGCTATGCGCTGCGGGTGGTGGGCTGCCATGCGTAAGCCAGCCACCCTATCCCGTGCGATATCAGGTCGACGCCGAGGAGGAATCCGAGGACCCAAAAGCCCGTCATCGGAAATCCCGTCAGGATCACGAGGCCGGCCAGCACGCCGAACGCGCCGGACAGCAGCATGATCCATCCCGCCTCGCGCCAATGGCTGATACCGAGCAGGATGCGAACGAAACCGGAGATCAGCAACACCAAGCCGAGGACGTAGGTGAGAATCAAGGCGCTGGCGACCGGCTGGCCTACCAGCACGACGCCAAAGGCGATGTACAGGATGCCGAGCAGCACCTGCCATACGAAGCCGCCCCATCCCTTGGTCCAGAACGCGTGGACGATCTCAAAGGCGCCGGCGACGATCGAAACCCAGCCGATAAAAATCGTGCTGATCACGGTGACAAGCATGACGTCGCCGAGAACCAGGAAGCCGGCCAGAATCATGCCGAGTCCAAGCAGAACGCAGACCCAGAAGGGCGGCGCAGGCAGGTTGGTGACGCCCATCGGCGAGCTGTTGTCAATTGTGGTCATGTCAGCCTCCTTCATTTTGGAGCGAAGCCGCGAGGGTAGCTGGCGGTTCGCCCGAAGTTCAGACTTGGGGCGACGCCGCGCTTGCCGGTTCAATGATCGTCATCGCCACCGGCACACACGGCGACCGCGATGCCACCAGCAGACGCGGCGGGGACGCCGACGATGGCGCCAGTGGCGACGGTGAATGGGCCGGTGTGGCGGCCGCATCTGCACGGGCTCGGCTTTTTCCCTGAGATCGTCCGCCTTCTTTCCGAGCCCCTTCTCCATGGCGAGTGGCATCGCCTCGGCCGAATTTGCTAGCAGGTCCACACCCACGCTTGCGGCTACAACACCGTAGAGCAGACTCCGCAGCGCGCTGCGGCGATCAATTCCATCCATTGTTGTTCTCCTTCGAGCCTCCTACCATTCAGTCAGCTCGATCTCACTCGATTACCTGTCGGCGCATCGCTCGGTATCTCGCCCGGCAGGTAGTTCGGAAGCCGGCCCGCCGGGATGATCGCCAGCAACGCAAGGCCGGCCATGATCAGCAGGCCAATCTTCAGGGCGCGCAGCCGCGCTTCGGTATTGACGCGCACTGCTTCCTCGACCTGCTGGGGCGTCGCGGTCGTTCCTTCCATCACACTCCGCAGCCGGTCGTTGCTGACGAAGGTGATGTTGTCGAGATCGACCTGGCTCTGGATTTCCTTCGGCAGCACCGGGTTGGCTGCGATGTTGCTGAGCACAATCGTGCTCAACAGGCCGACGAGAAGCGCACCCGCCACCGCCGTTCCAACCGCAGCGGCCAAATTTTGCGTGGTGCCGCGTAGCGACCCGACGTCGCCTGCGAGCTCCTTGGGCGAGGCGGTGACCAGCACGTTGAACAACAGCGTCACCAGCGAGCCCTGCCCGATCCCGAACAGAACCAGGCCGATCAGGACAGGAACCTCGCTCCAGTCGTTGCGCACGACAACGGCCAACCAAACCAGACCAACCGTGCACAGCATGAAGCCGTAGCGGCCGATCTGCCGCGGCGTCAGCCGGTCGTAGACGTTGACGATAAGCATCGCCGTGAAGAACACCGTCAAATTGAACGGCATCATTGCGATAGCGGTCGCAAGCGGCGAACGGCCCTGCACGATCTGAATGTACAACGGGACCGAGAAATTAAGCGCCGCCTCCAGCGCGACCACGGCAAACAGCGCGTAAACCGCGCAGCGTTCCTCCGGCGAGTCGATCACCTCGAGCGCCAACAGCGGGGTCTTCCCGGCGGTCTGGCGTCGATGTGTCCACATCAGGAATGCCTGCCCGAGCACGACGCCCAGAACGATCATGATCGGCGCCGGCGAAAGGCCAAGCACGTCGAACGGCGAATTGGCGGTGGCCAGCGCAAGCCCCCATCCGTTCAGATTGTTGAAGCCGAAACTGATGAGAACGATCGCCGATGCGGCCAGAACCACACCGAAGAGATCGATATGTACATCCGGGCGGCCGTAGTCGCGCTTGAGACGGAAGCTCAACAGAAAAACGATGGCAGAAACGGCAATGAGGATTCCGAATGCGGGGCGCCAGCCGATATAGGTACCGAGCACGCCGCCGATAATGAACGCCAGCACGCCGGCCGCCGCGCGGGCAGAGCCGAGCGCCCCGACCGCCGTCGCCTGCTGGCGCCCCGTGTAGTTCTCGGCGATCAGCGCCACCAGTGACGGCACGATCACGGCGCCGGCCGCGCCGCAAAGCGCCTGCGCGGTGATCATCAAAGTCGCCGTGGGGCTGAATGTCATCAATATCTGCGACGCGCAGAACAGGACGACGGCGAAGCGGAACACCTGCAACGCGCCGAACCGTTGCGCGAGTTTTGCACCCAGCATGACGAAGCCGGCCACCAGCATGGAATAGGCCACGATGCCGGTGGCGACCGTCGTCGGTGGCACCCCAAAACTCTTCACCATCCCGCCGAGTGCGACCGGCAGCGAAGCGACATTGAAGGACATGATCATCTGGCCGAGCGCGATCGCGATCATCGGCACCCATGACTCCCGCGCTTCTTCCCGGACTGCTCCGATCGACATCGAGTGCGTCGCCATGGTGTTCTCCCGAGTTGCTCGGTTCCGGATCGATCAAACCATCAGCTCAATCAAGCCGCTCTTTGCATCTGCTTCAGTTTTCCGGTTGCGATACGAACAGATCCATTCCCAGCCGCTGCGATAGGAATTTCGCCGCGAGCTGCCCCTTCACGCTGTTGCCGGCCGCATCGAGCGGCGGCGCGAAGGTGCCGAAACCGCCCTTCCCCGGAGAGACCGCGACGATGCCGCCGCCGATCCCGCTCTTGCCGGGCAGGCCGATGTCGTACAGCCAGTCGCCCGATGTTTCGTACAGGCCGGCGGTAATCATCACGGTCAGCGCGTAGTGGCAGACCGCGGCATCGACCACGCGCTGCCGGGTAACGGGATTGACGCCGCCGTCCGCCAACGTCGCGCCCATCACAGCCAGATCCCGCGCGCTCACATTCAGCGAGCACTGTCTGGTATAGAGATCGGTCGCCTGCTTGGCGTCGCAATAGATGCGGTCGTAGCTCTGCAGCAGCCGGGCGATACTGCGGTTGCGATAGTTCGTTTGCGAAGCCGACGCGTAGACTTCTTCGTTGAGCGCGAGCTTGCGCCCGGCAAACCGCGACAACCCGTCGTGAATGAATTGCCATTTGCCATCCACCGTCAGTCCGGGGACGAGGCTGGTGGTCGCGATCGCGCCCGCGTTGACCATCGGGTTGGTGCGGCCACCGCCCTGCTCGATAGCTGCCAGGGAATTAAATGGTAGTCCGGTTGCATTCGCTCCGAGCCGTTCGCGCGCTTCTTCCGGGCCGATCGTCTCGCAGACGAGCGCGAACACGAACGGCTTCGACACGCTCATGATCGAGAATTCATATTCGGTGTCGCCGGCCTCGTAGACGCGCCCGCTAGTCCCCACGACACAAACCCCGAACAGTTCTCGCGGAACCCGCGCGAGCGCCGGATAGACTTGTGAGTTCTGTCCATCTCCGTTCGACTTGAAACGCCGGTGGGCGTCCGATACCAGCTTCTGCACCAGTTCGGGTTCTGGCAGGTGTCCTGTCGAGATGTACGGGCGTTCGATTGGTTCCGAAATCGAGGGTGAGTCCATCAGACTCCTCCATCCGACTCGACATGCTGCGCCCAGATGATCGAGCCGTTCGGCAACACGAGTTACACGCTGATAAGCGATCTGCTCTGACCGCCTCAGCTTCTTCTGACTTGCACGCACCGTAACGCTCGAAAGTGCATCGAGTCAATCACACAACCTTAAAGTACGTTTGCGTCGGGTGTGTTTCGCTACAAAATTTTGTGACAAATCGCGAGAACGCCAATGGCGCGGCATCGACAAACCTCCGCGAATTAGCGACCAATTTGACCGAGAGTCGTCACGGTTTGATGAGCGCGATCAGCGAACCGTGATCCGCTCGCTCGCAGGTTGTGATACGGTCACACCATGCCGTACGCTGCCGGGCGAAGCTGCCTGCCGTTGGCAAAGCACGACTATGCGGGATCGTCCTCGTCGGCCGATTTCCCGATAGAAGCGTTTTTCGCTCCACTGCTGCAGAGAGGTGTCGATCCCTCGAACGCCGCGTATGGCTCGGACCATCCATCACATCAAGTTGGAGGATACGGAGATGTCAGATCTGATCGCAATCATCTATCCATCCGAAGCAAAAGCAGAAGAAGTACGGCAGCGCCTGTTCAAGCTGCAGAAGGAATATCTGATTACGATTAGCGATGCCGTGATTGCGACGAAGACGGAAGCCGGCCCCGTCAAACTGAACCAGCTCGTCAACACGACGGCTATTGGCGCTGTTTCCGGCAGCTTCTGGGGACTGTTGATCGGCGTGCTCTTTCTCAATCCCATACTGGGCGTCGCCCTGGGTGCGGCGTCCGGCGCGCTCGGCGGTGCGCTATCCGACTACGGGATTGATGACGCCTTCATGAAGGAACTCTCGACAAGCCTGCAGCCCGGCAACGCTGCGCTGTTCGTGCTCGTCAAGAACATGACCGCTGACAAGGTGCTGCGCGAGATCCAGGATGCTGGCGGTACCGTGCTCAAGACGTCGCTGGATGACAGCAAGGAGCAGAAGCTCCGCGAAGCGCTCGCAAAGGCGAGTGCCGAGCAGTCAACACAGACGAACGCCGCCTAGCTCTGACGGACGAGGCCCGTAGGCCCGGCCGGCGGCGGTGACGATAGCTTGGCCGGACTCGAAGGACGCGCTCGGAAAGGACGGCTTCCATGCGCCGCGCAGCCGAAGCAAGCGCTGAGACGACCACGGCAACCACGCCGGCCGTCCTCGATGCCATCGAGCGGATCGGAAACAGCGTCCCCCACCCGGTTCTGATCTTCCTGATCCTGATCGCCACTGCCGTGATCGCGTCGCACCTGCTCTATTTGTTCGACTCTTCGATTTCCTACCAGGTCATCAATCCGGCGACCCACGGCATGGAAACCGTGACCGCCCGCGCCAACAGCCTGCTGACGGCCCAGGGCATCCGGCACATCTACACGCGGCTGGTGCCGAACTTCATGGGCTTCAGCGCGGTTGGACTGCTGATCATCGCGATGATCGGCGTCGGCGTCGCCGAGGAGTCGGGGCTGGTCAACGCTTGCATCCGCAAACTCGTTGTAGTCTCACCGCCCTGGACGCTTTCCTACATTCTCGCCTTCGTCGGCATCCTGTCGAGCGTTGCCTCGGATGCGGGTTATCTCGTGCTGATCCCGCTGGCCGGCACGGCGCTAATGAGCGTCGGCCGGCATCCGCTGGCGGGACTTGCGCTCGGCTTCGCCGGCGTGGCCAGCGCCTTCAGCGTGAACATGCTGATCAAGCCGCTCGATGCCGTTCTCACCGAACTGACCAACGACGCCATCCACATCGTCAACCCGTCGCTGTCGATCGAGGTGACGGCCAATTTGTGGTTCTCGATCGTATCGGTCGTCGTCTTGACGATCGTGATTGCGCTCACCACCGAGCGCATCATCGAGCCGCGCCTGGGCGCCTATCGCGAGGACCAGGCAAGCGCAACATTGCCGCCGCACGAGGGCGGGAGGCTCTCCGCTCAGGAAACACGTGGACTGCGTTATGCCGGCGCGGGGCTGCTGGCAGTTATACTGCTGTTCTGCCTGCTGACGCTGCCGCCATGGGCCCCTCTCCGCGATCCCGCGACCGGCGCGCTGGTCGGCAATTCACCCTTTATGAACGGGCTGATCGGCCTCGTCATGACGGTGTTCCTGGTGACCGGCATCGCCTATGGCATCGGCGCAGGAACGATCAGGCAGGCAACCAACGTCATCGATGCCATGACCAAGGCGGTCTCCGGAATGGGCGGCACGATCCTGCTGTTCGTCGTCATCAGCCAGTTCGTGGACTACTTCACCTACAGCAACATTCCGACGCTGCTTGCGGTCAAGATGGCCGATATCCTGAAGGATGCGAGCATCGGACCGCTGTGGCTGTTGCTGGGACTTATTGTCGTGGTTGCCGTCCTCGATCTGGTCTTCACGCCGGCTATCGCCACATGGGCGATCTTTGCACCGGTGTTCGTCCCGCTATTCGTGCAGTTGGCCGTCGATCCGGCGGCAGTGCTGGCTGCATACCGGGTCGGAGACGGGCCGATGAACTCGATCACCCCGCTCAATCCCTACTTCGCGCTCGTCGTCGGGTTTGCCCAGAAGTACGACCGACACGCGGGCGTTGGCACCGTTATCGCTCTGATGCTGCCTTACGTGTTCTGGATGTCAGCGCTTTGGATAGTTCTTTTTGTCGCGTGGTACCTGTTGGGCCTCCCCTGGGGCGTTTAGCCGGAGACGGCGCGAGCGGCAGGATGCGGGATTGAGTAATGACGAAGCCGATCTCCGAGCGACACGTCCTCAAGGCCGCAGAGAACATGCTGGTCGATCCGCGCGATGGCGATGTCGAGGACGATGCCGCCAGTCCGGGACAGCGGTCGCTGCTCACAATTGCCGGAAGCCTGCTGGTCGAAATCAGCTTGCCGAAGCTCTTGTTCGCCTGGACGGTCTTGCTGTTGTTGCCGTCGGTGCTACTCGGTCTGGCGCCGTTGCTCGTCTCGGCCTGGTTTTCCAGCTTGTCGGAACAGCTTGCAGCTCTGACTGAGGTCGGCACGGCGCTGTTGCTGGCCGCAATCGTCGCGGTGGGATGGATCGGATGGCGCCCGCTGCTTCGGATCGCCGAGATCAATTTCTGGTCGCTCAATGCGCTCGCGGTCCAGCCCGGCTATGCGTTTGCGCGCGAAGCCTTGCGTCATCTGACGGAACTGATCGTAGGGAAAAACGTCACCCCTGCCGGCCGGGCTCGCTTGCGCAGCGCTAATTCGGTTGGCGCCGGTATCATGTTATCCGCATGTGCGGCGGTGATCGCGATACTCGCCTGGCCTGCGTCGCGTTGGGCTGGTAACTGGAGCGATCTGCTCTTGCTGCATCGGCTCGCCGTGCCCACGCTTGCGAATGCCGTCGTACTGATGGCGGGCTATCTGGCGGTCGCATCGCTGGTTTGGGGTTTTGCCGATGCCAGCATGCCTCAACCGGTCGATCTTGCCGTGTTCGATGCCGCGCCATCCGAACGTCGGAGCTGGCGCGTCGCGCATCTGTCAGATCTGCACGTGGTCGGCGAACAGTACGGGTTTCGCATCGAAAGCGGACGGGCAGGTCCGCGCGGCAATGGCCGGCTCGACCGAATCCTCGCGCGCCTCGCTGCCATCCACGCCAGCAATCCGCTCGACCACGTGCTGGTCACAGGGGACATGACCGACGCCGGTCGCGCCAGCGAATGGGCATTGGTCCTAGAAGCGCTGTCGCGCTACCCGGAGCTTGCCGCGCGCACGATCCTGTTGCCAGGCAACCACGACGTCAACATCGTCGACCGCGCCAATCCGGCCCGGCTCGACCTGCCGTTCAGTACGGGAAAGCGGCTGCGGCAAATCCGGACTCTGTCGGCGATGGTGTCCGTGCAAGGCGAACGGGTGCACGTCGTCGATGCCAAGGGAAGACCGGCCGCTACGCTGCGACAGGCGCTGGCGCCGTACTGCGATGCGATGGTGGCCGTCGCGGAGTGTGGAGGTTTGCGCCGTGCCGCCGCGCTGCGCAGCCTCTTCGACGACCAGTTTCCGATGATCCTGCCGCCGGAACCGGAAGATGGTCTCGGAATAGCTATTTTGAACTCAAATGCAAAGACCCACTTTTCCTTCACCAACGCGCTCGGACTGGTATCCGTCGAACAGGCGCATCGCCTCGAGACAGCCATCGGATATTTTCCGCGGGCGCGTTGGATCGTCGCATTGCACCACCACCTGCTGGAATATCCCATGCCGGTGAAAGCATTTTCCGAGCGCATCGGAACGGCGCTGATCAACGGCACTTGGTTCGTCCGCCGATTGGAGGAGCTGGGAGATCGCGCCGTCGTGATGCATGGCCACCGTCACATCGACTGGATCGGCGCATGCGGCGGGTTAAAGATCATCTCCGCTCCGTCGCCGGTGATGGGCGGAAGCGACGCTGCCGCGACATACTTCTATATTCATTCGCTGATAGCCGGCCCCGATGGGCGGCTAGACCTGTTGCCGCCGGAGCGCGTAGTGATTGAGGGAGAGACAGCCGGCTAGAGCTTGCCGGGTTTCTCCGGGTCCGGTCCGCCGAGCAGATCAGCAATCCATCGGCTCGATGGATGCTGGGCACAGAAGGTCAGTATGGCGAGCGTGATGGGCACGCCGATGAAAGTCCCGAATAGGCCCCACAGGAACGTCCAGAAGAAGATCGCAAACAGCACCACCACGGGCGAGATCGACAATAGACTGCCGGCCACCCGCGGCTCGATGTAGCTGCCGACCGCGAACTGAATGATGTTCAGGCAGATGAAAACGCCGAGCACCGCCGGCCAGCTCTCGAACTGCGTCATCGCCAATAAGGTCGGAAACAGCGTCGCCACGAACGGGCCGATGAACGGGATATAGTTCAGCACGAAAGCGATCACGCCCCATTCGAACGCGAATGGCAGCCCGGTAATCCAGGCGAAGCTGCCGACCAAAAGGCCGGTGACAGCGCTCATTTGCGTCCGCACCAAGAGGTAATGTCGGAATTTCGCCGCGGTCGCCGCGCTGCCGTCGAGCAGCACGCGTGCTGCGGTACGGTTATCCAGCCGCTCGATGTTTCGTCTGATGTTCTCGACTTCGAGAAGCCCGAGCATGACGTAAACCAGCGCAATCACCCAGAAGCTGAGCGTCGTGTTCACCCGCCCGGTGACATATTGCGTGGCGCGCAACAGCCAGCTTACGTTGAAATGTTCAGCCCACAAGCCGGCAACCGAGACGCCGTGGCCGTCCAGCCAATCTACCGTCGCCGCATAAAGGGCTTGGTAGCGCGCCAGGTCGGCGACAAGTGACTGCCCTACCCGACCAAATCCCCAGGCCGCCAGCGAGGCGAAGCCGAGGCAGATTGCCACGGTGGCGATGATAGTGATCGCCAGCGCGGCAAGCTTCGGCATCCAGGACTGCAACTGCTTCTGGATCGGCCACACAATCGCGATAGTGAACAATGCCGCCGCAAGCGGCGCGAACACCTTGCTCGCCTGAGCCAGCGCCGCCGTCACCAGCACCGCCGCGATAATTCCTGTGGTGGTCTTTAGCCCGAAGCTCATTTTGGGTTCCTTCGACCGTTCAGCAACCCGAGATTGTCAGCCGTATCGCGCGGCGGCAAGCGTGGAAGCGCCGTGCGCTGCAACCGTGATCGCGGTCACGTACGACAACCCGCACCCGGCTTAGCGTCCCAGCAGCAAATCTCGCAACGAGGTCCGCCTGAGGAGGCAGCCATGTCCCGTTTTAAGCTATCGCTATTGGGTGCCAGCCTGCTGGCAAGCCTGTTGAGTTTCGCCGTTACTGGTGCGGCGTTGGCGGAAGCCCCGAATGTCGACATCCGCAACGGCATGCAAGCGCCGCCGGCGGACCAGCGCGTCGCACTGGTGATTGGCAATTCGAATTACCAGATCGCGCCAAAGCTCGCCAATCCCGGCAACGACGCGCAATCCATGGCGCAGCTTTTGAACTCTGCCGGTTTCGAGGTCACCCAGGCCACCGACCTGACGCGCAGCGACATGGTCAAAGTCGTGCGGGACTTCTCCGCCAGGGTCGCCGAGCGCGGCCCCGGCACCGTCGCGATGATCTACTATGCCGGTCACGGCGTGCAGGTGGCGGGTGAGAACTATCTGCTTCCGGTCGATGCGAAGATCGCTTCGCCCTCCGATCTTGATGGCAATTCGGTCCGGCTGGTCGACATGATGGGCACGCTGGAATCGATCCCGAGCCGGATGCGCATCGTGGTGCTCGATGCCTGCCGCAACAATCCGTTCCCCGAGATCAACGACGCCGGGCGAGGCCTTGCCATCGTCGATGCGCCGAACGGCTCGATCGTCGGTTACTCGACCGCGCCGGGTATGGAGGCGCAGGACGGCGACGGCAACCACAGCCCGTATACTTCAGCTTTCCTGAATGTCGCACGCGAGCCGAATCTTCCGATCGAGCAGTTGTTCAAGCGCGTCCGGCTCGAAGTGAACAACACCACCTCCGGTAGGCAGACGCCGTGGGAAAGTTCGTCGCTGACCTCCGACTTTTACTTCTTCGGCGATACCGCGGTCGCCGCAGGCCGCGCGCCGGATCGCCGCCCGATCATGCAGACCACCGCGAATCTGCCGTCGCGTTCGGTACGCCAGGCCTACGATTACGTGCTGTCGGAAGGCTCGCCCGAGTACTATGAAGAATTCATCCGACTCTACCCGCACGATCCGCTGTGCGACCATATCCGTCTGCTGCTCGGCAATTTGCGGGTGGCGACGGCGTGGCACAAAGCGGTAATCGCCAACTCGCCATTCGCCTACAAGACGTTCCATGACAATTATTCCAACAGCCCATACGCCAAGTCCGCGTTGAAGCTGCAGGTCGCGCCGAAGGCCGTGCCGCTGATGCAGTTCACGCATCTGGCGAAGCAGTCGCCGACGTTCAAGCCGGGCAACATTGGCAACTCGCCCATCCCTGGGATTTCCAAGGGCAACCTCAATGGCAATCTCGGCGCCCATGGTCACAGGCCGGTGCCGTCGAAGATCGTCACGTTTCCCGCCAAGGGTATGTCGCAAATCAACGCGGCCAATGGCGGCAACAACAACGGCAACACCGGCAAGGTCACGACCCTGCCTGGCAAGATCAACTCCCTCCCCGTCAATGCCGGCAACAGCGGCAACCCCGGCAAGGTCACGAGACTGCCCGGCAGGATCAACAGCCATCCGATCCGGATCGTCAACAGGCCCGTGAACACCTCCAGGCCGGTTTTCAACACCGCGCCGCGCCGTTTCGGCGGCGGCATGGGCGGCGGGAATTTCAGCCAGCGCTTCGCCGCGAGTCCGGCCCGCAGTTCGTTCGGGAGGATGGGCGGCTTCAGGCGCTAACTCAAACAGCCTCGTGCAGCCAAAATCCGGGCAGAGCGCCTGCGCTGCCCGGTTCTGTTTGATCTCCTACTTGATGTCGACCAGCCCGATCTGGTTCGTCAGGCTGTCCGCGATAACCGGATTGCCGTTGGGTGCGACATCCATATTGCGCACGATATCGCCACCGCCGGGAATCGCCCAGCTCTGGAATTGTTCGGTCGCCGGATCGAACCGCACGATCGTGTTTGGCTTGGCCGCGGACTCGCTGTACCACACCGCCTTGTTCGTGAAGACGATGCCGTAAGGTTCCGACTTCGCGCCGCTCGGCGAAGGCCACTCCTTCACGTCGCCCGTCGCAAGGTCAAGCCGCCCGAGATAGCCGCGCGAAAAATCGGCATACCAGACCATGCCGTCGGGATCGATCGCAAGCCGCCGCGGCCGGGCGGCCGGGTTCGGCAGCGCATATTCCTTGATCGCCATCGTCTGGGGATCGATGGTTGCAATCTTGTTGGTGCCGAACTCGACGACAACAGGCATCCCTTGGCCGTTTATTTTGAGGCCATAGGGCCGCGACTTCGGCGTCGGCGAGGTCACGAGCTTGATTTCGCCGGTTGCAGGATCGAGCCGCCCGATCATATTCGCCTGCTGGACGGTGAACCACAGCATTCCACTCTGGTCGAAATTGAGCGTGTGAGGATCCTTTGCGCTGGGATCCGGCAGCGGGTATTCGGAGACGAGGCCGGTCGACGGATCGAGCCTGCCGATCAACGCGGCGCTGTTGCCGGTGAACCAGATATTGCCGGTCTTGTCCTCGGCCAGCCCGTGCGGCCCTGTGAACGCCGACTTGAGCGTGTATTCCCGGATGGCGCCGGTCTTCGGGTCGAGCCGGCCGAGCTTGTTGGCGAGCTGTCCGGTCCACCAGATCGAACCGTCCCGCGCCGCAAGCGGATCGTGCGGGCGCGAGCCGAGGGTTGGAACATCCCACATCCTGATCTCGGCCTTCACCGGGCCGTCGATGATGGCGGCCGGTGGCCGCGGCCGTTCGGGAAAATTCTTGATGAGATAATCGGTCATGGCACCCCACTCTTCAGCGGGAACCGGCGCGTTCACGTTCTGCATCATGCGCACGACCGAGAGCCAGCCCTCCGCCGTATAGCCGACGCGGATGCGGTTGATGTCGTGGCAACTATCGCAGACCGCAGCGAACCTTGCCTTGCTCGGCCCTTCGGGCCATTCCTTCGCGGTGTACTGGGCGTGAGCAGTGGGCGTACCGAACACGACCACGAGAGACAAAACAGTCAGCGCGGCCCGCATTGCCATTCTCCCGGCAGACCTGGTTCGATCCAGATCTTTTCAAAGACCTTCGTTGCGCGCAACCTCGCTGTCGTTGTCGCATCCGTCAAGGTTCTGCCGTTCAATCGTTATTGAACGGCGGGAGCGCGCAGGAGTCCGTTCGCGGCGATGCTGAAATTGTGCCGACGTCTGCGTTCTGGTCAGGCCACGAGGCTGGCGAACAGGTCCGCGTCGATGTTACCGCCGGAAAGCACGATGACGACGTTCTTTCCCCTGGCATCGATGCGGCCGGCCAGCAAGGCGGCGAGGCCGACGGCGCCGCCGGGCTCGACCACCAGCTTCAATTCCCGATAGGCATAGGCCACCGCCGCGCCAACTTCCTCGTCGGATGCGGTCACGCCATTCGCGAGCAGCTTGCTGTTGATCGAGAAGGTGAGTTCGCCCGGCATCGCCGCCATCAGCGCGTCGCAGATGGTGCGGCCCGCGGCGTGATGCGCCTCGCGGTGCCCAGCGCGGAGCGAGAGGCCGTGATCGTCGTAGTCCTTGGGCTCGGCGACAATCACCTGCGCTTGCGGAAATTTTGCCTTCACCGCCGTCGCGACGCCGGCGATCAGCCCGCCGCCGGAGGCTGGCGCGACCACGATATCGGGCACGAGCCCGAGCGCCGTCATGTCCTCGGCGATTTCCCGGCCCGCAGTGCCCTGCCCTGCGATCACCAAGGGATCGTCATAGGGCCGCACCAGCGTCGCGCCGCGCTTGTCGGCGATGCCGTTGGCGATCGCTTCGCGGTCTTCCTTGTCGCGGTCGTAGAGCACCACTTCCGCCCCATAGCCCTTGGTGCGCTCGCGCTTGGTGACCGGAGAGTCCGCCGGCATTACGATGGTCGCCTGCATGTTGAGGATCTGCGCCGCCGCCGCCACGCCCTGGGCGTGGTTGCCGGAAGAGAATGCGACCACCCCGCCACCGCGCCTGTCCTGCGGGATCGAGGCCAGCTTGTTGAAGGCGCCGCGGAACTTGAACGATCCGGTCCGCTGCAGCATTTCGGGCTTCAGAAAGACCTTGGTCCCGACGCGCTCGTTGAGAACGGGGAACGACAGCAGTGGCGTCCGCACCGCGAACGGGGCTACAACCCGCGCCGCCGCATCGATATCTGCGGCACCGACCGGTGCCGTTGAGGCTTTTTCCGTCATGCACACTTGTATCGCGCAAGACGACCGGCGGGCAATACAGTTTCAGGTGATGTCAGGCGGCGAAATGCGGGTCTTCCGCCACAAATTCGGCCACCTCGCCTGCCGGCTCGACCGCGCGGCTATACAGGGCTTGTTCGACAAAAACCCGTGCTGAGGCCCGCCAAGTGTGGCCAGCGACGAATTCGACGCAGGCTTGCCGCGATATCTGCAGTGCTTCCAGGCAGGCGGTGCGCAAATCCTCGTTGAGGACGCCGACGGGCGCCGAGCCGATGACGTCGCGGGGACCGGTGACCGGGAAAGCTGCGACCGGCAGCCCGGTGGCCAGCGCTTCCAGCAGCACCAGGCCAAACGTGTCGGTCTTGCTGGGAAAGACGAAAATATCGGCTGCCGCGTAGATTTCGGCCAATTCCTCGCCGTGGCGCGCGCCGAGAAACACCGCGTCCGGATATTTCCGCTCCAGCGCCATTCGCGCTGGACCATCGCCGACGACGAGCTTGGTGCCGGGCAGATCGAGGTCGAGGAAGGCTTCGAGATTCTTCTCTACCGCGACACGGCCGACGCTGAGATAGACCGGCATCGGTAAACAGAGATCGACGCTGCGCGGATGAAATAGCGAGGTATCGACGCCGCGTGAGCACAGCACCACATTGCGAAAACCGCGCATACGCAACTCGGCCGCCAGCGCCGGCGTCGCCGCCATCACTGCCCGGCTCGGCCGGTGGAAGGCACGCAGCGCCCGCCAAACCCAGGATTCCGGAATCGGCGAGCGCGCCGAGACATATTCCGGAAACCGGGTGTGAAAGCTCGTGGTGAACGGCAGGCCGCGCTTGCGGCAATAGCGCCTCACCAAAAGCCCGATCGGGCCTTCGGTCGCGATATGAATGCTGTCGGACTTTGCCTGCTCGATCAGTTGCGCGATCTTGCCGGGGAGCGGCAGAGCCAGCCGCAGGTCGGGGTAGCTCGGCATCGCAAACGTGCGAAACGATTGCGGCGTCAGGAAACTCACCTCGACGCCAAGCCCCCTGGCCGCCTCAGCCATCGCAGTCAGCGTGCGCACCACCCCGTTGACCTGGGGATGCCACGCATCGGTCGCGACCAGGATATGCGTCATGCAGCGCGCGCCGCGACACGGGGAATGGGCGCCGTCCTTCGCAGCGGATCGGTCCAGGTGATGATCTCGAACCGGCCGTCCTCGTGCTCGGCGAGCGCGGTGCAGCTTTCCACCCAGTCGCCGCAATTCATGTAGCGGATGCCGTGCTCATCTCGGATGGTGGCATAGTGGATGTGGCCGCAGATGACGCCGTCGGCGCCGTGCCGTCGCGCCTCGCCAGCCAAGGTCTTTTCGAACGCACCGATGTAGTTCACGGCGTTCTTGACCTTCAGCTTCGCCCATTGCGAAAGCGACCAATAGGGCACGCCGAACATGCGCCGGAAGAAGTTGACGAGCCGGTTCATCTGAATGGCGAAGTCGTAGGCCTTGTCACCGAGATGCGCGAGCCAGCGCGCGTTCTGCACGACGAGATCGAAGATGTCACCGTGGATGACGAGATAGCGCTTGCCATCGACGCCGGCATGGATGGTGTTTTCCACCACGTCGATGCCGCCGAAATGCGTGCCGTAATAGTTGCGCAGGAACTCGTCGTGATTGCCCGGCACGTAGATGACCTTGGCGCCCTTGCGCGCCTTGCGCAGCATCTTCTGCACGAAGTCATTGTGCGATTGCGGCCAGTACCAGCTCGACTTCAACGCCCAACCATCGACGATATCGCCGACGAGATAGATGGTGTCGGCGTCGTGACTCTTGAGGAAGTCCAGCAAACGGTCGGCTTGCGAGCCGCGGGCTCCCAGATGGACGTCGGAGATAAACAAGGTACGAAAGCGCCGTTCGGGGCTCTCTTCACTCAAGGAGTCACTGCCCATACCTGTGCACCTAACAGATTTCTGTGACAGGGCGATGACTGTTCACGCGACCGATAGCCCCACGAGAATCAATGCCGCGCCCTTCTCTCGCGGATAGCAGCGCGATGCGACAGGCAAGCGACACGGGAGCATGTATGCGTAGCCCGGATGGAGCGAAGCGCAATCCGGGGCCCGTCTTACATGCGGATTGACCGTACCCGGATTGCGCTTCGCTCCATCCGGGCTACGCGACGACAGCTAATAAAATCTGTGAAAATGATGCACGGGACCATGGCCATGCCCGACGCTGAACCGGTCTGCCGCCGCAATCGCAGTGCTGACCCACGCCTTCGCGTTACGCACGGCGGTTTCCATGGCCTCACCTTTCGCGAGCTCCGCCGCAATCGCCGACGATAACGAGCAGCCGGTGCCGTGCGTATTCTTCGTTGCCACACGCGGCGCGGCCAGCACGATCGTGCCGTTCGCGCCAACCAGATAGTCGGTGCTCTCGGCGCCCTCCCCGTGGCCGCCCTTGATCAATACCGCCTTGCATCCCATCGCCAGCAATCGCCTGCCCTGGCTTTCGACGGCGGTCTCACCCGCAGCCACCGGTTCGTTGAGCAGCGCGGCGGCTTCCGGCAAATTGGGCGTAATGACCGAAGCAAGCGGAATCAGTTTTGTCCTAAGCGCCTCGACCGCTTCCGCAGCCAGCAGCCGGTCGCCGGAGGTTGCCACCATCACGGGATCGACCACGACATGCTTCGGCGACCAGCGCTTGAGGCCGGCAACGATGGCGTCGATAACTGATGCCTGCGCCACCATGCCGATCTTGACCGCTCCGACGTCGAGATCGGAAAACACCGCATCGATTTGCGCGGTCACGAATTCCGCTGGCATCTGATGGATACCGCTGACGCCCAGGGTATTCTGTGCGGTCAGCGCCGTGATCACGGAGGCGCCGTAGACGCCGAGTGCGGCAAAGGTCTTCAGGTCGGCCTGGATGCCGGCCCCGCCAGAGGAATCGGAGCCCGCGATGGTCAGCGCGATCGGCGTCATCGCAAGACTCGCGCAAATCGTAGGTTGAAGGCCATGGATTGTCCTACCGCGCCATGGCATGGGCAGCAAGCTGGCTTGCCATTATCGACGGTTTTTGGCCTATTGGGACCAACCAATTCGGAGACGACAGCGATGGTTCCTTTTTTCGTCCAGTTCAAATGCAAGCTCGGCCAATCCTATGCCGTCGCCAATGCGCTCGCGGAGGCCGAGATCGCCTCCGAGATCTACTCCACCGCCGGCGATTACGATCTGCTGGTCAAGTTCTACGTCGACAAGGACACCGACATCGGCCATTTCGTCAACGAGAAGGTGCAGGTGATTCCGGGCATCCAGGACACCCATACCATCATCACCTTCAAGGCGTTCGGCACGGGTTAGGCATCGACCCGCCTCCCCGCCTTTCGAAATCCTACGCCCACGCATGGCCGCGCCGGGGCGACGTCGCATTGTTCAAGAGAAGCATCGATGCGCTGGTGCGCGATTTCCGAGGGAGCCGGCGAATGCGTGTGTTGAACGGGGTTGTCACGATCTTGGGATTGCGCGGCTCGCTTAGCGCGAGCGACACTGAGTCGAAGCGGCGCATTTAATCCAAATCCGTCATCTCAGGAATAAGCGCACTCGCGCTTATAAAGTGCGCGCGAAGTGAGCTCGAAGGAATGAATCGGCCACAGTCGGGCTTTCATCCTTCGAGACGCGCTTCGCGCTCCCACGGTGAACGCAATTGCGTTCATCCCGGAGATGACGGGGATTGGAGCGTGCCTCCTCAACCTACATCGCGCTTTACGCGGCGTCCTGGCGCGGACGATAGGTCTGGCCCTGCCCGCCTCCCCACGCCAATTGAGCGACCCAAATGGTTAACGGCGTTAACCATGGCATGCTTTTGCCATAAGAGGATCATCCTACCGCCTTGATATTTTTCATTACCTAGGGCGTCGTCAATCGGAAGCTCCGCGGCGGGGCACGTTCCGAGGGGGAAACAGTCGCGAGTACCACCATGGGGACGCTGTACGATTTGCTCGGAGCGCTTCCGAGCGATGACGCGGAGGAATTGCGGAAGGCGTTCCGCAAGGCCGCGAAGTCGACCCATCCCGATGTCAATCCCGACAATCCCGATGCTGCGCTGAGATTCAGGGAATTGGTGCGCGCCTATGATATCCTGACTGATGCCGAGCAGCGCGCGACCTACGATGAACTACTGGCCATTGCGCTGCAGCCACCTGCCACGAATGCGATCCGCACCTACGAGACCGTACGAAAGGTCGCCTCCAACACGATGGCGGCAACGGTCATTTCCGCGGTGCTGGTCGGCGGCTACACCGTGTTCGGGTTGTTTTCAAAGCCGCCCGGCGCCGCCGAAATGCTGGCCGACAGAACTGCCAGCGGCGCGCAAGAAGTTGCGGCCGCGCAGCCCGATGCTCCGGCGCAGGACGAAGTACGCATCCAGCGTGATGGAGAGGCTTCAACCGGCGGAGCGGTCGCACTGGCCTCCGCAGCGAAGGAATTGGCCACCGCCGCCCTCGGCCGCTTCGAGCCTGTACCGGCGTTCGCCACGTACAATCTGGGTGTTCAATATTATCCGCGCTTCGCCGCCGCCTATTTCGATCGCGGCTTGGTGCTGTACCGCATGGCCGATTCCGATCGCCCGTTGGCCGACATCGCGGCCACCAAGCGTGCTACGGATTTGCGACGGAGCAAAAGCGCCACGTCGCCGCCCGTGCCGCGCAAGCCGTTGACGATCGTGCCCACCCTGCCGGAAAGGCGCGAGCCGATTACCGCGGCTCTGACGCCCTAACGGCGCGCGACGTTATTTTCCGTCACGACTTTTCTGCGTCCTTCTTCTTCGGCCGCGGCGGTCCCTCGACCGGCGGCAGCGACTTCAGATATTCCGCGATGGCGGCACGATCCTCCGGCGATAATTGCGACGTGTTCCTGATGACGCGCGCCATCGGGCCGCCGGCGGTGTCGCCGTCCGGCGTCTGCCCGGTTTCGAGAAAGTAGGCGATGTCCTTCGCGCTCCACTCGGCCAATGTCTTCTGGGTGATGTTGGGTACCCAGCCCTCACCTTCCGGATTGGGCCCGCCTGCGAAGCGTTGCGCCTCGACGATGCCGCCGAGGAAGTTGCGCGGGCTGTGGCACTCGGCGCAATGGCCGAGACCGTTGACGAGGTAGGCGCCGCGATTCCATGACGCCGAACGCGAAGGGTCCGCCGTGAAAGGCCTGTCGTCCATGAACAGCCATTTCCAGATGCCGACATTGCGGCGGATATTGAACGGAAATGGCACGTCGTGGTCGCGCGGCTTGCCGGCCACCGGCGCAAGCGACTTCAGATAGGCAAAGAGGTCGCGAACGTCGTCGACGGTCGCGTTCTGGTAGGACACGTATGGAAATGCCGGAAAATAATGCACGCCTTCCGGCGAAGTACCCTTGAGCACCGCGGTCACGAAATCCGCTTCGCTCCATCGGCCGATACCGTAGGTAGGATCAGGCGAGATATTGGGAACGTAAAACGTCCCGAACGGCGATCGCATTGCGAGCCCGCCGCCCAGTTTCAGCCGATCGGGCTGGTTGGGAACGGCGTGGCAGGAGGAACAGCCTCCGGCATTGAACGTTGTGAGGCCATTGGCAAGGTTCGGCGTGCGGGAAGAAAGCGAAACCGGGGCAACGACCGCCGGGATCGTCAGCCACCAGACGATGCTGGCGCCCGCGGCGCCTACCAAAATTAGCCCTAGGAGAGTTCGTCGCAGCATTCACCGATCCATTGTCACGGTTTGCAAAATCAGTGGCCAGTATGGCCGCACTTTACGTCATAAGCTGCCATCAAATTTTCGGGCGTTTGGCCGCGTTCAGGGAATAAATCCGGGAAAATGTTGTTTTGAGACTGTCGACGTCAACAGGGAGAAACGCCATGTCGAAGACGATGATTGCCACGCTCGCGCTCGGTGTAGCGGTGTTATTTGCCGGCTCAGCCTTCGCGGACAAGATGAAGGCGACGCTCGACGGCAAGGCCGAAGTGCCGCCGAACACCAGTGCCGGCAAGGGCACCGCCGAGCTCGACTACGATCCCGCCAGCAAGAAGCTGAGCTGGAAATTGAACTACTCCGGCCTGTCCGGCCCTGCCACTGCCGCGCATTTCCATGGTCCCGCCGAAGCCGGCAAGAACGCCGGTGTCGCAGTCGCCATTCCCAATGCGACATCGAGCCCGGTCGAGGGCAGCGCCACGCTCACCGATGCGCAGGCCGCCGATCTTATGGCCGGCAAGTACTACATCAACATCCACACCGCAGCCAATCCGGGCGGCGAAATCCGCGGTCAGGTGACCAAGTAAGCCTCACCGCCTGAACGACGAAGGGGCGGACGTTTCAAACGTCCGTCCCCCTTTTGTTTAGCTGCTTAATGAATCACTTGAGCTTGATGCGATAGGTCTCGTGGCAGTCGGTGCACTTCGCCTGGATGGCGTCGAACGCGACCTTCAGGCTGGCGGCGTCCTTGGCCGTTCCCTTGGCATCCGCGATCGCCTTGCTAACAGGCGGCACCTTCGCGTCGAAATCCGCCTTGTTCTGCCAGATCTTCTGCGACGATCCAAAGCTGGCATTTACCACGTCTTCCTTCGGATTCACGTTAAAGGCGGTGGGAATCTTGCTCACGTCGGCCTCGAGCGCCGTGAGGGCGGCGTTGACCGCGGCCTGATCGTACGGCGTTTCGCCCTTCACCATCTTGAGGATGACGCCGTACATGGCCTTGCCCTGCGACTTCATCTGGTTCTGCTGCCGGACGGCTACATCCTGCTGTGCAAGCACGACGCCGGTCGCGAGCAACAAGGTCCCCACGGCAATCACGATCCGCTTCATCGGCCAATTCTCCGTCTCGCAAGAGTTTCCAAAACGACGCCGCGACCGTAGGTGCGGTCGCGGCCATCTCTCGTTCGAATCCCGCGCATGGGGCTTTATTCCCCCATGCGCGGCAAAATTTCAGAGATTGTGATGACGCTGCGCCTCGCGGATTGCGATCCAGACCCGCTCGGCGGTGGCCGGCATGTCGATGTGATCGATCTTGTACTCGCGCCACAGCCCCTCGATGATCGCGTTGACCACCGCGGGGCAGGAGCCGATCGCGCCCGCCTCGCCCGCACCCTTGACGCCAAGCGGATTGGTCGTGCACGGCACGTTGTGTGTTTCGAAGTGGAATGACGGGCCGTCGGAAGCCCGCGGCACCGCGTAATCCATGAAGGTGCCGGTGACGAGCTGGCCGTCGGTTGCGCTATAGACCGCCTGCTCCATCAAGGCCTGACCGATGCCCTGCATCGCCCCGCCATGCACCTGGCCGGCCAGCAGCAGCGGATTAAGCGTGACGCCGAAATCGTCGACGATGACGTAATTGACGATTCTGATGATGCCGGTGGCGGGATCGATCTCGACCTCGGCGAGATGCGTGCCGTTCGGGTAGGTGCCGTCGGCCTGCGCAAACGTCGCACTCGCATTCAGTTTCGAGGGATCGATGTCCGGACGCTTCGCGAGGTCGGCGAAGCTGATCGAGCGGTCGGTGCCGGCGATGCGCACGACGCCATTGCTGATCTCGAGGTCGCCGGCGCTGGTCTCCAGCGCTTCCGCCGCGATCTCCTTTAGCTTGTTGCCGAGTTCGCGGGTGGCGCGCTCGACGCTGACCCCGCCGGTCGGGATCGATGCCGAGCCGCCGGTACCGAGCCCGGTGGCGATCTTGTCGGTGTCGCCCTGCAGGATATGGACGCGCTCGGGCGGCACGCCGAACTGCTCGGCAACGAGCTGCGCATAGGCAGTCTGGTGGCCCTGCCCGCTCGACTGGGTGCCGATCAGGATGTTGATGTCGCCGTTGGGATCGAGCGCGAC
The DNA here is from genome assembly GCF_013114825.1 of Bradyrhizobium australiense. Classification (GTDB taxonomy): domain Bacteria; phylum Pseudomonadota; class Alphaproteobacteria; order Rhizobiales; family Xanthobacteraceae; genus Bradyrhizobium; species Bradyrhizobium australiense. Next base: position 121,988 of record NZ_JAAVLX010000005.1, on the reverse strand, counting down.
ATTGGCGGTCTCTTCGCCCATCGTGCCGCATACCTCGACATAGCAGGACATGCCGATGCCGCGCACGAGACCTTGCTTCTTCGCCGCCTTGGCGCGCTTGGGAAATTCCTTCCAATTCGCGACTTCCATCGCGCGCTTCATATGCGCGGTGAAGTCGCCGGAATCGTAGACCTTGCCGGTTGCAGTCTTGTAAGGCATCGCCTTCGGCGGAATGAAATTCTTGCGCCGGATCGCATCCGGCGTCATCCCAAGCTTGCGCGCCGCCGCATCGACCAGACGTTCGACCACATACGCCGCTTCGGGGCGCCCGGCGCCGCGATAGGCGTCGACCGGCACGGTGTTGGTGAACACGGTGCGCACGCGGCAATGGAAGGCCTGGATGTCGTAGAGACCGGGCAGCATGCCGGCGCCGCCATGGGGGATGTAGGGCCCGAAGGTCGAGAGATAGGCGCCCATGTCGCCCATCAGATCGACATCCATGCCCAGGAACCTGCCGTCTTCGGCCAGCGCCATCTTCGCAGTCGTAACGTTGTCGCGGCCCTGCGCGTCGCCCATGAAGTGATCGGAGCGATCGGCGGTCCATTTGATAGTCTTGCGCAGTTTGCGCGCCGCCACAGAAATCAGCGCGTATTCGCGATAGGGAAACAGTTTTGTGCCGAAGCCGCCGCCGACGTCGGGGCAGATCACCCGCATCTTTTCCATCGGAATCTTCAGCACCATGCCGCACAGGATTTCGCGCAGGCGGTGGCTGCCCTGGCTGCCGATGGTCAGCGTCAGGTGATCGCGCTTGGCGTCGTATTCGGCGACCGCAGCGCGCGTCTCCATGAAGTTGGTGATGACACGCGGGTTGACGATCGATATCTCGGCAACCGCATGCGCCTTGGCAAAGGCCGCCTCAGCCGCCTTTTTGTCGCCGATCGACACGTCGAACAGCACGTTGCCGGGCTTGTCGGGCCAGACCTGGGGCGCGCCCGGCTTCACCGCATTGACGACGCCGATGACCGATGAAAGCGGCGTCCATTTGACGTCGATCGCCTCGATCGCGTCGCGCGCCTGGTCAATGGTATCGGCGACCACGAAAGCCACGGCGTCGCCGACATGGCGAACCTCGTCCTTGCAGAGGATCGGGTATGGCGGGCCGGTGAACGGATCGGTTTCCAGGTTGAACAGGCACGGCAGATCACCGAGATCGGCGACTTCGGCCGCGGTCAGAATCAACGACACGCCCGGCATCCCGCGGGCCTTGGTGACGTTAAGGGTGAATTTCGCATGCGCATGCGGCGAGCGCAGCATCAGCGCATGCAACGCCGGCTGCGGCGAATGGTCGTCGGTATAGCGGCCTTTGCCGCGAATGAGCGCGTCGTCTTCCTTGCGAAGAACGCTTTGACCGACGCCGAACTTGATGGGAGCTGCCATCGTATCTCCAATTCCCGGTTTTCGAGCGGCGCCATATTGCAGCGGTTGCCGGCCCAGCGCAAACCGCTTTCGCCCGAATAGCCACAACACCGGCGCAAGCGCATCGCCGCGCACCACGACCCTTTTCGCGCCTGCACAACAAAAAAGCCCCGGACGATGCCGGGGCTTTCGATTTGGGGAGAAGGCTAAGCCGAGATCAATACTGCGCGACCACCGGGCCGCCGAATTTGTAGTTGAGGCCTACACGCACGATGTTGTCGGTGATGCGAGAGCTGTAGTTGCTGGTGAGGACGCCGCCGCCCAAGGCAGGAATCGTGGTCACGAACGAGCCCGTCGTCCTGCCGAGATCGACCCAGAGGTATTCCAGCTTGGCAGTCCAGTTGCCGCCGATGACGCCCTCGACACCTGCGCCGACTGTATATCCGACCCTGATATCCGAATTTGAGAAAGTGACCGGCACCAACCCGATCGTCTCAGTGGTTTTCACTTCTCCGTATGCCAGACCACCGGTGGCGTAGAACAGCACCCGCGGAGTTGCGAGCACGCCCACCCGTCCACGGACTGTGCCGAACCATTCAAGCTTCTGATCGAGGCTGACCGGAACGGCCGGTCCCGGGAAAACGGCGATGACGCCGAAGGGCGGCGTGCAGACACCGGTCGGGCAGAGGAAGTCCCGGCCGCCCTTCTGGCCGGAGCCTTGGATGTCCGCCTCAAGGCCCCAGACCCAATTCTGAACCTGCCAGTTATAGCCGATCTGACCACCGCCGATCACGCCATCCATGTTGGCTCGATCGGCGCTGGTGAAGAGCACCGTTCCGGCGCCATTGGTCAGCGTCGAGGTGTCACTGGAGCGTCCCCAGCTGTACCCGACGTTGCCGCCGATATAGAAGCCCGTCCAATTATAGATCGGCTCCACCATCGCAGGTGCCTTCGTGTAGGGACGCGCCGCAAGATCGGCCGCCGATGCGGCGGAAGTCGCAGCCATGGCTGCGAGAGCGGAAGCCGCAATTGCTTTGAAAATCGAAGCGCGCATGAAAGCCTCTCGAAATGAACTGGTTGAATCTGGGTAATGTTCTAGCGCGGTGTGGAACCCCAATCATGCCCTGATCGGCCGTGGATGGCGCTTTTCTGGCACTTGTTGCAAAAATGCCCGAATACGGCCACATATGCCAAATTTGGTTTTGCTCTGTATTCACAGTCGCTTACGAGCAGATTGCCGGTCGCGAACCAGCGTGAACAACCATCCCCTGCCGAACAGCAGGAGGATCGCGACCCCGTACACGAATGCACCGGTCACGATCAGCAACAGCAACCCGGTCTCTTCGCGGAAGACGTGCATTTGCGCGAAATAGACATTCGCGAATCGCGCGGTGGCCCACAGCGCGGCGCCGAGCACGACACCGGCCGCGGCAAATTTGGCCAGCGACGAGATCCAGGCGCGGTCGAGTTCGAGATAGCCCGCCCGCACCGCGAAGGCGAGCACCAGCAAAAGATTGACCCAGGCCCCGATGGCGGTGGCGAGCGCCAGGCCGATTTGCGCCAGCGCGCCCATCAACGCGAGCTTCAGCGCCACGTTGACGGCAACGCCGGTCAGCGCCGCCTTCACGGGCGTCGCGGTGTCGTGGCGGGCATAGAAGGTCGCCACCGCACTGCGGATGGTCACGAACGGGATGAGTCCGATTGCGTAGGCTGCCAATGTGGCGCCGGCGGCCACCGCATCCGCCTTTGAGAACGCGCCACGCGCAAACATCGCGCGCATGATCACATCAGGCACGGTCAGGAAGGCGGCGACGAACGGCACCGAGAACAGCAGCGAGAATTCGAACGCCCGCCGCTGCGCGGCTGATGCACCGGCAATATCGTTCGCCGTGAGCCGCCGCGACATTTCCGGCAGCAGCACGGTGCCGATCGCAATCCCGATCACGCCGATCGGCAACTGGTTGAGACGGTCGGCGTAATACAGCGCCGAAAGCGCGCCCGCCGGCAGAAAGGTCGCGATGATCGTATCCGCGAACAACGCGATCTGTGTTCCCATCGAGCCGATGGTCGCAGGCCCCAGCGCCCGAAAGAACGCACGCACGTCTTCGTCGAACTTGAGCGAAGCGAATTTCGGCAGGATTCCGGTCCTTGCCGCATCACCAGCCAGCAGCACGAATTCAAGGATGCCGGCGAGCAGAACGCCCCATGCGGCGGCGTAGCCTGCGCCCGGAAAGAACGCGGCCAGTGCCAGCGTCGCCATCATCGACAGGTTCAGAAAGATCGGCGCGGCGGCAGCGCTGGCGAACCGATGCATCACGTTGAGCATGCCGCCGTACAGCGTCACCAGCGTGATCAGCAGCAAATACGGAAACGTGATCCGCGTCAGCGAAATCGCCAGTTCGCCGCGCGCCGGATCGTCCTTGAACCCCGGCGCCAGGATGGCGATCACTTCCGGCATGAACACCCAGGCCACGACAAGCAGCACGACTTGGGCGGCAAACAGCAGCGTGAAGATGCGATCGGCGAACAGCTTTGCCGACGCTTCGCTCTTGCCGTGCAGATGCGCATAGGCCGGCACGAAGGCGGCATTGAAGGCGCCTTCGGCGAAGATCGCACGAAAATGATTGGGCAGGCGCAGCGCCACGAAAAACGCGTCCGCGACGGGACCTGCGCCGAGAATCGCGGCAAGCATGATATCGCGCGCGAATCCGGTCAACCGCGAAAGTAGCGTGTAACCGCCGACGGTGAAGATGCGTCTGAGCATGCGCCGCTTCTAGCGCATATCGCGAGACGGGGAAATCAGGCAGCTGACCGTTCAGGCATGATTCGGTCAGAAAACCGGAATGCCATTTTTCGGAATTATGCCTGAAGCGCGCCGCGTACCGCCTCGATGACGCGATCCTGCGTCGGCTCGTCAAGATAGGCGTGAATCGGCAGGCTGATGACGTCGTCCGATAGCATTTTGCTCACTGGAAGCCCGCCCTCTGCAACCGGAAAATTTCGGTAAGCCGTCTGCTGATGCATCGATTTCGTATAATAGACCATCGTCGGAACGCCCTGCGCCTTCAGCGCTGCCGCAAAACCGTCGCGGTCGGTCCCCTTCGGCAGTCGGATGGTATACTGCGCCCAGACCGATGCGCATCCGGAAGCCAACCGCGGCACCGTTACGAAATTGCCGAGACCCCGCGCATAGCGCCCCGCGACGCGGTTGCGCGCCGCGATCTCGTCGTCAAATATCTTTAGCTTCTCGATCAGCACCGCCGCCTGCATGGTGTCGAGACGTCCGGTCAAGCCAAGGCGTACGTTGTCGTATTTGTCGGCGCCTTGCCCGTGAACGCGAATGCTGCGCAACGTCTCGGCAAGCTTGTCATCATCGGTAAAGATGGCGCCGCCATCGCCGAAGCAGCCGAGCGGCTTGGTCGGGAAGAAACTGGTCGCGGTGGCAAGTCCCAAAGAGCCGATACGGCGGCCCTTGTAGCTCGCACCGAACCCCTGCGCAGCGTCATCGAGCACGAACAAGCCTTCGGCCGAGGCAACTTCGGCAATCGAATCGTGGTCGGCACTTTGGCCGAACAGGTCGACCGGGATCACGGCGCGGGGCTTCAGGCCGCGCTGCTTGGCCGTCGCGATGCCGCGCTTGAGCGAGGCGGCATCCATATTGAAGGTTGCTTCATCGACGTCGACGAACACCGGCGTCGCGCCGGTCAGCGCGACTGCCTCGCCGGTCGCGCAGAATGTGAATGACGGACACAGGACGGCGTGCCCCGGGCCGACTTCCTTGGCCATCAACACCATCAGAAGCGCATCGGTCCCGCTTGCGCAACTCACGACATGCTTGGCGCCGCAGAAATCGGCCAAGGCCTTCTCCAGCACGGCCACTTCCGGACCATTGATGAAGAGGCAATGGCTCGTCACACGCGAGATCGCTTCATCAATCGATGCGCCGAGCCGGCGGCGCTGCGACGCGAGGTCATAGAAGGGAACTGGTTCTGGACGCATGTGCTGGTTCATGGAGCCTTGCAGAAATCAGAGTGAGAGGTTCAGCCGGCGATGCGGCGCGGCCCCATGCGCACAGCGGAGGCGGCGGGCTTGGCGGGCTGCTCGAGGCAGCGGATCGCGATTTCGAGACTGGCGACGCCTTCGTCGCCGGAAACCGCCGGCACATTGCCGGTGCGGACGGCATCGAGAAATGCGATCAGTTCGGCACGCAGCGGTTCGTCATGGCCGACCGGCAGATGCCGCATCGAGTAGCTGCCGTCGGGCTTGAAGCCGAAGCACTCCGTGACCTGCCGCGTCAGGAGATCGCCCATCACATATTTGCCACGCGTCGCGACCGTGACGCTGCGCGCCTTGAACGGTGTCAGCCAGTTGGTGTTGATATGGGCAAGCACGCCGGAGGCGGTGCGGAATTGCAAGAGCGCGATGTCCTCGCGCTCGGCGACTGCGCTGGAAAGCTGCGGCTGCACCTCGACGATATCGGACTCGGTGAACCAGCGGATCAGGTCGATATCGTGCACGGCGAGATCGATCACGACGCCGACATTTGACATGCGCGGCGGGAACGGACCGACGCGGGTGATGCCGATCGAAAGAATGTCCTCGCCCGAGATCGCCTGCTTGATCGCGGCGACCGCCGGATTGAAGCGCTCGACATGGCCGACCATCAGCGTCACGCCGGCGCTGCGCGCGGCATTGACGATGTCCTGCCCTTCCTCGACGGTTGAAGCCACCGGCTTCTCGACCAGGATGTGGATGTTGCGGGTGATGCAGGCGAGCGCAATCTCGTGATGGAGATGGGTCGGCGCCGCGATCGTCACGGCATCGACGCCCTCGTCAAACAGCTCGTCGAGCTCGGCGAAGGCGCGGCAGCCGGCGAGCGCGGTGGCGCGCGCGCGGTGTTCGGGCAACGGATCGACGATGCCGACCAGCGTCACCCCGGGCAGACCGGCCAGCACGCGGGCATGGTTGCTGCCCATCACGCCCGCGCCGACCACGCCGACGCGCAGGCCGCGTTTTACGTCGGCCTTCGCATCAAATGCGGACCTTTTGGAACTCATGATTCGTCGACCCCCAAGCAGAATTCAGGCAGATTTGCGCCGGTAGTATCCCCGGCGGTTCTCTAGCACGCCATCACAGATGTGGCGAACGCGATCGACGGTTTTCGGACACGTTTTGATTCAAAGAATTACAACTGCCCGCCTGGTAAACTACGGTCGGCTCAACTGCGCTGGTAGTCGTCCTCGATGCGGATGATATCGTCCTCGCCGAAATAGCTGCCGGTCTGGACCTCGATCAGCTCGAGCTGGATCTTGCCGGGATTTTCCAGCCGGTGCACCGCGCCGATCGGGATGTAGATCGATTCGTTCTCGTGCACGGTCTTGACCAGCTCGTTGACCGTCACCTGCCCCGTGCCACGCACCACGATCCAATGCTCGGCGCGGTGGTGGTGCTTCTGCAGCGACAGCCGCCCGCCCGGCTTGACGATGATGCGCTTGACCTGATGCCGATCGCCATTGTCGACCGACTGATAGGACCCCCAGGGCCGATGCACCCTGATGTGGTCTTCCGTCACCTGCGGCGCCACCGTCTTCAATTTCGCGACCAGCCGCTTCAGCCCGTTGGCATCCTTCTGCCTCGAGACCAGCACGGCGTCCTGCGTTGCGACCACCACCAGATCGTCGACGCCTTCGAGCGCGACCAGCGCGCGATCGGTCGATACGTTGCAATTGCGGGAATCCTCGAACACGGCTGCGCCGCGCGCCGCGTTGCCCTCGCTGTCCTTACCAGACAATTCCCACACCGCATGCCAGGAACCGACATCGGACCAGCCGCACGCGACCGGCACGACCGCAGCACGCGAGGTCTTCTCCATCACGGCATAGTCGATCGAGATAGACTTCGCCGATCCGAAAGCGGCCTCGTCGAGCTTGACGAAGCCAAGGTCGGTGCCCGCCTTCGCCACCGCATCGCTGACGGCCGTCACGCTGTCGGCATCGACCTTGCGATACTCATCCGACAGCACGGCAGCACGGAACATGAAGTTGCCGCTGTTCCAAAGATAGCCTGACTTGACATAGTCAGCCGCGGTCGCAGGATCGGGCTTCTCGACGAACTTCGCGACCGCGCGAATCTTGCCGGAAATGACCTCGCCGGGATTGATATAGCCATATTCGGTGGCGGCGCGTTCGGGCTGCACGCCGAACGTCACGATGTGCCCGGCTTCCGCCGCTGCCAACCCCTCGTGGCAGGCGGCGAGGAATGCAGGCGTGTCGCGTACCACGTGGTCGGCGGCGAGCGCCAGCACGATGGCGTCCTTGTCGCGCGTTTGCGCAAAGGCAGCTCCGGCCGCTATCGCCGGCCCGGAATCGCGCCGCATTGGTTCGAGCAGCACGTCGGCTTCCAGCCCGATCTCCGCCAGTTGCTCGATCACCATGAAGCGATACGCGTTGTTGGTGATGATGATGGGCCGTTCGAACAGGTCAATATCGGAAACCCGCAACAGCGTGTCCTGAAATGTCGAGCGCGCCCCGAACAAGGACAGGAACTGCTTGGGGTGAACCTCGCGCGAGGCCGGCCACAGTCGGGTTCCCGCGCCGCCGCACATGATCAGGGGAATAATTCGTCGGTTCATCGGCGTCTCAAATCCTGTAGTAGTCACGATACCAGGCGACAAAATCAGCAAGCCCGTCCTCGATCGAGGTCTGCGGCGTGAAGCCGGTGTCGCGCGTCAGTTCCGCGACATCGGCGAAGGTCTCGATCACGTCTCCGGGCTGCATCGGCAGCATCTCCTTGATCGCCGCGCGGCCCAGCGCCTGTTCCAGAACTGCTACCACATGCGTCAGCTCTTCCGGACGATTGTTGCCGACATTGTAAACTTTTGCTGGCGCCCCGGCGGCGTCGCCGGGTGCCTGGTCAACCAGCCGTAACACGGCGCGCGTCGCATCGTCGATATAGGTAAAGTCGCGCCGCATCCTGCCATGGTTAAATAGCCGGATCGGCGTGCCCTCCACGATTGCTTTGGTAAAGAGGAAAACCGCCATATCGGGCCGGCCCCACGACCCATAGATGGTAAAGAACCGCAAGCCCGTCACCGGAAGGCGATAGAGATGGCTGTAGGAATGCGCGATCAGCTCATTGGCCTTCTTGGTGGCGGCGTAGAGGCTGATCGGATGATCGGTCTTGTCGTCCACCGAAAACGGTAGTTTCGTATTGGCGCCGTACACCGACGAAGATGAGGCATAGACCAGATGGCCGCATCCATGATGCCGGCAACCTTCCAGCACATTAACGAAGCCCGTGAGGTTGGCATCGACATAGGCATGCGGATGATCGATCGAATGGCGCACGCCGGCCTGCGCTGCGAGGTGCACCACCCTTGCAAAGCGGTGTTCGGCGAAGAGGCGTTCGACTGAGGCCCGATCAGCGAGATCAATCTGCTCGAATGTAAAACCCTGCTCCCGGCGCAGAACGTCCAGCCGGGCCCGCTTCAGCGCCGGGTCGTAATAGTCGTTGAGATTGTCGAGCCCAACCACCATTCGTCCTTCGGCCAGCAGACGGCGCGCAACGTGGAAGCCGATGAAACCGGCTGCACCCGTGACCAATATGGATTGATCGGGCATCGTATCCTTGGAAGGCACCGCTCAAATGGCTGAATTTTCTGTCCCTGAGCCTCTTTACCTGCGTTGCCGGGGCCGCCGCAACACCTACCAGCCCCGCTATTGCCAGATCGGCCTGAAAACCATACCAAGGCGCCGAATTGCATCGCTTTTTGCACCCCCTTCTCAAACCCGGCACGGGCGAGATGCGCCGAATCCTGCTTACGACACTGAAGATACTGGTCTCGGCCGCGCTGCTGTATTTCTCGCTGCGCAAGATCGATCTCGCCGACCTCATCGCCCGCATCGACGTTTCCAGCCTCGGCTGGATCGGCATGGCGATCGCCGTGACGTTCCTGCAGATATTCATCGGCGTTCTGCGATGGCGCGAGATCGGCGTGGAATGCGGCGCGCCGCTGCCGACCAGGCAGGCGATGCGCTTCAACGTGATCGGGACCTTCTTCAACCAAACGCTGCCCTCCTCGATTGGCGGCGACGCGGTACGACTGTGGCTGGTTGCCCGTAACGGCGCCGGCTGGCGGGCCGCCACTTACTCGATCTTCGTCGACCGCGCCATCGGCCTGATCGCGCTCGCGGTCGTCATCGTCGCAAGCCTGCCCTGGAGCTACCGCCTGATCACCGATCCCCATGGCAGATCGGCATTGTTGTTTGTCGATTTCGCCGCGCTTGCCGGCGGCCTCGGATTTCTCCTGCTCGGCAGGCTGCAATGGCCATGGCTGAAGCATTGGTGGGGCACCCATCACATCCACGCCTGTTCGGCGATCGCCAATCGCGTGCTGTTCGGCCGCACGCACGGCCCGAAAGTTGCGGTGCTGTCGTTGCTGGTGCATGTGCTCGCGGTCGTCATCGCCTGGTGTGTGGTGCAGTCGATCGCAGCCCCCGTTATGTTCGGCCAGATCTTCCAGCTCGTTCCACCCGTCATGCTGATCACCATGCTGCCGATCTCGATTGCCGGCTGGGGCGTCCGCGAGGCCACCATGGGGCTGGCGTTCGGTTATGCCGGCCTCATGGCCAACGAGGGCGTCAACATCTCTCTGCTCTATGGTGCGGTATCCTTCATCGTCGGCGCGATCGGCGGGCTGGTCTGGATCTTCAGCGCCGAGAAAGCCGCGCAGGGCACGGTGCCCATCGGGGTTTCCAAATAATTTTCGAGTAACTTCCGCGCGGGTAGGATGGCCAATTCGCAACTATTGCTGTCGTTTGCCGCAGCAGTGCCGGGGGCGTTGTTGTCGGGCGTTCTGACCTGGGCGATCCGGCCGCTACTCGTGCGCATAGCGCTGGCCAAACCGAATGCACGCTCTTCCCACCGGATTCCGACGCCGCAGGGCGGCGGGATCGCGGTGATCGCGGCCACTCTGATCGCGGCCATCGCCGTCATCGCCTTTGCCGGCACGGCGGAGATGAAAGTCCCCGTAGCCGTATTCGGCGCGACGCTGTTCATCGCGGTCGTAGGTTTTGGCGATGATCTCGATTCGATTCCCGTGATGCCGCGGCTATTGCTGCAGGGACTCGCCGTCGCGGCGGTGATCTTGGCCGCGCCCGAAAACGTGAGGATCGTTCCGGCCTGCCCGCTCTGGCTCGAGCGCGGCTTGCTGTTCCTCGCAGGCCTGTGGTTCGTAAACCTCGTCAATTTCATGGACGGGCTGGACCTGATGACGGTCGCCGAGATCGTCCCGATCACCGGCGCGCTCGTCCTTGTTGGCTGGCTCGGCGGGCTTCCGGCGTCGACGATGGTCGCCGCCGCGGCGCTGTTCGGGGCGATGCTCGGATTTGCCCCGTTCAACCGGCCGGTGGCGAAAATCTTTCTCGGCGACGTCGGCAGCCTGCCGATCGGCATCTTGGCCGGCTGGTGTCTCTTGCAACTAGCCTGGCACCAGCAGGTGGCAGCGGCGCTACTGTTGCCGCTTTATTATCTCTCCGACGCGACCGTCACGCTGCTGCGGCGCGTCGTGCGACGCGAGCCGTTCTGGGCGGCGCATCGCACCCACTTCTATCAACGCGCCACCGACAACGGCTTTTCGGTTTCGCGCGTGGTGGGCGAGGTATTCGCGCTCAATATTCTGCTGGCCGCATTGGCGATCGCCTCGGTAATGACTTCATCGACGGCAACCGCAGTGCTGTTTTTCGCGATCGGCGGCATCGCCACGGCATTCCTGATGCACCGCTTCTCACGCCAGCGGCTGTCTTCCGGCTAGTCAGGCCCTTTTCGCGAAAGCTCGCGGATCAGCCCGCAATAGTCCGCCATAGCGATCTCAAAATCGAAGCGTTTGGAGATTTCGGCCGCACGTTCGGCTCGCTGCGGCTCCATGGAGCCGGCGGCACGACTGACAGTCCTCGCCAGTTCATCGGCTTTGCCGGGCTCCACTACCCAGCCGACTTCATGTTCGGTCACCGTCAGTGCCGCCTCGGCATCCGCTTCAGAAACCAGGATGACCGGCCGGCCAATCGCCAGCAGATTGTAGAACCGGCTGGGCACCGATACGCCGGCGACGTTCCTGCGGTAGGGAATGATCCAGACGTCCGCCGCCGAAAGGAACGCCTCCAATTGTTCATCCTCGACGCGGTCGACCAGCGTAACGTTCGGGAGCTTTGCCTCGGCCAGCATGGCCTTCAACTGGTCGAACCCGATACCCCAGCCCGACAGCAGGAAATGGATATCCTTGTCGTCGCGCAGCAGGCGCGCCGCCTCGAATACAATAACGGGATCGTGGGTAAAGCCGAGATTGCCGGATAGCCCGACAACGAAGCGGGCGGAAAGCGATCGGCGGTAGGGATTGTCGGGGTCGATCGCGCGAACGCCGCGCCGAAGCGTCGCCCAGTTCGGAATGAAACGGATCTTGTCGCGGGACATTCCGCGATAGCGCAGCAGCAGTTTCTCGGTGTCGCGGCCGATGATGACGACAGCATCGAGCGCGCGAAACATCGGCGCGTTCAAGGCGCGCATCGTTTTCGCCACGATCGACTGCGGCTTCAGCAGGCCAGCCATGACGAGGACGTCGGGATAGAGATCGTGCATGATCAGCACGGATCGCGCGCCCTTCAACTTCGCCGCAGCGGCAAAAGCATAAGGCAGCATGAAGGGCGCCGGTACGGTCAGCGTGACGTCGCCGCGCCGCAACCTCGCCAGTAGCACAAAAAACATCCGAACCGTGAACAGCAATTCGGCCATGGCGCGCTTTCCCAGCGCGCTCTTGCCTGGCATCCAGTTCTTGACCTCGACGATCTCAGGCTTGCCGGCTTGCACCGGTATCGCGGAGCCCGTTGTTCCCGACAGCACCAGCACGTCGGCCTCGCGCGCCACGCGATCGGAAATCGCGGCCATGATCGCCGCCGTCGTGCTCGGATCGGGCGGATAATGCTGGCTGACGATGACGACTTTTCCGGGCTTCTGCATCATGGCTTCCGAAGGGCAACGAATGGCCGCAGGGACGGACCGGGCGAGGCAGGAAAAATCAGGCGGCGTTCGATCCGAATTCCGGCACGGCATCCTTGAGCACCGCGCGGATGGTGGAGCGGTCATCCCGCGCGATTGCATCCTCCAGGGCCGCGAGCCATTTGCGCAAGGTCTGCATCGGCGGTTCGTTCGGCTTGGCCGCCATGATGCCGGCGACGCCGATCTCCACCGGCGGCTCCTCGCTGGCGAACAGTATCTCGTTGAGCCGCTCGCCCGGCCGCATGCCGGTGAACACCACCTCGATGTCGATACCGGGTTCGAGGCCGGACAAGCGGATCATCCGCTCGGCCAGCTCCACGATCTTGACCGGCTGTCCCATGTTCAGAACATAGACGGAAACATCGGGCCGCGCCGGCGTCAGCGCGTGCGTCGCTGCGGTCAGCACGAGATCGCATGCTTCGCGGATCGTCATGAAGTACCGGACCATATCCGGATGCGTCACCGTGACAGGGCCGCCGGCCTCGATCTGCGCCTTGAATTTCGGCACCACCGATCCGTTCGAGGCCAGCACGTTGCCGAACCGCACCGAGATCAGCCTCATGTGCGGCTTGCCCTCGGATTGCATCATCAGGTCATGGTCGAGCGCCTGGCAATACATTTCGGCAAAGCGCTTGGTCAGGCCGAGCATCGAGACCGGCTCGATCGCCTTGTCGGTCGAGATCATCACCATGGCTTCGGCCCCCGCCGCCTGCGCGGCGTCGGCGACATTGACCGATCCGAAGATGTTGGTCTTGACGCCCTCGCTCCAATCGCGCTCGAGGATCGGCACGTGCTTCAGCGCCGCGGCATGGAACACGATATCGGGCTTGAACTCTCGCATCAGGCTCATGATCCGGTCACGGTCGCGGATGTCAGCGATCCGGCCTTCGATGACGGCATTGGCCGCGCGCGCCGTCAGCGCTTCCGTGACCGCGTAAAGCGCCGGTTCCGAATGCTCGACCACCAATAGCCGCGCCGCGCCGAAGGTCGCGACGCGGTCGCAAATCTCCGAACCGATCGAGCCGCCGCCGCCGGTGACGATCACCGCCTTGCCCTTCACCAGCGCCTCGAGCCGCGCGTAATCGATCTTCTCGCTCGGCCGCAGCAAGAGGTCTTCGACCGCGACATTGGTCAGCCTTGGCACGTCGCCACTTTCGAGCGACGGCAGCCGGCTGACGAACAGTCCGAGCCGCTTGGCGCGCATCAAGACCGCCTCGGGATGCGCCTCGGGTTCGAACGCCGACGGCGTCATGACGGCCCGCAAAATCGGCTTTCCCCGGCCGGCATAATCGCGGACCACGTCCTCGACATCGTCGATGCCGCCGAGCACCGGCACGTTACGGATCGACTGCCCGCGATCCGCGGCCGATGGCGACAGCACGCCGACCGGCCAAAGCTGCTTGACGGCGCCACTCTCGATCGCACGCAACAGCACCTCGGCGTCGGCGGCGCGGCCGATCAACAGTGTCGCCGACGCGCCTTCGGTCCGGGCATGGCGGCGAACGCGCGTGTAACGGAAATAGCGATAGCCGAAACGGAGCGCGCTCAGCGCGAACACCTGGAGGAACCAGTAGAGCACGATGGTGATACGGCCGAACAGCACCGGCGCCTTGCCGTTTGATGCGCCGAAAATGAAGGCATAGTCCAGCACCACGAGCGCTACCGCCAGAATGGTCGCCACGCGCAGGATGTTCAGCGCATCGGGCAGCGAAATGAAACGCCATTTCGTCGTCGTCAGATTGAAGACGTAGCAGATAACGATGCTGAAGGCGACGAAGAGCGGCAGAATACGCAGCAATAACGGCAGGCGGGCATAGAAGGCCTCGCCTCCCTCGAAGCGCAGGTAGAAGCTTGCGAGCAGCGCAAGCGCGGTCGCCAACGCATCATGCGCTGCGATCAGGTAATTGCGACGGGTCAGTTGCGAAAGAGGCGTCATTCCAATGGCCGGCTGCGGAAACGAGGGGGATTCGCAGGGCGTCCCTCGCCCGCTGATATCTTATCTGCGGCGTGCATGCCAGCGATCATGGCCGGACTGTTCCGGAAGATTCGGCCGCCTCGGATCTGGCGCGCAGCACCATGCCTCCTGCTACTCCGACGCCCAGCACGTACATCCAGCCCTCGTGAAAATCGAACAGGTGCGAGTTGAACAGCGAACTGAACACGTTCTGCAGCACCACCATCAGCCCGATCCAGGCAGCCAGCCCCTCGCCGCGAAACAGCGAGAAATGAAAAAACCACATTGCGTACAAGATCACGACCCCGATCGTGCCCCACTGGACCGCGACGTTGAGGGTCTGGTTATGCGGGTTCCCGATCACCTGCCCCTGCGCCAACACCGCAGGCCCGGTCGCCGCCGCCTCGAATAATCCTCGTGTTGATCCCGTGCCGTGACCGATGACAGGCGCCTCGGCGAAGAACCGCAGAGACTTCTCCCAGAATTCGAGCCGCAGCCCGATCGATGTCGGCTGATTGCGTTCCTTATAGATCCGGTAGTCCCGTGCAAACTTGTCCGTGGTCGCCTGCAGTTGAGGCGATGCCGTCCAGGCCAGCGCGCTGAGCACGACGGCTGCAACGAACAGGAGCGCGTTGGTTCGCCATCTCAGATGCGCCATCGCGAACACGGCGAGCATCACCGGCAGCGTGACCAATGCTGTGCGCGACACGACGACGAATGCCATGTTGAGAATAAAATTCGTCGCCACAGCCGTCAGCAGCAATGCCTGTCGGACTTTCCCGTCTCGCAGCAACGTGATGATGGGGAAGGCCAAAACCACCGCGCATAACACGAATTCTTGGCTCTGCGCGATATAGTTCTTGACGAAGATGCCGTGCCCGCCCGGCTCGTCGGGAGCCTTCAGCGAAAGGCTGGGGTCAATCGCGACGATCCAGGACATGGCTGTCAGCAGCGTGCAGGACGCCAGGAATGCAACGAATACCCACATGCCGCGCGTCGAGCGTTCGAAATGATAGAACAGGAACGGAAGAACGAGCAGCTTCGTCGCAGGGCTGAGTGCATAAAGCCGTGCGCCCCAGGATGCGTCCGACCACAGCGTTCCGAGCGCGGCAAGCGCAACCAGCGCGATCGGCAGCGCGCTGATCGGCCGCTGCAACGAACGCAGAAATGGGCGCAATTCGAGAGTCGCCGCCAGAGCGGTCAGCCAGACCAACATGCCGATACCCACGCCGCTGGTCGACCATGGCAGCAACACCGCCACCAGGACCGCGATGAGATCGACGTTGAGCATGCGCGCGAACGGATCGTGCCGGGCCGACGTCATGACCGACAACATCGAGCCGATTGAATTGATCTCCCAGCGCTGATCCATTCCCATCACGAACCTGCCCGTTCCGCGCGCGCGTCGGGTTGCTTGGCCCCCAACATCATGCCGCCGGCAACCCCGACACCGAGCACATACATCCATCCTTCGTGAAAGTCGAAGATGTGCGAGTTGAACAGCGAGGTGAAGACATTCTGGACGACGACCAGCAATCCGATCCAGGAAACGAAATCGTCGCCGCGGAATAGCAAGAGATGCACCAGCCACATCGCATACAACAGGATTACCCCGACGGCTCCCCACTGGACCGCAACGGCGAGTGTCTGGTTGTGGGGATTGCCGATGACCTTGGCGGTGGCACGATCATCCTCGCCGGTCGCCGCATGCTGGAATAGACCGAGCGTGGAGCCCGTCCCGTTGCCGATGACCGGCGCCTCGGCAAAGAAGCGCAGCGATTTGCGCCAGTATTCCAGCCGCAGCCCTACCGACGTCGGCAGGTTTTCGTTCTTGTAGCGGTAATAGTCGCTGACAAAGGCGTCCGTGGTCCGCTGCAACGGCGGTGATGTCGCGAAGGCCAATCCCGCCACGACGGCCAATCCGCCGAACATCAGCAGGCTGGTTCGCCACTTCAGGTGAAGCAGCGCAAATACCGCGAGCATGATCGGGATCGTGACCATTGCCGTCCTTGAGACGATGACAAACGCCATGTTGACGATGAAGCCGAGCGAGATCGCGCCCAGCAGCAGCGCCTGCCAGATTCGGTTCATCCGCAGCAGACGGATGATCGGATACGCCAGCGCCACCGCGCATAGCGCGAACTCCTGGCTCTGGGCGATATAGTTCTTGACGAAGATGCCGCGCCCTCCCGGTTCGTCGGGGGCCTTCAGCGAAAGGCTCGGATCGATCGCCACCAGCCACGATACGACCATCAGCAGGGCGCAGGACACCAGGAATGCGACGAAGACCCACAGCCCGCGCGACGAGCGCTCGAAATGATAGAACAGCGCTGGCAGCACCAGGAGCTTGAGAGTGGGACCGACGGCGTAAAGCCGCATGCCCCACGCCGCATCCGACCAGAGCGTGCCGACGGCTGCGAGGCCGGCCAGCGCAAGCGGCAGATAGCAGATTGGTTGCTTCAGCAATCGCCCGTAGGCTCGCCAGTCCATCACCCATGCCACGGCGCCGAGCCAGCAGGGCACGAAGATCGCCACCAGCGACGTCGACCACGGCAGCGTGAGCGCGGCCAGAATGGCGAAGACGTCCGCGATCGTCGTCCACAGCGCCCGGTCGCGCCAGTACCGGCGCACCAGGGAAATTTGTGGAACCGCAGCACTCAGGCTCACGCCCTGCCTCCGCGCGCGCGCCCGACGAGCGACGTCGTGCTGTGGCCCGGCAGGATGTCCACGAGCACGACCTCGCCGCCGGTAGCCTCGACGATCTCGTGGCCGACGACCTGCTCGCGGGTGTAATCGCCGCCCTTGACCAGCACGCTCGGCCTCACCCGCGTGATCAGGTCGATCGGCGTGTCTTCCGCAAAGATCGCGACGAGATCAACCGCCTCCAGCGCCGCCAGCACTTCGGCGCGCGCCCGCTCATCCTGCACCGGGCGTCCCTCGCCCTTCAATCGTTTCACCGAGGCATCGCTGTTGAGGCCGATGATCAGGCGGTCGCAGGCGCCGCGCGCGGCCGTCAGCACCTTGACGTGGCCCGGATGCAAAATATCGAAGCAGCCATTGGTGAAGCCGATGCGCAGTCCCTGCCTGCGCCACTCCGCCAGATGCACGGCGAGATCGCCGCCTGCCGGCACGATCTTCTCTTCGGCCGCCAGCGATGCATGCGGCAGGATTTTCCGCCGCAGCTCCGCGGGCGTGACGGTAGCAGTGCCCTTCTTACCGACCGCTACCGCGGCCGCGGCATTGGCCATCCGTAGCGCCGTCTCCCAATCGGCTTGAGTGGCAAGCGTCAGCGCCAGAACCGCGGCAACGGTGTCGCCCGCGCCCGAGACATCGCGGACCTTGACCGGCAGCGCCGGCACATGGATCGCTGCGCCGCCGCGAACCACCAGCGTCATGCCGTGCTCGCTTTGCGTCACCAGCATGGCCTCGCAGTCGGCAAGGTACATCGCGTCCTGCGCCGCCTCGGCAATGTTCTGGTCGGTGTCGGCGCGGCTGCGGGTAGCTTCGGCAAACTCCTTCCGGTTGGGAGTCAGCAGCGTGGCGCCGCGATAGATCGCAAAATTGGCGCTCTTGGGATCGACGATCACGCGCTTGCCGAGCTTCTTGGTAGCGTCGATGATGTTGCGGATGACGCGCGCCGTCAGCACGCCCTTGGCATAGTCGGACAGCAGCACGATATCGGCGCGGGACACAAGCGGCAGAATTGCATCGATCAGCCGCTGCTCGACGTTCGCCGGAGCCGGCACAGCCAGCTCCCAATCCGCGCGCAGCATGTGGGTGGAAAAATGCTCGGAGACGAAGCGCACCTTGCGCGTGGTGGGGCGGGAGGAATCGGAGACCAGTACGGCCTCAATCAGGTTCTCCCGCGCCAGATCGGCCTTCAGCTTCTCACCCGCCTCGTCCTCGCCGATAAGACCTGCAAAGATGCAGCGCGCACCGAGAGAGGCGATGTTGCGGGCGACGTTGCCGGCGCCGCCGATGTTGGTTTCACTGCGCTGGACGGCAATGACAGGCGCCGGCGCCTCCGGCGAAACACGGGATACCTCGCCATAAACGAACTCGTCGAGCATGAGGTCACCGACGCAGAGCACGGTCTGATTTGGGATCGCCTGGCTC
Organism: Bradyrhizobium australiense; assembly: GCF_013114825.1. GTDB lineage: Bacteria > Pseudomonadota > Alphaproteobacteria > Rhizobiales > Xanthobacteraceae > Bradyrhizobium > Bradyrhizobium australiense. Next base: position 103,474 of record NZ_JAAVLX010000005.1, on the reverse strand, counting down.
AGGGCTTCAAAATCGAACATCTGTCTAGTGCTCATCAGCGAAAGCGATCGGGACGATCGAGAAAAACCTTCACGTAGGTCTCGACCGCATCTTCCAGCGCGGTGAAGCCGCCGTTATAGCCCGCCTGCCGGAGGCGCTCGACCTTGCTCTCGGTGAAATATTGGTAGGCGCCGCGGATCTGCTCGGGCATGTCGACATATTCGATATTCGGCGGCAGGCCGAGCGCCGTGTAAGCCGACAGGATCAGGTCCTTGAAGCTGCGCGCCTTGCCGGTGCCGACATTGAAGAGACCGCTGATCGAGGGCGTCGCGAGCAGCCACATCACGACACGGACGACGTCGTCCACATAGATGAAGTCGCGCCGCTGGTCGCCGTCGGCGATCCCATCGCGATGCGACTTGAACAATTGCACGACGCGCCCGGCCTTGATGTCGTCGAAGCGGCGCGCCAGCACGCTCATCATCGTGCCTTTGTGATATTCGTTCGGGCCGAACACGTTGAAGAATTTCAAGCCCACGCATTGCGGCGGCAGCTTCTCGCCGCGCGCGGCGCGCTCGGCGACGGCCAAATCGAACAAGTTCTTGCTCCAGCCGTAGAGGTTCATCGGCCTCAGTTGCTTCAGCGCCGCGACCGAGCCGTCGTCGTCAAAGCCCCGCTCGCCGTCGCCATAGGTCGCAGCCGAGGAGGCGTAGATCAGCGGGGTCACGGTCGCGCTGCACCAATCGAGCAGCCGCAGCGGCGTCTTGAAATTGGCTTCCATGACGAGATCGCCGTCGGTCGCGGTGGTCGAGGAGATCGCACCGAGATGGATGACGGCATCAAGCCGGCGGCCCTGCAGCCATCCGATCAGCTCGGCTGGCGGCACGAAATCGGCGAGCTGACGCTTGGCCAGGTTCCGCCACTTGCCGTCAGACCCAAGGATATCGCAGACCGCGACGTCGCGGCGGCCCGCGTCATTCAACGCCGCCACGACGTTCGATCCGATAAAACCGGCGCCCCCGGTCACCAGCAACATGCCGTCCCCTGCCATGATTGTTCGGGCGAAAGCTTTGCCTCACTCCCGCGCGGCAGGCAACTTCGCTTCTCGGGCCGAAGAACTGATCGACTGGCTTTACGTGTTGATGCGGAGCGGTTACCGACGGGGCCGCAACCAGTTAGCGCCGACACGATCAAGATATGAATTTAAGTTCATCAGACAGGATCGAAATGGAGGATGCCGCCGATACCAGGCCCATCCTTATCGTTCCCTATATGTGGATCGGCGACTTCGTCCGTGGCCACACCGTGGTGCGAGTATTGAAGCAGCGCTGGCCGAATCGCCCCGTGGACCTGCTGGTCACTTCCCTCTGCGGTCCGCTGGTCGATTACATGCCTGGCGTCCGCGCCGGGATCGTCTGGGACCTGCCCCGCAGCCGGCTTGCTCTGGCCAAGCAGAGGGGGCTGGCAGCCGAACTGCGCGCCCGCGACTATGGAACCGCCCTTGTCCTGCCCCGCACCTGGAAGGCGGCGATTGCGCCGGCGCTGGCCGGGATCCCCGAGCGCGTCGGCTTTTTCGGCGAGGCGAGATTTGGGCTGATCAACCGGATGCGCTGGGGCGAAAAGGCCCTGCCCCGCTTTATCGACAAGAATGCCGCGCTGGCGCTGCCTGACGGCGCACCGCTGCCGCCCGAATGGCCGGTGCCGCAGCTCGTGGTTCCACTTGCGGAAACCGCCCGCTGGCGACGGGCCAACGGGCTCGGATCGGGGCCTGCGGTAGCGCTCGGCCCGGGCTCCGTCGGCGCCTCAAAACGATGGACCTATTATCCGGAAGCCGCGCGGCTCCTGATCGAGCGCGGTCTCGACGTCTGGGTGGTCGGCGGTCCTGGCGAAAAGGCGCTGGCGCAGGAAATCGTCGCCGCCACCGAGGGTAAGGCCCGCGACCTCACCGGGACTGACTTGCGTAACGGCATTCTGGCGATGGCGGCGGCGAGCGTCGCGATCTCGAACGACTCCGGCCTGATGCACATTGCGGCTGCGATCGGCACGCCGACCATGGGCATTTTCGGCCCCACCAGCCCCTATCTCTGGGCGCCCCTGAACGACCTTGCCGCGACCGTGCTGCAGACCAAATCGAAGCTACCCTGCCAGCCCTGCCAGCGCACCGTCTGCACCATGAACGACCATCGATGCATGCGCGACATTACGGCGTCCGAAGTGGCCGACATCGCGCAGCGCGTGATGACTCAATCCAGCGTGCGATAAATTGCGGCGATCGCATTCGCCTCCGCCTCAAGGCTGAACTTTTCCAGCACGCGCTCGCGCCCCCGCTCGCCCATCGCATTCGCAGATGCCGGATCGCTCATCAAGGGCTCGAGCGCCGCGACCAGCGCATCGGCATCGCCCGGCGGCGTCAGTACGCCGGTCACGCCATCCTCGACCACAAATTCCGCTGCGCCCGCGCGCGCCGCCACCAGCGCCGCACCTGAGGACATCGCCTCGATCAGCGTCAGGCCAAAGCCTTCGTTGCGCGAGGTGAAGGCGTAGATCGTCAGCCGCTGATACCAGCGCTGCACCTCCTCGATCGCAAGCTCGCCCGTGATCACGATGCGCGATTGCAGCCCGGCGGCTTCGATCTGCCGTTTCAAGCCTTCGGCAAAGCCCTGCTGCTCCGGCACGACCGCACCGACGACAATGGCGGTGAAATCAGGGTAGCGCGGCAGCAACCGGCACATCGCCTCGACGAAGATATCCGTGCCCTTTTGCGCGCGCACGCGGCCGAAGCAGCCGATGGCGTAACGTCCCGGCAGGTTCGCTTCGGCAAATACCGCCGCGCGGTCGGCCGGCGGCGCATAGCGATCGGTATCGACGCCGTGCATCACGACCGTTGCATTGCGCTTGAGAAACGACGCCGACAGTTCGGAGGTTGCGATCACGGCATCCACCTGCCGGATCAGCCATCGCGTCAGCCAGGTGTGATGCCGCTGCGCTGCCGAGGTGAAGACGAGCTTCAGCGGCCAGCCGAGCGCACGTAGCAAGACGCCGACAATCATCTCGTCGTTACGTCGCGCGTGCCAGATCAGCGGCGTGCGCCGCCACCGCAGTTTCAAAAGATCCGTAAAACCCATCCGCGCGATCCCGTCGGGGACGTGCGGTCCGAGCCATGCCGCGCGGTACATCTGCGCGAGTCTTGGCGCCACCATCCGGTTGGTCGCCGTAACGCCCGAATAGCGCCTGTGCAGATTCGGCACGATCAGCTGCAGATCACTGGCCAAATTATTCTCGATCGGCACGTCCGGCTCCGTTTCGGCCAGTTCCTATACGCAACATTAAGCATAGTGGCCAGTTCGCTAGCGCCGAAACCCACTCTTCACCGCAGCCCGGCTAGCATCGCCCCCAACAAATCGGAAGAGGTGGCCTATGACCGTGCTCGTCACCGGTGGCGCCGGCTATATCGGAAGCCATACGGTTCATGCGCTGGTGGATGCCGGCGAAAACGTCGTCGTGATCGACAACCTGTCCACCGGATTTTCCTCCTCGCTGCCCCGCTCCGTGCCGCTGTTTATCGGCGACGCCGGCGACGAAAACCTCATTGAGAGCGTGATCGCCCAGCACCGCGTCGAGAGCATCATTCATTTCGCAGGCTCCGTTGTGGTGCCGGATTCGATGCGCGATCCGCTCGGCTACTACCGCAACAACACCATGGCGACCCGAAGCCTCTTGAATTCAGCGGTCAAGGGCGGCGTCAGCCGCTTCATCTTTTCGTCAACGGCTGCCGTCTACGGCAATCCCGACCAGGTGCCGGTGCCGGAACATGCGCCGACGCGGCCGATGTCGCCTTACGGCTCCTCCAAGCTGATGACCGAAATCATGCTGCATGACACTGCCAGTGCACACGACATGAAGTACGTCGTGTTGCGCTATTTCAACGTCGCCGGCGCCGATCCGAACGGCCGCTGCGGCCTCTCAACCATCGGCGCGACGCATCTGCTCAAGATCGCGGTAGAGGCCGCCACCGGACAGCGCGCCAAGGTCGAAGTGTACGGAACCGACTATCCGACGCCGGATGGAAGCTGTATCCGCGACTTCATCCATGTCAGCGATCTCGCGCAGGCCCATCACGCCGCGGTGTCATACCTGCGCGGCGGTGGAAGTCCGATCACACTGAACTGCGGCTACGGCCGCGGCTACTCGGTGCTCGAAACGATCGAGGCCGTGCGGCGCGTTTCCATGCGCAATTTCGCGGTTCAATATGCGTCGCGCCGTCCCGGCGATATCATGACCATGGTCGCCGATACCAGCCGCATCCGCTCCGTGCTGGACTGGACGCCGCAATACGATAATCTTGAAACCATTGCCGGCCACGCGCTGACCTGGGAAAAGAAACTGTTCAGCGAGCGCGGCGGCCTTCCGCAGCGCGCGGAATCGGCCTGAAATCAAGCGCTTATTTGGCTTGAAAAAGCCCCTCTAAGCAGGCAAGGAGGCATCGCAGCAGCCCTGACGCGCCGGGCTATCCAGGCGCCGTCAATGGAACGCGGATGGCCGAACTTTCAAACAAACCGACAAGAAAAATCACCGACGATCCCTATGGCGCGGCGATCCTGATTCGCCGCCTGGTCATGGAACAGGGGGTCGTCTACTGGCGGCGCTATTTGCTGGCGTTCGCGCTGATGGGTCTCGCGGCTGGAGCTACCGCCGGTTCAGCCTACATCCTGGGCCAGGTGATCAACCAGGCCTATGTCGATAAGAACGTGCTCGGCATCGCGCTGCTGTCGGGCGTCACGGTGATCCTGCTGTTCATCAAGGGAGTGGCGACCTACGGCCATTCCGTGATCCTGTCGAAGATCGGCAACGCCATCCTCGCCAACAACCAACGGCGGCTGTTCAGCAAGCTGATGAACGAAAGCATCGGATTCTATTCCGAGCGGCATTCGTCCGAATTCCTGGCGCGGCTGACATCGGGCGCGCGCTCGATTACCGAGGTGATGGAGCTTCTGATCAACGCGGTCGGACGCGACGTGCTGTTGCTGATTTCGCTGATCGCCGTGATGGTCGCGCAGGATCCCATCCTGTCGCTGATCGGCCTTCTGGTGGTGCCGCCGGCGATGCTGTTCCTGCGCAAGCTGGTGAAGCGCATCAAGGGCCTCGCACACAACCAGTTCACCGGCAGCGCCGACATCATGGAGACGATGCAGGAGTCGCTGCAGGGAATCCGCACGGTGAAGGCCTTCACGCTGGAACAAACCATGCAGCGGCAGATCGACGAGAACATCGCGATCGTCGAGCGCAACTCAAACAAGATGGCGCGGGTATCCAACCGCGCCAATCCGCTGATGGAGATGCTCGGCGGTTTTGCGGTGGCCGGTTGTCTGCTCTATGGCGGCTACAGCGTGGTGGCGCTCGGCGCCACACCGGGCCAGTTCTTTTCCTTCATGACCGCGTTTTTGCTGGCGACCGAACCCGCCAAGCGGCTGTCGCGACTCAACATCGACCTCAACAGCAAGCTCGTCGGCGCCAGGATGCTTCTGGAGATCGTCGATAGCCCGGCGAGCGAGCCGCCCGACAACGACAAGCCGGCGCTGAAACTCTCCGATGCACGCGTCGAATTTCGCGACGTCACTTTCTCCTACCGGTCAAACGAGCCAGTGCTACGACGCGTGAGCTTCGTTGCCGAACCCGGCAAGACCACCGCTTTGGTCGGTCCCTCCGGCGGCGGCAAGTCCACCGTGCTGGCCCTGCTGCTGCGGCTTTATGAAGTGGACGGCGGCGAAATCCTGATCGACGGCCAGGATATCTCGAGCGTGTCGCGGCAATCGCTGCGGCGGCAGACCGGCTATGTCGGGCAGGACGTTTACCTGTTCCGCGATACCATCGGCGCCAACATCGCCTTCGGCAAGGAAGGCGCCAGCCAGGACGAGATCGTGGCGGCCGCGAAGGCGGCCTGCGCTCACGATTTCATCATGGGCTTTCCACTCGGCTACGACACGCCCGTCGGCGAGCACGGCACGCAGCTCTCTGGCGGCCAACGCCAGCGCATCGCAGTCGCCCGGGCGCTGATCAAGAATGCACCGATCATCCTGCTGGATGAGGCTACCGCCGCGCTGGATTCGGAATCCGAAAAGGCGGTGCAGGAGGCGATCGAGCATCTCTGCCAGAACCGCACCACCATCGTGATCGCCCATCGCCTGCACACCATCATGCATGCGGATGCCATCCTCGTGGTCGAGGCCGGCGAGATTGTCGAGCGTGGCCAGCATGACGATTTGCTGCGGCGCGGCGGGCGCTATGCCTCCTTCTTCCGTCTGCAGCAGCGCGAAGCCGGTCCGCCCAGTCTGGCGCCGGTCAGCGCAACCGCGTAAAAGCTACCGCCGGATTTCCACCGTAACCCGAGACCCTTTTCATGACCGCAGCCTCCTACGTCATATCAGCAGCCCCGCAGCCCGCGCTTCCCGTTGTCGGCGAGACCGGCTCCTATCCGGTCCGCCGCATCTGGTGCGTCGGGCGCAACTATCTGGAGCACATCCGCGAGATGGGCAATGACGAGCGCGCGCCGCCGTTCTTCTTCGCTAAGCACGCCGACATGCTGGTGCCCGACGGCGCCACGATTCCCTATCCGCCGCTGACCAAGGACCTGCATCACGAAGTCGAACTGATCGTCGCGATGAAGAGCGGTGGCCTCAACATTCCGGCTGATAAGGCGCTCGACCATGTCTACGGCTACGCCGTCGGCATCGACCTCACCCGTCGCGACCTGCAGATCGCCTCGCGCAAGAAGGAACGGCCGTGGGAAGTCGGAAAATCCTTCGACTATTCCGCGCCCTGCTCGACGATCCAGCCGGCGTCGAAGATCGGCCATCCCGCCAAGGGCAAGATCTGGCTGACGGTCAATGGCAAGGAAACGCAGAAAGGCGATCTTACCGAACTGATCTGGAGCGTGCCCGAAATCATCTGGCAGCTCTCGCAGCAGGTGAAACTCGCCGCCGGCGACATCATCATGACCGGCACGCCGGCCGGCGTCTCGCAGCTCAATCCCGGCGACAAGATCGAGTGCGGCGTCGACGGCGTCGGCACGCTGAAGGTGAATATCGGCAAGCCGGAATAGGCCGACGATATTTTCGATAACCAAAAGCCCCGGATACGTCCGGAGCTTTTTTGTTGCAGGGAAGACCGGCTTGCCGCGGCCGCTATGGCGGCGGCGGATAGCGATCGAAGGTGGGCAGTTCGTGCGCGCGCTCCATCCAGCGAAGGCGCTCTGCGACCTGGATATGCATCATGGCCGTCACCGCGTCGGGATCATCGTAGGTCGCGCTCTGGATATCGATGATCCCGGGCAGCACGTTGGTATTGGTGTAGAAGAGACCAGTGCCACAGTTCGCGCAAAACTGTCGCCGGCCATGTTCCGATGATTCGTAGACTTTGGGCGTCCCCTTCGTCACCTTGAGCGCGTCTTCCGGGTACATCGTCCAGCCGACCATCGGCGCGCCGGCATGACGGCGGCAATCTGCACAATGGCACAACGCATGAACGATCGGTTTCCCCGCGATCTCGTAACGGATGGCGCCACAGTGACAGCCACCGGTGATGTTGCTCATGCTCGCCTCCAGAACTCCGTGCGTCGATCTAGTCGATGTAGGGCGGATTAGCCGAAGGCGTAATCCGCCGATACTCGTCGAGCGATGATACTGGCGGCGGATTACGCTTCGCTAATTCGCCCTACGGAGCACCCCGGTTAAGCCGACTTCCTGACCGCGTTGTCGACCAGCGTCTTGCCGAGTGACCAGATCGCCCCGGGCACCTTGTGGCTCGCGGCAATCACGTCGTCGAACGATTTTTCGATCCAGGTGCAATCTTCTTCCGTGATCACCAGCGGCGGCAGCAGCTTGATGGTGTGGCTGCCGTGGCCGGACACTTGCGTCAGGATCTTGTGGTCCTTGAACAGCGGCACGGTGATGAGCTGGCAGAACAGGCCTTTGTTCGCGGTCTCCAGCAGATTCCAGGAAGCCTTCAGCTTCAGCGATTTCGGCGGACCGAACTCGATGCCAATCATCAACCCCTTGCCCCGCACTTCCTTCAGCAATTCATAGCCGGGCACCATGCGGGTCAGCGCAAGGCGAAGCTCGGCGCCGCGCTTGGCGGCCTGCTCGACCAGCTTTTCCTGCTTGATCACGTCAAGCGTTGCGATGCCGGCAGCCATCGCCAGATCGTTCTTCGAAAAAGTCGAGCCGTGCACGACAGCGCGGTCCATCTGACTGAAGATCTTGTCGAAGATGGACTTGCGGGTCAGCAGCGCGCCGACTGGCACGTGACCGCCCGACAACGCCTTTGCCACGAGCACCATGTCGGGCTCGACATTCCAGTGCTCGACCGCGAGGAATTTTCCGGTACGGCCGATGCCGGTCTGGATTTCGTCGGCGATGAAGATCGTGCCGTATTTTTTGCACAGCGCGGCAGCGCCCGGCAAAAATTCATCGGTGGGCATATTGACGCCCTTGCCCTGAATCGGCTCGACGATGAAGGCCGCAACCTGGCGCGAGGACAATGCCTGCTCGAGCGCGGCGAGATCGTTGAAAGGAATCTGCGTGCATCCCGGCAGCAGCGGCTCGAATCCACTTCGGAAATTCGCATCGTCCATCAGCGACAGCGCGCCGTAGGACAGGCCGTGGAAGGAATGCGAGCAGGAGACGATGCCGGGGCGGCCGGTCGCACCACGCGCGAACTTGATCGCGGCCTCAACGGTCTCGGCGCCGGAATTGGCAAAGAACACCTTGTCCAGATATGGAACATGTTCGAGCAGGCGTTCCGCCAGTACACCCGCAAGCGTAGAGACGTCGAGTTGCACCAGATTAGGAAAATCGCTGTCAAGCACGCTTTTCAGTGCCTGACGCAGCGCCGGATGATTGCGGCCAATCGCAAAAACGCCAAATCCGCTGAGTAGATCGAGATAGCGGGCCCCGTCGCGATCGAACAGGTATTGACCTTGACCCTTCTGAAAGCCCACATCGTAGCCGATGGTCTTCAGCACCCGGACGAGCTGCTCGTTCAGATGGCGCGCATGCATGGAACTGCGCTGCGCCTGCCGCTCTACAAACAGCCCGGAAACGTCTAGATATGAATCTGGCATTGGCTACATACGTCGGTTGATGGCCGTTTCGTCAACTGAAAACGCTCAATGCGGCGTTTTGACCCCCGCTTTGGATCATCTACTTAAACACAGGTTTGGACCATGTTGCACTGCCCAAGAACCATCGCGCGCACAATAGTTTATTCGGGAATCTTTTTAGCCACAGCTCATGCGGCGCTGGCCGCAGATCCCACGGGTGACTGGAAAGTGGCCGATGGCGTGGCCAACATTCGCGTGGCCCAATGCAACGGTAACATGTGGGGCGTCGTTTCCTGGGAAAAGACGCCGGGCGGCAAGGACAAGAACAATCCGGATGTCGCCAAGCAGAGCCGGCCGACCTTGGGCATGCCGATCCTGATCGACATGAAGAAGAAACCCGGCGTCGATGCGTGGGAAGGTGAAGTTTATAACGCCAAGGACGGACAAAACTACAGCTCGACGATCAAGCCGCTTGGGACCGACCAACTCGAGATTCAGGGCTGCGTGCTCGGCTTCCTGTGCGGCGGCGAGACCTGGACCCGTGTTGGACCGCCAATCCCCTCAAGCCCGAGCAACAGCATGGCCAAGGGCGCACCGAAGGGACCAGCCGGTGCGCCGCCCAAGTCTGCAGCTCCGGCACCGGCGTCGCCGAAGACCACGGGTGCGGTAAATCCTGCGCCCGCGCCAAAAGCCGCACCCGCTCAGAAGCAGACGGCCGGCCAGCCCGCTGATATCGGCGATATCTGCCTACTGCCCGACATCGCGCGGTTTGCCCATTAGCGCGGGCTGGAACAACAGCACGGCGGCAAGCGTGATCACGAAGGAAAGCGCCAGCAGTTTTCCCATGCTGGCGGTGCCGGGATGACTGGATAGCCACAGGCTTCCGAACGCGGTCGCGGTCGTCAGCGCAGAGAAAAAGATCGCGCGCGTCAGGCTGGACTGCAGCAGATTCGTCCTGCCCTCGCGCCACGCCGTGACGTAGTAGATCTTGAAGGCGACGCCGACGCCGAGCAGTAGCGGCAATGCTACGATATTGGCGAAGTTGAGCGGCAGTTCGATCAGGACGCAGAGCTCCAGCGTCACCGCGCCCGCCACTAACAGCGGCACCATCGTCATCAGCACGTCGGTGATCCGCCGCAGCGTCAGCCACAGCAATAGGCTGATCACCAGCAGCGCCCAAATGCCGGCGTGAATGAACGCCTTCACGATGGTGTCGCCGGATTTGAGGATCGACACCGGCCCGCCAATCGCGTTCGGCTCGGCGACCAGCACCGCATCGGCAAAGCGGCGCAAATTGTCGTTGTCGTTAGGATCGCCCTTCGGCAGCGCCTCGACGCGAATCAGCCCGTCCTTGGATTTCCAGCTATTCAACAGTTCCGGCGGCAGGGTCTTCAGCGTGACCGGACCGGCCTGTATCGTGTTCCTGAGCTGGTCGAACACGATCTTGAGCGGGGCGACGAAGATGTTCTGTGCCTTGTCGCGCGTCGCCTGATCGCTTCCGGCAAGCTTCGACAGCGCATCCGCCAGCCTCCGCGAGGCAACCGCGCCCGGGCCCTTGCCGTCGCCGGCAGTCCTGCGCAAGCTGTCGACCGAACTCTTCAGCGCCTCGACATTCTCCTCATCGGTAGGCGCCGCATCGACCGAGTCGGGATTGAGCGCGGGGCCAACCACCTTGGCCGCCTTGGCGATCAACTGGAGCTTGGCCGGCTGATCCTCAGGCACGAAACTGTCGATCGACATCACGCGCAGTACTTCGGGCAACTTTTCCAGCCGCGCCTCGATTTTCTTCGCTTCCGCTTCGGAATTGGTCAGCACGTTGATGGCGTTGGCGCCGGTGTTGGGATCCTTACGCAGGTCGAGGAAGGTCGCGATCGATTCGGCCTTGGGATTGCGCAGGTTGATCGGGTTGAAGTCGAACTTCATGAAATAGAGCAGCGGCAAGCCGGCCACGACGAGGAGCAGCGTGCCGACGACAATGATGACGCGGTGCCTTTCGAGGAATTCGTCCACCGGCGCCAGAAACGCGTAGCCGACCGGCTCGTTTTCGCCGGGCGGGTGGAGCAGCTTCAGCATTGCCGGCAGTACCGTGATGCTCGAGATAAAGGCGATCAGCATGCCGGCGCCGGCGATCTTGCCGAGTTCGGAAATGCCCTTGTAATCGGTCGGCAGGAAGCACAGGAAGCCGGCGGCGGTGGCCATCGCGGCGAGCGACAGCGGCACCGCGGAACGTCGGGCCGCGCTCTCCAGCGCCAGCGCCATATCCTCGTTCTTGAAACGCTCCGAACGGTAGCGGACGCTGAATTGAATGCCGAAATCGACGCCGAGGCCGACGAACAGCACAGCAAAGGCGATCGACAGCAGGTTCAGCGACCCAACCATCATCAGGCCGACGGCCGTCGTGGTGGCAAGGCCGATGAACAGGTTCACGAACACTGCGAAGATGATCTTCCCCGAATGCAGCGCCATCCAGAGAATGACGAGGACGATGAGCACCGTTGCGACGCCATTGACGATCGCGCCGTCCTGGACGGTTGAATATTCCTCGTTGGCGATGGGAACCGGGCCGGTCAGCCGGACGCGGGCGTTGTATTGGCTGGCGAAGTTGAGCTCAGTCGCGGCCTGCCGGATCGCGTCGGTCGCGTCCTTGCCGGGCTCGAGTGCGTTGTAGTCGAGCTTCGGCTTGAACTCGATGAAGGCGCGTCGGTCGGCATCGGTCAAAGGCTTGTCGCTGACGAGTTCGCGCCAGGAGAAGGTCGCCGTCCCCTTGTTCAGGATGTCCTCGACCGTCTGGCTGATCAGGTTGAACGGGCGCTCGGTATTGTCGAGCTTGACCTGCCCGCGCTTAACGCCGGCAAGCCCGGTCTCCAGCGCGCCGGTCAGGCCGCGGATCGAGGGATCGCCGGCCATGATCTCGATCAGGGGGGCCGCCGCTTCGAGCTGGCCGGCGACCTTGCCGACTTCTTCCACCGGCAGGAACAACAGCCCGTTCTTCTCGAAGAATTCGCCGGAACCGAGCGGCTGCACCGATTCGAAATGTTTGGTGTCGCCGGACAGCTTTGTGGCCAGCGCCTTGGAAGCCGCACTGGCGAGTTCCGGGGTCGGGGCCTCGACGACGGCCAGGATCAGTTTTTCGCGATCGAAGGCGTGCTCGAACTGATTGTCGCGCTTGCGCCAATCGAGGTCGGGCGAAATCAGCGTATTGATGTCGGTGTTGATCGCGAAATGCCGGGCGGCATAGTAGCTCGCTCCGACCGCCAGAAGCAGGGAGACGATGAGAACGAGAGTGGCAAACCGCGTACAGGTTCTGACAATCGAGACAACAATGCTGGTCAGCACTTCGTTTCTTTCTAAATCTCAAGGAGAGCTGGGCGAAAACGCCCGCTGTCTAGCGGAGTTCCCGCTGCCGATCTAATGTTGTTTTGTTACGTCGCAGAGGGTTCAAGCGAAGTCGCCAAACAAAACAGATCGGAGCGGCCGTTCGGGCGCCGGTATAGCCGGTCCGGGTGGGCGATAAAGTGACGAACCGGTGAGGAACAACCGTTCTCGAAGGGTATTTTTAGGTATTTTATTACCTATGACTCGGTAACCATTGCGCAATGCACCTTTTCTAGCGGCACGATTTTTGACACATAGTCCTGCGCTTCCATCTAATTGGGTGGGGATTACCTACGGGTTCCGGCCGTGGTGCGGATATTGCAAATCCGGATGTGACCGGCTGCACGGAGACCTTCGGGTGAATTTGCGAATTCAGTACCTCTTGCAACTTGCGTAATGGACATCCCATGGAAGTGTATCTAGCGCAGCCCCGCGGATTTTGTGCGGGCGTCGTGCGTGCCATCGAAATCGTTGAGCGTGCGCTCGAGAAATACGGCCCGCCGGTCTATGTCCGGCACGAGATCGTGCACAACAAATACGTGGTCGAGAGCCTGAAGGCCAAGGGCGCGATCTTCGTCGAGGACCTGTCGGAAGTGCCGCCGCTGGCGGTAACCGTGTTCAGCGCCCATGGCGTGGCCCGTACCGTCGAGGAAGAGGCCGCCGCCCGCGGCCTGCCCGTCCTCAATGCCACCTGCCCGCTGGTCACCAAGGTCCATAATCAGGGTAAACGGTATATGTCCAAGGGCCGGACCCTGGTCCTGATCGGTCATGCTGGTCATCCCGAGGTCGAGGGCACCATGGGCCAGGTTCCAGGGCCGGTTCTCCTGGTCCAGAACGTTGAAGACGTGGCGGCCCTGACGCTGCCCACCGACGCCCCGGTGGCCTATATCACCCAGACTACCCTCAGCGTGGACGACACAAAGGACATAATCGCCGCCCTTCAGGCCAAATTTACAGATATTCAAGGCCCCGACATCCGGGATATCTGCTATGCGACACAGAACCGCCAATCTGCGGTAAGGGACCTGAGCAAGCTGGTGGACGTCATCTTGGTGGTGGGGGCCGCCAATAGTTCCAACTCGAACAGGCTTCGCGAAATCGGCACCGAGGTCGGCGTCGCGAGTTATCTCATTGCTGATGGGAGCGAGCTGAACCCTGATTGGCTGAAGGATGCAAAGGCTGTCGGCATCACGGCGGGCGCATCGGCGCCCGAAGTTTTGGTCGACGACGTGATCGAGGCTTTGAGGCGTATCGGACCCGTCACGGTTTCGGTGCTTCCCGGCCGGGAAGAGAATATCGAGTTCCGGCTTCCGGCCGAACTCACTGCGGGTTGATTCACTTCAAGATTTACAGGTCCAGAAAGAAAATCTCCAAAATGGCAATACCGTTCTTCAAGGAAATGCGCATCGGCGGCTATCTGATGAAGCAGAAGTTGCTCGGCCGGAAGCGCTACCCGCTCGTGCTGATGCTGGAGCCGTTGTTCCGCTGCAATCTTGCCTGCGTCGGCTGCGGCAAGATCGACTATCCCGATGCGATCCTGAATCGCCGTATGACCGCGCAGGAATGCTGGGACGCGGCCGACGAATGCGGCGCGCCGATGGTGGCGATTCCCGGCGGCGAGCCGCTGATCCACAAGGAGATCGGCGAGATCGTGCGCGGCCTCGTGGCCCGCAAGAAATTCGTCTCGCTCTGCACCAATGCGCTGCTTCTGGAAAAGAAGCTCGATCTGTTCGAGCCCTCGCCCTATCTCTTCTTCTCGGTGCATCTCGACGGCTTGAAGGATCACCACGACAAGGCGGTGTCGCAGAAGGGCGTGTTCGACCGCGCTGTTTCCGCAATCAAGGCCGCGAAAGCGCGCGGTTTCACCGTCAACGTCAACGCCACGATCTTCGACGGTCATCCGGCGGAAGAGATCGCAAAATTCCTAGACTTCACCACCGAACTCGGTGTCGGCGTCTCGATGTCGCCGGGCTACGCCTATGAGCGCGCCCCGGACCAGGAGCACTTCCTCAACCGTACCAAGACCAAAAAACTGTTCCGCGACGTCTTCGCGCTCGGCAAGGACAAGAAGTGGAATTTTATGCATTCCGGCCTGTTCCTGGACTTCCTGGCAGGTAACCAGAGCTACGAATGCACACCGTGGGGCATGCCGGCGCGCAATATCTTCGGCTGGCAGAAGCCCTGCTACCTACTTGGCGAAGGCTATACCAAGACCTTCAAGGAACTGATGGAGACCACGGACTGGGATTCCTACGGCACCGGCCGTTACGAGAAGTGCGCCGACTGCATGGCGCATTGCGGCTATGAGCCGACCGCTGCCAACGCGGCGCTGACAAATCCGTTCAAGGCGATATGGGTCGCGCTGCGCGGCGTCCGCACTTCGGGTCCGATGGCGCCCGAGATCGATCTCTCCAAGCAGCGCCCGGCGCAGTACATCTTCTCCGAACAGGTCCAGAAGAAGCTTTCGGAAATCCGCCGTGACGAGGCGGCTGCCGCCGCCGCCAAGCAGCAGGAGAAGGCCTCCACCGCCGCCTGAGCGAGCGCTGAAGCAAGATTAAAGGGCCCCGGTTTCAGCGACCGGGCCCTTTTCTTTTTGTTTGACGCCCTTTGAAAATCTTGAAGTCGGCCGCAGCGGCGCGGATCAAATCTCCGCGGTGGCGAGGCTCTCGCCGTACAGGAAGCCACGGCAGCCGCGCAGCGAGCGCAGCGCGCGATTGAAATCGATGCCTGTGGAGACCAGCGCGCGCAGCGTGGCGGGATTGCGCGCCACCCCGCGCAGCACTTTGCCGAGATCGATATCGCCGTTCGGCTTGATGGCGCTCTTGGCGAGCGCCGGAAGCGCCCGGCTGGCCGGATCGGAGATCACTCGCAATGCGGCGAACGGCAGCCCCGCCTCGGCCGCATAGGCCGCCGCGATGTGGCTTTCCATATCGACCGCCGCTGCTCCGGTCTCCGAATGGAGCGCGGCCTTGCAGGCGGTCGCCGCGATCACCTGTTCGACGCCCGAAAGGACACCACGGACCACGCGCCGGCGGCGCAGCGCGGCGCGGGCAATCATTTCCTCGTTCAGCGCCAGACCTGCCAGAAAACGGGTATCGCCGGCCAGAACCTCGGTCGCCACCACCACATCGCCCGATTTCAGCGACGGATCGAGCCCGCCGGCGACACCGAACGAGATGACACCCCTGAAGGTGGTGGGATCGAGCGTTGCCAGCAGCGCGCGCAATTGCTGCGGATCGCTGGAACTGCAGATGACGATCATGCCGGGCCCGGCCGCGATGCGGGCCTCCTGCACCAATCCTGTTACGATCAAAACCGGCCGCGGATCATTCGAATTGCTGTCACCCGATCTGTCCACGATCGCGGCGGCCCCCGCCCCCAAAGTCACATCCCGACCCCTACCACCCTGCTGTTGGTGCTTCTCAAATTCCGATACCGCGCCAGCGCCCAGAGCGGAAAGAACTTCGAGTAGCCATGATAACGCAAATAAAACACCCGCGGAAAGCCCGTAGCCGTGTAGCGCGCCTCGTCCCACAGTCCTTTCTCAGTCTGTGTGGCTTTTAGGTACTCCACGCCCCGCACGACGGCCGGATGTTCCACCTCGCCGGCCGCCATCAGTCCAAGCAAGGCCCATGCCGTTTGCGAGGAGGTCGACGGCGCCCGCTCATATCCCTTGTAATCGAGTCGGTAACTGACCGCATCCTCGCCCCAGCCGCCATCCCGGTTCTGAATCGAAAGCAGCCAGTCTGCCGCCTTCCGGATCATAGGATCCTGGTGGTCCACGCCGGCGGCATTGAGCGCGCACAGCACCGACCAGGTTCCGTAGATGTAGTTCAGCCCCCAGCGGCCGTACCAAGATCCTTCCGCGAGCTGGGTGCGGCGCAAAAAGGCAATCCCGTCCGCGACTGCCTTGCTGGTCTCGGCGGTCTCGCCGAGTTGGGCCAGCATCGAAATGCAGCGCGCGGTGACGTCCTCGGTCGGCGGATCGAGCAGCGCGCCGTGATCGGAGAACGGGATGTTGTTGAGGTAATATTCGAGATTGTTGACGTCGAAGGCGGCCCAGCCGCCATCACGGCTCTGCAGGCCCTCGATCCACTCGCGGCCGCGCGCAATCGCCTGATCGTATTCCTTGCTGCCGGACGCCCGCCGTGCGCGGTCCATCGCCATCACGACCACGGCGGTGTCGTCGAGATCGGGATAATAGTCGTTGTTGTACTGGAACGCCCAGCCGCCCGGGCGGACATCAGGCGCCTTCGCCGCCCAGTCGCCCTTGAGGTCGAGCACCTGTCTCGGCTTCAGCCAGTCGAGACCCTGCTCCATCTTCTTGATCGTATCGTCGCCGCCGGCTTCCGCCAGCGCGTGGCAGGTCAGCGCGGTATCCCACACCGGCGAGACGCAGGGCTGGCAATAGGCCTCGTGCTCGCCGATCACGAGCAGCTTGTCGATGCCCTTGCGGGTGACCGCGCGCGGCGGATAATCCGGTCCCTTGCCGAGCGCGTCGTACATCATGACGACATTGGCCATCGGCGGATAGATCGCGCCCATACCGTCTTCACCGTTCAGCCGCTCCTCTGTGAATGCAAGCGCGGCGTCGATCGCGCGCTGGCGCAGCTTTTTCGGAAACAGCGGTTCGGCCACGCGCAGGATCTTGTCCAGCGTGCTGAAGAGCGTGAACCAGCCCCAGCTCTGATGCGGCGCCTTCTTGTTCATCCCGACCGATTTCGGGTCCTGCAGGAACAACTCGTCGATGCCAACACCCTTCGGGTTCTTCGCCAATGGCTTGAGTGCCGCCATAACCATCAGCGGCACGATCGTCGTGCGGGCCCAGTAGGAAATCTTGTTGAGATGGAACGGCGACCACATCGGCAGCAGCATGATCTCGACCGGCAGCACCGGCACCGCGCGCCAGCTCAGCACGCCATAGAAGGCCAGCAGGAAACGCGTGAAGACGTTGCTGCCGGAGGCGCCGCCGCGCGAGCGGATCGCCTCGCGCGCACGCACCATGTGCGGCGCGTCGACGGAATCGCCGATCATCTTCAGCGCGAAATAGGATTTGACGCTGGCGCTCATGTCGAACGGGCCATCCTGCACCAGCGGCCAACCGCCATGACTGCCCTGGGTGCGGCGCAGATAGTTCGCGATCTTGGCTTCTAGCGCGCTGTCGACGGGCTCGGCGAGATAGTGGCGCAGCAGAATGTATTCAGCGGGGATGGTGCTGTCGGCTTCCAGCTCGAACACAAAGTGTCCATCGGATTGCCGGTAGCCGAGCAATGCCTCGGTCGCAGAAGAGATGCTCTTCTCCAGCGCGACGGGATCGACTGTCGCAACGGAATCGACCGCAATTTTTTTGTCGACGGAAAGCATATCGCTAGACTCTCTCCATTCGCGAGCAGCTTCTGTGAAGCCGGTCACGCTTTGATCCGATCAGGCTGGCCTCGCCAGAACCAGATCGGCGGCGCGATCACCCGATCGCACCGATCCCTCGATGGTTGCCGGTAATCCGGTATCAGTCCAGTCGCCGGCGAGAAACAGGTTTTTGAACGATGTCACGGCGCCCGGCCGCAGCGCATTCTGCTCCGGCGTCGCCTCGAACGTCGCACGGCGCTCGCGCACGATCTGCCAGGGCGGCAGCGGCAATTCGTCCGGCAGGCCGACGGCCTTGCAGACATCCCGCCAGATCGCCAGCGCGAGTTCTTCGCGCGGCATATCCACGAGACGGTCGCCGTTGCTGATGGTGACCGACAGCCGCTGCGGGAACGCGAACAGCCATTCCACGAGGCCACCGACGACACCGAGAATCGGCGCGGCATCCTTGGGCGGATCGAAACGGAAATGCGCATTGACGATGGCGCGGAATTTCGATGGCGTCTTCAGGCCCGGCAGCAGCGCCGCCGCAGGACGCGGCGGCACTGCGAGCACCACGACGTCGTCGGGGCCGAGCGCGATGGTGTCGCCAACGAATTTCAGCTCGCCGACATGGCTCCCCTTCATGACGAGGTCGCGCAGCTCATGACCGAGTTGGACCGAGGCGCCTTTGTCCTGCAACAGCTTGATCGCAGGCTCGACCAGCACGGCGCTGAGGCCATCGCGCGCGATCAGCGGCCGGCAGGCCTGCCCACCCGCCAGCAGTGTTTCCCGCACGATCGCGCCGGCAAGCCCCGCCGAGCCCTCGGGCGGATCGACGTTGAGCGCGGCCAACAGCAGCGGCTGCACCAGCCGGTCGTACAGCGTGCCCTTGCAGGGGATTGCATTGCCGACCAGTTTGTCGGTCCCTGCCCAGACCAGAGGCGCCAAGGCGAGATAATCGAGCAGCTTGGTATCGGGGACGCGGCGTGCCTCGTCGAGCACCCACAGCGGCAACTTGCCGTCACCGAGGTCGAGCTGCCAGCGCTGGTCGGTTGAGATGTCGACGAAGGGAAACTGCGCAAGCTTCGGCCCGACCAGCCCCGCCTCGGTGCCGATCGATCTGGCGTAAGCCAGCGCATGGCGGTTACCTGACAACAGCAGATGGTTGCCGTTGTCGATGGTGAGGTTAGTGGCCGCGTCGAAATAGGACCGGCAACGGCCGCCGGCCTGCTGCGTGGCCTCGTGGACATGCACCCGGTAATTGGCGTTGGCGAGCCGCACGGCCGCTGAAAGGCCGGAAATGCCGGCGCCGATGATATGAACGTTTTTCTGCATCAGATGATCGCATAACGAAGGAGGATGGCAATCTTCGCCCATTTGTGAACGCGAACCGGCTCGCGCGGAGCGGCAAAACCCCGGGCCAATAGCAAGTCCAGGATCGCGCGGTAATATTTCGACATGATTCGCGGCGCGCGCACCACGCGCCGCGAATTGCGTTTCATGATTTGGTCGGCTTTCTCGAAATGCTTTTTCGCGCGCTCGGCCAGCGGCAGGCATACTTTCGGCAATGCGCGATCGACAATCACCCGTTGCGGATCGTCGGTCGTGATGCCGGCAAGCAGCAGGCCCTCGCGTGGCAGATAGAGGCGGCCGAGGCCGGCGTCTTCATCGATGTCGCGCAGTATATTGGTCAATTGCAGCGCGCGTCCGAGGTGGTGGGCGAGCAGGATCCCGTCTTCCTCGGGCAAGCCGAACACGCGCACCGACAAGCGTCCGACCGCGCTTGCGACACGGTCGCAATAGAGATCGAGGGTCGCAAGATCCGGCGCGCGGATATCCTGCGGCACGTCCATTTCCATGCCGTCGACGATGGCGAGAAAATCCTCGCGCTTCAATCCGAAGGTTTTGACCGACGCGGCGTAATCCTGCAGGCGCGGCGGCGGGCGGCCCTGGTACAACGCGTCGATGTCATCCCGCCATTGCTGGAGCGCGGCCAGCCGCTCGGGCCGCCGGCCGTTGGAATCGGCGATGTCATCGACCTGACGGCAGAAACTGTAGATCTGGAACATCGCCTCGCGCTGGTCGCGCGGCAGAATGCGCATCGCGGCATAGAACGAACTGCCGGACGCGGTGGTGCCGTAATCTGCGTTGGCCGCCGCCGGATGCAACGTCATGCGCCGGCCGCCGGTTTTGTCTGGGGACGACGTCCAATCGCGCGGCGGGTGATCTCGCCGACGACGCCGCCGATGGTGTGGCCGAGCAACTCCAGCTTGCTCAAATGTACGCGCTCACAGAGCGGATCGCGCACTTTCAGCATGCCGACGATCTTGTCGGCAAACGCCTGGATCACGGCAATATCGAGCCCGAGCCGGAAATCCTTCACCTCGGCGTTGAGCGACCTGCTCTTGTTGAGGAGGGTTTCGGTCCTGACCGCGAGTGCATGAAGGCATTGCAACAGCACCGGCTGCGACTTTGCCTCGCCCAGCATCTCGACAGTGGCACCGCTTGCTGCCAGCGCATCGCGCGGCAGGTAGACGCGGTTGAGATTCTTGTAGTCCCTGGCGCAATCCTGCAAATGGTTGTTGATCTGCAGTCCCGCACACAGCGCGTCGGAGGCGGCCCAGGTCGAGGTGCTCTCACCATGAACGTCGAGCATGAAACGGCCGACCGGCATGGCCGAATAGCGGCAATAATGAATGACGTCGTCCCAGTTCTCGTAACGCAGCTTGGTGACGTCCATCCGGAATGCGACCAGCACATCGAGCGCGTGCCGCGGCACCATAGCGCGCTCGGCCAGGGCACGGCGCAGATGGACGGCCTCCGGTTGCGTGTCGCCCTTGCCCAGCAATTCCGCCTCGAGCAGGTCGAGATAGCGCAGCTTTTCGTCCGCGCTAAGTGTTGCGTGGTCGGCGATGTCGTCGGCAGTCCTGACGAAATTGTAGAATGAGAGGATCAGCGCCCGGTGACGCGGATGGATAATCCACGACGCGACCGGAAAATTCTCGTCGCGGTCGGTCTTTCCGGATCGCAGGTCGCTCGCGGTGGTCATCAAGAACTTGCTACATCAATCGGGATTGGCGGCACGCGCCGGTGCTTCGGCGCATGCGAGGAGATCGCGAGCCCCATATAGGGGAATACGCCGCCAAAACCAATGCTATATGGGCTGATTAGCCCCGCCCGTGACGCGCGTCATAGAGCCGAAAATGGCTTTTCAGCGAGGGTTAACGGACGCTAGCCGCGCCTTATTGGCCGTTGTTCTTGAGAACCTGGTTGCAAGCCGCACTGATCTTGGGCCGATGTTCCTTAAGGCACGCCAGGATCGTGAGATCGCCCTGATCGATAACCGGGCGGCAGAATTTCTGCACGTCGCGCGTACAGGCCTTCTGCTCCTCCGCCGTTCCGCTGCGCTGTTGCTGGGCGAAGGCGATGTTCGACGAGACCGACATCGACAACAAGGTGAGGGCCAGGAGAGATTTACGCATCGTATTCCTTCATTTCGGCAGCATGAAAATCCTGTTCCCGATTTGCGTTTCGGCATCGCCGGGGCGGATTTGTTTGGATGGCAGGTGCCGCGTAACGCAGCAGCGTGCACAGGACAAGCATGGTAAATGCGGCCAAATTTACGGCGATCTCAGCGCCACAAATAACAAACTGATATCTAAGGTGTATTTTTGCCACAGCCCTCCCGCAATTGGCTGTTGCAGACAATGCGGCGCGAAGCTAGATGCTGCGCCGACGGAGCCGATGCGAATATTTGATTCCATTCGGCTGCTTGTGCCCTTTCCTGCCGCAACCGGCGGAAACAACACTCCGTCATTTTGAACCTAAGATACTGCGGAAACACTAAATCTTCGATGCGGCGAGACGTATCTTGCAAGAGAAGCGTCTATTTTATGGGAAAACTCACGATGAAACTGTTTGGTTCCAGCTTGTTCGGTCAGGCTCTCGCAGCGGCCGGGATCGGCGCCGCGCTCATGTTGTCGGTCACCGCAGGCCATGCCCAGGTCGGCGGTCCGTTTGCCGGCTTTGATGGAAACTGGAGCGGCACCGGCACCGTCGCGCTGTCCAACGGCACCACCGAGAACATCCGCTGCAAGGCCGACTACAAGGTCAATGCCAACGGCCTCGGCCTGAAACAAAACCTGCACTGCGCCAGCGACAGCTACAAGTTCGACCTGTCGAGCGACGTCACCAGCCAGGGTGACCGCATCTCCGGCAACTGGAGCGAAAAGAGCCGGAATATCTTCGGCAATCTACAGGGCACCGCCGGCGGCGGCCAGATCGACGTGTTCGTCGAGGCGTCGGGATTTGCAGCCAACCTGAATTTGCGCACCACCGGCAACAAGCAGATCGTGCAGATCGACTCCAAGGGCGAGATCCGCGGCGTCAAGATCACGATGACGAAGACCTGATACGGCTCATCACGCCAGTAATGCCAAATGGCGGCCCTCCCCCGGTGCCGCCATTTTCATTTTCGGCAGCTCAGCGGAATTGCCAGCCCCAATGGCTATCGCCGCGGTCGCGGCGTTCCGTCAGATCGACCCGTATGAAGCGGTCATGCGCAAGCGCGGCCCCCACCCACAATTCGTTCCAGGCGTCGAATACCGCAGGCGACAGCGCTTCGCGCTCCGCCATCAGCCGCCACGAGGTCTGGCGCACGGTTGCGCCCGAACCTTCGATCCGTAATTCCGCATCGTCATCTTGCCCCCGCGCAAGCCGGGCGAAGGCCTTGGCGAACCCCACCGCTCCCGCTTCGACCCCGCCCAGCATCGCGGCGACATCATCGAAGGTGTGCATCCCGACAAGCCGCGCCGCGGCGGCGGCGAGATGGCCGCCCTCTTCCGGACCGAGCACGGCAATCGTCTCCGGCACGATCGAGGTGACGTACTCCATCGCATAGTTGCGCAGCACTTTCTGCAGCCGTTCCTCCGGCCATGTGTTCTCCGGCAGGCGCGGCGCGAGATCGGCGCGGAACGGTGGACAGCGCTCGCCGGGCGAAAACTGCAGCCGCTCCTCGGGCGCGAGATCGTGATCCCACTCCTTGTAGTAACCCTCCAGCCCGGGCTGACCATCGACGGTCTGCCCGGTGCAGACGAAGCCGAGCTTGGGGTTGCCGAGCACGGCGCCGTTATTGGCGTGCCATCCGCGCAGCATCGCCCGCGACACTTCCGAGGGGATTCCGCAAATGGCCGTGCCGGACCAGATCCAGCGCGGCGGCGGGTAGCGCACCCAGGCCTTGCGGTCGTTCTCGTAGACATACTCGACCTTCACGCCGCCGACCTGGTTCGACAGATAGTGATATTGCGCGCAGGCGACCGCATGAGGGAGCTGGTCGAGGCCGAGCTTCTTCAATCCGGGAAGAAAGCGCGCCAGCTGCTGGCGCCGAAAGGTACGAAACACCACCTTGGCGGCGCGTGGCGCGCCGGCCCGCGATGCCAGCATCAGGATCAGCCCGGTGAGATAGGAATGATAGATGTGTTCGACCGCGCGGTAGGCGGCAGCGTCGGCCGCAGGGCGAGCGGCTAATCCTGCAGACGTCATTCCTCAGCCTCCTCTGCGGCTGCCGTTGGCCGGCAAACCCTGCTATTCAGCAGCGTTCGTTATTCGGCGACCTTGTTCTTCGCTGGCTGGGTGTGACTGACGCCGCGAATCTTTTCCGACAGGTTGATCAGGAACATCGAAGTTGGCCGCAGGATGAAGAGGTCAGCCACCAGCGCTGCGATCATCGAGAACGCGCTGAGCCAGCCGAACAGCCGCAGCGACGGCAGGTCGGAGAACACGGTGACGACGAGGCCGCAGGCCAGCACCACCGTGGTCAGGATCAGCGCCGGACCGACCAGCACGGTAGCGCGCTCGACCGCCAGTCCCGAACTGACGCCCGGCTTACTCTCCAGCCGCAGACGGTTGAGGAAGTGGATCGTGGCGCTGAGGCCCAGGCCGAACGACACCGTCAGCGCCACCACGCTGGCGAATTGCAGCCCCTCGCCCAATATCCACAACACCGTGCCCGATGCTACCACCGGGAAAATGCCGGGTAGGATGCAGGAGAACATCACCACGACCGAGCGGAATGCGAGGCCGATGAAGATCGCAACCAGCAGGAATTCCACCGTGAGGCCGCGGTTCAGCTTCTCGATCATGTTAGCGCTGTTGCGGGCGGCAATCGCCGACAGGCCAGTCACCGCGATCTCATAGCCGGGATGCTCGGCGCGTACCTTGTCGAGCGCCTTGTCGAGCTTGTCGATCACGGGAAGGATTTCGCTCGAGTCGAGATCGGGAACGCGCCCCGAGACCACCACCGCATCCTGATCGGCCGAAATGAAGCGGCGGACCAGATGCTCGGGAATAACGCTGACATATTCCTTCAGCGTCGCGACATCGGTGCTGCCTGCCTTCTCCGCCAGCCAGCGACGCAGCGTTTCCAGCGACCAGACGTTGCCGACGCCGGCCGATTTCTCGACCATGGAATGAACATCGGCGATCGTCTTCAAGGTTTCCGGCGCGTAGAGCGAGGCGCCCTTGGGGAATTCGATCAGCACGTCGATCGGATTGGCGCCGGTGAGCTTGGCGTCGAGCCGGCTCGACGCCGCCACCGCCTGCCGCTTGTCCGGCACCTGGTCGGCGAGCCGGTAGCGCGGCTCCAGCGTGGCATAGATGTAGCCGAGGCCAGCGACGAGGAGCACCGCAAGCAGGCTGAACAGCCCCGGACGGCCAACCATCCGCACCGCAATCCAGTAGCAGAAGTTGCGCAGCGCCTGCACGCCGGCGTCGGCGCTCTGGAACTTGACGGCAAAAACCTTCTCGTTGCGGACGAACAGCACCCCGAATACGGGCACCAGCGACAGCACGGCCACCAGCGCGATAATGGTGGCGGCAAGACCAGCCTCGCCGAATTTGCGGATCAGTTCGGAATCGGAGAATTGCAGTGCAATGAAAGATATGCCGGCGGTTCCGTGAGTGAGCACGCAAGCCGGGCCGACCACCAGCACCGCGTTGGTGAAGGCGGTAATCTTGTCCTGGCCCGCGATCAGGCGGTCGCGCGCCGCGAAGGTCAACTGCATCGAGTCCGAGAAGCTGATCACCATGATGAGCGGCGTCATCACGTTCAGGAACATGTTGAGATTGAAATTGGCCCAGCCGAGGCCGCCGAGCGCGAGCAGGATTGCGATGATCGGCGGAAAGGCCGCGACCACCATGAACGATATCTTGCGGAAGAAGATGATTGCGATGATGCAGCCGGCCAGAATGCCGAGAATGTTGTAGGTCAACCCGTCTCGCTTGACCGCGTTGCGGATCTCGAGCTGCATGACGGGAACGCCGGAAAGCTGCGCGTTGAGCCCGCTGCCGGCGAGATCCTCGGCCATGATCTTCCTGATCTCGCCGACCACCTTGCCGAGATCGTTGGAGGAAACGACCTTCGGCTCCAGCGACAGGACAATCAGCGCCAGCGTGCCATCCTCCGACAACAGCTTGCCGCGAATGATCTCGTTGGATTTGACGGTCTCGGCGAACTTGTCGTACGCGGCGCCTTGCGGCAGTTCGGGCGGGAATAGCGCGGCCGGCAGCTTGCCGGGCTCCGGCGCCTGACGCGCCGAAAACAGCGAGACCAGGCCCCGCACGCCCTCGACCAGTTGCAGGTCGGTGACCATGTCGCGGATTTTTTCGAGGTTCTCGCGGGCCAGCAGCGTCTTGCCCTCGACCACGACGAGGACGTCGAATTCGGTGGCCGGGAAGCGCTTGGTCACGGCCTCGTATTGCTTGTAGTCCTTGGAATCGGAGCGGAACAACTGGCTCAGCGAGTCGTCGATCTTGATCCGCTCGATGCCGAACAACGCCGCCACGATCAGCGCGGCGAGGATGATCATGGACAGGATCGGCGCCTTGACCGCGATCAGGCCCATGCGCTCGAGCCCGAAGGCGATGCTTTTGCCCGGCGGCGGTTCCTCGATGGCTTGGACGTGGACGTGACTTTCGGAGTTCTTGTCGAGCATACCCTGTCCAGTTCTCACGTCGGCCTGTTGTGCAGCTTGGTTTTATGCAGTTTGGTGGCGCGATTGCGGCTTCGAGGGCCCTATCCGATCGGCGCTAGCCTTTGAAATCACGCGGTAAATTAATCGGCGCCGTTTTACAGGCCCGAACCTGATCCGGCAAGCGCGCGCGGCAGGGCAAATCGGCACGCAAATGTCGAAAATGCGCGTTAAGTCTCTGATTTGCCACACCTGCCAGCGCCACTTTGGACTGCTTTTGGCGCGTTCAGGCTGACAAACCCAACGCATGCTGCAGCGGAGCGCCGCAACCTCACCGGTCAATTTTTGGGGAAGCGGCTCACATTGCCAGGCGCGAGTTGGCTCACAACGGCGAAGCAGCCGGATGTCGAACGGTTTTCGGACTCAATCGATCGGTGGTCTGGCGACGATCAGCGCGGTTCCGCTTTCGTCCTTCAGCGCCACGCCCGTGACTTGGCGCGCGATGCCTTTACGCACCAGCCACGCGATCTTGAAGGCGGCTTCATCGTAGCTCAGGCCTGCGCCATGGATGTTGGACACGCAATTGCGCTTCTCGTCGGTGAGGCCGATGCGCGGCGCAAACGTCAGATAGGCGCCGAGGCTGTCGGGGGCCGACAGGCCGGGCCGCTCGCCGATCAGCATCACCACCATCCGTGCGCCGAGCACGGCACCGATCTCGTCGCCCAGCGCCACGCGCGCGCCGGAAGCGACCACGACATGGCCGCACAGAATCCCACCCGCCGTCAGGCGCGGAGCAAGATGGCGAACCAGTTCGACCGCGTGGACATTGACGGCCGCCGGCGACAGCCCGTCACCTACTATGATCACAATCGCGTTCGCACCGCTGCTTCGCTTCTCGAGTGTGCGCCGCGAATCCGGATCGAGCATGCGTCCGAGATCGGGACGGCGCAGATAGTCACCCCGGTTGCGTGCCTGACTGCAGACCTCGCTGACCTCCAGGCCAAGCCCTGCCAATCCGGCAACCAGATGCTCCACATCGAATGCGGCATGCACGGCATCGCGCGCGCGTGCGTGATCGAGGGTGAAGGCAAGCAGCGCGTCGGTCGGCATGCTCGCGCCGGAGCGGCCGAGCCCGACGCGCGCCGGCGTCAGCTCCCGCAGGGCTTCGAGCGAGCGGATCGGCGGCGCCGGCGCTTTCATGGGCTTTTACTCGGCAGGCACTGAGGCCTCGCGCAACCGGATCGAATAGTTCGATGCGTTCTGCTGGCCCTCGGACGCCGCACGCGCGAACTTGATCAGATGATGCGCGATCGTGGCCGAACCGATCAGACCTTCGAGATCGCCGCGCCTGAGCCGCCCGATCGCGAACTTCCAGAACACGCGCCTGTAATCGCTGAGCACGCCGACCTGCCAGAAGATGTTGCGCAGCATGATCAGCGCGCGCCTGATGTTGGGCCAAGTCTTCATTTCAGGCGCGACCGGCACCTTGATCCGGTTGGCGTAGGTGTAGTCGCATTGATACTGGTAGCGCGCGTAGAGCTTCTCGGGCTGATAGGCGATCTCCATGCATCGCTTCCAGGAACTAATAACCTGGTCGTAGGGCATCAGGAATTCGACGTTGGAGTCGCGGCTGTCGTCGTCATTGACCAGCCGACCTTCGCGCTCCAGCCGGTCCCACAGCGGCGTCTTAGGCAGCGCCTGCAACAAATTGATCGTTAGCAGTGGAATCCGCGATTCATCGACGAAATTGAGCAGTGCGTCCGCCGTACCCGGCTTGTCGGTGTCGAGACCCATGATGATGCCGGAGACGACCTCCATGCCGTAGGAATTGATGGTTTGGATGCCTTCGAGGATCGGGACCATCATGTTGTGGTCTTTGTGCATCGCCTTCAGCGCGTCGGGATCGGGCGTCTCGATGCCGCAGAACACGGTGACGAACATCGCCTCGCGCATTTTCTCGAGGATCTCGGGCCGCTTGGCGATGTTCAGCGTCGCCTCGCAGGCCAGTCGCACGACATAGCCCGTCCTCTTCTGCCATTCGATCAGATGCGGCAGCAATTCCAGCGTGGCCTTGCGGTTGCCGATGAAATTGTCGTCGACGAAATAGACCGTATCGGTGATGCCGCATTCGCGCATCTTGTCGAGTTCGGCGACAATCTGTTCAGGCGTCTTCAGACGCGGGTTGCGGCCATAGAGCCCTGGGATGTCGCAGAACTCGCACTGATAGGGACAACCGCTTGAATACTGGATGCTGCCGAGCAGATATTTTTTCACTTCCGCCAGCTCGTAGGCCGGTATCGGAAACTCGGTCATCGACAGCCGATCTTTGGTCGCCAGCACCACCTGCTGCGCGGGGCGCGAGGGGTCGCGCGCCAGCCGTTCGATCAGCTCATTGGTGGCGTCGCCGAGTTCGCCGACATGGAGATAGTCGAACGAGGGATAGTAATCCGGGCAGGCGCTCACCGACGGTCCGCCGATCGCCACTGCGAGATCGAACGCATGAGCGCGGCGGCAGATGTCGTTCATCTGCTGGCGCTGGATGTGCATGCCGCTGACGAACACAACCTCCGCCCATTCGAAATCTTCCTTCGAGGCGGGGCGAATGTTCTCGTCGATGAAGCGGACCGGCCAGTTCGCCGGGAGGTAGGCCGCGATCAGCAACAGGCCTTGCGGTGGCATGAAAGCCTGCACGCCGTCGGTCAGGGAATAGGCGTGCTCGAATGTACCGAAAGAAGACGTATAGCGCGGGAAGACGCACAGGATACGCCGTACCGTTCCGATGCCTTCAGCTCTCATCAAATTTCCTCAAGGCTGACATGAATTTAAGCACGACATTGAAAGCTGGGCCAGAAATTCTTCAACATTGTGACAGTCAGACCTAACTCGCAGCGGGTTCAATTGGTTGCACGAAAATCTGCAGGCCGGGGCTCAGGCTATCAGCCGCGAGGCAAATTCGGGCAGCAGGGCCGGGTTGCCGGCAAGTCGAAAGTCGCCGTCCGCGAGGCCTGAGCGGACCAGCCAATCGTCGAACTCCGGCGCTCGCTTCAACCCGAAGAGGTCCCGGACGTAGAGCGCGTCGTGGAACGAGGTCGACTGATAGTTCAGCATGACATCGTCGGCGCCCGGCACGCCCATAATGAAGGTGACGCCGGCGGCGGCCAGTAGCGTCAGCAGATTGTCCATGTCGTCCTGGTCGGCTTCGGCATGGTTGGTGTAGCAGACGTCGACCCCGAGCGGCAGGCCGAGCACCTTGCCGCAGAAATGGTCCTCAAGGCCTGCGCGGATGATTTCCTTGCCGTCGTAAAGATATTCCGGACCGATGAAACCGACGACGCTGTTGACCAGCAGCGGGTCGAAGGCACGAGCCACCGCGTAAGCCCGCGCCTCGCATGTCTGCTGGTCGACATTGTGATGGGCATTGGCCGAGAGTGCCGAGCCCTGCCCCGTCTCGAAATACATCAAATTGTTGCCGACCGTGCCGCGGCGAAGCGACAGCCCCGCCTCACGCGCCTCGCGCAGCAGCGCGAGATCCACACCAAAACTGCGATTGGCAGCCTCCGTTCCCGCGATCGACTGGAATACCAGATCGACCGGCGCGCCCTGCCCGATCAACCCAAGCGTCGTGGTGACATGCGTGAGCAAGCAGCCCTGCGTCGGTATCTGCAGCCGCGAGATGATACCGTCGAGCAGCCGCAGCAACTCGCCGATCACGGCTGGATCGTCGGTGGCCGGATTGATGCCGATGCAGGCATCGCCCGATCCCAGGAGGATGCCGTCGAGGATCGAAGCGGTAATGCCCTTGGCATCATCGAAGGGATGGTTGGGCTGCAGCCGCACGCTCATCCGGCCCTTCAGGCCGATGGTGTTGCGAAAGGCCGAGGTCACGGAGCATTTCTTGGCAACGAGGATCAGGTCCTGGTTGCGCATCAGCTTGGAGACGCCGGCGGCCATTTCCGGAGTGATGCCGCGCGAGACCTTCGCCAAAGACTCGCTTGTTGCGGCATCGGAGAGCAGCCAGTCGCGGAAGCCGCCGACGGTCAGCGACGATATGGCCGCAAAACCCGGGGCATCGTGGCTGTCGATGATCAGCCGGGTGACCTCATCATCCTCATAGGGGATGACAGCCTCGTTGAGGAAATGCTTCAGCGGCACGTCGGCGAGCGCCATTCGCGCTGCGATCATCTGTTCCGCGCTATCGGCCGCTACGCCAGCAAGACGGTCGCCGGATCGCGGCGGCGTCGCCTTGGCGAGCAGTTCGCGCAAACCGTCGAACGCATAGGTGGTGGCACCAATGATCTGCCGATAGACCATGCTGACCCTCCTGCGCCGTACCCGCTCCGTTGCCTGGCTAATCTATGCCGGGCGGACAGCCAAGGCCACAGGCCGCAATCAGCGGGAATGTCGGCATCATCCGGGCGTCAATCCGCTCGAGACTGTGGCGGTGGACGGGACCAGCCATTGGCGTCCCGCCCTTGACTAATCCAGCGTACCAAAATGGCGGATCGAAAAGCTTATCTCATAAACCACCGCGCTGAGCGCAAACAGCATGTGGAATTTCGGGTTGCGCGTTCTCGCGGCTGCCGCGGACAGCAATACGAATGCGCCAGTGGCGATGAGATATTCCAGTCCGAGCGATCGCAGATGCGCTTCGCCCTTTATCCAGGTATCGACCACATCGAGCGATTCCGTAAGCGCGGCAAAGCCAAAGAACCAGCGGCGGCGGGAGAGAAAGTAGTCCTCGTAACCGTTATATTCGTCGAGATCCTGCGGGAAAAGCAGGACGCTCAGGAAATAATACATCGATGCGTACACGCAGACGAAGAAGTAAAGTCCATACGTCCACTGCTGGATGTGGCTCAGCCGAAACTCCCACCACCAGAACGTGACCACGTTCAGGAGCGCCCAGGCGACCCAGCCAAGATGTACAGGCCAGATCGGGTAGCGACCGGGGTGCTGGACCAACGCCGCGATGCCACTGACCAAACGCGTGACGCTGAGCCCGAGGATCAGGGCGATCAGCACGCGCACGTGAAGATACAGATCGAGATTGCCCGGCAAGGCGACACTTTGAGTCATGAGTCCCAATTCTCACGGATAAGCGAAAGAGTGGCGTCTTCTGCAGACGTCACATGACGATTGGAGCGACCGATTGTTGCCGCCCGGCAAGACCAACTCGACCAAGTTCTGTCGCCTTGCTCGGTGTCTAACTTGATTCGCTGCAGAAATGCTTGCCCAAGCGGATTGCGCTTGGTGAGAAGCCTTCTCGATGGCGGAAGCTGGCTGAAGCTACTTTCGGTTGTGGGGTTGCCGTGACAGATTGACGTGCGCCGAGCGCGGGGTTGCCCGTCATGGCGGGCCCCGTTCGTCTGGCTGGGTGGTCCAGGGACCGGCGTCGTCTTCCGCAACAGCCACCTGCAATTGCACCGGCATGGCTGCGCCCGTTCCAGTCGCGCAGTGCTGGCGAATTTTCCCAGCGCGGCCCGTCCGCTCTAATCCCGTAACTACCTGAAACAATTTGATGATTAGTATTGGTTGCAGCCTGATGAACTTCGCGCGTTAAGACATTCTCCATCAAAATTCAGCACACTTTATCCAAGCTGACGGCATTCGCTGGATCCACACCGCGTGCCGATACGGCTGAATTGCAAATACCGCACTCGTTTTGGTGGCGCCATGGCATTCCGGTTTTCGCTTGCAGCCAAGTTGTATTCGATTTTCGCGCTGGTCGCCGTGCTCGTCGCCGCGATCACGGCCTTGTCCGACTACAACACCCGCCAGAACGCCGAACTCACCGAAGCGGTCTCGATCGCCAGCCGCGCCGCGCTCAATGTCGAGCGCATCAATTCGCTGGTCTATGCGGTCGTGATGGAATCCCGCGGCATCTACATGTCGAGCGAACCGGCGGTGGTGAAGAAATACGGCGATGGACTGCTCAAGTTCAATGAGCGCATTCTCGACGTAGTCAAGAGCTGGGAAGCGTTGGTTCAGGCCGATGACGCCCAGCAGTTCGCTACCTTCAAGAAGCGCATCGAACAGTTCGTCGACTTCCGCAAGGAACTGGTTCGCCGCGGCGTCGAGATCAACGGGGCTGCCGGACGTGAATGGGGCGACAACGACGCCAACCGCCAAGTGCGCACCGCGCTGAACAAGGATCTCGAGGCGCTTTCCAAGGTCTATGCCGAACGCAGCAAGAAGCTGGCGCAACAAACCGATACCAACCACACGATGGCTTTTGTGCTGACCGCCCTCGGCGTCATGGCGCTGGCGGTGGTCGTCATTGGCATCCTGATCATCGCGCGCTCGATTGCCCGTCCGCTTTCGATCATCACGTCCACCATCAAACAAGTCGCCGACGGCGCCGAGGGCGTCGAGGTTCCGCATACCGAACGCGCCGACGAAATCGGCGCACTCGCCCGCGCCATCAAGATCTTCCAGGAAGCAATGGATCACAACCGCAACCTCAATTCACAGGTGCTCGAGGATTCAAAAGCGCGCGACGAGCGCACCCGCCATATCGAAGCCTCGGTCGATGCCTTCCGGGAAGCGATCGGCGGCGTGCTGCGCGCGGTCACCGACAATGCGACCGCGATGCGCGGCACCGCGCAGACCATCGCCAGCGTCGCGTCGGATGCGAACGGACGCGCGGTGGCCGCTTCGAGCGCGACCGAGCAGGCGTCCAGCAACGTTTCTGCCGTCGCCAGCGCCGCCGAGGAGCTTTCCGCGTCGGTCGAGGAAATCGGCCGCCAGGTGCGCCAATCGGCCAGCGCCGTCGAGCAGGCGGGCCAGCGCACCGAGAAATCGGTCGCCGAAATCGAGGGGCTGGCGGCTGCGACCCAGCGCATCGACGGCGTGCTCAACCTGATCCAGGCGATCGCCGAGCAGACCAATCTCCTGGCGCTCAACGCGACCATCGAAGCCGCGCGAGCCGGCGATGCCGGCCGCGGCTTCGCCGTGGTCGCCCACGAGGTCAAGGCGCTGGCCGAGCAGACCGCCAAGGCGACCGCCGAAATCGGCCAGAACGTCGGCTTGATCCAGACGTCGACCAAAACCTCCGTCGAAGCGGTGCGTGAGATCGGCAACGCGGTGCGCGAGATCAACGAGGTAACTTCCATCATTGCCAGCGCGATCGAGCAGCAGGATTCGGCAACCCGCGAGATATCGTCGAATGCGCAATTGGCGGCGCAGGGCAACGGAACGCTGGTGGTCAACATCGGCTCGCTCAGCGACGCCATCGGCACGACCAGCACGGCAGCGGCTTCCGTTCTCACCGCATCCAGCGAACTGACCGCGACCGCCGAGACGCTGTCCCGTGAGGTCGAAAAATTCTTCCGCAATCTGCGCGCGGATTCGTCCGAGCAGATGCGCAAGACAGGTACCTGAGCTCTGTCGGCGCAGTGGCTTTAACCTCTCGCTTGCGGAGGTCGCATCGCATCGCAAGATGCGATGCGGGTGGGGAAACTCTCTCCACACGAACGTTGTGACTCGCGGCGGCCCCCCACCCCAGCCCTCCCCGCAAGCGGGAGAGGGAGCGCAGTTTCCCCGCGGCCGCCATTCGACCTACTCCACCACGAGCACGTCCACCGCGACGTTGAGCTTCTGCTTGGGCGATCCGACGATGATGCCGTCGACCGGCGAGACGTCGGAGAAGTCTCGGCCGATCGACAGGATGATGTGATCATCCTCGACCAGGAGGTCGTTGGTGGGATCGAACCCGATCCAGCCGAGCTCGGCGCCGCACCAGACTGAAACCCAGGCGTGGCTGGCGTCGGCGCCCTGCAGGCGCGGCTGGCCGGCGGGGGGAATGGTGCGCAGATAGCCGCTGACATAAGCCGCCGGCAGGCCGAGCCCGCGCAAGCCCGCAATCATCACATGGGCAAAGTCCTGGCAGACGCCGTGGCGCTTCTCGAACACTTCCCTGAGCGGCGTCGAAATCACGGTCGCCTTGGGGTCGTACCTGAAATCGCCGCGGATGCGGCGCATCAGGTCGAGGGCGCCTGCGAGGACGCCGCCGCCCGGCGGGAAGCTTGGCGCGGCATAGGCGGTGAGCGGCGCCAGTACTGGCACCAGCGAGCTTGCAAAGACGTATCCGACCGGCGAGGCCGGGCCGAGGCTGCTAGCCTCGAAGGCCACGTCGCGGATGCGCTCCCACGGCGGGCTGGGTGCCGCGCGACTAGGCGCCTGACGCGAGACCGAAACCCGCGAACGGGAATCGATCCGCAAATTGCGATGCGCAGTCTCGATCAGCACGCTCTCGGTATGGGTTCCAAAAAAGTCCTGCCGCACCGTGCGCGCGGCCGGCCGCGGCCGGATCTCGACCGCGTGGGAAATCAATTGCTGTCCGTCGCCGCTCCGCGGCTCCAGCCGCAGGGAGCACCGCGCAAAGCTCACCGGGCTCTCGTAGGCGTAAGTCGTGACGTGACGGATGTCGTAGATCACGCAAGGCCTGTCAGCTTCTCCGGCCGGCTCGCATGCGGCCCGTGCGGGAAATAATGCAGGCCGATTGCGTCGGCGAGATTGAGCAGAGACTGTTCGAGCGCGAACAAGGTTGTGACATCAAGCGTGGCGGCCTCCGCCGTCGTCAGCGTCGCCTGCAGCGCCACGGCCAGCCGCTGTGGCCGCTCAATCAAGCCGTGTTCCTTCAGGCTTGGCAGCGCCGCGATGTGGTCGTTGAGTGCTGCGACCTGGAAGGCGACCGAGCGTGGATTATAAGGGTCGAGCACGGCGAGGTCGCGCACCGGCGCCAGCGCCGGCCCGACCAGATAGCGCGAGCGGTAGGTGATCTGGCAATCCACCAGCGTCAACAGCACGTCGAGGTCTTCCTCGCCCGCTTCGTCATAGGCGAACTGCCGCGCCAACCGCGCGGTGTTGATGGCGCGCTCGACGCGGCGGCCCATGTCGAGGAAGCGCCAGCCGGCGGCGCGGTTCATGTTCTCCTGCGCAAGACCAGCAAGGCTCGCCAACTCCTGCAGCGTCAGTTCGGCGGCACTGACAATGCTGTCGTCATCGTCGACCTGCAGCGCAAGGCGTTCCACCATCTCAGTGATGATATGCCAGGCGTCGGGCGACAGCCGCTCGCGCAGCGAACTCGCAGTGCGCTGCACCGATCGCACCAATGAAAGCGCCGAACCGAACTTCTCCTCGCTCTGCAGCGCCTCGGCGATCACCCGCGCCGGGTTGGTCCGCGTCGTCTGCGAGGTGGCGCCCCAGGTCACTAGAATCCGCTGGATACGCTCGATCGAATGCAGCGCGGTTGACACTCCCTTGGCCGGATCGCGCGTCGAGGTGCCGAGCGCGCGGATCAGCCGCAGCGTCGCCTCGGCGCGCTCGAGATAGCGGCCGAGCCAGAACAAATTGTCCGCGGCACGGCTCGGCACCACGCCGGCGATCCGCCTGATCCGCACAGTGTCGGCGCCAGGCAACAGCGTCGCCGACGCTACGGCCTTGTCGGATACTACCCAGACATCTGCCGACCGCACGCCGTCACCCATCGACACCGCACGGGCATCCCCCTTTTCGGCAATCCGGCAGAAACCGCCAGGCATGATGGTCCAGCCTTGCGGAGTCGCTGCGGCAAACACCCGGAGCACGAACGGGCGCGGCGTGATCCGGCCCTGCTCCCACACCGGCGTGGTCGACAGGCGCACCAGTTCCTGTCCGACATAGTCGATGCCGCGGTCGGTGATCGCCTGCCGGAGCCGGTCGCGCTCGGCTGCCGGCAGCTCGCCAGCGAGGACCGGCGCATGGCTGGAAAAGCCCGGAACGACGCGGCCATAGGCACCCTCGATGACGAAATCCTCCAGCCGCGACAGCACTTCCTCGCGCGCGGATTTCTGGCCGCACCACCAGGTCGCGATGTGCGGCATGATCAGATTCTCGCCAAGCAGGCGCCGGCACAGGCTCGGCAGGAATCCGAGCAGTGCCCTCGCCTCCAGCACGCCGGAGCCCGGCATATTGGCGACGACGACGCCGTTTTTGCGCAGCACGTCGATCAGGCCGGGCACGCCGAGATGCGACGAGGCATCAAGCTCGAGCGGATCGAGAAAATTGGAATCGACCCGGCGCAGCAGCACATCGAGCCGCTTCAACCCGGCAACGGTGCGGATATGGATGCGGTCGCCGCTGACGGCGAGATCGTCGCCCTCGACCAGGAGAAAGCCGAGATAGCGCGCCAGTGTGGCGTGCTCGAAATAGGTTTCGCTGAAGGCCCCCGGCGTCAGCAAGCCGATCCGCGGCTCATCGCGGTCGGCGCTGGCCCGAAGCGAATCGCGGAACGCCTCGAAGAACGGCGCGACGCGCTCGACGTTCATCGATTTGTAGAGATTGGAAAAAGCGCGCGACAGCACCAGGCGATTTTCCAGCGCGTAACCGGCGCCCGACGGCGCCTGGGTGCGGTCGTTCAGCACCCACCAGCGCCCGTCCGGGCCGCGACCGACATCGGCGGCATAGAAATGGAGATGACGCCCGCCGGGCGGTTTGACGCCGCAGACGGCGCGCAGATATTCGTTGCTGCCGGCAATCGCGGCCGCGGGTACCGCGCCCTCGGTGACCAGCCGGCCCTCGCCATAGAGATCGCGCAGGATCATTTCCAATAATTGGGCGCGCTGCGCGATGCCCGAGGTCAGTTGCTGCCAGTCGGCCTCGTCGATAATCAGCGGCAGATGGCTGAGCGGCCACAGCCGGTCGGCGGTTTCGCCGGGCGCGCGATAGGTGACGCCGGCCTCGCGCAGATGGCGGTCAGCGGAGGCGAAACGCCGCTCGATATCAACAGGTGAAAGCGCCGCAAAGGCATCGAAGAAACGGGCCCAGGCCGCCCGCGGCGCTCCGTCAGGCCCGATATATTCGTCGGGAATGCCGGGCAGCCGCGCATAATCGCGCGTCCATTGCGCCATCCGGCGCTGACCCGGACGGGCCTTGCTCTCCTGATTGCTGCCTTGGCCTGACATTCCGATTCCCCGAGATCGTCGCTCCCGATTAGATCAGGAGCGGCGTCCTCAAGTCGAGCGTCAAAGGGAATTCAATTGTGCGTTCCTCGGGCGGCGGCTCGATTCGGCCAGGGGTGTGGCCGTGATCCTGAAACCGGGCCAACCGCCGCGCTTCCGCCTCGTAGGAATTGACCGGCTTGGTGTCGTAGTTGCGACCGCCGGGATGGGCGACGTGGTAGACGCAGCCGCCGAGCGAGCGGCCGTTCCAGCTATCAATCAAGTCAAACGTCAGCGGCGCGTGAACCGGGATGGTCGGATGCAGCCCCGAGGCCGGCTGCCAGGCCTTGAAGCGGACGGCGGCGACCGCCTCGCCCGAGCGGCCGGTAGGTGTCATCGGCATCCGCCTGCCGTTGCAGGTCACGACGTGGCGGCCTTCGATAAAACCTGAGGCCTTGACCTGCAGACGCTCCACGGAAGAATCGACATAGCGCACGGTGCCGCCGGCCGAGCCCTCCTCACCAAGCACATGCCAGGGCTCCAACGCCTGGCGCAGTTCCAGCGCGACACCGCCGTGGTGGACGCGACCGAACACCGGAAAGCGGAATTCGAGCTGGGCGGAGTACCATTCCGGCGAGAACCCGTAGCCGGATTGCCTGAGCTCATCGAGCACGCCCAGAAAATCCTCCCACAGGAAATGGGGCAGCATGAAGCGATCGTGCAGCGCGGTGCCCCAGCGTACGAACTTGCCCTGCTGCGGCTCGCGCCAGAGCTTTGCGATCAGCGCGCGGATTAGAAGCTGCTGCGCCAGCGACATCCTGGGATCAGGCGGCATTTCGAGCGCGCGGAATTCGACCAGCCCGAGGCGGCCGGTCGGGCCATCGGGCGAATAGAGCTTGTCGATGCAGATTTCGGCGCGATGGGTATTGCCGGTGATATCCACGAGGATATGCCGGAACAGCCGATCGACCAGCCATAGCGGGGCCTCGACATCGGGCGACGGCACGTGCGCCAGCGCGATCTCCAGCTCATAAAGTCCGTCATGGCGTGCCTCGTCAATGCGCGGCGCCTGGCTGGTTGGGC
Organism: Bradyrhizobium australiense; assembly: GCF_013114825.1. Lineage (GTDB taxonomy): Bacteria > Pseudomonadota > Alphaproteobacteria > Rhizobiales > Xanthobacteraceae > Bradyrhizobium > Bradyrhizobium australiense. Next base: position 65,708 of record NZ_JAAVLX010000005.1, on the reverse strand, counting down.
CGATGAACATGCCGGAAAACAAATAGGACAGCGACGGATGGCGCTGCCAGTACAGCACCAGGCTCTTGAGCAGATCAGGGCGGCGCAGGAACGGTGAATCCTGCGGCGTCGAACCGCCAACCACGACATGGTTGCCGCCGCCGGTACCGGTATGGCGCCCATCGACGAGAAAACGGTTGGCGCCGAGGCGTATCTTGGCGGCGTCTTCATAGAGGCCGAAGGTAATGTCGACCGCCTCGCGCCAGTTTTGCGCCGGCTGGACGTTGATCTCGATCACGCCGGGGTCGGGCGTCACCCTGATCACCTCGATGCGCGGATCATAGGGCGGCCCATAGCCTTCGACGTGAACCGGTATTTGCAACTCTTCGGCCGTCGCCTCGACCGCTGCGATCAGGTCGAGATAGTGTTCGAGCTTCTCGACCGGCGGCATGAAGGCGCACAACGCGCCGTCGCGGATTTCGACTGAGGCTGCCGTGCGCACCGGCTTGGGTTTGGGTTTTGGTTTCTGCACAGGCTTTGTTGGCACGCCTCCCGCGGTGGCATCCTTGTCTTCGGCCGCCAGCTCCAGCCGCGCATCCATCGGATCCTGCTCGACGACATAAGGATATTCTTCCGGCGGAACATGCGGCAGCGACGCCATCGGCAGCCGGAGCCCTAGCGGGGAATCGCCCGGTATCAGAAACAAATGGGTCCGCCGAAGCTGCCAACGCTCGCTGATCCAGCCTGGACCATCGGCGTCCGCATGCTGGATCGGCAGCACGAATCCTTTTGGCTTATCGAGCCCTTCATCGAATACCCGCGCCATGCGTGATCGTTCTTCGGGATCGGACAGCTTGGAGTCGCCGGGGTCGACGTTGACCGGAAGTGCTGCTTCCTTTTGCAGCCAATGCACGGGGTCTTCATAGGCCGGCATCAGATACTCATTATCGAGGCCGAGCCGCTTCGCGACGCCTTCCATCAGTTGCCGGGCGTCGGCGATATCGGCTTTGTGAGGGTTTTCGATCTTCGCAATGAGATCGGCATTCTTCCAGATCGGCACGCCGTCCTTGCGCCAGTAAAGGCCGAAGGCCCAGCGCGGCAGGCTTTCGCCCGGATACCATTTGCCCTGCCCGTAATGCAGTAACCCGCCCGGCGCGAAACGCGCACGCAACTTTCGAATCAGCTCATCCGCCAACGCCTGCTTGGTCGGGCCGATGGCGGCAATGTTCCATTCCGGCGATTCCAGATCGTCGACGGAGACAAAGGTCGGCTCGCCGCCCATGGTCAGCCGCACATCGTCTGCTTGGAGATCGGCATCGACCTGCTCGCCCAGACGATCGAGACGCGCCCAGGATTCGTCGGAGAACGGCCGCGTGATCCGCGGCGCCTCGCGGATGCGTTTGACGCTCATCTCGAAGCCGAATTCGACATTGGCGAAGCCGGCGCTGCCCGAGATCGGCGCTGCCGAGCGGTAGTGCGGCGTGGCGGCGACGGGAATGTGCCCCTCGCCCGTCAGCATGCCCGAGGTGACGTCGAACCCGATCCAGCCGGCGCCGGGAAGATAGACCTCCGCCCAGGCGTGCAGATCGGTAAAATCGCTTTCGACCTCGCGTGGGCCTTCGACCGGATCGATGTCGGGACGCAACTGCATGAGATAGCCTGAGACGAAGCGCGCCGCGAGGCCGAGGTGGCGAAAAATCTGGATCAACAACCAAGCCGAGTCGCGGCACGATCCGGAGCCGCAGGCCAGCGTCTCTTCCGGCGTCTGAATACCCGGCTCCATGCGGATGACATACTTGATCTTCTTCTGAAGCTGCGCGTTGAGCTCGACCAGGAAATTAACGGTGCTCTCGGCCTCGCGCGGAATCTCCTTTAAGTAAGCCGCGAACAACGGTCCCTGCTCCGCGGTGACGAGATAGGGCGCGAGTTCGGTCTTGAGATCGGCTGTGTACTGGAACGGAAAGGAGTTGGCGTAGGGCTCGACGAAGAAATCGAAGGGATTGACCACCGTCATCTGCGCGGTGAAGTCGACTTCGATCTTCAGTTCGATCGCCTTCTCCGGAAACACGAATCGCGCCAGCCAGTTGCCCTGCGGATCCTGCTGCCAGTTCACGAAATGATTGGATGGCGTGACTTTAAGCGAATAGCTCAGGATCGGCGTGCGCGTATGCGGCGCCGGGCGCAGGCGAACAGTCTGCGGGCCGAGGTCGATCGGCCGGTCGTATTTGTAGTGCGTGACATGGTGTAGTGCGACGAAGATCGACACGGACCGGAGACTCCAGCGGCTTTTTTAAGCAGAACACCGGTTCCGGATGGGATCAAGCACTAACAACGGGCACGGCGTGCCTATGGGAAGTGCGGATGTTTGACGTCGTCATTCCGGGATGATTCCGAAGGACCAGACCTCAGATGCGCAATTGCGCATCGGGGAATCTCGAGATTCTCAGGTGCGCAATTGCGCACCGTAGTTCGATGCTGCGCATCGCTCCGGAATGACGAACAACCCCTTACATGGTAGCCCCAAGCACCCAGGGCGCGAATTCGGCGCCGCCGAAATCGAAGCTTTCGCTCTTGGTCGGTTGGCCGGACGCCGTTTTCAGCATCAGGTCGAAAATGCGCTGGCCACATTGCTGCACGGTTTCCTCGCCATCCAGGATGGTGCCGCAATTGACGTCCATGTCGTCTTCCATGCGCTTGTACATCGGCGTGTTGGTCGCAAGCTTGATCGAGGGCGCGGGTTTGCAGCCGAACACGCTACCGCGCCCCGTGGTAAAGCAGACCAAGTTAGCGCCGCCCGCCACTTGGCCCGTGGCTGCGACCGGGTCGTAGCCAGGCGTGTCCATAAACACAAAACCTTTCTTGGTGATCGGCTCGGCATAGTTGAGCACGTCGACCAGATTGGTGCTGCCGGCCTTGGCCATCGCGCCCAGCGATTTTTCCAAGATCGTGGTGAGGCCGCCAGCCTTGTTGCCCGGGCTCGGATTGGCGTTCATCTCGGCGCCTTCACGCCTGGTGTATTCCTCCCACCAGCGCATCAATCCGACGAGTTTCTCGCCGACTTCGCGGCTCACCGCGCGCCGGGTCAGCAGATGTTCGGCCCCGTAGGTCTCGGGCGTTTCCGAGAGAATCACGGTGCCGCCGTGGCGCACGAGCAGATCGCTCGCAGCACCCAGCGCCGGATTGGCTGAGACGCCGGAGTAGCCATCGGAGCCGCCGCATTGCAGCGCTACCGTCAGTTCGCTGGCTGCGACCTTCTCGCGCTTCACTTTATTGGCGTCGGACAGCGCCTCCTTCACGAAGGCAATGCCGGCTTCCACCGTCTTGCGGGTACCGCCGACTTCCTGGATGTCCATCGCGCGCAGGCGGCCGGCGAGTTTTTGCTCCTGCATCAGCCCGCCGATCTGGTTGACCTCGCAGCCCAACCCGAGCACGACCACATGGGAAAAATTCGCATGCCGCGCGTAACCGCCGAGCGTCCGCCGCAGCAGCGCCAAAGGTTCGTCCTGCGTCATGCCGCAACCGGTCTTGTGGGTCAGCGCGACGACGCCGTCGACGTTCGGAAAATCGGCCAGCGGGTTGTCGCCAGTAAAGGGGTTTTTCTTGAACATGTCGGCGACGATGCCGGCGACATGGGCGCTGCAGTTCACCGAGGTGAGGATGCCGATATAGTTGCGCGTCGCTACCCGTCCGTCGGCGCGGCGGATGCCGTCGAAAGTCGCGGGCAGATCGAAATTCGGCACCGGCTTGACGTCAACGCCATAGGCATAGTCCTTGGCGAAATCGCCCATGCCGCAGTTGTGGGTGTGCACATGCTGGCCCGACGCGATCGGCCGGGTGGCAAAACCGATGATCTGGCCATAGCGACGCACCGGCTCGCCTACGGCGATCGGCCTGATCGCGACCTTGTGGCCCGCCGGTATTCGCTCGACGGTGGTGACGCCGTCGGCCACCACCATGCCCGGCGGAAGGCTTGCGCGCGCTATCAGCACGCCGTCGTCGGGATGCAGGCGGATCACGGGTGCCGGGGTGGTCATTGTGGTGTCTCCTCGGTGTCTAGCTATGTGCCCCGGATGCTGCGCAGCGCGTTCGGGATCGCGCTTCGCGCGACTCCTACGGTGCGCTGCTGATCCGGGGCCTACGCACTGCCGCCGTAAGGTTGGGTCCCGGCTCTGCGGAGCAGCGTTACAACGCTGCACCGCATCCGGGACACGAGGGCGTTCTAAGCCTTGCCGCCGGAATCCTTCCTCGTCTGGTTCACCTGCATCTTGGCGTAGGTCATCATCAAGCCGCTCTCGTTCGACAGCGTCACCAGCTTGAACCCCATGTTGATGGCGCGCACCGCGCCCTCGGCGCCGGAGCAGTGGATACCGGGATTGAGGGCGCGCTTGCCGCATTCCTTGACGATCTTCTCGTAGATCTTGAGGATTTCCGGCTCATCGCGGTCGAGCTTCGGCACCAGGCCATAGGAGAAGCCGAGGTCGGACGGGCCGATATAGACGCCGTCGATGCCCTCGACATCGAGGATGGATTCCATGTTCTCGACCGCCGTCCTGGTCTCCATCATCGGCAACAGCACGATCTCGTCGTTCGCCGTCTGCTGGTAAGAACCGGCCGAGCCGTACATGCCGGACCGGATTGGGCCGTTCGAGCGCGTGCCCTTCGGCGGATACTTGGCGTACTGGACCAGGTTCTTGGCTTCCTGCGGGGTATTGATCATCGGGCAGATCACGCCATAGGCCCCGCCGTCGAGCACTTTGCCAATGATGCCGGGCTCGTTCCAGGGCACGCGGACCATCGGCGTCACCGGGTGACCGTTCATCGCCTGAAAGCACTGAACCATCGAGAGGTAATCCTGCACGCCGTGCTGCATGTCGACGGTGACGCTGTCGAAGCCGCATTGCGCGATCACTTCGGCCGAAAAGCCGGACGGGATCGCGAGCCACGCGTTCACCACGGCCTTGCCCGAGGCCCATACTTTCTTGACGTTGTTGGTTGCCATTGATCGCTTTCCCTTTGTGATCGTTGCAATTGTTGGAACTCGTGGAGTTGATTAGCTGATGGCGCGTTGAATGGCGGCCTCGCTGACACCGACCTCGCGGGCGGTGTTGACGATCGCAGCCCAGGTATCGTCAGGCAGCGGCACGCCGTTCCTGGTGCGCTCGGCGCGCATCTTCCTTTCGGGATCGCCCGGGACCAGCACGGACTCGACGCCGGCGATCGGTTTCGTCTCGCGGATGAAGTCCGTATAGCGCGAGATTTCAGCGTCAAAATAGTTAGTCGTGTCGATCACCTTGGGATCGATATAGAAGGCGAGCATGCCGTTGGCGAACTGCCGGCCGCCCGAGGTGGCGCCGGTGCCGGTCAGCGCACCGCCGAGCAGTTCGCAGACGAAGGCCAGCCCCGAACCCTTGTGCTCGCCGAAGGCACGGATCGCGCCCGTCCCCTTGGTATGATCGCGCGGCCCGTCCGGCGTGTAGGGACCATAGAGCACGGATGGCTCCTCGCTCAGCGTGCCATCGGCATCAACGAGTGCACCAGTCGGCAGTTTCTTGCCGCCGCGGCTGGCGACCAGCACCTTGCCTTCGGCGACGATCGAGGTCGCGAAATCGAGCACGATCGGATCCTGCCCTTTCCGCGGAATGCCGACGCAATAAGGCGCGGTTGAGAGCCGCTTCTGCACGCCGCCATAAGGCGCGACCAGCAGCGAGCCTGCGGCGTTGACGAAGTGCACCGACACCAACCCTTCGGCGGCAGCCATTTCCGCCCAGTCGCCGACGCGGCCGATATGGCCGGCATTGCGCAGCGCGATGGCTGACAGTCCCGCCTTCTTGCATTTCTCGATGCCGGTCCGCACTGCGAACGGCGTCACGGTCTGGCCGTAGCCGAACTTGCCATCGACCACGGCCAGCGAAGGCGTGTCGACCACGATCTCGGGGGTTTGATTGGGAACGACGTTGCCCGTCTTCTTCCAGCGAATGTAGACGGGAACCCGGATCACGCCGTGGCTGTCATGGCCGGTGAGATTCGCTGTCGTGAGGTAAGTCGCGATGCGCCTGGCTTCCTCAGGCGAGGATTCCGAATGGGAAAAAACCTCAGCGACGAAATCGATCAGATTGTTGACTTTTATTGTGACCATGTCCGGATTTCAGCCTGTCCTTGCACGAGGGAAGCTTGCGTTTGGGCAGCTAGCCTCGCGACTCCCGCGCCGGTTTTGATGACCGGCTTGGCCGGCACTTTGAGCGAAAAATCGCGCGCGTGTCTACCGCCTCAGTCGCATTTGACAAATGATTGCAATCATTTGCGCCGCCGCTATGCATCGGGCCGCTAGCATCATGCAAATTTGCGCTTACTCGTCGGCTGCGGCCTCGCCCTCACCCGCTACCTCCATCGCGGCAAGGCTGCGCTCGAGTTCGCCCAGCATGTCCTGCAATTCGGCGAGCTTGCCCGCGCCAAAGCGGTGGGTGATCTCGGCGTAGATCGCTTCCGAGGTGGGCGCGACGGCCTCGATCAGTTTCAGCCCCTTGGATGTGATCGACACCTCGCCGCGACGCAAATCCGCCTTGGCCGTGCGCCGCTCAATCAGATCGCGCGCTTCGAGGTCGCGCAGGATTCGCGACAGGCTCGGCCCCAGCAGAAAAGCGACGCGCGCGAGCTCTGTCACTTCGATAGTGTCCACCGCCGTCAACGCGCGCAGAATCCGCCATTGCTGCTCGGTCAGCCCATGATTGCGCAAGGATGGACGGAACTGGCGCATCACGGCTTCGCGCGCACGCAAGAGCGACATCGGCAGCGAACGCGAGAATTCGCGCATCGGCATGCGGCGGGCTTCCGTCGTTCCCTCCTGGTCCGAACGCGATCCGTTCGGCGATTTCTTGCCTGACATTTTCAGTGGCCCGCCGCTTCCGGAATCGTCGTTTCCGCGAAGGATAAAGTTTTGCGGCGCAATAAGCATCAATCAGTTTGCGTCGGATAACTTAACATGTTAAACAAATTTCAGCACCCGCTTTTTTGCTGATCGAGCCGGACGCCCATGGCGCTTTCCAGAGACGACATCCGAAGCTCCGCCGAGCGGCTCGATCAAGCCGAGAAGACGCGCAAGCAGATCCGCCAGCTTTCGCTCGAACATCCCGGCATAACGATCGAGGATGCCTACGCTATTCAGAAAGCCTGGGTGGAGATGAAGGTCGCCCAGGGCCGTGCCGTGAAGGGACACAAGGTCGGCCTGACCTCGAAGGCGATGCAGAGCGCGCTCAATATCGATGAGCCGGATTCCGGCATCCTGCTCGACGATATGTTCTTTGCAGACGGCGGGCTGGTGCCGTCGGACCGCTTCATCGCGACCCGCGCCGAGGCGGAGCTTGCCTTTGTGATGAAGTCCCGGCTGTCGGGACCGGATTGCACGATGTTCGACGTGCTTAATGCGACCGAGTTCGTGGTACCCGCGCTGGAAATCCTCGATACACGAGTCGAGCGCGTCGACCCGCAGACCAAGGCGACGCGGAAGATTTTCGACACCATCGCCGACAACGCCGCGAATGCCGGGATCGTGTTGGGCGGACGCCCGATCCGGCCGATGGACGCCGACCTCCGCTGGATCGGCGCGCTCTGTTTCCGCAATGGCCAGCTCGAGGAAACCGGACTCGCGGCCGGCGTCCTCAATCATCCCGCCACGTCAGTGGCCTGGCTCGCCAACAAGATCGCGCCCAACGGGCTGGCGCTCGAAGCCGGACAAGTGGTGCTGGCGGGCTCGTTCGTCCGGCCGATCGAAACCCGCAAGGGAGACACGATCCAGGCGGATTATGGTCCGTACGGTTCAGTAAGTTGCTACTTCGCCTGATGCCTTAAGAGAGCGGGAGTCATCGGAACATGCCGCACTTCACGATCGAATATTCAGCCAATCTCGACGGCCGCGTCGATATGGCCGCGGTCGTTGAACTCGTCCGCAAGGCGGCGGTCGAGACCGGTATCTTCCCGCTCGGCGGTATTCGCGTCCGCGCGATCAGATGCGAGCATTATGCGATCGCCGACGGCCGCCAGGCTTACGGCTTTCTCGACTTGGTGCTGCGGCTTGGCGAGGGCCGCGATCTCGCTACCCGCAAGAACGCCGGCGAACGTATTTTCAAGGCGTTGTCGGTCTATCTTGATCCGGTGTTTGCGAGCAACAAGTTCGCGCTGTCGTTCGACATGCAAATCAACGACAAGGAAACAAGCTGGAAACGCAACAACATCCACGAAGCCCTGAAGGTGGAGGCTATCAATGGATAAGGCGACACCCAAGGACATGTTTCAGGCCAACCGCGACCGTGCAGGTCCCCTGCTCGCCAAGCTAAAGAGCGAAGGCATCGGGCACATGATCGGCGGCAAGAACGTACCGTCGGTCTCGGGCCAGACGTTTGAGACGAAGTCGCCGGTTGATGGCGCAGTGTTGGCGTCGGTGGCGCGCGGAAATGCAGAAGACATCGAACGCGCCGCGGGCGCGGCAACCCGCGCCTTCAAGTCCTGGCGCGAGATGACGGCGGCCGCGCGAAAGAAACTGCTGCACCGCATCGCCGATGCCATTGAGGACCACGCCGACGACATTGCGGTGTTGGAATGCATCGATACCGGGCAAGCGCATCGCTTCATGGCCAAGGCCGCGATCCGGGCAGCGGAGAATTTCCGTTTCTTTGCCGACAAGTGCGCCGAGGCTCGCGATGGTCTGAACATGCCGAGCGAGGAGCACTGGAACATCTCGACCCGGGTGCCGATCGGTCCCGTCGGCGTGATAACGCCGTGGAACACGCCGTTCATGCTGTCGACCTGGAAGATCGCCCCCGCCCTGGCCGCCGGCTGCACGGTCGTGCATAAGCCGGCGGAATGGTCGCCGGTCACGGCGGACCTGCTGGCAAAACTTGCAAAACAGGCCGGCCTCCCTGACGGGGTGCTAAACACGGTCCACGGCATGGGCGAGGAAGCCGGCAAAGCGCTGACCGAGCATCCCGCCATCAAGGCGATCGGTTTCGTCGGCGAGAGCGCGACCGGCTCGGCGATCATGGCGCAGGGTGCTCCTACCCTTAAGCGCGTGCATTTCGAGCTCGGCGGAAAGAACCCGGTGATCGTGTTCGACGATGCCGATCTCGACCGCGCGCTCGACGCCGTCGTCTTCATGATCTACTCGCTCAACGGCGAGCGCTGCACCTCGTCGAGCCGGCTGCTGGTCCAGCAAGGTATCGTCGATAAATTCATCGAAAAGCTGACCGCAAGGGTGAAGGCACTGAAGGTCGGGCACCCCCTCGATCCCGCCACCGAGATCGGTCCCCTGATCCATGAGCGGCATCTGGCAAAAGTCTGCAGCTATTTCGAGGTCGCCAGGAACGACGGCGCCATCATTGCGGTGGGCGGAAAGCCTCATGACGGTCCGGGCGGCGGTCACTACGTGCAGCCGACGCTCGTTACCGGCGCGCACTCAAAGATGCGGGTGGCGCAGGAGGAAGTGTTCGGGCCGTTCCTGACCGTGATCCCGTTCAAGGACGAGCAGGACGCGATCGAGATCGCGAACGGCGTGCAGTATGGACTGACCGGCTATGTCTGGACCGGCGACATGGGCCGCGCGCTCCGCGTCGCGGATGCGCTGGAGGCCGGCATGATCTGGCTCAATTCCGAAAACGTTCGCCATCTGCCGACGCCGTTCGGCGGCATGAAAGCCTCAGGCATCGGCCGCGACGGCGGCGATTATTCGTTCGACTTCTACATGGAAACCAAACACGTCTCGCTCGCGCGAGGGACGCACAAAATTCAGAGACTGGGGATTTGAGACACCGCCGTTCCGGGACGATGCGAAGCATCGAACCCGGAACCTTGAGATTCCGGGTCTGGTGCTTCGCATCATCCCGGAATGACGAACCGAATCAAGGGAAACCACATGCCCGTTCCGACACACACTTTCACCCCACCCTTCAACATCATCCGCTGCAGTCACGCCGTGCTCGATGTGGTCGATCTCGGCAAGAGCCGCGCCTTCTACGAAAATACCGTCGGCCTCCATGTCGAGGATAGTGACGACAAGACGGTGTACCTTCGCGGCAGCGAGGAGCATCAGCATCACTCGCTGGTGCTGCGGAAGGCCCCTCACGCGGCCTGCAACCGGCTCGGCTTCAAGGTCGGCAATGACGGCGATCTCGACAAGGCGGCGACGTTCTTTGCCGAGAACGGCATCGCTTATGCTTTCGCCGAGCAGCCGTTCCAGGGCCGCACCTTGCAGTTCAGCGATCCCGCCGGTTTCCAGATCGAACTCTATGCGTCGATGGAAAAGCGCCCGCATCTGTTGCGGCGCTATGATCTTTACAAGGGTTGCCATCCGCAGCGGCTCGATCATTTCAACGTCTTCGCGCCTGAGGTTCAGGGCACCATCGATTTCTATGCGCGGCTCGGCTTCCGGCTGACCGAATATGGCGAGGAGGACGGCCCGAGCGGGCGGATCGCGGCGGCCTGGATGCACCGCAAGGGCAATGTCCACGACCTTGCCATCACCAACGGCCGCGGTCCTCGCCTGCACCATTTTGCCTATTGGGTGCCGACGGCGATGAACGTCCTGCATCTCTGCGACGTGATGGCTTCCAGCGGTTATTTGAAGAACATCGAGCGCGGTCCGGGCCGCCACGGCATCTCGAATGCGTTCTTCCTCTATGTCCGGGACCCGGACGGCCATCGCCTAGAGCTCTATACCAGTGATTACTTTACTGGCGACCACGATCACGAGCCATTGCGCTGGTCGCTGAAGGACCCCCGCCGGCAAACGCTGTGGGGTGCACCGGCGCCGCGTTCCTGGTTCGAGGAGGGTTCGCCTTTTACAGGCCAGGAGGTCCGCGACCCGCTCTTCGTCGCCGACGTCACAATTGCGGATTGATCGGATGGGCCTTCCCGGTCTCGCGACCTTCATCGTCAACGGCGCGCCAAAATACGGCGCCGTGACTGATGCCGGCATCGTTGATCTCTCGGCGCGCTTCGCAAAGGAATATCCGACGCTTCGCGAAGTCATCGCCGCCGGCGCCCTGACGAAGCTCGCCGACGAAGGCGCGCGGCACCCGCCGGACTATGCGCTCGACGCGATCAAATGGCAGCCGCCGATCGCCTCGCCGGAAAAGATCATCTGCATCGGCGTCAACTACCCGGACCGCAACGCCGAATACAAGGACGGCCAGGATGCGCCGAAATATCCGAGCATGTTCATGCGCACGCTGCGCTCCTTCGTCGGTCACAACACGCCGCTGGTCCGCCCGCGCGCCTCGGCACAGCTCGATTACGAGGGCGAACTGGTGCTGGTCATCGGCAAGTCCGGCCGGCATATCAGGGAGAGCGATGCGCTGGACCACATCGCAGCCGTCACACTCTGCAACGAGGGCACCATCCGCGACTGGGTACGTCACGCCAAGTTCAACGTCACGCAGGGCAAGAACTTCGATTCCACCGGCAGCCTCGGCCCGTGGCTCGTGCCCTTTACCGATGAAAGCCAGATCGCGGACATCCGTTTGACCACGAAGGTCAACAGCGAGACGCGGCAGGACGACCGCACCGGGCGGCTGATTTTCGGCTTCCGTTATCTGATCAACTATCTCTCGACCTTCACCACGCTGGTGCCCGGCGACGTGATCGTGACGGGAACGCCGACCGGCGCCGGCGCGCGGTTCGACCCACCGCGCTATCTGAAGCCCGGCGATGTCGTCGAGGTTGAAGCCGAGGGCGTCGGTGTGCTCAAAAATGGCGTCATCGATGAAGCCTAACAAATTCCGTTAGCGAGTGGACAGAACCATGAAATCAACTTCCGGCGGCGAAGCGATCGTCAACAGCCTCGTCGCGCATGGCGTCGACACGGTGTTCGGGCTACCCGGCGCGCAGATCTATGGTCTGTTCGACGCCTTTCATCAGGCACAGTTGAAGGTGATCGGGGCACGGCACGAACAAGCCTGCGGCTACATGGCCTTTGGCTATGCGCGTTCATCGGGCAAACCTGGTGTATTCAGCGTGGTGCCCGGCCCGGGCGTGCTCAATGCCAGCGCGGCGCTACTCACCGCGTTCGGCTGCAACGAGCCGGTGCTGTGCCTGACCGGACAGGTGCCGACGGCGTTTCTCGGCAAGGGCCGCGGCCATCTGCACGAGATGCCGGACCAGCTCGCAACGCTGCGCACCTTCGTGAAATGGGCCGAGCGGATCGAATATCCCGATGCAGCGCCCGCCGCGGTGTCGCGTGCGTTTCAGGAGATGCTGTCGGGCCGCCGCGGTCCGGTGTCACTGGAAATGCCGTGGGACATTTTTACGCAGCGCGCGCAGGTCGGCGCCTCATCCGTGTTCGATCCGTTCCCGGCGCCGCAGCCCGATCCCGACCGGATCAAGGCGGCGGCCGCGCTGATCAAGGATAGCAAGCGGCCGATGATCTTTGTCGGCGGCGGCGCGATCCATGCGCGCGAGGAAATTCTCGAACTCGCCGAAATGATCGATGCACCTGTGGTGGCTTTCCGCAGCGGCCGCGGCATCGTCTCCAATGCGCACGAGCTCGGGCTCAACATGGCTGCGGCCTACAAACTGTGGCCGAACACCGATCTGATGATCGGGATCGGCACGCGCATGGAGTTACCGGCGTCGGGATTCCGCTGGCCCTATCAGCCGAAGGGATTGAAATCCGTTCGCATCGATATCGACCCGGCCGAGATGCGCCGGCTTGTATCCGATACCGCCGTGGTCGCGGATGCGAAAGCCGGCACGGCCGATCTGGTCGCCGCCGTGAAGAAGGCCGGCTATAGCAGGACCAGCGGTCGGCGCGCCGAAATCCGCGAGGCGACTGCGGCGGCGCAACAGGAGATCCAGAAGGTTCAGCCGCAAATGGCTTATCTCAACATTTTGCGCGGGGTGCTGCCGGCTAATGCGATCGTGACCGACGAACTGTCCCAGGTCGGCTTCGCCTCCTGGTACGGCTTTCCGGTCTATGAGCCGCGCACCTTTATCACTTCGGGCTATCAAGGCACGCTCGGCTCCGGCTTCCCCACCGCGCTGGGTGCCAAGGTCGCCAACCCGGAACGCCCGGTGGTCGCGATCACGGGCGACGGCGGCTTCATGTTTGGCGTGCAGGAACTATCGACCGCCGTGCAGTTCAAGATCGGCGTGGTCACGCTGGTGTTCAACAATAATGCCTATGGCAATGTGCGCCGCGACCAGCGCCAGCATTTTGACGGCCGCGTGGTGGCGTCCGACCTGGTCAATCCGGATTTCGTGAAGCTCGCCGAATCGTTCGGCGCGGGTGCTGCGCGGGTAACTTCGCCCGATCAGTTCCGGCCCGCGCTGGAAAAGGCTTTGGCCGACGGGGGGCCTTACGTGATTTCGGTGGAGGTGCCGACGGATTCGGAAGTCTCGCCCTGGATGTTCATCCATCCGGCGAAGAACGCTTAGGCCTGCTTCGCCGCCCTACCGCGTTGCATCCGCGAGGCTGCGATCACCAGCAACCCCGCACCTGCAACCGACCAGCACGCCACCGGCGCCCAATGCAACAGCGGCGCATATTCCGGCAGCTTCTGCAGGCCGCCGGCCACCGCCGCCATCCGCGCAAAGGTCGCGAGCGCCAGCGCTGAGAACACCAGCCCGACCACCTTGCCCTCGGCGCCGGTCTCGCCTATCGCCAGCGCCGCCGAAACCGCGGCCATCAGCATGCAGCCCCACGCAGCACCCGCGATGAACTGTGCCGCGATCAGCATGTTGAGATTGCCGGCCATTTCCGCACCCAGCACCGCCAACGCGCCGAGCAGGCCGGCCGCGCCCATCACGACCAGTCCGCCGCGGTGCTTGACCACGGCGCTTGCCGGAAACATGGCGATGTTGAAGCCGATCCAGAACACCGGCATCAGCCATGGCAATTCGTCCGGCTTGGCAAACCGGAGGAAGAACGGCGTGCTGTTAATGGAAAAATGCAATTGATAGCCAAGCGACAGGATCACCATCGAGGCGATGAAGAACATCGGCACTGGCCCCAGCGATTTTGCCGGAGCGGCCGGTTGTTTCGCGACCGGTGGCGCCTGCGCCAGATCGCGTTCGACCTTCGAGAGCGCCAGCGTCGTGAGCAGCAATATCACGCCCGAGATCACGAAGGGCAGCCGCGGGTCGTGACTGCGCAGCACCACGCCGAGATAGGGCGAGACCGCGCCCGCCAAACCATAGCCGAGCATCGTCAATGCCGCGAGAAACGGAATCGCCGGCCGCGCGGCGTATTTGCCGAGTAGCGTCAGCGGCGGCGCGCGCAGGGCCGATGACGTCACGACCCAGATCAGAATCAGGGCGATAAGCCAGACCTGCGCACCTGGCCCGGTGCCGGCCACGAATGGCAGCGCGACAAAGGCCGCGCAGGAGATCGCGGTGAGCACGCCCACGAACACGCCGAGCCTGCCGACGAACGGTGCGATCTTGTCGGCGGCAATCCCCATCGCGGTGTCGGTGATGGTGAAGATCGCCTGATCCAGCATCAGGATCAGAATGACGGCTGATGGCGCGATGCCGACATCGGCGCAGAGTTTTGGCAGGTAGATGACGTAAGTGGTCCAGCCCAGCGTGAACACGAGCTGCAGCACGGCAAGATAGGCGCCGGTGCGGTTGGCGGTGGTTTTGGACGTTGCTTCTGTCGTGCTCATGTCGGCCCCGGCATGAACCTTAAACCATGAGAACCCGCGATGAAACGCCTCTTCCCTTCTCCCCTTGTGGGAGAAGGTGGCATAGGCGGCCGTCGGCCGCCGTAGGACGCCGATGCTTTGCATCGGCTATGGACGCGAAGCGGCAGCGAGACAGATGGGGGTCTGTCTCCGCGGAGAGAACCCCTAATCCGCCTTCTCCCACAAGGCGAGAAGCAAAGATCACCGCGCTTTGCGAAAGGTCAGATTGATGCGCTGGCGGCCCATCAGGGCATGCTCGCCGTCGGCGAGCGGCGCCACACCGTGGAAGAACAGCCGCGACGGGCCGCCCCAGACCACGACGTCGCCATGCTCGAGCCGGTAGCGCTTCGGTTTGTCGGCGCGCTTTGGGCCGCCGAACAAGAAGATCGCAGGCAATCCCAGCGACACCGACACGATCGGCGCGGCAAAATCCTGCTCGTCCCTGTCCTGATGCAGCGACATCCGCGCCCCGGGGGCATAGCGGTTGATCAGGCAGGCATCGGGCCCGAAACGATCGAACCCTCCCGCGGCGGCCGCTTGTCCTGCGAATTCACGGAAGACAGTTGGCATCGCCGGCCATGGCTGGCCTGAATTGGGATCAAAACCATCGTAGCGGTAACCGCTGTGATCGGTGACCCAGCCCGCGGTGCCGCAGTTGGTCATCGCGACCGACATCTGGTGACCGCCGGGGGTGAACATGCGCCGGAACGGCGCTTGCGCGATAATCTCGCGGAGCGCCGCGACCACTTCGTTTTCGAAGGGCTTTGCATATCGGCGCAGCAATACCGCACCCTCCGCCATCGCTTCGCGTGACGGCCGCTCATCCGGCACGGCCTCGAACAAATCAGCAGTCAACTCAGTTCGCACTCACTTGGCATCGTGGAAGATCACGCCGACGGTGTGGCGGTGGCCGGAACGGATCCGGCTGACGCCATGGCGGAGGTTAACGCGATAGGGCCCTCGCGTCCCCTGCACCGGCCGATGATGCACAGCAAAGGCGACCGCATCACCCTGCCTGAGCGGAACCACCTCTGGCCGCGACTGCATCCGCGGCCGCTGTTCCGTCAGCACGAACTCGCCGCCTTCGAAATCGCGCCCCGGCTCCGACAGTAGGATCGCAACCTGCAGCGGGAACACGTGCTCGCCATAGAGGTCCTGATGCAGGCAATTGTAGTCGCCCTCGCCGTATTGCAGCAGCAGCGGCGTCGGCCGCGTCTGCCCGGCGTCGTGGCAGCGCTTCAGGAACGCCTCATGCCGGTCGGGATAGCGGATGCCGATTCCCATCGTCTCGTTCCAGCGATTGGCGACACCGCAGAGCCGTGCATACAGCGCCGGCCGCAATTGGGCGATCAGCTCGGGCAACGGATAGGCGAAATACTTGTATTCGCCGCGGCCGAACCCGTGGCTCCCCATCACGATCCGGCTGCGGAAATTCTTGTCGTCGGGATAAAGCGCGGCCAGCGCGGCGCATTCGTCCGGCGTCAGCAGTCCCTTCAGCACGGCGCAGCCCTGCGCATCGAGGTCGGCGGTTGCCTGCGCCCAGTCGACGGTATCGACGCGGGTGGCGATGTCAGAGGACGCGGGATGCTTGAGAATTTTTGCGGTTGCTTTCATGACGGCTAGTCTCGCAAGCCATTGCGCTCTTCGCCACCCGATTTCCGACGAACCCTCGCCACGTCGTCCCTGCGAACGCAGGGACGACGGCTAGCCCAGCACCGGCAGCGGGATCACATCATAGCCGTGGCTGATCTTGCGATTCAGCACGGGATCCTCCAGTTCGAACTCGAAGCGGCTGGCGGGCCGGATGCCGCCTTTGGCCGCAAACGTGCCGCCGAACATCGCGCAGCCATCGGGCAGGCCTTTGCCGCCGAAGCCGCGCTCGATCAGGTCCTTGACCGGCAACATCGCATCGAGCGTGCCCTCCTGGTACAGCACGCGCGCCCCGCCGATCGTGGCCCAGGAGCGCAGGATCAGCCGGTCCCAGTGGGCAATGACGTCCTCGAGTTCCCACAGCACCGAGGCAACCGGCTTATCGCACATCTGCTTCGAGACCGTGACGCTGTAGCTTTCGACCTTGCGGTCGGTGTGATCGGAGCCGCAGCCGACGAAGATGCGGCCCTGCCAGCCGATCAGAACGAACTCGACCTCGCCGCTGGAATCGCTGCCCGAGACCTCAATGCGGTCGTCTTGCGTAATCCGCCGCGCCGAGCAGCGGTAGTAGATCGGCGTCGTCGCGGGGGGCGCGATGCCGAGCGCTTCGAGTTCGGCGATGTGCTTGTCGCGTGCCACTGGGTCGCGTCCGGTCCAGCCGGCGATGACGGCCTGATCGATCGCAAGCGTCAGCGGCGTCAGCATGCCCTTGTCGTCGACGTTGAAGGTCAGATCAAACACGGATGATGTCCTCCATTCCGGCCGCGAGTTCGAAGATGCGGCAGTCCGATCCGCCGGCGGCTGCGAGCATCAGCCCGACCGGCATCTCGCCTTCGCGATGCGCCGGCAGCGAGATCGCACAGCCGTCGAGCATGTTGATCAGCGTGCAGTTGCGCAGGGCGCGCAGATTCTGCGTGGCGAACAGCTTGTCATCGGCGACGAGGTCGGCGATGACAGGCGGCGCGTTGGCGGTGGTCGGCAATACCAGCGCGTCATAGGGCGCGATGCGCTGTTCGGTGCGCGCGATGAACGCGCGGCGCGCGCTCAGGATATCGATATAGTCGGCCGCGCTGATGGCTTCGCCTCGGAGGATGCGGACCTGTACGCGGGGATCGTAGATGCTTCCCTTGCTCGCGATCAGATAACGATGCCAGGCATAGCTTTCCGCCGCGGCAAATCCGCCCTTGCTGTTCATGACGGCGACATCGTCGAATTCCGGAACCGCGATCCGCTCGATCAGCGCCCCCTCGCGCGACAGCGTGGCAAGGGCGCGCTCAAAGGTTTTCGCGACGACATCGTCAAGGTCATCGAGCGCGACCGTGGTCGGCACCGCGAGCCGCATGCCCTTGACCGGGCGCGGCCGTAACGGCTGCACGTCCTCATCAGCGAGCACGGCATCCAGCACCGCGCAGCAAGCCACGCTGCGCGCCAGCGGCCCAAAGCTGTCGAGCGAGGACGACAGTGGAACGCCGCCATCGAGCGGCACGCGGCATTGGGTCGGCTTGTAGCCGACAATGCCGTTAAAGGCCGCCGGAATCCGGCAGGAGCCGCCGGTATCGGTGCCGAGCGCGCCGTACGCCATCCGATCGGCGATCGATACCGCCGCACCCGAGGACGAGCCGCCCGGCACGTGGCCGACACTGCGATTGAAGACACTTTTTGGCGTACCGTAATGCGGATTGATGCCGATTCCGGAATAGGCGAATTCGGTCATGTTGGTGCGGCCGATCACGATGAAGCCGGCCCGGCGCAACCGCGCGACCACCGGCGCATCGGATTCGGCGGGAGCGGAGTCCTCCAGCGCGCGCGAGCCGGCGCGGGTCACTTGCCCCTTGATATCGAACAGGTCCTTGATCGACACAGGAATGCCGGCATAGGGCGATGGCGCGGCGTGCGCGTTGCGCAGATGATCCATCGCATCCGCCGCGGCAATTGCAGCGTCCTTATCAACGTGGATAAAGGTCCGCGCCCCCTCGCCGGCGGGATCGGCAATCCTTGCAAGACACTCCTCGACCAGTTTTCGCGCGGTGGTGCGTCCGGCATCGAGATCGGCGGCGAGGCTGGCAAGCGTCGGATGGTCAGGCATGGCTCTCTTGTTCTATGCTCTGGATCGCTTCCGGATCGGAAACATCCCATTGAGAAGTGTGCCGGCAATTTACCGTGGCGCGGACTATCTCCGATGACGGCTTGGCATACAAGCGCTCTCATGCGCAGGAATGCAGCCATGCAATCACCGCTGTTGCTGGACCGTTGACGGCCCACAGTCGATGTCGCATCAAGATCGTAACAAGCGGGCGACGCCCGACTTCCCAAGGAGAAATTGCCGACATGGCCGAGCCCGCCCGCGCACGACCGAAGCCCACACCGGAGACCCAGCATTTCTGGGATGGAACGCAGGCCGGCGAACTGCGCCTGCAGCGCTGCGACGCCTGCGGCAATGTCTATTTCCCGCCTCGCCCGTTCTGCCCCTCCTGTGCCTCGCGCAAGATTTCCGTCTTCAAGGCCAGCGGCAAGGGCAAGCTCTATAGTTACGTCATCAACCACCGCCCGGCGGCGCCGGGCTTCACCCCGCCTTACGCGATCGCGGTCGTCGAACTCGACGAAGGTCCGCGCATGATGAGCAACATCATCGATTGTCCGCAGACGCCGGAAGCGCTCGAGCTCGACATGAAGCTCGAAGTCGCCTTCGAAAAGCTCGACGACAAGATCACCCTTCCCATGTTCCGTCCGGCGAAGGGTTAAGCACCATGCGCAGAAACCAGGTCGCCGTCGTCGGCGCTGCAGAGACCACCGAACTCGGCGTCATCCCGAACATGTCGCAGATCCAGTTGCATGCGGACGCGGCGCTGAACGCCGTCGCCGATGCCGGGCTAAAGCTGTCCGACATCGACGGCATCGCCACTGCAGTCGAAACGCCGCAGCAGATCGCCCACTATCTCGGCATCACGCCGACCTGGGTCGACGGCACTTCCGTCGGCGGCTGCTCGTTCATGCTGCATGTTCGGCACGCGGCGGCCGCGATCGAGGCCGGTCTCTGCAAGACCGTGCTGATCACCCACGCCGAGAGCGGAAAATCGATGATCGGCAAGTTGCCGCGCTCGATCCCGGCCGACAGCCTGCAGGGCCAATTCGAGGCGCCGTTCGGCGTCTACGGCCCGCCCAGCATGTTCCCGATTCCGGTGCTGCGCTACATGAAAACCTACGGCATCACCCATGAGCAGATCGCCATGGTCGCCGTCGTGCAGCGTGAGTGGGCCGCTAAGAATCCGCGCGCCATGATGAAGGACCCGATCACGGTAGCCGACGTCCTCAACTCGCGGATGATCGCCTACCCGTTCCGCCTGCTGCAATGTTGCCTTGTCACTGACGGCGGCGGCGCGCTGATCCTCACCTCGGCCGACCGCGCGAGGGATTTCCCGAAGAAGTCGGTCTACATTCTCGGCACTGGCGAGAGCGTGGAAACGCCGATGGTCAGCCAGATGGAGACGTTCAACTCCTCCCGCGCCTTCAAGATCGCAGGCCCCACGGCCTTCAGGGAAGCCGGCATCACTCACAAGGACGTCGATCATCTGATGATCTACGACGCCTTTGCGCATCTGCCGCTCTACGGCCTCGGCGATCTCGGCTTTATGCCGCATGAAGAGACCGGCAAGTTCATCGCCGACGGCCACACCCGCCCCGGCGGCAAGCTGCCGCTCAACACCAATGGCGGCGGACTGAGCTACATGCATTCCGGGATGTACGGCATGTACGCGCTGCAGGAAAGTGTGCGACAAATGCGCGGCATCGCGCCGGCGCAGGTCAAGGACGCGAAGATTTCGGTCTGCCATGGCGTCGGCGGCATGTTCGCGGCATCAGGCACGATCATCTTTACGAACGAGAAGTAACAGCCCGTCATTCCGGGGCTCGCGCAGCACCAGACCCGGAATCTCGAGATTCCGGGTCTGGTGCTGCGCACCATCCCGGAATGACGGACAGAACAGGAGAGATACCAATGACAAAATCACTGCAAGACAAAGTCATCATTGTCACGGGCGCAGGCCGCGGCATAGGCCGCGAGATCGCGCTGCTCTGCGCCGCAGAAGGCGCAAAAGTCGTTGTCAACGATCCCGGCGTCGCCGCTGACGGCGCCGGTTCGAACGCGGCGCCCGCCGAGGAAGTGGTCGAGGAAATCAAGAAGCGCGGCGGCACTGCGGTCGCCAACTTCGAGTCGGTGGCGGAAGCGATCCCCGCGAGCAAGATCGTCAAGGCGGCGACCGATCATTTCGGTCGGCTTGACGGCGTCGTCAACAATGCTGGCATTCTGCGCGACATGATCTTCCACAAGATGAGCGTGGAAGCGTTCGAGGCCGTCATCAAGGTGCACCTGATGGGCTCGTTTTATGTCAGCCACGCCGCGGCACGGCTGTACCGCGAGCAGGAGAGCGGCTCCTTCGTGCACTTCACCTCGACTTCGGGCCTGATCGGCAATTTCGGCCAAGCCAACTACGCCGCCGCCAAGCTCGGCATTGTCGGCCTGTCGAAGTCGATCGCGCTCGACATGGGGCGCTTCAACGTGCGCTCGAACTGCGTCTCGCCCTTCGCCTGGACCCGCATGATCGGCACCATCCCGACCGAGACCGAGGCCGAGAAAGCGCGCGTGGCGAAAATCCAGCAAATGGGACCGGAGAAGATCGCGCCGCTCTGCGCCTATCTGCTCAGCGACGCCGCCAAGGACGTGACCGGGCAGATCTTCGGCGTGCGCATGAACGAGATCTTCCTGATGGGCCAGTCGCGCCCGATTCGCTCAGTGCACCGCGGCGAAGGCTGGACGCCGCAAACCATCGCCGAGCACGGCATGCCTGCGCTTGCGGGATCGTTCTACAAGCTCGATCGCTCGGCGGACATTTTTACGTGGGATCCGATCTGAGGATCTCGTAGCGCGGGTGGGAGCGCAGCTAAACCCGGGGGCGCTCTCGCGCGGAGAGAAACTGCCCCGGATTGCGCTTCGCTCCATCGGGCTACAGCCGCACCGCTTTTTCACCACAGTCCGCCCGCTTTATGCCGGAATGCGGGCCGATGTTTTCTTTCCAACGAAAATATGGGAGGAAAATCATGACAGCCTCGCTGACCTTTCCCGATCCACAGCAGCAGGACGGCGGCTTCAACCGCCGCAAGCTCCTGACTGGCGCAGCCGCGCTTGCCGGCTCAGCCATGACGATGAAAGCCGCCTCCGCGGCCACCGTAGCGCCACTCGGCCAAACCGGCGCTCCAACCACGGCAACCGAGCCGTTGCCCTTGGGCCCGCTCCCGGGAAGCCGCTATCCGGATTCCCATCTGGAGTCCGCCAAACCCAAAGTTTCGTTCGGGCCTGCGGGTTTTCCAGCCTTCGCGGGCACGATGGCGGTGGAGCGCGTCGCGACCGGGTTCCGCTGGGCTGAAGGCCCGGTTTATTTCGCAGCCGGGCGCTACGTGCTGTTCTCCGACATTCCCAACAACCGCATCATGCGCTTTTCCGAGGACGATGGTCATCTCAGCGTCTATCGGCAGCCATCGATGAACTCGAACGGCAATACGATCGATCGGGAAGGACGCCTGATCACATGCGAACATTCCGGCCGGCGCGTCACGCGGACCGAGCTCGACGGCTCGATCACCATCATCGCCGACAAGTACAACGGCAAGCGACTGAACTCGCCGAACGACGCGGTTGTCACGGCGGACGGCGCGATCTGGTTCACCGATCCCGTCTATGGCATCGGCGGCTATTATGAGGGCATCAAGGCCGCGCCCGAGCAGGATAAGCGCAACGTTTATCGCGTTGATCCGAAATCCGGTGAGGTCAAGGTCGTCGTCGATGATTTCGTCGAGCCGAACGGACTTGCGCTCTCGCCCGACGAGAAGAAGCTCTACGTCTGCGACACCGGATTCACCGACGGACCGGACAATCCCTCGCATATCCGCGTGTTCGACCTCGATGTGGCGGGTGGAAAGGCTTCGAACAGCAAGGTCTTTGCGGATATGCCGAAGCCCAGCATTACCGATGGCGTCCGCTGCGATACCGACGGGCGGGTCTGGTGCTCCGTGGGCTGGGGCGATCCGAACGAGGATGGCGTGCGTTGCTACACGGCGGAGGGCGATCTGCTCGGCAAGATCCACATTCCGGAGACCGTGGCTAATCTATGCTTTGGCGGTCAGCAGCGGAACAGACTTTATATCTGCGGCTCGACGTCGCTCTACGCGGTCTATACGAGTGTGCAGGGCGCGATGAAGCCGTGAGAGGCTCCCCCATCCGTCATTGCGAGGAGCGAAGCGACGAAGCAATCCATCCATCCGCGTGTGCTGAGAGATGGATTGCTTCGCTGCGCTCGCAATGACGGCGGGCGAGCTGCACCCCTCACCCACTATTCCTCAACCCCGCCGAAATGCCGTTGATGGTGAGCTGAATCCCGCGCAGCACCTGCTCGTCCGGGCTGTGGGAACGATGCTCCTTCAACAGCTCGACCTGCACGTGGTTGAGCGGATCGAGGTAGGGGAAGCGATTGCGGATCGAGCGCTCCAGCAGCGGGTTGCCCTGCAACAGGCGCTCGTGGCCCATGATGTCGAGCAGGGTCTCGATCGAGGAATGCCACTCGCGCCGGATGCGACCAAAAATGCTCTCACGCAGCGTCACGTCAGGCACCAGCTCGGCGTAGCGCGAGGCGATCGCGATCGAGCTCTTGGCCAGCACCATGTCCATATTCGACAATAGCGTGCGGAAGAACGGCCATTCGCGGTAGAGTTCCTGCAGGAACGGCATGCCCTGCTCCCGGTGCTCTGCGATCCAGGTCTCGACCGCAGAGCCAAAACCGTACCATCCCGGCAGCATCAGCCGGCATTGCGCCCAACTGAACACCCAGGGAATGGCGCGCAGGTCCTCGATCTCTCTGGTCTTCTTGCGCGACGCCGGGCGGCTGCCGATGTTGAGCGTCGAGATTTCGGTGATGACCGTCGAGCCCCAGAAGTAATCGGCAAAGCCTTCGGTCTCGTAGACCAGCCCGCGATAGGCCTTGAATGCCAGGGCCGACAATTGCTCCATCGCGGTCAGATACTCTTTCCGCGGCGCGCTCTGCCGGGGATGCAGCAGGCTAGCCTCCAGCGTCGCGGCAGCAAGAATCTCCAGATTGTTGCGGCCGACTTCCGGATTGGAATATTTGCTGGAGATGATTTCGCCCTGCTCGGTGATGCGGATCTGGCCGTTTACCGCACCTCCCGGCTGCGCGATGATCGCGTCATAGCTCGGGCCGCCGCCGCGGCCGACCGACCCGCCGCGGCCGTGAAACAGCCGCAACCGCACGCCATGTCGCTCGAACACGTCGACCAGTTCGATTTCGGCCTTGTAGAGCTCCCAGCCCGAGGTAACGAAGCCGCCGTCCTTGTTGCTGTCGGAATAGCCCAGCATCACTTCCTGAATGCCGCCGCGGCTGTCGACCAGCCGGCGGTAGTCGTGCAGCGCCAGCATCCGGTCCATGATGCCGGATGAGGCCTGCAGATCCTCGATCGTCTCGAACAGCGGCACAATATTGATGGCGCTGCGGCCGGACGGGTTGACGAGGCCGACCTCCTTCAACAGCACCGCCACTTCCAGCATGTCCGACATCCCCTTGCACATGGAGATGATGCATTGCTGGATCACGTCGGGACCGAAGCGGGCATGGGCCTCGGCGGCGGCGCGGAATACCGCGAGTTCGCTAACCGTTTCTTCGCTGTACTTGACGAACGCCGAGCTCAGCGGCCTTGCACTGCGCAGCTCGCGCAGCAACAGATGGACGCGGGCCTCCTCGTTCAGTGCCAGATAGGACATGCCGGGAATCGCGGCATCGAACAGTTCCGCAACCGTGCGCTCATGCACCGCGGAGTTCTGCCTGATGTCGAGCCGGGCGAGATGAAAGCCGAAGCAATCCACGGCACGGCGTAGCAAGCGCAATCGTCCGCGCGCGATCACGCCTGAATTGTTCGCGATCAGCGATCGATCCAGCACGTCGAGATCGGCCTTGAACTCCTTCACGTTTGCATAAGGCGCGGCCTCGCCGACCGGACGACGTGTCGTCTCGACCTCGAGCTTTGCAGCGGTGGCGGTCAGCCTTGCATAGATGCCGGATACCGCAAGGCGATAGGGTTCGCCGCTCCTGTGCGGCGAAGTATCCGGCGAGCGCTCGGCCAGCGCGCGCAATTCGTCGGAAACGTCGGCAAGGTGCGCCGCCAGCGACAGTTCCGAGCCGAGGACGTGCAACTCCTCCAGATAGAAGCTCATCACCCGGCTCGATTGCAGGCGCAGCGTGCCTCGCATGACCTCAGCCGTGACGAACGGATTGCCGTCGCGGTCGCCGCCGATCCAGCTTCCCATATTCAGGAAGGAGGCCAGTTCGCCGGGCGCGCCGCCCTCCTCCTGGTTCAGCCGGTCTTCCAGCGCGCAATGCAGCCGCGGCACCTCGTGCAGGAATGTGTAGTCGTAGAATGACAGGCCGTTGGCGACTTCGTCGAGTACGGTCAGTTTGGTCCGGCGCAGCAGGTTGGTCTGCCACAGCGTCAGCACGGCGCGGCGCAACTGCTCATCGCAGGCCTCGGCTTCCTCGGCCGTGAGCTGGACACGTTCGCGCCGCTCGAGCAACCCGGCGATTTCCATCTCGCGGTCGATCGTGCTCTTGCGGCGAACTTCGGTGGGGTGCGCGGTCAGCACCGGACTTATCTGGGCGCCCTTGAAGAAGCGGCGCAGTTCGGCCGCGCTGATCCCGGCGGTCTTTGCGTGAGCCAGCGTCTGGGTCAGCGCGCTCGGCCGCGGCCCGCCGGAACCGCGGCCACGCATCTGGCGGATATTGCTCTGGTCCTCGGCGATGTTGGCGAGATGCGAAAAATAGCTGAAGGCGCGAACGATGCGTACCGTGTCGGCAGTCGACATGCTGTCGAGGATGGTTTCGAGCTCCCGCCGCGCCAGCTTGTCCTCGTCGCGGTGGAACCGGATCGAGGTCTGACGTATGCGTTCGACCAGGTCGAATACGTCGGCGCCCTCCTGGTCACGAACGGTATCACCGAGAATCCGCCCGAGCAGGCGAATGTCGGTCCGCAGCCGCGCATCCTCCTCCAACGCCAGCGCTTCATCGCTGCGGTTGGTCCGGACTTCGATCTCGGAAGGCATGGTCTGGGACGACATTGGCTGGCCACCTCAAACTGCCCGGCTCCTCCGAGTGTGCAATTTTTTTGCCGCAGTGCAAGATAAAGATGGAGGTGATGCAGCGTCCTCATCCTGAGGAGCGGCCTCTTGGCCGCGTCTCGAAGGATGAGTTTGGGCCTCCCGGTTCGAGACGCGCTTTCGCGCTCCTCACCATGAGGGATTAGCTACGTGCCCCGCGCCAGCTAAATCCTCCGCCCTGCTCGTTCCCAATAGGGATCGCGGAGGCGACGCTTGAAGATCTTGCCGGAATCTTCCCGCGGCAGGTTGGCCTGGATTTCGATGTGTTTTGGCACCTTGTAGTCGGCCAGCGAGACCTTGAGCTGGCTGCGGATGGAAGCCGGATCGAGCGTCACCGCCGGCTGCGGTTCGACAACAGCCATCAGCGCCTCACCAAACTCCGTGTCGGGAATGCCGAACACCGCGCAATCATGCACCCCAGGAATTGCGTGCAACGCGGCCTCGATTTCGGCCGGATAGATGTTGACGCCGCCCGAGATCACCATGTCGCGCTTGCGGTCGCAGATGAAGACATAGCCGTCGGCGTCGATGTAGCCGACGTCGCCCGAGGTGATGAACCCGTCGCGATCGATCTCGATGCGCTTTTCCGGCTTGTTGTGATAGGTAAAGTCCGGGTTGCCGGCGATGCGCGAATAGATTTCGCCGATCTCGCCCTGCGGCAGTTCCCTGCCATCGTCGCCGATGAACCGTAGTTCCGCGCCCGGCGCGATCTTGCCGACGGTGCCGGGCTTCTTCAGCGCATCCTCGGATGTCGCAAAGGTAACCGCACCTGACTCGGTCGAGCCGTAGAATTCGTAGATGACTGGGCCCCACCACTCGATCATGGCGCGCTTGACCTCGGCGGGACATGGCGCGGCGGCGTGTATAACGTGGCGCAGGGACGACATATCGTACTTCTTGCGCACCTCCTCCGGCAACTTCATCAGTCGAATGAACATGGTCGGCACCATGAAGATGGTGTCGATCTTCTCGATTTCGACCACGCGCAAAAATTCTTCCGCGTCGAAGCGCGGCATAATCACTAGTGCACCGCCGAGACGACCGGCGCGCAAGCCGAACGAGTTCGGTGCGGAATGATACAGCGGACCCGGAAGCAGCGCGCGGGCACCCGGCTTGAGGCCGTAAATCAGCGCGCGCATGCGTTCGGCGTTGGCGCTCTGCTCCGGCGTCGGCGCAAAGCGGCGCACGCCCTTGGGATGGCCTGTCGTGCCCGAGGTGTAGATCATGTTCTGCGGCTGCGGCACCGCCGGCCCGTCATAGCGCGGGTGCTTTTTGAGCCAGGAATCAAAATCGATCGCGAAGTCGGGGGTCGCCAGATGATCCGGATTGGTCTTGTAGCGGGCAAGAATCTCGGGCGGCGTCGGCACGCTGAGCGCGGTGACTCCTGACGGAATCGCCTCGCGCAACTGATGCAGCATGTCGGCATGCGCGATCAGCACCGAGGTGCCCGAATCCTTCAGCACGTAATTGATTTCTTCCGGCTTGAAGTGCCAGTTGACCGGCACGCCATAGGCGCCGAGCCGCATTGCCGCATAGGCCGCCTCGATGAAGGCGATGTCGTTGCGCATCAGCATGGCGACGCTGTCGCCCTGTCTCACGCCGAGCTTTTGCAGCCCGCTGGCGATGCGCTCAGTCCATTCGGCGACCTCGCCGTGGTCGCGTCGGCGCTCGCCGCTGATGATGCCGAGGAAAAGTTGGGAGGCTGACATTATCTCTTTCCGATCTGGTGCCGGGTTTGAGTGAGCAGTCATTCCGGGGCGCGCGAAGCGCGAACTATGGTGCGCAATTGCGCACCTGAGAATCTCGAGTTCCGGGTCTGGTGCTAACGCACCGTCCCGGAGTGACGGCGCCGAGCTGCTAGGCGTCCGCAAACCGCGGCGCGCGCTTTTCCATATTGGCACGCACGGCTTCGGTCTGGTTGGGGCTGCCGAGCAGCTTCTGCTGCTCGACGGATTCGGCCAGCAGCGCCGGAGCCGGATCAACGGAAAGTTTGTTGAGCATACGCTTGGCGGCGCGGATCGCATCGGGGCTCTTGCCGGTGATTTCGCGCGCGACATCGAAAGCCGCGGCGCGCGGGTCATCACAGATCCGCGTCGCAAGGCCGTAGCTCATGGCTTCCTGCGCCGAGAAGATGCGGCCGGTATAGGTGAGTTCGCGCAGGACATCATCGCGCACAAGGCTTGCGAGAATGGGCGTCCCGGCCATGTCGGGCACCAGGCCCCATTTGATCTCCATAATCGACATCCGCGCATCCGGCGTAAGGAATCGCATGTCGGCGCCGAGCGCGAGCTGGAAGCCACCGCCGAACGCCACGCCCTGGATCGCGGCGATCACAGGCACCGGAAGCTGACGCCAGCCCCACACCGCCTGCTGCGGAAAATTCGCAATGCCGTGCGTGCGTGCAGCGAGGTCGCGCTTCTCGCCGCCAGCGATCCCGTTACCGCCGCTTTCCTTCATGGCCTGAAAGCGTCCCATATCGAGGCCAGCGCAGAACGCCCGTCCCTCACCGGACAATACTACCACCCGGACGCCTTTTTCATGGGCAAGCCGTTCGGTTGCAGCCACCAGCGCCTCAAACATCGCTGCATCGAGCGCGTTCATCTTGTCGGCCCGTACCAGCCGGACGTCGGCGATGCCGTCCGAAATCGAGATCGAGACGCGTTGCTCCATGAAAATCTCCTCGCTGGTGCCTCAGTTGCTGCTTTACAGAACGGCGTTGTCCGGTTTTAGTCAATCGACCAATTAACAGACAATCCCCTTGGGTGGAAACGATGTTCAACGATCAGCTTCTCGTCGGGCGACGCATTCTCGTGACCGGAGGCGGCACCGGCCTCGGCAAATCCATGGCCGCGCGGTTTCTCCAGCTCGGCGCCGAGGTCCACATCTGCGGCCGCCGCAAGATCGTCTGCGACGAGACCGCAACCGAATTGATGGATCTGCATGGCGGGCGCGTGGTCAGCCACGGCGTCGACATCCGCAATGCGATGGCCGTCGACGAAATGATCGAACAGATCTGGACCTCGGGGCCTCTTACCGATCTCATCAATAATGCCGCCGGCAATTTCATCTCGCGTTCGGAAGAACTCTCGCCGCGCGGTTTCGACGCGGTCGCCAACATCGTGATGCACGGCACCTTCTATGTAACGCACGCGGTGGGGCGGCGCTGGATCGCTGCCAAGCAACGCGGCAATGTGGTGTCGATCACGGTGACCTGGGTGCGCAACGGTTCGCCCTATGTGGTGCCGTCCGCGATGAGCAAATCGGCGATCCATGCCATGACGATGTCGCTCGCGGTCGAATGGGGCAAATACGGCATCCGCCTCAACACCATTGCGCCCGGCGAAATCCCGACCGAAGGCATGAGCAAGCGCATCAAGCCCGGCGACGAAGCCGGCGCGCGTACACGGGCGCAGAATCCGATGGGCCGGGTCGGCACCATGGAGGAATTGCAGAACCTTGCGGTATTCCTGATCTCCGGCGGCTGTGACTGGATCAACGGCGAAACTATCGCCATGGACGGCGCGCAGGCGCTGGCGATGGGCGGCAATTTCTACCAGTTGCGCGACTGGAGCGACGACGACTGGAACAAGGCGCGCGAATCGATCAAGACTCAGAACGAGAAGGACCGCGCGGCAAGGGGATGATTGTCGTCCCTGCGAACGCAGGGATCCATAACCACCAGCGCCAGTTGATACGAAGGCAGCTAGCCGCATCGTCTTACCGATAAGCCGCAGCGTATGGGTCCCTGCTTTCGCAGGGACAACCGAGCCGTATTGTCTTTGTCGCGCGATGACGCCAAACTCAGCGCAACGATAAGACACTACGGGAGTGACATGTCCGCGCCAGAGCAACTGACGAACCTTGCCGACATGGTGCGGGAGCGCGCCAGAACGCGCGGCAACGCGATCGCCTATGAATTCGAGGGACGCCAGACCAGCTTTGCCGAATTCGACGTCAAAACCAACCACGTTGCCAACGCGCTGATCGCACTCGGCGTCAAGCCGGGCGAGCGGATCGCCTATCTCGGTAAGAACAGCGACATCTATTTCGAGCTGCTGCTGGGTGCGATGAAGGCCAAAGTGGTGATGGCGCCGGTCAACTGGCGCCTCGCCGGCCCCGAGGTCGCTTTCATCGTCAGCGACTGCAAGGCACCAGTGCTGTTCGTAGGACCGGAATTCATCACGCAGGTTCGTAACATCAAGGCGCAACTGCCTGATGTGCGCCACGTGATCACCACCGAAGGCGGCGCGCCGGAATGGCAGGATTTTATCACCTGCCGCGACGCCGTCAGCGGCGATGATCCGAAGGTGCCGATCAGTCCGAAGGACATTGCGATCCAGCTTTATACGTCGGGCACCACGGGCAAGCCCAAGGGCGCGATGCTCTCGCACGCCAACTTCCTCAATCTGGTGCAGGCCGGCAACGAGGCCGAGAAGCCCGAATGGAACAAGTGGTCGAGCGACGACGTCTCGCTGGTGGCGATGCCGATCTTCCATATCGGCGGCTCCGGCTGGGGCGTCATGGGCCTCTACCACGGCGCCAAGGGCGTGATCGCCCGCGAATTCGATCCGACCAAAGTGCTGGATTTCTTCGAGCAATCCGGAATTACCAAACTGTTCATGGTGCCGGCCGCAATGCAGTTCGTGGTGCGGCAGCGGCGCGCGCGGCAGGTGGATTTTTCGCGCCTGAAATACATGCTCTACGGTGCCTCGCCGATTCCGGCAGCGCTTCTGAAGGAGTGCATCGAGGTGTTCAAGTGCGGCTTCGTGCAACTCTACGGCATGACCGAGACCACGGGCACCATCGTAGCCCTTCCGCCGGAGGATCATATCGAGGGACTGGAGCGCATGCGCTCCGCCGGCAAGGCGCTGCCCGGGGTTGAGCTTGCGATCCTCGATCCTGACGGCAACCGGCTGCCGCCGCGCCAGGTCGGCGAGATCGCAACCCGCTCCGGCTCCAACATGGTCGGCTACTGGAACCTGCCGAATGCAACCGCCAAAACGCTCGGCAGCGACGGCTGGCTGCGCACCGGCGACGCCGGCTACATGGACGAGGACGGCTATCTCTATATCCATGACCGCATCAAGGACATGATCATCTCCGGCGGCGAGAACATCTATCCGGCCGAAGTCGAGAGCGCGATCTGCGATCATCCTGATGTGGCCGAAGCCGCCGTGATCGGCATTCCCGATGACAAATGGGGCGAAGCGGTCAAGGCGATCGTGGTGATGAAGCCGGGCAAGCCGGCGACCGCCACCGACATCATCAATTTTGCGCGCGAACGCATCGCGGGCTTCAAGACGCCGAAGTCGGTCGACTTCATGGAAGCGCTGCCGCGCAATCCGTCGGGGAAAATCTTGCGGCGGAATTTGCGTGATCCGTATTGGGCGGGGAAAGATCGCCAGGTGAATTGATCCGTCGTCTCTCAACGTTGTCGTCCCTGCGAACGCAGGGACCCATACTCCGTGTCGTCAGTGATGTTGGAAGTGTGAGTTACCTTCGCTTGATCGGTGTGCCCTGAACTGCGCCCTGTGGTTATGGGTCCCCGCGTTCGCGGGGACGACGTGGAGAGGGATTGACGGCTTCGCCTCTATGCTTCCCAGCCCCCATATAGCCGAACAGGAATCCCGCCACCTTGCGTTTCTGGATTTCCTCGCTGCCCTCGGTGATGCGGTAGCGGCGGTGGTGGCGGTAGATGTGTTCGAACGGCTTGTGACGCGAATAGCCCATGCCGCCATGGACCTGCATGGCGCGGTCGGCGGCTTCGCAGCACAGACGGTTTGCCCAGTAGTTGCACATCGAGACGCGATCGGAGAGCGTGTGCTCGACCTGGGCTTGGGTGAGCTGGTCCATCTCCCACGCCGTCTTGCGGATCAATAGCCTGAGCATTTCCGCCTGCGTGGCTAGTTCCACCAACGGCCACTGGATCGCCTGGTTCTCCGCCAGCGCCTTGCCGAACGGTTTTCGCTCGCGCGCGTATTTGACGCTTTCGTTGATACAGTAAACGGCAGCGCCGAGCGAGCTTGCCGCCTGGCGGATGCGATTCTCGTGCACAAAACACTGCGCCAGCGATAGGCCGCGGCCGATTTCGCCGAACAGCGCATCCTCAGGCACGAACACATTGGTGAAGCTGACGCGCGGGTGGTCCGTCGGCATGTTGAAGGTCCACATGTATTCCTCGACCTTCACGCCCTCGCTCTTGGCCGGCACCAGGAAGCAGGTGATGCCGCGCGCGTCGCCGTCATTGCCGGATGTCCGGGCGAACAGCGCGCAATGGGTCGCGACATGCATGCCGGTCGTCCACATCTTCTGGCCGTTGATGATCCAGCCCTTAACGTCGTCACGGGTCGCCTGCACGGCCCTGGTTTCCATATGCGTCGCGTCGGAACCGTGATCAGGCTCGGTCAGGCCGAAGGTGATGCGGTATTTTCCGGTGATCGAGCCTTCGATCATCGCCTTCTGCTCGTCGGTGCCGTAGCGGTCGAGCATGGTCACGAGCGGCAGATTGCCAACGATCGAATGCTCGTTCTGCAGATCATTGTGCAGGCCAAGGCCCTTTGAGGCGAAATGCTCGCGGATGACGGCCATCCAGAGGTTGGAACCGTCCTTGCCGCCATAGCGCTTCGGGATCGCGAACCGCAAATGCCCGGCGGCGTCCGCGAGGTTCTTGGCCTTGCGCAGCAGCGCTTCCCATTCATGCCGGGGCAGGCCGCCGTTTTCGAAATCGGTACGCGCCCATTCGCGGCGATGATCGAAGAAGCGGATGTTGTCGTCGGCTTCCTCCAGCGGCTTGATCTCGCGCGCGATGAAGCGATCGAGTTCGTCGAGATAAGCAACGAGGTCGGCAGGCAGGTTGAAATCCAAGGCGTTCTCTCCCGGAAATGTCGTTTATTGCTTTTGCGTTTAGGCGCTACGCGGCGCTCCTGCTCGGATCGATTTAGGTTGGAAGACCACGCCCAAGTCAAGCAACGGAATGGACCTTGGCACGCGCGGGGGCGTTGCGTAATTGGATGGTTTCGGACACCGGGCTGGCGCTATGATCGCAGCGAATATTCTTCGCCGCAGAAAATAGAAACGGGAGCAAGCATGGACCTGAAATTCTCCAAGGTGACGCGCAAGGGGCCGATTACGATTATCACGCTGTCGCGGCCGGAAGTGTACAATGCGTTGCATATCGATGCGCATTTCGAACTCGACAAGGTGTTCGACGATTTTTCCGCCGATCCCGAGCAATGGGTGGCGATCGTCACCGGTGCCGGCGACAAGGCGTTCTGCGCCGGCAACGATCTGAAGTGGCAGGCGGCCGGCGGAAAACGCGGCTGGGACAAGGGCGGCTTCGCCGGCCTCACCTCGCGCTTCGACTGCGACAAGCCGATCATCGCCGCCGTCAACGGCGTCGCCATGGGCGGCGGTTTTGAGATCGCGCTGGCCTGCGACCTCATCATCGCCTCGGAGAATGCGACCTTCGCCCTGCCCGAGCCGCGCGTCGGCCTTGCTGCGCTTGCCGGCGGCGTGCACCGGCTGCCGCGCCAGATCGGCCTGAAACGCGCGATGGGCATGATCCTCACCGCGCGCCACGTCTCGGCCAAGGAGGGTCTTGAGCTCGGCTTCGTCAACGAGGTGGTTCCAACAGGTGAGGCGCTTGCCGCCGCCGAGCGCTGGGCCGAAACCATCTGCAAGAACTCGCCGATGTCGATCCGCGCTTCCAAGCAGGCAATCCAGCGCGGACTTGAAGTGTCGCTGGAACGGGCGATCGTCGAACAGCGCGAGTACCCCGCGGTGAAGGCGATGGCGGCCTCGCAGGATTACATCGAAGGCCCGAAAGCCTTTGCGGAGAAGCGCCCGCCGAAATGGCTGGGGCGGTGACGACGTAATCGTCATTCCGGCGCGGCGCGAAGCGACGAACTATGGTGCGCGATTGCGCACCTGAGAATCTCGAGATTCCGGGTCTGGTGCTGACGCACCATCCCGGAATGACGAGCGGAGGAAGCGTGCGCTCCACCGTCACTTATTCCCCAGCTCCCTCTTGTACGACGCGTAATTCGGCTGATCGACGGCAAGTTTGTCCATCGTGGTCTGCCAGAGATGGTCGGCCAAGCCCGGCGTCTGCAGATCGATTTCGCCTTTGGCGATCTTCTCGCACAGCGCGCGGTTGAGGTCGATCAACGCGGCGTCCACGCCGAGCAACTGCTTCAGCCGCGCCGCCTCTGCGGCATCGCTCCCCTGCTCCAGCGCCAGTTGCCGAGTCACCAGGTCGAGCGCGTTGATGCCGACGCGGAGCTTGAAGGCATTGTGGCCCTTGATCTCGGGCGCGATCTCGTTGCGGAGGAAATCTGCGACTGCCTTGATCAGTTCGTTGGGGGTAGGTTCGTCCTGCATCTCACCCTCGTTTCGGAGCAAGCAGTCTCAGCAAATCGATTTCCGTCTCCGAGGAACGCCGGCCGATCATGGCACGCTCCATCGAATGGTCGGGGCCCTGCCGGAAGCGCTGCATCATGCCGCAGCACATGATGCCCCAGCGCAGCGTGCCCATCACTTCCCAGAACATCACACGCGCGGGATCGACCTTGCGGCCCGCTTCTTCGTATCCGGCGAACAGTTCCTCGCGCGACCCAAAACCGCCGACCGGCTTGTCGATCTCGCCGAAGCGCCAGGAGTTGACGCAGATCCAGCCCAGGTCTTCCATCGGGTCGCCGAGATGCGCGAGCTCCCAGTCCAGCACCGCACGCACGCCGTCGGGGCCGATGATGAGATTGCCATGGCGGAAATCGCCGTGCACCAACGTTATCTCTTTCGACGGTCCGGGATCGCGCCCGCGCAACCAGCGCAAGGCGAGTTCGAACACGGGACGCGGCCAGTTGAAGCTGCGGTATTCCCGCTCGAGGTCGGCGATTTCCTTGGTCGCGCTGATCTCGCGCAATTTCGGCAGTTTAGCGGCCGGCAAGCCGTGAATGCCGGCGATCACCTTGCCCAACTGCCGCGCCAGGATCGGACGTGCCTTGGCGAACTGCTCGTCGCGCAAAATCTTGCGCGCGATGGTCTCGCCCTCGATACGCTGCATGATGAAGCCGCGGCCGAGTTCGTCCTCCGGCTTCAGCACGTGCATCACGCGCGGCGACGGCAAGCCGGCATCATACGCGAGCTGCATCAGCGTCGCCTCGGCCTCAAGGCCGGCAGCTCGGCCCGGCGACGCGCCATAGCCCGGCGGCGCGCGGCGCAGGATGGCGCCGGCGTTTCCGCCAGGGTGAACGATGTCGAACGTCCAGGTCTCCTGGCTGGCGCCGCCGGAAAGTTTTGCGGCGCCGGTGACGCCGGTCGCTCCCGGATACCAGGCAGCAACACAGCGTCCGAGTTGCTCCTCGATCATTTGCCCCTGAACCTGGCGGGGCGTTTTTCGAGGAATGCGGTGACGCCTTCCTTGAAATCTTCCGCCGCGCCGGCGATGCGTTGAGATTCGAATTCGAGGTTAAGCTGCTCCTCGAAGGAATTTTCCGGGCTATCCCAATAGAGTTTTCGGATCAGCGACAGCGCGATTGTCGGCCCATTGGCCAGTTCATGCGCGAGCTTCATCGCCTCTTCCATCAACACCGCATCGTCATGGACGCGGTTGACAAGACCCCATTCCAGCGCCTTCTCCGCCGGCATCCGCTCGCCCATCAGCGATAGTTCGACCGAGCGCGCCTTGCCGATCATGCGCGGCAACAGCCAGGTCGAGCCGCAATCCGGCACCAGGCCGATGCGGCGGAAGGCTTGTAAGAAATAGGACGAGCGCGCGCAGAGGATCATGTCGCCCATCAGCGCAAAGCTCATCCCGGCGCCAGCGGCGGGGCCGTTGACGGCGGTGACGAGCGGGCAATGCAGCCGGCGAATGCGCCGCAGGAACGGATGAAAACCGGTTTCCAGCGATTGCCCGGCATTGCTCTTGCCGGGCTTCTGGCTGTTGCGGCCCTGCAGATTGGCGCCGGTGCAGAACGCGCGCCCGGCGCCGGTCAGCACGACGCAGCGCACTTCTTCCCGCTTGTCATCGATCGCATCGAGCGCCTCGCCAAGCCCGCCCAGCATGTCCATCGAGACCGCGTTCATGACCTCCTGGTGGTCGAGCTTGAGAACGGCGACCGCGCCATCGAAATCGAGCGTGACGTGCTTGAACTGCATTGCTTCCTCTTAATTTGTGTTTACGCGCTATTTCGCTGCGCGGAAGATTGGACGACGTCTCGTCCATATTTGATTTTCCTGACGGCGTTGTCCATGCTTGCAGCAGAACATCTGCCCGCCACAGGGCGCAACTCTGTTGCCAAACAAAATGGAAACACCCAATGAGCATCTTTGACCTCACCGGCCGCACGGCGGTCATTACCGGCGGCAATGGCGGCATCGGCCTTGGCATTGCGCAAGCCTTGAACGCGCAAGGCTGCAACGTCTCGATCTGGGGCCGCAATGCGGAGAAGAACAAGAGCGCGGCGGCAACCATGTCCGCCGGGCCCGGCAGGGTGCACACTCAGGTCTGCGACGTATCCGATCCCGCCTCCGTCAAGGCCGCGATGCAGGCAACGCTCGACACGTTCGGCCGCGTCCACGGCTGTTTTGCCAATGCCGGCATCGGCGGTGGCGGACGCCGCGCCTTCATCGACCGCACGGAGGAGGAATGGCGAAAAATGTTCGCGACCAATCTTGATGGCGTCTTCCATGTGTTTCAGGCGGCCGCCCGCCATATGACCGAACGTGCGGAAGCCGGCGACAAATTTGGCCGGCTGGTCGCAACCTCCAGTCTCGCCTCGCTGTTCGGCACCGCCCGCAACGAGCACTACGCCGGCACCAAGGCGGCGCTGAACGCGCTGTGCCGCGCGCTCGCCGTCGAGCTGGCGCGCTACGGCGTCACCGCGAACGCGATCCTGCCCGGCTGGATCAAGAGCGACATGACCGCCGGTATCATGGAAAACGACAAATTCGTCGCCAACGTAATGCCGCGCATTCCGGTGCGCCGCTTCGGCGAGCCGAGCGATTTCGGCGGCATCGCGGTATACATCATGAGCAAGGCATCGTCGTATCATACGGCGGACTGTTTTGTAATCGATGGCGGGTACACGGCGTTTTGAAGTTGGGTTGCTGTAGGCGATCTTCCCGCAACGTGTCGTCCCTGCGAACGCAGGGATCCACAACCATCGATGCCAATCGTAGGCAACGCTGTAGCTACAACTTCGCAGAATACGAACATTTGTGGCTATGGGTCCCTGCGTTCGCAGTAACGGCAGCGAATGTGCGTCAGCATTCTCGCGGCGCTGATCGCCCGAGGTTTTGCATCTAATTTTGCCCTCCTGAAACACAGAGGGCGCAGGGAAGACCGGGTGCACGCCGCACCCGCGGTCTCGTGTGCAAAGTGCGCAAAAGAGAACGCACACGAGCATACAGGTACAGCGGGAGCATCCCGGCCTTCCCTGCGCAATGGCTTTACGGCTTACTTCGAGCTCTCCCCGGTGAACGGCTCTTTTGCCACCGTCGCTGCGCAAAATGAAATCTGCGCAACTTAATGCCAGCACCGCGACATCAGGACCACACGACTTCGCCGTACGCTTCCTGCGCGTACGTCTTGCGCATTCAGCGTCCATCGCATCTCACCGCACGTTCGTGACGATCGCGACCCGCCCCTCAATTGGGTGAGACGGGCGGAGTTATGCCGATGATTTGCTCTCGAAGTTAAGCGGAATATTTTTGCTGGAAGGACTGGACAGACTTTTGGTGATTTGCCCGTCGGGCAGTCACATACGACATCACAGATGGCAGACCTCATCCCTGAGGAAGCGCGAAAGCTCCGTAGGGTAGGTAAAGCGAGAGCGTGCCCACCATCGAGAAGCGCACTCGCTGATAAATGGTGGGCACGGCGCGAGCGCGCCTTTGTCCACCTACGGATCTACTCGATTTCGCGTTATCCCCACGGGCCGCGCGAGGCCGAGGGGCGGCCCCACGGGCTGCGGCGCGGATAATTGGTACGGGCGCTGGTGGAGAATGTGCCGCCATGCGCGCCCATCTCCGCCGCGAGCTGCTGCAGCGCCGCGATGCGGTTTTCGGTCGAGGGGTGGGTCGTGAACAGATTGTCCATGCCGTGACCCGACAGCGGGTTGATGATGAACATGTGCGCCGTCGCCGGATTGCGCTCCGCTTCCGGATTCGGAACCACATGCGCGGCGTTGGCGATTTTGCCCAGAGCGGATGCGAGCCACATCGGCTGGCCGCAGATGCGCGCGCCGAGATCGTCGGCGGCGTATTCGCGCGTACGGCTGATCGCCATCTGCACCAGCATGGCGCCGAGCGGCGCCAGGATCATCATGGCGATCGAGCCGATGATGCCGGGGCCGCTGTTGTTGTCGCGGTGACCGCCGAAGAACATGCCGAACTGCGCCAGCATCGAGATCGCACCGGCAATCGTCGCGGTGATGGTCATCAAGAGCGTGTCGTGATTCCGGATATGGGCGAGCTCGTGCGCGATCACGCCGGCGAGTTCTTCGCGGCTGAGCTGCTGCATCAGGCCCGTGGTGACGGCGACCGCCGCGTTCTGCGGATTGCGGCCGGTGGCGAACGCGTTGGGCTGCGCCTCGTCCATCACGAAAACACGCGGCATCGGCAGGCCGGCACGGCCGGCCAGCTCGGCCACGAGATTGTAGAGGTCCGGTGCCGTGCGCGCATCGACCTCATGGGCGCCGTACATCGACAGCACCATGCGGTCGGAATTCCAGTAGGCGAACAGGTTGGTCGCAGCCGCGATCACGAGCGCGATCAGGGCACCGCTGGCGCCGCCGATCAGATAGCCGACGCCCATGAACAGGCCGGTCAGACCGGCCAAAAGAATGGCAGTCTTCAGATAGCTCATTGTCCTCTCCGTGCTGCCCGCCGTCAAAACGGCCGTGGCAGGCATCCCAGAGGTAGGAACTCATCCGGCAGTGCTTCAAGATGCCAGGGTGCGTCGAGGCGCCGCGTTTGGCTCCAGGAACCGACGCTTCAGACGGATTAACGATCCGTAATCCGGCAGCTTTGCGGGTCACTCTGCGCCCAGCTTTCCGGGGAAGAGTTTAGCCCGCCGCTATTGTGTTAAAGATGAATCAAAGTTGCATTTCCGGCGGCCGCATGAAGCCGCCGAACTCCCGTTCCAGCATCCCCGCAAACGCCAGCGGCGTGCGATCCTCAAACAACGGCCCGATGATCTGCACGCCGATCGGAAGCCCGGCTTTGGAGCGCCCGATCGGCATCACGGTGGCCGGCAAACCCGGCGGTGTCGCAACCGACCCCCAGATGATCAACGAGAGATAAGGGTGGCTCTCTCCATCGATATCGATCGTGCGCTCCTCCTGATCCGGCTTCTGGTCGTGGGGAAATGCGACGACTGAAAACGGCGGGCACAGCACGACGTCGAATTCGCGGAACAGGCTGGCCCATTGCAGGCGCAACCGGGCGCGCGCGATTTCAGCGGCCATCCATTGATGATGACTGAGAAACGGCGCACGCGTTCGCCAGGCCTTCAGACTGTCGTCATCCGGCTTAAGCGCCGCAACGGCATCCTGCATTTGCTTGAAGAATTCCGGCGGACGGCCGAAGGCGCCAAAGTTGCGCACGATGCGGGTATGCAGGCGTGCCGACTCGGCGAGATCAGGCAACAGCGAACTCGACCGCGCAACTTTCGCGCCTGTTGAGATGAGTTTGTTCGCGAGTTGATCGAGCGCCGTCCTGATTTCACCGGCCACCGGCAGCAAAGGATGGCTGTCGATCACCAGGACGCGAAAGTCCTTCAGCGCATTATGACGCGCCGGTGGAAGGTTCAGACGGTAGGCACCGGCTTCGAATTCATCAGGTCCGGCGATCACGTCCAGGGCCGTAGAGAGATCGGCCGCGGTTCGCGCCATTGGTCCGGCGACGCCAAGGCCGCTGGTCAGGTCGGTTGCCAGCGCCGGCGAGCGCGGCGGCGCATGGCCGCGTTGCGGCACGAGATTTGAAGTCGGCTTGTGGCCAAACACGCCGCAGAGATGCGCCGGCGCACGGATCGAAGAGCTGAGATCAGAACCGAGCTCGAGCGGCACATATCCGGCGGCGAGCGCCGCCGCCGAGCCCCCTGATGATCCGCCGACGGTGCGCTTGATATCCCAGGGATTGTTGGTCGTGCCGTAGATCGGGTTAAAGCTCTGCCAGTCGGCGAGGGCAATCGCCAGGTTGGTCTTGCCCAGGATCACGGCTCCCGCCGCCTTGAGGCGTGCGACAGGCACGGCATCTTCCGGAGCCCGCCAGTCGCGGCCCGCCGTCAGCCCCCAGGTGGTCGGCAAGCCGCCGACATTGAAGGATTCCTTCACGGTCATGGGAATGCCGAGCAGCGGCCGGCGCTCGCCGCGCGCCAGCGCGGCATCCGCCGCTGTCGCCGCCGCGCGGGCGCGTTCGAAGTCGCGCACGACCACGGCATTGATGTGCAAGTCCAGCGCCTCGATGCGGCCGACGGCATGCTCGAACAGCTCGACCGCCGAAACCTTGCGCGCATCGAGCAGCCCTCGCAG
Source organism: Bradyrhizobium australiense (assembly GCF_013114825.1). Lineage (GTDB taxonomy): Bacteria > Pseudomonadota > Alphaproteobacteria > Rhizobiales > Xanthobacteraceae > Bradyrhizobium > Bradyrhizobium australiense. The sequence continues at coordinate 25,674 of NZ_JAAVLX010000005.1, read as the reverse complement.
CTCGCTTACGCTGCGATAATCCAGGCTTTGCGCCGAGGCGGCCACGGCCGCCTTTTCGGCGAAAGCGCGGTTGGGCGACGTGCCCGCCATAGTCGCCAGGGTGCTGGTGGCTGCGCCAAGAAAATAACGTCGGTTCATGGTCATGACGGCTCTCCTCTCGCCTGACGGCCTGAACGCCATTCCCGTTGCCGCCGATCTGGCCTAGGATCGGGGCCGAGCATGGCGTCGGCATTGCCGCCGTTCTGTTTCGGTGGGGAGAGCTTGGTCGCATTGACGCCGCGACACCCGAAAGAGTGCCGAATGAACGCCGAAATTGACGCGAAATCGACGCCTGCGGCGAACGGCGACACGGCGGCCAGGATTCCGCGCGGTGTGCTGCACTTCGCGGGTTTTGAGGTCGACCTCGGTCGCGGCGAGCTGCGCGTTCGTGGCGCGGCGGCTTCCCTTCGCCCCAAGACATTTGCGCTGCTGGCCTACCTGGCCAGCCAACCCGGCCGGTTGCTGACCAAGGATCAACTGATCGAAGCGGTGTGGCCGGATGTGACCGTAACCGACGACTCCTTGGTGCAATGCATTAGCGAGCTGCGCGCCGCATTCGGAGACGACGGCCCGGGCCTGATCAAGACCGTTCCGCGCCGAGGTTATCTGCTCGATGCGATGCCGGTCGATGCACCCAATGCCGATGACCCGGCCGAACTGAACGCCAACGCGGCCGCGCCGCACGCGGTGCCGGCGCAGTCCGCCGCGCGCAAGCGATCATGGCTCATCGCATCGGTAGCAGCGATTTGCGCGATCGCGCTCGCCATTGCGCTGTGGTTTGGATTTGCGCACCGGGGAGAAAGCGGCGCGCTCGTCAGCAAGAACATGATCACGATTTTGCCGCTGGTCGGCGTCGGCGGCCCGAATGCCGTCGATCTCGCCGAAGCGGTCACCGACGATCTGACAATTGAAGTATCGCGCCTGCCCGATACGGTCGTGATCGCGCATCCGGTGGGAAACGCGTCGGCCAGCGCCGACGGCGATGCGGCGAGCGTTGGCCGCCGGCTGGACGCCGCCTACGCCGTGAGCGGCAGCCTGGAGCGGCAAGGCGAATCCGTCTCGATCACGGTGAAACTGCAGGCGACCGCCAGCGGCGCGCTGTTGTGGTCGGAGCGGTTCGATTACGCCGAGCAGGCCGGTTGGAATTGGCGGCGCGACATCACGGCGCGCATCGCCAACGCCTTGAAAGTGCGCGTCGACGAATCCGGGATCTCCCTCGAAAAGCCCTACGCCGGCCGCACCTTTGCGGCCATCGATCCGACGCTGCAGGGCTGGCGTCTGTTGAAGCGGATACATACGCACGAAGAGCCGCGTGCCCGCGCCCTGTTCGAGCAAGCGCTGGAGATCGATCCCGATTCCGCGCCCGCTCTGGCGGGACTGGCGCTGAGCCACATCACCGAAGTGCTGACGCGCTGGAGCAAGAATCCCCACAACCAGACCGCACTAGCGTCGCAAGCGATCGAACGTTCCTTGGCGCTGCAACCCAACGACCCCCGCGCCATCTACGTGCGGAGCCTCGTATTGTCGGCGCAGGGCCGGATCGACGAGGCCGAACAAGCCATCCAGCGCGCGCTCTCGTTATACCCGAACCAGCCGCGGGCGCTGCAGCGGCTGGGCATGCTGAAGCTGCAACAGGGACATCCCGAGGAAGTCGCTGCGCCGGTCATGCTATCGCTCCGCCTCGACCCGCTGAATGCCGAGCAGGTGAGCCTTGGTTATTTCACGCTCGGCATGGCCGAATTCCATCTGCACCATGACGATGCCGCCTACGAGCATATGCGGCAAGCAACCATCAGCAGTCCACAAAACGGCTTTGCCTGGCAATGGCTCGCCGCGATCGACGGTCTATATGGTCGCACCGAGCGGGCCAGGACGCATCTGATCGAGTATCAAAAGCGAAGTCCCGGTCATACCATCAGCAGCCTGAAAGCCTCCGAGCGCTCGCGCGATCCGGCGTTCTGGCGGGAGCGCAATCGGTTCTACGAAGGTTTGAAAAACGCCGGACTACCCCCGTAGTTGTTGCATCGGGAATAACTCGCCCCTCGCCTGCTTGTGCACCATATGAGCCGCCGTCTACATTGCCCGGCAACGAGCGGCGCGTGGGGCTGTTCCGCGGCACAACGCGGGCAAGCACGCGGTTCGTTTCGAAGACCAGTTTGGGAGGAATTGAAGAAATGTTTTCGCACGTGATGATCGGCACCAACGACCTCGACAAGGCCAAGGCGTTCTATGACGCATTGCTCGGCACGCTCGGTGTGCGGCCGGCGCGGGTCGACGGCCACCGCATTTTTTACATCACCAAGACTGGGATATTCTCGGTGACCAAGCCGATCAACGGCCAGCCCGCAACGCCCGCCAATGGCGGCACCATCGGCTTTGCGGCCGACTCTCCCGAGCAGGCCGATGCGTGGCATGCGGCCGGCATCGCCAATGGCGCCACCAGTTGCGAGAATCCGCCGGGTATCCGCGAGGGCAGCGCAGGCAAGCTCTACCTCGCCTACTTGCGCGATCTAGATGGCAACAAGATCTGCGCGATGCATCGGATGCCATCGTAGCATCACGAATGTGCCAGACCTGATCCTGAGGACCCGCGAAGCGGCGTCTCGCAGGATGAATGGCACCGGCGGGGCCTCATGGTTCGAGACGCGCGAAAGACGCGCTCTCACCATGAGGGTTACCACTTACCATGAGGCGGAAAATCACGTCCCTCCCGCCCGCGCTTGTACAAGTCCCTTCCCGCCGTCTACATTGCCGGCCAATGAGCCGAGCGCGCGCCCGCAGGACGAAGGTTCTGCGCAATGGGAGGAACAATCCATGAAACACGCCTACATCCCGCGAACCACGACTTACAACCTCAATCCGGGTGAAGAACTCAACGATCTCAGAATGTCGGACGAAGTCCGTCCGCTCTACGAGCACGTCAAGAAATTCATCCGCGAGACCGTCGATCCGATGTCGGTCGAGTTCATGCGGCTCGGCGAGTCCAAGAAGGACCGCTGGAGTTTTACTCCGGAGCAGCTAGCGGTGCTGCAGAAGGCCAAGGACAAGGCCAAGGAAGAAGGCCTGTGGAATTTCTTTTTGCCTGATGCCGAGACCGGCGAAGGCCTGAAGAATTTGGACTATGCCTATATCGCGGTTGAACTGGCGAAGAATCCGCTGGCGTCGGAGACCATGAATTGTTCGGCGCCCGATACCGGCAACATGGAGGTGCTGGAACGCGTCGGCACCAAGGAGCAGAAGGAGAAGTGGCTGAAGCCGCTGCTGGCTGGCGAAATCCGCTCTGCCTACGCGATGACCGAGCCCAACGTTGCCTCCTCCGACGCCAAGAACATTTCGACGACGGCAAAACTCGTCGGCGACGAATGGGTGATCAACGGCGAGAAGTATTACATCTCCGGCGCCGGCGATCCGCGCTGCAAGATCATGATCGTAATGGTGAAGACCAATCCTGATGCGCCGCCGAGCAAGCAGCAGTCGCAGATTTTGGTGCCGATCGACACGCCCGGTGTGGAAATTTTAGGCCCGATGCACGTGTTCGGCCACGACCACGCGCCGCGCGGCCACATGCATCTGCGCTTCAACAATTGCCGGGTGCCGAAGGAGAACATTTTGCTCGGCGAAGGCCGCGGCTTTGAAATCTCGCAAGTCCGCTTGGGGCCGGGGCGCATCCATCACTGCATGCGCACCATCGGCAAGGCGGAAAAGGCGCTCGACCTGATGGTGTCGCGCGGGCTGACCCGCGAGGCCTTCGGCAAGAAGATCGCCCATCTCGGCGGCAATCTGCAGATCATTGCCCAAGCGCGCTGCGAAATCGAGGCGATGCGGCTGATGGTGCTGAAGGCGGCGAAAGCGATGGACGTGCTCGGCAACAAGGAGGCCCGGATCTGGGTCAGCATGGTTAAGGCCATGGTGCCGGAGCGCACCTGCAAGATCATCGATCAGGCGATCCAGATGCACGGCGCTACCGGCATCTCGCAGTGGAGCCCGCTCGGCGAGATGTACCAGGACGTCCGCCACCTCCGCTTCGCCGACGGCCCGGACGAGGTGCACTGGATGGTGGTGGGAAGGCATGAACTGAGCATGCCGTAATAGCTTCTCCCTCTCCCCGTTCTTTACGGGGCGGGTTGGGGTGAGGGGCTGCTTCCGCAAACGCAACAGGCAGCGAGCTCGTGGAGAGTCCCCCCTCACCCGCCGCGCTGCGCGCGCCAACCTCTCCCCGCAAGCGGGGCGAGGCAAGGACCCCCCCGGAGCAGACACAGCATGCAATACGCCCCCAGCGAGCTGAAGCCCCGCGAGCGCTACAAGGTGCTCACGTCCTTCGTGCTGCCGCGGCCGATCGCGTGGGTGACGACGATCGGGCCGACCGGCGTGGTGAATGCGGCGCCTTTCAGTTTCTTCAACGTGTTCTGCGAGGATCCGCCGCTCTGCATGTTTGCCGCCAATCTGCGGCCCGACGGCCGCGTCAAGGATACCGTAATCAACATCCGGCGCACGGCCGAATTCGTGGTCAACATGACCGACGAGCCGTTGGCAAAAGCAATGCATGAAAGCAGCGGCGATTTTCCGCCTGATATCGGCGAGCCGGACTATCTCGATCTCAAGCTGGCGCCGTCGACGAAAATCGCGGTACCGCGGCTGGCGGATGCGCCGTTCGCGATGGAATGCAAAACCTGGAAGGAGATCGACGTCAATGGCGACCGGCTGTTGGTGATGGGCGAAGGCATCCACTTCCACATCCGCGACGAATTGTGGGATCACGCGGCGATGCGCGTGCACATGGAGCGCTATCACCCGATCGGCCGCATGTTCGCGGACCGTTATTGCCGGACGGACGATCGCGTGGTGTTTCCGCCGGCCGAGGGGGCGAAGTAGGACGGGTGGAGCGAAGCGATACCCATCGACGTCACAGGCGGTATTGATGGGTATCGCTTTCGCTCTACCCATCCTACGGACTATGACGCCGGTCGATGCGCGCGCAGGAAAGACCGGATCTGCCGCACCGCGAGCGGTACCCGCTCCTTCGGCTCCTTCCACGGGAACAGGCTGACCTCAGCGTTCGGCGCCAGCAGCGCGCTCTCCATGGCGACAGCGTAAGGATGTGCCGGGATATCGTCGGGCAGGATCAGCACCGGTGTCTGACATTGGCGGACAAAATCGCGCGTCACGGTGAAGACGAAATCGGGATCAGTGCGATACATCCGGGTCAGGAATTTTTCCGCCTGCTCCATCGTGATATCGGGCCGGCGTTTTGTCAGTTCCGGCGCCCAGCCGGCCATGTTGTTATTGTAAAACAGGTCGCGCATTTCGGGACGTGAGCCTGACGGCATCGCCAATACGGCGGCGACGACGCGATCCGGCGCGCGCTTGATTAGATTCCAGATCAAGGGGCCGCCGATGCAAAAACCCAGCACCATGAATTTTTCAAAACCGAGGTGATCCATCAGCGCGAGCTGGTCGTCGGTATGGGAATCCCAGGGACGGTCGATTTCTAGCGGGCCGGAGGATTGGCCGGGCGGCGCGTTGCGCAGGTCGTAGGCGATGCAGCGATGTTCGTTGCCGAATTCCTTGATGGCGTTGAAGGGAGGATAGGCGCCGGTAATGCCAGAGATGTTGGAGTTCAATCCGCCCCCTGCGATCAGGAGCAGCGGGAAGCCGGAGCCGGCTTCTTCGTAGTGGATGCGAACTGGGCCTTTTTCGAAGAAGCTCATGGCTCTCCCCGTTGCTTCTTTTTACTCTCCGTACGCGCGGCAGGATTTGTCGGGCTTACTAGAGTCCCCGCGGGGCGCTCCCACCCCGGCCCTCCCCCGCAAGCGGAGAGGGAGCCGAGCGCGCTGCGTGGCAAGTACCTTAATCGACAAGATAGATGTGACCAACCATGATAGCCAATGCTGATATCGGTCGTTCAACAGGCGCTGGTGCAACCCTCTCCCGCTTGCGGGAGAGGGTTGGGGTGGAGCCACCTCCGCGCATTCGATCGTGGAGAGGCCTCCTCAACAAGCTTCACCCCTTCCCGAGCTCGCCGATCTTGTCCTGTGTCTTGGTATCAAAATCGCTCGCATCGTGCCGCTCGTGCAACTGGCTCGCCGGATCGCCCGAGATGCGGTTGACCATACGCCCGCGCTTCACGGCCGGGCGTTTGGCGATCGCATCGGTCCACCGCTGCACGTTCTTGTATTCGTGCACCGAGAGGAATTCGCCGGCGCCGTAGACCAGGCCCTTGGCCAGCGCGCCGTACCATGGCCAGGTGGCCATGTCGGCGATGGTGTATTCGTGGCCGGCGAGATATTCGTTGTCGGCTAAACGCCGATCGAGCACGTCGAGCTGGCGCTTTACCTCCATGGCATAGCGGTCGATGGCGTATTCGATCTTGGTCGGCGCGTAGGCATAAAAATGGCCAAAGCCGCCGCCAAGAAACGGCGCGCTGCCCATCTGCCAGAACAGCCATGACAGGCATTCGGCCCGCGCCGGGCCGCTCGCCGGCAAAAAAGCGCCGAATTTTTCGGCGAGGTGCATCAGGATCGCACCGGACTCGAACACCCGGATCGGCTCCGGCCCGCTGCGGTCCATCAGTGCCGGAATCTTGGAGTTCGGATTGATGGCGACAAAGCCGCTGCCGAACTGGTTGCCGTCAATCTTGATCAGCCAGGCGTCATATTCCGCGCCGCTGTGACCGGCGGCCAAAAGCTCCTCGAACATGACCGTGACCTTGACGCCGTTCGGCGTCGCTAGCGAATAAAGCTGGAACGGATGTCGGCCGACCGGTAGCTCCGCCTCATGCGTAGCGCCTGCGATCGGGCGATTGATGGCGGCGAACCGGCCGCCGCTTTCCTTATCCCAGGTCCAGACCTTTGGCGGGACGTATTCGGCGGGCTCGGCGGTGGGGGCATCTGTCATTTAGTCTCTCTCCAGAATCGTAGGGTGGGCAAAGGCGCACTTGCGCCGTGCCCACCATTGAACATTCGTGTTGGATATGGTGGGCACGCTGCGCTTTGCCCACCCTACAGATCCCAATTTTCGTCATTGCGAGGAGCGAAGCGACGAAGCAATCCATGCTTTCCTTGTTTGGTGAGATGGATTGCTTCGCTTGCGATCGCAATGGCGGACTACGACGCTGCCACTCTGCGCGGCTGCTCCGCCCTCTCCATCACAAACCCTTCATAGCCCTTGGCCGCGACCTCATTGCAGATCTGCCGGTACGGCCCGACGCCGCCGATATAGGGCATGAAAATCCGGGGCTTGCCGGGGACATTGGCGCCCATGTACCAGGAATTGGCCTGCGGATAGAGCGTGGTGGCCGCGACCTCGTTGACATGGGCGACCCATTTGTCCTCGGCCTCGGTAGCGGCCTCCATCGTGTCGAGCCCGCGATCGCGCATATAGGCCATGCAGTCCGTGATCCAGTCGACATGCTGCTCGATCGAGACGATCATATTGGACAGCACCGACGGGCTGCCGGGGCCGGTGATGATAAAGAGGTTTGGAAAGCCCGCGCTCATCAAGCCGAGATAGGTGCGCGGACCGGCCGCCCATTTCTGGTTCAGAGTCTGGCTATCGCGGCCTTTGATATCGATCTTCGCCACGGATCCGGTCATGGCGTCAAAACCGGTCGCCAGCACCAGCGCGTCGACTTCGTAGTTTTTGCCGGCCACCCGCACAGCGTTTTCGGTGATCTCTTCAATCGGATTCGACTTGATGTCGACCAGCGTCACGTTGGGACGGTTGAAGGTCGCGAAATAATCGGTGTCGACGCAGATGCGTTTTGAGCCGATCGGATGGTTGTTCGGCTGCAACAATTTCGCAGTACCGGGATCCTTGACGATGTCGGCGATCTTCTCGCGGACGAAATTCGCAGCGGTATCGTTGGCGGCCTTGTCGAGTGCAAGGTTGTTGTAAACTGACATGAAGGTGAGCCCGCCGCGATTCCAGCGTGCTTCGTATTTGGCGCGGCGCTCGTTGTCGCCATCGTCAAGCGCGCCGCGGTCGGGCAGCTCGGTATATATGCCGTTCTTTGCCACCTCGCGGGCAAAACGCCTGATCTCGGGATAGTTGGCGCGGAATTTCTGCCGCTCTTCTTCCGTCAGCGGTGCGTTGCGCGCGGGAATCGAGAAATTCGCGGTACGCTGAAACACCGTGAGACGGCTGGCCTGTTCGGCAATGACCGGCACCGATTGGATGCCTGACGATCCGGTTCCGATGACACCGACGCGCTGGCCCGTGAAATCGACCGCCTCATGCGGCCAATGGCCGGTGTGATAGACCTTGCCCTTGAACCGGTCGAGACCTCTGATATCGGGCATCCGCGCGTTCGACAGGCAGCCGGTGGCGAGCACGACGAATTTTGCTGACACCATTTTGCCGTCCGAAGTCGTTACCGACCAGAGGGAGGTCGCCTCATTGAACTCGGCACGATCGACGCGGGTGTCGAACTGGATGTCCCTTCGCAGATCGAAGCGGTCGGCGACGTGGTTGGCGTATTTCAAAATCTCGGGCTGCGGCGCGTAGCGTTCGCTCCAGTCCCATTCCTGCTGCAGTTCTTCCGAGAACGAATAGGAATACTGCATGCTCTCGACGTCGCAGCGCGCGCCGGGATAGCGGTTCCAGTACCAGGTGCCGCCGACACCCGAACCCTGCTCGTAGACCCGCGCGGTCATTCCGTGCCCGCGCAAGCGGTGCAGCATATACATGCCGGCAAAGCCCGCGCCGACCACGACGACGTGGTAGGGCTCGGCGGATTTGGCGGTAGCGGAAGGCGTAGCGGACATGAAGATGGGCTCCCTGACATTCTCTTTGATTTGCCAGGCAGCATTCCTTCCATAGCGCCAAAGCGCAAGACGCAAATCAGCGACCTTGCTTTGCATATTTTGCGAGGTGGAATGTTTGTCCCTCATGGTGAGGAGGCGCGTCAGCGCCGTCCGGACGATGCTGCGCATCGCCAGGCGAATCATGAGGCCCATTGGACGGGCCTTCATCCTTCGAGACGCCTGCTGCGCAGGCTCCTAAGATGAGGAACTAACGCCGCTTGGCATGCAAGCCTCCGATGGGCTAGCGTCTCGGGTAAAGTCGAGCAGCAACAAGAATGCTGCCGTCGGGAGGACAGACCATGAAATCGCCAATCTGCGACATGCTGGGGATCGAATTCCCCCTGCTCGCTTTCAGCCATTGCCGCGACGTCGTCGCCGCCGTCAGCCGCGCCGGCGGGTTTGGCGTATTGGGGGCGACGGCGCATTCGCCCGAAACCATCGAGCAGGAACTGAAATGGATCGACGATCACACCGACGGCAAGCCTTATGGTCTCGACGTGCTGATCCCCGAAAATATTTCGACCGCGGGAGAGAAGGACGTTACCTGGAAGAGTCTGGAAGCGCGGATCTCGCCGCAACATCGCGACTTCACCCGCAACCTGCTGAAGAAATACGGCGTCGATCTGACGACGACCAACGTCGCCGACAACCAGCCGCAGCCGTTTGACGCGCAGCGCGCGCTTGACGTGCTCGAGGTTTCGTTCCGCCACCCGATCAAGCTGATTGCCAATGCGCTCGGTGTGCCGCCGAAGCAGATGATCGACATGGGCCGCAAACACGGCGTGCCGGTCGCCGCGCTTGTCGGTTCGAAGGAGCACGCGCTGCGACAGGTCGCAGCCGGCGTCGATATTTTGGTGGCGCAGGGCACCGAGGCCGGCGGCCATTGCGGCGAGGTCTCGACCATGGTGCTGGTGCCCGAGGTGATCAAGGCGATCAAGCCGGTCCGCGACGTGCCGGTGCTGGCCGCGGGCGGCATCATGACCGGCAGGCAGATGGCGGCCTGCATGGCGATGGGCGCGGCGGGCGCCTGGACCGGCTCGGTGTGGCTGGCGACGTTGGAATCGGAGACCACGGAAGTTTTCCGCGAGAAGATGATCGCGGCATCCTCGCGCGACGCCGTCCGTTCGAAGGGCCGCACCGGAAAGCCGGCGCGGCAGTTGCGGTCGGTGTGGACCGACGCATGGGACCGCGGGCCGGACAGTCCCGGCGCGCTGCCGATGCCGCTGCAAAGCATCATCAGCCGCGACGCCTTCAACTCGATCGACCGCGCGGCGGCCGCCGGAAATGTGCAGGCACGCGATCTCGTGACTTACTTCGTCGGCCAGGGCGTCGGCCTGATCGACAGCGTGAAATCCGCCGGCGCCGTGATGCAGGAATTCAAGGAAGATTTTGCCGACGCGGTGGAGCATATGAACATGCTGATGGAGGACTGAGATTTTGTCCCCTCATGGTGAGGAGGCGCGAAGCGCCGTCTCGAACCATGGGGCCCGTGGCCCATCCTTCGAGACGCCGCTTCGCGGCTCCTCAGGATAAGGTCTGTGTATGTTGAGAAAGCAAAGTAAAAAAGAATGTCGAATAGTCCCCTCCCCGAAGACCGCATTCCCGTCATCGTCGGGGTCGGCGAAATCGTCGACCGGCCCAAGGACATCGCCGATGGCCTCGAGCCGCTGGCGCTGCTCGAACAGGCGGTGCGGCGGGCGGAGGCGGACAGCGGAGCAAAACTACTCGGCGAACTCGGCTCGCTCGACGTCGTCAATTTCCTGAGCTGGCGCTACTGCGATCCCGAGGAGCAACTCGCCGCGCGGCTCGGCGCTGCGCCAGCGCATTGCTATTACGGCCCGGTCGGCGGCGAGAGCCCGATCCGCTACATTCACGAAGCCGCAAAGCGCATCGCGCGCGGCGAGTGCAGCGTCGCCGTCATCTGCGGCGCGGAAGCGCAATCCACGGCGACCAAGGCCGAGCGCGGCGGCATCTCCTTGCCATGGACGCCGTTCGCGCATGACGTCGAGGAGCCGAAGCGCGGTGCGGCGTTTCAGAAGCCGATGGCGGTGAAGCTCGGTGTGTTCCGCCCCATCACGGTCTATCCGCTCTATGAATCCGCAACCTCAGCGCATTGGGGCCAGACGCCGCGCGAGGCGCTGGCGGAGTCCGGCGCGCTGTGGTCGATCTATTCGAAGGTCGCGTCCGAAAATCCAAACTCCTGGTTGAAGAAACGGTTCACGCCCGACGAGATCACGACGCCGACGCCGGAAAACCGATTGATCGCCTGGCCGTATACAAAGCTGATGGTGGCCAACCCGACCGTGAACATGGGCGGAGCCGTCCTGCTGACGTCGCTGGCAAAAGCGCGCACGGCCGGTGTACCAGCGGACCGCCTAATCTATCCGGTCGGCGGCGCCTCGGCGGAAGAACCGCGCGATTATTTGGTGCGCGACCAGTTCTACGAAAGCCATCCGCAGAACGCCGTGCTGAAGACAGTAATGGACCTCGTCGAAGGCGACGGCAAAAAATTCGATGCCATCGAGCTCTATAGCTGCTTTCCCTGCGTGCCCAAGATGGCGCGGCGGACGCTGGGCTTGGGCCCCGACGTGCAGCCGACGGTGACCGGCGGTCTTACCTTCTTCGGCGCGCCGCTCAACACCTACATGACGCACGCAGCCGTTGCGATGGTGCGCAAGCTCCGCCAGGGCGGCCAGCTCGGCCTGCTCTACGGCCAGGGCGGCTTTGTCACCAAGCATCACGGGCTGGTGTTGTCGCGCGAGATGCCGAAAGAGGCGCTCAAGCAGGACACCAGCGTACAGGCCGAGGCCGACCGCAACCGCCGCACCGTGCCGGACTTCGTCACGGAGGCCTCAGGCAAGGGCAAAGTCGAGAGCTTTACCGTGATCTACAAGGGCAACGGCGAGGTCGAGCACGGCGTGGTGATGCTGCGCACCGAGCAGGATGCGCGGGCGCTGGCGCGGGTGCCCGCCGATGACGCTGTGACGCTGAAGCATCTGCTGGACATGGACCGCACGCCGGTGGGGTCGGTCGGCGCGATCGTCGCGGTGGATGACGGCGTGCTGGAGTGGCGGGTGGGATAGCATCGTGTCCCGGACGCGGTGCAGCGCGACAGCGCTGCTCCGCAGAGCCCGGGACCCATCGCGGACGTCGTGCATTCTGGTGAGATGGGCCCCGGCTCTGCAGCGCATCACTCGCGTGCTGCGCTGCGTCCGGGGCACGAGCGAAAATGTGGCTCCTTGAGATCGTCGTCTCCCGCCTCTTACGCCGCCCGCACCGTATCGAGGAACTTGCCGACCTCAAGCTTGAGGCGGTTCGAGTCGGCAGAGAGCGACTGCGCCGCCGAGAGCACCTGCGCGGAAGCCGAGCCGGTTTCGCCGGCGCCGCGCTGCACGTCGGTGATGTTGGCGGAGACCTGCTGGGTACCATGCGCCGCCTGCTGCACGTTTCGGGAGATTTCCTGCGTCGCCGCGCCCTGCTCTTCCACGGCCGCCGCAATCGTCGAGGCGATCTCGGCCAGCCGTTCGATGGTGCCGCTGATCTCCTTAATGGCGCCGACAGATTCGTGAGTCGCGCCCTGGATGCCTGATATCTGCTGGCTGATCTCGCCGGTTGCCTTCGCAGTCTGTTCGGCGAGCGCCTTCACTTCCGACGCCACAACAGCAAAGCCGCGGCCGGCCTCTCCGGCGCGCGCCGCCTCGATGGTGGCGTTGAGCGCCAGCAAATTGGTCTGGCCCGCGATGGTGTTGATTAGTTCGACCACGTCGCCGATGCGGGCGGCCGCCTTCGACAATTCGCTGACGCGGTCGTTGGTGGTGCGGGCCTGGTCGACCGCCTCGCCCGCCATCCGCGCCGATTCCTGAACCTGTCGGCTGATCTCGTTGACGGAGGAAGACAGCTCTTCAGTCGCAGACGCCACCGACTGCACATTGGCGGTCGCTTCCTCCGAAGCCGCCGCCACCATAGTCGTGACTTTCTGCGCGCGCTCGGCGGTCGCGGTCAGCGTGCCGGCAGAGGCTTCGAGTTCGGTCGAGGCCGATGATACCGTTTCGACGATCTCGCCGACGGCGGCCTCGAAAGAATCCGCGAGCCTGATCATCTCGGCCTTGCGCTGCTGGGCCGCGATCTGGTCCTGCCTGATCTTGGCTTCCGCCTCGTCGCGAGCTTTCTGCTCCGAGACGATCTTGAATTTCTCGACGGCGCCGGCGACGGCCCCGAGCTCGTCCCTGCGCCCAAGGCCGGGCAACACCACTCCGAAATTGCCGCCGGCAAGTTCTTCCATCGAAACGCTCAATGCGCGCATCGGACGGGCAATCGTGAAGAAGGAGAAGATGCTGGTTGCGATCAACAACAGCATCGTGCCGATGCCGATTGCCATGGCTTCCCTTTCTGCGGTGGCCATTTCCATTGCAGCCTGGGCGGCCTGCTCTTCCACACTGTGCTTGGCGAAATCGGCAATCTGATCGGCCAGCGGCTCGATTTCGGCAACGATCGGCAGCGTTACCTCCCGGGCGATGCGGACGGCTTCCTCGTTCAGCTTCGCAATCCGCGCTGCGGCCTCGGCGCCGCCGCCTGCCGCCGCGATCGCTTCACGGCGAACGGCCACAATCTGTTGGGTAGCTTTTGCATAGTCTGCTGCCCTCTCCTTGAGCTTCTCGACGCGCGCGCGGTTCTCGGCGGATTTTGACAGTCCCAGCATCTCGTCGGCAAACTTGTTCAGCGACGTCAGTCGCGCCGTCAAATAGTCGTTCGCCTTCTGCAAACCCGCCGAGTTGTCGGCGAGACGCAGGTCACGAACGCCGATCTGCATGCCGCGCATCGACGCTTTCGCATCTACCGCATCGCGCGCGATGGTCTGCTGCGCGGCCATGCGCACGTCGAGATCGCGCATCGCCGCGTTGGACCGGATCTGGACGATCACCATCGTGGCGACGAGCAGAACGCCGAGGCCCGAGGCGATGCCGAGCTTGGCGCCGATCGACAGGTTGAGGATGAATCGGAGCATACTTTGCGTCCTTCAAAAAGTGACAGCCCAGGGAATTCGCAGCGATACCGTCTGTCTCCCGCGCGGCGGGATCACGGTGAGGGAGCGCCGGGCCAGACATCTGGACGAGCCGGATCGTTGCGAACGATGGGCTCCCGTGGCACGCCACAGAGCGGCACTCATGTCCTCAAGGTTCCATACGATGGTTAATCAGGGACTAAGCCGACACTGGTCGAGCAATTGGTAGTATTACGGAAGCGCGCCGCGTTTGGCCGATGTCACGACGGGTTGTCCGTCTGCTTGCGAGCTGCCGATAATGTCTGCTGCGGCGTTTCGCCGAACAGTTCGCGATACAGCGCTGTGAACTCGCCCATGTGCCAGAAGCCGTTCACGAGCGCGACCGCTTTCACCGACTGCACCGACGAACCCCGCACCAGTTGTTGTCGCACATTCCATAGCCGCCGCAGCCGCATGTAACGGTGCATGCTCATGCCGCGAATGGCAACCACGGCGTTATGCAACGTCCGCACCGAGACCCCGAGTTGCCGCGCCACGTCGGCGCTGTACAGCGTCCTGCCGGCGCTTTCGGCGACGAACTCGTCGAGCTTTCGGACCAGCGCCAGATAGTGGCTCAGGCTCAGGCGCTTGGCTTCAGGTGTAGGCGACGCCGCAGCCATCGCCAGATCGACCGTCTGCAGGATCGATTCTTCAACGTGCTCGATCACGTTCGGCTGTGCGAACGTATCAGGTGAATGCGAAGCGAGCCTCAGGACATCGCCAACCGTCACGCGCAGCGTCTCGTATTTGTCCGGCAGCGTCGCGATCAACTGGGCGCTATCGACCTCGCCTGGCCAGCCGCGATTGTCGATGGAAGCAAAGTTCACAAGCGCCACCAGATTGGCCTGCTGCTCCACGATTTCACACGTCGCGGTCCCCTTGACCAGGAGCAAGGTCGGCGCGCGGGCTTCGACACCGTCGATGATCAACGAAGCCGCATCGTCCATCGTGAAGCCGACGATCGCGCCGGTCGTGGAATACTGCATCTGCAGAATTCGCGGGAACGTCCGCTGCAGATGGACCGAACAGGACTTCAGCTTCAAGGTGGCGAAAGCGGCGTCGAAGTCCTTGGCGTCGATCGGAATGCTCTTGGCATCGCCGATTCCTTCGATGCTCCGGAAACGATCGACGTTCGGAAACCGGCTAACCTTTACGAACTCGGACTCAACTAGTTCATCAAGCAACGACACGCGGCCGGTCATCCGAACCGTCGGTAGCGATCGTCGCAACAACGAAAAAGAACGCTAGCTGCGATTGACAAAGATCGTATGCTGACCATGGCGGATGGGTGCCTCGATGCGCCTCCCGTTTGGATGAAGCGTGTTAGTCCTGGCTCGTCTTCATTGACGCAGAACACATCGCAAATCTTCTGGCATCAGAGCTTCTGACATCAGATCGTCACAATGCCCTACCTCTTACCACTTTTTCCCGATTTCGGAAGTTGGTTCGCCAAACTTTGTCCTAGTTTCGCTCAGCGCGATTGATCGGTGCGTGCCGCAATCGACAACTTTACGATCTAAGGATGTCTCCTGATCGTCTTGCAGCCGAAAGTCGATCGCTGATGGCAATTCGCGTTCTGATTCGGATCGTGGGCGATCGCGAAACGGGCATGAGGAGCCGGCTTCGGACCGAATAGTCGGTACGCGATCAGGCCGCCCGCACCGAGTCGAGGAACCGGCCAACCTCGAGCTTGAGTCGGTTCGAGTCACCCGACAGCGATTGCGCCGCCGCAAGCACCTGCGAGGACGCCGATCCGGTTTCGCTGGCGCCGCGCTGCACGTCGGTAATATTGGAGGACACCTGCTGGGTGCCCATCGCCGCCTGCTGTACGTTGCGGGAGATCTCCTGTGTCGCGGCACCCTGCTCTTCCACGGCCGCCGCAATCGTCGACGAAATCTCCGACAGTTTTTCAATTGTGCCGCTGATCGCCTGGATGGCGTTCACGGATTCCTGGGTGGCGGCCTGGATGCCGGTGATCTGTTGCCCGATCTCGCCGGTGGCCTTTGCGGTCTGCTCGGCCAGCGCCTTTACCTCGGAGGCCACGACGGCGAAGCCGCGGCCGGCCTCGCCGGCGCGCGCCGCCTCGATGGTGGCGTTCAGCGCAAGCAGGTTCGTCTGGCCGGCGATGGTGTTGATCAGCTCGACGACATCGCCGATGCGGGTTGCCGCCTTCGACAATTCGCTGACGCGATCATTGGTGACGCGCGCCTGGTCCACAGCATCATTGGCCATTCGCGCCGATTCCTGCACCTGGCGGCTGATCTCGGTAACGGACGACGCCATCTCTTCGGTGGCCGACGCCACCGACTGCACGTTGGTCGAGGCCTCTTCTGAAGCCGCCGCGACGGTTGTCGCCAGTTCCTGCGCGCGTTCCGCGGTCGACGTGAGCGTGCCCGCCGAGACCTCAAGCTGACTGGATGCCGACGACACGGCCTCGACAATTCGTCCGACCGCAGTCTCGAAATCGTCGGCCATCTTGTTCATGTCCGCCTTGCGGCTTGCTACGGCGCGGGTCTCGGCCGCGTGCCGCTCAGCCTCCAGCGACTGGCGGGCGACGGCGTTGCTCTTGAACACCTCGACGGCCTTGGCCATCTCGCCAACCTCGTCGCCGCGCCCGATGCCGAGCACCTCGACGTCGAGCTTGCCGCTGGCAAGATCGTTCATGGTGACGGTCATGCGCTGCAGCGGCGCGGTGATGCTCCGCGCCACGAAGATCGACACGATCAGCATGGACAGCAGGATCACGCCGGCAACGATCAGGGAACGCTGGGTCGATACCCAGGTCTGCGCCTTCAGGTCGTCGATGTAGACGCCGGTGCCGATGACCCAGTTCCACGGCGCAAAACCCACCACATAGGACAATTTCGGTTGCGGCTTGTCGAAGCCCGGCTTGGGCCACTCGTAGGGGACGAAGCCGGAACCATCCTTCCTGACGGTAGTGACGAAATCGACGAACAACAGCTTGCCGTTCGGATCCTTGTAGGTCGACAGATCGCTGCCGTTCATTTCCGGCTTGATCGGATGCATCACCATTTTCGGATGCATGTCGTTGATCCAGTAGTAATCGTTATTGCCGTACCGAAGCGCCGCGATCCGCGCCATCGCCCGCTTCTGCGCCTCGGCGGCCGGAACGTCGCCCTTCTGCGCCGCGGCATGCTCTTCCTTGACAATGCCGAGCGCGAGTTCGCCGAGGTGGCGCAGCTCGATCTGCTTTTGCTGATGGAGGCTCGATGCCAGCTCGCGCGACTCGAGAAAGGTCAGGCCCAATAGCCCGGCAAAGCTGAGGCAGATAAGGGCATAGATCTTTCGGCCAACCGTCATCCTGGGCCGACTAATGATTCCAAGCATGCGTGCTCTCCACTCGACGATGGCGGTCGTCCGCCCCTCCACGCGGAATCGTATATATCAGCCGCTTTCTACCCGTTAATTTCGTACTCAGTAGATATACGGGTTTTATTAACCGGCCTCGCGGCCAGCGCCTCTCGCAGGATCCCGAACGGCAAAAGGCCCGCCCGCTGTTGAGGGGCGGGCTAGGCTTGCGATCTATCGGTTGCTTATGCCACCCGCACCGATTTCAGGAACTTGCCGACCTCGAGCTTGAGGCGGCTCGAATCCGATGACAGCGACTGGGCCGAGGAAAGCACCTGCGATGAGGCCGTGCCGGTCTCGCCGGCACCGCGCTGCACATCGGTGATGTTGGCGGAGACCTGCTGAGTGCCGCGCGCCGCCTGCTGCACGTTGCGCGAGATTTCCTGGGTTGCGGCACCCTGCTCTTCCACGGCGGCCGCAATGGTCGAGGATATCTCCGACAGCTTCTCGATGGTCGAGCTGATCGCCTGGATCGCACCGACGGATTCCTCGGTTGCGGCCTGGATGCCCGTGATCTGCTGGCCGATTTCGCCGGTCGCCTTGGAGGTTTGTTCCGCCAGCGCCTTCACCTCGGATGCCACGACGGCGAAACCGCGGCCGGCATCGCCGGCGCGGGCCGCTTCGATGGTGGCGTTGAGCGCCAGCAAATTGGTTTGTTCGGCGATGGTGTTGATGAGTTCGACCACCGCGCCGATGCGGGCCGCCGCCTTCGACAGTTCGCTGACCCTATCGTTGGTGGTGCGGGCCTGATCGACGGCCTCATTGGCCATCCGCGCCGATTCCTGAACCTGGCGACCGATCTCGGTGATCGACGATGCCATCTCTTCGGTGGAAGAGGCCACCGACTGCACGTTGGTGGAGGCTTCCTCGGAAGCCGCGGCCACCATCGTGGTCAGCTCCTGGGCGCGTTCGGCGGTCGCCGTCAGCGTGCCGGCGGCAGCTTCGAGTTCGGTCGATGCCGACGACACCGTCTCCACGATCTTGCCGACCGCGCCTTCGAAATCGTCGGCGAGCTTGATCATTTCAGACTTGCGCCGCTGCGCCGCGACCTGGTCCTGCTGGATCTTGGCCTCGGCTTCCTCGCGCGCCTTCTGTTCAGTGTTCTCGCGGATGACGGTCACGGTCTTGGCGAGGTCGCCGATTTCGTCGCCGCGGCTGGCGCCGGGAATCTCGACGTCGAGATTGCCGCCGGCCATCTCACCCAGTGCGCCGTTCAGGCGCGTCATCGGACGGGCGACCCCGAGGAAGGAGAATATCACCGAGGCGATCAGCGACGCGACGACGACGATTGCCATGATCAGGTTGATGCGGTTGGCGCGCTCGGTATCGTCCATGACCTCGTCCTTGGAGATCCTGGCATCCTTTTGCGCGCCTTCGACGGTTATTTCCATCAGATCGGCAACGTCAGCGGCGGCCTTGACGGTGCGGTTGGCGATGATGTCGTTCTTTACCTGCTCCGTCCTTACCGCTTCCTCGTTGGCGGCCAGAAAGCGCTTGACGATCGAAGACAGGTTGCTGACCACGACCAGCAATTCCCGGTCGTCGGCCTCGCCGCGCAGCTTGTTGAATACGTCCTTCAGCGAAGCCTCGGTCTTGCCCATCGCCGTGACCAGGTTGGCGTCGCCGGTTGCGCCGAGTTTCCAGGCGGCTGCCCGCAGCGCGTTTACCTTTGCGTCGGCCTGAAACAGCAAACGCTCGATCTCGAGGCGGTTGTCCAGCTTCGCCATGGTCGGCGACGTCAACTGGGCATCGACGGCCTTAGTCCATTCCTCCGAGATGACCGAGCGCTTCTCGATCTGCGCCAGCAGCGTGGCCTGCGCCTTCGCGAGATCTTCCACGGCGGCGGTAAAGCCATCCATCAAGGTCTTGATCTTCTGCAGCCGCTCCCTGGCGTCCGATCGCTGGGCGGTTGCGAGCGCAGCCTCGAGTTCCTTCGCCTCGCTCGCCTTGTGGCGCTGCAAATCGACAACGGCCTTTTCGACCTCGGCGGAGGTTCTCGCCAACCTGACATTGCCGGCGGCAAGCTGAATCTTGCGCAGGTCGATATGGGCGGAGAGCGAGTTGTCGGCCACCTGTTGCGACCGGGCGGCGCGCTCGCTGGACTCTTCGATTCTCGATTCGGTGACCATCTGGTTGGCCACCATGCCGATCGCCAGCAGGACGCCGACCGCTCCGGCCAAGCCCAGTTTGTTTCCGATACGGTTGAGCTTGATCATGTCGACGACCCCAAATTCTTCTGAAGCAGTTTTTCCGGAGGCGGAATTCGCGACGCAAAGGATACGGCAACCTACGCGCGCGAATCCCGGAGATGCGGGGGCAGCCTAGCGGGGACCGGTTAATTTCCGCTTGCGTGAAACCACGGATCGTCCAGCCGGGTTGTGGCGCCCCCGACTTCGCGCCGGACGCGAAAAAGGCCCGGCGCGCTTCCGCGAGCCGGGCCCGTCGTCTGCGGCCGGCCGGTTGTCAGGCTGCCCGGACCGACTCCAGAAACTTGCCGACCTCGAGCCTGAGGCGCTGACTGTCGCCCGACAGCGACTGCGCCGCCGAGAGCACCTGCGCGGAGGCCGCACCGGTCTCGCCGGCGCCGCGCTGCACGTCGGTGATGTTGCCGGAGACCTGATGGGTACCCCTCGCCGCCTGCTGTACGTTGCGGGAGATTTCCTGAGTGGCAGCGCCCTGCTCTTCCACGGCGGCCGCAATTGCCGAGGAGATCTCCGCCAACCTTTCAATGGTGCCGCTGATTTCCTTGATTGCGTTCACAGACTCCTGGGTCGCGCCCTGGATGCCGGATATCTGCTGGCTGATCTCGCCAGTGGCTTTCGCCGTCTGTTCGGCCAGCGCCTTGACCTCCGACGCCACGACCGCAAAGCCGCGCCCCGCCTCACCGGCGCGCGCAGCCTCGATGGTGGCGTTGAGCGCAAGCAGGTTGGTCTGGCCGGCGATGGTGTTGATGAGTTCGACGACGTCGCCGATCCGGCCCGCCGCCTTGGACAATTGGCTGACTCGGTCGTTGGTGACCCGGGCCTGACCGACCGCATCGGTCGCCATTCGCGCCGATGCCTGCACCTGGCGACCGATCTCGGTGACCGAGGAGGAAAGCTCTTCGGTCGCCGATGCAACCGACTGCACGTTGGCGGAGGCTTCGCCGGAAGCCGAGGCCACCGCTGAGGTCAGCGTCTGCGAACGTTCGGCGGTCGCCGACAGCACGCCGGCGGAAGCTTCGAGCTGCGTCGAGGCCGATGATACCGTCTGCACAATCTCGCCGATCACGTTTTCGAAATTGCGCGTAATGCCGTCGACCCGGCGGCCGCGCTCGATCTTGGCTTCGGCATCGAGCGCTGCGGCCTCGTCGGCCGCCTTCTTGGCAATCAGCGCTTGCTTGAATACCTGCAAGGTATCGGCCATCGCGCCGATTTCGGTCTTCTCGCCCCGATGCGGCACCTCCGCGCTCAGATCGCCTTTACCCAGCGCCTGCATCGGCGTGACGATGGAGGCAATTCCGCTAGATACGTCGCGAACCAGATAGGCGCTGATGCCGAGGCCGATCGTGACGGCGGCACCGAGGATCAGGGCAAGCATCATGAGAGCCGAGGTGTAGCTGCCGGCAGCCTCCTGCGCCGCCTTGTCGGCCCCGGCATTGTTCAGATCGATGCTCTTCTTCAGGACTGCGTCGGCATCGAGCCCGATCTTGTTGACGGTCGTGGTGTTCAGGTCGTGCGCTTCGGTCGGGGTCTTGCCGGCCGACTTCCGCGACAGTTCCATGACCTCCTGGGTGCATTTCCGGTACTTGTCCCAGAGGCCCGACCATTCGGCATAAATCGCGCGCTCTTCCGCTGAGGTGATCAGCGGCTCATAGGCGGCACGGATCTTGGTGTTGCTCTCGATGACGGTGGCCAGCGTCTTTTCCATCGCAAGCTTCTCTTCCAGCGTCTCGGCCAGCATGTGCTCGCGGATCACGTTGCGATAGGTGATGACGCCGGCGCGCAGATCGCCCAGCACGCGGACGCTCGGCATCCAGTTGGTCACGATATCGACCGTATTGGCGTTGATGGCGCGCATGTTTTTCACCGCGAGCAGACCCATGCCCGCCATCGCGACGAGCAGGAAGGCAACCACCGTGATGATCTTGGTGCGGATCGAATAGCGGGCGAGCATGGGCGGAATCTCTTGGTTTTGGGCGCGCGGGACACGCCGGATGGGAAAAGGCGAGAGAGTTGAAAAAGGAGGATGCCTTGCGGATATCAACCTGACGCGTCCTCAGGTTCAGTTAATTCGCGTCCGTACAAATACCTACGCGACAGTTCTAACCAGGAAATGAATGTGGGGCCGGTGCGATCAGCGCATCAGCCTCAGTGCATCCGAGAAAAATTCCGTGCCGCCGAAATTGCCTGATTTCAGTGCAAGCAGCATCTCCCCGTCCTTGACACCGACCGCGCGCAGAACCGGCACGCCTGCAGCGATTTCTTCGCCCACGAGAAAGCCGGGAATGCGCAGGCGATCGATGACGGCGCCTGAAGTTTCACCACCGGCAACCACCAGTCGCCGCACGCCTATGCGCACCAGGCCTTCGGCGATATCGGCCATCGCCTGCTCGATGGCATGTCCGGCTGCATCGCGGCCATGCCGAGATTGCAGGGCTGTAACTTGGTCCGGCGTCGAGCTGCTGGCGATCAAGATTGGGCCGCTGCTGATTCGGTCGCTCACCCAGGCCAGCGCACGGCGCGCCTCTGCCGGTCCCGCGATGATCTGCTCGGGATCGAGATGCAGCACGGCCATTGTCTTTTCGGCATTGGCGATCTGCGTCAACGTCGCCTGCGAACAACTCCCGGCGAGGCATGCCGCCGGTCCGCCGACCGCCGCGCCGGATATCGCGCCCGCGGAAGCCGCTTTGACCTTGCCGGAGGCAACCAGCGCGCGCGCAAGGCCAAGGCCGATACCGGATGCGCCGACCGACAGGCGGTGATCCAGCGCGACGACGCCAATGGTTTCCAGATCGCGATCAAAGACCGCGTCGATGATGGCCGCGCCGATACCCTTTCCCGCCAGATCGGCGAGACGTCCGCGAACCGCCTCCGCGCCGCGCGTGAGCGTAGCGAGATCGACCAGCCCGACCTGGGTCCGGCTCTGGCGGGCCAGCACCCGCACCAGATTGGAATCATGCATCGGGTTAAGCGGATGATCCTTCAACGGGCTTTCGTTCAGCGGCACGGAACCCACGAACAGATTGCCCTGATAGACGGTGCGGCCGGTTTCCGGAAAGGCCGGCGTCACCAGCACGATTGCGTCGCCGGAATCGGCGCGCAACGCATCCAAGACTGGGCCGATATTGCCGGCATTGGTCGAATCGAAGGTCGAGCAGATCTTGAACAGCACATGACCCGCGCCGCGGCCGCGCAGCCATTTTTCCGCGGCGCGCGAACGGTCCACCGCAACACCGGCCTCGATCGAGCGGCTCTTGAGCGACACGACAACCGCATCGACTTCAGGCAGCGCAAGATCGTCTGATGGCACGCCGATGGTCTGCACCGTGCGCAGCCCCTGACGCGTCAGCGTGTTGGCGAGATCGGAGGCGCCGGTGTAATCGTCGGCAATGCAGCCCAAAGACAATTTCACGATCTTGCTCCGGCATAGGGCTTGAACCAGCCGAGGCCGTCGCTGGTTTTGCCGCGCGGATTGTATTCGCAGCCGACGAAGCCGCCATAGCCGAGCCGGTCTAGTTCAGTGAACAGGAACGGATAGTTCAGCTCTTCGCCGTCAGGCTCGTTGCGCGAGGGAATGCTGGCGATCTGGACATGGCCTGTTATCGGCATCATCTCGCGCAGCCGCATGGTGACGTCGCCGTGAATGATCTGGCAGTGGTAGATGTCAAACTGCAGTTTCAGGTTGGGAATCTTCAGTTCGGTGATCAGGTCGCGCGCGAAGCCAAAGTCGTTGAGGAAGTAGCCGGGCACGTTGCGCGGGTTGATCGGCTCGATCACGACGTCGAGGCTGTGAGGCGCGTAGAACTCGGCGGCCCATGCTACCGATTTGTAGAACTGTTCGACGGCTTTCGTGCTGCTGCGATCGGCGATGCCAGCCATCAGATGCAGCCGCTTGACCCCGGTCGCCTTCGCATAGGGCAGCGCCGTCTCAAGGCTTCGCTTCAGATCATCAAAACGCTCCGGCAGTGCGGCAAAGCCTTTTTCGCCGGCCTCCCAATTGCCGGGCGGCAAGTTGAATAGTGCCTGGGTCAGGCCGTTCTTTTCAAGCCGGTCGCCCACGGCGTCTGCCGGATGGTCGTAGGGAAACAGAAATTCGACCGCGGTGAAGCCCGCTCTTGCCGCCGCATCGAAGCGGTCGAGGAACGGCACCTCGGTAAACATCATGGAAAGATTGGCGGCGAAACGCGGCATCGACGGTCCCCTTGTTGATCTTGCTCTTAGTTCGGCTCGCCCGGCAGATGCGTGCCGGTGACTTTTGCATACATCCGCGCCACCGACGCATCGTCGTCGCGGCCCATGCCGGCGGCTGACGTCATTAGGAACATCTGCAATGCAGCAGCGGAAACCGGTACTGGAAACTTCTGCGAGCGCGCCATGTCCTGGATGATGCCGAGGTCCTTGACGAAGATATCGACCGCGCTGCGCGGCGCGTAATCGCCGTCGAGCACATGCGGCATGCGGTTCTCGAACATCCAGGAATTACCGGCAGACGCCGTGATCACCTCGTAGACTTTTCTGATGTCGAGGCCCTGCTTGGCTGCGAACGCGATCGCTTCGGAAGCCGCGGCGATGTGCACGCCGGCGAGCAATTGGTTGATCATCTTGAACGCGGCTCCCTGCCCGGCTTCATCGCCGAGTTCATAGAGCTTTGCCGCCATCGCATCGAGCGCCGGGCGCGCCTTGGCAAAGGCGGCCGGGCTGCCGGACGCCAGAATGGTGAGTTCGCCCTGCGCCGCGCGCTGCGCGCCGCCCGAAATCGGCGCGTCGAGGTAGTGACGGCCGGTTGCTTCCAACTGTTTGGCGAGCCGCCGCGCGATCTCGGGATCCATGGTCGCGGAGGAAATGAATACCGCGCCTTGTGCCAGCGTTTCAGCGACGCCGCCAGCGCCGAACAGAATGGTCTCGGTTTGGGCCGCGTTGACGACCACGCTGACGACGATATCGGCCGATTTCGCGGCCTCCGCTGGCGTGCCGGCCCCCTTGCCGCCGTCGGCGACAAACCTCTTCACGGAATCCGCCGAGACGTCGCAGCCGATTACTTCGAGGCCTGCGCGACGCAGCGAGGTCGCCATGCCGTAGCCCATCGAGCCCAGCCCGACGACGGCGACACGCGGTTTGGCGGATTCTGGCATTGCGGCGGTTCCTCGATGGTTTCTGTTCAGCGGCCATTCGGCCAGCGGCTTGACCCCTGCGTATCACGGCTTGGCCGCGCTGCCAAAGCGTGGGACAAGGCGGAAAAGAGGTCAGTTCATGAGCGAAACCAGGATTCGCGAGGAAGTCTGCCGCTTCGGCCGCTCGCTGTTCGAGCGCGGGCTGACGCCGGGCTCCTCGGGCAATATCAGCGTAAAGCTCGATGACGGCGGCTGGCTGGTGACGCCGACCAACGCCTCGCTTGGCTTCCTCGACCCGGCCCGGATGTCGCGGCTCGACTCCAGCGGACGGCTGGTTTCGGGCGATGCCCCCACCAAAGAAGTGCCGCTGCATACCGCGCTGTACCAGACCCGCAGCGCGGCGCGCGCGGTCGTGCATCTGCATTCGACACACTCGGTGGCGCTGTCGATGCTGCCGGAGATCGATCCTCGCGCCGCGCTGCCGCCGATGACGCCGTATTATTTGATGAAATGCGGACAGACTGCGCTGGTGCCCTACTATCGACCCGGAGATCCTGATGTAGCCGACGCCATCAAAGGACTGGCGGGGAAGTATTCTTCCGTGCTGCTCGCCAACCACGGTCCCGTGGTGTCGGGCGACACGCTGGAAGCGGCGGTGTTCGCGATGGAGGAGCTGGAGGAGACGGCGAAACTGTATCTGCTGCTGCGCGGGTTAAACCCGCGGTATCTTGCGCCGGAACAGGTGAAGGATTTAACTGATGTGTTCGGCTTGACGCTGCCGGGGCACGACAAGCATTGAATTCGTAGCGCGGACTAGTCTTACTGCGTCATGATTTTTCTGCGCGTGCGTGATGCTGCGACGGCGCCGCAACACGGGCATCGTATGATCATTTTGCTGAGGGCCCGGCTCAGCCGCACACGCATGGTTGCGATCGAGTTCGGGACGTGGCGTTCAGGCCGCAAGGGCAGATCCTCTGGGTCGATAATTGTCGGGTAAGGGAGGGATCTGGACCGGCGCGGTGGAACGTGGTCCTGAGGGGGGAATCGTCGCCTGCTCGGCGATGAGGAATCCGTAAGCCGCGATGCACAGGGTTGCGTGGTGATGGAAGCCG
>NZ_JAAVLX010000040.1 GCF_013114825.1 Bradyrhizobium australiense | reverse complement strand
CTGCGTGTATTGAGCGCCAAGGACCGTGCGTCGCTAGAAGCCCACGTGGCGGATGCGGATGTCATCGTGGGCTCCGGCATCGATTTTCCTGTCCAGATATTGGACAAGGCGCGTCGGCTGCGCTGGTTCCAGTCGACGTCCGCGGGCATTGACGCGATCTTGCCGATCCGCGATCGCGTCGGCGATCTTATCGTTACCAATGCTCGGGGTATCCATGCCGATTCCATTGCGGATTTCGTAATGACGGGAATCGGCGTGATGCACTGGGACTTTCCGCGGTTCATGCGGGAGCAGTCTCGTAGGGAGTGGCACATGCGACCTGTGCCCCCTATCTCCCAGCGGACGCCGGGAGTGATCGGGCTCGGCTCCATCGGGGTCGCAATCGCTCGTCGCGCCAAAAGCGCCGGGATGACTGTGATCGGCTCGAAGCGCGATCTAACCAAACCAATCGAAGGCGTCGACAGGCTCTTGCCGCCGGAAGATCTCGCAGAGCTTTTGCGACTCTCTGACTTCGCCATCGTGACCGAATTATCCGAACTCGCGGCGAACATTGCGGGCATAGCGGGCGAGGGTTTCTTGCACGCAGATCTCTCAACTAGAGCATTCGCCGACCTGGATGAATCGAAAGGGATTCCCAAATCAGCATTGAGCTGATCAAACTGCCTGCCGGAGGCGGAGGCCGGCGGGCATGTCGAAACCTCTTTCGCTGGATCTTCGAGTTCGGGTTTTGGCCGCTGTGCAGGCCGGCGCATCGCACGGCGAAGCGGGCGAACGGTTTGGCGTTAGCGCGGCCAGCGTGAGCCGCTGGCGCAATTTTGGAATGGCAACAGGGCGATGCGCGGCCGGAAGCGTTGGGCGGGGACCGCAGGTCCGACCGGATCGAGGCGCACAAG
>NZ_JAAVLX010000039.1 GCF_013114825.1 Bradyrhizobium australiense | reverse complement strand
GCCCCGTCGAAGTAAGTGCGAACCAAGCCGTACTCGGTCGCGGTGCGAGTATCGATCGAGAGGCCCAGACGAGAGCGCGAGCTGTAATAGTCGCTCAGGCGGTTGCGAGCACCACCCACTCCACTGTTTGCCGCGTCAAAATGGTAGCTCGTGCCAAACGTAGTTTCAGCGCGCAGATAGCCACCCAGCTTGATGCACGTGTCGGAGCCCGGAATGTAATAGAACCCAGCGCCATACAGGGAGCAGATTTTAACGTACTCAACCGCTTTAGCCTTGATCGGGAGATCAGCCGCCTGCCACCCGCCCAAGGCAATCAGAGCCGCCGCCGAAACTAGAAGCGCCTAGTACTCAATTCGAGAGTTGCATGCTGAGAGAGATCTAAATTTGGTCAGTTCACAGAGCGTTTACACCGTGCGCAATTCCCGGCGCCGATGCGAAGGGGCGCGCCCGTCAAATCCGGGCAGAGCAAGTGGAGAGGAAGAGCGGAGCGTGGCTAGCTAGTAATGGATGATCAGAATTGCAGGGTCGAACACCCACGGCCAATACGGCACGGCGTGAACAGCCCATGCGCCGATGAATAACCCGCCGCCCACCGTTCTTTGAATTACCGCACAGCTCGCGGACGCGGAGCACCATATTAACGGCGCTACACGAACTTGCTTCGTTCGTCTTCCACTGACACGGCGCTGAATCAGCATGCGGTAGAGTTATCAGGCCCACGCCTGAACATCTCCTCAAGACATCGGACACACCAGTTGATTTCTTACGTTATTGCCCGAGGCCGCCGGCATCGTGGCGGCGATCGGCGACATCATCCGAATTCAACAGCCCGCAGAAGCTGGTGAGCTAACCCGCGGGTGCGGCAGTCCGAACTGGGAGCTGCCCATCACGGCCACATCAGCAAGATCGGCCGCAGTCATGCGCGCCATGCCGGTCGAGGCGGCGTGGGCAGCGGCCAAGGCGGCCCGGTCCACCACTGCACGTCTTTTTCGTGCGCATCCGCGCCCGGCGCGGCCATCAGATTGCCGCGGTGGCCGTGGCTCTCAAGCTCACTGTGCTCTGCTGGCATTTGGTAGCC
>NZ_JAAVLX010000038.1 GCF_013114825.1 Bradyrhizobium australiense | reverse complement strand
GGGTGCCGTAGCGGGAGTGGTTGGAAAATGAGGGCGGCGTAATCTCCAGCTTGGACCAACAAGCGATTCCGGCGTTTGAGCGCCGGTGGAGATCACGCCATGACAAGCCATATCACGACGCCTTGCCTGCCGCAGTCCGAAATCGAGACGACGAGGCAGCTTTTCGACAACTGGTTCGATCCGATTGAAGCCGACCTTCGGGATCGCGCTCGCGACTTTCTCCAGGCCATGCTGGAAGCCGAGCTCGACGAGGTGCTCGCCCGCTCGCGCTACGCGCGGCGCGCGAAGTCGCCGAGCGGCGGTTCGGAAGAGACGCCAGGCATTACCGGTCACCGCCATGGTCATCGATCGCGCTCGCTGCTTGGAACATTTGGGAAGGTGACGGTCGGGGTGCCGCGCGGGCGGCTGAATACGCCCAACGGCAAGACGACCGAGTGGTACGGCACCGTCGTGCGCGTGAGGCTCGATCGCAAGGCGACCGCGATCTCGTCGTCATCGGCGTGCGCGCGGACGGCCAGAAAGTGCTGCTCGCGATCAAGAGCATGGGCGGCGAGAGCACCGAGGCCTGGCGGGCAGTCCTCGACGACCTCACCCGGCGTGGCCTGCGTCGTCCCGAATTCCTTATCGTCGATGGCGCGCCGGGGCTCGAGGCCGGGATCGCTGCCGTGTGGGACGGCATGCCGGTCCAGCGCTGCACGGTCCACAAGCACCGCAACCTCTTGGCGCATGCGCCCGAGCGCCTGCACGAGGAGATCACTGCCGACTACAACGACATGATCTATGGGGCGACCCGCGAGGAGATCGAAGCGCGGCGCAAGGCCTTCATCCGCAAATGGCGGCTCAAGCATCGCGCCGTCGCCGACAGCCTGCAGAAGCCGGCGACCGTCTCTTCACGTTCACGCGGTTGCCGCCGAGCCAGTGGAAGAGCGCGCGCACCGCCAACGCCATCGAGCGGCTGCACAAGGAGTTTAAGCGGCGGATCAAGACGCAGGCTGTGCTGCCATCGGCCGACACGGCAACGATGCTTGTTCTGGGCTCTGCTCGCCTCCGGTCAGATCAACATGCGCAAAGTCGACGG
>NZ_JAAVLX010000037.1 GCF_013114825.1 Bradyrhizobium australiense | reverse complement strand
TGTGAAGGGTTTGGGATGCCGGCCGCTTGAGGGAGCGCGCCGCGTGTTCGGCGGCCGGCGTCCGAAAGCCTCCAAGGGAGGAAACCGCGCTTAAGGAACGTAGAGCGGTGCCGCAGGCGCTATGGGGATTTGAGCGCCGGGGGTGATCTCGTGATTGGGATCGAGCCGGTCCAACGAGTTGCGGGACGGTGAAGCCGCTGACGAATGCGCGGCGGGCGGCGTCGAGCTCGGTAAATTGTCGAGCGATTTGCGGCGACAGGCGGCTATCTGGCCGCGCTGTACCGTGGCCGGTCGAGAGCCGGCGAGCGCGACGGGCTGATTGGCGGGATTGTGCCACGGTCATGAGGTGTCGATCCTGATCACGGGCGCTGGAGCTGTCGGCCGATGCCGTGGCGTTGCGCCGCGCGCGAACACCTCGATGATGATCATGTAACCGCCGCAGCATGGTGAGGAAACGGCGGATGAACTCGCCGGTGGCGAGCGTCATCCGCTTGCATCGATCGCGGTCCTTGATCCGGTAGTCCTTCCACTTGAAGGTGACGCGCTGATCGTCGCAGGCGATCAGGCGGCGGTTGGCGATGGCAACGCGGTGGGTGTAGCGCGACAGATAGGCCAGCACCGCCTCAGGCCCGCCGAACGGGCGCTTTGCGTAGACGACCCACTCGCACTTGCGCAGCGGCGCCAGGAGGGCCGCGAAGGATGCCGTGTCGGCCAGGTGGATGTTGTCGCCGAAGAAGCTCAGGCGGCCTGCTTGGTGGGCGGCGGCAAGCTTCTCCAGGAACAGTCGGCGGAACAGGCGCGAGAGCACGCGCACCGGCAGGAAGAACCCCGGCCGGCAGAATACCCAGCGCTGGCCGTCGAGCGAGATGCCGCCGCCCGGCACGATCATGTGCACGTGCGGATGATGGGTCAGCGCCGAACCCCAGGTGTGCAGCACGGAGGTGATGCCGATCCGCCCGCCCAGATGCTTCGGATCGGCGGCGATCGTCAGCATGGTCTCGGCCGAGACCTTGAACAGGAGATCGTACACCACGGCCTTGTTCCGGTAGGCGATGTCGGCGACGGCCGCAGGCAGCGTGAACACCACGTGATAGTACGGCACCGGCAACAGCTCGGGCTCGCGGTCGGCGAGCCAGTCCCTCGCGGCGGCGCCCTGGCACTTCGGGCAGTGCCGGTCGTCGTATAGGCGCAGTCCGCGCAGCGCGCGACATGGCCGCCGAGCGACATGCGCGCCTTGGCGTCAGCCGGGCGGCCGGATCTCCCGGAGCTTGAGTGCGAGGTGCTCGAGCGGGCTCATGACCTCGCTGATCGTCTTGGTGGCGACCCGGGTATAGAGCGCGGTGGTGTCGAGCTTGGCATGACCGAGCAGCACCTGGATGACGCGGACATCGATGTTCTGCTCGAGCAGATGGGTGGCGAAGCTGTGCCGCAAGGTGTGTAGCGAGACGCGCTTGTTGATCTCCGCCATCTGCGCGGCGGCGTGACAGGCGCGATTGAGCTGGCGCGTGGTCATCGGCTGGGCCGGATCGCGGCCCGGGAACAGCCAGCCCTGCGGCCGCGCCGCCTTCCACCAGGTCCGCAGCAGATTAAGGAGGCTCGGCGACGGCATGACGTTGCGGTCCTTGCCGCCCTTGCCCTGCTCGACGCGGATGATCATCCGCTGGCTGTCGATGTCGGCGATCTTGAGCGAGACCACCTCGGTGGCGCGCAGGCCGGCACCGTAGGCCACGCTCAGCGCCGCCTTGTACTTCAGCCCCGGGGCGGCATCGAGCAGCCGCGCCACTTCCTCCGGACTGAGCACCACCGGCAGCTTGCGCGGCTCGTGAACGACGTGGGTACGCTCGATGATCTGATGGCGCTTCAGCGTGACCCGGAAGAAGAACCGCAGCGTCGAGACGGTCTGATTGATGGTCGGCACACCAACGCCGCTCGCCGTCAGATGAAGCTGGTAGCGGCGCACGTCCTCGAAGCTCGCCGTATCCGGTGATCGCCCGAGAAACGCAGCGAAGTGCTTGACCCTTTGCACGTAGTCGTGTTGGGTTTTGGGCGCAAATTTGCGGATCGTCATGTCTTCGATCATGCGCCGGCGCAACGGGCTTACTGCCTCGTCGGTCATGGGGATGCTCCTGTTTTGAGTGAAGGTTGCGAACCCCTCATCTCAAGACAGGACGCCCCGTTGCGCTATCCTCTTGGCTGTGCCGTCAGCCCCGCCGCCCTA
>NZ_JAAVLX010000036.1 GCF_013114825.1 Bradyrhizobium australiense | reverse complement strand
CAGGGCTCGGAGGTGGAACAGGTGCGTCTCGACCGTGCGGTAACTGCCGCTGTTTGAGAGGTACTCGCCGTCGAGGCCGATGTAACGGAGCAGGGGTCTTTCTGAAGAGATGGAGGTTGCGGCTTTCGGTGACGTGGCCATTGTAGTCGATCCAGTCAGACGGTATCTGTCGCGTCATCCGCAGCGGGCCGGAGCCCTTGGTGAGCTGGGGAAGCGAGGTCGCGTAGCCGCTGTTCCCAGCGCGCGAGCGTCTCGCCCGCGCCGTAGCCCTGAGCGCGTAATCCCTGCAGCACGGCCACGAGGCAGTCGTCGCGCTTCTGTTCGAGCTCAGAGACGGTCAGGTTCTCGGCTTGTGCGTCTGACTGCTCGCCGAGTTTGTCTAGGAAAGCGTCGGTGAACTCGGGTACCTCGGTGAGCTTCGTCCGCGGCAATTTCAGCGCGGGTCCGAATAGCTCCATCGAGCGGCGCGCGCCGGTCTCGGGGATGGCGATACGAAACGTCTGGATGGGGCCCATGATCGCCCGGCGCAGCCCGATGGAGTAACGGACTGCGTCATCGATCTCCTGCACGGTGGCTACATCGTCGTGCACCAGCCACAGCGCCTCGCGCCACACCGCCTCCTGCAGCCGGTTCGCGATGAACCCGTCCACCTCTTTGCGTACCACGAGCGGGTGCATCCCCACCGACCGGTAGATCTCCGCCGCCCGCGCCACCGTCTCGGGCGCCGTGCGCTGTCCCGCGCACAGTTCAACGAGCGGCAGCAGGTACACCGGGTTGAACGGGTGCGCGACGAGCAGGCGCTCCGGGTGGTCCATCCCCACCTGCAGCAACGACGGCCGCAGCCCTGACGTCGAGGAGCAGATCAGGGTGCCCGGCGCCGCCGCCCGGCTGGCGGCCGCGAGCAACTGCTGTTTCAGCTCCAGGCGGTCCGGCACGGACTCCTGCACGAGCTCCACGCCGCGCACTGCGTCCGCGACCGAGTTCACCACCGTCAGCGACCCCTCAGCCGGCAGCGGGACCTGCGTCAGCCGTCGATAGACCCGCCGCGCGTTGGCCAGCATCTTCTGCACGCGCTCGATCGTAGCAGGCGATCGGCCATGCAGCCGCACGTCCACTCCGTTGAGGAGAAACCGTGCGGCCCACCCGCCACCGATGACCCCGCCCCCCAGCAGCCCGACCGCTCGCGGCAGCCCCTCAAACATGAGCTTTGAATCTTGAGACATGACCGTTGACCTCTCACACATGAACTTTGAGCGCGAACTGCGCACCTCATCCGGACTCATCAACCGCGCCCCAATCCGTTCGATGATCTGTACCGCCCTAAGTTTCATCTCATGATGTTCACCGCCTTTGGATTTCGGAGCGTAAACAGCGTCAGCGCATTAACTAGGATCAATCGAGCGGGTCTCATCGGGAACCCTTGGCGACAGGGCTGCCGGCGGCTTGGCAGCGGCAGTCCTCATCTCAGCAATTCGCGTGCCGCTCT
>NZ_JAAVLX010000035.1 GCF_013114825.1 Bradyrhizobium australiense | reverse complement strand
TGGTCCAGGTCTCATCGATGAACACCAGGCGAGTGGGATCGATCCGATCCCGATACTTGGTCCACTGCGCCTGCCGACGCGCGACATCGGGACGGTCCTGCTCGGCGGCAATCAGCGTCTTTTTTTGTAACTGAGCTTCTCAGCGTGGACGAACTCCCACATCGTGCGGTAATCGACCTTGAGACCACGCTAGGCGAGCTCGGCCACCAGCCCGCGCACGGTAAAATCCGCCTCCCGGCACCGTTGCATCAGCCATTCGCGGTGCGCTCCCGCAATCTTCTTTGGCCTATAGCCACCGATCTGGTCTGGCTTGACGCTGCCAGTCTCGCGGAAGCGCCGTACCCAGTTGATCGCTGTGCTGACGCCCACCCCAAATTGGGCGGCCGCCTGATGCCGCGACAAGCCGCCCTTGATGGCGGCCCTGACCACCCGCTCGCGAAGATCGTCCGAATAGGCTCGCCTCACAACTTCCGCCGTATCCTCGTCTGGTTCAGAGAACTCTTGGGTCTGCTCCTGGAACTGTTATGGCGAACGCTCGCCCCGCCAGCCCAGCTCAATTCGGCTTCTTAACAGAAGACTCCGGTATGATCACGATCTACCCGTGTTGCTCATCACGAGCGACGGCTCTCGCCGTCGCGGGATCTGGGTCTATGGGTAAGCGGCGGCGTTGATTGCTGCTCACATGCTCGTTCAGATTCTACGCTCCGAAACAGCAAAGCCGCTATTCCGGACGGCTAAGAAGCATTGAGCCGCACGGTGCTGCCATCTGTTGAACGGGAATTCTCGCGCAGATCGTCCCCTTTTCCGAACCCCGCAGGGGTAGATGGCAAGCGAGATCGCGCTTGCGCCGACGAAAGTCGTGGCCCGTTTGTGTTCGAACTGAAGATGCTGCAGTTTCAGTCGCTTGTTTGCGTCAGTCTCGGCCAGACGCGACAAAAACCTCATCTTTTGCCGTTGATACGCAGAATTTCTGCTTCGCTGCGACCGCATTGGCCCAATTCCGATCATGGGGTGGAGTACTAATGCCGAGCGACGCTTATCGGCACGCCCGGCTTGGGACGGGGCAGGCTTCGAACGACAGGAGAAGGTGGAATGATTTCCGAGGTGTTCATCACCTGTGCGGTTACAGGAAGTGGGGCTGCGGTGGAGCGGAGCCCGCATGTGCCGGTGACCCCGGAACAGATAGCAGACTCGGCAATCGAGGCGGCGCGAGCCGGAGCCGCCGTCGTGCACATTCATGTCCGTGATCCCAAAACGCGGCTGGGCTCGCGCAATCCGGCTCTATATCGGGAGGTCGTGCGGCGCATCCGAGCGTCGGATGTAAATCCGGTGATTAACCTGACGACGGGACTTGGCGGAGATCTCGTCCTGGGTGGGCCTGACTCCCCTCTGCCCCCCGACCCCAAGGGAACGGATATGGCGGGGGCGCTCGAGCGGCTCGTGCATGTAGAGGAGTTGCTGCCAGAAATATGCACTCTTGACTGCGGGTCGATGAACTTCGGCGCCCGCGAGTACGTCATGATCAATACTTATCCGACGTTGCGTAAGATGGCGGCGCGCCTGCAGGAGCTTGCGGTGCGTCCTGAATGCGAGGTGTTCGATACCGGTCATCTCTGGGCGCTGCGCGACTTGGTCGAGGAGGGGCTAATCAAGGACCCGCTCATCCAGATGTGCATGGGCATCCGCTACGGTGCACCAGCGGATCCGACCACGTTGATGGCGATGGTGAACGCGCTCCCGCCGCGCTCCGTCTACTCGGCCTTTTCGATTGGGCCTATGCAAATGCCCTACGTTGCGATGGCGGCCTTGGCCGGCGCTAACGTGCGAGTGGGCCTCGAGGACAATCTGTACCTCTCCCGCGGGCGTTTGGCGACCAACGCCGAGCTCGTGGAGCGAGCGGTGCAGATTCTGGAGGCGATCGGAGTGCGGGTGATGAGCCCGAACGAGGTTCGCGAGAAGCTCGCGCTTAAGGTTCATCGCTGAAAGGCCCGAGGTCATGTTTGAAGGGCGGTCCCGAGCGGTCGGGCTGTTGGGGGGTGGAGCGATCGGGGG
>NZ_JAAVLX010000034.1 GCF_013114825.1 Bradyrhizobium australiense | reverse complement strand
GCGGGGCGGCAATAGGTGCTGCTTGCTCCGCAATGGCGGCGGACAGAGGCTTCGTGCCCCTGGAATGGTCAGTCTACAGTGGCCCGGCTCTGGTACCCAGCGACGTGCCGCCCGAATGGGAGGCCGCCCCGTGCAGCGTGCATGAAGTTGCGATCATCCTCGCGAGCAACAAGCCCGTGGTGTTCCTTGCCGGTCGCGCCGAGCTTGGACCTCGGGCATTGGGTAGCAGAAGCATTCTTGCAGCCGCGACATCGGCGGGAATGAAGGACCATCTCAACGACATCAAACTTCGCGAGCAGTTCCGGCCAGTAGCGCCAATATGCCTAGAAGATCGTGCGCCGGATATTTTCAACCCAGGAACGCCGGATCCTTACATGCTGTTCGATCACGAGACACGGGCGGAATGGCGGGACAAAATCCCCGCAGTTGTACATCTCGACGGATCTGCGCGATTGCAGACCATTGCTAGAGCATCTCAGCACAAGGTCGCTGCGCTTCTGGTCGAGTATGAAAAGCTCACGGGCATTCCGCTGCTTTGCAATACGAGCGCCAACCACCATGGGCGTGGATTCTTCCCGGATGTCGCATCAGCCTGCCAGTGGGGACGCGTTGAACACATTTGGTCCGACGGCGTGCTGTGGACCAAAAAACCTCAGAACTGAGCTATCACGGCCCGACCGTGTTTTCAAAGATGAGGCTGTCCACGCTACCAATCGACCTTGCCAGCGTAAAAAACGACAAAACCGTTGCGATCGGCTGTCGTTCACCGTTGCCCGGGAGAGTGCTTCGGTCTGCTAGAACCAAACGGGCGGCGCGCGCGAGAGCGCGGTTGCCGCGCGGTCTCGGCACGGTACGGCAGATCATTGCGTGCGGCGAGCCGGCGCGCGCTCGCCTGGCACGCCGGCGCATCGGCGTAGTCCTGCAGTTCGACAACCCCGAACCCGCGTTCACCCTACGCGAGAAAGTGCTGGTGTTCGGGCGCTGCTTCAGAATGAGTGCACGCGAGGTCGAAGCAGTCACGCGGTCACTGCGGGCAAGGCGCTTCTTTTGACCCGACGTGCGGCGCATGCTGGAGTGGCGCCGCTGCACGCGGAGCTGCCCTGTCCGGAGCGCGCTGACGCAAGCATCCGGCTGCGCTGAGCGCGAACTCACTGACAGCACGTGACGATCGCCACGACAGCAGCATAAAGGCGCGACAATACGGGTTTTTTGCGTCCTTTGCGACTGAGCGATGCACGCAATACCAGCATCAATCCTGGGCGGAGCCTCAATTAAAACGGCAAACCCCGCGTTTAGGCGCTCCATTATGAACTTGGCCCCTTGACAACTGGGTTCTCATAGAAGAAGCGGCGGGTGAGCTGTTCAATCTTCCGTGCTACGCACGGTATTGAGGACAAAGTCAGCGTCACTGGTAGCGATCCATTGAGGACGATTTGATGGCGTTCTTGATGTCATCAATTATGTCTGAACGATCCCGCTTCAGGCCGACCAGCACAAGCATTTCAATAGGTTTAACTGCCGCCTTCGCCGAAACGATTGAGACATCGGCTTCGATAACGCCCGCCCTTCGAACGGAGCCTCCTCAGTCGTTCGTTGACATGTGGTAGCAGAGAGCCCGACCAGTTCGCCAACCACCTCGAATGTTAGACGGTTGTTGTTTTGAACAATCTCGAGGATACGGGGTGTCTATTCAATGTATTGCACAATCGGCTACAGGACCTCGTGAATTTCGACGCAAACTGACTGCTTGATGCTGGAAGGAGTCCGGCAATAAATGACCGGACGGGACTTTGAAATGGCTTTTGTTCACGTCGCCGCGATCGTAGCCATGATTCCTTTCGGCATCAGCATGGCGGCGGCCGTGCGCGTTGGCTTGCGCGGTCTTAATCCGGCGCTCGTTGGTCTTTAGGTCTGGTCATCAGCTTGCGGCCTTGCCTTCAACATCGCCAGCACGAGGGGCAGTAGCTTGTACGTCTTGAAGGATGAGCAGGGGCTTCGATCATTAGAGCATGATGAGATTAGGTTTGTTCATATCCGGCATTGGCGAAGTAATTGGCGCGCTCGGCCGGTGAGACGGCCTCGATGAACCACGGAGCGGTGATGCGATCGTGGCGCAAAGCGGCGATGAAGGTCATGGTGCGCCAGCGGCCGTGCGGCACCTTGGATGTGATGCGTTGACCGCGCGGCGCCCAGCCCCGCAGCGGCGCCATATTGGTTTTGGTCCAGGTCTCATCGATGAACACCAGGCGAGTGGGATCGATCCGATCCCGATACTTGGTCCACTGCGCCTGCCGACGCGCGACATCGGGACGGTCCTGCTCGGCGGCAATCAGCGTCTTTTTTTGTAACTGAGCTTCTCAGCGTGGACGAACTCC
>NZ_JAAVLX010000033.1 GCF_013114825.1 Bradyrhizobium australiense | reverse complement strand
T
Source organism: Bradyrhizobium australiense (assembly GCF_013114825.1). GTDB lineage: Bacteria > Pseudomonadota > Alphaproteobacteria > Rhizobiales > Xanthobacteraceae > Bradyrhizobium > Bradyrhizobium australiense. The sequence continues at coordinate 2,432 of NZ_JAAVLX010000033.1, read as the reverse complement.
GGCCGTGCTGCAGGGATTACGCGCTCAGGGCTACGGCGCGGGCGAGACGCTCGCGCGCTGGGAACAGCGGCTACGCGACCTCGCTTCCCCAGCTCACCAAGGGCTCCGGCCCGCTGCGGATGACGCGACAGATACCGTCTGACTGGATCGACTACAATGGCCACGTCACCGAAAGCCGCAACCTCCATCTCTTCAGAAAGACCCCTGCTCCGTTACATCGGCCTCGACGGCGAGTACCTCTCAAACAGCGGCAGTTACCGCACGGTCGAGACGCACCTGTTCCACCTCCGAGCCCTGTATGCCTGCGATCGCGTCCAGGTGCTGACCCAAGTCCTCGGTGCCGACGACAAGCGCCTTCATCTCTTTCACGTGCTAACGCGCGAGGGTGATCAGGCGTCGGCAGCCACGGCCGAGCAGATGCTGATTCACGTCGACGCCGGCAGTGGACGCAGCGGACCCGTGCAGGGGGACGTGCGCGGAAGCGTCCTGGAATTGGCGCGGCTGCAGAGCTGCCACGTCCGAAGCGCGCCGGCGCAAGCATCGGGCTTCGCTGAGCGCGAACTCACTGGCAGCACGTGACGATCGTCGCAAGGCCTGCCCCGGGGACCGGCGCTCAACTGCTTTCGGAAGACTTCAGGAGGGACACGTGCGCGCCACCGCCATCGCCGCAGTGCTCCCCTGCCAGCCGCAACGCAGGCGAACACCGTCTCGTGCGCTCTACCGACGCGCTACGAGCTCGGACTGCAGCACGACCGGCGCGCAGGTGAGGGCGAGCAACGAGGCGGCACCCAGGTTATCCCCGGTCTGGGGCGGGTTTACGAACCCGGCCATGCATTCCAATTCGAAGCCGGTCGGGGACTCCGATCTGAAGGCGGCCACCCTGGCTCGCATAGGTCTCGGTTGATGATGTTGTACAGGGGCTTGGAAGGTCAAGTGGCGGGGCGGTAAGCAAATTGCTTTGGAGACTCTCTTGCTGGAGCTCGGTGCGTAGGTGTTGTGGCGAGACGGTTGTTGATGCCCGAATAATTCTCGCCAGCAGTACCGTTTGAAAACTTCTCAGTTGATCCAACCCGAGGGCGCCCTCGGGTTGGGGCGGCGAATCGATCACCCAATCCTAAATCTGCCCAGAATGAGCGAGCGGGTGCGGTGATCAAGCTTGGCGAAGTCATCATAATTCTTGATCTTCATCGGCAGGGACTCACAGTCTCAGCGATCGCCCGCAAACTCGCGATTGATCGAAAGACCGTGCGTAAATACTTTGCTCGTGGCTTGGAGCCGCCGGTCTATGGTCCGCACAAGCCGCGCCAGTGCCGCATGGATACAGTCATTCGTCATTTGCGAGAACGGGTGATGGCTTATCCCGACCTGACCGGCCGCTGGCCTTTGCGGGAGCTTCGTGAACGCGGCTACAAGGACGGCTACACCGCCGTGACCGACCTGCAGTGTGAGATGCCATCGTTCGAAGTCCGCTTGGAGATGCCGCCGGGCACAGGCGCAGGTCGATTTCGCTCAATTCCAGGTGCAGTTTACGGATGAGCGGGCGGTCCCGCGTCGTTTGGCTGTTCTCCTTGTGCTCGGCTCGGCTTCAGTCGGCTGATTTGGGCGCGTTTTGTCGTGAACCAGTACATGCGGACAGTTCTGCGCTGCCATATGGCGGCAGTCGATCGGCGGCATCCCCCATGAGATTCTTTACGACCGCATGAAGACTGCCATCATTGGCGAAGCCGGCGGCAGCATCGTCTACAACGACTCACGTTCGAGAAGGTCCCTGACACGATCACCACTGCCCCCACGACACTAAGCATTTCGAGACGCTGAACGTCGCATTGCCGGCGCCGACGGCTTCGCATGATATCCAGCTGAGATTCAAACGACTAGAGCGGGATGGGTCTAGTTTGAATCGATTGAGGATTCCCAAATCAGCTTGGTTCTGATTCAACATGCTTGCTGGAAGGACGCCAGCATGGATGAGGCGAGCCTATTCGGACGATCTTCGCGAGCGGGTGGTCAGGGCCGCCATCAAGGGCGGCTTGTCGCGGCATCAGGCGGCCGCCCAATTTGGGGTGGGCGTCAGCACAGCGATCAACTGGGTACGGCGCTTCCGCGAGACTGGCAGCGTCAAGCCGGACCAGACCGGTGGCTATAGGCCAAAGAAGATTGCGGGAGCGCACCGCGAATGGCTGATGCAACGGTGCCGGGAGGCGGATTTTACCGTGCGCGGGCTGGTGGCCGAGCTCGCCTAGCGTGGTCTCAAGGTCGATTACCGCACGATGTGGGAGTTCGTCCACGCTGAGAAGCTCAGTTACAAAAAAAGACGCTGATTGCCGCCGAGCAGGACCGTCCCGATGTCGCGCGTCGGCAGGCGCAGTGGACCAAGTATCGGGATCGGATCGATCCCACTCGCCTGGTGTTCATCGATGAGACCTGGACCA
>NZ_JAAVLX010000032.1 GCF_013114825.1 Bradyrhizobium australiense | reverse complement strand
GGCTACCAAATGCCAGCAGAGCACAGTGAGCTTGAGAGCCACGGCCACCGCGGCAATCTGATGGCCGCGCCGGGCGCGGATGCGCACGAAAAAGACGTGCAGTGGTGGACCGGGCCGCCTTGGCCGCTGCCCACGCCGCCTCGACCGGCATGGCGCGCATGACTGCGGCCGATCTTGCTGATGTGGCCGTGATGGGCAGCTCCCAGTTCGGACTGCCGCACCCGCGGGTTAGCTCACCAGCTTCTGCGGGCTGTTGAATTCGGATGATGTCGCCGATCGCCGCCACGATGCCGGCGGCGACCGCCAAAGTTGACGCCGGTGATCGTCAACAATCTGTTGACCGCGGGATCGTCGATGCGTCCTGCGCGATCTTGCGGTCGAGCAGGGCCAGGTCTTCCGCCAGCCGGTCAAGCTCACGGACGTGCCGATCGATGGCCGCGCGCTCAGCGTCCGGCTACTGTTGAGCGGCCAACCTCGGCCGCGGCCTTTGAAAAGATCGGCATGCGGGCACTTCGGGATCAGATGCGCGTGCAGGATCGAATGCACCTCGCTCTTGAGCCGCGTGCGATGCGCACCGCCTGGTAGCGCCGCGCCACAAGCCGACGCTTGCGTTGGCGTGAGCCTGGGCAATCGCCTTCACCAGCAGCGGTTGGCGATAATCAACCCGTGCCACGAACGGCGCCAGATTCGCGACACCGCCATGCTGTTGGCGGTCGCTTCGACCACCACCTCATCACTGGCCAGCAGGGTCTTGCCAAATCCCTCCAGCGCAGTCCGCGTCATATCAATGCGGCCCGCATGTCGGAGCCTTCGTCCTCCCAAAACACCACTTCCCCGAAAGTTCGGTGGATGCCGATGCCAATCACCCGTCGCATTCGCACCTCCTGCCAGACATATGACGGGAGCTGCGGGCGACACGCAACTACGGATTCGCGCTCCCAGCGCAACCGGGCGAGTCGCAGAGGCGGCCAGCTACTAAGTAGAGCTCTTGGCTCATCGTGTGTATCGGCCTGTCCGCACGTCGTGCTTCCGGTGCCTCTGTGCCGATGGTCGCACCATACGCCACGATGTAGAACACCGCAGCCGAAGTTGGCACCTAGAACTCTCATATCGGTTACCAATCCGATCGAGCGCCTCAACGGCGAGATCAAGCGGCGGACCGACGTCGTCGGCATCTTCCCCAATGAGGACGCCATCGTTCGCCTGGTCGGCGCTATCCTGCTCGAACAGAATGATGAGTGGGCGGTCCAGCGCGCCCGCTGTATGACACTGAAAACCATCGCGCCGTTGAGCGATGATCCCATCGTCGGTCTGCCCGCTGTGGCAGGCTGATGCCTTCCGACGCCGGAAAGTTGGCGGTGACCGGCCGTCAGTTACACCACGCTACGGGGCACGATCGAAAAGGCCCCCGGCGGGCATGCCGGAGGCCTTCTTGGAGGTTAAACTTAGATGAATAGAACCGCTTCGTATCTCCTTCCGCTGGTTTGATGGGGAATCAGAAATTGCGCTGAGCTCGGATCAGCAACGTGAGGCTGTTTTGGTCCTTCAGCTCATACGCAGCGCCCGGCTTGGCAATAGATGCCTGCGCCGGCAAGGCCACCGTGCTTCCGCTCGCGTGCTTCTGGTCGAGCATCGTGTACGCAAGTTCGGCCGTGAAGGCCAGGTTCTTGACCGGGGTCCAAAGCGTCCTCGTGCCAATGACCGCGTAGTTGAAGTCGGGGTTACAGCCTGCAAGACCGCTCGAGAGCGCGAGGGTTGCGAAGTAAGCGCCGCAGATGTACCCCTTCGCCGTGCTGTTGTATCGCACGGCAGACCACGCGCCGAAGACGCTTGAGGCCCAGTACGGATCCCAGTTGTGGGTGTAGCCACCCCGGAAGCCGTAGGTCGTAGTTAGCTGCTGACTGGAGCCAGTCACGAATACCGCGTCAGATACGCCAGCAAGGGCGACGCTCTGGTAAGCACCTGCAACGCCTGTGCTTCCGTACATCGCGAAGCTGGGTGCAGCCGTATAATCGTGAAAGTTGTAACGGCTGGCACCGTTCGTATACACAGCTGACATGTTGATCGTATCACCCGGACCAGTCGGGATGTTTTTGATCGACAATGCCAGCTGACCAGCCCAGCCCCATTTATCATCGGGGTGGCCGGTGAGCTCAGACGCGCCATAGTAGGCAGCATGATTATTATGCCCGGCGACGGAGGCCTTGAAGTAACCCCAAGCCTGGTCAACAGTGACGGACGCAACGAGGTCTGGAGCTCGCGCTCCACCGAAGTCGTTGGCCCCGTATGCACCGACGGCGAGACCTGCAGCCGTCGCGGCGCTCACGTTCCAGATCGCCAGTTGGTTATGGGCGACTTGATCCTCGGCGGATAATGAGGCCGAGACACCTTGGCCGAATTCAAAGGTATAGGCGAACTGGTTCACCGGGTCCCAGCCTCCTCCGCCTGGCAGTTCATAGTTGTTCGCCGGATACTGGGCCCAAGGGGTGCTGAACTGCGAACCCGCCTTACCGAAGGTGAAGCCGGCGAACTGGAGGAAGGCGTTGTAGAGACCGGGAGTACCAGTCGCGACCTGAGAACCTAATGATGTCGTATAGGCCGTCCCGCCAGCGCCGGTACCGCTATAGGTACCCGTCGTCCAAGTCCAGGCCCCGTCGAAGTAAGTGCGAACCAAGCCGTACTCGGTCGCGGTGCGAGTATCGATCGAGAGGCCCAGACGAGAGCGCGAGCTGTAATAGTCGCTCAGGCGGTTGCGAGCACCACCCACTCCACTGTTTGCCGCGTCAAAATGGTAGCTCGTGCCAAACGTAGTTTCAGCGCGCAGATAGCCACCCAGC
>NZ_JAAVLX010000031.1 GCF_013114825.1 Bradyrhizobium australiense | reverse complement strand
ATATCATGTGGTCTTCATTCCGAAGTGCCGGCGGAAGACGCTGTACGGGGAGTTGAGGCAGCATCTCGGGGAGGTATTCCGCAGATTGGCAATGCAGAAGGAGTGCAGGGTCGAAGAGGGCATCTGATGCCCGATCATGTTCACATGATGATATAGATCCCGCCCAAATATGCGGTGTCGCAAGTGATTGGGTACATCAAGGGCAAGAGCGCAATCCATCTGGCCACGGGTCTATGGAGAGAGGAAGCGCAACATCGTGGGGCAGCATTTTTGGGCCAGAGGATACTTCGTCTCGACCGTTGGTCGAGACGAAGCGGTGATCAGGGAGTACATCCGCTCCGAGGATACCCGGCTCGACCAATTGAACATGTGGCGCTAAGACCGCCTTCAGGCGGCCAACAAGATGAGGGGACGCGTTAGCGTCCCACGGCCGCTTTGAGCGGCCCAATTCCTAAAGCCCCGGCTTTGCCGGGGGATACTTACCTCAACCTCGCTCTTCAATCGGTCAGCGTTTTGGTGGTTCGAATCACATCAGGCGGCCTCAGCAAGCTTGTAGAACCAAGTGTGGATGACCGGATACTGATTGATGTCGTCGATGCCGGCCATGATGCGCTCCTTGAGTTCGTGTTTTGAGGTCACCCTGATGTGGCGCAGGGCGGAGCGGGCGAACTTGGAGAAGAAGCCCTCGATGAGGTTGAGCCAGGAGCCGTGCTCGAAGCGGCCTACGGGTCGCGTCTCGAGCCAGGCTCTGGTTTCTTTCGAGATGTGTGCGGAATGATTGTCGAGGATCAACTTAATCGTGGTCCTGGCCGGATAAGCGGCATCGAGAAGTTTGAGAAATTCGACGAACTCGCGGCTGCGGTGGCAGTCTTTGACGAGCGCGTGGACCTTCCCGGTCAGTAGATCGATCCCCGCCGTGCCGTGACGTCGATACTCAAAAGCGCGCGGAAAGGTCGGATAGATGCCCGGCACCGGCGGCAAATCCGGCGCCGTCGTCGCGATGGTCTGGATTCCCGGCTTTTCGTCGTAGGAGACGATCGTCACCGGCTTGCCTGATTTCTTGCTTGGTTTTTTTTCGACTTGGCGGCGGCCTTTTTCAGGACCTGGACCTCGCGATAGACACACAGGACCTCCGCCATTTTCTGCTCGAACTCGGCGTCGCGACGCTCCAGATAGTAGCGCACCTTCTGCGGTTTGATTTCCTCTTGGCCGAGAATCTTGCACACGGTGCCCTGGACCAGGTTGGCAAGGCGCTGGTGCCCCGCCGACGGGCCGTGATCGCGCGCATGGCGTGCCAGCAGCCGCGTCGTCCACAACTCGTGCGGATAGCCGTGCTCCTTGGCCTTGTCGTATGCCAAAGACACCAGCCAGGCCTTGGCCTCCAGAGTGATCACCGGCTCCCTGCCTGGTCGAGGTCGGTCGTCGAGTGCCGCCACAAGGCAACCGCCCGCTCAACGCAGCGCTGGACCGTCTGATGATGGACGGCAAGTCTTCGGGCCAGGCAAGAAACGACGGGTTCTCGCGGTAGGCTAGCAGCATCGCCACCCGCGATACCCGGCTCGCCGGCTTGGTCCGCGACCTCGAAAGAGCCGTCAAGGTCTCAATTTCCTCCTCGGTCATCGCCAACTCGACTGCGTGCCGCCTGTTGCCATGATACCAATCCTCATTCGGACAAACTAAAACGCGGAATCCACGAACACGCTTTTCAGTTCCGTGGATGCCGATTTCATGGAAGCGGTTTGCCTAGGGCTCAAACGACTTAAACCGCCAACGATCTGGCGCCGTTCTGAGCCGCCAGAGGGCGGATTCGACACCGAGCGTGTCAAATCGGGGCAGCGGCGCAGATCCCGTATCCATCCGAGCTAAGCCTCGGACAGTGGACCCACCGATTTCACCGTTTGAGGAGTTCGGGTTTTCCTTGTGTATCCTGATGAGCTCCATCAGGTTTTCGATGCCGAAGTCAGTGAACGCCATGACGCCATCGTCACCGAGACCGAAGACCCAGATGAGGCCGTCTTCGGGATCCATTCCATTGGCGATGTCCCCCAGCCAGTCCTCGTCTTCGCCGAGATCCTTTGCTGACGTGCATGATTACGCCGTCTGAGTGCAGGGCGCCGACGTGGGCGGCGTCCAGTTCCACGGCAACAACTCGTGCAGCCGGCTTTGCGGCATGTTGGCGATGCGCGCGAGGACGTCAGCGAGCCAGGCTTTCGGATCGATGTTGTTGAGCCGCGCCGTCATGATGAGCGTCGCCATCACGGCGGCCCGATCGGCACCGCGATCGGAGCCAGCGAAGAGCCAGGATTTTCTTCCCAGAGCAAAACCGCGCAGCGCTCGTTCCGCAGCATTGTTGGTCATGCAAATCCTTCCATCATGGGCAAAGCGGACGAAGCCGTCCCGCCGGTTCAACAGATAGTTGATCGGCTTGATCACATTGGACGAGCGCGAGAGCCGGGCGCATTCCGCCCGCAGCCAAGCCTCAAGATCGCTCAACAGCGGCGCGCTTCTCTCTTGGCGGACCCGCAGCCGCTCCTCGGGACTCAACCCGTGGATCTCGCGCTCGATCTCGAACAGCTGGTCAATCCGACGGACCGCCCCCAGCGCAATGGGCGAGATCGCCATCGCGGAACGTCCGCGCCGCGCGTTCTGGGCGATATCAGCCAGCTCGAAGAATGCACTACGACGTGTGCCCCGCAGAAAGCGGCCGTAACGGGCACTGCCTTGCGTCCGGGATCAAAGAGAGCGTTGAACCGGTCATTATGTGTTGCTCAACACATAGAGAGCGTTTTTAGCCCGGCGGAACGGCCACTGCGGCGGTTGTGCACGAGATTCTATCCGTGCCGGTGGGCTAAAACGACTAAACCGCCGGGCACGGCAATGCCACAGCTATGGGTATTGCAACTCGGCAAGCAGTTGCGAGGAACGGAAAAGACGGCCGCGAAGAGAGGCGACAGGAGATTTCAGCAGATGCGATGACGCGTGGGAGGCAATGATGACGAGCAAACAGCAACAAAATTGCGATGTGAAGTGGCGCGTGGCGAAAATTGTCCCGCTCCCGTAATCGCGCAAGGTCGGCCGATTTTGTGATGGTGAGTTGCTGCTGCTGACGGTCTTGATGTATCCGCGAACGTACGACTGTAAGTGCATTGGAAAGTTTCGATGACCACCATAGTTCCAGAGCAACACAGCGGACATGTTCTTAGAGAGATGCCCGTAAGTGCCTTATATCGATCTCTGTAGTCTGTATTGGCATCGTGGGTGACCGTGGACGGCGGCATTTGCATGAGCTGCCGACACAAAGCGAGCTTCTCAGCCCGGTAGCGATTGGCGAGGAAGCCGAAATAGCGACGGCGTTGGAATCCGTCGGGAAGCACATGAACCAGGAATCTACGGATATAGCGCCAAGTGTCATCGTCTTGTGGAGGTTGCCATCGCGATAATCCTTCCAGCGAAACCGAACCTTCTCGTCATCGATATCGAGCAGGCGATCGTTGGAGACGGCGACCCGGTGTGTGTATTGTGCAATATATTTGAGGACTTCTTCTGTCCGGCGAAGGGTCGATTCGCGTAGGCCACCTAGTGCTTCTTCCGGATGGGAGCAATCTGACGCAAAAAGGTGTTGCGTATCCGAAGTGGTTCCAGGGGAAAAAGAACTGCAGGTCGTCTGCGTCGAAGGCTTGCTGAAGATGATCGAGGAACAGTCGACGATACAGACGCGCCAGCACGGGGATGGGCAGAGAGAAATTCGACCGGCAGGAAATCCATCGCGTGCCATCCGAGGAAATGCCGCCACCCGGGACTACGCAATAGAGATGCGGATGATGAGAAAGACACTGGCTCCAAGTATGGGCGCCCCAGATGCTTGGGGTCAGCCGCAATGGTGCGCAACGTCTCGGCGGCGGCCCAAACAGAATGTTGTAGACGCCCTCCTATTTTGACGCGGCTCACTCACTCTGTCGCGCTCCAGCCTATCCCATTTGGTAGCTGCCCAAGCGACATAGCTAGTGGTTTAGTTTGCTTGAACGAAGGACCGTCGATGTGCCCCAAGATTTGTACAGGGCGCCAATTCGGCCCGATGTCGTCAAAGCGCCCGGCGTGTCCAATCGGCTAAGCGGTGATGGGCATGTCTTACAGATGGAGGGGAGAGCTATGCTAACCTGCGGTATCAAACTGAGGCATGACGGAGCGATTGCTCTTGTCGAGGACGGACGGCTCATCTTTTGCGTCGAGCAAGAGAAGCGGGGCAACAATTACAGGTATCAAGCCATCGACAATCTCGACGCCATTGTTGCCGTCTTGGCGGAGCACGGTCTCGATCCGCGCGATGTTGATCAGTTCGTCGTCGACGGCGGGTGGTGGAGGGAGGGTTTTCAGGTCCTCAGTGGGGCGGAACCTGTCACTCTCAAGTGGGCATCGTATGCTGAACGAGATGCCGAGGGCCTTCTCGATTCACGC
>NZ_JAAVLX010000004.1 GCF_013114825.1 Bradyrhizobium australiense | reverse complement strand
AGTGCAGCAGCGACTGGTGTTGTGCCGCCGTGCGCGCTGGAGCCGTCCGCGCCGCCATCGGCTCAACGCTTTTGCGTTCCCCGGGCAGCATCAGACCCATGCAATAGTCGCGCAGCGGTCTCGTCCGCTCCACGTGACCGATCACGCTTCCAAGTCCGGCTACATACTCCGCAAACCGCGCTTCGCTATCTCCACCCTGATCGAGATTCATCTGGCCCTCCGCGCGCCAAATATTGAATCTCCACAATTACTTGATTCTCAGCCTCAATGACTGCGACCGTCTGACTCAGTACGACTAAAGTTACCTTTTGATGTCCCATCACGGCATGGTTGGCAGACTTTAGCGCTTGTCTCCTGACTATTGATTACGGCCGCGCTATTGACGCTTCTCGCTCTTTGGCATGCTGCGCAGTAGCTGCCTTATCCGGTCGTCTCGATCCCATTTGAGAAACTCGCGCTCGCGATGCTCGAATGCCGCGATTTCAATCTTGGCCGCTTTAGAAAGCGGGTCCCGTGGTGTCTCCGCCAATTGACTATTTCTTGTTATCTACGCACCCGTCTAGGCCCCGAGCCACCATAGACAATCAATGGAACCGGGGAAAATGCCGGCAGGTTTGATGGCAGCGACCGGTCTGCACTGGCGCCGAAACACGAATGCTTTCGGGCCAAGCGCAACGCCAATTGACGCCGATCAACTCTGTCATGGCGTTTCCGGTTTTGCGGTAGATGCCAGCCTGATTGCCGCTGATGCCAACAAGCAGCCTTCTGCAGATGGGTCTGATGAGGTTGACTGGAAGACCATTGCCAGGATGGATCGATCCATCCGGGAGTTTTCGGCACTCTGGATAAGGCTGGGGCGCGGCGAGCGAAACGGCACCGAAATTCATCTTGAAGTCGGATCTGGCCGCGCATTAGATCGGCGCTCACAAAGGACATGCCTTCTTTGCCTATGCCAGCAACTACCTCTCGATTTGAAAGCCGCGATCATGGTCGATGTCGAGGCGATGCGAGCTATCCGGCAGGCCGAGGTCGGTGCGGCGCGCACAATGGTTGAGCGCACTGAAGAACGCCTTGAACTCTGTCCCGAGCGCCTAGCCGTGGACAGTGCCTACGGGGCAGCCGAGATGTTGGGCTGGTTGGGCAACGAGCGCGCGACCGAGCCGCACATTCCCGTGTTCGACAAGTCGGGCCGGCCGATGGGACGTTCTCGCGGGAAGACTTCGCCTACGATCAACAAAACGACCTTTACATCAGCCCGGCTGGCAAGGCGCTGACCTCCACGAGTATCCTGGTGAATGATGAGGCAACACTGCTCTATTGTGCCGTCAAACCTAATTGCGACGCCTGCGAGCTTAAGCATCGTTGCTGCCGAAGATGCCCGCCCGCAAGGTCCCACGTTCAATCCACGAAAACGTCGGACCTTGCGCGCTAAATCGCCAAGACTGATGCCTATGTCACGTCCCGGCGCGAACGGAAGAAGATGGAGATGCTCTTTGCGCACCTCCAGCGCCTCGAGTATCTTTTAGGTTAACAGGCCCGTTGAGCGCTAGAGACGAATACATCTTTGCTGGCACCGCCCAGAACCTCCGGAAGCTCGCAAAGTTGGCCCCCATCCCCGCGCTCCAACCCGCTTAGGCGCAATTAAGCAGCCAGTGCGCCGGTCGCGTTGTCCGATCCAAATCGCCAGTTCGCGGAATTCTTCAACACAATCCGACGCAAGCGTTCACAAGCGATGCAGCATGAGATCGGTGTAACAGGGCTTCTGCAATGTGAGCGTCGCTCCTTGTTCCCGAGAAGACGCCACTTTCGCCCGCAACACAGCGGGATCGCATTCCTTTGGACGTTGCCCCGTGCTGCTTTAAGGAACATTGAAGGTTGGAATTCGTTCAGACGCGCCATAAGGATTATGCGTTTTGGTCCTTAGGACTCCAGAGCGACTTTCAAGCGAGCTTTCTCTAGACGATGCCTAAGTGCAGTGAGCCTATTAGCGAACTCACTCAGTTCGTGAAGACCGAAATCACCAAAAACAAATTCATCGAGGAGTTCCTGTTGTGCAGCGACGCTAGCGAGATGCTTGTAAGTCTTGTCCGTCAGTGACATTTGGACGACCCGGGCATCGCTCGAGGAGGTCCTACGCCGCAGGAAGCCCTTCTTCTCCAGCAGCTTTGATTGGGTCGTGACGAATGAAGGGTCGACGTGCATAAATTTCGATACCACGTTGACCGGAACACCGTTTTCTCTGTCCAACTCCGTCAAAGCCATCAAGATCATCCACTGTGGCCCAGTAATGCCAAGTACATCGGCCCGGAATTGGCGAAGTTCCTCCAGACATAAATTGATCGATCTTATTTCCCACATGAATCGCCGGACCACCTCCTGACTCTCAGCAGAGCCACTGTCGACCGCTCTTGCTAGACTGGGCATATCCTGAGTCATCATATGTCAGCAGTTCATCCTTTGGTTCGTTTCCCTAGCGCAGATTAAGAATACGGACAATGCTGTCCGCGCGAACCCACAGCGCGCTCAGATCGTTCGGGCACTCGGCGAACTTCCGGATCACCTTGGCGTCACTGCACTCGAAAACCGGGGGGCTGGGTTGCCGCGAGCAAAAGTGGACAATTCGGTGTGGTGAAATTGGTCGCAAAAAGCGCGGAACCGCAGAATTTATTCGCCGACGCCGGACGCGTTGCATTAATCAATATCGCTATCCCGTTACTATGCAGGGCCAAGCGTAACCCTGTTTCACGAGCCAGACTGTTTTGGGTGTCGGCAAATACAATCGCTCGGTCAAACCCATCTCAATCGGCGAAACGGCATAGGAGTGGGGCATGGCCAGGTGTTTCTACCGCGGCACGCCTCAGATGCGATCGCAGGGCGCATTTCCAGCCCCAGCGTCATGTCGGCGGATGGAAGCCCTGAACTGGGCGCGCTTTTCAATCGAGCGTATCGACAACCTATGCCGCTGGAGAGGGCACGAGAGGAATTCCCCGACGCATACCGAACGCTGACGACTTCGCCACGTTTCATATTTTTCTCGGGCCGGAAGATCTACGATTCGAGTGTGGCCACTTCGAGTGCTTTGGCGCCAGCGGAGAGCTGGCTGCGCGCCCAAACGCGGAGGAGCACGCTGCGCGGCCACCGAAGCGGCTCAGCACGAAGTACTTTGCCTGACCGGATTGCGGTTCAACCGACGGCGAACGATCAATTCGCTTGGCCGCCCCTTGCTGGCTGTCTTACGCTTTACGTGTAAGAACGCCGCGCTTTTGCTGAATGCATAAAAAGCCCGCGCGAACTTTACACACGGCCAAGTCAGGGAGGAAACGCCCCCATGGGCCAGAGCTCCAGGAACGCATGATCGCATAACGAATTTCTTGCGTCGCTTGGCGGAGAATCTCGCTCATGTTTCGCGTTTTTCGCGCAAAAATGACCAGCTGATCGCAGCTATCCCTCGCAAGCATCGTACGACATGGCAGTTTGCGTTACATCGGTCGCAAATTGATGTCCCGTTAATCGGAATCTAAACAACCAGATTGCGTTCGGGTAATCGCGCGTGCTCCTAGCCTGCGAGTTCAGAATTTCGAAATCAGTCTAAATTGATTTGCCGGTCGTTTATCGACCGAACGAAGCAGGTCAACTCCCGTTTAGCTCAATGGATAACTCCCCGTCGGACGCGCTAAGCACTGCGCCGGGGGCATAAACATTGGTGTGGCGTGAAGGGGTCGAATTTTTGAGTAAGCCCGTTTCGAGTTTTAGTTGAAGTCGACCTCACGTTGAAGCGACGCACAGCAGCAATCGCAAGATCAACTTAATTCTGTCACAACACGCCCACGTTGAACGCGTATCTGCGACCTGCTGCATCGCTGCGCGCGAGTGGAATGCTCTGCTGCGTTGAATACGCTGAACACGCAGACCGGTGCCTCTGCGCAAGCAACCGAGCCACCAGGCAGCAAGAGAAACTACGAGGAAAGAAATAGGAGCTGTACGATGGCGGGCGTATTTCCTGTTCAAGGGTTTGGGTTCCTCTCCAACTACAATGGTGCATTCGTCACCAGTTCCGCGCTCGCCGCCATGCAGGCGATCGCCAGCACCAATGCGAACTCAATCGAGCTTGCGCCGCGGCTCTTTATGCAGACCAGGACATCGAATGATGTCTTCGCGGATCCCAATAAGACCGAGAGCGACGCCAATATTCTTCAGGCCATGGCAAATGCCCAGGCGCTCGGTCTTTCGGTCACGCTGAAGCCCATGGTCTCCGCCCTAGATGGCGGTCTTGCGTACGTACTTAATCCGAGCGATCCCGCCTCCTTTTTCCTTTCCTATAAAACGCAAATGGTTCACATGGCGGAGCTCGCCGAACAAGCAGACGTCAGCATGCTTGTGATCGGCAATGAACTCGGCAAGATCTCCGGCCCCGAATATCGGAGCTACTGGGTCGACCTCATCGATTCCATACGCGCCGTGTTCCACGGAGAGATCACCTATGCCGCCGCGACAGACGAAGCCATCAATGTCAGCTTTTGGGACAAGGTTGACGTCATCGGCATCAACGCCTATCCGCCGCTGACGACGAGCACCGAGCCGACCGTCGAGGAGATGGTCAATGCGTGGAACAGCATGTCGACGGACGACTACTGGGCGAAGGTGATGAATCACATGTCGCCGGTCGATTTCTTCCACTCGCTTGCCCTGCAATACGACAAGCAGGTGTTCTTCACTGAAACCGGCTATCGCAGTGTCGATGGAACCAATATCAGCCCGGGCGGCTGGGCCGACAGCACGACGCAGGACGTCCAGGAGCAGTATGACGCCTTCAATGCCTTCTTTCAGGTGTGGGGATCAGAAGGCGGAAGCTGGTTCAGGGGCGCGTCGATCTGGAACTGGGACACGAACAACAAATACTCGCCGCTCGGCTATTCGCCCGAGGGCAAACCTGCCCAGCAATTGATTACCGAATGGTACGGAGGTCAGCACCAGCCGCCCGCCCAGACGCTGACGGGTTCTCCGTCTGCCGATCTGATGGATGTCGGCGGCGGCAATGACGTGCTGTCAGGCGGGGTTGGCAACGACACGATCAAGGCAGACGGCGGCGACGACACCATTGCCGGCGGGCCCGACACCATTCCGAAACTCACGGAGACTACCGTCACAGTGACGGGCTACAGCTCCGTCGTCGATGGCGTCGGCGCCAAAATGCAGCTCCTGCTCAACGGGCAGCAGGTCGGCGACACCGTCGAGTTCCACGGCGCGGCCGACGCATCGGGCTTCCAGACCTTTACATTCACCTTCGCCAACCCGGCGACCGTCTCCAGTCTCGATCTCGCTTTCATCAACGATATCGCCAACGCCAATGGCGACCGCAACCTCTATATCAAGGACATCACCGTCAACGGCGAGCATCTTTCCGTCTCCGACGCCGTCAATCCCAGTTCGCCTGGAACCTGGAATCTCTACCAGAACAAGTCCATCCACTATGACATGACCGCTCACCACGACCTGTTCTTCGGCTCGTCAACCGATGATGACAGCCTCGACGGCGGCGCGGGCAAGGATCTGATCAACGGCGGCGCCGGGACGGACATGATCCAGGGTGGCGCGGGCAACGATACCATCAACGGCGGTCCCGGCGCGGATGTGATCCACGGCGGCGCCGACGACGACTCGATCAACAGTGGCGCCAGCATCACAACAGCGACGGACCAGCTCTACGGCGACGACGGCAACGATATCGTCAAGGCCAGCACTGGCGACACTGGCGCCCTGCTCGATGGCGGAGGCGGCAAGGATCAGCTCTATGGCAGCGGCGTTGCGAACGTCATGAATGGCGGTGACGGTAACGACTATCTCTCCGGCGGCGGCCTGGACACTATGCACGGCAATGCCGGCGACGACCAGCTGAAGGGCGGCACCGCGGCAACCCAAATGTTCGGAGACGACGGCAACGACAGTCTGCAAGGCGGCACCGGCAGTGAGTTCCTGTATGGCGGCAGCGGCAACGATCGCCTGACCGGCGGCGGCGGAAACGACTATCTGGGCGGCGGCACCGGCAACGACACGTTCGTGTTCGCCCCTGGCCTCGGCAAGGATACCATTACCGACTTCCAGAATGCCGATGGCGTGCAGGACATCATTCAGCTCGACAAGACGCTGTTTGCCGACTTCAGCGCGCTTCAATCGCACATGGCCGAGGTTGGCACCAGTGTCGTGATCACCTTAGACGCTAACAACACAATTGAGATCAAGAATACGACCGTGGATCAGCTCCACGCGAGCGATTTCTGGTTCATCTGATAACTGACCCCGAAAAGATGGAAGAGACCCTTCTTAATCATGCAACGACCTTGTCTTCCTTGCCTACGCCGCGCATGACGATCTTCAGAGCGTCGTCGGGCAGGGGCCGCTGGAGCGCCCTGGCTTCATCCCACGTGGCGTGCATCCAATGTCGCGCTCTTCGTCAGTCGTCAAGATGACCGGCATTGCCTTTGGGATGGATAGAGGACGTGCTCATCAGCAAGGTATAGAAGGTGCTGATCCAGTAATGACGGTCGTCCACATCGAGCTTATTCATCTCGGCGCGAAGCGCTGCGATAACCCTGCCGTACCGAGGGGACGCCTGTTGAGGACTGCCTTCCAGAAGCGATAGAGTAACTGCAAGACGCGTACGCGCCTGCAAATGATCGATCGTGGTGAACGCCGTCTCGATTTCTGAAATGGTTGTTCGGATGAGCGCCCGAATCTTTTCGGGCGCCGCGTCTCGCGCCAATAGATGCGCAACTTCCGCGACCATCGTCTCCCCCAGCCGAAGCTCAGTTTAGCCTCGCCAGCCCTAGACAAGCAAAGGTTTTATGAAACGTACGACACATCTCCCCAAGGAACCCAATGAATCCTAGAGATCAGGCCTGGCGAGATGCAGACGGCAATACCTGCAGCTGGACTGGAATCTGTCAATTGGGCGAATGATCAGATCCACGGATCTGATGCCATGTGCGACGCCGAAGCCGTCGCATGATGAGGGGGCGGCTTACCTTTCGCCCTGCCGGCCCCTCGGCCTGAGACCGGTGAGCTTCCGCCTTCCAGTGTCTTGGAGCAGAGGAAGACCCCCAGCGGAGGGGGTCGCGATGGCGCAATGGACGCGCTCGTTAGCGCCTCGAGCGCCGCCATCGGCGCGGCCAAGCCGCCGTTGTCACCGGCGGAAGAAGCTACCTTTCAGACCTTCAAGGAGGAGCGCCGAATCCGGCACCAGGCTGATCCGGAAAAGGCGAGGCGAAGCTAGGCGGGCGAACCAACCTGGTGGATGGGCGGTTGCGACAAGACCGCGGTCCGCCGCCGCCAGACCATCGAAGGATCGAAAATTTTGATCTCCTGCGGTGTCGCCAACAATCGCCGCCGAAGCAAGGAGCGGACGATCTGCCCCTTCCAGCATCGCGGGGTCCACTCCGTTCCGCCTCCGGCCACGATCAGCATCAGCGGTGCACTCACGCGTCGACTTATCCGCAGGAGCGTCGCGGAATCCAGGTCGCTCATTTCGGCGACGCCGTCTGGATGCGAGTGCCAATCGCCGAGGTAGTCGAGATCGCCGCCGCTGGCCTCGAAGGCACGTCTGATTTCCGCCACCTGCCACTCATGATCCGGAACAAAGCAATGCCGCCCGTGAAGGGCAAGGGGGCCGGGGCCGCGTAGTTCGGCGATGATGCGATTCTCACCAGAACGCCAGCCGAGAAGGATTCCTCCGTTCTCAAGGGGGGCCAGGTCTCGCGCGTGCTCGCGCATTGACTGCATTACGCGCGAGGAAAGCCATACTATCACCGTTTGGCTCCGCAGCATTTGGGGTGAGCTGGGCAGGGATGTCCTTCCCACCGAGGAAGCGTCCTGAACCCGTCTTCGTTTTTGAGCGTCAGCACGGCCACCGTCCAGCCACCGGGATCATAGCTTCCCGACGAAAGCAGTCCGACCGCCGTGCGCACGATCTCAAGCGAGACTTCCTGCAGGTCAAAGCCTCCGCCGGTGAACGTCGGCGCATTGCAGCCGACGGGGATAACTAGGCCGGCATTGTCGACGCGTGGCTCGGGTATGCGTTCGTCTTTCCAGTGCTCTTGGAGGCAAACGAAGCAGCCTTCCCCGTCCGGCAAGAATCGCGCGACCACGCCGCCAGCGACTCCGTGGGTCGCGTAGCCGATGACGTACGGCACGCCGAGGCGCTTGGAATGATGCGCCAGTGCGAGCTGCACCTCTTCCGATGCCGAAGCGTCGACCACGACATCGGTGTCGCGCAGCAGGTCGAACACAGGCGCAAGCACGTTCGCGGACCCGTCCGGAAGTGAAGCAACGTCGGTGAATGCCGCCCCGAGACGCCCTTGAGCGAAGCTCGCCCTGGTCCACGGGTAGTTCTCGGCGATGAAGTTCGCGAGAGCCGCGGCTTTGCTTCTTCCCCAGGCGGAGCGGCCGAGCGGCCAACGCAGGCTATTGCCTGGTTGGACCGTGTCGAAATCGAGAAACGTGACTTCTCCGACACCGGCGCGGGCTAGTTCTAGGCCGGCGAAGCTTCCGATCGCGCCGGCCCCGACGACCACGGCCTTCTTAGGCAGTAGCGATTTCGCGACAGGCAGTCGCGAAAAGATATCGTCCTTGCCGGCGCGCTCCCCCAAGACCAGCTGGGGCGCGCCGCCGGTCGTTCCGTCCAGGAGCGCAGGCCGTTCCACCAGAAACACCCATCCCGCGCCGTCCTTCTCGGGGCCATACTTGACCTCCTCCGGAAACACGATGCCGGTGATGCACAAGGCGCCACGCGCCGCGTCATTGACCTTCCGCACGCTGCCCGGCTGCATCACTGCCTGACGCGCGAGTTCCTCTTCGGCAAGCCGGAGCAACTCGCGTGCATCGGTGGTCGCAGGGGGAGTGAACTTGACCCACCGACCGGTGAGAACCTGAGCGTCTTGTGACTCCGTCGGAAATCCGAATCGCTTCCCGACCGCTGCCCCGCTGCTCGTCTTCAGTTGCCGCAGGACGCCCTCGAACGCAGCACCGGTCCGACTGGAACGAGAGGAGCAGACCACTTCCATCAACCCATACGGTCCCGGCGGCAAGCCTGATTGACCGTCGAAAAGGATGACGGAATCCTCTTCCGAGGTCCCCAAGAAGTAGGGCATCAGCGGATCTGCGGCCTGTTCCTCGAGCCCGGCTGCGTCGCCCCACCGGCCATCCTTCCTGGCCTTGAGGGCACGCAGGAGATGCTCCAGTCGCTCCTGGATGAAGTCGGCGACCAGCTGGTTCGAGTCCCATTGCCCAGCTTCCTGCGTCAGCAGGCATAACTCGCGACTAAGTGGGTTTTGATGGCGCTCGAAAGTGGCGTTTGGCGCTGCCACGGCCGGCCGGAAGAAGGGGTGTAGCGGAGAATATCCGATGCGCAAAAGCATCGGTTCAGTCTGGCCTTGCACGGGCCAGTCCGCTTCCAAGATAAGCACGCCGTTCTTCTTGTGGACGATCCGCGGGGCGATCTCAAGACGCGGAAAGGCGGCGAGCTCTTTGCGGAAGAGCCCCGGCCAAAGCGCCCACCAATCCTGATCGGCGCCGGGTGCTGTGCCCTTTGCCAACTATTGACCTACGGGACGATGACCGGGCGGCGTGCTGGGGCGCGGCGGACCGTTGCCAGGCGTCTCGCTGGGCGGGCCCGGCGGCACGTCAGGATGCTCCGGGTGTTCCGGATGGGTCGGATGGGGCGGTTTAGCCATTCGTGGATTCCTTTTCAGCTTACTGTTGCCCTCGGCGCGCCCGCGTGGCGCGCCGAGTAGAGGGCCTATGCCCCCACTAGGGACATTTTATTAGGGGACACGGTTTTCCCGTGGCCGCACTCACGCCAGTCGGCAAAATCGAGACGACCCGTTTGTGGATCCGCGATTGTCACAACTCAAGCAAATGCCTCCGCAATCCACGGGAAAAATTGCGTGCCCGCGGGAAGCGCAGCCAAGGAGGTTTCGATTCTCGCTTATTGCCGGAGCCCGGAATATCACCAAGCAAAGCGAGCGCAGGGCCTATCTGTAGGCCGAGTTCAAACCCTCAATTTCTTTCGGTTCTAGTTTGCTGCCCTGGAGCAATCGACTGATGATCTCCGCCCTAACCCCCGCCGAGCCACCAAATGGCGGCTCTGAAAAGAAAACGCTCGGCGATCGTCGGGCCTTTCTTATACCGGATTGATGCGTCAGGAACCCTTTTCGTTCACCTCGGCATAGCCGCCCTTGTCGTCCCATTTATAAACGACATAGTCGATCTGCTTGATGTCGCCCTTGGCATCATATTCCAGCTTGCCGATCGCAGACTCCCAGGAGCCCGCTTTGATCGTATCCATCACCTTCTTCGGATCCGTGGTGCCGGCCTTGGCCACAGCCTGCGCCCACACCTGTACCGCAGCGTAGGTGTAGAGCGTGTAGCCTTCGGGGTCGATGTTCTTGGCCCTGAACTTTTCGACGATTGCAGCCGCCGTCGGCTTCTTGCGTGGGTCGGGTCCGAAGGTGAAGAGCGTGCCTGCGCCGGCGGCGCCGGTGATCGAGGCATATTCCTTGTCGGCCAACGCGTCACCCGACATCAGCACGGTCTTGAGGCCCTGGTCGCGCATCTGGCGCAGGATCAGGCCGGCTTCCTGATGGTAGCCGCCGACAAAGACGAGGTCGATGTTGTTGCGCTTCAGCCGCGACACGATCGAGTTAAAGTCCTTGTCGCCCTTGTTGTAGGACTCGAACATCTTCTCGGTGAAGCCGGCCTTGTTGAGCGCCTTCTTGGTCTCATCGGCAAGGCCTTTGCCATACGTCGTCTTGTCGTTAAGGATGGCGATGTTCTTGCCCTTGTAGTTCTTGACGATGTAGTCGGCGGCAACCAGGCCCTGCTGGTCGTCGCGGCCGCAGACGCGCGCCACGTTCCACAGCTTGCGCTCGGTGAACAGCGGGTTGGTCGAGGCCGGCGTAATCTGCAGCACGTTGCCGTCGGCGTAGGCTTCCGACGCCGGGATTGACGACGACGAGCAGAAGTGACCGGCAACGAATGGAATCTTGGCGCTGGCAAATTTTTCCGCCACCGAGCGCGCCTGCTTGGGATCGCAGGCATCGTCGCCGACCTGCAGCGCCAGCTTCTTGCCGAGCACGCCGCCGGCGGCGTTGATGTCGGCCACCGCCTGTTCGGCGCCGTTCTTCATCTGCCGGCCGAATGCGGATTCGCCGCCGGTTATCGGTCCCGCGACAGCGATGGTGATGTCCTCCGCGAATGCCGCTGTGGAGAACGTGAGGGATGCACCAAGTGCCAAGGCGAAGAGCCTGAGTGATTTCATGGAGTGGTCCTCACAAAGTGAAGGAAAGGCGAGCAGGCTCGAGAAGAGCAGCACGAGCCCTGTCGCGTCAGTGTTACGAAGCCGTTGGAAACAAGGTCATGATCGCGCATGAAACACCGTCGATTGCGTCCAGAAGAGAGGAGCAGTCCCGCCTTGGCTCGATGAGAAAACAATCCGCTTCTGCCGAACCACGAGCTTTTAGTCCGGGAGGTGTCTGCAGAAAGCTCGTCGCCCGAAAGCAGAATGTTAAGTATCTGCCGGCGTCGGGCCAGCAGGGCAAGCAATCGGGGCGGCATACGCAAAGGGAAATTCGTCCGAGCAAGCGATCGTAACTTACAATGCGTTCGCCCCGTCTCACCCTCGTAGAGCACTATCGATCTCATACCGCCGCGCAATGTCAACGCATGAAGTTGCCAACCTGAACATTAGCCGAATTAGGTGGGTATGAAAGCAATAGGTCTGTCCGTAACGTACAGAACGCGCCTTTAATTGTGATACTTCACTCTTGTCCGAAGCGTACCAGCTGTTTTATCTGCTTGCTCCGGCGAGCATCGGTCCGCTCCGTACAAAGTTTCCAAGCCGATAACAACGAAATCTCGAATGAGATTCGGCTAGCTTTAACAAATTGCCGGTAAAGTCCTGAGTCTCAACTGTTGGAAGGGTGCGCACCGTGAAAGCGTTAGTTCGCTTTTTACGCGATGAGTCTCGAGCTATCGCCGTAGAATATGGGCTGATAGCGACGGGTATCTCACTTGCTATCATGGCAGCGGTGAATAGGCTCGGAACTAAACTCAGCGCGACGTTCGCTTCGATCAACAGCTCTCTGACCGGTGGCGCCCGCCGGCTCGCTCGCGCCGAATCAACCTATGCGTTGTAAACTGAACCGTAAGGGGGGTCGGCCAGATTACGCGAGCGACATTCCTCGCCAGCCGGGGATGGGACGGAACGCAGCAGGGGATAGCATGAATAACAGTGCCAAGAAATTGCGGCTGCCGCCGCGTGGCGCCGCACTTTGCAACGAAGCCATTGAGGGATTTGCCGATCGAGCGGCGAAAGCCGCGATGATCGCGGAAGCGTCGCAGAAATTAGAGGAGCTATTCGACGTTCTGCGCATCGATCATGTCAACGATCATAACACCCGCGATACGCCGCGGTGGGTAGCCAAGATGTTCGTTGAGGAAGTGCTGCGCGGCCGTTACGACGCCGCGCCGAAAATCACCGAATTCGAAAACGTCGAACGCTGTGATCGTCTGATTGTCACCGGACCGATCGACGTGCGCTCGACTTGTGCGCATCACCTCATGCCGATCCACGGACAAGCCTACATCGGCGTGCTTCCATCGCCCGAGGGCAAGATCATCGGCCTGTCGAAATACGACCGCATCGTCGAGTACTTCTGCGCGCGACTGCAGATCCAGGAGGAGCTCGTCTCCCAGATCGGCAACTACATCGTCGACGAGACTGCGCCGAAGGGACTCGCCATTCGGATTAGCGCAGTTCACATGTGCAGGACCCACCGCGGGGTCCGCGCGAGCGAGCAGAGCCGGATGATCAACAGCGCCTTCTTCGGTGAGATGCTGCACAACAAGGATCTTAAGAACGAATTCCTCCACGAGGCTCTGGCGCTGGAACGGCGCGTCGGCGCATGAACGTTCGTCAAGAAAAATAAATCTCGCATGGCAACCGGCCTGCTGTCTCAACCTTCCTCGCCGCCGATTGCGCCCGCTGCGGCCGGTCCGATCTACCGTTCGACCAAGACGTACGGTCACAGCGAAGGCTTGTCATGCTGCTTTCGGCAGTGGCGCGCGACGCACTCGCATTGCAACCTGTTGCATGGTTACGCTCTGTCCTTCGCCTTTGTCTTCGGCACACGCGAGCTCGACGAATGCAACTGGTGCTTCGATTTCGGAGACCTGAAGGAGGTCAAGGCGTGGCTGCATCACATGTTCGATCACACGACGCTGGTCGCGGCGGACGATCCGCACCTGCCCGTCTTTGAATCATTGCAGCGGACGGGGCTGGCAGAGCTTCGCGTGTTGCCGGCAGTGGGGTGCGAAGCGGTTGCAAGGCACGCCTTCGATCACGTATCGGATTATGTGGCGAAGAAAACCGCGGCCAGGGTGTGGCTTGAAAGCGTGGAAGTCCGTGAACACAGCGGCAACTCCGCGATCTACTGCAATCCGGCCGAACCCTGATGTCCACCGATGCAACGTTCGGGACAGTCACGACATCCTCGCGTGACTGCGTGGACGGCGCTTCGCGCCGACTGAAGTCCCGAGAGGGCGCACGGCTACCGTCACGGGCGGACGCAGACAGCGATAAAAACGAGCGACTAACGCCGCCGCTAAAGGCAATCTTGACTGCGACGACTTCGATATAATCGTCTTTGACCATGCCGAACTGGCCTCCCGCAATTCGAATGTCGATCTGCCCTTTGGCCAACCGAACTCCAGCCGCCCGGTCCATCACAGGCGACTACTGCCCCCCTTTGGAACGGCGATCGCTGGAACATCAGAAAGCTTTGCAGGCCAAAACGTAACACGCTCGCCGGGCGCAAATAGAGCGCCGGAATTGTCGAGTTCGATGACGGGCTCTACCGAAGCTTCGTATTTTTTCAATGTCGGGCCCACAGACCGGGGTCGCTGCAAAACTCTGCCGTGGCGAATCTTCTAAATAGAAATTGATACTCCTGCCGACGCGCATAAGGCTAGGCTTGCCTCGGGAATGGCCGTGCCGAAACACAGCTTCGAGGCGTCGAATAGTTCGAGCGACGCCCTTCAGAGATTCGCGAACGGCCGTATCAAGCGTCAGCACATCAGTGCCCGCGCGACAGGCCGCGGCAACACCCGTCTTTTCTCCGTTTACACGGCAGGTACCGGGGCGTTTGTGAAGTGCATGCCTTCAAGAATAACTTCAGCGGGCGAGGCTCGAAGTGACCGTGCAACGCGGCGGGGCAAAGCGCCGCGCTGATAACTTCCCCCTAGGCCGCCGTCTCCCGGTTCGCACCGGGCGCCAGTAAATCGGCGATCTGTTTGCCCGACATGGGCCGAAAGAAGTAAAAACCCTGCGCATCGGTGCAGCCGGCGACCTGCAGGCTGTCCTTCTGTTGCACTGTTTCCACTCCCTCGCCAGTTGTCTTCATGCGGAGCGTGTGCGCGAGATCGATCACCGACTGGATGATCGACATGCAATCGGCATCGGTGGTCATCTCGCGGACGAACGTTTGGTCGATCTTGATCTTGTCGAACGGAAAGCGCCGAAGATAGCTGAGCGAGGAGTATCCTGTTCCGAAGTCATCGAGCGCGATCCCGACCCCAAGTTCGCGCATCCGATGCAACGTTGCCATGGTGGTGTCGTTGTCCTGCAGCAGTAGCGATTCGGTGATCTCGAGCTCTAGCCGTTCGGCTGGGAGGCCTGAAGCCGCCAGCGCCAGCACCACGTTGTGCGGAAGGTTGGGATTCTTGAACTGCGCCGGCGACATGTTGACCGCGATCTTGACATCGGATCGCCAGCCTGCTGCTTCATGGCAGGCCCGACGCAGCGCCCAATCACCGATCGCAGGAATGAGTCCCGCCTCTTCGGCGATGGGGATGAATTCGGACGGCGGCACAGGCCCCCGCACCGGGTGATTCCACCGAAGCAGCGCCTCGCACCCGGTTATCCGGCCCGAGGTCAGATTGACCTGCGGCTGGTACAGGAGGTGAAATTCACCTTCCGCCAGCGCAACTCGCAAGTCCAATTCGATCTGCCGCCGCGCCTGCAATTCCAGATTCATTTCCGCTTTGAAAAAGCAGAAGGTCGCCCGGCCCGCCGCTTTTGCCTGATATAGGGCGAGGTCTGCGTTCTTGAGCAGCTCATCAGGAGCATGGCCGTCCGCCAGCGCGAGCGCGACGCCTATGCTCGTTCCGATATCGATGTGGTGTCCACCGATCTCGAATGGTTCGGCGATGGCTCGCAGTATTCGGTCGGCAAACTGGGAGATGTCGTGATTGGATGCATCCATCGCCAGCACGGCGAATTCGTCTCCGCCGAGCCTTGCAACCAGATCGCCGGGCCGCAGGGTCGCGCTCAGGCGTTCTGCCACAGATTTCAGCAGCGCATCCCCGACCGGATGGCCGAGCGTATCGTTCACGGTCTTGAAGCGGTCGAGGTCAAGCAGCATGACTGCAAATCCTCCGCCATCTTCTGCACGCTCGAGCGCTGCGATCATGCGCTCATGAAACAACGTGCGGTTTGGTAGACCGGTCAACGCATCATGGTGCGCCATGTGCGCGATCCGCGCCTCGGCACGCCTCCGTTCCGTCAGATCCTCATATGTTGCCACCCAACCTCCCTCGCTGAGCGGCTGATGTGATACGCCCACGGTGCGCCCGTCGTTCAATTCCTCGAAGTAGGTCCGGGCCCGGTTCTCACGGACCAGGATCTGTTGATTGGCATAAACCTGGTACAGGCTGGCGCCCTCGTCACTGCTCGCGGAAAGGAATTCCGCAAGGTGACGCATCGGCGTGCCGGCCTTCAGCAGGTTCTTGTCGAAACCGAACATCGCCTGATAGCGCTGGTTGCAGATGACAAGTCGCTGCTGTGCGTCCACCAGGCAAAGCGCCTGCGACATATTGCCGAGAGCGGCCTCGAACCTTTCGTTTTGCGTGCGCAGGTCACGATCGCGCCGGACAAGCGTCTCGTTCTGCCGCTCCAGCTCGGCGTTGGCGAACTGCACCTCCTGATGAGCTTCCGCCAGGTTTTCGGATGTGACCCGCAGGTCATTGGTGAGCACCTTCATCTCGTTGTGGGCTCTCTGCAGCAGCCGATTGTGCCAGGCAAGCAAGACGATCAGTGCGATGCCGCATACGATCAGCCCCGCCGCCATTACCGAGAAGGTCCAGTGTAGGCGGATCAGCTGGCGCTGATCGTCTGCGACGCGGTCGCCGCCGACGCGATTGGCGGCGGCGGCGAGCTGGGCGAGACGGGCATCCACCGGCAGCAGGATCTGCAGCAATCTCGGAACATGCGCCGGCTTCAGATCCTCGAGGTACGGTTGGACGGCGTCAAGGGCTCGCGCGAGCGCGTCAATGGTCGCGGCGTATTCCGCATCTGCTTTCACGAACTCCTCGACCTCACCGGTACGCAGGAGCGAAAGTCGGTTGACAATGATGTCAAAGCGCAGGCGCACCTCGTCCGCGCTGATCTTGCTGTCCGGGAGACCGAACGCGCTTACCCGTTGCTCGAGACGCGTGTACTCTGATGTCGCCTGACCAACCAACCAGGCGACGTTGTAGCGCGAGACCCGCTCGAGCGCGCTTTGGCGCTCCATCACCAATGCGGAGATGTAAGCGGTGGCGGCAACGAACACGCCGGTGACCAGCGCGAGCAAAATTTTGATTGGGCGAAGGTTCAACATGGCGGCCATCGTCGAGCGACAACGCTGGTTTGCCCGTTACTTCACGATCAGGCGGTTCACCTGCCACGCCGAGCGACTGTAGAACTTCTGGCTTCGCAGCTCCGGGTCCGTATCGTAGGGATAGACGATGAACAGCGGCCCCTTGTCGCGGATCGGCATATATTCGCCATCGCGTTTGATTGCGAGGATGGCGTTGTATTTCGCGAAGTCCTCGACGGGAATCTCGGTGCTGTAGTCGTTCAGCGCCATGGCGACCACACGCTGACCAGTGGCGCCGACGTTCTTCATCAACTTGTCGAGCGGAACGCCTTCGAACTTGACGGGATGCTTGTACCAGGGTGTGCTGGTTTCGAAGCTCACCATTCCCATCGCTTCTAGGTCGGAACGGCGGAAGGTGAGGCCGGCTTCGGCGTCGGAGGCATTGATCCTGCCGCTGATGGTCAGGATCGGGTGTTCCTGCGCTATGCCGGTCTCAGGCAAGCAGGTGAAGGCGAACGCCAGGCAGGCCGTAACAACGAACGTTATGATTGCGACGCGGCGCGTCTGCATAGACATGCGGAATCTCCCGGAGTGGCTGATTGAATGAAGCGATGAACTAACACTGCGCCTCTGTTCGAAGTGCTAACGCTGCCGCTCGAGGGCCCGGCTGTTGCACTTGACGGTAACCATTTTGCTAACGCGAAATCGGCAAAGCCGCGTAACTGCCGCTTCGGACTAACCAGCAGGGGCTGCTGCGCAGAGCCTAAAATTCAAAGCGAGTGACAGGGGGGGGTTGTACGAACCGATCCGATCTGTCGGGACAATGCGCTAGGGTGGAAGAGCGAGATCATTCGTTCGTTTCGTACGGTACTTGCCGGCGCAAGGCCCCCAGTTTGCCATTAGTGTCTGCGTGAGAGCGCCTCGAATTCGTCATCCGCGCTCACCTGGTCGGACAAACGTTCAACATGAATCATGCCGATGGGAATCCGCGATGAAGTATTGGTATGACAGACGAACATCGAGAGCTGGAGCGGTGCAAGCAAGAAATTGCGTATCTCAAACAGCTAGTTGTGCAGCTTTCTGAAGCTGTCCTACGCAACATCGTAGAAGGCGCCGATGGCCGGAAAAATCGGAACGTACGTGAGCCTCTCGGCGGCCTGCCGAAGCGCAAGTCGGCGGAAAACTCTCCTTAATCTTCAAAGCGATATTTTGTGAGACCGCAGTCCTTCGAACGGAGCGATCGGGAGCCGCTGACCGCGCGAGCCCATGTCCTGCTTTAGGATGCCATAGAGAGCGTCGTCCATCGTGGGGAAAGTACGCACAACTGGATGAATCAGAAGCGTTGGCATATGCGTAATTCTAAGCATTAGAGCCCGTCCGAATCGGAGCGAGCGCGCATTGTGCCACGATCTCGTCGCGGCGGGTGACCTCATAGCAGCCGAAGGCCAGCCCTCGAATCGGCGGACAATCAGGTCCTTGCTTGAAGTCGGACCAACTAATGCGGGGTGCGAGTTTTCGAGGACGTGATTTTTGAGTGCTCCCGAATTTCCGACGACAATCAACGGCGCTGATTCCGGGCGCGAGAAACTCGGTTAGCCTTTGGTCAAAAATGGCGATCACCAAGACCAAGTGCCCGTGAGAGTGGATTGTCATGCATATTCAGCAAGCCGAGCCCGTCCAGACCCAGATCCGACGCAAATGACTCCAAACTCGCGCCGAACGAGCTTTGACCAGAGCTAAGAATTGCAACAGAGCACAAGTTTCTAAGGAATCTGAAGCCGAGACGACACACTCAGGTGAGAAACGAGATTCTTCGTCCGTTACGTACTGTGTTTGTCGGAGCAAAGGTGTGCCCAATTTGCCATTGCGTTCTGCGATGGCACACCCACTTGGCAGGATTTGAGCTGGCAAAGCCAGCCAACCTGCCCGGCGTGAACCTGGAGGAAAAACTCATCATCTTAGCAACGCAGATGCCCGGCGGGCTAAACGAGTCAAGCGATTGGAGAGGTTGTGAATGGTCAGCGGCCGGGTTGATAGCTGCAGGCGGGGGCACAAGCCGATCTTGAAAGCCAAAGCAGTTGAGGGTGTGAACCTATCGGTCCGACGATAGTGCATCGAGAGCCTCAGCTGGTGTTCGCAGTATTATTTGGAAAACCCATGCAGACACTTCGTACTAACGCGGACCCGCGGGTAGTTTCGCGGGAGTGTGAGATGAGCAATTTCAACCAGGAACGCGTGCTGAGCGTCCATCACTGGACCGACAATCTCGTCAGCTTCACCACCACGCGGGATCCGTCGTTCCGCTTCCGCAGCGGCGAATTTACCATGATCGGGCTCACGTTCGACGAGAGGCCGCTGCTGCGGGCCTACAGCCTCGCCAGCGCCCATTACGAGAACCGGCTGGAATTCTTCGCGATCAAAGTGCCGGATGGTCCCTTGACCTCGCGTCTGCAGCAACTGAAGGAGGGTGACGAGATCATCGTCAGCCGCAAGGCTACGGGGACGCTGGTCATCGATAATCTCGAGTACGGGCGCAATCTCTATCTGATCGGCACCGGCACCGGGCTTGCGCCGTTCCTGAGCGTGATCAAGGATCCTGCAACCTATCTGCGATTCAAGAATGTCGCGCTGCTGCATGGCTGCCGCCGTATCGAGGATCTCGCCTATGGCGAGATGATCACGGGAAAACTGCCGAGCGATGAGCTGGTCGGCGACTTTGCGCGCTACCAGTTGATCTATCATCCAACCGTGACGCGCGATCGCTTCTGGAACTGCGGCCGGATCACCGACCTGATCGCGTCAGGCAAGCTGTTTTCAGACATCGAGCTGCCGGAACTGGACCCGCAGCATGACCGCGTCATGATATGTGGCAGCCCCGCCCTGGTGCGCGATGCCCGCGAGCTATTGGTGGCGAAGGGGTTTATCGAAGGCAATCACGGCGAGCCGGCGCAATTCGTGTTCGAAAAGGAGTTCGCCGAACGAAATAATTTGAGCTCTGCTAGGCCAAGGGGTCTACATGAATCACGACGGCAAGTAGGAATCGCCATGAAGCATCTGAAATGACAGACGAACAGCGCGAGCTGGAGCGCTGCAAGCAAGGGATTCTTCGTCTCACACAGCTGGTTGCGTTTCTCAAACGGCAGGTTGTGCAGCTTTCTGAAATTATCTTCGACCGTCGTAAAGAGCGCCAGGAGTGGAAAATCGGAACGCTTGTGAGTCTCTGAGCGATGCCGAAGTGCGCGCTGTTTCCCAGCAGCATGGCTTCCAGGCTTTAGGAGGCAGGCGACCAGCCCCTCGAGTTCCGTGGGGAGGCTCTTATTTTTAGTCGGAAGCGCGGTGCTGTATATGAGGGCTAATGCTCAATCGTGACGGTGAATTCTGGTCTCAACTTGCGGCCTATCTCTACGCTGTGGTTGTCGCGTTGTCTGTGTTGTGCGGCATTGGTCAGCTTCTAACAGGGCCAATCTTGAACTATTTCTCAAACTCAGATGAGCGAGCATCGGGCATCATTTTTGGATGGACCGCACGCAGCCCAAGCGAATGACTGGCGGGAGCGGTCGAACGGAATCCGCTAGCAGTCCAACCGGGAAAATGGCATTGCAATGAAGTCATCTCCTCTTCTACGTTTTTGGCGGGACAAGGCTGGGGCGAGCTCAATTGAGTACGCCCTGATCGCGGCTGGGATTTCTGCTACGCTTGTCCTTGCGCTGAATGTTCTTGGCTCCAACCGCAATGTTGATTGCAGTTCCTCACCTTCATCAAACGTTTCGACGCGCCAGTTCGACAAGTTGAGTCGCGAACCCAGCAATGATAGGCAAGGCAAATGACCGTCAGCAAATACCAGATCAGGCGCGAGCTGTGGCAGCTGATCGAGACGCATGTCAGCTCCTCGAGCACGTTCGAAGACTACGTGCTAATCACATGGGAGAAGAGGCGAAGAACCGGCTGGAGCTGGACGCGAGAACTTCCCGGATGAGGAGGTCGACGCCTCTCAATTGTAGCGCCGGCCCGAGCGCTTCGCGCTGATGGTCAATCCTCGGGCGGAGGCTCAATTGGAATACCAAAGCCCGCCTTTAAGCGTGTCCGATCGATTTTTTTTGACTTTGAATCGGGGGCGGCGCAGAAAAGGCCGCCCTGCCTTGAGCTACTGTTGCAGAGTGGTGTTGGCATCATCGCGGTGAAGAGTTCCTGTAAGCCGCTGCTGTTTGCGCCCACGTCCATAGCGGCCTCTTGCTGACGGATCACACGCCACAAAACGCTCGCCCCGTTCGCCGGCCCTTACCCGCAATGTCTCGTTCGCGCCCTGCCGCCAAGCGGCGGCATTCCTCGCGAGGCAACAAGATCGCTCAGCCTGCCATCCTCCGCTGACGCTGCGGGCCAGAGGCTGCGGGTCGGTCGTTGCGGCGCCATCGAGGCCGCGCCGGTCGCGGTCTTGGAAACAGCAACAGGAGATCACCACCGCTCAGATTGGCACCTTCACCCGCGCCGAAGATGGCTCGTACGCCAGCATCATTAAGACGCTCTCGCTCAACTCAAAGCAGCTCCGAACCTGCGCGTCATGGCCGGCAACGTCGAGGGGGCACCGCATGGCAGCGGACCTTCGAGGAAATACCGTCTATCACTCAGTCAGGCTTGGTGAGGGCCCGTAGCCTGCCACGATCCAACCGAAGACAGCGCGCAGCGCAACCAGTGCCAGACCCAAGAAGTTTACGACTAGCAAGGCTAGAGCTGCGTAAGCAGGCCGAATACTCGGCCGCTTGCCCCAGCCGAAATTCTGTTTCCATCCACTCGCACCTTGTCGCGCCGTTGCGGGCCTGAGAAGTTCGCTGGACGATGCCCAGAACTCTCGCTAGAGCAGCCCACCTTGCCGAGATCAATAAGGCCAGCTTGGTTGATGGCCAGTTTCAGCGTCTCCTCCGATAAAGGCGCGCCGCACTCCAGCGTCGTCATCATCTTCCAGCTACTATTTTGGGCTTCTGCAAATGCAGCCCATTGCTCATAGCAAGCGTAGAGAACCGCTAGAACCGCGACGGCAACCGATAGTCGGCCGCTATCCCGCTGGTTGGGTACCGGAAATCCCCCGGCGGCGGACAGTCCTTTTTAATGGTTAGGAGTTGCTGGCTGTGGCGGAGGGATCGAACTTCCGAATAGCGCAACTGCCTCAGACTCCACTTCCGCAGTTGCAAACGCCTTCTGGCGGGCGCTGACATCAAAGGTCGAACTGTTAGATCGATGCAAGCTTTCGGGCTTGAAAGGTTGCAGCTTTTCCCGGTCTTTCGCCTGGCTCTAGCCACGGGATGGGTGCTCTCGTCATTTTGATGTCGGCTTCCGAAGCTTAGAGCGAGGTGTTTCAGTCAAGCTTGTAAGAGGCCTGGAAGAACGTGCCCCATCGTTCCATGCTGTACTTCGCAAGAGCAGGGACCTGACTTAGGGTTTTCGGGCCTTCGCAGCCGCTGCAGTTGTAGACGACATCACTGTCCTTTTTGGTCCACATTGCCCAATACCGGCCACCGACGCCAATGGTAAAATTTTTAGTGATGAAGTAGGATAGGATTGCTTCCACCTGAACGCCGCCGCCACCATCCCCGCGCTGTTCGTAGAAAGTTGTGTTGTGGCGAAGGAGATGGTTGTCGCGACCATTGAACTCGGTCCAGGGCAGGTAAGCAACGTCAGCGCTTACCCGCCAGCGCTCAAGCAACATAGTCTCGGCGCTAAGGCCGATTCGCGGGGCATTCCAGTCGGTGTCTTGGCTACCCATTATTCTTTTATCGCCCGGCGCCAGACATGAATAGTAGGGCGAGGCGGTCTGAACGCAGCCTATTGAGTCGGACTTTTGGCTGTAGTAGCTCCAGCCGATAAACCCACCGACCTTGTAGGTGCCGCCGCGCAGGAAGTCGTAGCCGGCATCGGCCGTATAGTACATGAATCTTCCGTTGGCCTGACCTGATAACGTGTTGCTATAGGCCACGCCGTGCTGGATGGGGAGGCTCGAATCTTCGTCGTTCATCTTTCCTTTGTTGAAGCGTCCGACGCCAATATTGCTCTTCAGGAATATTCCCCAGGGGCTGTCTAGACGTCCGAACAACTCGCCGGAAACTCCGTCCAGCCCCTGATAGCTGAGCCTTGAATTAGGAATGCCGGTCTCTCCAGGTATCGCAGGCGCAATGTTGTAGTCCCATTGGAAGCTTCCCCGGCTGAGCCAGAGCCGTGAGCCACCTTCGAATGACCAATCGCCCGTATATGCAACAGGCGCCTCTTTGGCCGTCGCTCTTTCCGGGTACAGCGGTGCATCGGACCTTTCCGGCGCTCTCGGATCGACGCCAAAATGGTAATTCAGGCCGATCTTTCCGACGTGATAATTGCTGGATAAGGTGCTTGTGTTGGCTGGGATGATTGCAAGTGGCGGAAGCTGCATGGTTGGAGGGGTCGCCACACGCGGCCCGCCAAAACCCATATAGTCGTATTCAAATTTGACGGTCCAAGCAGGCGTGAGCGCTTGCTCAACGCCGGCGCCGATGGTCGCACCGAAACGACCGTAATCGAACTGCGTTGTTTCCCGCGGAAAGCCGACAAAGTTCCCATGCCGAAATTCGTTGTTATTGGCGATATCACCGCGATTGTTTTGCCAGGCCACGCCTGCCTTGACGTAGGCCAGCGTGTGACCCTGCGGGCCAAAAGCGTAACCCACACGAGCGGTCCCTGTGACAAAGACATTTGGACCTGCCGTGCAGGTGTCGATCACAACAATGCCTGAGAAGGCAAGACAGGTGTTTGTGCCATTGGAGACAGCATGGCTCGCGTCTAGTTCGACGCCGAAAACCCACCCATTCGTTTGCCAATTGTAGCCGAGCTGGCCTCCGGCCAGGAACACAGGGGTACTAACGACGTCGCCATAGATTGAGGGGCCGTAAGGATCACTGAATGATGTCCGGCCGTAGCCCCCGCCGACGTGCCCACCGATATATCCTCCGGTCCAGCTCCAGAGTGCCGGTGGGACCCTTACTACCGGCCTAAGATCGGCCGAATTAACGGCACCGCTTGCAACGAGCGCAGCTGTTGCGACACCCCAAAAAAGAAGTTCCGATTGCATGTCACCTCACGAACACGTAGCGCGCGCGCCATCTTGCAAGAAGGCCAAATGGCCGACGCTGCTGGCGCCCCTTCCACGCTGCTTGTGGTGTGCAGGATCTAGGCCAGCGGACGCGATGCGCATTACGTGCGGTTTTTCGATCGCGATGTTGTCTTCGCAACAAGACCGGTGGATTTTGAAACAAGTCGCTCGTCTGAGGTCGGACACGAGAGGCATGCTGCACGCGTGGCATTTCTGGCGTATTGAATAGGTGAACGCTCCTGTGAAGAGTTCGTCTCTTGCTCCAGCTCCTCCCAAATGTGCAATTGACAACTGTGTGAGTTGTTTACTGTAGCACCTGTGGCTTCAGGTGAGAGTGATTCAATGCGCCGAAATCTGGTGCTTGCTGATAGGCTGATGCGCCCCAAATGATGATCCCGCTTCTTTTACGGCCGGCCCGCAATGTCGCGCACGACGGAAGGCAAGAAGCTTGGAAGCCCGCGGCCTTCATTCGGCTAAAAAAGCAGCGGATGTGCTGTGTTTAATCGGTGTGTGTGTAGCGAGTGGGCCCGGAGAGCTGTAAGGCGCCCCGGCGGGCAAGCGCTGCCCTTTGTTCACTCGAACTGAACGCGGAGAATTGACGCGGTAAAAACAGATGCGTTCATCGGCATCCGCTAAGCAAAAGCACGAAGTCTCCCCCTCGCTTGAACAACATTATGATGTGAAGGCGAATCCCCTTCGCCAACATGCAGACTGCCTAAAGCGCGCGCCCGGCGGGGCCGAAAAATAGATCATCGTCAGATGGATCTGCCGATCGGCAGGCTAATTCGGGTTGAGCACCTAATTCTTGAACGCGATTTTCCCCAGCAGATCGATCAGCTTTATTCGGATGACATAGCGTTCGGCTGAAGCACCAATCGCAATAGCGACGGCATTCTGAATAACCTGTGTCATGGCCCCAGCATAGTATTCTGACGGTAAAATAGGCATACGCGCAGAAACATTTAGAATCAAGACTCTGCGGGTGCGGTTGGGCCCGCTAGCGGAGCTGCGCAGCCTCATTCGGCGGGTTATTCAACAGACACACGCGCTCATTCTCGAGGAGATAGCGTGAGGCTCGCCCGTTGCTTCAGCCAGATCGTGCTCTCGGGCGACCTTATGGGGTTGCTCCCTATAAAGACCTGAAGGGCCTGCCGAAGCGCGTCAGAAGAGATGTGTCGAAATCCGATCCGCCGGTAATCGACACCTCCATTCTTATGCCTGCTCATCCACAACGGCACTCGATGCGCGGCAACTTGCTGGCGCTCCAAGAAAAGGGGTGTCGATGCCTTATATCGATTCAGGTGGAATAAGGCTGTATTTCGAGGAATATGGGCGGGGCTATCCAATCATTTTCGTTCATGAATTCGAATCCGACCTGCACAGCTGGGAAGCGCAGATCCGGTATTTTTCGCGTGGCTATAGGTGCATCGCCTACAACGCGCGTGGATATCCACCGAGCGACGTTCCTGATGATCCCGCCATATACGGCTGGCAGGTCGCCGTAGAGGACATCGGCATCGTCATGAGCGACCTCTCGATCGGGCGCGCCCACATGGTTGGATCTAGCATGGGCGCCTATGCTGCTCTGCTGTTTGGGTTGCGGTACCGCGAAAGGAGCAGCGCGATCGTCGCAGCCGGAGCAGGGGCGGGATCTCCAGCCTCGGATCGTGAAAGGTGGTTGAAGAACACGTCTGTTCTCGCGCGCGCATTGGCGGCGCGAGGTATGGATGCCATGGCAGAGAAAATGGCACGCCACTTCACGCGAATTCAACTGAAACACAAGGATCCGAAGGGCTGGCAGGAGTTTGTAAACCGGCTCAAGCAGCATTCGGCGCATGGTATGGCCAATACCTTGCTCCAGTGCCAAGCCGTGCGACCCTCCTTGCACAACTTCCGCGATGAATTTTCACGGCTGACGGTGCCGGTGCTGCTCACCGTGGGTGACGAAGACAAGCCATGTTTAGAAACCGGCCTGATGCTCAAATCCACAATTCCCGCCGCTGGCATTTGGGTGTGCCCCAATACGGGCCATGCCATCAATCTTGAAGAACCTGCAGCCTTCAACGCGCAGATTGAAGCGTTCTTCAGCGCCGTTGAGCGAGGAAGCTGGGGCCATATCGAGCGGCGGAAGCAGCCCGTCTCGGGATATGAGAATTCAACGGCCGCTCGATTGAATTCCGACGGAGCGCTTCCATGAAGTCATGGATTGCTATCTACCTTTCCGAGCCCGTCGCCGCGCGGCTCGCAGTCGCAGCGCAACGTCCCGGCGCCACCAAATCGGAGATCATTGAGGCTGCCCTCGCTGATTTCTTCGGGCCACCAGATCATGACGTCGATGACCCCTCGGTTGATCGCCGGCTGAACGCCATCAACCAGAACCTCGAACAGCTTCATCAAGAGTTGCGGATTGTGAGTGAGACTGTTGCGCTTCAGGCTCGATTTCTTCTCGCCGTCACGCCTCCGCTTGCAGCCGCCGACCAACCTGCCGCCTGTACCCTGGGACTCGCGCGCTTCGACGAATTTGCTGCACAGGTGACAAGGCGGGTTCATCTAGGAACGTCGCTCATCAAGGAAACAATTGAGCGGGTGAATTCGGCTGATCCGGCGCATCTTGCAACACAACCGGTGAGGCAAGAAGGGTCGGTCCGCTCCACACACCAGGAACCAAACAGCGTTGCGGCGCCTGTCGCCGGCAACAAACCACAATCTCCGGCTGTTGCTCGAGGCGCAGCCTTCGATCGCGAACCCGATACAAGAGCAGAACAAACAATGGCTGGCGCGATATGGCGGCCGTTTTTGGCGCCATGGCGTGCTACGGGGCCGCAGCGGTCACGAGCCTTCTCCACAGATTGGCTTTTAGTTTTGCGCGTCTTCTTACCCTTCGTCGCAGCTTACTATCTTTCTTTTCTCTTTCGCACCATAAACGCGACCATAGCTGCACCATTGACCTATGAGTTTGGACTGGGTGCCGACGACCTCGGTCTCCTGACGTCCATCTACTTCCTGACCTTCGCGGCCGCCCAGATTCCTATTGGGGTGTTAGTGGACCGATACGGTCCACGAAAAATCCAGAGTGTCGTGCTACTGGCCGCAGCCGCCGGGGCAGCGCTATTTGCCGTCTCCGACAACTTTTGGCTTCTTCTTCTCGGCCGAGCGTTAATCGGCTTTGGCGCTTCTGCAGCATTGACGGCCGGATTGAAAGCCGTCGTTCTCTGGTTCCCCGCCGAGCAGGTGCCACTGCTCAATGGCTTGATGATCATGCTAGGGTCCTTTGGCGCCGTGACGGCAACATTGCCGGCCGAATACCTGCTCGTGTCGATCGGCTGGCGGGGATTGTTTGAGCTCTTAGCCATTGCATCGGTTGGATGCGCCCTCGCAATTTTCCTTCTCGTGCCAAAAGGCACGTGCTCATTCGCCGTGAAGGGGACTACCATTGGACTACGAATGATTTATTCAGATCCTCGCTTCTGGCGTTTGGCGCCGCTCTCCGCAACCTGCATTGGTACGGCCTGGGCGTTACAGGGGCTGTGGGCTGGCCAGTGGTTCGCCGATGTCGAGGGCCTGGACCGATCGGAATTGCTTCGCAATCTCTTTGTCATGGCAATCGCATCGAGTGCGGGCGCCCTGGTTCTAGGCGTTGCGGCTCAAAAGCTTCGTCGACACGGGATAGGTCCTCGACCGCTGCTGGGCTTGGTCGCACTTCTGTTCTTCGTAGCCCAATTGGCAGTGATCCTGCGAGTACCTTTGCCATCATCTGTTCCGTGGATGATTGTCGCTGCCTGCGGGGCGGCGACCGTCCTTAGCTACGCGATTTTGGGCGATTTTTTCCCAAAAGAGCTTGCTGGACGTGCCACCGCGGCGCTCAACGTCTTTCACATCGGTTGCGCCTTTCTGGTCCAGTATTTGGTGGGTTTCTTGATTCAGTACTGGACACCTCAGCAGGGCCACTACCCGGAAATTGGTTACCAAACAGCCTTTGCGGTCAACCTTGCAGTTCAGCTCGGAGCATGGTTCTGGTTTATTATCCCCGTGCCTCTACGAGGCACTCGTGCCGGGAGCAAGCGGCCGCTCTAGAAGCTCTGCAAGATGTGGAAAGCGGCGCCACCGAGATCCGCGGTCTGTGTGGGGCGGTCTTCAACCTGACGTTCCCGGTTGCTTGCGAAGTTGCTATTGCGAGGGGGGCGACAGGCAGGGCCACTCAACCTCGGCCGACGCCTTCAAGTGGAGCTAGTCTTCTTGCGCCAGCCATGTGATAAACTGCTCAAAACACTTTTGGCTTTGCGCGCTGAGGGGTTGAATAGGCCGTAGAACCCAGAGCCAATGATGCGTGATTGAGGAAAAAGAATTCCAAGGCGCCGTTCTGCAGCTTGCGGAGCCGGAGCTGGCAAAGTCCTCCGAAGCAACGGCCAACAGATCGAGGCTCTTGCGTACTTCATGAGCGTAGGAACGTGCTGCAGGCGTCAATTCAATGCGGTTGCCAGTCTTCCGCACCAATTTGCAAGAGAAATATCCTTCCAGCAGCCGCAACTGTTGGCTCACAGCGCTGTGGCTGACATTCAGTTCAGCGGCAGCTTGCGTGAGGCTATCCATGTCGTGACAACGCCTCAAATGCACGAAGAGCGGTGAAAGGTGGAATTTTGCGCATGCTTAGCTGTTAGATTCTCTAACATTGATCCCAATAAATGATACTTTTCAGATCACGAAAACGCGGTTAACCCGCGCGACTGAAAGTTTTTCGACGAAAATGACAACAAGATTGATTGTAAGAGATTCTCCAGCTGTTGTAAGGCTGCGTTGCAGGTTCTCAGTTAGAAATAACGATTAGATGGCAATTTTAGTCTGTTGGCGGGGCTCACCATTCGCACGGCTTTTTCAACTTCGCCGAGATCCCGTCCGAACAGGCTGCATAGAATGATGCCGGTACATCCGCGGGCAGGGCCTTTACGTTCGCCTCCACCTCGGCCACCCGGTCTCGAGCCCGTGGGTGTTCTGGCGGGAGCTCGAGGGACCTGGTAAGCCGAGAAGCTTCTTCGCCAAAGGCGGGGTGGGGTCATTAGGAAGCACGTTTGACTATGTTAAAATGGTAGAGCCGGAATGAGCCCGGTCGAATGCATCTTCCAGGAATTTATTGATGCCATCCAAACCGCTACCAGCGAGGATGAATTCGAGCGTGTCGCAACGCGGCTAACACAGAGGCTTGGCTTCCAGCGATTTGCCTACCTGCGCTTGACCGGCGAGACGCCGATGTTGATCTCGTCATATCCCAAAACCTGGACCAGCCGGTACTTCCAACTTGGATATCAGCAGCTCGATCCGGTGGTGCGCCGCGCGCGTGCCGAGCGCGCGCTATTCAGCTGGGGAGGCGAGGCGTCAGCCTTGGCCGGAAATCGCGAGCAGCGCCGGTTCTTCGATGAAGCGATGACTTTCGGAATTAGATCAGGCATCACTGTGCCAATCAGGGGTGGATTTGGGCGGATGGCTGCATTTACACTGGCGACGGGCGACCGCGATCTTCACCCCGAGCGGCTCGTGGCGGACGGGAAGGATCTCATACAACTCGTCGGGTTGCACTTTCATTGTTATGTCGCCGCCAGACTTGACGTACTCTCTGCCAGTAAACTCATCGCAAGTGAGCTCAGTCAGCGCGAGCGCCAATGCCTTGCATGGACCGCGCGCGGAAAAACTATCGCCGATATCGCGGTGCTGGTCCAGATTGCACCGCGAACTGTCGTGTTTCATCTTGATAACGCGCGCCGCAAACTAGGTGCAGCATCTATTGCTCAATGCGTCGCCGAGGCGCTGCGGCGCGGTTTGTTGTCCTAATCATCCACACCCTTCCATTTCGCGAGATGCACAATAGCCTGGCGCTCGTCGCGCCGGGCATGTTGTATTGCGTTCTGTCCAAAAAGGTCTAACGTAATCAAACTGAACAAGAGGTACCTGTAAAATTTGACAGGCGATTAGCAACTCTCTTTCTGGTTTTGAGGCCTCCCGATAATTCAGGAGGTCGCTATGCATGCCATCGCAATTCACACCTCTCAGTTTGGCCGTCATCTAGAGTTGCTCGCGGCGATGTATCGGCTGCGGCGCCGTGTCTTCAAGGACAGGCTCGACTGGTCAGTGTCGGTCTCGGGTGAATTTGAGCTCGATGTGTATGACACTCTCGGGCCGACTTATCTCGTTCTGATGGCAGACGCGGGGGAGCCGGTTGGTTCGGTTCGTCTGCTTCCGACGACCGGACCAACCATGTTGGCCGATACCTTTCCCGTTCTGCTCGGCGGGACGCCAGCGCCGGCTGACGAAAGAATTCTCGAAAGCTCACGCTTTTGCGTCGACACCAGTCTTGTCGCGGAGCAGACAGCCAATCGTCTCAATCGCGCTACGTTCATCCTCTTCGCCGCCATGATGGAGGCAGCACGCGCCGCGCGCGCAGACAGCATCGTGACAGTGACTGATACGCGTATGGAGCGCATTCTCCGCCGTGCGCGCTGGCCTTTGAGACGGATCGCTGATCCGCGGCAGGTCGGATCGACCATGGCGGTTGCCGGCTTTCTCGACATGTCCGAACAAACGCTTCACAAGATGTACGAACAAGCCGACGTCAACGGCCCCGTGCTTGTGCCACCGGATCTTGTTAACGCGGCTGCCTAATGCCCTCCGAGCAGCATCCAGCAAAAGTAATTTGATACGTAAATGCTCGCAGACCCACGACATAGTCGGGTAGTTTTGATCAATATGACGCGAGGTAAGACGCCGGCTTCGGCCGGTCTTGCCCCGCAGCATGTCAGTTTCTCATTGCTGCAGACAGCCTTGGAGATGTTTGGCGTCGCGTTGACCCTCATCGGCGAATGCCAGGCGTTCGACATTATGGGTCAGAAACTCATGCACTCGACGACGCAGCTGGACGTTGATGCTCTTTCCATTTGGCACGATCCGCGATTTACGGACAATCTGGCTTCACGCGACACCGGTATCATCTTCTTTGGGGGAGGTTGGCTCGAAGAAGATATCTTCATTGCCGCACTGCACGCGGTCGAGCGTGGATATGACGTACGCCTCCTCTCGGACCTCATCGCAACGCGTGTCGACGCGGATCGATCACTCGCTTTCGATCGGATGGCGCTTCATGGCATCTTGGCAACCACGGTGCGCCAGATGCTGCTGGAATGGGCGGTATGTCTGCATGATCCGCTTTTGACGCAAAAAGTTCAGCAGCTTCTATTATGATCTGGGTGGCCATCCCCCCAAGCGGGGCACCTGTTCTTGTGGTACTGGTCTTGGGGACGCAGATGCGCAGCATGGAGAGGCGCTGGGCGTCCAAGAGCGAGACCAACTCTAGCGCTGCATTCAACATCTGCCGTTTGCCGAGATTCAGGTGAGAGAGCGCAGGTAAGACGAGCTTCATCGCACGTGCGAGGGGAACCGAGAGGGCTCGCGCTGGCAGCAATGTAGAGCAAGGACACCGCGTAGTCCGATAAGGAGGAATTTTCTTTGGATGAGCTCGACAGGATTGCGAGTCCTTTTGCGATGCATGCCGGAGATGCGATCATAATATCCGGGCCTCCGCTCAACACAAGGACGAATGTTCGCCAGTGAACAGTCGCGAACCTTGAAGCCGAACAGATCATCCTTTCGTATTTTTCGCGAACGCTTCCCGAATCATCGTTCATCACTGAAGAACCATGCGGCTCGAAGCTTATCGCAAGCGAGCGCCGCGTCGTGCTCGTCAGATCCTCTCGACGGAACCATGGAATTCGTTTAGAAGACAAGGCTGCGGCTTGCGCATCACCTCTGACCGGGCAGTCCGTGTGAACCGCACGGGACATCCCAAGCCTCGAACGGCCATCTGGATCTTGCTGCTCAGGCCATCGCTAGAACGGCCGATAGGTTGATCTTCAGACCCCGTTTTTAGCCTCGGCATCTGTTTATGGGCTCGGACGATGGTAGAATCAATGATCAGGTGTTATATTAAACTAGCAGCGCGGGCGGTAGGGACAGCGCCTCCATTTGGCCCTAAATACGCGGCGCCGAGTCGCCCGAGCTGCGTCTACTTAGTTGCACAATGTGTGGAGTCTAGACGGCGCGTGCCTCGGCCGCGATCCCCGGACTTTGATGTGGCGAGAGCCGTTCCAGCCAGCCTCATCAGCCCAAGCTTGGATGAGCCCCGTGCCTGCCGATCAGCGACGAGATTGTCGAGGCGCAACAGGCCGACCACCGTCTTTGCGCCAATCGTTTAACCAGCTCGCGCGTGTCGTCCACGACATAGACGCCGATCATAACCGTTCTCGTGCTGGGCCATCCGGCCTTGCTCCAGGTGGTCGTACAGCCTTTCTGCGAAGGCTCTTGCGATGCTGTGGTGGGACGCCAGCGGGGCAGTGGTAGTGATAGGCGACCGGCCTTCCGGAGCGTGGCGATCAATGAGCAGCAGCGACCAATGCTGCCGTCGCCATGCCCGTGAGCATCACTCACTGGCTCAACATTCGCAGAGCGCGTACGTTCGAGGCGCCGCTGCTTTCATATTCAGCAACGAAACCCCGTTCATAGGCTGCCACGTCGAATACATGTCAGTTCCCATGCGTCCTGCGCCGAAGGCCGATCCTTTGTCCCGCCACCGTAGGAGGGCGGTTGTTAGCGGAGTTTCAGTCATGGTCCTATGCGTTTCGAAAAAAGCCGTGCCTTTGCAAAATTGGCAGCAGCTCATGATGGTCATGAATGATGTAATCCGGCTGTGCAGCCTGCAAACGCGACTCGGAAACAAATCCGCCGGTAATGGATATGCTGATAAGCCCAAGGTCGCGTGCAATGTCCGTTTCAACCGGCATGTCGCCGATGATAAAGGTTGACTCGGGCTTTAGATTATTTGCTTGCATATACAGGCGAAGCCGTTCGCCTTTGCTCATGCTTTTGAATTGAGTGGCGCGGCTTTCGAAGGCTAGAACCTCGTTGACGCAATCGTCGAGTCCAAGCCTGCGGATTTGGGAACGAAGAGGGTCGACTATATAGCTGCTGAGAACGATCGTTGAGACCGCCTGTTGACGTGCCGCTTCTAGAATGCAGCGCGCGCCTTTGCGCAGATCGGCCTTGCTCGCCAGCGGTTCGTAGGTGTCGTGAAAAATGGCGCTGCCATCGCTATCCACGATTGCGGCTTCACCTTCCGACATTCCGACACTGCGGTAAAGGACAGAAAGCGGGAGCTCGCACTGTTCCCGAAAAGTTGGCATATCGATATCAGGGCGACCGAAGCGCCCTAGAATGGCATTGATCGTTTTCAGCAACGCATCGGCGTCGTCGAGCAGCGTGCCGTTCCAATCAAATACTAGAGTGGGTTTCATGATAACCTCAGGCAACGGCCGGCTCCGGGAAGGGAAGATCGGCGATTAACTTGTTCAAATTCTTATTCGCGCGCTTTTGCCCCGCTGGGGTTGGCATCTCAAACGTAAACGGCGACAAATCTATTCCATCATGCCCCTGGGGAAGCAAGGATACGAGAACTTGGAAGGGTAGATAAGTGATAGCCGCAGCATTGATGGATACGGCAATTGTGCTTTCGATGACCTTGAGCATTTGCGGTTCGATGTTATGAAAACGCAGGCTTTGCTTGCGCTGTTGGGGTGGGAGGGTCTTCCACGTTTGCCAGAACGCCAACTCATCCATGGTGTCGAT
Source organism: Bradyrhizobium australiense (assembly GCF_013114825.1). Classification (GTDB taxonomy): domain Bacteria; phylum Pseudomonadota; class Alphaproteobacteria; order Rhizobiales; family Xanthobacteraceae; genus Bradyrhizobium; species Bradyrhizobium australiense. Next base: position 852,471 of record NZ_JAAVLX010000004.1, on the reverse strand, counting down.
ACCCATGCCGTAGTAATTTGGGGCCACTATAGGCGGTGAACCGATTGCCCAATGCACAGCCTTGGCCCCGGCGGCAAGGAGCATATTCGTGACAGCCCGACTTGTATCGCCGCGAATGAGGGCTTCATCAGCCATGATTATGGTGCTGTCGGTAACGTCTTTCTCTGCGACACGATATTTTTGGGCAATAAGAGATTTGCGCTCGCCAAAGATACCTATAAGCGTCCGCTGAGAAAATTGTGTTGCGATGAGTTCGTGACGTTGGACGATGGCGCCGCCTTCGGCCAGTGATGCAAACAGACCATCAGCATACGGCCCTCCGGTTCGCGGCATAGAAGAAACTATAACAGGGGCGGACCCCACTTCTGCTGCCAGTCTTGGCGCAATAATTTTACCAAGAGCAACTCCGATATTGTAACGGGTTTCGAGATGAGATTGGCGTTTCGACGTGTTGGGGCTTCCCAGGTAAAGCGTTTCATAGGCGCACAGCCTGGTGTTATGTCCAGCATCGCACAGAGAGCGATCAAGGCATACTCCCGTTTTTCCGTTCACGTACTTGATGTGGCCTGGTAAAATTTCTTCTGCCTTGCCTTGGAGTCCGACAAAAGCACAGTTTTCCGACGCAAAAAGCAAAAAGCCGTCATCTGTTTGCATGAATTCTAGGGGGCGCAGACCATATCGGTTGCGAAAAGCAATGAGATTCCCTTCACCATCCAACAAGAGTGCGCTGACGGCGCCATCGATACGGTTATCGATCTCCCGAAACAGTCTTTCGTGATTCACCGGCAGACCATGTCGCCAATAATCACTTTCACAAGTGCGCTCAATCAGTTTGAGCAAGAGCTCGGCATCCGTTTCGCTGTCAAAGCGATGCCCTTGGGCGAGCAACTCTTCTCTAAGTTCATCAGCGTTGACCAAGGCCCCGTCTAGCGAAATAGCCAAATGGCGGAAACCGACTTTATCGTTGTTAACAGGCTGCACGTCGCTCTCGTGCTGTTCCCTCTTAGACGGACTACTAATGTGTGCAATCGCTGCGTGAGGCCTGAAATTCGCATACTGTTCATTATAGTCAAAGTTTACTAATTCGCTTGGCGACTGAGACGACCTTATATATTGAACGCGCTTTCCATGCATGTAGGCGGCAAGACCGAAACCCGCCTGCCCACGAAGTCCAAGTTTCGGAACCACATGCTTGAGCCGATCATAAAGCGTGTGCTGGGAGTGACTTGAAGGCAACAGAAAGGCGCCAGCCACACCGGACATGCTATTTATCCCTCAAAGACGACAGTTCATTCGACACTGCGTGTGTCGTGTTCAACCAAGACTCCGCGTCCCGAGTCCGACCCCTAAGGCAGATGTATTCCGCCGGCGCGGCGCGAAGCACGTCGTCCCGCTCGCGTTTTAGCAAGGCTCGTGCCAGTGTCTTAGGCGGCGTGCTCGTGCGGGCATATTCGCTGCGAGTTTTGGAATGCGAGCGTTTTGATCATTCGGCCGCGGTCCGAACTGTTGGATCTACGACACGTTAGCTGAGGCGCGACACGCTTTGCCAAATAGGTGTCACGAATTGAACGTCCGGCAGCGGCAGCAAGGCGAAAATCGTCCACGATCGCCCAGCGATGTCGCGGTGATTGGTTACAAGATCATCGGCCCGGTGCACCGTATGCGGTCCGCGTGAGTGCGGATCACGCGATCAGAAGGACATGCACCTGACCATGAAAGCTCCGCGGCTTATCCCACGATGGGTTGCTGGGTCGACCTAACGCTTTCCGGCGGGCGCAACATCCGCTCCGGTTTCGAAGCAATGGGATCGTAGGGAGGAGCAGGCGAGCTGCAGATAAATGGTGCCGTTGAGGTGCTCGGCATCGACCGCGATGTCACAACCGCCACACTGAGGAGTCGGTATTAACCGAGTGTCTTGGTACAAAACCCGCGTCTCTACCCGAAGAACAATAGTCTTTTGTAGAAGAATGCATGGATCACTCCACTAAGAAGACCGTGATACAGCTCTCATAGAATATGCGGTCGGGGCGGAGCGGGCTTACCGTCCTTGAACATCGGTTGCGACAGCCAGACGGCCCTTACCGCCGGTACCGGTGCAGGGCGCGCCGCTCAAGAATCTGAGCGGTAGCGTTCGGGAATGCTGGGAATTCGGAGGGGTGTCCACAAAGGCAAACTTCCTGGCCGCACGATGGCCCATCAGGGATCATCAGCACGCAACTGCGGGCCGTCCGGGGGCATTCTGAACTGGTCGGTCAGCTGGCCGAGCGAAGTGGGATGTCCTCCGCGGTCATTCGGCGGCTTTGAGGTGTACAACGACATTCCGCGGTGGTTCGGCGAGTTGATGGAAGTTCTCCGGAGCACGATTTCGAAATACGAGAGTCCAATTGTTGCTTCCGCCGGCGTGCTTGGATGATCTAGTGTCTTCTAGGTCCCCCGATAGGTCGGCGACCGCTTCTCAAAAAAGGCGTTCATTCCCTCTTGCTGATCAGACGTCGTGAATGCGTGCCTGACGGCTTGTCGTTCAAATTCTAGACCGGCGTCAAGTGCGGTTTGGTAGGCGGCGAGTACAGCCGCTTTAGCCAGTTCCGCGGAACGCGGCGGCTTGTGCGTGATAATTTCGGCAAGCTCGAGGGCGCGGCTCTGTGCCTTGCCCTCTGCCGTGACCTCAGCAACAAGCCCAGCCTGATGGGCTGCGCGCGCACAGATGGGTTCTCCGGTCAGGATCATGAGCATCGCGAGCGATTTGCCGGCCACTCGGGTCAATCGCTGGGTTGCTCCGTCTCCCGGCAATATCCCGATGTTGATCTCCGGCTGCCCGAAGCTGGCGCCTTCACCGGCGACCACGATGTCAGCCAGAAGCGCGAGCTCGTGACCACCGCCAAAGCAAATGCCCTCAACCGCGGCAATAAATGGCTTGGGGAAATTGGCGATATCCCGCCAAGCAGAACGTCGCGCGGAATTGTCGATGGCTTCGAACCCTCGTTGCCGCATTTCCTTGATATCGGCGCCGGCAGAAAAGAACGCATCGCTGCCACGAAGTACGACGCAGCGCACCTCATCATCCAGCGCAGCCTTGCGAAGAGCGGCCGCGAGTTCCGCGATCAGATCATTGTTCAGCGCGTTTCGTTTGGATGCCCTATTCAGCGTCAAGAGCACCACGTGCTGCAGGGGAGACGTCCAAAGAATGAGGTCGGATTTGGCGTTCAACGTAGCACCTTTGCAGGTTACGGATCAGCGCCATTTACACCGAAATCGTTTTCGCGAACAGCCGTCCTGCAGCCTAGCCAGCTTGCCAGCCTTCATCGGGGGCGCTTCGGAAGGCGGTCGGCTTTCGGTGGTGACGTGGTGGACGACCGCACTACCAGCCGGTAGGGCAACAAGACGCTCTTGGGGACGGGTCTTCCTGCGATCGCACTGATGAGATAGTCGGCTGCGCCCCGGCCGATTTCAGCAGCGGGAATACTGATCGTCGTTAGCGGCGGATCCACCTGTGCCGCCAGCTCCACATCGTCAAAACCGGTAATCGAAACCGCCCGCGGCACGCTCAAGCCCATCTTACGGGCTTCCGTCATGGCGCCGATGGCCAGCGTGTCGGTGGTGCAGATCACGGCGGTCGTGGCGGGATGGTCAGTGAGCAGTTGGCGAAGTGCCTTTCGTCCTTGCGCCAGCGAGTGGTCGGCCCTGATGACCTGAGTCGGCTGGAGTCGGATACCGGCTTCAGAGAGGGCGCGCTGGATCCCATCAAGTCGGGCGCGGGAACGGTCATTCGATGGTAGAATGTTGGCAATTGCACCGAAACGAACGTGTCCCAGGCCGAGAAGAAATTCGGTCATTTCGCGAGTGGCGCGTTCGTTGTCGATGCCAATGGCAGGAATGCCGCCGCCCGCCTTGGAGACGTAAGTCGTAATGACGGGGACGCCAGTTTGCTCGACCAGAGTTCTCAGCTCCCGACCGTGCGAGCCCCCCACCAGCACAATGCCGTCGATGCCACGCTCGATGAGGCTCTGCATCTCCTGCAACTCGCGTCGTTGATCATATTGTGAATTGGCGATGAATAACGTGTAGCCGCTTTCGCTCAGCCGGTTCTGCAGGGCCTCCACGCTTTCGGCAAAGATGCCAAGGCCCAGCGTCGGAACGATCGCGCCGATCGTCCGCATGCGTCCCGATTTCAGTGCCCGGGCCGCGCTATCGGGCGTATAGGAGAGATCGGTGATGAAGCGCATCACTTTATCGCGCAGTTCGGGCCTGACAATTCCTGGATGATTTAGAACGCGCGACACCGTCGCCGGCGAGACGTTCGCCTCTCTTGCGACGTCCTCGATCTTCACCCTGGGCCGGGACCGGCCTTTGGGATCGGCGATCGATTTCTTGTCCATCTGATCTGCTCGGATTGTCCCAAAACGGGCTGTTAACACCATTCGAGTTAAACCACCGGGAGGGCCGCTATCTCAAGCGCACTGTGGACGAGATCGTTGGTTCCGTTGAACAGTATGCGCGCGCCTAAGCCACATCAAGCAGAGCGCGCCGGCGGCCATACTCCGATAGTGCGGCGCTTAACGCGCTTGACTCCGCTGGTCAGTGGGACCGATAATCCTGAAAACGATTTCAGAGGCTCGGGATGTCGCCGACGTTTCGTGAGATAGTTAGAGAGAACCAAGAAAGAACGTATGGTCGATCTTCTCAAGGGCATTCGCGTCCTCAGCTTCAACCACTTCCTGATGGGCCCGATGGGTGTGCAATTTCTCGCCGATCTCGGCGCAGACGTGATCGCTGTGGAGCCGCCGGACGGCGCCTTCCAGCGGAAATGGGGCGGGGCGGACAAGCAGGTAGATGGTCAATCCATGCTGCTTCTGACCGGCAATCGCAATAAGCGTAGTCTAACGCTCGATCTCAAGAAGCCGGACGGGGTTGCTGTTGCGAAAAAACTGATCGCAACGTCGGATGTCCTCACCGAGAATTTCCGGCCTGGCGTGCTCAACAAGCTGGGGCTTGGCTATGAGGACGCCAGGAGCATCAAGCCAGATATCATCTATGCCGCAGCATCCGGATATGGCACAGACGGGCCGTACGTCAATCGACCCGGCCAGGACCTCTTGATTCAAGCGTTGGCGGGGCTTGCAACGATCACCGGAAGCCGCGAGCACGGCCCGCGCGCCGTAGGTGTTTCGGCAGTTGATCATCACGGGGCCGTTCTTTTTGCGGCTGGCATCCTGGCCGCACTGGTGAGGAAAGCGCGTACGGGGCAGGGGTGTCGGGTCGATGTCAGTCTGCTGTCAGCAGCCCTCGACCTGCAGATGGAGTCCTTCACCTGCTATCTCAACGGGCAGAGACCGGACGATGTGCGCCAGCCGGGTCCGATCGCAGGATGGTATTACGGCGCTCCTTACGGCATCTATGCCACCCGTGACGGACACATCGCGATCTCGCTCGGATCGCTCGACGTGCTGGCGGATGTGTTTTCGCTTCCCGCCGATCAGCGCGTTCCCGACACGGAAGCTTATCGGCGGCGCGACCAGGCATCGGCAGCAATTGCGGCCAACATCGCCAAACGCACGACATCCGAGTGCCTTGCGCTGCTTGAGGCTCGCGGAATCTGGCACGCCCGTATCAATGACTATTCAGATGTCGTCGTCGACCCGCAGGTCATTCACAACAAGAGCTTCCAGGTCGTGAAAGGGGCGACCGGGGCGCCGATTACCCTCGTCAGCCATCCCATTTGTTACGACGGCGAGGTGCCAGAGATACGTTTGCCGCCGCAGAAGCTCGGGGCGCAGACGGAAGAAATCCTGAAGGAGCTCGGCTACGATGCTCGGCAATTGAAGGATCTCTACGACAGGGGTGCCGTCGGCTCTATGACATCTCTTGATCCAAAAGTGCTTTAGCTACAGCAACATTTGAAGGCGCGCAGGCGCTTGTCTCCTCTATGTCCCCATCGCGCTAGCTTACCCGCTGGATGCAGCAGGTGACCGCGGGCGCCGACTGGTAGCTGTCGCACGTGCCGCTCGCATAGTGGCGTTCGGGATTTCGAGGACCCGCGATTCTCTGCACTAAACGGCGGTACAGCAGCTTTGCACGATGGTGTCGCGGCAATAGACCGGAGCACGAAGATGGCGTCATATCGGTACGACACTCAGCGGGCTCGGTGCATTGCTGCCATGTGTCCGATCACGAGGGTCCGCTGGTGCCGGCATTCCTTTGCCAACACGGCTGCGGTGGTCTCCTCGATCGAGCGGCGTGTCACGTCGAGCTGCGCCCAACTGAATTGCGCGCTCAGCTTGCGGGCATAGGCGACTTCATCGGCTACTGACCGACGATCGATGTAATCGTCATAGGGCGTATCGGCGCCCATGCTCAGCAGGCGGTTTTGCCGAACCTGGATCATCGGCTCGGGAGTCGCATGCAGGCTGACGGCCAGCGGCTCCTTCAAGGTCTCCAACTGTACAGAACAGTCGACCGAAAGTGTTCGTGAATGATCCGCATTTTGAAACGCGTGGTCTGACATATTCCTGGTTGAGATGGAGGCCACAGCAATCGCCAACGATGCCGGCGAATGCATATAAATCATGTTGGTAGCTTTAGCCATAATGCTGGATTTTGATCTTTCGAGCTGCCGGTCCTTTCCTCGATAATCCGCGAACCCGGAAGCAAGCTTCGGCTGCCCCGCTACGTGTGGGCTTATTTCTTCCAAACCAGTAGAAGCGATGCCTGCCTGCATTAGCACAGTATGCGAATACTTGTATTTTTCGGCATTCGTGCGCAGCGGCTCGCAGAAACGCGCCCACTTGTCAGCACAGAAGTGATTGTGCGTCGCAGCGAATGGATCACCGCGCCATCCGATTGCACGTAAGAAAGTACAAGAAATTCGGAAATGCGTCCTAACACTCTCCCGCTCCGTTCGCCAATACTTCCGCTTGGTCAGCGTCGAAAGCGACAAGGCGCTGATTAGCGTCGTCAGCCACCCCGTGTGTTACGACGGCCAGGTGCCGGAAGTAGTTTGCCGCCGCAGAAGATCGGGGCGCAGACGAACAAGAGCATAAGCTTCTGTAGAAGCGCGCTTTGCCGAACAGGAGGAATGCCATGGGACTAGAGAATAAGCTTGCGCGCGCGCTTCTTGTCGGCGGCGGCTTTTGTGCGGTTTGCTCTTCGACATCGGCGCAAGCAGAAACAGCGCTGAGCGTCTGTTACATCAATCATCCGGTGCAAGTCGCAAACGTCGCGATCTTGGAGAAATGGGCGGTCAAGCAAGGCGTTAAGCTGAATAAAACGGTGACGTCCTACACCGTCTATTTGCCGAAGATCACCCAGATGTTGACCTCAGGGGCCAACGACCAATGCGACATCATCTGGAACAATGACGACTGGGGACAGGATCTCGCCCAGTATCTTGAACCGCTTGAGGACGTTCCCAACGTGCGCAAGGTCGAGGTGGGGCAGCTTGAGCCGTTCCACGCTGCCGACGGAAAGACGACGGCGGTATCGATGACGACCACGGCCGGCATTCTGTTCTATCGCACCGATCTCATTTCCGAGGCGGAGTTGCCTAAGACATGGGACGATCTCGTCAAGATCAGTCAGCCCCTGCAGTCCGAAAAGAAGGTGAAGTGGGGTTATGTCGGCGGCATGAGTTACACCAACACTTTCTTCAGCTTCTGGTGGACGCTCTGGAACAACAGTTGCGACGTCTATGCACCCGCCTATGAGAGAGACAACAAGAAGCTTGCGGCAAACGGTTGGAAGCCAATGATCTACTCTCCTTGTCAGGTGCAGACCGCGGAGTTTTGGTGGGATGCTCTCAATAGCAAGAAGATAAGCCCGCCCGGCATGACGACCTATTCGCGCGATGAGGCAAATGCGATCTTCCAGGCCGGTGACGCCGCCTTTACTGTGGCCGATACTACTTTCCTCGACACCTTCAATAACTCCGAGAGGTCATCGGTCGCAGGAAAGGTCGGCATTGCGCCATTTCCGGTCGGCCCCATGAGCAACGGCGTCCGCACCTGGATAGACGTATGGGGCTGGTCAATCCCAAAGACTCTTCCGAATGATCGCAAGACGGCGGCCAAAAAGCTGCTTGGCGCCATGCTCGGCGATCCCGACGCTCAGATCGAGCAGTGGAACCAGACCGGAGGCCCACCGCCGAACACCGACGTTTGGCGCACACTCGAAAAGAACGACGCGACCTGGCGCAGGCTCCACACAATCCTGTTCAAGCCTGATCATGTCCATGCTGCCTACTATTTCCGCAACTGGGCGACTGTGCACAAGGTCTATTCGGACACACTGATCCGCGCGATGAAGGGCAAGCGCGAGGACATTGCTGCTACCCTTAAGGCCGGATCCGATGCCATCCATGCCGGCGCTACGGCCAACGATTGATGACCGCTCGTTCCACGAAATTTGGAGTCGATGAGAAAGAGCGCTTCATGCTTTTTCTCATCGCGCCGGCTGGGATCGTTCTCGTTTGTTTCGAGATTATTCCGATCTTGATCGGAATGAATGCAAGCTTCCGCGAATGGTCGCTTGTTAACCCGCAAAGAACCTGGGTCGGACCGAAGCAGTACATCGCCGTCTTCACCGACCCTGTATTCTTGAAGATGGTTCTACCCAATACGTTCGTCCTGATGATCCTCTCGGTCGGCGTATCCCTTGCACTCGGCTTAGCACTGGCATCATTGCTCAACCGTCCGTTCTTTGGCCGGGCAATTATGCGGACCATCATCCTACTGCCGCTGACGATTGCGCCTGTTATCACCGCGACCATGATGAGGTGGTCTTTCAACGATCAGTTTGGTGTAATTACTATTTTCCTCTCATACCTGGGCCTTCCCGATGTCGCCTGGCTCTCCGATCGCTGGCCGAGCTTTGCGCTGGTCATCATGACAGACATATGGATCTGGACGCCGTGGTTCACCATCATCCTGCTGGCCGCCATGCAGGGACTGCCGCCCGAACCCTTCGAGGCCGCGCGAATCGATGCCGCAACGCCGTGGTGCATCTTCAGGCGTGTTACGCTCCCAATGCTGCGTCCAGTGATCATCGTCTGTGTCCTGATCCGCGCAATTGACGCGTTCCGCACCTTCGACCAGGTCTGGATCCTGACTGGCGGCGGGCCCGCCCGATCAACGGAAGTGTTCAGCGTCTACGCCTATGTCCTGGCTTTCGTGGATTTGGACATCGGTCGCGCCGCGGCCGCTGCCGGGATCGGCGCGCTCATCATGCTGTTTGTTGGGGTTGGCCTCTACAGGCTCGTCAACCGGAGCATGGAGGTGTCGCGATGATTGCGCTCGCCCTTCATGCGCTGCGGCGTGCTATCTTCGCGATCAGCATCGCCGCGATATTCGTTGTGTTCGTCGGGCCGATTGCGATACTCGGCGTGACGTCGATCCGTCCAGCGTCTGGCGTATTCTACATCTGGCGCGGCACAAATTTCACGTTCAACAACTTCGTCGAGGTGCTGCATCAGTCGCAGGTGGTGGAAGCGATGTGGAACAGCTTCGTGCTTTCGACGTCGGCTACCATCCTGTCGCTGGGCATCACGGTCGGCAGCGGTTACATGCTGTCGCGCTTCGGCGGCTGGATCCAGCGCAGCTGGTTCGCCACCATCTACATCTTCCGTACCGTTCCCTACATCTCTTGGGTGCTGCCGCTTTATCTGGTCAATACCCGCCTTGGGATCTACGACACGTATGTCGGTCTGTTGCTGCCGCACATCGCGGTGCACGTCTGCTTCTTCTCATGGCTGATGAAGGGTTTTTTCGATGGCATCAACCCGTCGATGGAATATGCGGCGCTGATCGACGGCTGCACCCGATGGGGGGCGTTCTACCGCGTCGCGCTTCCCGCCGCGATGCCGGGGATAGCTGCGCTTGCGATCCTTTGCTGGCTCTCGACGTGGAATGAGTTTTTGTTCGCCCTGATCCTGTCGGGCAAGCGTACGCCCCTGATCACGTCGACTATGGCGCAATTCGTCACCGAGACCGGAACGGAATGGAATTTGATGAGCGCGACAGCCGTGCTTGCGATGATGCCAGCGCTGCTGGTGACCATCTTTGGTCAGAAATACGTCATTCGCGGGCTGCGCATGTAACCGGCGCGACTCAAGAGGAAGGTTTATGGCAGAGGTCACTCTACAGGACGTCGTAAAGAAGTACGGCACGTTTAAGGTTGTGCACGAGGTCAACCTCAATATCGCAGCCGGTGAATTCGTGGTGCTAGTCGGTCCATCTGGATGTGGCAAGTCGACGACGCTTCGCATGATCGCGGGTCTCGAGAACATCAGCGCCGGGACTATCCGGATCGGAGACAAAGTCGTCAATGATGTGCCGCCAAAGGATCGCGACATCGCGATGGTATTTCAGAACTATGCGCTCTATCAGCACATGACGGTGTTCGACAATCTGGCATTCGGGTTGCGAAACCGGAAAGTCCCGGAAACGGAAATTACGAGCGCAGTCACCCGCGCGACGCAAATGCTCGGTCTGGAGCCGCTCCTGGCACGCAAGCCGTTTCAACTCTCCGGCGGCCAGCAGCAGCGTGTGGCTCTTGGACGGTGTATCGTACGGCGGCCACAAGTCTTCCTGTTCGACGAACCCCTCTCGAACCTCGATGCCAAGCTGCGTGCGCAGATGCGGATCGAGATCAAGGCGCTGCGCGAGCGCGTGCCTACCACATCGGTCTATGTCACCCATGATCAGGTTGAGGCGATGACGCTTGGTGATCGGGTTGTGGTCATGAAGGACGGCTGGATTCAGCAGATCGGCACGCCGCTGCAGATCTACAATCGACCGGCCAACCGGTTCGTCGCGAGCTTCATCGGGGCGCCTGCAATGAACTTTATGAAAGTCGAGCTTGTCGAAGAACTCGGCGTCATGTCGGCGCAGGCGGAGGATTTCAAGGTCGAGTTGCCGCTCGAACAGGCGGCAGTCCTGCGCAAGCATGGCGCCAAGATGGTGATTCTAGGTATCCGGCCCGAGCATATACGTTTTGGCATTCCTTCAGACAATTCGGGCTCATCCTTCAGCGGCGTCGTCACCGTCACCGAGCAACTTGGTTCGGAACAGGTGATCGCTCTCAACGTTGCGGACAGCACGATGATGGCATCGCGTATTTCGCCAGAGACGGAGGTCAGCCCTCATGCCAGCGTGCAGATGTGGGTTGATGCCAAGACGCTGCAATTCTTCGATGATAAAACGGAAATGGCGATTAGATAGTCGTCTGTACGCGTCATCACTTTGAATATCGAACAGCGGAAAGGCAAGAACAATGACTGTGATGCAGGCGAACGTCGGCGATAGCGTTCGATTTTCGAAGACGGTCGGTGAGTCCGATATCTATCTCTTTGCGGGTCTGACCGGTGATCTTTCGCAGAATCACGTCGACGACGAATTCATGAGCCATTCGATTTACGGCAAGCGCATTGCCCATGGCGCGCTGATGGTCGGATTCATTTCAACGGCCTCGACCCGAATGATTGAAGAAAGCGTGCGAAAGGGCATTGATACAACACCCGTATCGCTCGGCTACGATGGCGTGCGGTTTCTGAAGCCCGTCTACATCAACGACACGGTGACAGTGACCTATACCATCAGCGAAATCGACGAGGAGCGCCGCCGTACGCTTGCCAATGTGGACGTCACCAACCAGCGTGGCGAACTCGTCGCCGTGGGCAAGCATCACCTCAAATGGACGCCCAACGTGACGAAGCGGCCTACGTCCTAGGCGATTCGCGAAGGCGATCGCACGTGTATGTGGAGAGAAGAGGTGGCCGGAAAAGGCAACTGGAGGAAATGGTGAGCACAGCCAAGCCGCGATGGGAACAGGCAATCGAACGGATGCGCTGCCGAGTCGATCAGACGCTCGAGAGCCTGCAATCGGAGTTCCCGCACTGGGCCGAGGCCGCGACGGGAAAATGGACGACGACTGTCGACGGCGACTGGACCGGCGGCGCGTGGCCGGGCATGTTGTGGTTGTTTGCGCGACGCACGGGGAGCTCCAGATACCTGGATGCTGCCCGGCTGTGGAGCAGCCGGCTCGAGCCGCGGGCGCATCTGCAAACGGCGTTCAAGGGCTTTGGGTTCTACTACGGCGTTGCACTTGGCGACATCCTGTGTGCAGACAAGGATGCCGCGACATTGGCGCTGGATGCTGCCCATTCGCTGAAGGGTCAATATGACCCGAGGCTCGATCTCATTCCGCTTGGTAGTGACGCCGAGGAGTCGGAGGACGTAGGCAACTCCTTCAGCAGCATCGATTCCTTGCAAGCGGTTCCGCTCCTGTTCTGGGCGGCAGAGAAGACGGGGGAAGCATCGTTCGCTGACGTCGCCGCGCGACATACGACGCGGGTGCTGGATATTCACATGCGGCCCGACGGTTCGATCGTGCAGTCGAGCAAGCTCAATCCAGCGAACGGCAAGGTCGTCCGCCATTTTACCCACAAGGGCTTTAGCGAGAGCAGCGTTTGGGCGCGGGCGCAGGCTTGGGGCCTCGTCTATGCCGCGGTCGCGCTTGCCCATCGTCCGCAGGAAAAGCGCTGGATGGAGCAGCTGATCGCGGGCGCCGACTGGTGGCTGTCGCACGTCCCGCCCGGCCTGGTGGCGTTCTGGGATTTCGATGATCCGGCAATCCCCAATACAGAAACCGATACGGCGGCTACTGCGATCGTCTGCTCGGCGCTGCTCAAGCTGGGGCGGCTTGCGCCGTCCGCCGATCTCCGCGCGAAATATCAGGATGCAGGCGAGCGCATCGCGCTCGCTCTGATCAACGGCTATCTTACGCCCGTCGGGGCAGGGGAGACCCGCTCGCAAGGCATGCTGGTCGGCGCCTGCTTCAATAAGCGGCGCGACGCTCGTGTACGGGATTCCGCGACCAATGCTGAGACGATCTTCGGCTCCTATTATCTGCTGGAATCGCTGAACGTTCTGGATGGTTTGATCGAGGCGGAAAAGATCTAAACATATCGATCGATGTCACCTCTCCCGATGCGTGGAGCCATGTTATGAGAAGTTCAGACTCCCCGGTCTACAGCGGCCTGTTCCCGGTCGCTCCCACCCCGTTCACGGAGGACGGTGACCTCGACCTGGAAGGACAGAAGCGTCTGCTGGACTGCATGATCGACCAAGGCGTCGACGGCATTTGCATTCTGGCCAACTATTCCGAGCAGTTTTTGTTGTCGGACGAGGAGCGCGATACGCTGGTCGATCTGTGCCTGTCGCACGTAGCTGGTCGCAAGCCGGTGATGGTGACCTGCAGCCATTTCAGCACCCGGATCGCGGAGGAGCGGGCGCGCTATGCGACCGAGCGCGGCGCGAGGCTGTTGATGCTGATGCCGCCCTACCACGGCGCGGGCCTGCGGACGGATGAAGAGGGCATGTTGCAGCATTTCAGCCGTGTTGCCGAGGCTGCGAAGATTCCCATCATGGTTCAGGATGCGCCGCTAAGCGGCGTGACACTGACGGTGCCTTTTCTGGCGCGTTTAGCGCGTGCGGTGCCGCTCGTCAGCTATTTCAAGGTCGAAGTGCCCTTTGCCGCGGCAAAACTCCGCTCGCTGATAGAGGCCGGTGGCGCGGCCATTGTCGGTCCATTTGACGGGGAGGAGGCCATTACCATGATGGCCGATCTCGACGCCGGGGCTACCGGTACCATGCCGAGCGCGCTGCTTCCGGATCTGTTGCGCGATGTCATTGACAATCACAAGGCGGGACGTCGCGCAGATGCCGCGGCGGCCTATGCGCACGTCCTGCCGTTGATCAACTTCGAGAACCGGCAATGCGGCTTGCGTGCCGCGAAGAGCGTGATGGCGGAAGGCAAGGTCACCAAATGCGAGGCGGTTCGTCATCCGCTCGAGCAGATCCATCCGGAGACAAGAGCCAGGCTGATCGAGCTTGCGCGGGAAGCAAATCCTCTGGCATTGCACTGAGGACGCTGACGCCGAGACGCGGCATGCGGGCACTGGATTTTCGGCTTGACCGTTGATGAAAACTTGGGCTGCGGAATTATCTGTAAGCTGATCCGGTACCGGGAGCGCATGATGTGCGCTCCCGCCGTCTACGCTGCTGGCTTGCCCTGATCGCGAACTGCTCATCAGGTTTCCGGAATTTCGATCTTCTGAACGTGGCGCAGCCATGCAACTCGATAGAATTGATGCTCGTCTTCTTGACCTCGTACAGCGCAACAATCGCCTGACCAGTGAAGAACTCGGCGCGAAGGTCGGTTTGTCTGCATCCGGAGTTCAGCGTCGACTGAAACGCCTACGATCACAACGTGTCATAGAAGGAGACGTTTCAATCGTCTCCCCAAAAGCAATCGGACGGAACGTGAGCCTGTTGGTTCTCATTTCGTTTGAGCGCGATCGGACCGATATCGTCGATCGCTTTAAGCAGACAATCCGCAAAATGCCAGAGGTGATGAGCGGATTCTACGTTACCGGACAGACTGACTTCGTTCTCCTAGTAACAGCAAATAGTATGGAAGAGTACGAGCAGTTTACTCGGTTTTTAGTAGACGAAAACCCAGATATAAAGCGCTTTGAAAGTATGGTCGTTTTGGACAGAGTCAAAGCCGGCTTCACTTTACCAATGGATTCTATCGCATGCTGGTGACCAAGCTAGGCTAGAGCGCAGCGGTTTGAGGTCCAGCTGGAGAGGCCAGCTGGCGGCCGAGCTCAAGCCGTGCGGCTGTAATAAAGCGCGTGTGCAACGACGGCTGAATGTTGCGATCGTTCAGAAAGTGTAGTCGATAGATTGGGAGCGGGTTTGGATATTCCTGGAAGTGGCGCGTGCTGGGCAGATCAGCTCGCGAAATGCCAGTTCATCTCACGCGAGCGTCGGCACCGCCGTCAGCGGTCGGAACTTACCGGGCAGCATGACGCGGCACAGGGCCTCGGTGAAGAAGAAGTCGCCGAACATGGTCGCGCTGCGTACACCCTCATTGTGCGGCTTCGAGTAGCAGGAATTCTTTAACAAGCCGCGATGCAACGGTTCTCTCGCGAACTCATCGCGGCACAGCGCTTCCAGCATCGCCAATCCCTTCTCAGTCCACGCCGAAGCAGCGGCGCCATCGGGATGCAACCGCCCCAGCTCGAGCAAGGCGGATGAAATCACGGCCGCTGCCGCCGTGTCCTTAATGTCGGCATCGGCCTTCATCGCATCGAAGTCCCACGGTGGGATCTGACGTCCAGCGAGGCGCTTCATATGATAGTTTGCAAGCTGTTCGGCGAGGTCTAGATATCGGCGCTGCCCGGTCTCTCGCGCGGAGTTGACAAAGCCGTAGATGGCCCAGCCCTGGCCGCGGGTCCAGGCGGATTCGTCGCCTGCTCCCTGGAACGTATAGCCGCGCTTCCGCGCGCCGCTCACCACGTCGTACTCCACTGCATGATAGGTGGAATGATCGGAGCGAATGAAAGCCTTTGCGGTCATGTCGGCATGCGCTTCGGCGGCCAGGCGATAGCTGCGGTCGCCGCTGTAAGTGGTTGCCCAATACAACAGCGAGAGATTGGCCATCGTGTCAATGGCCGAACTGCATTGCCCGCGCGGGTCGTCCAACGACCCCCAGGAGGCGAGATACGCGCCGCTGCGCGTGGTGATGATCCGAGCGCGCAGCTTGTCGGCCGCGGTCATCGCGATATCCGCATACCAACGATCGCCCGTGATCGCGTGCGCGGGAATCGCGCTGCTGTCAAAGATAAAGCCGATGTCATGCGTGTTGGGGTCGTCCGCGCGCTGAGCCACGAGCCGCATGCGTTCGCGCGCCCAGATCAGGTATTTCTTCTCGTTGGTATGCAGATAACAGGTCAACAACAAGCCAACCCAGAAGCCGCACAGCCAGTTGCCGTGGCTCCAGGCTTCGCCGCTATAGCCCGCCGACAGCGAAGCCGGCAGTTTAATCCAGGAGCCGTCCGGTGCTGTAACATGCGGAAACTCGACGCCCAATGTCGGCTCGTCTTCGGCCACTTTGCGGGCCATAACGTTCAGGACCTCGGTGAACAGTCGCCGCTGCGCGCCAGTGAGTTCGATCGAATTTTTGGTCGTGTCCGGCATGCTTCTTTCCGAGAGAAAACAGGTGGGTGAGATCTTCGCGACGAGCCCCCGATGGGTTTGAGGACTGCCAGTTTCGCTTTGTTTATTCGGCGATGGATCAAAAGTTCAGTGTAGGGAGGCTTTGGCGGAATTCGATTGGCGAGCGGGTGGTGTGTTTCTTGAAACAGCGACTGAAATACGCAGGATCCTCGAAGCCGAGACGGTCGGCGATCTCAGCCACGCCGATTTCGGTGTGCAGCAGCAGCCGCTTGGCCTCCAGCATGATCCGCTCGCGAATGAGCTGAGCCGCGGTTAAACCAAGGGCTTGCCGAGTGGCTTCGTTGAGTGCACGCTCGGTGACCTTCAGAAGCTTGGCATATTCCGCCGTCTCGTTCATGGTGCCGAAATTCTTCTCCAGCGCGCTCTTGAAACGGCGTGATAGCAGCAGGTTTCGGGACGACAGGTCGGCGATGGCGGAAGGTACGGCTATCCGTGAAATCTTCATGAGGAAGATCCGCAAATAGGACCAGATCACATCCTCATGCCCGGTCTTCTCCGCCGTGTATTCTTCGATTATGGCATCCATGATCTGGCGGAGACTCTCGGCCTGCATATCGTCCAGATAAAGCGCGTTGTTGAGATTTTCGAGACTGTAGATCGGAATGTCGGTGAGCGAATGCCGGTTGTGGACTCTGAAAGCGAAGAATTCCGGGCTGAAGCTGATGGTGTGCCCGATCGCGTCTTCCGAGAGCGTGAAATCATGGATCTGCCCTGGGGCCATGAAGAACAGGCTGTTCGGCCGGACTTCATATTTGACGGAGTCGATGATGTGGCAGCCGGTGCCGCGGGTCACCCAGACGATATGATAGAAGTCGTGCCGATGCGGGTAGGGCAGCGTCGATTTCATCTTCTCCAGCGGTGCAAAATGGATGTTGAGCGACTTGATCTCGGAGCCGTAATCGTAGTGCTCTATCTTCACGACCGGCAGTGAACAACACGGTTTTCGGTGCGCTGGCTCGCCTCGCGAAAAGAACGAGCGGACTGCCGCCGGTCGTCGGCCCAGTCTCGCCGGTGATCCTTCTACGTCATCCATCGGCTCTGAGGACGCCATGGGTTGTAATCGTTGAGGTCTGAAAACGATTTCAGTCATTTTTATAGCATCAGTCGCGTTAATATGCCAGCCCCGTTTTCTTGAGGATTCGCCGTCTGGCGAATTTCTGCTGCAGTGGAACGAAGGCCCTGTCTGAAACGTAGATACCTGTAAGCCGAAAGTCCGCTGAGGACTGCCTCGCCAGTCTGTTTGCGGACCATCGTATCCAGGATCAGGATCCGCTGAGAGATAGTCGAAAGCGTCCACTTCCGTTTCGGTGAAAGTGCGGGTCACCGCATGCGTTCGGCCAATCTCGAACTTGCTGAAGCTCGGTAGCCGCCAGGTTTCCGGCTTGGTTGCGATGATCACGAGGCGGCCTTATTGGTAATGGCTATCCCGCCGTCAGACAATGCGTCGATTTCGTCCGCTGCATAGCCAAGCTCGGCCAAGATTTCCCTGGTATGTTCGCCTTGCCGCGGTGGCAATCGACGTAGCGGTGGCGCTTCGCCATCGTAGCGGACCGGATGCGCCAAGAGCCGCACCTCGCCCGCTTGAGGGTGCTCGATCGTCATGATCATGTTGTTATGTGCGACCTGCGGATCGGTTTCGACCTCCTCATAGTCATTCACCGGCGCGTACCAGATGTTGTGCGCATCGAAGATCTCCATCCACTCCGCCGTCTTGCGGCTCTGCACGCGCTCATAGACGATGTGATGGATCTCGTCGCGCCGACGCATCGGATCCTTAGGGTCGTTGAAAGCTGCTAGCTTCGGATAGTCGAGCGCCGCTGCCATCTGCGATATAGGGGTTAGCGAGATCGCGATCCAGCCGTCCGCGGTGCGATAGATCCCGTACGGAGCGGGGTGGAAGCGGCTGCCCAGCGGCGGGTCCGTGCGCGCCCAGAGCCGGCCCTTGTTGAGGTAATAGGTAAACGGCTCAATCTGCAGGTCGAGGGCTGCATTGAGAAGGTTGCTCTCCACCAGCGCGCCGCGTCCGGTGCGCTGACGCGAAAGCAGCGCCGAAACGACGCCGAACGCTGCAAGCGCGGCGGCGTGCTGATCGACAATTGCGGAGCCAACCGGGGTCGGCGGCGCGTCGGCCCCGCCCGAGAGCATGGTCATGCCGCTCATCGCCTGCAGCAACATGTCCTGGCCAGGCCGTTTCAAGTAGGGGCCGGACGATCCATAACCCGAGCAGGAGCAGTATACGAGGCGGGGGTTGACGGCCTTCATGTCTTCATAGCCGAAGCCAAGCCGCTCCAGGACGCCCGGGCGGTAGTTTTCAACCAGCACGTTGGCTTCGCGCACCATGTGCAACACGATCTCTTTCGCCTTTTCGTTGCGAAGATCTAGCGAGAGGCTCCGCTGATTGCGGTTGCCGAGCAGAAAGAAAATGCTCACGCCTTCCTTGAAGGCATCGAATCCGGACCAGCTGCGCTCAAATGCGCCTCCAGGAGGCTCGATCTTGATTACGTCCGCCCCGGCGTCAGCCAGCATCTGCACGGCCGCAGGCCCCTGCAGAAAGTGCGTGAAACTCAAAACCTTAATGCCCTCGAGCATGGAAACCTCATGGCTGGACCCAGCAGTTGTTCTCAAACGTCAGCGCTCACGCTTTGCTTTCATTCGCGCGAGTAGTTCGCGCGAATGATCGTGCGCTGCATTTCGGATGTGCCTTCCACGATTTTCAGCACCTTGGCATCGAAATTTGCCATCAGCGGCGAATTGGCGACCGCAATCGACACGCGATAGTTCCTCGAGCACGATAATGAAGGACAGCCATTCGCCGCCGCCACCGCCATACACGCAGGGTAGGGCAGGCCGGCAAGGCCGAGCCTGCAAGCCTTATTTCGTACAAAAATACTTCTTCTTTCCACAACTGCTGGGACCAGGGCGCGATCTGGCTTTCCGCGAAACGCCGAACGGAATTGAGGATCATCGCGTGCTGATCGTTCAGCGAATGGGGCATGCTCATGGGATCACTTGGATTTCTCGGAAGTCGAATTGTCGGTGAGCGCTTTTTTGGGCTTGCGGCGCGCGGCAAAGGCGCGCAAACCCGTGCGGGCGGCAGTGGTGCCGAAGTTGACGGCGTAGTTCGCGGCCTCCAGATCCAGTCCCGCATTCAGCGGGATCTCGGCGGCGCGGTTGACGCTGCGCTTGGCCATTTCCATGGCGAACGAATCGTGCGTCGCCAACTGTTCGGCAAAGGCCAGCGCCGCCGAATTCAGCTCTGGCGCGGAAGCGAAAACATGAATGAACCCAAACTCCCGGCATTCCCCGGTCGTATAGTGGCGCCCGGTCAACACCATTTCCTTGGCGCGCGCCAACCCCATCTTTCTGACCGCGAGCTGCGTTCCGCCCCAACCAGGGATGGTATTGAGTGTAATCTCCGGAAAGCCAAACCGCGCCGTATCGGACGCGATGATGAAGTCGCACGCCAGCGCGAGCTCGAAGCCGCCGCCCAATGCATAGCCATTCACCATCGCAATAGTCGGCTTTGCGAATTCAGATAGCCTGAACAGGACGCGCTGACCACTTTGCATGTCGCGATACGCCTCGACAGCATTCATCTCGATAAGGCCATCGATGTCGTTGCCAGCCACAAAGGCCTTTTGACCCGCCCCCGTGATCATGACGACACGGGTCGCGCTATCCCGCGCAGCATCGTCAAGCATGTGGTCCAGCTCGTGCATCAGCGCCGGCGTGAACGCGTTCATCTTGTCGGCGCGATTGATGGTGAGCACGCGAACGGCGCCGAGCTGCTCCATCAGCACCAGGCTGTCGCGGTCAGCTGTTTGCATCAAAGGACCTCCAGGTAGTTGTTGCCCGAGGCCGCGGTAGTGCCGCTCTCTGGTTCGTGACCTCGTAGTAAATATGCAGGTGTCGCGCTCCTCATCATTGTCACGCACCACCAGCTTTGCGGTGACGGTGTCCCCGAAATAGCCCGGGGCATCGAAGGTGACGCCATATCGGTAGGGCACTACGCTTGCGGAGCCTTTGCTGCCATATATCCCGTCGCGGTGGAGGGAAGGCCGACCGAGACCGTTCCCTGCGCGATCCGCTTCTTGAAGCGCGTATTCTTGGCGTACTCCTCAGTGAGGTGTACGCCGCAGAAGTCGCCAACAATGTCTGCGAATGCATATACGTTATATTCGGTCACGGTCTTCGCGACGTCGGCGCTATCGCCGATCACGTAACAGTTCATGATAGGTCGCTGGGCCATGATGTTGGATCTGATCTTTAGAGCTGCCGCTATCGTCCCGACATCTGCGAACCTGGAAGTAAGCTTCGGCTGCCGTGGACGTGTGGGCTTACTCTTCCAAATGTTAGAAGCGACCCTGTGCCGGCGTTAGGACAGTTTGTGCGAATGCTTGGATTTTTCGGCAATCGCGTGCAGAGGGGCGCGCTCGAAGGGGTGCGCACTTGTCACCGCAGAAGCGATTGTGCGTCGCGGCGATGATCGGCGCGCTATCCAGATGCCGATGTCACGTAAAAAAGTACAAGAAATTCGGAAATGCGTCCTAACGCGTTGCGCTCTGTTCGCCAATACTTTCGCTCAATTGAAGTCTATCGTCGTATATCAAAAAAGCGCGAAGGGGGAGCGGCAGCGTGAAACATTTGGCGTGAAGCTTTGGGTCCATCCTGAGATCAAGGCGCCAGCGGACCGTCTGCCCGTGATTACACATGGCGCGGTGCAGGACACTGCCGACCTCGCGATGATCGGGCTGGCATTGTCTTCGCCCTCTATGGCGGCGAAGTGCTCTCGCTAATTAGGACGGAGAACGCGTGGTCAGTGCGGACCTCGATGGTCTATCCTAATCTTGCCGTTCCGGTCGGTGGTGCACTGCTCATTTTGCATGCGCTGGTGCAGATGGTTGTGTCGCGCCTGTCGCCCGGTAAGTAGAGACACCCGTCGGTGCGTCGGAATATCGAGCCGCATCTAACAGTTGGGGAGGCGCGATCGTGTGGGGTCTTCATGTTGGCAACGTCCTTCTTGGGCTCGGTGCGCCGGTTGCGATCTCCATTGCAATTGCGAGCGCGCGTGCCGTCGGGTCGACTGGCGCGCCACTGCTGGTCATTCCACTGCAGCTCTTTGCCAACCTGTATAATGTCGGCCCGCTGGCGGTTCCGTTTTTCATGGATGACGATCGCTACGAACTTCGCGGCCGCACCGACATCGATCGCGGCAGGCGGATTGTGCGCGGTGGTGGCGGATTGCGGCTCTTTGCGATCCGATTTTTGATTGTCGGATTTGCGCTGACGCTGATGCCCGGATTCGCCGCCGCAAGGGACGCGCTTAAGGTGACGAATGCCCGGGTTTCCGCATCCGATCAGATCGGCATCGACCTGCCGCTTTTGCTGACAATCAAGAACGATGCAGCCGAAGCTGACGCTATCTTGCGCGTCCGCTGTCCATTCGCGAATTTTTCGGAAAAGCACACTGTTGATCGCGGCGAAGGGGCGCCCGCCATGCGTGCGATTAAGTCAATTCCGATTCCGGAGAACGGGACCCTCGAGCTCAGGCAGGATGGATACCACGTCATGCTGCTACAGACTCGCCACAAACTTGTCGACGGCGAGACGTTCACATGCGCCGTCGTTTTCCAGAAAGCCGGAACAAAAGAAACGGAGGTGCAGGTTTCACGAACGCCCTGATCTCAGTGGACCGTTGAGCCCGCTGGATAAGGCCTCTCAGCCGAATGCCCGGACGCGTGCCGGACGTTCGATCAACCATAATATATCAACGGAGGGCACTACTCATGGAGCGATTGTCAGATCACGCAAGAATATCGACGCGAGCGCGGCTGGTTGCGGTTGCAATCGCCGCGGGAGGCATGCTGGCTGCAGCGCAGGTCTGTGCCGCGGATGAGGTCACTCAGGAACGGCTGCTCAATGTCGGCAAGGAGCCGGGCAATTGGCTTCATCATCATCAGAATTATTCGGCTCACCGGTTCTCTACTCTAAAGGAGATCAACCGCGATAACGTGAAGAACCTGAAGGTCGCCTGGACCATGCACCTCGGCGGGGTCGAAGGCGGTGGGATCTGGAGCCATGGCGGGCTGGAAGGCACTCCCATTGCCGAGAACGGATTCCTGTACGTGACTGATGGCTGGGGTTCGGTCTACAAGATCGATGCGCATGGCGGCCGCGGGGTGCTGGTCTGGAAGATGGATCCCAAGACGGACCGTGACTGGGCTGGTGCTGTGGCGTGCTGCGGCGTCGACAATCGCGGCGTCGCGCTGTGGGGTGATCTCGTCATTTCGCATACGCTCGATGGCCGGCTGATCGCGACCAACAAGGAAACTGGCCAGGTTGCGTGGCAACGGACTGTGGCCGATCCGGACAAGGGCGAGGTCATCACCGGCGCGCCACTGATCGTCAAGAACATGGCGATCACGGGAGTTGCCGGCGCGGAGTACGGCATTCGAGGCTGGCTCGCCGCCACCGATCTCACGACCCAGACGGAGGTCTGGCGCACCTACACAATCCCGGGCAAGGGCGAGCCCGGCAGCGAGACCTGGAAAGACAGCAACAACGCGGCCGCCTCCGGCGGCGGTTCGACTTGGGTTACCGGCAGCTACGATCCCGCCACGGACACCATCATCTGGGGCGTCGGTAATCCCGGGCCTGACTGGGACAGCGCCTATCGGCCGGGCGACAACCTCTACACCGACAGCTCGCTCGCCCTTGATGCCACGACCGGCAAGATCAAGTGGCACTACCAGCACACACCGAACGATCCCTATGACTACGACAGCGTGGCAGAGAACGTGCTGGTCGACATACCCGGACCGAGTGGCCCGCGCAAGCTCGCGCTCGAAGCGGACCGCAACGGCTTCGCCTACGCGATCGATCGCACCACCGGCAAGTTCGTGTGGGGGGTGCCGTTCGTTAAAAAGGTCACTTGGACCAAGGGGCTCGACCCGGAGAACGGCAAGCCGATCGAGTACGATCCGAACAAGCCCGTGCAGACCTACATCGCATCGGTGACGCCGAGCCGCACCAACATGGAAACCGACATCTGCCCCGGCAACATGGGCGGCAAGAACTGGCCGCCGACGGCCTATAATCCCGACCTGAAGCTTTGGTACATCCCGGTGATCGAGAGCTGCAATCGCGTCAAGGTCGAGGTGATGACGCCGGAGAAACTGAAGCCGCGTGAGTTCTGGACTGGCGGCGGCACGAGCCAACCGTTCAAGATCACCGGCAGCGTGACCGCGATCGATGTGACGACCGGCAAGATCGCCCAAAAAATGGCAACGCCGTTCCCCAATCTGGGTGGCATGTTGGCCACTCCCGACCTCGTCTTCACCGGTCAGCCGTCCGGCGAAGTGATGGCCCTTGACGCCAAGTCGCTGCAGAAGCTCTGGGAGTTTAATACCGGCGGCGGCGTTAACGCGCCGCCCATGACCTTCACCGTGGAAGGCAAGCAGTATGTCGCGATCCTGGTCGGCCTGGGCGGCGCCTGGGACAAATGGTTCATCGATTCGACGCGCGAGCTGAAGAAGATTCAGCCGGGATCGATGCTCTACGTGTTCGCGCTCTGACCTGCTCGCAAAGGAGGGTCCGTTAATCCGGACCCTCCAATCTTTTCGAAAAGAGACGCGATGATGGCTTTCAACGTATCCCCGGCGGCGACGAGTATCCTGCTCGTGAGCGTCGTCGCGCTGAATCTTTCGATGTCAGGCCTCGCCTATGGTCAGGCGGCGCAAGTAGCAGTGTCGGACCCGACCAATGCCGGCAAGGCCGTATTCAGCAGGGCCAATTGCATGGGCTGCCACAAATGGCACGGCGATGGCGGCGGCGGCTACGGCGGTGATGCGCTGTCGCTGCGCAAGACCGAGCTGACCAAGGAGCAGATCATCGAGACCGTGGCTTGCGGCCGGCCCGGGACGGGCATGCCGTTCTTCGTGCGAGGCGCCTATGACACAACCAGCTGCTACGACATGACCCGGCAGGATGTCGGTGAACGCATGCCGCCCGAGGGCGGCACGTTTCTGCGACCGAACGATATCGCAGCGGTTGCTGACTATGTGATCGCCCACGTCAAGGGCGCGGGCGAGCCGACGTACGCTCAATGTACGACCTTCTTTGGCAACACGTCGCGCGTATGTGACATCTACAAGGCGGGTGCGGAATCATCCAGCAAGACAGGGACTGAGGGCTCGAAATGAAATCGGCACGTCGCGCCGTGATGTCGGTTGGGGTCTTTCTTGCCGTTGGGATGCAAGCCGCTGTCGCGCAGGTCGAGCCCGAATATGATGTTCGCGATATCACCGTTGGCAGGCCCGTCCATATAGTATCGGACGCAGGCTACGCGAATCTGTGCTGCGCCAGGGATCCAAAGGCCAAGCTGCCAGCTTGGTCCGCGTGGGATGAGTGCCCGGCCGAGCGCGATGGATTGCGAGCAATTCACTTCGAGTTCGATCCTGAGACAAGCCGAGAAGGCACGCTAATTGCGGGTCATCCGGTGCTTTTGACCGTCTTCATTGACGGCAAGGGCATCGTATCGGGCCTCGATATCGAAACCGATCCGAATGCAAGACTGTATGCTCGGAAGAAGGCCTTTCTACTCGCTGCGCAGGTCAGGTCTCGTTACGGCGGCGAAGGGTGGACATGTACCGAAGGGAAGGCGCAAGCCGACGAGCAACCGGTCGGCGGTGTTTTCATCCGCGACACATGCAGAAAGTCACTGCCGGACCGGTTGCTCACCGTCGAGCGCAACTTGTTCAGACGAGCCGGCCGAGACCTGAGGGACTTCGTTGATCGGACGTATGTTCGGATTACCCGGGAGATGCAATAGGGCTTCTCTGCCGAGCCGGTACCTTGTGGTTTCCACTTCTTCAACTTGCGTCATCGGGCTTGGAGAGTTGCCGAGGATGCGAGAGGGCGTGTGCTCGATGCGCAGGCCAAGCTCAGCCTCTCCAAGAAACAAAAGAGATGAAGTGGAACGCGCCGAAGATCGTAGAACTGCCGGTCGGCATGGAAATCAACATGTACGCCTGTGCCAGCGCGGTCGGTATCCCGGACGGTAGGCTTCGTTTGAGGTATTTCGCTTGTTGCCCGATCGGCCCGGTGCAGGTCAGCGGCGGGCGGGTGCCGTAACTGTGGGAGTTAGCGCAGCTTTGCGATGCTGCCACTCGTTTTCACCGGAATGCAGTCAGTTCAATCGCCTCGAATTCGTCCCGTAAGAAGGTTTTTGGCAAATGGCAAAGTTAAACATCAACGGCAGAGATCTCTCCGTGGATGCGGCACACGATACGCCGCTGCTCTGGGTCATCCGCGAGCAATTGCAGATGACCGGTACAAAGTTCGGTTGCGGCGCAGGTCTCTGCGGCGCCTGCACGGTCCATGTCAACGGCGAAGCCGTTCGCTCCTGCCAGACCATGGTCAGCGACGCCGTCGGCAAGAAGATCACCACCATCGAAGGCCTTTCCGCCAAGGGCGATCATCCGCTGCAGAAGGCCTGGATCGCCGAACAGGTCCCGCAATGCGGCTACTGCCAGTCCGGCCAGATCATGCAGGCGGCAGCGCTGCTCTCCAAGAATTCCGACCCGACCAGGGATGAAGTGATCGCGCACATGGATGGCAATCTATGCCGTTGCATGACCTATTCGCGCATTCAGAAGGCGATCATGCGCGCCGCATCCGAAATGCATGCCTCCAACGCCGGCACCGAGCGGAGGGCCACATGAATACGCACGTGAACGTCACTGAGCGCGCGCCCACTAATCTCAGCCGCCGCTCGTTCCTGGTCGGCTCGGCAGCCACCGGCCTCGTGCTCGGCTATGCCGCGGCCCCTGGCATCGAACAGGCATTGGCCGCGCCTTCCAACTTCGAGCCTTCGGTCTGGTATTCGATCGCGCCTGACGGCATCGTGACCGTCACCTGCGGCAAGGCCGACATGGGCCAGCACATCGCTTCCACCATGGCGCAGATCGTGGCCGAAGAGCTCGGCTCGAACTGGAAGGACATGCGGGTTCAGCTCGCCTCCAACGATCCGAAGTTCAACGATCCCGTGCTCGGTGCTCAGATCACCGGCGGTAGCTGGAGCACGATGATGAACTTCGATGCGATGAGCCGCGCGGGCGCCGCGGGGCGAATAGCGTTGACGGAAGCGGCCGCCGGCATCATGGGCGTGCCGGCGGGTGAGCTGGTGGTACGTAACTCCACCGTCTCGCATCCGAAGTCGAAGAAGTCGATGACGTTTGCCGAAATCGTCAAGAGCGGCAAGATCACCAAGACCTTCACGCCGGACGAGCTCAAGGCGATCAAGCTGAAGACGCCCGACCAGTACACCATGATCGGCGTCTCGGTGCCGCAACTCGACATTCCGCCCAAGGTCAACGGTACGGCCAAATACGGCATCGACGTCATGCTGCCGGGCATGGTCTACGGCAAGATCGTCACGCCGCCGGTGCGCTATGGCGCCACGGTGAAATCGGTCGACGATTCCGCTGCCAAAAAGGTGCCGGGCTTCATCAGGGCGGTGACGCTCGACGACCAAACCGGCAGCACGACGGGATGGGTGGTGGCGGTCGCCAATACCTATGCCAACGCTCGCAAGGCGGCCGATGCGCTGAAGATCACCTACGACAACGGCCCGAACGCCAAGCTATCAAGCCAGTCGTTGCTCGACGAGGCCAGGCGGCTGCAGGCGCTCGAGGATTCCGGGCAGTTCTTCGTCAAGGACGGCGACACGGCGGCGGCCTTCGGGACCGCGGCCAAGGTGCTGGAGGCCGAATACACCACCGGCATCAACATCCACGCGCCGCTGGAGCCGATGAACGCGACCGCCGAGTTCAAGGGCGACATCCTGCACATCTATTCCGGCAACCAGTTCGCTACGCGCACTGGGGCAATCGCGGCGGGAGCGGCCGGGATCGATCCAAAATTCGTCGTGATGCACCAGATGTGGCTCGGCGGCGGCTTCGGCCGGCGGCTCGATGCCGACATGATGGTGCCCGCGGTGCAAGCGGCCAAGGCCGTCGGCAAGCCGGTCAAGGTGATCTATTCGCGCGAAAACGATATGACCATGGACTATTCGCGTCCGCTGACCTTCCAGAAGGTGAAGGCGGGCCTGGATGGCGAGGGCAAGCTGATCGCGCTCAACCATGACGTTGTCTCGGCCTGGCCGACCGCGCGCTGGGGAATCCCCGATTTCCTGACGCCATCGGTCGACAAGAAGGGGCCGCTCGACTCCTTCACTGTGAATGGGGCGGACTTCTTCTATTCAGTGCCCAATCACAATGTCCGCGCGATCAAGAACGAGCTGGCGCACACCGCCACCCCGTCCGGTCCGCTGCGCTCGGTGGCGCCGGGCTGGACCTTCTGGGCGGTCGAAAGCATGATCGACGAAATCGCCCATGCGGCCGGCCAGGATCCGGCGCAGTATCGCATCGCGCTATTGGACGGCAAAGGCAAGAACGACGGCGGCGCGCAACGGCTGCGCAACACCCTGCTCGCGGCGATGGGCATGGCCGGCTACGGCACCACCAAGCTGCCGAAGGGCGAGGGCATGGGCATCGCCTGTATCTCGTCGCAAGAACGGGCAACCGCAAGCTGGACCGCCTGCGTAGCCCATGTCGCGGTCGCGCCGTCCGGCGAGGTCAAGGTCAAGAAATTGACTGTTGCCACCGACGTCGGCATGCAGGTGCACCCCGACAACATCCGCGCCCAGGTCGAGGGCGCGGCGCTGTGGGGCCTTTCGCTCGCCATGTATGAGAAGGCGACGCTGAAGGACGGCGGTATCGAACAGAGCAATTTCGATACCTATACGCCGTTGCGGATGAGCCAGACGCCGGAAGTCGCCGTCAACGTCATCGCCAACGGCGACAAACCGACCGGCGTCGGCGAGCCGGCGGTGACGGTTGTGGCGCCCGCGCTCGGCAACGCCATCTTCAATGCCTCCGGCGCCCGCGTCCGCGCATTGCCGATCACGCCGGAAGCCGTGAAGGGCGCGATGAAGGCGTAAGCCCCAGTCACAAGCACCCGACAGGGACGACTCGCCAGGGGGCCTCTCCGGCGAATTTTTTTCGAATTGCATTATCTGAAGCGGACAACCGAATAGATGGGTTAGTTCGGTTCCCGTATTCCGAGGATCCCCGCAAATTGTCCTGTTTAACGGGGAATTCGACTAAGGAGACTGGCTTCGGCCGGCCGCAGGCACCAGCGCTTGCTTGCCAGGTTGATCGAGGGCGCCTGGCACGCCGGCTGCCGATCCGCATTGGTTTCGGTATGACAAGGCTTTACCAGGCCCGCCACGGTCAGCTGTTTGCATCAAAAGTCCTTCAGGAAGTGCTGCCTGAGGCCACGACAGAGCCGTTCTGGTTGGCGTGGCAGAAAGATGCAGGTGTTGCGCTCCTCGTCCTTCTCACGCACCACCAGCTTTGCGGTGACGGTGTCCCCAAAATAGACCGGGGCATCGAAAGTGACGCCCTATCGGTAGGACAGTGCGCTTACGGAGTTTTCGTCCATAGCATGCCATCGCACCATACGTGCTCAACCTGTCCCCATTCGCAGGCGGCTGCGGCATCCGGGAAAAACCCACGTCCATGGAGGTTAGCACTTGTATTGCAAAGCAGCGGAATGCCCGTGAGTTTTTCGTATTCCATGAGAAGTTCGGCGATTTTGTGCTGAGAGGTTCTGCAAACGGTCTGCAATCGCGCAGATTGGTCGAGATGTACAACAGCTGGGATCTTTTCGCGCCATTCTGCTCGTGTCTGGTGATCGAAAAGCATGTAAGGGTCCGGCGTTCCAGGACTGAAAATATCCGGCGCACGATCCTCCAGGCATATCGGCGCCACTGGCCGGAAGTGTTCGCGAAGTTTGATATCATTGAGATAATCCTTCATTCGCGGCGAAGCTGCGGCTGCGAGAATGCTTCTGCTACCCAATGCCCGTGGTCCAAGCTCGGCGCGGCCGGCAAGGAAAATTACGGGCTTGTTGTTGGCGAGAATCGTCGCAAGTTCACGCATGCTACACGGCGCGCCCTCCCATTCCGGCGGGACATCGCGAGCTTGCAGGGCTGGACCACTATAGACCGACCATTCCAACGGCACGAAGCCCTTGTCCGCCGCTAGTGCGGAGCAAGCGGCGCCAATTGCCGAGCCACTGTCATTCGGAAAGGGCGGCACCCAGACGGCATCGAACAGGCCGCTGGCACGTAGTGCACTGTTCCATTTGATATTGAGACCGCAGCCTCCGGCTATACACAAATTGCGCGGCGGCAAACACGAATGCCGCTGCAAAGCAGTCGCCATTTCGCGGAGGAGCAGACGCTCAAGAAAATAATGGAACGATGCGAGCACATCTTCGGGTGCCTTGGCCTTCAACAGGAGCGCGCTGGCCTCGAAAAAGTCATGCACAGCCCCAAGTGGGGAGCCCGCGCCACGGGAGGCCTTCGCGCTGTAACGATGGACAAGCTCAGTGTCGGCCGCAAAGCGCTCCTCATAGAGCTTCTGAAATACCGTGACGATTTCTTCATCAACAGATCCGAGCGCGATGTAGGCCATCAGCTTGCCGGCAACACCGAGGTCCCAGTCGGTGCGGTTCGCCTGCTTAAAGGGTCCGAAGTGATAGCCCGCGGCAGCATAGACTTGGCCAATCATCGGGAATAGGCATCCGAGAAACCGGGCTGCGCGGCGTTCTACATAATAGAGACGTGGAAAAGTGCCGCCGTCCCACACCAGGCAGAACGCGGGTTGTCCGGCTTTGGCAAAGGGACTAGTGCAGTATGCTGATGCCACATGCCCTGTGACGTGCGGATAACTTTTATAAGGGAAGACCGTGTCGCCGAGCATCAGGCCAAAGCCGTCGCGCGAAGTGAGAAGGCCTTCGGTATGGCGCTCAAAATACGTCGCCCCTTTTAGAGTGATAGGCGCCGCCCCACTGAGGACGTGGAACTGCGACTCTACCTCCCCCCACCAGCCGTCGATGACGAACTGATCGACATCCCCCAGGTCCAGACCGTGCTCCGCCAAAGCGAGAACAACTGCATCGAGATTGTCGATGCGTTGATACCGCGGATTGTTGCTCCGCTTTTCCTGCTCGACACAGAAGACTAGCCGTCCGTCCTCGACAAGAGCGATCGCTCCGTCATGCGTCAGCTTGATACCGCAGATGCGCATAGTGTCTCCATAGCTAACGCTGACAATTCGATTCCTATCGAGTGAATCAGAAGCTGAAAACATGCAAGTAAGCAGCCGTTGAACGAGTTTTCATGGCGCTGCTCGCGTCGAGCTCAATCAATCTTTCGTTCCAGATGTCTAATGTCGTCTCCCAGCGCGAGATCCGATTACAAGACACTTCGCTACCGCATTGCATGATTTGGGCCACCGGGATTCAGAGGAATCCAACGCCGTTCCCGGCTCGAACTCGCGTTCACAATCAGCTTGGAGGGTTCCCAACATTGGCGCGTGTGTTTTCGGACAGGAGCATGCGTAACACCCATCAACCGTGAATCGTTCTCTGAAGTAGCCGCGAGCCGGATTTCCGTCTTGGGCGATTTATCCGACTTGTCAGGTCAGGAGTTGAGGTGCCGCAACACCCGACCTTCCATGCACCGATCATCGAGAGCTACCGCGTAGACGCCAAACAGGGGAAGGAATCTGGTTTTGCTTTTCAGTAACCTCGGCATCGACCGATCGTTCGACTGTCTCGTTTCTCGGCATGGCCCTGAAAGATCAGGAGCGTCTCGGCTATTGGCATGAATATGACGCGAGAGGAAAGCTGTCAAAGATGCAGGCACCACATCGCGAGCGGCGGTTCGCGCAACGGAAGGGGAGAAAGAGCGTTTCGCCGCCGTCAAGACGCTTTGTCGAAATCCTTGGATTCCTAAGAAGCCTCATCGATGGCTGTCGCATGGATTTGTTGTTGCGCTGCAAGTATTCGTCACCGACGCCGTGAGGATAATAAAACAGCCATATAGCGTTTCCGCGAAGTCATCCCGTTTGATGCGCCTCGTAAGGCACCGAAATATTTGTGCGGTGAACGTCGTGTTGCTCGTTTCTGCACTCCCGCTTCCAAGTACATCTCGTCAAAAAGTACAAGAAATATGGAAAAGCGTCCTAACGCGGAAATTGGCAGATTGCCATACTTCCCCCCAATCGCGTCAATCGCCGCTTCATAAAAATACCATGGGGGAGACGCCGTGAGCAGCACATTGCACAGTATTGTTGGATCGTTGTCAGTCTGCATCCTTGTCTGCGCGCTTGCGGTCGTTGCCGGTGCGCAATCGGCCGACAAGATCGTCATGAAGCTCGGCCGCACGCTGGCGGCGGACAATCATTATCAGCTTACGGTGCTGGAATTCGCCAAGGCTGAGACGAGCGGTAGGATAGGGATCCAGATTGGTCCGCGGTCGCAACTCCGCGGCGAAGTGCAGACGATGCAAGAGCTGCGGGCATGATCGCGCGTGTTGCACGCTCGACCGAACCGCCGTCGATTGATGCGGCCGTGAACAGACAGAAGCCGATGGGCGGAATATGCGAGAGCATTGGATCGTTACTGGCCAATTTGCCAAGGCGCCGCTTACTTGATTGCCAAATATGACGCGACTGCGCCAGACGCGATCCTATCCTGAAGTTTCCCCATCGATATTCGTAACCGATTTTCACCAGCCGAGCGAACCGGACACATGCACGATATCACTCGACCCACTGCTGCCCCGATCCAGCCAGAGAAGCTAGTTGTCACTAGGAGAATGACGGTCGGTCTCGGTGGAGGCGTAGCCCTGGAGGCGTATGACTGGAACATCTACGGCGTGATGGCCGCGTTTCTGTCGCCGCACTTCTTTCCTTCCGGTGATCCGATCACCTCTCTGCTCGCGGCGCTCGCGGTGTTTGGAGCGGGCTTCCTCGCGCGGCCGCTCGGGGCTGCCTTGCTTGGTCCAGTCGCAGATCGGATCAGCCATAAGCGAGTAATGATGATCTCGGTGACGGCGATGGCGCTGTCCTCATTGCTGATCTCCATCTTGCCGACCTATGACGATATCGGCGTCACGGCAGCTGTGGCGCTGCTTCTTATTCGAATCGTTCAAGGACTTTCCCTTGGCGCCGAGTCGGGTGTCGCGAACGCGATCGCGATCGAACTAGCGCCACCGGGCAAGGAAGGGCGTTACCTTGGCCTGATCGGTGGTACGTTCATTCAGCTGGGCGCAATCGGGGCCAGCATGGTCGCCTTTCTGGTGAGTGCCTCGGTGGCACCTGAGGTGATGCGCGAGTGGGCGTGGCGTATACCCATCGCGTTTGGCGGCGTGCTCGGCTTGTTTATCATTTATCTGCGGACAGCCATGCCGGAGACTTTGGTCAATCGCGCGATGCATCGCCAAGATGAGTTGTCGCGCATTCAAGAAACGACCAGCGGCATATGGAAAACGCTGTGGAGCGTTCGGCTCTCGTTGCTCGCGGTCATTCTGGTCATCGGATCGGTGCAGATCGCTAACTACGCATGGATTGCGGGTCTGCCCAATATGGCCAATACGGTGTTCAAGGAGAACAGCACCTGGGTGTTCGGAATCCTGACGCTGATGGGGCTAACCTGGATGGTCACCGCCCCGTACGTGGGCGCCTTCGCGGACAAGATGCGACCCTCCCGCGCGTTCACGCTGCTGCGCCTGCTGCTCATCCCGTGCTTCTTTCTTACATTGATCTATTCGGAGAAGAGCATCTCCACTTTGTTCATCGTGATGGTGTTCGGCGGAGCTATCGTAGGCTTCAACATGGGGCTCTACAACTTCATTGCCACCACGCTGATGCCGCGTGCCGTTCGGACGACGGGGGTAGCGCTCGGCTATGCTTTGGGCGTCTCGTTGTTTGGCGGGACTTCACCGTATCTCATGGTGTGGTTGCAACGCGAGCACATGACCTGGATATTTCCCGTCTACGGATCATTGATAGCGCTGCTGAGCGTAGTGGTCTATCGCATCGCCAAGAACCGCGGCCGCGTCTACATCGGCAACTGAACCCGTCTGTCTGCCTACTCCGCGCGCCGCGGCAAGGCGAGCGGAGGAATTCTGTTGGAGCCAAACCTTGTCGAGAAACGGATTTCTCTCCGAGCGCACGAGTATGCTGGCGCATATTGCGCAGACCCGAGGCGCTACAACTCAGGGCTGCCGCACTGGGCGCGCATTGGGCAAGGAGAATGGACGTTCACGTCCGATGGCGATTGGACAGGAGGTGCATTCGTCGGCGAGCTTTGGTTCGCGGCTACTGCTGAAGCAGAGCGGTCCCCAAACGCCGACGGGCATTCAGCGCTGCGCCGGATCCTGCGGCGCTCCTTGCAATGGACAGTCTTCTAGGGCTTTGGCTTCTATCACCGTGCCGCACTCGGAAGCATCATTCCTCAGAAATAAAGCCGGGCGCGAACTTGCACTCCAGGCGGCAAGGTCGAAGAGGTCAGTGCTGTTGGGGCTGCGAGAGCAGCAGCCACTCGCTCTAGGCGACAGGCCTGGTTTACTGAGCCTTGGCCCAGCTGGGCAACTCTCAGGTGGAGGCGGTCGCCAACGCTTACATGCGGCGGCTGCTCGAAATCCATGTGCGTCCGGATGATTTGGTCACCCCATCATCCACGCTCGACCCTCCCACCGGTAAGGTGGGCAGAACGCACACACACAAAGGCTGCATCGACGGCAGCATGGGACGTGCGTAGGTATGGGCTATGCTGTACACCGGCTATGCCGCCATGGTTCGCCCGACGGAGCCCCTGTGGCCGCGTGCTGGACTGGCGGGTCGACCATGTTTCTGTGGATCTGGCTTGGGACTTCGACGATCCGGCAATCCCGAACACCAGCCGAGATACCGCGGCCACGCCATCGCCGCGGTATTGGCGTTGTGGCTGTCTGGCCCAGCACTTGGACCTCACGAGGCGCCAAGTATCGATATTTCGCGGAGCGTACCGTGACGCAGTTGATCGCGCACACGTCGGCTCCGGCGTACGAGCGACCGCCTGGAATTCTTACAAATGGATGCGTTACCCAAAGAGCAGTCGTGCGCGATATCGACGCTGCAGAGAACGTCGAGTTGATCTTCGATAGCTACTTCTTTGAAGTCTTGGATTCTGACGGGGCTAGCGGCGGCTGGCCGGATCTACTGAATATGCGCCGAGGCCGCAAAGTCCGGGAGCTGTCTCGGGAGCGACTGCGGAAAACCGGCGGGTTGCTCTCAGGGAGGAATGTCGCCGACGTCACCGAGGTCCCAAAGAAATGCTTTTACGTTGCGTCGAACTGAGATGCTTCGTGTCCACTGTAGGCGTGGTCTACAGCGTTACCTCAGCTGACGGAAGTACACGAGCTATCGTTTCCGCCAGAGGTGTTGCGAACACCCGTGTTCTCCTTGCATTCAGGGTCCCGCGCACACGCCACTATGACAGTACCATCATCCATTTGCTTGCCCTCGACGCTCAATCGGAATTCCGATCGCCAGTGACCTCTAGTCTATTTTGTCCATACGTCATGCGACTTCATCCAGTCGAAAAAGTTCAACGCTTTGCTGCCGAATCAATAGGACTCGGCGACGACTTCCCAGAACTGGAGTCCATCGAATGAAAACACCCTCATCGCCGCACTTCACGCCCGTGGATCTGAAGCCATATTTCAATGCCAAGCGCCGGGAGCTGGACGAGCGGTTCGGCAAGCGCGCGGGCGACACCGGCTGGATCGACTCATTGCGGGGGCCGCAGACGCATCGCGGCATCCCGTTTCTATTCGGCGACGATGCAGGGCCCGATGTGCTGGCCTTGCGGACTGGGGAGGGTCCTACCGAAATCTCACTGTTACCCACATTGGCCAGCTACGTGCTCTTTGTGCATGTGGTCACGGACCATCAACCCGTGAGGCCTGAAGGGTTTGGCGAGATCGGGCCAGCCGCGCACTCTGCGGACGGCAACCCGCTCGGCAATCGGGTGTCGACGTATGCGCTCCGATATGCCGACGACAGCGTCGCGGACGTGCCCGTGCTGCGGCGGTTCGCAATCCAGCAGAAACACATCGTATGGAGTGCGAGTGCATTCGGGGCCGTGCCGCTGCGTGGGCCCATCGTGCACGCGAGCACCGGAGAAAACTTCGCGCTCGGGCGAGCGGCGCGCACTAGCTTCATCAACGGCGAGGCTCGCACCGAATCGGGACGCATGGATCGTGAAGGCGAGAACTTGTGGCTTTATGCGCTGCCAAATCCGCATCCAGAGAAGGAGCTCGTGGGCCTGAGCCTGCGTCCGGAGCAAGAGGCTTCGCTCGTCTATGCGGTGAGCACGACACAGCTGTCGGAGCATCCGCTGCGCCTGCAGGGCCGTCGCAAGCTGAGGATGCGGCTGCCGCCCGGGGTGCATCTGAACAAGCTCGGGGAACTAGATGTCGACCATCGCGGCGAGCAAATCGGCATGGACCTGGGCTCGGTCATCTCCGCCCGCGCCGTACTTGAGTACTCCAGAACGGATTGGCTCGGTGACAAGCCTGACGTGCAGCCTGTGCGCTCCAATGACCAGATCATCGTCGAGTACTCCGCGCACCCCGACGCAAGGCTCTACCTGCGCTCCGACGACGGCCGCTTGCATGTTCAGGACCTTCAATCGCTGGACGCCGTCGGGAACGCAGCAGGCACATCGCTGGACGCGGTGCCCATCGAGCAGGCGACGCGACCCGTCAAGATCCGCATCGTTGAGAAGGTCAGCGGTGTGCGTGTCGCCGCACGCCTGCATCTCCACGGCGCGCACGGGGAGTATCTGCCGCCCAAGGGACACCACCGCAAGGTGAACACCGGCAGGTTCGAGAACTTCGCCGGCGAGCTGGCGAACGGCCTAAACCAGTACGCCTATGTGGATGGCAGCTGCGACGCGGACCTGCCGATTGGGCCCGTGTACGTCGAGATCAGCAGGGGCTTCGAGGTGCGGCCTGTGCGTCGCATCGTCGAAGTCACCACGGATACGGAAAGCCTTACCTTCGAGCTGGACAGAGTGCTGCGCTGGCGCGAACAGGGCTGGGTCAGCTCCGATACGCACGTCCATTTCCTGAGCCCGCAGACAGCCCTGCTAGAGGGCAAGGCGGAGGGTGTCAACGTCGTCAACCTGCTCGCGGCGCAGTGGGGCGAGTTGTTCACCAACGTCGCCGATTTCGACGGACGCACGACGATCGGGGCGAAGGACTTCGGCGGCGAC
Source organism: Bradyrhizobium australiense (assembly GCF_013114825.1). Taxonomy (GTDB): domain Bacteria; phylum Pseudomonadota; class Alphaproteobacteria; order Rhizobiales; family Xanthobacteraceae; genus Bradyrhizobium; species Bradyrhizobium australiense. The sequence continues at coordinate 816,223 of NZ_JAAVLX010000004.1, read as the reverse complement.
GGAGAGTTCCTCGTCCGCGTCGGCACGGAGAACCGGATGCAGGTTCTAGGGCACATCTCGCTTCTCGGCTACGAAGGCGAGATCATCAATCCGCTCTCTTGCGCCGGACCGAACGAAGCGGCGATCGGCGATCCGCTGGAAGCGATCATGGCTGACTGGGCGGAGCGTTGCCGGCAGCAAGGGGGGCTGGTCGTGATGCCGCACTCGCCCAACCCGCAGGCCGAGCGGGCGGCCGATATCGTGCTCGGCTTAATCGACGCGATGGAGATGATGTCGTTCAACCCGCTAACCGCGCAGATCAGCGCCTTCGGTCTGGCCGACTGGTACCGGTACCTCAACATTGGCTACCACCTTCCGCTGGTGGCAGGTTCCGACAAGATGGACGCGTCCGCGCTTCTCGGCGGCTCGCGGACCTATGCGCAGCTGGGCGCGCGCGATTTTACGTACCGCAACTGGATGGATGCCGTGCGCAGCGGCGACACGTTCATCACAGTCGGGCCGCTCGTGGACATGACGGTAGAAGGGCGGCGTCCCGGGAGCAAGATCGCGATTCCAACTTTAGGCGGCACTGTCAGTATCGACTGGCGGATCGAATCGGTCAGCGTTCGCCCGACGCGTGTGGAGTTGATCCGCAACGGCACTGTCGTCGATGAAGTGCGATGCGGCGACTTGTCGTGCAACGGCCACCTCGAGCTGGGCGTCACCGAGTCCTGTTGGGTCGCTATCCGTGTTCGAGGCAGTGTCGCCGGGCGCGAGGCCGACATTGCGGCCCACACCAGTGCCGTGTATGTCGACGTCGGTGACAAACCCGTCTTTGCGACCGCGGACGCGGTCTCGGTCCTCGCGCAGATTGAGGGATCGATCGCCTACGTGGATACGATCGCACCCAAGACCGATGAAGCGCGGCACTCAAGGCTGCGGGCTGTCCTGGAGCTTGCACATCATCGCCTTCATCACAGGCTTCACGAACTCGGCGCCAGCCACGAGCATGTGCCGATCCATTCGGTTCACGTTGACCGCGAGCATTGATGAAACAAAAACTTAGGATAAAAGGAATCTGCTGTCCGTTTCCGCTTGTGTGTGTTGGCGGCGTCGCGGGGGCGCCACCCGGACCATGGCACGTCCGGCTATGTCCCACTGGCATGCCATCGACGATCGATTTAGGCTACGAAGAACATTGGACGCTCGGACAGATAGTAAGATGCTAGGTAGCCCGCAGTGAGATAACCATCGATCAGCGCCCTTGCCGTATTCGCCTGAGCTGGTTCAGATTGTCTGAAAAAAAATCTCCTATGGGCCTGTTTCCCCACTGGTGCAGCGAAAGCTCGCGGGGAGCGGCACAGCTTTAACTTAATTCCATAAGGACCTGATCCGGCTTGATTTTCCGGCTAGATCCACCGAGTCCGGACGTATGGAATTGTACGTGGACGTCTACATTTCAATTGTCAGCGAGTGGTGACATACGAAGATGTAGGCGAACGCTGACGTTTGGATCGCCGTGCTCATACAAAGCCCAGCCGACATCGGCGCCACCATTCGCGACAGACGCAAACGTCTCAAGCTCCACCAGTCCGGCACTGGCCAAGCGCATTGGAGGGTAATCGAGATCGAGCATGGCCACCCCCGCGCTGAATTGGCGCTCTTGCTTCCGTGCACTTGATGCTCTCGGCATTCCTTGGACGCCAGTGCCTGGCCGACGACGAGCCGCGGTTTGGCACCAGCCCGCGTCGCGGAAAAGTTGCTCACGATCCCGCGAAATCCGTGCTCACGATCGTCTGAAATCTCTGCTCACGATCCCCTGAAATCCGTGCTCACGATCCCGCGAAACATGCATACACGCAGGCAGACATAAGGTAGTGCCGCAAGGACGCGCCGCTTCCCACTTCTGTCAGACGCCCCGGCATCTTTGTCCAGCGACTCGTCGGAAATCCGGGCTAGCAATCCCGAGCTTGTTGTTTGCAACAAGACAGCACCCGAATTGGAAGAGAATTTACGTTGTTTTGGCGGTGCGCTCACGCGCTTGATCAAGGCCCGCCTCAACGCTTCGATGAGGCACGATCCTCGGCATAAAGAGGAGCTTCGCTCCACCTACGAAAGTCAAGATTGCCGGGCTCGGCTGCAGGGCAGGGGTACCCTGCGTCGTGTCTCCAGCATGCGGCGCTGAGGTATATTCGAGCTCGCGCGCCTGCATAATCGGCTGCTGCTGCGATCGCGAGACATTAATTTGCGCGGGTTGACTCCAGAGGCGACGAGGGCCGACCTCGGTCCCTAAGGAAAGTCGCAGTTCAATCGCATGGGCACGTTGGTTGTCCCGCTGCGCGCCATGTGTGACAAGGAGCAAGCTGGACGCCCGCGGTATCACTCCGCGGCGCTGCGGAAGGCGTTAAGTTCAACTTGGCCGACCGCTCCGTCCGTCTCGTTCTCCAGTCGTGAGCGGCTTGGTAATATTTCTCAGGATTGCAGCGCGGCAGTTGGCTAGCATCTCCTTCGTGTACTTCTCGCCGAAATAATCCAGAACGAAGGTCCCGCCGTAGTCTGACTCATCGGCGACACCGCTGGTGAGGCCGTCGAGGATTGTGCCGACTTCGCCGATGCGATCGGAGTATCGGGCGCGGATAACGTTAACCGCGTTCATCGAGTGAACTGCCTCGTCGGCAGTCACTTCCCTTAGCCAACGAACGAATCTATTGCTCCCAAGTCCTGCATAGAAACTCTTATCCGCAGCATAGGCATGGCAGGTGCACATTTCATCAAAGGCTATCATAACCATCACAGAGAATTCGTCTTTCAGGTATTCATTGATTGCACTAAAATTGTGTGATCGAGCGTCCAATCTCTCCCAAAGATCCTTTTCGGATCCATCAGCGACGAGCTCCATGATCTGTATAAAGCCCTCGGCGTGACGCTCCTCGTCCCTCGCCCAGGCATCAAAGAATGCCGCAGCCTCCTCGGTAGCGATCAAGTTGCGGACCGACAACTCCTCTTTCAGATGCCTCGCGTCATATTCAGTATACAGTTCTGGCCACAACTTTTTCCAACGTGTGCGCAGAACTGATGGCTCGGCGGTGAACATCACCGGCGTCAGAGCATTGAACAATTCTTTGGGACTCCAATTCCGTCGAACCGGCGTGATCATCCGATTCCTCCGAATCACGAACGGTACGAGCGGTCTGGCAGACGCATTTTTCTTCCCGAACGCTCGCAAAGCATATTAGCTACACACAGATGCTGTCGCCTCCTTGTTTTGGTGGGATGCAATTCCAGGCCGCACTCCTTCAGACTAGCGTGAAGCGTCGCCTTAACGGGCTCAATAGAAGCCCAGCGCGGTTCGTCATTGATCTCAACCAACTCGATCACCAACACGAATCCGAGTGTACTGTCGAGGACAGCGTCGCATGGCTTTTTTCACAAACCGCTCACGTCAATTGCTCGGCGGGCGCTCCCGCAAGGATCTTCGATTAGATCAATGCAGCGGCACTTCACGGCGGTGTTGACTCTCAGCATGCGGCCTCATTTAGGCACCAGCCGGCGCCGCGCAGCATCGAAGTGCCGGTCCCTTCTGAGCAGCCACCGTCCTGGAAACGCCAAACCAATCATAAAAACCTCTGTGTCGAGGTACTGAGCGACCCATGGACGACAACCTGGCGTCTAACTTCGGAATAGACCACGCGTGCCTAGGCGGCAGGGCGGAGTGCACGAGGCTGTTGATGACAAACTGTTTCCGCTAACCGCGATCGCGCAAGCTGGCGACGCAAGGCGGACCGCTGACATCAGTAGTAACGGAAGAGTGGCGACAAACCTTCGTATAGCTTTCGAAACCGTTTCAATATCGAAGGCTTACTTACGTAGAATTGAGCCATCAATCGCAATCGTTTTAGTCTAGTCGAGAATCGAACCCGAGCGTCCTGAATGGCCCTCGGCGCACGGAAGCAAGATGAGGTCACCGACGATTATGAAGTTCTATCGCAGGACGGCACGCGGTCCGTCGATTTGCCTCGAGTGTCGTCGATCCCTGGGATCACGCTACCAGCGAGATATCTCCAAAAATGAGCCCTATTGCGACTACGATTGCTATCTTCGCTACCGGACAAAGAGTCTGTTTGCGCCATCGCTCGCTGTCGCACGGGACCATGGACTCGCGCCTGGGTATTTGGCTCACCTCGAAACCCTCAGTTCGTTTGCTGCGCTTGCTGCCGCTTCCTACTGGCATTTGATTGTGCTCGCCAAAGCCGCCCTGGGCGAACCGATGATGGTTGAAACTTCTAAGACCTAGCTCACGCGTGTGCATGCGGCGAGACTAATTGCTCCGACAGCGAATTCCAGAGTTGAACCGCTAACGATGTCGCCATCCGCGATGACTATTGAGTACCTTCAGACCAGTGAATTTGGTTAAGAAGTTTCTGCGTTTTTGAAGATGATTTCCTTGAGGCTGGAGGGCATTGATCGGCATGTGCGGGATTGTCGGCATCCTGGGGCGCGGCCCAGTGGCGGCGCAGCTGGTCGAGTCACTCAAACGACTGGAATATCGTGGCTACGACTCCGCAGGCGTCGCGACGCTTGAAGGCGACCATCTCGAGCGCCGGCGTGCCGAAGGCAAGCTGAAAAATCTCGAGGCGCGGCTACACGGCGATCTGCTATCGGGTCATACAGGTATCGGTCATACGCGCTGGGCCACTCATGGCAAACCGACCGAGCGCAATGCCCATCCGCATATGACGGACAATGTCGCCGTCGTCCATAACGGGATCATCGAAAATTTCCGCGAGCTCCGCGCTGAGCTAGAGCAGAATGGCGCTAACTTCGCCTCGGAGACTGATACCGAGGTGGTGGCGCATCTCGTCGAATCCTATCTAAAGCATGGCTACACACCGCAGGACGCAGTGAAAACGTTGCTGCCGCGGCTGCGCGGCGCGTTCGCGCTGGCATTCCTGTTCAAAGGTCATAACGATCTCATGATCGGCGCTCGCAGGGGTTCGCCGCTCGCGATCGGGTATGGCGACGGCGAAATGTATTTGGGATCGGATGCTATCGCGCTCGCGCCCTTCACCGATACAATCACCTATCTTGAAGACGGCGACTGGGCCGTACTTACCCGTGCGATCTGCGTCATCTATGATTCGAAAGGCGCCGTCGCCCACCGGGAAACGCTGAAGTCCGGCGCCTCATCGCTTCTGGTAGACAAGGCGAATTATCGCCACTTCATGGCCAAGGAAATTTACGAACAGCCGGAAGTGGTCGGGCAGACGCTGGCGCGTTATGTTGACATGGCCGCCAAGCGCATCGCGCTGCCGTTCGAACTGCCATTCGATTTCAATGACATTAGGCGCATCTCGATCACGGCTTGCGGTACCGCAAGCTACGCCGGGCACGTCGCCAAGTATTGGTTCGAGCGGCTGGCGCGTATACCGGTCGAGATCGATGTCGCCTCCGAACTCCGCTACCGCGAGGCGCCTTTGCGCAAGGGGGATCTCGCGATCGTCATCTCGCAGTCGGGCGAAACCGCCGACACACTGGCCGCGTTGCGCTACGCCAAGGCGCAGGGTCTGCACACGATTTCCGTGGTCAACGTACCGACGTCCACGATTGCGCGCGAGAGCAAAACCGTGCTGCCGACACTGGCTGGCCCGGAAATCGGCGTTGCCTCGACCAAAGCTTTCACTTGTCAGCTGATGGTGATGGCCGCCCTTGCGATCGCCGCGGGCAAAGGGCGCGGAGAATTGTCCGACATCGATGAATTGAAGCTCGTGGGTGAGCTGATCGAAGTTCCGCGACTGATCGCTGAGGCGTTCGCGATCGAACCGCAGATCGAGAAGCTCGCGGGCGATATCGCCAAATCGCGCGCTGTGCTCTATCTCGGCCGCGGCACGTCGTTTCCCCTGGCGCTGGAAGGCGCGCTCAAACTGAAGGAAGTCTCCTATATTCACGCCGAAGGCTATGCCGCCGGCGAGCTCAAGCACGGCCCGATTGCGCTGATCGACGAGAGCGTGCCGGTGGTGGTGATCGCTCCTTACGACCGGGTTTTCGAAAAAACCGTCTCAAACATGCAGGAAGTCGCCGCTCGTGGTGGCAACATCATCCTCATGACCGATGCGACAGGGGCTTCGGAAGCGACGGTGGATTCGCTCGTGACCATTGTGCTGCCAGACGTCGCTGCAACCTTTACACCCATGATCTATGCCATTGCGGTGCAGCTCTTGGCCTACCATACCGCTGTCTTAATGGGAGCGGACGTCGATCAGCCACGCAATCTCGCGAAATCGGTAACCGTAGAGTAGGCGGGCAACGCCCAAGTCGCGGGTGGCAGCTATGGGCCGTGTTTGGTATGTCCGTTCTGTGGAAGCCAAACCCGAGCAGATCGTCAATTTCTCTCCCATCCATGTTGATGCCGCTCGTAGTTGCTGCGTGCGTCCGTGTCGCCTTCGGACATGAGTGGTTCGCATCTCGAAACGCGATAATGGCTTCAAACGTACAACTGGAGTTCAGCTCCCGGACCGGCATTCTCAGAAGGCTCGATCTATAGGAACCTGTCTGGTGCATCGGTAACTAAAGCTCCGCTTCAATTAGTCGGCTAATACCACGGCCGGGCCTGCTGATCCGGCTGGCCAGCGCGCGACTTCGGCGAAATAGCGGTCCAGGTCCCACTGCAAATTCGGTTACTTGAGCTCTTACTCATGTTCGTCGCGCCAAGCTTCCTGACCTTGGCGCTTTTAGTGTGGGCCCGAGCGCTCCATCGCTGGCTGTTTCCCATCGGCGGCGGCCATGTTCGATATCTGCGATGTGCATGATCGGTATCCACCCTGGGCAATTCCTCTTACAAGTGCCGCGATCCACGCTGGAACTTGTGGCATCCATTGTTCTTATCTCTGCGAAGAAACGAGGGAATTCCCCGACTATCTAAGGTCGGAAGGCCAGGTTGTTCATAAATTGCCGCTTCGTAACGATTCACAGACAGTCATTCTGCCGCCTAGCGCGATTTGAGCGACTCACGGTAGGCTATTGTCCTCCACAGTCCTAATGCGAGACGAGACACGAAATGGTTGCTGCCGCCCACAAACTGCCCACGTCAGGCTACGCGCTCGAAGTGGATGGCCGATTGAAAGCCGAATTTATGACCAAAGTCGGAGCAAAGGCAGGGGCAGAAGATCTGAAGAAGCGCTTTCCAATGCTTCAGGTCAGAATTTACGATGCGCAGACTATGACTCGAGAAGAGGTATCGCTTCCGCGAGCTTAGGTATTCATCGAAAGGTTTTCTTGGTGCGCGAGCGGCCGGACTAGCTCCGAGCCGCACAAGGTGTCCCTCTATGGCTTGGTCACCGGCAGTCGTCCGTGAAGAGCTGGCCAAGCCATTGAGCGGGAGTCCGATTTTTAGAGCAGAGCTCTCAGGTTGTTCTGCGCGTCATCATCGCGGCTTTCTGCGAAAAGGGCGCGGATCGGAGTCTCGCACTGCTGTGGCCCGCTTGCACAACTGGCATCGGCGAGTCTGCGGACATAATCGCACGGGTCTCAAACCAATCGGAGTTGCTCTGATCAATGCGAACTGCTTAAGTCCATTCGTAAGCACAGAAGATCTGCCGTCCTGCCCATCCCGGCGACGTGCAAGACGGCGAGAAGGGCCGGCTGCTTAAAGCGCAAGCGGCCGCACCGATTCCGTCAGGGTCGGGCACGTTGATCCGCCACCGAGCCAGCGGTGCAGGCCAAGACCAAGCTCGCCCAGTGTTTTGATCTTCATAAGCGGTTCCGTCTGCTGGTCAGAGACGCAAACTGTGCGTGTGGCGCAGCGGCGACCACCAGATCCACAGCACCGCCGCCGCGTCCAGCACGCTGCTGGCCAGCAACGTGGCACAGAGGCCCAATGCGGCACCCGCCGCGCCGACGACCAGCGAGCTAGTGGCGCCAGCCCCCACATCACGCTCCGGATGCTCGCGTTCACCCGGCCCTGCAGCCGGCGCCTGGCTAGCGCAGTACCGAATGGGGACCTGCTGCACGTTGTAAATCTCCTGGCCAACCGACAGCAGGAACTGAGACAGTGCGACGCACATTACCGCGGACCACCACGGCCGGGTGAGAAGGCAGCCAGGCTCATGCTTCCAGTGCTGAGCGCCAGCGCTACCATCAGCACCGGCCCGAGGCCGATCACGCGTCCCACTCACGGTGCGGTGACTGCGCCGACGACGCCACAGGTGCACCGATGCCGAGCACCATGCCGACAGTCCCGCCCTCCAAACCCAGATCTTTCGTGCAGCAGGAAGACCGCCGAATATGCGTTGTACCAAAAGATGAAGGTGCCAGTCGCCAACGTGACTGCCTGTGTGATCCTGCCGACTGAACCTGTTTCCTGCCCGGTGCTGCGTTGCTGACGCTCGTGCCGCTGCGTTCGCCCGCGCGCGCAGCGGGCGGCTCGACCCAGCTACTCGGCCATATGGCCGAAGGCTAAGCTGTGTTCGGCACCCCGTTTCTGCAAGCGGGCCCGTTCCTGGCCGGCTGGCTGGTGAGCGCGTTCTCCGCGCCGACTTGCCAACGCGCTCGCTTGGCTGAGCTCCAACAAATTCTCCGCCTGGACCCAGCCGAGTCCGGTCCACCAGCGTTGGTACGCACACCGGATAGGTCATCTCGGCGTTCACCGCCACCACCCGACCAGCGCCGTCGCCGTACACAGCTGGATCATTCCGAGGTGTCCGAGGCCGGCCAGCAGCGGAATTCAGGCCAGCGTTGCCGCCATGACCAAGATGGCGATAAACAGGATTCACCGGTGCCGGGGCGGTCCACGGTGACGCCGGCGAACGGGCCGCCACCAGGTACGGCACCCAACCGCAAGTCACTAGCAGCCGGTCTGCGGGTCTCGCGCCAGCAGAGTGATCGCGGTAAGCGGCAGCGCCAGGATGGTCACCTGGGAGGTCAGCAACGACCGTCTAGCCACGACCTGGGCTTTGAGAAAGATGGGACTCTGGATCGCATTCAGTGTCCAGACCACCGAGATGGCCGAGACGAGGAGACCTCCAGAGGCAAGAGTGGCGGCCTGGATTGCCGTGACGGGTTTGTAGCCGCGAGAGAGGCTCGCGGTGCCCGTCGCGGAGAACCGCGATGTCCAGCCACAATCAAGTTTCGCAGAGCAGCCCCGGCCGGGCTAATTTTTATGACGAGATCACGAATAGACTCATTGCCGAGCTAGAGGCGGGGTGTGTGCCCTGGGTACAGCCGTGGGGAACGGCCGCGGCGAAGGCGCCGCTTGCCATGCCTCACAATGCAGCAACACATCGGCGATATAGCGGCATTAACATCCTGATCCTATGGGGCGCTGTGGTCGAGCGGGGCTTCTCCGGCCAGAGCTGGCTCACCTTCCGGCAGGCATTGTCTCTGGGTGGCCACGTCCGCAAAGGAGAGCGAGGAACGACCGTCGTCTATGCTGACCGCTTCGTGCCCGAAGAGGAGAGGAAGCGGGCGATTGAGGCCGCCGACGAAACCAAAGCGATTCCCTTTCTGAAACGTTTTACGCTGTTCAATACCGACCAATGTGACGGGCTGCCAGCCAAGGTGTCGACGACGGCGCCTCTCCCGTTACCTCACATGATCGAGCCACAAGTCGAAGCGCTGATTAGTGCCAGCGGCATCGATCTTCGGATCGGCGGTGACCGAGCTTTCTATTGTCCCTCTGAGGACTACGTTCAGGTGCCATTTCCGGCCGCCTACTTTGAGCCGATCAATTGGCACCGCACGGCTCTGCATGAGCTGGCTCATGCCAGCGGCCATTCCTCTCGGCTCAACCGGGATCTATCCGGAAGTTACGGTACCAAGAAATACGCCTTCGAGGAAATCATCGCGGAGATATCCGCCGCATTCTGCTGTGCTTCGCTCGGCATCGTGCCGACCGTGCGGCATGCGGACTACATTGGTTCGTGGCTTGAGGTGCTCCGCGAAGACCATCGCGCAATCGTCCGCGCCGCTTCGCAGGCCAGCAAAGTCGCGGATTATCTGCTCGCGTTCTTGCCTGATCTCGCCTTGACCCCGGCGGAAGAGCCTGCCCACTGCGAGGCCGCCTGATGCTGTTCGATGCTTCCGAACTGGCATACCGCCTCGCGCGCGAGGCCGAGGCGGTATGCCGCCACTATCTCTCCAATGGTCGGCGCGTGGGGCGCTACTGGCTGGTCGGCGACGTCCGCAACACGCCAGGCCGCTCGATGTTCGTGCGGTTACAGAAATCTCCGAAGGGACCTGCGGGCAAATGGACCGACGCCGCCACGGGCGAACATGGTGATCTCCTCGACATCATCCGCGAAACCTGCGGCTTCATAGAATTCCGCGATGTCGTGGACGAGGCAACGCGCTTCCTTAAGCTGCCTCGGCCGCACCCGGATCTCCCAACGAAGCCCGTCCGCGCTACAGTAAAGGCAGGATCGCCGGAAGCGGCGCGGCGGCTGTTCGCGATATCTCGGCCGATCGAGGGGACCCTCGTGGAGGCATATTTGCGCGGACGCGCCATTTTCGAGCTGCACTACGGAGCGAGCCTGCGCTTCCACCCACGCTGCTACTATCGGCCGGATGAGGACGCGCGGACCGAGATTTGGCCTGCAATGATTGCCCGCGTCACCGATCTCGACGGCCGGATAACAGGCGCGCACCGGACCTGGCTTAATCCTGAGGGTTTTGACCCGATCCGGCTCGGCAAGGCGCCGATCGACACACCACGAAGGGCAATGGGCGATCTGCTCGGCAACGCAGTTCGTTTCGGTACGGCGTATGATGTGCTTGTCGCGGGCGAAGGGATCGAAACCATCCTGTCGCTGCGCTGCGCACTGCCTAACTTGCCAATGGCCGCCGCATTATCGGCCAATCACCTAGCTGCCATGCTGCTCCCGCCGACGCTGCGTCGCCTCTACATCGTCCGGGATGCGGATGCGGCGGGAGACGCAGCGACGGCTGCCCTCAGGCAGCGCTCGGAGGCTGCTGGTATCGTGGCGATCGCTTTGTCTCCTCGGTTGGGAGATTTTAATGAGGATCTCCGCACGTTCGGCATCCACGAGCTTCGAGCGGCCATGCGCATTCAGCTCGCGCCGCAGGACTTTACCCGCTTCTTGGTGATGGCGGAGGAGGGTTAAAGCCGGCGTTGCTGGCGCCGTCGTCACGGCAGATCGATGGGAGGTCCATGGTGCCCAGGAGAGGCCGCGCCCTGGCCTTCTAGAGGGCGATCGGACAGCAACCGGGACGGACCGGCAATGGCTGCGCCCGGCTATTTTCCGCCGGCGGTGTTCACCCCGCGAAGAAAGCTTCGCGGGGGCCCGGCCACGCGCCTTTGCATCGCGAAACAAAATAGCCGGACTTCGCCATCCTCCGCTGTCGCTGCGGCCCTTCGCTTCGCTTCGGGTTCTGATCCGTTCCGCTCGCTCTCAGGTGATCGCACGAAGGCCGCGATGGGCGCGGCCGATCCGGGCAAAGGACCTCGACCATGACATCCGATCGCAACGACCTCGATTTCGAACCAACGCAGGGCTCATCCCCGATTGATCACGTCATTAGCGAACTTCAGCTCTTTGGCTACCGTCCTTTGAACGACGAGCCAGACCCGAGGCCGCTTCCCGAAGGCAAGATGATCGCGGGCGCTGTCGCCGATATGTTCGACGCCCTCGTCGCAACCCTAAGCGACACTCGCCTAGAGCCGGATCTCGATGACCTGCTCTGGTCGACGGTCAACCTGTTCCACCGTGCAACAGAGCGCATCGAGCGCGAGCTCGACGCCAACGAGCAAGCACAGCGGAAGAGCCAGCGTGAGCAGGACGGCTCGGAAATCAGATCGGTCGAACTCGAGCGGCTCACGGCCGAAGGCATCACGCTGGTCGAACGTCGCAACTGCATGGAGCTCTTCCGCGATCAATCCATCGAGCGCTTCCAGGTCCATACCGGCTCGCCCTGGCGTCCTCGCTCTGGATCACTGGTCAATCATCGCAAGCTTACTGCGGCGATGATCGACTCCAGGGATTTCCTCGCCGCCAAACACCGGGCAGAGACCGAACTGTTGCTGCCGGCCGGCCCCAAAATTGCCCTAACCGGTGGGCTCGACTTCAATGACCATCATCTGGTCTGGGATCGACTTGACAAGGTCCACTCTAAGCATCCTGACATGGTGCTGCTGCATGGCGGCTCGCCGAAAGGCGCCGAACTGATCGCCGCCAAATGGGCGACCAATCGCAAGGTGCCCCAGATTGCTTTCAAGCCCGACTGGACCAAGCACGCCAAGGCCGCACCGTTCAAGCGCAATGACGCGATGCTGGAGATCTTGCCGATCGGCGTCATGGTCTTCCCCGGCACTGGCATCCAGAGCAATCTCGCCGACAAGGCGAAACGACTCGGTATCCCGGTCTGGAAGTTTGGGGATGGCGGCGCGTGAGCGCCGTCCATGCCGATTTCGAAATCTCCCTGGATAGGGCAAGCGTCGTAACCGACGCAATTGCGCCCCCGAGCACATTCGCCACCTCGAATGTGGTTAGACAGTGAGCCGCACTCCTAACTAGTTCCGGCTTGAGTAACCTCGCGTCCAGGTGATCGTGGAAGGCGCGAATTGCTCTCGGACTTCCTCAATACCTTCGCGTCGGTCTATTCTGCTCAGATCTCTGCTCTCGCTGTAGATTCCCTTTCATTCCTGGTTAGGTTCACTGCCGGCGTGATGGTATTTCATAGTGCGGGCGCCATCGGCGAGTTGCTCGTCGGCATCGCTCCCGCCGCGATGATGCTCCTCATCGGTCAGATCACCTTTGCCTCCGCACGGTCATTTGTCTTGCGCGCAGCCATCGCGGCAGTCTTTACCATTTCGGCCGCCGTTGCCGTTATTATGTGATTCTCGGATATCGTATGTTGGAGTGCCATCCCCGCGCTGGCACGAGATCCTTGGCTGCATCGGTTCGATCTTGATCGGTGACACGGGGGCGGGCGCGCATGACCGTCTTGGCCGAGCTTGGCCCGCTGCAGTCAGTCAGGGCAGGGCGAACCGAACGTCAACCAGTTCTCGCGGCTAGCACGGCTATAGCCCTTCGGCTCGGCGCCCAGGGTTCTCCTCAATCATTAGGCGCGTCGAGATCGCCAATGATCGGCATCGCAGGCAGGGGTGGTCTCCTCAGAGCACTACACGGCCATTATGCCATATCGGCAACTCTGTTAGTGTCGGGGCGGGCGTTCTCTAACGGCTATTTCGGGGCGGCCCACGCCCGACTTTTCCCGCACGTTGTTTCCTTTCTTCGCCTGAACCTATCGATCTCTTGTACAGGACGACCGACGTCCGCCGCCCCGTCTCCTTAAGGCTGTTCAGCGCACGGACGCACCTTGCCTCTTGATGGCTGATCTAGCCGAAGACCGGCTCCGCCTCGATCGTCTGAGCCGCAACGCCGCCGTTCAGACTTTCTTCCCCTGGGCTGACGCCCATTCCTCGCGAGCCAAGAAAGTCTTCCGGCTAGCGTCCTCCGCTACGCTCCGGCCCGCGAGCGGGTGCGTCGCCGATCGTCATTCGGCCTCTCGATCACCATCGAGGCCGCGGTGGTCGCGGGCTCGAAAACTCAAGGAGAAGTGACATGGCTAACATCGGTTCCTTTAAGAAGATCGGCAACGATTTTCAGGGCGAGATCGTCACGCTGAGCGTGCAAGCGAAGGGCGTCCGCATCGTCGCCGAGCCCAATCGCACCAACGAGAACGCGCCCAGCCACCGCGTCTATGTCGGCCGGGCCGAGATCGGGGCAGCCTGGTCGAAGCGGTCAGAGGAGGGCCGCGACTACCTTTCGCTCAAGCTCGATGATCCTTCGTTCAACGCGCCGATCTACGCGAACCTGTTCGAGGATGAAGACGAAGATCATACCCTGCTCTGGTCGCGGCCGCGGAAGAACGGCGACTAAGGTTCTCTCCACCGAAGCCCCGCCCGACCCACTCGGGCGGGGCCCTTTTAGCCGCGCGACGGAAGCCGTTAATCTTTTGTTTACCTGAACTTAAGCCAACCGATTCGGCGCGGCATCTCAATTCGTTCCCCCGAGTTCGCCGCAGCCGAGTCGGTGAAGAGTCAACCATATGGGCAACAAATATACTGCATCGCGATCGGCGCGACTCACCCTATTTCTCGGCCACTACAAACGCGTTCACCACTTCACGGAGCTGACGATGGCGAGTCCGTTCATGTTGTTTCCCGAGCCAGAAACGGTGACGCTTAAGCGCACTTGCATGGCGCAAATGATTATCAGCCTTGCCGCGCTCACCTCGACCGGCGTCCTGCTATCGAAGGTCGTGACGGTGATGAATGGAATGCATTAGAGGCGTCGGCCAACTCAGGGCAGAGCTGCCAGAAAGGCTGTAAGAATCTTAGGGCCGGACTGCACAGTGCCCAAGGCGCCATGCGGTCCGGCCCAACCATTGATCGATCCATTCAGACCAAAGCGAGGTCGACTATTGCAAACGTTGCCGCAGCAGACATCTTGCTAGGAACGAGCAGAAGGTCGTTGAAGACTTACTTCTTCATCTTCTTCTTTTTGGCCTTTTTCACGGTGGTCTTCTTCGCCTTCTTCGCTTTCTTGGCCATATGCCCCTCCGTTAAATCTCAAATGAGATCGCTTACTGCGCAGACCGGAATCGGCCCGCACACGAGAAAGCGTACCACAGAATATGCAAGATTGACATTGAGACGTCTTGTTCGTGAGGCTACCGCGTTCGAGTGTCTGCCGTGGGGTGAGCACGGGGGCGAGAGAAGGATTCTCGCAACCACGGCCGATTGGCATTACGTGATCCGGTGTTGGGCGATCCGCAAAGATACCAGCAGAAACTTGCGCGGGCATGATTTGGACACTGGCGGAATGATCCAATCGGCGCCCAAAGCACCCGCTGGGCCGTTCTGTTGCCCCATTTGGCCGAAACGATCAGCAATCCGAAGTGCTTTCTATCCCTGGGGCAGGCCCTGAACCATCCCGTCATGTCTTCGTACCGCCGTACGCGCGATGGCGTCGCTCGCCTTGATCCGGCGGGCTATGACGCATGCGACTGGGCGTGGGAGTTCTTGCGCCGGAACAAAGACTATATCGCCGAGTGGCGAGGCTCCGTTCCCCGACGTCTGCCGTACATCAGACTTAGCGATGGGACGTGGCTGTTGCGGCTGCGACGACGCTTTCCTCGCGCCGAACGATGGGGACTTTATGCCTTTGCCGACCCCGCGCTATGCGCCCGGCAGGCACCGGTGTTCTGGCACGTCGATGCCCTGAAGCGGGTGATCCGCCTCAACACCCAAAGGCAAAATGGCAACGAAAACACGCCCCCGTCTACGCTTGCGGACTTCAAGTTCAATCGAATGGCGGTCATCGGTGTCGACGAGGTCCCGTTGGTGTTGGTGAAGGGAGCGGGCGTTCATGTCCCCCTCGAAATCCGCGGTCTTCATGCCCTGACTGCGGCATTTGCGCCGGTCTTTGAGCTCCATGGCCTCGGCGACCTCTCCGCGCAAATCGAACTTCTGAAGCGCCTGAAGCGTTTCACCGAGCCTGGCCAGAGGACAATACAAACGCCGCCATTCGCAAGCGACGAACGTATGCACCACGCCCTGATCGCGCTCGATGAAAGCCTGGAGGGCAAGACCTACCGCCAGATCGCAATCGCGATCTTCGGGGAGAAAAAAGTTGCGGAGGAATGGTACGGGCATAGTCAATTCTTGAAGGATCGCACGCGACGGCTTGTTGCCAAGGGAACCGAATTGATGAAGGGCGGCTATCGCGATCTCCTGAGCTAGCCGTTTCTTGTCGCGGCTGCTTGACGAGACTTGCTTTCGCAGGATGGCGAAACAGCCCCTGCCGCATTCGCCACTCCCAATCAGGTTGCTAATGTGACGACGCTTCTTCTCACGTCTCGTGCTTGACGATTTAGGTGAGAAGGAGCCTCGGAAATGACGAAGACTGACGACAAAGGGTCCGATAAGCCGTTTCTCAACACGGTAGAGGCTGCCGCCTGGCTGCGCCTCACCAAGAATACCCTTGAAAAAATGCGGGTGAACGGTAGAGGGCCTGCCTACCGCAAGCACGGACGCTATGTCCGCTATCATATCGAAGACCTCATCGAATATTCGCAAGCCAATAAGCGGAGGTCAACCTCCGATGCTGATTGATCGCGCAAGTCGCTGGCGCCAACTGGCCGTGCTCTCGGCCATGTGCGCCAGCATCATCGCAGTGCTGATTTCCTTCGCGAGCGGGATGCCGCTTTTGATCTACAATGCCTCGGGCAGCGCGCCACTCGGCTTCTACTATCTGGAGCAACGGCTGCCCGCGCACGGTGAACTGGCGCTGTTCAGACCGCCGCCGGCTATTGAGCTTTTGATCATCGCGCATGGCGTTTTGCCGCGGCCCGTACCCCTTCTGAAGCAGGTGGCTGCGGCCGGCGGCGATGAAGTGTGCCGCGCCAGAGCACCGATCGAATCAATCTTGGTTAATGGAAAGGTCATTGTAGAGGTGCTTCAGAACGATCGAGGGGGACGGCCCCTGCCAACCTGGGAAGGCTGCTTGCGGCTTGTTGAAGGAGAGTTCTTCTTGCTGCAGCCGCACCCTCATTCGTTCGACTCGCGATACTTCGGCCCGGTGCTGCGCTGCGACGTCCTGGGCGTGGCGCATCCGCTCTGGACCTGGAATCCAGATAATTGAAGTTGCCCATGGCAACGATCGTGCGTATCAGAAAAGGGGCGCGCACCTTCCCCTAGCATGCCGCTGAGCCTTTGTTCGGGCAGATAGCGAAGCTGCGGTCAAGCAAGCTCTTCCATTGAGATCAACGGACAGCGAAGCGGGAGGGCAAGATAAAAGCACTGGCGCCACGGGGCGCTTAAGTTGTTGTCTGCACATCCAAGATTTGGCGCTCTCCGGATCTTCATTGTCGACAGGTTCGCCCCAACGCCATGGCGCTCTTGCGCAATTGCGTCTGCGTCTTGGCGAGCGCTCGTCGGCTTTACATATCGGCAGCTTCTCCCAACGGCGGATGCATGCCATGCGCGAGGTCGACGACGAATTCGAAGTGAAGCTCGGGCGGATTGGCAACCGCAAAGCCAAAAGGGCGGATAGCTATCTTCGGCGCGTCCGCCAGGAGGCGTCGAAGGCTGGTGCCAGCGCGCGGGCGGGTACGTCGTTTACCGGTGGCCGCATCGGCCGCGGCCATGCGCAGGGGGCGGTGTTGGCCGGGCGCGGACAAAGCCAGGGCCAGCGCCGTGTCGTAGTCAAGGCACGGATCGTGCGGATCAAGTCAGGTGACTTAAGTGCCATGCGAGCCCACCTTCGTTACGTCCAACGCGACGGTGTCACGCGCGAAGACGAGCCAGGGGAGCTTTACGACGCCAGCAATGATCGCGCCGATAGCAAAGCCTTTACGGAACGCAGCACGGGGGATCGCCATCAGTTCCGGTTTATCGTGGCGCCGGAGGACAGCGCAGAGCTGGCCGACCTGAAGCCGTTCGTCCGCGACCTCATGCGGCAGATGGAGCAGGACCTCGGCACCAGGCTCGACTGGGTTGCTGCCGATCATTTCAACACCGGCCATCCCCATACGCACATCGTCTTGCGTGGCAAGGACGGCGATGGAAACGACCTCGTCATCGCCCGCGACTACATCGCTCACGGCTTTCGAGCGCGGGCGGCCGAGCTCATCACGCGAGAGCTCGGCCCTGAAACAGAGATCGAGGTCGCTCGCAAGCTTCAGCAGGAGATCACGGCCGAGCGGCTCACGCGGCTTGACCGGAGCATCCTGCGAGATGCTCAAGGCGGAGTTCTTGAGCTGGGTGCGCTGTCAGGACGGGAACCCTTCTGGCAAACGGCGCGGATTGGACGGCTGCGAACGTTGGAGCGCATGGGCTTGGCAGAGGAGAATGAGCCCGGCCGGTGGCGGATCGACGCCGAGCTCGAGCCAAAGCTCAGACGCATGGGGGAGCGGGGCGACATCATCAAGACCATGCACCGTGAGATGGCCGCTGCGGGAATTGCACGGGCGGCCGGTGACTACACGATCTTTGATCCGGAACGAGGCGTTCATAGCCTGGTCGGGCGGGTCGTTGGCGAAGGGTTTGCTGACGAACTGACGGAACGCCGCTATGTCGTCATCGATGGGGTGGACGGCCGAACGCACTATGCCGAGCTCGGTACCCTCGGTGCCAATGAGGAGCCACCTGTCCGGAACACGATTCTGGAGCTCAGATCGCGCGTTGCCGAACCGCGCGCAACCGACCGGACGATCGCAGAGATAGCCAACATGCATGACGGTATTTACAGCGATCGTCTGCATCGAGAATTCGATCCGAAGGCCTCCGGCGAATATGTCGGATCGCACGTGCGGCGCCTGGAGGCGATGCGGCGCCAAGGGCTGGTAAGCCGTCTTGCCGACGGCAGCTGGAGCGTGGGGCGGGACTATCTCGACCGGGCGCTTCGGTACGAGAAACTTCAGCAATCGCGTAGTCCGGTGCGGGTCGCGGTGCTCTCATGGCAAAGGCTGGAGGATCTGCCGCAGGCGTTGGGTGCAACCTGGCTCGATCGTAAGCTCGTTGGGAAGGAGCCGGCTGAACTCGCGTCGACCGGCTTTGGCGCGGAAGTCGAGACCGCGTTGCGAGCGAGACGGCAATGGCTGATCGAGCAGGGGCTGGCACGAGAGGAAGGCGGACAGGTGCGTTTCGCGCGGAACATGCTCAAGACCCTCGAGACACGCGAGCTGGCACGGACCGCTGCGGAGATATCCGCGCGCACCGGCCTTGAACGCCTCGATGCGAAGGCCGGCGACAAGATCGACGGCGTCTACCGGCGGATGCTGACGCTGAACAGTGGACGGTTCGCCCTGATCGAGCGATCCCATGAGTTCGTGCTGGTGCCGTGGCGGCCTGTGCTGGAGCGAGCCCGCGGACAATTGGTCACCGGTCAGGTCGGCGGGGAGGGCATATCGTGGTCGATCGGCATGAAGCGCGGGATTGGACGATGACGAAGGGCCTACTTCCGTTTGGGTGCTCGTTGCGTCGAAAAATGATCGACATCGGACGTCTTGACCAGAAGGGCGCCGGGCTCGTCGACCGGGGAGGTGAGATATTTGGCGCGAACGATCTCCTCGATCCTCGACCTGTTCTTGAGGAACGCTTGCAGCCGACCTTCTTGCCCGAGACCGTCGGCACCGAAATGGTCGTCCAGCGCCTCGCGGCTGACCGCGCAGTTGACCGCGCCGCCGAGTGCCTGGCCCTGGAAGGTCACGACGTCGCGGCTGAAATCATAGCGAGCAGGCGGATTGTCGAAGGAGAGATCGATGCCGGGAATGACCGAGCGAGGCGCGCCAATGGTCTTGAGCACCACGTCACGAACGGAGCCAGCAAGCAAAGCCAGTCCTTCGAGCATCAATTGGCGCCACTTGGGACCGCGGCCATGGGCCTCCTCCCAGGCAGATTTCAGCTCCTGGGGCCGCTTCTCGGCGAGAACCGCGAGCAAGGCCTCGGCCTGCTGCAGGTCCTTGTCGCGTTTTGCCAACCCTTCCGGGCGCCTACGGGAGACGATGAGCTTGTGGACAGCGTAGCGCGCAGGAGCCGGCACGTGCACGTAGATGCCGGCGCCATGCAGGATCACCGCCGGCTCAGGATCGCGGATCAGAAAGTCCAGGAAGCGCAGTGGCTGGGCGTCCGTGTGCAGGGCAGGTAGCTTTTGGGGACGGCCCGTCTCCTTGCCCTCGTGGGGCGTGAGAAAGTCGACGCGCAAGCCGCCTTTGGCGGCGTAGCTCGTCACGCGCCGGCCATCAGATACGTGAGGGACGGCACGAAAGGTTTTGTCGACTTCCTTCAGCACGTCCAGAACGGGCGGCGTGGAGTCCTCGACCGCCACCGAGACATTCTTGAACTGAGCAATGTCGACGTCGCCGGTCTGCAGCGAGCCGGCGGAGAGGCGAACGCCAAGCATCGCAGCATAGGTTTGGTAGGCGATCGTTCCGACGAGCACGCCGCGAAGGCGAAATACGCCAGCCTTGGCAAGTGCTGCGATGACGTCGCCGATCTCGGGAATGGGACGGGGAAAACTGAACGAGCGGACCAGGGTGGACACAAGCGCCCGGCGCTCGCGTTCGTCCTCGCGAATTTCCTTGTGATGGGCGATGCGCTCCAGGAGTTCCGGCGTCTCCGGCCCGACATAGCGCTGAGACCGCTCGGCGCCGGTGCCGGTCTGGAAGTACCAATATCTGCGGCCGTTGATGCTCTTGGCCGTGAACGAGCCGGCCGCCGCGAACGCATCCTGAAAGGCGGCGTTGGCGGTGCGCTCAAGGAGCTCGGCATAGGTCGTCTGGGCGACGAGGGTGGGGGCAGGCATGGTCGTTTCCCGAGTTTATACTCAGCTTGCGGATTGAGTATAATTGGCATCAAACCGGGCGTCCAGCGGGTTTATACTCACTCCGCGAAGTGAGTATAACAGGAATTAACCGTGATTTCGTGCCGAATCGGCGCGCCTGGCCCATCAATTGCGTTGTTTGGCTGGTTCCGCCCCTGACCTTGGCAACCTGCGTTCGGCGCGCCGCTGTCCGCGAAGGATCATCCAAATTGAGCTGGTCACTCACCTTTTGTTGAGGCGTTGGGTCATCTCGGCCGAGATTTGACGCAGATCCTTCTCGCCTCTCGCACGCCTCATCGACATTGCTCTCGCTTCCCGGACGCGATTTTTATTTCGATTGAACGCTAAGCGCATTCGCCCCTTTCATCGCGCCGCTCACGTGGGGTGAGTGGGTGGGGCGAGCCGGATGTTTCCAGCAAAAATCTATGTCGGTCAGATTGCCGTCGTCCTCGGCATCGTTGTCGCGTCGACCTGGAGCGCGACGCAATGGACCGCCGCGGCTCTCGGCTACCAGCAGCGGCTGGGTGAGCCCTGGTTCTTGATCGTCAGCTATCCGGTCTATCTGCCCTGGCGGCTGTTCGAATGGTGGTTTGCCTACGAGGCCTATGCGCCCAAGATCTTCGAGGAGGGAGGAGCCATCGCCGCAGCCGGCGGCATTGCAGGGGCGATGTTTGCGATCGTCAATTCGGTGTGGCGCGCCCGCCAAAGCCAATTGGTGACGACTTACGGTTCGGCTCGATGGGCTACGCCGAAGGAAATCAAGACCGCTGGCCTGTTCGCGTCGAAGGGCGTGTTCCTGGGGCGGCTCGAGAACAACTATCTGCGCCATGATGGACCGGAACACGTCATGTGCTTTGCTCCGACACGGTCGGGAAAGGGCGTGGGACTGGTGCTGCCCACATTGCTGTCCTGGACCTCGTCTGCGGTGGTCCACGACATCAAGGGCGAAAACTGGGAATTGACCTCCGGTTGGCGTTCGACGTTCTCGCATTGCCTCCTGTTCAATCCGACCGATCCAAGAAGCGCTCGCTACAACCCGCTGCTTGAGGTGCGCAAAGGGGCGGCCGAAGTCCGCGACGTCCAGAACATTGCCGACATCCTGGTCGATCCCGAAGGGGCGCTCGAACGCCGAACCCATTGGGAAAAGACCAGTCATTCGCTTCTGGTCGGTGTCATTCTTCACGTCCTTTATGCGGAAGAGAAAAAGACGCTCACCCGGGTCACCGAGATCCTGGCCGACCCTGCGCAGTCCTTTGAGAAGACGCTCAGGATCATGCTGGCCACCAATCATCTTGGCACCGAGGCCGAGCCGAAGGTACACCCGGTCGTCGCCGCGACTGCGCGAGAGCTGCTCAACAAGTCCGAAAACGAACGCTCTGGCGTTCTGTCGACCGCCGTGAGCTTTCTCGGCCTCTATCGCGACCCCATCGTCAGCCGAAACACCGAGAGCTGCGACTGGCGCATCGCCGATCTCGTGAGTGCCGACAAGCCGGTCACGCTCTATCTCGTCGTTCCGCCATCGGACATCAGCCGGACCAAGCCGCTGATCAGGTTGATCCTCAACCAGATCGGCCGCCGGCTGACTGAGACGCTGAACACCAAGGCAGGCGACCGCAGGCACCGCCAGCTCCTGATGATGCTGGATGAGTTTCCTGCTCTCGGCCGGCTCGACTTCTTCGAAAGCGCGCTCGCCTTCATGGCCGGCTATGGCATCCGCGCCTACCTGATCGCGCAGTCGCTCAACCAGATCGCCAAGGCGTACGGCGAGAACAACGCGATCCTGGACAATTGCCACGTCCGCATTGCTTTTGCCGCCAACGACGAGCGCACCGCCAAACGCATCTCGGACGCCCTCGGCACCGCGACCGAACTACGCGCACAGCGCAACTATGCCGGTCACCGGCTGGCTCCCTGGCTTGGCCACGTCATGGTCAGCCGCCAGGAGACCGCGCGTCCTTTGCTGACGCCGGGCGAGGTGATGCAGCTGCCGCCCGACCACGCCATCGTGCTGGTTTCGGGGCTGGCACCGGTCCGGGCGATCAAGCTGCGGCACTATGAGGACGCAAACTTCGTCAGTCGTCTGCGCAAGCCGCCAGACTTGGTGGGCGACGAATATACCGATCGGCCGCCGGCCCGGACTAACGACTGGCGCGGCGAGGTTCGCACCACCGACCTTCGCCTTGCGACCCTGCTTTATCGCGAACTCATGCAGACCGGCGGCGAGGAGGGTGGTCTCAAGCAGCAACTGGCGTTGTTCGACGAGGCCTCACCGGCTGTGAACGAGCCTCGCGCCTTCGAGGAGCGATTGCTCGACGACGAGGCCGACATCGCCGCCGACCGCAGCCAGATGCAGCAGGCAGCAAGCGCGTCAAGCAACGTGCGCCGAGCCCATGCGGTCACCCGCGACGACGACGATCTTTTTCCCTCGTTCTGAAGAGCATCCCCGATGAAACCCAAACTATCGGCCTATGTCTCCGACAGCGTGGCAGAGCGGCTTGAGCTCGCAGCCAAGCGCCCCGGGGCCAACAAATCGGCCATTGTCGATGCCGCGCTGGATCGCTTCCTCAACCCCGAGCGGGACACGAGCGGCGATGCGGCGCTGATCCGAAGGTTGGACCGGATGAGCCGGCAACTGGAACGCGCCGACCGCGACGTGAGCATCCTGGCTGAGACCATCGCGCTGTTCATCCGCTACTACCTGACCATCACCCCGCCGCTGCCCTCGCAAGATCAGGACGCCGCGCGTGCGCTGGGCCGGGAGCGGTTCGAGATGTTTGTCGCCCAGGTCGGCAAACGCGTCGCCTCCGGTGGCCGGCTAGTCGCCGACGTCATGGACCGCGTCAGCGCCTCGAAACCGGATCTCTTCATGCGGAACCTAGAGGAGGGCGCCCCTCTGGGCGCTGCCCAAACTGCCGATACAGGATCCCGCGCGCCGAACGCGACGGGTGAGCCGCCGGAGCGTTCTCCGGCACCGCGAGAGGAGGTCGGCAATGTCTGATCTCCTCTCGCCAGAGACTCGCGAACGACGCCGCGGCATGCTGCGGACCGCGATGGGACCCGCGATCGCGCTTGCTCTGGAAGAGCCTGATGTCGTCGAGGTCATGGTCAATCCCGATGGGAGGCTTTGGCTTGATCGGCACGGGACAGGCCGCGCTGACACCGGCGTCGTTCTGACGCCGCAGGAGTCGGAGCGGATCATCCGGCTTGTTGCGAGCCACGTGCGGGCGGAAGCGAGCGGTTCGTCTCCCATCATCTCGGCGGAGCTCCCCGAGACTGGTGAGCGCTTTGAAGGCGTCTTGCCACCCGTCTCGCTCGCGCCATGCTTTGCGATCCGCAAACCCGCAACGACCACGTTCCGACTGTCCGACTACGTCAAGGCGCAGATCGCCTCGCCATTGATGGCAAAGGTGCTGACATCGGCGGTCACCGAAGCGCGCAGCATCCTGATCGTCGGGGGCACCGGCTCGGGCAAAACGACGCTCGCCAATGCGCTTCTTGCGGAGATCGCCGGCCTCGAAGAGCGGGTGGTCGTCATCGAAGACACCCGCGAGCTGCGCTGTGATGCCAAGGACGCCGTGACGCTCCGCACCAAGCCGGGTGTGGCAAGCCTTGCCGATCTGGTGCGCTCCACGCTGCGTTTGCGGCCCGACCGCATCATCGTCGGCGAGGTCAGAGGCGCCGAAGCCCTCGACATGCTGAAGGCCTGGAATACGGGCCATCCCGGCGGAATTGCCACCGTCCACGCCAACTCGGCACGAGCTGCGCTGTATCGGATTGAGCAACTCATTCAGGAGGCGGTCGCAACCGTGCCACGCCGGCTCATTGCCGAGGCGATCGACCTGATCGTCTTCATCAAGGGCCGGGGGCCCGCGCGGCGCATTGAGGCCGTCGCCGAGCTCAAAGGCCTCGATCCGTCGGGCGACTACCTGCTCGAGACCCCGCCCGGACTTCCGAACACCGCCCATCGCCCCTGACCTTAAGGAGACTGCAACATGTCTATTCGACTGCGTCTAAACGTGCGTTCGCGCCTTCGCGGCTTCTGTTCGGTCGGCGGTTTGCCTCTAGTCGAGCTCGGCGTGGCCTCGACTTGCATGCTCCTCAGTGTCACGGCGGCACACGCCGCTGGTTCGGGCATGCCATGGGAAGCCCCGCTCGAGCGCGTCCTGGAATCCGTCCAAGGGCCTGTCGCCAAGATCGTCGCCGTCATCATCATCACGGTGACCGGCATATCGCTTGCCTTCGGCGACACCTCCGGAGGATTCCGCAAGATGATCCAGGTCGTGTTCGGTCTCTCGATCGCCTTCGCCGCAAGCTCCTTCTTCCTTTCGTTCTTCTCGTTCGGCGGCGGAGCACTGATCTGATGCGTCCCGATGGTTTTGAACTTGTCCTCCACCGCTCGTTGACTGAGCCCATCCTGATCGGCGGTGCCCCGCGTGCCGCCGCCATCCTGATCGGGACTCTCTCGGCCGTGCTGGCGCTCGGCCTGCGCCTTTGGCTCGCAGGCCTCATCCTCTGGGTGATCGGCCACAGCGCTGCCGTTTGGCTCGCCAAACGCGACCCAGCCTTCGTCGAGGTTGCCATCCGTCACACCAAGCACAAAGGCCGGCTCGCATGCTGAACTTGAGAGAATTCCGCGGCAATGCCTATCGGCTCGCTGATTGGCTGCCATGGGCATGCCTGGTCGCGCCGGGCGTCATCCTGAACAAGGATGGCAGCTTTCAGCGGACGATGCGCTATCGCGGGCCCGATCTCGACAGCGCGACCGAGGCCGAGCTGATGAGCGTGGCGTCCCGCGTCAACAATGTTCTGAAGCGTTTCGGCTCAGGCTGGGCTCTCTTCTTTGATGCCACGCGCATGGCGGCCTCCGAATACCCGCGGTCGGAGTTTCCGGATCCGGTATCCTGGCTGATCGATGAGGAACGGCGCGCCGGCTTTGAAGGCCCCGCCGGCGTAGCATGGGAGGATCCGTCACGCCCCAGCGGGCAGCATTTTGAAAGCGTGCTGCATCTGACCCTGATGTACTTGCCGCCGGCCGAGCGGATCTCGCGCCTTGAGGGCCTGTTCCTCGAGCGTCCAACGGAGAAGGATCGCGCGGCCAGGAGAGGTCGGCGCATTCGTCGGGATCAATCGACCGCGGATGCTGATCGACGCGAGAATGCAACATTTGGCGACAATCACGACGCCGATATCGACGTCCAGCAAGGACGTGAAAGAAGCGAGCAGGGCTACCGGGATCACCTCCAACTGTTCATCCAGGAAACCGACCGGGCGATCGATCTGCTCTCGTCGGTCTTGCCCGAGATCTGGCCCCTCAACGATACGGAGACGCTCACCTATCTTCATAGCTGCGTCTCGACGAAGCGCCATCCGGTCCGCGTTCCCAAGACTCCCGCCTATCTCGATTGCTTCCTGAGCGACGAACCGCTGACCGGCGGATTGTCTCCGGCCATCGGGCGGAGCCATCTGCGTGCGCTCACCGTCCTCGGGTTTCCGCACGTTACCTTTCCGGGCCTGCTCGACGAACTGAACCGGCTTGGCGTTGCCTACCGCTGGGCAACCCGGTTCATTCCGTTGGATCGTACGCAGGCAAACGCGACGCTGTCGCGCTATCGGCGGCAGTGGTTTGCCAAGCGGAAATCGCTCGGTGCGATCCTGAAGGAAGTCATGTTCAACGAGCAGGCGGCGCTGCTCGACACCGATGCCAGCAACAAGGCTCTCGACGCCGATGCGGCGCTCTCCGAGCTCGGCGACGATCTGGTTGCTTTCGGCTACATCACGACGACAGTCACCGTAAGCGACGAGGATTCGCATCAAGCAGACGAGAAGATCCGCGCGGTCGAGCGGGTGATCAATAGCCGCGGGTTCACGGCGATCCGTGAGAGCGTCAATGCGGTTGAGGCCTGGCTCGGCGGTCTGCCGGGGCAAGCTTATGCCAACATCCGCCAGCCCATCGTTCATACGCTGAACCTGGCCCACATGTGCCCATTGTCAGCGGTATGGGCCGGACCCGAACGATGCGAGCATCTCGATGGACCGCCACTTCTGATCGCCAAGACCAAAGGCTCGACCCCGTTCCGGTTGTCGCTCCACGCTGGCGACGTCGGGCATACGATCATCGTCGGTCCTACGGGGGCGGGCAAGTCGGTCCTGCTTTCGATGCTCGCCCTTCAATTCCGGCGCTATCCCAACGCCCAATTGATCACGTTTGACAAGGGTCGGTCGGCACGGGCTACCACGCTCGCGTTATCAGGAGCCTGGTATGAACTGGGCGCCAAGGGCGGCATTGCATTCCAGCCGCTCAAGGATGTCGCGGAGGAGGGAGCGAGGCTCTGGGCGCTCGACTGGCTTTGCGGCGTGCTCGCCCATGAGCGCGTGACCGTAACGCCGGATGTCAAGGAGACGCTCTGGTCGGCGCTGAGAAGCCTCGGGTCTGCGCCCGTTTCCCAGCGGACAATCACCGGGCTCGTAGCGTTGCTTGCCCGCGACGCCCTGCGGCAGGCGCTGCAGCCCTACACGCTCGAAGGACCCTACGGTCGTTTCCTGGATGCAGACGCCGACCGTCTTTCCGGCGCGGACGTGCTGACCTTCGAGATGGAAGAGCTGATGGCGTTGCCAGGCCTGGTGGCGCCGGTTCTGACCTATCTCTTCCACACCCTCGAGGACCGGTTCGACGGCCGTCCCACATTGCTGGTGCTGGATGAAGCCTGGGTGTTTCTGGACGATCCGCTGTTCGCAAGCCGCATTCGTGAATGGCTGAAGACGCTGCGCAAGAAGAACGTCTCGGTCATCTTCGCGACCCAGTCGCTCGCCGATATCGCCGACAGCCAGATTGCGCCTGCGATCATCGAATCCTGTCCAAGCAGGATTTTTCTGCCGAATCCACGTGCACTGGAGCCGACCCAGACCGAGACCTATCGCCGGTTCGGCTTGAACGACACGCAAGTTCGGTTGATCTCGGAGGCGTTTCCCAAGCGCGACTACTATCTGCAGTCCCGCGCCGGTAACCGCCTGTTCGAGTTAGGCCTCGGACCGGTAGCGCTCGCGATCGTCGCAGCATCCTCGCCTGAGGATCAGCGTGCCATCGACGCGGTTCTGTCCCGCTCGGGCCCCCATCATTTTGCCAAGCGCTATCTCGCCGAACGAGACCTGCACTGGGCCGCGAACCTGATCAGCACCTTCGAACAGACCCAGAAAGCCTGACCCCAATCCTAACATCTGAGGAGCTATCCATGCTGAAGATCTTTGGCACGCCTGTCGCATGCCAGACGCTAAAAGCGAGCGCAATTGTAGCGCTGTCCCTCGTCATTGCGCTGAACGGGTCCCACCGGCTGGGGGCGCAAGTTGTCGTCTTCGATCCATCGAACTACAGCCAGAATCTCCTGACGGCTGCTCGCACGCTTGAGCAGATCAACAATCAGGTCAGAAGCCTTCAAAACCAGGCGCAGTCGTTGCTCAATCAGGCCAAGAACCTCACGAGCTTGCCCACAAGCGTCGTCGGCCAGCTCTCCTCGACGATGAATCAGATGAATGGCCTGATCAGTCAGGCAAAGAACATCTCGTTCGACGTTCAGAAGACGCAGCAGGATTTTGGGCGGTTTTACCCTCGCGAATACGCAGCGGCCGTCTCGTCGGACAAGATGGTGCAGGACGCGACAGCGCGTTGGGACAATAGCTACGATGGACTGAAGCAGTCGCTCACCGTTCAATCCGCCATTGTAAGTGGCTTGGACCAGGACGGCCAGACGCTTCGAACGCTGATGGCGAATTCGTCCGCGGCGGTCGGCTCGTTGCAGGCCCAACAGTCAGGCAACGAACTGCTTGGCCTCCAGATCAAGCAGTCGTTGCAGACCCAGGCGCTCATGGCAACGCAGGCGCGCGCGGACACGTTGCGTGCCGCCGAACAGCAGGCGTCGTCGGCCGCCGCAAAGGAGCGATTTACCCGCTTCATCGGCGATGGCCATGCCTACACCAGCGGCAAGTAGGTGAGGGCGCCATGGCTGATCTCTCCGTCATTGACCGCTTTACCGAGACCTTCTCGCGCTACATCGACTCTGGATTTGGTCTTCTGTCCGGCGATGTCTCATTCTTGAGTTCAACGTTGATCGGCATCGACCTGACGCTTGCCGGCCTTGCCTGGAGCATACGCGCGGACGACCACATCCTGGTCACGCTTGCCAAGAAGGTACTTTATGTCGGCGCTTTCGCGTTCATTATCGGCAACTTCAAAAGCCTCGCTGATATCGTCTTCGCGTCATTCTCCAGCATCGGCCTAAAGGCATCCGGCGGAAGCTTAAGCGCCGCCGACCTGGCGCGGCCGGGCTTTGTCGCCTCTGCCGGGTTTACGGCCGCTCATCCTCTTTTGGAGGAAACCGGCCAGTTCTCAGGCTTTGACGTCCTGACCAACCTGCCAACGATCCTGATCCTGCTGTTTTGCTGGATCCTGATCGTGCTCGCGTTCTTCGTCCTCTCGGTGCAGCTCTTCGTCACCCTGATCGAATTCAAGCTGACGACGCTTGCAAGCTTCATTCTCGTGCCGTTCGCCTTATGGGGCAAGACCGCATTCCTGGCGGAAAAGACGCTCGGCAACGTGGTCGCCTCGGGGGTGAAGGTGATGGTGCTCGCAATTATCATCGGCATTGGCTCGACCATCTTCGGCCAGCTCGCGAGCACGTTGACGCGGCCGGTCGACATCGTGTCGGCGATGAGCCTCTTGCTTGCAGCCCTTTCGCTGTTTGGGCTTGGCATCTTCGGCCCGGGAATCGCGGCGGGCTTGGTCTCTGGCGCGCCCCAGCTTGGCGCCGGCGCGGCAGCTGGAACGGTGGCAGGCGCGGCGGCTATCGCGATCGGCGGCGGAGCGGCGGCCGCGGGTGGTCTTCGCGTTGCGGCAGGCGGTTCTATGGCTGCGGTCCGCTCTGCGGCATCGCTTACGGGAGCATCTTCGGCTGCGGGCACGTCTGCCCGAGCCGCAACCGTGGACCAGCTCTCTAGCGCGAGCACTGGCGGCACTGCGAGCGGCGCCGCCGGGGTGGGGCGCGCGTCCCCGTCGTCAGCACGGGGACACGCAAGGGAAGCAGCTCAGGTCGCTGCTCACACCCTGAAGGAGGGTGACAAGGGCGGCCATTCTTCGGGTCCGAAGCTGGGGGAGGAGTAGGATATGGCAAGTCATCCCTTTCAGCGCGTGTCCGTTCGCTATGGCGAGACGCCTGAGCCGGTCACGCCCTACCAGAAGGCAGCCCAGGTCTGGGACGAGCGGCTAGGCTCTGCCCGTGTTCAGGCGAGCAACTGGCGTATGGCAGCGCTGACGGCCATCGGCTTGTCCGGTGTTCTTGGATTGACGATCTTTACCCAGATCGCCCGCTCGGGCGTCGTTCCCTACGTAGTCGAGGTCGATCGGCTCGGCGAAGTCCGAGCAGTCGGGCCGGCACTCGAAGCCTATCAGCCGTCAGATGCGCAGATCGCGCATTTTCTCGCGCGGTTCATCGAGAATGTTCGTTCGTTGTCGATTGATCCGATCATTGTCCGGGCGAACTGGCTGCGCGCTTACGATTTCGTCACCGACCGCGGCGCTCAAGCGCTGAACGACTACGCGCGGGAGGCCGACCCCTTCACAAAAATTGGGTCCAAGACGGTGACGACCGAAGTCACCTCGGTGGTGCGTGCGTCTGGCGACAGCTTCGAGATCCGCTGGAAGGAGAACACCTACGAGAACGGCGCGATCGCAAAGACCGAGCGTTTCACGGGTCTTGTCACCACCGTTCTCAAGCCGCCCGCAGACGCCGAAACGCTGCGGAAGAACCCCCTCGGCCTCTACGTCCATTCCCTCAACTGGTCGCGCGACCTCATTGGAGACGCCAAATGAATTCCAAAGTCCTCACCAAGCTCGCGTCGGCCAGCATCCTTGCCTTATCGCTTGGGCTTGCCGGATGCGCCACCAAGCTCAATCTCGAAGCGCCCTATGATGAGATGACCTTTGAGAAGGCGCTTCCAGACGCCGATCCGCCAGCGCCAGTGCAGATCGTCGAAACACCTAAGGTCCTGCCTTTGCCAGGCCAGCTAAAGCCCTTCCCAACAAAGGCCACCAAGGAGGAAAAGCTGCCGCCGGAGCAGGCGATCGCCAAGGCCAACAAGGCGGCGCGGATGGAGCCGACGCGCGCAGGCTATATCAATGCCATCCAGGTCTATCCCTGGACGGAAGGTGCGCTCTACCGGCTCTATGCAAGCCCGGAGAAGGTCTCGACGATCGCGCTTCAACCAGGTGAGGAACTGATCGACGTCTCCACAGGCGATACGGTTCGCTGGGTGGTCGGCGATACATCGAGCGGGCAGGGCAGCTCTCGGCGGGTGCACATCCTGGTCAAGCCGACGCTTCCGGATATTCAGACCAATCTCGTCGTCCTGACTGATCGGCGGGCCTATCACCTCGAGCTGGTCTCGACCAAGCAGACCTACATGGCGTCCATCTCCTGGACCTATCCGACCGATACGCTCGTCGCTCTTCACAAGCAGAACGCCGCCGCCCAGGAAAGCGAGGAGCGGATCGCCGATCGCGGCGTGCGGCTCGACAGCCTGAATTTCCGCTATCGCATCGAGGGCGACGATCCGCCGTGGCGGCCACTGCGCGCCTTCGACGACGGTCGCAAGGTCTATATTCAGATGCCTACCGGCCTGTCACAAGGAGAGGCGCCGCCCTTGTTCGTTGCCGGCGCGGACGGCCGGCCGAACCTCGTCAATTACCGTGTCCGCGGCACCTACTACATCGTTGACCGAATGTTCGGTGCCGCGGAGCTTCGCCTTGGCGAAGGCCCCCAGCGCGTCGTCCGGATCATCCGTATCGACGCGCGACCGGTGTCCCAGGCCTTCAGCACCGGGAGTGCCTCATGACGACAGGATTGGATCAGGATCCGGAGCCGCTTGAACTGCGAGCCCGTCCACGACCCGTTCGGCGCCTCAACAGGCGCGCTCTCATGATCGGCTGCGCCGTCGCCGCGCTGTTAATTGGTGGGGCGATGCTCATTGCACTCCGACCGCACTCCTTCAAGCAGTCGGAGCGGACTGAGCTTTACAATACCGACCGCAAGCAGACCGCCGAGGGGCTCAGCAAGCTGCCGAAGTCTTATGAGGACCTGCCGCCATCGACGCCGCGGCTTCGATCGCCATCGCCTGGGGACATTGGCCGGGCCTTTGCCGAAAACGAGAAGAAGGCCGGCGTGGCATCGGATACCGGCTTCCGGACAAACCCGGAGGAAGACGCCGAAAGGGCTGAACGGATACGGCAGACGCGGATCGCTCAGCAGGCAAAGGAGTCGGGCTTGTTCTTCCGCTTGTCGGAGAAACAGGAGAAGCGCAAGCAGACAAGCACTGCCGAGGCAACGGCTGCTGCTCCGTCCGCATTCCGGCCTTCGACGCCCGATACAGGGTCGTCTGCTGTGGAACTCGCAAAGACGGCGCAGGCGATGATCGACCGCTCCAGCGAGATCATTCCCTCGTCGCAAGCGCGAAAGCTCGCCTTCGTGGGCGCGAAAGCCGACACCGGGACGACCAATCCTCATGCGCTCAAGCCGGCACCATCCACCTATGCCGTGATGGCAGGCTCAATCATCCCGGCAAGCCTCGTCACTGGACTGAATTCGGACTTGCCCGGGACCACGATCGGCCAGGTCACCGAGAACGTCTACGACACGGTAACCGGCGAACATCTCTTGATCCCGCAAGGGACAAGGATCGTGGGCAAGTACGACAGCGTTGTCGCTTTCGGCCAGAAGCGGGCACTCGTCATATGGAGTCGGCTCATCCTGCCGAACGGCAATTCGATCGTGATCGAGAACCTTCCGGCTACAGACGTTGCAGGCTATACCGGGCTCGAGGACCAGGTGGACTTCCATACCTGGCAGTTACTTAAAGGCGTCGCTTTAGCGACCCTGATCGGGGTGGGTACTCAGCTATCGATCGGCAATGACGAGAGCGATCTCGTGAAGGCGCTGCGGGAAAGCACGCAGCAAACGACTAATCGTGCCGGCCAGCGCCTGGTCGAGCGCGAGCTCGACGTGCAGCCGACGATTACGGTGCGGCCGGGCTGGCCGCTGCGGGTGATCGTTTCGAAGGAC
The DNA here is from genome assembly GCF_013114825.1 of Bradyrhizobium australiense. Taxonomy (GTDB): domain Bacteria; phylum Pseudomonadota; class Alphaproteobacteria; order Rhizobiales; family Xanthobacteraceae; genus Bradyrhizobium; species Bradyrhizobium australiense. The sequence continues at coordinate 783,801 of NZ_JAAVLX010000004.1, read as the reverse complement.
TTGGTCCTGAAGCCGTATCAGGACATTCAAACGACGGAAAAAGGCCTATGATCAATGAAGCTCGCGAAGTTACCTGACCGGACGCCGGTGAAGATGAACGTCCTGTTGGCGCCCGGTCTCGCAAAGAGATTGCGAGATTATGCTGATTTCTACGCAGAGACTTACGGCAGCCGGGAAGAGGTTGCGGAGTTGATACCGTTTATGCTGGAAGCATTTCTCGATGCCGATACTGACTATAGAAAGGCACGACGCAAAGACGATGCGCCGAAGGGGTCTCATCAGTCGCATAAGGCGGGCGGTTAGCCCGAAGGCGAAGCCGATACCAAGGTCAGTACGAACTCGCGACCATGGCGAGCGCGTCCCGCACAGTGCCCAGCGATTGCTCCAGTTGGTTCCGGAGAGCTTCCAGATCGGAGGTTCTCGTCTCCTCGAGGCGCAGATTGCCGGATGCCATCGATCGGGCAACCAATTCACTGATTGGCGTTACAGCAACTTCCAGCAAGTCACCAATATCTCGATCAGTTTGCTCGGAAAAATCTGCGCTCACCATTCCGTCCGGTGTCATTCTCGGCACCACGGATAGCTGGTCTAGAACCGTTCGTTCTACGATTTGAGCGGGAATCTCAAGCTGTATGAGAACCGCTTGTGTAATCGCACAACGGTAGCCCACACGATATCCCGACGAACTAAGTCCATCCTCACCGCGCCGAATTCTCTCGGCGAATGGCACGACATCGGACATTGGGGGACTTCTCAAGTACCAGCGTGGCGAAGTGCACGAATGTTGTTGCATTATAGTACGTCGCAATAAAGTACAACAATGTGGCGGTGTATCCGCATGTCGGAAGACGTGCGGATCATGGTGGGCGAGAATGTTCGGAGGCTGAGGCTCGCCGCCGGGATTTCTCAGGCCAAATTGGCTGAAAGGATGGGCGTCGACAGGGCTTACATCAGTGGGCTGGAAAAGGGCGAGCGGAATCCTACCGTAGTCACAGTGTGGCACCTCTCGAAGGCTCTCGGAGTTAAAATGCGGACCTTCTTTGAGGAAAAGGACAAGAAGGGACGATAAAGGACGGGGCTCCGTGGGAGAGGGCCAAGCATATACTTATCGCTCTGGTCTTCCTGGAGAGCTATCGCACGTGCTGTTTCGAACAATCTCAAAATTGTCAATGATTTTAGAAACTTAGGCCGAGGCTTTGCCCTACTATCGCGTACCAATTTTTACAAAAGTGCCCGTCGTTGTTGCATTTTTTACGATTCATTACACGCAGTTTGGTGCGTTGTTTTCGAAGGGTCCAAACATTGTCGGTGGCTCCATGCAGCATGGATGCAGCATGACTGACGTGGAGCTTCGAGGCTAAGGCGCTAAGTTGACGATCGAGGCTGGCCGGCGATTACAGAACGAAGGCTGATGGCAGGATCAGAATAACGTCGAGCTATTTTTCCGCAGAGCGCGTCACCGAGGTTCTTGATGGACTCATTTCAGTGAACTGCGTGAAAAGATGTGCCTATCGGCAGCCTGAAGCGCCGCGATATAAGTCGCACGTACGGAGCGGGCGGATTGCAAGTCGGCCCCACCCCATGTGAAGCGTTGGCCGCCGAGTTGCTTAATACGGCGGCAAGTGCAGCCCTCAGTTGCAATCGTTCTTGAAACGTTCTATCGTATATAGCTTTGGCTGATTCTGTTGTGGCGCATGACTGTTGATCTACAGAGGTCTCACTGACCCGCCTCGACGTTTAGCATTGGTCATGAACGACTATGCGGGTCGGAATCCAGGGACATGTCTGACGCTAACAACGAGCAACTCCGTCCACCTCAAAGCTGGGACAAATTCGAGGAGATTTGTGCCGACCTTTTTTCGCGCATCTGGAATGACACCCAACTCGTGCGCTACGGCAGCACGGGACAGAGACAAAACGGTGTCGACATCTACGGAAAAGAGAACGGTGCCGACTCCGGCGTGCAGTGCAAAGGGAAGCGCGATTGGCCGCCCACCAAACTCACGATTGCTGACATCGACGCCGAGATCGAGAAGGCCAAAAAATTCGATCCGCCTCTCAAGAGCTACATCATCGCGACGACGGCCGAGAACGACGTCTATGTAACAGACCATGTCAACACCGTTTCCACCAAACATGCGCAACAAGGACTGTTCCGTGTAACCGTCTTCGGATGGAAGGAGCTGGTCCGGCGCTTCTATGATTACCCTGAGCTGCTCGAGAAACATTTCGGCATCTACACGCTTCGTCAGATGCGGCGTGAAATGCCCGAGATCATTGCCCGCGCTGTCGAGGGGTTGCAAAGCGCAAACTTGGCTGCTGGTCCAGGCTCTGCGGAAATCCCAACCGGGCAGTCCAGCCTTCTCGATGACCGGCTCACCGAAGCGCTGGACCGCGATTTCGGTGCACGTTACGAGCGCGCTCTTCAGCGTTCCGTTTTTCCCGAGTTGCGCAAACGCGATGAACTCGCGCAACTCGCCACAGAGGTTCTTGATACTAAAGGCGTGTCGCCGAATTTGCGGCGAACGATCCTCTTCCGAGCAGCTCGGTCGGCTTCGATCCGTGGCAATCTCGACGAGGCTCGCCGCTTTCTGAGTGAGGGACAAAAGCTATCTGGATCGGAGTCCGATGAGTTGGCGCGCGCACGCGTGGCGGTCGCCGAGGGGCGGATCAATGAAGTCATCCAGATCTTGCGCGACAGAACCGACGCGGAATCACGCTCCGTTCTGTTCAGCATAATTGCGAACGAGCGAGATGAAGACGACGCCCTGACCTGGTTTGCGGAGAACAATCTCTCGCCGGCACATCTCACGGCGCTCGGAATTTTCAGCCTTAGCTTCATTTACCTGAAGCGCGAAGATTGGGATGGCGTGGAGCGGGTGCTCTCACAAACGACAGCCGAACAACTTGCCGCGCTTCCCTATCTATATTTTCTACGCGGCGCGATCCGCTTTGTGAAGTTGCTCCCTGTTCAGGAACGGTCGGCTGCTCTCGCTGGTCTGCCGATGGATGTGCGCAACGCAAGGCCGATTGTTGGCGACCACGAAGTATCTGCGGTGCTCGACACAGTCCTTGACGATTTGCGGAGAGCTTTGCCATCCGCGACTTCGTTGGGGTTGCGAGAGGCGCCACGAAACATTGAATCTTACATCATCTGGGGAGAATTGCTGCATCCGTCACGCAAGGAAAAGGCGCTTGGTCAATTGCGTCGCGACATGGACGACAACGCGTTGGCTGTCTCGCGTATCCAGTACGCGCTTGCTTATCTCAAGGATTATTCACCCGCCGCACTTGAAGCCTACTTGCAGCGTCGTGATGCTCTTGGGGGCCTTACGGATGACGAGCTGCGCGCAGCTTTCGTCATTAGCTTGCATAAAGACAATCCTTCCCACCTTGCAGCTCTGATTGCCGCCAAGCGGCAGCAGGCCGAGGCTACGTTTGGCAGAAGCGGTATTCTGTCGCTGGAGGTTCAAGCACTGGCCAAGAGTGGCGATGCGACTTCCGCCAGAATCATTCTCGAAGAAAACCTTGATCTGTTCGATGTGGGCCAGATAGCGGGCCTTCGTGCTGAGATTGCAAAGGCCGAAGGTGCCGACCCGGTCGCTGAACATTTGCGCCTCTATGAAAGTGAGAAAACCCCTGAAACGCTTCTTGCTCTAGTAAATGAACTTGTCCGGAAGAAGGATCATATAGGTATCGCCAAATATGCCGAGCTGTTGTTCAGCGAGACCAAAGACCCACGTGCCATCGGGCTGGCTGCTGAAGCGCTGATACGGGCTGGCGATGGCGACAACTTCGTTCGTCTTGTCGAGAGTCATCCTGCGAAGGATCGCGACGTTAGCTTCCTGCACTATTACGGCTGGCAGCTATTTCGATTGGGTCGTCTTCGCGAGGCAAAGGAGATTGCTGACCGGATCGAGAGAGACCATCCTGTCCATCGCGACCTGCAATTGGAGATCGCCATCGCGATCGAGACTGGTGAGTGGGAAATGCTGGCAGCTCCGCTTACAGCATCACTCGAACAGGCCAAGAGTCTTGACGGACTGACGCTGATCCGCGCGGCGCACCTTTCGCAGGCATCTGGTCAAGGACCCCTCATGGACCTTGTCGCCGCAGCAATCGCCAAGGGCGGTGATGATCCGCATGTCTTGCTGGGAGCTTACTTCCTGTTCGTCGAGCAAGGTCTCGAGGCAGGCCGCCCCGAGTCGCACGAGTGGTTCCAGAAGTCCCTCGCGCTTTCGGGTCCTGAGGGACCTATACAAAGGTTCGAAATCCAGGAACTCCTCGCGCAGCAGTCGGAATGGAATCAGCATACGCGTTACATTCAGGACAACGTCGTCCGCGGTGACCTTCCGCTTGCGGCGGCCGGCCCTGGCTTGCGCACCACGGTTGTTGATCTGGTATTGCGTAACCTTATTCGAAATGCGGCGCTCACGGATGGCCGTCGTCGCGTGACCGTTCCATTGTTCGCCGGCCGGCGTCTTCCGACGCCTGTTGGAACGCCAAGCTCGCTTGCGTTGGACATAACGACGCTCCTTGTTCTCGGTTGGCTCGGACTTCTGCCTGCTGTTTTTGAAGCATTCCCAAGCATCGTATTGCCCGCAGGTGTCCTGGCTGAGCTGTTTGAGGGGCGACGACGCATCCGCCGAGGTCAGCGAACACGGCTCCAAAAGGCAATCGAGGTCCGTGACGCGATAGCCAAGGGTCGACTGAAGGTACTGCGCACCCCGAGTCTTGCCCGCGACGCGCTTGGCGAAGAGGTCGGTGTCGAACTGAGCGCACTTATCCGGGAAGCGAATGCGGCCACGGGGGTTGTTATCCGGCCTGCGCCGGTCAATCGAGCCAACGTATCGGACCCAGGTGTCGTCGATATGAGCGCGCATAGCGATCATTTGTGCGACATGCACGGTCTCCTGAAGGCGATGGTCGACTTGAATGCCGTCGATGAAGAGAAAGAGACGTCGGCCAAACACTACTTCGACCTGCAAGACAAAGGCTGGGTGTCCTGTGCTGCGCCTAAGCCAGATCAGCCGATTTTCCTGGATGGATTGGCGTTGGTTTATCTACAGCACACGGGACTCCTCCAGCCTGTCCTGCGCACGTTCGCCAGCGTTTATATTCATGTATCGACTGAAGACGAAGCCAATATTCTCATCGATGACGATCAGAACGTCGCCACGATCTTTCAGATCATCGACGATATTCGATCGACGGTGCGACGCGCGAATGCGGCCGATCGTATCACGTTCGGCCTACGACGTGCCGATGCGAGTGACACTGAGTTCGACGGTGCGCAGTCAACGGTAAATCTGTTTTACAACTTCAAAGGTGCCGAAGTCGTCGTCGTCGACGACCGGGCGCTGAACAAGGAGAGTTTTGGCGTAGATGCGTCCGGCCACCGGGCGCATATGGCATCCACGCTCGATATCATCGAGGAGCTTCGTAAACGCGGCGCTCTCACCGACGATCGATATCGCACGGCTCGCTATCGTCTCCGCGAGGCGGGTGCCATGTTGGTTCCCGTCACTGCGACCGAGCTCGCCGCTGCGGCCAAGCGGAATCGCCAGAACGAGTCACCCGAATTCCGTGCCGTTCGGGATAGCTTTGATCTCGCGCGTCTGTCGGAGATCCCTCAATTTCCTGCCGAAATGCGCTGGTTCATGAGTTATGTGCAGGCTATCCGGGGCGCGATTTCGCGCATTTGGATCGAAGAACCTGACGAACAACGTGCGCGGCTGATCGCGTCCGCAATATTCGAAATGCGGATTGTGCCGGAGGATTGGCTTCCATTCTGGAAAGGACAGCCGCCACCTGGTTGGATCGGTGCCGTGTATCGCGCATTGATCGGTGGTTTCGCATTGCCAGTCGAAATTCTCGACGACAAGAAGATCGTGCCCTATCAACGATGGCTCGACGATGTCTTGATGTCAGAGCTCCGACTCCTGTCACCCGAACTCTATCAGCAGCTTGTCGCCTACGTCCGTGACTTCATGCTCATGCCGTGGGGAGGAGATGAGGACGATGACGACGGCGAAGAATAGACCAAACCTGAGTTCTGAAGAACTGGCGCGCTACAAAGTTGTTTTTGCCCTTCGGCGGGTTGGGCCCGAGATGCAAAGCGATGTGCTCGCCGATGGCACCGTCGTGGCACGGACTGGCATCAGCGTCTCAAATCCGATCAAGCTGCCCGAAGGCATCGTGCTCGATCGGGACACGCTGTTCTCGGCCTTTCAGAAGGCGGCCGCCGGCGAACCTCAATCCGAGATGCGAGACATCGATGGTGTCAAGCGCGATGTCGAAATCATTATGGATGATCGGGCCGCGTATCTCACCTATGGGACCCACAGGATCGCGTTCCCTCACGCAGCCCTGCTCTCAACGAAACCTGAGAGACGGCAACGAGCTATGTCTGCGATTCTGAAGTGTTGCACGCTGACGGCGCAAGCCCGCGCTCAACTCCAGGCCATCATCAGCAAGGTTGATTATTCTCAGGCGGATTTTTTTGAGGCACGCACAATTCTGGCCGGAGCGCCTGAAAGCTTTGCGACGTCGCTGCGCGAGGCGGCCGACAAGGGAAAGTTAGGGAAGATCGATCTGCTTCCGTCAGAAATCGAGCATTGGGAAAATCTGACGGCACGGCGGCTCACATCGGAGCTGCTCGTCGACTTCATCCAGAACGAGCTCGCTGATGAACGCGCTTCGCGTCTTGCGCACCCAATGGACGCCATCGATGTGATCTCTCTCACCTTTGGTGGGCCGGAGCTTGTACCACTGGAGGTCATGCGTCAGTTCGGTGCGGATGAACTCCTTGCGGCGTTGAGGCACCTGCTCCAGTTTAAGGACCCCTTTGCGATGGCGGGTGCATTCGATATCTGCGCCGACCGAGCGGCATCCGATGTCCGGTTTGTCAATGTCGGAGACGAAATTCTGGATCGGCTGGTTGGCGATCGACAGAGGCTCCACGGCGAGCTAACGACCTTCGCGGCAGCCTTTGTCATCGCGAGCGCCTATCTTGCGGAACATCAGGTGCTCCAGAGGCAACCGGCATTTTGGCGGCGCTTAGCGGCGGCGTCCCATGCCGCACTCGTCACGCGCGTTCTTGGCGGGAACAGCAACGAGGAAGCCTCGCTCCTGAGCTGGGCGACGCGCATTTCTGGTAAGACTTTTTATCTTTCAGTCTTGAATGATGCCGATGTTGAACCGCGATGGCGTCCCGATTGGATCAGCCCAAACTTTGTCGCGGCCGACATCTATGGCCGACTTCTCGCATCGTTGCAAAGACTCGGTGACAACGGACCCGAGAGCTGGCGCAGAAAGCTTGAGGAAGCAAAAGATTCGATCATGTCGGACGTTCCGGCCATGGCGCCAAACTTTCCGGCGCTGACGCAAGGCTGGCGAATGCCTTCGTCCGATCCGCCTCCCGCCGATACGCCTCTCGGTGAGTTGTTCTCCGAGTTTGGGGAGCAACCTGGCGTCGGCAAATTCCTCCAGTTTATGCAACTCACCTACACGTTCGGGTTTCCTGTCCAGATGCGTGAGTCGGTGCTCAAGGCTGTCCAGGCACTTCGCTCGGAGCTGGCAACCATTCTGCCTGACCACGCCCAGGCCGCTCTCGATCTGGCAGCCTTCATTGCCGCGCGAAATCGGGATACCGAATTGGCCGAGGCGGTAGCCGTTTTGGCGATCGAGCGGCTGGTCAGGAGTCGGGATGTCGATCGCCTGTTGCCGACAATTTCTGCGCTCGTGGAGTGCGCGGCTGCGTTTACCGATCGGAAGGATGCTCTCGAGACGCTTGCACGGAGGCTCGAAAACCTTGCCTTCGTTGCTCCGGCTGCATTGTTGCCGGACGTCCTCGATGCCTTCCGAATTTTGCAATCGATCAACGAAGATTTGTCACCTCTGCTCGGGCGAGCGATTGCGACGGCTCGTGTCGGGATGCCGCGTGTAGCTGTGGCCGAGAGGCAATACTAAGTTGAGTTGTTAGACCGAGGGCGCACCGTATTCGTCCGGGGAGGGGCTGTGAATTTTGGATCTTTACGTAGGACATTCCGCGCCGCCGTCTTCGCTTTGCTTGTGATCGGCTCGCCGAGTTTTGCCGAGCAGCCGGGCTCTTCTCCCGTTCTCATATCTGGAGTCCAAGAGCCGGAGGAAATGCGGGCTCCGCCCGTTGCCGTGGGGGCTAAGGAACTTTCACCCCCTGAACGAGAGTTCGCAGCCGCGACGGAGAATTTTTCGAAGATCAACGATCCGAATGTGCTGCCGGCCCTAAACCGGATTCTTGCCAAATACCCTGACTTTGGTGATGGCTACGTGGCCCGCCTTAGTTTTCTTTGCGACCGCAACGACAGGCAGGCGGCGCTAACCGACCTTGCAAGCGCGATCAAGTTCGCCGCCAGTTCACGCAGCAAGGATACGGTCGCGTTGTCGTCCATCCGGGCGAAGCTCGTATTCGCGAGTGGCGACCAGGCGGGCGCAATGAACCTCCTCGAGGAGGCCGTTCGTACCGATCCCCGACATGCCAGCGATTTTGTCAACACGGGTAGTGCGAAGCCAGAACGATCCGCGTCAGTTTGCACGTGGACGGCAAGCGATATGGAGACGCTGACGCAACGGTTCCCGTCCGATTATAGATCGCATATGTTTCACGGACTCTACTACGCAAAATTTGCCCCGATAGATGACGACTCAATCGGACCGGCGATCGAGAGTCTCGACAAAGCAATCCAGCTCAACGCCAAATCGCCACTACCGCAACTGTTCAAAGCTGATCTGCTGAGTAACTTTCTGATCTTTGGAAAGCGGCTGGCGAAGTTGGCGTGGACCGATGCTGCCCGCGATAAGTTGGACGCCGAGGTGGTTCAGGAATATTCCAAGGCCCTCGTGATCGATCCGAGTCTCGTGCCCGCGCTCAAGGGACGCTCGCTCGCATACCTCCATCTGAAGAAAAATCGACAAGCCATTTCGGATTATGATCGTATCCTGTCGGTCGACAGTCGTGAGGCTACCTCGATCCACGACCGCGGGCTCGCCAAAATGGCTCTAGGCGATATCTATGACGCAATTTCAGATTTCACTTCATACATCGAACTCAAGAGCGCACCGGAAAGTCAATCGGAGGGGCGGAGCGACTTGGCACACGGCTATGAAAGTCGCGCCGACGCCTACCTTAAGACCCGACAATGGGATCGAGCCATTGGCGACTACACGAGAGCAATTTCGTATGAGCCTGGTAATAGCCTCATCTTGATGAACATCAGCCAGTTCCGCGCCATCTATCCAGAGTACGGCGCAGTTTCTGACGACATTCTCGCGCGAAAGCTCCAGCAGACTTTCTATCCGGCCTTCAAGTACGAGGATTTCTCGAAAGGTTTCTTCCAGGGCAAGCCTATGCCTTCGACGGTAATCCCGGACGTATATATGAAGCGTGCAGATGCCTATCTTGGTGCTGGTAACTGGCGCCAGGCGTCGAAAGAGTTCAGGCGCGCAATGAACGGCTTCCCGGCCTACGCGGAGGCCTTGGACCGCTGGCGGGAAATTGGTTCGGCTACCAAGCAGCGCATTTACGTTGACCTGAAGACCTTCGATGACGCCAAGCGTCAGTCCGTCAAAGTTTGGATTAAGCAATTGCAGGGCCTTGGCAAACCCGGCGCTTCGGATTTTGTTCTGTTGCAATTTGAGCTGAACTGCCTGACGAGCCAATTGCGACAAGTGTCTTTCACGAACTACGATGCTGCGGGCGAGCTCACGCGGAGTGGGCAAGCGAGTGGTCGATGGAGCAGCCCGATCCCCGAAACGCTCGGCGAAATTGTCCATAGTGGAGCTTGTCGATCCCATTGACGGAGGATGGTTCGGCTGCTGCGCTCGCCGAGGATCGACCATACGCAAGCGGTCGTTACATCAAAAGCCTTAAACAGAATTATACCCGCAACTCTTCCACGCCAAGGCCATGATCACAAGCCCGGACCCAGTTATCGCTGATCTCAAGCGACCCAAGCTAAACGTCGATTTTCTTGAGATGACGCTCACGCAGAACAAGTCAGGTAAGAGCGCTATCGTTTACAAAGGAACGGGCTACATTCGCCAGACGCAGGATGATGTCCTCACGTTCAGGCTATATGCGAGCCAAACGCAGAACACGAATGCGATGGCCGACTTCAGGCGTCTGAATCAGACTAGATCGGGTGAACTCTACCCAGAAGAAGCGTTTTATACACTGATAGGCATCGCAAGCGACGGATCGCAATGGACCGCTGACCGGGTTCTGCCCGAACCTAGCTGGAATTTCGAGCACTCCAATCCAATCGTTTCCGGCAAACTGTCGTTGGTCACATGCGGGGAGCTTTTGCCAGATCCAAAAGCCGTCACCCTCCATTTCTTCGAAAGGGCGGATCTTCCCATGATTGCCCGTGAAGCCAACTTTGAGGCAGTCGGCTGCGAATTCCATTGTGAGAATGATGAAGATGGATTTGTTGTGCGCGCGAAGTCTAGTGAGCCGCTTCCGAAGCATCTTGTGATGCGGGTCGAGGAAGCTTTGCGATTTCTGTTGGCACAATCGGTTTCGCCGCGCGCCATTGTCCAGCCTCGTGCAGTTATTTTGAATTCCGCGACGCGTAAGACCGGTGCGATACGGCTAGGCCCGCCCATCTCCCGAGGCTCGATCGCCTTCCTCAAGGGATGGCGTCTGTTTGAGACGTATCTGGCCCACATTGTGCGCCAGACGAAGTTCGAGAAATGGAACCCCTGTTCGGGCTACGTGCACAATGCGCAGGAGGCGAGCGCAAATTCGCTTGATGCTTGGGCCATCGGACTTTGTGTGGCCGTCGAAGGCCTCGCCAGCATGATCAAACTCGACGAGGGTAAAGTCGAGAAAAAGAAGCGGGACGCCGAGAAAAACGACTCAAGAAGCTCCAGGAATTCATCGTCAAACAGGTGTCGAGCAGACAGCGTCTCAAGCAGTATGCTCCTCGGGTCGGCGGACTTGTCGGAAATCTGCATGCCTTACGTGCGGTTGACCGTATGAACTGGTTGGAAAAGCGCGGCGGCCTCGACCGGAAGCACGTCGATGCCTGGAAGAGGAACGGACTATGGTATGCGGAACTTCCCCGTGGGTGCATACCCTCCGGATGGCTCTTCGAAGACGGAAGTCTCGGAGGGGCAGACATGAAGATGGTCGATTCCCATCCCGGTCGCTGATGAAAAGGCAAAAATCACGTCAAAAAGACAAGCAGCGGAAGCCGGGTCAGAAACCGGAAGGCGGCTTCAAACTATTTCGGCATCCGTTATCGATGCTAGAACCAGCCGACGTTAGGACGGCCTTGCTGAAACTGGCAGATCGGAAGACCGAAGAATTTCCAGAACTTATCAAGACCATCCTGCAAGTCTTTTGTGAGAGGTATCCGCCGCACATACTCGCCGTAATGGCTGGCTACGGTCTGACCGCGTCCGTCTCGGATGCAGGCGTCGAGAAGCGATTCGTTTCCAAGCTGGAGCAGCATCATCTTGAATTGCTTCAAGCGTTGATGTTGACGCTTCCCCTGTCGGAATGGGGCGAGCAGCCAGCGTCGCCGGCCGATATCCAGAAGACGATCGATACCATCGTCGATCTGGCCGAGGCATTTCACGCCCGCCGCTTCAAGGCCGTCGAAAGTACATCCGACTTGCAGGCCCGTACCGTTCTGTCCTTACAGGAGCGGCTACGCATGCACACGCAGATGGTACGGAATTGGGGTTATTTTTCCGAAGTCGTGCAGATCTCTTCCGAGCTCTACACGCCCCTCGATGAACCATTTCGGAAGGCACTGGGATTCGCCGCATCCGATCTCATCGCGACCGGTCGCCATCTCGTTGCCTTGCTCGAAAGCCGCAGCACCGAACGCCTCAATCGGTTAAGGTTTGCTTTTCGTGAGAAGACCACCGCTCGTCTGGTTCGGGCCTTCTTTAAGCATCATCCGGAGATGAAGGGGGATGCCGAGAAATTCCTGAAGGCCATTCCCGAAGGTGTGACGCGCGAACAGGTTGCGTACAGACTGTTGACGCATGCTGATATAGCGCTCGTGCAAGTTATGAATTTTACTGCTTCGGAGGTGGCACAACGGACAGGACTCTCGCTTGACATAACACGTAGCGTGTTGAGTGCCGTGTCCCTGCATCCCGGTGACTTGAGTCAGCAGGCCCCGGAACACATGTTCATGGCCAATCCAGTATGGCGGTCTCCCGTCATCGAAATTGGCGGCGCGTATTTCTGCCCAGCGCCGCAGAGCCTGTTCAGCCACATTCACGACGTAATGCGGTCGCTCGCAGGCGAGATAGGATTGAGCGAGGATCTTGAGCGCCGACGTGCGACCTATCTTGAAGAAAAAGTGAAGGCCTTGCTCGCCCAAGCTCTGCCGCGCGCTGAGTTGTGTCATGGTATCAAATGGCGTGTCGATGGGGTCGAGTACGAAACGGACCACGTCGTGGCGATCGACAAAACTATTGTCATTGTTGAAGACAAATCTGCGTCTCTGACCGGTCCAGGATTGAGGGGCGCGCCAGATCGTGTCCGCCGTCATGTCAATGATCTAGTCGTCGCTCCTTCGGAACAGTCGGAACGCCTCGAGAAAATGATCTGGGAGGCAAAAGCCGGGAAAAGCGAGGCCGTGGCGAGCCTCGCACCATTCGGCCTGAATTTCGACAGTACGGAGCGGGTCGTCCGAATCTCGGTAACGCTTGATGATCTCTCTGTACTCGCATCCGCGGAAGGCGAGTTGAAGGAGGCCGGATGGATACCACGCCCACTCATGCTGGCGCCGACGCTTAATGTTGCCGACATTCAGACCGCAATTGATATCCTGGGAAAACCCTCGTTCTTTCTCCATTACTTTGCGGAACGAGGACGATTTCAGAGGGCGCTTCGCATTTTTGCGGACGAGATGGATCTTCTCGGGTGCTATCTTGAGACAGGCTTTAACGTCGGAAGCCTCGAAAAAGAGGTGGCCTTAGTCGCTCTGACCGGAATGTCAGCACCCGTCGATAAGTATTATAACAGCCGTGACGCAGGCGTGACACTTCGCAAGCCTGCGCCGAAACTCAGCCCTTATTTTTCGGATTTGATCCAAGCGATTGAGAGTCGTGCGTTTCCGCGTTGGTTGACGGTCACGACGGACCTATTGCGTTCCGCGAGTCCGAGTGAGCAGAAGCAGGTCGATAGGCTCCTGACAAAGCTCAAGGCCAAGGTTGAACGCAACTGGCGTGATCCGGAGCACGAATGTTCGCTCGTCATCAGCCCACCGGAAAGCCGCGATACGGCAGTCGTGTTTTATGCCTATCCACCGCAACTTGCTTCGCGTCGGAAAGAAATTGCGGAAGAATTGGCATCCACCGCGCTCGAGGTGAGCGGTCGCGAGAGGTGCGTGATGATTTGTCGAAACACAGCGCGATGGGACGAGCCATATGCGTCAATCGTTATCGTGAATGCGTTTCCAAGTGAGAGCGACGGCTCTTCATCCGCTTCCGGTGAGACGAAAAACCAATAGGGGGAGAGATTATGGCGTGACGTTCGGCGTAACCTATTCGGAAGGCAGTGCGCGCGCAAAGAGCTTCTTCGTCCGTTCGTTGCCATATGCGCCCACAGCCGAGCGCAGCGAGGGCTGTCGGAAGCACCCGCTTGCCCCAAGGTTCTCTTAAGAACCTCGTCCCGCGATTCGGCGAGCTAGGGCCCGTTCTGATCGCCCGAAATTTTTGCGCAGATTTGTTTTTGGGTGCGCTAGGACAAATGAGCGGCTCCACGGATTCGATTCGTCGCGGCCACAATCCAGGCAAGAACTCACTGGTAGCAGGGCGCGTCCGCTAATGCGGGCCAGACTTCACTCCACCCGCACTCGCGGGTGTCGCCGAGCCGAGGATGGTGAAAGCCCGCTCTGGTCGCGAGGTGAGCGGACGCTTCGTGGCTTCGCGCGTCAGCCAAGCCCTCTTGATACGGCGCGCAAAATCAACCAAAGATCGAGTTTTCTTTCCGATGCAAATTAGGATTATCCATGGGCCTATTTGACATTGAAGTGGCAGACGCTGACCGGGGCTGGAAGAACATCAAGGCCGCCGAAAGCGCAGCCGAAGCCTGGATGAAGGCAGAGCTTCAGAAACTTTGGACGTACCACGAGCCTGCGGCCGACGAGGCTTTCCGCAATGAATTCGCACGACAGCCCGACACGCGGTTCTGGGAAATGTATCTGGGCACCCATCTGGTGCGCCTCCGAAGGAAGTTGATGCCGCGCAAGGACATCGCGCAGTGCAAGGACGGCGACAAAGGACCCGATTTCGGCATCCGCAAGAGCAACCGCGTCATCTGGATCGAAGCCATCTCGCCAAGCAAGGGCGACAAGAAAAATCCGGACAAGGTCCCCGAGTCGCTACCCGCGGGGACAAGCGAGCGAATTCTGCGTGCTGCGCCACGGCGGCAGGTGGAGCTGCGCATAACAAGCGCGCTCTACACCAAGGCAGTGAAGTTTCGTCGCTACCGAGAGGAGGGCATTATTGGCGAAAAGGACTCCTGTATCGTTGCGATCTCTGGGGTCAGTTCTCCCTTTTGGCAGGTAACATGGGCCTGCCGTACGCCGTTTCGGCGGTCTATCCATTTGGCGATGAGCAATTCACGGTCGACCGCAAGACGCTAAAGGTGATCGCAAGGGAATACACGTTCAGCGACTCCATCATGAGAACCGCAAAGCCCGATGACCCTATCGGGCGGATGGCGTTTCACAGCCATATCTATCGGGACATCTCCGGCATCATCTGGTCGCGCAGCTCGATCGGGAGTTTCTCCCCGGTTTGACATGATCTGATCTATGTGCACAACCAGAGTGCGGATCGACCCATTCCCAGAGGCTGGGCCCGGTGGACTGAAGAATACTATCCGCTGGCAGGAGAAAACACGCTGCATCGCTGTCGGCGAGGATAGCACACGTTCCGTGGATGGAATGAGGGAGCGCTATTTCGGTAACGCCAGGCGGTACCCGTGAAGCAGCATGTGCCAATACCGGCGCGACCGCTAAAGGGGGCGGGGCTCTATGAGCTGCACTCCCCGAGTCTGCGTCTCGGCGTCGAGGTAAGGAAGCTGCCTGGATCGCGACTTTGGGCGCAAGCGTTTCGGCGACGAAGGTTATGCGAGGAAGAACTAGTCGCCCGAGCTTGATGCTGCCTTTCTCTCGACTGACCTTGCCCTAACACCGGAGGAGAGGCAGGACCATGCCATCTATATTCCGACGAGGCCGCTGATTCGGGCTGATATTCGATAGTCAGGTCCCTATCTTCTTGCCCGAACTTGCTGTGGAAGATGTTGCTGTCTTGGCGGTCGGCTGAAGGGTGGTGGCCAAGGCTGTTGCGTTCTGGAGCGCCGTGATCAGAGCATCGGGCGTCAGTGTGCCACCCTTCGCCAAGGTCAAGACGGAGTGATCTCCTTCCTTGGGGCTGATGGCGGTGGGCTGGGGACTGGCGGCCCGGGCCAACGCCGCCCTGCTGCAAGGAATCTTCCTTGGCGTTCTGGGAGCGGGAGTTCTCGGCGGGATAGCCTATCGCGTGCTGGTGCAGCATCAGCCCGAAGCTGAGTTGATGGGCATTCTCGCGCCCGTCGGACTGGTGGTGAACGTGATGGCGGCCGTGGTGCTTCTTCCACGCCGGCAGGGCGACGCCAATGTGCGCGCGGTCTGGCTCTTCAGCCGCAACGATGCCATCGGCAACGTCGCGGTCATAGTTGCCGCGGTCCTGGTCGCGTGGACCCAAACGCCATGGCCTGACTTGGTCGTCGCGGTCGTCATTGCCGCTCTCTTTCTGCAGTCATCGTTCTCCATCACTAGGGACGCACGAAGCGACCTCGAAAAGCACCTAAAGGCGTGAAATGCAGCTTATGGTTTGATAGATCTTGGCAACCCATTGATATTGCAGCAAATGCGGCCGCCCTCCGAGCGCACCACAAGAGCACTGGGAGCTCTGATCTCTAGACGTGCTGTCGGACGTCCAGTGCATTGCGACCGGGTGTTGGCCGTGCTCTCTTTCGTTGGGAGCATTTACATGAATTCTTCTAAAGCTCCTTTGTAGAGCTCTTCCGACTTCAATTTGGTGTGACGCCGCAGCGTGCGCCAATCCTTGTGGCCAGTCACAAGCGCGGCCTTCTCAATTGTGAGCCTTGCTCTGAGCGCGCTCATTCCGCATGGGAAGTCGGAGCGAAAGGCCTACTTGCCGCGTAGGCTATGGCGTCAGCCGCTGGTTGATTGCCTGACTTATGATAGATGCGGATATTGATTCAGGAGGTGTAACCATTGCCGCCCGCAGCCGGACTTCTGACGTTCAGCTTCAGGTAGGTATTTAGATGTGATGCGCGTAGCGCAAGTCATTCGTTTCACTACGATTTTTACTGTTCATTGAACATTCAGAAGAGGGCACCTATATCTCTGGACAGTCGAGAGGAGGCCACCATGAAACAGGTCGATCCCTGCGGCTAGCATAGATGCCCCAGGGCGCATGCACGATTTCAAGCCGGCGCGTGCCATCGTCGCGCCGGCTCATTTTTTTGGCGAGGCGCTTGGCCTGCATGCGCTCAGTTTGACTTCTTGTATGTCCTGCGGACCGGCCCAGCCCTTCACGTCGAAGCAATAGTAGAAGCCCGACGAACTCGGGATGTTCAATTCGGTGCAGCTGACGGACCGACCATCCGCGTCGAACTGACAGTTTTCCATGTCTTCTCGTGGCTGACGTTTGATTAGAACGCCTTTCCTGAAAGAGCCTTTTGGAGCACTGAGGGATACCTGATCCGGAAGGAAAATTTGTAGCTTGAGATTATGTATGGTTCTGTCCGCAAAGACCTCAATGCCATCCGGCGCTTCGCTGGAGTCGTTCGCAAACTCGACCGAGAAGTTCGCGCGACGATCACGGACGGGTAGCTTGAATTTTTGATACTCCCTGGAAGGGGTGTCATCACCGGTGAAGAGCTTCTCCACGCTTTCCTGCGGATTGATCCGTTCCAAGTTGTCGCCGATCAAGCTGGTCACGACAGGATTGCGATCACGTGGGGCACGGAAAACCAGTTCAGATCGATTGAAGTTGTACGTGTATTCGAATGTTACTTGATCAACGTAGCGGCGTGGAGAGCCAGGTTGTCGCGTCGAACTCCCAAAGTTATGAATCCGCACAACATCGACATAGCAGGCGCGCCACCAGCACGCATATTCAGATCGATTTAGCCAGTATCCCAGAATCGCGATTGCACTAAGCGTGACCAACAGTGCTCCGCGGTGAGCGGCACTCCAGAGTATGACTGGGATGTACCATCGGCGACGAACCGGAGCCGACTGTAGTGTGTAGGGCTTCGACGCAAGAATGTTGATCCAGTATTCTGCGCAGAACTCTGTCGTTAGGAAGCCGCTGTGACCGAAGTCATGAAATGAGTCTTCTATGCTGGGGTCGCCCGCGCCGACGACGCCCGAAGCGCCAAAGTCGCGTGATAGTAACTCTGCCAGCGCCGGAAAAGGATCACGGGCGCCACAGAAATTTACAATCTTACCCGAAATCTGCCCGGTACCGTACTTGAGCTGCCGCCATGCTGAGGACGCTCGTGGGAAGATTGAACCGCACAATATGATGTTGTGCACCCGTAGCTTGCTGTTCTCGCACAGCGCCTTAAAGAGCAGCCACGTGCCAAAGCTGTGCGCGATGACGCTCACACGGTGGCGCTCTTGGAGATCGAGGAGATCTCCTTCCACGAGACGGAGCGGCTTCGCTGCGAAAATGTTCTTGAGTACGAACATGACCGAGCTGAATCGCATATAATTTCGAGCTCCAACTTCGAAGCCCGTATCCGTCTTAATCTTTTCCGCAAGCTGACTTTGCCAGAATGCGTTAGTTCTGATCCCATGGAGAGAATAGACGAGGTCCGGCTTGTTCGCTTCATTGTGCTCGCCTTGGAGACTGTTTGACGTCATTTGAGGCCTCGTCGAGCTTGCGACTTGCAAAGGTTTTGCACGATAGAAATCCTTCACGTCACCATGAAATTCATGGAAGACGACGGGAAAAGCCGAATCGATGATCGCAGCCGCTGCGACATCCACCTACTCCTTGGCGGCTGTTCCAAGACGCTCAGAGAGGAATGCGATAGTCTCTTTGAGAGCCAGTTCAGAGTTGCCGGCCGTCAACGTCGAGTGCCCACACCCGGGGACAGTCAATTCTCTAAACTTCGGACCAAGTAGCGTTCTGATCGTGTCCATCCGTTGAGCCGGACAAATGAAATCACGTTCATGACGTAAGCCGAGCACGCATTCGGCGTCGTGCCTAGCCGCTCCTTTGACTACATCAGAACGTAGTCGTCTGCCAGGCCAAGGGACGCCCGGTGAACAAACAATGGAAGGCTCGGCTGTGCGACAACGCCCCCTCGAACGGATGCGTTTGCGATGAGCGCCAAAGCGAACCCTCCCGTAAGGCACATTCCAACGACGCCTACGCCAGGGTAAGATGGATCGTCCGCTTTTAGCTGGTCGCACAGAGCGCGGCACCAAACAACGATCGGACTCGTCTCGTTGCGGGCAAGCATATGGATTTCTTTACTGATACAGGCCCCAACACCATTCTTCAGCTGTTCGAGCGGGCTTGGCTTTGCTCGGCCA
This sequence comes from Bradyrhizobium australiense, assembly GCF_013114825.1. Classification (GTDB taxonomy): domain Bacteria; phylum Pseudomonadota; class Alphaproteobacteria; order Rhizobiales; family Xanthobacteraceae; genus Bradyrhizobium; species Bradyrhizobium australiense. The sequence continues at coordinate 765,172 of NZ_JAAVLX010000004.1, read as the reverse complement.
AATAGCAACGGAAGGTGCACCCTTGCAGGAATTTCTCGCGCAAGATTAAGCCCAAGCTTTAAACATGGTTCGGTAAGACCGAAAAGCTCGTGCAGCACGACTACATTGGGTCCTTCCCCGGTAGTGTAGATCTCATGGCCCGGCCCTACTTTGGGAAAGACCCGCTTTGTGTAGCCATCTACCTCGGCGGACATTCTGTAACTCCTGCTGAGATATCCGATGCTAAGCTCGCCGCGACAACTTCTATTGACCGAACTTCGCAGAAAGAGAGACCTTAACCAGATCTACGTTTGCGCCGGTGGTTTCGAGCTTTCCTTTGCGATAGCTGAGAGTGAGCCCGAGATAGCCGTTAGGATCGAGATCGTACGTGAGGGCTGTATCGAGAAGGCCGTAATTTCGAGACGAGTAGAAGTCATACAACGTGCCGTATGTCGCTCGGAAATGAGTTCGCTGAATGTACCAAGGTACATCGCTGAATATCGAGTTGCCGCTTATCGCAACCGTAACACTTGGTCCGGCCCGCAGCACCTGATTGTGCAGAAAAAAGATCGGATCTACAGCGCCGTCCTGGCTCTCCCGATACTCGACGCGCAACTTTGGAGAGATGGTCAGAAACCAGTATGGTCCGAGCGGCAGCGGCGTGCCGAGATATGCGAAGATACTGTTTTCCTGCTCTGGATTGGGATTGCCGAAGGGCTGGTATTCGAGACCGACCTTCCAGTTCTTAGCGCGCCCTGCAAAATCGCCGTCTTCCTCGGCGAGGAAGCGGAAATAGTGCGTTGCCTGAAGAAAGTTTGCTAAAGCGACCTCTGCGGCGAGACCGCCCGTCAGATCGTCGACGTTATTTGTTGCCTTCGCGGGGTTGGTGTTTGCGACCCGGTCAAACACCGCGTACGGGGCAATGAGGGCATGGGTGACATAAGGCAGAAGGCTGGGCTCTTCCCAACCGAACAAGCGCTCCGCAACCAACCCACGGGCAGTCCAAACATCGTTATGCGCTATTCCATCGCGAGCCCAAGAGAATTCCGCACCTGTCGCCTTCTTCAAGGAAGACGGGCTCTTGAATGAACCAAGGTCGTCCATCGAATTGCGGACCAGCAAGGTGTTGTCCCAGTGCCACGTATTGTAGGCCTTCTCTAGGGGCTTAGGTTTTAGCGTGACGGCAGGGGAAGGTGTGCTGTCCTTTGGAGCAGCATGCGCCCATACTGTGGTTGGCTTTGGTCCGGCAGCTGCAGATGGAGGCGTGCTGCCCATCTGCTTAGTGAGTGCGGCCAGGCAATCCGCCGCACTTACAGACCTCCCGTTGATTGTGCACGCGACGGTTTGCCCTTCACTTGCAACAGCCGTAGCAATGGACACGCAAAGGCATGCCGCAAAAACAGCGATTCGAAACAACATAATGAAATCCCACTAGTTAGAGCGGCCAGTGAATTTCATCGGGAGGTGCAAATTCTGCCCCCTTCAATGTCTTAGCCTTTTTGCCGGCTTTCTGCGCAATGAGATCCGTCAGATCACCAATTGTGGATAGGTCGTCCATATCACTCTGCGCGACCTTCACGCCGAGTTGCTGCATCCACAGCATATCATTGAAGGTATCCGCCAAGGCCTCCCACGCCTCATCATTCTCGAATGCATCGCGGACTTTCGTCTTGCGATCGAATTGAGATGGAGGGCGATCAAAACGCCAAGCGAAATATGCAATAACGTGATTCTGAATAGTCTGCTTGCCAGCCATGCGTGCCCCCACGGACTCTGGCGCGGTTACCCGCAATAATTGCGTAGCTTATTGCTGGGTTGTGTAGAGTCAATTGAGAATTTCGACTTTTTGGATAAGTCGGCAGGCTGCCGTGCCGGCTTGTGTGCTGGAATTAAATCCCATCGCTGCTTCTTTATTGCCTTGATGGATTGCTTGCCCTGATGCCTCGCGTCTAGCACCTTGCTTTACGTACAGCCGCCACTTGCTTTCGGACGCGGGTGGCCCGAGGTCCGGACTGAATTGCCTTTTCCTTGCGTCTGAGCTGCTCGCAGTGCTTCTCGTAGGCGCGGCGGCCCTCAGGGATCATATGCGCTCGCGGCCTTGAACCTCTAGACTTGCTGTCGGACTGTTGCCATCGCGGGCTCCTTTATCGTGAGCGTATGGATGAACTCTTCCAAAGATGGTTGTGGCGCCGTTTGCAGCCTGTGGAGTTCTTCCGGCTTCAACTTGGTGTAACGCCGCAGCGTGCGCCAATCCTTGTGGCCGGTCACAAGCGCGACCTTCTCAATTGTGAGCCCTGCTTCAAAAAGACGGCTAGTCCCCTCGTGTCGCAGGTCATGAAAATGCAGATCCTCGATCTTCAGCTCGTCGCAGGCTCGCGTGAAGGCCGCACTGATTGAGCGGTGGTCGTAAGGAAATACACGTCCCCAGCCGCGAGTGATGATGCGCTGCTGGAGCATGATCTCCCACGCATCGTAGCCGGTCAGATTGAGAAGCGGGACCTTCTGATCGTTGCCATCCTTGGCCCGAGGATCCTTGCGATCGCGAATGATAAGGAGCCGCTTTTGCATATCGACATCGGGCCAGTCGGGCCGGCAAATCTCTTCCTGCCGCATGGTTGTCGCCACAGCGTACCGAACGATGCGGCCCATCGGGATGAATTGCCGACGATTGGTTTCGAAGTATTCGATGAGCTCATCGAGTTCATCTTGGGTTGGCCTTCGGTCTCGCTCCTGCGAATTGCCGACAAGACCCAAATGCTTCATTGCAAAGCGCGCTAGTCGAACCTCTTCGGCCGAAACCTCGATGCCGTGGACCGCGGCAGCATGCGTGGCAACAGTTCTGATAAATGAGAAGTCGATGGCCAGCGTCGCCGGTCCGGCACCTTGCTTCGCCCGCTTTCGACCGTATTCGATCAGTCGCTCACGATTGAGCTGGGACAATTTCACCGTTCCTAAAGCTTCTTTCAGGGCCTCCAAGACAGCCGCCTTAGAACGGCGGGGAGGACGGCCGACCTCGTGCATATCTTCGACATGAAGATCGATGATGTCTCCGAACGTACGGACCTGTGCAGCAGCTTTTGGTTTCGGTGACCCGCGGCGATCGATATTGCGTTCCATGTCGAGCGCCCAGTCCTCGCCGTCCTTGCGTCGACGAAAAGTCTCTGACACGTAGCGGTTCTTGCGCCGGACCTGGACGCGCCAGTTCCCGGAAGGCAACTGAGTGAAGCTGGCCATGGCCGTGTGCACTCCCGAAATCGTGTGCGCTACGTGTGCACTGAGAGGTCAAAACGGGTACAAACGTGTGCAATTTCGGCTAGTTTGGAGTGCACACGTTCTTGTTTCATCCTATTGAGATCGTAGGGTAAATAATTGAAATCGCAAGACTATCGCTTTTCTGTGGCTCCGATGATGGACTGGACCGACCGGCATTGCCGCGTCTTCCACCGTCTGATGAGCCGGCGCGCGCGGCTTTATACGGAGATGCTGACGACCGGCGCTATTATCCATGGCGACCGTAAACGGCTGCTCGGCTTCGACCGATGTGAGCATCCGGTGGCGCTGCAGCTTGGCGGGTCGGTTCCGGATGATCTGGCTACCGCTGCGAAGATCGGCGAATGTTTTGGCTATGACGAAATCAATCTCAATGTCGGCTGTCCCTCCGACCGGGTGAAGGATGGCCGCTTCGGCGCCTGCCTGATGGCAGAGCCGGCGCTGGTCGCCGAAGGTGTGGCTGCCATGAAGCGCGCAGTCAAGATTCCGGTCACGGTCAAGTGCCGGATCGGCATCGACGACCAGGACCCGGAAGTGGCGCTCGACGTGCTGGCGCGCGGCGTGGTCGCGGCCGGCGCCGACGCGCTGGTGGTGCATGCCCGCAAGGCCTGGCTCAACGGATTGTCGCCGAAGGAAAACCGCGACATCCCGCCGCTCGATTACGACAGGGTTTACCGGCTGAAGTCCGTGCTGCCGGATGTGCCCATTATCATCAATGGCGGCATCGGCAGCATTGCGGAGGCGAAGCGTCACCTCGACCACGTCGACGGCGTGATGCTGGGGCGGGCGGCCTATCAGGAGCCGTGGCGCTTGCTCGATGTCGATCCGGAATTGTTCGGCGAGGCGGCGCCGCACGCCACCATGAAGGCCGTCTTCGAAGCGATGTTTCCCTACATCGAAGAACAGTTGGCGCAAGGCGCAAAGCTGCATGCGATGACGCGGCACTTCGTCGGCGCGTTCCACGGCGTGCCGGGGGCGCGCGCCTTTCGTCGCCATCTCGCGGAGAAGGGCACCAAGCCGGGCGCCGGCCTGAGTGTACTGCGCGATGCGATCGCGCTGGTCGAGGATCGCGCGACGGCCTCGATTGCAGCGTAAGCGCCAGGCGGCGCGGTCGCATGGTGGAGTTCGACTCCCCAGTATTTCGCCGGCGGACCATACGGGCAAACCCGACAGGCTGCCGCCCGCGGGCCGATCAAACCAAAACCCGACCGTCCCGTCGGTGCAAAATTACACGCATCGCGAGCTCTTCGACCTTATCGAGCTGCCGGCGGCTCTCGCAAATGCAGCTAACGCCAGAACAGCGCAAGCAGCAGAATAACGGGAAGAGGAATTCCCAAAAGCCACAGCAGCGCGCCTCTACCAAATGTCATGTCCATCCTCCTACGGAGTGTCTGGAGTCCAATCGACAAAGGCTGCGACTGGTTCCTTGCCAGGAACCAAAGTTTGTTTCCAGCATTGGAACCAAAACTAAACAATGGAGGGATTGGTCATGGCGTTTCGCACATTTCCAAACGCTTTCTTCGGTTGGACTTGGTCGGCCGTGCTGGCCGGCGTCTTTGCTTCGCTGGTAGTCCAGATCTTGCTGACCATGCTCGGGTTCGGCATTGGCCTGCTTGCGATTGATGTCCCGACCGCGCAATCCGCGCCCGCCGGCGCCGGCTGGGCGGCATTCGTCTGGTGGGCAGTGTCAGGGATCATCGCCGCTTTTGTAGGGGGCGCCGTCGCGGCAGCCAACTCACCCGATCAGACGGGCCTCGGGCGCGTTGGACACGCCTTGGCCGCCTGGTCGGTCGCCACCGTCGTGGTGGTTGCAGCGGCTGCGATGCTTCCGGCTTCTGCGACCAGCATCGCAAGCAATCTGGTTGGACCATCATATGCTGCGAGCGCCCGCATCGCGTATTTGTCGGGTGTTCCCGGACGCGAGACGGTCGGTGCAGCAACCAGATCTCCGTCACAAGCGCAGATCGAGGAGGCGCGCAAACACTTCGCTTATGCCATGTTCGCGAGCTTCTGCGCCCTGCTACTCGGGGCCGGGGCGGCCTATGCGGCCGGAATGGCGACCACGAGCCAGGCGGTCAAGGACGCCGCACGACCTGTCACGTAGAAGGTTGCGAGCGATACGTTTGAGTAAACCGCTGCGTACGGTGAGCGCCGATGGTTGACCTCGGTTGCGGCGTGATGCGCTAGGCGGCGCGCTCGCCGAAGCGGCGCGGCGCCGTCTGCGCCTTCAAGCCGAAATTGTAATTCAGATGATTAATAGGGCTGCGTTATTTGGCGGCCGTCGACGGCCGTTCCGGCCGGCACGGCGGCGAACTGGCGGACCAGGCTGTCCTTGACGCCGAAGACGACATCTGAGTCGAGATATGGGTGGCCTGCGGCGAACACATGCGGTTCGATCTCCCTGACGAACACATGCAAATGGCGCACGAGCGCCTCGCTGACCTGACAGACGCGGTCATCTTTCGCGGCTCTCACGCACTGCAGGACCGCGTCGGCGATGGTCGCTTCGTCAAAGTTGCGCATGTCGATCTCCTGAAATTAGCCGAACGCGCTTTCCGGAGCGTCTCCACGCCAGGCGCGCGCGATCAGCGCATGGATCGCCGCTCGCTCGATCGGGCGCGGATTCCAGTAGGGGTTTTTGACGGCAAGATCGGCGGCCTGTTCGATAGCGCTCTCGGGCATGCCGATCTCGCGCAGCGACAGCGGTGCGGCAAGCTTTCGCGCCAGATCATGGAGGCCGAGCGCCGGATCGCTTACGCCAAGTGCGGTGGCGACGCGCGTCATCGCGTCAGGTGCGGCCGGCGCATTGTAGGCAAAGGCATGCGGGAGAATGACGGTGTGAGTCTCGGCATGCGGCAGATTGAACAACCCGCCCAGCGTATGGCAGAGCTTGTGATGCAGCGCCATGCCGACCGCGCCGAGGCAAACGCCGCAGAGCCATGCGCCATAGAGTGCGTTGGTGCGCGCCGCCTTGTCGCTTGGCTCAGCGCAGATTTTCGGCAGCGCGCGCGCCAACGTGCCGATGCCTTCCTGCGCCATCAGCGATGTGATGGGGTTGCGATCCCGCGCGTACAGCGCCTCGACGGCGTGCGCGATGGCGTTGATGCCCGATGTCGCCGATAGTTTCGCCGGCATCGTCATGGTGAGGTCGACGTCATAGATCACGATCTCGGGGAGAATTTTCGGGCTCGATTGCGTAGTCTTGATCCCGTCGCTGGTCTGGCCGACTACCGGCGTCATCTCCGAGCCGGCATAACTGGTCGGCAGCACGATCTGCGGCAGGTCGGTACGCAGGGCGATCGCCTTACCAAGTCCGGTGGTCGAGCCGCCGCCGATCGCGACGATGCTATCGGCCCGCACGTCGCGCACGGTTTCCATCGCCCGTTCGGTAACCTCGACCGGCGTATGCATGACGGCTCCAGTGAAGACGCCGGCGAAACGTTCGCCGATCATCTCCTGGATACTGGCGACCAGGTCTTTTTGTCGTGGGGTGGCCAGCACGAGGGCGCGGGTGACGCCGAGGCGGGACAACTCGTCGGGCAGTTGGCGCAGCGTGCCGGTGCCGAACACCACCCGCATCGGGGCGCTCTGATAGATGAAGTCTTGCATGGTTGCTCCTTGCGGACGAAATGGCCGGCTGCGCGATCAGGTCGCCCCGGAGCCGGACTTCCGGCTCAGGAGGCGGGCTGTGCAACCTCGCGCAAGCCGGCAGTCGCTTCAAGGCTGTTGGAAGGGACGGCCGCCGGCCGGCGGGCCAGCAGGATAATCATCCCGGCGGTGATCGCGGAGACGCCGATCGACAGGAACATCGGCGTCGGGCTCTGATAATATTGCTGGAGCGCGCCGGCGACGAACGGGCCGAGAATGGCGCCGACACGTGCGACCCCGAGTTCCATTCCGACCGCGGTGGCGCGCACGCCGGTCTCATAGGAAGCCGCGGTGAAATTGTTCAGCACGAACTGCGCGCCGATGATGAAGAAGCCCGCGGCGGCGACCGATGTGATGTTGACGATGTGATCGTTCATCACCACGAGCGACAGCACCGCGAGGCCGCCAATCGCCCACCAGATCGCGATCAGCCCGCGGCTGCTGCCGGACCTGTCGACGAGATGCCCAAGCACGAGCGCGCCGACGAACGACATGATCTGCATCAGCGCGCCGAAGCCGAAGCTTGCAGCAAAGGTTTCTCCACGCTGCATCATCACGGTCGGAATCCAGCCCGACAGGCCGAAGATGCAGAACAGGCTGAGGAAGGCCGAGGCCCAGATCGCGAACGTGGTCCGGCGATATTTGGACTGCAGCAGCGCCGCCACCGAATTGACCGGCTTCTCCGCTTGCCCGACGGCAATTTCGGCCGACGCGTAAACGCTGGCGCGCTCGGGCCGGAGTTTTGTCAGCATCTCGCGGATTTCGTCGATGCGGCCCTGAAGTGCAAGAAACTTTGGCGATTCCGGCAGCATCAGGTGCATGAACGGCAAGAGCAGGAACGACAGCGAGCCGATCCAGTACAGCGAGGTCCAGCCGAATACCGGCGTTGCAAACACGCCGGCGACACCGGCGAGCGTCCCGCCGAGCGCCCAGCCAAGCGCAACACCCCACAGCGCAAACGTATTCGCCACGCGGCGTGGCGCCAGCTCGTTGATGTACGTGGTTGCGAGCGGCAGCAACACGCCGAGGCCGATGCCGGTCAGGAGCCGCAGGATACAGAAGGAGAGGAATGAATCCGCCATGGTCGCGGTGAGTACCGTAAAGATGCTGGTGATCCACAGGCCCCCGAGCAGTGTGCCACGGCGGCCGAGCCGGTCGGCGATGATGCCGTGGATCGCTGCTCCAATCAGGAATCCGACCAGGCCGCTGGAGATCAGCAGTCCCGCCTGACCGGCCTGCAGCCCCCACGGCTTTGCGACGTAGTGAATCACGTACGCCGGGTTGAACGTGTCATAGCCGTCGAACAGCGTGAGCAGTCCCATGATGGCGCCGAGACGCCAGTGAAACTTTCCTACCTTTGCTTCGGCGAGCTCCTCGTGAAGATCGATTCCCTGCGCGGCCATGGCCTTATTCCCTCTCAAGATTACCTTCGTGTCGTTGTGATGCCGCTTATTCCGCGACTTGATGGATGCCGTGCTCGGCGACGGTCGACTCGCCGAGATTGAGCTTGAACAGGTCGATGGCGTTGCGCCGGCCGATCTTCAGGCGGTCGTTCTCGCTGATGCTGGCGCTGTTGAACCAGTCGGACGCATGATCGACGTTCTCGAACGGCCAGTCGACCGAGAACAGAATACGGTCCGCTCCGATTTCAAGGATGGAGTCGATCAGCGTTTGCGTGCGGAAATTGCCCGACGTCGTGAGAAAGAAGTTGGCATTGAAGTAGTCGCAGATCTTTTTTTTCGCCTTGTGCTTCGGCGGCGCCTTGACCCAGCCGTTGCGATGATCGACGCGCCACATGCTGTAAGGCAGGCCTTCGCCCATGTGGCCGAGGATGATCTTCAGTTTCGGATAGGCATCGAACAGTCCGGAGCCCATCAGGCGCAACGCATGAACCGCGGTCTCCTGTCCGAACGCCCAGGTCGGGCCCATCAGCCACGGATGCCCTTCATAGATCGCGCAGTCCTCCGGCAGCGGATTGCGCGGGTGTAGGTAAAAGGGCAGGCCGGTCTTCTCAACCGCCGCCCAGAACGGCCAATATTGCGGAAGGTCGTAATAGACCGGCCGCTTGCCGTCGCCGATTTGCGAGAAGCCGTTGACCAGCGCGCCGCGAAAGCCGAGTGTCTTGATGCAGCGCTCGAGTTCGGCGATCGCTAGATCCGGATCCTGCATCGGTAGCGCGGCAAAGGCCTGAAAGCGCGACGGCCGTTTTGCCACCTGCTTGGCGAGGAAATCATTGGCCCGGATCGCAATTTCATTTGCGCGTTTGACGTCGGGGATTGCCTGAACCGCCGGCGCGTTCAGTGACAGGATCATCATTTCGATGCCATGCCGGTCCATCTGCGCCAGACGCTTGTCCTGGATATCCAGCAGGCGGTCCTTCAACTCCGGCCAATAGGAGTCCGGGACGAAGCCCGCCGAATCCATCAGCGTGTCCGGGATTGCGAAATGTTCCTCCAATGCGATCTTGCCCTGCATGTCGTCCTCGCTGATGTCTGATGTTGGTTAGTACTGGCCCTGTGGCGTCAGCCCGAGCGCGAGCTGGCCATACATGGTGCCGACCGCATCCCAGTTCATGCTGATGTGGCGGCCGACGGCATTGGCATCGCGCCAGGCGCGCTGCACCGGGTTGGAAAGATCGAGGCCGAGTCCGCCGGTCGAGGCGTTCAGCGCTTCACTGGCGCGGATGGCGAGCGCAACCGAAAAAGCCTGGCCGCGGCGGCTGACGATGCGGTCCTCGATCGAGACCGGCGTGTCGTCGCGGACTGTCGCTGCGCGATCGCGGAGATCGCGCAGCAGCATTTCGCGCGCCGCGTCGACGGAAGCGGCCGCTTCCGCAACGCGCAATTGGATGGTCGGGAAGTCCGCCATGCGGTTGTTGTGGCCGGCCACCGCGCCGCGGGTAATTCGCCTCGAGGTAACGGCAAGATAGTCCTCCAGCGCGCCGGCGGCGGCACCTACCGCGGCCGATGCCAGACAGGAGGGGATGTTCGACAGCATCGGGATCGCGAACGTGGGATTGGCGGGATAGAGCGCGGCGCCCGGCGTTTTTCCGGATGTGGTGTCGGCGAACGACAACAGGCGGTGCGCCGGTACGAACACGTCTGACAGCACGAGGGTCTTGCTGCCGGTGCCGCTGAGGCCGACGACGTTCCAGGTATCGTCGATGACGTAATCGGCAGCCGGGACCAGCAGGAAGGCGGGCGCAAATTGGCCGGTTTCGGTCTTCGATGGCACCAGCGCCGCACACAACGACCATTGCGCGTTGTCACAGCCGCTCGCAAACGACCAGCGTCCGGTGAGGCGATAGCCGCCCTCGACATCGATCGCCTTGGCTGCCGGCGCGTAGGAGCCGCAGGCCAGCGCGTCGGGATTGTCGTCCCAGACGTTGCGCTGCGCCGCTTCGGGAAATCCCGCAATCAGCCATTGATGGGCTGCGAGCAGGCCGCCGACCCACGCCGTCGAGGCGCAGCATTTTGCAAGTTCGATGTTCAATTCGACCAGCACGTCGAAATCGTACTCGTAGCCGCCGAACATCGCCGGCTTCACGATATCGAAATAGCCGACGTTGCGCAGTGCCGTGATGTTCTCTTCCGGAACGCGTCCGGCCTTTTCCGTGGTGTGGGCGCGCGCCTTGATCTGCGGCGCGATCTGCGCCACGCGGGCCCGCAACTCGGCAAGATCGGGGCGAGGGGCCGCCTGTGCCGGCACGTCCTTCAATTGGGCGACTGATACCATTGGTTTGCTCCGTGTCTTCGATGGGCTGAAAGGCGGCTTGGCTGTGAGGTCACGCAGCCTGGCTGTCGTGGGGCACCGAGAAGCAGTAGGTCGCGTCCTGGTAGATCAGGGGTTCGATCGGATCGCGGACGTTCACGGTCTCGGCTTCGCCGATGAAAATCGTGTGCGTGCCGTAGGGCACGGCGGCCGCCTTCTTGCAGAAGATGTTGATCTGCGCGTCGGCGAGATAGGTGACGCCCTCGGTCGAAGTCCTCCACTGGCCGAGCCCGAACCGCTCCTCGGGCGGCACGGCGCCACTGAACGCCGATGAAAGGGAGATCTGGTCGCGGCGCAGCACGTTGACGCAAAACCGGCGCGCCAGCAGCATGATGTCGTGCAGCAGCGTGGCCTGGTTGATGCAAACGATCAGGGAAGGGGGATCGAGCGACAGCGACGTCACCGCGGTCGCCGTCATGCCGTGCCGGCGATCCTGGTCGGCCGACGTGATGACCGACACCGCCGCGGGAAATCGCCGCAATGCACGCTTGAACGTTTCTCGCAATTCGTCGGATGCCGAATCCAGCGACATGGTTTCCTCCACTGACATTGCCCGCTCTTATTCGGCGGCTTAACTTTCGAAGACAATAATTGCATTTGCAAATATTAGTCAACCAAAATTTTCACATGCAACAATTGCCTTGAAAAATGATCGGCGCGCCGCTATTGAAGGCGTGCAAAAGTTGCATCAAAGCGGAGCGCAAGAACTTGTACCGGCTAACGAATTCCTTGCCCTACATGCTCAACCGCGTCGGCGTGCGAATGGGCGACCTGTTTTCCCGGCGTGTCGCCGGCTATGGTGTGACGCTACCGATGTACCGCGTGATGGCAGCGCTTTGGGAGAAAAGCGATCAGCGCCTTGGCGATCTCGCCGACATGACGACCATCGAAATATCGACGCTGTCGCGCCTGATCGGCGAGATGAAGCGGCGGGGCCTCGTGACGCGCACGCGGCTGAAGGACAACGCGCGCACGGTTGCAATCAACCTCGCGCCGAAGGGACGGACGATGGTGGAAGAATTGATTCCGATCGCCGTCCATTTCGAGGAAGTGGCGGTCCGCAATTTTCCGTCGAAGAACATTTCGGATCTGAAGACGGTGCTCGCAGAAATCTACGAGAGCCTGAATTCGATCGAGCCCGAAATTGAGGAAGTCAACAAGGCGCGCAAGGTGGCACGGCCGAAAGCGTGATGCTTGCGGATTACGCGCGGAGGCAACAGATCGGCCCGGCCGGACTCTGCCAGGCTCTAGCTGCGCATGGCGGCGCGAAAGCCGACGAAGCTCAACACGCCGGCTCCGATGACCGCGATCTAGCTCGCCCAGAACGGCACATCGACGCCATTCAAGGTGACGGACCATCCCATCACAATCCGGATCAACTGCAGAAGTGCGATCAGGACAAAGATGGCGGCGGCAAGCGTGCAAAAGGTTCTTATGGTCATTGCCCGTCTCCCGATGGCGCACGAGGACGTGCTCGTCCCCGCAGCCAAAATGGCGAGGGAGCGGCGCGGCGGCCACCCCCTTAAACAGGGAAGTGGCTTGACAGAGCCACTCTCGATGTGTCGCCAATCGCCGTTTCGCGACGCCGGGAGTCGGGATCACTTCCGCCTTTGGCGTCTTTGAGACGTCCCGATGGCGACTAAGGATTCATCGGGGCAGACCAGAAGTGATCGGTACACCGTCCAAATGACGCGAATGACCCATTTCGGGTATCAACACTGTTGCCCGATACGGCAGCGCGAGGCGGCCAAACCCTGCCGGAACTAACGCGTCGGTGTTATGGATCAGGCCTCCCCTCCGGCGAAGACATCCTTCTTGATGACCGCGTGGACGCCCCAGTTTCCATCAACCACCTGGGTGATGCCGAAGTCGACGCCAATCGTAATTAAGGAGATTGCCTCATCTTCGGTCAGCTTCTTGGTCGTCATCAGAAATTTGCGCATCTTGCGGAACGCATCGCGCAAAGCCAGATCAACTGACGATTTCGAGTAAATGTCTGACTGCGCCTTGTCCCCCAGTTCAGTGAGATAATTGGCGAAGCTAAAGCCGTGCACCAGCCACTCGTCCTTGGTTTCCAGCATCGGATAATCGAGGGCTTCGAGAGCCGTACCGACGAGGTCGGCTCTTTTGTGCAGAATGATCTGGAAGGTGCCGTTCAGCGAGCATTCGATTGCCGTACCGCACAGTTCGGAATCTCCCTGCGAAGCGTGCGAGTCGCCAACCGATAACAGGGCACCTTCGACCGCAACCGGATAATACATCGTGGCGCCCTTGCCGATCCGCCAATTATCGATGTTGCCGCCCGTATAGCTCGGCGGAATTGAGTCGACGATATCGGCTTCCTTGGGAGCCAAGCCGATTACGCCGAAATGCGGACGTATCGGAATGCGCACATTCTTCAGGATGCCGTGGTTCTCCTTGACCGTCGAGTGATCGACTGGAACGCCAGGATAGTCGATGGTTTTATGCACTACGCCGGAAGGATCGGTCTGCGGAGTCCACCTGAAATTATACACTGCTTTCGCCCAGTTACGTTCGCCGGTGGCGTCAACCTCGTAGATCGTGATCACTTCGCGCGGTTTAGGCTCGGTCAGCAAGTCCTTATAGTGAAAACCCCACCATGCGGCCGCGTTGCTGCCGAAAGCCTTTCCGGGATATTGCGGATTGGCACAAGGGCGGGGCGTGACGTCGATAATACGCAACTCGATCACGTCACCCTCCTGCGCGCCGCGTACGTAGACAGGGCCTGTGCAGATGTGCACGCCAAGGCCTTCGCCAGCACCGCGCCCGAACAGCGAGGCATCCATCGGTCCGGCGCCGCGCCGATTCACGCCCTTCTTTTCCTTGGTCCATAGGAACACGCTTTCGGCGCCGGGATCGCCCTTCACCATGCGCTCAGCGTCGTCATTGGCATGATGAGTTAACGCCTCAATGGTAATGAAGTCGCCAGAATCTATCTCGACCTGCGGTTTGAGTTTCTTGCTGAAATAGCCCCAATGCACTGTTTCGGCATTCGCGGGCAAATGATGGTAGGACCGCTTGGCCGGTTGGTTCTTTTCGGCGGCAGCCGCCATCTGCGGCGTCACCAGTGAAATGCCGCCCGCGGTCATCGCCGCCGCGCCGCCGGCCGCGGCGAAGCTGGACCTCAAGAACGACCGGCGTTCTCGATCGAGTGTTTCCTTGAATTTGCGATGATGCAATTCAAATTCCGGACAGTTCTTGTCGTCACCTGCGCACATCGGATCTCTCCTAGTTTGAACGTGCATTTGGGCGCACGCCCGATCCCAACTCAGTTTATCGTAACAGTCAAACTCGTGTGCGATGTCACGCTTGGCTGTTGGACTGCAGATGCAGCGTTGCTGCGTAATGAAGTGAATGAAAAATAGCTTTTTTGCTTATCGCTTAGGCCTTGCGTGCTCAAAGTTTGAGAAATTCGACGCCAGTGCTATTGCGCGGCGATGAGGTGGTCGAATGATGATCGATGTCTTTGAGATATTCCGACCGGCGCTGGTCAGGTCTGCTTACAAGCGTAGCCCGGAAGTGGTCGGTACGCGCTCAAATCGGCGCGATTGACCCCGCCCGGACCTCACTAGGGTTGATCCGCTTACTTTGTTCGCAACTTTTCGAGGCACTTCATGGCGAACTCGTCGCCGAGCTTTAGTTTTAAGATTGCCTCCTTGTCGCGAGCCGCACGATCAAGCTCGCCCATGCGCCTCCTGCTTCCGAACTTTGGACCCCGCACGGCCGTTAGTCGGGAATTCGCCGTCTACCCGACGATCTGGAACGCGTCGGCCGCACGCAACACCGTGCCGTCCTCCCAGTGGCGTCCGATCAGCATCATGCCTACAGGGAGCCCTGCCGACATGCCTGCCGGAACCGAGGCGGCAGGATGCCCAGTGACGTCGAACGGGCAAGTGTTGGAAATCATTTCGAGTGCCCGCGCAACATACTCCTCGCGGCTCGCGTCCGGAGCCGGGAGTAGCGTGGCCTTCAAAGGTAATGTCGGCATGAGCAGGAGATCGGCATCTTTGAGCGCCTCATCGTAGGCGGCGCGTAGCACGCGCGCGAGGTTTTGGGCCTTCGCGTAATAGCGGCCCTGGTAATTGTCCTGCATGTACTGGCCGAGCAGGACAACGAGCTTGACGGTCTCCGAAAGATCATTGGCGCGCACCCGCCGGCTCCGGCCGTAGAAGTCCAGGAGCGAAGTTGTGTAGTGCCCTTTCCAGTTGGTTCCCATGCTATTGCCCGCGACCATCAGCGCCGTGGCACCTTCGACAGCGATAGCGTTCCAGATATGGATGCCGTCGCGGTGGAGGGGGATCGATACCTCGCTCACGGTTGCTCCCGCTCGCGTCAAGCGCTGTGCCGCCTCGTGCACCATGGCATCGACATCCGGCTCGGAATTGGGCCAGCCAAACCCTTCTTTAACGATCCCGATCCGCAGGCCGCGGGCGTCTCCGGTGAGCTGTTTGGTATACGCTTCCGTACGCAGTCCTGCCGGTTGGCGCGGGTCGAGGCCATCGGCCCCGGCGAGCACCTCGAGAAGCCGGGCGGCATCGCCGGCGGTACGGGCAATGGGCCCGGTATGATCAAGTGTGAGTTCAATCGGGAAGACACCTGTGTATGGCACAAGCCCGTGGGTGGGCTTGTGGCCAACCGCTCCGCAGAAACAGCTAGGAATTCGGATTGACCCTCCCTGGTCGCCCCCAATGGCCATGTCACACTCGCCGGCGACGACGAGCGCCGCGCTGCCGCTGGAGGAGCCTCCGGCAGATCGCTTCGGATCGTGCGGATTGAGCACGGGCCCGGTGTCAGAGGTATGGCTACCGCCCGAGAAGCAAAGATGCTCGCACACCGCCTTGCCGACGATCTCCCCACCGGCATCGAGGATGCGGGTCACAATGGTCGCGTCCACGTCAGGGACGTAGCCTTCCAGCACGTTGGAGCCGTTCATCATTGGGATGCCGGCAACGCACACATTGTCTTTGATGGCGATTTTCTTGCCCGCGAGAGGTCCCGAAGTTGCCCCCTTGATCGAGCACCTCCAGTACCAAGCATTGAGCCTATTGTCCGAGGCACCTGGACGGAACCCCGCGTCCCGCGGGTATTTCACCGCCAATGTCGGCTCCGCGAACTGGTCCAAGCGACGGTACGATGCGAGCACACCGTCCATGAGGTTGCGGAACGACGTCAGATCGTCGCGGCTGAGAACCAAGTTGTAGGATTTGGCGATGCGCTCCAATTCAGGCAGCGGTGGCTTGCGCAGAATCCGCGGCGCCGTCGCCGTTGAAGGTGGCGCTTGCATGCGCGCCTCGGCGGCCGCACGAACGGGCGTTGTCGCCGCGGCGACAGCGCTTGCTGCTACGCCGGCCGCGCCGGCATGAAGGAAACGACGACGCGAATAGTTTGGCGATGCTCTCATAGCATATCCTCCCTCGATCAATGGTTGAGTTCCAAATCCACCGCTCGCCCTAAAGTGTCGGGGACCGTCTGGTGGTCGGTGACCGCGACGGTCACGAAGCGGAGGCCCTCGACGCTGCGGCCGGCGTGCCAAGCTGCAACATCACAATGAGCTTTTCCGGACAGGGCTGAGGCGCAGCAGCCGCAGGAGGTCGGGACGTGAGGCGTGGCCGAGCGGATATTGACGGCAACTAAGGCCTGTACTGGATGCCTCCGGCATCCTCGCGCGGACTGGGGAGCGACGGGCCGTCCGGCAGCAGACTATCGTGCAGCCCGGCGATCTTCAAGAGCTTGCATTGTTCACGGTCTGCGCTCGCCAACGTCGCGGAGCACTTACACCTTCACGACACACGCACAGTCAAGCCACGCGCGATGTCTCTTCCTGGCCCATCGGGTCGATATCGGCACGTCTGCCTTTGCGCCGCTCTTGGAAGGCCAAGCCGACATGACCCAATTTATGAGTCCTAGTTCGCCGCCGCGCGGCGCTTGTGGCGGCCTGCGACATCGGGATAACCGTGCAGCATCAGTTTGTCGGCCTGCACGCCCCAGCTTTCCAGCCGATCCAAAAAGCTCATACCGAGCAAGTTGGTCTTCATCTGCCCGCGCGGCACGACCAGCGCCGGGATCGATTTTTCGACGAGGCCGCCGACCGCGAGACGATCGAGCGTCAGCCGCGCCGCTTTGGTGTGACCACCGACGGTTTCGACATCGACGTTGTATTCGAGCATCTCGATCGGCAGGCCGATCGCCTTCGCCGTCTCCCAGGTCAGCACGACCGACGTCGCGCCGGTATCGATCACCATCGGCGCCTTGACGCCATTGATCTTGGCGTGCAGCGCGAATTCGCCGGCCTTGCCGCGCGCGATCTGCACGGCGGGCGCCGGCTCCAGGCTGCGTTGCCGCAGCATTTTCGATACCGAGTCGCCGGCACGCGCAATCTTGTCGGGATCGCCATAGGCGACAACGGCGCCGGCGGTGGCGGCGAGCATCGCCAGAACGAGCATGATGCGGATCAATTGGCGCCCCCGCCGTTTCCTCCGGTGATCAGCCGCGTTCGGTGCGCGGCGGCATCGGAACCAGACCCGCATCCACCATGCGCGCCGCAAGCCCTTCCATGACAGCCAATCGTTCCGCCGTTTCCATGCGGTGCCAGCGTGCGATCTCCGGCAACGTTCGTCCGCAGCCGAAGCAGAGTTTGGTTTTGGGGTCCATCACACAGACTGCGATACACGGCGTTTCTTTGCTCATTCAGGGATAGTGAAGTGGTTTCGATCGCTTGCGCAAGCGCTCCAGCTACAACCCGGTTCCTGCACTCATGATCGGTTTGTGGCGCGCCCGTCGCTTGTCGTCGGCGGCTGCCGTGACTTCGGGGTCCGGCTGCAGGGGCGGGGCCTCCTCGGCCATCGGCGCCAGCGCGCTCATCACGCGCTCCGGCGGGAAGGTGACGATGACTTCGGTGCCGATCCGCAGCTTCGATTTCAGCGTGAAGGTGCCGCCATGCATGTCGATCAGGCTTTTGGCGATCGGCAAGCCCAGGCCCGCGCCCTGTTCGGCCGATTTGATCGAGTTGGAGCCCTGGCCGAACGACGCCAGCACGACCGGGATTTCGTCCTCGGCAATACCGGAGCCGGTGTCCTTGACGCTGAGATATTGTCCGCCGGACGCGGTCCAGCCGACCTTGAGCCAGATGTCGCCGCCCGGCGGAGTGAACTTGATCGAGTTGGACAACAAATTGAGCACCACCTGGCGCGTGGCGCGCTCGTCGCCCCAGATCCTGGGCATGCCGTGCTCGAACACCTCGTGAATGGTGATGCCGCGGCTGGTCGCGCGCAGTTTCAACAGATGATGGCAGTCGGCGACGACATGCACCAGCGACACTGCTTCCTCATTGAGTTCATAGCGGCCGGCCTCGATCCGCGACAGATCGAGAATCTCGTTGATGAGGTTGAGCAGGTGGACGCCCGAATTATGGATGTCGGCGGAATATTCCTTGTAGACCGCAACCGCATGCGCACCGAAGATTTCGCTCTTCATCACTTCGGAGAAGCCGAGGATCGCGTTCAGCGGCGTGCGCAGCTCGTGGCTCATCTGCGCCAGAAAGCGCGACTTGGCGACATTGGCGGATTCGGCGCGGTGCCGCGCTTCGTCAGAGATTGCCTTGGCCTGTTCGAGCTCGCCGATCAGCGCGTCCTTTTCGGCGCGCGCTTCCAGGGTCTGCAGCGTCGTCGAATGAAGTTGATGCGCGAGAAGCGCAAAATAGCTTTCGGCGGCAACCGCCAGCAGCGCGAGCGCGTAATTGTCGAAGGTGCCGCCCATCACGAAGTTGAGCGCGATCGCCGCCGTCACCGGCGCGGTTGCCGCCACCGCCGCAATCGGCAGCGTCGCCGCCAGCATGCTCGACACCGCGATCACCAGCAGCATCAGGAACATCATCATCGTGTTCGAGACGGTGTCGAGCCCGGCCGGGTGGAGCAGGATCGCGGTCCAGGACAGACCGTAGAGCAAGTCGAACAGCACGAAGCGGGTTTGCCATCGGCGCGTAGCTGCGAGCGTGGGCTGCTCGCCGAGGAAGCGCTTGCAGTTGCGAATGATGGCGGCATGGATGCAGAGCATGCCGACTGTCCAGATCGCGGCCGGCACGGCATACTTCCAGAGGCCGAACAGCACGCCGGTCGCAACCACCAGCAGCATGACGACGAAGGAGGCCGATACCCGCGTTTGGGCGTATTGCCGGAGCAATTCGGTATCGAAGGCGGGACGGGTCCCGCTGGTCGACGTCAACCGATCCCGCGCCTCGCGCACCCGCTGCGCCGCCACGCGCCGGGTGTTGATCGCTGGTGCGACCGGCGCTTCTGCCGGAAGCTGGACAACCTCAGGCTTTTCTGCGGGGCTACTCATCGAACAACACAAATCCTGCCCGCGAACCGCGCGGGCTTTTGCATTGTCTATCTGTGCCGCTAAATCATTAAGCGATGACTTAAAGAGCTAAAAATTCTCGTTAACGGGAAGTTAAAATTAACCTGTCGGGCAGACGGAATCCCCGCTTCTGACAGGATAAGAAGCGGGGGCTTTGCGCGTTGCTTTAACCTGTTTCTTTAACTCACCGCTCCAGCCGGGCCAAAAGGCTCGACGTATCCCAGCGCTTGCCGCCCATCTTCTCGACCTCGGCGTAGAACTGATCGACGAGGGCGGTCACCGGCAGGTTGGCGCCGTTGCGACGGGCCTCGGCGATGCAGATCGAGAGGTCCTTGCGCATCCATTCGACGGCAAAGCCGAAGTCGAATTTGCCCTCGTTCATGGTGTTGTAGCGGTTCTCCATCTGCCAGGACTGCGCCGCGCCCTTGGAGATGGTCTCGATCACGGCCGCAACGTCGAGGCCCGACTTCTTGGCGAAATGAATCCCCTCGGACAGGCCCTGGACCAGACCGGCGATGCAAATCTGGTTGACCATCTTGGTGAGCTGGCCGGCGCCGGCGGGCCCGAGAAGTTTGCACATCCTTGCATAAGCGCCGGAAATGATCGGCTCGGCCGCGGCATAGGCGTCTTCCTTGCCGCCGCACATCACCGTCAGCACGCCGTTTTCCGCGCCGGCCTGGCCACCCGACACCGGCGCGTCGATGAACTTGAAGCTCGCCTTGACGGCGGCGGCGTCGAGTTCGCGGGCGATTTCGGCGGAGGCGGTGGTGTGGTCGACGAATACCGCGCCCATTTTCATGCCGGCGAAGGCGCCGTCACTACCGACCGTCACTGCGCGCAGGTCGTTGTCGTTGCCGACGCAGCACATCACGAAATCCTGACCTTCGGCCGCGGCCTTCGGCGTAGGCGCGGTGCGCCCGCCGAACTTGTCCGCCCACTCCTTCGCCTTAGCTCCTGTCCGATTGTAGACGGTGACCTCGTGGCCGCCTTTTTTCACCAAATGTCCTGCCATGGGGAAGCCCATTACGCCGAGACCGAGAAAAGCGACTTTAGCCATGTGAGTTACCTTGGAGTTCTCGCCGGCGACGTTGGGCCGGCCGGCCGGTTTTTTTGGAGGAGCCGCACC
Source organism: Bradyrhizobium australiense (assembly GCF_013114825.1). Lineage (GTDB taxonomy): Bacteria > Pseudomonadota > Alphaproteobacteria > Rhizobiales > Xanthobacteraceae > Bradyrhizobium > Bradyrhizobium australiense. Next base: position 745,002 of record NZ_JAAVLX010000004.1, on the reverse strand, counting down.
ATACAAGCTGCGCAGGGCAGGGCAACGCCTTCGTTGCTGGGCGGAGCCGGATTCGTGCTACGATAGGCTCCTCAAGAACCTCACAAAAAAGGGAGTGACATCACATGGGCGTCAGCGTGGGCGTGCTCGACCATTTCAACATCCGGACCCGCAACCTTGCCGATACGGTCCGGTTCTATGAGGACATTCTGGGCCTGGAAAAGGGCGCGCGGCCCAACTTCGCGTTTCCCGGGGCGTGGATGTACAGCGAGGGCAAGGCGGTGGTGCACCTTGTCGATATTTCCAAGACCGATGAACCGCAAAAGCCCGATTCCGGCGTTGTCCACCATGTCGCGTTTGCCAGCTGCGGCTTTGACGGCATGAAGCGGCGGCTGGAGCAGAAGGGCATGGCATACGACTCCCGGCAGGTTCCGGGCGGTGACCTCTGGCAGATCTTCGTCAACGACCCCAATGGCGTCATGATCGAACTGAATTACGAGGCCGCCAAGGAAAAGACGCCCGAAGCCCCCGCCGAGCGGCGGGATGACGTGGCAGCGAGGTAGCCTTTTGCGCTGAACCGCTCTATGGGTCGCATCGGACTGGCATAGCGTCTTGGAACGAGGCCCCGCTTTCGGATTTGGTCCGGAGCGGGTCAGTTCGCGTCGAGAAAGCGAGTCAAAACAAGCGAGTAGAGCCCGGTTCTCACTCGGAACAGCAAGGGCTTCAGGAGATGCGCGAGTGAGCGTAACGCAGCAACAGGTTCTCGATGCCCTTAGCCGGGTGGCTTCGCCCCGCGGCGTACCCCTGACCAATGCCAACGTGCTGTCGGCGATCTCAGTCACCGACGGCAAGGTGTTCTTCTCCATCAATGTCGACGCCACCGAGGCTAGAGCCTGGGAAAGCGTGCGCGCGCAGGCGGAAGCCGCGGTGCGCGCGATCCCCGGCGTCAGCACCGCAATGATTGCACTGACGGCCGAGCGCAAGCCCGGTGCTCCGCAGGCCCCGCCCGCGGCGCATCGGCATTCGCATGGCGTGCAACCCGCTTCCGCCCACCGCTCGCCGCAGGGCGCGGCGTCGCCGATGTCAAAGCAGGCTGAGATCCCGGGCGTTGCCGCCGTGATCGCGGTGGCCTCGGGCAAGGGGGGCGTCGGCAAGTCGACCACTGCGCTCAACCTGGCGCTCGGCCTGCGCGATCTTGGCCTGCGCGTCGGGCTGCTCGATGCCGATATCTACGGCCCGTCGGTGCCGCGGCTGACCGGGATTCACGAGAAGCCGCAACTCAACGACGACCGCAAGATGATTCCGATCATGCGTTTCGGGCTTTCGATCATGTCGATCGGCTTCCTGGTCGAGGAAGACACCGCCATGATCTGGCGCGGGCCGATGGTGATGTCGGCGATCACCCAGATGCTGCGCGACGTGGCGTGGGGCACACTCGATATTCTCGTCGTCGACATGCCGCCCGGTACCGGGGACGCGCAACTGACGCTGGCGCAGAACGTACCGTTGAAGGGGGCGGTGATTATCTCGACCCCGCAGGACCTCTCCCTTATCGACGCGCGCAGGGGCCTTGCGATGTTCAAGAAGGTCAACGTGCCGGTGCTCGGCATCGTCGAGAACATGAGCTACTTCCAGTGCCCTGAGTGCGGCACGCGCTCGGACATTTTCGGTCATGGCGGCGCGCGGCATGAGGCGGAGCGGCTGGGTGTCCCATTCCTGGGCGAGATCCCGCTGCACATGTCGATCCGGACCACCTCGGATGAAGGTAATCCGGTGGTGGCGAGCGAGCCTGATGGCCCGCATGCCGCGATCTACCGGGCCATCGGGACCAAGGTTCGCGACCGGCTTCAAGGCGCTATCGCCGCGGCCTGAGGTCCCTTATCCGCGCCCATAAGACTTTCGTTTAATCAGTGCAGTCATGCCTTTGTCGCGTTTTCGAGCACGAACTTCCGTGTTAAAGCGCCCCCGCCAGAACGCCCCGGATGACGTGGAATTCGCCCCGCCGGAGGAACGTTCGAGGAAATTTGGGAAACGACCCGAAGGAGAGCTTGAATGAAGCGTCGTGATTTTTTGAAGGTTTCAGCGGCCGGTGCTGCCGCGACAGCCGTTGCCTCGCCGGCGATCGCGCAATCGTCGCCTGAGATCAAATGGCGCCTGACGTCGAGCTTCCCGAAGTCGCTCGACACCATCTACGGCGGTGCCGAGTACCTGGCGAAGCAGGTCGCCGAAATGACCGACAACAAATTCCAGATCCAGGTCTTCCAGGCCGGTGAGCTGGTTCCGGGTCTGCAGGCGCTCGATGCGACCTCCAAGAACACCATCGAGATGTGCCACACTGTTTCGTATTATTACGTCGGCAAAGATCCGACCTTTGCGATCTTCGCCTCGGTGCCGTTCGGCCTCAATGCGCGCCAGCAGAATTCCTGGTTATCGCAAGGCGGCGGCAACGAACTCGCCAACGAGTTCTTCAAGAAGTCCGGCGTGATCGGCTTCCCCTGCGGCAACACCGGCACCCAGATGGGCGGCTGGTTCCGCAAGGAGATCAAGACCGTTGCTGATCTGTCAGGCCTCAAGATGCGCATCGGGGGCATCGCCGGCCAGGTCCTGCAGAAGGTCGGCGTGGTGCCGCAGCAGATCGCCGGCGGCGATATCTATCCGGCGCTCGAAAAGGGCACCATCGATGCCGCGGAGTGGGTTGGCCCGTACGACGACGAGAAACTCGGCTTCCAGAAGGTCGCGAAGTTCTACTACTACCCCGGCTTCTGGGAAGGCGGCCCGACGGTTCACGCCTTCGCCAATCTGGAGAAGTGGAATGAGCTGCCGAAGAACTATCAGGCGATCCTCTCCAATGCCGCCGCGAACACCAACGCCTGGATGAACGCGCGCTACGATATGCAGAACCCGGCGGCGTTGAAGCGTCTGGTCGCCAGCGGCACGCAACTTCGTCCGTTCACCAACGAAGTGCTGGAAGCTTGCCTGAAGTCCACCAACGAATTGTGGGCCGAAATCTCTGGCAAGAATGCGGACTTCAAGAAGGCAATCGACGCGATGCAGGCCTATCGTTCCGATCAGTATCTGTGGTGGCAGGTCGCCGAGTATACCTATGACAGCTTCATGATCCGTTCGCGCACGCGCGGCTGATCGGAGCAGGATACCTATCCCAAATTGCTACGAAGCCCGGCCTTCGCAAGAAGGTCGGGCTTTTTCGCGTTTCGATCCAATTACTTATGGAAATTGGTGGCCGGATGTTCCATGCTTGGTTCCAAGCCTCGACACGAAGGCTGACCGACACAACCAAAAGGGATGGAATATGAAGCGAAGAGATTTTCTCAAAGTAACCGGCTTGGGTGCAGCAGGCGCTGCAACGATCGCAGCGCCCGCGATTGCGCAGGGCCTGCCCGAAATCAAGTGGCGCATGCCGACGAGCTGGCCGAAATCCTTGGACACGCTCTATGGCGGCGCCGAATTGATGGCCAAAATGGTCGGGGAGGCTACTGACAACAAATTCCAGATCCAGACATTTGCCGGCGGCGAAATCGTTCCCGGCCTGCAGGTTCTCGACGCCGTGCAGAACGGCACCGTCGAGATCGGCCATACCGCATCATACTATTATTTCGGCAAGGATCCGACCTTCACTTTCGGCTCTGCGGTGCCGTTCGGGCCGAACATGCGCATCAATCAGGCTTGGTACATGCTTGGCGGCGGCAGGGAGCTGCTCAACGAGTTCTACAAGAAGTACAATTGCATCTCGTTGCTCGCGGGCAATACCGGCGCCCAGATGGGCGGTTGGTACCGCAAGGAGATCAAGACGCCAGAGGACCTCAAGGGGCTGAAGCTGCGCATCGGCGGGTTTGCTGGTCGTGCGCTGCAGAAGCTTGGCGTCGTCCCGCAGCAGATCGCCGGCGGCGACATCTATCCGGCGCTCGAAAAGGGCACCATCGATGCCGCGGAGTGGGTCGGCCCTTACGACGATGAAAAGCTCGGCTTCGCGAAGGTTGCCCCCAACTACTATTATCCCGGCTGGTGGGAAGGCGGCCCGATGCTGCTGGCCTTCGTCAATCTCGACAAGTGGAATGCCTTGCCGAAATATTATCAGGCGGTTCTCGAGCAGGCCGGCCATTACGCCAACAACTGGATGATGGCGAAGTACGATCAGGCCAATCCGCCCGCGCTACGCAAGCTGCTCGCAGCCGGCGCCAAGCTGCGCCCGTTCCCGGCGCCGGTGATGGAGGCCTGCTACAAGGCGGCGAAGGAACTGCACAGCGAAGTCGCGGCGACCAACGCCGACTTCAAGAAGGTGTATGAATCGCTGACGTCGTTCTCGAACAACGGCTATTCCTGGTTCCAGGTGGCCGAAATCGGATACGACAGCTTCATGGCGCGTCACTCGCAGGGCTGACTTCGTCGAACCTGCTCGAAGCAAGCAAAAACCCCGGAGCGAAAGCTCCGGGGTTTCTTTTGGGAAGCGGATGACCGCTACTGCTTGGGCTGTCCGAAATCGAGCGGCGGCAAATCAATCTGCGGCACCTCGATCTTGATCGAATTTGGATCGATGGTCGACGCCGCGCCCTTGTAATGCATCACCATCGCTGGGAACACGATGACCAGCACCACCATAATGACCTGGATTACGACGAACGGCACCGCGCCCCAATAGATCTGGCCGGTCGTCACAGCATCCATGCGCTTGCCGGTGACGCGGTCGATATAGGATTCTTTTGGCGCTACCGAGCGCAGATAGAACAGGGCGAATCCGAACGGCGGGTGCATGAACGACGTCTGCATGTTGACGCCGAGAATGACGCCGAACCAGATCAGGTCGATGCCGAGTTTTTCCGCCGCAGGCCCAAGCAGCGGAATGATGATGAAGGCCAGCTCGAAGAAGTCGAGGAAGAAAGCCAGCACGAAAACGAAGGCGTTGACGAAGAGCAGGAAGCCGATCTGGCCGCCGGGTAGGGAGGTCAGCAGATGCTCCACCCAGACATGGCCGTTCACGCCGTAAAAGGTCAGCGAGAACACGCGCGCACCGACCAGGATGAACACCACGAAGGCCGACAGCTTGGCCGTCGACTCCGTGGCCTGCCGGATCAGGTCCCAGCTCAGCCGGCGCTTGGCGGCGCCGAGAATTAGTGCGCCGGCCGCGCCCATCGCGCCGCCCTCCGTCGGCGTCGCGATGCCGATGAAGATCGTGCCCAGCACCAGGAAGATCAGGAACAGCGGCGGCACCATCACGAACGTCGTCTGCTGCGCCATCGCCGACAGGAAGCGGAAGCCGGTAAATTTGTGAATGAGCCAGTTCACGACCGCCGCGAAGAAGGCGAACAGGATGCCGTAGAACATGGTGAGCACGACGAAATCCGCGCCATGCGCGTCGGAAGTGCGCATCATGAACCAGCCAAAGACGCAGCTGGCGAGGAACAGGATGCCGAGGGATGGCAGCCCGCGGCTGCCGTTCGGCTCGCGGAAACCGATCGCGTCGGCGGGTAGGCCGGGTGCCGCCTTGGGGAAAATCATCGTCACCAGGAAGGCGTATCCGGCATAAAGACCGGCAAGCACCAATCCGGGGATGAACGCGCCCTCATACATGTCGCCAACCGATTTGCCGAGCTGGTCGGCCATCACGATCAGAACGAGAGACGGCGGGATGATTTGCGCCAGCGTGCCGGAAGCGGCGATGATGCCGGTCGCCATCCGCCGGTCATAACCGTAGCGCAGCATGATCGGCAGCGAGATCAGGCCCATCGAAATCACGGATGCTGCGACGACGCCCGTGGTTGCCGCGAGCAGGGCACCGACGAAAACCACGGCATAGGCGAGGCCGCCCCGGATGGTGCCGAACAACTGCCCGATGGTGTCGAGCAGATCCTCGGCCATGCCGGATCGTTCAAGCACCAGTCCCATGAACGTGAAGAACGGGATCGCGAGCAGCGTGTCATTGTTCATCACGCCGTAGACGCGCTCGGGCAGCGCTTGCAGGAAGTCCGGCCGGAACTCGCCGAGCTCGATGCCGACGAAGGCGTAGATCAGACCGACCGCGCCGAGCGAGAACGCCGCGGGATATCCCAGCAACAGGATAATCACCAGCGACGCGAACATGATCGGCGCCATGTTGGCGATAAGAAAAGCAGTCATCAAATCCCCCTGAGATCGCGCCCGACGATCAGCGTTTTTCGATCGCCTCGACGAGGTGTTCGACCTCGGCCTCGAGTGCATGCACCTGCGATGCGTGTGGATCCGGAATCAGGTCGCGCATGACGGCGATTCGCTTGATCAGCTCGGATATGCCCTGAGCGAACAGAAGCGCGAAGCCGATGATGATCAGCGACTTGGCCGGCCATTGCGGCAAGCCCCCGGCATTGCCGGACTGCTCGTTGATTTCAACCGAACGCATGAAGAACGGGCCGCCGGTGATGATCATCACGATGGTCAGCGGCAGCAGGAAAAAGGCGTGACCGATCACGTCGATGATGTCGCGCCCGCGCTTGGGAAGCAGGTTGTTCACGATGTCGATACGGATGTGCTCGTTGTCGAGCAGCGTCCAGGGCGAGCACAGCAGGAACACGATGCCGAACAGCACCCACTGCAACTCCAGCCACGAATTCGACGAGACGTCGAAGGTCTTGCGCACGATCGCGTTGATGGCCGAGATGATCACGGCGACCAGAATGAGCCATGCGAGGCGCTTGCCGGTCCACCGCGTGAACGCGTCGATTCCGCGGCTCAATTTCAAGAGCGATTGCAACGATGTCCTCCCCGCAACTAGTGCCTCTGCCGTCTTAGCCGCACCCTCAGGGCGCAGCGGCTTATCCTGCCGGCAAGCATGAAGCCGATGCACCAAACCAGCGCGCGCTGCCGCCGTCAATCGGAAGTTTGTTGATATTGAAGGGGAATATTTCGTCTGCGGAATACCGTTGCGCCTTGGCCCGGGCGGCAGGCCGAGCGGCACGATTTCGTCAACGAGTCATTGTCTACCGGAGCAGCCTCTACTGCTGCTTGAGCGGACCTAAATCGAGCGGCGGCAATTCGATCTGCGGAACCTCAATTCTGATCTTGCTGAGATCCTCCGCGCTCACCGGCTTGTCGAGCAACGCGGTAACGGTCCAGGGAAAAGCGATCACCAGCACGACCATGATGACCTGCAGGCCGATCCAGGGGATCGCCCCCCAATAGATGTCGGAGCTCTTGACCTCCCTGGGCGCCACGCCACGCAGGTAAAACAGCGCAAATCCGAACGGCGGATGCAGGAACGACGTCTGCATGTTGACGCACAGCATCACGCCGAACCAGATCAGCGCGGCATCCGCGCCGACCACCGGCGCCAGCACCTTTTGCGCAATGGGCGCCACCATCGGTAGGATGATGAAGGCGATCTCGAAGAAGTCGAGGAAGAACGCCAGGAAGAAGATGAACAGGTTGATGAAGATCAGGAAGCCCCAGACCCCGCCGGGTACCGAGGTCAGCATGTGCTCCAGCCAGACGCCGCCCGAGACGCCGAGGAACACCACCGAAAAACAGGTCGAGCCGATCAGGATGAACACCACCATCGAGGTGATCCGCATCGTTGTCTGATAGCCTTGCCGGATAAGCTCGCGGAGGTCGGGAATCCGCACCGCTTCTAGACAAATCCAGATCACGGCGAGATAGGTAATTGCGAAGGCAATCTTGAACAGAAAGCTGCCCGTGTAGAGGATTCCAAGGATCGTTCCGATGCCTGCGGCGACGATGCCGATCAGCAGAACCCTGTTACCGGCCGCGCTGAATTCCTTGTGGTGGATTGCGGCAAGCGCGACGGCGCCAACGGCGCCCATCGCGCCGGCTTCGGTCGGTGTCGCCAAGCCCAGCATCATGGTGCCGAGCACGACAAAGATCAGCACCGCCGAGGGGATTATTCCCATCAGGCATTTTCGCCACAGCGGCCAGCCGGTCAGCGTCAACGCCGTTTTCGGCACCGGCGGCACGTGATCCGGCTTGATGATGCCGAGCAGAAACGTGTAGCCGGCGAACAGCGCGATCTGGAACAGCGACGGTCCCCAGGCGCCGAGATACATGTCGCCGACCGACTTGCCGAGCTGGTCGGCCAATACGATCAGCACCAGCGATGGCGGCACCAGTTGGGTGATGGTGCCCGACGCCGCCAGCACGCCGGTGATGTAGCGCATGTTGTAGCCATAGCGGATCATCACCGGCATCGAGATCAGCGCCATAGCGATGACCTGCGCCGCCACCGTGCCGGTAATCGCGCCGAGAATGAAGCCGACGATAATGACGGAGTAGCCCAATCCGCCGCGCACCGGGCCGAACAACTGGCCCATCGAATCCAGCATGTCTTCAGCCAGCCCGCATCGTTCGAGGATGGCGCCCATGAAGGTAAAGAACGGGATCGCCAGCAGCAATTCGTTGGCCAGCACGCTGCCGAAGATGCGGCCCGGAATCGCCTGCATGAAGCTGAAGTCAAAAAAGCCGAGATAGATCGCGAGAAAGCCGAACGAGAATCCGACCGCGGCCAGCGTGAATGCGACGGGAAAGCCGATCAGCATCGCCAGAATCAGTCCGCCGAACATCAGCGGCGGCATCATTTCCAGCGTGATCATTGCACCGGTCTTTCGTACCTGGCGTCGATGGTCACGAGGTTCTGTAGCGCGGCGATGCGCTTGATGACCTCGGAAACGCCCTGCAGTGCGAGCATTACGAAGCCTGCGGGCACGACGAGCTTGATCGGCCAGCGCAACAGGCCGCCGGCGTTACTGGATTCCTCGCCGACGGCGTAGGCCTGCAGGAAGAACGGCCAGGACAGCCAGGTCAGCAGCAGGCAGGCCGGGATCAGGAAGCACAGCGTTCCGATCAGGTCGAGCCAGAGCTGGCCCCGTTCCGAGAGTATCAAATAGAAGATTTCGACGCGAACGTGCTCGTTGCGCTTGAAGGTGTAGGAGGCGCCGAACATCACGAAGATGGCGAACATGTACCACTGCAGTTCGAGCCAGCCGTTGGAGCTATAGCCGAACGCATAACGGATCATCGCATTGCCGGCGCTGACCGCGCACGCTGCGAGGACCAGAAAATTGCAGAGATTGCCGATCTTTTCGTTGAGCCGATCGATGCCGGCACTCAGCGCTAGCAACGTCCGCATCTTACCTGTCCAGGCAATGGCCACGATGCCATTGCCGATATCGCGATCGATTGCATCGATCGTCCTCCCCCATTTTACGCTTCCGCCGTCTTGGCCGCTCCGTGCAAGGTGCGGCGGCCTGTCCGGCCATGCTGGCGTGAAGCAGACGCACCATTCCAGCGCGCTGCAACAGCGTCAATCGGAAAATGCGTTGGACGATCTGGGGCGTGTCGCTGGAGGGGCGGCACCGATCAGCGGCCTTACTGATCAGCCGCCGGTCACGCTCATGTGGCGCGAGACGCTCGGGCGGTTATGCCGGCGGTCGATGATGAAGTCGTGGCCCTTCGGCTTCAGCCCGATGGCGCGATCGATCGCTGCCGAGAGCAGGTCGTCGTCGGCGGAGGCTCGCAACGGCTTGCGCAAATCGGAGGCATCCTCGTGGCCGAGGCAGGTGTGCAGCGTGCCGGTACAGGTGATCCGTACCCGGTTACAGGACTCGCAGAAATTATGCGTCATCGGCGTGATGAAGCCGAGCTTGCCGCCGGTCTCAGTGACCCGGACGTAGCGGGCGGGGCCGCCGGTGTCCTCGTCGAGATCGGTCAACGTGTAGTGCTGTGCGAGGCGGGCACGCAGAAGCGACAGCGGCACATACTGGTCGATCCGCCCTTCGCCGATGTCGCCCATCGGCATGACTTCGATCAGCGTCAGCGCCATGCCCTTGCCGTGCGCCCATTCCATCAGCGAGGGGATCTCTTCCTCGTTCGTTTTCTTCAGCGCCACCGCGTTGATCTTGACCGCAAGGCCTGCGTCCCGCGCAGCCTCGATGCCGACCAAAACCTTGTCGAGCTCGCCCCAGCGCGTGATGGCGCGGAACTTTGCGGGATCGAGCGTGTCGAGCGAGACGTTGATGCGGCGGACGCCGCAGTCGCGCAACTCGGCCGCAAAGCGCGCCAGTTGCGAGCCGTTGGTGGTCAGCGTCAGCTCATCGAGCGCGCCGGTTCCAAGATGCCGCGACAGCGAGCGCACCAGCGACATCACGTTGCGTCGGACCAGCGGCTCGCCGCCGGTGAGGCGGATCTTGCGTACGCCCTTGGCGATGAAGGCCGAACACAGCCGGTCGAGTTCCTCCAGCGTCAGGAGATCCTTCTTCGGCAGGAATGTCATGTCCTCGGACATGCAGTAAAAGCAGCGCAGGTCGCAGCGATCGGTCACCGACACGCGCAGATACCGGATGGTCCGGCCGAAGGGATCGACCATTGGACTGAACCGCTGATCGGGTGACGGGGAGCCGCTCATTCAAACTGCCTTTAAAGGGGCCTCTCTGCCCGCTGGTTCGCTAGCATAATCTAGGCACCTTGTAAGGCGCCTACAATCCGCAACCTTTCGGAGGTGGCGCGGGCAGGACCGGGACGGGACCTAGCGCGTGGCGGGCTGTGCCGGGGCGGGGACCACCGTCGCAGCGGCAGCTGCGGGCTTCTTCTTCGGCCGCTGGCGCACCTTCGGCGGCGGCGCGGTCGACTTGAGCTCTGCGAATACCGGGCTGGGCTCGATGATGGTCGTCGGCGGCGAAGCAAAATCACCGGGATTACGGATCACCTGCACCGGAACGATCACCGGCTGGAATTTGGGCATCGCGAAGGTGACGGAGAAGCCGGCGTCGGGCGCGGGTAATTCGATCGAGATGGCGCTGCAACCATGCCGGGCAGAAGCGTTAAGGAATGGTTAGTGGCGAATCTGACGTTCCAATAAACCATCGTAGAATCAAGTGGTTAAGCCCACAAATCTGCCGCTGAGCCCGTCCACGGCACCCGGTAATTCGCGCATATGCCCAATCACCCGGTCGGGCTTAAGCTGGGCGATCGGAACATCGGTGTAGCCGAATTCGACCCCGATCACGGGAACGCCGGCCCGCCTGGCGACGCCGACGTCAGGTCCCGCATCGCCCACCATGATCGTCGCGCCAATATCCCCGCCGGCGCGAGCTACTGTCTGCTGCAGGATCACTGGGTCGGGCTTGGAGACGCCGAACGTGTCGGCGCCGCAGATCGCGGCGAACCGTCCGCTCAAGCCCAGTTCGTCGAGCAGCCGCTTTGACAGCCATTCCAGCTTGTTGGTGCAGACCGCAAAACGACAGCCCTGCGCCTCAAGAACGTCGAGCGCGGCCTCCAGCCCCTCGAACGGCCGCGATTCCACGGCGATATGGCCGGCGTAATACTCGATAAAATCCCTGGTGAGGCGGTCGACGTCGTCAGTGCTCGTCGCACGGCCTTCCAGCTCAAGCCCGCGTTCGATCAGCTTGCGGGCGCCCGCGCCGATCATGTTGCGCGCTGCACGCAGCGGCACCGGCGGCAATCCTTCGCGATCGAGCACGAAATTGAGGGCGGCGATCAGGTCGGGCGCGGTGTCGACCAGTGTGCCGTCGAGGTCGAAGACTACGGTGCGGGGAAGGCTCATCCGGAATTCGCTATCCGCAGGTGCGCCTTCTTGCAAGTAGGGATGCACCAAATTCCAGGGGACATGGCCATGCGCGAATTTGCCGGCAAAACAGCTTTCGTCACCGGCGGCGCCGCCGGCATAGGGTTTTCGCTCGGCCGCGCCTTTGCGGAAGCAGGCATGAACGTGATGCTCGCCGATATCGAAGCAGACGCGCTCCGAGATGCGGTGAAACGCCTCGATGAATTCGCACCCCGTATCCGCGGCATCATCTGCGACGTCGCCGATCCCGAAAGCGTCGAGCGGGCGGCGCAAGCCTCGTTCGATGCGTTCGGAAACGTACATGTGGTCTGCAACAATGCCGGCGTCGCTGCGGGCGGCGGCATCGACTACATTTCGCTCGATAATTGGCGGTGGGTGCTCGACGTCAATCTGATGGGCGTGCTGCACGGTATCGCAAGTTTCCTGCCGCATATCCGCGCGCATGGCGAGGGTGGCCACATCGTCAACACGGCATCGATGGCCGGCATGCAGTGCGGTCTGGGATTCAGCCCCTATGGGGCGAGCAAATTTGCAGTCGTCAGCATGTCCGAGGGACTTAGCCTTCAGCTCAACCGCACGGCATCGGCGTCAGCGTGCTGTGTCCGAGCTATGTGCGTACCCGCATCGGCGAGAGCGGGCGCAATCGTCCGGCGCGCTACGGTCAATCGCCGCTGCTCGATCCCGCGAGTCCGGCGGCGGCCTTAGTCGCCGAGATTGCCCCAAATATCGACGCGGGACTTGAGCCCGACGCGGCTGCCGCGCGCGTGCTCGCCGCAATCAGGAACGATGAGCTCTACATTTTCATTCATCCCGGCATGCGTGCCGAAGTCGAGCCGCGTTTCGCAGCTATTTTGGCCGCGATGGATGGAATTTCGCCCCCATAATCCTGCTTACGCAGGACTTTAGGCGCTGTTCCCAAAGCCCAAACGACGCTAGACATGCGCCCGCGGATCGGCGGATTTTGGGAGCACGTCAGCACGTGGATATGGATGGACTTAAGCGGCAAGCGGCGGCACGGGCGCTGGAGCATGTACAGGATGGCATGAAGGTCGGGCTCGGCACCGGCTCGACCGCCAGGCAATTCGTCGAACTGCTCGGCGAGAGGGTTGCCGGCGGGATGAAGGTGATCGGCGTGCCGACCTCGGAAGCGACCCGCGCCCAGGCCGAAGCCTGCAACATTCCGCTGACCACGCTCGATGAAGTCGACCGGCTCGATCTCACCGTCGATGGTGCCGACGAGGTCGATCCCGCCCTCAACCTGGTCAAGGGCGGCGGTGGCGCGCTGCTCCGTGAGAAGATCGTTGCGGCGGCCTCGGATCGCATGATCGTGATCGCCGACGACACCAAATGGGTCGATGTTCTCGGCCGTTTCCCCCTACCTGTGGAGGTTGTTCCGTTCGGGCTGGCCGCCACCCTGCGGGCCATGGCCACGGCATTTGCCCAAAGTGGCGTTTCCGGGCAAATGGGGCTCCGCAAGGGCAATGGCGGCCACGTTTTTGTCACCGATGGCGGCCACTGGATTGTCGATGCCCATCTTGGGCGCATCGCCGATGCGCCGCGTCTGGCGGGCCTGTTGAGCCTGATCCCGGGTGTCGTCGAACACGGGTTGTTCATTGGCCTGGCCAGCACCGCCGTCCTGGCTGGTGCTCAGGGAATTCGCGTAGTTGAGCGGCGGTAACGCCGGTAATCGAGGAGAATTGAAATGAAGAGCCTTTCACGGATTTTGTCGGCTGCCGGCCTTGCAGTGGGACTGGCCCTGACCGCCGTTCCGGCTGATGCGCAGCAGAAGCAGGCACCCGCCGCAGCGCCCGCGCTCAAGCCCGCTTCGCCGGCGGCGATCGCCGCCGCCAAGGAAATTCTTGCGATGAAGAATGCGAGCGCGATGTATGCTAGCGCCGTTCCCAATCTCGTCGAGCAGACCAAGAACGTGCTGCTGCAGAGCAATCTGAACTACCAGAAGGACCTCAACGAGGTTGCCGTGATCGTCGCCAAGAATCTCGCCGGCCGCGAGAAGGAGATCGGCGAGGGCATGGCGCAGGTCTACGCCAACGAGTTCACCGAACAGGAGCTGAAGGACCTCGTGACCTTCTACAAGTCGCCGCTCGGCCAGAAGCTGCTCGCGAGCGAGCCCCGCGCCATCCAGTTCAGCATGTCCTACATGAACCAATGGGCGCAGAACTTTGCCGAAATCATCAACGGCCAGTTCCGCGCCGAGATGAAGAAGCGCGGTAAGGATATCTGAACGATAGCGTTTTCGAGCGAGTGGACTTCCGGTTCGCGTGAAGAAAACGCGTCAAATAAAAGAGCTAACCAGAAGCGACTTCGGGCGGGGGTGAGATGGCTGAGTTCGACGTCGATCTGTTCGTCATCGGCGGTGGTTCGGGCGGCGTTCGCGCCGCCCGCATCGCGGCCGACCACGGCGCAAAGGTCATGGTTGCCGAAGAATACCGGATGGGCGGCACCTGCGTGATCCGCGGCTGCGTGCCTAAGAAGCTGTTCGTGCTGGGCTCCCATGTCCGCCACGAGATCGAGGACGCAGCGGGTTTCGGCTGGACTATCCCCGAAGTTTCTTTCGACTGGCCGACGCTGGTTGCCAACAAGGACAAGGAGATCGCACGGCTCGAAGGTATTTACGCCGCCAATGTCGAAAAATCAGGTGCGCGCATCGCGAAAACCCGCGCGGTGCTGGAAGACGCTCATACACTGAGGCTGATGACCGGCGAAACGGTCACCGCAAATTATATCCTGATCGCGACCGGCGGCGCGCCCAATCACGGCCGCGAGATCCCCGGCATCGAGCACGTCATTTCCTCCAACGAGGCGTTTCATCTCTCTGAATTGCCGAAGCGTATCGTGATCCAGGGCGGCGGCTATATCGCGCTGGAATTCGCCGGCATCTTTGCCGGCTTCGGCTCCGACGTCACCGTGATCTATCGCGGCGACAACATTCTGCGCGGTTTTGACGAGGACGTCCGCAAGCACGTGCGCGCCGAGATGGAGACGCAGGGGATTACGATCATTACCGGCTGCACCATCGATAAAGTGGACAGGCACGGCAACGAATACACCACGCACCTATCCAACGGTTCGAGCATCGCCTCGGAGAAGGTGATGTTCGCGATCGGCCGCCACCCCAACGTCGCCAATCTCGGGCTCGAGAAGGCCGGCGTCGCCATCAATCCTGCGAATGGCGGCATCGCCGTCGACGAATGGTCGAAGACATCGATCGACAACATCTATGCGATCGGCGACGTCACCCATCGCCTCAATCTGACGCCGGTCGCGATCCGCGAGGGCCATGCCTTCGCCGAGACCGTGTTCGGCAAGCGCCCGGTGCAGGTCGACCACGCCACCATTCCGACGGCGGTGTTCTCGCAGCCCGAAGTCGGCACCGTGGGCCTGACCGAAGCCCAGGCGCGCGCGCAGGTGAGCCATGTCGATATCTACAAGGCCGATTTCCGCCCCATCAAGGCGACGATGTCCGGCCGCGACACCCGCGTGCTGATGAAGCTCGTGGTCGACGGCACGACGGATCGCGTGCTGGGCTGTCACATCGTCGGCGACACCGCGGCCGAAATCGTCCAGGCGGTCGCGATCGCCGTGAAGATGAAAGCGACCAAAGCCGATTTCGACGCGACGATCGCGCTGCATCCGACGGCGGCCGAGGAATTGGTGACGATGCGGACGCCGACGGCACGGTATGTGAGGCAGGCGGCGGAGTAGCCAGATTCGTAGGATGGGTTCAACTTTTGCGAAAGCCATCGGCTGTCGCGCACGCAAATGATGGGTATTGCTTCGCTCCACCCGTCCTACGAGGCTCGGACTACCGATGCCCGTCGCATTCTGATAACGACGTAATCCAGTATTTTTAAGAACAGAGGTAGGCGAACATGATTGAGTCAATCGGAATCGTCGGCGCAGGCACCATGGGTAACGGCATTGCCCAGGTGTGTGCCGCAGCCGGTCTCCCCGTCGTCATGACGGACATTTCAGATGCCGCGCTCACCCGCGGCATGTCTGTCGTGTCTAATAGCCTTGAGCGCCTCGTGAACAAGCAGAAGATGACCGACGCCGATCGGCAGGCGGCGCTGGCGCGCATTACGACGACCACGGACACGGCGAAGTTTTCCACGTGCGATCTCGTGATCGAGGCCGCGACCGAGAATGAAGACCTGAAGGTCAAGATCCTGAAGGACCTTTGTCCAAAGCTGCGGCCGCAGGCGCTGCTCGCCACCAACACGTCCTCGATCTCGATCACGAAACTTGCGGCGGCGACCGACCGGCCGGACCGCTTCATCGGCATGCACTTCTTCAATCCGGTGCCGCTGATGGCGCTGTTGGAATTGATCCGGGGCTTGCAGACCTCGGACGATACCCACGCCAAGGCGGAAGGCTTTGCAAAACGGATCGGCAAGGTCTCGATCACGGCGAAGAACAGCCCGGGCTTTGCAGTCAACCGCATCCTCTGCCCGATGATCAACGAGGCGATCTTCGCGCTGCAGGAAGGACTGGCGACGGCGGAAGACCTCGACGCCGGGATGAAGCTCGGCTGCAACCATCCGATCGGCCCGCTGGCGCTCGCCGACATGATCGGCCTCGACACCATGCTGTCGGTGATGGAAGTGTTCTACCAGGGCTTCAACGACCCGAAATACCGCCCTGCGCCGCTCTTGAAGGAAATGGTCGCCGCCGGCCATCTCGGCCGCAAGACCGGGCAGGGGTTTTATAGTTACGGGAAGTAGAGATCGATAGCTTGTAGGTTGAGCGTAGCGAAACCCATCATCACGTGCACCAGCATTGATGGTATCGCTTTCTCGCTCAACCCATCCTACGAGGCTATTTCGGATTCGGATCGGCAAGGCCCTTTGCCGGATTCTCTAGCTTCCCCGCGCGCGCCAGCTTCACCGCATTGCCGAGCGCGCGTGCCGCATTGCGTACCTCGTGCTGGAATTCGCGGTCTTCGTCGAGCGCCTGATGCGAGGTGGCGTAGGGCTCCATGTAGCCCACATAGCCCTCGGCCTCGGCGGTGCGGCCGGCCGAGATCAGCGCCATATCGGTCAGCCAGTCCGACAACGAGCGCCGCAGCGTCTCCGCGCCTCCGCTGTCGCCGTGAATCACAAGGCCGAAATGCCGGCCGGCCAGATGGCGCGGATAGGGCCATCCCTTCAGTTCGAGCGCCTTGGCCTGGTCGGCGTGCTTGCCGTGCGTGGACGTCGGATCGGGATTGCCGCCATCGGCGCAGACCAGGCGATCCATCATCGCTTTCAGCGCCGCCGACGCGTGATACCAGTTCACCGGCGCCACGATCAGGATACCGTGCGCTGCCACCCAGAGCGGATAGATTTCGTTCATCCAGTCATCGGTCTGGCCGAGCGCATAGTTTGGATAGCAACTGCAGGGCCAGTGGCAGAGCGGCATTGCGGTGGCGACGCAGGATTTGCAGGGATGAATTTGCCGGCCATATTCCGACGTTAGCCGCGACAGATCTAGAATGTCGACCGCAAATCCCATTTCGACCAGCACCGGCTCGGCGAGCTTGACCAGCCGCCACGTCTTTGACGTCTCGCCGGGGCAGGTATGCTCGCTGCGCGCCGAGCCGTTGATGATGAGGATGCGCGGCTCCGCAGCAGCATCGTCGTGGCGCCGCTGTGCTTCGAGAATGGCCTCGCGCGCGGCGAGCCAGTCCACCGCGATTTCGTACTCGGGATCGGCGAAGCCCGCGCCCGCCTTGCGGGTTAGCGGTGCTTTGCGGGAATGGCTATAGGCGTCCCATGCCGCCGCGACGATGGCGTCGAGCTCGCGCTGAAACGGCTGGAACACCGGATCGACGAAGCGGCCGCGATAGCGCCTCTCGAATTCCGCGCGCGGCAATTTGACCGGCGGCATTTCCTTGCGAACGTCCCGCGCCGCCATGGATCGATCCTTTCGTGCGGTGATTGCTGCCGTCTCAACGTTGGAGCCGGAGCGGCGGTTCCGGGTCCGGGGCGTCTAGTCCGGATGCCACATGTCGAACAGTTCCGCGGCGCTGACCAACTCGATCTGCTCGTTGAACCGCGTCCGATACATGGTCATCAGCGCATCATGGCCGGTGTCCGAGGAACTGCACAGCGCATCCTGCACGATGACGACGCGGAAGCCGAGATCGACCGCGCCGAGCACTGTGGAGAGCACGCAGACATCGGTCTCCGCGCCTGACACCACCACCGTGCCGACATGCCGCTCGACGAGCAGATGACCGAGCCGCGATCCGAAGAATGCCGAATAGGCGGGCTTGTCGACGACCAGAGCCGGCGGCGAATATCGTGAGAGCGCCGGCACGATATCGAGCGCGCCGGGTGCGAGATCGCCGCGCGTTGCGCGCTTCCATTTGGTGAAATAGGTCCGCCACTGGCCGCGACGGTCTTCCGGCCGCTCGGGTGTGATGAAACGCGTGAATACCGTCCGCTCCCGATATCGTGCGGCGATCTCCGAGATCACCGGCAACACCCTTTCCATCCATGGCGTTTCCCACACGCCGCCCCTGGCGAAGATGTTCTGCATATCGATGCACAGATGCGCGGCGTCGCGAATTCCTTCCATGGGTGGCCTCTCGCCTCATTGAGAAGGCTAATTCGGAAAAAGGGAACGGGTTTCAACAGCCGGGCGAGGAATGTCCGGCCTTGTCGGGCATGAACATCGCGACCGCGGGTCGGCGATCGCCGAGGATGAACGGAACTCCCGACTTTGTGCCACGTTGCATTCGTGGTTGATGACGCGTGGATGGAGGGGAGGCCATGGCTTACTTTTCCAGAGGACAGGACGCGATCGAGCGGAGTGGCAAGATCCTGGCGGAAATCATGTGCGCCTTGCTCCTGTTGGGCTTTGCTATTGCCTTCTTCGGCTGGCTAGGCGGCGCGGTTGCGTTTCTCATCCTTGAAGGCGGGCTGCTGGCGGTCGAATACGTCTTGCCCAGCGACGATGGTGACGCGGCCGCCGTGGTGAGGTGAGCACGGATTGCCCGGCGAACCAAATACCTGGTCTCTGCGAGATGCGCGATCGGTTCCGGGTCTTCAGGTCATATTAGGGCGTTTGCGCAGTGAGTTGACAATCTCTGCGGCTGCCGCCTGAAGGCTCGGCAAGCATTGCGTGACTATTTCTTCAACCGTGCGGGCGGGCTTCGGCCAAATGATGTTGATCACGCCGTGGACGCGGCCGCGGTCGAGCAGGGGCACTGCGATGCCAGCCAAGCCGTCCGGTGACTGGGTCCCGTAAGCGCCGCCGGCAAAAGTCTGATCGCGAAGGCCATAACCTCGCTTCTTCGTTTCAGACAAAATTGCATCAAGCCGCGCCGGATCTTTCGCCAGCCAGTTCTCCGGGCGGTCTGACTTGCGCAGCAAGGCGATCACTTTCTTCCGTTCGCTTTCGGGGCAATACGCGAGGTACGCGCGCCCCACAGCGGATAGCAGCCAGTTCACGGGCGTCCCGATCCGATCCTTGTTTACGTAGATCATGAACGGGCTATGCGTCCGGCTGCTCTCGCGTATCTCCAGATGGTCGCCGGCTGGCACCATGAAATCGGACGGCCAGGAGACCTTCTGGCAGAGGCGATCGAGCACGGGTGCCGCTGTTTCAGCGACACGGTCATAGCGATCGCGCTTGCGGCCGAGGCGTGTCAGGCCCGAGCTGATGCGATAACGGCCATCGGCAAGCCTTCGCGATACCAGGCCGGACTGCTCCAGCGTGAGCAGGATGCGAAGCAGCGTCGGCTTGGGAATTCTGGTCTGCTCATAAATATCGTGAAGCGACGAAATTGGCGTCGCGTGGAGGGCTTTGAGCGCTTGGAGGCCTCGCTCCAGGCTTCTGATCGTCTTGGTCATTGCGATCATTCCACTCGACAAGGCCCCGAATTGAGGCAGCCTATTCGTTTCACACAGTGAAATCCAGCGTTCCACGTGGTGAAACGGCCGTCTTTTCCGCTTTCGGGTAGAGCGCAGGCGCGACAGTCTGCGCCGACAAGAGCAAGAATTCCCGGGAGCCGAAAATTGAAGCGAGCGTGATTTCAACCGATCAGGAGATAGCCATGGCCACGGTACCGTATTTCCATACGACAAAGCTGCTAGTGCTCTCCATGCTGACGGTGACGTTCCTCGCCCATGAAGCGGGCGCGCAGCAATATCCCTCCCGTCTCATCACCATCGTGGTGCCGAACGCGCCTTCAACTCCGCCCGATATCATCACCCGCGTGATCGCAGCCGAGCTCTCGGAGAGCGAGGGCTGGAACGTTGTGGTGGAGAACAGGGCCGGAGCCGTGCTGACGCTTGGCGGCTCGGAGGTTCTTAGGCGCCCGGCAGACGGATATGCCATCTATGCGATGTCTCTGCCAGTAAGCGCCGCCCCAGCGATTCTGCCGAGCATACCGTTCGGGCTGGAAACCGATTTCGCGCCAGTGGTCAAGGTATCCACCTCGTACAACGTGCTTGTTGTGAATCCCTCGGTGCCGGTGAAATCGGTGTCCGACCTCGTGGCTCTCATCAAGGAGAAGCCGGACAAGCTCACTTTCTCCTCCGGCGGGTTCGGCACTCCCGCTCACCTGATCGGCGAAATGTTCAAGCTGCAGACGGGAACCCGCGCCACGCATGTCCCGTACAATCAGTTTCCGCAGGCGATCGGCGATCTGCTTAACGGCACCAACCAGTTCATGTTCGTTACGACACTGCCCGTGGTCGACTTGATCAACACCGGCAAGCTTCGGGCGCTTGCGGTGACAGCACCAAAACGCCTCGCCGCGCTTGCAGACGTCCCAACCATCGCAGAGCAAGGCTTCCCTGGTCTGGCGGTGGAGGACTGGGTCGGTTTCGCGGTGAAGAGCGGGACGCCTGATGACGTCGTCAATCGCCTGAATGGTGCGATCAACAAGGCGTTGGCCAAACCCAAAATCCGCGAAGCGTTTGCCAAGCTCGGCGCCGAACCGGCGGGCGGCACGCCGGCTGCGTACGGCGAGCTCGTCAGATCGCAGACGGCGCATTGGGCCAAGGTGGTCAGGGATTCCGGAATCAAAATGGGGCAGTGATGCAGGCATCCGATTTCAAGGTAACGCTGTTGGGCACCGGGACACCGATCCCGGTGCTCGATCGTTTCGGACCGAGCACGCTGATCGAGGCCGGCGATCAGAAACTCCTGATCGATGCCGGGCGAGGGGCGTCGATCCGCCTGCATCAGCTCGGTGTGCCGATCGGGCGGCTCGACGCTCTCTTTCTTACGCATTATCACTCCGATCATACCGTCGGCATTCCCGATCTCTGGCTCACCGGCTGGTTGCAATCCTATTTCGGAACGCGAACAGAGCCGCTGCGCGTGATGGGGCCGGATGGCGCGAAGACCTTGATGACCCATCTTGAGCAGGCCTATGCCCTCGACGTCAGCATACGCATCGAGGACGAAAAGCTTCCGCCGCGAGGAGCTGCCATTGCGGTTGAAGAATTCAGCGCCGACGGCGTCGTCTACGAGAACAACGGCGTGAAGGTCATCGCCTTTGAGGTCGATCACGGCGATACGATCAAACCGGCCTATGGTTATCGTGTTGAGTATAATGGACGCGCGGTCGTCATCTCAGGCGATACCCGATTCAATCGAAACGTCATCAAGCACGGCACCGGCGCCGATCTGCTCATCCACGAAGTCGCGATTGCGCGGCCGGCGCTGCTGGCGGAGCCATTCATTCAACGCATCATGGCGCATCACACGATGCCCGATGAGGCGGGCCGCGTCTTTGCGCAAACCAGACCGAAGCTGGCGGCGTACACCCATCTGGTATTCCTCGCGAGCAAATTGATTCCGCCGGCCACGGTCGATGATCTCATCAGGGAAACCCGCCGCACCTATCACGGGCCGCTGGTCGCTGGCGAGGACCTGATGCAGTTCGATATCTGCGACGTCGTTACCGTCCGTCGATTTGCAGGAGCGGGCAAGGCGGATGAATAGCGCATTGTCGATGCGCGGCGGTGCCGACAACTACTCCCCCGCCCGGATCCATTCCGCGGCCCCGCGCCACAGCGTGTCGCGATGCTCGGGCCGGAAAAACCCCATATGGCCGATCTTGCTCACGCCGGTCTCCGCAGGCGTCACCGTGATGATCTCGGGCTCGATCGAGGTAAATCCCGAACACAACAATTCGACCGCCGGCGGCGTCGCCCAGGGATCGTCGGACATGCAGAGCGCGCGCAACGCGCCCTTGTATTTCGGGAAATTCTGCACGGCATCGAGCCTGGCATCGTCGAACAGATAGCGCGGGCTCATCACCCAGCTGACCCATTGCAGGAATGCATCCTTCGGCAGATCCATGCCGAGGCCGGCCTTGCCCGGCATGTAGCCGAGTACGCGGGTTAAGGGGGCACCTACAAAATTCAGCAGGGCGTAGACGCGGTAGCGTTCCGGCGCTGTCATCAGTTTCCAGTAACCGGCTTGTGCGGCAATCAAGAGTGCGCGCGAAATCTCCGAATTGTTCGGCAACAGGCCGAGCGCCTGGCCGCCGAACGAATGCCCGACATAGGCGAAGGGCAGCGCCTTGTAACGCTCGCGCATCCAGGCGACCGCCGCCGTGACATCCTGCGCGGCCCAGTCCGACATCGAGGCCTTGAAGCCGACCAGCGATTTGGGCTGGCTGTGGCCGGTCAGCGCCTGCGGCGTCGAGTCGCCGGTGCCGCGGTAATCATAGGTCAGCACCGCGCAGCCGCGGCGGGCGAGATAGCTGGCAAAACCCCGGTAGAGCTTGCGGGGAACGGCGGTCGCCGAGTTGACCAGGACCGCATGGCGCTTGGCCCCCCGGGGCAGAAACAGCGTCGCGGCAAGGGGATATCCATCCCTCGCGGGCACCGTAATATCATCGCCAAATACGTCGTCCAGCCTCGGCTCGGCCACCGTGTCTCCTGCCAGCTTTGCGAGCGGCTATAACAAAAGCGAAATCGGCTTTTGCCGCAAGGGCTTGTCAGGACTACCGGAAATCTAACTGGCGGTGGGCCGAAGGCCTGTGTATAACGCGGCCTTCACAATCGCTGATAAGTTGCGGTTTTTGCTCAGGAGTTAACGTCATGTCCGAGCGGTGGACGCCCGATAGCTGGCGCACCAAGCCGGTGCTGCAGGTGCCCGATTATCCCGACGCCAAGGCATTGGCCGACGTCGAGGCGCAGCTCGCCACGTTTCCGCCGCTGGTGTTCGCCGGCGAAGCCCGCAACCTGAAAAAGGCGCTGGCCCGCGTCGCGGCCGGCGAGGCCTTCCTGCTGCAGGGCGGCGATTGCGCCGAGAGCTTTGCCGAGCACGGCGCCAACAATATCCGCGACTTCTTCCGCGTGCTGCTGCAGATGGCGGTTGTCCTGACCTATGCCGGCGCGCTGCCGGTGGTGAAGGTCGGCCGCATCGCCGGACAATTTGCAAAACCGCGGTCGTCGAACACAGAAAAAATCAACGGTGTCGAACTGCCGAGCTACCGCGGCGACATCATCAACGACATCGCTTTCACGCCGGAAGCGCGCATCCCCGATCCGCAGCGCCAGTTGATGGCCTACCGGCAATCGGCCGCGACTCTCAATCTGCTCCGCGCGTTCGCGACCGGCGGCTTTGCCAATCTCGGCAGCGTGCATCAGTGGATGCTCGGCTTCCTCAAGGATTCCCCGCAGTCACGCCGCTACAAGGAACTGGCGGACCGTATCTCCGACGCGCTGAATTTCATGCGCGCCTGCGGCCTCGATCTCGAAAGCCATCCCGAACTGCGCGCCACCGATTTCTATACCAGCCATGAGGCGCTGCTGCTGGGTTACGAGCAGGCCTTGACACGGGTCGATTCGACGACCGGCGACTGGTACGCGACCTCGGGCCACATGATCTGGATCGGCGACCGCACCCGCCAGCTCGACCACGGCCATGTCGAATATTTCCGCGGCATCAAGAACCCGATCGGCCTGAAATGCGGCCCCTCGCTGAAGCCTGATGAACTGTTGAAGCTGATCGACATTCTCAATCCCGACAACGAGCCGGGAAGGCTGACGCTGATCAACCGCTTCGGCTCCGACAAGGTCAGCGATCACCTGGCGCCGCTGATCCGCGCCGTGCAGCGGGAAGGGCGGGTCGTGGTCTGGTCTTGCGATCCCATGCACGGCAACACCATCACCTCGACTTCAGGCTACAAGACCCGGCCCTTCGACCGGGTGCTGTCGGAGGTGAAGTCGTTCTTCGCTATCCACGCGGCGGAAGGCACCCATGCCGGCGGCGTGCATCTGGAAATGACCGGCCAGGATGTCACCGAATGCATCGGCGGCGCGCGCGCCATCACCGACGAGGACCTCAACGACCGCTACCACACGGTCTGCGATCCTCGCCTCAATGCCGAACAGTCGATCGATATGGCCTTCCTGATCGCCGAACTGCTGAAACAGGAGCGTGCGGGCAAGGAAAAGCCGATGCCGGCCGCAGCGGGACTTTGATTTGCTGCGACTTTGGCGGGCCACCATCAACACGCGTAACGGCCTCGCCTTTGCGATCCGTTCGGAGCAGGCCGTCCGCGAGGAACTGTTCGCGCTGGCGCTATCGGTGCCGCTGGCCTGGCTGATCGGCACGACCACCATGCGCTGCGTGGAACTGGTTGCGGCCGTCGCCTTTGTCCTGGTGGTCGAGCTGCTCAACACCGCGATCGAGAAGCTCGCCGATCGCCTGACTTTGGACCGCGACCCGAAGATCGGCCAGGTCAAGGACATGGGGTCGGCGGCGGTCGGCGTGGCGCTGTTGATGGCCGGCCTGTTCTGGCTCTTCGCCCTCGCCGAACGCATGGGCGCGATCTAAAGGCGTCGATTGCAGTTTGCTCTTGTGCAAGGCACCATCGCTTCCATGACCGAACCTATCTTCACGATCACGCTGGCGCAGTTGAACCCGACGGTCGGCGACGTCCCGGGCAACGCCGCCAAGGCGCGTGCCGCGCGCGAGAAGGCGAAAGCCGACGGCGCCGATCTCCTGCTGCTGCCCGAATTGTTTATCTGCGGCTATCCGCCGGAAGACCTGGTGCTGAAGCCGGCCTTCCAGGCCGCCTGCCGCGCAGCGGTCGAAGAACTGGCGCGCGAGACCGCGGGAGGTGGTCCGGCTGTTCTGATCGGCACGCCCTGGGTCGAGGACGGCAAGCTTTATAACGCCTGCGCGTTGCTCGATCAGGGCCGCATCGTCGCGTTGCGTTTCAAGGCCAATTTACCGAACTACGGCGTGTTCGACGAGAAGCGCCTGTTCGCGCGCGGCCCCGCCGCGGGTCCGGTGACCGTGCGCGGCATCCGGGTCGGCGTCCCCATTTGCGAGGACATCTGGCTCGAGGAGTCTGAGGAATACGAAAACGTCGTCGAATGCCTCGCCGAGACCGGCGCGGAAATGCTCGTCGTGCCGAACGGCTCGCCTTACGCGCGCGACAAGAACGATCTCCGGCTGTCGATCGCGGTCGCCCGCGTGACCGAGAGCGGTCTGCCGCTGGTCTACCTCAACCAGATCGGCGGGCAGGACGAACTGGTGTTCGACGGCGCGTCGTTTGCGCTGAACGCCGATCTTTCGGTCGCGGCGCAAC
Organism: Bradyrhizobium australiense; assembly: GCF_013114825.1. GTDB lineage: Bacteria > Pseudomonadota > Alphaproteobacteria > Rhizobiales > Xanthobacteraceae > Bradyrhizobium > Bradyrhizobium australiense. The sequence continues at coordinate 719,872 of NZ_JAAVLX010000004.1, read as the reverse complement.
TCCCTGCGTTCGAGGAGAGCATTACTACGCTGCGTTGGACCAAGGGCGCCGACGGCTGGCGCTGCAATGGGCCGGTCGTGCCGTTGCTAGAGGGCGACAGGGGCGATTACGCCGCCTGCGTGCTGGGCCTGCGCGATTACGTCCGCAAGAACGGCTTTCCCGGCGTGCTGCTCGGCATCTCCGGCGGCATCGATTCCGCGCTGTGCGCGGCCATTGCGGTTGATGCGCTCGGCGCCGATCAGGTTCGCGGCGTGATGCTGCCGTTCCGTTTCACCGCGCAGGTGTCGCTCGACGATGCCGCAAAGCTCGCGAAAGCGCTCGGTATCCGATACGAGGTGCTGCCGATTGCCGACGCCGTGAACGGGTTCGAGAAAATCCTCTCCGGTCCGTTCGCCGGACTGCCGCGCGATATTACCGAGGAGAACCTGCAGGCGCGCACCCGCGGCACGCTGCTGATGGCGATCTCCAACAAGACCGGCGCGATGGTGGTGACGACTGGCAACAAGTCGGAAATGTCGGTCGGCTATGCCACCCTCTATGGCGACATGAACGGGGGATTCAATCCGATCAAGGACATCTACAAGACCGAAGTGTTCCGCCTCTCGAGTCTGCGCAACGGATGGAAGCCGGACGGCGCGCTCGGGCCGTCGGGCGAAGTCATCCCGGTCAACATAATCACGCGGCCGCCGACGGCGGAACTGCGCGAGAACCAGACCGACCAGGACTCGCTGCCGCCCTATGAAATGCTGGACGGGATTCTGGAGCGTCTCGTCGAGCGCGAGGAGCCGCTGGCCACGATCATCGCCGCCGGTTTCCCGGCCGACGTGGTGACGCGGATCAACCGGCTACTGAATGTTGCCGAATACAAGCGCCGGCAGGCCGCGCCGGGCGTCAAGGTGACGGAAAAGAATTTTGGCCGCGACCGCCGCTATCCCATCACCAACCGCTTCCGAGACAACGGCAAGGCGCTGCCCGCGCCTGACGAAAAGCTAGTCGCCCGCGCCGGCCGCGCCTCGGCGGACGTATTTGACGGATAGTCCCATAGCGCATGGTAAGTCAGCGCGCTCTGGTCTAACCGAGCGAGTTGATGATCTCCCGATAAGACGCTTCAGGAAACGCTTTCAGCGTGCGTGTCCGGATGTTTCCCAGCATGCCTAGCTGCAGATTGAAACGCGCCGCCACAGCATCGTCAGGAGCTTCGTAAATCGCGACGATGTCATAGTCGCCCATGGTGAGGAAAAAGAGTTTGAAACTCGCCTCCCATTTCCTTGAGAGCTTTCTTTGCCGTATTCAGACGATGAGGCGACTCCTTTACCTTCTGGATGCCTTGGTCTGTCCAATTTGCAAGCATGACGTTATGTGGTCATGACCTCCTCCTTCTGATGCCGGCGGTGCTATCTAGGTCGGCGACGCGAAGAACAGGACCCGGATGAGGTGCGTGTACTCGGACTCGAACACCATTATGGCCACGAAGACCAGCACCAGCACCGGAGGCAGCAGGATGGCATAGGCGAGCGCCAGCCGTTCCCAGGCCATGTGCATGAAAACCGCGACGATCAGGCCGGCCTTCAACACCATGAACAGCAAGATCAGCGACCATCTGAGATGGCCGTGCAGGCCGAAATAGTCGACGAGATAGGAACAAGTGCTGAGCACGAACAACCATCCCCAGACCACGAGATAGAGCTTGATCGGGTGCTGCTGCCCCTCTGCGTGCGTGGCTCCAGCTGCGACCGCGACTGCGTCATGCTTGTGAGTGTGCAGCGAAGGTTGTTGGGCTCCCAAATCTACCGCCACGTTTGTCATGCGCTGACCTCACCAAAGATAGAAAAAGGCAAAGATGAACACCCACACCAGATCGACAAAATGCCAGTACAGGCCCATGATCTCGACGATCTCGTAATGGCCCTTCCGGCTCGTGAAAAAGCCGCGCCTTGCGACGTCGAAGTCTCCCCGCCAGACCTTTCGCGCGATGGCAATCAGGAAAATCACGCCGATCGTCACGTGGGTGCCGTGGAAGCCGGTGATCATGAAAAAGCTCGAGCCGAACTGCGCCGCGCCCCACGGGTTTTCCCAAGGCCGGACGCCTTCCATGATCAGCTTGGTCCATTCGAAGGCCTGCATGCCGACGAATGTTGCGCCGAATGCCGCGGTGACCAGCATCAGGACCGCGGTTTTGACGCGATCGCGGCGGTAGCCGAAATTGACGGCCATCGCCATCGTCCCGCTGCTGCTGATCAGGATGAAAGTCATGATGGCGATCAGGATGAGGGGGATATGCCTGCCTGCGATGTTAAGGGCGAAGACCTCGCTCGGATTCGGCCACGGCACGGTCGTGGACATTCGCGCAGTCATGTAGGACAGCAGGAAGCAACTGAAGATGAAAGTGTCGCTCAGGAGGAAGATCCACATCATGGCCTTCCCCCAGGAGACATTCTTGAACGCGCGCTGATCCGAGGACCAGTCGGCGGCAATGCCTCGCCAGCCTGCAATCCGCTCAGGCGATTCTACGGTGTCCGTCAGCGTCGTCTCTGCCATCCGAGCGATGTCCTCTCTATTTGAGCAACTGGCGACAAATGTCGACGAAATCGTCCGTCCAGCCGGTCAGCAGGCCAAGCAGGACCAGCCAGACCAGCAGCAAAAAATGCCAATAGATGGCGCAGAGCTCCACGCTCAGACGCACCTGGACCATCTTGGCGCCACGCCACACCTTGGCAGTCGTTCGGCCCAGAGCCAGCAGACCGCCCATCAGATGCAGCCCGTGCGCGGCGGTGATCAGGTAGAAGAAGGAATTGGCTGGATTGGACGCCACGAAATAGCCGGAGACCCGCAGTTGCTGCCATGCAAGCAACTGCCCGACCAGGAACACGACGGCGGATAGTCCGCCTGCGAGCAGGCCGATAATCACACCGTCCATGTCGTCCCGGCGCGCGGCGACGTGCGCCCATTGCAGCGCGACACTGCTCAGGACCAGGACGCCGGTGTTGAACCACAACAGACTGGGCACGGGCATCGCCCGCCAGTCCACCATATTCATGCGCATGGAGTAGGCGCTGATAAAGAGCGCGAACAGCGAGCCGGCGACAGCGAGGAACACTCCCAGCCCGATCTTCGCTGCCGGCAAGGTCATTGCGCCGGTGCCGGGGAAGTCACTGATCGGACCTTCTTCCAGCCACGGTTTGGCAGTCAGCCGCTGCTGTGACAGCCACCATCCGACGATCACCGCGATCACAGCCATGAACAGGATGATGGCGCTCACGGCGCGGCTCCCTGGAGGGCCCGTGTCGCCGGCGGCTGATTCTGCGGAATGAAATCTTCCTTGGCGCCTGGCACGCTGTAATCATACGCCCACCGATAGACCACCGGGAGCTCCTTGCCCCAGTTGCCGTGTCCGGGCGGCGTCTCCGGCGTCTGCCACTCCAGTGTTGTCGCCCGCCACGGATTGCCGCCTGAATGCCTGCCCTTGAACAGGCTCCAGACGAGATTGAACAGGAACACCATCTGGGCGAAGCCCACGGTCAAAGCCACCACGGTGATGAAGGCATTGAGCGTATGGGCAGATGGCGGGACGAACGCCACTTCGCCGATGTCGTGATAGCGGCGCGGAACACCGAGCAGCCCGAGATAATGCATGGGAAAGAAGATCAGGTAGGCGCCGAGGAACGTTACCCAGAAATGGAACTTGCCGAGCGCGTCGTTGAGCATCCGCCCCGTGACCTTGGGGTACCAATGATAGATCGCGCCCAGCACGACCATGATCGGCGCCACGCCCATCACCATATGGAAATGCGCGACGACGAACATGGTATCCGAAAGCGGGACGTCCACGACGACGTTGCCGAGGAAGAGGCCGGTGAGCCCGCCGTTGACGAAGGTGATGATGAAGCCGAGGGCGAACAGCATCGGTACCGTGAGATGGATGTCACCGCGCCACAGGGTCAGCACCCAGTTATAGACCTTGATGGCGGTCGGGATGGCGATGATGAGCGTCGTGGTTGCGAAGAAGAACCCGAAATGCGGGTGCATGCCACTGACATACATGTGGTGCGCCCATACGATGAAGCTGAGGGCGCCGATGGCCACGATGGCCCAGACCATCATGCGATAGCCGAAGATGTTCTTTCGCGCATGCGTGCTGATCAGATCGGAAACGATGCCGAAGGCGGGCAGGGCGACGATGTAGACTTCGGGATGTCCGAAGAACCAGAACAGGTGCTGGAACAGGATCGGGCTGCCGCCGCCATACTTCATCTGCTGCCCCATCTCGACGAGTGCGGGCATGAAGAAGCTGGTCCCGAGGAGACGATCGAACAGCATCATGACGGAGGCGACGAACAGCGCCGGGAAGGCCAGTAGTGCCATGATGGTGGCCGTGAAGATGCCCCATACCGTCAAGGGCAACCGCATCAGTGTCATGCCGCGGGTGCGCGCCTGCAGCACTGTCACCACATAATTCAATCCACCCATGGTGAAGCCGATGATGAACAGGATCAGCGAGGACAGCATGAGAACGATGCCCCAATCCTGCCCGGGCGTGCCGGAGAGGATCGCCTGCGGCGGGTACAGCGTCCAGCCTGCGCCGGTGGGCCCGCCGGGCACGAAAAACGTCGAGGCCAGCACCACGACGGCGAGCAGGTAGACCCAGTAGCTCAGCATGTTCACATAGGGGAACACCATGTCCCGGGCGCCGACCATCAGCGGGATCAGGTAATTGCCGAACCCTCCCAGGAACAACGCCGTGAGCAGGTAGATCACCATGATCATGCCGTGCATGGTGATGAACTGGAGATACTGGTTTGCATCGATGAAGGAGAATGTGCCGGGAAATCCCAGTTGCAGGCGCATCAGCCAGGACAGCACAAGCGCCACCAGGCCGATGGCCGATGCCGTCAGCGAGTACTGGATGGCAATGACTTTGGCGTCCTGCGAAAAGACATATCGTGTCCACCAACTCGTGGGGTGATAGAGTTCAACCTCTGCCACTTCGGCAGGCGGAATTTCTGTAGTCGCATCATATGGAACATCGACCATAGAAATACCTCCTCGGTCGTTCCCATCGGGGGTGAATGAGTTGGCTTCACACGCCCGATCTATTTTCGCGCGGCACTTACTTGCCGCCGGATCTGTACGTCGCCTTCGTAACGGCTTTTCGTCCTGACAACTCTGCAAACGTCTTCTGTTGCTCCAGCCAGGCGTGATACTCACCATCTTCCTCGACGATGACCTTGGCCCGCATCTGCGCGTGTGCTGCGCCACACAGCTCGGCGCACAGCACATCAAACGTTCCGGTGCGGATCGGAGTCATCCAGAAATAGGTGACCATGCCAGGCACCATGTCCATCTTGGCCCGGAATTCAGGCACATAGAAATCGTGCAGGACATCGACGGAGCGGAGCAAAACCTTGACCGGCTTTCCGACCGGGAGGTGCAACTCGCCACTTTCGATCACGACGTCGTCTTGCCCGTGCGGGTCGTCGCGATTCAAACCCATGGGGTTATCGGGACTGATGTGGCGGACATCGGTTGTGCCCATCCGGCCATCCTTGCCCGGCAGCCGGAAGCTCCATTGCCACTGCTGGCCCATGACCTCGACCTCGGTAGCGTCCGCCGGAACGGTGACGAACTGGTGCCACACAAACAGCCCGGGCGCCAACATGGCCGCAACGCCGATCGCCGTCCCGATGCTGAGCCACCACTCGAGCTTCTTGTTCTCCGGATTGTAGTGTGCCTGTCTTCCCTCCTTGTGATGAAAGCGGAAGACGCAATAGGCCATGAAAGCGATCACCGCGAAAAAAACGACGCCGGTAATCCAGAAAGTGATGTTGATGGTGTGGTCAATGTAGCTCCAGTTCGTGGCGATCGGCGTCCACCACCACGGGCTGTAGATGTGAAACAGCACCGAGCCGACTGCGACTAAAAGCAGTATGATGGCGACAATCATCCTCATTCCTCCTTGCCATCAAAGGCAACGGAGACGAATCAGAGGGCGGAGCTCACACCTGTCTCGATGGCAGATTCAACACTTGCGCCATCGCAGTGCGTCTTGCCTCGCCCACTTTGATCGGTCGCGACATCAAAACGTGAACGGAGCACACGTTACGACCGCTAGTCATCAGATCGGGGCGTCAGGAATTAAGATGATACGCGTCGAGGCCGGCGTCAATAGATCAGTAGGGAGCTGTGGCTCGCGCGGGAGCGCTACACGATGCTTCAGGCCAGCGAGTCTCAGCCGGCGCAATCGCTTGATGATGACGCGCCGCACCAAACGACTGTGCATGTGCACAATTCACCCAACAGTGCGTGCTTTCTGCTTCCAATCGCGCTAAACTTACCAAGCAGGTCGCGACAAGTTTCGTCCGGCTAAGCTCCATCTGAATTTGGGTTTGCCGTACCAGGCTCGACCGCGACACTCGCACATCAGGGCGGAGGCGCGCGGTTGCGGCGCGTCGTTATGACCGCCGCAACTTAAGAGCACGGGAGGGTGCGCATGGCCACTCTATATTCCGACAGCATCGCAAAAGTTGGACGACACGTATTCGGCGAGGCCGCCACATACCCCATTCGCAAAATCGAACTGTCCGACTTGAGCGAGGCGCTGCGCCTGGGCTGGGAAGATTTCAAGGCAGTGCCAAGTCACGCGATTGTCGTATGCGTGATTTATCCCGTTCTCGGTATTGCTCTCTTCAGGATGGTCCTTGGCTACTCGGTACTGCCGCTGCTGTTTCCGCTGGCCGCCGGCTTTGCCTTGATTGGACCCTTTGCCGCGATTGGTCTCTACGAGCTCAGCCGCCGCCGCGAGCGCGGCGAGGAAGTCGGCGCATGGGATGCGCTCTGCGTGCTGCATGCCCCATCTTTCGGCGCCATGATCGAGCTTGGCGTGCTCCTGCTCGTTCTATTCGGGGCCTGGATCGGCGCAGCGAACGCTATCTACGTCTCCATCTTCGGCCACGCACCGGCTGCGAGCATTCCCGATTTTGCAACGCGCGTGCTGACGACGCCGGACGGATGGTCACTCATAATCGTCGGTTGCGGCGTCGGCTTCCTGTTCGCTGTCGTCGCCCTGTGCGTCAGCGTTGTGTCGTTTCCGTTGATGCTTGACCGGCATGCAACTGCGATAGACGCTATCCGCACGTCACTGCGCGTTGTGATGAAAAATCCGGTTCCGATGGCCGGGTGGGGCCTGATTGTCGCGGCGCTGCTGGTGATCGGTTCGATACCGCTCTTCGTCGGGCTGGCCGTCGTTCTGCCGGTGCTTGGTCATGCCACTTGGCATCTGTATCGGAAAGTGGTCGAGCCCGATCCTAATCCTCCGCAGGAATTACCGCGCCGGCGGAAAGGACACCGGTACGCGGCGGATTTTCCGTCCGCTCTGTTCCCGTGGGGCCGTGAGCGCGAGCCGTAGCAGCGAAATGCGAGCCCGGGTTCGCTGCCTGTCGTTCCCCGCGGAGGCGTTCGAGGGGTAGGGCCGCCTACTGCTTGGGCGGAATGAAGGTCGGGCCGACGGTGCGGATCGGCTTGTCCTTGTCGTTGGTGGTGGCGGTCGTATCCGGCGCCGGCGTTGCAGTCGGCGCGGCAGCGGTGCCGTTGGGCGCGGCGCCCTTCTTGGCGGCAGCCGGCGGCGGAGCTCCCTTCGCTTGCCCGCGCTGCTGCATCCGCCTCGCGCTTTCCTCGGTGACGATGATGTCTCCCTGCTGTTCGACCGTAGCCTTGTCGTCGACCGACTTCAGCGCTTCCGACCAGGTCTGGCCCGCGGGCTTGCAAGAGCAGGAGGGATTGAACTCAGTGCGGAATTTGAACGCGTTGGGCAGCGACGAATAGGGCTGGCCGTTGATCGAGACCGCCTGGTTGATGTCTTCGCCGGGATTGCGGTAGGCGAACAGGCTTGCCTCCGCCGCCGGGCATAGCGCCTTGCAGGTCCTCTCATCGTCCGGGAAGCGGGCCTGCACGGTAGCGAACGAGACCGGGAAATAGGCGCCGTCGCAGGTGCGGACGCAGACGGTGCGGAAGGTGCCGGATGGCGCGGCGAGATCGGCGCTGGGCGGCGGCAGCGGGTTATTGTTGCCGAACAGATTGTCGATGAAGTTGCCCGGACCGCGCGCGGCAGCGGCATATTGCGGGCCGCAATTGTTCTGCGCGAGCGCCATCAGCACCGAGCGGCGCTGGTTTTCTCGATCGGCGCCGCCGATGCCGCCGCTGCGCAGCCGTTCCAGGCTGGTGGTGATCTGGTCGAGATTGGCGCGCATCTGCTGAATCTGGTTGTTCACCGGGCCGCACTGGGCGGAACGGCCGTTGAACAGCGAGAAGAAGCCTGAGCTTTCGCAGCCCATCCGCTTGGCCTGCAGCGTGACCCGATCGAGTTCGGCCTGCTGCTTGGCCTGCGCGTCCTGATAGCGGCGGATCTGCTCATCTTTGGCGGGGTCGCCAGTGCCGGCGCCGCGGTCGATCGTCGCCAATTGTCCTTCGAGCCGGATGCAGATCGGATTGGCCGGCGCGCCCTGTTGTGGCGGGGCGTCCTGGTTCATCTGCGCCATGGCGTCTTCGTTCGTCTGCGCCACAGCGGGTGCGCCCGGGGCAGCGATACCGAGCAGGATGGCGCAGGTCAAAATCCGAAAGGAGAGGGGAGCGTTGCGAATTTCCAGCATATCCGGCCATTGAGAGCTGATCCGCGTGGCATGAAAGCCTGATGGCGCGGCCAAGGCGGCGTTCTGCGGCCAAGGCCGCATCCAATACCCGCTTCTCGGGGCAGCGTCACGTCGTTTCCGGGGCGCGGGTGTGGCAAACCGGCCCTTGAAATTACGGAATAAATGCCTCTAGCGCTGGCAGGTGATGGCGACATATTCGCCGCACGCCGGACCTGAGCATTTGTCGCTGCCGCCGATTGGAACCGCGCTGGTGAATTCGTCGGGCTCGACGCGGCGATAGGCGGTGGCCTGTGCAAATTCCCGTGACTGACAATATGAGCGGGCGGCGTGGGCGCCGCATTTGTCGCCCCTGGCGAGGCACTCGTCCACGCCGTAACCATCGGCCTGGTTAGCCACAATGAAGACGCGGCTATCAGCGGACGCGGCCGAGGCGGAAGTAAGCAGGAAGGCACAGGCGATGAGTGCGGAGGAAAGTCGCATGGACGGCACCGGCAGGGGGAAGAGACCGCCTCAAGAAAATACGCCCAAACGGTTAATAATGATTAACCATGAGGGCCGAGGGCGGCAGCGAATGGCGGGAGTTCGCCGGCCTGATCGGCTCCAAATCGGGCACAAGCAAGGCCTTGACGGCGCGCTTCCGATACCGCAATGGTGGAACCATGAACGGTCTCCTCGCCATCTGCGCCATTTGCCGCGAGATTATTAGCTAGCGATTCGCTGGCTGAGGCCGTCTTTTCTCAAAAATGAGATCACTGGACGCCCGGCCGCAAGGGATGGGTTTTCCATGGAACTGCGCCTCTACGATACGTTGACCAAGGAGAAGCGGCCGTTCGTGCCGCTTAATGCCGACAACGTCCGCATGTATGCCTGCGGACCGACAGTCTACGACTTCGCCCATATCGGCAACGGTCGCGCGGCCATCGTGTTCGACGTGCTGTTTCGGGTGCTGCGCCATCGCTACGGCGCGGATCGCGTGACCTATGTCCGCAACATCACCGACGTCGACGACAAGATCAACGTCCGCGCCGCGCGCGACTATCCCGGCGTGCCGCTGAACGAGGCGATCCGCAAGGTCACCGAAGAGACGTATCAGCAATACCAGGACGACGTCACCGCGCTCGGCTGCTTGGCCCCGACGGTGCAGCCGCGCGCGACCGAGCACATCCCGGAGATGCGAACGATCATCGAGAAGCTGGTTGCCGGCGGCTTTGCCTATGTCGCGGAAGATCACGTGCTGTTCTCGCCGCAGGCGATGAACGAAGCCAATTCCGTGATGCCGCGCTATGGCGCGCTGTCAAAACGCTCGCTCGACGAGATGATCGCCGGCGCCCGCGTCGATGTTGCTCCCTATAAGCGCGACAATACCGATTTCGTGCTGTGGAAGCCGTCGAAGCCGGGCGAGCCGTCCTGGCCGTCGCCATCAGGCATCAAGGTAGAAGGCCGCCCCGGCTGGCACATCGAATGCTCGGCGATGGCCTGGAAACATCTCGGCGAGAAGTTCGACATTCATGGCGGCGGCATCGACCTGGTGTTTCCGCACCATGAGAACGAGCTGGCGCAGACCTGTTGCGCCTTTCATTCCGACCGCATGGCGAATGTCTGGATGCACAACGGCTTCCTGCAGCTGGAAAGCGAGAAGATGTCGAAGTCGCTCGGCAACTTCTTCACGATTCGCGAGATGCTGGCCGATTGGCCGGGCGAGGTGCTGCGTCTGAGCATGCTCAAGACGCATTATCGTTCACCTCTCGACTGGACTCTGAAGGGTGCGGAAGAGAGCGCAAAGACGCTCGATGATTGGTACGCGATCGCAGCCGACGCCGTCGCCAGCGAGCCGTCGCCGGCCATGATCGAGGCGCTCTATGACGACCTCAACACGGCGCTGGCGATGGCTGTCCTGCACGGCCTGCGCAACGCGGCTGCGTCCGGTGGGGCGCGGGAACGCGGCGAGTTTGCGGCGTCGCTCCGGCTGCTCGGCTTCCTCTCGATGAGCGCTGCGGAGTGGAAAGGGCGGAAGCAGCAGGCGAGCGGCATAGATGCCGACCAGGTCGATCGCCTGATTGCGGATCGCGCGGCGGCGCGGGCGCGCAAGGACTTCAAAGAATCTGACCGCATCCGCGACGAACTCGCCGCGATGGGCGTTACCATCAAGGACGCCAAGGATAAGGACGGGAAACCTGTCACCACCTGGGAGATCGCGTGATGGAAAAACCCGATACCCCGTTTCCCAAACACTGGCGCTACTACATCTTCATCAAATGGGCGCTAATCGTTGCCGCGGTCGTGCTGGCCCTGAGATTGTTCGGAGTGCTTTGACGCGATGGGACAGGCATTGCCCAAACCTGGCTTGCGGCCGTTTTTGCCGGCAGATGTTCCGATGCTGGCGGCGATCTTCGTTGCCGCTATCGAGGGGCTGACCGGCGACGATTATAGCGAGGCACAGCAGGAAGCCTGGGCTGCGACGGCCGAGGACGAGGAGCAATTCGGCAAGCGGTTGGCCGGGCAGTTGACGCTGATCGCAACCATTCAGAACGCGCCGGTCGGCTTCGCCTCGCTGAAGGGCGCTGACCATATCGATATGCTCTTCGTTCACCCGAGCGTCGCGGGGCAGGGGGTTGCATCGATGCTGGTCGATGCGTTGGAGAAACTGGCGGGCGCCCGCGGCGCGAAAACCCTGACCGTCGATGCCAGCGACACTGCCGAGCCGTTGTTCAGAAAGCGCGGCTATACCGCCAAGCAGCGCAACACCGTCTCGCTCAACGGCGAATGGCTCGCCAACACCACGATGCAGAAGACGCTGGCCGATAGCGCCGCGCCGGGAGCGCCGACATGAGCCGCGAACGCCTTTATCTGTTCGACACGACATTACGCGACGGTGCGCAGACCAACGGCGTGGATTTCACGCTGCATGACAAGCAGATCATCGCGCAGATGCTGGATGATCTCGGCATCGACTACGTTGAAGGCGGCTATCCCGGCGCCAATCCGACCGACACCGAATTCTTCGCCGAAAATCCGAAGCTCGAATACGCGAAATTCACCGCGTTCGGCATGACGCGGCGTCCCGGCCGCTCGGCCTCGAACGATCCGGGGCTAGCGGCGCTGATCGAGGCCAAGGCCGATGCGATCTGCTTCGTCGCAAAATCCAGCGCCTATCAGGTGCGGGTGGCGCTGGAGACCACCAACGAGGAAAACCTCGCCTCGATCCGCGACAGCGTCGCTGCTGCGAAGGCTGCGGGGCGTGAGGTGATGGTCGACTGCGAACACTTCTTCGATGGCTACAAGGAGAATGCCGATTTCGCGCTCGCCTGCGCCAGGGCGGCCTATGATTCCGGCGCGCGCTGGGTCGTGCTGTGCGACACCAATGGCGGCACCATGCCGCATGAAATCGAAACCATCGTAGGCGCCGTCGTGAAGCACATCCCGGGCAGCCATGTCGGCATCCACGCCCATAACGACACCGAGCAGGCAGTCGCCAATTCGCTGGCCGCGGTCCGCGCGGGCGCGCGGCAGATTCAGGGCACGCTGAACGGGCTCGGCGAGCGTTGCGGCAATGCCAACCTCTGTTCCCTGATCCCGACACTGCGGCTGAAGAACGAATTCTCCGACGCGTTGGAAATCGGCGTCACGGACGAAAAGATGGCGACGCTGATGAAGGTGTCGCGCACGTTGGATGACATGCTCAACCGCGCACCGAACCGCCATGCGCCTTACGTCGGCGAGAGCGCGTTTGTGACCAAAACTGGTATTCATGCTTCTGCGGTCCTGAAGGATCCGCAGACCTACGAACACGTATCGCCAGAGTCCGTGGGCAATCACCGCAAAGTGCTGGTATCGGACCAGGCCGGTCGCTCCAACGTGATGGCCGAACTCGACCGCGCCGGCATCGCTTATGAAAAGAACGATCCAAAACTGGCGCGCCTCGTCGAGGAGCTGAAGGAGCGGGAAGCGGCCGGCTTCGCCTATGAATCCGCCAATGCCTCGTTTGATCTCCTGGCGCGGCGTACGCTCGGCCGCGTGCCGGAATATTTCAAGGTCGAGCAGTTCGATGTAAATGTCGAGCAGCGCTACAACGCCAATGGCCAGCGCGTCACGGTGGCGCTTGCCGTGGTGAAGGTCGACGTCGCCGGCGAGCGGCTGATCTCGGCAGCGGAAGGCAATGGCCCGGTCAACGCGCTCGACGTCGCGCTGCGCAAGGATCTCGGCAAGTACCAGAAATACATCGAAGGCCTGAAGCTGATCGATTACCGCGTGCGTATCCTCAACGGCGGCACGGAAGCGGTGACGCGGGTCCTGATCGAGAGCGAGGACGAGAACGGCGAGAGCTGGACCACCATCGGCGTCTCACCCAATATCATCGACGCCTCGTTCCAGGCGCTGATGGATTCGGTGATTTACAAGCTGGTGAAATCGAGCGCGCCGGCGTGAGGAGGGGCGGAGCGGTGCCACAGACACCGCCATTAGAGCTCCTCGCAATGACGGGAGAGAGCGGAGGCTATTCATGATCGATCACATCTCCGTCGGCGTCAGCGACCTCGAACGTTCCGCTCGCTTCTATGAAGCCACCCTCGCGCCGCTCGGCCTCTCACGTCTCGTCACCCGTCCGGCCACCATCGGCTTCGGTAAAACCTACCCCGAATTCTGGATTAACCTGCGCGCCGGCATGGCGCCGGTCGCGCCCGAAAGCGGAACGCACATTTGCCTTCGTGCCAAAACAACGAGTGATGTCGACGCGTTTCATGCCGCCGCACTCAACGCCGGCGGCCGTTCCGACGGCGCGCCGGGCATTCGGCCGCATGATCGTGTCAAGTATTACGCGGCGTTCGTCATCGATCCCGACCGCAATCGCATCGAGGCCGTCACGTTTCCAAGCGAGTGAAGCCGTGGCGGCCTAAAGCTTCTGCGCCAATTCCGGTGCCATTTCCTTGGTACCCGTCGGCGCCCGCGCGGCAGCGGCGCGCAGGCGCGGCACGATGTCCTCGACCCGCTCGGCCTTGAGAATGTCGATGTCCAGCGACGGGCGGATGAATTCGGTTGAGCGCATATGCGCCAGCAGCGCGATCAGCGGCTCCCAGAAGCCATCGATGTTGGCGAGCAGCACCGGCTTGGAATGACGGCCGAGTTGCTGCCAGGTCATCTGCTCGACCAGTTCCTCCAGCGTGCCGATGCCGCCGGGCAGCGCCACAAACGCGTCCGAGCGTTCGAACATCAGCCGCTTGCGTTCGTGCATGTCGGGCGTGACGATCATTTCTTGAACGCGTGACAGCGCGTGCTCGCGGGACTTGAGAAAATCCGGGATGATGCCGGTGACCAGGCCGCCGTGATCCAGCGTGGATTTGGCGACCGCGCCCATCAGGCCAACGGAGCCGCCGCCATAGACGAGCCGGATATTGTTCTCGGCAAAATTCTTTCCCAAAGCGTGGGCGGCTTCGACGAAGCGGGGGCTGGAGCCGGAGCCGGAGCCGCAATAGACACAGACAGTTTTGATTTGATCCATAAAGACCATGTGGCACTGCACCCAGGAAACCTCAAGTCTGGTTGACTTCGCTGATGCAGCAGAAATAGGCCCGAAATAAAACCAAACGGGGGAAAGATTTATCTTTCAAGGCTGTACGCGAGAGTTAAACGCTCTATATGACGGACCTATGCAGATCATCAGAAACCATTTGACGGCGGCCGGTGCGCCATCCTGCGTTGGGCGCGACAGCGATGGCTGATCCTGATTCGCGCACCGATACCGCCCAACTGCCGGCCGACAACGCACCTGAAGAAGCGACCCTGATCGGCACGCTGGTTCACCTGTGGCCCTATATCTGGCCCGGCGACCGCACCGACCTGAAAATGCGCGTGGTCTGGTCGATGGTGCTGTTGCTCGCCGCGAAGCTCGCGACGCTGACGGTGCCGTTCACCTTCAAATGGGCGATCGATGCGCTCAACGGCATGGGCACGGCGCCGGTCGAGCCGTCGAACTGGATGCTGTGGCTGATTGCCTCGCCACTGCTGATGACCGCAAGTTACGGCGCGGTGCGTGTACTGATGGCGGTGCTGACGCAGTGGCGCGACGGCATCTTCGCCCGCGTCGCCATGCATGCGGTGCGAAAGCTCGCCTACATCACCTTCGTTCACATGCACGAATTGTCACTGCGCTTTCATCTGGAGCGCAAGACCGGCGGCCTGACGCGCGTTTTGGAGCGCGGCCGGACCGCCATCGAGGTGATCGTGCGGATGGTGATCCTGCAGTTGATCCCGACCATCGTCGAGGTGTCGCTGCTGATGGCGGTGCTGCTGTGGCAGTTCGACTGGCGCTACGTGCTGGTCACCGCGATCACGGTCGTGATCTATATGTACTACACCTATCTCGCGACCGAATGGCGGATCGAGATCCGCCGCAAGATGAACGATTCCGACACCGAAGCGAACACCAAGGCTATCGACTCGCTGCTCAATTACGAGACGGTGAAATATTTCAGCGCGGAGCAGCGCGAGGCCGAGCGCTACGACCGTTCGATGGAGCGTTACGAGCGCAACAGCGTGAAGACCTATACGTCGCTCGCGGTGCTCAACACCGGGCAGGCCATCATCTTCACCTTCGGCCTCACCGCGATCATGCTGATGTGCGCGCTCGGCGTCCGCAACGGCACCAACACGGTCGGCGATTTCGTGCTGGTCAACGCCATGATGATCCAGCTCTACCAACCGCTGAATTTCATGGGCATGGTGTATCGCGAGATCAAGCAGGCGATCATCGACATCGAGAAGATGTTCAACGTGCTGTCGCGCAATCCGGAGATCAAGGACATCCCCGGCGCCGCGCCGCTTGTCGTCAGCTCCGGGAATGTGCGCTTCGACGACGTGCGCTTTGCCTATGATCCGGAGCGGCCGATCCTCAAGGGCCTCAGCTTCGAGGTGCCCGCCGGCAAGACGGTCGCGATCGTCGGTCCTTCCGGCGCGGGCAAGTCGACGATTTCGCGACTCTTATTCCGCCTCTATGACGTTTCCAGCGGGAAAATCCTGATCGACGGCCAGGACATCCGCAACGTCACGCAGGCGAGCCTGCGTGCGTCGATCGGCATGGTGCCGCAGGATACCGTGCTGTTCAACGACAACATCCGCTACAATATCCGCTACGGCCGCTGGGACGCCGGCGATGCCGAGGTGGAAGAGGCGGCGCAACTGGCGCAGATCGACAGCTTTATTCGCAACTCACCCAAGGGCTACGAAACCCAGGTCGGCGAGCGCGGCCTGAAACTGTCCGGCGGCGAGAAGCAGCGCGTGGCGATCGCGCGCACGATCTTGAAAGCGCCGCCGATCCTGGTGCTGGACGAGGCGACGTCGGCGCTCGACAGTCACACTGAACACGAAATCCAGGAAGCGCTGGAGCGCGTCTCGCGCGGCCGCACCTCGCTCGTAATTGCACACCGGCTCTCGACCATCGTCGGCGCCGATGAAATTATCGTGCTGGATCAAGGGCGCATCGCCGAGCGCGGCACGCACGCCAGGCTTTTGGCTACGGGCGGGCTTTATGCCAGCATGTGGAACAGGCAGCGTGAAGCCGAGGAGGCGCGCGAGAAGCTGGCGCAGATCGACGATGACAAGGAGGCGCCGAACCGCGCTCCGCCGCCAGTCGATGATCCGCTCAATGAGCCGTCCAAGGACCAGCCACAATCCAAAGATCCCTTGGCAACAGCCGCGGAATAATCCAAATACGGCGCTACTTCCAAAGCAGGAAGCCGGCCAGATAACAGCGAGCCCTAATGTCGATTGCGAATTCCATCCGCGCGCAGATCCCGTCTGTTCATCCCGAGGGCTATCCCTTCATCGGCGGCTTTGCGCTGGTCAGTCTGATCCTGTTCTGGATCTGGACGCCGCTGGGTTGGATCGGCACTGGCTTGACCGTCTGGTGCGCGCTGTTCTTCCGCGATCCCGTTCGCGTCACGCCGGTACGCGACGGCATCGTGGTGTCGCCGGCCGATGGCCGCGTCTCCATGGTCGCGCAGGTGCTGCCGCCGGCCGAACTCGGCCTCGGCGACCGGCCGTTGCCGCGCATCTCGATCTTCATGAGCGTGTTCAACTGCCACGTGAACCGCAGCCCGGTGACGGGCCGCATCGACCGTATCGCCTACCGTCCCGGCACCTTCATCAACGCCGAGCTCGACAAGGCCAGCGAAGACAATGAGCGCAACTCGCTGGTCATCTCGACCACGAACGGACGGATCGGCGTGGTCCAGATCGCCGGGTTGGTGGCGCGGCGGATTGTCTCATTCGTGCGGGAAGGCCAGTCGATCGGCGCCGGCGAGCGGTTCGGCCTGATCCGTTTCGGCTCGCGTCTGGACGTCTATCTGCCCGAAGGCACGAGATCGCTGGTTTCGGAAGGCCAAACGGCGATTGCCGGCGAGACGATTTTGGCCGATTTCGGATCGACCGAGCAGGGGCGGACTTTTCGCGCCGATTAACTATCAGAATGGCTGGGCCTTTCGGCCGGACACGCAATGGCGGAGCGGGCCGGCGCTTGCTATATAATGGCGAGCCATGACGCCATTTGACCCCAAATACCCTGAATTGCGCCGCCGCCGGTTTCGCCCGATCCCGGTGCGGATGCTGGTACCCAATGTCATTACCTTGCTCGCGATCTGCGCCGGGCTGACGGCGATCCGCCTGTCGATCGAGGGGCGGATGGAGCTCGCGGTCGCTGCGATCGTATTCGCGGCGGTGCTCGACGGGGTCGACGGCCGCGTCGCGCGCATGATCAAGGGCCAGTCGAAATTCGGCGCCGAGCTCGACAGCCTGGCGGATTTCGTCAATTTCGGCGTCGCGCCCGGCCTGATGCTGTATTTCTGGCAGCTCCAGGAGTTGAACAATGGCGGCTGGATCGCGGCGATGGTGTTTGCGATCGCGGGTGGCCTGCGGCTAGCGCGCTTCAACGCCAGTATCGACGATCCGAACAAGCCTGCCTTTGCGGCGAATTATTTCACCGGCGTACCGGCGCCGGCCGGCGCGATCCTTGCGATGCTGCCGTTCTATCTGGCGTTTCTCGGCATCCCCAAGCCGCCGGCCATGCTGACCGCGGCCTACACGCTGCTGATTGCCTGCCTGATGGTGTCGCGCCTGCCGGTATTTTCCGGCAAGACCGTGAAGATGCGAGTGCCGCCGGAAATGGTGCTGCCGGTCTTCGTCTCGGTCGTATTCTTCGTCGCGCTTCTGATCGGCTATCCCTGGCATATCCTGTCGATCGGCTCGGTGCTGTATCTCGCGAGCCTGCCCTTGGGCTGGAAGTCCTATCGCGACCACGAGCGCAACACCGCCGCGGCGCAGTCGGCTGCAACGACTGCTGAACCCGTCGCGCCATCATCTCCAGCAGCGACGTTTTCGCCGGCCTCTGATGACACCGAGGACGAACGGCCGGCGCGGCTGAACTGATCGTCCCGCGCTACGCTCCGATATAGCTGCCATGAGCCGCTGCCGAGTTGGGTTCTCCTGCAATCTCGGCTATAGGGCTTAGCGACATACGGCCTCAAAGAGCCGGGCCGAAAAATCAGGAGAGAACGCCGTGAACAAAGCCGTTACCGCCCCGCTGCCTGCTTCCGTCCTCGAGGCGCTGGTGCGCTACGACACCCCGACGATCTGCAATGCGATGGAGATCGTGGCGCCCGAACGCCGCCTGATCGGCTACACCACCAAGCCGCTGGTCTGTCCGTTTCCCGATCTGCCGCCGATGGTCGGTTATGCCCGCACGGTGACGATCCGCTCGGTGCTCAAATCCACCCTTCCGCCCGACGAGCAGGCGAGGCGCCGCATCGCCTATTACGAATATGTCGGCACCGGCTTCGGCCCGCGCATCACCGTGATCCAGGATATCGACGGCGCCGATGTCGGCTACGGCGCGTTCTGGGGCGAGGTGCAGAGCAACGTGCACAAGGCGCTCGGCTGCCTCGGCGTCATCACCGACGGCTCGATCCGCGATATCCCGCAATGGGCGCCGGGCTTCCAGGCCTTGGCTGGTTCGATCGGACCGTCGCATGCCTGGGTCCATGCCGAACACTGGGGCGGTGAAGTGCGCGTCGCCGGCATGACGGTGCATTCCGACGATCTGATCCACGCCGACCAGCACGGCGCGATCGTGATCCCCGTCGATATCGCGGCGAAGATTCCGGAGGCCGCCGAGCTCTGCGGCCGGCGCGAGACGCCGATCCTGGAGATCGCGCGCAGCTCGGACTTCACGCTGGAAAAACTGAAAGAGGCGCTGAAGCGCTCGGCGGAGATTCACTGACAAAAAGTCGGATCTAACAATCGGGCGAGGGGGAGCGTCATGAGAGGGTTCTGGGCGACACTGTCATTATCGTTCCTTCTCGGTGTCGCAGCCGCGCAGGCGCAAACCTATCCCTCCCGCCCGATGACGCTGGTCGTGCCGTTCCCGCCGGGCGGATCGACCGACACCGCCGCCCGCATCATGGGCGAGCGGATGCGCGCATCGCTCGGGCAGTCCGTCGTAATCGAAAATGTCGGCGGCGCCGGCGGCAGCATTGGCATTGGCCGCGTCGCGCGCGCCGCGCCCGACGGCTACACCTTCGACATCGGCCAGTGGGACACCCATGTCGGCAGCATCATCTAAAAGCTAGACTACGACCTCGAAACGGATTTTGAGCCGATCGCGCTTGTCTCGAACAATCCGCAGCTCATGGTCGCCAACAAAGACCTGCCAGCGAATACGCTGACCGAGCTCGTGGCGTGGATGAAGGAAAACCCCGGCAAGATCAATTTCGTCAACCAGAATGCAGCGGCGAACGTCACCGGCGTGTTGTTCGAGAACCTGATCAAACAGAAGGTGCAGTTCATTCCCTATCGCGGCGCCGGGCCGGCGATGACCGATCTCGTCTCGGGCACGGTCGACTTGCTGGTGGTGCAGGGTGCGGTGGCGCTGCCGCAGATCCGCGCCGGCAAGATCAAGGCGCTCGCCAATCTTTCGCCGATGCGTTCGGCCTCGATGCCGGATATTCCGACCGCGGACGAGAGTGGCGTGCCCGGCCTGTATATGTCCGGCTGGTTCGGTTTCTGGGCCCCGAAGGGCACGCCGAAGGAGATCATCGCCAAGCTCAACGCGGCGACAACGGAGGCGCTGGCCGACCCCGCGATCCAGAAGCGCTTTAGCGAACTCGGCCTCGACGTCGCGCCGCACACGCAGCAGACGCCGGAAGGGCCGGCCGCCTTCCAGAAGGTTGAGATCGAAAAATGGTGGCCGATCATCAAGTCAGCCGGCATCGGCACCCAGGCGCAGTAACCGCCAGCCGCCATGGTTAGCCAATCCTTGAGATTGCGCAGGTCGCCGCCCCGCAATTTTACGATCCCTGTTCGAGTTTAACCTTTACGGCTCTTTAATTGCGCGGTCGTAGGGTTCCTCTGCGCTGGCTCCGGACGGAGCGCGCGACCGGTCAGGATGGCCGGTAGTTTGCGTACGCGTTGGAGTTCAGAATGGATATCACCACGCTCGTTGGCCTGGCAGCCGGCTCTGTCGTTCTGGCGACGCTGATCCTGATGGGCGGTGATTTCCGGATGTTCTACGACGTCCATGCCGTCATCATCATCTTCGGCGGTTCGTTCGCCGCGACAATGATACGCTTTCCGCTCAGCGCGATCCTGCACGGCATGCCGCTGGGCGCGAAATTCGCCTTCACCATGAGCCGCCTCTCGGCGCGCGATCTGGTCGACGAGTTGGCGCGCATCGCCGAAATCGCCCGCAAGCAGGGCCCGGTCGGGCTGGAAAAGGTCGAGACCGACGAGCCGTTTCTCGCCAAGGGCATTCGCTACGTCGCCGACGGCTACGATCTCGAATTCATCCGCGACAACATGGAGCGCGATCGCGACAATTTTCTGATGCACCTGAACGAGGGTTCGAAGATCTATCGTGCGATCGGCGACTGCGCGCCGGCGTTCGGCATGATCGGCACGCTGCTCGGCATGGTGCAGATGTTCTCTAACATGTCGGACCCGTCCAAACTCGGCCCGTTCATGGCCGTGGCCCTGCTGGCGACGCTTTACGGTGCTATTGTCGCCAACCTGATCTGCCTGCCGATCGCCGACAAGCTGCATGGCAAGCTGATCGACGAGGAAACCAATCGCACGCTGATCATCGACGGCATCCTGATGATCCGCGATTCCAAGAGCCCGGCGCTGGTGCGTGAGATGCTGCTGGCCTATCTGCCCGAAAAACACCGCCAGGAGGAAGGCGAACTGGTTGCGGCCTGATCGGCGGGCGGCATCCAGGCGCGGACATAAAGCATGGCCAAGAAAAAACGCGAAGAGGCGCATGGCGGTCACGGCTGGTTCGTGACGTTCGCCGACCTGATGGCGTTGTTGCTGTCGTTCTTTGTGATGCTGGTTGCTTTCTCAAGCCAGGATCAGCAGAAGCTCAAGATCGTCGCCGGCTCGATGCGCGAGGCGTTTGGCGTGCAGACCGAGTCCCGGCATTCGGGAATCGTCGAATCCGACGGCCTGCCGACGCGGCCGAAGCTGAAGAATATCGAGCATATTTCACCCGAGGATGCCTCCAATACCCCGACGCCCGAGGACAGGGACCGTCAGCGCGAAAACGGCGCCCGCCTGAAAGTCGATCGCGAGTTCGCGCTCGCCGCGGCCTCGTTGCGCCAGGCGCTGCAGGACATGCCGGAACTGACCGAAATGTCCAAGAACATCATGTTCGAGGAGACGAAAGAGGGCCTCAATCTCGAAATCGTCGACCAGGATGGCCGCTCGATGTTCGCCGACGGCTCCAAGGTCCCGTACGACCGCACCCGCCGGCTGATCCAGAAACTGGCCGTGCCGCTGAAGGCGACACCGCTACGGGTCAACATTGTCGGCCATACGTCTGCCGGCTTCGTGCCGGCGCGCGGCGAATACGGCGCGTTCGATCTGTCGGCGGACCGCGCCAACGCCGTGCGCCAGATCCTCGAACGCGAAGGGCTGCCGGCATCCCACGTCTACGCCGTTGGCGGAAAGGCCGACAGCCAGCCACTGTTTCCCGATGATCCGACGCTGCCGGCAAACCGTCGCGTTACCATCACGTTGATGCGCGAAAATCCACCGCTTCCACCAAACTTGAAGCCGTAAACGGTTCGCTACCATAATACCATCGCGGCGCTGTGGCTACTTTGCGCCAACCCATATCGCGCGTGGTGCTATGGTCGCGCGATGATTGACAGGCAACGCGGAAGCGTCGATAGCCGCCCGGATCAATTCAACGACGAGAACGTTCCTTCTCCATCATGGCTGTCAGCGTCACATCCACCGAGGCCCATGAGGGGCACGCTACCTCAGGCTTTTGGGCCCTGACGCTGGGCAGCATCGGCGTGGTGTTCGGCGATATCGGCACCTCGCCGCTGTATGCGTTCCGCGAGGCCGTGTCCCACGCGGCGAACGGACAGGAGGTCACGCGTACCATCGTCCTCGGCGTGCTCTCGCTGATCCTGTGGTCGCTGTTCATCGTGGTGACAGCCAAATATGTGCTGCTACTGTTGCGCGCCGACAACAATGGCGAGGGCGGCACGCTCTCCCTGATGGCGCTTGGGCAACGGGCAATGGGCCGCCGAAGCTGGCCGTTGCTGGCGCTCGGCGTAGTCGGCGCGTCGATGTTCATCGGCGATTCCATGATCACGCCGGCGATCTCGGTTTTGTCGGCAGTCGAAGGTCTCAAGCTGGTTACGCCCTCGCTCGAACACTACGTAGTGCCGCTGACGATCTTCATTCTGGTCGTGCTGTTCTCGGTGCAGAGTAGCGGCACCGCGCGCGTCGCCTCGCTGTTCGGACCCGTCATGGTGGTCTGGTTCGCGACGCTGGCGGTATTGGGTTTGATCCATATCAGCGACGATCCGACCGTGATGGCGGCGATCAATCCCTGGTACGCGATCCAGTTCATGCTCACCCACGGCACCATCGGTCTGGTGACAATGGGGCTGGTGTTTCTGGCGGTGACCGGCGGCGAGGCGCTTTACGCCGATCTCGGGCATTTCGGGCGCAAGCCGATCCAGACCGGCTGGTTCTATTTCGTGCTGCCGGCGCTCCTGATCAATTATTTCGGGCAGGGCGCGCTGGTGTTATCCGACCCATCGACGATCACAAGCTCGTTCTACCGGATGGTCCCGGAGATCCTGGTGTTGCCGCTCGTGGTGTTGGCGACCGCAGCGACGGTGATCGCCAGTCAGGCGGTGATCACGGGGGCGTTTTCGCTGATCCGCCAGGCGGTGCAGCTCGGGCTCCTGCCGCGTTTCGAAGTGCGCTATACCTCGGAGACGCATGCCGGCCAGATTTATCTGCCGCGCGTCAACCGGCTACTGCTGATCGGGGTCGTGCTGCTGGTGCTGTTGTTCCGCACCTCGAGCGGTCTCGCTTCCGCCTACGGCATCGCCGTGTCCACGACCATGGTCGTCGACGGCATCATGGGCTTTGTCGTGATCTGGAAATTGTGGAACTGGCGCGCGGCGACGGCGGCGGCCGTGATCGTGCCCCTCGTCGTCGTCGACATGAGCTTCTTTGCCGCCAACCTCTTGAAGCTGTTCGAAGGCGCTTGGGTGCCGCTGCTGTTCGGCGTTGCGGTGGCGGTGATGATCTGGACCTGGCGCCGCGGTGCCGCCATCCTGACTGCCAAGACGCGCCGCATCGAGGTGCCGCTGGCGGACCTGATCAAGAGCCTGGAAAAGCGTCCGCCCCACATCGTCAAGGGCACTGCGGTGTTTCTGACGTCCGACCCGAGCTTCGTGCCGACCGCGCTGATGCACAATCTCAAGCACAACAAGGTGCTGCACGAACACAATGTGATCCTGACCATCGAAACCGCCCAGACGCCGCGGGTCGACGTTTCCGAGCGCGTCAAGATGGAAACCATCAGCGAGAAGTTTTCCACGGTGCGGTTGCGGTTCGGCTTCATGGAATCGCCGAACGTGCCCAAAGCGCTGGTGATCGCGCGCAAGCTCGGCTGGCAGTTCGACATCATGGCGACCTCGTTCTTCGTGTCGCGGCGGTCGCTGAAGCCCTCGGCGCAGTCGGGCATGCCGCTCTGGCAGGATCATCTGTTCATCGCGATGAGCCGGTCGGCGAACGACGCCACCGACTATTTCCAGATACCCACCGGGCGGGTCGTCGAGGTGGGTACCCAGGTAACCGTCTGATTTCACAGAAAAACTGGCCGGTGAGCATCTTCCGTCGTCCATGCGGGAGGCGCATACCGGAGGCCTGAATTCCGGCTAACCGGTCTATTGGTCCCGGGAGTATAGGGCTGCGCTTCTGCACTTGTGCAGTGCGGCAAAGATCCGAGGCCCCGTCTCATGTCAGTCCAGTTTGCGATCCCCGCGGCGGAAACGCCCGCGGCCAATGGTCATGGCGAAGCGCATTCCACCGCCACCTTCAAGGCGCTGATGCTCGGCAGTATCGGCGTCGTCTATGGCGACATCGGCACCAGCCCCTTGTACGCGCTGCGCGAAGCGGTGGTGGCCGCGAGCGAGACTTCGGCCGGTGCCACGCCGCAGGCGGTGCTCGGCGTGCTCTCGCTGATCCTGTGGGCGCTGGTAGTCGTGGTGACGCTGAAATACGTCGTCATCCTGTTGCGCGCCGACAACAATGGCGAGGGCGGAACGCTGGCGCTGATGGCGCTGGCGCAACGCGCGGTCGGCAAGGGCAAGGCGGCGATCGTGCTGCTCGGCATCATCTCCGGCGCGTTGTTCTATGGCGACGCGGTGATCACGCCGGCGCTGTCGGTATTATCTGCGATCGAGGGCATCAAGCTCGTCACCGTCACCTTCGAACACTATGTCGTGCCGCTGACGGTCATCATTCTGGTGGCGCTGTTTGCTGTGCAATCCCGCGGCACCGCGCGCGTTGCCGCGTTCTTCGGACCGGTGATGTGCGTCTGGTTCGCCGTCATTGCGATTGCGGCCGTGCCGCAGATCATGCGCCATCCCGAAGTGCTGCTGGCGCTCAACCCGCTCCACGCCGTCTCCTTCATGCTCCATCACGGCCTGATCGGCTTCGTGACGCTGGGCGCGGTGTTTCTCGCCGTTACCGGCGCGGAAGCGCTCTATGCCGACCTCGGCCATTTCGGCAAACGGCCGATCCAGACCGCCTGGCTCTTCATCGTGCTGCCGTCGCTGGCGGTGAACTATCTGGGGCAGGGCGCGCTTCTGATTGCCGACCCCAAGGCGATCGAAAACCCGTTCTTCCTGATGTTCCCGGACTGGGCGCTGATCCCGATGGTCGCGCTCGCAACCGCGGCGACCGTGATCGCGAGCCAGGCCGTCATCACCGGTGCCTATTCGCTGACGCGTCAGGCCATCCAGCTTGGCCTGATGCCGCGGTTCGAAATCCGCCACACCTCGGAAGCGCATTCCGGCCAGATCTATATTCCGCGCATCAACATGCTGCTGTTGCTGGCGGTGATGCTGCTGGTGGTCCTGTTTCGCTCGTCGAGCGCGCTGGCGTCCGCCTACGGAATCTCCGTGACCGGAACCATGGTGGTCACGGCCATGATGGGCTTTGTCGTGATCTGGCGGGTCTGGAGATGGTCGCCGATCGCGGCCGCCGCGCTGATCGCGCCGTTCCTGTTTCTCGATGTCACCTTCCTTGCCGCCAATCTGTTGAAGGTGTTCGAGGGCGGCTGGGTGCCGCTGGCGCTCGGCGGCATCGTGATGCTCTTGATGTATACATGGCGTCGCGGCAGCCGCCTGCTGTTCGAGAAATCGCGCAAGCTGGAATTCCCGCTCGCCGATCTGGTAGCGATGCTGGAGAAGCGTCCGCCGCAGCGGGTCCCCGGCACGGCCGTGTTCCTGACCTCCGATCCCCACTGCGCGCCGACGGCGCTGATGCACAGCCTGAAGCACTACAAGGTGCTGCATGAGAAGAACGTCATTCTCACCATCGAGACCGCGCCGACGCCACGGATCGACGATGCCGAGCGGGTGCGGATGGAGCAGCTCAGCGAGACCTTCTCGCGAATCACGCTGAAATTCGGATTCATGGAATCCCCCAATGTGCCGAAGACGCTGGCGATCGCCCGCAAGCTCGGCTGGCAGTTCGACATCATGTCGACGTCGTTCTTCCTGTCCCGCCGCGCGCTGAAACCCGCCGCCCATTCCGGCATGCCGCGCTGGCAGGATTTGCTGTTCATCCGCCTCAGCCGCGCCGCCAACGACGCCACCGACTATTTCCAGATCCCCACAGGCCGCGTCGTCGAGGTGGGAACGCAGGTCACGATCTAGGGCGAGAATAGGTTAGGATTGTCGGCCGATGGCGGCGTTAAAGCCCGTTCGGACTCAAGCTGGACATGGCGCCGTCTCCGCAAAGGGCCCAAAAAGAGACATCGATCGGTGGGGGTTGTGGCGGAACGTTCCTCGGCATTTGCTAACCCTCAGGCATTCACCGTTGAAAGCCACCAACCGTCACCCGCAAACCAGCAACTGTCATCAGGTGCCCCGCCGAGGCGAAGCGAGCGCACGCTGTCCCAATTCTTCGAAAACGCCTCAGTCAAACGACCACCAGCTTCCTCGTCTTGAAGACCCACGCAGCCGATAAATCCGGCGCGCGTCACAAACTTCGCTGGCCACCCGGAGCCTTGGTGGGGACGCGCAACTAGCAGCATGCCTCCGAAGACACCCTGTGGGGCTAACGGGAACAAGAGGCGCCCTCCAGGGCGCAAAGCGTCGAGCCACATACGGCTTGGCTGCGCGGATCCGGGGCAAACGTAGATCAGGTCGGCTTGCGGCAAGTCCGACGCGACGCCCGATTGCATTCGCACCTCTATCTGATGCAGATCTTTAAGGTTCTCGCGAGCCCGCGCCGACAATGGCTCGTCGAATCTCATGCGCATACACCCGGCCGTCCGCGCCGACCAGATGCGCGAGAATCGCGGTGCAGTACCCGCTGCCTGCCCCAACCTGCACCACGGTCTCGGCACTCTTGATATTGCAGGCTCCCAGCCAATAGGCGTGAGCGCTGGGCTGGCCGATATTGATCCCTCGCTCCCGATCCAATGCGAGGAGCAGGTCTTGATAGAGAAACGCCGGATCATCGTCGGGCGTTTGCACGTATGATTGGGCGCCGAGGTTCAGCCACCAGGGGCCCGGTCCGGCGAAGGGCTCGCGTTTCACAGAGCGAAACGCCTCCTCAATGCGCGGATCATCGAGCTTGGCTGCGGTACAAATCAGTTTGGCATAAGAGCGATATTTCCCTGACCCATCCACGATTACGGCCTCTTAGAGCTAACGCTGAAAACCAAGACCAGCTCTTGTATGAGGATTTGGCCTGTCAATCACTCAAAAATAGATCCGCGGTTTTTCACTCGCTGCGGTAGTGCTTGCGTGCGTTAGGTCGGCGCAGTCCGGTTTGGGTCAAAAGAACCTTGCGGCGCCACCGCCCTTAATCGGCTCCACCGCTGAAAGTGGCCACCGTGGGCCCAAGGGTTATGTCCGCGACGGGCAACAGCCGAAATCGCGTTTACCCGCGGTAAGTGCCACGGTCGCGGTCACGCTCGGTCAAGAGAGGGGCTTCGTTACGCGGTATGCCAAGCCGCAGCCACGGCGACGTAAATGACGACGCTTTTGCATGCGGCGAGGACTCAACAGTTTCAAGACAGTCGTGTTGACGAAGCGCGCCGCCGGGGCCGATCGCGATAGCCGCGGCTGCCATCGATATCCCTTGTGTGCTCTTTGCGCGTCCGTGCTGGAAGACCGCTGGGAGATTTGGCGTCATCATTCGTAGACTTGCAGTTATTCCTCGTAGCAGCGCTCGAACCCGCTATAATGGGGAGGTTTCGACATGAATTGGCGAATGGGCCATGGTGGCAACGAACGGTCAGATCGTCACCGTGTTGGGCGGAACCGGGTTTCTGGGCCGCCGCATCGTTCAACATCTGCGCTCACGCGGATTTCCCGTTCGGATCGCGTCAAGGCATCCAGACCACGGCTACACCCTGCCTGGTGCCGATGATCCGCAACTTCAATCCGTAGAGGCCAACATTCACGACGAGCGATCGGTCGCAGATGCGCTTGCCGGCGCTTACGGCGTCGTAAATGCGGTCAGTCTTTACTTCGAGCGCGGAGCGGAGACTTTTCATTCCGTTCATGTCGAGGCCGCCCGGCGGGTAGCACTCCAAGCGCGCAGGGCTGGAGTCAAAAGGTTCGTCCACATTTCAGGAATTGGCGCCGATGCCGCCTCACAATCACGCTACATTCGAAAGCGCGGCGAGGGCGAACTGGCGGTCCGGGCCGCGTTCGCCGAAGCAACCTTCATCCGTCCGGCGGTGATGTTCGGACCGGACGACGCGTTTCTTGTCGTCATCCTCAAGCTTCTCCGCCAGCTTCCCGTCTATCCAATGTTCGGCCGCGGCGCGACCAGATTACAGCCGGCCTATGTGGATGATGTTGCGGATGCCATTGGCCGGATCATGCAGCGCGCCGAGACGCCAGGGATCTTCGAGTTCGGCGGCCCTCGCGTCTACTCTTACGAGGAGTTGCTTAGAGCCGTGGCGCATCAAGCCGGACTTGCGCCTCGACTGCTTCCGATCCCGTTTACCGCTTGGCATGCACTGGCGTGGGCCTCCGAAATGCTCCGGATTCCATTCCTGACGCGCAATCAAGTGGAGCTGATGCAGATCGACACCGTGTTATCGCCAGATATGCCTGGCTTTGCCGAGCTTGGGATATCGCCGCACTCGGTCGAGACAACACTCCAGAAGATGCTGTCGGATTCCGGAGGATGAGACTGCTCGATTAATCCGTGTCAACGGAGGCCGGGCTTATCGATGTTGCGCGTAACAATGAGGAACCAACCTTTGGAGACCCCGTTATTGAATTCACTCAACGCAAAGGGACAACCGCGTCATCAGTGAAGGCGGATATCATGGCTACATGTGAAACCTGCGGCAATGATTATGACAAGACCTTTCAGGTCACAATGAACGGCAAGGCGCATACCTTCGATAGTTTCGAGTGCGCCATTCACGCTCTCGCGCCGACCTGCGATCATTGCGGCATCCGCATCGTCGGGCACGGATTGGAAAAGTCCGGCACCTTTTTTTGTTGCGAGCATTGCGCCGAAGGGGAAGGCGTTAAAGGGCTACGTGATCGAATCTAGTCCCGGCAATTGACGAGGGCTGGGCCCTCCCGTTTGTCCGCGAAGGACGACGCTTCATTTGCAACGAGCGCCGCGTAAGGTCGACAGGCGTTTTCACGGCACTACCGGCGAGTAACATCCACGGTCGAAAGATAGCCGTCAGCCGCCGTAATCTCCGCGCTTGGTCAAAAGCGCCGTTCGAAAGGTCGGCCAGCCGTGTCTGGTCTACTCCGCCGAGCCGACAATTCAGAGGGCTTCCGGACCTCGCATTCGGGCCAGAAGCTGAGGTCCGATCCAGACTAGAGACTCTGTCCAGGATACCGCCTTTCGAATGGCCAGTTTGGTCACGACCGAACGCACAACCATTTTTGGCGCGAAGCAGACCTATGAACGATCCTACTTGCCCTCGTTCCATATGTCGGTGGTGAGCTTCCATTCATTTCCGGCCTTTTCCCAAACAACGACATACTTCCCCGTCAAGTCTTGCGGCGTCGGCCCCTTGGTCTTCAGAACGAACGTGCCGATCTCGCGTGCCGCGGAAGGGCCAAGGGGCTTAACGTCAACGGTTGTGAGTTTCGGATCGCCAACTTGTTCCGCCATGCCTTTCCACATTGCCTCGATGGCTGCCCGGCCGTGTACCATCGCAGAACCGGGCGGCAATACGGTCGCATCAGTGCTGTAGAGTGACGCAATCCCAGAGAAGTCGCCCTTGTTGAACAATTCAATCCATTTCGTGTTGACCGCTTCAATCTCGGCCTTCTGAGCCGAAGCCGGCGCGGTCAACAAGATCACGAATGCAATCACCAGTGCAATGTTGCGCATGACCATCTCCAACCCATGTACGATTCGAATGCAGGGGCGGTAGTTGTCTTTGCTCGAAGTGGATGTGTTGAATGCCGCATCCCAGACTGAGTTTGGCGCAACAGCAACTCCGGGCAATTACCGTCAGCAACCTTGACGAACCGGAGCAACGCGGGCCTTAGACTCGAGTTCGATGGAAGCGACGAGAGTGATTGCTCATTGCCGTGCTCGTCCAGCTCCTGCACAGGTGAGCTCGTTTCCCTGTGTTCTCTGCGCTTGGTTAAGGCAATAGCTCGGATGCTTTTTTCCCGGTCAGGCTGTGGAAGTTTTTGCAATGACCTATGACTGTACCGGCGGCATGACGCTCGGTCCTAAGTGAGTGCGACGACAGCACGGTTGCTGCAGTCGTGAGTAGGGCAACGGCTGCAATTGTGATCAGATGCTGCATGGGAAACCTCCGGTTTCCTTTGACTAAGGTTCGTTCGACAGCCTGATGCAAAGTTCAACTGAACAAGGCGCGGATGAAATATGCACGTTCCCGCGCATTGCGCCTTCCCGTTGACGTGAAAGGGAAAATCGCTTCGATGGAACTTGCTGTCGGAAATCGTTCGATCACGTTTGGATGATCCTAATGACCGCAAAACCGCATCTCCGGCGCGGTCACGAGAGGTCGCATTCTGGTTCAGGCGAAAACCATCGGTCATGAGAAGCTGCTCGCCTCTTTGCCGGTGCCACATGCCACTACCATCATTGCTTCGTCCGGTGGCGGTCGCTGCAACGCCGTCGCCTCGTCCCAGCGCAAAAACTAAATCGGATTTCCTGCCAGGAACGACCCTGTAGCGGTCAGAGTTAAGTCGAATAAACCCACATGTGAGGGAGGAGACCATGGCCCGCGCAACAGCCCATCCGGATCATCAATGCATCTCAAGCGAAGACATTCACGGAACCGAGGTTTATGGAGCAGATGGAAAAAATATCGGTGAGATTGATCACCTCATTATCGACAAGGTGTCAGGTCGCGTAGCTTACGCGGTCATGAGCTTTGGTGGGTTTGTTGGGTTAGGCCACAGCCATTATCCGATCCCGTGGGGCGCTCTAACATATGATACGTCGCTTGGTGGTTTTCGGACGAGTATCACCGAGCAACAGCTGAAGGATGCGCCTGAGTTCAGCGATGACTCGTGGCAGGATAGAGACTGGGAAACGCGCACCCACCGGTACTACGGGATGCCTACGTACTGGGAGGGGCGAGGCGGCCTATAACAGCCAGGTAACAGCATAGCGGCGTTGTTACTCTATCAGCAACAGCCCGCGTTTTCTTGTCGTCGTCGAGCGTATCTGGGGCGGCGAAGAGATGGGTTCGCTCAAGCGGTCATGGCTAATAGTCGGAATTCGCGTCAAGGACGAACACGAGATCCTCAGCTTCGAAATAGCCACCAATCGGCGAATGATGTTCGACGCCTGCGCAGAACAATTGCTTGCGACTGAAGTGCACGAAGTAGCGCCGGCCCGCAGCGACGACAATATACTGAGGTAGTGCCGGGGCTTTATGCGTCTGAATCTTGATTGGCAGCCATCCCAAGGACCCAACGCGGCTCCGAGGTTGCCGCCAGTGGCTTCATGCGGGCCTTATCATTCGAGTCAGGGATCCGCATTTCGCTGGAAGTAACGAATTCTAGCTCGGAGGGGTATGCGCGTCGCCTTGCTCCGTCTCTTTAGCTCGCTAATTCTGTCTATGAGCATGCTCAGCTTGACCTTCCAATACTCGATGTCCGGATAATTGGTCCGTCACTGGCTCGATGATGAGCAGAGCGGGGTACTGAATTGCTTTGTCCGCGGCTGCAGGACTGGCTCTGAATTCCGGCTCGGAATCTCGATTCTTGGGCCGAAATGAATCCACTGCGTTGCCGGATTTAAGCCGCATTGTAACCCAGGTCACGGCCAAAGGTCGTCTCCGGGGGGCGCAACACCGGGGTTTTTCCATGTCCGGTCATTTGCGATTTTGCTTCGCCGCTTTTGTCCTTCTCGCAGGTCTCCCGACTTCGCCTGCGTCTTCGAATCCTTTTGCCGACTTCTTCAATGCCGCTCCCCGGCAAGCCACTGCGCCCGCTTCCGCGGAAGCGGAAGAGGAGTGCTTGCCGCGGCCCGGCAAGTCGACGGCGGCCGGCCAGCACTGGGTCTATCGTTTGGAAGGCCACCGCAAATGCTGGTTCCAGGCCGCTGAGGGGGTCGCGGTGAAGAAGCAGGTTCGTCATCGCGCCGTGAAGCCTCGGGTCGCCGCTCCCGAGGAGAACGAGACCGCGCGACGCAAGCGGAAGGCGGTCGTGGATGCGCGTGCGGAGCTGCTGCGCTCCGCACCGGCGGAAATATCTCAGTCGATCCGGCCCGCGCCCGAGCTCAAGGTGGTTGATGCCGCTTCCGTCTTAGCTACGGGGGTCGCGACCTTCGTGCCGCCGGCACCCATCGAAAATCTTGCGACCGATCAGCTCACGCCCGTCGACCCCACGCCGCGCCAGGTCGACGTGGAGACGCTTCTGGCGGCCGCACCGGCCGCCAGGGACGCGGTTGCCGCCTCCGTACCTACGACCGCGCCGTTCGCCTTTCCCATCGCCGAGGCGGCCGATGACGGGCGAGGTTGGACGGCAACTTGGATTGGCGTGCTGCTGATAGCGCTGGGGCTCGTCTTCGTCTTAGGCTCGAGCTGGATCCTTCGGGATGCCGTGCTGTTGCGCGATTGATGCGAGGACGGAATTGGCGGCCATCGCGGACGACGGATTCCGCAGCCTGACGCTTTATATTACCGCTCGATCCTTCAGCGCCGCTGGATCGCGGAGCGGGACTGCGGTTGCTCTGACCAGCCATTACGTTCGTCCGGCCGAGCCGCGCGCGGTGCGGCTAACGGTTGCGGCACGACTTTGATGCTCAGCTTCGTAACTCCGCTGAGAGTCAAAAACGCGCCGGGTTGCGGTCGAAGCTGGAAAGACCTCGTTTTTGAATTCGTCACGTACGAGAAACCGCCCCTGCGGGGGGCGCGACGATCGAGTATTGATATGGGGGACCACCGTCGGTGATTGCCGCGTATTTGTCGTTTGGCCGAAAATTAGTCGCCGGGCATTTTGGGAGTTTAGAGGTCTTCAGCCGTGAACAGCTACACATTGCTTCTATTTGCCAGCACCGATCCGGGGTCACTGCATACGACCAGTGCAACGGGGACGATAAGGTAATTGTAGTGTTCGGCCATAGAAATCAAAACCTACCGACGTAGAAGCGGTCTTGAAGATATTCTAAGTCGGTCTCCCATTCAGTCGCTGCTCACGCTTTCTGCACGCTACCCCGACTGCCCCATTCTCCTCCGGGAGAAGCATGCGCGATCTCTTCTTGGAAAAGCCGTGCCAGCGTCCTCCACCTCGCTGCCTCCGGTTCGCCGCTCGATCTCCCTTGTCCGCGCCGCGCAGCATGATCGTAAATGCGTTGTCCAGCAGTGGATGGCACAACGGCATCGCCTCATCCCACGGCGCGCGCATCGCGCTCTTCATCGGGGTGCGGATCCATGGGCATCGCCTGCGCATGTATGTGCGCGATCACGGCGTTCAGCGCGGTCGCTCTATTTTTCAAGCACGGTCGGAGTTCCCGAGCGTGTCATATCTGCCGCACCGGAAACGTATTTTCGGAGGTTCATTCTTACGCCCTAATTCAAAGGGAAAGCTCGGTAGGCTACTGCTTTGTTCTAACCTTAAGGAGAGGACCGTGGTGAAATTTCTGATCGTAACAGGTGCAACGCTTGCGATGGTGAGTGCTGCTGCCGCTGCCGACCTCCCGCGTCGGCAGCCCGTCTATCAAACGGCTCAAGTCGGCAAGATGCCGATTGGCAAGACACCAATTGGCAAGACCCCAATCGGTAAGACCCCAGCCGGCCCGGTGGTGACCCGGAGCTACTAATACGGCCCAATGGCTCAGGTCTCGGTCACGTCGATTTGACCTTCATCGTCCGCCGATCGGACTGTAAATGGGAGAAGGCATGGCGAATGGACTGAATGGATTGGCGCTATGCCTCCTTGCCGGATTGTGCACACCCGCTCTTACGCTCGAAATTCAATCAGCTTCTGCACACGAGATTGAAACTCGCGCCGGTTCGGAACGCTTCATTTCCCACAGACGGGAGGTCCACAAACGCACCGCGGACGCGAACGCGCTTGCTTCCAGTGACGCGCCCATCGAATCGAAACCGGCCCGACAGTCGACTCGAAGGCCGGGGTCGGGATCAGCAAAGGGGCCGTACTACGTTGACTTCAGAGCCAGAACGGCGGCGAGCTGGGGACACGCTTTCGTCTGGTATGGGAAGACAAGCGAGCGAGAAGTTGAGGTCGCGGGGCTTACCCCTGCAGGGGACACCCTGCCTTATATACTTGGTCATGTGATGTGGGTGCCGTCCGAGACCGGGGCAAGCTACGGTGATCTTGATCCGCAGTACTTGACCGCAAGTTACCGAGTCTACTTGAATGAGCCGGACGCCAAAAAGGCTTTCGCCTACATCAAGAAATTACAGGCGAGTTCACCGGTCTGGAATGCCGAAACAGCCAATTGCACTGCGTTTATCGGCAGCATCGCAAGTTTCATGGGATTGAAAACTCCTGTCCGCTGGAAGCGTCCTGAGGATTACGTCAACAGCCTCAAGGAGATGAATGGCGGGCGCCAGATGGTTCAGCTGACATCAGAGCAATAGTTCGCGCTCGGTCTCCAACAAGCTATGTTAGGCCAGCGCGCTCTTAAGGCATTTGGTGAGCACCTCTTCGATTTCTTCGTACAATGTTTACCGCCATAGATGCGGACTTCTTATCGCTCACCCGGCCACCACGCACCCGGCGGTGCGATGCGCTCGGCAAGGCTGCGCACTGCCGCGCTCTTGTTCGCGTCGCGAAGGTCTGCCAGCCGGCCTGGGCAAGCGTCGTTGAGGGAGATAGCGCGCAAGTCTTTGCAACCTCCTTGGCGATCGAATCGCTGTCGATTTCAGATTAGGCGAGCTGCTGAACAGCGGCGACGTAGTTCAGCCCTGTCCAGCCAGCGACTAACAGGCAATTTGCCGCCCAATTTTTGCGCAGATGGAACTGAAACGATTGTCTCCCCTCACCGGACACACTGTTCCAACGATCCATCAGACACTAGGTACGGATGAGCGGCGTCGCCGACTCGCTTGCTACGAAGTGATGGTAATCTCCTAAGTTCGGCGCGCGCTTCGAGATCGATGTGAGATTCACCTTCACGAGAGTCAAGAGACGAGGATGCGATTGCTACCCCGACATTTTATGGTAGAAGCCCGTTTCCCAAAAATCGGAGGAATGATGCCTACTAAAACTAAGAAGACTATTCGTCGTGAATGGACGAAGAGTGATGTTAAGACCCTCAAGTCGATGGCACGCAAGACGCCGGTCACAAAGATCGCAAAGGCGCTGAAGCGCACGCCCGCAGCCACTGCGGCCAAGGCGCATTTGCTCGGTGTGTCGCTCGATACGCGTGCTTGAAGTCTGAATTGAGAAAAGCGGCTCGCCTTGCGGGCCGCTTTTATTTGAGGAATGAATGAGCCGAAATTGGTCCGGGCCATCAGTCATCTTGGAACTGCTTTACTGTTTAAGGCGATTAATGTCCGCACCGGGTCAATGGCGCCGTTCTAGCTGTGCGCCGACCACTTCCGGTCTCGCCCGGTAGGCAGACCAAGGCGTCGGCACGTCTCAAATGGGCCAGAGGGCGACCTCACGCCTTTGCGCGATCATCACGGCAGCGCTTTGCGCTCGCGCTGGCAAACCTGCCAGTCACAATGGGGGCGCTTTGGGACAGCATGACTGCCCGATAACTTTGCTTGCGCCAATGGAAGTTTGGGCATTGAATTTGGCGAAGATGCGCCACTACCGTAAGTAGTTTGCAAGTGTGTCTGTACCCTCACAGAATGAAGTGATGAAGAGACTCGCCTGGGCGTTAGGCGAGTGTGATGGCCTCATGCGTGGCTGAACGGGAGGTACGCCTATTTCGTCCACCTAACTGATCGGGAGTGGCCAAACACGCAAGCCTGATGCGCGCACCGACCAGCGCCATCGTGG
Organism: Bradyrhizobium australiense; assembly: GCF_013114825.1. Classification (GTDB taxonomy): domain Bacteria; phylum Pseudomonadota; class Alphaproteobacteria; order Rhizobiales; family Xanthobacteraceae; genus Bradyrhizobium; species Bradyrhizobium australiense. Next base: position 684,252 of record NZ_JAAVLX010000004.1, on the reverse strand, counting down.
CCCAACCAACAGGGAGGAGAACAATGAGCACCTGGCTTAGCGAGCGAGAGCAGCGTCTTGTCGCGGGCGCGGAGGCGGCATCGGCGGCAACGCCGATTCCCACTCAGATCGTTTCCAACGGCGAGTATCTGCCGCCCCCGCAGAGCGCCGTACAAAAGAAGGTCGAGGCACGGATCAACGAGCTCGCCGACGTGAACGGCAAGCACCTCGGCTTGAGCCGCAGGCAGTTCCTGCACACGAGCTGCGGCATGGCGGCGGCATTCCTCGCCATGAACGACGTCTACGGCAATGTTTTCCAGGTCGCGCCTGCGGAGGCTCGAGAGCCCGAATTGATGCTGGCGCGTGCGCATGGCCTCGCTGACCAGTTCATCTTCGACGTTCAGACCCATTTCGTGCGCGATGACTTCGACCACAAGGAGCTCTTGGGGCTGGCGGATTTTGCGAGCCAGCACTGGAATCCGAAGATGAAGGAGGAGGGCGTCTCTTCGCTCGCCCGCTACAAGTTCCAGAATTACGTGAAAGAGATCTATTACGACAGCGACACCAACATGGCGCTCTTGAGCGGCGCGCCGTTCGACGATCCGAGCTGGTGGCTTCTTTCCAACGAGCAGATCGTCAAGGCACGCGAACTCATCAACGACTTCGCCGGTTCGCGCCGCCTGCTGGCGCACAGCGTCATCACCCCAAAGCAGCCCGGCTGGATGGAGGAGGTCGACAAGGCGATCGAGGTCTACAAGCCGGATTCCTGGAAGTCCTACACGATCGGCGATCCGTTGGCGCCCTCCAAGTACCCATGGCGGCTCGACGACGAGCAGGTGATGTATCCGTTTTACGAGAAAGCCGTAAAGGCCGGCATCAACACGCTGTGTATCCACAAGGGGCTGCTGCCGCCCGATTACGAGAAGTCGTTCGCCGGCGTATGGGAATACGCAACCGCATGGGACATCGGGAAGGCTGCCAAGGATTGGCCGCAGATGAACTTCGTGATCTATCACTCGGCGCTACGTGCGTTCCTCGAACTACCGGACAAGGCGTGGGCGGAGTTCGAGCAGACTGGCCGCATCCAGTGGGCCTCGGACCTCGCGGAAATCCCGCAGAAGTTCGGCGTCAACAATGTCTATGCCGAGCTCGGCACGTCCTTTGCCAACTCGGCAGTCGCGCATCCCAAGTTCTGCGCCGCGCTGGTCGGTACGTTGATCAAGGGCATGGGAGTCGACCACGTGATGTGGGGCACCGACTCGGTCTGGTACGGCTCACCGCAGTGGCAGATCGAGGCGTTGCGCCGACTTGAAATCCCGGAAGACATGCAGAAGAAGTACGGCTTTGCGCCGCTTGGTGACGCCAATAGCGCCACCAAGCAGCTGATCTTCGCGGGCAACGCAACCAGGTTCTACAAGATCAGGCTGAAAGCGGCTGACAACACCAGGATGCCGACCTATTCCGAGGACCGTCTCGCTTCGCTCAAGAACGAGTATGCGCTGGCGGCCAATGCGCCCTCGAACCTGCGCTACGGCTACGTTCGCGCCGCGTAATATGCGACGGCCGCGCCGGCAGAGTGGGGAAGTGCCGCCGGCGCGGTCGACCCGCGGCTGCAGTGACAAGGATGGAGATCGACATATTCACTTTCACGAATCTCACTGCGGAGGCCGCAGCTCGATGCCGTAGCGAGCATAGATACGCGCGATGGTACCATCGGCCAGCAGGGCCTCGATCGCCGCATCGACACGTTGTCGCAGCTTGTCGTCGGGGCGGAGCAGCCCCGCCGCAACATTCCAGTTCAAATCCTGGTCGTTATCGAACGCCGGAATCAGGCGCAACGGCTTGTCGGCATGCTGCAGGTTGAACCAGCCGACCGTCATCGGTGTGATGGCGGCCGCCTCGATCTCGCGATTGGCCAACGCTGCAACGATCTCGTCCTCATACACGAATGGAGACGTGGTGGTGCCGCCCTTGGCAAGCGTCATCGAGACCAGCGAGCCGACCGGTACGCCGACCCGCTGGTCGGAATCGAGACTTGCCAGCGACGACGCCGGCGAATCGCTGCGCACCGCGAGCACGACGCCGCTGCGATGATAAGGGCGCGAAGCCCGCACACCGCCCGCGGGCGGCGCATCCTTGCGGGCGATGACGTCGAGCACGAGGTCGCAATCGGCGCGGCGATACTGGATCGCACTGACCACCCATTCCCGGGTCAGCTTGACGCCGAGTTGCTCGGCAATTTTCTCGCCGAGTTCGATCTGAAACCCCGGGACCGGTCCGGTCTTGCTTGCAAACGGCAGCGCGTTGGGGCTGGCGCAGAGCGTCAACGCGCCGCGCTCGATGACGGTTTCCAGCGAGCGGGCATCCGCCGACGCGCTCCAGAGCATCAGCAGCGCGAGGCTTGCCGCGTATCGGGGGAGGCGATATCGCGGTTTCGACGCCGCAGAAAACGCTCTAGTCATCGAGCCCTCGAATGTACGCCAGGATCGCGATGATCTGGCCGTCACTGAACACTCCACCATAGGCGGGCATGGCGCCCGGCTTGCCCTTCTTAATGCGTTCGACGATATATTCGTCGCTGCGCTCGGACTTCGACAGCTTCGGACCTCTGCCCGCATGACGGCCGCCGTCCTGGTGACAAAAGCCGCAGGTGGTTGCGAACATTTTCTCGCCATCGATGTCGTTCGGCGAGGCTTCGGCTTGCGGCAGCGGATTTTCAGCGCCTGCTCCGGTGGACTGTTGGGCAAACGCGGCGATCGACAGGCATGGCCAGATGAGGGCCAGGGAAGCAATAATCACAGACGGTATTCGCATTCCAGCATCCGTATTCGGGGAAAGGACGCCCAACGTATTTGCTGCAAGGGCGGCAAGGAGAGATCGATCCCTGCCGCCCATGCCATCGTCATTGCCTGAGCGCGAACACAACCAGGGCACCGGTGTTCTTCGGCATGCTCTTGAAGGGCTCGCCGTAGAGCGCGACAAACTCGTCGGCCACCAGGCTGCCCCAGCCCGCCGGTACGGCGATGTACTGCTTGCCGCCGGCCATGTAGCTGATAATGCCGGCGTTATGTCCCATGCCGTTGTTGCGCGACCAGAGCTCTTCGCCGGTGTCCGCATTGTAGGCGTGCACAATGCCTTCGGCATCCGGCACGAATACCAGATTGCCTGCGGTGGCGAGAACGCTGGCGAGCGGCGGCTCTTTGTAGTTGACCTCCCACTTCTTGGCACCGGTGACCGGGTCGCGGGCGCTAAGATGACCACGGGCCGGTCCGTCCGGAGGCGGGATAAACTTGAACGTGGCGCCGATATTGAGTTGCGCCATCGGCTCCAGGATCGGCGTGGTCTTCTCGACGGTCAGCTCCATGCACCATTCCTGTCCGATCCGGTAGAAGAGTCCGTTCTTGGGGCTGTAGGCGCCGGAGTTCCAGCTGATGCCGCCAGCGATGGCCGGGCACAATGGCGGGTCCACCTTGCCTTCCGAGAGGTCGCGGCGACCGATCAGTTCGCCGGTCTTCGGATCAATGCTTTTGACGAAGTTGATGTTCTTTACCAGCGGCCAGACGTTCTCGATCTTGGCGTTGGAACGGTCATAGACGAAGATGTATCCGCTCTTATTGGCGTGCACGACCAGCTTCTTGCCGCCGCGGTCGATCATGACGAATTCGCCCACGGACGAGTCGAAGTCCCAAGCATCGTGCGGCAGCTCCTGATGGTAGAATTTGAGCTTGCCGCTATCGGGATCGAGCGCGATGACCGATGTCGTGTAGAGATTTTCGCCCGGCCGCGGTCCGCTCTTCTTCCAATCCGCGCCCCCCCAGTCATAAAGCGGCGCCGGGTTGGCAGTGCCCCACCACACCGTATTGGTTTCCGGGTCATAGGTTCCGGGCATCCAGCCGCCACCGCCACCGGTCCGCCAGGAGTCACCGCCCCAGGTCTTCATGGCCTCTTCGGTGCCGGCGACCGTGAAGAACTCCCATTTCTTCGCTCCGGTCTTGCCCTCCACGCCGAAGATCGGCCCGCGATGGGGCCATTCGCCGCCTTGGGCGCCGATGATCACCTTATCCTTGACCACCAGCGGCGCGCCGGTGAAGCCGACCGTCATCTTCTTGGAATCCAGCAGCTTCGTGTCCCATACCGGCTTGCCGGTCTTCAGATCGAGCGCGATCAGGCGCCCATCGACCGTGCCGACATAGAGGTTGCCGTGTCCGATGGCGATGCCGCGGTTGTACGGCGAGTGCGTCTGCTTGGACACCAGGTCCTCGTCGAGCTCCGGCGCGTAGGCCCAGATTGTCTTGCCAGTCGCGCCGTCCAGCGCGTAGACGCGACTGTAGGAGCCCGAATAGTACAGCACGCCGTCAAGGGCCAGCGGCGTCGACTGAATGCCGCGGGTGGCGCGCTCCGGAAAATGCATCCAGGCAACTTCGAGATTCTTGACGTTGCCGGTATTGATCTGGTCGAGGCCGCTGTAATGGTAGGACTTATAGGTGCCGTGATAGGTCGGCCAGTCGTTCTGGGCCGCTTCGGCATTCAGGGCCGCTTCTTGAGGCTGCGTCGGCACTTGGGCGCGCGTCGGCGAGATAGTGACCAGGGCAGCCACCGCCACCGTGGCGCAGCCGACGACATATCGTTCATGCAAAGTCATCTGTGTCCTCCCTTTGTAATTTGTTTGTTGGGCCGAATTCTCTCGCGACCCTTGCAGGGGATACTCTGGTGTCAAAGCCTCATAGGGTCGGGAGCTGGAGATAGATGGCGCAGGCCGGCGGACCTGCCGCCGAGAGGAGGCGGCAGCACGTCTTGCCGCCTGCGTAAGAAGTTGTTTTCGAGAAGGGCGCCATTCAGTGCAGGGCGGCATAGGCCGTCACTGCCAGGATTGGCCTGCCCCGTATTGCGCCCGGCGATGTCGGTGCGGTGCACCATGACACGTCCCCTCGATGCCTGCCCATTAGTTGACCGGATTGTTGTTTTTTTGTGGAGCACCGGTCGGCAGAGGCAACGCTGAGCTGAAGTCCCAATTACACCGGTCGTCACGCTGGGGAGCGCCGGCGGCTCTGCTATCCGCGGATCGCCGCATTGGCCTTCTCGGCGGCGTTCGTCATCGCAATCTTTGCCGGTTTCGCTCCCGAGACCACTTCATTCACGCCGATCATGAAGGCGTCCAGGATGGGTCTCGACTGCGGATGGAAAAGGATCGCCTTGGCGCGATCGACATCGGCATTTTGCAAGTTGGTCAGCGCCGCCTCCGCGGCTTGGGCGCCGAACGCCTTCTTGAAGCCCTCGCTCGACCAGGCCGACACACGGGCTGTTGCCAGTCCCGCTGCGGCGGTCCGCATCGATGTCGGCTTGCTTGTCGCCCACAGCAGAAACAAAAAAGCCGCCCGCTTGTTTCGTGACCTGGAATTGATGCACGCCTGCCAGTGCGACATGAAGGGCACCGACGTGCGACCGGCGACATGTGGAAAGGCGGCAAATACGGCCTGCCTGGCAACGTGGCTCTTCGCTGGATTGGAAATGTCGGTAGCGAAGTTGCTGCTGTCGATCGCCATTGCCGTCTTGCGCTGCAGGAAATCGTCCAGCACGTGGTACCATTCATAGCCGCTCACACCGCTAGGCCCGGCTTGGCTGAGCAATCGACCGTACATCTCGACGGCCGCGATGGCCTCCGGACTCGCGAAAGCGGCCTTGTTGTCCTTGACCATGTCCCCACCGTAGGAGAACACGAAGCTCATGGCCGCCACGGATGAATTGCCGCCGGCCTGCGCCCGCATGGCGATCCCGGACATCTCATTGGTCTTGATCGCGTTGGCGGTGGCGAGCAGCTCATCGAAAGTCTGGGGAACGCGCAGATTCCTGGCTGCCAGAGCGTCGCCGTTGATGAACAAGGTCACCGCTTCGGAAGTGATCGGGCAGGCATAGCGTTCGCCGTCCCGCCACAACGGAAAGGCTCGGGCTGTCTTGAGAAGATCACTCTCATCATACCAGCCGAGATCGGTCAGCGACCTGTCCGAATAATAGGCGTTCAGCGGCTCGAGCCATCCTTTTGAGATGCCCTGGCCATAGGTCGTAAACATGAAGACGTCGGGTGTGCTGCTGCCGCGGGCGAGCTGAATCGGCAGCGCTCCCAAGTACGCGGTCTCCAATCGGAAGTCGGTAACGACGCTGATACCGGTGAGCTTGGTAAAATCCCACAAAAGCGGAGTGATCGCGTTCGACCACGGATGAATCGCGCCTGCGAGCGTGATCGTCTGCCCCGCAAATTGTTTCCAATCCATCGCAGCGTTGGCATAGACCCCGGCGACATCCTCTGCGAAACCCCACCGCGGCAGTATGGCGAGGACCGGCAAGACCACGCCCGCTGCGCCCAATCCCTTGACGAAGCTGCGCCGGCTGGCCGACCCTGGACTGCTCGGAAGCTTTTCACTCTGCACCATTTCATTTGGAGCCATGTGGTTGCTCCTGGCGGGGAGTGGCCTTCACAGCACGCGAGCGGCCCCACCCGTGACGTTCTGGCCCCTTGTGAGGGGACTGACGGGCTTCCAAGCCGGTGTAATCTGCGGGGCGTGCCGGTTCCTATCTTAACTACGCAGACCGTAGCTGTATGTTTATTATACTAGCAATACCCTGCGTCGGCACCGGAAAAGAGCCGCTCACGCGAGCATCGAAGACTTAAGGCTAATGTCAGTCCCTCTGACCCAGTCCTCTCGGTGGTTTGCTCGTCCGCTGACGCTGGTGGTCGTGGTGGTTCTGGCTGCGGTGGTCTCGACCGGGTTTCTCGGCCTTCGATATTGGCAGGAGCGACAAGCGGTGAGTCTTGCACACGAGCGCAGCCGTCAGGTGCTCGAGACGCTGGACCGGCTGCGGGCGGTCATCGCCGACGTGGAGGCCCAAAGACGCGGATATCTGCTGACGCTCGATCCCTCATATCTCAAGGCCTACGGCGTCTCCGACGAAAGCGTACGACGAGACGCGCAGGCGCTCCAGGCTCTGGTCGCGAACGATCCATTGCAGAACCATCGTGCCGGACATCTGGCGCTGACAGTTGCAGCAAAGCTGCGTGAGATCGATGACATCGTCAAGACGGCCAGCACCTCCGGGCTGGCGGCGCTGGCGATGATCCGCAGCCTGGACGAGATAAGGTCACAAATCGACCAGATGGTGGACCACGAGCGTTTCCTGCTCGTGGATCACGAGAAGCGCGCCGAGGCCCTCGAACAACGCAACGCCTGGCTGATCGCTACGGCCGTCGTCATTGTTTCAGTCCTGGCAGTGGTGGCGTTGGCGCTTGCACGGCTCGAAGCGGCAAGGCGGCGTAAGGCGATCGCGGAGAACGTGGCGCTCCACGGCGATCTCCTTGCGCGCGACAAGAAGATCCGCCGCCTGGTCGACGCCAACATCGTTGGCATCATCATTTGGGATCTCGAAGGTCACATTCTCGAGGCCAATGATGCGTTTCTCCATATGTTGGGCTACGACCGGGAGGATCTTGCCTCGGGACGGGTGAACCGGACGGACCTGACGCCGCCGGAATGGCGCTACCGCGACGCACGCACCGTGGAAGAGCTGAAGCGGATGGGGACCGTCCAACCGTTCGAGAAAGAATATTTTCGAAAGGACGGCAGCCGCGTGCCTGTGTTGCTCGGCGGGACGATGCTCGAGCAAAGCCCAAATCATGGTGTCAGCTTTGTGCTCGATCTGACCGAGCGCAAGCGGGCGGAAGAGGCGCTGCGGCAGAGCGAGGAACGCTTTCGCACGCTCGTGCAGTTCTCCTTCGACGTGTACTGGGAAACCGATGCGCAACACCGCTTCATTCACCAGGAGTTCGCGGAGAGCCTTGCCGAAGCACCGGCGCCCGGCTCCGAAATCGGCAAGACACGTTGGGAAGTGCCTTATCTGGAGCCGGATGAAGAGGGCTGGCGCAAGCACCGGGAGACGCTCGATGCCCACCTGCCATTCCGTGATTTTGAGCTCGCGCGGCCTGGACCCGACGGCAGCAAGCGTTACGTGTCCGTCTCCGGGCTGCCGATGTTTGACAAGGCGGGGCGCTTCGTCGGCTACCGCGGTGTCGGGCGGCACATCACCGAGCGCAGGCGGGCCGAAGAGGCGTTGCGCGCCATGCAGGTAGAGCTTGCGCACGCCAATCGCGTCACCACGATGGGTCAATTGACGGCCTCGATTGCCCACGAGGTCAACCAGCCGATCGCAGCGACGGTTACCAATGCCCAGGCTGCCCTGCGCTGGCTCAGCGCTCAACCGCCAGATCTCGGCGAGGTTCGCGATTCCCTTCGCCGGATCGTCGAGGACGGCAAGCGCGCCGGCAATGTCATTAGCGGGATCCGGGCCCTCATCAACAAGGTGCCGCCGCGGAAGGATCGGTTCGACCTCAATGAAGCCATCCTTGAAATGGTCGCGCTGACCCGGAGCGAAATGCTCAAGCATGGCATATTGCTGCAGACCGAGCTCGCGCCGGCCTTGCCTATGGTGAAAGGCGATCGCACTCAGCTGCAGCAGGTGATTTTGAACCTGATCCTCAATGCCATTGAAGCCTTGGGCGGCGGCGACGACGGGACGCGCGAGCTACGGATCAACAGCGAGAGGGAGGCCGCGGGCGGCGTGCTCGTCACGGTTCGCGATTCCGGCCCGGGTCTGGACGCGGAAGATGTGGAGCGCGTCTTCGAGGCGTTCTACACCACCAAGGACAAGGGCATGGGTATGGGCCTCGCTATCTGCCGGTCGATGGTCGAGGCTCACGGGGGACGGATGTGGGCGAGTGCGAACGAACCTCGAGGCGCCGTGTTTCAATTTTCCCTGCCGCTGGAGCAGGACGAGAGCGTTCAAGCCCGGCAGATCCAGTCCCATCCAGCCGCATGAGTTTGCAGATTACGAGAAGCAAAGTGAGATCCGTTCGCGGCCGCAGGTATTCCTGCGCTATGCTCGGAACGGCCGCAATGAGGCAGAGGCGGACGTCGGACGAAGCTTGGCCCCCCAGTGCTGACAGATAGCTCAGCTGTGACCACCATGGCCAAAAGCGATCACTGGACTGCTCCCGGCCGGCTCGGAAACAGCCCCAAAAGCCTAAGAGGTGGCGCCGTGCGCGTCTGGATCTAGAACGCCAGACAGTAGAGCAAAGTGATATTATCGGCCTATTCTATCTCGGTGTGATTGCACAGGTACTGGAGCATGATTGCCCAATATCGATTTCGCGGCCTTTTTCAGAAGTACTTGCTCGCGCTGTTCATGGCTGTCGCGATTCCACTCGCGATCAACGGGGTTATTGAAGCGTGGTTCGGCTATCGCGACCAGCGCGCGAGGCTCGACCAGTTACTTGGCGTTCAAGCGACGTCAGCTGCCGCCGAGATCCATGACTTCATCTACGGTATCACAAACCAACTTGGCTGGCTGGTCCAGCTTCCATGGACTGACGAGCCGGACGAGCGGCGGAGGACTGACGCGTTGCGTCTGTTTCGGCAGGCGCCTGCCATCGTTAGTCTGACACTGCTCGACAACAAGGGTTTAGAGCGTCTCCATATCTCGAGGATCGGCCTCAATCGCATTGAAAGCCGCGCGGACAGATCAACTGATCCTGCATTGGTTGGCGCCCGCACGTCCCAAGTCTGGTTTAGCGACGTAAGCTACAATCGAGGCTCGGAACCATACCTGACGGTTGCGATCGTGGGTAATCGACCTGCCGTTGGGGCTGTCGTCGCCGAGGTCAATCTGAAGCTGATTTGGGATGTGATATCGGCGATCAAGGTGGGAAAGACCGGTATCGCCTTCGTCTTGGACCGGCCGGGCCGCCTCATTGCTCATCCCGACATCAGCCTCGTCCTCCGTGGGGCGGAAGAAGCAACCTCGAAACCGTTTCGTACCATACGCGACGCGATCGGCCCGAGTGCGGGTTTCGCAACGAGCCGGGATGCACATGGACGTGACATTGCAGCCAGCGCAGCTCCCGTACAAGGTCCCGATTGGACGGTAGTGGCGGAACAGCCCCTATCTGAAGCTTACGCGCCCATCTATGCGGCCGTGTGGCGAACCGCCTTGCTTCTCGCAATCAGTACAGTGTTCGCAGGCCTTCTCGCGTATGGATTGGCGCACAGGATGACGGAGCCGATAAGGCTTCTTAAGGAGGGGACGGAACGTGTCGGTGCCGGGTTTTTCGACCATCGCATTTCCATCCAGACTGGAGATGAATTTCAGCGTCTGGCAAATAGCTTTAACAGGATGGCCGCTGAGTTGGGCCTCGCGCAGCAGCACCAGGAACGCATAGCGAGGCTCAAGCGATTCCTCGCGCCTCAGGTCGCCGATCTTGTCGATCGGGCCGGCGACGAAAGCGTGTTGGATGGCCGCCGTACGAACGTCGTCGTTGTATTCTGCGATTTGCGAGGCTTCACCGCATTTTCCGCGGGAGTTGCACCTGAAGAAGTCATGAGTGTGCTGTCGGAGTACTACGAGATCCTTGGTAGGGTTATTGCGCAATTCGAGGCAACGCTCATTAGTTTCTCTGGCGACGGTCTTATGGTTCTGGTGAACGCACCTGTTACGGTCGAAGACCCAGCGTTAAGGGCCGTCGATCTTGCGATGGAAATGCAGAAGAGCGTGCAAGCACTGATCGCCGGCTGGCAATCGCGGGGCTATCACGTTGGCTTCGGAGTCGGTCTCGCCAGCGGACCGGCAACTGTCGGTCGGATTGGCTACCAGGATCGGCTCGACTACACGGCCATCGGCAGTGTTGTAAATCTCGCAGCCCGCCTGTGCGCCTCTGCCGCAGACCGGGAAATCCTGTTGGACGCCGAAGTCGCCGCAGACGTCAGGGGCAAGCGCCCCTTGGAAGACCTTGGGGGCCGCCAAATCAAGGGCTTTGACGAAGCAATTCCGGTATTCGGAATTTCGTTCAATCCGTTTTAGCCGATGCTGACCTGCGGATGCTTGGTGCAATCGGCCGGCGACTTGTTGAGCACCGTGCGGTATGCTCTGACAAACGGCGGATGCCAGCGGGTCGGTAGATGAGGTACGCTAACTCTAGATCAGCAACGCCCCAGGGACGCGCCAGGCGGCGTGACTTTCTCTTATTGGTAGCAGGCGCCGCTTCGTGGACGACCTCCTCGTATGCGCAGAGACCGTCCCTGCCGGTCATTGGTTATCTTTGCCCGGAATCACCGGAGCGATTTGCCAGTCGACTTAAGGCTTTCCACGAAGGACTTGGCGAAGCTGGCTTTGTCGAGGGCCGCAATGTGACGATAGACTATCAGTGGGCCAACGGACAATATGCTCGATTGCCTGGCCTAGCTGCTGAACTGGTCTCTCGGAACGTAGATATCATTGTTGCTCCTGGTGGTGCTCCCGTGGCACTCGCAGCGAAAGCTGCTGGTACCGGCAAGACAATCGTGTTTGAAATGGGTGGTGACCCCGTCCAGTTAGGCGTGGTGGACAGCTTATCGCGGCCAGGTGGCAATATCACGGGAGTTTCGAGCCTGAGCGTCGACGTGTCGCCGAAACGGCTCGAGTTGATGCACGAATTTCTGCCGACAGCAAGTAAAGTTGCGGTTGTCGCCAATCCTACAAGTCCGACCGCCAATTCACAATTGAGGAAGCTTCGTTCCGCTGCCGAAACCCTTGGGATCGATCTGCAGATCCTAAGTGCGAGCAAGGAAGATGAATTTGAATCTATCTTCTCTTCCATAGCGGGGCAATCGCCGGGAGGACTTGTCTTCACCTCTGACCCCTACTTTGCGTTTCGCAGTCGACGATTGGCCGATCTCGCCATGAGATTTCGCGTGCCCGCAATCACGCAAACGCGAGACTTTCCCATGGCCGGCGGTTTGATGAGCTATGGAGGAGATTTTGTACAATCGCACCGACGCTCGGGTATCTATGCTGGACGGGTTCTGATGGGCGAGAAGCCTTCTGATCTTCCGGTCCAGCTGGTCACCAAGTTGGAGCTCATTATCAATCTGAAGGCCGCTAAATTGCTTGGTTACGAGTTCTCGCCTTCAGTTGTTAGCGGTGCGGATGAGGTGATTGAGTAAATTATCCCTTCGCGGACGGAGACACGCGCGGGCGGACCTTCGTTCGATAAAGTCGAACGTCCCGTTGAACTCCAAGCCGAATAGCCGCCACGATCGCCGGTCTAGCGGCTCACTCATTCCAACTTCCTTAACGCTGCGCTCGTCCGCTTTGGTCAATAGAGGACGTGAGGCGTCTTGCCCCCTCGCGTCCGCTCCGCCCCTGAAAGTAGGCAACAGCTACAACCCATAAGAGATCTGTTTTGGGCCCAAAATGCGACATCGCTCGGACTTATAGGCACTTCTGCTTTGCTCCCGAAGGCGGACATCATCCGGCCCGCTCGGCATGTCCGTTGAGAGCCGCAAGCGGGCACCGGCCGACCGATATTTGGTTAGCCGCACAAAGCGAGTTTTGGGAACAGCTCTTCCGGCGTGACCGGCTTGCGTTCTTCGGGGTCGAAGAGTTTGCCACCGTCTTTGACGAAATAGGCCAGCATCTGGGCGATGATCTGATGTGCCAGCTTGTGGCGCCTATCAGGAGCCGGCGCCGTGCTGGTCGGAGAAGCGACGGTACAGCCCTTCCATTGACGCCGGACAGGCCCACTCGGTGTCCGAGACTGGTAGGGCTCGCCCACTGCAATCGTGATTTTGAATTCTGGTCCCTTTCTATCGACTGCCAGCAGCGCGGGGGAGGCGATCACGGTTCGGCTAGGCGGCATCTGAAGCTCCTTGATTCCCTCGACCGCCGCATGACTCGCGACATTTCTGGTGCGCAGCTTGCTTACGGTGAAACAAAAAAGATGTTAATCCAGCGACGAAGAGAACCTGCCCCAGAACCAACAAGCATACGCTAACGGCCTCATTTATCGGCACTCCGGGCAGCCAATTCGGGTTAGCCGCGGCGCCTTCATGCACTTCAATTGCAACATCCGTCGGCAACTCCTGATCAGACGCGTGCTAACCTCCGGCCGTGCGGAGGCGATCACATCCGACCGCTCGGGTCGCGAGGAGCAATCTCAGCCTTTCGTTTCACCTGCGGCTCAGTTTCATAAGTTGCAACCGGGAACCGAGGTTGCCGTCCTGCGGTTTGCGCCCAGACAATGCCATGAACCTGAACAAGCCTGTAGCAGCTTCGCGCATCACGCAAAGCGATCCAAATCGGTTTTGCTCGAACCCAAGGGTGGGACATGAAGTATGTGACGGGATTCCTTGTGGCAATTCTGCTAATCCTAAATGGGTCAGAGGCAAGTTCTGCAGTACGCATCACGAATGATCGAGGCGGTCTGATCGCGACTTACATCGTTAGATACCAGCGCCTAGCCTCATCGGGCGAATCCGTGATCATCGATGGTCTCTGTGCCTCGGCGTGCACCATGGTTCTCAGCGCGCTCCCTCACGACAAAATCTGCGTAACTTCGCGCGCGACGCTCGGCTTCCATGCGGCCTGGAATTACGGCGCCAATGGTCGCGCCTTCACTGATCCCGAAGCAACCGTGATGCTGTACTCGACCTATCCGACGCCGGTGCGCCGCTGGATCGCTCGCAGGGGTGGACTGACTCCTCACACTATCTTTCTGAGCGGAAGGCCTCTGCAGGAAATGTATCGATCTTGCTGATCAGACACGCGGCAACAATGGCTTTCAATCCATGCCCTTGGCTTGCCCGCAAAGGTCGGGCTGACGACTGCATCGTGCCGAAACGATAAAGCTAAGAAGTTCTATCGAGCATTCCGGGGCTTGGCGTTTGGTCATTTGCGGAAGGTCGGCCAACGCCGTTGCTATTAATAGCCAACGTCCGAGACATTGCTTCCGATCTCAAGTAGCTGCAGAATGGCGCGTCAGAACAGGTCTACGGGAGGGACACCATGATCTCACGTCGTCTTGTCATCCGACTGCTTGGGGCCGCAGTAATAGCTTTCGCGCTCAGCCCCACCCCTGTGGCGCTGGCCTTTTCGCCCGAGGCGCGCAACGCAAAGCTCGATGAAACTCTTCGGGGATTGGTCGAAGGCCGCAGCACTCCGGGTATCTTGGTGCTGATCCTCCAGGACGGCCGCCCGGTCTACAGCCGCAGCGTCGGCGTTCGCGAGGTCGGGAGTTCCGCGCCGATCGGCGAAAACGATATGTTCCGAGTTGCCTCTATGACGAAGGCCGTCACCTCAGTGGCGGCGATGATGCTCGTCGAGCAGGGCAAGATTGGCCTGGATGATCCGGTTAGCCGCTTCCTCCCCGAGTTCACCAAGCTGCGGGTGCGAGGGCCCGACGGCGGCGAGGGGCCGGCGAACAGGCCCCCGACAATCCGCGAACTGCTGACCCATACCGCCGGGCTCTCCTATAACTTCATCAATAATGCTCGGCTTGTGGATGCATATCGCGACGCGCGCGTGACCGACGGGCTAGATCAGCCCGAAGTGACCACGGCTGAAGCAATGCAGCGTCTCGCCTCCGTTCCGCTTGGCTATCAGCCTGGTACGGGCTGGGAATACTCGCTTGCGACGGACGTGCTCGGGGCCGTCATCGAGAAGGTGACGGGAAACAGCCTGGAATCTTTCGTCATCGAGCGCATTGCAAAGCCTTTGCGCATCGAGAGCTTTGTGTTCAACGCACCTGAGCCCGTTCGCTCACGCTTCGTGCAGGTGACGCGACCCGCACAGGTCACCGGCGCACTCGGTACAGGCTACGTTCCCGTGCTGGGACCTGAGGCAGTGCCGTTCCCACCCACCAAGGGCATTGCCAGCCTCGACCCGAACCGCGCCTTCTCGCCGACTGCCTACAATTCCGGCGGCGCCGGCATGAGTGCCACGATCGGTGACTACGCGCGGTTCTTGCAGATGCTGCTGAACGAGGGCGAGCTTGACGGCGTGCGGGTGCTCCGCGCTGAGACGGTCCGGCAGATGACGCAGAACGCGACCGGCAACATGCCGACGCTTCGCGGGCCGGGTTGGGGCTTCACGCTGGGCTTTGGGATCGTGACTGATCCAGCCGCAGCCAAGAGCCGTCTTCCGGCCGGTAGCTATGGATGGGGCGGCATCTATGGCACGCAGTTTTGGGTCGATCCGACAAACCGCGTCATCGGCGTGGTCATGACCCAGACGGCGATTATTGGCTCCGGTCCAATTTCGAATCCCATCCGGGAGGCGTTCTATGCGGCCGATTGAAGGTTCGATACCCGACCGAGGGGATCGGCCTGGTCCCGCGAGGCTGGTGACCTCCGACTTGAATCAATATCGGAAGCTGGCCCGCTTGAACGGTGCGCCCGGTCCCCCCAACCGCAGACATCAAGCGGAACGGCCGGCATGTCTGCCAAGGGCCAGCCGAAGAGAAGTTACGGGGCAAAGAGGGGACCGCCAGCCCCACAGATTCTTCAGCGCCATGATCGGGCCGGTCTGCTTTTCGATCGACAGCCCGACACCGCCGCAAGTACTTATCGCAGATCATCCCGTCGGGTTGGCGACTTGCCGCTGCTAGGAGCGGGAGTATATTTTGTCGATGGCTGTCAGTTCCCCTGATCTGAAAGCGTTCTTGCTCGCCACACCGTTCTTCGGTGGCCTTTCAGATGCAAGCCTCGATCTCTTGATCTCGATGCTGGTCGAGCGCCGCTTCAACGTCGGTGCCGCTGTCGTAACGGAGGGAGAACCGGGCCGCTCACTGTTCATTGTTCACTCTGGCCAGTTGGTGGTGAGCAAACTGGCGGATTCCGGACGCGTCATTCGCATGGCGGGTCTCGGTCCCGGTGATTTTTTCGGCGAAATGACGCTCATCGAAATGCAGAACCGATCAGCTAGCGTCGTCGCAGAGAGCCCCACCGTGCTGTACGAGCTCACGGCGAAAAAACTCTACACATGCTATAAGACCGATATCCATGCGTATGTGATGGTAATGCAGAATATCAACCGCGAGCTGTGCCGGCGGCTCCGACGCGCCGACGATCGCATTGCCGAGCTGCAGATGCTTCCCACGAGTCAATGACGCAGGTTTCGCGCGTGGCAAGTGGTTTGACAAGAATTGCGAGCAGCGAAATGGGGCGCAATGGCGCGGCACGCTGCGTAACTCGCTACGCGGTCCGGCCCGGCGGGAGGACGACGACGATCGCGCCCAGCTTCACCCGATTCACCAGATCGATAATGTCCTCGTTGGTCATGCGGATACAGCCGGACGAGATGGCCTGACCGATATATTCCGGCTGGTTGGTGCCGTGGATGCGGTACAGGGTGTCCTTATTGCCCTCGTAAAGGTAGAGCGCCCGCGCGCCCAGCGGATTGGCCGGCCCTCCGGCAACGCGCTTCGGGTAGGGGCCGAGCCGAGCTTGGATCTCCGCCGTCGGGATCCAATCTGGCCATTCAGCCATGCGGCCAACGGTTGCGACGCCGGACCAGGCCAGCGCTTCCTCTCCGACGGTCACGCCGTAGCGGATCGCCTTGCCTCCCGGAAGGACGTAGTAGAGATAACGCGCGTTGGTGTCGACAAGGATCGTGCCCGGCTGCTCCTTGCGCGTGTAATCGACAATATGCCGGCGAAAAGTCTCGGGGATGCTCGCCGGCGCATAAGGCGTATGGGCAAGCAATTGCCGGTCCCTTGGGGTCAAACTGGCATTCGATGATGGTGCAAGCGTCGCTTGCATGCAGCCGCCGAGCAGCAAGCCGGGCAGCAGCCCCACGAGTAACAACGCGAGCCCACGCTTCGTCATCGCGTGTCCTCCAAGAGTTACATGCCTTACATGTCTCAATCTGTTGCTCAAAAAGTGCAGAAATCAAGGCATCGTGCGATGATGGCCATGTTTCGCGACGAGAAAGATTCGGGGCAGGTGACAATGGGTGCCGTCCACCGTCTGGCGACGCGCGCGGACGCAAACGGTCTCTACGAGGTTCGACGACGGTCGATCCTCGAGCTTGCGCCCCCAATAATGTCCGTTGCCGAAGCGCACGCGTGGGCTGCGCGGCTCACACGCGCCGGAATGGAGCGAAAGCTTCGCGAACTGGAGGTATGGGTCGCCGAATGCGATGGCATAACGGCCGGGTGGGGCGCCATTCGCGGCGACTATCTGGAGGGGCTCTATACTGCCCCGGAATTTGCCGGCCGCGGCGTGGGTGCTGGCTTACTTGAGATGTTCGAGCGGCTGATGCGCGAGCGAGGCATTCGGGCGGTGCGGGCCGAAGCCAGTTCGAACGCGCGGGAATTCTATCTTCGTCGCGGTTACCGGACGAGCGCTCCTCAAACGCCGAACGGCGCCTGGCCCATTGCGAGAGAGCTTGCGTCGTGTTCCTCCAACGAGGCCCGCGGCGGAAGCTCAGGCTGAAATTTCGGAGGGGCGTTTAAACCGTTTACGGCGCTTGATTTTCGCCGCGCGAGAGGCGACTTTGGCGCCCGCGCGGCGCGGCTGTCTGGAGCCCGGCCGGTTGGTTAGGAGGATATGCGTGGCGGACCATCAGGTGCACGATTTGACGCCGGAAGACGTTTCCAAGGGGATGGCGGAAGGGCGTTATCTTCTGGTCGATGTCCGCGAGCCCAACGAGGTGGCGGTGGAGGCCTATCCGGACGGGGTAGTCGTTCCGCTGCAGAGCTTCGATCCGGCGGCCATTCCGGACCCGCAAGGCAAGCAGGTGGTTTTCGCCTGCCGCTCGGGCAAGCGCTCGGTCACGGCATCGCTGGCGGCCCAGGCGGCGGGGCTGCCTTACGACAAGCATCTGGCAGGAGGCATCATCGGCTGGAAGGCCGCGGGGTTGCCGACCAAAAGCGGCGGCTGATCTGCCAATGACATCCATGAACAAGGTCTTTGCCGACCTTCCCGTCACCGTGTTCGAGGCGATGTCGCAGGCGGCGCGCGACAACAACGCCATCAATCTCGGCCAGGGATTTCCCGACGATCCCGGGCCGGAGGATATCCGCCGCGCGGCGGCCGACGCCACGGTGAACGGCTACAACCAGTACCCGTCGATGATGGGCATTCCGGAGCTGCGGCAGGCGATCGCCGCCCATTACGGCCGCTGGCACAAGCTCTCCCTCGATCCGATGACGGAAGTGATGGTGACCTCCGGCGGTACCGAGGCGCTGACTGCTTCCATCCTCGCCGTGGTCGAACCCGGCGACGAGGTGGTCGTGTTCCAGCCGGTCTATGACAGCTATTTGCCGATCATCCGTCAGGCCGGCGGCATTCCGCGCCTGTTGCGGCTGGAGCCGCCGGGCTGGCGGCTGACGGAGGAGATGCTGGCGAGCGTCTTCAATCCGAAGACCAAAGCGGTGCTGTTCAACAACCCGCTCAATCCGGCGGCCGTTGTCTATCCCCGCGAAGACCTCGAACTGCTGGCGCGGTTCTGCCAGAAGTTCGACACCATCGCGATTTGCGACGAGGTCTGGGAGCACGTGATCTTCGACGGCCGCGAGCATATTCCGCTGATCACGATCCCGGGCATGCGCGACCGCACCATCAAGGTCGGCAGCGCCGGCAAAATTTTTTCGCTGACGGGATGGAAGGTCGGCTTCGTCTGCGCCGCGCCGCCGCTGTTGCGGGTGGCTGCCAAAGTGCACCAGTTCCTGACCTTCACCACCGCGCCGAACCTGCAAGCTGCCGTCGCCTACGGGCTCGGCAAGCCCGATCAATATTTTCACGACATGCGCCAGGAGCTGGCGCGGAGCCGGGACCGTCTGACGAAGGGACTGGAGAGAATCGGTTTTCCCGTGCTGAAATCGCAGGGAACTTATTTTCTCACCGTCGACCTCTCGCCGCTCGGGCTGAACGAAACCGATGTCGAGTTCTGCAAGCGCATTGTGAGCGACTACAAGGTCGCCGCGATCCCGGTGTCGGCTTTCTATGAACAGGATGCGGTGACGTCCGTGGTGCGGTTCTGTTTTTCCAAGAAGGACGAAACGCTGGATACCGCGCTGGAACGCCTGTCGGACGCGGTGCATGGCCGCCGCAAGAGGTAGAGAATGCGCGCTCCAATCCGAAGCCCGCTTCGTCTGATCGGTATGATGACGGTCGCGCTGTCGCTCTCGCCCGCTTGGGCGCAGGAGCGCACCGTGAACTTCTACAACTGGTCGAACTATATGGCGCCGGGGGTACTGGAAGACTTCACCAAGGAAACCGGCATCAAGGTGGTCTACGACACGTTCGACGCCAACGAGACGCTGGAGACGCGGCTGCTCGCGGGAAAGTCCGGCTACGACGTCGTGGTGCCGACCGGCTATTTCCTGCAGCGCCAGATCACCGCAAAAGTCTTTCTCAAGCTCGACAGGTCGAAGCTGCCCAATCTCGCCAATGCCTGGCCGGTCGTGACCAACCAGCTCGCGACCTATGATCCCGGCAACAATTACGCCGCCAATTACATGTGGGGCACCACAGGGATCGGCTACAACATCAAGATGGCGCAGAAAATCCTTGGGCCCGACGCGAAGATCGACAGCTGGGAAATCGTCTTCAAGCCGGAGAACCTCGCCAAGTTTAGGGATTGCGGCATCCACATGCTGGATTCCGCCGATGATATTCTTCCCGCCGCGTTGAGCTATCTCGGCATCGATCCGAACTCGACCAAGCCGGCCGATCTGGAAAAGGCCGCCGATCTCGTCAGCAAGATCAGGCCCAACGTTCGCAAATTTCACTCTTCCGAATATCTGGGCGCCTTGGCGTCGGGCGAAATCTGCTTCGTGGTGGGCTGGTCCGGTGACATCATGCAGGCGCGCAGCCGCGCGGCCGAAGCCAAGAACGGCGTCGAGATCGGCTACTCGATTCCGAAGGAGGGCGCGCAGATGTTCTTCGACAATCTCGCCATCCCGGCGGATGCCAAGAACGTCGCGGAGGCCTATGAGCTGATCAACTATCTCTACCGCCCGGACGTCGCGGCGAAGAATTCCGACTTTTTGTCTTATGCCAACGGCAATCTGGCGAGCCAGAAGCTGATCGATCCGAAGATTCTCAACGACAAGAACATCTATCCGGATGAAGCGACGCAGAAGAAGCTGTTCGTGATCCAGGCCCGCGATCCAGCGACGCAACGCGTGATCAACCGGCTGTGGACGCGGGTGAAGACGGGGAAGTGACGCTCTGAGTCATTCCGGGCTACGCTTCCAACAAACTCCTATTGCCGAAACCCGGGACGGAATCTATAGCTCCCCTCGGGAGCATCACATGACCAATATCCTCACGTTCTTTTCAACGCGCACACTGCTGCAGATTATCTTCGTTCTGGGGGCGACCGTCGCGATGAAGGCGTGGAGCCTCGGTTTGCTGTTCGGCGGGTAAGCCTTCCTGTAGTCCGGATGGAGCGAAGCGCAATCCGGGACTTCAGCGAGAGTGCCCGGGTTGCGCTGCGCTTCACCCGTGCTACGGCCCTACCGCCATCGTCGGTGCAGCCACAGCCACTGGTCCGGATATTCGCGCACCCAGCCTTCGATCACGGATGTCACCGCCTGCATCGTGCCCTGGATGTCGATTTGCCCTGCGGCGTCGCGCACCGGCTTGACCTCTTCGGAAAGCTCGGCGCGGAAGCGGTGGTTGGGCAGGCGGATGATGCGCACGCCATGCACGGGGCATTCGACCTGCCGCAGCAGCCGCGCCAGCGTCGGGTTGGCCTTGGTCTTGCGGCCGAAGAACGTCACCTCGACGCCGTTGCCCATGTACTGATCGACCAGCATCGCGACGTGCTGGCCCCGCTGCAGCGCTTCGGC
Source organism: Bradyrhizobium australiense (assembly GCF_013114825.1). Classification (GTDB taxonomy): domain Bacteria; phylum Pseudomonadota; class Alphaproteobacteria; order Rhizobiales; family Xanthobacteraceae; genus Bradyrhizobium; species Bradyrhizobium australiense. The sequence continues at coordinate 663,617 of NZ_JAAVLX010000004.1, read as the reverse complement.
CAGCTTGAGCGGCGCCTCGCGGCCGGCCGGCACCAGCGTGCCCATCTTAACGGCGCGGATTTTCTGAATGGCGCGGTCGGCGGCTTCGATGTTCGGCCGGCGGAACAGGATCGCGCAATCGAGCCCGTGGGCGACGGCGCCGAGCGCCGGGATCTCCCAATTGCCGAGATGGCTCGCAAAGATGATGGCGGGTTTGCCGTCGTCGCGCAGCGAATCGAAAATCTGCTTGGTCCGCGCGCCGAACTCGATGCGGCTCGGTTTTTCCGGATGATCGAGATCGTAGTCCCAGATGTGATCGAGATGGGCGAACTCGGCGCCGATGCGGCCGAGATTGTCCCACACGCCGGTCAGGATGGTTTCGATCTCTTCCGGCGACTTTTCCGGGAAGGCGGCCGTGAGATTTTCGCGCCCGATCCGGTCCTCGCGCAGCCGTCGCCCGATGAAACGGGTGACGCGGCCAAAAAAATTGGCTGTCTTGTCCGGATCGAAATAGCGGGTGGTGCGCAACAGCGCGATCGTCAGCGCGCCGACGGCTATTTCCGCCACCGGCTTGGCGGCGTCGCGCAGGCGCGCCCTGGTGCGTAGGAGCAGGCGGTTCATTTTCTAGGAAACAGCCAGTTCGCTACACCGGTTCGCGCGTCAGGATCAGCGAGGCATTTTGCCCGCCGAAACCGAACGAGTTCGACATCACGGCGGTAACCTTGGCATCGCGCGCCCTGTTGCCGACCACGTCGAACAGAATGGTCGGATCCGGAATCTCGTAATTGATGGTCGGCGGTATCCGCTGATGCTCCAGCGTCAGCAGCGAAAACACGGCCTCGACCGCGCCGGCCGCGGAAATCGTGTGCCCCACCATCGACTTGTTCGACGACACCGGAATCTTCGGCAGGTGCTCGCCGAACACGACCGCGGTCGTGTTGTACTCCATCTTGTCGTTTTCCGGCGTCGCGGTGCCGTGTGCGTTGATGTGGTCGATCTGTTCCGGCTCGAGACCGGCGTCGGCCAGCGTCTTGCGCATGCAGCCGATGATTGGCTTGCCGTCGGGGCTGGAGCGGGTGCGATGGAACGAGTCGGTCAGTTCACCGCAGCCGGCCACCACGCCGAGAATTTTTGCGCCGCGCGCGATCGCGGACTCATAGCTCTCCAGCACCATCGCGCCGGCGCCTTCCGCCATCACGAAACCGTCGCGGTTCTTTGAAAACGGCTTTGAAGCGGCCTGCGGCGGTTCGTTCTGCGTCGACAGCGCCGACAACAGCGAGAAGCGCACCAAAGCTTCCGGGTTGACCGAGCCATCGGTGCCGACGCACAGCGCGGCATCGGCTTCGCCGCGGCGGATCGCCTCGACGCCAAGCTGGATGGCGGTGGCGCCGGAGGCGCAGGCGGTCGACAGCGAGATCGGCGAGCCCTTGGTGCCGAAGTTTTCGGCCAGGTGGCTCGCGATCGAACCGAACATGAAGCGGTGATGATATTCGGTGAACCGGCCGCCACCGCTGACACGCAGCATGTGCTCATAGCCGAATTCGGTCTTGCCGACGGCGCGTCCAAGCTCGAGCCGCTGCGGCCATTCGACCTCGACCGGCGCAACCGCCAGAAACAGCGGCCCAGGAAAATCGGCCTTGGTGCCGATCGCGGCCTGTTCGAGCGCTTCCGCGGTCGCCATCTCGGCGAGACGTTCGGTGAGGCCGGTCGACGAGAACGGCTCGACGGTGACGAAATCGACGGTGCCGGCCATGGTCGTCTTCAGGCCGTCGATCGGAAAGCGCGTCACGGTGCGGATGCCGGACTCGCCCGCGGTCAGGCGGGCCCAATTGTCCTTCTTGCCGGCGCCGAGCGAGGTCACCACGCCCATGCCGGTGACGACGACGATCGGCCTGCCGAGTTTATCGCGTGGTGCTGACATGGTTCCCCCGTCGATGCTGCGCCGTAACTGAAAGCGCTGTCGCGCTCATTTCATGGTCTGGTCGTGATCCCAGCGGAAAAGCAATGATGCCGTCCCGGATCACGCGCTACTTGATGGCCTCGACCAGGGCCATGCCTTCGCCCTGCCAGTGTCCGGCCCCCACCACCACAATCTGGTCCGGGCTGCCTGCCTTTTCAACCTCGAGGCCGGTCGGGTCGTTGGGCGGGAACAGCGCGCCACGGGAGATCGAGAGCGCGGCCAGCGCCAGCCCCAGCGGAAACTGCGTCTCCAGCGTATGGCCAAACATCGTTCCGGTGGCGCGGATCGCAAAGCCGGGATGCTGGCGCAGGAAGACCTTTTCCTCAGACGTCACCGGCTCGGCGCCCGTTGCCCCCGTGATCAAGGTGCCGCTGTCGCCGACGCCGAGCTTCGGCCACAGCGCCTCCAGCGATTTGGTCACCGCGCCCGGCTGCTTGCGCTGCGCAAGATCGGCGACGACCTTGGTCAGCTTGGCGTAAGGCTTGGCGCCGCGGGCTTCGGCGTGCTCGCGCGCTTCCAGCACCAGGAAGCAGCCGGCGGAGCCGAGCGCGAACCCGCTTCTATCGTCGCGCTGCCACACCGGCGAAAATTTTTCGGTCAGGTTGAAGTCGCCGAATTCATAAAGGACCAGGAGGTCGGACCGTTCGCCATTGTGGGCCGCGCCGACCAGCGCGATATCGCTTTGGCCGGCTTCGATCCGCGCCAGCGCAATCCGCGCCGCATCGATGCTGGCGGCTTCCTCGCCCATGAAGGTGCGCGACGTGCCGCAGACGCCATGGACGATGGCGATGTTGCCGGCGAGCAGGTTGGAGAGCTGGGCCAGAAACAACGTCGGCCGCAGATCGTTCATCAGCCGTTCGTTGAGAAAGCCGGGGCTCGAATTGCCCTTGGCGTCGGCGCTCAGGATTGCCGCATCGACCGCGATGTCGCGCTCGCCGCCGCCGGCGGCGACAATCATGTCCATTCGGCCAAGGATTTCCTTGTTGCCTTTGACGCCCGCTGAATCCAGCGCCAGCCCCGCGGCATAGGTGCCGATGCGCTGCCAGGCTTCCATCTGGCGCTGGTCGCCCTTTTTCGGGATCTGCGCGTCGAAGGTAACAGGCGCCAGCGGATGCACGATGTAGGGCGCGAACCGCTTGTCGTCGACGTTGATCTTTTTGGCATTCAACGCATCCCAATGCGCGTCCAGTCCCTCGCCGAGCGAGGAGACGATGCCGATGCCGGTGATCCAGACTTCCTTGGCGCCTGCGGACTTCTGTTCAGTCATTCGTGATTGCCTGCAGTGGGAAGCCGATCTTGTTGGCCATAGCGTCCATATGCACGCGCAGGTCAGGATGCGGGAAGGGGATATGGCGGAAGGTCAGGTCGGCACTGCACTTCAGTTCCTTGCCGACGCGCACTTTCGCCGAGGTGACCGCAAACCCGGAACCTTCATGCTCGATTTTGGCATCGATCGTCAGCAGATCGCCCGGACTGACGAAGCCGCGCATCTTGGCTTCCTTCACCATGGCGAGGAACGGCATGCGCTCAAATTTCATCACACCGAGCAACAGCCAGCCAGAACTCTGTGCCATCGCTTCGGTCAAGAGCACGCCGGGCATGATGGGATAGCCCGGGAAATGCCCCTCGAAGATGGTATGCGCGGCCGGCACCTGCGCCTCGACCGTGATCTTCTTGTCGTCGAGGTTGAGGTCGACGATGCGGTCGATCAGCTGGAAGTAATCAAGTTGCATGGCGGGCGATTAGGCGCCCGGCGCTGCATTCTTGGCGGCGACCAACTCGTCGATCCGATCGGCGAGATTTTGCAGCACGAAATACTGCTCGGTCGTGGCCTTGCCGTCGTTGACTTCCTGGGTCCATTTTTCGAGCGGCATCTTGATCCCGAACGCCTTGTCGATGGCAAATGCAATGTCCAGGAAGTCCAGGCTGTCGATGCCCAGATCGTCGATGGCGTGGCTCTCCGGCTTGATCGTGTCGCGCGGAATGTCGCAGGTCTCCGCGATAATGTTGGCGATCTGATCGAATGTGGAAGACATCATTAAGCCTTTGATATACTGGAGAAAATCCGGAACGGCTTGGAGGAGGCGGGTGCACGGCCCCGGAAGGCCCATTCCCTCGGCCGGAGTCGAGTGCCCGTATATCGGAGCAGGGCGCTGAGTTCAATGGAGGGAGGCGGTCGGGGCGGAGAGGGATTTGGGGGCAAAGATGCCGGATTTTAGTTCCGGGGGAGTTGCCTAAGAAATCACCGTGTCTTGCTCAGAAGTGCAGGAGCGTACCCCGGGCGAGCGAAGCGACCCCGGGACAGTGTCCCCCAATATCCCTGCACTCATGCGGGCTACGCGCTCACGTTACCCGTCAGCATGAACCCGTCGAAATATGCCGCCAGCTCGTTATGCCCATCGAGCGGGAGCACATGTGCGACGTATTGATCCGGCCGCACTACGACCATGCAGCCCGCGTTCCGATCGATGCCGCGCATCGAAAAGAATTCGTGGCCGGCCTTGAGATCGGGGCAGAACATTTTTTCGTAGTCGATGAGCCCGTAGCGTCCTTTGCGCGGGAGCAGGAGCGGGGGCATTTTCTCGCTGGCGAGTTCGGTGTGGGCCTGCTGGAACGCGGCGCGGATATCGATTACGGAATCGATGTCGGCGCCCGCAGGCGTGTACCTCCTGACGGGAGATTTGGGGCTTTCGCTCAGGAAATCGCACAGCGAGCGAACAGGGGAGTTGGCGGCTGCGGAATCACCCGCGCCTGCAAAGATGAAAATCCGGAAGCGTCCGTCTGCCTTGGCGACGTGGCCGAGATGAACCGGCTTGGCGTCCGCGAGGCGAACGACCGGCGCGGAGTGAAAGCGTGTGCCGATCACAAATCCCCGGGCGAGATGCTGGTGATCGGGTTCGGCGGTGATGACGGACGGGCGGTAGCGCGTCGCCGTTCCCGCGGTATAGCGGCCGTGACGGACGAAATAGTCTTGGGTTTTCGCAGCGTCGGCGCCCTTGTTGTCGCCCTTGGCGGACGCGAGGATCGCGGCCCATTCGCGGTCGAAGTCGATCAACTCCTTCGCAACCGCCTGCCGTTCCGCCGAATAGCTGTGCAAGAGATGCGGCGCGCTGCGCCGGCGCAGCACGGAAGCAAGCTTCCATCCGAGATTGAAGGCGTCCTGCATGGAGACGTTCATGCCCTGGCCCGCTTTCGGGCTGTGGGTGTGACAGGCATCGCCGGCGATGAACACGCGGGGCAGGCGCGAGTTGACCTCTTCCGCCGGCACGTCGTCGAACTTGTCAGTCAGCCGCTGGCCGATCTCATAGACCGACCACCAGGCGATCTCCTTCACGTCCAGCGTATGCGGATTGAGAATCCGCCGCGCCTTCGCTATGAGATCGTCCGACGTGATCTTGCGGCTGGCGACCCGCTCGCCCGCGTCGAGCTGGGTGAGTTCGACATAGAGCCGGACGAGATAGCCGCCTTCGCGCGGGATCACGATAATGCTGCCGTCGCTGGCCGACTGGATCAGCGACTTGAAGCGGATGTCGGGGAAGTCGGTGACGGCAAGGACGTCCATAACGCCCCAGGCATGGTTGGCGGAATCGCCGCGCAGCTCCCGCCCGATCGATTGACGCACCGTGCTGCGCGCGCCGTCGCATCCCACGACATAGCGAGCTTTGACGGTCTCGGCTTCGCCCTCGTGCCCGGCGTTGAGCCGCTCAAGGCGCACGGTTACCGCGTGGTCTTCAAATCGTGCCGCCGGCGCAATCGAAAGATCCAGCAATCGCCGTGAATAGTAGGGCTCGAGCTTTGCTGGCGATTTGCGCATGACATCGAGATAGCAATCATGCACGCGCGCCTGGTTGAGAATGACATGCGGCATTTCCGACAGCCCGTCCTCGACGTCCTGAACCCGGCCGCTGCGGACGATGTTTTCAGGTTTGCCGTCATCCGGCTTCCAGAACGTGGTTTCAGTGATCCAGCACGCCTCCTTCAGCACGCGTTCGCTGAACCCAAAGGCGTGGAACATCTCCATGGTGCGGCAGGCGACGCCGTCGGCCTGGCCGCGCAGCAGCCGACTCGGCTTCTGCTCGACGATGCAGGTTTTGATGTCAGGAAACGCCGCAAGCTGCGCCGCCAGCGTCAATCCGGCCGGTCCGCAGCCGACGATCAGGACGTCGACTTCCGCCGGAACCGATCCAGACCTGCCGGACGGTAAAACCCGCCCGACGGGATCGGCAATTTCGGGGTCGCCCGGCTCGAATCCATTCAGGTGAAACTGCATGAGATTGCTCCTCCCGTCTTCGGCCGCCCCGGATGTTGACCGAAGACGCTGCCTTCATCGAGCCGCCGGGCCGCGGAAAGGGCCCAGGCAGGCGGCAACCGCACGGCCAGAACGCGTCGACGATATTGCTCAGCATGCTGATTATCAGTATGCATGTCAATTCCAGACCTGCTTCCAAATTCATTGGAGGAATCGGTGAGAGACAACAGTGAGATGCCCGGCCATCTGGCGCGCCGGTTCCAGCAGATTGCGGTGGCCGTCTTCCTCGCCGAGGTCGAGGAGGCGGGCTTTGACCTCACGCCGGTGCAATACGCCGCTCTCGCGGCCATCCGGACCAATCCCGGGGTGGATCAGGTGACGTTGGCCGGCCTGATCGCCTATGACCGAACCACGATCACCGGCGTGGTCGATCGTCTGGTGCAGAAAGGTTTGCTGGTGCGTCACGCCAGCAACCGCGACCGCCGCGCCCGCGACTTGCGGGTTACGGAGGCCGGAAAGCGAACGCTGCGGGGGATCACGCCCGCGGTCGAAGCGGCCCAGCGCATCATGCTGCGCGGCCTCACCGAAAAGGAGGGCGCGGAGCTGACGCGGCTGTTGCGCAAGGCGATCGCCGCCGGCAACGAACTGAGCCGCGCCCCGTTGCGGGAGACGGAATTGCGGTGAACGAGAAAAGTAGGCGGATTAGCAAAGCGTAATCCGCCGCGCGCCATCAAATGCGGCGCCAATATCTTGGATTTGCGCCTTCGTCGAGACGGCGGATTACGCTGTCGCTAATCCGTCCTACCCGCCGTAACTCAGCCCTCTTTCTGCGGTGACGAAAAAATTGTCAGCGATGTCGGGACGGGCGGTTTTACCGTGAGCGAACACAGCGCGCAGGACGTACGGCGCTTAAACGCCTCCGCCGGGCGCTTCGGCCGGCAGCACTTGGCTGGTTGAAGTCTTGGGCAGAGGAAGCTGCGTACGGCAAAACCGTGTGGTCCTGGCATCCGTGGCTGGTGTCAAGCCGGCGGAGGTTTGCGAAACCCGACCGGGTTTCGATGAACCGCCAATCCGTCGGTTACGGAGACAAGAGGAATTCGTCTCCGGGGAGAGCTCGAAATAAGCCGTCAACCATCGCGCAGGAAAGGCCGGGCTGCTCCGGCGGCCCCTGTATGCTCGTGTGCGCATCTATTAAGTGCATTTGCACACGAGACCGCGGGCGCTAGCCGGCACCCGGCATTCCCTGCGCCCTCTCGCTTCTGGGGACGATAAGAATATTGCAAAACTCGGGCGCGATGCGCCGCGGGAATGCGAACGTGTATCTCAATGACGGCGGAGCGAGGGAGCTTGAAGCCCCGATGGAGCGCAGCGAAATCCGGGGCGGTGTCAATGCGGGCGAAGAGTCCCGGATTGCGCTGCGCTCCATCCGGGCTACGTGGCTAAGAGCCGGGCCGCTACCCCTGCGGCGCCACCGTAATCCTCGCGCAGTCGCGGCGGCCCATCAGAACGCAGTCCTGGGTCTTGCGGAGATCGGCAATGCTTACCGCAAGCCAGATGCCGATCGCGGTCAAGGCCACGGTGAAGGCGAGCGCTGCGACATTGGCGAGCATGCGGTGGTGGAAGTCGTCGCCCTCGTCGCGCGATTGCTCGTAGCGGGACAGATCCTTCGCCGCTTGATGCAGCCTGGCTTGCTCAGTTTCATCCCGCCGGGCGGGCGGATGGGCCGAGGTGCGCGGCCGGAACTTGAGCACGACGTGCTCATCGTCCGTGATAATGGGCCGCTGGGTTTTCACTGCCGTCGATCCGCGAGAAATCAGGCCATCTTTCTAGCACGGTGGCCGCGCGTCCAACATGAAATCTTGGCGAGCGCGGGACAGCCATCCCGTCCCGCAATGCCTGGAACCAGGCGCAAGCCGGCCGGCTCAGCCCTGTTTCGGCAGCCGCCCCATCATGTAGAACTCGTCGTTCGGGCGCATTGCGGTGACGTTGGCCAGCCGGTTCGACAGCGCGAAGAAGGCCGAAATTGCCGCGATGTCCCAGATATCGTCCTCGGAAAAGCCGTGGCCGGCGACTTCGGCAAAATCGGCTTCCGAAATCTCGTTCGCCGCCCGGCTCACCTTCATGGCGAAGTCGAGCATGGCACGCTGGCGCGGCGTGATGTCGGCCTTGCGGTAGTTGACCGCGATCTGATCGGCGATCACGGGGTTTTTGGCCCGGACGCGCAGGATCGCACCGTGGGCGATCACGCAGTAATGGCACTGGTTGGCGGCTGACGTCGCCACCACGATCATCTCGCGCTCAGCCTTGGTCAGCCTGCTGTCCTTCTCCATCAACGCGTCGTGATAGGCAAAGAAGGCGCGAAATTCGTCCGGGCGGTAGGCCAGCGTCAGGAAGACATTCGGCACGAAACCGGACTTCTCCTGCACCGCGAGAATTCTCGTGCGGATATCCTCCGGCAGCTTGTCGATGGCGGGCGGCTGAAATCGTTTGGCAGCAGGCTTGGTCATGCAAGGGTTCCGGATCAAGGCCGCGGGATGCGGCATTGCCGGAACCATATCGCGTTTTGCGGCGACGTGGATACCGCCCCCCGCGGAGAAATCGCGCGAAGCTGTGGCGCCTCAGCGAAGCGGCTTTTTCAAGAGCGAGAAGCGGTCGGGATCGAGCCCCATCGAGGGCTGCAGCATCGGCGCTTCGACCGGCGTCATGATGCGGACGGCGGGTCGGTCGCTGATCGAGGGATCGTTCGGCACGTCGCGATGCGAGGTGGCGCCGCGCCAGCGATCCAGCACGGCCGAGACGAAATGCATATCGTGGCCGGCCGAAACCGAGGGCACGGTCGCGATGGTGGCTTCGCTGCGCGGCAACTGATGAACGGGAACCTCCTTGAAGCGCAGGCGCGTCGGCAGCGCCACGCCTTCGCCGAAGGCTAGCACCTCACGGGTGCCGAGCGACGGCACGAACGACAACAGGTTGGCGGCCGCGTCCGAGACCGCCGAGCGCAACAGCGCCTGGTCGCGGTCGTTGGCGAGGCGCATCGCAAACAGCGTGTTGCACTGGGAGATGATGGTGGCGTCGAGTTCGGCCGGACGCTGAGTGACGAGGCCGAGATAGACGCCGTATTTGCGGCCCTCCTTGGCGATGCGCGAGACCGCCTTGCGCGTCGGCCCGAAACCGATGTTGCGGTCGGCTGAGGCATAACGGTGCGCCTCTTCGCAGACGAACAAAAGCGGCGAGACGCCGTCGCTCCACAGGCCGAAATCGAACGCCATGCGGCACAAGACCGACACCACGGAATCGACGACTTCGGCGGGGAAGCCGGCGAGTTGCATGATGGTCATCGGCCGGCCATTGGCCGGCAGGCGGAACAGATGGCTGATCACTTCCGCCATGGTGTCGCCGCCGACATTGGCGTTGTCGAACATGAAGGCGTAGCGCGGATCGTTGCGCACGGTTTCGACGCGCGAGATCAGCTTATGATAGATGATGCGCGAGGAGCGGTTCTCCAGCTTGCCCATCCGTTCGTCGATCAGCGAGATCAGATCGACAAGCCGGTAGGGCACCGGCGTATCGACGGTGTAGCCGACCGACTTGGGGTCGATGCGCTTGAGCCCGAGTCGGTCGGAGTTCTGATACTGGGTATAGATGCCCTTCGCCATCGGAATGACTTCGGCGAGGACGTCGAGTTCTTCCGGCACGCCCGGGCGACCGCCGAACAGCACGTCGACGATCTCTTCGAAATTGAACAGCCAGAACGGCAGTTTCAAATTGCGCGGGTTCATTACCAGCGCACGGTCGCCGAAGCAGCGGCCATATTCGTTGTGCACGTCGAGCAGGAAAATCCGCAGGTTCGGCCGTGCCTTCAGAATCTCGTTGAGCAGCAGCGACACGCTGGTCGATTTGCCGACGCCGGTGGAGCCGAGGACCGCGAAATGCTTGGAGAGCATTTCCTCGACATCGACATAGGCGATCACCGAGCGGTCCTGCTGCAGGGTGCCGACATTGATCTGGTCCGAGCCGCTCGGCGCGTAGACGGTGCGAAGGTCCTGGGCGGTAACGAGCTCGACGGCGTCCCCGATGGTCGGATAGTTGGTGACGCCACGCTGGAATTTGGGGCGTTCGCCGCCGGAGATTTCACCGAGCAGGTCGACCGACGCACTCGCGATATAGTTGTCGGAGGTCGGCGTATCCTCGCAGGACACCTCGGTGATCATCGCGATGATGGTGGAGCCGGCACAACGGATGCTGATGAAGCGGCCGACGGTGGCGCGCACTTCGGAGACGGGCATCTGGCCCGTCGCCAGAAGTCCCACCCGGGCAAGCGAGCCGCGCACGGAAATCACACGTCCGAAGGATGTCACGGTGTTGAACCTGGATCTCATGAATTGGGGTCTGGCTTCCATTATGGGCGGTCCCGACTAGCGAAACGGTTAAACCGGCGTGGTTCCGCATCGGGCTAAATCTGCGGCATCTCGGTCAGAATTCGTTCTTGCAGCAGAGTCCGGTCCACTGCTCCGAGTGCGCGTTGGGCTTGGAAAATCAGGGCTTTCCAGCATTTGCTGGCGCGCGGGAGCCGGCTTGAAGCTTAATCTCTCGTTTACCATTCCGAAGGAGAGGACCAGCCGGCAGCCATCTCTCGCTAACTTGTTATGGACGATGGGTGATTGGAATCAGCCCGTGTGTGGCCGTAACCGATTGCTAACCGCAAGTTGTAGCGCGCCTTCCACTTGTCTTTCGTACCAATATCGCTGGGCGGGAAAACTGGATGCGTCTGCATGACCAATCGCCAACCGCCCGCAGATTGGCGATTTCGCGCGGAGAAGCATCTCGGGTGAGCGTCGATAGCGACCAGAAATTGCCTGGCGGTCCCGCCGATAAGGCCGGGCTGTTTACGCTGCTTGCTGTCTGCGTCGTCCTGCTCGCAGCGGCCGTGCTCGCGCAATTTGCGATCTGGACATGGAGCTGCGACGGACGGCGAACCTACCGCTCTTTCGAGGCCGGCATGGACCAGCGCGCCAAAACGCGGCGAAGCCTGGAGCTCGAGCTACGCCAGTCGATCAGCGACGGCAGCCTCGAGGCCCACTACCAGCCGGTGGTCAATATCGAGGACGACAAGATCTCATCCTGCGAGGCGCTGCTGCGGTGGCGGCACCAATCGCTGGCGCTGAACGTGGCGGCGATGCTTGCGGCTTGCGGCCTTCCCGCAAGCAGGCTGGAGTTCGAAATCACCGAGGCCGTGCTCATTCGCCACGACGAGGCTGCGCTCGACATGCTGCATCAGTTGCGCAAGGTCCGGATCGCGCTGGACGATTTCGGCACCGGCTATTCCTCGCTCAGCTACTTGCAGCGTTTCCCGTTCGACAAGATCAAGATCGATCGCTCCTTTATCCGGGATATCGCAGGCCCCGGCGCGTCCTCGTCGATCGTCCAGGCGGTGGTGAACATCGCGCCCGCCAGTGACATGACGACGACGGCGGAGGGTGTCGAAACCGAACAGCAGAGGAACCTGCTGTACATCCTCGGCTGCACCGAGATGCAGGGCCATCTGTTTAGCCCCGCGATATCGGCCGCCGAGGTGAGGCGGCTGTTGCTCTCGCACCACGCCAGGGCCATGTCGGCTGCTTAAGACGTCGGCTGCTTGAAACGCCGGGCCCGGCTTGCTATCCAGTTCTTCATAACAAGAAACAGGGCAGGGTGGACCGCGATGAATCGCGACAACGCATCTTGAGCGACCTCGCGCGGCCTTCCGCGCTCGCACCATTCCGCGTCAGGAACTACCGCTTTCAATGGCCGGCTGATCTGCTCACCTCGTGGGCGTTCGAGATGGAGACGCTGATTCTCGGCTGGTACGTGCTGGTCGAGACCGGATCGGTTCTGCTGCTCACGCTGTTCGCTTCGCTCGGCTATGTCGGGACGCTGGTTGCGCCGATGTTCGGCGTGGTCGGCGACCGCATCGGTCACCGCGATTTGCTGGCGATGATGCGGGCGATCTACGCGGTACTGGCGGCCGTGCTGATGACGCTGGCGCTGTCCGGCCATCTCGCGCCTATTTCTGTTTTCGTCATTGCGGCCGTGATGGGCATCGTCCGCCCATCGGATCTTGGTGTGCGCGGCGCCTTGGTGGCGACCATCATGCCGCATGGCCAATTGATTGGGGCAATCAGCATCTCGCGCACCACGATGGATACGGCGCGCATCGCCGGCGCGCTGAGCGGCGCCGGCTTGTTTGCCTCGCTCGGCATGGGCCCGGCCTATGTGGCGATCGTCAGCCTCTATCTTACCGCAACCGCGCTGACGCTGTGCATCGTGACGCCGGCAAAGCCGCACGCGGCGGACGAAGCTGCCAGCGAGGCGTTGCAGCGCTCGCCGCTGCGGGATCTCAAGGAGGGCGTAGCCTATGTCTGGACCACGCCGCGGATGCAGGCCGCGCTCTGGGTGGCATTCCTGGCCAATCTGACGGCCTATCCACTCTCCAATGGCTTGCTGCCCTACATCGCCAAGACGATCTACGGCACCAACCAGACCGGGCTTGGCTATCTGTCGGCAAGTTTTGCGATCGGCTCGCTGGCCGGCTCGATCGTGCTGAGCCTGATCCGCGACCTGCGGGTGGCGCGGCTGATGATCGGCGCCACCGTCGTCTGGTACGCGACCTTGCTGGTGTTTGCGCAGATGCAGACGGTGCCGACCGCGATCGTGTGCCTGGTGGTGGCAGGCTTTTCGCAAAGCCTCGCCATGATCTCGATCGCCGTCATCCTGATGCGGACCGCGAGCGAGAATTTCCGCGGCCGGGTGATGGGCGTGCGCATGATGGTGATCTATGGCCTGCCGATCGGTCTGTTGGCCGCCGGCAGCCTGATCGACGAGATCGGATTTGCGGCGACCGGCACACTCTATGCGGCGGCCGGCCTCGCGCTGATGCTCGCGATCGTGCTGCACTGGCGCGCCGATCTCTGGCACGTGCACGCGCCGGCGAATGCGCGGTGACATGACCGCGCTAACCGGCGCGACCGTCTCATTGCACCTTGATGTTCGCCTCCTTCAGCACCGGCTCCCACTTCGCGGCTTCGGCGCGCATGAAGGCGTCGAAATCCCTCGGCGAACTGCCAACCGGCGTGGCGCCCATCTTGTCCAGAGCGGTCACGACGACCGGATCTTTCAGCGCGGCGGCAAGGTCAGCATGGATTTTGGCGACCAGGTCAGGCGCCATTCCGGCGGGTCCGAGAAAACCCCACCAAACCGAGGCGTCGTAGCCGGGCAGGCCGGCTTCCGCGACCGTCGGAACATCGGGCAACGCCTTCGAGCGCTGCGCTGTCGTCACGGCAAGGACACGAACCGCGTTGCCTTCGAGCTGGCCGACCACCTCGGGCAGTGGATTGACGCTCATGGGAATCTCGCCGGCGATGACCGCCGTGAGGGCGGGCGCGCCGCCCTTGTAGGGGATCGCCTGGATCTTGACCTTGGCGATGTAGTTGAGAAGCTCGCCGGCCAGATGCGCCGAGGTGCCGTTGCCGGACATGCCGTACGACAATGACTCCGGCTTTGCGCGCGCTGTCGCCAGCAACTCCTGCAAATTCTTCACCGGGCTGGTCTTGGACACCACGATCGCGAGCGGCGAATAGGCGATCTCGCTGATGGCAGTGAAGTCCTTGAAGGTGTCATAGGGCAGTTTTGGATAGAAGAACTGGTTCAGCGGATGGCCGCTTGCGACCAGGATCAGCGTGTAGCCGTCGGGCGCCGATTGCGTGAGCGCCTGCGATGCGATGATCCCGCCGGCGCCAGGACGATTTTCGATGACGGGCTGCTGTCCCCAGGTCTTCGATAATGATTGCCCAAGCGTGCGCGCAAGCACGTCGACGGCGCCGCCGGCTGCGTACGGCACCAGAATGCGCACGGGCCTGGTCGGGAAGGAATCCGCATACACGTTCGTGCCGGTCAGCGAAAACAGGGCGGCGGCGACGATGGTGCGGATGATTGTTCTGCGTGGGATCATGAGAAAAAGTCCTTGTTGCTACGTGTCATTGAGAATTGATGCGCCGCTCCTAATTGGTGCGCGCAGTTGGTTACAAAGTCAGCGTGCATCGCTATTCCGCAGCCGATTCCGCGGCGCCGCGCAATCCTGCGCGCACGATCGCGGCGCGGACCACGCCTTCCGATTTGACCTCATTCGTGAACTGGCGGACGAAATCCATTGCCTGCTCTCGTCCTTTGGGAATGGCGATGGCGTGGCGCTCGATCCCCCAGCGGCCGTCGAGCACTTTCGAGCCGCGCAATTTCTCCGACATCTCGAACAGTGCGGCCTTGTTGGTCGCATAGGCGCTGATCGCGCCGGCCGACAGCATCTCGATCGCAACGTCGAAGGTAGCGGCGCGCACGATCTCGGCGTGTTTGAAGTCGCGCGAAAGCGTGGCATCCGAGGAACTGCCCGCGGTCACGCCGATGCGTCGTCCAGGACAGTCCATCTCCGCCGGCGTTGTCAGCGTGGACCCACGCGGAACGAGATAGCCGAGTTCGATTTCGAGAAAGGGCGGGCCGAAATCCATATCCCGCGCCCGCGCTGCCGTCGCGTTGGTGAAGGCGACATCAACCTCTCCGCTTTTCAGGGCGGCGAGGACTTCGGCGTTTTTGGCAAACACGACCGGCTCATAGGGCACGCCAAGCCGCCGCGCGAGCTCTTTGCCGAGATCGTGGCCGACGCCGCGCGGTTCGCCCGATCCGGTGTCCGGCAGGATCGAGGTCGGCGTGCCCGGATAGAGCCCGGCTCGCAATACGCCTGTTGGTGCCAGTATCAGCCGCGGTTCCGGCTCGGCCGCGATGGCAGGGCTGACGCCGTGCCAAGCCAATGCGCTGGCAACGATCAGAAACGCAACGATGATCCGGCGCATCCGGCGGCTCTCCCTTATTGTCCCGTCCGTCGCAGGGGGCTGCTCACCACCCATATGTTTGTTGACTAGACCTGATATTTTGTACAAACGTACAAAACTCGAGAACGGAAAGCAAATGCCCATGACGCGAAACCCCAACATGCGGGAAGCCATCCTGAGCGCGGCCGAGCTGTTGTTCTCGACGCGTGGCTTCAACGCCGTGTCGATCCGCGACATTGCGCTGGAGGCGGGCGCCAATCCCGGCAGCATCACCTATCACTTCAAGAGCAAGGACGGCTTGCTGCTGGAAATCTACAAGCGCCACTGCGGGCCGATGAACAAACGCCGCATCGAATTGCTGGTCGCGGCACGGCGGGTGCGCGACGTTCAGGACCGGCTGGAAGCGATCGTGCGGGCCTATGTGCAGCCGGCGTTTTCATCGAGCAGCGATCTCGCCGGCGGCGGGGCGCGGTTCACGCGGCTGCGCGCGGTGATGTCGGCCGAAGGCAACGCCGTGGTGGGACGCATCATCGCGGAGATCTTCGACGACACCACCAACGCGTTTATCGAAGCGATCGAGGAAAGCCTGCCGCATCTGCCGCGGACGACGATCGTCTGGCGGTCGCAGTTCCTGCTCGGCGCACTGTATTACACCCTCGTCAATCCGGAGCGGGTCACGCGGCTCTCCCGCGGCGAGGCTGATGGCGCTGACATGGCGGAAGCGATCGAGCAAATCGTATCGGCGACGGTTGCCTCGTTGCAGGCGCCAGACGTCAATCACATCGACGATGCATCACGCCGGATCAAGCCTGTTCAACCGCGCGCCGTGACCGTCGCCCGAAAGCGAAAAGAAAATCCGGCCGACTAGCTGTCGCCGACAATCAAGCGCGAACCAAACGTTACAGAAGCCATTATGAATAAGCCTACGATTCCCGGACCCGATCCCAATACGCGAACGCCGAAATTCAAGCTCCCTGAGCTGGCGTGCGACGCCCATACCCACATCTTCGGCCCCGGCGACAAATATCCTTACGCGCCCGGACGGCCCTACACGCCGCCCGACGCGCCGCTCGAGGATTTCCTGGCGTTGCACAAAAAGCTCGGGATCGGCCGCGCCGTTATCGTCAATGCCAGCGTGCACGGCACCGATAACCGCGTGGCGCTCGATGCCATCGCTGTCAGCAACGGGACCTTTCGCGCTGTCGCCAATATCGACGACACCATCACCGAGCGTGGGCTTCGCGACCTGCACGAGGGAGGCTTCCGCGGCTGCCGCTTCAACTTCGTACGCCATCTCGGCGGAGTGCCCGACATGGCGGCGTTTCACTATATCGTCGCGATGGTCGCGCCGCTCGGCTGGCATATCGACCTGCATTTCGATGCGATCGATCTGCCTGAGTATGCCGAGATGCTGGCGAAATTGCCGGTGCGCTACACCATCGATCATATGGGACGCGTCAAGGCATCTGACGGTCTCGACCAGCTTCCGTTCCGGACGCTGATCGACCTGATGCAGCGGGACGAGAAATGCTGGGTCAAGGTGTGCGGCTGCGAGCGGGTATCGTCCAGCGGGCCACCATTCCACGACGCGGTGCCGTTTGCGCGCCGCATTGTCGAGACGGCGCCGGCGCGCGTGATCTGGGGAACCGACTGGCCGCATCCCAATGTGAGGGTGATGCCCAACGACGGCGATCTGGTCGATCTCATTCCGCTGTTTGCACCGGAACCGGAACTGCAGCAGAAAATTTTGGTCGATAATCCGGCGCGGCTGTTCGAGTTCTGATGGAGTGCGTGCGATGGCTGACAAACGCGAGCGATATACCTCGAGCCGACGCGCTGCGTTGTGCGCCGGCATGGTCGCGCTGGCGGCAGCGCTGTTGCTGCCGCAAATCGCCCACGCGCAAAGCTATCCGAACCGGCCGGTGCGGCTGATCCTGCCGTTTGGCGCCGGCGGCGTCGCCGACGTCACGGCGCGGCTTGTTACCGAAAAACTCGGCGAAAAACTCGGCCAGCGCTTCGTCATCGAGAATATGCCGGGCGCCGGCGGTATCAACGCCGCCCGCGCCGTGCTGTCGTCCCCCGCGGACGGCTATACGCTGGCGCTGTTCAGTAACGGCACCGCGATTTCCGTGTCGCTGTTCAAGAACCAGACGTTCAATCCGGTGACGGACTTCGTCCCGGTCTCAAGCATGGGCTATTTCGACTTTATCTTCGTCACCAAAACCGGCTCGCCTTATGGAACGCTCGCTGACATCATCAAGACGGCCAAGGAAAAGCCCGGCGCGCTCAATATCGGCACCATCAACGTCGGGTCGACGCAGAACCTTGCGGCGCAATTGTTCAAATCGACTTCCGGCGTCGATGTGACTATCGTGCCGTTCCGCAGTTCGCCTGAGGTGCTGATCGCGCTGCTGCGTGGCGACGTCCAGATGGCGATCGAGAATTACAGCGCAGTGCAGTCGCACATTGCCGATAGAGCGGTGACGCCCGTGTCGTCCTCGGGCATCATGCGTACCACGTTCCTGCCTGAGGTGCCGACGGTGAAGGAAGCCGGCGGCGGCAATTTCGAGGCACGGTCCTGGAACGCGATTTTTGCACCGAAGGGTACGCCGCCGGAAGTGGTCGCGACGCTCAATGCCGCGCTGCGCGAGGTGCTCGACATGCCGGATTTGAAGAAGCGCGCGCTCGATCTCGGCATCGAGGCCAGGGCCAGCTCGCCCGAGGAAATTCTCGACCGGCTCAAGGCTGATGTCGATAAGTGGGCCCAGGTGATCGAACGGGCAGGAATTGCCAAACAGTAGGTACGCTGCCTGTGCGCCGGGCACGTGCAATAAGCGAAGGAGGAAATCCCGATCATGAGCAATGCTGGCAAAACGGGGCTGGTGGTTACAGCGCATCCCGGTGATTTCGTCTGGCGCGCAGGCGGCGCGATCGCGTTGCACGTCAAGAAGGGCTATCGCGTCAAGATAGCCTGTCTCTCGTTCGGCGAGCGCGGCGAAAGCCAGTTCGCCTGGAAGGAGGCGGGCGCGACGATGGAAAAGGTCAAGGCCGGAAGGCGCGACGAGGCGCAGCGCGCGGCGGAGATGCTGGGCGCGGAAATCGAATTCTTCGACGCCGGCGATTATCCGCTGCGGCTGACGGAAGCGCATTTCGACCGCATGGTCGATATCTACCGCGAGCTCAATCCGTCCTTCGTGCTGACTCATGCGCTGGAGGATCCCTATAATTTCGATCATCCGAACGCGGCGCACTTTGCTCAGGAAACCCGCGTGGTCGCGCAGGCGATGGGCCACAAGCCCGGCGCCAAATACACCTACGCCGCGCCGCCGGTGTTTTTGTTCGAGCCGCACCAGCCCGAGATGTGCAATTTCAAGCCGCAGGTGATCCTCAATATCGACGAGGTCTGGGATATCAAGCGCCAGACGTTTGAGATACTCGCGGCCCAGAAGCACCTGTGGGCTTATTACGAGCGGGTCGCGCTGCAGCGTGGCGTGCAGGGCGGCCGCAATACGGGCAAGCCGATGACCTATGGCGAGGCCTATCAGCGGCTGTTCCCGATGGCGTTGGAGGAATTGGCATGAAGACGGTCGTCGTTCGCAACATCAAGCGCACCGAGCCTGATATCGTGAAGCGGCTGGGCGCGCTCGGCGTCGCCACCGCGCACGAGGCCTATGGCCGCTTCGGGCTGATGAAGCCCTATCTGCGCCCGGTCTGGAGCGGAGCCGAGACGTCAGGCACTGCCGTGACCGTGCTGGCGCAGCCCGGCGACAACTGGATGATCCATGTGGCGGTCGAGCAGTGCCAGCCCGGCGACATCCTGGTGGTCGGCTGCACAACTGATAATACCGACGGAATGTTCGGCGATCTGCTGGCGACCTCGCTGATGGCGCGCGGAGTCAAGGGCCTGGTCATCGACGCCGGCGTTCGCGACGCCAAGTCGCTTCGCGAGATGGGCTTTCCGGTGTGGTCGAGGGCGATCTCGGCCAAGGGCACGGTCAAGGCGACGCTGGGCGCCGTCAACGTTCCCGTGGTCTGCGCCGGCATCAATGTGGTGCCTGGTGACACGGTCGTGGCTGACGATGACGGCGTCGTGGTGATTGGGCGCAAGGACGCCGCCGATGTCGTCGCCAAGGGCGAGAAGCGTGTCGCCGATGAAGACGGCAAGCGCAAGCAACTCGCCGCGGGCGTACTCGGCCTCGACATGTACAAGATGCGCGAGCCGCTGGCGAAGGCTGGCCTCGTCTATGTCGACGAGCTGGAGGAGGACTGAGGTGGCGATGCGCCTGCGCACCTTGCTCGGCGACCATCCCGGCACGACCGCGCTCAAGAACGGATCGATCAGATCGGATCTGGTCGAATTCGAATTCGCGCAGTATTCGCCAACCAATAAGGGCTTCAAGCCGATGGTCCGCGAAACGGCGTTCGACGTCTCGGAGATGGCGATCGTCACGTATCTGATGGCAAAATCTTTCGGCAAGCCGATGGTGCTGCTGCCCGATGTCGTGCTGGCGCGGTTTCAACACGCGCATGCGCTTTTCAGTGCGAAAGCAGGCAAGCTCACGCCGCGCGACCTCCGGGGCAAGCGCGTCGGTATTCGTTCCTTCACCACCACGACCGGCGCATGGTTACGCGGCATCCTTGCCAATGACTATGGTGTCGATCTCGATTCGATCGAATGGGTGACATTCGAGGACGCCCATGTCGCCGAATTCGTCGATACGACGAAGCGGGCGCCCAAAGGCAAGCAGATCGTGCAGATGCTGATCGACGGCGAACTCGACGCGGTGCTCGGCGAAAAGTCGGATCATCCGGATTTGAAGCCGCTGTTTGCCGATGTTGCTGCGGAAGAAAAGGCTTGGCTTGAAAAACATAAGGTGGTGCCAATCAATCACATCGTGGTGGTGAGCCGGAGATTGTCGGAAGAACATCCGGACGCTGTGCGGGAGGTCCATCGCCTGCTTGCCGAATCCGCTGCCGCCGCGCCGGCGGCGCCGCGTTTCAGCCGAGTCGAAATGCAGCGTTCGCTGCAACTGATTATCGATTATTCCGCGCAGCAGAAGCTCATTCCGCGTGCGTTCACGGTGGACGAGCTGTTCGACGATGTAACGCGGGCACTCTGCTAGCGCGCGCAAGATGTCATCATCCGCGAAAGCGGATGATCCAGTACGCCGCGGCGCTTCGGGTTTGTTCTCGATAGCGCGGCGTACTGGATCCCCGCCTTCGCGGCGGACGACGGACTGAGAGAAATCAACGGTCAGGAGAAGCCAACATGACCCCCGAGCCGATCTTCGATCTCGCGCACCTCGGCCATATGGAACTGCTGACGCCGAAGCCGGACGAGAGCCTGAAATTCTTCGTCGACATCATGGGCATGACCGTCAGCGGCCAGAAGGGCGACTCAGTCTATCTGCGCGGCTGGGACGATTACGAGCGCTATTCGCTGAAGCTGACGGCCTCGAAAACGTCAGGCATGGAGCACATGGCGTTGCGCGCGCGCAGTCCGCAGGCGCTGCAGCGTCGCGTCGCCGCGCTGAAGGGCTCCGGCTTCGACATCGGCTGGGTTGACGGCGACACGGGGCAGGGACCGGCGTTTCGCTGCCGCGACCCCGATGGCCATATCGTCGAGCTCTATTACGAGACCGAATGGTATCAGGCGCCGCCCGAACTCAAGCCCGCCCTGAAGAATCAGGCGCAACGGTTTCCCGCGCGCGGCATCAATGTTCGCCGGCTCGATCACCTCAACTGCCTTGCCATCGACATCAGGGCGAACCGTCTGTTCTTCGAAAATTATCTGGGCTTGCGGACCACCGAACAGATCGTCCTCAACGACGGCACGGAAGCCGCGATGTGGATGACGATGTCGAACAAGAGCTACGATTTCGCCTATACCCGGGACCATTACGGTAAGTCCGGCCGCTTCCACCACGTCACCTACGCCCTCGACAGCCGGGAAGAGATCTTGCGCGCTGCCGATATCTTTCTCGAAAACGGCGTGCACATCGAGACCGGCCCGCACAAGCACGCGATCCAGCAGACCTTCTTCCTCTACGTCTATGAGCCCGGCGGCAACCGCGTGGAAGTCGCCAACGCCGGCGCTCGTCTCATTCTCGCGCCCGACTGGAAGCCGATTGTCTGGACCGAAGAGGAGCGCAAGAAAGGCCAGGCCTGGGGGCTAAAGACGATCGAGTCATTCCACACCCACGGCACGCCGCCGGTGTGAAACCGGCGAGATCCACCTTGCACCCACGATGCCGCGCACCATCTTGATGCGACAGTGCGAACGACATCGTGGAGTTGTCGATGGCAGAGCTTGTTGATTTTGCCAGCGAGGCTTTTCTTCGTGATCCACAGAAGGGCGTGGCGTTGCTGCGTGCCGCCGGTCCCGTCGTCGCGACCAAATTTCCGATCATCGGCCGGGTCTGGGTCACCACGACCTACGAGGCGGCAGCACATGTGCTGAAGGACAGCGCGACGTTCACGCTTCGCAAGGAGGGCGGCTCGGTCGTCGGCTTGCCTTGGTGGATGCCGAAGTTCATCGGGGCACTCGCCAACAACATGCTGACAATGGACGAGCCGGATCACACGCGCCTGCGCGATATCGTCGATGAGGCGTTCCGTCGCCGAGCCGTGATGGACATGGAACCACACATCCGCGCCATCGCCGATCGCCTCGCCGATGATCTGTTTGCACAAGGCAGCCCGGCCGACCTGGTCCAGTGTTACGCGCGGATGCTGCCGCTTGCGGTGATTTGCGAACTGCTGGGCCTGCCGCCGGACGACCGTCCGAAATTCATCGCCTGGGCCAATTCGATGGCGCATCTCACCAATGCATTCGGCTTTCTGCGGCTGATCGGCGGAATGATGAAGATGCGGCGCTATCTCCAAGAGCGCTTGCGGTTGACCCGCAAACAGGGCGGCGAAGGATTGATCGCCGAACTCGTGCGCGTCGAGAAGGAAGGCGGGCGCATCACGCCGGATGAAATGGTCTCGATGGTGTTCCTGCTGCTGAGCGCGGGATCAGAGACCACCACCCATCTGATCAGCGGGTCGGTGTTCGAGTTGTTGAAAGATCCTGCGCGGCGCGATTGGCTGACGGCGGACTGGAGCCGCGCTAGCCTTGCGGTGGAAGAATTTTTGCGCTTCGTCTCGCCGGTGCAATTTTCAAAGCCGCGCTACGTGCGCCATGACGTCGATCTCGAGGGCGTGAAATTGAAGAAGGGCGACCGGGTGATGGCGATGCTGGTCGCCGCCAATCTGGACCCGCAGGCGAACGAGGGTCCCGAACGCCTCGATCTCGAGCGGCGGCCGAACCGGCATCTATCGTTCGGGACCGGAATTCATTTCTGCCTCGGCCACCAGCTCGCGCGGATAGAGGGAATCTGCGCGCTGCAGGCGCTGTTCACGCGCTGGCCCCGGCTTGAGCTCGCGGTCGAGTCGTCACAAATTCACTGGCGCAGAAGGCCCGGCATTCGCATGATCGCGGAGCTGCCGGTTGTATCGGGTTCTTGATGAGGCGCGTGCACGAAGCTCGTCGGCGTGTGTTAGCGCCGCGAGATCGACGTCCTTCGACATCTTGCATCTAGCGCACTGGATCTGCAATCAAGGGAAACCGCCGTTGATCGCCTGATCGATGGTGGGAAAGGATCGATCGGCTCGCCATCGCTGTACATCCGCTCGTTCCAACTTTCGAGAGCAGCCTGGCCGCCTGTTGAATCAAAGCTTCGCCCTTGGTCCGTATCTCGGCCGATTGCGCGGCAAGGATGCGGGCCATCGCGCGCGCCTTGCGTGCGCCAGGGCGTTGTGGTCGCCACCGTCTGTCGCTCGTCACCTGCCCAGTCGCGCTTTATCCGGCAACCTCCGAGAGCGAGAAGAATCTCGTTCGATCAGCTCAATCGGCCACCGCATTAAGTACCTGAAGGTCGACGCTGACACGATCACTCCGAAGGAGCGGCCCCCAGCGAGCAACGTCGTCGACTTGATGGAGGCACCGCGCCGAAGCGTTGGTCAGGAGCAGGCCTCGAAGCCCGCGAAGCAGCCGAAGAGGGCGACCTCCGGCCAGAAGGAAATGCTGAGGCCGATCGCTGGCAAGAAGCAGGCGAAGGAAACGGCGGCGAATAAGCCCTCTGCCAAGCAGCGCAAGTCGGCATAGAGCGGCTGCCGCAGCAATGACGCGATCCGCGCCGTCAGCCGAGAGGTCGGGTTTGTCTGAAATGAAACCCGCTGGGACTGAACCTCCTGGCCACGGCGCGCACCTCGCCCTCGGATGTTTCCAGCGCGATCTTCTGGGCGAGCATGACGTCTCCGATCGGCAAAGCCCCGATTGGCATGAAACACCACCCCTCCTGCAACCGACCTCTTTCGTCGATCTCGCACACGTTCACCGACGCTCCGGCATGGATCCTGTACCGCTTTCGGCTGTCGCTTCCGACGACTTCGAAATAGCCCTTCCTGGCGAACTGCTCCCGCTGCACCGGCGACAGCCATGCTCGCAAGAGCCGCAGCGATCGGCCCTCCGGCGTGCCCTCGGCGCCATGCATGACGAAGAGCGCCCGCGTCGCTCTCATCAGGGAGCGGCCGCCCGGCGGCAACGATCGAAAGCTAATCATGGCAGTAAGACGATTACCCGCCGACCAGCCTGGGGAAGAAGACGGTTTCTTCCGCAGTGGGGTCGAATGATCGGATCCGCGAGGTTTGACCGGGACCTGTCCGCACAGCGGCGGTGAAGCCGGCCTTCGTCAGCTCATAGAACCGCTGTTCCGCCTTCAACAGCTCTTGTACGTGATCTGGATTGAATGAGTGTCGGCTGTCGCCGGTGCGGTCCATCACGATCTGGATCGCCATGACCGTCCTCCTCTGATTGATGATAGCCAAGGACCCTAGTATCCGACCACCCTGATGGACTTTCAAGGGAAGAACATTCCAATCGCAAGACGCCGCTCGTTTGCCCGACCGGGGCCGTGGTTGGCAGGCACTCCGGGCAGGTGTCGACCGAACCCAGGACGTCTCGAACCTCGGCAACGGCCTCGTCCGAAGAGACGCCGACGGGCGGATCCTGACGCGCGATGACTAGGGCGCGCTCGCGGGCATGCAGGTCGGCACGATCCTGCATCCAGCCGCGCTCCTCGCACTCGCGAATCGCGCCGGCCTCCTGCAACACGCAGATGGCCCAGCCGCGGAGGGTGCGGATCGCGGGGCCTTTGTCCTTGAATGTCAGCATCGAAGGTCGGTCCTGCTCAAGACGAATCCGTGCGAGCCGTCCCCAGTTCCGTCGCCTACCACATGGTTGGGATTCCGAATTACCATGCCCGAGGCTTTCCACCGGGTTCCTCCGTCAACATCCCGCTGTCATTCATGAGCTAGGCGAATAAGATTGTATGCCGTGCTAATCTTTGGGGCTCGACAGGCGAGAGTCCTGCGGGAAGTAGCCTCGTGGTGGCAGGATCGCTATCGTGGTCTGGCATGGACCTCAATGACCGCGTCGTTTCGCCAACGGAGCGCTAGCATTCGGTAACGAGCTGGCATCGCATGGCCGGCAAATGCGCCCGGCAGGCGCGTCGCCCGCGAGATCAGACGATGAAAGAGGCTATCGGTACATTGCCTTCGCGTCGCCAAGTGTTGCGTCTGGCAGCCATGGTGACGGCATGTGCCCTGGCTGCGAAGGCCCCGGGCGCTGCGGAGCCTCTGAGGGGAGAGACCAGCAACTCCTACGTTCCCGGTGATGGCGTCTCGACGTTCGAGAGCGTTTGGCAGACTGTACGTGATCGCTTTTACGATCCGCGTCACAACGGGCTGGACTGGCTCGCAGTCCGGGAGCGATATCTTCCAAACGTTCAGCGGGCAACTTCCCAGAACTCGCTGGCGCGCATCATCAATGTCATGCTTTCTGAGTTGCACGCTTCGCACACGCGTTTCTATACGCCAGATGAGCCGGAATACTATCAGCTTGCAGACATCTTTGTCGGCGCACTGCGACGCCGGGGACTGCAGCGTGCGTTTCCAGACGGTCGCATTTCGTACCCTGGCATAGGTATTATTTCAGGTTTTGAGTCGACTGGTCGTAACACGATCACCGGTGTCATAGATGGATCGCCGGCTCAGCAGGTGGGCCTGCTTGCCGGTGATGAAATAATCGCGGCTGA
Source organism: Bradyrhizobium australiense (assembly GCF_013114825.1). Taxonomy (GTDB): domain Bacteria; phylum Pseudomonadota; class Alphaproteobacteria; order Rhizobiales; family Xanthobacteraceae; genus Bradyrhizobium; species Bradyrhizobium australiense. The sequence continues at coordinate 638,432 of NZ_JAAVLX010000004.1, read as the reverse complement.
CGGGACCGCATTTGAGCCGATCGGGTCGTTCCGTGGGAAGATAGGCAAATCGGTTGTCTTGGAGATCCGTCGGGGCGCCTCGATGGTGCAAATCCCGGTCATACCGGTCGATCTCAGCCCACGAAAATGTTCCTTCGTGGGTTGGAGTCGAGTGCGCGCATCATTGAATCCAACGGACGACGCATCGGCTATGTCCATGTTTGGTGCTATGCCGGCTCCATCTACCAACGCGCTCTTGAATCCCTGTTGTCGCAAGGGGCGTTAAAGGACGCGGACGCGCTGATCTGGGATTTGCGGGACGGCTGGGGCGGCGCGCAACCCGAATATCTCGATCTCTTCAATGCACGCGCGCCCACAATGCAGGTTACCGACCGAAGCGGCACTAGCGAATTCGTGAACGTGAAGTGGCGCAAGCCCGTTGCGATGCTCGTAAACGGCCGTACGCGCAGCGGCAAGGAGGTCCTTGCCTATGGGTTCAAAAAGTACCGCTTGGGCGAGCTCATCGGCACCCGGACAGAGGGCGCGGTCCTTGCCGCGACCGCATTCCTCATGGCAAGCGGTTTGCTGCTGCTTGCAGTCGAAGATGTCCGGGTCGATGGCGAGCGCCTGGAGGGCGTGGGCGTGACGCCGACGATCGAGGTCCAGGCAGGCGCGGCCTACGCCGGGTCAGACGACCCCCAGCTGAGCCGTGCTGTCGCGGTTCTGTCCGGGAGCTGATCCGGGCCATACGCATTTGCAAAGCAGAGGCAACGCGAAAACGGCAATTAACGGCAATTAGAAGTGCGTCTTGGCTCGCAGGCGCAGGCTTTTGTCCTTCAGATCGCCCTTAGTTCGTGATCTCAGGACGATCCAGCCTCTTGATGCAGCTCGCCACCCCGCATCAAGCGGCGGGCGATGTCGGCTGTCTGCAGTGACGCGCGTTCGGTCGGTGAATGGGCCGCCAGATAGCGGGCAACCGCGATGAGGATGTGCCGGCCCTCGTCCGTGTCGCCCCACGCGCCGAACTGCCGGAGTCCCGCCTCCAGTATCTGATACGCATGGAAGCCTGCATCTTCGCGCAGCACCGCATGGGCGAGCGTAGCGATCAGCGCGTGCGGCGAATGGCCACGCGTGAGATGCCGCGCCACCAGGCTCGCGGCGAGATTGACCTGTCTCTGCCGGTCGAAGGCGTCGAGCAAGGCGCCGCCGATCGTCTCTAAATCCGCGGGCAGATGATCGAGCTGCTCGCCGCCGTCGCCCGGGATTTGCGCCGGCGGCACATTGAGATAGCGAGCAAGGTAGAGCGCCATCACTCCGTGCAATACGCCGCGGACGGCCGTGCCGTGGGTAGCGGCGTTGGCAGTCCCGATGCGCCTCAGCATCTGGTGGACTGCATTGGCATAGGTGAAGACGTGATGCGCCGTCTCCCAGTCGGCGTGCTCGTTGGCATTGCCGAAGCGCGCCATTCTAAGCGCTGCCGCGTACGCGAGCGATTGGCCAAGGTCAGCAGGTGCGGCACCGGCGCGGATCGCCTCCTTGAGCGCGTCAACGATCCCGGACGGATCGTCACCGAGCAGCCCTTGAGCAAGTGCGGCGTGGCCCGACCAGTCGCGCGAGCCGCGTCCGGCAGCGAACAGATCCGCGAGTTCGCTGGCTGATTGCTGACACAAGGCAACAAGGTCAACGGGCTGACGCCAAGCCGTCGATTCTTCGGCGCCACGGGCCGCTACCATCTGAGCGACGACAGTCGGCAGCAGAGCCGCCGCGTGTTGCCAGCCGATCAGGTCGAGGCACTCGAAGGCCTTGTTGATGAAGTCGAGCGAGTGCCCGGAGTCCGCGAAAGCCCGCTCGGTTTCGGCGGCGAACAGGGCATCAGCGAGTTCAGCCGGGGAGGCGCCGGCCGCAATCGCCGTGAGCAGGGTGCGCTCGGCCGCCTCGCGATGGCGTACGTTTGTCCAACGCCGCAGCCAGCGTTTTAGCGTGACCGGATCCGGCCGGCTTCCAAGCGGCGCGCGTTCCCGCCGCGGCGCCTCGCCGTCGCAGTCCGCCGCCACGCGGCGCGCGCCGTGGAATAGAGCGAGATAGGCTTCCTCCTCCGGCAGCACAGGCAGAATATTGGCGAGTGCCGTGAGGATCGTAAGACCCACGCCCCAGCCGTCGCGATTTTGCGCCCCGAATAGTGCGACCTCCCGCACGATTTCGGCCTGCGGTACGCCGGCCGCGAGCTGACCATACAAGGCCTTGGCAATGACGAGTCCGAGGTCATGGGCGAGGCCGTTGGCAAACCGCTGATGCCAGTGCGCGGCGAGATCGGGATAAGTGAACGTGGTTTTCACCCAGACCTCACCATTGCGCACCTCGACCGGGCAGATCGGCACGTCGTCCGCCCACAAGTCGAAGGTGCAGCCGCTCTCGAGATCGAAGCGAGCGTGGTGCCAATGACAGGTCAAGATGCCGTCGTCGAGGCTGCCGCGCTCGAGCGGAAAGCCCAAGTGCGGGCACCGATTGTCGAGAGCGAAGACACGCCCGCGGTCGTAGATGACGAGGATCGGACGATGGCCACCGTGCACAACGAGCCGCCCCTTGATCTTCAGCTCCTCAAGGCTGCCCGCCAGCGCAAATTCCTTGCTATGCGCATCCATGAGTATACCTCCCGCTCTCGCTTTGGGGGCGCTGCGGGTACTCCGCAACATAGGCATTCTCTCGCGCAAAGGCGAGAGGATACCGTGGGTCAGGGGCTGCGAGAAAGGAACCGTACTGGATCATCACGCGATACGGACTGAGGTGGAGTTCGATTTCGTTCGGCGGTTTCGACCAAGTGTGTGGATGACAAGCTGCAAACGCCGGGAATGAGTACTGCGTGGCAGGTCAAGCACCGCAGCGAGTTGCCGCCCATAGCGCCTGCGAGCCGCATTCGCCGATCCGCAGCAGTGCCGAATGTTTTCTTTGGAACGACCAACCGCAAGACGCGTTTCGCGGGAAGGTCGGTGCTGTTCCCATATAGACAACCTCCATCCCCATGTAGATGAAATCGGGGAGGAACTGCCGATGATACCATCGTCCCAAACCGACGCGGAGAGGTTTCGTAAGGAAGCTGAGGAGTGCCGTGAGCTGGCGGAGAAGGCCATGAGCCCTCTGGATAAGGAGGCTTGGCTGCGCCTTGCCGAGGATTGGCTGAAGCTTGCGCAAGAGGCGGAACGGGGCAAGGTTTGAGCGGGGATGATCCGGCTTCCCTCGCGGAAATTTACAAGCCAAACTTTGCACCCTAACATTTGATTTGATGGATGACGGTCTCTTCTCGATAAGATGGAGATCGAGGCGACGATTTCTTTCGACCGGCCTGCAAGGTCTGTCGTCAGGGGAAATCGCGATGACCGTCAAGGAGCTCATAGCTCGACTGCAGGCGCTTCCCAACCAGGATGCGCTTGTAATTGTTGCAAGCGGCAATGCAAACGAGTGGCTGATAGCCACTGGCATCGTTGAGCGCGGTATTTCACCGTCACCTGCAAACCCGGATTTTGTCGTATCAGGCAGCGATCCTGGCGTGGAAATCATCTAGCGCCTTCTGCTACCAAATGAAGTGGCGGAGGAAAACACCGTCGGGAATCGTGGTAGTTGCGGCCCTGGCGGCGAGCGCCGAGGCGCCATCGATCGTTGTGATTTTCGGCCCAGCGATCAATCGGGCTGTTACGGCCTCCTCAAGGCCCTCGCGAAACGCTGCCATTGATGAGCGGTCGCGCCGGGGGATAGTTGTTGAGGAATCCGATGACCGGGGTGGCTGGCTCGTGCGCATGCGTCGAGATGGGCGGCGACGAAGACCGCTCCCATGCCCTCTCCGTTCTGCAACATAGAGACCACCTGTCGGACCAGCCGACTGCGCGAGCAGTCTACAGTCGGCTCTGTGCCTCGAAGCGGACGTTTGGACGTCTCAAGCAATCATGTCGGCTTTGGGCCGATTGGGTTGAAGAAGTACGCGCCAGCGCCAAAGGCGCACAACGCGGATCACCGGCTCTTGCCCTGAATGCGGCATTGGTGCACACTTCCTAAATCCTGGTCATGTCGAGGCGCCCGCTGCGGTGCCGTCGCACCGAAGCGAATAGGCCAACCCTGGAAATGTCCAGCGGGACGGACGGGCCATGGTTCGATCTCTTGATCACGCGGTGGTATTCGACAGGTGGCCATACCGGCGTGCCCTGGTGGCGATCGCTGCGCTCAGCTTGATCGCTGCAGTCGGTAGCAGTTGCTTTTTTACCGTTGACAGCGCTGACTACGCGATCGTCACGGATTTCGGCAAGCCGACGCAGGTGATCACTGCGCCGGGGCTGGGGTTCAAGCATCCCTTGCAGAGCGTCCGGACGTTCGACCATCGCCTGTTCGTCTACGCTGCGCCGCCGAGCGAATTCCTGACCCTTGAGAAAACGCCAGTCGTGGCATCCGGCACGATCTTGTGGCGGGTGGCCGATCCGAAGCGGTATTTTGAAACAGTCGTCGACAGAAGGAGCGCCGAATCGAGACTCGGCGACATCCTGTCCGCAGAGTTGGGCGCCGCTATCGGGAGCAATCGCTTGGTCGCGTTTGTCTCGATGGATGCCGCAGCCTACCGAGCGGACACCATCGTCGCCGAGATTGCTCGTCGGTGTGACGCCGTGGCGTTGCGAGACTACGGCATCGGAGTCCTCGATGTTCAGTTGCGCGGCTTCGATTTTCCCAAGCAGAACCGGCCCCGCCTCTACGCGAGAATGAAATCCGAACGCGGTCGCATCAGCATGCTGTATCGCTCCGAGGGCGAGGAGGAGGGACTGAAGGTGCGAGCCGCGGCGGAGGAGGAGAAGGCGCGGATACTCGCGAAGGCGATCGAGTTTTCGCAACAGCGCCGCGGCGAGGGGGACGGGGAGGCGGCGCGCATCTATGCGAACGCGCTCAGCCGGGCGCCCGAATTCTACGCGTTCCTACGTGCCCTGGAGGCGTCGCGGAACTCCGCGCGGAAGAGCACGATCATGGTGCTGCCGGCGGATTCCCCGCTGTTCGGCGTGCTTTTGCACAGCAACTATTTCAACGGCGGCGCTTCGGGGAGCGATGGCATCCGCGGGGATTTGCCGAGAAAGTAGATGGCGTTCCAAGAGGAGGCAACCAAGCATGAGATAGCCGGACAGGATGCAAAGGATCGAGCGAGAATGCACACGATATATGCTGCCAAATGATCCGAGGGAGGTAACGAACATGCCTGCCAATTATGGAGCACCGAGAGAGACGTTGCGGCTGCTGCCCGCCGCGTTGCTGTTGTCGATCGCCGGACTTTCGCTCGCCCGGCCGGCCGTGGCGGCCGAAGTGAGGTACGATCCAGGCGACAAGGTTTATTTCACCTACTGCCATTCCCACCCGCCGGCCATGCGCATCAGGTCCGGGGACTCGGTTATCACCAGCACGCGTGACGCTTCCAACGATGCGTTCTCCGTCTCCGACAAGACGGTGATGCCAAAGTTGGACCTCACCAAGGTCAATCCGCAGACCGGTCCGTTTTACGTCGAAGGCGCCGAGCCCGGTGACACGCTGGAGGTCCATATCGACAGCATCGAGCCCAACCGCGATTGGGGATGGGGTGCTTCAATTCCGTTCTTCGGGCTGCTCGCGCCGGAATACAAGACTGCGATGGTGACGCCGGCTGCCCCCGACCGTCTGTTCATCTGGCGTCTCGACAAAAGCCGCAAGGTCGCCATTCTGGATATGCCGAACAGCAAGATCGGCAAAGCCGAGGTACCGCTCAGGCCGTTCTTCGGCACTATCGGCACGGCTCCGGCAGGGAAGGAGTGCATCAGCTCGCTGATTCCCGGGCCGCATGGCGCGAATATGGACTTCAACGAGGTCGTCGCAGGAGTCACCATGCAATTCCCGGTTTTCGAACCGGGCGCGCTGTTCATGCTGGGCGATGGGCACTCCGCCCAGGGCGATGGGGAGATCCACGGTGCTGCGATCGAGACACCGTTCAATGTCAGGTTCACGGTCAACCTGATCAAGGGCAAGAAAATCAACTGGCCGCGCCTGATCAATGACAATGAGATCATGTCGATCGGCAGCACGCGGCCTCTGATCGACGCCCTGCGGCTCGCCTGCGTGGACATGGTCGACTGGCTTATGAGCGACTACGGCTTTGAGCGGTACGATGCCGTTCAAATGCTTGGTCAGGCGGCTCATCTTTATATCGCGAACGTCGTCGACCCGCAGTACTCCGTGGCCTGCGCATTGAACAAGAAGTATCTGCCGCGCTAACGCGACGCGCGTCGCCGGCGGCATCTGCCAAGGCGTCGCGGCGGCGCTAGAGGGTTTTAGAGCGGAGTGTGTACCGGTTCGCGTCTCTACGCGGTCGGGACCCGAGCATTGGCTCCAGGCAGCCCCGAACGGGGGACCACGATGATCGACTTTCTATTCGGCGTCCTTCGGCAGACCTGGGAAATCCTTGAGGAGGCTTCGGTCTTTCTCCTCTTCGGCTTCCTGCTTGCCGGGACGCTCGGGATCCTCGTGCCGGGTCGGCTGCTGACCCGGCTGGTCGGGACTGGGAAGATCACGTCCGTGCTCTGGGGATCGGTGGTCGGCGCGCCGATTCCCTTGTGCTCCTGCGGCGTCCTGCCAACAGCGCTCGGGCTGCACAAGCAGGGAGCGACTCCCGGCGCCACCGTCGCGTTCCTCGTCGCGACGCCCGAAACCGGGGTCGACAGCATCAGCCTGACCTACGCGCTGACCGACCCGGTCATGACCGTGTTCCGCCCCATCGCCGGCGTGGCAACAGCGATTGCCGCCGGGCTCGCCACGAATCTGTTCGGCGCCCCGCGCGTGACCGAGCCGCCGCTGGAGGTAGCAAAGACTCCGGCCGCAGGCGACGAGCGATGTCGGCACGCATGCGACTCCGCAGAACATGATCACGCGCATAGGCACGATCACTACGACCATCATGTCCAGCAGGCGAATTCGTTGCCGGACCGCGGCGCCGGCAGGACCATCTTTGACACGACAAGGCGGATCATCCGTTACGGTTTCGTCGAGCTGCTCGATGACGTGAGCTGGTGGCTCGCTCTGGGTATCGTTCTGTCCGCCGTCGTCGTCTTTGCAATTCCAGCGCAGCTGTTTGAGGGAATGTGGGGCGGCGGAATCGCCTCGATGGTGCTGATGCTCGTCCTGAGCATTCCTCTTTACACTTGCGCTTCCTGCTCGACGCCTATGGCGGCGGCGCTGGCTCTCAAAGGCTTGAGTTCTGGCGCCGTTCTCGTTTTCCTTCTAGCCGGGCCGGCCACGAATATCGGCAGCCTCGTCGTGCTGTTGAAGGTCCTGGGCCGCTATGCGGTGGCTGCCTATCTGGTCGCGGTCGCGATCATGACGCTCGCTGCGGGTTTCGCCCTCAATGCGATTTACCACGCCTGGGGACTCGATCCACGCCTGACATTCGGGACGGCCGCCGGATTCGTGCCGGACCTCGTCAAGGAAGCTGGCGCCGTGCTGCTCACCGGCTTGGTGGTCCTCAGCATGTTCCGGACGCACGTTCCAAACGAATGGATCTGGCTCCGCGATCGAGCCGCGCAGCTGACTGGAATCGCTGTTACCGCACGCGGTCTGGGGTTCGCAGCCGCAGCCGGTGCGGCGGTCCTCTGGCTCGGGAGCGGCCTCTTCACAGTCGGGCCCGGCGAGGTTGGCATGAGACTGCGGTTCGGCCGGATCCTGGCATCTGATCTTGAACCTGGACTGCACTTCAGATTGCCCTGGCCGTTCGAGAAGCACCAGCTGATTGCGCAGAACCTGGCGCGGCGACTCGAGTTCGGACTTCCACGGGAGCTATCCCGGGAGGAGGCGACGCGCGCGCAGATTCGCAGCCGGCCTGCTTTTGGATCGTTCACATTGCCGCAGCAGGCGGCGAGCGGGGTCTGGTTCCAGAAGGAGACGGCGCCCGGCGACTCCTTCCTGCTCACCGGTGATGCCAACCTCATAGACCTGAGGTCCACGGCCCAGTACAGGATCAAGGATACGCTGGCGTTCGCCTACAATCTCGCCGAGCCGGAGGCACTCGTGCGCAGCACGGTCCTGGCAACGCTGCGAAGCGCGATCGCGACCCGCCCCATCGATGCGGTCTACACCACAGCGCGCGCGGAGATCGAACGCGAGACACGCGAGGCCGCCCAGTCGATGCTGGACCGCTACCAGGCTGGAATCGAGGTGATTGCCGTCAGTCTGCTCTATGACCACCCGCCGGAGGAGGTCCACAACGCCTTCAGGGACGTCGCCAGTGCCCTGGAAGACAAGCTGCGCACGATCAACCTGGCGAACGTCTTCGCAGTGGAGAAGATCAACCAGGCAAAGGGCGAAGCCGCGGCGATGACCGAGGGGGCACTGGCCTTCAAGGAGCAGCGGATCGCTGGCGCGCAGGCCGGCGCGGACGCCTTCGCGCTCCGGCTCGAAGCTTACAACCGCGCCCCTGCGCTTACTAAATTCCGGTTGCAGCTTGAAACGCTCGAAGACGTTCTGCCGGGTATGCGGAAGTTTGTGCGGCCCGGTGCCGGCGACGTGAAAGACATGGACATCTGGCTTCTGCAGCCCATCGGTCCGAGCCAAAGCAAGTAGCGAGGCGAGCTTGGCGAGGATCAAGAAAATTAGCAAATAGCCGGGGATCAAGTGGGGGCGAGATGACGAAGCCCATTAAACGGATTGGATCTGAACGCGTGGACAGGTGAGAATGGCGGAACAATCCATCACGGCGAATAAACGATCGAACGTCGTGCTCCGGCGCACCCTGCCGGCGCTGGCGGCGGTGCTCACGGTCTGGGCTCTTGTTGCTTCGTTCATCGCCCTGGACGTCACCGAATATGGACTTGTCACCCGCTTTGGACGTGTGGTCCGTGTTCTTGCCGACCCCGGCCTCCACGTCGTTGCGCCATTTGACCGTGTCGTGCGGCTGGACAAACGGACCCTGTTCTTTCGCCCGGCGCCTTCCGAATTTCTGACGATTGACAAGAAGAATCTCGGCGTCGACAGCCTCGTGACCTGGCGGATCGCCGACCCGGAACGCTTTCTCGCCGCGCTCGCGACCCCGGCTGCGGCCGAGCAGCGTCTCTCCGACGTCATCCTGGCGGAGATCGGCGCCGTCATGGGCCAGTATCCGGCACCCGTTCTCATCTCCACCGACCGGGCAAAACGAAACTATCTGGCCGTGGCGTCGGAAGTCGTTCGCCGCGTCACCGATTTCGCGCGAACGACTTACGGCATCGACGTCGTCAGCGTCGATGTTCGCCGCCTCTACCCTCCAGAGCTAAACCGGGAGCACGTCTTCGAACGCATGAAGGCCGAGCGGGCCAAGATAGCCAAGGAGAACCGCTCGGCGGGCGAGGTGGAGGCGAAGAGGATCATCGCCGAGGCCGACCACGAGAAGAGCCGGATCGATTCCGACGCTGCCGGACAGGCCGAGCGCATCAAGGCCGATGCCGATGCCGAGGCTTCGCGGACCTACGCTGCAGTCTTCGAGCAGGATCTGAGATTCTACCAATTCCTCCGGACCTTGCGGGCCTACGACAAATTGCTGGATGACAAGACGACTATCTTCCTTCCCGCAGATACCGACGCTCTGCAGATGCTGCACTTCGACAAGCAAGCGGGCCAGGTCGGACCATCGCCTCCGGCGCCCAGAGAACTTTCAACCGGCGCCGATCTTCTCCAGAACAAAAAACACGAGGAGGAGGAGGTCCGATGACGCTCGCTTCCGATCACGCCCTAGGCGACACCCGGCGAGAAGCAGACCACGCAGCAGAAGATCTGACGCGCGGAGTCGAACCGCGGTCGCGTCGCCGACTATCGCGCCTCGTTTGGCGTCGCCATCGCTATTGGATCCTCGCCATCCTTGCCCTTTTTTTGGGAGCCCATCTGGTCTCGGGCTTCTATGCCGTCGGGGCAGATGAGCGCGCGGTGGTGCGTCGGTTCGGTGCCGTCGCGGCAGAGGTCGGCCCCGGCATGCACTACCGCTTCCCCTGGCCCGTTGATCGCCTGGACGTCGTCAAGACGACCAGCGTGAAGAAAGTCGGCGTGGGATTTGCGATACCCGCCGGTGAATCGGCCGCGCCGTCCGGCATGGAGTTGGTGACTGGGGACACCAATATCGTCAATGCTGCCCTCGTTCTGCAATACGTTATCCGCGATCCGGCGGAATTCCTTTTTCAGATCGAGGACATACCGGCCTACATTGAGGCCGTCGCCGAGGGGGTGCTGACGGAGACGGTCATCGGCATGCCCATCGACGAGGTACTGACCAAGGGGCGGATCGCCGTGCAGGAACGCGTCAAAGCCGAGACGCAGGAAGTCTTGGACCGTCGGCACAGCGGCATTCGCATCGTGTCTGCGAATATTATGACAATAACTCTCGACAGATCGGTTGTAGAGGCGTTCCAGGACGTCGCGAACGCCATGGCCGACCGTGAGAAAGTGATCAACGAAGCCCGCGTTTACGCGAGCAACCTCATTCCCAAAGCACGGGGCGAGGCTCGAATACGGCTGAGCGAGGCGGAGGCCTACAAGCAACAGCGCGTCGCCGACGCCGTCGGCGAGACAAGCCGTTTTTTGGCGTTGCAGAAGGAATATGAAAAGGCACCGGACGTCACCAGGACGCGACTGTACCTGGAAGCCATGGAGAAGATTTTGCCCAAGCTGCAGCTCTATATTGTCGACTCGGATAAGGGACGCGTGCCCCTGCGTCTGAGGGTGACCGGCCCGTAAATGCTGCCTCAGGAGATTTGCGCGCTGCTAAGCCGAGCGTTGTCCATGCGATCAGGTTAGCAGTTTGCAACAGGAGGCGAGGGAAGATCTTGCATCGAACCGGCCCTCATAGAGTGATCGGGCCCAATGTCGTCTTAGGGTCTTGGTTGTGTGGAAACGGATAGCTCGGAAGCGGCCGTGGTCGACAATCGTTGCAGGCCGCCGATGTTTTCGCGTCGGATCGTCCGATAGCCGGTTATAGCTACGCGATGTCGTGCATTTGGACGCATTTTCCAGCCTCAGGTGGCGCGGATGGCTGCAATCGGGCTCGGTTTGCCGACGATGTTCATCACCCCTGTGAGGTTATAGGCGAGGACATGCAACGCCATCTCGGCGGCGACGTTCGGTAGGCTCTTCATCAGGAAGTGGGTCGCACCCATTCGGGCCTTGATCGTGCCGAAGGGATGCTCGACCGTCTCGCGTCGCGTCCGCATGGCGTCGGGATTGGAATCGAGCCGTCTCTGGACCTCCTCGACTACATGCTCATGCTCCCAGCGCGTGATGCGGCGCTCTTTGGACGGCGTACATTGGCTCTTGATCGCGCAGCCTTGGCAAGCCGCCGTCGACCAGTACCGGCGCAGCGTCATCCCATGCTCCACGTTGGTGTAGTGATAGGGCAGCAGCTGGCCGGATGGGCAGCGGTAGGCGTCCTCATCAGGCAGGTAGGCGAAGTCCTGTTTGCCGAACCGGCCCTCCGCCTTCGCGCCCGACGTCATGGGCTTGGGCAAGGTGACTGCAACGCCAGCCTCTTCGCAGGCTAATATCTCTCCGTCGAAGTAGCCACGGTCGGCGACCGCCTCGAGTTTGTCCACTTCGAGCACTTCTTTGGCTTGCTTCGACATCCGAGCAAGCTGCCCACGGTCGTTGCCGACGTTTATGACCTCGTAGGTAACAATCAGGTGGTGTTCGGTGTCCACCGCGACCTGGACATTGTAGCCGACAACACCCGATCCGCGTCCGCTGGTGGCCATCGAACGGGCATCCGGATCGGTGAGCGATATCTGTTGATTCAGAATGCGCTCGATCTCGGCCTGTTGTTCTGGCGCGAACATGTCGGAGGCGAGGCGGAAGAGACCGTCCAGCTCGGCGGCCTCTTGGCGCCCCATCTGTTGGATCTCGTCGCGCTCGAAGAAATCCAGCCCGCCGGTGTCCGCGCGCCGGACCTCTCGGCGCCAGATGCAATCATCAATCCACGTACGGACCGCATTCTGCAGTTCGGCTCGGCCCGGGTTGCTCGTTGAAGTCATTAGCAGTTCGAGTTTGAGGACAAGCAGCATCGCCCGGCGGCGAGCGATGCGGACGTCGCTCGTCTTCAGGCTGCAAATAAGCTCACCTGGGAAACCGCAACCTGCAAGGCGCTTGGGCCATTTCCACCGGAAAAACCATGTATGACCTCGGCGGCGTAGGTAGGAAGGTACAATCCGGCTCCCGTGGACCAGGGCCTTGGACCATTGTCTGCCGGATTTCAGATCGGCCGACCTAACGCGTTAGAGCTGTTGGGCAATTTCGGAGTCTGGCTGGGGAACCTGGATACTACCCCGCACTTTGAAAACACTGGTGTATTTTGAAAAATGCAGCATAATCATGCCTGTGTTAGGGTACAAGCGTTGGGGGCACCGTTGGGGGCAGCATCCGCTAGAGGCGACTACCGATACCTGATCCAGCCGCGCGGCAATGGGACCACGTGGTACGCAGTCGCTGAGGTGCCCCGGACGCTGCGAGCCGTACTCGGCAAGAAGCGCTTGGTGCGTTCGCTTAAGACGGAAGACGTCCGCGTCGCGCGAATTGCTCGCTGGGCCGCACTCGAAGAGATCAAGAAAGAGATCGCCAACGCGGGAGGTCACGAGACTAGAGAGCATCAGGGGCTAGCGGCGGAAGCTCTCGCCTATCGGGAAGAACTCGCCAAGGCCAGCGCACAAAGGCGCGACGACATCATGTACGCTATCGTTGAGCGTGCCGAGCAAATCGACCGGCAGGAGGGTGTACCGAGTAGTCAGGCCGAAGAAGAGGCGGAAGAGGGGACAAGTAGCAGAGGTGCCGAGTTCGCCAAGATCGCTTCTGGCCGCGCAACTCCCGTGGACTTCTACGTTGAGCGGTGGCTCGCCGCGTCTGGATACAGTGAGCGCACAAAGGCAGACGCCCGCACGGCATTGGCGCAGTTCAAGGCTTGGTGTTCGGACACAGGCGGCACCTCGACCACCTTCATTGAAACAGTGACCGACCGCATTGCATCTGACTTCCGTGATGAGGCCTTTGTCTCCGCCGGCATGCATGCGCACACCGCCAACAAGAAGCTCTCAGCATTACGCCAGTATTGGCAGTGGCTGAACAAGAGCTTCAGCATACGACCGAACCCATGGGCCGGCAAGTCGCTCGCGAAGCCTAGGGCTCACCGGATAGCTCAGGATGGACCTCAAGGCAGCGAGAGGCCGTTTACCGATGATGAGGTGCTGACGCTCCTCAACAGCGACGCAGATGATGACCTCAAGGACTTCATGCGTATCGCTGCGTTGTCGGCGATGAGGCTGGAGGAGATTGGTCAACTGCGAGTACGCGACTGTATGGACGGCATGTTTTCGGTGACGCGCGGGAAGACACCGGCCGCCATCCGCACCATCCCCATCCATTCAGCCTTGAAGAAGCTTGTGAAGGGTCGCATCGGCAAGCGTGACCCGAATGAGTACCTGTTTGCGGACCTCCAAGACACCGGCTGGGACAACAACCGGACCATGGCCCTCTCAAAGCGCTTTGGTTACCTCCGCAAGCGCATCGGTGTGGATGACAAGAGAGAGGGAGCGAGGAGGTCCAAGGTCAACTTTCATAGCTTTAGGCGATGGTTTGCCACAAAGGCGGAGGAGGCTGGTCAGCGGGAGAACGTGGTGGCCGCCGTTATGGGACACAGCAAGAATGTCGGGCTCACCTTCGGCCATTACTCCAAGGCACAATTGACCGAGCTGAAGCGGGAATGCGTGGAGGCGGTCAAGTTGCCAAGGGCGAGGGCCGGCAAAGCCAATGGCGCTCCCTAGCGGAAACTGAGCGTGGAGCTGCACGGCATTGAAAAGGCTGAGATTTTTACCGCCCGATGGCTGCGCTGTGTAGCACGGAGGGGCAGTCTAGAAAAGTGGAACTAGTTGACAGCAGCATACCAGTTCGCGTCATCTGAGCCGCCGTATCCAAGCGTTTGTGGGTGAGGACGACGATGGCTAACGAATCAGAATACGAACTGAGCCCGGACCAGTTGAACACCGATTCCTCGACAGGCTACCTGATCTTCAACGGTCGTCCTGACAATGATACTGCCGCGCCTCTCACTTCGCCAGACTTTGAGACGGACCTCAAGGCCTCGACAGAGGCGGAGGCCGTTCAGGCGCTGAAATCAGCAGGATTCGATTATCCGTCCGCCGAGCTGGAGCGCTGGAAGTTTCGCATATCGGGGGTGAATGACGGTGCTTTTGTCCAAGTGTGGGTGCCACAAGTCGAGTAGCGTCTTCGGGCTGGTGCTTGCCTTCGTTGCTGCCATTGGTCCCGGTCGGGCCGACCCCATCACCTCTGCCGAGATACAGGTCGTTGATGGAGACACAATAAATGTACGCGGCGCCAAGTACCGGATGGTCGGCTATGACACGCCTGAGTTGGCAAGTAGAGGCCGGCGTGTGGTGGGGCCAGATGAAAGGGCGGTGGCGAACCTCGCTACCGAACGCTTTCAGGAACTGATCAATAGCGGGACACTTGACCTCAACGAGGTGCGCTGCGCGTGCCCGACCGGTACGCAAAGGCGTGCAACAACGCAAATGCGCCATCCTATTGCTCAATGGCAAGAACATAGGTGACACCCTTATTGCGGAAGAGCTTGCGGTGGTGTTCGTATGCGGCCCGACACGATGCCCGAGGATGCCGGACTGGCGGAGGATCATCGAGAGCCAGCCACAATCAATAGACTTTGCGGTGGACAACAACCGGACCATGGCCCTTTCGAACGTTCGTCTACCTCCGCAAGCGCATCGGCGTGGATGATACGAGGGACGGGGTGAGCCTGTCTAGGATCACTTCCACAGTTTAAGACGTTGGTTCGCGACGAAGGCTGAGGATGCAGGTCACCGGGAGAATGTCGTGGCGGACATCATGGGACATGAAAGCGAAGTCGGGATTACGTTTGGACTCTACTCGAAGGCTCAGTTGAAGCAATTGAAGAAGAGGTGCATCGAATCGGTCAAGCTTCCCGGCTAACAGAACCGGCACTCAGACGGCGCTGCTAGACCTTCAGTGACTTAGCTGTAGCAGTATACAGGGGGCCGACAGTGTGCGGCGATCCCTCCCAAACCGGATCAGGCATCGATGTGGTGAAGATTATCTGATGCTCGACCTCAGTATTCTCGCTCATATCAAGGATCAGGCGCTGGAATTTGTGACTGCGTGCAGGAGTCATGCCTTTATCCTCAATGTTGTCGATCAACAAAAACTTGGGATACTTCATTCTCACATCAGCACAGGAGGCAAAGAGCATCGCGAGATGAAAGGCGTTCTTAATAATCGTACGTGAACTCGCGGAGTATCCGCGTTTCTCGTTAACAACGATCTCGTTATCGCGAAAATCGAACCTAACTCCATCGGGTTGCACCGGCTCGATATCGCTAGAAATATCTCCTTCAAGAATTGCCGCCGTTATGCGGGATATCAAGCTATAGATGGAAGACTGCCGCTGCTCCTTGGCTTCGATCCAAGAAGCGATGTTACGCCTGAGTTCCGACAGCTCCTTGTTGAGGCGCTCTTTCTGAGCAGCGAGGTCAACTACCTCCGCAGCAAGCCTCCGATCCCTATCGAGATCAATCAATTCCCGATCAAAGTAACCGACGGAGCGAGTGAGGACTTCAATCCTCGCATCCGCCTCGGTCAGGTAATGCCTAGATCGGTCCAGCAGCTCATCCGATAACGCGCTTCTGATACGCTGCAGCCCGTCCAGTCTGCGTTGAAGAGCGTCTCGATCTGTCGCGCGCACTTTCTGAAGTTCACGCGATTCCTTCAGCTGCATCTCAAGTTCATTACGAAGTCGCGCATATCGAGAGAGGTCATGCGCCTCTTCGAGTTCGCTTTTGCATAGGTGGCAGTGGTGCCCGTCCGATGCTCTCGCAATTGGGGAGAAACAGCTCGGGCAGAATGAGAACGTAAGTGGCCCGAGCGCTTGCCCGGTTGCCTGCGACTGTCTGATCTGAATCAAGTTCCGTTCTAGATCGGAAATCAACAAATCGGCGTCTTCAATCGCAAGGACCAGGCGATCAACGTCTCGCTGTATAGCAACTATGTCCCGACTCACCTTGTCGAGATCTCGCCGCAATGCGTCTAGGGCCGCCGACCCGCCAGATTCCTTTTGGTCGGATAAGTATCTTGCCCCTCTCAGCTGCTCGATTTCGTCCAGTGCCTTCCGGCGCGACTCCTCCGTCTGAGTGGTTCTACTAAGAAGATCAGAGAAATCCAGACTTTCGTCAACGCGGCGCAAAACCCGCATCAAGCCAGAAAATTGGCCCGTGACCTCGCCATACTCTCTATCCAGCTGCCGCACTCTGATCTGGCTTGGGTAGATGCGCTCGTCTAACACACCGCAAAGCACATCGCCTACGGCCTGCCGTCGATACGGCGAATCCCGCTCTTCCATTCTGAAGATCGCGCTCACAGGAGTCATCTGATCGACATACATCAGCCGCAACAGCTGATGCATCGTGATGTTGGCTTCTTCCGCAGGGACTTCAGGAACTCCCATCGCTCTAAACAGAAGTTGGCTGAAGCTCTCCTTGTCGCCGGATCGTGCGTAAGGCAGCCTTAGCCACCCCTGGGCCGCGCTTTCGATCCCATCAACGAACGTGCCAAAGTAAACCCACATTGGGATTTGCCTTGACCCAACAGATATCTCGCGACGCAACGTCAGTACTGCACCATTCAGCGCAACCTCGGCGAACGTTTGATCACAGCTACCTGCCTCAGCCTTCCATTCTGTTAGATCGCCTCCCAACGCGAAGAATATCAGATCGGCAATTGTCGACTTGCCGCGGCTATTTCCTTCGCTTCTGATAACGTTTACCCCCGGATGAAACGCTTCGTCATATGCGCTCTTTCCGGATTTTGTGACGACTAAGCGCAGCAAACGTAGCGATGGATCACGTCGGATCATACCGAAACTCCATCAACCTAGAACGCGCTTTCAGCCCGTCTTTGCCTAGCAATGGTATCGTTGCAAGAGTCGAACCTAGGTATGCAGCCAAGACGGTGTCTTCGGAAGTCGCTTGACGGAGCAACTCTTCTGGAAACGCATTATCTGTTCTTTCCACATTCCCGTCCTTCAACGCGTCCGCCTGAATCAGGCCACGCCCCGCAAGCGCTGCAGAGATGAGCTTATGGAGCCCCTGCATTTGCGACACAAAGGTCTTTGGAGAAGGCAGAGTATTGAAGCGTGACCTAGTCCCTGCCAGCTGTCGGCCGCGTCGGCCAGCTCCTCTTGGAAACTCAAAATCAGCCAAGAGGTAGGGAAAAAGAAAATAGAGATCGACAATTCGCAACGCATCAAATGGCATCGACTTGTTCGGAGCATTCTCCAGTAACAAGAGCGCTCGGAAGACGCCGTGATAAACGTCGAATGCGGGGTGGTAAACTAGCATCTAATCCCACCTAATGTGACAATTGCCGGTGAGGAAGAATGCCATGCCTCGCACATAGTCGACGGCCACATCTTTGAACTGAGGGCAGTCATCGAGTTCTTGGGAAATTGGAATTGTAATCTGCTCGGAGAAGACTTTGTCTATATGAGACCTGTCCAAGCCAGCTTCGATAAGCGGACGTATCTGAGTTTCAAACCGCTCGTGGATCTTTGACATAAGTGTCGCGACGATGAGTTGATATGTCGAAGAGAACACGTTCATCTTAATGTCGGCGTAGACGTTCTCCTTCAGAGCCACAGCCATCGTAACCTGGCGCTCCCGACCTGCCATCTTTAGCTTCTGCTCCAGTCCAATGACCTTCTCGTCTTCGACACGCCGAGTGTAAATTTCCAACTGCCTTATGTATGTTGTCAGAGTCTTGTCCGTAGCCGCCTCGTTCTCCAATTTTTCGAACAACTTACGGAACACGCTCTGGGGATTAGCACTTGGCAACTGCTGCGTGATATGAAGGTCACCCCCGGGGGCGAATACGTTTACGTCCCGGCCGCCCATGTGACCATGAACGGTATTGCCATTTTGACTCGTGGTGAGCGCCGTGTTGGTTGGCTGGTGAATCGTAAGCGCGGTACCCGAAGCTGGCGGGGGCTCCGCAGTACCATTAGCGTTCCCGGTCAATCTCGCACATTCACGTCACGACCAGACATGTGCCCTCTAACGGTGTTGCCGCTTTGCTCGACCTTGCCTTGACTATCGCCGGAGACGGTGTTGGCAGACACGGAACGCCGACTTGCATCAAACCTAATTTTGACCACAACGCCCGCGGCAAGGCCGGCAATAAAAGTCAGTACGTGAGAAAGCACATCGCCCATTCTTTCCTCCCCCAAACACCTAACCGCTACCATCAGTTGCATTTGGCGGCAATAGCTGGAAGAAAGATTTCAATGTACAAATCAACATCTTAGTCCTTCGTAGGGATCCTGCCGCGCTCTTCCGGCAGCGCCAAACAGACTTACCGGCGCCTAAATCTCCTCGAAACGATCTGCGCGATACCCTATCTCCCAAGCGCCAGCACCGCCGACAGCAGGCGTGATTCGAAACCGCTCGGGTGCTTCGGCTGTTCGATCAGCACGCTTGACTTCGGTAACCGTAACGCCCGCAGGCATTCTCACTTGGAGAAGGTGCGCGACCAAATCTTCGACGAAGCACATCACGCGATCAGCGTAATCGTTTGTAAATCGCGTTGCGCCGAGCCCCAAGATTGTAGGTTCAGCTGCGGACACCGCCCCGCTGTTGTTTGTATAAGCGATCCGCGGGACGATCCATAAATGGTGTTCCAGATCGTTTCGGACGCCAATCAAAGGCTCCGTCCACTTCCGAACCTCTTCTAAATATCTCGCAAGAAGAGGATCTGAGTTCTGCAAACGCTCCAATCCGCTATCGAACGCCGCCTTCTTTTTGAACAGGAAACCGATATCTGCGCCGAGGAAGTTTCCGAGGTTCTGCAAGCCAGTCTTAATTGAGCGGACGGATGTATTTACAAACGTCTCGACCTCAGTCGCTATCTCCTTATCAATCGATTCAAGGATGTGAACCGTTCCGTGCTCTATCCTTACTATCTCTCCCGACGCAATCCTAGCGGAATGCGCCTGCCACTTTGCCTCGACGTTCTTTGCCGCGGTACGGGCGGCCATAACGGACGAAAGAACTGCCTGGAAGATCTTATCGAAAGCATCACGATCGTCCTTGTTCGGGTAGACATTCTCGCGCAATCGCAACAGCCCCAGCCAACAGCGAGCAACAAAGGGAGTGCCGACGCCCTCGTCCATAAGTTTCTGCACGACAAAACCGGGGCCATTTTTGTTGATCACGAAACTGGACCTCTGCTGCAAGTTGTTTAGCAATGCGTTGAATTGATTCTGTGAAACCGGAAGCACGTACGAGATTTGGAAGCCGCTTCGACGAACTATGCGAAGATGCGCGGGATTCACATTCGGCAAGAATATCAGCAATCCTTCAAGAGGAAGCTTTCCAATAAGGATAATTATCGCGCCATCTTGCCATTTCCGGTAAGCGATCGTCGCCAATACGTTCCCCGCCTGATCTTCAATGCCAATTGGCCGGGCCGGCAAGATACGATCGTTGTATTCGTCGCGCGGCACAGGAAGGATCTGCCCCTTCAAGTTTGGCTGAAAGCCAAGCAGAGTTACCGCGCTTGTAGGCACACCTTCCAATATGTCTATCCAGTTGGGCACTTTGCCTTTTGCGTCCGGCTGAAACACAGCAAGATACGCAACTAGGAAGGCGACCATCTTGTTGAACGAATAGTGTTGCGTCGACCGCATCACGATCACAACGTAGACCGGCGGCACCCCATTTCTAAACGCGAAGGGGTGCGGCGGCAGAAAGTCACCACTTACCGGCTCGCCCGGAAACTGCACTGCGTAATTTACAACACCGACCGACGCGACTACGACCATGTCCGGCCAGAACTGGTGATCGTTATTACAGTTGAGTCGATACAGCTCCTCAGCGATTTCTTCTAGTGAGGCACTCGAACTCCGGGCGTAGAGTATGCCAAGCGTAGCTGTCGATCGCTCGGTGCCACGGGGCGATGGCGACTTTTCTATTCGCTTAGCATTTGAGATGCGTGAATATCCTATACGAAAGGTGGCGAGATCAAGCTCGTCGATAACGTCGATAATAGCAGCTGCTTCATCCGCCTTGATTGCGTTGTTTTCATCACGAGAGCCGTGCACGATCGTGGCGAATTGAGCGCTGCAGGCGTTGTTTGCGTCGACTATGAATCCTGCGTTCGATTTGAAGGTTGAGTTCAGCAAACTGTTGAGAGCACCATTGAGCTTGTCGGTCGTTGTTTCTTTATTTGGCGCAACAACAGTCTGACCGAGCGCAAACACCCTCTGCGAAAGATTCACCGGCGCGGCTCCAATCCAGGCCGAAGGAAGCCGAACCGCGTCCCGGGCGACGCCGAGTCAATGATGACCTTGCTCGTGCTGAGGCAGCGAAAGGAGGAATTCTTGAATATCAGCAGCAGGTATCGCGGCGTTGGCTTTACTGGTACCACCATCGTATTGTCCTTCCAGAGCTTGAACGACTATGCCTATGCACAATCCAGATTCGTCTAAGACAGGGCCGCCACTATTGCCCGGGGCGACCGTATTCGAGATGAGCAAATACTTCTGTTTGTCCAAATATGAAGAGACTATGGCGTTGAGTTCGCCGTTGTGCGCTAGCAAGTAGGCTCGATCTGTTTGAGAGATCGTTGGATATCCGAGCGATATTGTTCGCGAGAGGACAGATGCTTGCCCCATCGCGTGAATTGGAACAGCACGCCCGGTTACGCGAACAGGCATTGCCGCGAGATCGCGCGTAGAATGACAAATCCAGTTGGATTGCCTCGCTTCGTAGGTAACACCGTCGGTATCGCCGAATTTGACGAAATCAATCCCGTCGGCGGGGTCGACGTTGTGTTTGGCGGTCACAATAATGCCTTCGCCCAGGAAGGGTGCGATGCGCCCACCTCGTACCGTAAGAAAGCCTGTCCCAATGCGCTCGTGACCATTCTTGCGAACGATTATCGCCGGGATGCTGCGCGAATATTTTTCAACAACATGCGAACGCCCGAGTAGGACATTATCTATGAGGTCGAGGCCTCCAAAGAGAGCTATCGCAGCCCTTGACCATTGGAAGCGATGCTCTTGATTGAATCCAAAATCACTGTCGATAACGAGTGACCATTCTATCAACCGCCGCAAGAGCTCGTTCGCGCTGCGAATGTTTGTTCCTTTGGCATCCCCTGCAGAATGAAGAAGCTGAATGAAGTCCATTCGTGAAAAATGGCCGTGCAGTAGGAGCACCTTGCGTCGCTCGTATTCAGGGGTCATGGAAAACGTCTTTGTTACCAGACTTTGGTAGTCGGTCTCGGACGCTGCGATCTGTAGCAGCTTGACTAAGTGCCCGTACTCAACGGGCGGATCGGGCGCAAATTGCTCAGAAAGTCGTTTTAGCATGCGGGTTTCCAATGTTGGCAGGCGGGAGGTCCGCGCGGTCAGACTGGATGAAGGCATCGTTGGTAGTATCGGCGTGTTTCTACTACCATGAAGCATCAGCTGGTTCCTATTCAAGGGGTAAATCGGGGTGCAAGGATCTACACCGCGTGGCTGGGTCGGACTCCGGACGGAAACGAAAAGGGGTCCCAAATCTAAAGGGTCACCTGGTAGCGGCGGCATGATCGTGTCCCCCGTGCCCGTCCGCTAGAATTCGCCTCTTCTGAGGTGCCGCGGTGGCTGCACACTCCCTGCGGCTGGGCTCCTGATCCCTTCAACATGAGAGGCTCCGGTGAGTCGTTTTGACTCATGGCCAGTCGCCAAACGTTCGTTTGGTGATCCATCGCACCGGCCAGCATTGTTGAGCGTCCGTGATCGGCTCAGGCAGCGGCCGCTTGCCGAAGAAGTCGGCCAAGATTGCAGGGATATTTTTAGGGGTCACACACGAGAAGGGTAGGGCGTGGAGGCTTGCCGCGCGTTTTCCCCCGTATGCCATATCGGAATCATCCGCCCTCAATGCAGGAAACCACCAGGACCAACCCTTTGGGATTCCGGTGAGCCGGCTTCCGCGTTGCCTCAGCGTGCCAGCCTATCTCAGCACTGGCGGGCCGCTTTACGCGGCAACCGGGATCAGGGCTGCGAATGGAATCGAGGGGGCCTCGGGCTCGGCCAGCACTGGTCACGGTGTTTGCGGCTCAATCCCGACTTGCGGTAAGGATGTCGCCGGCTGAGTGTTCCGAAATCCCTCACATCATCACCATTGCTAGGTCATTGATTTCGTTTACTCGGGGTGAGTCGATTTGACTCGTCCAAAAGCAGTGCATTTCGGAACACGTTGAATCAGAATCGTCTCCATCGCCGTCCTCACTGGAGATGACTTTCCATGCCGACCACCGCCAAGCGAGTTGCCCTGTACATCCGCGTCAGCACCACCGAGCAGACCACTGACAACCAGCGTCGCGAGCTTGATGCCGTTGCCCAACGCCATGGATGGGAGGTGGCCGCTGTCTTTGAGGATGCGGGCATCTCGGGTGCCAAAGGTCGTGACCGCAGGCCCGGGCTTGATGCCCTCATGAAAGCGGTAGCCCGGCGTGAGGTGGACATGGTGGCTGCATGGTCAGTGGACAGGCTGGGAAGGTCACTGACGGACCTCTTGGATGTCTTGAGGGACCTCCATGCCAAGGGTGTTGACCTCTTCTTACACCAACAAGGGCTCGACACTTCTACACCCTCTGGGCGCGCCATGTATCAGATGCTTGGTGTATTCGCTGAGTTTGAACGCGCCATGATCCGCGAAAGGGTAATGGCTGGACTCGCGAGGGCCAAGGCTGAGGGGATCAAACTAGGACGTAGGACACTGGAGGACGCCGACGCTAAGAAGGTCCGCGTAATCCGCGCTATGTTGAGCGAGGGCACGGGCGTGAGACGAATTGCACGGGACCTCAGCGTGGGCGTTGGGACTGTGCTTCGCATTCGTGAGGCAGCACGTAGTGACGTGGCGTGAGGTGACTTGAGGCGGCGCGGGGTGAGTGATGCGGCGCCCGGCAGGATGGTTCATCGAAGGGCAAGCGCCCGTGGGGAATGCTGGCTTGCAGGCTAGAGCCAACGAGCTACGTCCAGTTGAGATGAAGCATCAGGGCGGTGGCGATGTGATGCAATTACTTGCGCCAAGTGGGTCATGGTCAGCATGAAGCGCGGACAACTGGCCAAATGCCAGAACGAATTGCCGGCTACCCCAACGATCTGCACTGTCATTCGCGTCCTAGGATCGATCCCTCACTCTGGTGAGCATGTCTGTTTGTGGGCGATTGCCCAGGGTCACCTATTTCCCACGCATTGAGCGATTTCCTGATGTGGCAATACCGCAACACGACGCACTTCTAGACCGGGCGCTTCTTGAAATCGAACGCGCGGCATGCAGCCTATTCAGTCAAAGCGTTTTGTCTAATAACGAGGAGACTTCGGTGAAAAGAGTTGGGTCAGAGATTGAGTTGGAGAAAGGGAAACTTCATATCGCGACCATTGCCGGTACTGATCAAAGAACGGTTCTACCGCGCACCAACGTCCCGGCCGGTTATGGCTGGATCATTCAGTGGGGGCGGGGCGGCGAGATCACCAGGCAAGGCTCAGGGCCGGTGGACTCGAAAAAAAGCGATCACAACGAGGCGCTGGTACATGCCGTCCGTGATCTCTGCTCGAAATTGCCGAAGCCAAGTACGATTTTGCTTCAAACAACGAGCATGTACATAGTCGATGCACTTAGAAAGGATCTATGGAATTGGAAAAGCGAGGGATGGAAGAATAGCTCCAAGAGGACTCCGGCCTACGTCGATGTCTGGATGGAGATAGCCGAGTCGATTGAAGTCAAAGATTTGAAGCTCGTCCCCGTGCATTTCACGACGGAAGAAGCGGAGTCGATGGCCGAATTCCAAGTCGCACGCCAGCTTGCAGAAACGGCGCGTGATCAACAGGGCCGAAATATTGGTGCCCCCCTTGCGGGATTTGGTCCAACATTGTGATGCCTACGCGGTCAGTAAGATCAAGGCCGAGCGAAGATCAGCGATGCGTTATTCCAGGTTGCCGTCAGCGAACCATGAGGTCCGCGGCACAAGGTTTTGCATCGTTTCACTGCAAGCGTCATGTCGAGCATCGGGCTCGGCACGGAAGTCATTGGCATGGCAGCTATCGAGGCGCGGAGCTGAAGCCATATCTTGCTGCAGCGACTTCGTACGTCAAACCCCGCCTAGAAACAGACCCGCAGATCAAGGATGCTGTTGCTCGGCTTGCGCTGCTCCTGGAGCAATCGCCATACGAGATCGCCACGCGACTCCGCGGACTGTCAGCGAAGACACGCGCCGCCATCGCGTTCGGACGTCTGCGCAAGAAAGCCATAAAGCCGGAGCGGCTTCTTGCCATCCACCTCGCCATCACCGTCCTTATCGAGGAAGACCCCGGCTCCCATCGCGTGAAGGAGTTTCGTCTGGTCCAAGTCGCAAAGGCTGCCCATCGGCTTGCTAGCGGCTATCATCGCGTTTGGCCCCAGCAGGATAAGAATGGCCGGGCATTCAGAATCGAGCTGCACACCTATGCCAGGAGCACGGGAAGGGTGTTGAGGCTGATCGGGCAGGCCATCGAGGAGCGGTGCGAATGGGCTACGGAGAAACATCTCGACGGCGTGTTGGCGCTTAAGGTCAAGCGGTACGGCGGGCATCCGTCGCTGTCAAAAGGAAGGTGATGACCATGACCAGTAGAGGCAAGCTGGAATACGAAGGGACTGAAACTGATCTTTTCCTCAAATTTAATGGTGTAGTGATCGCGAAGCGTGGTCAGCCGGGCAGTCAGCAGGCGGGAAAATGGATTGTGCTGGAGCCCGGCTACGAAGTGATTGATGGTGGCGACGGGAACAGCATTCTAATCCGGCAGCAGGGTGCCAGGGTACACTAAGCCGTCGTACGCGTCCAACGTACGAGCTGAATAGCCTGGGTCAACGCTCCCAACTTTCGCGAAAAGGTCGCTTACAGCAGAGATCGGGTGACGGGGATCACATCCGTCAATGTTGGTGATTTATCCCGCTCACTTCGCGCACGATAGCCATGTTAAAGCCGGTCACCTTGGAAAATCGTTGGCGTGCCTCGGATGATCGCCTGCGAGAGATCATTGACGCTTTAGCTGCGGAGCTTCGTGCGCTTGAGCAATCCCGTAAGCAGCGTGTCCGTGCTCGCAAAGCCGCGGACGCTCGGAAGTTCGAACTGGCCATCGAGGTCATCCTCTGCAACTTCGTGGCAATCTCGTTCGTCGATCGCGACAGATGGTTGATGGTGCGGCTAGCCAATCATGCCTCATCCGTGTCGCCTATCTACGGCAACCTCGCATGATATGCTATTCTATCATCAGTGATATTCGTTATAAGATGTAGGAGGTTTATATGAGCACCGATTTGAACGAGGCTATCAAGCTCGCACACGCAGCGCTTTCGCGCAGATACGGCAAGTTGGAGATCATTTCATCCAAGGGAGTTCCTCGAGGCCAGCGCGTTCGGTTCGTTTACGAAGGCAAACCGGTCCGCTGCGTTATCAAATACAGCTCAGCCAAATCCGAGGGTCGTATTTCGTTTGCCTATTCTCCATCCAATGACACGTTTAGTGGGCTGTCCGACAGTGATGTGGTTGCTGTTGTGGGCCCGAGCAGCTCTGACGGCCAGGACCTTTTGCTCAGTTTTTATAAGCAACCTTCCATTTTGAAAGCATTCAAAGCCAACCGCGAAGCACTCAAGCAATCGGGAAACTCTGAGGGTGGACAGAGTTGGCTCACTCCATTCCATGTAGAAGGTCGTGGGTTCAGAGGCACAGGTGACGGTTTTCTAAAGGAGGCACTCTGGACCGAAATCTTGGACCCAACCACGGCACAATTCGAAAATGCGAGCGCGCAGCTCGCCCCTCCCACTCCCGGCCAACTAGTCCTTACCATCAAGGAAGCCAAAGAAGCATTGGCCCGAAAATACGATGTGTCGCCGGACGCGATTGACATCACAATCCGCGGCTAAAAAAAGCGTTCGCCAGTGCATCTTCTCAATGAATTAGCCCTGTCGGGGTGAAGAATCGAAATAATGGAGCAAGTTGATGTTGAAAGCTCTCAAAGATTTCGTTTGGACATCAGAAAAGCTCTCCACGAAAAGCATCCAAGACTTAGAACTTATTCGCAAGCGGGCACTTGAAAAAAGTAAGGATGAACTCGTTGCGCTCTGCGACGCGGAAATCGCGCGGCAGAAACCACCTAAGAAAATTTCCTCAGCGTCTGATAATCGTGGCCGACCAATCAAGGGCATTCACCTTGTATGTCAATCCGCGGGCGGCGTTGTTCGAAACTCCGACGGTACTTTTTGGAGTGGCACTTGGGTAGTGGCGAAAGAGCACGCCGAGGCAGGTGTGGTAAACGGCATCTATGTCGCACTGCATGAGAAACACTCAGAGCCTTCCTACCTTCAAGGCCTTGTTAAGGCTTGGGAGCCCGCCGTCCGAGAGGCCATCGACCCCGATGAAGAGATACAAACAGAGTGGGGCATTAGGTTTCTATTAGAGCCAATCTTAACGCCATTACCCTGGCGCGGAGATGGCGTTATCGAAAGAAGCTATTGGTATGGGGACGATGAGCGAGGACACTTTAGCGTCGGAGAGGCGATAACCGGCCCTGAACTCTTCGCCAAAATTCAAGAGCTGGCTCCGAACTCCGCAGATGGCTTTGTTTCTTATGGCGATGTCTGGACTTCTCTCAGACCAGAAATTCCATGGGGGTTAATAGCCAAGAACGAGATGGGACATGCGATGGGCAGGTTAACTGATTACTGCGCTGTAAACAATTTCCCCATCATGTCTGTGCTTCTTGTCAATGCGAAGGATAGAGCGATCACCGATAAGGCGGCAGAAAATATTTTTCAGGCCTGCAAAGCCTTAGGGGTAGACGTAGGCTCTGATCCGAAGGAGTTCATCAAAGCTCAAATTGCTAACGCCAGATCATTTCTTGATCGCTTGCCTAAAGTGGCGGCTTAATGCTCGGATTGGGCGGCTCATCGGGAGGAGGTTGGCTTTGCGTACTCTGACGATCTTGCTCTTCGCCACGTTCGTTCATCTTTTCGCGCAGGAAAGCCACGGACAAGATCGCGTAGTGGCGGAATGCTGGGCAAGATGGGTCGAGTTTCGAATGAAGGAAGTGCCGAAGGGCTCTGACCTTGTAAGCCCGGCGACCGGCAGAGAGATGTCCCAGACCGACGGCGCTAAGCGAACGCGCGATCTGAAGTATCAGGCAAAACGAGATGAATTGGAGCTTCGGGGGAAGGATGATCCAATGTGGAAGACCTTCCTTGCCGGATGCGCAAAGGCTAAATAGTGGATTCTAGAGGGGCAGTTTCGGTCCCGCGGATCGCGGACGTCGATTACCAGCAGCTTTATCCGAGGCTAGCCTACGTGATCGCGCGAGCCGAACTGCCAACGAATGACATATACGACGTACTCGGAGACGGGGCATGCCGCGATGGTTGGAAAGTCCTGATCAATGCATTGCTGTTCGCAGACGGCAGTCTGGGCAACTGGCCTGAGGAAACGCGCGGGAGCTTTCCGGAGGGCATAAAGCTGCGCGAGGCGGTCCGGATGATCGAGGCCAAGCACGCGCCGATCGCGCACCTGTTCGGCACAGGGCTCGGCTACAAGCTGATGCGGCACGAAAGCGATATTCTGATCTCCGTCATCACCAACCTATACAAGACCGGAGTTCCCGCGCTGCCGCTTCACGATGCGGTCTTGGTGCGCCGGTCTGATGTCGAGGCCGCGAAGGTTGCCATGGAATACGAATTGGAGCTCCGGACGGGGCACGGCCGCGGGAGTGTTAAAATTTGATTTTGGGCCCAATTGACGGGCACTTCTTCGCTTACGCCTCTGCTAATGGAGAGTGAGTCTCAGGGGGGAGCCTAAAGCACTGCCGGTGTTGAGGGGCTTCGGTCAAGGTCTGATTGGGGAGGTGGGAACGGTAGTAATCCCCCCATCGTCACCCGGCCTTGTGGGTAATGGAGTAGGATGGTGATCAAGTAGGTCACTCCTTAGACTTAGCCTCGAAGTGACCGGGAAGCAGCTCCTGTCACCGGGCCAACTTCACGTCTCACCATATTGCCGTCTCCACGTCCCACCTTCATGCCCGATGAGGGATTGGTGGTCTAAATCTAACCAAGCGGCAGTGCATGATGGGGGAGGAGACTCAAAGCCTCTACCCAGGGCAGCGTTATGCCTTTCCCTTCTTGCCGGACACTAGCAACCTGTCTGGGGTAGTCTTCAAGGCTTTCGCAATGCGAGCCAAAACGACAATTGTCACGTTTCGCTTCCCGCGCTCCACTTGGGAGATATAGGTCCGATCAACGCCTGCTTCTAACGCCAAGTCCTCCTGGGACAGGCCAGCCGCCTTCCTGGCTCTGCGAACCGTCTCCGCCACCACCCTGATGATGCCAGTCCCATCTTCCATGGTCGGAAGAGGGGCGTGATGGTGACTTTTGGTCTACGGACTTTGAGTCCCATTTTGAGATAGAACGTTGCGGGACTTATAGTCTACATTTGCTTCGCCAACGCTGACGGGGAAAGCAAATGGATAGTTCGAGGAAACCTCAAAGAAGCGCCGGGGAGGAGTGGTGGGACTTGGTCATTCGAGCGGTAGCAGTTTGGGGGACGGCCTTGATGATCGCCGAACTGGCCAACCACGTATTGACTGGATTGCTGCCACACCCCGCGCGGGTGGGTATTTGGCTGATTCTGGTCCTCTTGTTAGTGGGAGGATTCTTCTGGGGCGGCGAAAAGTGGCCGCGCCTCAGAGAGAGCTTCTTTGCCTGGCGATACCCGATAGCAATGCTGCTGGCCGCCTATGTCGGCTACCAGTGGCACGCGCACGACTATGCCCGTTCAGAGGAAGCAAGGCTCAACGAAGCGGCGCGATTGGCCTGCGCAAAGAGCTCATTATGTCGAAAGACGGCCGTAGACTACTTGGCCGGTAAAGAGCTTGACTAGGCCGGGTACACACACAACGTCCGCCTGACAAATGTCCGCTTGCCCCCCAAGAGCGGCGCCAGAACGGACATTCCGTAATCGCCGCTTTGGGCTACAAATGGATCTCCGTAGAGACTAGCCGCATCTCGGTTGAAGCGGTCGAGCTTCGCAAATGATCAGCTTCGCTTGCGACCCGTGACCTAATCCGCCTTGCCAGCTGCCGCTTCAGAAGTTTTGTCATCGACATACATGTTCAGGAAAGGATCGAACCGCCGCCCCTGTCTATCTGTGTAATCCACATGTACATGGTTGGGAACACCTTTGTACTCGTCTGCCTTTGACAGGTCTGCAGCAGTTCCGATTTTGGTTTCTCCGGCTATAACCTTGGCGCCCTTTTTCAACGAAGGATCGAGGTCAACATACAGGATGCGCGACTTCGTGCCGTCGATAGCTTCTATGGTCACCATTGGAAAATTCGTTTCTGTGTGGCCATCAATTCGTGTGACAGTCCCGGTCATCGTTGCGTAAATCTCCGTGCCTGGCTTCACCAAATAGTCCGTAGCAGCATGGAGTCTTCGCGCATTTCCTTTGCCGTATAGGCTGTCCGCATCTTTCGTCAAACCGGATCGTGGAGACGTGAACACGCCGCCTGCGGGATCAGCTGCAGTAGGCACTCGAGGTTTCGCGCTGGGTGATGGATAGGAAAACTGCAGCAGGGCATCAGCCCATTCGTCCGACAACGACTTGAAGGAAACCTTCGGAATTGCGTTCGCCATGCCCTCAGGGCTCGGATAATCTTTCACAGAATAGTACTTTGGATACGTTTTGGTGGGAGCAAGGAGATCTTTGTCTGATCCCTTTGCCGTGTTTTCCGAAGGGCGCGAGGTAGTATCGGTGCTGTTTTGAGGTGGGCCGCCGGATTTCCTATTCTGAGATGGGCCGCCGGATTGGCCGAACTCGTACGCAACTAGCGGAATAGCTACAGCGCCGCCCGACGCACCGACCGTGGCGCCATCGAGTACTATGCCTGCGACAAAAGCGCAGCCGTCGATGCACGCGGCCCAGCCGACAACTACGACGGCGGCTACAACTCCAATCGCTTCCCACGTTTTAGCATCGACTTTATCGATACTTAAAGTGCCGCCCTTACTAAACGGCTTGTCGATGCTGAGAGTGCCCCCCTTATCTAAGGGCTTGTCGATGCTGAGAGTGCCCCCCTTATCTAAGGGCTTGTCGATGCTCAGAGTGCCCCCCGTATCTAAGGGCTTGTCGATGCTCAGAGTGCCCCCCTTATCTAAGGGCTTGTCGATGCTCAGAGTGCCCCCCTTGTCTAAGGGC
Organism: Bradyrhizobium australiense; assembly: GCF_013114825.1. GTDB lineage: Bacteria > Pseudomonadota > Alphaproteobacteria > Rhizobiales > Xanthobacteraceae > Bradyrhizobium > Bradyrhizobium australiense. The sequence continues at coordinate 608,102 of NZ_JAAVLX010000004.1, read as the reverse complement.
TTGTCGATGCTCAGAGTGCCCCCCTTATCTAAGGGCTTGTCGATGCTCAGAGCGCCCCCCTTATCGAAGGGCTTGTCGATGCTCAGAGCGCCCCCCCTATCGAACGGTTTATCGAAGAGGCCCCCCGCATAAACCGGGGTGACGGACAGGGCGCCGAGCACAGCCACGCCCACCACAGAGCATTTGCGTGACATCATCATCTCCCCTTCTTGATTTATGTGTCGTGCTATTTCCTTTTATGTGTGCGTCGCTACGCAAGCCGATTGGCAATCACAGAAATTTGTTCCAGAGAAGCTAGCTCACATGCTGCTACGCAAGGCGGCGGGGAACCGGTAAGTTTTTGCCACGGGTGACTACCGCTTTGGGTCCAAAAAGGCGAAGTTTTCGAGGGTATGAGCACACGTCTGCTGCAGCGCCCAGAGCTGACATCTGGTCTTGTGATTGCACCCTTAGAAGCCGGCCATCTGCCGGGCTTTGTGCGTAAAGGTAAGCGGTAGCACCTCGCGCTGTCGCGCCCTCTTGGGCGTTTCTCTCTAGGCCGCTGCCTGGGCTCCATATGACAGCGGCGCGTTCTTAGAGAGAGAAATCACCTGGTGCGGCAGACTCGCACGCGCTTAACAACCCGGCGCCCGTGGTACCCTCGCTTGATCACGGTTCGCGTGGTGCACACTCTGTGCGGACGATAGCGATATTGGACGTTCTCGATTTGGGAGCTCACAGCTGCTCCGAGCGGCTGCTGAGTCCCCCAGCCAATATTTGTAGTCGCTTAAGTGAATCCACCATGAATGACCCCGGGTCCGCCGCTCAGTCAACTTCATCATGCGATTCGGCAGCTCGTAGCGCCGCCTGCCGCAGGGCTTCGCGATGATCAGCCGCCGCGTCGCAAAAGATGGCGATAACCTTGCTCGGTCATCCATCTGGCACGCGAGAGGTGGCTTTCGAACGCTCGCCGCGCCCGATCCGCCTCGGTGTCTGGGTCGATGCGCAACACGATCCGAGAGACATCACGCCAGTCGGCGCCTTGTTGATCAGCATCCAGCACGCGCATGTACGTGATCGTGTGCTTCTCGTCATATTCAGTGAGAGCTGGTCCGGCTGGCGCTACGTCAGCGATATGTGGATCGTGTGGCGGGGTTTTCATAGGCATCTTGCGCGAGGAGAGTGCGGTGAAATTCGACGCTCTGGGTTAAATGTACGGCAATGAAGCCTAATGCCTTGGCTCTAGTACGTCAGTCATCAGAGTTTCGGTCCTAAGCGACCCACGGTGTGGCGTTTTCTAGGAGAGCTATCTATATCTCGGATCCTTGTGGTTACTGCTCTCCGAGAAGGCTATCGTTCCCCGCTCATTGCCCCAAATCTTTTTTCCCGCTCGTTTTGGATGCTCGCGAAAGTACGCATTACGTTCTGAGAAATATCTGTCGATCGCTCGCTTGGCTTCTCCCGCAGATGAATAGTCGCTGTTGTGAAGAATAGCTCGCGCCATTCCGCTGAAGACTGCTTCAACGACATTCAAGAATTGCGCGCCCGCGGGCAACGGTGCAGTTTCGACGCGGGTCGAGCCCGTCACCTCCGCCATGACATTGTTAGATGCGATACGATGCGTGAGCTGTTTGGATATGTGCCACGAAGCCGCATCCCAAGACAGGTACAGCCGCGACAAATGACGATTTTGATCGAGCAGTAAGTCTAGCAGCTTGATTATTTCTGCTGTGTTTTTCTTGTCTGAGTAGAAGTGGGTAACTTGATTAGTGGAGAGTTCTAGGGCGGCGGTGATGATCACAACTCCCTTCGATTTTTGCCACTGAGGCACGGTCGCATTCTCGTTAGGGGCTATGAGCTTGCGTCCACCACGTTTCAAGACCGCGACTGGGCCAAATTCATCAATCGAGAAGAACCCCTCGTCCTCCCTCAAGCCTTGAAGGATGGACTTCACACTATCGAGCTTGGTTCGATATTCGGGGTCTCTGCTTGTTAGGACCTGTTTGGCTTTCATCCATCTATACCCAGCCGCCTTAAAGATGGATTGAATGTCCCGCTTGCTCAGCATGACCCCTGTCGTTTTCAGGGTTTGCTGGAGGTCAGCACGCCTCCATGTTGCTCGATTGAATCCAAAATCGGATGGCGGAGAATGTAATACTTTAAAAAGGGCCTCTTTTGCATGAGATGCTTCAGCTTCTGACTTCTGCCGATTTTTCGGGCCACGTCGTCGCGGGAACAGATCAGTTGCCAGCCCGCTCGCCCGATAGCGGTTATAATACTTTCGGAAGGTCTGCGAGCATGTCCCGTGGTACACATAAAAATCGCGCACACTACGGAATGCTGTGGATCTTCCCCTCTTGACGGCCTCGTACTCTGCAATGAGCGTGCGCCATTGGCGAAGATGATTTCTTTCAACCGTTCGATCGGCTCTCATATGCGCTCCTCATTCAAATCAGAGGAGGAAGCCGAGCCCCGCAGCTTTGCAGATCGTTCGCATAAGACGAGGCTGAGGGCTACAATCGAGGACTACCGCTCCTCATCAGGATGCACCCATTTGTACGGCGTAATCTCCCGCTGCTCGGTCAACTTGATCATCCGAACCGGCGGCTTGTAACGGCGCGTGCCGCAGGACCGGCATCGGAAGGACGGTTCTAGCTTCCAGATCGGCGTATCACGAGCCCTGCGGATAGCATCCAACGGCAAGCTTGCCCTTGTCTTGCATCGGCAGCATTCGATCTCCAGCCAGCCGTAGCCTCCGTTCAGGCATTGGCATATCGTTGGTGACGGCTGGGCCGGGCCGCCGTAGCCTTCCATGCGGACCGACCACGCTTCTGCCTCGGCTCGGTCTGCCGCACGGGCCGCCTTCCTAGCGTTTTGGCGGGCCATTTCGGCGCGCATATCCGCACCCATGATCCGACCGCCCCAGATCACTTCGCGCTTCTTGGTGCTCATCGGTGGCAATTACAGCGCCATCAAAGCCCCTGCGCAATCCACGAGACCTAGCTGCTTATTGGGCCTGTGCCGCTTTAGCTTGGTCAAGCGCTACGCTGCGCTTCTTACCAGCGGTAAATTGGGAGGGCGCACAACACTAGATCGGTGTTGCCTTTGGGTAACCCGTGCTCTGCTCACAAGCGATAAGCTCAGTCGTTTTGGGAGACAGGCATATGGATGTGTATTTGAACACCAGACGTGATCTGCTCGTTGTGAGGAAGGGATCTCCGATACCGTCTATTGCGCTGCCGGGAAAATGGCGCAAGAGCAAGAAACGGGTTATCAAAGTCAGCGAGGAGATTAGGTCATCGCTTCAAAGGCAGGGCTACTACATGCGGAAGCTGAAAGACTTGCATGGTAGCGGAGACTAGCGGAGCGGCGGCTCTCGATAAATGTGCAATCTCTACAGCATCACCACAAACCAGGAAGCCATCCGCGCGCTATTCCGCGTGATGAACCGCTATGTTGGTAATCTGCCGCCGATGCCGGGCGTGTTTCCCGATTATCTTGCACCGGTCGTGCGCAAGGTCGGGGCCGAGCGCGAACTCGTCCTGATGCGCTGGGGCATGCCGCCACCGCCGCGGACGGGCGGACCGCCGGTGACCAATATCCGCAACACCTCCTCGCCGCATTGGAGGGGCTGGCTGAAGCCGGAAAACCGTTGCCTCGTGCCGTTCAACAGCTTCGCGGAGTATGCGCCCGAGCCGAACCCCGAGACTAAGAAAAAGGACGTCGTCTGGTTCGCAATCAATGACGATCGCCCACTAACCTGCTTCGCTGGCATCTGGACCGAGTTCAAGGGCGATCGTGGTACCAAATCGAAGCCGGTCCCCGGTCCGCATAACGTCTACGGATTTCTTACGACATCGCCGAACGCCATTGTCGAACCGATCCATCCGAAAGCTATGCCGGTGATCCTGTTGAGCGTCGAGGAGCGCGACGTCTGGATGCGCGCGTCCTGGGATGAGGCTAAGGCTCTCCAGCGGCCATTGTCCGATGACGCCATTAGGATCGTCGCCCGCGGTGCTGATAAGGAAGACAAGGCCGCCGCATGAATACGCCACGAGCAATTATTTCTAGCGTTGCGGCTCTGGATGATCCTCGCTTGTCTCAAGCACCAACGTTGACGCGTACAGAAGTCAGGTCCGCTTTGGAGGCAATTAACGGACATCTGCCAGACAGTACGGTACGTCGGCTGAGGGCCAGAAGCAGACACGTAACGCTTCGAGCGAGCGGTCAGCGTTCTTCAGTGGCCATGTCGACGACGGCGCCGCCGAAATATCGAAATAAATTGCAAGACGCTTCTGGGAGAAGGGTTGTTAAACTTTAGCGTTTGTTCGAATGAATCTTTGTAGAAATCACTCGCGCAAAACCAATGCATCATTTGATGCGTTTCTATAGATAATCTGTAAACGTTCGGACCGAATTTTTCGCCTGTGCTCCCCACCGATGACTGGACGGCGGAGCTGGATGGGTGCCACTTTTTCCTGACAAGTGTGGTCCGCACACCTTCATCCCAAGACCGGTGGCGAGCGGAATCAAGAGAGGCGTTTGAAGTTGCTGCGTTAGTGTCACGGGGGATCGCGATGATGAGACGAGCAATCCTGGCTTTTGCAGCATTGATTGCGCTCAGCCAGACTGCCACGGCTGGTGTCTCCTGCGCCGTTGTACGTTTCTATGTCGCCATACTCGGAAGCAGCCGCTGAGAAGTGGGCACGAAGTCACGGCGCCAGCGATGCCGAAATCGAAACGGCGCGTCGTTGTCTGCATCCCAGGCCTAACGTGCAGACTGCAAGCTCGGTCGCGAGGTCACAGGTGCCCGCTCCTGTAACCCAGCAGGAGCGCGCCCGGCCCGAACCAGATGAACGCAATCCAGTTCAGGAGGCGTCACACATCGTATCTGTGCAGGATCAGCGCGGCGAACCAGAGAGGGATAGTCATAACAACGAACCACGCGCTGATGGCATCGTCCGCCCGAAGGATATCGAGGATCCCCCCGTCGTGCATGTGAGCCAAGAGGTTAAGGATCTCGTTCCCTCCGTTAGAAAGACCAGCACGTTGCGTCCACGCTATGTGCGCTCTACGCATCGCGCCCACAGTAGGGGAGTGGCGGTCCATTTGGCATGGTTCAAACGACTCTGGGATCACGTAGCTGGGCGGCGCCGATCCAGTATCGCTTTTTTTTCATTACCTCGATCGGGATCGTACAAGTTGCGGCGTCATCTCAGCGGGACCTTACCGGGCCACAGGGCAGGGTGAACTGCATCGCCGGATGTTTCCGGTTCCTCCCTTGACCCAATGCCTTTAAAGTGGACAGGGTCCGTCATTTTCAACGACCTTGGTCGGTGCGGTTGGCATGCCCGCTTCGGGTCAAACTCTGCCCTCGTGTACGCGGATTGCCCCACTTCCGGTGTCCGTCTGACAGCCGACGCTCGAATTGTCGTGCGATTGGACGGCTCAGGGCCAACACCAGACAACAGCTAATTGCGGTGTAAGTGGCTTGATTACCCATCGCGATTAGGTTTTGGACCGGCCATGCGCAAAAGCCGGAAGTTTCAAGGGTTACTTAGCGGCATCACGCCAGGGCGATTGCCGCGGCCCGCTCCGGCTTTTGAGCGCGTGGCCGTGCTTGAACTCAACATGGTCTCCATACAAAGTGTTTGAGGCGTTTTCTCCGTTTATTGCGGATTTCAAATGGACGAACAAAAAATACGGCAAGCCCTTGCAATGTTCCCAGGAGCCCGCCGGGCCGCCGATGGCGTAATTCTTGATGGTGAGGATGGATCTTTTTACATAACCGACTTCGGTCCGAAAGATGAGGACCTCAGTTTTGAAGAAGGACTCTTCGTGCCTTTTTGTTCGAAGACCGAGATTTTGAGGCTGCGAGCACTCAAGAGCGCTAATGATTGTTTGCTTCGCGTTAGAGCAAATGCCATCGCCGATTCAGCGCGCATGACCAGGGTGATGTCTGCACGCCGAAAGCTATTCGAGGCTGGTGGTCGTGAATGGACCCTTACGAGTTACTATCATCGCTTTAATGCACCGGCCAAACGTTACATCCGTTTACTCCCGCGTCGCGACCGCCATATCGCGATGTCGGTCCCATTTGGGTTCGCGCCAGTTGACGAAGCAAACGCCATTTGCGTCAGAACACTCTTAGGTGACGTAATCATCCTGTCAGAAGCACTGAGAGAGTTCTATTATTTCATGACAATTTGCATTCACGGGGAGAAGCATGGCATTGAACTCAGTGATCAGATCCTAGCCGGATGCATTGCAGTTCGCATCATGAACGGAAGCGAGGCGCTCGACTTTGATATCGATCCTCGAGGATTTCTCCCTCCTCGAACGGAAGCTCGTATCCGTCAGTTTGTAGACGCAATGATCGAGTTCACATTCGGCCACGAGCTAGCGCACCTTCTGCTGGGACACCTTGCTTCCAATTCTCCGAGTGCCTCGGTTCAAGATGCAGAGTTTCGGACATATGCTCACGAGGAAGAGTACGCGGCTGACTTACATGCCATCAAGAATGTAACCTCCAAGAAACAACGCGAGGCCCTAGCGGTAGCTGCTTTTAACGTGTTTGCTTATTTACATTTTTTTGAGCTTGTGGGGGCGGCTCGATCTGAGGTCAAGATGTTCTCAGTTTCCAGCACCCATCCGTCCCCTATCAAACGTCTTGAGAATCTCAAGTCTCAGATGCCGACTAGATTGGACACACCTGATCAAGTAACAGACGTACTGACGCAATATCGAGACGTTCTGCTGCAATTTCTCTCACGTAGCGGCCGGCAGGATCTTTTGACGTTTTACGGCTCTCTATACCTCCCTGGTCTGCGCGGCGAGGTAAGACAAGATAGAATAGACTTCTGAGCAGCGGGATCAGGTGCGACACTGTTCGTTGCCGCCAAGCCAAGCTCCGCAACCAATCCGAGAGCCAATGATCCGGTGCAGAAAACGGATCGTGGTCTCTGGGGTCAACGGGTCCGATATGGGTCAAAGGCGAAGTCGTGGGCTGGTCTGCGCCACTTCCGCTGGACATTCAAAAGGCGACATTAATGGCGCGTTGGCGGGGCTTCGATAACTTGACTGATGTCGGGCTCCTCAAGCCCGTCAGCACTGACGCACTCGCACGGCATGCCCGCCCCACACTGGCAACCCAGCTCGTCGCTCCAAGCCCGCTTGGGATGATTTTCGCATACCCATCCCAATCCGAAACAGGTGAGGCAATCAGGATTGATCTTTCCGAGAAAGTCCTTTGAACGAACTGGCACGCAGTAAGCCTTCCGATGTGATGTCTCGGTACTCAACGTCGGCAAAGAATTTCGGTTCTACCCATGTCGCCTTCGGCTTCCTGATCGATCTAGTAAGTTTCGACTTCGGGCTAACCACCGTGTCGAGTTGCTTCCTGATCTGGCTTGATACAGTGCGCGACCAGCCTGTCCCGACCTTGCCAAGGTAAACTAGTTCGTTGCCTTCCTTCTTGCCGAGATAGAGCGCCGCGACGCCGCTAGGGTCTTTGACGAACCCGATGACCGGAAACTTGCCCTTGTGAACCGCCTTGATCTTCAGCCAGTTCTCATTTCGCTCCGACCGATACGGGGCGTCCGCCCGCTTAGAGATAATGCCCTCCCAATTCAGCTTCGCGGCATGCTCAAACATCTTCTGACCGTCTCCGACGAGATGTTCGGAAAACAGTACGGGCAGTTCGATGTCATTTTCGCCGAGCAGGTCTAACAAGAGTTGTTTGCGTTCGATCTGCGGCAGCCCTCGAAGGTCTCCGTTGCGCCAGAGAAGATCGAATGCGTAGAAAACCAGTCGATCCTGTCTGCCTGCGGCCAGTTCGGCTTGAAGTTCGGAAAAGTTGGCGCGGCCCTCGTGGACTACAACCACTTCTCCATCGATGATTGCTTGGCCGGGAATGTCGAGAGCGCCAGCGATTGTGGAGAAGCGCTTAGTCCAGTCCAGCCCGGTGCGGGTGTACACCTTCTTCTGACCGCTGTTTACGTGAACTTGCAAGCGGTAGCCGTCGAACTTGATTTCATGAAGCCATTGGTCGCCCTTTGGCGCCTTGGGCTTCGGGGTGGCAAGCTGGGGCTTAATGAACCCCGGCATCTCGGTCCGCTTTGACACTCGGGAAACTCACAAAATAAAGGCCCGCCGCACCTTGGAGGGCGACGGCGAGCATTTTACTTACTTCCTGAAATTCCCGAACAATCAGGGGACGTGATCACTCATGTCACTACCGCTACTATAAAAATGGCTTCGGAAGGACATCGACCATCCACTCTGGGGGCGTTCTAGCGCACAACCGGTAAGGCTCCGAATCGAGCTTATGATTTCTGCTTCGCGTCCAAAAACCGACATACGCGTCAATGAGTACGCGCCAGTGATCCACGAAGCGAATTGACTCGATTTCTTTCGCTTCCACTAATGCAAGCTCCAGGTCGCCCTAAAGCACTAACCGGTAGAGCCCCGGCTTAGAGTACTGATACAGACGTTGATGCTTCTCCCCACTCATCCTCAATTGCCCAAGGGCGAAGGCTAGGCTGCCAGCAGGGACCACTTGCCCCTAGTGCTCCAAGTGACCTAGAAGCCCGATCACCTCACACCGGATCAACTACAAGGGTTACGCGGGCAAAAGGGCTAGGTCAGGGCTCAATGCCTCACCCTGATCTTTCTTGCCTCACATTAGGGCTCGATGGACCATCGCAAGCATCACCACCATTGCAATCCACAGATACCTCGTGCCGTGGTCTAGCGCTGGCGACCTAGAGGCGAGGGACAGGAAGCAGTAACTTGATGCCCAGCCATCAAGCCCTGTGATGATGTTGGTGGTCGATAACCTGTCCAAGGGTGTTACCTTACAAAGCTCAGGAAGGAACATTTGGCAGGGACAAACCCTCGAAGCCGCCAAAGCCGAGGTCAAATATCGAGGGCCGAACGGGGAAACCTGATCTGGTGTTGGCGCCATGGCTCAATGGCCATTACGGCTCTTCGAGAGAAACGTCTCCATCGAAGGCTAGAGCTAGTCCAATTCCACCCATCTCACTGGACGCGCCATCGTCGCGAGGCCAAGGCTCCGAGCGTCGTTCTGCCACATCGTGACCTTAAGCTGCCGCCACAAGAAGGGCGTACGTCGTCGATCGCCATTCGCGTCAGTAGAAAGCTTTAAGATGTTCAGGGAGTGGCGAAGCCCGCGTCGGAAAGTTTGTATCAATAAAAAGCCCGCATGAAGCGGGCGAGTCGTCAGCATATTGCAAGTGTCTGGTTAAGGCGACCTTCCAAAGTCATACACGCCGATATACCTCGTTGCTGCTGCTACCGAGAGATTCGCACTGGTAAAACATTTTATGCCTTTGGTTTATCCTGCACGACATAATCGTATACTGCATCTGATTTCAGAAACTGTATTAGGGCTTGCCTGGTCAGGCTGTGCGGATGGGGCTCAGGTGTCGCCGGTAAATTCCTAGTGGCGAACTTGTGGATGCGGGTGACAAACCGATTTGCGAAATCTCCAACTTTGCCAGACCATGCCTTAATAACCGCCGGAATCCTTTCGGTGAGAAGGACATAGATCGCGGCAAATACAAACGCGAAGGATATGTAAATTATCCCGGCGAAGAGGCTTTCGACGCTAACCGGTTTGCCCGCAAGCCATGTCGCAAAGGGGGCGGCACTGGAAATCCCGGCGAGGCCAGCAATGAATTTTATCCAGCTCCAAAAAGCGATTTTTCCAGCCAATGAGACGTAGCGGGGCGTCGCGGCTGAGCCGGAGAGGATTCCGAAAACGTAGGTCAGCAGCTGAGGAACGATCGCAAGTGCGAGACCAAAAAGAAGGAGATTGACCTCATCATCGAGACTGATGAGCATCTTGTAGATGTGCTTGCACGTGTCTTCATATGACCCGCATACCTCGGTCAGGCGGACGTTGCTGCTTTCTGCAGCGAAGCCGATGCATACGAAGAAAACGAAGAACAATGTGTTGATGTACCAAATGATCGCGATCTGGTGGGCGTGGTCTCTTGCCAGGACGGCAATGGAGAGCGCCATGAATCCTAGGAAGGAAAACCACTGAAAAGTCTCAACAAAATCTAGATCGAAAGACATAGCCTGCTGCCCTCCACATGGTCTCAGTAAGCCATGAATGGGTCGGAGTGTAAATTTGGTGCTTGCCACCTGATATATACCCCTACCGCCTCAAGCTTCACTCAACCCGCGCGACGTGCGGGATGAACAATTCGAGGAAATCTGGAAGGCGTGTCGGAGCCGTGGTCTGCGACCAACTCAAAGGACCTGGCGAAGCCGATGTCATGAAGCTAGTCGTTGAGCTCGTGCTCTGGCCGAAGCACATGAGAGTCGATTAGCTTTTGTTGGTTGGCTTGAGTCGAATACCCGATCTAAAAGGTCCGCGAGGTGCCGGCGGGGATCTTGGTGGCAACACATCGGGTGCGCCATGAGGCTTTGATGGGGTAGGCGGGGGTGGCTCTTCTTTGTCGACTTCGAATTTCGTCTCTCCTGCGTCGATGCCCTTCCTTGCCTTTTTGTAGGCCCAATCCGGAATCTGCGGACTGTTGGCGTTCAACTTGTCCTTTTCATCGATTAGCGTCCGGAGCCTGGCGGTCAAAAATTCTTCAGACTCCCCTTGCCAGCATACAATCGAGTGAAAGAATCGAGCATCATTGTTGAGCTTGTCGTAGCCGTGGGCGACGGACAGGTGTGCGGCCTCCCGGTCGTTTGGATTTAGGAAGGTCGTGACGCCCGAGAGTATGGCAACGAAGATTGCCAAGGCGCCAGCGAGGTATCCTATCCAAGGCTGCTGCTCTGCCAGCTTAGTGAAAGCTGTGGCGCCAACGAGGCCTGAAATAACGACTGAGGGCAAACCGAGCCAAAGGTGGCCCTTCCTCCACCGGGCTGCTGCGCAGTGGTGACCCTTCATGGAATAGAGGGTGGACTCCTCCAGGCGCTTAGCTTCGTCGATGATCTTGCTATGGGCCAGTGAGGCGGGCCGCTCGCCAGTGGACTCAGCCATAAGCGGGGAAGTGATTGGGCATGATCTTTCTCCACTGGGCAATAGCGCTTATCGGGTCTCCGGCGGCGGCATATTTCTCGGCCTTTACAGCTTGCTTGAAGCCAGTCTGAAGCCGGTCGATGACTTCGTGAACTTTTTCTTGTGAGTTCAAATATCTGCCGATGTCATCGCCGAATCCTGCCGGGTCGAGATTCTGTTCTGTGACCCTGGCCTGCGCTCGGTCGAAGAAGAAACGAATCCCCGAGGGATAATCCGTGATCGTGACGTTTTGGAAGACCTCTAGTGCTAATACCTCGATGTGGAATGAGCGGAGCAAATAGCTGTGGCTCTTATTCCAGCTCTTCAGCATCTTGATGATCGGCACGAGGTTTCCTTTGTGAGCCTTGTTCGCCGTCGCCATTATCTCGACGTGCTTTTTGGGGTCGGTTTCAAGCCACTGGTTGTTATTGGCGTTAGCAATGATGTAGCCGCCGCCAAGACGCTGGAAGCCCACCACCACGTCCACGACGAAGTCGCTGAAGCGAATAGTCACGGCCTGGCCGTTGCGTGAGATGTCTGGCGTGGAAGTGTAGGTCTTGAGGAGCGTGCGCCTCATGTAGTCGAGCAGACCGCGCTGCCCGCCATTTTGTCCGTTGTAGTGCCGATAATAAGAGGGATCGAGCGCGACGAAGATATCCACGTCCGCTTCTTTGAGCGGTGAAATCATCGTGGAGCGGATGTAGGACCCAGTGAGGAAGTCCTCAATGATCTTGAAGCCGTCGGCAATCGTTGCGCGTACACCTTGCTGACGCGTCGAAACCGTCGTCGCCTGGGGGAAGGTTATCTCTAGGTTGGACCGGAGCTTGGCGAAGCTCTCAGGGACCGTAAATGGCATGATGAAACCGGATGATGAACCTCGGAAGTATAGCGTCGGTTGGGGCGCAACCAAGGGCTGAAGAGACTTATCCCGCCTTGACTCAATGTTCCTGATTTGTGCTAACAGCGGCTCACCGTCAGTGGGCCATGGACTTGATCACATCCGCAATGAAATCGAGCACATGCGCGTCCAGTTGGGCCGCCAGCGCAAGCAAATCCTGCAGCGCCAAAAAGCAGGAATCTCAACGACTTCCGCTGAAGCGCTGCTGCAGAGGATGGACAAAATAGACGGTCTAGCACGTCCAGGCCATTACGGTCGCCATCGATCAGTAGGCGCAAATCGCGCTGGGCAACCGCGAATACTTCCTCAACAAGCCGTACAGCATTGGTGGTAGCAGGAAGGATCACGTCCCCTGATTGTGGTCCGCCTCATTTGAGGATCCAATACCGCTTCCGAGTGGCCGGCGCCTCCTCACCTTGAGGGATGCCGCCAGTTACATCGCGAAGCTGCCCGAGGCTGAACATTCCGCGCCGGAATGGCAGGCAGCGATGGAGGCGCTAATCCTCGTTGTTGAAAGCGGCGGCCCGACGATGTTGGCCCGAATCGGCGTAATGCGAGCGTTGAACCGTCACGTCGAACGGGTTTTTAATCCCGATCGCAAAAGTCATCATTGGGGCAAGCGAAAGCTGAAGAGAGACCAATGACTGTTTTTGTCTACGTCAACACTAGCAAGCAGGTTGGCGATGCCGAGCACATCAAGGTGTTCGCAAACCAAGATGCCGCGGAGAAATGGTTCGAGGAGAACGACCCGGAGGGCGTGGCCTTTGAGTACGAGGTTCTGGAATAGCCGCCTCACCTTGGACATTCCCCAGTCCCCTGTGCCACACTACAAGCAAGGGGATTGGGGAATCGAAAATGCACGCTGCAAGATTGCTGTTGCTGGTTCTGGCGGTTGCGCTGACCGGATGCCTTGGTATGTCGGAGGCGGAGATTGCCGCCAAGAAAGCCGAATTCGCAGCCAAGGACGACGAAGTCTGCAAAGGCTACGGCGCGAAGCCTGGAACAGATATCTACATTCAATGCCGCATTGCTCAACAAAAAGCGCGTGACGACTCCGACAACGCAGCGATGATGTCTCGACCGATCGTCGTAGATAACACGATCACTTCGGCCCCCAGCACCCCAATGCTGCAACCTATTGCCCCGCCAACCAGATGCCAATCGATGAACGTTGGCATGGGACGGGTGCACACCTACTGCAACTAATGAACTGCATCGGCCGCCGGGGCTGTGAAATGCTAAAGCAACTTCGGGCTAAGGTCAGGCCCGACATCCGCCAAGCCATAGACGGCTTTGCCGTGTTCTTCGCGATGACCCTTTTCTTCTGCCTGCTCAACTCTGCTTATGACGGCATCGTCAACCGAAACCGCCAGTTTGACCCGCAGCGGTGGTGGTACCCGATCTATCAGCTAATCCACCCGCAAGCGAATTAGAACCGCACCCAAAAGACAGCCCTTGCACCGAGGTCGGTTCAGAGATGGGATGGCCTGCGAGCAGACCGATCGGGAGTAAAGCTCATGGTCAATGCGCTTGTCATCCGCCGCAATACGCAACTGGCAAAGACCCAGAAGGCACTTCGCGCGGCTCAGTACGTTCGAATGTCCACCGACCTGCAGCGCTATTCGATACAGAACCAGGCTGCGGCCATCGCAGCGTACGCTCAGCAACGGAACCTCACCATCGTTCGGACGTACGTCGACGAAGGACGCAGCGGAGTCAGGATCAACGGGCGGGCGGGCCTGATCGAATTGATCGAGGATGTTCAATCAGGAAACACGGATTTTGATCACGTGCTGGTTTACGATGTCAGCCGGTGGGGACGGTTCCAGGATGTTGATGAGAGCGCACATTACGAGTTTATCTGCAAGCGCAACGGCATCAAGGTTGCCTATTGCGCTGAACAGTTCGACAACGATGGAAGCCTGCTGTCGAGCATCGTAAAGAACATCAAGCGTGTCATGGCGGCTGAGTATAGCCGAGAGCTTGGCGTGAAGGTGCACGCCGGTCACTGCCGGATAGCGGGCCTCGGCTATCGCGTGGGTGGCCCGCTCACGTTCGGACTCCACAGGGAGATGGTCGATGAGAAGCAACGTTCGAAAGGTAAGTTGGCGACGGGGGAATGCAAGGCTCTGAAAACGGACCGTGTGCGGCTCCGGCTAGGGTCTGAAGAAGAAGTCGCGGTCGTCAGATGGATCTTTCAGCAATTCGTTGTCGAGCGGAAAACGTACGTTGAGATTGCACGACAGCTCAATCGAGTGAACGTGGCCAATCATCATGGGCGTCCTTGGACCGACATCATGATCCAGGCGATTCTCAAGAACGAGAACTATGTCGGGAATCTGGTCTACAACCGTACATCCCGCCGCCTTGGACAGAAGCTGGTAAACAATCCTCAACACCTGTGGGTTCGGAGCGCGGCGGCGGTTGACCCGATGATCGACCAAGACCTCTTCGCACGTGCCCAAAAAATCATGGCTGAGCAATATATCTCCATCCCAGAAGACGAAATGTTGCGCCGGCTGCGACTTACGCTCGCTCGCAAGGGAAAGCTTAGCGATGGCATCATCCGCAATACGGCCGGACTTCCTTCTCCCCAATGTTACGTCAAGCATTTTGGCTCGATAAGAAAAGCCTATGCGCTCATTGGCTATAAGGCCTCACGGGACTGCGCTTGGTATGATGCGCGGCAGCATTGGGCCGATGTATTGTCAAAACTGGCGGCGCAGGTCGCGGAGGCGCTAAGGACCGAACTTGGACTTCAACTGCATCTTAGAGAGGACGGTCCAAGCCTGGCACTGAACGGAACGCGCAACATCATCTCATTTCGCGTGGCGCGGCAACCGCCAAGGAAGAGCGCAAGCCGCACATCACAATGGCGAGCCCATCTGAGGAAGATGCGATCAGAGCTGTTTATTGTCCCGCGACTGAACGATGCCAACAAGCTAATCCAAGACTATGTGATCGTGCCCAAATCAGACAATGCCAAGCCATATCTGACGCTTTCGGATGCTTCTTTGGCCCGTCACAGGGCGGTTCGCGTCGAGACCTTGGATGAACTGATCGCAGAGGTCAAAGCGAGGTTCATATCGTCCGGCCATGTCGCGCCAGCCAAGCCAACGCCACAGAACAAGCAAAAGAAACCAAGCCAGCTCAAAAAACAAGAACGGTCGCGCACTGCGCTGAAAGACCGGCCCAACTTTAGGGGTCACGTACGCGAGAGCCGAACGGCGCGGGCCTAAAGCCATTGCTCCATGCTTCGCCTCAATCACCATCAACGTCACCTCAAGGCCGAAGCTCAAGCCATGCGCTCAAGGTGGTTACCTGAAGGCTAGAGCCCAGAGCAGCGACTCAAGGCCTTCCGACAAGCAATGTGATGATGTTTAGATGGTTGATAACCTGTCCAGGGGTGCGGCTCGGGCCATCAAGGAGCGGCATCATGCGGTCGCTGATCTTGATCCAACGTCTATATGGGTGCGACTGGTCGTATCCGAGGTACCTGGAGCCTCGCCAGAGCCCCGACTTTAAGCCATTCCCCCAAGCAGTGGTGAGGATTGGTGGTCGATACCTGCAAGCGGAGCTGGCTCGACGAAAGGAGCGCCAAGTTCGCCCTGAGGGCATATCGTGCGCAGTCGGGAACGTGCCCGCATGCGCCTGCGAGTTTGCCGAACTGTTGCATTTTTGCCCTTGTCTGAAGGTTGTCCCCAGGGAAAAATACTACCCGCTGCAGGGGGAAATTTCATGTCGAAGCTTTTTCCAATCGGCCTTTTGGCCGTGAGTGCTATTGCTTTGTCTGCGTGTGCCGGGGTTCCAGAGCTGGACATCCGAAGTCCGGTCACCGTTGCAAACATAATCGATCGCATCCAGTGTGAAGCCTACCGGGGCACACTTCACAATCCTAGGCTTCGCACCGGCCGATGGGTTGGAGCTGCCGATCTCTACCTTCAGGTCGATGATAGTGGTGGCTTCACGCCATCTCTGACGTATGTCGCACCGCTGGCCGAAGCAGGAACCCAGTGGACCATAGGTGCCTCAGGCACGGTGAAGCGCGCACGTCAAAGGGTCTACAATGAATCCATTACGTTCGAGATGGCGAATCTGAATGGGAATTCCTGCGACAAGGTCGTTTCGCAGTATGATCTTGCGGGCGACCTCGGAATTGAGGAGACGCTTTACATAGCTGCCCATTCGTTTGACGGACAAGACCGGGTCAAGTTCGCGGAAAAAGAGGCCGTCGGACAAACTATTCAGTTCGTTCTGACTAAGAACATTTCGGGAGGGCCAACTTGGACTCTTAAGCACTTTATCGGTGCGGGGCCGATTGCCGCCGCCGAGCGTATCGACACTCACAAACTCATTGTATCATTCGCTCCTGGTGCGGTCGTAAACACAGTGGTGACCGAAAAAGGGGAGACTAAAAAGGTAGTCACAGGCGGTGGAGGGTTCGGGGCTGCCCTGGGAAACAATCAGAAGCTATTGCTCCAGTCGCTTCCAGCATTCCAGCCACTCCGCTAACGCACCTTATGCGGTGGCCATTTTTGCTACATGGATTACGTAAGCACGGCGCAACACGCTCCCACTAAGCCGGGCCGCTAAGTAATCTCAATGCACAAGCTCTCTGGGCAACACCATCACGATGTTGATCTCGCGGTCCAAAATCCTTGAAGCAATGAGAGATGAGGATCGATAGTCGAACCCTGCCTACGGTCGAGGTACGCTGTTCGTGGCTTCCGCACGATTGCCATAAGCCCGCCAAACAAGGATATGCCTCGTCGTGCTAAGCAGGCGTCGAAGCAACGCTAGCTCTTGATTCTGCAACTGCAGGAGCAGCAGCTCAGCCCATTGAGCCGCCTGCTAACCGGAATAGGTGTTGAATCTGCCGTGCTTCACGCCGCGAATGTACCCGCGCGAAACCTGCGCTTCCATCTCCCGCTCAAGAAATTCGTTCGCAATCAACAGCCGCCTTCACGGCTTCGCGGGCGTCACCGCCGCAAGCTGCGATTGCTTGATCGGCGGCAGCTTCTAGCGCTTGCGCGTCTGACTGAAGTGTTGGGGCGGCAGCGGCAGGCATCCCTCAATCCCATACACGCAAGAGGCTATGCAAAGTTCTCACTATGTTCTAAACAAGTCAAGGTGAGGGGGAAGCAAAAATGCGCGCTTGGGCGGTCGTCTTTTATATCGGTCTGTGGATGAGCTTCGCGTCGTCGGCCGACGCACTGACGCTCGAAGAGGCCACCGCAGCGGAACGCCGCGACGACTGTCCAACCGCGCTTCGGATATACCGGGAGCTTGCCGCGCAGACCGTTGTGCAGGCATTCTCAAGATTAGGTTACTTCAACAGCATCGGCTATTGCGTAAAACGTGACTGGCTTGAGGCTGCGAATTGGTACGGCAAAGCAGCCGACGCGGGAGATCAAGATGCAGTGGCTTCGCTGAGCCATATTGGCCGAAATTGGCGATTCATGTATCGCGGCCAGCCCCTGGCACCGAATGTGTACGCTCTTGTTGAGAAGGCAGCGAAAAAAGGCAGTGCTGTCGCGCAATTCAGTCTTGGTGTCATGAACTACCCAATTGGTGATGCAACCTTCGACCCGACAGGGCCCAACTCAGGCGTCACCGGTAATTTGCCTGAAGCTATCGCTTGGTTTCAAAGAGGCGCCGATCAAGGCGACTTCGACTCGTTAGTAACGCTAGCGGCGGCCTACACGGATGGCATCGGAGTTCCGCAAGACTACGTTGAAGCACACAAGCTCCTAAACGTCGCTGCCCCACGGGTCAAATACGCGGACATGCGCAACGACATCATAAAGCGACGCGATGAATTGGCCGCAAAGATGACAACGGCGCAAATAGCTGAGGCGCAGAAGCTCGCGCGTGAATGGAAGCCGACACGTTGAGCTTGAGGAATCTCGTGGCTACCCTTGCGCTGATCGCCTCATGCAGCATAAGCCCTTGCGCCGCAATCGACGGACAGGCCAGTATCGTTAACGGCGACACGCTCGAATTTCACGGCACGCGCATTCGGCTATGGGGCATTGACGCGCCTGAAAGCTCGCAGCTCTGCCGGGGTGAGGACAGCTTGCCTTATCGTTGCGGAGCGAACGCGGCGAACGAACTGGACGCCTTCATAGCGGGGAGGGCGGTTAGCTGTGAGGCGGTTGGGCGTGATGTCTATGGGCGCACCGTCGCAACGTGCTCAGTGGAGGCGATCGATTTGGGCGCGTGGCTTGTGCGGAACGGGCTCGCGCTGGACTGGCCTAAATACTCCAAAGGGCAGTACGAAGAGCACAGTGTGAAGCCGAGCACGCCGGGCGTGGCATATGGGCGGCGAGCTACGTCGCGCCTTGGCTGTACCGCGCTTGCATCAATCAAGGCGGAAAGCCTGGTGACTGCTCGGACGATGCGAATGACCATCCACCAAAAGCGCATTGTGGTTAGTTGCGGAGGGAGAGGTGATGCGTGGCTGTCGCGTTATAGAAATCGCGCTGCTTTTGCCAGTATTCGCGTCGACCGCAGTGGCAGATGACTACAAAGTATATGTAGATCGCTGCCAGAGTATCAAAGCGCCGAAAGCAAAAATCGAGCGGTGCTTAGCACTTATGGAGAACGGCAAACTGTCGAAAGCCATTTTTCCTGGCATTTATTCAGAAATTGCGTTCGCATGGTCCGAGCTGGACGACTTTGATCGAGCTGCCGAGTACACTCGCGCGCAAATAAGAATCACGCTCGAGAACATGAAGGCGGAGTTCTCCTCCGGCAAACTCTCAGCGATTGGGCGTCAAGTGTGGCCGAGGCAGATGTCCCATAGCTATAATAGGCTAGGGCAATATCTCTCGTTGGCTAGACTAAAAGAGTCAGATGGCAGCTCAGAGAAGGCGCTCAACTATGCGAAGGCCGAGCTTAGCAGCTACAATGCCGCGATCTCGTACGATCGTGAAAACCACGCGGCTTACTCGGCGCGAGCTGAGGTCCAAAGTCTGCTATGCAACGACTTTCAGGCAACTATGGATATGGAAGCGGCTCTTCGGATTGCCCGCGCCCGTGATGATGATCGCGCCTACAGAGAGAACAAATCAAAGGTGCTCCCGCGATGTGTGCCCGGGTGGCGATCAAGGTGACTCAGGTTGGCGCGCGGGTGGTGAGGCGATTCGACCAGCTAACCAAGGAAGGAACGAAATGATTGACCGTAAATTGGCCCGGACGCTCGAAAAGGCCGTCGCCTACTATCTGTACATAGCCTCTAAGGATGTACCAGACGATGACGCGTGTTTGTATCGTGCGGCCGCGTTGCGCTTGATCAAAAAGCCCGTGGACGAGGCGCTTCTTCGCGAAGCCGCCAAAGGGAAGTCAAATGACGATCCGTTGTACAGCAACACGCTGTGCAGCGCGGACGTTCCAGCGCTCGAAGATGTGTGGGGCGACTTTCACCGAAAGGCAAAGAGCGCGTAAACGCCGGTCACGCCTTGTCGTTGTGGTCGCGCATTCGGTTTGTGCAGGCAGGCATCAATTCTCACGCGGTAGCTCCGCGATGGCCCGACGAAGGCTGATCTCTATGCACCGCTCGCAGATCAGCTCGCCGTGGCCAGCCGGTGGCGCAAGAATGACCAGCTCTTCTGGTGCGAACTCTTCTTCGCAGTGATCGCAGCGGAAGCTTTTGAGCATCCCGCATTTGCGCTGGCACTTGTGGCGGAATTCGGTAATCTCATGAGTTAGATCGCGACGGGATTTGAGACGGGGGAGCCGTAGGCAGTGGTTGAGCGGGTTAGCGGTCGAAAACTGTTTCACCTCACCGAAACAAAACCATACAAGCAAGCGTTGGGGCTCGCCCAGATCACAAGATCGGCGAGGGCTTCACGCCGTTCTTTGGCTTTTACGAGGGCTCGCGCACTTACCCCGTGACGGTCGAAAACGGCAGCACCGTACAAGTCCCCGCGGTGAAGTTCTTGAAACAGGTGCAAGCCGGAAACATCAACTGCCCGACCTTGCCGACGGTCGCAGCCGAAGTCGCTCAGCACTACGTGATGCTTTGCCGTGAGCTAATCATGGAAGAGATCAGGCTGGCAGAGTTCAAGGGCGAACCGCCATCGCGCCAGCGCTGCCTATTTGCCTGCGAAACGGTCGAAGAGGCTCGGTACTGGAAACAGCTTGTCGGGCCTGGCAGTACGATTTGCGAGTTGACCTGCACGGGTACAATTCACCGTGTGGACGCCAGTCTCTTGCTCGGCGACAGCGAACCACTTTCGGTCACGCGGGAACGGGCTCGAAACTACTGGCGGGGCGAGGCGGGCGAGAGCCCGCAATGGGAGACGTTATTCGTGGGCGAGGCCAAAGTAACAGCCATCGGGCTCTGAGGCCCGCCACCCACGTTTTCGAGCACTCTCGTGGAGTGGCGCGTGGAGAATAGCTAGAGCTCTAAAAGTCGTAGTAATTTCAATGCAGATAGGAGGACACCCCTTCCGCTGCAGCATTGAGGTAATTGGAATCGATTTTATCTCGGACGTATTCGGCCCCGGCACCCCTCACTAACTTGCGCCGATTTCTTACGCTTCCACTAATGCAGCTCTAGGTCCGCCCTCAAGCCTTCCTCGAAGAGCAATCGCTGAGTTCGGCTCAGAGGGATAGTGCGGACCTTCTCCATCATCACCCACACCCAATGCCTAAAGGAGTGCCGAGCGTCTCCTGAGCTTTAGTGCTCAAAGTGACCTAGATACCTACCACCACACACCGGGCCAACTTCGAGGGTCACGTAAGCGAGAACCCAACGGCGTGAGCCCAATGTCATGAACCCAATGCCACGGCTCCATGCATGTGCACGAGGGTGAGGGAGAGGGGGCTGTAGACCGAGTGCTCCACCCAATGGTCACGGCTCAATGGCCCAACCTCAATGCGGGGACTTCAAGGACAGTGCCTCAAGGCGGTAACCTCAAGGCTGGTGCAAGCCGCCGGCCTCAATGCTCCTCCCATCAACTCTGTGATGATGGTGGTCGATCAACGGGCAAGTTTATGGAAGGGCATCGCCGCCAGCTAATCGGTCTCTCACGCCAATCAACGCAGAGAAGTTTGCGGAGAACATCCCCGCGCTTTCCACAGCCCATTTGGCACAGCCATACGTCATGAAGCCGTACGGGAACATGAACTTGGACTGATAGCCTGCGCTAATTGAAACTCGCGCCTTAAGCTCCTTAATCCACTTGCCATCATGCACATCAGTCTCATGGTCCCACGCCGGCTTGAAATGCATGAAGGCGTTTCGGAAGCGGACAAGCAGGCTGGCGTTCTGCCATGGAAGGGCTCCTAATGCTGGCGCTTTGTCCAGCAGAAGGGCTAGCTTACGGTACCTCTCCATCGCATTTCCGGAGTAGTCGCCCTTCAAGTCACGCAAGAGAGCCTGATGCCCTGCCGCTAGCGACAGTCGTGCCGATCCATCGAGGATGTCCTGTACTATCTCATTGCAGTTCGCTTCGAGAGCAGCCGCGGCCATCACGATCGCTACAGGAACATGCATCATCATCTGGTCAAACCATGGGCCATGCTGGCTTATATCGTTGAGCTGTTCGACCTCATGAGCACTGCGTGCTTCACGACTAGCCACGCGCAAATGATTGACCGCAAAGTTCGATCTTAAGCTAAGCGTCGCCCGCATTTGCAGCGGTCCCAGAGTTGTCATTCCGTCCCTCCTTCATTGGCGGTCACTTGTGGTACGCGCCACGCCAATCCTGACAAGTCCACCGGAGCCTCTATCTGTGCCGTCGCTTTGGCGAGCGGGCCGAACGCCCGTCCTTGTTGGCCCGGTGTTGAGGATGCTCCTGAGTTCGGGCTTGACTTGGGAAAATCGAGGCACATTTCCAGTTGGAGGGAACGTGGCGTGATAAACATGAATAAGCCAGAGACATTCACGATCGACGCGGTTAGGGAATTGATCGCATCGAAAGATGACAGCCAGCATCGCCAACTTCGTGTGGGGGAAGATGGCCACGTCTACTTGTCCGACGTGATCGGCAACCTTGAACTCGAAGGGGTGCGGTTCGCACTCACAACGTGGCTCCAGGGAAATGACTACGTCGGAGCGCAGGCCGCTCGTGATGAGAAGTGGGTTGGTGACGTGTACAAGGCTATTGACCATCATTGGACGTCAGGCACGAGGGGTGTCACGGACGAGATGTTCTGAACGATAACGGCGACCTAAGCTCTCATCCGATGACGAGGGATCAGATCGCGCGGGCGTTGGGTCAGTCGTTAGGGTCAGCGTTGGGGTACGTCAGTTACCCAGCGCAACAAGTGTAATGATTTCAATGAGTTGAATCTTTCAGGGAAATCTGGCTGGGGAACCTGGATTCGAACCAAGACAAACAGAGTCAGAGTCTGTTGTGCTACCGTTACACCATTCCCCAAGAATTGCTCAATGACATCAACGTGTTACATGAATGTCCGGGCAATCGGCTGGAGCGGGATTGTGCAAATCACCGCTTTCGCTGGTGCGCCGTTCTACTCGCTCGGTCCGGGCCTTGGCAAGCGTGGAAGGAGAGGCATTTTCGGCGAATTGCGGGGTTTGTGCAGCCGGCATTTGCTATGGTCTCCGCCACCTCATGATCCGGCCTCGACATAGGTCGCGACCGCTCCAGCCCGGTCTCGCAGTACGAGGCGCCGTTCGAATTCACCGGGCAGTTGCTGAAGGTGACGGTTGACATCCATGACGACCAAAAGCTGGACGGCGAAGGGGTTGGAGCCGCGGAGGTGGCGCGGCAGTAGTGATGTCGGTGACAGCCCAGTTATTGCGAGCGCAGCGAAGCAATCCATCCCGCCGTCTGGGCGGTATGGATTTCTTCGTCGCTAACGCTCCTCGCAAGGACGGGGCCAAGACCTGAGGTCTGCCTTACTTGATCTTCTCATACGCTGCAGCGAAATCCGCCAGCGGCATCGGAATCGTAATCGTCTCCAGATCACCTTCGGATCTGTGGGTTGCCGTGCAAAATCAAGTCATTCGGCGGCTTGCTTGACTGAGCCGTGAGCGTTCAGGTGCGCGTCATGGTTAGAATTGGACGAACGGCCCCATCGTGCAAACACGTTCGAAAGCCGGTCGAGATAGAGATAGACCACCGGCGTCGTGAACAGCGTCAGCGCCTGACTGACGAGCAGGCCGCCGACCATGGCATAACCGAGCGGCTGGCGAATTTCCGATCCCGTGCCGGTACCGAGCGTCAGCGGCACGCCGCCGAGCAGCGCTGCCATCGTCGTCATCATGATCGGGCGGAATCGCAACAGCGCCGCCTTTCGGATCGCGGCCTCAGGCTCGAGCTGCTCGTCGCGTTCGGCCGTGATCGCGAAATCGACCATCATGATGCCGTTCTTCTTCACGATGCCGATCAAGAGCACGATGCCGATCAGCGCGATCAAGCTGAAATCAAACCCGAACAGCATCAGGATCGCCAGTGCGCCGACGCCGGCGGACGGCAGCGTGGACAGAATCGTGATCGGATGGATGTAGCTTTCGTAGAGAATGCCGAGGATCAGGTACACCACCACGAGCGCTGCGAGGATCAACAGCGGCACGGTGCCGAGCGACTGCTGGAACGCCTGCGCGGTGCCCTGGAAGCTCGAATTGAGCGTCGTCGGCGCGCCGAGATCGACCATCGCCTTTTGCACGGCGTCGGTCGCCTGTCCCAGCGCCACCCCTTGCGCGAGGTTGAAGCTGATCGTGATCGCCGGAAACTGGCCCTGATGGCTGATTGACAATGGCCGCACCGGCACGCTGGTCCAGGTCGCAAAGGTCGATAGCGGCACCTGGTCGCCGGTGGTGGGCGATTTCACATAGATCTTGTTCAGCGTGTCCAGGCTGCCCTGCAACTCCGGCAGTACCTCGAGCACCACCTTGTAGGTATTGAGCTGGGTGAAATACTGGGTCACCTGGCGCTGGCCGAACGCATCATAGAGCGTGTCGTCGATCAGTTGTGGCTGGATGCCGTAGCGCGCGGCGGTGTCGCGGTTGATCTTGAGCTCCAGCGTGGTGCCGTTGGTCTGCTGGTCGGTGGCGACGTCGCGCAGTTCGGACAGGGTCTGCATCTTCGCCAGAATCTTCGGCGCCCATTCGTTCAGCTCGGCGAGATCGGCGTCCTGCAGCGTGAACTCGAACTGGGTTCGCGTCGGCCGGCCGCCGAGCCGCACGTCCTGCGCCGCTTGCATGTAGAGACGCGCGCCTTCGACCTTCTCCAACTGCGGACGTAGGCGCGCGATGATCTGCTGCGCGTTCGCCTTGCGCTCGTCGCGCGGCTTTAACGTGATGTAGAGGCTGCCGTTATTGCCGGCGCGGCCGCTGCCGCCGATCGCCATCGCGACCGAGGCTACGTCCGGGTCGGCCTGCACGATTTTTCCAAGCTCCTCCTGATGCCGCTTCATGTCGGCAAACGAGATGTCCTGGCTGGCCTCTGACGTCGCGGTGATCAGGCCGTTGTCCTGCTGCGGAAAGAAACCTTTCGGGATGATGACGAACAGATAGACCGACAATCCCAAGGTGGCGAAGAAGATCATCAGTGTGGTGAGCTTCCAGCGCAGCGCCAGATCGAGACCGCGCTCGTAGACGCGCAGCATCGCGTCGAAACCGCGCTCGCTCCATTGATAAAGCCGGCCATGCCTGGTTTCGCCGTGCGCGCGAAGGAAGCGCGAGGCCATCATCGGCGTCAGCGTCAACGACACGATCATCGACACGAAGATGGTCATCGCCAGCGTTACCGCGAATTCCCGGAACAGCCGCCCGATGATGCCGCCCATCAGCAGCAACGGGATCAGCACCGCGACCAACGAGATGCTGATCGACACGATGGTGAAGCCGATTTCGCTGGCGCCCTTGAAGGCGGCGGCCATCGGCTTTTCGCCTTCCTCGATGTAGCGCGTGATGTTTTCCAGCATCACGATGGCGTCGTCGACCACGAAACCGACGGCGATGGTCAGCGCCATCAGCGAAAGGTTGTCAAGCGTATAGCCGAACACCCACATCAGTGCGCAGGCGCCGAGCAGCGCCAGCGGCACCGTGACTGCCGGGATTACCGTTGCCCAGAAGCTGCGCAGGAAGATGAAGATCACCATCACGACCAGCGCGATGGTCAGCAGCATGGTGAATTGCACGTCGTCGACTGCGGCGCGGATGGTCTGGGTGCGGTCGCTGATCACCTCGATCTTGATTGCCGGCGGGATGGCGGCGACCAGCCGCGGCAGCGTCGCCTTGATCTTGTCGACGGTCTCGATGACGTTGGCGCCGGGCTGCTTGAATATCACCAGGAACACGCCGCGCTTGCCATTGGCCCAAGCCGCCTGCTTGGCGTCTTCGGGCCCGGTGACGGCCTGGCCGATATCGCGGATTCGCAGCGGGCCGCCGTTGCGATAGGCGATGATGACGTCGTTCCAGTCCTTCGATTCCGGCAACTGGTCGTTGGCGTAAATGGTATAGGCGCGGCGCTCGCCGTCGATATTGCCCTTCGGGTTGTCGACGGTCGTGATCGCGATCTGGCTGCGCACATCTTCGAGCGACAGCCCCTTGGCGACGAGCTTAGCCGGGTCGATCTGGATGCGGATTGCGGGCTTTTGTTGGCCGCCGATGATGACCTGAGCGACGCCGGAAATCTGGCTGATCTGCTGCGCGAGCTGGGCGTCAACGGCGTCGCTCACCGTGGTCAGCGGCAGCGTGTCCGATGTCGCCGACAACAAGAGGATCGGCGAGTCCGCCGGATTGACCTTGCGATAGGTCGGCGGCGAGGGCAGGTTCTTCGGCAACTGGCCGCCGGCGGCATTGATCGCGGCCTGCACGTCGTTGGCCGCTCCGTCGATCGAGCGGTTCAGATCGAACTGAATGGTAACTGCGGCCGTGCCGAGGTAGCTCGTCGAGGTCATCTGCGCGACGCCAGGTATCTGCGCGAACTGGCGCTCCAGCGGCTGCGCAACCGACGAGGCCATAGTTTCGGGGCTGCCGCCCGGCAAACTGGCGGTGACCTGGATAGTCGGGAAGTCGACCTGCGGCAGTGGGGCGACGGGCAACAGCGGAAAGGCGACGAGGCCGACGAACAGGATTCCCGCCATCATCAGCGAGGTCCCGATCGGGTAGCGAATGAAGGGAGCGGAAATTCCCTGGCTCATTCCCGGGCAACCTTCGCCTGATCCGAACTGGCGACCGCCGACGTCACCGATGTGCCCGGCTGAACCTTGAACTGGCCCGCCGTGATCACCCGATCGCCCGGCGACAGTCCCTCATCCACCAAGGAACGCCCGTCGATCGACCGCGTCACCTTGATCTGGCGGAGTTCGGCCTTGTTCTCGGGACTGACCGTGTAGGCGTAAAGACCGTTGGGGCCGTGCTGAACGGCATCATCGGGAATGACGGTTGCGTCCTTCAGTGTCGCAATCAGCAGCCGGGTCGAAACCGACTGGCCCGGCCACAATGCGTGATCCTTGTTGTCAAACACGGCCTTGAGCCTGATGGTGCCGCTCGACGTATCGACCTGGTTGTTGATCAAGGAAAGCGTGCCGGTCGAGAGCACCCGCTTGCCATCGGTGGAGAGCGCAATGGTTTTCGGAGAACCGGCGGCGAGAGCGGCCTTGATATCCGGCAACTGCTCTTCCGGCGCGGTGAAGATCACCGCGATCGGCTCGATCTGGGCGATGGTGACGATGCCGGTCTGTGTTGCGGCATTGACGATATTGCCGACGTCGACGAGGCGAAGTCCCACCACGCCGGAAATCGGTGCCCTGACGGTGGCGTAGTCGAGCTGGGTCTGGGCGTTGGATATTGCCGCCGCATCGGCCTGGATTTGGGCGGTCAGCTGCGCGACCGTCGAGCGCTGCGTATCCGTCTGTTGCCGGGTCGCGAATTCGCCGAGCTTGGTATAGCGCTGCAGGTCGAGGCTGGCATTGGCGAGGTTGGCTTCGTCCTGCGCCTTCTTGGCCTTGGCCTGGTCGAACGCGGCCTGGAACGGCCGTGGATCGATCTCGACCAGCGTGTCGCCTTGCTTGACGAACTGGCCCTCCTGAAACGCGATCCGGTTGATCTGACCGTCAACGCGGGTGCGAACGACGACGGTATTGAAGCCTTGCACGGTGCCGAGGCCGGTCAGATAGACGGGAAAGTCGGTCTTTTCGACCAGGGTCGTTCGCACGGGGACGGCTGCACGGGCAGGCGCGGGCTTCTGGGCTTCAGCTTGCGCCTGACGACCTTCGTTCTGGAATCGCTGCCAGCCAAAATAACCCAGCGAAGCGATCGCTGCGATCAACAGAACCCAGCGGATGGTGCGCGACCTCGACATGGCGGCTCATGGTTTCAGGAAGTTCCCCGCACTACCCGTATAACGTTCGCGCGCTTGCCCTGTACAAACACTAAGGCTTGAGAATCCTAAACAATTGGAAAGGTTTGCTGCAGCGGTCGAAGGGGGCGGCGCTGGTATCAAAATGGCTCGCGATCTCGGGCACATCTTTCGAGCAGGGTTGAATGGACGATTGTTGTCGTTCATATCGCGTGCGCGAAGGTTTGCGAAAATCGGGGGTGCAGGATGGACGAACTGAACGGACGCATGATGGCGTGCCAGATTCTGATCACGGGACTGATTGCGCGCGTCGCGAACGATTCGCCCGACCCCTTGCGATTTCTCACCGACTTTCGCGATGAGATCAAAGCGGTCGTAAGCGGCGTCAACATCGCCGGCATGGACAACACCGATCGCGTCCGCCAGGTCGCGCAATCGACGGTCGATGAATTGTTTTCGCTGATGAAGCCGCCGAGCACGGATTGATGGTCGGGGAAGGCGGCGATGCAAGTAATGCCCGATCTTGCGGCGTTTGTTGCCTCTCTTTAGAACGCTTACAAAGTATTTTTAGAACCATTTCAAACTGCAGATTAGAATCGTTGTGATCTGGACGGATTCAACCGGAGTGTTGCCCCGATCGCGTTGACCCCAAAATTTTCGCTCGGTACCTACCGCGCGGGACCATTCGCCGCATGTCGATTTGTCGCGAATCGAAATTCATCAGGGGCACGTAATGAATCTTGCAAAAGCACCGAGGTCGCTTCGCTTCGAAGCGGCGATCAACTCGGTCGGTCAGACGTTTGAGAACAATTCCGGCAAGAAGGTTTCCGCGGTTGCGGGTCTCATTGCGGTGGCGTCCTTTTCCGGCGCTGAAGCGCAGCAATCCAGCCTCCCGCCGGTGACGGTCGATGCCCCGGTCGCTCGCCCGCGTCCTGCTGTATCAAAACCTTCACCAGACCAGCTCCGCGCCCGCTCGGCGCTGCGCCGTGCCGCCCGCCGATCGCAGCCGGCGCAGGTCGCCGCCGTGCCGTTCCCCAATGCCGGTGGACTAGCCGCCGATCGCAACCCGTACGCGGATGCCGCCGCGCCCTACAAGGTTGATCGCCTGCAATCGTCAGGCAAGTTCCCCGAACCACTGTTGAACACGCCGAAGACGGTTACCGTGCTGAGCAAAGAGGTCTTGGCTGACCAGAACGCCACTACGCTGAAGCAGGCGGTGCTGAACACGGCCGGCGTGACGCTCGGCACCGGCGAGGGTGGTAATGCCTTCGGCGACCGCTTCTTCATCCGCGGCTTCGACGCGCGCAACGACGTCTTCCTCGACGGTATGCGCGATGCCGGGGTCAGCGTCCGCGAAAATTTCTTCACCGAACAGGTCGAAATTCTGCGCGGGCCGGGCTCGTCCTTCGCGGGCCGCGGCACAACTGGCGGCGCGATCAACATCGTGACCAAGCAGGCGTCCACCGAGAAGAGCTTCTACAACATGGACACGACGTTCGGCACCGACCATACCAAGCGGGTGGTGCTCGACGTCAACCAGGTGATCAGCCCAACGCTCGCTGTTCGCGCAGGCGGCCTGTTCCAGGACGCAGGCGTCGCAGGCCGCGACTACATCAAGGACGATCGCGACGGCGGATTTATTGCCGCGAAGTGGACGCCGCTCGACACCGTGAAGCTGTACGCGAACTATATTCACACCAATTTGCACGGTTTGCCTGATTTCGGTGTGCCGTATTACCGGCCGGGGGCGCCACAGCCCGGCAACCGGTTCGCCAACACCTCGGGCGGCCCGTACCCGGACTTTGGCGTCAACCGCAACAATTTTTACGGCTTCGTCAATCGCGACTATTACAGCATCAAGCAGGACATCGGAACCGTCGGGGGCGAGGTCGCGATCACGCCAGACCTGACCTTGAGCAACAAGAGCAGGGTTCAGCGTTCGGTACTCGACTATATCGGAACGCTTCCGGAAGCGCCGAATACGAACACAAACACGCTCAGCGCAAATCCGCAGAGCCGCTATCAAGTGACCGAAAACATCGCCAACCAGACCGAGGCGACGTACAAATTCGGCTTGGCAGGATGGAAGCATACCGCGCTTGGCGGGGTGGAAATCTCTCGCGAGATCGCGAGCATCGATCGCTATGTCGGCCTGAGTTCGGAGCAATTGACGGGCGGAGCCGCCAGCGGGTCGGTAAGCGGCGTCAGCATTTACGCACCTCAATATACCTTTGCGAATTTCGGCGGCAATCCGACCTGGTCTGGACTGCCGACCAAAATCGCGATCGATACCAAGAGCGTCTACCTGATCGACACCGCCAATTACAACGACCTCGTCATCCTGAACGGCGGCATTCGTTACGATGACTACAACATCAAGGCGAGCGGTTTCGGCACAGTGAACAATCGGCCGAACACGTTTAACGCGCAGGAGCAGCAGCACGGCATGCCGAACTTCAACCTCGGCCTGACCCTGAAGCCGCTGCCGAACGGCAGCGTCTATGCTGCCTATGCGACGTCGTCGAACCCGGTAGGCGCCGAATTCGATGGCACCAGCGCACAATATGGTGGCTTGGCGCCCGCGCTGAACGGAAGTCCTAACCAGATTTTCGGGCCCGAGAAAAACAAGGCGATCGAAATCGGCACCAAATGGGAGCTGTTCGACCGGCATTTGCTGGTCACGGCGGCGCTGTTCCAAACCGAAAAGGAAAACGCGCGGGAATCGCAAAATGTTAGCAGCACTGCGGCCGCGGCTGCGATTCCAGGTTGCTCTTATAACCTTCCGGCCGGGTCGGGCAACGTGTCGTGCATCACGGCCGGAGCGGCCTACCGGATCCGTGGTATCGATCTCGGCGTCGGTGGCAAGATCACGGACAAATGGAGCGTGTTCGGCGGCCTGGTGCTCATGCAGTCGGAGGTGACGAAATCACTGGTTCCGTCGCCGCAGCCGCTGCTCTTTCCGACCAATGTCGGCCTTAAGCTCGCCAACGTCGCGCACCAGTCGTTCAGCCTGTTGAGCAAATACCAGCTCACGGATGTCTGGGAGATCGGCGCGCAGGCGGTGTACCGCTCGAAGATGTATGGCGGCACTTTCCTCGCCGCCAACCAGGGGACGGAGCTGCCGAGCTACTGGCGTTTCGACGCCTTCGTGGAAGCTAAGGTCAACAAGAACTGGACCGCCAAGCTGTTCGTCGCCAACATCACCAACAAGCTCTACTACGACGCGTTGTACCAAAGCGCGACCCCGTTCGTGTTCGTCGCGCCGGGCCGTAGCGTGAGCATGGTGCTCTCGGCGCGATTCTAGTAGGCGAGGGAATGCAAGCGGAATGCTGATCTGTGTCCCTGAGGTGCTGAGCAAGGATGATGTGGCGGACTTCCGCCGTATCATGGACGCTTCCGCCTGGGAGGATGGCCGCTCCACCGCGGGGGCACAATCGGCGATGGTCAAGCGCAACGAGCAACTTCCGCCGGACGGCGAGGTCGCGCGCAAACTCGGCCATCGCGTGCTGTCAGCACTGACGGCCAGCCCGAGATTCATCTCGGCAGCGATCCCGCAGCAGATCTTTCCGCCGCTGTTTAACCGCTATGTGGCCTCCGGGGGCCACCATTTCGGCCTCCATGTCGACAACGCGGTGAGGGGAGACCCCCTTACCGGATTGCGGATCCGGACCGATCTGTCGGTCACCCTCTTTCTATCGGAGCCGGACGAATACGACGGCGGCGAACTCGTGGTCGAGGACCTCTACGGTTCCCACGAGATCAAGCTCGCGGCCGGCGACCTCGTGCTTTATCCTGCGTCTAGTTTGCATCTGGTTACGCCGGTCACACGAGGTATGCGTGTGGCATCTTTTTTCTGGCTGCAGAGCATGGTACGGGATGCCCACGCCCGTAGCCTGATCTTCGATCTCGATACCTCGATCCAGGCCCTGGTGGAGCGGCTGGGGCGAGACGACCCTGAAACGGTCAAATTGACCGGTATCTATCACAACCTGATCCGCTACTGGGCCGAAGTATGAAGAACATGTCTCTTTCTCGCGTGACGACATTTGCGGTGATCTCGACGCTGGCGATGCTGTCGCTGGCGGCGCCATCGTCGGCCCAGCAGGGCACAGCCCCTGCGGCGCCTCCTGCACCTGCGGCCCAGCAGGCGCCCGCCGTATCGCAGCCCCCGGCCACGCCGCCCCAAGCAGCGGCTGCGCCGACCGCACCTTCGGATGCGACCGCGCCGGCGGAGCGCGAGGGCAAATTGCTGAAGGCGGCAACCGCCGAACTCAAGGAATTGTCGCCGTGGACGATGTTCAAGTCGGCCGACGTGGTGGTCAAGGCGGTCATGATCGGCCTTGCTTTTGCGTCGCTGGTGACCTGGACCATCTTCATCGCCAAGATGATTGAACTGACGGTCGTTCAGCGCAAGGTACGTTCGGCGCTGGCCAAGATCGCCGACGCGCGGTCGCTGGCGGAAGCGCAATTCGCCCTCGGCGCCAAAGGCAGCGTGCTGGCGTCCTTCCTTGCGGCAGCGATGCGCGAGGCGCGGCTGTCGGCGGGCATATCGAGCGATGGCGGTATCAAGGAGCGCGCCGCGTCGAGCTTTGCGGAAATCCTGCGCGCCGAGGCGCGCCGGATCCGGCTCGGCATGGGGCTGTTGGCGACCATCGGCGCGACGTCGCCTTTCGTCGGACTGTTCGGCACGGTCTGGGGCATCATGAACAGTTTTATCGGCATTTCGAAATCGCAGACCACGAACCTCGCCGTGGTGGCGCCCGGCATCGCCGAAGCGCTGCTTGCCACCGCCATCGGCCTCGTCGCGGCGATCCCGGCCGTCATCATCTACAATCACTTCGCGCGCGTCACCAAGGGCTACCTTGAAATGGTCAGCCGTGCGTCGGGCGCCGCAGGGCGGCTTTTGTCACGCGATCTCGACCGTACCCACGTCAGTTCACACAATGGCTCGCATTCCCGCGCAGCAGCGGAGTAGGCGATGGGCGCGTCAATCGCAGAACACGACCTCGATGACGACAGCGATTTCGCGGAATCGCACGAAATCAACGTCACGCCGTTCATCGACGTCATTCTCGTCCTCCTGATCATCTTCATGGTGGCGGCACCGCTCTCGACAGTCGATTTGCCGATCGATTTACCGACCTCGACCGCAACCCCGCAGAAGAAGCCGGACAAGCCGACCTATGTCAGCATCAAGCCGGATCTCTCGGTTGCGATCGGGGAAAACATGGTCAAGCGCGTCGATCTGGTGCGCTCGCTGGATGCGATGGCCGACGCCAGTAAGGAGCGCTACATCTTCCTGCGCGCCGACCGCGCCGTTCCCTACGGCGAATTGATGGACGTGCTCGAAATCCTGCGCGCCGGCGGCTATTCCAAAATCAAGCTGGTGGCGCTCGAAGGCGTTCCCGAAGCAGCGGCGGCGCAAGCGGCGCCGGCAAAGCCTTGACCGGCCTCGACGAGCAAAAGCCTTCGCGGCGGCTCTGGATTTCTGCCGCGGTGATAGCGCTCGCGCTTCACATCGGCGGCGCGGCGCTGGCGATCGCGCATTTGCAGACCGAAGAAGCCGATGACGCCCTCGGCGCGTCGGCAATCGAGATTGGGCTCGAAATGGCTTCCGTTCACCGCGAGGTGACCGATCTGCCGCCGGGTCCGGATACCGATGCTTCCGCGGCGTCGCCGCAACTCGCCGAGCAGAAGGCCGAGGTCAAGGAAACCGAGCTGCCGCAGGACAAGCCGACCGAGCCCGAAGAGGCCGACCGGGTGGTGACGGAGAACGAGTCGAAGAAGCCGAAAGAGGACGACCCGAAGATCGCGGCGGTGCAGACGCAGGCGTCCACCGAGTCGGTCGCCGCCGAGGCCACCGCGACGCCGAGTTCAGAAGCCATTCCGGAAGGGCAGCGTTCCATCGCACCGGTGATCGGCACCGGCGAGAGCGCACGACGCGTACGCGCGACCTGGCAAAAGGAACTGGTTGCGCATCTCGACAAGCACAAGCGTTACCCGAAGGAACGGCAGCAAAAATCCGCCGAGATCCAGGTTCGCTTCACCCTCGACCGCATGGGCCACGTGCTCTCGACCGATATCGAAAAGGGTTCGGGCGATCCAGCCTTCGACGAGGCGGCGCTGGCGATGGTGCGCCGCTCCGATCCGGTGCCGATGCCGCCGCCTATCATCGCCGACGAAGGCCTGACGTTCACGCTGCCGGTGATCTTCCGCGTCAAGAACAAGAGCTAAGGCTCTCGCGTTCCTGCCATTGCGTTACGTGGCGTGGCTATGATGCCGTTAGCCTCTCCCAAAACGGGAGAGGGTGGACCTGAAGATATTATCAGGTCTTCTTCAGCATCGGGCAGACGCTCCTTTCGAGCGGGATGAAGGCTTCCGCTGCGGGGATCGTTGCGACGAGGTTGTAATAATCCCACGGATATTTTGAATCGGCAGGCTTCTTCACCTCGAACAGATAGGCCGGGTGGATCTTGCGGCCGTCGGCCCGGACCGAGCCCTTGCCGAACAGCGCATCGTCGGTCGGCATTTCCTTCATCTTGGCCACTACGGCGCGGCCGTCATGCGGATTGCCGCCGAGCGCTTCGAGCGCCTTGAAATAGTGGATCAGCGAGGAATAGACGCCGGCCTGCACCATGGTCGGCGGGCCCTTCTTGTGCTTTTCGGTGAAGCGCTTGCTGAACGCGCGGGTCTGGTCGTTCATGTCCCAGTAGAACGTTTCGGTGAAGTTCAGCCCTTGGGCGACCTTCAGTCCGAGCGCATGGACGTCGGTGATGAACATCAGCATGCCCGCGAGCTTCTGCCCGCCGGAGACGATGCCGAACTCCGCCGCCTGCTTGATCGAGTTGGTGGTATCGCCGCCGGCATTGGCGAGCCCGATGATCTTGGCTTTCGAGCTTTGCGCCTGCAGCAGGAACGAGGAGAAGTCCGCATTGTTGAGCGGATGCTTGACGCCGCCGAGCACCTTGCCGCCATTGGCGGTGACGACCGCGGCCGTATCGCGCTCAAGCGCGTGACCGAAGGCATAGTCCGCGGTGAGGAAGAACCAGCTGTCGCCGCCGGATTTCACCAGCGCCTTGCCGGTGCCGTTGGCGAGCATCCAGGTGTCGTAGACCCAATGGATGGTATTCGGCGAGCACTGCGCGCCGGTGAGGTCTGATGACGCCGAGCCGGAGTTCAAATTGACGACATTCTTTTCCTTGGCGAGGTTGGCAATGGCGAGGCCGACACCGGAGCTTGCGAGATCGACGAACACGTCGACCTTTTCGACGTCGATCCACTGCTTGCCGATATTGGTGCCGACGTCGGGCTTGTTCTGGTGATCGGCCGAGATCAGGTCGACCTTCCAGCCCTTGGCGAGAAGCCCGGAATCTTCGATCGCCATCTGCGCGGCGACGACCGAGCCGGGCCCGCCGATATCAGCGTAGAGACCGGACTGGTCCCCGAGACTTCCGATCTTGACGACCTTGTCGAGCGTTTGCGCAAACGCGCCGCCGGCAAACGCCAGGCTCGTGCTCATGACCAGCGCTGCAATGGATCGCTTCATCTATCCTCCAGAAATTTTTTTGAACGTTTGTTGAAATAGCAAGCCATTATGTCCGGCCTTGCTTCAGCCGCCTAGCCGTTGCGACCAACCGTTATCGTTCGCGAATATTCCGCCGCGCGGCGAATTCGCGAGAAGCATTCTCCATGATGTCAGGAAATGCGCGCGTCAGCGCCAGAAGTAGCGAATGCTGACGTAGACGATGGCGAGGCAGATGAAAATCAATGCCACCGGCAGCCGCGGTTTTGTCGCCGGTCCCATTGTTGCCGGCTTCGGCCGGGCAGGCGGACGGCGGAAAGCGGTGACGTTGCCGCTGTCAGCGGTCGGCTCGCTCGCGCGTGAAGGGATCTGCGGCGGCGTACCGCTGCCGCCCATCTCTGCGTAGTACCGCTTGTACATTAGCTGAATGGTGGCCTCGGACGCGTCCGCCTCCGTCATCCTGGCGAGCAACTGCCGGTAGCTTTCAAGAAAGCTCTGCGCTTCGGGGGGCAGGGCGGAAAATCCGTTGAGCTTGGCCAGCATCTTCCAGGTTGCGAAATCTGCCCTCGCGCGGGTATCGGCGCGTCGTGCAATCAACATATCGGCAGCTTTTGTCGCCATGGCCCCGGGTCGGTTCTTCCCTGCGTGTTTTCTATCTCAAATTTAGGCGTTGCCAGTGATGAAGAGAAGCGCGTTGATCACATAACCGATCAGTGTTCGCAGTATCGCCGAAATAACATCAAGATTTAGGCCGAGCTGCGCGCCGATGACGGGAAGCAGGATCAGCAGGCCGAGCAGGATCAGCATCCCGTACGGTTCCAGCCGCGACAGCGGGTAAGACAGCACCTGCGGCAAGAGCCCGACGGCGACCCGGCCGCCGTCCAGCGGCGGGATCGGCATCATGTTGAAAATCGCCAGCACGATATTGATCAGGAAAGCATTTTTGAGGTTGTCCGCCGTCCATTTGGCGGCGTCAGCCGGCACCAAAGGCAGGGCGTGGAAGGCGAAGGCGGTAATCAAGGCCAGCACGATATTGGTGACGGGCCCCGCGAGTGCCACCAAGACCATGTCGAGCCGGGGATGGTTCAGGTTCCGGAAGTTCACCGGGACCGGCTTGGCATAACCGAACAAGAACGGCGAATGCGACAGCAGAAGAAGGCCCGGAAGAATCACGGTCCCAAACGGATCGATATGCTTAAGCGGATTGAAGCTGACCCGGCCGAGCTGCCAGGCGGTGTTGTCCCCAAGCCGGTATGCCACAAACGCGTGGGCTGCCTCGTGGAAGGTGATCGCGATGAGAAGAGGGAGCACCCAGACGGAGATGGCGTACAATGAAATATTCACGAGATACCGCTCAGTTGAAGGCGATCGGAATGGCGTCGCGCGTTGCACGCCGCACCGAAACCTCATCAAGATGGTTTGAGATGGTCGACCGCAAGTGGTCCGCGAGCAGCGCGCCCGCCCGTGACAGATTCGCGGTGCGATGCAGGCAAATGTCCGCGGCCGGCAATCGCGGCATGCCGTCGCGCTCCGACAGGGGGCGCAGCTTCGGCGGAAATGTACCTGCCTTTACGATCGTCACCGCAAGCCCCTGCGCCGCAACTGATTCGACGGCTGCAAGGCTGTGGCTGACGAAAGCCAGCCGCCACGGCCGCTTGGCGGCATCCAGTGCCTCAATCGCCCATTTTCGGAACAGGCAGCCCTGCGGATAGAGCGCGAGCGGCAACGGATTCTGCTGCTCCACGGGGTGAAACGCACCGGTTGCCCAGGCAGCCTGTTCGCGGCGCAGGAATTCACCCTCGCCATGTCCTTCCGGGTGCATCGCAATGACGAGGTCATAGGCCTTGCCGAGGCGCGAGGGCATGGAAGAGGTGAGCCCTATCTCCATCTCGACGTGGACTAGCGGGTAACAGGCGGCAAAGCTCGCCAGCACCGGCGGAACGATCAAGGTCCCATAGTCGTCCATCACGCCCAGGCGCACAACGCCTTCGATCTTGCGCTCCCGAAGCTTGCCCACGGCCTCATCGTTTAGCGTCAGAATGCGCCTTGCGTATCCGAGCAGCCCTTCGCCCGCCGAACTCAAGTCAACGTTGGCCTTGGTGCGGTTGAACAGCTCGACACCGAGGCGTTCCTCCAGGCGCTTGATCTGCATGCTAACGGCGGATTGGGTCCGGTTAAGTTGGCTAGCCGCGCGCGTGAACGAGCGGCTGTCGGCCACCGCCACGAAAGCCTTCAAGAGATCCGGATCTAGGACGGGTATGCTCATAACTAAATGTTATTTCTTCTATAATGAAAATTCCATTTCTTGATTACTAGACTTTCCCTACGGTGCCCGCAAGTAAGGGGAAGTGTATGAGCGAGGCATCGGGTGTGTTGGCGGCGGTCCTATCGAGCGGCCTGGGCGGGACTTCGATCGGGGCAACGCGCTATTTGGTGAACGCAATTGATCCGTTGGCGACCGGTTCGTTTCGCTTCGGCATCGGTTTTCTGCTGTTGCTGCCGGCGGTCCTTCTGCAAGGCGCGCAGTGGCCGCGGCGCCCCGACTGGTTGAACGTCGCAGGCTTGGGCGTGCTGTACTTCGCCCTGTTCCCGATCCTGTTCAATGCGTCTCTGATTTTCACGACAGCGGCGCGTGGCGCCCTTGCCTTGTCGACGCTTCCGTTGCTGACGATGGTAGTGGGAGCCGTGCTCGGCAGCGAGGCTCTTACGGTACGCAAATCGATCGGTGTCGTGATCGCAACGCTTGGAGTCGCCCTGGCGCTTCTGTCGAACCTTGCTTCAGCGCCTCCGGGGGCCTGGCGCGGCGATTTGCTGATGATCGCCGCGGCTCTCTGCATGGCGCTCTACAGCATCTGGTCCAAGCCATTCATTGCTCGCTCCGGGCCAATTTCCTTCACGACCGGTTCCATGGGCGTCGGGGCTGTGTGTCTTGTCCTGATCTCATACTGGCGCGGCAGTTTTGCGCCCGTCGCAGCTTTTGAGGTCCCGCAATGGCTGGCTGCCATTTATCTCGGTGCCTTCGGCAGCGCGCTGACTTTTTATCTATGGGCTTTCGCGCTGGCGCGCACAACGCCGACCCGTGTCGCGATCTCGGTCACCGTCAATCCGATCACCGCGTCGCTGGTGGGCGCGGCATTGCTGGACGAACCGCTCAGCTGGAATCTTGTTGCCGGCATCGTGACAGTCTTCGCGGGCATCTGGATCGCGACGACCTCGGGCCGGCCTCCTGCACCGGCAACGCGATTGTCCCGAGTGCCGATTGACTAGAGCCTTTTCGGTTCTGATTGAATCAGAACCGGGCTCTAGATTCTTGGTTTTGACGCGTTTTCTTGACGCGACCGGTTTCCACTTCGCTTGAAAACGCTCTAGTACGTCGCCCGGCCGCCCGAAATATCGAACACCGCACCCGTCGAGAACGCGCAATCTTCCGACGCCAGCCACGCCACCATTGCCGCGAGTTCTTCCACCAGGACAAAACGCCCCTTCGGAATTTTCGACAGCATGAAATCGATGTGCTGCTGCGTCAGCTGGTCAAAGATCGCGGTTTTCGCCGCCGCGGGTGTCACCGCATTGACCAGGATATCATGCTGCGCGAGTTCCTTGCCGAGCGACTTGGTCAGCGCGATCAGGCCGGCCTTCGAGGCCGAGTAATGCGCGGCGTTGGGATTGCCTTCCTTGCCGGCGATGGAAGCGATGTTGACGATACGGCCGTATTTTTGCTGCAGCATCACAGGCACCACCGCCTTGCAGCAAATGAACGGGCCGTCGAGATTGATGCGCAGGACCTTGCGCCACTCTTCGAGGTCGGTTTCCCACACGGTCGCGTTGACGCCGGCGATACCGGCATTGTTGACGAGGATGTCGATCTTGCCGAGCGCCTTCAGCGTTTCGTCGCGGGTATTCTCGACGGCGGCGAGTTCGGATACGTCAACCTCGAATGCCGAGACCGCCGGGCCGATTTCCTTGGCGGTCTTTTCCGCGAGCGGCAGGTCAAAATCCCAGATCGCGACCTTCGCACCCGACGCGACGAAGCGTTCAGCGATGGCGCGGCCAAAACCCTGCGCTCCGCCGGTGACGACAGCGCAGCGGCCGTTCAAATCGATCTTGTTCATGGATATTTCCTCTCAGTCTAATCTTGCCGCGCCGACGGTCTGCTCCCTCGCCCCGCTCTTCGCGGGGAGAGGGCTGGGGTGAGGGGCTGCTTTCCGCAAATTCGGCAGGCGACATTTGCGCGGAGACGTCCTGCTTTGCCCCTCACCCGGCCAAGTTTCCGACCTCTCCCCGCAAAAGGACGGGGAGAGGTTAAAATCACAGCGTCCAGCCGCCGTCGATGACGTGGGCGACGCCGGTGGTAAACGCGCTTTCGTCGCTGGCGAGATAGACGGCGAGCGAGGCGATCTCCTCGGCGGTGCCGAGCCGTCCCATCGGCTGCCGGGCAATGAACATCTCGCGCCCGTTGGGACCGGCGGCGGCTGCGCGCTCCAGCATCGACGGTGTCTCGATGGTGCCGGGGCAGATGCAGTTGCACCTGATACCCTTGCTGATGAAGTCGGTGGCGACCGAGCGCGTCAGCGCCGCAACGGCAGCCTTGGTCGCGCCATAGACGTAGCGGTTCGGCGCGGCCTTGAACACGCCCGCCGCGGAAGAGATGTTCACGATCGCGCCGCGGCCTGTCTCCAGCATGCCAGGCAGGAACGCGCGGATCGTGCGGTGCATCGACTTGACGTTGAGGTCGAACGAAAAATCAAAGTCTTCATCGGAGCAATCCAGCACGGTGCCGTGGTGCACGAAGCCTGCGGCGTTGAGCAGGATGTCGGTCTTGCCGGCGCGTTTGGCCATGGCGGCGACCACTGCGCTGTCGCGCACGTCGAGCTTCGCCACTTCGGCGATGCCTTCGCTCTTCAGCGCGGCGAGCTTGCTTTCGTCGATGTCGGTGGCGAATACGCTCGCTCCTTCACGCGCAAAAGCCACCGCACAGGCGCGGCCGATTCCCACGGCCGCCGCGGTGACGAATGCGCGCTTGCCCTTCAGGCGATCTGACATTTTTTTCTTCTCCTTGTTCCTCTTTCGTCATTGCGAGGAGCGTAGCGACGAAGCAATCCATGTATTCCCGTGTGGAGGGTGGATTGCTTCCGCCTTCGCCAAGGCTTGGGCGGACAAGTTGCTCCGCTCGCAATTAGGGCGTCTGCTTAATGATTGTCCCGCGCCACGCCGACGGTGCCGGCAATATTCTGATATCGCGTGGCAAGCTCCATGCAGGCGCCGGTGGCCTGCTGTCCCACGGTCGAGCGATACAGTTCCTGCCACGGCGTCTGGTGGGCCGGGTAGGGAAAGCCGCCCTTTGCCTTCAGTTCGGCGCGGCGTTTCTTCAGTTCGTCGCTGGTGATCAGGATGTTGGCATCGCCTTTGTTGAGATCGATGCGAACCTTGTCGCCGGTCTGCAGGATCGCCAGCCCGCCGTCGGCGGCGGCTTCCGGCGAGGCGTTAAGGATCGACGGCGAACCCGAGGTGCCGGACTGCCGTCCGTCGCCGATACAGGGCAGCGACAGGATTCCGCGTTTGATCAGCGCTGCCGGCGGCTGCATGTTGACGACCTCGGCGCCGCCGGGATAGCCGATCGGCCCGGCGCCGCGGATGAACAGCACGCAGTGCTCGTCGATGTTGAGCGCGGGGTCGTCGATCCGGGCGTGATAATCCTCGGGACCCTCGAACACGATCGCCCGTCCCTCGAATGCGTTCGGGTCCTTGGGGTTGTTGAGATAGCGTTCGCGGAACTCCTTGGAGATCACGCTGGTCTTCATGATCGCGGAATCGAACAGGTTGCCGCGCAGCACCAGGAAGCCCGCATCCTTCACCAGCGGCTTGTCGTAGCTCCAGATCACGTCGCCGTCGGGCTTTGGCGCCTCTCGGCAGTTCTCGCCGATGCTGCGGCCATTGACCGTGACGGCGTCCTCATGGATGCGCTTGTGCGCCATCAATTCGCGCACCACCGCCGGCACGCCGCCGGCGCGATGATATTCCTCGCCGAGATAGAAGCCGGCCGGCTGCATGTTCACCAACAGCGGGATGTCGTGGCCATGTTTCTGCCAGTCGTCGATCGAGAGCTCGACCCCGATATGCCGCGCCAGCGCGTTGATATGGATCGGTGCGTTGGTCGAGCCGCCGATCGCCGAATTCACCACGATGCAGTTCTCGAACGCCTTGCGGGTCAGGATGTCGGAGGGCTTGAGATCCTCCCAGACCATTTCGACGATCCGTTTTCCCGTCTCGTAGGCGATCTGGCCGCGCTCGCGGTGCGGCGCCGGGATTGCCGCGCAGCCCGGCAGCGACATGCCGAGCGCTTCCGCCAGCGAATTCATGGTCGAGGCGGTGCCCATGGTGTTGCAGTGGCCGACGGACGGGGTCGAGGACGCCACGATTTCAATGAAAGCGTTGTAATCGATCTCGCCCGCGGCAAGCATCTCCCGCGCTTTCCAGACGATCGTGCCTGAACCAGTACGCTCGCCCTTGAACCAGCCGTTCAGCATCGGACCGCCCGAGAGCACGATGGCGGGCAGATTGACGGTCGCCGCGGCCATCAGACAGGCCGGCGTGGTCTTGTCGCAGCCGGTGGTCAGCACGACGCCGTCGAGGGGATAGCCGAACAGGACTTCGACCAGGCCGAGATAGGCGAGGTTGCGGTCGAGTGCGGCCGTCGGCCGCTTGCCGGTCTCCTGGATCGGATGCGTTGGGAATTCCATGGCGATGCCGCCGGCGGCCCGAATGCCCTCGCGCACGCGATGCGCCAGTTCGAGATGGTGGCGGTTGCACGGGGAGAGGTCGTTGCCGGTCTGGGCGATGCCGATGATCGGCTTGCCGGATTGCAATTCCTCCCGGGTCAGGCCGTAATTGAGGTAGCGCTCGAGATAGAGCGCGGTCATTCCCGGATTATGCGGGTTGTTGAACCACTCGAGGGAACGTAGTTTCCGGCCTTTGCCATTGCTGGCAATCTTGTTGTCGTTCTTTTTCATTGGTTCCTCCCGCACTGCAAACGCGTGGCCGGCTTAAATCACGGCAACGATCCACGATGCCGAAAATTTCACCGGCTGCAACGCGCTTGCCCGTCTTCATTTGAGCAGCACGATCTTAGTTCGGCGGAAAAGATAGCGCTACCATTTTTCTTGTGGCTCGATTCATGCTGGGCGTCGACATCAAACGCTTTGCGGCGTGGAGCTCTCACGGACCATCAACTGAAAACCGAGGTCGAGAATTGGCTCCTGCGGGCGACGCCCCTCGATTGACTCGATCACCATTGTGACGGCGTGCCGGCCCATTTCATAGCGATTGGTTCGCACACTGGAGAGCGAGGGGACCGCGGAGGCCGTGAATTCCAGGTCATTGAAGC
This sequence comes from Bradyrhizobium australiense, assembly GCF_013114825.1. Taxonomy (GTDB): domain Bacteria; phylum Pseudomonadota; class Alphaproteobacteria; order Rhizobiales; family Xanthobacteraceae; genus Bradyrhizobium; species Bradyrhizobium australiense. Next base: position 565,997 of record NZ_JAAVLX010000004.1, on the reverse strand, counting down.
CGACAATGGCCAAATCGCCGGGAACCGATATCTGGCGGCGCTGGCATTCGAACAGGACGCCGAGCGCAAGATCGTCGTTGACGCAGAAGACGGCATCGATGTCAGGCGCCTGCGCCAGCAGGTCAGCAAACAGTGTTCCGCCAAGCGTGACGGTCGTCGGCACTGACGTGGTGACGATGAGGTTCGGGTCGAACAGAGAGGCATCCTTCATGGCATCGCGATACCCTTCGAATCGCCGCTGCACGCGAGGGTCCATTCGCGCGCCGAGAAATCCGATGCGGCGGCGCCCCTGTTCGAGGATGTGCGAAATCGCCGCAGAAGCCGCGTCATAATGCGAAAAGCCCACCATCATGTCGACCGGACTATCGCCGATCTCCATGATCTGCGTGACCGGACAATTCATCGATTCCAGGATGGCGCGCGATTCCGCGGTCTGATTGATGCCGGTGACGATCAATCCTGCGGGCTTCTGTGCCCGAAACAGGCGCAGCAGCTTTTCCTCTTGCAGGATGCTGTAGCGCGTATTGGCAAGTTGAATGGTGTAGCGGCTACCTTCGGAAGAATCGTAGATGCCGCGCAACACGTCGGCGAACACGTTGTTGGTAAGAGAAGGAATGACGACGCCGATTACTTCGGTACGGTGCGAGGCGAGGGCGCGCGCGGCGAGATTGGGCACATAACCCAGTTCCTTCACAGCGCTGTCGACGCGTTCCCGCTTGCTCAACGACAGCGCTTCGGGGTTCCTGAAAAAACGCGATGCCGTGATTGGACTGACGCCAGCGAGCTTGGCGACCTCGGTGAGGCGGATTTTGCCAGACTTTGTCTGTTTTCGTCCCATCTTGCGCTCATATCACAACGGATTAGACGTTTGAACAATTATTGACAGCGCTACCATCGGATTGCTAAAAGCCGCCAAACTGCGGATGATAATGACCGTTGAATTCGGCTTCCGGCATTAGAGTCGAAAAGACAGCATGGCGTCGTCGCCCGTCTGTGGCGCCACAAAACAGAACATGAGGGGAGAGAGTTCGATGTCGTCGGTACAGATTCGCGACGTGCGCAAGTCGTTCGGAAACTTTGAAGTTTTGCACGGCGTGTCGATTCCGATCGAGGATGGCGAGTTCGTCGTGCTCGTCGGCCCCTCCGGCTGTGGCAAGTCGACCTTGCTGCGGATGCTCGCAGGCCTCGAAAACATCACCTCCGGCACGATTTCGATCGGCGATCGCGTGGTCAACAATGTCCAGCCCAAAGAGCGCGACATTGCCATGGTGTTCCAGAACTATGCGCTCTATCCGCACATGACGGTCGCCGACAATATGGGCTTCTCGCTCAAACTGCGCGGCGCCAAGCCCGAGGAAATCTCGACCGGCGTCAAGCGCGCCGCAGAAATCCTTGCGCTGACCCCGTTGCTCGACCGCTATCCCCGGCAATTGTCGGGCGGCCAGCGCCAACGCGTCGCTATGGGCCGCGCCATCGTGCGCGACCCGCAAGTGTTCCTGTTCGATGAGCCCTTGTCCAACCTCGACGCCAAGCTGCGCGTGGCAATGCGCACCGAGATCAAGGAACTGCATCAGCGGCTCAAGACCACGACGGTCTATGTTACCCACGACCAGATCGAGGCCATGACGATGGCCGACAAGATCGTGGTGATGCATGACGGCATCGTCGAGCAGATGGGCACCCCGCTCGAACTCTACGACAGTCCGGCGAACCAGTTCGTTGCGGGTTTCATCGGCTCGCCGGCGATGAATTTCCTTAAAGGAAAGGTGAAGTCGAACGGCAGCGCCGGGTTCGAAGGCCCGAACGGGGTCAAGCTGCCGCTAGCGACGGCACCAGCCAATTCCGACGGCCAGCCGGCTGTCTATGGCGTGCGGCCCGAGCATTTCACCATCGCCGATGACGGCGCCGAGGCTGAGATCGTCGTGGTCGAGCCGACGGGATCGGAAACCCAGGTCTTCGCCAAGCTCGGCGGAGAGCAGGTGGTCGCCGTATTCCGCGAGCGGCATCAATTCAGTCCGGGCGACAAGGTCCGGCTCAAGCCGGATCCGTCGCTCGTGCATCTGTTCGACGAGACGACGGGCAAGCGACTGAATGGCTGAGCAATAACTAATGGGCTGAGCAACAACCAAAAAATACTCAAAGGGAGGATGGACCATGCAAGACTTTACCCGCCGCTCTCTGCTTCAAGGCGGCACCGCGCTGGCAGCCGCCGGCGCGCTGACCGGACCGGCACTGCTCGATTTCGCCAAGGCCTGGGCGCAGGCCTCGCCGTGGAAGGCGGAGCAGGGCGCCAAACTCACCGTGATGCGCTGGAAGCGCTTCGTGCCGGCGGAGGACGATGCATTCAACGCAATGGTCGCCGCGTTCAAGGCCGCGACCGGCACCGAAATGAACGTGTTCTCGGAGTCGTTCGAGGACGTGCAGCCGAAGGCGTCCGTTGCCGCCAACACCGGCTCGGGTCTCGACATGGCTTGGGGCCTGCATACGCTGCCGCAGCTCTTCCCGACCAAGGTCCTGAAGATGAACGACGTTGCCGATTATCTCGGCAAGAAGTATGGCGGATGGACCGAAGCGGCCGCAGTTACCTGCAAGCAGGGCAACGACTGGCTCGGCATTCCCGTAGCCACCGTCGGCGGCTACATGACCTATCGCAAGTCGGCGACCGACAAGGCCGGCTTCAAGGAGTTCCCGAAGGACTTCCCGGGATTCCTTGAAATGTGCAAAGCGATGAAGGCCAATAACACCCCGGCCGGCTTCGCGCTTGGCCACGCCTCCGGCGACGCCAATGCGTGGCTGCACTGGATCCTCTGGGGCCACAACGCCTGGACCGTCGACAAGAACGACAAGGTGAGCATCAACTCGCCGGAGACAGTCAAGGCACTGGAATACTGCAAGGCGCTGTCCGAGACCTTCATTCCAGGCGTGGCGTCCTGGAACGACTCCTCGAACAACAAGGCTTTTCTCGCGGGCGAGCTGTTTTGCACGTCCAACGGTATCTCGATCTACGTCGCCGCCAAGGACGACGCGAGCAAGAAGGATATCGCCGAGGACACCTACCACGCGCTGTGGCCGGTCGGTCCGATCGGGAAGCCGACCGAACTGCAGCTCTGCGTTCCGATCCTGGCGTTCAACTTCACCAAATATCCGAACGCGGCGAAGGCCTTTACCGCCTTCATGCTGGAAAAGGAAAACTACGAGAAGTGGCTTTCGGGCGCGCGCGGATATCTGACACACACACTCAACGCCTACGACTCGGCTCCGGTGTGGACCGCGGACCCGAAGAATGCGGTATTTGCCCAAGCGAGCAAACGTGCGCTTCCGGCTTCGGGCATCGGTACGCCCGGCGAAAAGGCGGCGACTGCGATCGCCGACTTCATCGTGGTCGACATGTTCGCCAACTACTGCACCGGTGCCAAGGATGCCAAGACCGCGGTCGCGGAAGCCGAGCGGCAATTGAAGCGTATTTATCGCTGACGAACCGGAGCGGACGACGGTGCCGTCGTCCGCTCCGTCACTACAGGCGTAGTCCGGAAAAGCAGGGGGGCGGCTTTCCGGCAGATACATGCGCAGTGCAAAGACGTAATCGGGACATCAGGCATGGCTGACATCGCAATCGCGCCAAGACGCGCCAAGACGGAAATCCGCGAGGCCAGCGCGTGGGACCAGCTCAAGCACAACCGTAACTGGCTGGGCTTCTGGTTCATGGTGCCGGCGCTGGCGTTCCTGATCTTCTTCCTGGCCTATCCGCTTGGTCTCGGCATCTGGCTTTCGTTCACCGACACCCGGATCGGCCGCGTCGGCCACTATATCGGTACCGAGAATTACGAGTGGCTATGGGACGACGCGATCTTCTGGCTCTCGGTCTTCAACACCCTTCTCTACACATTCGTCGCCAGCGCGATCAAATTCGGCATAGGGCTCTATCTGGCGCTGCTGTTGAACGAGAACATGCCGTTCAAGGCGATGCTGCGCGCGCTGGTGCTGATCCCCTTCATCGTCCCGACCGTGCTGTCGGCGCTGGCGTTCTGGTGGATTTTCGATTCGCAATTCTCGATCATTTCGTGGTCGCTGAAGCACCTCGGCATCATCAGCCAGAACATCAATTTCCTCGGCGATACGACCTGGGCGCGGATCTGCGTGATCTTTGCCAATATCTGGCGCGGTGTGCCGTTTGTCGCGATCACGTTGCTGGCCGGCCTGCAGACCGTGTCGCCGTCGCTCTATGAAGCCGCCACTCTGGACGGCGCCACCCGCTGGCAGGTGTTCCGCCACATTACCTATCCGCTGCTTACGCCGATCATCGCTGTCGTGATGACGTTCTCGGTGCTTTTCACTTTTACCGACTTCCAGCTGATCTGGGCGATGACGCGCGGCGGCCCGGTCAATGCCACCCACCTGATGGCAACCTTGTCCTATCAGCGCGCGATCATCGCGGGGCAGTTGGGCGAGGGCGCTGCGATTTCCAGCGCCATGATCCCGTTCTTGCTCGCGGCCATCATGATTTCGTGGTTCGGATTGCAGCGGCGCAAGTGGCAGCAGGGAGAAAACAATGACTGACCTGCCCACCAGATCCCTCGATATCAAAGGCGTGCTGTCGGGCTCGGCACCGACAGTTGCGAAAGACGATCACAGCGAAGGCATGAGTTATCTGCAGTCGGTACCGCGCCGGCTGGTGACGCTCTATTTGCCGCTCTCGATCATCGTCATCGTCCTGCTTTTTCCGTTCTACTGGATGGCGCTGACGTCGGTGAAGCCTGACGAGCAGTTGCTCGATATGGAAACCTATAGTCCGTTCTGGACCTGGAATCCTACCTTCAAGCATTTCTACAAATTGCTGTTCGAGAGCTATTATCCCTACTGGCTCTGGAACACGATGTATGTCGCGGTTTGCGCCACCATCCTGTCGATCATCGCGAGCGTGCTCGCCGCCTATGCCATCGTCCGGCTCCGTTACAAGGGTGCCAACCTGGTCGGCGGCCTGATCTTCCTGGCCTATCTGGTGCCGCCGTCGATCCTGTTCATTCCGCTGGCGACCGTGGTGTTCCAGTACGGCCTGTTCGATTCGCCGCTGGCGCTGATCCTGACCTATCCGACCATCCTGATCCCGTTCTCGACCTGGCTGTTGATGGGGTACTTTAAAACCATCCCGTTCGAACTGGAGGAATGCGCGTTGATCGACGGCGCCAGCCGCTGGCAGATCCTGATCAAGATCGTGCTGCCGCTGGCGATCCCGGGCCTGATCTCGGCGTTCATCTTCTGCTTCACGCTGTGCTGGAACGAGTTCATCTATGCGCTGACCTTCCTGCAATCGACCTCCAACAAGACGGTGCCGGTCGCGATCGTCAACGAGTTCGTCGACGGCGACATCTACCGCTGGGGCTCGCTGATGGCGGGCGCGCTGGCGGGCTCCTTGCCGCTCGTTATCCTTTACGCCTTCTTCGTCGAGCACTATGTGTCGGCCATGACGGGAGCCGTGAAAGAGTGAGCGCTTTAAGGCCCGGGTCTGATAACAGGGTTCAAAAAGGAGACGGGTCTTGCACATTCTGATTCTCGGCGCCGCCGGCATGGTGGGCCGCAAGCTGACCGAACGGCTGTTGCGCGACGGCCGCCTCGGCAAGCACGACATCACCCGCATGACCCTGCAGGACGTAGTGGTGCCCGCCAAGCCCGCAAACGCGTCGATCCCGATCAGCGTCGTGGCCTCCGACTTTGCCGATCCCGGCGCGGCGGAACCGCTGATCGCGCATCGGCCGGAGGTGATCTTTCACCTCGCCGCGATCGTGTCCGGCGAGGCCGAGGCCGAGTTCGACAAGGGCTACCGGATCAATCTCGACGGTACGCGATACTTGATCGATGCCATCCGCCACGCCGGCGGCGGCTACAAGCCGCGGCTGGTGTTCACGTCCTCGATCGCGGTGTTCGGCGCGCCGTTTCCGGAAAAGATCGGCGACGAATTCTTCCATACACCGCTGACCAGCTATGGCACGCAGAAGTCGATCTGCGAACTCCTGATCAACGACTACACGCGCAAGGGCCTGCTCGACGGCATCTCGATCCGCCTGCCCACGATCTGCGTGCGGCCGGGCAAGCCGAACAAGGCGGCCTCTGGCTTCTTCTCCAACATCATCCGCGAGCCGCTCGCGGGTGAGGAGGCGGTGCTGCCGGTATCCGAGGATGTGCGGCACTGGCACGCCTCGCCGAAATCGGCGGTCGGCTTTCTGATCCACGCCGGCACCATGGACCTCAATGCGATGGGACCGCGGCGTAACCTCAGCATGCCCGGCCTATCGGTAACGGTCGGCGAACAGATCGCAGCGCTCGACCGCGTCGCTGGCAAGAACGTCACGGCGCGCATCAAGCGCGTGCCCGATCCGACCATCATCGGTATTGTCAGCGGCTGGCCGCGCGATTTCGTCACCGACCGGGCGTTGAAGCTCGGCTTCACCACCGCGGAAAAGACGTTCGACGACATCATTCGCATCCACATCGAGGATGAGCTTGGCGGCAAGTTTGCGGCCTGACGTTGTCTCACGCTAAGTCGCGCGGATGCGGTTATGAGCAGAGTAGCCTGCATTGGCGAATGCATGATCGAGCTGAAGCAGGCCCAAGGGACTAAGGCTGGCCTGTATTCGCGCGGCTATGGCGGCGATACCCTTAACACCGCCGTCTATCTCGCCCGCCTCGGTGTCGGCGCCGACTACATCACCGCGCTTGGCGACGATACGCTCAGCGACGAGATGATAGCAGGTTGGGCGGCGGAAGGCGTCGGCACAGCGCGCGTGGCGCGGCTACCGGGCAAGCTGCCCGGTCTCTATATGATCGAGACCGACGACAAAGGTGAACGCCGGTTCTTCCACTGGCGCGACAGCGCCGCCGCGCGCAGCCTGATGGATTTGCCGCAGACGCCGGATGTCCTGAGTTCCCTGTCGAATTACGACACCATCTATCTCTCGGCGATCACGCTGTCGCTTTACGGCGGGGAAGGCCGGGCGCGGCTGTTTGCGGCGCTGAAGCGTGCGCGTGAATTGGGAGCCCGTTTCGCCTTCGACACTAATTTCCGCGCCCGCGGTTGGCCCGATCTCGACGTCGCGCGCTCCGTTTTCCAGGAGGCTTTTGCCGCAGCCGATATCGTGCTGGCGTCCACCGAGGACCTGCTGCCGCTCTATCCCGGCGAAAGCAATGACGCCTTGCTGGCGCGGATTCCGGGCGCGGAGGTGGTGTTGAAGCTTTCGGAGCCGGCGAGCCTTCTTCGTATTCAGGGCACACTTCATCCAGTGAAGGCCGAGCCGCTGAAAGCGCCCGTCGTCGATACCACGGCGGCCGGCGACAGTTTTGCCGCTGCCTACGTTGCCGCGCGCCTTCTGGGCGCGGACCCGATCGAAGCCGCGCGGGCGGGACACCGCCTCGCCGGGGTTGTGGTATGCCATCCTGGGGCGATCATCCCGCGTGCGGCGATGCCGCCCGGTATGGTTCCCGCTACCTCTCACAAGGCATCGCCATGACCGCAGCTTCCCGGCAGGAAAAACTCGCCGCCATCTTCAAGTCCGCGATCGTCATCCCCGTGCTCACGATCGAGCGGTTCGAGGACGCGGTGCCACTTGCGCGCGCGCTGGTTGCGGGTGGGGTGCGTGTGCTGGAGGTCACCCTGCGGACGCCGGTCGCCGCTGACGCCGCCAAGGCCATGATATCAGAGGTGCCGGAAGCAATCGTTGGCATCGGTACGATCCTGAACGCCGACGATCTCGCAAGGGCGAAGGCACTCGGGGCCAAATTCGGCATCAGCCCGGGTGCGACGCCGGAGCTTTTGAAGGCTGCTGCTGGAACCGACCTGCCGTTTGCCCCGGGGGTCGCGACCGCTTCCGAGCTGATGCAGGCGCTGGCGGCCGGCTTCGACATCGTTAAATTCTTCCCAGCGGAACAGTCCGGCGGTATCAAGGCACTTCGGGCGCTGGCGGGGCCGTTTCCGAGTATCAGGGTCTGCCCGACCGGTGGCATCGGAGAGGCCAATGCCGCATCCTGGCTGGCGGAGCCGAATGTCGTGGCGGTGGGCGGCTCCTGGCTGTGCCCGGCGGCCGATATCCGCTCCGGTAACTGGGCCGGCATAACCGCCATGTGCGCGCGGACCATGAAATCGCTGAAACCGGCGTGAAGTCTTTTTCCTGATAGGGTACAAAGGCTTCAGAACCGGAACAGGGAGAACGACCATGACAGCCAGCATCGTCGGATGGGCGCACACGCCGTTCGGCAAGTTCGACGCGGAAACCGTCGAGAGCCTCGTGGTCAAGGTTGCGACCGATGCGCTGACCGACGCCGGCATATCAGCCGAAGACGTCGACGAGATCGTGCTCGGGCATTTCAATGCCGGCTTTTCGCCGCAGGATTTTACCGCCTCGCTGGTGCTGCAGGCCGACCCGAAATTACGCTTTAAGCCGGCCACGCGGGTGGAAAATGCCTGTGCCACCGGTTCGGCGGCGGTACACCAGGGTATCCGTGCGATCGCCTCGGGCGCGGCCAGGATCGTGCTGGTGGTCGGCGTCGAGCAGATGACGCGGACCCCCTCGGCTGATATTGGGCGCTACCTGCTGAAGGCGTCCTATTTGCCCGAGGATGGCGAGACCGTCGGCGGCTTTGCCGGCGTGTTCGGCAAGATCGCGCAAGGTTACTTCCAGAAATACGGCGACCAGTCGGATGCGCTGGCCATGATCGCGGCCAAGAATCACAAGAACGGCGTCGCCAACCCCTATGCGCAGATGCGCAAGGATTTTGGCTTTGAATTCTGCCGCTCCGAGAGCGAGAAGAATCCCTATGTCGCCGGCCCCCTGAAGCGCACCGACTGCTCGCTGGTGTCGGACGGCGCGGCAGCCCTGGTGCTGACGGATTCTGAAACTGCGAAGACGATGGGCAAGGCGGTGAACTTCCGCGCTACCGCGCATGCGCAGGATTTCCTGCCGATGTCAAAGCGCGACATTCTGCAGTTCGAAGGCTGCACGGTGGCCTGGCAGCGCGCGCTGGCGCAGGCCGGCGTTCAGCTCTCCGATCTCTCTTTCGTCGAAACCCATGACTGCTTCACGGTTGCCGAACTGATCGAATATGAAGCGATGGGGCTGACGCCGCGCGGACAGGGTGCCCGCGCCATCAAGGAAGGCTGGACGCAGAAGGACGGCAAGCTGCCGGTCAATCCATCCGGCGGTCTGAAAGCCAAGGGCCACCCGATCGGCGCCACCGGTGTCTCCATGCATGTGATGAGCGCGATGCAGCTCGTCGGCCAGGCGCCCGAGGGCATGCAGCTGAAGAATGCAAAACTTGCCGGCATCTTCAATATGGGCGGCGCGGCGGTGGCGAACTACGTATCCGTGCTGGAGCCCGTGAAGTAACCGCGAAACGTGCTACCGTAGGGTGGGCAAAGGCGCGCTTGCGCCCCCGCCCACCATTAGTGCCGTGAGATGGGCTGGTGGGCACGCTTCGCTTTGCCCACCCTACAGTTTTCCGGAGCGTGCATCATGAGCAACGAAAGTTCGATGTCAGAGGCGGAACTGAACAACCGGATCAGGATTCTGGAAGACAACATCCGCCAGTTAATCGAACAGGCTGCCGCCGCCTCCGGCGAACGGAACGAAGCGCGCATCGCCGATCGCCTCAGCCAGCAGAATGAAGAGCTGGAACGGCTGACCCGGGAACGCGACGCCAGGTCCAAGAAAGAACCATCGAAGAAATAGCCGCTATCGCGCATACGCCCATACGCTGGGCGCGCCTTGATATTCGTAAGCGCCTGCCGTTACTTGGTTCGCAGACAATTATGCGACCGGAGATGGCCGCGTATCGGGAGCAAGGCTAATCCATGGGACCGTTGGCGGGCATCAAGGTCATCGACATGACGACCGTGCTGATGGGGCCCTATGCCACCCAGATGCTCGGCGATTACGGTGCCGACGTGATCAAGATTGAATCGCTGGACGGGGACGTGACGCGGCAGATCGGGCCGACCCGCCATCCCGGCATGGGGCCGGTGTTTCTCAACACCAACCGCAGCAAGCGCTCGATCTGCCTCGATCTGAAGAAGCCGGCGGGGCGTGACGCCGTGCTGCGGCTGATCAAATCCGCCGACGTGCTGGTCTATAATGTGCGCCCGCAGGCGATGGCGCGGCTGAACCTCGGCTACGACGTGGTGTCGGAAGTAAATCCGCGCCTGATCTACGCAGGCGTGTTTGGCTTCGGCCAAGACGGGCCCTATGCCGCAAAACCCGCCTATGACGATCTGATCCAGGGCGCGACCGCACTGCCGGCGCTGATGGCGCAGACTGCTGATGGCGTGCCGCGCTACGTGCCCAATGCGCTGGTCGACCGTATCGTCGGGCTCACCGCGGTGGGCGCGATCTGTGCCAGTCTCGTCGATCGTAACCGTACCGGGCGCGGCCAGCGCGTCGATATTCCGATGTTCGAAACCATGGCCGGTTTCGTGATGGGCGACCACATGGGCGGGCTCACTTATGAGCCGCCGCTCGACAAGGGCGGCTATGCCCGTCATCTGTCGCCGGATCGCCGGCCTTACAAGACTTCCGACGGCTATATCTGCGTGATCGTCTACAACGACAAGCAGTGGCAGAATTTCTTCGATGCCACCGGGCGTGACGATCTTCGCGTCCACCCAAAATTTGCGACCTTCGCTGGCCGCGCCGCCAATATCGACGCTGTTTATGCCGAGCTGGCGCGCATCCTTGAGACCAAGACCACCGCCGAATGGTCTGCCATCCTGGAGAAGGCGGACGTGCCGGTCATGCCGATGCACGATCTCGAAAGCCTGCTCGGCGATCCCCACATTGTCGCGACGAACTTCTTCCCGGTTGTTGATCATCCGACCGAGGGCCGCATCCGCAACATGAGGCCGTCGGCGCGATTTTCCGAAACGCCGGTCGAGACGAAGCGGCTGGCGCCGCGCCTCAGCGAGCACAGCGTCGAAATCCTGCAAGAAGCTGGCTTTACGCCCGACGAGATCGCAAGCCTGGTGCGCGATGGCGTCACCAAGGCCGTGCCAAACACATAGGACGCAGACATGGATTTTGCGCTGTCGGCGAACCAGGAGTCGATCCGCGACGCGGTCGGGAAAATCTGCTCGCGTTTCGACGATGCCTATTGGCTGAAGAAGGACAAGGAGGGCGGCTACCCCGCCGACTTCCACCGCGCGCTGGCGGATGCCGGCTGGCTCGGCATCTGCATCCCCGAGGAATATGGCGGATCGGGGTTAGGCATCACTGACGCTGCGATTATGATGCGGACTATTTCGGAATCGGGCGCCGGGATGTCCGGCGCCTCCGCCGTGCATATGAACGTGTTCGGGCTCAATCCGGTCGTCGTGTTCGGCACCAAGGAGCAATGCACGCGCATGCTGCCGCCGATCATCGACGGCCGGGACAAATCCTGCTTCGCCGTGACTGAACCTAACACCGGACTAAACACCACGCAGTTGAAAACCCGCGCGGTGCGCAAGGGTGACAAATATGTCGTCAACGGCCAGAAGGTCTGGATTTCAACGGCACAAGTCGCCAACAAGATCCTGCTGCTGGCGCGCACCACGCCGCTGGAAGAGGTGAAGAACCCGACCCACGGCTTGAGCCTGTTCTACACGGATTTCGACAAGAAACGCGTCACCGTGCACGAGATCGAAAAGATGGGCCGCAAGCCCGTCGATTCAAACGAGCTGTTTTTCGAGAATTTTGAAATCCCGGTCGAGGATCGCCTGGGCGAAGAGGGCCGCGGCTTCGAATACATCCTGCACGGCATGAACCCCGAGCGCATCCTGATCGCAGCCGAAGCGGTGGGCCTCGGCCAGGTCGCGCTGTCGCGGGCCGCCGCCTATGCGAAGAACCGCGTCGTGTTCAACCGTCCGATCGGGATGAACCAGGGCATCCAGCACCCGCTGGCGAAGAACTGGATGGAGCTGGAAGCCGCGTGGTTGATGGTGCTCTCGGCCGGCTGGCAGTACGACCAGGGTATGCAATGCGGGCCGGCCGCCAACGCCGCGAAATATCTCGCGGCCGAGGCCGGCTTCCACGCCTGCGAGCAGGCGGTGATGACGCATGGCGGCTTCGGCTACGCCAAGGAATATCACGTCGAGCGCTATTTGCGGGAATCGCTCATTCCGCGCATCGCGCCGATCAGTCCGCAGCTCATTCTCAGCTTTATCGCCGAGAAGGTGCTGGGGCTGCCCAAGTCGTATTGAGGATGGGAATGGGATCTCTCCGCCACGTCATTCCGGGGCGCGTGGAAGACGCGAACCCGGAATCTCGAGATTCCGGGTCTGGTCCATCGGACCATCCCGGAATGACGACATTCAACGTGGTTAGAGAACCATGAGCTTCATCACCGGCGTCGGACTAACCTCCTACGGCAAACACGAACGCTCGTCGTCGCTCGATCTCATGAGTAAAGCCGCCGAGCTCGCCATTGCCGATGCCGGGCTGAAGCGATCCGAGCTCGACGGCATTCTTTGCGGCTATTCGACGGTCTCGCCGCACATCATGCTCGCGACCGTGTTCGCCGAGCATTTTGGCATCCAGCCGTCCTACGCACATGCCGTGCAGGTCGGCGGCGCTACCGGCCTTGCCATGACCATGCTGGCGCATCAGCTGGTCGACACCGGCGTCGCCAAGCACGTGCTGGTGGTCAGCGGCGAAAACCGTCTCACCGGGCAGAGCCGGGATGCCTCGATCCAGGCGCTGGCGCAGGTCGGCCATCCTGATTACGAAGTACCGCTGGGGCCGACGATCCCCGCCTATTACGGCCTCGTCGCCTCGCGCTACATGCACGAATATGGCGTCACCCAGGAAGATCTCGCCGAATTCGCGGTTCTGATGCGCGCCCACGCCGTGATGCATCCTGGCGCGCAGTTCCATGAGCCGATCACCGTCGCCGATGTGATGGCCTCGAAACCGGTGGCGATGCCGCTCAAGCTGCTGGATTGCTGTCCGGTGTCGGATGGCGGCGCCGCGTTCGTGGTCAGCCGCGAACCGACCGGCTCGGCCGCCATTCGCGTGCGCGGTTGCGCGCAGGCGCATACCCATCAGCACGTCACGGCGGCGCCAGCTTTAAGCGAACTCGGCGCGGAGATCGCGATCGCCAAGGCGAAGGCTGCGTCCGGCCTCGCGATATCGGACGTGCGCTACGCCGCGGTCTATGACAGCTTCACCATTACGCTGGCGATGCTGCTGGAAGACCTCGGCCTTGCCGGGCGCGGCGAGGCGGCCGCGCGGGTGCAGGCAGGGTATTTCGGTCGCGACGGCGCCATGCCGCTCAATACCCATGGTGGTCTCTTAAGCTACGGCCATTGCGGCGTCGGCGGTGCGATGGCGCATCTGGTCGAGACGCATCTGCAGATGACCGAGCGTGCCGGCGTTCGGCAGGTCCGCGATGCCTCGATCGCGCTGTTGCATGGCGACGGCGGCGTGCTGTCGTCACACGTCAGCATGTTTCTGGAGCGGGTTCGATGACCGACAAACTCCCTGACTGGACCAACGGCGCAGAGGCCATCGTCTATCAATCCTGCGGTGTCTGCGGGACGGCGCAATATTTCCACCGCAGCTTCTGTGCCGCCTGTGGTGCGCCGGATCCGGTAGAGAAGCGCGCCAGCGGCAGAGCGACGGTCTATGCGACGTCACTGGTGTGCCGCGCCGCGACACCTGAGACGCGCGCGCATGTCCCCTACAATATCGTGCTGGTCGATGCGGCCGAGGGCTTTCGCATGATGGCCCATGGCGACAACGATCTCGCGATCGGCGATTTCGTTACCGCGAGCTATCGACCGTTTGTGGGAAGGCTGGTCCCATATTTCGAGAAGACCAAGTGAGTTTCAGAAAAAATGCTCACGCAGCGAAGCAACCCAGAATTACGCGGAACGGGTGAAAAATCTGAGTGCTTCGACGCGTCAACATTCAGTGCCAGTAGAACACAACGCTGGCGATGACGAGCATCGCTGTTACCGCCAGCATCTGCGCAAGTGCTTCCGAGGCCGCCTTCCTGGTGGCTTCCTTCATGCCTAACTCCCTAGACTTGGGCATGAGTCATCCTTGCCCGTGAAGGCCTGATGAGCTCAGTTTGGTTTTACTCGGAACACCCCGCGACGAGTATTCGCTCCTTTGAGTCCCCACTCAGCGAATATCGACAGTCCTGAGAATCGACCAGCATTGAGGCGGCAATTTGGCTCGCTCGCAGCCGGTTTGTGCACGAGAAAGGGAGTTTTTTAGAGCGTGTTTGATGGCTTGAGCGTAGGCCAACCCGCGACCGCAGCGTTTCGACGGTTGATCGGCTCCCTGCTGCAGTGCATGATCTCCCTGTCAGCAAATCAGAAAATCCAAGCCCCAAGGTGATGAATGGCCCGCATCGAATACAGCGATCCTGCCAAGCACAACGATCGCACCCGCGAACTGCTCGGCAAAAACCGCAATGCGAACATCTTCCGGATGATGGCGCACTCGCCGAGCTACCTCGAACAATACTGCCGGCTGGGCGGAGCGATCAGGCACAAGGGCGAACTGGACCCGATCGTGCGCGAGCTCGCCATCACCCGCACCGGCATCCTGTGCGAGGCGCCTTACGAGATCATCGCCCATAAGCGAATCGGCAAGAACGTCGGCGTGACCGACGAGCAGAACGAGGCGCTGGAGAATTGGCAGGCGGCAACCTGCTTCAACGACGTGCAGCGCGCCGCACTCGCCTTTACCGACGAAATCGTCAAGCGTCACAAGCCGGCGGACGCGACCTTCAATGCGATTGCCGCCAAACTGACGCCGGGCGCGCTGGTCGAACTGCAGCTTTCGGTCGGCTTCTACATCATGACATCGAAGTTTCTGGAAACCTTTGCCATCGACATGCAGCCGGTGACGGAAGTGGTGGGGTGAGCAGCGGTCGTTTCGTGAACCGCTGATCTCAATTCGCAGGCCCGTATCGCTGTATTGCCTCCAGCGTCAGTCCCTTGCCGACGGCGCCGAAGATGTCGCCTTCAACGATGCGGGCTGACGGCACGGCCTGGGTGATCGCCTTGTGGACGTGCGCGAGTTTTACCGAGCCGCCGGTCAGGAATACGGAGTCGATATCTTCAGCGGTCAGTCTTGCCTGAACGAGGCAGTTCCTGATGCGCGCCGCGATGCGATCGGCCAACTGCCTGGTATGGCTGACGAGGTCAGTGCAGCCGATCTCCGCGCTGAGACCGGGGGCAACCCACTCCAGCGGAATTTCTGCCCGGCGCTTCTCGGACAGGGCGATCTTGGCGTCTTCGACTTCCATTGCCAGCGTATGGCCGCGCTGTTCGTGCACCACGCGGATCAGTCGGTCGAGAAGTTCCGGCTCGGCCGCCTGCTGCCGCACCTGGCGGATATCCACCATCACGCGCGGTTCATACATGCGGTTGATGTTCGACCAGGTGGCGAGGTCGTGGAAATAGCTCGACGGCACGTCAAGCCCGGCGCGCTTCATGGCGCTGCGAAATCCGAATAGCGGCATGACCACGCCAAGGCTGAGCTGACGGTCGAAATCGGTGCCGCCGATGCGCACGCCGTCATTGGCGAGAATATCGGCTGTACGATCGGCTTTGCCGTGGCGTTCGGGACCCAGGCGCACGATCGAGAAGTCCGACGTGCCGCCGCCGATATCGGCGATCAATGCGAGTTCCTCGGAAGTGATTTGCCGCTCATAGTCCAGAGCCGCGGCAATCGGTTCGAACTGAAACGTGACTTCGTCGAAACCGATTCCTTGCGCAATCGATTGCAGGGTTGCCTCCGCCTTGCGATCGGCGTCCGGCGCATTGTCGACGAAATGAACGGGGCGGCCGTGGACGACATGGCGCAGTTGGCGGCCCGTGGCCTGTTCTGCGCGACGTTTGACCGCGCCGAGGTAATAGGCAATCACATCGCGAAAGCTGATCCGCGCACGTCCGAGCCGGGTGGTTTCCTCGATCAGCGAGGTGCCGAGCACCGATTTGAGGCTGCGCATCAGGCGGCCTGCCGTGCCTTCGACATAGGCTTGCATGGCCCTGCGGCCGATCAGAACGCCGCCATCCGCCTCATAGAAGATCGCGCTGGGAATCGTGCTGTGCGCCGCCTCCAGCGCCACCAGAACCGGCGCCCGGCCATCGATAGTGCCGAGCGTCGTGTTCGACGTTCCGAAATCAAGACCGCAGATCGACATGGGAGGCTCCGGGAGGGAGCGCCCGTTTACACATTACAAGGTCATCAATCCACCCTATCTCGGCGTGGTTTCCCTGCGAATCCCGCACGGCCATTGTTGACCGACAGTACCGATCCACAGATCAATTTCTTTCGTGCGGCGGGTTGAAAAATCGCTCCGAGATGGTCCATAAGCGGCGTCCCCGCGGCCGGTCGTCCCGCCGCAAACGGCTTTGGAAAGAGGTCGCGTGGCAAATATCAATCGACAGATTGCGCAAGAGCTTGGCGTCCGCGAGGAGCAGATCGCGGCAACCGTCGAACTGCTGGACGGCGGCGCCACGGTGCCGTTCGTGGCGCGTTACCGCAAGGAAATCACCGGGGGGCTTGACGATGCGCAGTTGCGCACCCTGGAAGAGCGCCTGACTTATCTGCGCGAGCTCGAGGCGCGCCGCGTAGCGATCCTTGATTCCATCCGCGAGCAGGGCAAGCTCGACGCCGCGTTGGAAGCACAGATCATGGCGGCCGATACCAAGGGCCGCCTGGAAGACATCTACCTGCCGTTCAAGCCTAAGCGCCGCACCAAGGCCGAAATTGCCAAGGAAGCCGGCCTCGAGCCGTTGTCGGAGCTGTTGCTGAATCAGCCGCAAAACGATCCGCAGGTTGTGGCGGCGGGCTTCGTCGACGCCGAAAAGCAGGTGCCTGATGTCGCAGCCGCCCTCGAAGGCGCCCGCGCCATTATGGTGGAGCGATTCGCCGAGGACGCTGACCTGATCGGACGGCTGCGCGAGGAGATGTGGACCAGCGCGCTGATGATATCGGCGGTGCGCAAGGGCAAGAAGCTCGAAGGCGAGAAGTTCAAGGACTATTTCGATTTCAACCAATCGCTGCACAAGCTGCCGTCACATCGCATCCTCGCGTTGTTCCGCGGCGAGAAGGAAGAAATTCTGGAGCTGCAGATCCAGCCCGAGGCGAATGTGCCGGAGGCCGGAGTCCCCAGCGCCTATGAACTGAAGATCATGCAGCGCTTTGGCATCACCGATCAGAAGCGCCCGGGCGACCGCTGGCTGGTGGAGACCGCGCGCTGGGCCTGGCGCACCAAGATCCAGGTGCATCTCAACATCGACCTGCGGATGCGGTTGTGGACGGCTGCCGAGACCGAGGGCGTGCGCGTCTTTGCCTCAAACCTGCGCGACCTGCTGCTGGCGGCGCCCGCCGGCGCACGCGTCACCATGGGGCTCGATCCCGGCTACCGCTCCGGTGTGAAAACCGCGATCGTCGATGCGACGGGCAAGGTGGTGGCGACCACGACGATCTATCCGCATGAGCCGCAGCGGCAATGGAACGAAGCGCTCGCGACGCTGGGCAAACTCGCCGTCACTCATCGCGTCGATCTGATCGCGATCGGCAACGGCACCGCCTCGCGCGAGACTGACAAACTGGCGACCGAGCTGGTCAAGCTGCTGCCGGATCTGAAAATGTCGAAGATCGTCGTGTCGGAGGCCGGCGCCTCGGTCTATTCCGCCTCGGCCTTTGCGTCGGAAGAGCTGCCGGAGCTCGACGTCACCTTGCGCGGCGCGGTGTCGATCGCGCGGCGTCTCCAGGACCCGCTCGCCGAACTTGTCAAGATCGATCCGAAGGCGATCGGCGTCGGCCAGTACCAGCACGACCTCGGCGAGGCCAAGCTGGCGCGTTCCCTCGATGCCGTGGTCGAAGATTGCGTCAACGCCGTCGGCGTCGATGCCAATACCGCTTCTGCCCCGCTGCTGGCGCGGGTGTCGGGTATCGGCGCAGGGCTCGCGCAGAGTATCGTGCAGCATCGCGATGCCAACGGGCCGTTCAAGTCCCGGAAAGAGCTGAAGGAAGTGCCGCGGCTCGGACCAAAGGCGTTCGAGCAATGCGCCGGTTTCCTGCGCATCAACAATGGCGAAGACCCGTTGGATTCCTCCGGCGTGCATCCCGAAGCCTATCCGGTGGTGCGCCGGATTCTCGCAGCGACCAAGAGCGACATCAAGGCGCTGATCGGCAATGCCGATGTCGTGCGCCAGTTGAAGCCGCAAGCCTTTGTCGACGAAACCTTTGGCCTGCCGACGGTGACCGACATCCTGCGCGAACTGGAAAAGCCCGGCCGCGACCCGCGCCCGGCGTTCAAGGCCGCCGTGTTCAAGGAGGGCGTCGAGGAGATCAAGGATCTCAAGCGCGGCATGATCCTGGAAGGCACCGTCACGAACGTCGCGGCGTTCGGCGCCTTCGTCGACATCGGCGTGCACCAGGACGGGCTGGTGCACATCTCGGCGATGTCGAAGAACTTCATCAAAGACCCGCGCGAGGTGGTGAAGCCCGGCGACATCGTCAAGGTCAAGGTGCTGGAGGTCGAGGTCGCCCGCAAGCGCATCGCGCTGACGCTGCGGCTCGACGACGAAATCGGCGACAAGGGCCCCAAACTGTCGGATAGCAAGATGCGCGAGTATTCCAAGGCGTCGATGACATCGTCGTCGCCGCGCAAGCCGCAGGAGCAGGGCGGCGCGCTGGCCGAGGCGCTCCGCCGCGCCGCGGAAAAGAACGGGCGGGGCAAAGTGGGGTAGCAGCACAGAGGCTAACCACTCGGCATTGGGCATCCGGCCGGCGTTCCCCGGATGCTGCGCAGCTCGGAGCGGTGCGCTGCTGATCCGGGGTCCATAATGCGGCACGGTGGGTCCCGGCTCTGCGGAGCAGCGCTTCACGCTGCACCGCGTCCGGGACACAGGAGACTCAGTCCTAACCCGCCGTCAGCAAATCCAGCTTGGCGTTTGCGAGGATCAGCCGATCGGCCAGCAACTGCGCGAGATTGCGCATGATGCGCTCGCCGGCGCGCGGATGCTGTTTCCGGAAATGCTCGAAATCGCGCAGCGCGATTTCGTACGCGGTCGCGGCCATGTCGGCCAGCACGTCGGCCGAGCGGTGCGGCTCCAACAGCGCCATTTCGCCAAAGGGCATTCCTGCCGTCAACGTCGCCAGCCTCACCCCGTCGGGCAGGGTGACGTGGACTGCGCCGCTCCGCAAGAAGAACAGCGACGCGGCAGGACCGCCAGCGGAGATGATCTTCTCGCCGGTTTGATAGGTCCTGATTGATGCAAGCGCGGCCAGATCGGTCAATTCCTCCTCTGTCAATCCCGTCAGGAGCGATTGCTCGGAGAGTTCGGTCGCCTCGAAGAAATCGATGGCGCCGCCGTAGCGATAGACGAGCTGGTCTTCCGCCCATTCGATGGCGGCGTCGAGCAGGTAATAGTTGCGGATATTGGTGAGACCTTCGGTCCATTCGGCGATCATTTTCCAGTCCGGCGAGGTGCGCCTGATGCCGGACAGAATCACCGTGACGTGGTGCGCGGCGAGCTCGCGGAATTCCTCGGCCAGCAGGCGGGCGCCGGCGCGGGTCATGGCGGTGACGCGGCGGAGGTCGAAAATGATCAGTTGCGGGCGCGGCTTGGCCGCCAGCTGGCGCGAGACGTAATCGACATTGGAAAACGACAGCGTTCCGATCAGCTCGATCACGCGGACGTCCTGGCGGTGGGCGGCCAGGATGTTCTGCTCCTGCGCGCGCCGCACGCGCCGCGATGGGCTGTTGCCGATGTCGTAGTCGGCGATAATGCTGGTGCGGGCGTCGTCGCTGCGGTTGAGCATATGCAGGTCGTAATGCGACGACAGCGCCTCGCAGACCTTGATGCCGCGCACGCTGTTGCCGTGCTTGTCGAGTTTTGGCGAATAGCTGGCGAGCCCTAGCCGTGCCGGCAGCGCCGCGAGAATGCCGCCGCCGACGCCGCTTTTGGCCGGGATGCCGATCCGGTAGATCCACTCTCCAGCATAATCGTACATGCCGGAACTCGTCATCACAGAAAGCGTGCGCGAGATGGCATACGGCGTCATCACCTGTTCGCCGGTCACGGGATTGACGCCGCGATTGGCGAGCGTCGCCGCCATCACCGCGATATCACGTGCCGTCACCAGGATGGCGCATTGGCGGAAATAGACCTCCAGCACAGCGGCCACGTTCTCCTTGATCACGGCATTGGTGCGCAAGAGATAGCCGATCGCCCGGTTGCGGTCGCCGGTCGCGCTTTCGGAAGCATAGACGGCATCGTCGACGTCGAGTTCGCGCCCGGCAAATCGCCCCAGCGCCTGCCTGATATGCTCGAACGCGGCGTCGCCCTTGGTCTCGTAAATCAGACCGGAGCAGGCAATCGCGCCGGCATTGACCATCGGGTTGAACGGATGGTTCTCGGCGTTAAGGCGGATCGAGTTGAAGGGATCGCCCGAGGGCTCGACGCCGATGATGCTTTCGACCCGTGCTGCCCCCAGCGTGTCGAGCGCCAGCGCGAACACGAAGGGCTTTGACATCGACTGGATGGTGAAGGGGACCTGAGTGTCGCCGACTTCGTAGACATGGCCGTCGAGGGTGGCGAGGCTGATGCCAAAATGGGCAGGGTCGGCTTTGCCGAGCTCAGGGATGTAATCGGCGACCGCGCCGCCGGTCTCGGGCCTGAATTCGGTGTGACAGGCGTTCAGGAACCGCAGCAAAGGCGGCTTGGAGCTAGCCCAGGCAGCAGGAGCAGTCGTGAACGGAGGAGGCGATTGCTTCATCGCCTCCTCTTGTGCAACGCAATCAGAGTGTGCGCAACTGGCTCGCCGGCGGCGCCTGACGCCGTACTAAGAACACTGCGACGAGGATCGTCGGCACCAGGATCGCAAGCCCCAGCATTGTGACCTGCATCTGCGACAACGGCATGATACCGCCGCCGGGTGTCGCGATCACGAAACCGCCGATCACCAGCAGCACCCGCAGCGGCCATTCCAGCGCGCCGGCGGCTCTGAGATCGCCGACAAAGGCCTGATAACCCTGGATGCCGCCGCAGATGAACAGTGTGCCGAAGCCGGCCAGCGCCATCAGCCCGAGCCCTTCAAGATACGGGCTTGGGCCTTGCAGCACCAAAGCGGGGTTGAGCACGAAGAAGAACGGGATGAAGTAGATGATGCTGCCGACCCACATCGATTCCCAGCCCGTCTTCATCGCCGGCGATCCGGCGATGCCGGCTGCGGCAAAGGAAGCGATGGCGACTGGCGGCGTGATCGACGACAGCATGCCCCAGTAGAAGATGAACATGTGCACCGCCATGCGGTTGAGCCCGAGCTTCTCCAGCGCCGGCGCCACCAGGATGGCAAGGAAGATGTAGCAGGCGGTCGTCGTCAGTCCGAGCCCGAGAATGAGGCTGGTGAATGCACACATGCCAAGCAGCAGGAACGCATTGTCGCCGGCGATCCGCAACAGGTCGTTGGCAAGGCTCGACACCACGCCGGTCATCGAGAACGCACCGATCAGCAGCCCGCAGCCGGCGAGGATGCCGACGAGCTCGACGAAGGTACGGCCATTGACCTCCAGGAACTTGCTGATGGTCGCCGGTGTCCAGCGCGTATCCTTGGAGAAAAGCTGGTTCAGGACCAGCAGCAGCGCCGTGGCGTAGAACGGCGCATGGCTCTCGCGCTTGAAGTACAAAAGCATCACGATCAGCAGCGCGATCACGAAGACGTAGTACCAGCCGTCCTTGATGGTATCCCAGACCTTCGGCAGTTCGGCGCGCGGAATACCCTTCAGGCCGTGGCGGGCCGCGTAGGAGTCCACCTGCATGAACAGGCCGACATAGTACAGGGCCGCCGGAATGACCGCAGCAAGCGCGACATCCGCGTAACTGACATTGAGGAACTGCGCGATCACGAACGCGGTCGCGCCCATCACTGGCGGTGCCAATACGGCGCCGGTCGAGGCGCAGGCCTCGATCGCGCCGGCATAGGAGGCCCGGAAACCGCTCTTCTTCATGACCGGAATGGTCATGGTGCCGGCGGTCAGCACGTTGGAGATGATCGAGCCCGACATCATGCCGAGCAGACCGGAGGCAAAGATGCAGACTTTCGCAGCTCCGCCGCGGAAAGTACCGCACAGGGCAAATGCCAGGTTGATGAAGAACTTTCCGGCGCCGGTCATCATCAGCGCCGTGCCGAACACCAGGAAGCCGATCACGGTATCGGCAAAGGCCTGGATCGGAATGCCGAGCAGGCTTTCGCCCGAGAGCACGTGATAGGAAGTCGCCTGTTCCAGCGTCGATTGGGTGCCGCGAAACGGCCCCAGCCACGTCGCATCGGCGAACAGGGGATAGACTGTAAAGGGCAGCACACTGAGCAGCAGGCTCCAGCCGCCGGTGCGCCGCAAGGCTTCCATCAGCACGACCCACATGATGACGCCGGCGACGATCACGTGGGTTGGCGCGCCGCCGAACTCCCAGCCGGCTTCTGCCGCCTTGCGGACGCTGCGCATGAGAAGGATTGCGCAGGCGAAAGTGACGACAAAAAGCAGGATGTCATACCAGGGAATTCGATCGAGCGGCGCGCCCTCGGTTCCCGGAAAGATCAGGAACGTGAACGGCAGCATCAGCGCGATCAGGAGATAGAAATACTCGGTGTTGAGCTGGGTGTAGCCGAGGAAAAAGCGCAGGGAGAATTGCTGGTTGATGCACAGCAGGATGGTTACCGCGGTCGCAACCACCAGCGCCCAGCGCCATGTCCCGCGCAATGTCCGCACGCGCGTGACTTCGGCTTCCTGCATGTTGGCATGCGGGTCGTCGAACTCAATTCGCTGTGCCGGCGCGACAATGCTGTCGCTCGCAGAAGATGGCATCATTTCCCCCGAGACGGTGTTCGCCTTCAACGTGAGCGAATAAAGGCAGTACTACTCAAAGCCGTTCGGCATGTTCGCCTTTGCCAGCGCCGCAGCGCGCGCCTTCATCCAGCCGTCCAGAAACGCCTTATCATTCGAGGGCGGACTGGACTTGCCATAGGCTGCCCAAGCCGCCGCCAGCACTTCCTGGCGCTTGAGCAATCCCTTGTTATGCGCTTCCTGTTCTTCGGTCCATTGCCCGGCTTCCTTCAGCGCCTTCGCCGCGCCCGGATGCACCGGGACCACCCAGTTCTTGGTCTGGCGGTCGGCGGCAAGACCGGCTGCGCCTGGCGCGGAATCCTTGTAGGCGTCGTAGCCCGTGATCATCGCTTTGGTGATGGCGTAGACCTCGTCGGCGGGAAGCGATCCATAGGCCACGAAGATCGGGTAGGGGTAGTTGCCGAGCTCGATCGGCTTGTCCTTCGAAATGCCGGCACCGCAGGTTGCGACGTGCGGGAAGAAGAATGAGCCGACCTTTTTCACGCGCTCCCAGCCGGCCTTGTCGTTGTGGGGCAAAGGCGGCCAGATGATGCCGCGCGGCGATGTCTCCAGTTCCTTCGCCGGGCCGGTGATGGTGGTGGCGAAGGCCGCGTCGACGTCGTTGTTGATCATGCCCTTCCACATCGCGCCATAGCTCGAGAACTCGACGACCTTGACATCGCTTTGCTTGAGATCGCCGAAGGCCAGGATCGCGAGCGCGTTCTGGTTCAGCGCCGGCGAACCGACAACAAAGCCCACGCGCTTGCCCTTGAGCTGCTTGATCTCGGTTACGCCGGTATCCTTGGCGACGCCGAGCGAGCCGGCGTTGCAGTCGACCGAGGACAATACGAGCTGCAGGGGTTGCGGACCCCATTCCTTGGTGCCGAACTCGAATACGCCTTCCTGGGCGAAATAGGTCCCGGAGCCCATCGCGGACATGGCCGCGCGCTTGGCGCGCAGCGGCGCCAGTCGCGCCACGTCGTTGCCGGCCGGCAGCACCCGGACGTCGGTGCCGTATTTGTCCTTCATCATCTTGCCGACGCCGACGGCGATGTTGAAACCCGCCGTTCCGGTGTCATAGGCGGTGACGACCATGGTCGGCGGCAGCTTGACCTCTTCGGAATAGGCCGGCGAAGCCAGCAGCGAGATGCCTGCAACGGTAAGTGGCGCAAGCGCCTTCAACCGGTGAATCATAATTTTCCTCTCAGATGGTTTCGCGATGCGAAATTCTCTCGTTAGCATTGATCATGTCATCGGCTGCTGGCGATGGCAACGTTAGGTGCGCACGTCAACATCTGTGTTGGACAGATTGTCGCGGAGCTCGTTCGAAGAAAGCTTATGTCGTGATCCGGTTAAGCTTCGATGATCGCAACGACCTGTCCTTCGGCGATGACGTCGTCGAGCTTGACCAAAATGGCCTTGATTGTTCCTGCCGTCGTCGACGTGACCGGAATTTCCATCTTCATGGCTTCGACGAAAGCGATCTCGTCGCCGTCCCCGACATCTCCACCGGTTGCGACAGGAAGCGCGCACACGCGGCCGGCGACTTCGGTGACAATCTTGATCTCTGGCATTTCCATTCTCCCGGGGACCGTCTGACGGACTGGCTGTCCTCCGTGAACGGCTTTTTGTTGTGGCCGCAGATTGCCTGAGGTAGTTTGTTCTGCAAGTGGAATTTTATTCCGCAGGGCGGAATGGAGCCATAACAATGGGAAGACGCTCGGAACGGCTTAGCAAACAGGGAATGCTTGCCAGCGATTTGGCAGGCGAGGGTGACGTGATCCAGGTGGTGTCGCGGGCGTTCGACGTCTTGCGCTGCTTCGAGGGTCATGAAGCCAGACTAGGCAATCTGGAAATCTCCAGCCGCTGTGGTCTGCCGCGGTCGACGGTATCGCGGCTCACGCACACGCTGACCCGGATGGGCCAGCTCGTCTATTTGCCGCGCGACCAGAAATATCGCATCGGTCCAAGCGCGGTGGCGATGAGTACTTCGATGATGAAGGGATTGCAGCTTCGCAATCTGATCAGGCTGCGTCTGCAGGACGTCGCCGATCAATTGCCGGGCACCGTCGGTTTCGTGATTCCCGATCGCTATCATCTGGTCTATCTCGAATTCGCGCGCGCGGCGAACGCGCTCGGCCTGCATGAAGGCACCGGCAGCCGCATTTCGATGACGAGCACCGCGGCCGGCTTTGCCTACACCGCAGCGCTCGACACCGATGTCGGCGACGCCTTGATCGCCGAAATGGAGCGCGAGATTCCGGAAAGTGCGGGCCAGTTGAAGTTGCGCATCGAGGAAAACCGCCGTCATTTGCGCGAACACGGCTATGTCGTGGGCTGCGGCACCTGGAGCCCGCATATCAACGGTTGCGCGGTGCCGGTGTGGTCGCCGCAGTATCAAACCTTCGTCGTCGTAACGATCGGCCTTCTCGCCGCGATGTTCGACGAGAAGCGGTTGCACCAGGAAGTGGCGCCGCAGATGCTCGAACTCGGGGTTGCGATCGGCGGCCTGCTGGAAGGCGCCGAGGGCGACATCTTCGCCAACCGGATCGAAAGAAAGCCACTTCCGGTGACGGCCCACAATAACAAGATCATCAAGACGGAGGATACGAATGAACTGGAAGCCGGAGCTCGACGAGCTCGCTCGGCGCGAAGCGTTCGCGCGCGAGATGGGAGGCGTTGACAAGGTCAAGCGCCAGCATGACCAGGGCCGGCTCACGGTTCGTGAGCGCATCGACAGACTGATCGACAAGAATTCCTTCCACGAGATCGGCGCGATTTCCGGCATCGCCGAATACGACGAAAACAGCGAGCTCAAGCATTTGACGCCGGCCAACTGCGTGTTCGGCCGCGGCAGGATCGACGGCCGCATCGTGGTTGTCGTCGGCGACGACTTCACCGTGCGCGGCGGCTCGGCCGATGCCTCGATCTCCGCCAAGCCGCTGATGGCCGAGGAGATGGCGCATGATTTTCGCCTGCCGATCATCCGTATGATCGAAGGCTCGGGTGGCGGCGGTTCGGTGAAGACCATCGAAACGCGGGGGGCAGCCAATCTGCCCGGCGGCGTCGGCGGCACGCGCTGGTACTGGTTTACGACGGCGAACATGGCGCGGGTGCCCGTGGTTGCGCTCGGGCTCGGTTCGGTCGCGGGCCTTGGCGCGGCCCGACTGGCCGCCAGCCATTATTCGGTGATGACCAGGAACTCCGCGATGTTCGTCGCGGGTCCTCCGGTGGTGAACCGTCTCGGCCAGGACCTGACGAAGCAGGAGCTTGGCGGCGCGGAGATCCAGACGCGCGCCGGCGGCGTCGATGATGCCGTCGACACGGAGGAGGAGGCGTTCGAACGCGCCAGGCGTTTCCTGTCCTATCTGCCGTCATCGGTGTACGAGTTGCCGCCGACCGTGCCCTGCACTGATGATCCCGAGCGCGCGGAAGATTCGTTGTTGAAGGCGGTGCCGCGCAATCGCCGCCAGGTGTACAAGATGCGCCCGATCATCGACGCTGTGGTCGACAAGGGCTCGTTCTTCGAGGTCAACAGCAATTTCGGCCGGCCGATCATCACTGGGCTTGCCCGGTTCGAAGGCCGCGCGGTGCTGCTCTTGGCGAGCGATCCCTTCCACTATGGCGGGTCCTGGACGGCGGAGGCGTGCCAGAAGGTGGTGCGCTGGGTCGATTTCGCCGAGACCTTCCATCTGCCGGTCGTCTATCTGATGGACTGCCCAGGCTTCATGATCGGGCTCGAGGCCGAGAAGTCTGCGACCATCCGGCACGGTGTGCGGGCGATGGCGGCGGTCAACCAGTCGACGGTGCCTTGGTGCACCATCATCGTGCGCAACGCGTTCGGTGTGGCGGGTGTCGTGCACCAGCCGGCCAACCGCTATTCGATGCGCTATGCCTGGCCGTCGGCCTATTGGGGGTCGTTGCCGCTCGAAGGCGGCATCGAGGCCGCCTATCGCGCCGACATCGATGCATCGGATGATCCGGCCGCGAAGCTGAAAGAGATCGAGCAGCGCCTCAACAAGCTGCGCTCGCCGTTCCGCTCCGCCGAGAAATTCTGGGTCGAGGAGGTGATCGACCCGCGCAAGACGCGTTCGCTGCTGTGCGAATTCGCGAGATTGGCGGAGCCGATCCGCACCGTCGGTCCGCCAACCAACATGTCGACGCGGCCGTAGCGGATGTCATTCCGGGATGGTGCGTTAGCACCAGACCCGGAATCTCGAGATTCTCAGGTGCGCAACTGCGCACCATAGTTCGATGCTGCGCATCGCCCCGGAATGACTTGCTGGGTTCACGCCGTTACAGGCTTCGGCGGACGCGCAATCGCCAGGACAATCAGCGCAGCCACCACACAGAGCGCACCGGCGACGAAGAAGGCCGGCAGATAGGTCTGCAGCACCGTCCGCGACAGGCCGGCGCCGAACGCGGCGACACCCGCGCCCAGTTGATGGCCGGCAAATATCCAGCCGAACACGAGGTTGGCGCGTTCGGGGCCGAACCGCTGCGCGGTGAGCCGCACCGTCGGCGGCACGGTTGCGATCCAATCGAGGCCGTAGAACATCGCAAACACCGACAGGCCGTAGAACGAGAAATCGGTGAACGGCAGGAACAACAGCGACAGGCCGCGCAGGCCGTAATACCAGAACAGGAGCCAGCGGTTGTCGTAGCGGTCGGACAGCCAGCCGGAGGCAATGGTGCCGACGAAATCGAAGATGCCCATCGCCGCGAGCAGGCTCGCCGCCTCCACCTGCGGAATGCCGAAATCGAGACACATCGGAATCAGATGGACCTGGACGAGGCCGTTGGTGCTGGCGCCGCAGATGAAGAAGGTCGCGAACAGGATCCAGAACACGCCCGACTTCGAGGCGTCGCGCAGCGTGCCGAGCGCCGCCGCCATGATCGGCATGTTGTTCGGCGGCGGCGCCGGCAGCGGCTCGGTGCGTTCGTCGCCGAAGGGTCGCAGGCCGACATCGCTCGGGCGGTCGCGCATGACCATGAGTACGGCAAATGCGGCGACGCCCAGCATCACGCATACCAGCGTTAGCGCGAGCCGCCAGCCGTAAGCGTCGGTCAGGCTCGCCAACAGCGGCAGGAAAGCCAGCTGTCCGGTCGCAACGCTCGCGGTCAGGATGCCGACCACAAGGCCGCGCCGGGCCATGAACCAGCGCGCAGCGATGGTTGCGCCCAGCACCAGCGCCGTCATGCCGGTGCCGAGCCCGATCACCACGCCCCACAGCAGCATCAGGTGCCAGACCTTGGTCATCGCCAGCGACGCGACGAGGCCGGAGACGACGATCAGCAGCGCCGACAGCGTCACATTACGCAGGCCGTAGCGATTCATCAGCGCCGCGGCGAACGGCGCCATCAGCCCAAACAGGATGAAACGGATCGACAGCGCTGAGGAAATCTCCGCCGTCGTCCAGCCGAATTCCTTCTGCAAGGGCACGATAAAGACGCCGGGGGCGCCGACCGTGCCGGCGGAGATCAGGGCAGTGAGAAAGGTCACGGCGACCATCACCCAGCCGTAGTGGATATTGCGGCGGGCGAGGGCGGCGGACAGCCAGTTCGAGATCATTGGGCCTCGGCGGGATTGCGGTGGGAAGATTTGCTTTCAGCATTCTGACGTGATGACCGTCTGACTTAAATGCCGTACTTCCCTCATTTCAGGACACGACCCGGTGCCAGGATTGATCCGTGAGAGCCTCAATTCCGTCATTGGATTACGTTTCTAATATTATTATACGTGGCGAAAATCGCAACGAATCATAACATGAAAAATCTAGCCATTCGCATGAGAGAAATTGATCGATTGCCGTGCAGGGCTTGCGCGCCGTCGTTATTCCAGCCCATCCAGCGCGGTCGCGATTGCCTTCCTGAAGGCTACGACGTCGCCAAGTTCGTGGCCGAGCACGAGGGCAAGCCGGGTCAGGAACAGCGCTTCACGCTCGGCCCCGGCCTGGTCGATGGCCATCGCCAGCGTCTCATAGGCGGTCTCGAAGTCCTCGAACGACATCGCGCTCATTGCGTCTCGCTGCCCAGGCAAAGGCTTGCGGTTTTCAGGATCTCGACGGGAGCGATGGCTTTCCATCGCCCGGCGATGTGCAGGTCGGGCCGCAGCAGATAGAGCGTGCCGGGCCCGGCGGCAAACAGGCGGGCGATTTCGCCGTCCTGGTCCGCAATGGCTTTCGTTTCGGAGGCCGAGCCGCGTGACGTAACCAGCACCGAAGCAAATCGCTTGTCGATCCGGCCGAGTTGCGCGAGCAGCGCTGCCTGCTCGGCAGTCGGCTGGCCTTCGCAGAACAGGATCGCCGTCATGCCGTCGCCGGCGCGATCCAGCAGGTAGCTTCCGTCCGCCAGCCTTGCGTTCGGCGCGGCGCTGCCGCAGGCTGGTCCGCCCCCGAATTCGGCATCGTGTCCGGCGTAGGGCGTCAGCGGGCTTTCCGAATAGGTATAGGGCTGCATCTGGCGCGGATTGGCGAGCCCTCGCGGAAATTCATGGCGGAGGCTGAGCGACAGTGCGGCCTCGCGCGCCAGCCGCCAGCCGCGCGTCGGCGGGGTCATGAAGCGCGTGCTCTTGGTGGCATTGGCGAACACATCGAGCGTGGCGCCGCGCCGCTCCGGCGAATAGCTGTCGAGCAGCCGCTCATTCGCCTCGCCGCGGAGCACGAGTGCCAGCTTCCAGCCGACGTTCTCGGCGTCCGCAAGGCCATTGTTCAGTCCGCGCACGCCAAAGATCGGCACGATATGCGCGGCGTCGCCGATGAAGAAGACGCGGCCGTACCGGTAGTCATCGAGGCACAGCGTGTTGGCGGAGTAGACGCTCCACCATTCCAGTTCCCATTGCTTGGTGTGACCAATATCGGCAAGGATCGCGCCGACGCGGGCGCGGATATTTGCTTCCTTGAGTGCGTCCTGTTCGCTCTCGCCCTCACGGAGCTGATAGTCCACGCGCCAGATATCGTCCGGTTGCTTGTGGATCAACACCGTGCCCCCGGGATTCCCGCTTGGTTCGAAAAACGCCCGGCGCTCGGTTGGAAAATCGTGGTCCATGCGGATATCCGCGATCACATAGCGGCCTTCGTAATTATCGCCCTTCAGCCGCAAGCCGAGCATCGACCTGACAGGCGAGCGCGCCCCGTCGGCGGCGAGCACGTAGTCGGCGTCGAGCCGATAATCGCCCTCCGGCGACGAAACCCGAACCGAGACGCCATCGTTGTGCCGCTCGATGGCGGACAGTTCGCTCTGCCAGCGCATGTCGACGAGGTCGCAGGCCGCGACCGCATCGTGCAGGAACTTTTCGATGTATTGCTGCTGCAGATTATACATCGGCAGATATTTCTCGCCCGGCGGTTGCGGCATCTCCAGCCGAAAAATTTGCTCGCCGCGGTAGTAGCTGCGGCCGAAGCGCCAGCCGAGCGCCTTTTCGACGAAGGGCGCGACGGCGCCGACCCGCTCCAGGATATGCATGCTCGGCCGCGCGATGCAGATGGCGCGGCTGCCGTCATTAAACGTGTCTTTGCGATCGATCAGCACGCTCCTGATGCCGTAGCGCGCCAGCACCAGCGCCGCCGTCATGCCTATCGGGCCGGCACCCACGATCAGCACCGGATGCCGGGTCATCTCGCCATCAAGCTCCGGCACGCGCCGTGCTGCAAAGCGGGGATAGTCGAAATAGAGCGACTCCAGCGGTCCCTTGCCGGCTGGCCTCATGCTTCCCTCCGTCTATTCTTGCGGTCGAGAAATCCTTGCATCAACCGCTGTGGCTCGCCGGTCAGGAAAGACTGTCCGAACACGCCGACGCTCAGATTGACGGATTCGGTCAGCGGGAGCTCCTCCCATTGCCGGAGCAGCGCCTTCTGCGCGCGTAGCGCCTCGGGTCCGCATTCGAGCAGTGCCTTCACGGTATGCTCGACCGCGGCATCGATCCCGCCTTCCTTGGCGACCACGTCGACCAGGCCCCAGGCGAGCGCAGTGGGCGCGTCGATATGTTGGGCCGTCATGACAAGCCAGCGGGCGCGGCCCCAGCCGATCAGCCGCGGCAGCAGCGCAGCGTGGATCACCGAGGGGATGCCGACACGCACCTCTGGCATGCCGAACTTGGCGTCGCGGGCCGCAATCCGGAAATCGCAGGCGGCGGCGACTTCCAGTCCGCCACCAAGGCACCAGCCGGGAAGCCGCGCGATCACTGGCGCAGGAAAGTTGCGCACGGCCTCGCAGAGGTCGCGCAGACGCGTGATGAAAGCCTCGGCGGATTTCTGGTCGAGGCGTGCCATCTCCTTGATGTCGGCGCCGCCGATCATGCTCTTCTCGCTTTGTCCGGATAGGATCACGACGCGAATGTCTTTGTCGCCGGCGAGCTTCTCGAACCCTTCTCGCACGCCATCGGTGACGGCGGAGGAGAGAATGTTGAGGGTGCCCGAATTGCAGATCGAGAGCCGGACGACGCCTCCGTCGGCGCGGTCGATGCCGCAATGGAGATTGAGCATTTCCATTTTTGTTTTTCCTGGATTGGTCCTGGCGGTCGGCACCACTTCCGGGACATTGCGCCGCCTTGTCAAGGCCGGGTCGCAGCTTGCAACGGGCGGCAATTTTGCGGTGCACGCGATCGCCACATTTGCGACGATCGGCATTGAAAAAGCGAAATAGATGCAGCTTTTCCCGCGCACAACTGCTATTATATGACTACAGACATTTAATAGGATGTATTGATGCGTTATTCGAAAGAGCACAAGCAGGAGACCCACGCGCGGATCGTGAAAAAGGCCTCGGTGCGGCTTCGCGAAAAGGGCGCGCATGGCATCGGCGTCGCCGACCTGATGAAGGAAGCCGGGCTGACCCATGGCGGCTTTTACGCGCATTTTGATTCCCGCGAGGCGCTCGTCATCGAGGCTTTTGCCTATGCGATGGACCATTCGGTCGAGCACTGGCGCAAGATCGCCGCTGAAACGCCGCCGGACAAGCGGCTGTCGACGATCATCGATTCCTACGTCTCGACGGTGCATCGCGACGATCCCGGCCGCGGTTGTGCCGTTCCCACGCTAGGTGCCGAAATCGCCCGGGAAAGCGCAAAGACCCGCAAGGCCTTTGCCGCCAAACTGGAGCAGTTGATCGATGTGATGGCCGATCAGATTCCGGACGTGCCGCGCAAGACCGCGCGTAAGCAGGCGATGGCCACGCTGGCGACCATGATAGGTACCTTGGTGATGTCCCGCGTGGCGGCCAGCGGCGAACTTTCCGACGAAATTCTCGTCGCCGGCCGTGAGGCAGCGCTGGCCCGTGCCGAGGCGAATCCGGTCGTGAAGAAGACGCGGGCGAAGGTGAATTGATCGCGGAATCGTAGGGTGGGCAAAACAAAGCGTGCCCACCACCTTTCCGAGATCGTCGCCTGGAACGGTGGGCACGCTGCGCTTTGCCCCCTACGACTTATCGCCCGCCAAACAGCGCGCGCTCGCTCTCCACTGTCTCGTGGATGTAATCGGCCACCGCCCTGATCCGCGCCAGGTCCTTGCTGTCGGCGTGCATCAGCATCCAGAACGTGCGCGAGATCTTCACCTCATCCGGCAATACCGGCCGCAATTCCGGATGCGCGGTCGCCATGAAGTGCGGCAGCACGGCAATCCCAAAGCCGGCAATGGTGGCGTTGAGCTGCGCGATCAGGTTGGCGCTGCGGAATTTG
Source organism: Bradyrhizobium australiense (assembly GCF_013114825.1). Classification (GTDB taxonomy): domain Bacteria; phylum Pseudomonadota; class Alphaproteobacteria; order Rhizobiales; family Xanthobacteraceae; genus Bradyrhizobium; species Bradyrhizobium australiense. The sequence goes on along the minus strand of NZ_JAAVLX010000004.1, from coordinate 533,452 downwards.
GCCGAGATCTTCGGCGAGACCTGCGGCAGGTAATCCAGTTCCGGCGTGAACAGCAGTTCCTCGATATAGCCGACAAAGCGATGGCCCGGCAGGTCGCCACGCGCGACGATCTTCGCTGCCCGATCGAGATAGGCTGGTGCGGCATAGAGCCCGAGGCTGTAGTCGAGCAGCTTGCGCCCGACGATCCGGCCTTCCTTGGGCATGGTCAGGCTGATCGCAATGTCCGCTTCCCGCTTCGACAGGCTGAACAGGCGTGCGGTGGCGACGAGCTGCAGGTCGAGATCGGGATAGCGCTCGGTGAATTTCACCAGCCGGGAGGCGAGGAAATGGCTGCCGAACCCGTCGGGCGCGCCGATCCGGACCGTGCCGGTAAGCTGGGCGCGCGAGCCGCCGACCGCCTCCTGGTTGGCGACGATGGTGGATTCCATGGCCTCCGCGCTGTCGGCGACGCGCTGGCCGGCTTCGGTCAGGAGATAGCCAGTCTTGCGGCGGTCGAACAGCTTCGCGGAGAGATGCCGCTCCAATCGGTCGACACGGCGGATCACCGTGGCATGATCGACCGACAGCTGTTTGGCGGCAGCGGAAACCGAGCCGCCGCGCACGATGGCGAGGACGAAACGGAAGTCATCCCAGTCAATTGTCTTGGTGCCTTGATCCAGCATTTCCGCACATCTATGGTGCAATATATCGGACTTGTATCCCAAGAAATGCAGGTCAAAAAGGGCTTCAACGCCATCCTGCAGGACCCCACGGAGATCATTCATGCGCTCAATCGGACATTTCATCGGTGGCAAGGAAGTCAAGGGCACGTCCGGGCGGACGGCCGACGTGTTCGAGCCGATGACCGGCGACGTCCAGGCCAAGGTGGCGCTGGCCTCAAGAGCGGAAGTTCGCGCGGCCGTCGAAAACGCAGCGCTTGCCCAACCTGAATGGGCCAACACCAATCCGCAGCGCCGCGCGCGGGTGATGATGAAGTTCCTCGAACTGGTGCAGCGCGACTATGACAAGCTCGCTGAATTGCTGGCACGCGAGCACGGCAAGACCGTCCCCGACGCCAAGGGTGACATCCAGCGCGGCCTCGAAGTCGTGGAATTCGCCTGCGGCATTCCGCATCTGATGAAGGGCGAATACACGGAAGGAGCGGGTCCCGGTATCGACATCTACTCGCTGCGCCAACCCCTTGGCGTCGTCGCCGGCATTACGCCGTTCAATTTCCCGGCGATGATCCCGATGTGGAAGTTCGCGCCGGCGATCGCCTGCGGCAACGCCTTTATCCTGAAGCCTTCGGAGCGCGATCCCGGCGTGCCGATGCGGCTGGCCGAATTGATGATGGAAGCGGGGCTGCCGCCCGGCATCCTCAACGTCGTCAATGGCGACAAGGAAGCCGTCGACGCCATCCTCGACGACCCCGATATCAAGGCGATCGGCTTCGTCGGCTCGACGCCGATCGCGCAATACATCTATGAGCGCGCAGCCCAGACCGGCAAGCGCTGCCAGTGCTTCGGCGGCGCGAAGAACCATGCCATCGTGATGCCCGACGCCGACATGGACCAGACCGTCGACGCACTGATCGGCGCCGGCTACGGCTCGGGTGGTGAGCGCTGCATGGCGGTGTCGGTCGCGGTCCCCGTCGGCAGGACCACCGCCGATCGCTTGATGGAAAAGCTGATCCCGCGCGTGGAATCGCTCAAGATCGGCACCTCGGTCGATCCGTCCGCAGATTACGGTCCGCTGGTGACGCGCGAGGCGGTCGAGAAGGTGAAGAACTACATCGATATCGGCATCAAGGAAGGCGCCACGCTCGCCGTGGACGGCCGTGGCTTCAAGATGCAGGGCTACGAGAAGGGCTTTTACCTCGGCGGTTCGCTGTTCGACAACGTCACCAAGGAGATGCGGATTTACAAGGAAGAGATCTTTGGGCCCGTTCTGTCGGTGGTTCGCGCCCACGACTACAAGGAAGCCCTCGCACTGCCGTCCGAGCATGACTACGGCAATGGCGTCGCGATCTTCACCCGCGACGGCGACGCCGCGCGCGATTTCGCTGCCAAGGTCAATGTCGGCATGGTCGGCATCAACGTGCCAATCCCGGTGCCGATCGCCTACTACACCTTCGGTGGCTGGAAGAAGTCGGGCTTCGGCGATCTCAACCAGCATGGACCGGACTCGATCCGCTTCTATACCAAAACCAAGACCGTGACCTCGCGCTGGCCGTCCGGCGTCAAGGAAGGCGCGGAGTTCTCAATCCCGACGATGAGGTAGCCTTCATTTGCCGGGCAGCGGGATGCAGTTCGCTCTCAACGAGGACCAGGTGGCGGTTCGCGACATGGCGCGCGAATTCGCCGCCGAGATGATCGCGCCGCATGCGCTCCGCTGGGACGAGGAAAAGCACTTTCCGGTCGATGTAATGCGGGAAGCCGCCAAGCTCGGCATGGGCGGCGTCTATATCAAGGATGACGTCGGCGGCTCGGCGCTGACGCGGTTCGACGCCGCCTTGATCTTTGAGGCGCTCGCGACCGGCTGTCCGACCGTGTCGGCCTTCATCTCGATCCACAACATGGCATCGTGGATGATCGATGCCTATGGCAACGACACCCAGCGCCAGAAGTGGCTGCCAAGGCTCTGCACGATGGAGCTATTGGCGAGCTATTGCCTGACCGAGCCGGGCTCCGGCTCGGACGCCGCAGCGCTGCGCACCCGCGCGGTGCGCGACGGTGATCATTATGTGCTCAACGGCCAGAAGCAGTTCATCTCCGGGGCCGGTGGCGGCGACCTCTATGTCGTGATGGTGCGGACCGGCAGCGACGGGCCGGGCGGCATCTCGACGCTCGTCATTCCGGCCGAAACGCCCGGCGTTTCTCTCGGCGCCAACGAGCGCAAGATGGGCTGGAACGCGCAGCCGACGCGCGCGGTGATCTTTGAGAACGCCCGCGTGCCGGTGGAGAACCGGCTGGGCGAGGAGGGCATCGGCTTCAAGATCGCGATGGCCGGGCTCGACGGCGGCCGCATCAATATCGCGGCGTGCTCGCTCGGCGGCGCGCAGAGCGCGCTCGACAAATCGCTCGCCTATATGAAAGAGCGAAAGGCTTTCGGCAAGCGCCTCGACGAATTCCAGGCGCTGCAGTTCCGCCTCGCCGACATGGCGACCGAACTGGAGGCGGCGCGAACATTTGTCTGGCGCGCGGCGGCGGCGCTCGACCGCAAGGATGCGGATGCTACCATGCTGTGCGCGATGGCCAAGCGCTTCGGCACCGACGTCGGCTTCGAAGTCGCCAACCAGGCGCTGCAACTGCATGGCGGCTACGGCTACTTGAGCGAATACGGCATCGAAAAAATCGTGCGCGATCTGCGCGTGCACCAGATCCTGGAAGGGACCAACGAAATCATGCGGCTGATCGTGTCGCGCAAGCTGATCGAGGATGCGCGATGACGGATACGGCTGTTACAGAAGGCGACCTGATCGCGCGCAAGGAAGGTTCGGCCGGAATCATTCGCCTGAACCGGCCTAAGGCGATCAACGCCGTGACGCTGGAGATGTTTCATGACGTCGATAAGGCGTTGGATGTCTTCGAGGCGGATCCCGATATTGCAGTAATCGTACTTGAAGGCGCGGGCGAGCGCGGCCTTTGCGCAGGCGGCGACATCCGCGCGCTCTGGGAAAGCTCCAAGCTCAAGGGCGACCTCGGCAAGATCCTCTGGCGCGACGAATACATCCTCAACGCCCGCATCAAGAAATTCCCAAAGCCGTATGTCGCCTTCATGGATGGCATCGTGATGGGCGGCGGTGTCGGATTGTCCGCGCATTCCAGCCACCGCGTCGTGACCGAGAAGACGAAACTCGCGATGCCCGAAGTGGGGCTCGGGTTCTTCCCTGACGTCGGCGGCACCTGGTTGTTGTCGCACTCGCCGGGCGAGATCGGCACGTACTTTGGCTTGACTGGGCAGACGATGAATGGTCCGGACGCGATCCACGCAAAATTTGCCGATGCGGTGGTGCCGTCATCGAAACTGCCGGCCTTACGTGAGACACTGACGAAGGTGGCGCCGGGCACGACATCAGCCGACATCAAGAAACTGATCGACGGTTTTTCGACCGGCGAGACGGCCGGACCGGTTGCAGCGCAGCAGGCGAAGATCGATGCCTTGTTTTCCCACGATCGCATGGAAGACATCGTCGCGGCGCTGCAGCGCGATGGCTCCAACTTCGCGCAGGCGACGCTAAAGACGCTGAACGAAAAGTCGCCGCGCGGCATGGTGGTGACCCTGAAGCTGCTGCGGCTGGCGCGTACCGCGCGTTCGCTGGAGGAATGCCTGGTGCGGGAATATCGCGCCGCGCTGCAAGTATTCGCCAGCGATGATTTCCGCGAGGGCGTGCGCGCTGCCGTGATCGACAAGGACCGCAATCCGAAATGGTCGCCGCCGCGCATTGAAGACGTGACGCCGGAGATGGTCACGCCTTACTTCGCCGAGATCGGCGCGGACGAACTGAAATTTCCCTGAGCAATACAGAAAAGCCTTAGCGGAGGATTCGAGATGGCAAACATCGCATTCATTGGCCTCGGCAATATGGGCGGGCCGATGGCGGCCAATCTGGTCAAGGCCGGCCACAAGGTCACAGCGTTCGATCTGGCCGCAGCCTCGCGCGATCAGGCCAAGGCCGACGGCGCGGCGATCGCCGAGAGTTCGGTCGCTTCTGTCAAGGGCGCTGACGTCGTCGTCACCATGCTGCCGGCCGGCAAGCATGTGCTGTCGGTCTGGAACGAGGTCGTCCCGACGATGACCGGGGGCACGCTGATCATCGATTGCTCGACCATCGACGTCGAAAGCGCCAAGCAGGCGCACGCCCTGGCCGCCAAGCACGGCATGCTCTCGGTCGATGCGCCCGTCTCGGGCGGCACCGGGGGCGCCAAGGGCGCGACGTTGACCTTCATGTGCGGCGGCGAGGAAAAGGCCTTTGCCGCGGCAAAGCCCGTGCTGGAGAACATGGGTAAGAAGATCGTCCATTGCGGCGGCGCCGGTGCGGGGCAGGCGGCCAAGATCTGCAACAACATGATCCTCGGCATTTCCATGATCGGAGTCGGGGAGGCCTTTGCGCTCGCCGAGAAGCTGGGCTTGTCGCATCAGGCGCTGTTCGACGTCGCCTCGACCTCGTCGGGGCAGTGCTGGGCGCTGACATCCTATTGCCCGGTGCCGGGCCCCGTGCCAGCCTCGCCGGCGAACAATGGTTACAAGCCTGGCTTCGCGTCGGCCCTGATGGTGAAGGACCTGACGCTCGCACAGGATGCCGCCAGCGCCGCCGGCGCCGTGACGCCGCTCGGCAAGCACGCGCAGGAAATCTACAAGGCCTTCGACGCCGCCGGCCATGGCGGGGTGGATTTTTCCGGAATTATCCAGCACGTTCGGAGTCTCGCTGCGAAATAACGGAGACCTGATGACAACGTTTCAGGAAGCGCGCGCCTTTCTACTCAAGCATCGCACCGATTACGATGCGGCCGTGAAGGGGTTTCGCTGGCCGGATCCGGTTCCGTTCAACTGGGCGCTGGACTGGTTCGATGCGGAACTGGCGCAAAATCCCGAGAGCCGGGACCGCACGGCGCTCTGGATCGTCGATCCCGGCGACAAGGAAACGAAGCTCTCCTTCGCCACGCTATCGCGCCGTTCCAACCAGGTCGCGAACGTCCTGCATGCGCAGGGGCTGAAACGCGGCGATCATTTGTTGCTGCTGCTCGGCAATGTCGTGCCGCTGTGGGAGACCATGCTGGCGGCGATGAAGCTCGGCGTAGTCGTGATCCCCGCGACCACGCTGCTTACGCCGGACGAGCTGCGCGATCGGCTGGACCGGGGTAGGGCGCGGGCGGTGGTCGCCTCGCAGGATCAGATCGCAAAATTTGCGGGCCTTGGCGGAGACGGACTGGTGCGCATCGTGATCGGTGCAACGTCAAAGCACGATGGCTGGCTTCCCTTCGAGCAGGCGGGGAGCGCCTCAGAAGAGTTTACGCCTGATGGTCCGACCAATGCCGACGACCCAATGCTGCTCTATTTCACCTCGGGCACCACGGCAAAACCGAAACTGGTGCGGCACAGCCAGCGCAGCTATCCCGTAGGTCATCTGTCGACGATGTTCTGGCTCGGCCTGCAGCCGGGCGATGTTCACCTCAACATTTCCTCGCCAGGCTGGGCCAAGCATGCCTGGAGCTGCTTCTTCGCGCCGTGGAACGCCGGCGCCACCGTGTTCGTGGTTAACCAGCCGCGCTTCGACGCAAAGGCCCTGCTCACGACGATCGGCCGTTGCGGCGTCACCACGCTGTGCGCGCCGCCGACAGTGTGGCGGCTGTTCATTCAGGAGAAGCTCGCGGATTTCAAAGTCAGCCTGCGCGAGGTCTGCGGCGCCGGCGAGCCGCTCAACCCCGAAGTGATCGACCAGGTGAAAGCGGCGTGGGGCCTGACCATCCGCGACGGCTATGGCCAGACCGAGACCGCGGCGCTGGCCGGCAATTCACCGGGCCAGAAGGTCAAGGTCGGCTCGATGGGCCGGCCCTTGCCGGGCTACCTGGTGCGGATCACCGACAATGACGGCCACCTCACCAAAGAGGGCGAGGTGACGCTTGTGCTCGGCGCCGACCGTCCCGCAGGCTTGATGCAGGGCTATCAGGGCGACGATGGTAAATTGAGCGGCGCGGACGGCGAACTCTACCGCAGCGGCGACGTAGTGTTTGCCGACGACGAGGGCTATCTGACATTCGTCGGCCGCTCCGACGACGTCTTCAAATCTTCCGACTACCGCATCAGCCCGTTCGAACTGGAAAGCGTGCTGCTGGAGCATGAACAGGTCGCCGAAGCCGCCGTTGTCCCGAGCCCCGATCCTATCAGGCTCGCGATCCCCAAGGCCTATGTGCTGCTGGTCTCGGGCGTGGAGCGCTCGCCGGAGACTGCGCTGTCGATCTTCAAACACCTGCACACCCGGCTCGCGCCGTTCAAGCGCATCCGGAAGATCGAACTGGTGACGGAACTGCCGAAGACGATTTCCGGCAAAATCCGCCGCGTGCAGTTGCGCCGGCTCGAACATGATAATAACCGCGGGGATGCGCTGCGTGGCGCCGAGTTCCGCGAGGAAGAATTCCCGGAGCTGCAGAAGGTGCGGACCGCCGGGTTGGAGAGCTAATCGATGAATGAAGTCTGGAAGAAGCCGCCGGTCTCGTTATCGGCCTATCAGGCCATGGTAGGCAAGGAGGTCGGCGTGTCCTCCTGGCACCTGATCGACCAGAGCCGGATTAACCTCTATGCCGATGTGATCGAAGACCATCAGTTCATCCACGTCGACCCGGAACGGGCGAAGAAGGAAACCGCGTTCGGCAACACCATCGCGCATGGCTTTCTGACGATGTCGCTGATGAGCATCATGTCGTATGAGGTGATGCCGGTCATCGAGGGCACGTCGATGGGCGTCAATTACGGCTTCGACAAACTGCGCTTCCTCTCGCCGGTGCGCGCCGGCTCGCGGGTCCGCGGCCGCTTCACGCTGATGGAAGCCAAGCTGCGCAAGCCGAAGGAGCTGCAGTCGCGCACCAATGTGACCATCGATATCGAGGGCGAGGAAAAGCCGGCGCTGATCGCCGATTGGATCGGGCTAATCTATTTCAACTAGATTTTGCCCATCATGGCCGGGCTTGACCCGGCCATCCATCGCTGGTCAAAAAGCTCTTCAGTTTTGATGGGCCCGGGTCAAGCCCGGGCATGACGAGAATCCGGGAATTCCAGCATGGCAATCAGGTTTGATGGACGTGTCGCAATCGTCACGGGCGCGGGCAATGGTCTTGGACGGGCACATGCGCTGGGGCTGGCGAGCCGCGGCGCCAAGGTCGTGGTCAACGATTTCGGCGGCGCGCGGGACGGCACCGGCGGGTCCCTGACGCCGGCCGAAGCCGTGGTCGAGGAAATCCGTAAAGCCGGCGGGACGGCGATGGCCGACGGCGCCGACGTCTCGAAGTTCGGACAGGTTACGGCGATGGTCGAACGGGCTACCAGGGAGTGGGGCAGCGTCGATCTGCTGTGCGCCAACGCCGGCATCTTGCGCGACAAGTCGTTTGGAAAAATGGATGTCGCTGACTTTGCCAAGGTGCTCGACGTCCATCTCGTCGGCACCTTCTACTGCTGCAAGGCGGTGTGGGAAGGCATGCGCGAGCGCAATTATGGGCGCATCGTGCTGACCACCTCGTCGTCCGGCCTGTTCGGCAATTTCGGCCAGGCCAATTACGGCGCCGCGAAAGCCGGCATGGTCGGCCTGATGAACGTGCTGGCCGAGGAAGGCCGCAAGAACAACATCCGCGTCAACACGATTTCGCCGACCGCTGCGACGCGCATGACGGAAGAGCTGCTGCCGCCGCAGGCGCTGGCGCTGATGAAGCCCGAGGCGATCACGCCCGCGGTGGAATATCTGCTCAGCGAGGATGCGCCGACCCGCACCATCATGGGCGCGGGCGCGGGTTCGTTCGCGGTGATCAAGATCATCGAGACCGAGGGCATCAATCTGGCCCAGTCCGACTGGACGCCGGACGCGATCGCCGCGCATTTTGCCGAGATCGACGACGTGTCGAAGGCGAAGGCGCTGCAAGGCGCGTTCGAGCAGACGCAAAAGTATGTCGCCCAGGCCGCGGCAAGGGCGGGGATAAAGCTGTAGAAGCTTGTTAATCGTTCCAGGGCGATGCGAAGCATCGAACTCTGATGTGCAATTGCACATCAGAGAACCTCGAGATTCCGGGTCTGGTCCGTCGGACCATCCCAGAATGACGGCGTTCTCCTGGGCAGCCGAATTCACGCCATGTCACCAGCTTCACACCACGTAGCGATCATCGGCGCCGGCCCCGCCGGGCTGATGGCCGCCGAAGTGCTGGCGCAAGGCGGCGCTGCTGCTACCATCTATGACGCCATGCCGTCTGTCGGCCGAAAATTCCTGATGGCCGGGCGAGGCGGGCTCAACCTCACGCACAGCGAGCCGTTGCCAGCGTTCCTCGCGCGCTATCGCGAAGCAATGCCGCACCTGAAACCAGCCATCGAAGCGTTTCCGCCGCAGGCATTACGCGAATGGAGCGAAGCGCTGGGGCAGGAGACCTTTGTCGGCTCCAGCGGGCGGGTGTTTCCGAAAGCCTTCAAGGCGTCGCCCTTGCTGCGCGCCTGGCTGCGACGGCTGGACTCAATGGGCGTAAACCTTGCGCTGCGCCACCGCTGGAACGGCTGGGATGAGCAGGGCCGTCTGCGCTTTGAAACGCCTGGTGGACCGCTCGTGGTCGATGCGGGCGCCACTGTGTTGGCGCTCGGCGGCGCAAGCTGGCCGCGGCTGGGCTCCGATGGCGCGTGGACGGAAATACTCGATGCCAAGGGCGTGCATACATCGCCGCTGCGGCCGGCAAATTCCGGCTTCACCGTAGCCTGGTCGGAGATTTTCCGCGACCGCTTTGAAGGCCAGCCGCTCAAGGGCGTGGCACTGAGATTCGGCAAACACCGCATCCGCGGTGAAGCCATCGTCACCCGCACCGGCATCGAAGGCGGCGCGATCTACGCGCTATCGGCCGAATTGCGCGAAGCCATTATGATTTCAGGGCAGGCAACCCTGCACATCGCGCTCCAGCCCGATCTTGAGCAAAGAGAGCTGATCGCGCGTCTGTCGGGGCCAAAGGGCAAGCAATCGCTGTCCAACTTCCTGCGCAAGGCCGTGAGTTTGTCGCCGGTTGCGATCGGTTTGCTGCAGGAAGCCGCCAAGGCATCCGGCGCTCCGCTGGCGTCGATGTCGCCGGCCGATCTCGCCCACCTCATCAACGCCGTGCCGATCGCGCTTACCGGCATAGCCCCGATCGCGCGCGCGATTTCGACGGCAGGCGGAATAGTGTTCGACGAACTCGATGCCGATTTCATGATTCGCCGCTTGCCCGGCGTATTTGCGGCGGGCGAGATGCTCGATTGGGAAGCCCCGACCGGCGGCTATCTGTTGCAGGCCTCGTTCGCGACGGGGGTGGCGGCAGGACGGGGAGCGCTGAAATGGCTTTATCGCAGGGTGGCCAAAGCGTAGCGTGCCCACCACTACCTGCGTCGCTCCTGATCGTGGGCACGGCGCAAGTTGCGCCTTTGCCCATCCTACGAGTTCAGCGCAGCTTCCCGCGCGCCGCCACCGGCAGCGTGCCGATGATCTCGTCACCGCGCACCATCACCACCTCGTCCATCATGTTGACGACGACGCAGACATGGTTGGGTACGATCCGCACGACGTCGCCGACATTCGGCCGCGTGTTGCTGCGGGCCAAGTCGAGAAACCCGTGCTCTTCCGCGAAGCGCGCGATCTTCGCCTCCGGGTGTTCCAGGATCAGCCCGTAGCCGTCGAGCCCGCCACCGGGATCAGATGTCAGCGTCTTCGAGCCGGCGTCCAGAATGCCGCGGTCCGGTCCGGCGCGGCTCACGACTGTGGAATAGATGTTCAGCGCGCAATCGTCCCATTCGGCGACGCCAGCTGCGACCTGCATGCGGTCGTTGTAGATGTAGGTGCCGGGCCGATGCTCGGTGGCGCCCTTGAGCTTGCCGAGATTTTTCAGGTTAGGCGAGCCGCCGGTTGAAACCATCGCCGCGTCGAGCCCGTGCGCGCGGACGCCCGCCAGTGCCTCGTCGAAAAACTTCTGCGCCTCGGCCCAGCCGGTTTCGGTGGGGTACAGCATGAAGCCCGCAAATTGAAGTCCCTTCGATCCCGCAATCTCGCGCGCCAGCGCAATCGCTTCGGCCGGCGTCTCGACCCCGGCGCGTTTGCGTCCCGTATCGCATTCGACCACCACCGAGAGCGGACGTCCCGAGGCTGCGGCTGCCTGCGGCAAGCCGGCGACCACGGTCGAATTGTCGGCGGCCACCGTCATGTTGGCCTTGGCCTGCAGCGCCGCGAGCCGGGCCATTTTCTCGTCGCCGATCAGATTGTAGCTGATCAGGATGTCGTCGATGCCGGCTTCCGCCATTACCTCGGCCTCGCCGAGCTTCTGACAGGTGATGCCCTTGGCGCCGGCCGCGACCTGCATCTGCGCGAGCAGCGGACTCTTGTGAGTCTTGATGTGTGGCCGGTTGGCGACACCGGCAGTATCGCAGGCGACCTGGACGCGCGCAATGTTGCGCTCGACGCGATCCATGTCGATCACCGCGCAGGGCGTGCCATATTCACGGGCGATTTTTGCGGCGAGGGGCGTTGTCATGCTCTTCTCTCTGTTCGAAACCGTATGAACCCGTACGATGGGTGGAGCGAAGCGATACCCATCAATCCTGTCGATGCGTCATGATGGGTATCGCTGCGCTGCACCCATCCTACGCCTGCTCAATTTCTTCCCGCAGCACTTCCAGCTCCAGCCATCGATCCTCTGCTGCCGCGAGCTCTTCCTGTGCCTTCGCAATAGCCGTCGACGCGGCATCGAATTTCTTGCGATCCTTGGCGTAGAGATCGGGATCGTCAAGCAGCTTCTGTTGCTTTGCGATCTCGGCCTGCAATTTCGCGATTGTCTTCGGCAGGGTTTCCAGCGCGTGCTTCTCGTTGAAGTTCAGCCGGCGTTTTGGCGCGGCAGAAGGGGCAGCCGCTTTTGCTTCCTTCTTTTCTTCCGGCGCGCCAGCCTTCGGTGCTTCGCGTGAAAGATCCTCGCCGCGCTGCGCCAGCATGTCGGTGTAGCCGCCGGCATATTCGATCCAGCGGCCATTGCCTTCAGGCACGATCACCGACGTTACCACGCGATCGAGGAAGTCGCGGTCGTGGCTGATCAGGATCACCGTGCCCTCGTAGTCACCGAGCATTTCCTCGAGCACATCCAGCGTCTCGAGATCCAGGTCGTTCGTTGGCTCGTCCAGCACCAAGAGGTTCGACGGCTTTGCCAGGGCGCGCGCCAACATCAGCCGGCCGCGCTCGCCGCCGGAAAGCGCTTCCAGCGGCGTGCCGCGCTGTTCCTGCGCGAACAGAAAATCCTTCATGTAGCCGATGACGTGTTTGGGCTTGCCGCCGACTATGACATGGTCGCCGCGGCCGCCGGTCAAGGCTGCGGCGAGCGTCGATTTCGGATCGAGGCTTTCGCGGTGCTGGTCGAGGGTTGCCATTTCGATATTGGCGCCGAGCCGGATCGTGCCGCCATCGGGCGGATCGTTGCCGATCAAGAGATGAACCAGCGTGGTCTTGCCGGCGCCGTTCGGGCCGACGATGCCGATCCGATCGCCGCGCTGGATTCGGGTCGAAAAATTCTCCACGATCTTGCGCTCGCCATAGGCCTTGACGATGTTCTTCGCCTCGATCACCAGCCTGCCGGATTTCTCGGCTTCCGCGGCGGCAAGATTGACATTGCCAGTCGCGCCACGGTAATTGCGTCGCTGATCGCGCAGCGCATGCAGATTGCCGAGCCGTTTGACGTTGCGCTTGCGGCGGCCGGAGACGCCGTAGCGCAGCCAGTGTTCCTCGTTGACGATCTTGCGATCGAGCTTGTGCTGCTCGCGCTCTTCCTCCGCCAGCACCTCGTCGCGCCAGGCCTCGAAGGCTGAGAAGCCGCGATCGATCTGCCTGATCTGGCCGCGGTCGAGCCAGGCGGTGGAGCGCGAAAGGTTGGAGAGGAAGCGGCGGTCGTGGCTGATGAGGACGAGCGCGCATTTTCGGCTCGCCAGTTCACCTTCCAGCCATTCGATGGTCGGAAGATCGAGATGGTTGGTCGGCTCGTCCAGCAACAGGATATCGGGCGAGGGCGCCAATACGCGCGCCAGGGCTGCGCGGCGGGCTTCGCCGCCGGAAACATGCGCAGGGTCTTCGTCGCCGGATAGGCCGAGCTGTTCGACGAGATAGCGCGCCTGGTAATGATCGTCGCCCGGGCCGAGGCCTGCCTCGACGTAGGCCAGCGTCGTCTTGTAATCGCCGAAATCAGGCTCCTGCGGCAGATAGCGGATGGTGGCGCCGGGCTGCACGAAGCGGCTGCCGCTGTCGGGCTCGACCAGGCCCGCGGCGATCTTCAGGAGCGTCGACTTGCCGGAGCCGTTGCGCCCGATCAGGCAGACGCGCTCGCCCGACGACACCGACAATTCTACGCCCGACAATAGCGGCGTGCCGCCAAACGTCAGCCTGATGTCCTTCAACTGGATCAGCGGCGGCGCCATCGTTCAACCCTGGTTCGGCGCAGGCTGCTGCACCCGTTGGCGCTGAATGCGGCGGATGGTCTGGTCGAGCGCCGACAGAAACGTCGAGCGGTCGCGCGGTGCAAAGGATTTTGGACCGCCGGTGACTTCGCCCGACGAGCGCAGATCGGTCATCAGGTTACGAACGGCCAGCGTCATGCCGATCGAGGCTTCCGTGAACGGCTTGCCGTTCGGCGCGATCACCTCGGCGCCGGCCTTCACGCAGCGGCTGGCGAGCGGGATGTCTGATGTGATGACGATGTCGCCGCGGCCGGCGCGCTCCGCGATCCAGTCGTCGGCGGCGTCCATGCCGGAACCGGCGGCGATGCGCTCGATCAACGGATCCTGCGGCACGCGGATGAAATTGCCCGCGACCACGCTGACCGGCAGGCCGTGGCGGATCGCGACGCGATAGATCTCGTCCTTCACCGGGCAGGCGTCGGCATCGACATAGATGCGGGTTTGATTCACGTCAGGCATATGGTTCGACAGCGCTTCTTTTGTCCGCGCGTGGTAGCCTATTCGATGCAGGAATGCGAGGAAAACAGGGGTGGGAACGCGCTTGCCACGGCACATTCTTCGCGTACCACAACCGGCGGAAAATCAGCCAAAAATAACAGGAAGCGGGCATGCCCATCGAGCCGTATCGCGTTCAGGCCTACAACACCGCCAAACAATCCGAAAACAAGATGCATGACGACACCGTGGCAAAGCGGTTCGGATTTTCGGGTGGGCTAGTCCCCGGCGTCGACGTGATGGCCTACATGATGCATCAGCCGGTCGCAAAATGGGGCCGCGCCTTTCTGGAACGCGGATTGATCGAGGCGCGCTTCGTCAAGCCGGTCTATGACGGCGAACTCGCGGAGCTGACGGCTGAAGAAAGCAACCGCGTGCTGTCGATCGAGGTACGCAGCCGCGGCCAGCTTTGCGCCACGGGGACCGCGTCCTTGCCGGCCTCTGCACCAGCTGTTTCGATTACAGACTACCAGGAAGTTGCAGCCGTAGCAGAGCGCAAGCCGGTCAATGCTTCGTCGTATGAGGTCGGCAAATGGCTCGGCACCATTCCGCGCGACTGGGCAGGTGAAGCGGCCCGTGACTATCTTGCCGACATCAGGGAAACCGATCCGATCTACGCCCGGGAAGAGCTTGGCCATCCCGGCCTGCTGCTACGGGTGATGAACCGGACGCTGGTCGATAATGCCATCCTGGGCCCCTGGATTCATGTCGGCAGCCGCATGCAACTGCTTTCAGCGGCGAAGGCCGGCGACGTCATCACGGCGCGTGCGAAGGTGATCGGCAATTACGACAAGAAGGGCCACCGTTTCGTCGAACTCGACGCGCTGCTTGTCGGCAACGGCAACATGCCACTGGCGCATTGCCACCACATCGCGATCTACCAACCGCGCGAGCAGGCGGCGGCGTAGAAGACAGAGCGGCGCGCCGCGACCTCGCTGTCATTCCCCGCGAAGGTGGGGAATCCAGTACGCTGCGGCTTCTCGGTTCTATCTCGAACGTCTCTGGAATACCGGATCGCCCGCCTTCGCGGGCGATGACAGTTGTGTATGTGGCGAGTAGCGTGCCGCCCTACGCCGCCTGCTTCGCCTTCGCGTCCTGGATCGCGCGCCACACCCGTTCCGGCGTCAGCGGCATGTCGATATGGCTGATGCCGTAATCCGACAGCGCGTCGACCACCGCGTTGACGATGCAGACGAGGCTGCCGGCGCAGCCGGCTTCGCCGCAGCCCTTGGTGCCCAGCGGATTGGATTTTGCGGGCGAGGGGTGGTCGCCGATCTCCATCAGCGGAATGTCTTCGGCCCGCGGCAGCGCGTAATCCATGAACGAGCCGGTGATCGGCTGGCCGCTGGCGTCGTAGCTGACCTGCTCCATCAGCGCCTGGCCGACGCCCTGCGCCACGCCGCCATGTAACTGGCCGGCGACGATCATCGGGTTGACCACGGTGCCGAAATCGTTGACCGCGAAATAGCGGACGATTTTCACGACGCCGGTGTCGGGATCAATCTCCACTTCGGCGACATGGCAGCCATTGGGGAAGGTGGACGGCGTGTCCTTGGAGGCGTGGTCGACGTCAAGCGACAGCGGCGCGCCTTCGGGCATCTTGCCCTCGCGCAGGCGCTTTGCCAGATCCATGATTCCGATCGAGCGATCGGTACCGGCGATGGTGAAGCGGCCATTGGCGAATTCGATATCGGCTTCGGACGCTTCCATCAGATGCGCGGCGGCCTGCTTGCCTTTTGCGATCACGAGCGCGGAGGCCTCCACGATCGCCTGGCCCGTCGCCGTGATCGAGCGCGAGCCGCCGGTGCCATTGCCGAAACGGACGAGGTCGCTGTCGTTCTGCTCGATCGTGATCTTCTCGAAGGGAACGCCGAGCTGTGCCGACAGGACCTGCGCGAATGGCGTGGCGTGGCCCTGGCCGTAATCGAGCGTGCCGGTGGTCAGCTTCACCGAACCATCCGGGTCGAAGGTGATCTTGCCAAGTTCGCCGCTCGGCGGCGCGGTGACTTCGAGGTAGGATCCAACGGCGATGCCGCGCAGCTTGCCGTTCTTCCTGCTCTCCTTCTTGCGCTTGGTAAAATTGGCGTGATCGGAAATCTCCAGCGCCTTGTTGAAGACCCCTGCGAAATCGCCGCTGTCATAAATGACGCCGCTCGCCGCCGCGAATGGCAGTTGCGACGGCTTGATGAAGTTGCGCTTGCGCAGCGTCAGCCGATTGATGCCCATCTCGTCGGCGGCGCGGTCGATCAGCCGTTCCATGTAGTAGTTTGCCTCGGGCCGTCCGGCGCCGCGATAGGCGCCGATCAGCGTGGTGTTGGTCAACACCGTCTTGATGTCGACGCCGAGCAACGGCGTGCGGTAGACGCTGGCGAGGTTCTTGCCGGTGTTGAGCGACAACGGCCCCGGTGCGACGCCCGTGATATAGGCGCCGAGATTGCCGTAACCGGACAGGCGCACCGCGAGAAACTTGCCTTCGGCATCGAGCGCCAATTCGGCGTGGATGAGCTGCGCGCGGCCGTGGCTGTCGGAGAGGAAGCTGGTCGAGCGCTCGTCGGTCCATTTTACCGGGCGGCCCAGCGCCTTCGCCGCGTGCAGAATGCAGGTATATTCGGGATAGCTCACGTTCTTCATGCCGAAGGAGCCGCCGACATTGGCGGTCAGGATGCGGACCTTGTCGTTCGGCACGTTGAGGATTTTTGCCAGCGTCACCTTGTTGCCGGAGACGCCTTGCGTCGGCACCTGCAGTGTGAAGCGTTCGGCCGCCTTGTCGTAGGCTGCGAGCGCCACGCGCGGCTCCATCGACGCCACGGCGACGCGGGTGTTGACGATGTCGAGTTTGGTCACATGGGCGGCGGCAGCGAATGCCGCGTCGATATTAGCGGCATCGCCATAGTGATAGTCGAGCGCGACATTGTTCGGGATGTGGTCGTAGAGCTGAGGCGCGCCGGGTTTTGCGGCTTCCGCCGCATCGGTCACCGCGGGCAGCGGCTCGATGTCGAGCTCGACGGCTTCCGCGGCATCGCGCGCCTGCGCCAGCGTTTCCGCGACCACGAAGGCCACGGGGTCGCCGACGAAGCGCACCTTGTCGGTCGCCAGCGCCGGACGGTTGGTCTGCAACAGCGGCGAGCCATCCCGGCTCTTGAGTGGCAGGCCGCAGGTGAAGGGGCCGTACCCAGCGGCCTCGAGGTCCTTGCCGGTCCAGACGCCGAGCACGCCCGGCATCGCCTTGGCGGCGGCCGTGCCGATGCCCCTGATGATTCCGTGGGCATGGCTGGAGCGCACCATCCAGCAATAGGCTTGGCCGGGCAGGGCGAAGTCGTCGGTGTATTTGCCCTTGCCGCGCACCAGCGTGTCGTCTTCCTTGCGGCGCACCGGCTGCCCCACCCCGTATTTTTGCAGTGCGATAGAGTTATCCAGGGAAGAGGCCGACGTGTGATCTTGCATCGAAAACACCTGAAAGCTTGGGATTCTCTTGGATTTGTTGGGTTCCGCGAGTTCCCGCTCAGATAACGCACCGCGTCATGCGCGACAACGCCTGATTGGGCATAGTCCTATGTGATGGGTTGTTGCGTAGCCCCTTGGCGCTGCTAAAGTTTCCGTGAACGCTAATTTTCTTCGGCGGCCCGGAAGCGGCCACGGAAAGACAGTTTTGATGGATGAGAATACGCGGCTGCGCGAAGGGCTTCCGGCCTGCGCAGGCCCGACAGGATCGGTTGCGGCGGTCTCGGCAAACGGGGTCTATGCCGCGCTCGACCTTGGCACCAATAATTGCCGGCTTTTGATCGCCAGCCCGGCCGGCGACGGTTTTCGCGTGGTGGATTCGTTTTCACGGATCATCCGGCTTGGCGAGGGCATTTCCGCAACCGGTTCCATCAGCGAGGCGGCGATCGAGCGCGCCATCGCGGCGCTCAGCATCTGCAGCGACAAGATCCGCTACCGCAAGGCCAAACGCCTGCGGCTGATCGCTACCGAAGCCTGCCGGGCTGCCGCCAATGCCGACAGCTTTCGCGCCCGCGTCGCGAGCGAGACCGGCATCCGGCTCGAGGTGATCGATCGCGAGACCGAGGCGACGCTGGCCGTGATCGGCTGCTCGCCGCTGCTCGACGCAAAGGGGCGGGGCGCGATCCTGTTCGACATCGGCGGCGGCTCGACCGAGCTGGTGCGGATCGAGCGCGATCCGGAAGAGCAGAACGCGGCGCCGCGGATCAAGGCGTGGATGTCGGTCCCGCTCGGCGTCGTTACATTGGCCGAGCATTTCGGCGGACGCGACGTGACTGCCGAATCCTATGCGAGGATGGTGCGCCAAGTCGCGCAATATGTGGCGCCGTTTGCGGCCGAGCACGGCGGGGATCTGCGTGACATGCACATGCTGGGCACTTCGGGCACGGTGACGACGCTTGCTGGCATCCATCTCAATCTGGCGCGCTACGACCGCCGGCGCATCGATGGCGTCTGGATGAATGGTCCCGACGTTACGGCGGTTATCCAGCGGCTGCTCGGCATGAGCTATCAGGAGCGGGCCAACAACAACTGCATCAGCATCGAGCGCGCCGATCTGGTGCTGGCCGGCTGCGCCATTCTCGACGCGATCCGCGACGCCTTCCCATTGCCTCGGCTCAGGGTGGCCGACCGCGGCCTGCGCGAGGGCATGCTCGTCGAGATGATGCGCGAGGACGGCGCGCTCAGGGCGTGCTGATGCGCGGTCTCCTCGTTATGCCCAAAAACGGGAAGAGCGACTCAAAGCCAGCCGCTTTTCCCTGAAGCCGAGCCGGAGGCCGCGCTAGGCGGCATGCCGAATCTCTTCCATGTTTTGCTTGATCTGCTTTCCGGCATCGTCAGCGAGTTTGAGCGACATGTCGGCTATCCGGCGGCTGCTCTCCAGAACAGTTCCCACGGTCTCACGTACGAGGTCCGTTTGAACGGCCGCAACCTCCTGAGGCGTTCGGCAGGCCCACAATTCATTCATGCGGTCCATGCCCGTCTCGACCTGATGCCGGACCAACTGCAGGTATTCCTGCGAAATCCCGCCCATCACTTTGGCAGCAGTTGTGCCGGTATAGAGGATGGTTTGCGCGTTGCGGGCAGATCGTTCGGTTGCTTGTTGCACTCTGTCTCCTGACAAGCCGAGCGTACGACCAAGTTGCTCCGTGGACCGCCCCATGACGCTCGTCGCCATATCCAGGCCGAAACGCCAGGCGTTCTGTAACGTCTCGGCGTTTTGTTTGAGCAGGGTGGCGCTTACCCGGGCAACTTCTTCGCCGGCCTCGGCGGCAGCTTGTCCGACGCGGGCCGTCTGCTCGGCTGCTTCTTGTCCGAACCGGCTGGTCTGTTCAGCAGTCCTCTCCGCGGCGCGGCGGGCTGCGTCTTCCATGCCTTGCGTAGACTTTTCCTCCTGGCGTGGGTTTGCCATCTTGTTTCTCCGCTGATTGCAGGTTGATGACTTGCCCCAGCTCCGACCCGAGCAACGCAATCACTGCAGCAGCCGTTCCACGCCTGCTGATCTTTTCCGCGATCCTCGTTTAGCAATGACTGTTTAGGAACGTCGGCAACATGTCGCGGTTATGCCGCAGACTGGCTCTTCACCCGCCGCAATTCGGCTGGCTACGCACGTCACGAGGCTCAGCGAATGTCCACTGCCGAATCCATTTTCGTAATCGTCATGGGTATCATCCTTGTTCTGGTGATCGGGAATATAATGTTCTCGTTCATGGCCGAACGGAAGAACCCGCCGATTGGCCGTTTCATCGAGTCCGACGGTGTGCGGCTGCATTACATCGAACGTGGTGAGCCCGCAGCTCGGTGTGTCGTGCTGTTCCATGGCAACGGCACGATGATCCAGGATCTCATCATCAGCGGACTCGTGGATCGCCTTGCCAGCCGCAACCGGGTGCTATGCTTTGATCGTCCGGGCTTCGGATATAGTCAGCGGCCCCGCGCACGGATCTGGAATGCAACCTCTCAGGCCGCGCTGTTCGTAAAGGCTCTCAATCAACTCGGCGTGCGCGATCCCGTTGTGCTCGGCCACTCCTGGGGTGCGCTGGTCGCTGCCGCGATCGGATTTCAAAATGACTACCCGGTCCGCGGCCTTGTGCTTGCCTCGGGATACTACTTTCCCACACCTCGCTGGGACTTCTGGATGATGTCAGGTCCAGCGATACCGATCCTGGGCGACTTCGTCCGCTACACGGTTGCGCCAATTATCTCATGGGCCATTTTACCGGCTCTCATTCGCAAGCTCTTTGCGCCCGGCTCGGTCCCGGAAAATTTCAAGCATGGCTTTCCAGCGTCCCTGACGCTCAGACCAAAACAGCTCAGGGCGGCTGCGGAGGAAAGTGCGTTCCTCATTCCGGAAGCGGCGCGGTTCCAGTCTCGTTATCAGAGCATTCGCTGCCCGGTCCACATTTTCCATGGGACGGGGGACCAGATTATCGAGCCCGAACAGGCCAGCCGTCTACATGAAGTGCTGCGTCGTTCCGACCTGCATCTCGTCCGGGATGCCGGACACATGGTCACCTATGCCGACAGCACCTCAATTGCCCAAGCCGTCGAGTCCCTGGAAATCGCGAGGGTCAAATAGGGCGCTGGCGTTGGGGTGGTAGGTTAGGCGATCTCTTGCATATTTGCGCATCCCACCTGGGTAAACACCCGGATGGCGGCTCTCATACTCGCTTCAATGCACATCCACTTCCGTGCTACTGATTCCAGGCTCCGGGTCCGGGCTGACATTTCAAAACAAGTATCGATATGGCGAAAGACACCACCGGACGGCTGCACGTCACGGTCAAGAGCGCGGGCAAGCGCAAGCTGTCGTCAAAGCTCTGGCTGGAGCGGCAGCTCAATGATCCCTATGTGGCGAAGGCCAAGCGGGAGGGCTATCGCTCGCGCGCGGCCTACAAGCTGATCGAGATCGACGATAAGTATCGGTTTCTTAAGCCTGGCCTGGCGGTGGTCGATCTCGGCGCCGCCCCCGGCGGCTGGAGCCAGATCGCGGCCAAGCGCGTCGGCGCGGTCAATGGCAAGGGCAAAGTGGTCGCGATCGATCTACTGGAGATGCCGGAAATTCCCGGCGTCGACTTTGCGCAACTCGATTTTCTGGCCGAGGATGCGCCTGAAAAGCTGATCGCGATGATGGGCGGACGCGCCGACGTCGTGATGTCCGACATGGCGGCCAATACCACCGGCCACCGCAAGACCGATCAACTCCGCATCATCGGCCTCGTCGAGACGGCCGCGGCCTTTGCCGCCGAGGTGCTCAATCCCGGCGGGACGTTTCTGGCAAAGGTGTTTCAGAGCGGCGCCGATGCCGAACTCGTCGCGCAATTGAAGCGCGATTTTTCCGGCGTACGTCATGTCAAGCCGGCCTCGAGCCGGCAGGATTCCTCGGAGCGCTACGTGCTGGCGATGGGATTTCGGGGGCACCGCGATCAATCCTGAGCGCAACCTGGACGGCGCGATGACTGGACAGTGTCTCCAGAGGTTGCGGTCCCAGGCCGGAGCGAGCGTTAAATCATTGGAACTTTTTCCCATAGCGGCGTATTCAGTACTCGGGCGCAGTCTGTCATTCGCATGCAGCCCTGACGTCACGGGGAGTTTCTGCAGCGAGCCGCGCCTCCGTCTGGGGAGTATTCCCGTGATGGAGCAGAGGACCAGAGTTGGTAATCGACTGTTAGCTGCGTTACCGCCAGCAGACCTCGATTTGCTTGTGCGTCATTTCCGACTGGTTACCCTCGAGCGGGACACCGTGCTGGTGCGCTCGGGTGATCCAATCGAGCGGATTTATTTCCCGCTTAGCGGCCTGATCGCCTTCATCATGGATATGCCAAGCGGACAAACCGTCGCGACTGCCGTCGTCGGCAATGAAGGAGCCGTGGGTGTCCTGACGACGCTGGGGCCTTCCCGCTCTGCGATGACTGCGGTGGTGCGGGTGGCGGGGACCGCGCTGCAGATTTCGCCGGTACAATTTCAAGCAGCGCTTGGACGCAGCAGCGCCTTGAGAGGAACGGTTCAAACCCATACCAGGGCGCTAATGGCCCAATTCCAACACGTCGCCGCCTGCAATGCGCTACACTCGGTGACGGCGCGCCTGGCGAGCTGGTTGCTGCGGATCCACGATCGTGCCGACGGCGACATCCTGCCGCTGACGCAAGAGACGCTTTCGGAATTGCTCGGTGTGCGCCGCCCGACGGTGACGCATGTCGTATGCAAGCTGCGTGCGGCGGGCGGAATTCGATCCAATCGGCGCGGCTCGATCGAGATTGACAGGCCGCGGCTCGAAGCGGCGGCATGCGAGTGCTACCAGCTCATGCGCCGCAGGATCGATCGCATCGTCCTGACCGACGAGATGAAATCGTCGCCGCCCGTGGCCGAAGCTTCCCTGTTTGCCAACGCCGACGAAGTGCGGCGGCGCACACCGACGAGGGAAGCAACCGGCCAACGGCCAAGGGGTCATTGACCGGATTGCAGGGCCTCAATGGCTCTATAGCTATGGCAGGGCGAAGGCGGCCCCGAGCAAGCCCCATTTCTCTTCCGGCTCGCGAACCCAGGCCTCCCGGGCAAACCATTCGTGATTGGACTGGCAGCTCGAACAAAAGGTGCGCGCGAAAAACACCGGGCTGCGCCGAAAGCTCTCCCGGTCCGCCTTCATGCCAGTCGGGATCGCTTCTCCCGTGCGGGGGCATTTGATCATGACCGCGCCCATCCTGCTCCTCCACTACTGAATTTTTGTGCCGACAGCATGTTGCTTCGCCACCGGCTGGAATGCGCCCTTCTCACAGGAGCGCTCGTTCCAGCCGATTGCCACGGGTTGCAAAGGTTCGATTAAGAACTAGGCCGCCTTTTGCAGCACGCTTGCAAAGCTTCTCTTGATCGGATCGGCCGTCTCGGTCGCGACCTTGCGCGTGAGCTCCCAAAGCTCCCGGCTCTGCGCGGCGGTGGCTTCGACGTTCTTGCGGCCCTGTGCTGCGGAGAGTCGCAGGATTTCCGAGGGCGTCTTCACGCCCAAGAGTTGGCTGAAAAAATCTAAGGCGGAACTGGTATTGGCCACGGAGAACTCGATGACTTTGGCTGCGTAGTCCGAAACGCCTTTTGCGTTGGCCGAACTGGCTTCCCGGAGAGCGCCATTGATCGCTCCCGACGCGATCTTCATCTTCTCGATGGTTTCCTTTGCTCGGATCAGGTTCTGCTCGGCGAGTCCATCAAAAAAGCCCGGCATCGCAAACGGCACGCCAGAACGCTTCTCGTCGCTACCGGCTTTCGGATCGACATTCGCTTCGTTCGTATTTACTTCACTCACAGGTGTTCATCCTTTCAAGCGAAACTGAGATCAAACAGCGGTCCGGACTGGCATCCGGACCCTTGGGCGCGTCATGCGCTACTAAGATGGAGAAGGATTTCCTTCCATCGTGGTCAGTGCTGAGGTGGATAGCCGCCCCCAACCGCCTGAGGCAGATATGGCCGACCGGCGCCGAAGCTTCCGTTCGTTTTCTGACTCTCACGTCAGATCTTTTTACGGCGCAGGATGTTCGGCTCGGTGCCCAAACGGGAAAATCCGGAATTTTGGGCGTGAAAGAGCCGTGCGCCGCGAGCTACCCCAGCCGCTGATCCCGCGCGTCCTCGGTGCCCTCGCTGGCGGCCTTCTTGGTCGCTGCTTTTTCCGCACCCTTGCGGCTGGAGATCTCGACGACCTTGCGCCCTGAAATCTCGTGGCCGGCGTCGTCGGGCATCTGCCAGAAGAAGTATGCCGACGCCGCCGAGATGATCGCGACCACAAGGAACGCAGGTGGGAATACGCCGTCACTCAGCTCTGTGACATGCTGGTGCAGCATGGTCGATTCCACTGAAAACGCGCCGACCGCGATGCCTGCGGAAATCGCCAGCTGCTGGTTGACGCTGACGAGCGTGGTGGCGCGGCTCATCTGCGCCGGCTCGACCTCGGCATAGGCGACGGTATTAATCGCGGTGAACTGCAGCGAGCGGAAGAAGCCGCCGACCACCAGGATGATGAAGATCAGCAACAGCGGCGTCGTCACCGTGAACAATGCGCAGGCCGCCAGGAAGACTGCGCTTATGACGGCGTTGACCGTCATCATGTAGCGGAAGCCGAAGGCGCGGATGATGCGCGCGGCCAGCGTCTTCATCCCCATGGCGCCGACGGCCGAGGCAAACGTCACCAGGCCGGACTGGAACGGCGTCAGCCCAAAACCCTCCTGCATCAATAGCGGCAGCAGGAACGGCAATGCGCCGATGCCGAGCCGGAATAGGAAGCCGCCGATGATGCTAGCGCGCATGGTCGATAGCCGCAGCAGCGAAAAATCCAGCACCGGCGAGCCGGTTCGTTTCGCGTGCATGACATAGAGCGTCATCGAGATGGTGCCGACCGCGACGAGGCCGGCGACGATCGGCCAGGGCAACAGATTGAGGCCGGCCACCGAGAGGCCGAAGGCGATGCCGGCTAGCCCAATCCCGGCCAGCACCAGACCGTAGAGATCGAAGCGCTCGGGATCCTCGCTCTTGATCGGATCGATGTACTTCATCGCCATGAAGATGCCGAGCAGCCCGATCGGGATGTTGATCAGAAAAATCCAGTGCCAGGAGAAGTAGGTTGTGATGAAGCCGCCGAGCGGCGGGCCGATTACCGGCCCGACCAGTGCCGGCACCGTCACCCATGTCATCGCGTTGACCAGCGCGCTCTTGTCGATCGAGCGCAACAACACCAGCCGCCCGACCGGCGTCATCATCGCCCCGCCCATGCCCTGCAGGATGCGGGCGATGACAAAATGGGTCACGTTCTGCGACAGCGCGCAACCGATCGACCCGATCATGAACACGCCGATCGCGATCGAAAACACCATGCGCGCGCCGAAACGGTCCGCGGTCCAGCCGCTGGCCGGAATGAACACCGCGAGCGAGAGCAAATAGGACGTGATCGCCAGTTTCAGCGTCAGCGGACTGGTGCCGATGTCAGCCGCGATCGCCGGCAGCGAGGTCGCAATCACCGTCGAGTCCATGTTCTCCATGAACAGGGCGGTAGCGACGATCAGCGGGATCAGGCGTTGCTTGTCCATCGGGATCGGGGGGCCGGAGAAGAAAGGCAGGCGAGGGGCCTGTATCATCCCGCCGTCGCACAAGCCATTGCGGAACCGGGCAAACCACCTAAATCCTGCGTGACGCTGGTATGCACCGCGCCAGCCGCAGGAGGTCCTGATGATCTACGTTCTCGCCGCGCTGTTGCCGCCGCTCGGGCTGCTCCTGAACGGGCAGCCGTTTTCGGCGATCTTCAACCTGGTCCTGATCGTGTTTTGCCTGATTTTCGGGCTGATCTTCCACGTCCTGCTGCTGGTGCCGTCAGCGCATGCGCTGATCGCGGTTCACATGAAGCGGGAGGACCGCAGGCACCGCGAGGTGGTGGAGGCGATCCGCCAGCACGGCCCGCCGCCGGGCTACCGGCCATAAGGCTTTCTTCTAAACCCTTGGGATTGCGGCGTTTCCCGAAAAGCCTGTGCATAGCTGGCAAACGCTTTGATTCGGCGTGCTGCCATGCTATCGACCACCGTCAACCCCACCGATGGGCTTCGATTCGACGGCGATGCCGATAGCATCGCCGAAGACGGCGTTCATCCATAGAACTGATCGCGGCGGGTGGCCGCCGAAAGGAGTTGGCAATGGCGCAGGGACTTCAGGCTATCCGTGAAGCCTTCACGTTCGACGATGTGCTTCTCAAGCCCGGTCTCTCGGATATCCTGCCCTCGGAGGCCGATATCCGCTCGCATGTGACCCGCGCGATCCCGCTCAACATTCCGATTATTGCGTCCGCGATGGACACGGTCACCGAAGCGCGCATGGCGATCGCGATGGCGCAGGCGGGCGGCATCGGCGTCATCCACCGCAATTTCGATGCCGAGGGGCAGGCCGCCCAGGTGCGGCAGGTCAAGAAGTATGAATCCGGAATGGTGGTCAATCCGCTGACCATCGGACCCGATGCGATGCTGTCGGATGCGCTGGCGCTGATGAAGGATCACGGCTTTTCCGGCATTCCTGTCGTCACCGGCGCCAGCAAGAATTCGCCCGGCAAGCTGATCGGCATTCTCACCAACCGCGACGTCCGCTTTGCAACCAATCCCAAGCAAAAAGTCTCGGAGCTGATGACGCACGAGAATCTCGTCACGGTTCGCGAAAACGTCAGCCAGGACGAGGCGAAGCGGATGCTGCACACGCACCGCATCGAGAAATTGCTCGTTGTCGACGACCAGTACCGCTGCGTCGGGCTGATCACCGTCAAGGACATGGAAAAGGCGGTTGCGCATCCGCTCGCCTGCAAGGACGAGCACGGCCGCCTGCGTGTGGCTGCCGCGACCACGGTCGGCGAGGGGGGCTTTGAGCGCACCGAGCGGCTGATCGACGCCGGCGTCGACCTGATCGTGGTCGATACCGCACACGGCCATTCCTCGCGCGTGCTCGACGCGGTCAACCGCATCAAGCGGCTTTCCAACGCGGTGCAGGTGATTGCCGGCAATATCGCAACGAAGGAAGGCGCGCAGGCGCTGATCGACGCGGGCGCTGACGCGATCAAGGTCGGCATTGGCCCAGGCTCGATCTGCACCACGCGCATCGTCGCCGGCGTCGGCGTGCCGCAGCTCACCGCGATCATGGATGCGGTGGAAGCGGCGAAGAAGGCCGACGTGCCCGTGATCGCCGATGGCGGCATCAAATATTCCGGCGATCTGGCAAAAGCGCTCGCCGCCGGCGCCGACATCGCCATGGTCGGTTCGCTGCTCGCCGGCACCGACGAGACGCCCGGCGAAGTGTTTCTGTGGCAGGGCCGCTCCTACAAGGCCTATCGCGGCATGGGCTCGGTCGGCGCGATGGCGCGCGGCTCGGCCGACCGCTACTTTCAGCAGGACATCAAGGATACGCTGAAGCTCGTGCCTGAAGGCATCGAGGGGCAGGTGCCGTA
Organism: Bradyrhizobium australiense; assembly: GCF_013114825.1. Classification (GTDB taxonomy): domain Bacteria; phylum Pseudomonadota; class Alphaproteobacteria; order Rhizobiales; family Xanthobacteraceae; genus Bradyrhizobium; species Bradyrhizobium australiense. The sequence continues at coordinate 506,829 of NZ_JAAVLX010000004.1, read as the reverse complement.
TAAGGGGCCGGTCGCCAACGTCATGCACCAGCTCGCCGGCGGCCTGCGCGCCGCCATGGGCTATGTCGGCGCCCGCAACCTCGCCGAATTCCACGCCAGGGCTCAGTTCGTCCGCATCACCGGCGCGGGCCTGCGCGAAAGCCACGTCCACGACGTGACGATCACGCGGGAAAGCCCGAACTATCCGGGCGGGGTGTAAATTTTTCTCAGTCATTCCGGGGCGCGAAGCGAACTCAGGTGCGCAATTGCGCACCTGAGAATCTCGAGATTCCAGGTCTGGTCCTTCGGACCATCCCGGAATGACGGCGTTTGCCGAATACGCCACTCGCCACTGTCATTGCGAACGCCGCTAAGCAATCCATTCTTTTTTCGTTGACGAAACTGGATTGCTTCGCTTCGCTCGCAATGACGAAATAACAAGAACCGGAGGAAACAACCATGTCCGCAACAGGCAAACGCATCGTTCTCGCCTCTCGCCCCATCGGCGAACCCAAACCCTCCGATTTCCGTCTCGAGGAATGCCCCATACCGACGCCCGGCGCCGGCGAAGTTCTTCTGCGCACCATCTGGCTGTCGCTCGATCCCTACATGCGCGGGCGCATGAGCGAGGGGCCGTCCTATGCGCAGCCGGTGCCGATCGACGGTGTGATGGAAGGCGGCACCGTCAGCGAGGTGATCGCGTCCAACAATCCTGCCTTCACGAGGGGCGACATTGTGCTGTCGCGCGCCGGCTGGCAGACGCATGCGGTCTCCGACGGCAAGGGCCTTTCAAAAATCGATCCGAACATCGCGCCGATCTCGACCGCGGTCGGCGTGCTCGGCATGCCCGGCATGACGGCGTATACGGGCCTGCTCGACATCGGCAAGCCGCAAGTGGGCGAGACCGTCGTGGTCGCGGCCGCGTCCGGTGCGGTCGGCTCGGCAGTCGGCCAGATCGCGAAGATCAAGGGCGCACGCGCGGTCGGCATCGCCGGCGGTAAGGACAAATGCGCCTACGTCAAGAACGAACTCGGCTTTGACGATTGCCTCGATCACCGCGATCCCGACCTCGCCGCGAAGCTGAAAAATGCCTGCCCGAAAGGCATCGATGTCTATTTCGAGAACGTCGGCGGCGCTGTGTTCGAAGCCGTGTTCCCGCTGCTCAATGCCTTTGCGCGCGTTCCCGTCTGCGGCCTGATCGCGCATTACAACGACACGCAGGCGGTAGCGCCGAAATGGGCGCCGGCCCTGATGCGCAACGTGTTGACCAAACGGCTCACTATCCGCGGCTTCATCGTCAGCGATTTCGCCGCCCGTCACGGCGACTTCCTGCGCGACATGTCGGCCTGGGTGCGCGAGGGCAAGGTCAAGCACAAGGAGTTCGTCACCGAAGGCCTCGACAGCGCGCCGGCTGCATTCATGGGCCTTCTGAAGGGCGCCAATTTCGGCAAGCAGTTGGTGCGCGTCGGGCCGGACAAGACCTGAGGCCGGCGCCCCAGTTCTGGGGAACCCTCAAGGAAGAAGCTCACGCCTACTTGAGACGCGCGGCGGAACGTCCCTTCGAAACTGTCGTTTGGCTTTGACATCCAATGGAGAAGCCAAATGACGAACTTCAAGAAACTATCGCTCGGCCTGGTTGCCGCCACGATGCTGGCCACTCCTGTGATGGCTCAAGAGGTCTATCAGGAACCCGGCATGCTGGGGTTTAACTATCCGAATTCCGCTTACACCACGGGAGGCTACGGTGTCAGGGTTACGCCCGGACCTGGCTACTATTACGGCAACCGGTTTCACCCGGCCCCACGCGTAGGCGCATTTGCGACAGCTCCGTGGGACGACGGCTCCTACTACGGCTATGTCGAGCGCGGGTACTGAGACGCTCTAGGATTTCCTGCCAATCAGTGAATCCAGATCAACATCGGTTTGTCCCGGCGCCTTGACGTGCCGGACTTCAAAGGCGTCGGGCTGGAAGCGATACTCTACCAGCCCGACTTCCTTTGCGCCGATAACCGGCTGAATTCTTTCTGGAAGGATGAAGCCGGTCGAGGGCGCCCAGAGGTGGCGCGTGTGACGATAGGTGAAGTCGCGACGCTGGTGGACGTGACCAGAGGCGACCAGCCGCAGATCGACCGCGGAGAACAGCTCAATTAGATCTTTCCGCTGAGGCTGCGGGACATAGCGGATCGCGGTTTCAGCCGTCTCGAGATCATCAGGCGCATTCAGAAACAGCGGCTTGTGCAGAAACAGCGCGACCGGCTGGCCGTTTACGCGCGCAAGTTCTGATGTGAGCCAATCGAACTGCTCGGCCTCGCTTTCGATCCCGGTGTTCATGATCAGCGAGTTCAGCCCGATAAAGCACCAGCCGGTTTCGTCGAAGCGCCAGCGATCTTCGCCGATCACGGAAAGATATTTCTGCCGTTCCTGCTCGGTTGCCGGTTGGCTCGGCGGGGTCCCGACGGCTGTCGGATTGTCGCCGACGTCGTGATTGCCCGGCAGATGCCGGCACGGCACCGGCAGCGCGTTGTGCAGCTCTTTTGCGAAGTTGAGATCGTCCGGGCTGGTCGGCGCATCGAAGGCGAGATCGCCGGTGTTGATGACGAGATCGGGCCGTGTCGCGTCGATATGCTCGCTGACACGGTGAAAATTGTCGGTGAGTTTTTGCAGGCGGCGTGCGAGGTGTGTATCGGAAATTTGCGTCAGGCGAAATTCGGACATGCAGTATTCCTTTTGAAATGAATCATAGACAGATGGAAAAGTCAGAACGATGACGAGCGCTCAAAATGATGGCCGTCTCTTGCAAACAAGAGATTTTGTCTAAAATTGTCGGAAAACATATCGATTATAGAAAATGCGATTGCAACTTCCTAGAGTGCAAAGTAGGCACTCATTCCCTTGTTGAGCGGACGACAAATTGCGATGGCCGCACGATAACAAAAGCAATTCTTCAAATCTTTGCCTGATCTCCAACATGATCGCAGGACGATCATGGCCGCTCGCGAACGCAGATGCTGGTCGCACTGGCGGCCGTTCTGCTGGTTCTGACGGTCGCAGCTCGTTGGCTGTACGGTGTTTCGCCGTACGCGCAGTTCCTGAAGCTCGTCTATAGCGACATTCCGGTACAGGTCGTTCCGGTAGAGTTGGTCCAGGGGACCCCGGTTACGTTTCGCACCCGTATCATCCAGCACAACATCTACTATCTGAACCTGCTGGTGTCTTTTGACAACGATGAGCAACGGGTTGGAGTTGATGATTTCATTGGAGGGCCAATCGGGCAGCCGGGCAATGTGGCGCGGCGACCTGGTAAGCCGAACCGTCGCTCGGATCATCGTGCGTGACGCCGAAAATAGAACCATTCATGATCGAACTGTGCGGACCGAACGCCGCATAGCCACCGCGGGTGCCTATCTGGGGCGGCGGCTTGATACGATCGAACTAAGTGAAGGCACTTACGAGATCAGCGTCACGCCCTTCGACATGTCTCAGCTTGCCCCGTTTCGAACCGCACTGGAGCTCTGCTACCTCTTCAAATGATTGCCATTCATTGGAGGATGAAAAGCTAGGACATTGGACTGGCGTAAACATTCTCACCCCAACGTCCGTCGCCAGAACGCAAGCATGTCCGCCCGAAACAATTCGGCATCTCCGTCGCGGCTTCCAATCTTCGCGCCCTTGCGGCCATAGCCGGCCTTCAGCCCATAGATCATCAGGTCGCGATCGGTGAGCTTGCTCTCCGCGACGCCGTGAAGCGGATGGATGAAGGCGCCATCATTGGCGATATAGGCTGTCGGCGCGGCGGGGGAGACGGACGCGTCAGCAACGTTTTCGATCGCGGTGTCGCGGTCAAAGCTGTGCTGCGCGCCGCCGATCAGCCGCATCGTCGCCTTGCCGCCGGAAAGACGGATGGCCTGGCAATGACCCTGCACCTGCATCGGCGAGCACCATTCATCGGCATCGCCCATGATGACGCGGATTTCGGTTTCATCGACGGATGGATCGAGGAACTGGTGACCGCTCCAGGGATAGGCGGCGAGCACGCTGCGAAAACCGGCGCCGGCGCCGACCACCGCATCGGCAAAGCGGCGCGTCGCAGCCGTCAGCACGGCCGACCCGCCGCGGCTGTGACCCTGCGCGCCGATTCGGGAAGCGTCGATCTGCGGATGGACTGAGAGCACCTGCAAGGCCGCCAGCACGTCATAGGCGCTGGCGGCAAAGGAAAACTGGGTCTGGTTGGCGACCGTCGAGGTCACGCCGCGCGCGCCGAAGCTGTCGAGGACAAACGCCGCAAAGCCGTCGCCGACGACAGTTTCGGCATGCGCCAGGTGCGAGGGCGCAACCCCGAGGCTGCCCGGCACTACCATCACCAGCGGGAGCTTTCCGTTGCGTTTGCGATGATCCGAGGCCGGCAGGAACAGCTTGCCGTCGATCACCTGTCTCGGCAGCTCTGCGGCATTGCTGATAACGTGGAAGTAGTTGAGCGGATTGGCGGTGAGAATGTCGATATTCTGCCCTGTGGCGCCGTTGGTGAAGACAATGTCCTGATCGCGAAATCGCAAGTTGCACTCCTCCCGCGGCCGCTCTCTTTCGGCAGCCATCCAGGATACAGTAAAGCGCTGGTTGCTTCCGTCAAAGCAAATGTGCCCGACGGTCTTGCCATCTTTTATTTCAATGGGCGTCAGAGCACGCGGTAGCGGATCGCGAAGGTGTCGTGGATTTCGGTCGTCACCGTGCCGCCATTGACCGGCACGATGCCGTCGGCCAGATGCCACGGCCCGAACTGATCGGAGCGCAATGGGCTCGCCGGCAGCCGCAGCCGGAACGTGCTTTGGGCCCACCCGGGCAGCACCATCATGCGCTCGGTGGTGCGGTAATCGAGCGTCACGGTCCCGCGCAAGATGCTGCGGCCATCGGGCGCGGAGGCCAGCGCGCCCTCGATCTTCGCCAGTTTCTGGTTCCGGTCCGTCAGCAGCTCGATCTGGATATCCGCGGCGGTCGTCAACGTCGCCTTCGGCAGGCGGATTTCAAATTCCACCGCGGGCTTTGCCGGATTGAGCCCGAGATAGGCCTGCGCCGCGTGCCTGATGTCCGAGATCGCGAAAGCGAGCAGGACCAGCACCGCGGAAGCGGCAAGCCCGTGCTTGATCAGATCGTGGCGGCGGCGATAACCGCTGCGGAAATAAACGGAGAGCATGATCGCCACCGCCAGCGCCGCGGCGATGCCGGCCAATGCCGACATGACGATGCCAAGTCCGCCATCGGGGCTGTCGCTAAGTCCGAGGGCGCGTAGCAGGGAGGTCATGGAATCGCCGGGCAGTTCGGCGGCGCGGCCGGCGCCGGTCAGGATCGGGGAGGTGATGTTCATCGCCTGCTCGCGGATTGCTTTAAGGCCGGTTCGAGACCAGAACCATCGGAATTCTCGGTAGTTGGTCGTCTGGGCTCTCCTTGTGGTTCAAGCGAGCCAGGTTAGGTGGATTTGTCAGGTGAGGGGCGTCTCGTTATTGCTTTAGGCCTCACACAGGTTTCGGGGGAGATGCTCATGTCGGTTCAAATGGTTTTGCTGCCGGTCTTCGTCTTGATCGGGCTCACTTTCTTCCTGCTGCTATGGATGGTGACGGCCCGCACCAAGGCGGTGAAGGCCCGCGAAACCAGCCTGAGGGATATCGCGCTGGGACAGCCGAAATATCCACCCCGCGTGGCCCAGATCGGCAATTGCTTCTCCAACCAGTTCGAAGTACCCCTGCTGTTCTACTTGCTGATCGCACTGGCGCTGCCGCTGCGCCGCGCCGATCTCTTCATCGTGCTGATGTCCTGGGTGTTCGTGGTAACGCGCTTCGCCCACGCTGGCATTTTCGTCACCTCGAACAACATCCAGCAGCGCAGCTTGGCGTGGTTTGCCGGCGCGCTGGTGCTGCTTGCGATGTGGATCTACTTCGCGCTGAAGCTTCTGCTTCTGATCTAGAAAGCTTTTTGATGACCCCCGCTGCCCGCCTTTCCGCCGCCATCGAACTGATCGACACCATCGACGTGCAGCGCGTTCCCGCGGCAAAGGCGCTGAAGGAGTGGGGCACCGCGCATCGCTATGCCGGCTCGGGCGACCGCGCGGCGATTTCGGGCCTGATCTGGGACGTGCTGCGGCGGCGGGCGTCGAGCGCCTGGCTGATGAACGCCGACACGCCGCGGGCGCGCGTGCTCGGCATGATGAAGCTCGCGCGCAAGCTCGATCTGGAAGCGATATCGGCGCTCTGCGACGGCGGGCGTTTTGCGCCGGAACCGCTGACCGAAGCCGAACGATCAGCGCTCACCTCCCGCACCCTCGACGACGCGCCGCCGCACATCGCCGGCGACTATCCGGAATGGCTGGATCCGCATCTGGCCGCGGTGTTCGGCGAGGGCCGCGTCGCAGAGGCGACCGCGATGGCGAGCCGCGCGCCGCTCGATCTGCGCGTCAACACGCTGAAGGCCAAGCGCGAAAAAGTGCTTGCCTCGCTCATCCATCTCGGAGCTACGCCGACGCCCTGGTCGCCGATTGGCCTCCGCATCGAACTCGGCGCCGAAGCCCGCAATCCCGGCATTCACGCGGAAGAGGATTTCATCAAGGGCGCGATCGAGGTGCAGGACGAGGGCTCGCAACTGGCCGCCATGTTCACCGCTGCAAAGCCCGGCGAGCAGGTGATCGACCTCTGTGCCGGCGCCGGCGGCAAGACACTGGCGCTGGCGGCGATGATGCAAGGCAAGGGGCGATTGATCGCGACCGACCGCGACAAGCGCCAGCTCGCCCCGATCTACGAGCGGCTGTCGCGGGCCGGCGTCCACAACGCCGAAATTCGCGCGCCGAAGGGCGACGCTGATCCATTGGCCGAGATCAGGGCGTCGGCCGATCTCGTCCTGATCGACGCGCCCTGCACCGGCACCGGCACCTGGCGCCGCAACCCCGACGCCAAATGGCGCATGCGCCCCGGCGCGCTGGAAGTTCGCTTGAAGGACCAGGCCGAAGTGCTTGATCGCGCAAGCCGCCTGGTCAAGCCCGGCGGCCGCATCGCCTACGTGACATGCTCGGTGCTCCCCAGCGAAAACGGCGACCAGATCCGCGCCTTCGTGGCACGTCATCCCGAGTTTTCGATTCAGCCACTGAACGAGACGGCAAGCGTGCTGTGGGATAGAGCAGAGGATTTTGAAAAAGCCGCACTGCCATCGCCGGAAGGCTGGCTGATGACTCCACGAAGGACGGGGACGGACGGATTCTTCGTCTCGGTGCTGAAGAAGGCGTGAGGAGGGCTCGTCATTCCGGGGCGCGAAGCGAACCCGGAATGACGGCGGGTTCAATCCACAATGAACAACTTCGCGCCCGTCTTGGTCGAGGATCGATGCGCGGCGTCACCGAAATCCGACACCTGGTAGCTCATGCCTGGCTTGAGCTTGAACGTCCGCCCGTCGCGTAATTCGGTGTCCAGTTCGCCTTCCAGAACATAGAGCACGTGGCCGCGGTCGCACCAGTGATCGGCGAGATACCCCGGCGAATACTCGACCATCCGCACGCGCAAATCGCCAATGTCGAGCGTGCGCCAGACGGCTTCGCCCGTTTCGCCGGGATGCGTCGTCACGGGCTTCTGGCTCCAGTCGGTGATTGTGAAGGGCAGGGTGGGGATTTTCATGGGAGACACCTGCGGCTATTCATAAAGGGCCCCGTCAGTCCGGGGGCGATGCGAAGCATCGAACTATGGTGCGCAATTGCGCACCTGAGAATTTCCAGGTTCCGGGTTCGCGCTTTGCGCGCCCCGAAAACGACCCAAGACAGGCATCAGTTAGGTCAATAATACTTACCTAACATCGATCTGTCCATGCCTTAGAAAGAATGTGAGTCAGCCGCTTGCCGCGGTTGCGAGGCCGCGCCCCGTCGCGTAATTCCTGTCCATGACAGCAGCACAGAAAGCCCGCGAGTCGACGCCCTCGGTGGCCTCGGCGCATGACAAGATTCTGATTGTCGACTTCGGCAGTCAGGTGACGCAACTGATCGCCCGCCGGGTGCGCGAGGAGGGCGTCTATTCCGAAATCGTGCCGTTCCAGAAGGCCGAAGCCGCCTTCAAGGAGATGAAACCGAAAGCGGTGATCCTCTCCGGCGGCCCGGAGTCGGTGCACGAGGAAGGCTCGCCGCGCGCGCCGCAAGCGATCTTCGATTCCGGTGTCCCCGTGCTCGGCATCTGCTACGGCCAGATGACGCTCGCCGCCCAGCTCGGCGGCGAGGTCGAGGGCGGCCACCACCGCGAGTTCGGTCGCGCCGATGTCGAGGTCAAGACGGCGAGCAAATTGTTCGACGACACCTGGTCGATGGGCGAGCGCCATCCGGTCTGGATGAGCCACGGCGACCGCATCACCAAAATGCCGCCGGGTTTTACGGTCGCCGGCGTCTCGCCGAACGCGCCGTTCGCCGTGATCCAGGACGAGAAGCGCAAATATTACGGGCTGATGTTTCACCCCGAAGTGGTGCATACGCCCGACGGCGCCAAGCTGATCCGCAACTTCGTCCGCAAGGTGGCTGGGCTGACCGGCGATTGGACCATGCGCGCCTTCCGCGAGGAAGCGATCGAAAAGATCCGCACTCAGGTGGGTAAGGGAAGGGTGATCTGCGGGCTCTCCGGCGGCGTCGATTCCGCCGTCGCGGCGGTGCTGATCCACGAAGCGATCGGCGACCAGCTCACCTGCGTGTTCGTCGACCACGGAATGCTGCGGCTTGACGAGGCGAAGACCGTCGTCGACCTGTTCCGGCATCACTACAACATCCCCTTGGTGCACGTTGACGCGTCGAAGCAATTCCTCGGCGAGCTCGCAGGGGTCACTGACCCCGAGGTGAAGCGCAAGACCATTGGCCGCCTGTTCATCGACGTGTTCGATGCGGAGGCGAAGAAGCTCGGCGGCGCCGATTTCCTGGCTCAGGGCACGCTCTATCCCGACGTGATCGAGAGCGTCTCCTTCACCGGCGGCCCGTCAGTGACCATCAAGTCGCACCACAATGTCGGCGGCTTGCCGGCGCGCATGAACATGAAGCTGGTCGAGCCGTTGCGCGAACTGTTCAAGGACGAGGTCCGCGTGTTGGGGCGCGAACTCGGCCTGCCCGAAATCTTCGTCGGCCGTCACCCGTTCCCGGGCCCCGGCCTCGCCATCCGCTGCCCTGGCGACATCACCAAGGAAAAGCTCGACATCCTCCGCAACGCCGACGCGGTCTATATCGACCAGATCCGCAAAGCCGGCCTCTACGACAAGATCTGGCAGGCTTTTGCCGTGCTGCTGCCGGTAAAGACGGTCGGCGTGATGGGCGACGGCCGCACGTATGAATACGTCGTGGGCCTGCGCGCGGTGACCTCCACCGATGGCATGACCGCCGACTTCTATCCCTTCGACATGAGCTTCCTCGGCGCCACCGCGACGCGGATCATCAACGAGGTGAAGGGCGTGAATAGGGTGGTGTACGACGTGACAAGCAAGCCGCCGGGGACGATTGAGTGGGAGTAGGGGGCCAAGTACCCGCGGCCAACAGCGGTCCTAATGTTTGAGTTTGGAGAATTGGCTAGAGGCTGAAATGCCGTGCCGAGAATGCAATGGGATTTGGGGTATTCATTCATCGCTCAGACTCGATCTACGACGACAGTCCGGCTGAGCAATATCAATTTCCCAGTCAGTATCTGCGTCGTGTGGAGGCCTGCGTCGGTGACTGGATAATCTATTATGAACCGCGCAAGGTCGCGGAGACGCGCGGCTACTTGCAATTGCAAAAGTTCGGCAAGTTATTCCTGATCCCGGCGTTCCCGGGATGTATCTCGCGTTAATTGAGCCGGGAAGCTATCTCGATTTTGCCCATCCGATCGCTTTCAACGGAGCGACGGGACCCATAGAGCAAGGCGTTCTCAATGCACAGGGACGGATTTCCGGACGCGCTCAAGCAGCGGTCCGTCCAATCTCTCCCGAAGATTTCAAAAGAATAGTCGAACTCGGATTCGAGGAAAGGGCGCCTTTGTTGCCTCGACTCGACAACGAAATGCTGTCGCCGGGCTTTGATGAGGAGCAGGCCCCCTTCAGGTTTGAGCAACAGCGCGACCGCATTAGCGTCACGGTATCGAGGATCCTGCGCGACCGAATCTTCCGTCGCGTTGTGCTGCGCGCCTATGACGAGCGCTGCGCTATCACGGGGCTAAAGCTCATCAATGGAAGGGGTCGGGCGGAAGTCGCGGCCGCACATATCCGGCCGGTGGAAGCGAGCGGGCCAGATATTGTCAGCAACGGGATCGCTCTTTCGGGCACCGCGCATTGGATGTTTGATCGTGGCCTTATTAGCTTGGCCGATGACTTGGAGATATTAATCTCTCGACAGACGAACGATCCACAGGGAATAGGATCAATCATCAACAAATCCGGTCGTGCGCTTGCGCCTCGTCGAATGTCTGACCGTCCGCATCCGCATTTCCTAAAATGGCACCGCGAGCATTGTTTCAAGCAATAGCCTCGTAGGGCGATTAGCCGTAGGCGTAATCCACTGCATTATCTCATCGGGATGAACTAGCCTAGCGGCGGATTACTATTTTGCTAACGAAATGCGGCTCGATATCCGACAGCCAAACATATCCGGCTAGTGATCGGCGGGCAGCGCGATCGAGTGGCTACAGGGTGACACCTCCGTTAGCCGCTTCGGGATTCCCTTCTGGTCGAAATCGCGTATGATCTTGTGATGGCACAGAATCGATCTCACGCCGTCATGGCGCAGCGTACCGAGGCGCCGGATAGCCGGGACGATTTTCCGACCCCGCCTTGGGCAACACGCGCACTCGTTGCTCACGTTCTCAAAGACTTCGGCCCCTTTGATCTCCAGTCCGTTTTGGAGCCTGCATGCGGAGCCGGCTACATGGCTCGGCCGCTGGCTGAAAGTTTTGGTCAGGTGTTGACGTCAGACATCTACCCCTATGGATTTGGGTCAGTCAGGGATTACTTGGCCGTCCCCTACGAAGCCAACGCAGTGGACTGGGTCATAACAAATCCACCGTTTCGACTTGCGGAGGAATTCGTCCTACGGTCCCTAATCGTGGCACGAAGGGGCGTCGCCATTCTCGCTCGGACGGTCTTCATCGAGAGTGTCGGTCGCTACCGCAATCTCTTTCTTCAGCACCGGCCATGCCGATTTGCGCAGTTCACGGAAAGGGTGCCCATGATCAAGGGTCGAGTTGACCGAACCGCGACGACGGCCACGGGATACGCTTGGCTGGTTTGGTCGAAGGAGATTAAGACGCAAAATCCAGAGCTATTCTGGATACCGCCATGCCGTAAGGCGCTGGAGCGCGATAGCGATTATTCTGATCGATTGTAGCGATCAACGCCATCGCTCAGCCTCTGAAGAGCGGATGCAGCATCGCCATCCTCGAGCGCCTTGATCGCCTTTTCAACAAACGCATAAAGCCGGCGTCCCTTGATGCCCGGCGGCCCTTTAGGCGGTAGTTCGGCGGCCGGTGCCGCTTCTGTTGTGCCAAATTTTCCTTGAGATGCCTCTACGATGCGCGCCTGGTTTTCCCCAAACCAAGCCGCGGCGTCATGCTGGTTGTCTCCGCGCGCCAACATCCCGATCGCGATTTTCGCGTCGTGAACGGTCATCGCCATGAGTGTCTTTCCTGTTCAATCCCAGGACGACCTTAACCGCAACCGGAAGGCGAGGGCAAGCGTCAACTGCTCGTACTAACAGGGAACGGGGCTTGTTTCCCGCTACAGGGTCGCCGAATATCCTGGGATACCGGAAGGATGGGACCCATGAGCTTCAAGGTCATCGACGGAGGAGGGCCGGACAAGGAAGAGAGAGACCGCGAACGGGAGCGCGATTGGGCGAAACACGAGCTCTCCGGCGCTCTCCGAGAAGTCGCTGCCAATATGGTTAGGATTGTCCGCGGTGCCGGCAAGCCCCACGAATTACTGATCCAGATGAAGGCAGTGATCGATAGTGCGATCAAATTCCGTGATCTTCATGGCTATTGGCCGAACGACGTAATCGCCAACGCGCTCCAACTGACCGACGAGATGCAGGATTGTTTAGATCGCGGTCGCGCCGGCACGCTCGATCAAGCCCACATCGATCGCTGGTGGAAAGATGGAACGTTCGACAAGATGATGGCGGAGCACACGATGTATAAGGGCGTTCTACAAATTGTCGCGTCCGGCCTCATCGGACAGAACACGCAGCAAAGAGCGGGCGAAAGCGAGTTTCACGATGGTCTCCGCCGTTTCGAAAGGATCAGAGAAGAGCAGCTAAGAAGGTTTACGGAGAATCGGTCTACTAGCCGCCCCACGCCAAAGAGGCGCAAGCTGCGTCCACGTAAGCCGCCCGAGGACGTTGTGCTTTAGGGCAATTTGCTCTTTGTCTACAGTCCGAGTTCACAGGCCGACGAATCGCTTCAAGGGCATGGGGCTGCGTGCTGACTTGCCTCCCGTGAAAGCGCGATCTCGTGGCGAGCTGCGGCAAAACTGGCATAGCTGTAAACCACTTCTGATTTTCAGCGAGTAGGGTGGATTAGAAGGCGTAATCCACCGCATTCGACGTCTCCGGGCGGATTGAATGGCGGTTTCCTATCGCGAACTCACTCTACGTGCTGCTTCCACAACTGCTTGCAGTGACGGTTACCCCGGCGCAAAGGCGGGATGTGCGGTGGGTGACCGCATGGTACGACATCGGGATCGCCGCTCGGAGCAGACTTCATGTCCGTCGCGACCGCCTCCAGCCAGACCGCCACCCCGACCGATCCGCAAACGCTGGAATGGATGCAGGGCTTTCCCCCGCCGCCGGATAAAACTATCACTTTCCATAGCGGATCGTTCCGCAGTTTCCCCGAATTGCGTTGGGCGTGGAGCAATATCCGCCAGCTGGTGCCGACGGTGAATGTCTGGCGCGGCGCAGGGCCTGCGTCCGTGTTGCCGCGGGAAGAGCATGATATCGGCGCATCCAGTTCGGTCACCATGGACGGCCGGCCGATGACGTTCGCGCGCATGCTCGAGGAGACCTATGCCGACGGCATCGCTGTGCTGCACCGGGGCAAATTGATCTACGAGCGCTATTTCGGCGCGCTTAAGCCGCACAAGCCGCACATCGCGATGTCGGTGACAAAATCGTTCACCGGCACGCTCGCTGGCATCCTAGTGGCGGAAGGCAAGATCGATCCGCAGGCGCCGATCACGGAATATGTGCCGGAGTTGAAGACCAGCGCATTCGCTGATGCGCGCGTGCACGAGGCGATGGATATGACCACGGGCCTCGAATACACGGAAGTTTATGCCGACAAGAATTCCGGCGTGTTTGGGCTGCGGCGGGCGAACGGCATGGCTCCGATCGAGCCGGGCTACGAGGGTGCGACCAATATTTTCGATTTCCTGTGCGCGCAGAAGAAGCAGGGCGAGCACGGCAAGGCCTTCGCCTACAAGACTGTCAATTCAGACGTGCTGGCCTGGATTTGCCGGCGGGCGAGCGGATTGAGCCTGTCCGATCTGCTATCTGAGCGGATCTGGATTCCGATCGGCGCGGAGGAGGACGCGCATTATCACGTCGACCGCATAGGCACCGAAAGCGGCGGTGGCGGGCTTTCGACGACACTGCGCGATCTGGCCCGCTTCGGCGAGACGATCCGCAATCACGGCCGGTTCAATGGCCGCCAGATCGTGCCGTCTCAAGTGGTCGAGGACATCGCGCGCGGCGGCGATCCCGAGAAGTTCAAGCCCGCCGGCTACACCACATTATCAGGCGCCTCATACCGGAACCAGTGGTGGGTGACGCACAATGCGCACGGCGCCTTCATGGCGCGTGGCGTTCACGGGCAAGGCATCTATATCGATCCGAAGGCCGAGATGGTGATCGCGCGCTATGCCTCACACCCGGCCGCCGGCAACGCCGCCAATGATCCCGTGACGCTGCCGGCCTACATGGCGCTGGCGAAGGACTTAATGGCGGGCGGTTAACGCCCGCCCTACGGGTCGCCGCGCACTGCCGCCTCGATCTTCGCCACGTCGATCTTCCCCATCGGCATCATCGCTTCGAACGCGCGCTTGGCGACATCGCCGCCCTTGGCCATCGCGTCGGTCAGCACGCGCGGCGTGATCTGCCATGACAGGCCCCATTTGTCCTTGCACCAGCCGCAGGCGCTTTCCGTGCCGCCATTGCCGATGATCGCGTTCCAGTAGCGGTCGGTCTCTTCCTGGTTGTCGGTGGCGATCTGGAACGAAAAGGCTTCGCTGTGCTTGAAGATGTCGCCGCCGTTGAGGCCGATGCATGGCACGCCGCACACCGTGAACTGCACGGTCAGGACGTCGCCGGCCCTGCCGCCCGGAAAGTTGGAAGGCGCTTTACACACCGCGCCGACGCTGCTGTCGGGAAAGGTTTTGGCGTAAAACAGCGCGGCCTCTTCGGCGTCATAGTTGTACCACAGGCAGATCGTGTTCTTGTTCATCGTTGTTCTCCTTACATTTTTCCGCAGGCGCGAGGCTTGCCCGCGCCGGTACCGGCAAAGGACGATCGAACAAGTCGCGTTCCGACATCGCTGAACTCTTTTTTCAACGGTGGCTCAAGCCCGCGTCACAAATCGTCATGACGGCAAATCAATTCGGATTTTCAGAAATCGTGTCAAGCCCAGGAAGCAAAAATATTCCGCTTTCGTTCTCACCCAAATCAGCCGCATAACTCCGCCCATCTCACGGCGGATGAGGGGCGTTGGCCATCGTCACGAACGTGCGGTGAGATGCGGTGGACGCTGAATGCGCGCTAGACGATGCGCGAGGTAAGCGTACGGCGAAGTCGTGTGGTTCGGGCGCCGCGGTGCTGGCGCTAAGTTGGCGGGAAGTGTCCCGCCGATGACGGAGGCAAAAGAGCCGTTCTCCGGGAAGAGCACGAAGTAAGCCGTAAAGCCACTGCGCAGGGAAGGCCGGGATGCCCCCGCTGTACCTGTATGCTCGTGTGCGCGTTCTTAGTGCGCAATTGCACACGAGACCTCGGGTGCAGCAAGCACCCGGTCTTCCCTGCGCCCTCTGATGATGCAGAGGGTCTTTAGATGACGCAAAAGCTCGGGCGCTTCTCGCCGCGAGAACGCGGAGCCATACCCTCATGCTGTTTGAAACGTAGATCAGTCAAAGGCGGAACAGGCCTCCCGCCAGGTCGAATGTCGCCGTCGTTAAATAACTGCGCTATTGCGCCTACGCGTTCACAAAACTACTGCCGAGGCGTATTAAACTGCGGGCATCGATGGACGTAATCCCAGGGAATATCGTACACGCACGTGAAGCGGATATCGTCCGATGTTTTGAGTGGCGGAGTCTCCACGACGAGCGGTCGGTCGACATCACTCGGCAGACCGTAGACGACGCCGCCGGCCGGCCAGAAACCGCTTACTCCCCGGTGATGGTGATGATGCCCCGATTTGGGGAATGCCGGGAAAGCCGGACGCGCCGGCGCGACGCCCGGATCGGCAGATGCCGCGCTAGCGGCAAGGACAAGCGCGACTGCACTGAGAGACGCGATAAACGTCGTTCTATAGGTCATGGCACTCACCCAATCCTAGGTTACTGACCAGCGTTCCTAACGCTATGCCGTGCGTTTCGTGCCAGCAAAGACATAATTAACTATTGGTTAAAGCGTAATCTTAATGGAGGGACGCTCGCTTCGCCCGGGGGGCGATGGCGTGGACGCCCGGGCGCTACCCTGGAAAGCCAGTCGGCGGCGCGCGTTTTTGAAAGGAGATTGCGATGGCAGAGCTTGTAACATGCCTGTGGTTCGATCAGGGCAGAGCGCGTGAGGCGGCGAAGTTTTACGCCGCGACCTTTCCTGACAGCCGTGTCGTTGCAGGCCATGCATCCCCTAAGCCGGCCGTGGGGCAGGGCGAGGAACTGACGGTCGAGTTCACCGTGCTCGGCCGGCGCTTCGTGGGGCTGAACGGCGGACCCAACTACACGCCGAACGAGGCGGTGAGCTTCATGGTCCAGACCGATAGCCAGGAGGATACCGACCGCTATTGGAATGCCATCATCGCCAATGGAGGCGAGGAAGGGCCTTGCGGATGGTGCAAGGACCGTTGGGGCTTTTCCTGGCAGATCACGCCCAAGCGGTTGCTCGAGATTATCAACGGATCCGATCGTGATGCCGCCAGGCGCGCGATGGACAAAATGATGACGATGAAGAAGATCGACATAGCCGAGATCGAACGAGCGGCGACGGGATGATGGCGGGTTAGCTGCTCAAAACCCTCATCCTGAGGAGCCCGCAGAGCGGGCGTCTCGAAGGATGTAGGCCACAGACGGGCCTCATGGTTCGAGGCGCGCTTCGCGTTCCTAGCCATGAGGAACTTGTGACGCAGTAGAACTAACTCGCCCACGGTCTAATTCCGCGACATCTTTTCAAACCGCTTGATCAGCCGCTCGCGCTTGAGGCGGGACAGCCGCTTGATCCAGAACACGCCGTTCAACTGGTCGATCTCATGCTGGTGGCAGACGGCGCGCAGCCCCTCCGATTCCTCGGTCTGCAGGTTGCCGTCGACGTCTTGATAGCTGATCCGGACGCGCGCGTGGCGGCTCACCTCGTCGTTGACCCCCGGCATCGAGACGCTGCCTTCCCGATGCAGGATCATCTCAGGCGATGCCCAGATGATCTCCGGATTGACATAGGTTCGCGCGCCCTCGACGGGGTCCAGATCGAGCACCACGACCCGCAGGGAGACGCCGATATGCGGGGCGGTGATCCCGATACCGGGTGCGGCATGTATCGTCTCGAGCAGATCGGCGGCGAGAGCGCGCAGCGCGTAGTCAAATACGGTCACCGGCTGCGCCGGGAGCACAAGCCGAGGGTCGGGATAGCGGACGATCGGGCGGATGGTCACGATCTGGTGAATTCTGCAAAACAGTTGCCGGTGATCGGAAGACGCAAGTTGGAAACCGTAGCCTATTCCGCCGATCGAGTAAGCCCACGTGGCCTCGCAATTGCGCTGAGCAACCTAACAACTGATTCATGGACCGCACCGAAAAAATGATCAGGTGTGTCCCCGAACCTGTCGGTTCCGGCCCGTCCCATTCGTCTTCCAGACAAAGGGAACTGTAGGGAGACCAGGAATGACCAATTCTCACTACCGCTGGGTAATCGTCGCCGCCGGCGGCTTGCTTGGCTGTGTCGCGATCGGGGGCATGTTTTCGCTGCCGGTGTTTTTGCAGCCGATCGCGCGGGATACCGGTTGGTCGGTGACCGGCGTATCCAGCGCGATGACGATCGGCTTTCTCGCGATGGCCTTCACCAGCATGATCTGGGGCACCTTGTCCGACCGGCTGGGGCCGCTGCCGGTGGTGCTGACCGGCTCGGCCGTGCTCGCGGCCAGCCTGGGGCTTGCGAGCCTCGCGACCTCGTTGGTCGTCTTTCAGTTTGTCTTCGGGCTGATGGTCGGCGGCGCTTGCGCCGCGATCTTCGCGCCGATGATGGCCTGTGTTACCGGCTGGTTCGATACCCATCGCAGCCTGGCGGTGTCGCTGGTTTCAGCCGGCATGGGGATGGCGCCGATGACGATGTCGCCGCTGGCCGCCTGGCTGGTCTCGAACCATGACTGGCGGACTTCAATGCAGATCGTGGCGCTCGTCGTCGCCGCGATCATGATCCCGGTTTCGCTCCTAGTGCGCCGCGCGCCGGCGCTCGAGAGTGGCACTGCCGCTGCAACGAACGCGCCGGCGGAACCGGAGATGTCACTCGCGCAGGCGCTGCGCTCCCCGCAATTCATCATCCTGTTGCTGACGAATTTCTTCTGTTGCGCCACGCATTCGGGCCCGATCATCCATACCGTGAGCTACGCCATCAGTTGCGGCATTCCGATGATTGCCGCGGTCACCATCTACAGCGTCGAGGGCTTCGCGGGGATGGGCGGCCGTATCGCCTTCGGCCTGCTCGGCGATCGTTTTGGCGCCAAGCGCGTGCTGGTCTTCGGCTTGCTGGCGCAGGCGTTCGGCGCGCTCGGCTACGTCTTCGTGCGCGAACTCGCCGCGTTCTATGCCGTCGCCGCGCTGTTCGGCTTTCTCTATGCAGGTACGATGCCGCTCTATGCCGTCCTCGTACGCGAAAACTTTCCGCTGCGCATGATGGGCACCGTAATCGGCGGCACCGCCATGGCCGGCAGCCTCGGCATGGCGACCGGTCCGCTCGCCGGAGGTTTGATCTACGACACCTTTGCGAACTACGCCTGGCTCTATGTTGGCTCGTGGATCATGGGACTCGGCGCGTTCCTGATCATGATGACGTTCCGGCCGATGATGGTGGCGCGGCCCGCGCCGATGCCGGCATGATCTCGCCGTCATTCCAGGGCGCGCGAAGCGCGAGCTATCGCGCGCCCTGTCTTCCCTGTGCCCTCTCCGATATGAGGGTGACAAATGACGCAAACTCGGGCGCGCTTCCGCCGAGAAAATGCGAAGCCATGCCTTCACGCCCAGACCCGAACCATTGTCGTATTCGCGGGTTTTATGACCGGACCAGGGGGCCGATCTCTCGGGAGGAACAGATGGAGCTCGTCACCCACAAGAAGATGAAGAGCGGCAAATTGATGCCATGGGGAAAAGGCACGGTCGTCACCGGCGCAAAGGGCTATTTCTTTCTGGCCGGCAACACGGCCAGGACCCAAAATTATGATCCCAACAACGTCAAGGGTGGCGCGGCCGGTGACGCCGCAATGCAGTGGCGCTCCATTCTCACCAATATCAAAGCGGATCTGGAAGAGCTCGGCAACTCGCTCGATCACCTCGTCAAGATCACCCAGTACGTCAAAGGACCGTTTCCGAACGGCGGCGTCCTCAGCTCCCCGAATTTCCGCCTCGACGTCATGGATGAATTCTTCGCCGAGCATTGTCCGAAACATTGCAGTTATAACAACCCGCCGCCGTCGGAGGTGATCGGAGTCGCGGCGCTGGCGCATCCCGATCTCGTCGTCGAGATCGTGGCCATCGCCGCGCTGCCGGACTGAGCGTGCGATGTTCGAGGGTTTTCAATCCGTCGAGATCGACACGGGTGCGACGCAGATTTTCGCGCGCCGGGCGGGGTCCGGGCCGCCGGTTCTTCTGCTGCACGGCTTTCCCGAGACGCATCTGATGTGGCGCGACGTCGCTCCGCGTCTGGCCGAGACATATACGGTCGTCTGTGCCGACCTGCGCGGCTATGGGCGAAGCGGCTGTCCAGAAAGCACGCCGGACCATGCACCTTATTCGAAGCGCGCGCTCGCGGCGGACATGCTGGCGCTGATGGACCGGTTCGGCTTCCCGCACTTTTCGGTCGCGGGTCATGACAGGGGAGGCCGGGTTGCGCAGCGCATGGCGCTCGACGCGCCCGATCAAGTCGATGCGCTGGCCGTGCTCGACGTCATCCCGGTCTCCGAGGCGTGGGATCGCGCCGATGACCGGCTCGCGCTGGCGTTCTGGCCATGGTCACTGCTGGCGCAGCCGTTGCCGCTTCCGGAGACGATCCTCACCCGTTGCGGCGATGCCATTGTCGCGGACGCTGCTGCTAACTGGGGTTCCGGGCGGGCCATCGCAGAGGAGGTGCAGCGGGAATATGCCGACATGTTGCAGGACGCGGCGCGCGCACACGCCATTTGCGAGGAGTACCGCGCCGCCGCCGCAATCGATCGCGATCACGACCGGCAGGATCGAGAGGCCGGGCGGAAAATTGTCTGTCCGACGCTTGCGCTATGGAGCGAGGCGGGACCGCTGTCGGCGTGGTACGAAGCCGAGGGAGGACCACTCGCAATCTGGCGGAGCTGGTGTGAGAACGTACACGGGCGGCCGGTCGACGGCGGCCACTTCTTTCCGGAAGAAAGACCGTCCGAGACGGCCAAGGCGCTGTCCTTCTTTCTTGGTGAGGCAGACGGATGAGCTGCGGTCAAGGCACAACCGGATGTTCTACCATGTGGTGCGCAGGCCGCTTCGCAGACGATTGGCTCGGAGCAGGGCGAGGCTGCGCGTCCGGCAACCCCGGCCCATCCCTGCCTCAATGTGCAGTCTTATCGGCGTGCTGCTTCACGAACGAGACCAGTGGTTTGCCTTTTTCGACGATGTAGGTGGCGAGCTCGCTGCCGGTGACGCTGCCAGGATTCCTGGCCGAATGGGGTGTGCCGGCTGGAATGAAGAGAACGTCGCCGGCTTTGAGTGTGAGCGGCGGTTTGTCCCCGACCTGGTACTCGAGCTGGCCCTCGAGGACATAGATGATCTCTTCGCCGGGATGCGTGTGCTTGCCGAACGCCACGCCGGGGGCGAGATCGACGCGGACCTGAATGGCCTCGCGTCCGGGCGCGCTGAGATCGTGCCGCTGCAGGTCGGTTCGGGTATCTCCGCTCTGCTGCGCCTGCGCGTCAAACGGCGCCAGAACGGCTCCGGCGACGATCGCCACCGTCGCCATGATTTGCATCTGCTTCATGATGGTCATGTTGATCTCCTTGATTTTGAGAATTTCATCGAAGTTCCGCGTAGCCGGTGCCGAAAGCTTCAGATCGATTTGCGCAAGGCGCGGAAGCCTGCACGAACCTCTTCTGAAAAGAGTTGTGGCGCTTCACGCTGCAAATCACGCGTGACCGCCATGGCCGGATAAGCAAGAAAAAAAGACCAGCGACCGCCGCCGCGGCTACCCCCATCGCCGCGGTGCTCAAGAGTTGGCGCCGGTCCGGGATGACTTCGGAAGCTGATGGGGTACGCATGGTGAATCTCCCTGGTCGGGCAGGTGTCGGTCACCGGCAGCGGGCTCGCGATCCGCTGCCGCCGATGATCACTTCGCCTGCTCATGCCGCCTGCTGCTGGCCGGCCTGTTCGCGGACGATGTATTCGGCGTACCAGTCCGGCCAGTCCGCATCATGCTGACCGCCGTTGCGCTTCTCGTACTCGCCATGCGCGGCAGCCGCACGGCGCAGCGCACTAGCGAGATCAGCCGACGAGCTGAAGGTGGTGGCGTCAGCGTCGACGCGGCCGGGCAATCGCGCGGTGACTTCCTGCAGCAGCCAGCCATTGCCGTCGGGATCGCTGAACGAGGCATAGGAGCGATAGCTGCCGCGTTCCGGATCCGGGCCGCTCAGCCGGAGACGCCCGAACAGATAGGGCTCATCCGAACCGACATGCACGTTGCCGCCGGCATGAAAAGCTTCACTGATCTGCACGCCGCGGCCGAGCAACTCGTTGCGGGCAGCCTCGATATCCGAGACGACCAAATAAAGACCCTGCGCGGAGCCGGGCGCAGCAGGGGTGACGTTCTTGCCGAAGATGACCGAGGCCTTGGAGCCGGGCGGGGTGAACTGGATCACGCGGTAATCGTCGGGGCCGGCAAAGTCGGCGTCGAGCCGCCAGCCGAGCTTGGCATAAAACTGCTTGGCACGTTCGACGTCGGAGACTGGGATGACGATGACTTCGAGCTTCAGGTCGACCCCAAGCGCGGTCTTGGTTTCAGTGGACGTGGTGCTGGTGGGTTCCTTGAGGTCTGACATGGCTCTCTCCTTGATGTTGTGGTGGCAGGGATGTCTCCCGCGCACCGTGTTTCTCGTCTTTGACGGGTGGAGAGGTAGATTGCTTCGACCTCCGCGCGAATACCCGCTGTTCGGCAGACACTCTTCCGCCGCGCGAGTGAATGCCGGTGAAATCTTGGGGCGGGGTGGCTATGGCGGCCATCGTTCTATTCTCTATATACATCGTGTACGATCTAATCGGATACGACGTATATGCGGCTTAGCCGGCAGTGTCGATCCTTCCGATTAAATCGGATACGATATGTAGGGATGCGAAGCTTCACATGTTCGTGTCGGAAAGGACGCCCTCCATGAAACTGAACGACGGGCCCCAGACCGGTTCCAGGGTCACTTCGAGAGGCAATTCAAAGGCCAGCCAGAAGCCGAAGCCGTCCGCAGGCGAACGGCGGCTTGGCGATTTCCTGTGCTTTGCGATCTATTCGGCCAATCTCGCCTTCGGGCGGGCTTACAAAAAGGGCCTCGATGAACTCGGCCTGACCTACCCGCAATGGATCGCGATCGTGGCATTGTGGGAGCAGGATGGCCAGACCGTGAGTGAGCTTGGCCAGAAGATGTTCCTGGAATCCAACACGTTGACGCCGATCCTGAAAAAGCTCGAGCAGATGGGCTATCTGCGTCGCCAGCGCGATCCCGCAGACGAACGGCAGGTGCGTATCAGCCTGACCGAGGCCGGCCGTCGGCTGCGCGAGAAGGGCATGCACATGAATCTCATGGCCTCCACCGGACTGAAGCCGGACGAGTTCGCGCGGCTGCAGCAAAACGTCGTCGCGCTCCGTGACAATCTGATCAAGGCGACAGCAGAGAAAGCGAAATGATGGCGCAGTCGGCGCTTCGATCCGATCGGACGGCAGTGGCGCGTGAAGGTGAGGATAGTTCTACTGCGTCAGTAGCTGCCCGAACCTCTCATCCCTGAGGAGCCTGCAACTCTAGTTTTGTCGTGCTATGGAGTGAGAACGAAAGTAATCTGATGTCCGTTCACGACAGCTCCAGCCACCCTCTCGATGACCCGATCTGGACGGCGCTCACGACCACGCAGCGGGCGTTGGCGGAAGGCGCTGCCCGCGCGCGGCGCTATCCGACTGAGATCACGCCCTTCGCAGCGTTAGCGGACACGTCGCCCGAAAGCTTTGCTGCGCTTGCCGGGCTGATGTCGCCGCAGGATATCGCCGTGCTGTTTACGCCCGATGCCGTGAGGCCGCCTGCCGAATTCAGAATCGCGCTGGCGGACACCGGCGAGCAGATGATTGTTGGAACGCAGGTTGAAACACCAGCGCAAGGCGTCGATATCGTCACCCTCGGTGTCAACGACGTTCCAGCGATGATCGAACTGACCGCGCTTACCAAGCCGGGACCGTTCAACGCGCGGACCCATGAGCTCGGCACCTTTCTCGGCATCCGCATCGACGGCCAGCTTGTTGCGATGGCGGGCGAGCGGATGAAGCCCGCTCAATACACCGAGATCACCGCCGTCTGCGTGCATCCATCCCATCGCGGCCGCCGCTACGGGCAGATGCTGCTGTCAGCCATCTCGCGCCAGATTGTATCGCGCGGTGAGATTCCGTTCCTGCACGTCTTCACCAACAATCACTCGGCGATCGCGCTCTACCGCAGGCAGGGAATGGAAATCCGTCGCCGTCTTCACGTGACGGTGTTGAAGAAACAGGACTGATCGTCCAGCAATAGATGCCTTGACGGGATTCTTACGCGTTGCGCGTGCCCCTCGGGCCCCGGTCCGGTCCGGGGTCCTGGCCGGCGGCTACCTTGGTCAACCTATCGAGATAATGCGCCCAGCCTGTGTTGTGGCTGTCGCGGGTTGCCTCGGTGGGGAGGCCGCTATGGGTCATACGCAACAGCGTGCCACCATCCTGCTCGATCAGATCGATCTCGATCAGGCCCGATCCCGGCGGCACCTCCTCGTTGCCTTCCCAGCCAAAGCTGTAGGCGAGGCGATGTACCGGCACGACCTCGCGGAATGCCCCGCGTCCCGTGGCGCTGCCGACGCCTTTCAGGAGGTACATGCCGCCCGGATGCATCTCCGTCACTGCCTCGCTGCCCATCCATTGCACGATCTTCTGAGGGTCCGTCAGGAAGGCGAACACGCTGGCGCGGGGTGCGGCGATGTGGGTCTCGCGCTGGAGCACAAACGATTTAGTCATCGAAAACCTCGTGGGTGTGGTGAGGGCGCGCTGATACAACCAGCGAGTGCCTAAGTTAGGTGTGATGGGTGACAATGCAACATCGCTGTCGCATGATCGATCCCATGCAACTGAGTTCGACCCTGACATGGCTGGTCGATGCGGCCAGCGCTTCGCCGGGCGCCGACCGGTTCCTGGCCGAATTCGGCACGCGCCTGATCGCCGACGGCATTCCGCTTGCCGGCGGGGCGCTGACGCTCGCCGTGCCGCATCCGATCGTCGCCCGCCGGACCTGGCTATGGCGGGCCGAAAACGGCGAGGTGATCGAGGCGGTGGGATTCGCTCCGGCGGGATTCGGCGGCGCAGGGGATTCGTCGGGCGATGCCGGGCGGCGCTGGTTGAGCGGGCTCGCGGGTGGCGCGGTGCATGAAGACACCGTCGGTGCGGTAGAAGGCGGGCCAGTGCTCGGCTGGATCGGGCCACGCCGGTTCACGGAAACGGAAGCAAATCGATTGCGCGAAGCCGCCCGCTTTGCCGCTGCACCACTCGCCGCACTTTCGGCGCGCGCGACGCTGTCGGCCGCGCTCGAGGCTTATCTCGGCAGGCGCAGCGCCGCGCGCGTGCTGGCAGGGCCGCTGCGGCGCGAAGTCGGCGAGACCATTCGAGCGGTGTTGCTCTATGCCGATCTGCGCGGCTTCACCGCGCTGTCCGAGGCCGAGCCTCCCGCTGCCGTCATCGACGCCCTTGGCGGCTGGTTCGACTGCATCGGCGGCGCTGTCCACGCTTTTGGCGGCGAGGTGTTGAAATTCATCGGCGACGGCGTGCTCGCAATCTTTCCGGTTGGCGAGAAGCCTCGCGAAGCCTGCGACGCGGCGCTGCGCGCCGTCGCTTCCGCGAAGGCCGGAATGGCGCATCTCGATGCGACACGGCGGGAGCAGGGATTGCCGCCGCTGTCGTTTGGCGTGGCCTTGCACCTTGGCGAGGTTCTGTGGGGCAATGTCGGCGCGGCCGACCGGCTGGATTTCACCGCGATTGGGCCCGCGGTGAATCTGGTCAGCCGGCTGGAAGGGCTCTGCCGGCCGCTCGGCCGAACGGTCCTGATCTCCGGCGCGGTCGCTGCCGAAACAAGCGCGACGCTGATCCCGCTGGGAACGCATGCGCTCCGCGGCATTGAATCCGCCTGCGCCGTTCACACCGTGCCTGACGGCTAAGGGCAATTCGGAACCCGTCGGCTCATCACGAAAACGTTAAACCGATCGGTTGACTATCGGCGTCGTGCGACTATAGTAAACCACATGGTTGAACGATCCGCCCATCTCGACGCCGTTTTTCATGCCCTCGCGGACCCGACGCGCCGGGCGATGCTTGGACAATTGGCGGAACGCGAACTCACGATCGGGGAACTGGCGACGCCGTTTCACATGAGCTTCGCCGGCGCCTCGAAGCACGTGCGGGTGCTGGAGAATGCCGGGCTGGTGAAGCGCACGATCCGCGGCCGCACCCATCTGTGCCGCCTCGAGGCGGCGCGGCTCGCGGAAGCCGATGCATGGCTGAAACGTTACGAGCGCTTTTGGAACACCAATCTCGACAGATTGGAAGCGCTGTTGCGTGCGGAAGACGAGGCAAAGGCAAGGAAGTGAAGGGAGTAGAAGCATGAATTCAACGACGAAGCCTGAAGCCTATGGCGAATTGCCCGAGCCTATGACGCTGAAAATCCAGCGCCTGCTGCCCGGCCCGATCGAGCGCATCTGGGCCTATCTCACCGACAGCGAGTTGCGCCGCAAATGGCTGGCGGCAGGCGACATGGACGCGAAGGCCGGCGCCTCCTTCGAGCTCGTCTGGCGCAACGATGAACTGACGGACCCGCCCGGCGAGCCCCCGGCCGGCTTCGGTGGCGAGCATCGCATGCAGAGCCGGATTACCGAATTCGATCCGCCCCGAAAATTGTCGATCACCTGGAACAGCACCGGTGACGTGACGTTCGAACTGGAGCCCAAAGGCAAGGGCGTGCTGCTCACGATCATCCATCGGCGCTTCCCCGACCGCGCCACGCTGCTCAAGCACATGGCCGGCTGGCACATGCATCTCGATGTCCTGGTCGCCCGTGCGAACGGCGAAGAGCCGGCGCCGTTCTGGGATGGCTGGAGCGGCCTCATGAAGGAATACGACGCGCGTCTGCCGGCCTGACGCTGCAAGTCGAGGCACCCGAGTAACAAACGTCCCAACAACAGGAGATTAGCCATGCAGATTCACACCGTTTCGGCACAGGAATGGGAAGCGGCCCGCCAGCAATTGCTCGTGAAGGAAAAGGCGATGACCCGCGCCCGTGATGCGCTCGCCGCCGAGCGTCGTCGGATGCCGTGGCTGGCCGTGGAGAAGGAGTACAGGTTCGAGGGGCCCAACGGCGAGGCGAGCTTGCGCGACTTGTTCGAAGGCCGTCACCAGTTGATCCTCTACCGCGCCTTCTTCGAGCCCGGCGTATTCGGCTGGCCCGACCATGCCTGCCGCGGCTGCTCGATGGTGGCCGACCAGGTCGCCCACGTCGCCCATCTCAACGCCCGCGATACAACTCTCGTGTTCGCCTCGCGCGCACCGCAGCCGGACATCGCGCGCCTGAAGAAGCGAATGGGATGGGAGCTGATCCCCTGGTACACCATCACGGACAGCTTCGACGCCGATTTCGACGTCAGCGAATGGCACGGCACCAACGTGTTCTTCCGCGACAGCAACAAGATCTACCGCACCTACTTCATCAACAACCGCGGCGACGAGCAGATGGGAGGCACCTGGAATTACCTCGATATCACGCCGCTCGGCCGCCAGGAGGTCTGGGAGGATTCGCCCGAGGGCTACCCGCAGACTCCGACCTACAAGTGGTGGAATTGGCACGACAGCTATGTCGAAGGCGCAGCGCCCGACAAGAGGTGGGTCGAGGTGTCGGACGCCGGCGAGGCCGCGTTCCGCCAGCAGAGCGCGAGTGCGAAGTCGTGAGCCAGGCTCGTCACAGCAACTCGATCGGCGGTGCGAGCTGTGATGACGAGGGCGGTACGGCCGCGATCGGCATAGCCAGATGGCTATCGCTCGCGGCCGCGCCAACTTTTGCGATCATGGCGCTGCTCACCGCTGTCGTTGGCGGCGGCCCGCTGGATGCGCTTTGCTCGGCTGCAAACGCATCTCCGGTCGGCGGCATGGTCCCGATGTACTTGCTGATGACCGCGTTCCATTCGGCGCCGTGGCTGAAGCTGATCGTGCGCCGATGAAGCCTGGCGCCGCGACCTGATCCGGCGTTCCAAATTCCTGCGAGCCCTAACATTCCATTGAAAGCGATCCGCCAAGATGCTGCCGGGTTGAACCCCCGGAGCGCAAATATTCAACTTGGCTGGACTTGCCGTCCGCGTGTACCACGCCGATGTTAGCGGACAGTATCTGTCACTAACGAACGCGTAATGCCGGAAGTCAGGTTGATTCAATCCATCGAGCGCGCGGCTGCAATCCTCGAGATTATCGCAGAGGAGGGCGGTGCCGCACGGCTGCAGCACATTGCCGAGCAGGCGAAGCTCGGCAAGACGACCGCGCACAATCTTCTTAAGACGTTGGACGAGCTTGGTTACGTGCACCGCCGTGTCGGGGATTCGCGCTATCATCTCGGCGGCCGCATTCTCAATCTGGCGCGGATCGCCGGAGACGATGGCGCGCTTCGCGGCCGACTGCGCCCTGTGCTCGAATCGGTGGCAAAGCGCACGGGCGAGATGGTTTATCTGGCCGTGCCGAGCGGAGATGAAGTCTATTATCTCGACGCGATCGAACCGTCCCACGCCTTGAAGGCGGGCGCATGTCCCATCGGCGTGCGCGAGCCCCTGGAAGGATCGGCGGTCGGGCTCGTATTCCTCGCCTTCATGCCTGGGCTGGGCAAGCGCGTCCTCGCCAGCCGTGCCGACGCGCTCGGTCCTCATATTCTGTCCGAGATCAAAACGGTCGCCACGCGGGGCTTCGCGCTCGATCTGGAGAATTACCAGCCGGGCGTCCACTGCGTCGCAATTCCCTGGCGCGAAGGTGGCGAGGTTCGTGCGAGCATCGGGCTGAGTGGGCCGGCGACTCGTTTGCCGCCGCAAAAGTTGACGGACATGGCCTGGATGATGATGAAGGAGGTCCAGCGCGCCTGAGTTCAGCATTGCTGAACATGTTTCGTTTCCAGGGTTCGATCATTCGCTTTTGTGATTTTGCCCACCATGTTGAGACGCGTCGCGCTACGCGCGCGCCGAGGCATCAACAGGAGAACGTCTTTGAGTAACGTCCTTATTGTTCACGCGCATCCGGAACCGAAATCGCTCACTAGCGCTCTGAAGGATCTCGCGGTCGAAACTCTCATCGCGCAGGGCCATGCGGTGCAAGTTTCCGATCTCTATGCGGCCAACTGGAAGGCAGTCGCCGACCGCGGGGATTTCCTCGAGCAGGCGCAGCCCGGCCGCCTCAGCTACGTCGCGGAGTCGCGTCACGCTTTCGCCAGCGGCACCCAATCACCCGACGTAGCGGCCGAACAGCAGAAGCTGCTGTGGGCTGACGCCGTTCTCCTGAGTTTTCCGATGTGGTGGTTCGGCATGCCGGCCATTTTGAAGGGCTGGGTCGACCGCGTCTTCGCCTATGGATTTGCATATGGCGTCGGCGCCCATGGGGGCGAAAGATGGGGCGACCGCTACGGCGAAGGTAAGTTAAGCGGGCGTCGCGCGATGCTGTCCGTCACCATCGGCGGCCGCGCGCCGCATTATAGCGAGCGCGGCGTGAATGGGCGGCTCGATGACCTGCTCTGGCCGATCCAGCACGGGATACTCTTCTACCCAGGCATGCAGATCGTGCCGCCCTTCGCCGTCTATCAGAGCGACCGGCTGACCGAGGCCGAGTGGCCCGCCATGGCCGAGGCCTATCGGCATCGTATCAGGGGCCTCTTCATCGACCGGCCGATCGCGTACCGCACTCAGAACGGCGGGCATTATGACGGTCAGCAGGTCTTGAAACCGGGCTTGGGCGCAGGCGAGCGCGGCACGCGCATCCACCTCGTCGAGCCGGGCGATCCGAAGGAAGTGCTCGATCGGAATGGCGCGGATAGCATTGCCGCTGCAGCGCGCGAAATGGAGGCCTGCTCGGGCCAATGACAGCGCGTCGCCGGTCGGTCAGTTCGGCAGGGTGCGCTTGTCGATCGGCGCAACGTGGTGGGGGTGCTCCGGGCACCCGGCGTTCTCTGGGCCCGCTATGCTCTGAGAGGCAGCGATCCGAACACCTCGGACGAAATCCGCGCCGCGCATGTCTGCAGCGCACTTTGCGCCGTGACTTGACGAAGCGGACGCAAGCGACGATTGAGAGAGCGTGCCCCTTGCCGATTGATTTCCAGTGCGCCAATGACAAGAGAGAGCTCCATCGCACGCTGCATCGGCAACCGAGAGATGAGATGCGTCTGAAAAACTGCCACAATTTCCACGATTTTCGCCGGATGGCCAAGCAGCGCCTTCCTGGACCGATCTTCAACTACATCGACGGTGCAGCCGACGACGAAGTCACGCATCGCCGCAATACCCGAGCCTTCGAAGATTGCGATCTGGTACCGAACGTGCTGCGCGGCGTTTCCGAAGTGGACATGTCGGTAACGATCATGGGGCAGAAGCTGGCCATGCCGGTCTATTGCTCGCCGACGGCGTTGCAGCGATTGTTCCATCCCCAAGGCGAGCGCGCGGTCGCGGCAGCCGCCGGCAAATATGGCACCATGTTCGGTGTTTCCTCGCTTGGCACCGTGAGCCTCGAAGAAGCGCGCAAAATCAGCAGCGGTCCACAAGTCTATCAGTTCTATTTCCACAGGGATCGCGGCCTGAACCGCGAGATGATGAATCGCGCAAAGCAGGCCGGTGTAGAGGTAATGATGCTGACCGTCGACAGCATCACGGGTGGCAACAGGGAGCGCGACAAGCGCACCGGCTTCGCCATCCCGTTCAAGCTGAATCTAGCGGGCATCGCGCAGTTCGCGATCAAACCGGCTTGGGCGGTCAACTATTTCATGCATGAAAGCTTCAAGCTGCCGCAGTTGGACACCCATGTCGAAATGGGCACTGGCACCATGTCCATCAGTCGCTACTTCACCGAGATGCTCGATCCGTCGATGAATTGGGACGACGTGGCCGAGATGGTGCAGCACTGGGGCGGGCAGTTCTGTCTCAAGGGTGTCATGTCGGCAGCAGATGCCAGACACGCAGTGGAGATCGGCTGCACGGGCATCGTGCTTTCCAACCACGGCGGTCGGCAGCTTGATGGTTCGCGCAGCGCCTTTGACCAACTGGCGGAGATTGTCGACGCGGTAGGCGACAGGATTGACGTCATCATGGACGGCGGGGTGCAGCGTGGCAACCATGTGCTCAAGGCACTATCGCTCGGCGCCAAGGCAGTAGGTCTCGGCCGCTATTATCTCTTTCCGCTGGCTGCTGCCGGCCAGGCCGGCGTGGAACGTGCGCTCGAGCAGATGCGGCTCGAGATCGAACGCGGCATGAAGCTGATGGGCGCTACATCTGTCCATCAGCTATCGCGCGACAATCTGCGCTTCCATGGTGGCAGCTTCACTTCTTCGCGCTACTCGTCGTAAATTGACGATCTGAGGCCAACGCCTCGTTGGTCGTTCGCGTGAGTTGCGAGCGGCTGAAGCCTCTCACCAACGATAAGGAAACCAATGGCACGCGTTCGCTGTATTACCGAAATGGGCATGGGCGTCGACGTTCACGGACGCGACGCCACTAAGGCCGCCAAGCGTGCGGTGTCGGACGCCATCCGTCACTCCAGCCTCGGCTTCTTCCGCATGCTGGGCAAAACCGCAAACGACATGTTCGTGGAGGTTACCGTCGCAGTGCCGGACCCGAGCGGGGTAGATACGGCCGCGGTCGCGAAGGAGCTACCGTACGGCACGGTGAAGGTGACGGCGGTCAATGGCGGGCTGGAGATTCCTGCCGAGAGCGGAAACGACTCCATCATCATTGCCAACGCTGCCGTGATTGTCAGTTTTGACGACGGCAAGACGGGCTAAATTCGTTTCAGTGCCAATCAGGCCGGACCCTGACGTCCGTGCGATCAATCAGAAGACCTGGAGCACCCGATGACAGCGCAAGACAGCAGCACCTATTGGAAGCAGTCTCGTGTCGAACTGCGCGCCGCCGGATTCGATCCGGATCGCGCCGCGGAGACCAGCGCGGTGGTGACCATCGCCAGCGCCTGGACCAACGCCCATCGCTGCAATAACCGCGTGCGCACCATCACCGATCTGCTGGTGGAAATCCTTGCCGAGCGCGGTGGGCAGGGGCTGGTCGTCGGCGCGCCGGCAGTGTCGGATGCGCTGACGCAGGGCACGCCAACGGCGGGCTATAGCCTCGTCTCCCGCGACGTCGTCGCTGACTGTTTCGAGGTCGGCCACTACGCGCATCATGGCGACGCCATGATCGTGATCTCCGGCTGCGACAAGACGGGAGCTGCCGCGCTGATGCCGCTGGCGCGGACGAATGCCTTCGGCCTCGTGCTCTATCCCGGCACCAGCACGCCCGGCCGTGTCTCGTTCGGGGCATGGGCGGGGAAGGGCAACAATCTGACGATCATGGATTACGCCGAGGCGCGAGCCGCGAATGAGTCTGGCCGGTTGTCCAGCGAGGAGCTGTTGGAAGTCGAGCGCAATGTCATGCCCGGCAGCGGCACCTGCGGCGCCATGTTCACGGCCAACACCATGAGTACGATCGCGGAATCAATCGGCATGATGCTGCCGCGGGGTGCCTCGCATCCCGCTGACTACAACGCCGGCAGCGATATTCATGCCGATGTCCGCGCGCAGGCCCGCGCGTCGGTCGACGCGCTGTATCGACTGATGCAAGCCGGGATCCGGCCACACGATATCATGACCGAACGTGCGTTCGAAAATGCGATTACCACCGTCTATGCGATGGGCGGCTCGACCAACATGTATCTGCATCTGCTCGCGATCGCGCGCGAGGCGCAGGTGCCGATCACGATCGAAAGCATCCAGCGGGTCGGCGAGCGCGTCCCGCTGCTCGCCAATCTGCAGCCGCACGGCCCGTTCGCGATGGGTAGCCTGCATGCGATCGGCGGCGTGCCCGTAGTCATGAAGGAACTGCTGCGCGCCGGACTGCTGCATGGCGATGTCATGACGGTGACGGGCAAGACGCTGGCAGAAAATCTCGCCGATGTTCCGACGCTGGAGCAGAAGCCGCCGCAGGAGATTGTTTTCCCGGTGTCGAAACCGATCGCGCCGGCAAACAATCACATCAGCGTCTTGAAGGGCAACCTCGCGCCAGAAAGCTGCTTGCTCAAATTATCGGGCAAGACGCTCGAGAAGGGTCAGTTTCGCGGCACTGCGCGCGTATTCGAGTCGGAAGCCGATACGATGGCCGCGATCCGAGCCGGCGAGATCGTGCCGGGCAACGTCATTGTCGTGCGCAATGTCGGTCCGGTCGGCGGTCCCGGCATGCCCGAAATGGTGATGCTGACGATCCAGTTGCAGGGGCGCGGGCTCGGCGAGGATGTCGCGCTGATCACCGACGGCCGCTTCTCCGGCGTCTCGCACGGTATCCTGATCGGCCACGTCTCGCCGGAGGCCGCGCGCGGCGGTCCGATCGCCGCGGTGCGCGACGGCGACACTATCGTCATCGATCCAGGCGCCCGCACCGTGCAGCTGGCCGTTTCAGCGGAAGAGATCGCGCGGCGTATGGCCGACTGGCGTGTGCCGGCATCAGTCGCCAAGGTGCGGCCAGGCTCGGTCCACGACAAGTACATCCGTCTGGTCTCGTCAGCGCACTATGGGTGCGTGCTGTGAGGCTGCGGGAGCGGCAAACGATAGTTGTATTCAGGCCTTGCTACAATCTTATGTTCATGGTCTGTTCTGCGCTATTATGGACAGGTTTGCAAGCTTTGGTAGTGCCCGATTATTCCTCGCGACCGTTCCTGACGCGGCCACAGCGGAACGAATTTACCGGCTGGCAAGTGTGCTCAAGCGCGCCCATTGCTTCAACGGCAAGCTCATAGCGCCGGAACGGTTGCACGTTTCGCTTTTTTCGCTGGGTGGGTTGCCGGATCGCCAGCTTTGCGCCGCTTGCGAGGCGGCCACGGAGTTGCGTACCCAGCCGTTCGAAGTCTCGTTCGATCGCACGGCAAGTTTTCGCGGGCAGCCGGGCAATCGTCCGTTTGTCCTGATTGGCGAGAAGGGATTGCGTTGGTTGCAGTCGTTTCGGCAAATGCTTGGTGTTGCGATGGCGCGCAGAGGATTAAGGCGGCTCGCCAACACGAATTTCACGCCGCACGTGACGCTGCTCTATGATGCGCGCGGCGTGGACGAGTATCCGATCGAACCGGTTGGCTGGACCGTGACCGAGTTCGTGCTCGTGCACAGCCAGAGGGGCCATCAGCATCTCGCGCGATGGTGCCTGCGCGGATGACAGCCCACCGGCGGCGAAAACAGCAGAAGCTCTCAGCGGCGTTATTTCGCCGCAGCAAGCCTCTGCGTCATCTCCTCGATCGAGTTAAAGAAATGCGTTGGCCCTGCCGCTTGCAGCGCGGCGGGCAGGGCATAGCCCCATGCCACCGCACCCGAATCCATCCCGGCGGCTTGCGCGGCTTCGATGTCGCGGATCTCGTCACCGATGCAGATCGTCTCCGAAGGCGTTACGCTGAGCCTTCGTGCGACACGTCGAAATTTCCAGTGCTTGCCGAACATCGCGGCGCCGCAGTCGAAGCGGGTGATCAGGGTCGTGGCGGCTCCGAGCACTTTCCGGACGGATGCTTCGCTGTCGGAACTGACGATAGCGACCTTGATACCAAGGTGTTGCAATTCGGTCAGCATGGCTGGGATGTCGTTGAACAGCGAAATTTCGCTCGCGGCGGCGAGCTTGCGCTTTCGCATGTCGCTGACGATGTCCGGCAGTTGCCACTTGGATACGTTGAGCCGCGCCATGATTTCGCGTGCGGACAGGCCGCGCAGTCCCTCCATTTCCTCGGCGGGAACGGGAGTAAGATTGAACCGCGCGACCATGTCGTCAAAGGACGAGCGAAACCAGGGAAGCGAGTCGGCCAGCGTGCCGTCGAAATCGAAGATGGCGAGGCGATAGCGCGTGGCGGGCAGGCGTGTCATGGACAATCGGCTTTCAGCGTATCACTTGTCGTCGCCGCCAAAGTAGGCGGGTTTGCCGGTCGTCCAGGTTTCGCCCCAGAGCTGACCGCCGCCGTCTACGGTCAGCGTTTCGCCGGTCACGAATTTCGCGGTTGGTCCGGCGAGGAAAACGGTGGCTTCGGCGACGTCCCAGGGTGAGCCGACGCGCATCATCGGGTTCGAGCGCGGGTAGGCGGCGCGGGCCTCCGGCGTGTAGACGTTCCAGCCTTCGGTCTCGATCGCGCCGGGCGCCACGCAGTTCACTCGGATGTTCAGCGGCGCCCATTCGACCGCGACGGCGCGCGATAGCCCGATGACGCCACTCCGTGCCGCAATCGTGTGCGCGATGCCGTAGAGGCCGTGCGTCGTCACGACCACGATGTTGACGATGCTGCCGGGATGCCTGTGGTCGCGCCAGCGCTGCGCGGCGGCCTGCATCATGTACCAGGTGCCGTTCAAATTGGTGTTGATGACGGCATTCCAGCCCTTTGCAGAAAAATCGATCGCGGCTTGCGGAAATTGCCCGCCGGCACTGTTGATGAGGCAGTCGAGGCGGCCTTGCGCGGCCCAGATCGCGTCGAACAGGGCGTGGACCGCGTCGGGCTCTCTGATGTCGGCGACATGCGCGGATGCCTTGAGGCCTCGGCCCGTCAATTGGGCGACGAGCGCATCGAGCTTGCCTCCGTCGCGCCCGACCACGGCGACATGCGCGCCCAGCCGCGCGAACAGCCAGGCGATCGCCCGGCCGATGCCGCCGGCGCCGCCCGTTACGATAGCGGCCTGATCCTTCAGTGCATCGGCCGCGAACATGGTCGGATGAGCCGCAAGCTCCTCATCAGTGAGGCCGAGCTTCGCCGGAGACGGTTGATCGGTCATGAACGGTGCGGACCCTTGTTATACGCGGCATCGGCCGTACATTAGCCACGCAACAACAGCCATGCAAAACGAGTTTTGATGTCCGATCTTTCCGCCTTCCCGATCACCAAACGCTGGCCCGCCAAACATCCTGATCGCCTTCAGCTCTATTCGCTGCCGACGCCAAACGGCGTCAAGGTCTCGATCATGCTCGAAGAGATCGGATTGCCCTACGAGGTGCATCTGGTCGACTTTAACAAGGACGACCAGAAGACGCCGGAATTCCTGTCGCTGAATCCGAACGGCAAGATTCCCGCAATTCTCGATCCCGATGGGCCGGGAGGAAAACCGCTGCCGCTGTTCGAATCCGGGGCGATCCTGCAATACCTCGCCGACAAAACCGGAAAGCTTCTGCCGGCCGATCCGGCGCGGCGATACCAGACCATCCAGTGGCTTCATTTCCAGAAGGGTGGGATCGGACCGATGTTCGGGCAGGTCGGCTTTTTCCACAAATTCGCCGGCAAGGATTTTGCCGACAAGCGGCCGCTCGAGCGTTATGTCGCCGAGTCGAAGCGCCTGCTGGATGTGGTGGAGGCGCATCTCGCCGGACGGCAATGGATCATGGACGACGAATATACCATCGCCGACATTTCCATGCTCGGCTGGGTGCGCAACCTGATCGGCTTCTACGGTGCGCGCGATCTCGTTGCGTTCGATACACTGAAGCAGGTGCCGGCATGGCTGCAACGCGGGCTCGCCCGGCCGGCGGTGCAGCGCGGGCTGGACATACCCAAGCGGCCTTAGGCGGCGTGCTTGAGCAGTTCGTACCCAACAGGATTATCGGCGCAGGCGCCGAAGCCGCATTCGAGCAGCGTGGTTACCACATTGGCCGCCGTGAGCGCGATCACGAGCCATACCGCGATTTGCGCGAAGGCGCCGCCGGTGGCCGGCAGCACGACGCCGTCTTCCTCGAACTGGCGGTCCAACAGCAGGATCGCCGCAAGCAGGACGATGGCCGTCATGAAGCCGATGAGCGCCCAGGTATAGTAGTGATAGCCGAGCAGCGCCGAACCGTAGCCGGCGTCGCCGGGCAGGATATGCAGCAGCACCTGCCGGGTCGACGCGACGGCGCCTGCGACCGCCGCCAGCAGCGACATCGCATAATGGCTGGGGCAGGGACCAAAGCGGACATTGAGGATCGGCCCGACGGCCAGTGCCGCGAACAGGATGCGCTGCAGCAGGCAAAGCGGGCAGGGCAGCTCGTGAAGAATAAACTGCGCCGCATAGGCCGCCGCCAGTACTAGCGCCACCGCATAGAGGCTGAGTGCATTCAGCGTAATGGCACGCGCCTGGGTCATGCGTCCCTCAGAACGACAGCGTATCGGTCGCGTGATGCAGATAGGTGGCGATGCACGCGATCAGCACGACCCCGAACAGGCCGAGCGCCAGCGGACGCCGGCCGCGCCAGGCGATCAGCATCACGATGGCTGTGGCCAGAAACAATACGGTGAATTCCATCGGCTGGTCCCGGCACGGAATGATGCGTCACTCTATGATAGATTCGCCGATCTGCTTAACTCTAATCCGGTCCAGCAGGACCAATAACGAATCCCGGAATGCACCGACCATGCCCATCACCATCTACGGCATCAAGAACTGCGACACCATGAAGAAGGCACGCGCCTGGCTTGACGATCATGGCGTGGCTTACGACTTTCACGATTACAAGCTTGCCGGAATCGGCAAGGACAAGCTCAAGCAATGGTCCGACGAACTCGGCTGGGAGACGCTGCTCAATCGCGCCGGCACGACGTTCAAGAAGCTGCCGGACAGCGACAGGGAAGGCCTGAACGAACGCAAGGCGTTGGCCCTGATGCTGGCGCAGCCCTCGATGATCAAGCGGCCGGTGCTCGATCTCGGCGGCAAATTGCTGGTCGGGTTCAAGCCGGATATCTACGCGAAGGAAGTGACGTCGAAATCGCGCGGCCGCAAAGTCTAACCGAATTCAAGTCCATCGCCAGACGGAATACGGCCGGGGGCGCGATGAAATAGATCGCGGTCGATAATGGTGCGCAGCTTCGACACCGGCAGCTTGTCGTTTCCGCGCATCAGATTCTTGATCTCGAAACTGCCATCCTCGCTGATGGTTTTCAGCGAAGCGATAATGTGAGTCACGCTGCCGTCATCCGAGAACGGCAGCAACAGCCGCTCATAGGCGACGACTCGCCCGTAGATGTCATCGATATTGGCGATGGTGTAGGCAGGAAGGCGGCGTGCGATGCATTCATGGTAGACCGGCATCACGATCGGAGCGAGCCTTGCGCCGAGATACTCGTCGAGATAGCGGCCCTTGCCGGTATTCCCATAAGCAGTCGACATCCGCGTGCCGTCGCTCTGGATGATCAGACGCGGCGGCTGCGTGCTGGTATCGACGGTGTAGAGTACCAGGTCGGGAAGTTCGTCCTCGATCCGCGCCGGCTGGTACTCCGACATGCGCGGTATCGATCGGTCGCGGGCGTATAGCCGCAGCCAGGTGTTCAGCAGGTCGCGCTGCTTAATAGATTTGACGACCGACGGTCCGGTGCTTTCAAATTCCAAGGCGGCAATTCCTACGCGATCTAAATCGCGAGATGATGCGCCCGAGAGGAAAATATTGTGTAAAAGCGCACCCGATTGCAGCAAAACACCATCAATCATGACTTGCTGGCGCGAGAGTCGCGGTTGAGCGTACCTCGTAGGCCGGCCAGACCGGCCAGCGGCGCATTCGACTTATTGCGCATCCGGAACCGACACCCGCCTTTGTCCGCGGCAGCATTCCACCTTGCCTAATCCATCGCGTTGACGGCATATTCCGGCCCGGAGGCGGCGGGCTCGGGACGGTTTCCAAGGACGTCCAGGCGAGCCTGCCCGAACAGGGAAAATTGGCCGCGCGCGAGCGACTTCGTGGAGACGGCTGACGGGGGAAATTTGTTTGGCTGATGAGTTCATTCTCGAAACCCACGGATTGACCAAGGAATTCGCGGGTTTCTTCGCCGTTCGCGATGTCGCCCTCAAGGTACGCCGCGGCAGCATTCATGCGTTGATCGGGCCGAACGGCGCCGGCAAGACGACCTGCTTCAACTTGTTGACCAAGTTTCTGAGGCCGTCTGCAGGGCAGATCCTGTACAAGGGGCAGGACATCACCGCGATGGCGCCGGCCGATGTGGCCCGTCTCGGGCTGGTGCGTTCGTTCCAGATTTCGGCGGTGTTTCCGCACCTGACCGCGCTGGAAAACGTTCGCGTCGCGTTACAGCGCCAGCATGGAAGCTCGTTCGATTTCTGGCGCTCCAAGCGTGTGCTCGATCGATTCAACGGCCGCGCCCTCGAACTGCTGAATGACGTGGGCTTGAGCGAGTTCGCCAACACGCCGGCGGTCGAGATGCCCTATGGACGCAAGCGCGCGCTGGAGATCGCGACGACGCTGGCGCTCGACCCGGAAATGATGCTGCTCGACGAGCCTATGGCAGGCATGGGTCATGAAGACATCGACAAGATCGCAGCCCTGATCAAGCGCATCTCGGCGAAGTACACCATCCTGATGGTCGAACATAATCTCTCGGTGGTCGCCAACCTGTCCGACATCATCACGGTGCTGACGCGCGGTCAGGTGCTGGCGCAGGGCAATTATGCCGAATTGTCCAAGGACGAGCGCGTCAAGGAAGCCTATCTGGGGGCCGGTCATGCCTGAGTTGAAAATGGCCGAAGCCGCCGCCAGACCGGCGGGCGCGGAAATTCTTTCCGTTTCCGACCTGCAGGCCTGGTACGGCGAATCCCATATCCTTCACGGCATCAACTTCAATGTGAAGGCGGGCGAGGTGGTCACGCTGCTCGGCCGCAACGGCGCCGGCAAGACCACGACGCTGAAGTCGGTGATGGGAATTATCGGCAAGCGTACCGGTTCGATCCGTTTCAACGGTCAGGACATTACGCGCGCCTCGTCCGACAGGATCGCGCGCCTGGGCATCGCATTCTGTCCCGAGGAGCGGGGCATTTTCGCAAGCCTTGACGTGCGCGAAAACCTGCTGCTGCCGCCGATCGTGCGCAGTGGCGGGCTGTCGCTCGACCAGATCTTCGAATTGTTTCCGAACCTGAGGGAGCGCCTCAACAGCCAGGGCACCAAGCTTTCGGGCGGCGAGCAGCAAATGCTCGCGATCGCGAGAATCTTGCGCACCGGCGCGCGCTTTCTGATGCTGGACGAGCCGACCGAGGGTCTGGCGCCCGTCATAATCCAGCAGATCGGGCATACCATCGCGCGGCTGAAGTCGGAAGGTTTTACCATCCTGCTTGTCGAGCAGAATTTCCGCTTCGCCTCGACGGTGGCTGACCGCTACTACATCGTCGAGCACGGCAAGGTCATCGACGGTTTTGCGAATTCGGAGCTGTCGGCCAATATGGACAAGCTCCACACCTATCTCGGCGTTTAATCGGTACTTTGCTGCACTCTGGATTAATGGAGATATTATGAAACATCGGATTTCCTCGCTCGTCCTCGGCACCGCTCTGGCGCTTGCAGCAGGCAACGCCGTGGCGCAGGACAAGACCGTCAAGATCGGCGTGCTCACCGACAATTCCGGACTTTACTCCGACCTTGGTGGCGCCGGCTCGACGCTCGCAGCCCAGATGGCGGTCGAGGATTCCGGCCTTGCAGCCAAGGGCTGGAAGATCGACATCGTCTCAGCCGACCACCAGAACAAGCCCGACATCGCCACTACCATTGCGCGGCAGTGGATCGACGTCGAGAAGGTCGACATCTTCATGGATGTGCTGAACTCCGGCGTTGCGCTGGCGGTCAACAATCTGGTGAAGGAAAAGAACTCCGTCATGATCAATACCGGCGCGGCGACGTCGGATCTCACCAATGCGCAGTGCTCGCCCAATACGATCCATTGGGTTTACGACACCTACATGCTCGCCAACTCTACCGGGCAGGCGCTGGTGAAGGCCGGCGGCGATACCTGGTACTTCCTGACCGCGGACTATGCATTCGGACACGCGCTGGAGCGCGATACCACGGCGGTTGTCGTGAAGTCGGGCGGCAAGGTGATCGGCGGCGTCAAGCATCCGCTGAATTCCTCGGACTTCTCATCCTTCCTGCTGCAGGCGCAGGCATCCAAGGCCAAGATCATCGGCATGGCCAATGCAGGCGGCGACACCACGAACACGATCAAGCAGGCGTCGGAATTCGGCATCGTCGCCGGTGGCCAAAAGCTCGCCGGCCTTCTGCTGTTCATCACCGACGTGCATTCGCTCGGCCTGAAGGTGGCGCAGGGCCTGAACTTCACGGAGACCTTCTACTGGGATCTGAACGACGGCACCCGCGCATTTTCGAAGCGCTTCTCCGAGCGCACGAAGAACAAGGCGATGCCTTCGATGGTGCAGGCCGGCGTGTATTCGGGCCTGGTTCACTATTTCAAGACGCTCGATGCGATGGGCGGCAACCCGCATGACGGCGTCAAGGTGGTGGCGAAAATGAAGGAACTGCCGACCGACGATGCGCTGTTCGGCAAGGGCACGATCCGCGCCGACGGCCGCAAGATCCATCCGGCTTACCTGTTCGAGGTCAAGAAACCCTCCGAATCCAAGGGACCGTGGGACTATTACAAGCTGATCGGCACCACTCCCGGCGAGCAGGCCTTCCGGCCGCTTTCGGAAAGCGCCTGTCCGCTGGTAAAGAAGTAACAACGATGGCTCGTCGGCGTCGTGCCGGCGGGGCTTTTTTCGCGGCCCAACGCTAACCCGCGTCATTACGAGATTGAGTGCGAAACCGATGCAAGCTCTCTACGCCCAGCTCCTGGTGGGATTGATCAACGGATCGTTCTACGCGCTGCTCAGTCTCGGGCTCGCCGTGATCTTCGGCATGCTCAACATCATCAATTTCGCCCATGGCGCGCTCTACATGATGGGGGCGTTCTGCGCGTATTTTCTGTTGCACCTCACAGGGATTGGATACTGGTGGGCGCTGATCATCGCGCCGATTGTCGTCGGCATCTTTGGCATGATCCTCGAACGGACCATGCTGCAATGGTTGGCCGGCCTCGACCACCTCTACGGACTGTTGTTAACGTTCGGCATCGCGCTGATCGTGCAGGGCGTGTTCCAGAATTACTTCGGCTCATCCGGCCTGCCGTACGCGATTCCTGATTATCCGGAGATCGGTGGGTTCCGCGGATTACAGGGCGGCATGAATCTCGGCTTCATGTTCCTGCCGGTCTATCGCGGCTGGGTGGTCGTGTTCTCGCTTGTGGTTTGCATCGCCACCTGGTTCCTGATCGAAAAGACGAGGCTCGGCGCCTATCTGCGCGCCGCGACCGAAAACCCGACGCTGGTGCGCGCATTCGGCATCAACGTGCCCCGGATGATCACGCTGACCTATGGGCTCGGCGTCGGCCTGGCGGCGCTGGCCGGTGTATTATCGGCGCCGATCAACCAGGTGCGCCCGCTGATGGGCGCGGACCTGATCATCGTCGTGTTCGCGGTGGTGGTGATCGGCGGCATGGGATCGATCATGGGATCGATCATCACCGGATTTGCGCTAGGGGTGATCGAGGGACTGACCAAGTATTTCTATCCTGAAGCTTCCAACACCGTGGTGTTCGTCCTGATGGTGCTGGTGTTGCTGGTGAAGCCAACGGGACTGACGGGACGGGCGGCCTGACATGAGCGCATTGACTGACGACACACTGCCGGTAACTCCGCGCGCGATGCGCGACGAGATGATGGTGTTCGCCGCGATGGCGGTGCTGCTGGGTCTGGTTCCGACGACCGGCATCTATCCGTTCTTCGTGATGCAGGCGCTGTGCTTCGCGCTGCTTGCTTGCGCGTTCAACCTCCTGATCGGCTATGGCGGCCTGCTGTCGTTCGGCCACGCCATGTTCCTGGGGACCGCGGGCTACTGCTCGGCGCATGCGTTGAAGGTCTGGGGGTTATCGCCCGAACTCGGAATTCTGGTTGGCGTCGCGGGCGCCGCTGCGCTTTCCGTCATCACCGGCTTCATCTCGATTCGCCGACAGGGCATCTACTTTTCGATGATCACGCTGGCGCTGTCGCAGCTCCTGTATTTCATCTACCTGCAGGCGCCGTTCACCCATGGCGAGGACGGCATCCAGGGCATTCCGCAAGGCCACCTGTTCGGGATTTTCAATCTCGCCCAGCCGACGGTGCTTTACTACGTGGTGCTTGCCGGATTTCTCGGCGGCTTCCTGCTGATCTACCGCACCATCAACTCGCCGTTCGGCGAAGTATTGAAAGCCATTCGCGAAAACGAGCCGCGTGCGATCTCGCTCGGCTATAAGACCGACCAGTACAAGCTGCTCGCTTTTATCCTCTCCGGCACGATCGCCGGCTTTGCAGGTTCGCTGAAGGTATTTGTGGCGCAGAACGCTTCGCTCACTGACGTACACTGGACGATGTCTGGTGAAATCGTCCTGATGACGCTGGTCGGCGGCCTCGGCACAGTGTTCGGTCCGGTCGTCGGAGCCTTCGTTATCATCGCTATGCAGCAATATCTGGCCGGTTTTGGCCAATGGGTGACGGTGATCCAGGGCGTCATCTTCGTGGCCTGCGTGCTGACGTTCCGCCGCGGCATCATCGGCGAAATCGCGCATTATTTCCGCCGATCCCTGTAAAACGGCGGGTTTTGGCGCAGTTTTCGGTCCCACAAAGCGGTGGATGACCGGGTTCCCAGGGCCCGCCGTCGCGCGTTTTTCCCTCGAATGGTCTATGACAGCTTTGTGACAAGTCGCTCCGCGGCTGTTTCTGAACGACGGAAAAATACCATGCTGCGCTGGTTTCGTGCCTTTTTGCCCAAGGAGGAGCGGTTTTTTGACCTGTTTGCCCGCCACGCCCAGACGGTCGTGCAGGGCGCGCTGGCATTGCAGGACATGCTGCGGGGCGGCGAGGAGACGCCGGTATTCTGCCAGCGCGTCAATCAGTTCGAAAACGACGCCGATGGCATTACCCGCGAGGTACTGACCGCGGTCCGCCGCACCTTCATTACCCCGTTCGACCGCGGCGACATCAAGAACCTGATCACGGCGATGGACGACGCCATCGACCAGATGCAGCAGACCGCGAAGGCGGTGGTGTTGTTCGAAGTCCGGACGTTCGAACCCCCGATGCGTGAAATAGCCACGCTATTGGTCGAATGCGCCAATCTGGTCAGCCGCGCGCTCCCGCTGATGCAGTCAATCGGCAATAACGTTGCGATGCTGTCCGCCATCACCGAGGAAATCGGCAAGCTGGAGGGCCGTATCGACGACCTCCACGATATCGGGTTGAAGGAGCTGTTTCTCAAGCACCGCCACGGCAATTCGATGGATTTCGTCGTCGGCGCCGAGATCTACAAGCATCTCGAAAAAGTGTCCGACCGCTTCGATGACGTCGCCAACGAAATCAACTCGATCGTGATCGAACAGGTATAGGGCAGGGCCAATTCAGTGGACGCCACGCTTGGTCTTCCTATTCTGATCTTCCTGATCGCGGTTGCGCTGCTGTTCGATTTCCTCAACGGATTGCACGACGCCGCCAATTCGATCGCCACGATCGTTTCGACCCGTGTGCTGCGTCCGCAATATGCGGTGATCTGGGCGGCCTTTTTCAATTTCATTGCTTTCCTGGTGTTCGGGCTGCACGTCGCCAACACGATCGGCAAGGGAATCATCGAACCCGATGTTGTCGATGCGGCCGTGATCTTCGCTGCGCTGATCGGCGCGATCGTCTGGAACTTGATCACCTGGGCGCTCGGCATTCCATCGTCCAGTTCGCACGCGCTGATTGGCGGCTTGGTCGGCGCCGGCATGGCCAAGGCCGGCATTTCCGCGGCGGTCTGGAGTGGCCTGTCCAAGACGCTGGTGGCGATCGTGCTGTCGCCGCTGGTCGGATTTCTGCTGGCGCTGGTGCTGGTTGCGATCGTGTCCTGGCTGTCGGTGCGCTCGACGCCATTTGCGGTCGACCGCGCCTTCCGCATTCTGCAATTCGTCTCGGCGTCGCTTTATTCGCTCGGCCATGGCGGCAACGATGCGCAAAAGACGATGGGCATCATCGCGGTGCTCCTGTATTCGCAGGGCCACGTCGGGACGGATTTCGTCATCCCGTTCTGGGTGGTGCTGTCCTGCCAGGCCGCGATGGGGCTCGGCACGTTGATGGGGGGCTGGCGCATCGTTCGCACCATGGGATTGCGGATCACCAAGCTGACGCCGATGCAGGGCTTTTGCGCCGAAACCGGTGGTGCTGCGACCCTGTTCATGGCGACGTATCTCGGGGTGCCCGTCTCCACGACCCACACCATTACCGGCTCCATTGTCGGCGTCGGCGCGGCGCGGCGGGTCTCGGCGGTGCGCTGGAACGTGGCGAGCTCGATCGTCTATGCCTGGGTGATCACCATTCCAGCGTCCGCGATCGTGGCGGCGCTGACCTATTGGGCCGTGCTGCTGCTACGCTGATCCGGTGACGAGCTTGAGCCCGACGATGCCGGCCACGATCAGTCCGATGCAGGCAAGGCGAGCGGCGGTCGCAGGCTCGCCGAACAGAGCGATACCTAGAATTGCCGTGCCAACTGCACCGATACCGGTCCAAACCGCGTAGGCGGTTCCTATCGGCAATGCTTTCAAGGC
Organism: Bradyrhizobium australiense; assembly: GCF_013114825.1. Taxonomy (GTDB): domain Bacteria; phylum Pseudomonadota; class Alphaproteobacteria; order Rhizobiales; family Xanthobacteraceae; genus Bradyrhizobium; species Bradyrhizobium australiense. The sequence goes on along the minus strand of NZ_JAAVLX010000004.1, from coordinate 462,509 downwards.
GAGACCGAGCAGGAGGATGCTGCCTGCCATGCAGGCCAGCGTCAGGACGGATGGAACAAACCGCGTGAAACCTTCGGTATATTTGAGGCCGATCGCCCAGCCCACTTCCATGAGCCCGGCGACGAACAACACGATCCAGGCCATGACAACCCTCCGAACCAGGCAGGGTCGTCCCCGCGGATGAGCCTGCGAATTGGAAGGCCGTCCTTCCGCGGCCGATATGGGACTGGCCAGCAGCGTCCGCAACCACCAAATGAGGCTTGATCAGCCCGGTTTTCCCTGCCAAACGCTCGAGCCGATGTCCGACATTGCCGTCACTGCCGAATCGCCCTCCCGCTCGCCCCTATCAGATGAAGTGGCGCGGCGGCGCACGTTTGCGATCATCTCCCACCCGGACGCCGGCAAGACGACGCTGACCGAAAAGCTCCTGCTGTTCGGCGGCGCCATCAACCTGGCAGGCCAGGTCAAGGCCAAGGGCGAGCGACGCAATACCCGCTCCGACTGGATGAAGATCGAGCGCGAGCGCGGCATCTCGGTCGTGACCTCGGTGATGACCTTCGAGTTCGAAGGCCTCGTCTTCAACCTGCTGGATACCCCGGGCCACGAAGACTTCTCCGAAGACACCTACCGCACGCTGACGGCGGTCGATTCCGCTGTCATGGTGATCGACGCAGCAAAGGGCATCGAGGCGCGCACCCGAAAGCTGTTCGAGGTATGCCGGCTGCGCGATATTCCGATCATCACCTTCATCAACAAGATGGACCGCGAGAGCCGCGACACGTTCGAACTGCTGGATGAAATCGAGAAGACGCTGGCGCTCGACACCACGCCGATGACCTGGCCGGTCGGCCGCGGCCGCGACTTCCTCGGCACCTATGACGTCGTCAATGGCGGCGTGCGGCTGCTTGAAGGCGGCGGCGCCAAGACCGGCGCGACCGAGCAGATCGATATCGCCGATCTCGCCGGCCGCAACCCCAATCTCGAAGTTGCCGAGATCAAGGACGAACTCGCACTGGTGTCGGAAGCCTGCAAGCCGTTCGAGCTGGAGGCGTTTCGCGAGGGCCACCTGACGCCGGTTTATTTCGGCAGCGCGTTGCGCAATTTTGGTGTGGGCGATCTACTTGAAGGTCTTGGCAAGTTTGCGCCGGCGCCGCGTGCGCAGGACAGCAACGTGCGGAAGGTTGAGGCGGCCGAGCCGCGCATGAGCGCTTTCGTGTTCAAGATCCAGGCCAATATGGATCCCAACCACCGCGACCGCATCGCGTTCGCGCGGCTGTGCTCCGGTAAGCTCAGCCGCGGCATGAAGGCGAAGCTGGTGCGGACCGGCAAGAACATGAGCCTATCGAGCCCGCAGTTCTTCTTCGCGCAGGACCGCTCGGTGGCGGATGAAGCCTTTGCCGGCGACGTCGTCGGCATTCCGAACCATGGTACATTGCGGATCGGCGATACGCTGACTGAAGGCGAGGACATCACCTTCGTCGGTGTCCCGAGTTTTGCGCCGGAAATCGTCCGCCGCGTGCGCCTGACCGATGCAATGAAGGCGAAGAAGCTGAAAGAGGCGCTGCAGCAGATGTCGGAAGAGGGCGTGGTGCAGGTGTTCCGGCCGCGCGACGGCGCACCGGCGCTGGTCGGCGTCGTCGGTCCGCTGCAGCTCGACGTGCTGAAGGCGCGGCTAGATGCGGAATATTCGCTGCCGGTAGAATTCGAGGTTTCGGAATTCCAGTTGGCGCGCTGGGTCTCGTCCGATGACCGCAAGAAGCTCGACGCCTTCATCGCCGCCAACGGCTCCGGCATTGCTGATGACGTCGACGGTGACCCCGTGTTCATGGCCAAGAACGAGTTTTATCTAGGCTATACCCGCGAAAGGGCCGAGGGGATCACCTTCTCCAACGTCAAGGACGTGAAAAAGAAGGCGTAGGGCCAGGGCACGCCGCCATGCCAACCGCCGCTGTCGTCCCCCGCGAAAGCGGGGGATCCAGTACGCCGGCGGCCTCTCCGTAAATCGCTACCGTCTCTGGAATACTGAGTCCCCCGGTCAAGCCGGGCGATGACAGCCGGATGGGGGCCGGTCGCTTTCTACTCATGCATCCAGTGGATGCCTTCATGCGTTCCTGGCTCCGGCAAGTCTCTTGCGCCGCTCCGCCATGTCGGGAAGTATCCACTGGATGCTTTTGAAAGAGGGGAGTCCGCTCATGACTGATTTTGCGACCTATTCCCGTTCCGGCCCGGTCGGCACCATTGTGATCGACGATGGCAAGGCCAATGTGATGTCGCTTGGCATGCTCAACGCCCTGCATGCGGCGTTCGACCAGGCGGAAAAAGACAAGTCCGTCGTGATCCTGAAGGCCCGCGGCAAGCATTTTTCAGGGGGATTCGACCTCAACGTCTTCGCCAAGGGCAGCGCCGAGGACCAATATCTAATGGTGAAAGCGGGCGCGGAGCTGGCCTTGCGCATCCTCTCATTCCCGACGCCGGTGGTGACGGCCTGCCAGGGCAACGCCTACCCGATGGGAGCCTTCCTCATTATGTCCAGCGACCACCGTATCGCCGCCGAGGGCGACTACCGGATCGGCATGAACGAGGTCGCGATCGGGCTCACCGTGCCGCGTTTTGCGATCGAGATCGCGCGGCAGCGGCTGACGCCGGCCTATTTCAGCAGGGCGGTGATGACCGGGGAGATGTTCGGCCCCACGGAGGCCGTCACCGCCGGCTTCTTTGACCGCGTCGTTCCGGTGGCTGCGCTGGAGCGCAGGGCAGAGGAAACCGCGCAGGCGCTTGCCACCCTCAACATGGCCGCTCACGCCGCCACCAAGGCCCGGGCGCGCGGGGCTGCCATCAAGATGATCCGCGCCATGATCGACGAGGACATTACGCCGCAATATGGCGAGGACCGTGTTGCCGGGCGGGCATCCGCCTGACGGAGAACTTCGGGCGTCCGGCAGTGGCGTTGCGTCGCATGCGTTTGTATGAAGGGCGCATGACCGCAAAGCCGCGCCGGGCGACCTATCGCCACGGCAACCTGAAATCCGCAGCGCTGAAGGCCGCAACCCGCCTGGTTGCCGCGGCCGGCCATGAGCAACTGAGCCTGCGCGAGGTCGCAGATGCCGTCGGCGTCGCGCACCGCTCGCTGTACAATCATTTCGCCGACCGAGAAGCGCTGCTGGATGCGGTCGCAACGGAAGCCTATACGCGGCTCGCCGCCATCCTCGTCAAGTCGGAGACGCCGCAGGACTACACCGCGAGATACGTCCGCTTCGCGCTCACCAATCGCGCGCTCTACGCCCTGATGACCAGCCGCCCACACGCCACCATGAAGCACAATCCGCCGTTGCAGGCGGCAGTCCACAAGGTCATCGCCCAGGCCATGCGGATATTCTGCCAGGACATCGAAAGCCCGGCCAAGCGTCGCCGCGCCGTGATGAAGGTCTACATCACGCTTTATGGCGGCATCTCGCTCTATACGGCCGGCGTCCTCGACCAGCCCAGCGAGAAGGCCCTGATTGCGGAACTGTCCGCCATGAACGCAGGGATGTGAACACCGTCCGCCTTGATACCGGCCGAAGCGCGCATCAGCTTAATTGTGTCGCCTTTAGGGTTTAGGGACGCATGTTCCGGTGCATCATCATCTCTCTGATCACCACATTCGTCGGGATGTGCGCCGCCGACGCCCAGTCGCGGCGCCAGATCGACGCCACGCCGTTTTCGCATTCGCCCTGCAGCGTGCTCGACGGCCAGCCGTGCACGCCGTCATATTGCAGTGTGTTCAACGACGGCCCATGCATTCCCGAAATCGACTATCCGTACGGCCAAAATCTGCAACTCACGATCGAAAGCGCGCCGCCACAGGATCAGGCCGCGAAATACCGCAAGCCGGACCATGATCTCGATACGATCGGCGACCTCTTTGCGGCGTTGCGCTCCTGCTGGTCGCCACCGCCAGCCGACACCGCGCGCCAGGGCATGCAGATGTCGGTGCGTTTCAGCTTCAAGCGCTCGGGCGAGATCATTGCCGCGCCACGGGTGACGTATGCCACGGCTGGCGTTCCGGCGGATACCCGCGCCGCCTATCTGAAAGCGATCAATGCGTCGCTTGCGGCCTGTGTACCGCTGAAGTTTAGCGGGGGGCTTGGCGGCGCGCTCGCGGGGCGGCCGATCGCGATCCGCTACGTCGACAACCGCGAGTTGGGCAAACAGGCGGAGAAGCCGTGAGTTGAGCGGCCGCGTGGCGCATTGCGCACCAAGCCAATAAAATGATACGCGGATAATCCGGAAAACCAGCCGCGACGGGAGGACATCATGGGACTGCTGGTGATGATCCTGGGGTTGGCCCTGTTCTTCGGCGTCCACACGCTCACCATCCAGCGCAAGCTGCGCGCGCAGGTCATCGCGGCGACCGGCGAAGGCGGCTACAAGATCGGTTATGCACTGGCTTCGTTCGCGGGGCTTGCGCTGATCATCTGGGGCTTTGCCAAATATCGCGCCACGGGCTGGATCGACGTCTGGTATCCGCCAACGGCGCTCAAGCACATCACCGTGGCGCTGATGCTGCCCGCCGTCATCATGGTGGTCGCGTCCTACATCCGGGGCCGGATCTATACGACGCTGAAACATCCGATGCTGACGGGCATCAAGCTGTGGGCGGCGGCGCATCTGCTCGCCAATGGCGACCTCGGCTCGATCATCCTGTTCGGCTCGTTTCTCGCTTGGGCGGTGTACGACCGTATTTCGTTGAAATATCGTTCCGACGCCGGCGCGCCGCCGATCCCCGTCGGTGGTCCCGGCAACGATTTGATCGCGATCGCGGTCGGTCTCGTCGCCTATCTGGCGCTCGCCTTCGCGTTCCATCCGGTCGTGATCGGCGTCCCCGTGGTTGGAGCCTAACATGTCCGTGCAATCTGCCATCAAGCGAAAAACGGCGCCGGACATTCGCGCACGCAAGAACGGCGATCCGATCGTGATGCTGACCTCCTACCACGCGCATACCGCCGCGCTGGTCGATCGCCACTGCGACGTCATCCTGGTCGGCGATTCCCTCGGCAATGTCATGCACGGGTTCGAGACCACCGTGCCGGTGACGCTCGACATGATGATCCTGCAGGGCCATGCGGTGATGCGCGGCTCGAAGCATGCCTTGGTCGTGGTGGATATGCCGTTCGGATCCTATGAGGCCTCCAAGGAGCAGGCGTTTCATTCGGCGGTGCGGATATTGAAGGAGACCCATTGCGGCGCGGTGAAGCTCGAAGGCGGCGCCCGGATGGCGGAAACCGTCGCTTTCCTGTCCGAGCGCGGCGTGCCGGTCATGGGCCATATCGGACTGACGCCGCAATCGATCAACACGCTTGGCTCGTTTCGCGCGCAGGGCCGCGACGAGGGTAGTTGGGATCCGATCCTGAAAGACGCCCAGGCGATCTCGGACGCCGGGGCGTTTTCGGTCGTGGTCGAGGCGGTCGCCGAGCCGCTGGCGCGAAAGATCACGGAAACCATCGCTATTCCGACCATCGGCATCGGTGCCAGCGCGGCCTGCGACGGCCAGGTACTGGTGCTCGAGGATATGCTGGGCTTGTCGCCGCGGACGCCGAAATTCGTGCGCCGCTATGGCAATCTCGGCCCCGCGATCGAAGCGGCGATCCAGGGCTACGCCAGCGACGTACGCTCGCGCGCTTTCCCGGGACCCGAGCACGTGTATGAGATGAAGAGAAGCTGACGAGGGCGCGCGCCATGGACTGGTCGCAGCACTCCGTTCCGGCGATGCGGCTCGAGCCACGCTTCGGTGATCGCGTCGTTCCGGTCTTTTGTGAACGGCCCAAGAGTATTCCGGCGATGGTCGCCGAGGCCGTTGCAACCAATCCGGATGGCGAGGCGCTGGTCTGCGGCGCCACGCGAATGACATGGCGCGAAGTCGCGCTGCAATCGGCGCAAATCGCGGCGGGTTTTCAAAAACTCGGTCTGCAGCGCGGCGACCGCGTCGCGCTGCTGCTCGGCAACAGAATCGAATTCGTGCTGACAATGCTGGGCGCGGCGCATGCCGGGCTGGTGACGGTGCTGCTTTCGACACGCCAGCAAAAGCCCGAGATCGCTTACGTGCTCACCGATTGCGGCGCAAAGCTCCTGATCCACGAGGCCATGTTGGCCGACCGCGTGCCCGATGCCGGAGAGATCCCTGATGTGATGCACTGGATCGCGATCGATGACGATCCGCGGATCTCGCGCTTTGCCGAACTCGCCGACAACACGCCGCTGGCCGCACCAATCGAGGTCGGCGAAGAGGATACTGCCATGATCCTCTATACATCGGGCACCACGGGACGGCCAAAGGGCGCGATGCTCGCCCATTGCACCATCATTCATTCGGCCATGGTGTTCGTATCGTGCCTGAAGCTGACAGCTGCGGATCGGTCGATCGCCGCAGTGCCGCTCGGCCACGTGACGGGTGTGGTCGCCAACCTCATGACCATGGTGCGCTGTGCCGGCGCCTTGATCATCATGGCAGAGTTCAAGGCGGCGGAATATCTGAAGATGGCGGCGCGCGAGCGCGTCACCTACACCGTGATGGTACCGGCGATGTACAATCTCTGCCTGCTGCAGCCGGATTTCGACCGCTACGATCTGTCGAGTTGGCGGATCGGCGGCTTTGGCGGCGCGCCGATGCCGATCGCCACCATCGAAAAGTTAGATGCTAAAATTCCCGGCTTGAAGCTGATGAATTGCTACGGCGCGACCGAAACGACATCGCCATCGACGATGATGCCCGGGGAATTGACAGCGAGTCACATTGACAGCGTCGGCTTGCCCTGTCCCGGCGCACAGATCGTCGTGATGGATGCCGACGGCCGCGAACTGCCGCGCGGCGAGATCGGCGAAATCTGGATTCACGGCGGCTCCGTCATCAAGGGCTACTGGAACAATCCGACGGCGACGGCGGAGAGTTTTACCGCCGGTTTCTGGCATTCCGGTGATCTCGGCTCGATTGACGAAGAGAATTTCGTCCGCGTGTTCGATCGGCAGAAGGACATGATCAACCGCGGAGGGCTCAAGATCTATTCCGCTGAGGTCGAGTCGGTGCTGGCCGGTCACCCCGACGTGGTCGAGAGCGCGATCATCGCAAAGCCGTGCCCGGTGCTGGGCGAGCGTGTGCACGCCGTCGTCGTGACGCGCAATGCCGTCAGCGGCGAGGTGCTGCGCGCTTGGTGCGCCGAGCGGTTGTCATACTACAAGGTGCCGGAAACCATGGATCTGCGGACGGACCCATTGCCGCGCAATGCCAACGGCAAGGTGATGAAGCGGCAACTCCGTGAGGCGGCCTCAGCCATCTCGGCTGCGGCGCAGGCATCGGCTAGCCGCTAATCAACCGACACGGCTGCCTACAAAATCTTCCAGATAGTCCGGAACCTTATGCCCTTCGATGTCGCAGCGGCACTGGATTTCGCGTGCGACATCTCTCGATAAGTCTTCGCTCCAATGTTCAAGCGTGTTGAAGGCGACGACCTCGATCGGGTCGCGGAATTGGCCCGACAAAAGGTCGGCAATGATCGTCTCGAAATCAGTCCGCTCGACCTTCTGGACGATGGCGTCCGGCCCGGCTTCCAGGACCAGATAGATCGTTTGATCGGCGCCATACGGCACAATGGGCGGAAATCCGCGCATTGCCTGATCTCCATGTAACGGAGATTCAATTGCAGCGCAGGGGAAAGGTTCCGGTTACGCCGCGACCTTTCAAAAATGCCTGTCTGGCAACGATAAGCGCGCTAACCGTCGTCCCAAGCCTGCCGCGCGTCGGCGCGACAGGCTTAGAGCTTCGGCGCGCTACCTTTGGGCATCGCGCTCTCGCTCTGCCCGGTGGCGAGTGCGGCGCCGTCGATCGCGGCGGCGCTGACGAGTTGCTTGACGTCCAGCAGAGTGAATTGCGCGATGCCGACACGGTCGGCCGGCGTGCCCGGAACGAGCTGCACGCTCAATACGCCATCGCAGTTTGCGCCTTTGGCCTCGGTCAGCATGGCGCTCGGTTCCTTGGCTTTGGCCTGCGCGCGCTTGACGACCGCGACGCAACTGCCGCGGACGGTGTCGCCGTTGAGCTTGACGGCGGCCCTCGGATCGAGCGGCTTGTCGATGGCTTCGAGCGCAGTCGCTTCCTTGTACTTGCCGCCGACCGATATGATCGAGCCCTTGCGGTAGATGTAATACAGATGCTGGTCACCGACGATGGTCGGCACGCCGTATTTGCCCATGATCTCCTTGATCATGTCCGATTTCGACGGCTGCTGGTCCGGCGCAAAGGTCATGTTGCGGGCGACGAAATAGGCGCGGTTGGCGCTCGCAGGGGAGGAGAAGCTGGTCGAGAGCATCTCGCCGTTCTGTTTCGAACCGGCGGGGAGACTGAAATTCAGCGCGGCGACGTAGTTGGCACCGCCGTTGCCGAACTTCTGCTGCTGGATGTCGGTCTTGGTGTCGGTATGGCCCTTGAACAGCGAGTCAAAGATGGCGCGCGCGGATTCGGCGTTCGATTCGGTCGAGATGCCCAGAATATCCGGGCGCAACTTGCCCGAGAACGCCGTCTCGGGCGCTTTCGGCTTGACGTCGTCGGCCAGTGACGCTGCGGCTAGGGATAACAGGCCGATGGCAAGCAGCATCGAAACCAGCGCATGGCGAGGCATGAAACACCTGAAAAATGGGGGGCGAGTCGACAATGGAGGCGGCCGGGATTACGCCAAACTTTGAACCGCGATGTCAACATTGCCAGCCGATTTCGGCGGCTGGGAGCCGCTGTTAACGCTTTGATCCGCCTCGCTTTGCCTTGCCACCGCCATATCGATAGGTTACGCCCCGGCCATGCGGGGATCGGGCGCGCGATACTGCCGCCGAAGTTGCGGTTCCTCGGGGATGGGATACCTTTAAGTGTCTGAATTATTTGATGAAGTAGACGAGGAGGTCCGTCGCGAGCAGCTCAAAAAGCTGTGGGACCGGTATTCGCTTCTGATCATCGCCGGCGTGATTTTGATCATCGCCGCCGTGGGCGGCTGGCGCGGCTACCAGTATCTGGAGGCCAAGAAGGCGGCCGAGGCGGGGGCGGCGTTCGACAAGGCGGTCGAGCTTTCGGAAGCCAACAAGCACCCTGAGGCCGAAGCGGCCTTCGCCGATCTCGTTGCGAGAGCGCCGTTCGGCTACCGCGTGCTGGCACGCTTGCGCATGGCGGCGGAAGTCGCCAACCGCGATCCGCAGGCCGCGGCAAAGATGTTCGACGAGATCGCGGCTGATCGCAGCGTCGGCGTCGCCGAGCAGGATCTCGCGCGGATTCGCGCGGCCCAGTTGCTGCTGGAAAGCATCAGCTATCCCAATATGAAAGACCGACTGGAAGCCGCCACTGCGCCAGGGGCCACTTTTCGTCACACCGCGCGCGAATTGCTGGCGCTGTCGGCCTGGCGTGCCAATGATGCCGCAGCGACGCGGCAATGGCTGGACCTGATCGCCAATGACGGCGAAACGCCGCCCAGCCTGCGTTCGCGTGCCGAAGCGCTGCAGGCCTTGCTGCCGCCGGTCGCCAAGAGCTGACGCCGGCAAAACGAGTTGGGAAATCCAATATGCGCCGCCCGCAACGTTTGATCGCAACCGCCGTCCTCATCGCGCTTTCGGGGGCGCTGGCGGGCTGCGGCAGCATGGGCAATTTCGATCCGAGCGATCTGCTCGACTTCCTCGATACCAAGAAGAAGCTGCCCGGTGAGCGCAAGCCGGTTTTCCCCGAAGGCGTGCCGGGCCTTGAGCAGGGCGTGCCGAAGGATCTCTACAAGGGCACCCGCCAGGAGCAGGTTGAAGACCCGAACGCGCAGGCTGCCGCTGCGGCTCCTCCGCCGGAGGAACCGAAATCGAAGCGTGGCGTGAAATCCAGGGGCAAGCAGGCTGCCGCACCCGCCGCTGCGGCTGCGGATCCGGACGCCGCTCCCGAGGATGAGGCCAGCACCGCCGCTGCGCCGCCGGCGCCCAAGCCGGCCAAGATCGTGCGCAAGCGCACCACGGCTCCACCGCCCGATCAATCGGCCGCGCCCGCGCAATCTTCGCAACAATCGGCTTTCCCGGCTCCAATGCCGAGCGGCAGTTTCTCGCGCTGATTTGTTGTTTTCGTTCGATTGACACGCTCTTCAAAAAAGGGCGTTTGGATCATTTATGTTCTTTACGATCGCCATCATCGGCCGGCCTAACGTCGGCAAGTCGACGCTGTTCAACCGGCTGGTCGGGCAGAAGCTCGCGCTGGTGGATGACGAGCCCGGCGTCACCCGCGACCGCCGCGAGGGAAGCGCACGTCTCGGCGATCTCGAATTCACCGTGATCGACACCGCAGGCCTCGACGAGGGCGCCAAGGGCTCGCTCACGGCGCGGATGCAGGAGCAGACCGAAGCCGCGATCGGCCTGGCCGATGCGCTGATGTTCGTGATCGACGCCCGTGCGGGCCTGACGCCGAACGATCGCGCCTTTGCCGATTTCGCGCGCCGCGCCAACAAGCCGGTGGTGCTGGTCGCCAACAAGAGCGAGGGCAAGCACGGCGAAATCGGCGCGATGGAATCCTACGCGCTGGGGCTCGGCGATCCCGTGCAGATTTCGGCCGAGCATGGCGAGGGCATGAGCGATCTCTACGACGCGCTTGCCGCACTGATGCCGGAGCCAGCGGAAGAGCGGGAAGAGTTCGACGACGACGACATCATATCCGACGAGGATATCGCCCAGCGTCCGATCCGCGTCGCCATCGTCGGCCGTCCCAATGCCGGCAAGTCAACTCTGATCAATCATTTGCTGGGCGAGGAGCGGCTGCTGACCAGTGCGGAGGCGGGTACCACGCGCGACTCCATTGCCGTAGAGATCACCTGGCAGGGACGCGGCTTTCGCGTGTTCGACACCGCTGGCTTAAGGCGGCGGTCGCGGATCGAGGAGAAGCTGGAAAAATTGTCGGTGGCGGACGCGCTACGCGCGGTGCGCTTTGCCGAAGTCGTCGTGATGATGATGGATGCGCAGAACCGGTTCGAGGAACAGGATCTGCGTATTGCCGATTTGATCGAGCGGGAGGGGCGGGCGATCGTGCTCGCGGTCAACAAATGGGATTTGATGGAGCGCAAGCCCCACCTGATTTCGGCGCTGCGCAGCGATGCCGATCACTGGCTGCCGCAGGTGAAGGGTGCCCCCATCGTCGCCGTGTCCGGCTTGATGGGCGAGGGCATCGATCGCCTGATGACTGCAATCCAGGACGCCTACGCAGTCTGGAATAAGCGCGTGCCGACGGCCGCGCTCAATCGCTGGTTCGAGCAGGCAGTCGACGCCAATCCGCCGCCCGCGGTGTCCGGCCGCCGGCTGAAGCTGAATTACATAACCCAGACCAAGGGGCGTCCGCCGAGTTTCGTGCTGTTCTGCTCGCGCGCGGACGCCGTGCCGCAATCCTACTTGCGCTATCTCACCAACAGCCTGCGCGAGGCTTTTGATCTGCCGGGCACGCCGATACGCATCACGCTGCGCGAAAAGGCCAACCCGTTCGCGCACAAGCGCAAGCGCCCGTCATGAGCGAACAGGCGTCCGCCGCCGTTGCCGACGATAGGCCGCCGGTGCGCAGCGGCGCAGCGGCCTTTATCTTCGTCACCATTTTGCTCGACATGCTCGCGCTCGGCCTGATCCTGCCGATCCTGCCCAAGCTCGTGGAGAGCTTTGTCGATAACGACACGGCTACGGCCGCGCGGATCTTTGGCTTGTTCGGTACCGCCTGGGCGCTGATGCAGTTTTTGTTCTCGCCGATCCTCGGGGCGCTCTCGGACCGGTTCGGCCGGCGGCCGGTGGTACTGCTGTCGAATTTCGGGCTGGCGCTGGATTACGTGTTGATGGCGCTGGCGCCGTCGCTGACCTGGCTGTTCATCGGGCGGGTGATCTCGGGCATCACCTCGGCGAGCATTTCCACGGCCTTTGCCTATATCGCCGACGTGACGCCGCCGGAACGGCGCGCCGCGGTGTTCGGCAAGATCGGCGCGGCGTTCGGCGCCGGCTTCATTCTGGGCCCCGCCATCGGCGGCCTGCTTGGCGGCATGGATCCACGCTTGCCATTCTGGGTCGCTGCGGGTTTGAGCTTTGCGAACGCGCTGTACGGCTGGCTGATTCTGCCCGAGTCGTTGCCGCGGGAGCGGCGCGCACCGTTTCACTGGAAAAGCGCCAGCCCGATCGGCGCATTGCATCTGTTGCGCTCGAACCGGATTCTCGCTGGCCTGTCGCTGGCGAATTTCTTCGGCCAGGTCGCGCATGTGGTGCTGCCGTCCACCTTCGTGCTCTACGCCACCTACCGCTATGGTTGGGATACGAAGACGGTAGGTCTCACGCTGGCGTTGGTCGGCGTCTGCGCCATGGTGGTACAGGGTGCCGGCGTCGGGCCGATCGTCACGCGCCTCGGCGAGCGCCGGGCGCTGCTGCTCGGGCTCGCCTGCGGAGCGCTGGGATTCTTCATCTATGGTGCGGCTCCGACCGGACCACTGTTCTGGATCGGCATTCCCGTGATGGCGCTGTGGGGCGTGGCGGGGGCGGCGGTCCAGGCACTGACGACGCAACTAGTTGCGCCGGATCAGCAGGGCCAGTTGCAGGGCGCGACCAACAGCGTCAACAGCATCGCCCAGATGGCGGGACCATTTCTATTTACGCTGACGTTCGCCTATTTCATCAGCGATCAGGCGCCGGTGAAAATGCCGGGCGCACCGTTTCTGTTGGCGGCAGCGTTGCTGGGATTGGGGCTGGTGATTGCGTGGCGGACGCTGGCGGGCAAGAAGCGCTGAATTGTAGGGTGGGCAAACGTAAGCGTGCCCACCACTGGAGTTATAACCGGGATAGATGGTGGACACGGCGCGAGAGCGCCTCTGCCCACCCTACGGCGCGACTACGCCGTCACTTCTTCACCAGCGGACACTCGCTGGCTTCCAGCGGCTTGGCGGCGTCTTCTGCCGAAATCGTGGCGATCTGTTTGTAATAATCCCACGGTCCCTTCGACTCTTCCGGCTTCTTCACCTCGAACAGATAGGCCGGAATGAGGCGGCGTCCGTCGGCACGCAGCGGGCCTTTGCCGAACAGCGGATCGTCGGTCGGCAATTCCTTCATCTTGGCGACCACCTTGGCGCCGTCATGCGGATTGCCGCCGAGCGCTTCCATCGCCTTCAGATAATGCAGCACCATGGCGTAGTTGCCGGCCTGCGTCATCGAGGGCATCGCGTTCTTATTGGCAAGTGCTGAAAACCGCTTCGACCAGGCGCGCGTCTGGTCGTTCATGTCCCAGTAGAAGGATTCCGTGAACGTCAGGCCCTGCGCGGTTTTCAGCCCGAGCGAGTGCACGTCGTTGATGAACAGGAGGAGCGCGGCGAGCTTCTGGCCGGCCGCGACGATGCCGAATTCGGAGGCCTGCTTGATCGAGTTGGTGGTGTCGCCACCGGCATTGGCAAGGCCGACGACCTTGGCCTTGGACGCCTGCGCCTGCAGCAGAAAGGACGAGAAGTCCGACGTGTTCAGCGGATGCTTCACGCCGCCGAGCACCTTGCCGCCGTTGGCGGTCACGACAGCCGACGTGTCGCGCTCGAGCGCGTGACCGAAGGCATAGTCGGCGGTCAGGAAGAACCAGCTATCGCCGCCCGCCTTGGTCAGCGCCTTGCCGGTGCCGGTCGCCAGCATGTAGGTATCATAGGTGAAGGAGATCGTGTTCGGCGTGCAGGCCTTGCCGGTGAGATCGGCGGTCGCCGCACCGGAGTTCAGCAGCACTGCGTTCTTTTCCTTGACGAGATTGCTGACGGCGAGAGCGACACCGGAATTCGGCGTATCCGCGATCGCATCGACCTTATCGTTGTCGATCCATTGCCGCGCGAGGTTCACGCCGACATCGGGCTTGTTCTGGTGATCGCCGCTCACGACGTCGATCTTCCAGCCCTTTTTGGTGAGGCCGGAATCCTCGACCGCCATCTTGACCGCAACCACCGAGTTTGGTCCGCCGATGTCGGCATAGAGACTCGACATGTCGTTGAGCACGCCGATCTTGACGGTCTTGTCCTGGGCGAAGGCAGGGCCTGCGAGACACAAGCTCGCAAGCACGATCAACGCGGCGGAATTCCGCACAAGTTTAGTTTTCATTTGTTTCCTCCATCGGTTGATGCCGGGCGGATTTCTGCGTCATCCGGCCCGGCATTTCCCGGCGATCTTCCCAGCCCGGGATGGTTTTGCAATGCGCCTATCGTAGCGCGTTCGAAGTCAATTTGAACTTCTGGATCCGCTTTCCGGTATCAACTTCGGCCGTATAGACGTTGCCCTTGGCATCCACCGCCATCGCGTGAACCCAGTGGAACTGCCCCGCATTGCGGCCGCTGCGGCCAAAACTGCCGACCACGGTACCGTCGTCGCGTTTCAGCACCCGTATTTCGTTGTTCTCGCCGTCGGCGCTCAACAAATAAGTCTGCTTCGGGTCGGGCCAGATCGCGATGTCCCAGACCGCGCCGTTGCCCCGCGTATTCTTTTCGTAGAACCATTCCTTAACGAAGGTTCCATCTTTCCTGAACACCTGGATGCGGTTGTTGATGCGATCGCAGACATAGAGCAACCCGTCGTTGGCGAGCTTCACGCAATGCACGGGGTTGGCGAATTGCTGCGGGGCCGGTCCGTTGGGATCGTAGAGCGGTTGCTTTTCGTCGCTCGGCGGCTTGCCGTAGGCGCCCCAGTGCCGCTTGTAGGCGCCGGTCGTGGTATCGAACACGATGATGCGGCGATTGCCATAGCCGTCGGCAACGAAGATTTCGTTGGCGTCCTTGTCGATCGCGGTCTCGGCGGGCTTGCCAAGCTGTGTCGTATCGTTGGACCCCTTGCTCGGCGCGATCTTGCCGATCTGCATCACGAACTTGCCGTCTAGGGTGAATTTCAGGATCGCATTGTCGTTGTCGGCGTTGCCGCCGACCCACACAAAGCCTTTCTCGTCCACTTCGATGCCATGCTCGCGGCCGACCCATTCGTAGCCGTCGCCGGGGCCGCCCCAGGAGCGCAAGAGATTGCCCTCGGCGTCAAACTCGAGCACCGGCGGCGCCGGGACGCAGCATTTCGACCGCGGCGGGTTCAGCGTCGCGCCTTTTTCGTCGTCAGTCAGCGAGCGCGGGCGATGGATCACCCAGATGTGGCCCTGCGCATCGACGGTGATGCCGCCGACCTGGCCGAGGATCCAGTTGTTCGGCAGCGGCTTTGGCCAGGATGCATCGACTGCGAAGGTGCGAATGTCGCCGGCCCGCGAGGAATCCGGCGCCGCAATTAGCACTACGGCGGTGAAGCAGACAGCAATGGCTTTGGAGAGATTTCGGCGGGCGCGTTTGCGCGTCGGCGTCATGAAGGCCTCCCGATGATTTTTCTTGGCGGGTTTCTCCCGCTTGGGAAAGCAGTCAATCGTGCAGCGGTCGGGGAGTCAACGGTTTGACGCCGTCATTGCGAGAAGCGAAAGCGACGAAGCGATCCATGTCTCAACAAGCGGCAAAATGGATTGCTTCGCTGCGCTCGCACGGTTCGTAGGATGCTCAAGCCGGCGGATGAAAGCTCATCAGCGTGCGGGCCTTGTAGTCATAGAGTTTGCCCGTCTCGGTCCATTCCGGCGTGCACATCGGCACGATGAATTCCGCCGCCTGCTCCGGCGTATCCAGCGTCATCGGGTCTTCGCCGGGAAATACGCTGGCGCGCATGCGGGTGCGGATCGGGCCGGGGCTGAACAGATTGACGCGCAGTTTCGTGCTCACGGTTTCGTTGGCCCACGAGCGCACCAGCGTGTCCAGCGCGGCCTTCGAGGCCGCGTAGGGGGCCTGATAGGCATTCGCCTTGCTGGCAACGCCCGATGTCACGAACACGGCGCGGCCTGCGTCCGAGACCTTGAGCAACGGGTCCATGCAGCGGATGAGCTGGAAGTTCGCGGTGACGTTCACCGCGAACACATCATTCCACGGTTTCAGCTCGATATGCCCAAGCGGCGAGGAGGGACCGGCGACGCCGGCATTGCCGACGAGAATGTCGAGCTTGCCGTGACGCTCATGCAGCGCTGCGCCGAGCCGCGCGATGCCGTCGAAATCGGTTAGGTTGAGTGGCACCAACGTGGCGCTGCCGCCGTCCTTCCTGATCTCGTCGTCGAGCTCCTCAAGGCCGCCTTGCGTGCGTGCGACAGCAACGATGTGCGCGCCGGCGCGGGCGAGCGCGCGCGCCGTGGCGTAGCCGATGCCGCGCGAGGCGCCAGTCACGAGCGCGATGCGTGAGGCGAGGGGTTTGGTCATTGAATGGACTCTAGCAAATCGTCGTCCTACATACGCCATGAAGGTTATAATGGCGGCAGGTGCTCGTAGCTATTGGTCTTCGAAAAACGAAGGCCGGTGGCTATGCGTCCCTGCTTTCGCAGGGACGACAAACTCAGCTCGCTTCCGCCAGCAGCGACAATTGCCGCGGCTGCGGCTCGACCTGGGTCTGGTCGGTAAGGTGGGTCGGATAGGCACCCGTGAAGCAATGGTCGGAGAATTTCGGATTGGCGGGATCGCGGCCCGGTTCGCCCATCGCGCGGTACATGCCGTCGATCGACAGGAACGCCAGCGAATCCGCGCCGATGATGTCGCGCATCTCTTCCAGCGTATGGGTGGCGGCGAGAAGTCCGCCGCGGTCCGGCAGATCGATGCCGTAATAATCGGGATACAGGATCGGCGGCGAAGCGAGCCTGAAGTGGACTTCGCGCGCGCCGGCATCGCGCATCATGCGCACGATCTTCTTCGATGTGGTGCCGCGCACCAGCGAGTCGTCGATCAGGATGATCCGCTTGCCTTCGATCGCGGCGCGGTTGGCAGAATGCTTCATGCGGACGCCGAGTTCGCGCACGCTTTGCGTCGGCTGGATGAAGGTGCGGCCGACATAGTGGTTGCGGATGATGCCGAGTTCGAACGGCACGCCGGAATGCTGGCTGTAACCGACGGCGGCAGGCACGCCAGAGTCCGGCACCGGCACCACGACGTCGACTTCGACATGGCTTTCGCGGGCAAGCTGCGCGCCGAAGGCCTTTCGGACCTCATAGACAGAACGGCCGCCGACGATCGAATCCGGCCGTGAGAAGTAGATGTACTCGAAGATGCAGGGCCGCGGCGGTTTTGGCGGAAACGGCTTGTGGCTATGGGCGCCTTCCTCGTCGAACACGACGATCTCGCCGGGCTCGACGTCGCGCACATATTTGGCGCCGATCATGTCGAGCGCGCAGGTTTCCGAAGTCAGGATCGGACAGCCATCGAGATCGCCGAGCACCAGCGGTCGGATGCCGAGCGGATCGCGGGCGCCAACCAGCTTCTTGTTGGTGAGCGACACCAGCGAATAGGCGCCCTCGATCGCGCGCAACGCCTCGATGAAACGGTCGATGAAACGGCTGCGTTTGGACTGTGCGACCAGATGCAGGATCACTTCGGTGTCGGTGGTCGACTGCATCATGGCGCCGTTCTTCACCAGTTCGCGGCGCAGCGTCAGTCCGTTGGTGAGATTGCCGTTATGGCCGACCGCGAAACCGCCTGCATTGAGCTCGGCGAACAGCGGCTGCACGTTGCGCAGGATGGTGGCGCCGGTCGTGGAATAGCGGACATGGCCGACCGCCATAATGCCGGGCAGGCGCTCGATCACTTCGCGGCGGGAGAAAGTATCGCCGACAAGGCCGAGGCGGCGTTCGGAATGGAAACGGCTGCCGTCAAAGGAGACGATCCCGGCGGCTTCCTGGCCGCGATGCTGGAGGGCGTGTAGTCCCAGCGCCGTGATGGCGGAGGCCTCGGGGTGGCCGAAGATGCCGAACACGCCGCATTCCTCGCGTAGCGTGTCGCCTTCGAGATCGTCCTGCAACTCGATGCCAAGATTTACATCGAGTTGGCCGGCGGGATCGGAAGGGTTTTGCATCGCGTCCATCGCCTCTCTTTTTTGGCCAGAAATTAGCGGCCCGCGGGTTTCTCGATCAGCTTTTTAAGGCTGTCGCGGGCAGGTTTACTGTAGCCATCGCCGGACGCAGGCGCTGCCTGGTCGGCGTCAGTTTGATCGTCTTCCGGTTTATTCTTCTTGAATCTCTTTAAGATGGTGTTCTCGGGATCGTCAGGCAAGAGCGACATTAGCCAATCCCCGGTTCCCTGCAGCACCACCCGGGATTTTGCACCGGTGATCCAGTCCGGCCTCTGCTTGTCCGGGACCAGCCAGCTAAAGAACAGGAAGGCGACCACTACGATCAAAAGGCCACGACCCAACCCAAACAGGAATCCAAGCGTGCGATCCAGCGCGCCGATCCGGGAATCCAGGATCATGTCCGAAATCCGCACTGTGATCACGGAAACCACGATCAGAGTGCCGATGAAGGTGCCGGCCACCACCACCACGGAGGCCACAGTATCATTGTTGAAATAGGCCTTGGCGGTCGGCAGCAGCTTCGAGAAGGCATACAGCGTCACCAGCGCCGCCGCGCCCCAGGCTGCGATCGACAGGATTTCGCGCATGAAGCCGCGCACCATGGCGAGCAGGCCCGAAATCAGCATCACTCCGAGCAGGACGAGATCGAGTATCGTTATCGGCATCGGCTGGTCAGGTCCGCTCGTAAGTCCTTTAGACAGCGAATCGGCGGCTCAGGGTCACCCCAAGTGAAGGGCAGACGGCGTATCCCGCAAGGCCGGATATGCTGCCATCCCGCCCGCCTTTCGCGCGCGTTGTATAGCGGCGAGGGCCCGGCGCGTCACGCCGCTTTAGCTGTTTTCACGACGGAATCGCGCCGGTGTGGCATTTTTCTCTGCCGCACCCTCGCGACTGGTGTCCCGGTTGCCCCTCGGGCTGCCGCGCGCCGCGATTTCGGCCACCAGGCTGGTTAGTCCGCCGATGCTGTTCAGCGCAAGCCCACCATCGCCGCCAACCTCTCCGCGCGCCGATTCAGGCAGAACCGCGCGGCCAAAGCCCAGCTTCGCGGCCTCTTTCAATCGGGCCGAGGTCTGCGCCACCGGCCGGACCGCGCCGGAGAGCGAAATCTCGCCGAAATAGACCGCGTCTGTTGGTAACGGCGCGTTTACCAACGACGATACCAGGGCGGCGGCCGCCGCGAGATCAGCCGCGGGCTCCTGGATCCGCAAGCCCCCCGCCACGTTCAAATAGACGTCGTAGCCGGACAATTTGACCCCGCAATGGGCCTCCAGCACCGCCAGCACCATCGACAGCCGGCTCGGATCCCAACCCACCACCGCCCGCCTGGGGGTGCCGAGCGTGGTCGGCGCCACCAATGCCTGCAATTCCACCAGGACGGGGCGGGTGCCTTCGATCCCGGCAAAAACCGCCGTTCCCGGGCTGCCCAGATCGCGTTCAGAGAGGAACAATTCGGAGGGGTTGGAAACCTCGCGAAGACCTAGCCCCGTCATCTCGAACACGCCGATTTCGTCGGTCGGGCCAAAACGATTCTTCATCGCGCGCAAAATGCGGAAATGCTGCGAGCCTTCGCCCTCGAACGACAGCACCGCGTCGACCATGTGCTCGACCACGCGGGGACCTGCGATCTGGCCGTCCTTGGTGACGTGCCCGACCAGGATGATCGCAGCACCGGTTTTCTTGGCGAATCGAATGAGCGCCTGTGCCGAGGCGCGGACCTGCGTCACCGTTCCCGGCGCTGATTCCACGGTGTCGGTCCACATGGTCTGGATCGAATCGATCACGATCAGCCGCGGCACCGCGCCCTCTGACAAAGTCGAGACGATGTCCTCGACGGAGGTTTCGGCGGCGAGTTGCACCGGCGCGTCCGCCAATCCGAGCCGCTCGGCGCGCAGCCGCACCTGCGCCACGGCCTCTTCGCCTGAAATATAGACCGCGCGATGCCCGGCCCGGGCCAGCATGCTGGTAGCCTGCGTGAGCAGCGTCGATTTACCAATGCCGGGATCGCCCCCGACCAACAGCACCGAGCCACGTACAAAACCGCCGCCGGTGACACGGTCGAGCTCGGTCATCCCGGAGGGCAGGCGAGGGGCGTCGTTGCTTTTGCCCGTCAGCGATTCCAGCGCAAACGTCCGGCCCTTGCGCCGCGAGCGGACCGAGACCGGCATCGACGTTGCACCGGTCGTGTCTTCCTCGGCAAGCGTGTTCCACTCGCCGCAGGAATCGCACTTGCCCTGCCAGCGGTTATACGCCGCGCCGCAGTTCTGGCAGACGAAGGAGAGGGTGGATTTGGCCATGAAGAAGGTGAGTCGCTTTCCAGAGGTCCCGCCGTCGTCCATAGCATGGAATGGTCACGGGCAAGCATGTACCGTCCATTTGGTGGTTCTGGTCCGGATCAAAGCCGCCAATATCGCTGACGTGTCAAACAGGAGAGATGCGATGCTCCGCCCCGCTCTTTATTTCATTACGGCACTGTTAGTTTTCGTGAACGCTCCAACGAGCCGCGCAAACGAGGTGAAGCGCGTTTCTGTCAATGGCACCGAACTCGCTTACGTCGAAGTTGGCCAAGGTGAGCCGGTCATATTCGTCCACGGCGGGCTTCAGGATTACCGGATGTGGCTGAATCACCTGCCCAAGTTTGCTGAGCGGTATCGTGCTATCGCCTACAGCCGCCGCAACAATTACCCGAACGAAGTGGACCCGGATGGAATGCCGGATGGGGCTGCAGACGTGCATGGCGAAGACTTGGCAGCCTTGCTGCAGGCTCTGGGTTTGTCAAAGGTGCGGGTGGTTGCACACTCGTCGGGCGCACACGTCGCATTGTTCTTTGCCGCCGCCCATCCTGAAATGGTTGTCAGCCTTGTCCTGAATGAACCGCCTGCCGCCGGCATACTGGTTGGCATTTCCGATTCAGCCGAGATGTTGAAGGCGTGGGGCGCTGGTATTGCACCAGCAAGAGAGGCCCTAAAGGCTGGCGACACAAAAGCCGGCATCCCGCTTTTCGTAAATGCTGTCGGTGGACCCGGCGCTTATGAGCGACGTTCCGACGCCGACAAGAAGATGAACGCGGACAACGTGGCCTCCTACCAAGCTGATGCCACGACAAAGCGCCCCAGGCCGGTTTTCACGTGTGATATGGCCAAAGCGATCAAGGTGCCGACGCTATTGTCCAATGGCGAGCGAAGTCCCAAGTTCTTTCATCGGATCATGGACCAGCTAGAGGTTTGCCTGCCAAATCGCGAGAGGATCGTCATTAACGGAAGCTCACACACGGTGCCTTCCGAAAATCCGGATGCTTTTGATCGCGCCGTACTGGCGTTTCTAGCAAAGCACTAGCACAGTCATTGAGGCCAAGCTGTGAAACGACAGCGCCCCCAGATTTAGCTTGAGCGCTGTCGTTCATGTCATTTGCCCTATTTCACTGACACAAACGGCACCGATGAGCCCGGCACCATCGTGGTCGGCAGCACGCCATTCCAGCGTTCGGCCTGCACCAGCGTGACCAGGTTCGGGTTGGTGCCGAGCGCCTTGGCGCGGGCCTCGATGGCCGCGGCTTCGGCCTCGCCGGTGATCCTGATATTGGTGGCGCGCGCTTCGCCGTTCAGCCGCAGCGCGTCGGCCGCGGCCTGCGCCTCGGCGCGGACGGCATTGGCCTTGGCAGTCGCCTGCGTGACGGTGATCTGCGCCTGCACCTTTTCGCGCTCGGCATTCTGCTGCAGCTTCTGCACCTCGACCTCGGCCAACATGCGCTGCTCGATCGAATGCAGATAGTTTGCGCTGAACTCGATGTTTTCAAGCTGGACGCTCTCGATCATGATCATCGGGTCGTCCTTCAGCGATGTCGTGATCGCGTCCTTGATCGCTGAGTTCAGCGCTCCGCGCTCCTGGATCGCCTTCACGGCCGTGTAGCGGCCGAACACGATCTTGACCTGCTGATTGACGGCCGGGCTGACCACCTGTTTGACCGCGGTGTCCAGTCCGCCAAACTTGGCATAGAGATCGGCCACCTTGTCCGGCGAGGCGCGCAAGGTGACGCTGATCTTGAGGTCGGCCGGCTGCTGGTCGTAGGAATAGGAGTTCATCTTGTCCCAGGCATAGGTGAAGGTCTTGACGCTGACCTTTTCGACACTGTCGATCAGCGGGACCTTGAAGCCCAAGCCCGGCTGCGCGGTGCCGATGACGGCGCCATAGCGCAGCTTCACGCCGCGCTCGGTTTGATCGACGGTGTACCAGCTTCCCGCAGCGATGATGGCGATGACAATGACGGCGCCGATGGCGCCGATGATTCCCCTGGGCATTTCAGTCTCTCCGGACGTGGGTGATGCGAATCCATGACCGGCACTGATCTATGGTCACTTGCCGAATGGATGTGACACGCGTCCACTTGGTCGGCAGCTGATGGGGAATGGTTCAGGCGGTGCGCCGGATTCCTATGAAAATGCGGTCCACAGCAGGGTGACACCAGCGGCCAGCATGATTCCATCCATCAGCAGCCGAAAGACGTCGGGCTGAAGACGCAGCACGAAGCGTTTGGCGATGAAGGCGCCAAACATGAGGGAGGAGCCGGCGACCAGCCCTTTTAGCGCGATATCAGGCGTCAGCGCGCCAAAGCGCTCGAAGGTGACTGACTTGCTGAGATAGAGGCCGAGCGAGCTTGCGGCTTCGGTGGCGAGAAAGGCGCCTTTGGTCAGCCCATAAAATAGAAACAGTGGCACGCTGAGCGGCCCGGTCGAAACCACGATGCCCGTGAGATAGCCGATAACGGCGCCACCGACTGCCAGATGCCAGAGCTGCGCTTTGAGTTGATGACGGGCCAGCCAATGCCGTAGCGGCACCATAGCGATGAGAAACAGGCCGATCGCGATATCGACGGCATGCGAAGGCAGCGCGAGCAACGTCCGTGCGCCAAGCGCGGCAGCCGGAATGCCCGTGGCCGAATAGGCGAGGCAGGCGCGCCAGTCGACCTCGCGCCACCAGGCGAGAATGCGCGCCAGGTTCGCCATCACCGCCGCGACCGCCATGATCGGAACGGCTTCCTTCGGTCCGTATTGATAGACCAATACCGGCATCAGCATGATCGACGAGCCGGTGCCGACAATGCCTGAGATGGTGCCGGCGAGCAGGCCGACAATGAGGACGAAGAGGAAGCCCAAGCTGCAGTCTTTCGTGATTCCTGATGCTGACATCATGGTGGCAGCAGGCTCAGGTTACGAGGGCCTAATATCACTCGAAAGGGAGCCGATCGTGTCAATCAAGGGAAGCTGCCATTGCGCTGACCGCAGAGCGCCCCGCTCACGCTAGGCGACGTAAAGCTCAATCGGGACATCAAATCCCTTGAGCTGGAATGCCTTCGAAGAACTGTCCTTCAAATCTGGCTGGGCGCGGTCAAACACCGCCTTCGTTACCAGGATCTGGTCGGCTTCGGCGACCGACTGGGCCCGGGAGGCGGTGTTGACGACCGTGCCGATCGCCGTCAGGTCCCGGTGAGATCGGCCGAACTCGCCAAAACTTAGTTCGCCGGAATGGATGCCGATGCCGATCCCTAGTTCGTTCGCGGTGAGGCCATGCGCGGCAACCAGCGCCTCGCGCCGCTCGCGCCAGTTCGTCTGAAGTTCTCGCGCGGCGAGGACGGCGTTTCTGGCATGCTCCTCCCGCCGCAGCGGAAAGTTGAAGATCGCCATCACCGCGTCGCCGATCGTCTTGTTGAGAAGTCCGTCATGCTCCCAGATCGCGCTGGCGCATTCATCGTAGAATGCGTCGAGCAGTCCAGAGACGGCATCGGCTGACTGCGATTGGGATAGGCTGGTGTAGCCGCGCAGGTCGGCAAACATGATGGTCGCATCAATGGTGATCTTGCGGGCCCGCATCACCTTTGTGAACATCAGCTCGCAGATGGTGCAGGTATTGGGGTTCATCCGGCTTGGACGAATGCCGAACGCGCGAAATGGCGCTGAGACCACGCCGCGAAGCGGCACCGGCAGATGCATCTGCTCCCAGCATCCCTTGCAAATCAGCGAATGTTGCAGAGCTGTCATTTTCAAGCCGTGATCCACGAGAGCGGCACGTATGACGATCCTATAACCGGCAGCGGGTGCGAGCAAGACAGCATCGCCGCAGCGCACACCTGCCGGCTGGCGGCGAGAGGCAAAGCTGCTAGGATCGCGGCAAAATAAGCAGAACGGAGGATCGCCATGGACGCTGTGACGCCGGCAAATGCGCAGACCGCAGACGCGCATTCCCATCTGGTTCGCCCCGATAGCATGGAATGGCAAAAGACCCGCTTTCCCGGATGCGAAGCCAAGACGCTCTTGTTCGACCGCAAGACCGGCCTGATGACCGCGCTGATGCGGTTTGCGCCGGGCGCGGTGCTGCCTGACCACGAACACGTCAACATCGAGCAAACTTACGTGCTCGAAGGTTCGCTCGTCGACAAGGAAGGCCCGGCGAAGGGCATCGAATGCAAGGCCGGCGAATTCATCTGGCGCGAAGAGGGCAGCCGCCACGTCGCCTGGTGTCCCCAAGGCGGGCTGATGCTGGCGATCTTCCAAGTGCCGAACAAGTTCTTCGAGGCCGACGGCCGCGTCATCGATGCCGCGGGCGAAGACTGGGACGCGGCGTGGGGCCACACCCGCAAGGGCTGATCCGCTAAAGGCGGATCATTGTTTCTGAATTCCCGCGGTATCGATGACCTGCTTCCAGCGGGAGATCTCTGACGCGATCATGCTGCGCATGTCCTCCGGCGAACCGCTGCGGACCTGGTTTCCCATGGCCTGGAGCTTGTCCTTGATGTCAGGCGTCTCGAGCACGGCGCGTAATTCCCGATTGAGTTTCTCGGCGATGGGTTGAGGGACATTCTTGCTGGTCGCGATACCGAGCCAGGATCGAACCTCGTAACCGGGGACGGTTGCGGCGATCGGCGGCACGCCGGGAATTGAAAACCACGGCTTTTCGCTGGTCACGCCGAGGCCTCGTATTGTACCGGCGGTGAGTTGCGGGGCCGTGATCGTCAGCGTGTCGATCAGGATGTCGATCTGGCCGCCAAGGAGGTCGTTGATGGGGCCGCCGCCGCCCTTGTAGGGCACGTGAATCATTTTGATGCCGGTCATCGACGACAGCAATTCGCCGACCAGATGTTGCGTCGATCCGACGCCGACCGAGCTGTAGGTCAGCGTGTCCGGCTTGGCTTTCGCTTCCACAATCAGGTCGGCAAGCGTCTGAAAGCGGTGGCTCGATTTGACGGCGATGACGAAGGGAAAGAACACCACCGTCGAAATCATCTGAAAATCCTCGACCGGGTCGAACGGCAGCGCCTTGTACATCGCCGCCGAGGCTGCGTGGCCGCCGGTCAGCATGATCAGCGTATAGCCGTCCGGCGCGGCTTTCGCGGTGCGATCCGATGCAATGTTGCCGCCGGCCCCGGGACGGGCTTCCACGATGACGGGCTTGCCAAGTCGCCGGGACAGGCCGTCGGCCACAATACGTGCGATCGCATCGGCATTGCCGCCGGCACCAAATCCGTGCGTCAGCGTGATTTGGCGGGAAGGGTAATCATCATTGGCGGATGCAGCGAAATTCACAGGCACACAAAAAAGCGCGATAATTGCCGCGACTATTCTCGGAATTCCCACGCGCATTCCTCCGCCTTCGTTTTGAAGCTTGCCCGAAGCATAGCAACTCCGGTTTCGCAGTGCGCAATGATTCTAGCGCAGGACGATCCACGCCGGCGCATGGTCGCTGGCGTCTTCCTCTCCGCGCATTTTCCGGTCGATGCCGGCCTTGATCAGGCGCGGCGCAATTGATGGGCTCAGCAGCAGGTGATCGAGCCGTAATCCGGCATCGCGCGGCCATCGGTTGCGCTTATAGTCCCAGAACGTGAACATCGGCTTTGACGGATGCAGGGTCCGGATCGCATCGGTCCAGCCCTGGTCTACCAGCGCCTTGAACGCGGC
The DNA here is from genome assembly GCF_013114825.1 of Bradyrhizobium australiense. Taxonomy (GTDB): domain Bacteria; phylum Pseudomonadota; class Alphaproteobacteria; order Rhizobiales; family Xanthobacteraceae; genus Bradyrhizobium; species Bradyrhizobium australiense. The sequence goes on along the minus strand of NZ_JAAVLX010000004.1, from coordinate 436,647 downwards.
GCGGCTCTTCGGCTGGATCAGTGCGTCCTTGTCCCACGACTTGGTTGGGTAGATATCGAGCTCGGTCGGTGCGACGTTGTAGTCGCCGGCCAGCACCACAGGGATGTCCTGCTTGAGCAGTTTTGCGGCGTGCGACCGCAGTCGTTTGAACCAGTCGAGCTTGTAATCGAATTTCGGTCCCGGCTGCGGGTTGCCGTTCGGCAGATAGATGCTGGTGACCAGGATGCCGTTGATGGCGGCTTCGATATAGCGCGCCTCTTCATCATTGCGATCGCCGGGTAGCGCAGTGCGGGTCAATACTGGCTCCGCGTTGCGCGCCAGGATAGCAACGCCGTTCCAGGTCTTCTGTCCGCGCCACACCGCGCCATAGCCAGCCTTCTCGATCGCCATAATCGGGAACTCGGCATCGGTCGATTTCAGTTCCTGTAGACAGACAATTTCGGGCTTCGCTGCGCGTAGCCAGCGCAACAGGTTGGGCAGGCGGCGGTTGACATTATTAATGTTGAAGGTCGCGATCTTCATGTAGAGGTAGCTGGCATCACTGTGCTTCGCCTGACACTCGGAGATTCTATGTCGATACTACGTTTCGCCATTCTCGTGCTCGCCATTGGATGCTCCGGAGTCGCAGTTGCTCAAACCGCCGACCAGCGCGGCGCCTGCAAGGCGGACTATGACAAATATTGCGCCGGCACGCTGCCCGGCGGCGGCCGTGTCGTCGCATGTCTGAACAAGCAGCATCACCAACTCAGCGACGCCTGCAAGCAAGTGTTGGCCAGCCGGAAGAAACAGTAGGACTGGGCAACACGCCAGCATCGGGTTTTGCAGTTGTTGCCTTGATTGTCGCGTCCTCGGCAACTTGCGGCCTGCAAGCCTGACTTCGAGAAGTCGTTCGGCGGCTGGGTGCTGTCTGCCGAATGTTGCCTTTTGGACGGTCCGATCGGTGGCGCGTGCAAAAGCCGTGGACGACCTCGACAAGAAACGCCGCGAAGCAACACTTGAGAACAAGAACTAACTGGATGCGACAGCCGGCTCCGCTGGAGGCGGAGCAGGGGCCTCTGCAGTGGCGTTGCCGCCCTTGTAAATCCGCGCGTAGCGCTTGCCGAGGCTGGTCATCACTTCGTAGCCGATGGTGCCGAAATGATGGGCGAGTTCGTCGACCGTGATGCCTTCGCCGATCAGCGTCACCCATTGGCCGCGACGTACCGCATTCTTGTCGAGATCGGTGACGTCGACTGCCGTCAGGTCCATCGAAACCCGCCCCGCAATCGGGCAGCGCTTGCCGGCGACCACTACCTCGGCTCCCCGAGTGCCGTCATTGGCGCTGGCCGCACGGAAATAGCCGTCGGCATAACCTGCGGAAACGACCGCTATTCTGGTCGGACGCCGCGCCGTCCAGGTACCGCCATAGCCGACGGTCTCGCCGCGCTCGACGTTGCGGATCTGCACGATGCGGGCCTTCAGCTCGACGACCGGCAGCATCGGGTTGTCGGCTTCGGGCGTCGGGTTGATGCCATAGAGCGCGCAGCCCGGCCGCACCAGATCGAACTGGAACTGGGCGCCCAGGAAGATGCCAGACGAGTTTGCCAGCGACGCCGGGACGCCGGAAAACAGGCTCGCGATCTCGCGGAAGGCAGAAAGTTGCCTGGCGTTAGCCGGATTGTTGAGCAGCTCGGCGGAGGCAAGGTGGCTCATCACGAGCGTAATGCCGTGATCGCCGGCGTTGATGCGGGGGATGATGCCTTGCGCCTCGGTGACGGTGAGGCCGAGCCGGTTCATGCCGGTATCGATGTGAATGGCGGCGCCGCCGGACCAGCCGGAACGGCGGCAGAACACGTCCCATTCGGCGAGCTCGTTGAGGTCGCCGATGACAGGCTTGCAGTCGATCTTAGCATAGGCCTCGCCGGTGTTCTGGAAGAAGCCGCCAAGCACATAGATCGAAGCCGCCGGCACCGCGGCACGGACCACGCGGGCCTCATCGAGGGTTGCGACGAAGAACGTCTTGCAGCCGGCACCTGCGAGGGCGCGCGCGACCTGTTCGGCGCCGCAGCCATAGGCGTCCGCCTTGACCACGGCTGCGCATTCGGCCGGCACCGCCGTCTTCTCGAGCTTGCGCCAGTTGGCGACGATGGCGTCGAGATCGACCGTTAGCAGGCCGGTTGCGGTCACAAGCGCGACCGCTTGGTTCGCCTCGGGCGAGAACAGGGTGCCTTGCGGGATGGACTTGGGATCGGGGGCCACGTTCATGCCACAGTTTTACGCGGCCAAACGCTACGGTTCAACCTTGGCCGCGCCTCAATAGCCCCCGGTCGGCAAGTTGCCGTCCTGCGCCAGATCGCTGAACCGGGTGAACTGACCCTCGAACTGCACTTCCACCGTTCCGGTGGGGCCGTGGCGCTGCTTGCCGATGATGATTTCGGCCTTGCCGTGCACCAGTGACATATCGAGCTGCCATTTTTCGTATTCTGGGGTGCCGATCCGCGGCTCCTTGTTGGCGAGGTAATACTCCTCGCGGTAAACGAAGATCACGACGTCGGCGTCCTGCTCGATCGAACCGGATTCACGCAAGTCGGCCAGCTGCGGGCGCTTGTCATCGCGGTTTTCCACCTGACGCGAGAGCTGCGACAATGCGATGATCGGAACGTTGAGTTCCTTGGCGAGCGCCTTGAGGCCCGTGGTGATTTCAGTCACTTCCTGCACGCGATTGTCAGATTTCTTGCCCGAGCCCTGCAGAAGCTGGATATAGTCGATCACGATCAGGTCGAGCCCCCTCTGCCGCTTCAGCCGGCGTGCGCGCGCCGTGAGCTGCGAGATCGACAGGCCGCCGGTTTCGTCGACATAGAGCGGCAGCGACTGCAGTTCGATCGAATGGTCGCGGATCTTCTCGAAGTCGGCCTCGGTGATGCCGCCGCGTCGGATCATACTGGAGGCGATGCTGGTCTGTTCGGCCAGAATACGGGTAGCGAGCTGTTCGCCGGACATTTCGCAGGAGAAGAAGCCGACAATGCCGCCATTGACGGTCTTCATCGTGCCATCGGCCTGAACCTCGGCGCGGTACGCCTTGGCGATGTTGTAGGCAATGTTAGTGGCGAGCGACGTCTTGCCCATGCCGGGGCGGCCGGCGACGATGATCAAGTCCGACGCCTGCAGGCCGCCCATCTTGGCGTCGAGGTCGCGCAAGCCGGTGGCGATGCCCGACAGACTTCCGTCACGCTGAAAGGCTTTGGCCGCCATGTCGACGGCGGTCGTCAACGCCTGCGAGAAGCGCTGGAAACCGCCGTCATAACGGCCGGATTCGGCGAGCTCATAGAGCTGGCGCTCGGCGTCCTCGATTTGCGCGCGCGGAGCAAAATCCACCGGCGCGTCGAAGGCGACATTGACCATGTCCTCGCCGATCCGGATCAGGTCGCGGCGCAGCGACATGTCATAGACCGTGCGGCCGTAGTCCTGCGCATTGATGATCGTGGTGGCTTCGGCTGCGAGGCGCGCGAGGTACTGGCCCACCGTCATGCCGCCGATATCGGTATCGGCCGGCAGGAAGGTCTTCAACGTCACGGGCGTGGCGACCTTGCCCATCCGGATCAGGCTGCCGGCGGTCTCAAAAATCGTCTGATGGATCGGCTCGAAGAAGTGCTTCGGTTCCAGAAAGTCGGAAACCCGGTAGAACGCGTCGTTGTTGACGAGGATGGCGCCCAGCAAACTCTGTTCCGCCTCGATATTGTGCGGCGCGCTCCGGTAGACCGGAGTTCCCGCGTCGGGAGCGAGCTTGAGGACGTTCGAATCAGTCAGAGCCATGGCGTCAGGTTATGCAGTTGGTTTCAGGCGTTGCCAGCATTTCCGCAAGGGGCGGCGATAAAGCGCCTGTCCCAGGCAAAGCGGAAGCAAAAGCTCGCCGCTATGCACCGTTCTTCAAAAATGTGGATGACTCCTATTCGCGGTCGGCGCGAAGCTTGACGAGGCTTCGGCGGGCGGCGCGGCAACGCCTTCCGCGAAAATGCCACGCAAAATGTTAGGAGAGTCTGAACCTTACCGCGACTTGACCGACATATCCGAAGGCAGGAGGCGATTTCGAGCCTTGGTATTAAGCGTTGATCAAACCAGGATCAGATAGACGAACGCGAACAGGGCTGCAGCCACGCCGATGGCGATCAAGGCGTAGTCGATCCGGATGTCGGACTCGAACGGGGCTGGGTAGGTCTGCTGGCTCATGGCGGAGATGTACGACAGACCGCCGAGGGCCTCTGTGAAGTAGATCACATCGGTTGTGATTTTCTTCGCCGCAGAATGAATGGGTTAGGAAATCGGGAACGGGCCGGCGCTTTTCGAGTTGCCAGCTGTAACGGACTAAAAGGACGGGCGATGGGTCAGCAACTCCAAGGATGGCGATCGGCAAGCGGCCAGCGCTTGTGGCTGTCGATGCTGATCAACGCCGTGGAAGAGATTTCGCGCCCCGAACGGCGGGACGAACGTTGCGATCCGCAGTTGCTCGCCGCGTTGCGAGCCCAGCTCGCCCGCCCGGCGTTGGCCCCCATGCCTTACGCTTCGGCCTATAGCCTGAGAAACTGATTCCACCGCCCTCGGCGGCGGCCTATTCGCCGGCCAACTGCAGCCGCGGCTGCTTTCCGATTTCCATCCCGCGCAGCCTGGCTTCTTCCCGGGTAATGTAATCGCGCGTCATCGGCACGATTCCCTGGCGCTTGGTGAGCTGGATCTGGAAATTCATCAGGTTCTGCTTCCGGAACGACATTTCCGACGCCGCCAGATAAAATTCCCACATCCGGGCAAAGCGCTCGTCATAGAGGCGCACCGCCTCTTCGCGCCGCGCCATGAAGCGGTCCCGCCACGCCTTCAGCGTTTCCGCATAATGCAGCCGCAGGATCTCGATATCGCAGACCAGAAGGCCCGCCTTCTCGATCGCGGGGACGACCTCTGATAGAGCCGGGATATAGCCGCCCGGGAAGATGTATTTCGTGATCCATGGGCTCGTCACATCAGGTCCCGTAGAGCGGCCGATCGAATGCAGCACCATGATGCCTTCGTCGCTGAGAAGTTCGGCGCAGCGCCGGAAATAGGTTTCATAGAAGTCGATGCCGACATGCTCGAACATGCCGACAGACACGATCCGGTCGAACGGGCCCGCGATATCGCGGTAATCGCTCAGCAGGAATCTTGCCGACCCGGTCAGGTTCTTCTCGGCGGCACGGGAATTCGAGGCCTGTAATTGCTCCGACGAAAGTGTGATGCCGGTGACATCGGCGCCGATCATTTCGGCCAGATAAAGGCCAAGGCCGCCCCAGCCTGAGCCGATGTCGAGCACACTGTTACCGCGCCTAATCAGCAGCTTGGCGGCGAGGTGGCGCTTCTTGGCGAGCTGGGCATCGTCGAGCGTCGTATCGGGCGTTTCGAAATAGGCACAACTGTATTGCTTGTCGGCGTCGAGGAAGAGGGAATAGAGCCGACCGTCGAGATCATAGTGGTGGGCGACGTTGTTTCTTGCCCGGCCGCGCCAATTGAATTGCCTGGCGTGCCGGCTGAAATAGCGCAGCCACCATTGCAGCTTGGCCCAACCTGGGAGCATTTCGGGCTGGCCGAGCAGGATTTCCAGCGCGTCGGCGATTGAGCCGTCCTCGACCACAAACGAGCCGTCCATATAGGCTTCGCCAAGCGCCAGTTCGGGATTGAGTAGGATCCGGAGTTGCGTCCGCTGACTCAGGAGCCGCACCGACACCGGGCGGCCGGTTCCATCCCCGCACGTAAATCTCGCCCCGCTCGCGGACGTGAAATTCATCGTACCGCGGCGAATGAACTGACTTAGGAAATAACGCAACAAACGATCCATCGAAGCACCAATGGAACGACCGGCCCGTTACACCAATGCACCTTGGAATGGACTGTTCCATGTGCACTAGGAACATCATAAGTACTATGATGCCGGAGCGCTACTGCGTTGGAGTCAAAGCGGATATTCTCAAATGTGGCGATCACGCAGATGCGCAATAAGCGCGCTTCCATTCGCATGATAATCGGCTACAAGGTGACCCGCCGCTAGGGCAGGCAGCGATTCCACGTCTGGAGAATGCAGGGAATGTTGAGCCGAGCGCTCATTTTAGCGACGGTGACGCTCCTGATCGGCTGCTTCGCAGCAGGCGTGGCGCGGGCGGAAAATCTCGACGCCGGCAAGAGCCCTTCCCAGATATTCTCAAGCACCTGCAGCGCCTGCCACAGGAGCCCGCGTGGCCTGTTGAAGAACACGCCGGCTTCGTCGTTGCCGGGCTTTCTGCGCCAGCATTATACCACCGGTTCCGACATGGCCTCGGTGCTTTCTTCCTACCTGATATCCAACGGCGCTGCTGATCCCCGCTATCAAGCTAAGGATCAGCCCAAGCAAAAGGACGCCAGGCAGGACGGAAGGTCAGATCAACCCGACCGATTCGGTCGCCGCCAGCCGTCCGCCGCTCCCCCCCAGGAGGCTTCCCGGCCGGATGCGGACGGAGCACCGCCTCAAGGCGAGGGTGCGCGTCGAGGCCGCGACGCGAAGCGGCTTGCGCGGCCGCTCCCGGCGCCAGAGGCTTCCAAGCCTGCAGATGGGCAGGCCCCGGTGCAGGCCGCTACCGACAGCAAATCGGGCGTCCGGCAGAAGCATGGCAGGCGTGGCAGGCCTGCCGCCGAAGAATCGCCGAAAGCCGACCAGGCCGCCCGCGGCGACGCCGCAAAGGAGGATGCGTCTCGGGATGCCGCCAAATCCGAAGCTGCGAAATCCGAAACTGCGAAGCCTGACTTCACCAAGACCGATACTGGCGGGCCCGATCCTGCCAAGCCTGATTCCTACAGGACCGACTCGGCCAAGAGTGAGGGCGATAAGCCGGCCACGGAGGCCGTGAAGCCGGCTGCTGAGTCGGAAAAGCCGGCCAGCGAGGGCAGTTCCGAGAACGCCAACGCTCCTAGGGAGAGCGCCGGCAGCGAGCCGGCCCCGCTACGGCCCGACCCGGTGCCGCCGCCGGTGATGCCTCCGCCGCCAGCTCCTGCCGCACCTGCCCCTGAGCCAGCCGCAAGCCCCCAGGCGACGGCACCCGCGACGTCTCCGCCGGTGACAGCTACCGCGCCCGCAACGCTGCCGGCTGTGCCCGCCGGCGCCCCCACGCCACCCATTTCGCGATAGGAATTGCAGATTTCCGAATGCCTGCCGGTGACGGCTTGACCGTTTCTAGAGTATTACTCTAGAGTAACGATCTAATGTCCGAAAGGCGTCAGGTGGCTACGGCACGGGACGATCTGCTGGCGGCAGGGTTGGCGGTGTTCGACCGCGACGGTTTCGAGGGCGCCACGGTGGCTGCCATCAGAACCCGCGCGCGGGCGTCCAACGGCAGCTTCTTCCATTTCTTCGGATCGAAGAAGGAACTGGCCGGCACGCTGTTCCTGGAAATCCTTGCCCGCTATCACGCTGCTGTCCTGGCGGCGCTCGATGAATCCTGCGGCGCGCGGGAAGGCGTAGCGCGGCTGATCCGCGCGCATCTCGACTGGGTCGTCAATTCCCGGCGCGAGGCGCGCTATCTGTTCGAGATTTCCCGCAGTGAATGGACCGAGGCGATCCGCGGCGCGCAGCGCGCGCAGAATTCGCGCCTTGCGGAAGCCGTCGAACAATGGCGTGCGCCGCTCGTCGCGCGCGGTGAATTGCTGCCGATCACTTCGTCGGTGTTCTTCAGCCAGATCATCGGACCGGCGCAGATTTTTTGCCGCGCATGGCTGTCGGGCCGCGACCGCACCGATCCGCGAGAGCAGGCCGAAATCCTGATCGCCTGCGCCGTCCGCGCGGTCGTCGCGTCCGATGTAGCCGATGCAGTCGACGAAACGGGAGAAGCCGTTTGAGTGTGAACAACGATTCCGAGTTCGTGCCGATCGCGATGCGTATCCGCGACAGTGTCGCTCGCCAGGGCTTCATGACCCATATCGGCGCGGAACTATCGGAGCTGACGCGCGGCACCTGCACGCTTGCGGTCGACCGCCGGCCCGAGCTGTTGCAACAGCACGGCCTGTTCCACGGCGGTGTCACGGCCTTCCTGGTCGACAACGCCACCACGATTGCGGCCGCGACATCGCGCGGGCAATCGGCGCTGACGGCGGAATACAAATTGAATCTGCTGTCGCCGGCGATCGGCGAGCGATTGATCTGCCGGGCGCGCGTGATCAAGCCCGGACGTCAGGTCGCCGTGGTTGCGGCCGACGTGTTTTGTGTAACCGATGGCGTCGAAAAGCATACCGCAACTGCGCTGGCTTCGATCGCAATGCTGGACGAGAAGGCGGTTGCCAGAATCCCAAGCCCGGCCTGATCGAGGCCGGGCTTGACGCCTTCATAAGGTTAGGTCGATACGCGCGTTACTTCTCGGTCGCAGCCGGTGCCGGCACTTCCTCGTGCTGGGCTTCCGGATCGAAGAACTCGCCGGCGGCGGCGAGCGCCTCAGCGGCGGCGTCCTGGTCTTCCTGGCGGGTGGAGATGTCCTCGCCACGGTTGATGCGCTCGGCTTCATCGGCGCTGCGTGCCACGGTGACGCTGACGCTGACTTCGACTTCCGGATGCACGGCGATGTTGATCTTGTGCTTGCCGATCGTCTTGATCGGTGCGTCGAGCATTACCTGGCTGCGGCTGATGGTGACGCCATCGGCTTCAAACGAGGCCATGATATCGCGCACGGTCACCGAGCCGAACAACTGGCCGGATTCCGAGGCCTGACGCAGCACGATCACGTTGCGGCCGTTGATCTTCTCCGCGACCTTGGTCGCTTCGCCCTTGGCCTTGAGGTTATTGGCCTCGAGTTCGGCCTTCATGCCATCGAACTTGGCGCGGTTGTCGGCGGTGGCGCGCAGTGCCTTGCCGCGCTTGAGCAGAAAGTTTCGGGCATACCCGTCCCTGACGCGGACGACTTCGCCCATCTGACCAAGCTTGGCCACGCGTTCCAACAAGATGACTTCCATTTCCGTTCTCCTTTGAGTGTGCGATATCGGGTTGAGTGTTTGGTTGAGATTTCAGGCTGCAGGCAAAGGCGGCGGCTTGCCGCCTAGATAGCGTCGGCGCAGGCCGAAAACGGCGTCCGCCAGGCCCAGCGCGATCATTGCCAGCACCGGCCAGCCGAAGGTGACCACGACGGCGTAGGTGCAGCAGAGCCAGAATACGCGGCTCTTCAGCGCCAGCGTCAGCGTGTGCAGCACGGCAAAGCCGGTGAGTCCGTAGGCCATCATCAGCGCCGTGGTCGTAATCTGCGCGAACATGGCGACGAGCCCGCCGATGAAGCAGAAGGCCAACGCGACCGACAGCGCCACCAGCGTCATCGGCGGCAGTTCGGCGCTCTTCAAGTCGGGCCAGGGCCGGTGGAGCCGGCCCGAAGTCGCCGTGATCTTGCCAGCGAGCCAGAGATTGAGCGTCAGCGTCATCATCGCGATGATGGTTGCGGCTGATGGAGCGATGACGGCAAAAGCGGTGACCCAGCGCTCGATATCGCTCGACGATGTCGCATCGCGTGTGCCCAACATTCGCAGCAAGCCACGGCGCAGCGCGCCCATGATGGCCTCGGCGTCAGTGCCAAGCGTAAGCATGGCCGCGATCGTCGTCAGTGCGGCAAAGCCCGCGATCCAGAGCAGGATACGACCGACGGGATACCATTCGAGTTGAGGCGCGGCTGGCGCCGTGCCATCGCCGGGAACTGCATCGGGCAGCGGTCGTCCCAAGAGCGCGAGATGGCCAAGCCACCATGCCGGCAGCGCAACGGTGATAGCGAAGGCGATGCAGTAGGGTAGGCCGAAGATCATACCTAGGCCGGCTGCTGCCAGGATGCCGCCGATCGTCGCGGCGAGCGGGCCCCATCCCATGGCTGCCACCATCAGCGGCAGCGGCGCCAGGTAGAACAGCACGAGCGAGATCAGCGCGCCCGAGATGATCGAGGCGAACATCAGCGCCGACGCGCAGCCGGCCGCAAGAGCAATGAGGATAATCGCGATCATCAGCTGTCCCGCTCCTTTCGAGCGGTTAGAGGTCGTCTCGACCCCAACCATCGGCGACCGGACGACCCGGAAGCCTTATGAATAAACCGGTCCGCGGCGCGAACGCCGCGGACCGAAGCGTCTTAGCGAATGACGTAGGGCAAGAGGCCGAGGAAACGCGAGCGCTTGATGGCGCGGGCGAGTTCACGCTGCTTCTTGGCGGAGACGGCGGTGATGCGGCTCGGCACGATCTTGCCGCGCTCGGAGACGTAACGCATCAACAGCTTGGAATCCTTGTAGTCGATTTTCGGCGCATTCGGACCCGTGAACGGGCAGGTCTTGCGGCGACGGAAAAACGGACGGCGTGCACCAGCTTCAGCCATGATTCTTACTCCTCTACCGCTGCAGCGTCGTCTTCACGCGGACGGCGCGGGCCACGGTCGCCGCGGAAGCCACCGCCTTCACGATCGCCACGGAAGCCGCCTTCGCGGTCACCGCGGAAACCGCCGCCGCGATCGTCGCGCTCGCGATCACGATCGGCCTTGCGCATCATCGCCGAGGGACCTTCCTCGTGCTCTTCGACGCGGACGGTGAGATAGCGGATGACGTCTTCAGAGATCCGCTCCTGCCGCTCGATCTCGGTGACCGCAGCGGAGGGCGCATCGATGTTCATCAGCACGAAGTGTGCCTTGCGATTCTTGTTCATGCGGTAGGTGAGGGAGCGCACGCCCCAGTTCTCGGTCTTGGTGACCTTACCGCCGAGGCCTTCGACGATGCCCGTCATCTGGGTGGTCAGCTCTTCGACCTGCTGGGTGCTCGCATCCTGACGCGCGAGAAAAACATGCTCGTAAAGAGGCATGGGTGTCCTTTCCTAGTGTTAGCGCGGTCCCCGGCGGCAAGCCCTTCGAGGCCTTCGGAAAGGACTCGGGGATAAGCTCAGAAGGCGGAAGCACGGGACGACGGGCCGACTGGCCCTGCCACATCAAAAACGCCTGGAAAGGAGTGATTGCTGAGACCGTCCGTTCAGCTCCCGGCCGGGATCCACGGATGCGCGGTTTATAAGGATTTTCAGCGGGCTGGCAAGGCTTCTTGAGCAGCTTTGAAGGGTTCTGGCGTCACCCCCGGGGGAGGCGGCAGGTCGATGAGCGGTTGACATATTTGTTTGTATATCATACAAATCTGGGACAAGAGGGCGAGCTTATGGCTCCGAAGTCCGTCCAGACCGCTCCTGAAACGTTGGCCGGTGATCCCAAGCACGCCGCCCGCGCCACGCGTACGGCCGGGCGCCAGATGCGCTCGCGGCTACTCGACGGCGCCAGCCGGTTGTTCAAGGAGCGGGGCCTCGCCGGAACCTCGATCTCGGACATCGCGGCGGCCGCCGACGCCTTTCCGAGCCAGATCACCTATTATTTCCGCACCAAGGAAGCCCTGTTCGTCGAAGCTGCCTGCCGCGACATGCTCTATGTGGCGCGCGCGGCCGAGGAGGCCGCGTTGCAGGCCCGTACGCCGCGCGACTACACGCGCGCGCTGGTCGAGACGGTCACGGCGACGGATTCGGTGGCTTTCTTTACCGAAGCCCTGACGCTCACCCGCCGCCGGCAGGATCTCGCGCCGCTGGTGGAACGCACCATCGAGCGGCTGCACGGCGAGGGCATGCGCGCCTATGCCGGCCAGATCGAGCGGCACGGCTGGAAGAGCCTGCGCGATCCTGACGCCAGCTCGCGGCGGTTCTGGGCGGTCGCGATCGGCGTGATAGTGGAGGGCTACGCCATGGGTCGCTCGGCCAAGGAATTGTGCAGCGAGATGCTGCGCGTGCTCGGCGATCAGGCCACGACAACATCCGCGACCGACAGCGCCAGGCTGCGCCTGGTTGGCGACGACGATGAGCCCGACGGGGAGATATCACCATGACCGCGCTTCGCATGCGTGCCCGCGACTTTCTGACCGAAGATCAACTGGTCGCCGTCCGCCAGCGCGTGACGTGGAAGGGCGCAGCCCTGATCGCACATGCATGGACGCTGATTTTGGGATCGATTGCGCTGGTGGCGTGGTGGCCCAATCCGCTGATCTTTCTGCTCGCGGTCGGCATCATCGGCTCGCGCCAGCTTGGGCTTGCGATCCTGATGCATGACGGCGCCCATGGTTGTCTTTCGGCGGACGAGAAGATCAACCTGACGCTCAGCCAGTGGTTCTGCGCCTATCCGATTTTCGCGGAGACCCGCGCATATCGCCGTTATCATCTGCAACATCATGCGCGCACGCAGCAGGAAGACGATCCCGATCTGATTTTGTCGGCGCCGTTTCCGATCACGAGGATCAGCTACCGCCGCAAGTTCTTCCGCGATATCACTGGGCAGACCGGCTATCAGCAGCGCAAGGCGCAATTGTTGAATGCGCTTGGCCCAAAGGAATGGCCGCTGGCGCGGCGCGCGGCGCATTTCTGGGAAAAACTCGGGCCGCAATTTGCGGCCAACGCCGTGCTGTTTGCAGGCCTCGCCGCCGCCGGCGCATGGTGGGCCTATCCGCTATTGTGGTTGTTGCCGCTGCTCACATGGCAGATGGTCATCACCCGCATTCGCAATATCGCCGAACACGCCGTCGTTCCCGATTCGAGCGATCCGCTGCGCAATACCCGCACCACGCACGCGAGTTTTCTCGAGCGGTTGTTCATTGCACCGTATTACGTCAACTACCACCTCGAGCATCATCTGTTGTTCTACGTGCCCTGCTACAATCTGCCGCGCGTGCACCGCATCCTCTCCGAAAGCCGATATGCGGACCGGATGGAGGTGCAGCCGGGTTATGCCGCCGTGCTGCGGCTCGCGACCGCCAAGCCCGACCACGATGACCGGCCTGGCAAGCTGGTAAGCAGCGTACGCCGCGTGCGGGCCGGTGCCGAAGTCGGCCGCGACCAGGCGGCGGGCGGCTTCTAAGGTCCATCGGAGCCTCAAGCCGAGGCCGTGCGATTCCGCGGCGTGGCTTGACATCCCCGCCTCGGTCAGTGTCTTACGGCGCCATTCTAGCGAGGGAGTGCCGATGACGGCTGCATTCACGTTTCCGGGGCAGGGTTCCCAAGCGATCGGCATGGGCAAGGCCTTGGCGGAGGCGTTTCCGGCCGCGCGGGCGGTGTTCGACGAGGTTGATTCCGCGCTTGGCGAAAAGCTGACCGCGATCATCTGGGATGGCCCGGCCGAAACCCTCCAGCTCACCGAAAATGCCCAGCCGGCACTGATGGCGGTGTCGATTGCCACGCTGCGCGTGCTGGAGACCGAGGCGGGCTTTTCCGTCGGGCGGGATGCGGCCTTTGTCGCCGGCCATTCGCTCGGTGAATATTCCGCGCTGGCCGCGGCCGGCAGCTTCAGCATCAGCGATACCGCGCGCCTGCTGCGCACCCGTGGCCTTGCAATGCAAAAAGCGGTGCCGGTCGGCGTCGGCGCGATGGCGGCACTGCTTGGACTCGATTATGAGGCGGCGATGGCCGTCGCCAACGAAGCTGCCCAAGGGCAGGTCTGTCAGGCCGCCAACGACAATGGCGGCGGGCAGGTGGTGGTGTCTGGCGACAGGACGGCTGTCGACCGCGCCGTGGAAATTGCCAAGGCCAAGGGCGCCAAGCGCGCGATGTTGCTGCCGGTATCCGCGCCTTTCCACTGCAAGCTGATGCAACCCGCCGCCGATGCGATGGCAGAGGCGCTTGCAGGTGTAACGATCAAGACGCCGGCCTCGCCGCTGGTCGCGAACGTGCTGGCCGCGCCGATCACCAATCCCGACGAGATTCGCCGCCGCCTGATCGAGCAGGTCACCGGCACCGTGCGCTGGCGCGAGTCGGTGGCCTACATGGCAGCGCATGGCGTCACGCGGTTCTTCGAAATCGGCGCGGGCAAGGTGCTGAGCGGGCTGGTCAAGCGGATTGCCGACGGCGCGGTCGGCGTGTCGATCGGGGGACCCAACGATATTGCGGCCGCGAAGGATGCATTGGCGGCTTCGGCCTAAAGCTCCCGGAAGGAGACATTGATGTTTAATTTGACTGGCAGGACGGCGCTGGTGACCGGCGCGACCGGCGGCATCGGCGGTGCGATCGCGCAGGCGTTGCATGGGCAGGGCGCCACGGTCGCAATTTCCGGCACGCGCCGCGAGGTGCTGGACTCGTTTGCCGGCAAGCTTGGCGAACGCGTCCACGTGCTGCCGTGCAACCTTTCCGACAGAGCTGATGTCGAGGCGCTGGTGCCGGCGGCGGAAGCTGCGATGGGGCAGGTCGACATCCTGATTGCCAATGCCGGCATCACGCGCGATAATCTTTTCGTGCAGTTGCGCGACGAGGATTGGGACGACGTCATCCAAGTCAACCTGACCGCGACCTTCCGTCTCGCCCGCGCTGCAACCAAACTGATGATGCGCAAGCGCTTCGGGCGAATCATTGCGATCACCTCGATCGTCGGCGTGACCGGCAACCCCGGCCAGGCCAACTACACCGCGTCGAAGGCTGGAATCATCGGCCTGATCAAGACGCTGGGTGCGGAGTACGCCAAGCGCAACGTGACTGCCAATTGCATCGCGCCGGGGTTCATCAAGACGCCAATGACCGACGCGCTCAACGACAAGCAGCGCGAGACCATCCTGGCGAAGGTTCCTGCGGCGCGGCTGGGCACACCGGAGGACATCGCGGCGGCAGCCGTCTATCTCGCCTCGAACGAGGCGGCCTACGTCACCGGGCAGACGATTCACGTCAACGGCGGAATGGCCATGATTTGAGCGAGTTATTGCCCCGATCGATGCGGCCAAAGGGCGTTTTCCGGGGCGGTTGAGGCTTGTAGTCAAGGCTTGGGAAGTATGATAACCGAACCCCCGACGGATGGGCAAACAAGGCCATTGCAGGATTTTGAAACCCTGTATATTGGCGTGGCGACGCCTGCCGTTCGCCGGGGCTTTGTCGGCTACCACCGGGCCGAATCAAGACTATGCGCGATAGCGAAGGAAGTTTAACGACCACGATAGCTCGTAGCGTCTCTATAGCGTCTTGGGGTCGGGTCCAATGGAACAAGCACGAGGTTAAAGATGAGTGAGATTGGCGAGCGGGTTAAGAAGATTGTGGTCGAACACCTCGGTGTTGAACCGGATAAGGTTGTCGACAACGCAAGTTTCATCGACGACCTCGGCGCCGACAGCCTCGACACCGTCGAGCTTGTGATGGCATTTGAAGAAGAGTTCGGCTGCGAGATTCCCGATGACGCCGCCGAGACGATTTTGACCGTCGGCGACGCGACGAAGTTTCTCGAGAAGAACGCGAAAAGCTGACGTCCCGGGCGGGTAGAGACAGAGCCGGACGGGCCGTTATCGAACGGTCCCCCGGTTTCTTGTTTTGGGCCGCCGATTTCGGGCTGGAGTTTTTGACATGAGGCGAGTTGTCGTCACGGGGCTGGGCATGGTTACGCCGCTCGGCTGCGGCGTTGACACAACGTGGGCGCGTATCCTCAACGGTCAGAGCGGCGCCAGGAAGATCGACACATTCGAGGTTGGCGATCTTGCAAGCCAGATCGCCTGCGTGATTCCGCGCGGCGACGGCTCTGATGGCACTTTCAATCCCGACCAGTGGATGGAGCCGAAGGAACAGCGCAAGGTCGACGACTTCATCATCTTTGCAATGGCTGCGGCGCGCCAGGCGCTCGACGACTCCAATTGGCATCCTGCAACCGAAGAAGACAAATGCGCCACCGGCACCCTGATCGGCTCAGGCATTGGCGGCCTGTCCGGCATCGCCGAGACGTCGCTGCTGTTAAAGGAGCGTGGGCCGCGCAGGGTTTCCCCGTTTTTCATTCCGGGACGGCTCATCAATCTTGCTTCCGGCTATGTCTCGATCGAGCATGGCCTCAAGGGTCCCAATCATTCCGTGGTGACCGCCTGTTCGACCGGCGCGCATGCGATTGGTGACGGTGCCCGCCTCATTGCGCTCGGCGACGCCGACGTGATGGTGGCCGGTGGAACGGAATCGCCGATCTGCCGGCTGGCGATGGCGGGATTCTGCGCAGCGCGCGCACTCTCGACCGGCTTCAACGAAGCGCCACAAAAGGCCTCGCGCCCCTATGACAAGGACCGCGACGGGTTCGTGATGGGCGAGGGCGCCGGGGTCGTGGTGCTCGAGGAATATGAGCACGCCAAGAAGCGCGGTGCGAAAATCTATTGCGAAGTGATCGGCTATGGCCTGTCGGGCGACGCCTATCACATCACCTCGCCGTCGCCGGAGGGCGATGGCGCGTTCCGCAGCATGAGCGCGGCGATCAAGCGCGCCGGCATCGCAGTATCGGACATCGACTACATCAACGCCCACGGAACTTCGACGCAGATCGGCGACGAGATCGAACTCGGCGCGGTGGAGCGGCTGCTCGGTAACGCCGCTTCCAAGGTGTCGATGTCGTCGACGAAATCGTCGACCGGACACCTGCTCGGTGCTGCCGGTGCGATCGAGGCCATTTTCAGTATCCTTGCGATTCGCGACAACATTGCTCCGCCTACCATCAATTTGGAAAATCCGTCGGTGGAAACGGCGATCGACCTGGTGCCGCAGACCGCGCGCAAGCGCGAGATTAATGTCGCGCTATCGAATTCCTTCGGTTTCGGGGGCACCAATGCCTCCGTGATTGTTCGGCGTGTGGCTGACTAGCAAGTGTTTGGAACGTCTCCACCGTTTTGCCGTATTCGGCGATGACTTCTACATGTGGGCGTATGCTATCGGCTTGGCAGGGGATTGCCGGGCCGCGATTGAACCGACAGGATTCAGGTTGCATCGATGAGTGAGAGGCCGCCCATTTCACCACGAAGCCCGCGCGCTGCGTTGGAGCCCGAGCAGGTGCCGCCGCCGCCGAAACGATCGGAGCGCGCCCGCAATCCATTCGTGGTGGTGGGCAACGCCATCATCACCATCCTTATCATTCTGATGGTCGGGGCGGGGACAGTCTATTACTACGGCAGACAGATCCTGGAAACGCCCGGTCCGCTGAAGGAAGACAAGATCGTCAACATTCCCTCGCGTGCCGGAAAGCGCGATATCGCCGACGCGCTGCTGCGCGAAGGCGTGATCAACGTCAATCCCTGGATATTCATCGGCGGCGTGTTTGCGCTGAAGGCGAGCTCCGATCTGAAGCCCGGCGAATATTCCTTCCAGAAGAGCGCCAGTCTGCGCGACGTCATCGCCACCATCGTGGAAGGCAAGGTGGTGCAGCACGCCGTCACCGTTCCGGAAGGTCTGACCTCCGAACAGATCGTGACGCGTCTCCTCGACAACGACATCTTCGCCGGCTCGGTGCGGGAAATACCGCGCGAAGGCACGTTGCTGCCCGAAACCTACAAGTTTCCGCGCGGCACCACCCGCGAGCAGGTGATCCAGCGCATGCAGCAGACCCAGAAGCGGGTGCTCGCGGAAATCTGGGAGCGCCGCAATCCGGACGTTCCGGTCAGGTCGCTGGAGCAACTCATCACGCTGGCCTCGATCATCGAGAAGGAAACCGGCCGGGCCGACGAGCGCAGCCGCGTGGCGGCGGTATTCGTCAATCGCCTGCGGCAGAGGATCAAGCTGCAGTCGGATCCGACCATCATCTACGGCCTGGTCGGCGGCAAGGGAACGCTGGGCCGGCCGATCAAGCGCTCCGAGATTATGCAGCCCTCGCCCTACAACACCTATGTGATCGAAGGCTTGCCGCCCGGGCCGATCGCCAATCCGGGCCGCGCATCGCTCGAAGCCGCCGCCAACCCGGCGCGCACGCGCGACTTGTTCTTCGTGGCTGATGGAACGGGCGGGCACGCCTTCACCGAAACCTACGACCAGCACCAGAAGAACGTCGCCAAGCTGCGGGCGCTGGAAAAGCAGATTCAGAACGATACCGTCGAACCGTCCGAGGATGCGCCGCCGCCGGCCGCGGCCGGAGCACCGGCCGATACCAATCCAACCGCGACCACGCCACGACCGGCAGGGCAGAAAAAACCGCCGCGCCCGGCATCACCTCCGGCGCCCGCGACGGCGCCGGCCCGCCAGGGCGCGGCGCAGTCGACCACGACGCCTCCGGTGCTTCAGCGCTGACGCCCGGCCGGTTGAGAAGACGTCTCGGGCACAGCCGGAACGCAATTCCACTTTGGCGGAAATCGGCTTAAGGTCCCGCCGTTCATTTCGAGTCTCGAAATCCCTGTCTTTCGGAGAGTGTTACGCGATGGCGCTATCGAGCATGACCGGTTTTGCCCGGAGTCACGGCGCCAGCGGGCCCTACACGTTCGAATGGGAACTGAAGTCCGTCAACGCCAAGGGCTTTGACCTGCGTTTGCGTCTGCCGCCCGGGTGGGACGAACTTGAGGCCTTCGCCAAGAAACGCGCCGGCGAGGTGCTGTCGCGGGGCACGGTGTACGCCAACCTCAACGTCAAGCGCGCCAACGCGGTCTCGACCGTGCGCATCAATGAAGACGTGCTTTCCTCGATCGTGAAGGTCGCGGGCGTGCTCGCCGGCAAGATCGACGCGGTGGCGCCCAGCATCGACGGGCTGCTCGGCATCAAGGGTGTCATCGAGGTGGTCGAACCCGAAAGCGACGAGGCGGAAGACAACGCGGCAAAGGATGCGGCGACCGCCGCCTTCGAGCAGGCGCTCACCCATCTGGTCGAGATGCGCCGCCGCGAAGGCGTGACGCTCGGGCAGATTCTGATCCAGCGCATGGATGAAATCGAGAGGCTGGCGAAGCGGGCCGAGGCCGCACCCGGCCGCAAGCCCGAGGCGATCAGGGCGCGTCTGGCCGAGCAGGTCGCGGCACTGTTGGAAACCTCCGAACGCTTCGATCCTGACAGGCTCAATCAGGAAGCAATCCTGATCGCGACCAAGGCCGACATTCGCGAAGAGCTCGACCGCATCGCCTCGCATGTCGCGCAGGCGCGCGAGATGATCGGCAAGGGCGGACCGGTCGGGCGGCGGCTCGACTTCCTCGCCCAGGAATTCAACCGCGAGGTCAACACCTGCTGCTCCAAGTCGAATGATCTGGAATTGACCCAGACCGGGCTCGAGATGAAAAACGTGGTCGAGCAATTCCGCGAGCAGGTCCAGAATCTGGAGTGACCGATGACGGCTGCTGGTTTCGACGGAGTTGAACGGCGCGGGCTAATGTTCGTGCTCTCCTCGCCCTCGGGCGCGGGCAAGACCACGCTGTCGCGCCTTCTGATCGAGCGGATGCCGGGCCTGAAGATGTCGGTATCCGCCACCACGCGCGCGATGCGGCCGGGCGAAGTCGATGGCCGCGATTATTTCTTCGTCGACAAGCCCAAATTCGAAGCGATGGTCGCGCAGGGCGAATTGCTGGAATGGGCGACCGTGTTCGACAATCGCTACGGCACGCCGCGCGCACCGGTCGAGGCCGCCTTGTCGGCCGGGCAGGACGTGCTGTTCGACATCGACTGGCAGGGCACACAGCAATTGCGGGAAAAGGCCCGGGCCGATGTCGTCAGCGTGTTCATCCTGCCGCCTTCGGCCGCCGATCTCGAGAAACGGCTGCACACGCGGGCACAGGATTCCGACGAGGTCATTCGCGGGCGCATGAGCCGCGCCACCCATGAACTCAGTCACTGGGCGGAATACGACTATATCGTCGTCAACCACAACGTTGACGATGCGTTCGCCGAAGTGCAGTCGATCCTCAAGGCCGAGCGGCTCAAGCGCGAGCGCCGCACTGGTCTCACCGAGTTCGTTCGCAAACTGCAGCGCCAGTTGGAAAAATAGCCGCCGCTTCCGTTCCGTTACGTCTGCGCGCTGCGCGCGAGCCGGGCCAGCATTTCCGTAACCTGCTGATCCTGCTCCTGAGGGACCCGCGCTCGTTCTTGCGGTACGCGCACTCGCTCCTGAGGCGCGCGCGCTCTTTCCTGTGGTACGTGGGCGCGCTCCTGAGGCACGCGCGGCCGCTCCTTGGGCACGCGGGTATGCTGTACAGCGCCGAGGCCGGCGCGCTGCAGCCGAGCGTCTTCGGCGTGGAACACCGGTGGCGATGGACGCTTGGTGCGGGCGGAATCCCACATCGCGCGCCGCTTGTGGCGCATCGCGCGGCGCGCCCGCATGCGGCCGATCCTGACGATCGCGCTGACCGTGAGACCGGCCAGCGCAAGCGCGGCCGCCATCACCAAAAGCAGCATCTGCAGCGAGGCGGTCGGCTTTGCCGGTTCAGCTGCTGCTGCTGCAGGCGCAACCTGATCTGCTGCGGGCTGCTGCACTTCATTGGCCTGCGGCGGCTGGTTTGCGGGCGTGCCGGCGGCGGCGACTTGGAGAGAGGCTGGATTGGTCGAAGCGCTCGCGGCGGGAGCGTCATTCCACCGCATCGTCGCCAGCGGCGCCGGCGCCAGCACGTTCGGCATGGCTGCGCGTTGGCCGTTCTGATCGGCGGGCGCAGGCGCGGCGTCAGCCGTTTGCGGTTCGGCTTTGGCTGGTCGATTTGGCTCGGCGCGGGCTTGCTGGGCAACCCATTCGGCGCGCGCGTCGTCGAATGATTTGCGCGTCGCCGTTTGCGGTTGCGGCGCTTCAGCCGAAGACGACGCCGGCGCAGATTCTGGCGGCGCGGCACGCGCGAACTTGTCGTCAGCCTTCTCGCTCTCCTCGCGGAGATACCAGCATTTACGTTTCGTCGTGCGATCGATCCGATAATACCAATGGCTGCCCGAAGGGGTCGCGCCCTTCGGCGCCGACAGGCAACTCTCCGCGGCCTGGGCCACTTGCGTGCCGGCTTCCGCACCTTGCTCGGTCGACTGCGCCCGGAGATCCGTCACGGCGGCCAGATTGGCGCCTGCCACAATTCCGGCAAGGAGAGCCGGGACGAATTTCACGGAACGGTACGACATCTGCATCCCCGGCAACGCTACGCTATGCGACGCTTGATGACCCCAATCTGGTCAGAGAGTTGGGTCGCAATGAGCCGCAATTTCGGAGCGGATGGGGTATAATTGCGGCTCGCGCGCTGCCTCACATGAGGCCGGCTAAGGCCAAGGGAAATCAGTGAAAAACCGGTCGAAAACAGCGGCCTTTCTGTTGGCGGGAAGCGCTATTGTTTAGAAGCGGTCCAGCGTCCGGAACATCCGTCGGATCGCGCGAATGAACCGTATCCCTGCGGCCCGAAAATCGGCCGGATGTGGTCCAGCTCAAGCCAGAGACGGATCCGCCGCTCCATGTGGCGCCATTTGGGCTGACTGACCGGAGCTCGATAGATGCGGCCGGTGCTGGATATGACATTGCGATCTCGCGGCGCGACGCGCCCGAAGTCATGCATCGACGATGCCCTCAGGAAACAGAGGGCGCAGGGAAAGCCGGGTGCCCATGATACCCGCAGTCGTGCGCAAGAATGCACGCGGTGGACCGCAGGTGCGCCGGAACACCCGGCTTTCCCAGCGCAGTGGTTTTAACGGCTTATGCCGCGATCTCCCCGGAGCCGAATTCCTCTGGCCTCCGTCGCCGACGGATTGGCGATTGATCGAAGCCCGGCTGGGCCCGACAATCTCCATCGGCTTGACACCAGCAACGGGTGCCAGGACCACGGGGTTTGCCGTCCACGGCTTCCCCGGACCAACGCGCTTCGACCGGCCCGTATGCTGCCGGAAGAAGCTTTGGCCGAGGCGTTTAAGCGCCGGTCGTCTGCGCGGCCCATGCCCGCTCACGGAAAGACCCGCCCTGCGAACACATCCCGCGCCTGACGCTGCCGCGTCCACCGCAACCTGTCCCAACGTTCGTGACGATGGCCAACGCCCCTCTTGCGGGACCGGATAGCGGGAGTTGTAGGTTTGATTTGCCCGACGGGTTAAGCGAAAAATTTTTGAGCGAGCGTGAAATAAGTTTCTTGCCATGAGGGGCAAATCAGTGGAAGGGGCCGCGGAGGAAATCAATCTAGCACGAAGCTGCGCCTGACCTCATTAGCATGGCAAGCGTTTCCACGATGTCGGTTTTCACCCGAAGCGGACGACCAGTTTTCAATCGGGAGGATTGCATGTTTCGAAGAATGGTCTTGATAGGCGGTGTGGTTCTGTTGAGCGTCACCGGCTCAGCAAAATCCACTTGTGACAGACGACTAATACTCTAACGTGAAATCGCGGAGCAGTTGCCATTAAAGCTTCTGAGGTATTCGCGATCTACGTGATGCCTTTCGTCATTGCCGTGGCAATCAAGCTTGATGAAACCTATACCGTCGATCTGTCCGATGTCCAAAAGCAGGGCTCAAAGCCGAGGCGCAGATTTCTGCTCGGAGCTTCACCTTTTTGGATGAGGACCAGAAATTTTCAGGACCGCTGGTGCGTTTCACTCGCTGCGAGGTGGGGACCACGTCAATTACCTCTTCCAGCATCCAAAGCGGCGCGTTTTACTCGTCACATTCAGGCCTTGGATGTCAGGGCAATTACCTTTCGTACAAGATCGGCGAGTCTATTGGCGCCCATCCTTTCCATTACCCATGCACGATAATTCTCCACAGTCCGAGTGCTGATCCCCAGCTTGTGCGCGATCTCCTTATTTGAAAGACCCTCCGCCACAAGTTGCATGACTTCGACCTGGCGCGGTGAAAGCTCGGCCAGACGCGCTTGAAGGGCCGCGCGTTCCCTGTGCTCGCTTCTAAGTCGGTTTCCGCTTTCGATCGCCTGTGAGATGCTGGCGATCAGCCGTTCATCGTCCAACGGCTTCTCGATGAAGTCGAAAGCGCCTTGCTTGATCGCCTGCACAGCCATGGTGACATCACCGTGCCCGGTAATGAAAATGAGCGGTATTGCTCCTTCATGCTCCTTCAGCTTTTGTTGCAACTCGATACCTGACATCCCTGGCATGCGAATGTCCGAAACGACGCATTGGGGCGGTTCGGTGGCCAGCGCATTCAAAAAGCTCTCCGCTGACGAATACGCCCGCACGGGAATCCCCCGTCCCTCAAGGAGCATGCTCAAAGAATGCAAAATTGCGTTGTCGTCGTCGATCAGAGCAATCGTCATGCACCCGAGTCCGAACTGTGCACGGCTGGCAGCGTAAACAATGCCGTAGTGCCGTGCTTTGTGCTTTCAATCCGAAGCTGCCCGCCATGAGCTTCGATGACCGATCGTGAAAGCGAGAGACCTAGCCCCAATCCATCCGGCTTCGTCGTAGCAAAAGCGGCGATTGCGTCGTCCCCGAGATCGGGGTCAATTCCGGGACCATTGTCACTCACCCGGATCGTGACCTTTCCGTTCGGTCCTGTCACACCCTCGATAGCGATCTTGCCATCATACCGGCCCGCGCCGGCCAACGCTTCGGCAGCATTGCGGACAAGATTTAAAATGACCTGCTCAATCTGCAAGCCATCCGCGAGCACCGGCGGAACATCCCGTCCAACCGACGTTTGACACCCGATGCCCCGCCGCTCCAGCTCGGGCCCAAACACCGCGACTGCTTCTGCCACGAGCGTTGTGACACTGACGGCACTCGTCTCGATTCTCCCAAGCCGGATGAAATCGCGCAAGCGATTCACGACGGCTCCCGCTCGATCGACTTGCACGATCGCCTCCGTTGATGCTGTTGCGGCGGCTACAGTATCAGGAGGCGTTTTCTCGACGGCCCGCTTGACAAGCCGGACATAGTTGCCGATCGCGGTGAGCGGCTGGTTGATCTCGTGCGCGACTGCGGCAGCAAATTCTCCCATGGTTGCGAGCCGCCACGCTCGATGAAGGGCGTCCTGGTGTATCCGGAGCTGATGTTGTGTGCGCCGCTGCTCCGAAACCAGTACTCCGATGGCAAGGCCGGTCGCCGATAGAATGGTCATCAGCGCCTGATAGGCAACGACGTCAGTTGCGCTTTCATGCGACAGCTCGATCGCAGCGATCAATCCAATCTGAATGACGGCGAGACCGAGCGTCACGCCTTCCAGACCGAACCGCACTGCGATCCAGACCACCGGAACGAAAAACATATAGAAAAGCTGGAACCGGAGCGCTTCGGTGAAACCGAATACGCCCCAGAGCCCGACAAGAACCAGGAGAAGAATGGCCGCGGCTTCCCATGAGACCATGGGAAAGCTCCGCCGCGTGAACACAATGAGAGTAAAGGGCGTGAAGACGATCACGCCGATCAAGTCGCCGATGAAAGCGCGCAGCGATACCTGTGCGAAATCGTGTGGTGCAATGATCCCATGCATTACAAGAACAAGTGCGTGTCCAACCGATACGAGCGCAATGCTGACGGCTGCCATCGTCATGAGCCACAGCAGGGAGCTGCGGGACGACAATGAACGATCGAAGTCGAAGCGACGGTGCAGCAGCAGAAGCGCCGCCGAGCCATATCCAAGGCCGGTAATCGCCACGATAAGCAGCTCGGCACTGGGCGGAAGAGGCAGGTCGCGAACAATCAGATCAGCAATCAGCGGCGCCGCAAACAGCCAAGGCAGGTACGGGCCGCCGAATAGCAGGATCAACGCAAAGCTGAGGCCGGTTTGCGGATTCCAGGGCGTGATGCCGAACGTGGCGAACGGATGGACGTAGCTGATCCAGTCGAGCAGCACGTAACTGCCAAGATAGCCCAAACCGATCGCAAGATACCAGCGCGACATCCGAAGCACCAGCGGCCTGCCTGAGCCCATGATTTCGAACCCCGGTTGCCGCATCATCACAATACCTCGCGGCGCATGACGTGTGCGATTAGGTAGTTTTACCCTAGGAACGCCCACACCGGAAAAGCCCCCACGGTTTCCCACCGAATTGTTCGGAGGCGGCTTGGCCGTCAGTCTAGCCCGATCGGAATGCGCACAAAAGGCGAGACTCAGTGCCGAACGAAACGCCCTTCGAAGTCGCGGTGGCGGCGGCGGCAATCTTTGCCGTAGCTGTGCTGCACACGTTTTCGACGCGGTCGTTCGAACGCATGGCGCATATTCAACCTCGCCATGCCGGGCTTTGGCATCTGCTCGCGGAAGTCGAGGTGGTATTCGGGTTTTGGGCGGCGGTTCTGATTGCCTTCATGGTCGTGCAGATGGGCAGGACTGGCGCGCTCGCCTATCTTGAAAGCCGCAATTTTACAGAGCCGGCGTTTGTCTTCGTGGTTATGGTCATTGCCGCGAGCCGACCGATCATCCAGATGGCGGCGGCGCTGCTTCGCCTCGTCTCGCACCTGATTCCCCTGTCGCAACCCGCGGCCTACTACCTCTCGCTGCTTTCGGTAGGCCCATTGCTCGGCTCCTTTATCACGGAACCTGCCGCAATGACGCTGACGGCGCTACTGCTCCGCGACCGGTATTTTGCTGGCGGAGCGCCGAGAAAGTTCATGTACGCCACGGTCGGAGTCCTCTTTGTCAATGTGTCCATCGGGGGCACGCTGACGCCCTACGCCGCGCCTCCCGTGCTCATGGTTGCAGAGCAGTGGGGCTTTGACCTTCCATTCATGTTGCAGACGTTCGGATGGAAGGCGGCACTCGCAGTGGTAGTCAATGCAGCAGGCGCCACGTTTCTGTTCCGACACCATCTGCGGAAGCTCGCAGTGTCGCCAGCGTCGCTCGCAAAGCTGGATGTCCCGGCCTGGAGTTCCGGAGTTCATCTCGCCTTTCTCGGCACGGTGGTTGCCTTCAATCACCACCCGATCGTGTTTCTCGCGCTCTTCATGTTCTTTCTCGGCTTTGCCGAGGCGTACAAGCGCTATCAGTCGCCGCTCATTCTGCGGGAAGGCCTGCTAGTTGCGTTTTTTCTGGCCGGCTTGGTGGTGATCGGCGGTCAGCAGAAATGGTGGTTGCAACCGCTTCTCAGTAACATGGGGCCCACCATGCTGTTCACGGGCGCCACCCTGCTGACTGCAGTAACTGACAACGCAGCCCTGACATATCTTGGTTCACTCGTGGACGGCGTCTCCGACGAATTCAAATACTCTCTGGTTGCGGGAGCGGTGACGGGCGGTGGGCTCACGGTAATTGCAAACGCACCGAATCCTGCGGGATTCGCGATCCTCAAGAACAGCTTCGAAGACGGGACGATCAGCGCGGGCGGCCTTGCCTTGGCTGCGCTCGTTCCAACCCTCGTCGCCGCTGCGGCGTTTCAGCTGCTTCCGTGAACTCTAGACGGAGATGTGCATGACAAACCAGGCCATGACAACAACTGCACCCGGCGGCATCGGGCCTGAGGTCGCCAGTTCGGCAACAAGAGGCATGCGCTTTCTCGCCGTCGTCGATGGCAGCGAACGCACCAATCGCATTATCGATTTCGTGGCCGCCATAGCCCAAGGCAAGGACGATATGGAGGCCATCATTTTGAACGTGCAGGATCGACATTATGAGGCTCGTCTGCGCGGCTATCAGAGCTTCAAGAAAGACGAAATCGAGGACCGTCTGATCAACGATGTCGGATTGCCTATCGTAAATGCTGTGAGCAAACGATTGGGCAAGGTGGGCGTGGTTTGCCTGCCGAAGGTTAAAATTGGCGATCCGCTGCCGATAATTCTACGTTGTGCGGCCGAAGACAAGTGCGACGTTATCGTCCTGGCAGATCCGCAACCGCAGTACGTGAGGCGCTGGGTCCGCGCCATGGGCTTGCCGCTTTTATCTTCCCTGATATCGCGCGTCATCACAGCCGCCGTGGTACCGGTTGTGATCGTGAAATAGAAGTCCACACTCGCCGGGTTAACAGGGCTCAGCACGACGTCACTGTCCAACTAGCCGTATCGTCGTGATTCCATGTTATTGTCTTTGGTAATGCGGACGCTCGCTGCGCTACAGAGCTCCCAAGTGCCGGCTAAGCTGTCCGCGTTGGGAGTAGACCCGATTCCCATGACGCCATCGGAGTTGGACGCCTATGTCCGAAAGGAAATCGCGGTCAACGCTGCGCTGGTCAAAACCACTGGCCGCAAGGCTGATTGAGGGGGATAACGACGACCGCGCATCGGAAGCATACTTGACCAAACGCGAAAGAGAGGCTGCGTATCGCTTCGACGATGGAGTTGCCTACGAGCGCTTCGTGGCCCGCTGGAGCCGTCGCGCAGGCAAGGTGTTCCTCGACTGGATTGCGCCGTCTCCGGTGCTGGCTCGACGTTGGTTGCGGCACTGGCAGCTTCACTGAACTGATCGTCGAGACGTGCTCGCCTGCGTCCGTCTTTGCGATAGATCAAGAGCGGGCACAGATCGATCACGCAAGGAATTGGCCTATGGCTAGCCGAGCCCATTTCAGGGTCGGAGATGCGCAGGCGTAACCCGCGCCTGCGCCGGCGCGATCAAGCGACCGCTCAAGCCACTTTTGCCGCGCGGCAGGAAGTAGGCGGCTGTGTGGTGAGGTCGTGAAGCGGTCGCTGCCGCGGTAGGAGCCAGCTCCTGGAAGAGCGTGGCACCGCCGAGCGGCCACCAGCGGGGCCGCGCATCCTTCGAGGCGCGCAAGAGCGCGCACCTCCAGCGACAGCGGCGAAGCCGTTGCGCAGGGATGACGGTTGACAGGCCGGGGCTGCCGATATGCGGCTATCGGAATTCGTTGGTCAACTCGCCGATGCCGTCGATGGCCGAGCGCACCGTCTCAGTTCTTCAGCACGATCCGCCCGACGACCTTGCCGGCGCGCAGTTCGTCGATCCATTTCTGGACGTCGGCCATCGGCTCTTCCTTCATCGGCGTCGGCTTGATCTTGCCGGCGCGGGCGAGCGCCATCAATTCCTTGGCTTCGGCAAGCGTGCCGACCATAAAACCTTCGACGGTCATGCGCTTGTAGACCCATTGCACCATCGGCAGGCTGAAATTGCCGCCCATCAGGCCGGAGACCACGATCTTGCCGCCGCGCGCGACTGTCGCAACGGCGAACGCCATCGATTTCTCATTGCCGGCAAAATCGACGACGCCGTCGAAGCCGCCCTCGGTCTCCTTGAGAATGCGCCTGATGACCTCGGGCTCGGCCGGATCGTAGGCGACCGCAGCGCCGTTCTTGAGCGCGGTCTCGCGCGCGGCAGGAGAGAGATCGGCGACCGTCATGTTCTGCTTGAACATCGCCTGCGCGAACGAGAGCCCCATCATGCCGACGCCGCCGAGCCCGATCAGCAGGAGATTGCGCTGTCGCGGGCGGTCGACCAGCCGCTTCAGTGCGCCATAGGCGGTTACGCCTGAACACATCAGCGTTGCCGCCTGGTTGACCGGCAGCGGATCGTAATCCAGCAGATATTTCGCGTCGGGCACCAGCACGTGGGTGGCGAAGCCGCCATCTATGGAGACGCCGAGGAAGCGCTGCTTGGCGCAGAGATTTTCATCGCCATTGGCGCAGTCGCGGCACTGGCCGCAGCCGATCCAGGGGAATACCGCCTGCTTCTTTCCGATCAGCTCCTTCGAAACATCGGGACCGACTTCATCGACGACGCCGGCGATCTCGTGCCCGAGCGTGAACGGCAGCGTCATGCCGCGCGTGGTGTCGAGCCGCTTGCCGCCGCCGAGATCGGCGTAGCCGTCCTGGATGTGCAGGTCCGAATGGCAGAGCCCGCAACGCTCGATCCGGACGAGGACTTCGCGTCCTTGCGGCTTCGGCGTGTCGACGATGGTTTCGCACAACGGCGCATCAAACTTGACCAGCGACTGGCGACGCATCAGCGCCATGGCAATACCTCCTTGAACAAGCGTTTCTTCAGGGCGTTTGGGTTTTTATGTTTCGTATATCGGCCAATTCGCGGGCCATGGCAACAAAGCCCGAGATCGGGATGGTCTCGGCGCGCCTTGTCGCGTCGATATGTGCGGCGGCGGCGAGCCGGGCCGGATCGACCGAGAGTGATTTCAGGCTCTGCCGCAGCATCTTTCGGCGCTGGCCAAAAGCCGCGGCCGCCACCTGTTCGAGGGCGCGGCGGTCGCAGCTTTCAGGGGCGCTGCGCGGCGCCAGCCGCACCACCGAGGAGGTCACCTTGGGCTGCGGTACGAACGCGGCGGGAGAAATGTCGAACAGGATTTTTGTCTCTGTGCGCCAGTTGGCGAGCACTGCGAGCCGGCCATAGGCCTCGTCGTTCTCGTTGGCGACGATCCGCTCGGCGACCTCGCGCTGAAACATCAGCACCATCATATCGTACCAGGGCGGCCATGGCTCGATCGAGAGCCAGTCCACCAGCAGCGCGGTTGCGATGTTGTAGGGCAGGTTGGCGACGATTTTTGCCTGTTCGCCGCCGAGCATTGGGCGGGGATCGAAGCGTTGCGCGTCGGCGTGCACGATCTCGAGCCGGCCGGGATAGCGCTTGGCGATATAGTCGAGCGGGGCCAGCGCGCGCTCGTCGCGCTCGACCGCGATGACGCGTTTGGCGCCGAGCGCGAGCAGCGCGCGCGTCAAGCCGCCGGGGCCGGGCCCGACCTCGATCACGGTGGAGCCTTCGAGCGGGCCGGCGGCGCGTGCGATCCGTGCGGTGAGGTTGAGGTCGAGCAGAAAATTCTGGCCGAGCGATTTGCGGGCCGACAGGGAATGTTCGCGGATGACTTCGCGCAGCGGCGGCAGATCGTCGATCGCGTTCATGCAGGCTTTGTCGCCGCCATGCGCGCGGCGAGCCGCAGCGCCGCGGCGAGACTCGACGGGTTGGCCTTGCCAGTGCCGGCGATGTCGAAGGCGGTGCCGTGGTCCGGCGAGGTGCGGATGAACGGCAATCCGAGCGTGACGTTGACGGCGTCGTCGAACGCAATGGTCTTGATCGGGATCAGCGCCTGGTCGTGATACATGCAGATCGCGCAGTCGTAGCTCTTGCGTGCCGCGGCGTGGAACATGGTGTCCGCGGGCAATGGGCCCTCGGCGTCGATGCCGTCCTTGCGCAGCGCTTCAACGGCGGGCGCGACGATATCGATGTCTTCGTTGCCGAGCGAGCCGTCTTCGCCGGCATGCGGATTGAGGCCGGACACCGCGAGACGCGGACGGGCAAGGCCGAAATGCGCTTTCAGATCGGCAACTGCAATCCGGGCGGTGGTCACGATCAGCTCGGTCGATAGCTGGGCCAGCGCCTCGCGCAGCGAAAGATGGATGGTCACGGGAACGACGGCGAGCGCCGGCGACCACAACATCATCACCGGCTGCGGCGCGCTCCCGCCATCGGCGGCAAGCTCGGCGAGAAACTCGGTGTGGCCGGGATGGCGAAATCCGGCGCGGTAGAGCACGCTCTTGGCGATCGGGTTGGTGACGACGGCGCCGGCGCGTCCGGTCCTGACATGATCGACCGCCCAGCGAATCGAAGCAAGCGCCGCGGTCGCGCTGGTCTGGTCGGGGTGTCCGGGGCGTGCGGTTGCGATTTCGCCGGTTGCGACCACGGGCAGGGCTTTCGCAAATGCCGCGCTCGCTCCTTCAGGGGTGGCGTCGGCGAGTTCGACGGACAATCCCAAGATCTTCGCCCGCTCGGCGAAGAAGGCGCGATCGCCGAGCAGATAAAACGGCGGGAGGTCGAATTCGCCGCGCCGCAGCCAGGCGGCGAGGGCGATATCGGGGCCGATGCCGGCAGGTTCGCCGGATGTTAGCGCGAGCGCCTTGGCTGGAGCCTCGGACTTCGAATCCTTGGACTTGGGATCCCTGGCCATCAACGATATTCGATCATCGCGGCTTTGCGGATGTCGGCCAGGTAAGCCTTCGACTTTGCCTCGTACTTCTGCGCGTACATCTTTTCCCGGATTTCCCGCTTCTTCGGCGTGTCGATCTTGGTCGGCTTGCGGTCGCACAACGCCACCATCTCGACGCCCTGTTTGGTGATCTCGGGCGGGGTCAGATGACCGATCGGCGTCTTGTCCAGGAGTTCGCGAAGCGGGCCGGGAATGTCGGCCGAAGTCTTGGTGACGATGTCGCGGATCGCGGCATTCTGCATCGACTTGAAGTAGGAATTGGCCTGCTCGCAGGTCTGGACACGCTCACGCAAGGAATCCGCTTCCTTGCGCCGCAAGTCGATCGCGCTTTGCGCCGAACCGCGCGGCACGATCAGCACGATCGGCTGCAGCTTGTATTCGAACGCATCCGTTTGGGTCGGTTCGCCGCCTTGCTGGGCGGCGGCGGCAACGTCTTTCTCGCCGACCTGCAGGCTCTCCTTGAAACGGCCGCGCACCAGACTGCCCCAGACCATTTCGGCCTTGAGGCGGGCTTTGAGCGTTTCCGGCCGGACGCCCTGGCTCTCCAGGGATTTGGTCAATTGTTCAGGCGACAGACGCATCCGCTGGCTCATGCCCGCAAAGGCCTGATCCATATCGCTCGCCGACGGGTCGACACCGAACCGTTTGGCTTCCTTGATTTTCACCTTTTCGTTGATCAGTTCCTCGATGATCTCCTGCCGCGGCATCTGCTTCCGCGTGGTCAGGAAATTGAGCTTGGTGCGCTGCTCGATATCGAGACTGGTGATGGGCTCGCCGTTGACCATCACCACCACGGACTGCGCTTGCAGCGGTGAAGCGCCGCCGGCCAGCACGGCAAGCGCGACGGCGGCGCCGGCGATCAGGGACCAACATCGGCGAGAAAGGAACGTCATGGTCGTCATGGTCATGTCAGCCGTATCAACCAATTCGTACCGCGTAGCGCGCTGGGTACTGTCCGGCAAGCTCGGGCCTCACGTTACTGAATGCCGCTGCTGCCGGCCGACGAGGACGAATTCGCAATGGTCCGCAGGCCGATCTGCAGCATGAAAGCATGGTTGAGCACCGGCGGCGTCGTCCCGGCGGAGTAGGTATAGGAGGTGACGTAGTTGGCAGCCAGCACGAAGCAATCGTCCACATAGCCGGCGCCGATGATGTACTGGTTCAGCTTGTTGGCTTCAAGATCCCAGCGTGCGGCTCCCGACACCACCCAGTTCGACGCCACCTTGATGGAAGCGCTGCCGAGCAAGCCTTCGCGCCTGGTCAGGTACCCGAGTTCCGGCTGGGCAGCATAGTTGCCGTACATCATGCTGACCGACCAGCGGTCAAACGAGGCGCGTCCTTCGGCTTCGAAGCGATTGACGTTCATCGTCGCTTCATCCATGCGCGAGCGCACGCTGAACGTATAGGTCCGGTTCGGCGAGTAATTGACGCGGGCGACGTAGTCGGAGCGGGTGTTCTGCAGCCCGGAATTGAGCGCGGTGTTGGTCACGTCCGCCACCGCGAACGAATTCAGGCCGAACAACTGGTAGGATTGGCCGAACAGCACATTGACGCTGCCGCCGCGATCGAACTGCGTGGTTGCCTGCACGCCAACATTGGCGCGGCCGCCGCCCTCGACGCGGTCGTAGCCGGAGAACTTGTCGATCGCGAACAGGTTGCTGGCGTCGAACACCATGCTCTGCGCGTCTTCGTTCGGCAGTTTGCCGGCGTAGGTTTCGTTCGGACGAAGGATGATCTGCGCGATCGGCTCGACCGTGGTGGTGCCCCAGGGCTGAACGTTGATGAAGGGGTAGCGATATTCGAGGCCGACGGTCGGCATCAGGCGGACGGCCTGGGTGTCGCCGACCGGCAAGAAATTCGAAACGCCGGGCTGGTTCGAAATCGAGGCGTCGATCGCGTCGGCGCGCAGAATCGCAAACGGCGTCCAGATCTGACCGATCGGATCGGTGTACGAGCGCCGCCACTGCGCTTCGGCGGTCAGCCGCGTGTAGGTGCCGGGCATGCCGCGCAGCAGGCACTGCGAGGGGATTCGGGCCAGCGGATCGGCCGATGCTGTGAGGCACAGGCCGTTGGTGTTGGCCAGCGTCGTGATCGGATCGAAGGCCGCGGTCGTGCGCGACAGGCTGGTGAAGTTCGTCTTGTAGTTGACCTCGCCGCCGAGAATCGGGTGATTGAAGACGTTGGAATAGTCGATCACCGGATGGATCACCGGCACCTTGTCCTGGCTGCCGGAATAGGAGAGGTAATAGATCGTGCGCGCATCGAAGAAGCTGCGATTGCCAACACCGGTCAGATAGAGCTGCGAAATCGCTTCCGTCGGCAGGCTCAGGAACGAGCCCAGCGGATCCTTGTATTGGGCCAGCCGGTAGTCCGAGAAGAAGTAATAGTCCGACAGCAGGACACCGTCCCAACCCCAGACCCATTTGTCGTTCAGCGCGAACTGGCCCTTGGTGTCGACGCCGCCGCGGAATTGGCGGTCGCCGGGCTGACCGGTGAACGCGCTGCGGTCGAGCTGATCGATGCCGTAGGCGCGGATCTGATACGAGCCGTTGATCAGGCGCTGGCGGAATTCGCCCTGGAGCAGCACGCCTTGCCGCGTCGTGAAGCGCGGGTTGAAGGTCGCATCATAGTCCGGCGCGATCGCCCAGTAGAACGGGGTTTCGACACCGTAGCCGTAGGTCGAAACCGTGCTGTAGGCCGGCATCAGGAAGCCGGTCTTGCGCTTGACGGTCGGATCGGGCGTCGAGAAATACGGCAGATACGCCATCGGCACGCCGAAGAATTCGAGCTGCGCGTTTTCGAAGTACAGCATCTTGTCGGTCTGGTCGTGGATGATGCGGGCACCCTTGACCTGCCACAGCGGCGGCTTCTTCGGATTGTCCTTGCACGGCGCGCAGGCGGTATAGACGCCGTTTTCGAACACGGTGTAATTGCCGGCGGAACGGTCGGCGCGCGTCGCCGCCATACGCGTGTCATCGGCGGTATCGACGCGCAGCGAGTCGACGAAACCGTCACGGTAGTCGTCGCTCAGATCCATGATGTTGGCGTAGGTGACTTTGCCTTCCGCATCGGTCAGGCGGATGTTGCCTTCCGCATGCAGCCGCTTGGTCTTCTGGTCGTAAATGACCTTGTCGGCCTCCACGCTGGTGCCGTTGTAGAACATCTGCACGTTGCCGACCGCCGACACGCGCTGGTTGTTGTAGTCATAGTCCACCTCGACCGCTTGCACGAGCATCTTGCCGTCATTGTTGACGGGGCGCGGCGACGGCTTGGGCGGGCGCGGATTGTACGTAAAGCTTTGCGCCGCGGCCGGTACCGTCAGGGCAAGCTCGATCGTGCCGCCGAAAACCAGCCCGGCGAGCAGGGCAAACATGGGGGCGCCAACGGCGGCCAAGCGGGCTCGATAGCGGCGCACGGTGGTGCACCGCCTGAACGCAGGCGACCTCAACTGGCGGGCGGCGACAACGGCCACTACCCGTCCTCCTGGTACAACAAGGCCAAAAAGCCGGTGAGGCCACCCACACAGACGGGCAACCACGCCGCAGCGATGGGATGCATCAACTCAGCCTTGCTCAAATCCTCAGTAACTTTCGATAGAACGTAGAGCAGAAAGCCTGCGCCCACGCCACTTAAAACCATCTTTTGCACGCCGCCCATCCGGAAGAAGCGAAGGCTGACGGAAGCCGCCAACATCACCATTGCAGCCAGCAAAAACGGCTGTGCGATGAGCTTATGATACTGCAGACGGTAGCCTGCGGTCGCGAAGCCGGAGCTTTCGGAAGAGCGGATATAGCCGGGCAGTTGCCAAAAAGACACGGTTTCGGGGGTGGAGAAACTGTTACGCACCTGGGCCGGGGTCAGGGTGGTCGAGAGGTAATAGCTCTCCTGATCAACCGCGGGTTTATCTAGGGAGTATCGTCGTACCGATTTGAAGGCCCAGCGACCTTCCTCAAGGGAGGCCTCGCGCGCTTCGATTCGCTCCTTGAACTGCAGATCGGTATCGAACCGGAACACGGTCAGTCCCGTCAGCCGGACACCCTGCTGCTCGCTGCGCGCCGCATTGATGATCGACTGACCGTCGCTGTTGATCTGGTTGAGCCAGAAGCCGGATGCATCCTGAATGCCGCCGCCGGGCGCCGAGCCGAACAGTTCGGCCTCCATCCGCTTGGATAATTCGCGCAGGTTCGCCGACATTGGGTTATAGGCAACCGTCGCCAGGGTGCCCAAGATGATCGAGCTTGCCAGCGCCGGCGAGATGAACTGCCAGGCGGATACGCCGGCCGCACGCGCGACCACCAGCTCCAGCCGCCGCGATAGCGCGAGATAGCAGGTCATCGCGCCGATCAGGACGCAGAACGGCATCAGCTTTTCGAGCAGTTGCGGTACCCGGTACAGCGATGTCTGCGCCACCGTAATTGCGGATGCCGATACGAGGCCTGAGGTCTTGCGGACCATTTCGATGTAGTCGACCAACACGAGCAGCACGAAAATGCTCGCAAACACGCCCACCGCCGAGACCAGGAAGCGGCCGGCAAAGTATCGCCCGAGCGTGTTGGTCATCATGCTCATGCGGTGGCGGGCCGTCCGAAGAGCCGCGCAAGCCGCGCATTCGACCTGTTGACGGCCTCCACCAGTGCAGCCGGCGGTTCCACCACGACGCCGCCGACGATCATCCACAGCCCGACGCCGATTGCGCCGAACAGCATCGAATACTGCACGAGAGCCATCATTGGCGTCTTCACCGTCATCACAGAGCAGGCGAACCCCGCCATGCGGAGGCCAAACACCGCCAGGATAGACCCACCGATCGAAAAATTGCGGCTCTGGCGCGTGGTGCGCGGCGTGCCGAGGAAAGCAAAGGTCAGGACAGCAAAGGCGAAGGGATAGACCGGCGCCAGGAAGCGATCATGCAACTCGGCGAGAAACTGTCCGGACAATTGGTTGAAAATCGGATCGTCTTCCGAGGGCGAGATCAGTTCCCAGAGGTAGCGTTCGCGAATCCCCAGTGCGACGTCGCGGCCGCGATTGGAGAATTTCGACATGTCGAAGGCGTAACGAACGAACGCCACAAAGGCCGGATCGCGCTTTCCCGCCTCGAAACGTTCGAGGTTGCCGTCCTCCAGCACCAGATAGGAGCCGCTCTCGTTCTTCAACACCGTGCCGTGATCGGCAATGATGGTGACGCGCTCCTTGGGATCGCGACGGTCATCGACGAAAATGCCGGCGAGCACGCCGCCTGGCTGCCGTTCGCGGATGCGAATCGTCAGGTTCTGGTCGAGCTGGGCGAAACGGCCGGGCTGCAGGATATTGGTCAGCACGTCGGCCGTGATCTCGGCGTCCCATTGCTTGATCCGGCGCATGCCGTCGGGGGCGAGATAGGAGCCGATGAACGCAACCATCAGCGCCACCACGCAGGTCGCGTAGAAAAACGGGCGGAACAGCCGGAATGGCGAGAAGCCGGCGGCGTTCATCACGATGATTTCAGAATCGGTGGCGAGCTTGTTCAGCGTGTGGGAGATCGCGATCATCAACGCGATCGGGGCGATGATCAAAATCAGCGCCGGGATGACCAGGCTGGTGATGCCGAGAAAGGTGATGATGGTCTGGCCTTGGCTGGTCATCAGGTCGATGCCGCGCAACGCCTGCGTAATCCAGATCACGCCGGTGAGGCTGACCAGGACCAGCGCAAACGACGCGAGCGTCGTGCGGAAAATGTACCTGTCGATCGACCCCATTGTTACCGCGCGATCCCACCTTGCACGCCCAAAGGGCAGCTCCGACCAATCCCTCTTTGAGGGTTCCCCATTGGTCGGGCCGCCAATCGTCATCCGCTTGTATTCTCACTACCATCCCCTTGATCCGTCAACAAAATGGCCGGGCCGTGGCGTCCCCTCGATACGGTTAATAATTCGCCTCATGTGGCGTTCCCGCCACTGCGGAGCTTGGCAGTGGTGCGGCTGACAGGCCATAGTGCCGAAAACATCAGGTCCCGAGCGATTTGGGCCGTTACCGAAGAGAACATTCCATAATGCGGACCGAATCCGGCCCCGCAAGACAGCCCTGATTCTGGAGGATTTACTCATGACCGACGCCGTCAAGGTCGGCTTTGTCGCTTTTTCCGCTCCCCCGCGCGGCGTTCTCGTGGTGTTTTGCGACGACGCACTGAAGTTCGGCGAGGTGACGCGGAAAGCGCTGGGGAAGGCGGCCGATACCGTCAAGCGGGCGGCGGCTGCCAACCAGTTCAAGGGCAAAAGCGGATCGACGCTCGATATTCCGGCGCCGGATGGAATCAAGGCGGAGCGCCTGATCGTCGTCGGCGTCGGCAAGGCGGCCGACATCAAGGAGAAGGATTTTCTCAAGTTCGGCGGGGTGACGGCGGGCAAGCTCAACGCCGCCAGCGAAGCGGTCACCGTGATCGCCGAACTGCCTGAGGGGGCCATGCAGCCCGATTCGGCCGCCGCGCTCGCGTCGGGCCTCCGGCTGCGTGCGTATAAATTCGACCGCTACAAGACCAAGAAGAAGGACGGCGAGAACGGCGCGCTTCGCGCCGACGTTTCGATTGCCGTTGCGGACGTCGCCGCCGCGCGAAAAGCGCTTGCGCCCGCGTCCCATGTCGTCGACGGCGTGATCATCGCGCGCGAACTCGTCAACGAGCCGCCGAACGTCTTGTACCCGGTAGAATTCGCGCGTCGCGCGAGCCAGCTCAAGAAGCTCGGCGTCGATGTCGAGGTGCTCGACGTCAAGGCGATGAAGAAGCTCGGCATGGGTGCCTTGCTCGGTGTCGCACAGGGTTCGACCCAGCCCGGCCGCACCGTGATCATGCGCTGGAACGGCGGCAAGAAAGGCGATCAGCCGGTCGCTTTCGTCGGCAAGGGCGTCTGCTTCGATACTGGCGGTATCTCCATCAAGGGCGCCGCCAGCATGGAGGACATGAAGGGCGACATGGGAGGCGCGGCCTGCGTGGTCGGGCTGATGCATGCACTGGCGGCGCGCAAGGCGAAGGTCAACGCGGTCGGCGCCATCGGCCTGGTCGAGAACATGCCCGATGGTAACGCGCAGCGCCCCGGCGATATCGTCACCTCGATGTCGGGGCAGACCATCGAGATCATCAACACCGACGCCGAAGGCCGGCTGGTGCTGGCCGACGTGCTCTGGTACGTGGCGAAGAAGTTCAAACCCAAATTCATGGTCGATCTCGCAACACTCACCGGCGCGATCATGGTTGCGCTGGGTACGGAATATTCAGGCATGTTCTCCAACAACGACGAGTTGGCGGAGCGGTTGACCCGAATCGGAAACGAAACCGGCGAGCGCGTCTGGCGCATGCCGCTCGGTCCCGAATACGACAAGCTGATCGATTCGCAGTTTGCCGACATGAAGAACACCGGCGGTCGCCACGGCGGCTCGATCACCGCCGCCCAGTTCCTGCAGCGGTTTGTCGACAACACGCCTTGGGCGCATCTCGATGTCGCGGGCACCGCGATGGGCGCGCCGAAAACCGACATCAATCACAGTTGGGGATCCGGCTACGGCGTTCGCCTGCTGGACCGGCTGGTCGCGGAATATTACGAAGCCACGAAGTAATTTGGTCGCATCCGGATGACGGAAGTCCTGTTCTACCATTTGCAGGCCATGTCGCTCGAAAGCGTATTGCCGCCGCTCTTGGAAAAATCGCTCGAGCGAGGCTGGCGCGCGGTCGTGCAATCGACTTCGCCGGAGCGCACCGAGGCGCTCGATGCACATTTGTGGACCTACAGCGACGATTCGTTCCTGCCGCACGCCACATGGCGCGCCGGCGATGCCCAGGACCAGCCCATCATTCTCTCGATAGAGGAGAGCAATCCGAACCGCGCCAATGTCAGGTTCCTGATCGACAACGCGGCGTTGCCGGCCGACTGCGACAGCTACGAACGGGTGGTGCTGGTCTTCAACGGAGACGATGCCGACGCGCTGACCGCGGCGCGCAGCGCCTGGGCCGATTGCAAGGCGCGGGGTTTCGAGGTGACTTATTGGCAGCCCGATGAGCGGGGGCGCTGGCAACGGCGGCAATAGAGATGCGTGGAAACTAGCGATCCTTGGAATCAGCGATCCTTGGGAATTAATGATAATCTGAGGTTTCTGCGCCGGACCTTGCGGGTAGCCATGGTCGTGCCGCAAAGTGATGGTCGGACAAATGCTTACAGCAAGGGGTAGGAGCCTGGGTTTAGCGTGCGACGCGGAACAATCGATCGAAAGCCACTGCTGATTTTGTTGCTGCTCGGACCTGCGCTTGCGGGCTGCTCGGGTGCATCAGACCTGCTGTCGAAGGATGCGGACTGGTTTTCGCGCTCCGGACGCGTGTTCATCCGAAACGTCTCGATCGAAACGCCGCCGCTCACCCCGACCAAACCAGTGACGCCGGATGAACTCGTCAGTGCCGACGGCGCTTGTCCCGGGATGGCAGGGCCGGGCACCGACGCCAATGCGCTGGCAAATGGCGCTGCCGGCAGCCCGCCTCCATCGACCACGGGAACAGTTGCGCTGGGTCATACCGAATGCGACGTCGTGCGTGGGATCGGTGCGCCCGACAATGTCAGCCTTTCCAACAACCCGCGTGGTGACCGCGTGGCAGTCGTCAGCTACTCGCGCGGCCAGCGGGCCGGCATCTACACCTTCACCGCCGGACGCCTGACGTCGATCGAGCGTGCACCCGAGCCGGTGGCGCCGGCAAGGGGCGCCAAGCCGAAGAAGAAGCCGGCTGCGTAGTTTGCAGGCGTCGGCCGGTTTCAGCCCGCCGCTTCATCAAATTCCGAACTGGCCTCAAGCCAATCTTCCTCGGCCCGCCGCAGCGCGCTTTCGGCACCGGCGCGCGCCTTGCTAAGCTGGGCGGCCTGCTTGGGATCGCGGGTGAATAGATCAGGCAAGGCGAGGGCGGTGTCGATCTTGGCGATGATGCCGGTGATGCGCTCGATTTCTGCCTCGGCTTCGGCGATCCGCTGCTTCAGCGGCGTTCGTCTTTCGCTCTTCGCTTGCTGCGGTCCGGCGATCTCTCTAGGTCGCTCACGCGAGGGGCTGCGCTTATCCCCGATCGACAACACCATCCGCCTATAATCGTCGAGGTCGCCGTCGTAGGTCGTCACCGTCTGATTGGCGACGACCCACAATTGATCGGCGCAGGATTCGATCAGATAGCGGTCGTGCGAGACCATAATGATGGCGCCGGGGAAATCGTTGATCGCTTCGGCGAGCGCCGCGCGGCTGTCGATGTCGAGATGGTTGGTCGGCTCGTCGAGGATGATCATATTGGGGGCGAAGAAGGTGGCGAGTCCGAGCAGCAGCCGCGCCTTTTCGCCGCCGGACAGGCTCCTGACCAGGGTATCGCCAGCCTTTCCGGAAAACCCGATCGCGCCGGTGCGGCCGCGCACCTTGGTTTCCGGCGCATCGGGCATCAGCTTGCGGATGTGATCGTAGGCTGACGCATCGAGGTTGAGTTCGTCGACCTGATGCTGCGCGAAATAGCCGACCGAGAGCTTTTCCGCCCGCGTGATCTTACCCGAGAAAGGTTGCAACTTGTTGGCCAATAGCTTGACGAGCGTCGACTTGCCGTTGCCGTTGGAGCCGAGCAGGGCGATGCGGTCATCGGTGTCGACGCGCAGCGTGACGCGGTTGAGCACCGGATTTTTCGGATCGTACCCAACGGAGACGTCATCGACCGCGATGATCGGCGGCGACAGCATCTTCTCCGGCGTCGGGAACGCAATCTCGCGCACATCCTGGGTCACGAGCGCAGTGACCGGCTTCATCCGTTCCAGCATTTTCACGCGCGACTGCGCCTGGCGAGCCTTGGAAGCTTTCGCCTTGAAGCGATCGACAAAGGCCTGCAGCCGCTTGCGCTCGTCGGCCTGGCGCTTGGCATGCTTGGCGTCGAGCATTTCGCGCATGGCGCGCTGTTCCTCGAACGAGGAATAGGTGCCTTTGTAGAGGGTCAGCTTGCCGCGATCGAGATGCAGTATCTGGTCGACCGAGGTGTCGAGCAGGTCGCGGTCATGACTGATGATGATGACCGTCCGTGGATAGTTGGCCAGATGGTTTTCCAGCCACAGCGTGCCTTCGAGGTCGAGATAGTTGGTCGGTTCGTCAAGCAGCAGCAAATCCGGCGCCGAGAACAGCGTCGCCGCCAGCGCCACCCGCATGCGCCAGCCGCCGGAAAATTCCGAACACGGCCGCGCCTGATCCGCAGTTGAAAATCCGAGGCCGCTCAGGATGGCGGCCGCGCGCGCCGGCGCGGAGTGGGCATCGATATCGACCAGCCGGTGCTGGATCTCGGCGATGCGGTGCGGATCGGTGGCGGTTTCGGCTTCACGGAGCAGCGCGTCGCGCTCCAGATCGGCCTTCAACACGACATTGATGAGACTCTCCGGGCCGTCCGGCGCCTCCTGCGCCAGGCTGCCGACGCGCCAGCGCGGCGGTAGCGCAATGCTGCCGGACTCGAGCGGCAGGTCGCCCCGGATCGCATGAAACAGCGTCGATTTGCCGACGCCGTTGCGCCCGACAAAGCCGACGCGTGCGCCCGGCACGATCTGCACCGTGCTGTCGTCGATTAGGAGCCGCCCGGCAATCCGGATCGAAATATCTGTGATGGAAAGCATGCGGCGTTGTCACCGGAGCCGGTGCCAAACGCAACTCATTTATCGGCAAAATCAATTACCCAGCAGCCCTCAATGCAGCTCGTGGTCGCGGCGGCGCAGCTCG
Organism: Bradyrhizobium australiense; assembly: GCF_013114825.1. Taxonomy (GTDB): domain Bacteria; phylum Pseudomonadota; class Alphaproteobacteria; order Rhizobiales; family Xanthobacteraceae; genus Bradyrhizobium; species Bradyrhizobium australiense. Next base: position 395,429 of record NZ_JAAVLX010000004.1, on the reverse strand, counting down.
TCGACGAGTTCTCGTAGACGCGGTGGTAGTTCATTTTCGGGGCGCAAGTTTTGCTGAAGCCGTTCGCCGATGGCGTCGCAGATCGACACGCATGTCTTGTGATCGATTTGTTCGAAATCTCTGGTGATTGGGCCATCCATCAGCGGTCTCTTTGCGAGTTCCACCTCGCAGCGCTCGCAAGGCTTCGGTGACAATGATGGATCAAGTCACAGCCGCGAAATTGGTTTCCCGTGCAGAGCTCCATACGTTCGCGTGCAAGTAGTTGGATCACGGGCAGCCATTCGGTTCCGCAAAAAAAGCCCCGGCGCGGCAGCCGGGGCAGTCAGGGGGAAGCTCAAATCGGATCAGTAGCAGCGGTTCACCAGCCGCCAGCGCGGGCCCCAGGGGGTCGGAACCAGACGCCGCACGTAACAACCGCCATAGCCGCCGAAATAGGCCGGTCCGCCGATGAAGACGCGAGGGCCGCCCCAGCCCCAGCCGTGATGATGATGCCAGCCGTGATGCCAGCCGCCCCAGGCCGAGGCCGATGTCGGCGCCAGCGCGGCCGCGCCCAGCGAAGCCGCTGCCACTGCAACGAGCGAGAGTTTGCGTAACATGATCGTCTCCTCAAGGTTTAGGCGCGGGATGCGCCATCGGTGAGATCGCCTCCCGTAACGCCCCGGGCCTCGCGGATGCGCGACCGGTGTTCGATCGTCGGAAAGTCTACGGCCGCGAAGCTGAATGGCGGCGTGACGCAGGTTACAGAGTGGGTTCACCTCCATGAAATTGCGGTAATCTTCGCCTCGCGGGGTGATGTGCCGCACGAAAAGGCGCCAAAAACGACTGACAGGCGCGTCACCGGGTCGCTTGCCGTCGTGAGGTGGCGCCGATATAAGCCCCGCAACTCTCCAACCCGCGTTTTGCAAGGACGTAAACAATGGCGATTGAACGCACTTTCTCGATCATCAAACCGGACGCGACCGAGCGCAATCTGACCGGCGCGATCAACGCGTTGATCGAGAAGGCCGGCTTGCGGATCGTCGCCCAGAAGCGCATTCGCATGACCCGTGAACAGGCGGAAACCTTCTATGCCGTTCACAAAGCGCGCCCGTTCTTCGGCGAACTGGTCGATTTCATGACCTCGGGCCCGGTCGTGGTGCAGGTGCTGGAAGGCGAGGGCGCTATCGCCAAATATCGCGACGTGATGGGCGCCACTGATCCATCGAAGGCCGCGGAAGGCACGATCCGCAAGGTCCATGCGAAGTCGATCGGCGAGAACTCGGTACACGGCTCGGACGCGCCGGAGACTGCCGCGATCGAAATCGCGCAGTTCTTTTCGGGTAACGAAATCGTCGGCTGATCGATCGGAACAGCAGTAATCAATAGCCGCGCGCAACGGCTAAAAAGGCTCGGGGGGAACGCTGTGGACTGGCTCTTGCAAATCTTCGATCCTGCGACGATCACGGGGTTCTTCAGCCAGTTCCAGACCGAGGTGCAGCAACCCGCCTTCTGGGTCGCGCTCGGCAAGATCATGTGGATCAACATTCTGCTGTCGGGCGACAATGCGCTCGTCATCGCGATGGCGTGCCGCGGGCTGCCGCCGCGCCAGCGGTTCTGGGGCATGGTCCTCGGCGCCGGCGTCGCTGTCTTTTTGCGCATCATTTTCACCGGCATCGTCGTGACGTTGATGGCGCTGCCGTACCTCAAGCTGGTCGGCGGATTGGCGCTGCTCGTGATCGCGGCAAAGCTCCTGGTGCCTGAACACGAGGACGAGAGCGACACGGAAGCGGCTGCGCATCTCTGGGCAGCGGTGCAGATCGTGGCGATCGCCGACATTGTCATGAGCCTCGACAACGTCATCGCGGTCGCCGCCGCCGCCAACGGCAGCATTCCGCTGCTCGTCATCGGACTTGCCATCAGCGTTCCCCTGATCGTTGCGGGTGCTGCGCTGATCATGGCGTTGCTGACGCGTGTTCCCGCCCTGGTGTGGGCCGGCGCCGGCTTGCTGGGCTGGATCGCGGGCGAGGTCATGGCAACCGACCCGGCGGTAGAGCCGGTTTTGCATGCGTTCTTCAACGGTCCGGTCGGCGTTGGCCTCGATGGGGCTCTCAAATCGCTCGGCATGGCGCCGCAATTCGCCAACAGCGGGCATGGCGGCGAGGTGATCCTTGGAATCATCGGCATCGTCGTGGTGCTGATCGCCGGATCGGTCTGGCGAAAGCGCAAGCTGCAGGGCGCCGAGCACTCGGCCACCGCGTAGGGCGCGAGTCTCGCCTCGAGACGCTGAGAGGACAGAGATCGCGGATAAGGCTCATCGAAGCTATCATCCCCCCGGGGTCGAGAGGCCATGTCTATCCGGCAGCGCACCATGGAACGAACAGGAGATCCTTTCGTTGTGACTGAACAGCTGTTCGGAGAAATCCAATGCGGCCTATCACGCTGACGATATGTCTGGCCCTCCTGTCGACCTGCGGCTTTGCGCAGGCCGAGAGCGATCAAACGAAGGCAGATTCTCTGAAGTCGAGTACAGGTCGGGCGCCGCCCGAGGACAAAGGCCAATTGCAGCCGCAAGGTTGGACCGGACCGAACACTACGACCTCAGGCGGCGCGCCTGCCGAAAGTCCGCAGGGCCAGAGCCCGCCCGGCATGCAATCGGCGCCCGAAGGGTCCACCAAAACGGCGGTGGAGTCGAAGAAGTAGTTTCGCCCTTTGCCGCCGGTATGGCTTAGGGATTTCAATTCTCTCGCCATTGCCGTACCGCGTCGTTGACCTTGTCACGATCGCGCCGCTCGTCCGGGGTCAGCCGCATGATGGGCTCGTGGATCGCAGCCGGGATTGTGAGTTTGCTCTCAGGCGGCTTCTCAGCCCATTCCCACCATTGATCGAAGGCATCCTTGGGCATCACAGGTCCTCGCGCAGCCCCTTGAAGAATGGATGCCGGACCTTGCCCGCGGCCGATTTGGCCCGGTATTCGATCTCCGCCAGCAGCTCTGGCTCCACCCAGATGCCCTTGTGTGCGATCCTCCTGGTGTAAGGCTGGCTCTTGCGGATCAGCGGCGTCAGACGCTTGCGCAATTCGCTGGCCGAGGCCTTATCGAACCCGTGGTCGCACTTGCCGGCATAGATCAGGTCGCCACCGCTGCGGCGGCCGAGATAGATGCCGTCCCAGTCGTTGCCGTCGAGCGCAAAGCCCGCGATGGTCAGCGTCTCGCGCTGGGCACAGGTCTTCTTGACCCAATCGTTGATGCGGCCGGAGACGTAACGGCTGTCGCGTACCTTGGAGACGACGCCTTCCAGACCGACCTTGCAGGCGTGCGCGTACATCTCGCTGCCGTCGATCTCAAAACTTTCGCTGAACTGGACAGCGGTGCCGTCGATGGTTTTTCTCAGGAGCGCCTTGCGCTGGTGCAGCGGCAGTGTGCGCAGGTCGTAGCCGTTGAGATAAAGCAGGTCGAACGCAACCAGCACGATGCGGTTGGATTTGCCTCTCAGTTCGTTCTGCAGCACGGAAAAATCGGTCGTGCCGTCTTTGGAGGGAACGACGACCTCGCCGTCGATGATCGCGCTGCCGGCAGCGACATGCCAGGCATCGTCGGCGATCTTGCGCAATCGTCTGGTCCAGTCGTTGCCGCGGCGGGTGAAGATTTTGATGACGCCGTTGGCGAGATGCACCTGTACCCGGTAACCGTCAAACTTGATCTCGTGAATCCAGCGTTGCCCACCCGGCACTCTCTCGATCGAAGAAGCCAGCGCGGGTTCGACGAAGCCCGGATAGGGCGCCTTGGTCCCGATTGCCGCCGGCTTCTTACGCTGAAACGCCACAATAAGAACTCCACGCCACAAGATGGATTCAAATCGATTTAAAATCGTTGGTTCGGTTCAAATTGCCATTTTTTCCCGGCCTGTTCCATGAGGACGACCGGCATGGCCTCGGATGGATCAGTTCGACGACGCTATTCGGAAGTGTGGCGAGGAGTTCTGGCCGTGGGTGGAACGCGAACTGGTGGAAGGCTCGGGCAACAACTCCTGAAGCTCCAGTTGAACGCTCCGAAATGCAAGCCGCTATCCATGAAGGCCGGACGCGGACCGAGCCCGACAGAGCGGTCAATGGCCTTCGCAGGGTCAATGACGCGAATGCTGCGCGCCTGCTCCAAGTTGACGGCAACGCGAGAGATCTTACTCTACAACGACGAGCGGTTAGTGAAGAGCTACGGTTTCTCTCGCGTGTAGAGGTCTTTCGTCGCCTGCTCGGTGATCTGCTTTTCAGCGCGTGTCCTGCGCCTGTTACGCATGATGCCGTAGGCCAGCACCAGACCAAGCACACCCGCACCGATGAACCACAGTGCCACGGGAATGTGGGAGGCAGTTTCGACGGGCTGTCCTTGCGCGGCGAGGTCGCCGGGGAAGATGGCGAGCGCCGTCAGAGTGGCTGCAAGCTTAGCGGCCATTCGTTCGCCAGATGGAATCGAAAACATCTCATGATCCTCTGCATGGAGGAGGATCAATTTCGGCCGCGGGTCAATGTTCCTGAAAATTGACCGGGATTCGATGCCGGAACGGTGCAGCTTGTCTGGTCTTCAAAGGTGATGACCCATTCTCGCCACCGAGCCGGCGAGCTGACGACGCTGCCGATTGCTTTTGCCGCCGCCTGGTTCCATACAGCTTCACATGACCGGACCGTTATTGGGGCGCAGTCTCGACCGCCTTGAAGACGCGCGCTTCGTGCAGGGACGCGGGCGCTACGTCGCCGATCTCGTGGCGCCGGACGCGCTTCATGGCGTCGTCGTTCGCTCGCCGCACGCGCACGCGCGCATCGCCGCGATCAGCGCCGATGCGGCGCGCAGGATGCGCGGCGTCGTGGCCGTGCTCACAGGTGCCGAATTGTCATCTGACAATATCGGCCCGCTGCCCTGTGCGGTGACCAGTATTCCGATGACCACGCCGCTCGTGGTGCCGCCCTATCACGCGCTGGTGCGCGGCGTCGTGCGCCATGTCGGCGAGCCAGTCGCGTTCGTGGTTGCGGAAACGGCCGAAGCCGCGCGCGATGCCGCGGAGGCCGTCGTCGTCGAATATGAGCCGTTGCCGCCGGTCGTTTCGATCGCAGCGGCGATTCTGCCGGACGCCCCGTCGATCTGGCCGGAGGCTGCGGGCAACATCGCGTTCCAGTTCAACCGCGGCGAGATCGGCCCGGTGGAAGCGGCGATCCGCGATGCCGCCCACGTCGTGGAATGCGAGTTGGTCAACAACCGCGTCGTCGCAGCGCCGCTGGAGACACGCGGTGCGATAGGGGAGTTCGACGGCGCGAGCGGCCGGTTGCACCTGACCGCCTCGGCCGCCGGCGCGCACGCCATCCGCGACCTGCTCGCTGACTGCGTGTTTCGCATTGGCCGGGAAAAACTTCGCGTCAGCATTCCCGATGTCGGCGGCGGCTTCGGGATGAAAAACGTGCTCTATCCGGAATGGGTGCTGGTGCTGTGGGCGGCGCGACGTCTCGGCCGTCCGGTCAAGTGGATCGGCGATCGCAGCGAGGATTTCACCGGCTCCGCGCATGGCCGCGACAGCATCATTCGGGCCCGCTTGGCGCTCGATCGGGATGGCCGCTTCCTGGCGCTGGACACGAAAGTTTTCGCCAATCTCGGCGCGTATGTCTCGACGGTGGCGCCGGCCGTGCCGACCATGGCGATGGCGAGCGCGACGGGCGGCGTTTACGATATTCCGCTGATAGCATTCGAGACCAAGGGTGTGTTCACCAACACGACGCCGGTCGATGCCTATCGCGGCGCCGGCAAGCCGGAGGCGAACTATCTGATCGAGCGGTGCATCGATATCGCAGCCCACCAGCTCGGGATGGATGCGCTGAAGCTGCGGCGCAAGAACATCATGCGTCGTTTCCCCTACAGCAGCGCGATGGGACTTTCGGTCGAACAGGGCAGCTTTGCCCACGCGATCGATCACGCGGTTGCTGCCGCGGAGGGTTTCAAGGCGCGCCAGAAAAGTTCACGCAAGCTGGGCCGGCTGCGTGGCCTTGGGATTGCCTGCTTCCTCGAAACCGCGCGCGGCCAGCCCAATGAAGTGGCGGAGGTGCAGTTCGGTGAGGACGGCATGATCGACTTGAAGGTCGGCACGCATTCCAACGGCCAGGGCCATGAGACCACCTACGCCCGGATCGCGGCCGACGCGCTCGGCCTGCCGCTGGAGCGCTTCCGGTTTCGGCAGGGCGATACGGACGATCTCGATAGTGGCGGCGGTCATGGCGGGGCGCGCTCCATGCACCAGGGCGGCACCGCGCTGCTGATGGCGGCGGAAGGCCTGATCGAGAACGCGCGGCGGCTGGCCGCTCGCCTGCTGCAGGCCGGCGTGGATGCGGTTCAGTATGAAGCTGGCCAGCTGCGCGTGTCCGCGACCGGGCAGGAGATCAGCCTCGACGAGGTGGCGCGCGCCTCGTACCAGACGACCGGTGAGGATGTCGCGCCCGGCCTCGCGCACAGGGCGACCCATTTGTGCGACCGCTACACTTTTCCCAACGGCTGCCATGTCGCCGAGGTCGAGATCGATCCTGCGACCGGCGAGGTGAGGCTCGCCCGTTACGTCATCTTCGATGACTACGGCCGCCTGCTGGATCCCCGCCAGACGCTGGGACAGGTGCATGGCGGCGTGGCGCAAGGCATTGGGCAGGCATTGTTCGAGCAGGCGTTGTTCGACGCGGAGACAGGGCAGATCCTCTCGGGCTCGCTGATGGATTATGCCCTGCCGCGCGCAGGCGATCTTCCCGCGTTCGAAGGCAATCTCACGCCGGACTTTCCAAGCCGCGCCAACCGGCTCGGCGTCAAGGGAAGCGGTCAGGCCGGCGCCATTGCAGCTCCCGCCACGATCATGAATGCCGTGATGAACGCGCTCGTGCCGCTCGGCGTGCGCCATCTCGACATGCCCGCAACGCCTTCGCGCATCTGGCACGCGATCCAGGCGGCCAACGCGCGATCGCGTCAGCGCGCTGAAACGACATTCGCCGATCAATAGTCCCAGTACACAGCCTGGCTCAGCCGCTGCGATGGCTCATGAAAGCATGGGCGCACCGGCCGTATCCGGTCGCGATCCGTCGCCAGTCCCGATCGCCCATTCCTAATCACAGCAAGGTGACGAATGACCTGATGACGTGTTTGGTCTGTCGCTTGACATGCAGGTATTTACCTGCATATTGTGTTCTTCATAGAGTGAGATAAATGCAGGCCGACAAGGTTTTCAAAGCGCTGGGCGATCCGACACGCAGAAAGCTGCTTGACCTTCTTTGTGAAAAGAACGGGCAGACGCTCGGCCAGCTTTGCGAAAACCTGGACATGGCCCGGCAATCCGCCACGCAGCACCTCGAAATCCTGGAGGCGGCCAATCTGGTGAGCACGGTCAGGCGAGGCCGGGAAAAGCTGCATTTCATCAACCCCGTGCCGCTTCACGAGGTCTACGAGCGGTGGGTGCGGAAATTCGAACGACAGCGGCTCAGCCTGCTGCACGACCTGAAGAAAGAGCTCGAAGGAGAATAACAATGACCAAAGAGACGACCAGCTTTGTCTACGTCACCTATATTCGCTCGACGCCGGAAAAGGTGTTCGAGGCCATCACGAAACCGGACATCGCAAGGCGCTACTGGGGCCACGAGAACATCTCTGACTGGAATCCCGGATCAAAATGGGAGCACGTCCGCGCCAATGATCAACGGAGCGTCGAACTCGTCGGCAAGGTCATCGAGATCTCGCCGCCGACCCGTCTCGTCATCTCCTGGGCGAATGCGTCGCAGGCCTCGGATCCTTCCGCCTACAGCCGGGTGACGTTCGAGACCGAGGAATACGAGGACATGGTCCGGCTGACCGTCACTCATGACGAACTCGCAGCCGGCAGTGGGATGGCGAACGGTATCAAGAAGGGGTGGCCGGTCGTTCTCGCCAGCCTGAAATCCTTACTGGAAACTGGCCACGGCCTCGACGTCTTCGCCGAGCCGAAATCGGCCTGATCCCTTGCCGTGTCAATCAGAAGCGGGAGCAAGACTATGACCAAGCCCTGCCTGCGGCGCGATCCGTTACGAAACGAGCAGCGAACCGATCGTCGGCCCGGGTTGCGGGGCTCGCGTTGCAGGGGGCCTGACCTAGATCGCAGCGCGCTTGCTCCGTCGGCCGATTCCCTTCGCCGGCTAGCTCCTGCGCTGACGGCTGAGCTGCGCTCGCGCCGAACGGTGGTGGAGCAAGAACGGCGACGGTTTCCGCGCTGATCGGCCTATCCTAGTACAGCCGCATTGGCAGCGGCAACTGGACGTCCCGATAGCGGCCCTCGTAGCGATCGACAAAATCCTGCAGGAAAAACGGAATGTCGCGTAGCTGGAGGTCGCAGCGTCGCCGCAGCTCGTGTGCGACATCGGCAGAGGCGTCACGACACCAGCCCTCGGCGACATTGAAAGCAACCACCCGGATGGGATTAGTGTACTGGCCGGTGAGCAGGTCCGTCACAACCGGTTCAAATCCCGGAGTCTCGGAATTGACTTCGGCCCAGACCCGGCCGTGTTCCAGGGACTCATGCTCGACGATATAGACGTCGTGCCCGTCACCGTGGGGCACGATCGACGGGCCGTACGCATCAATAACTCCCGGGCTGCAGAACGGGGAGTCAAGCTGGCTTGCGTTAATTCGTTCCACATCCGGCAGAGACCCGGATGGCCGCACGGCGCGCTACTGTCCTTGCTCGAGCGCAGGTATAGGTCGCGCAGCGCTCCGTTCCGGCGCAGGAACATTTGGCGGGGTCATGACTTCCTTACGCTATCATGCAGCCGACACAGAAGACGGACACGGCGGTGAGGAAGCCAAGGAGAGCGGCCGCGAAGTTCAAGGGCGCCCCCGATATTAAGGAACAGTCCTCATGCCGCGTTACTTCTTCAACGTGTATCACGACAGGGCTGAACTGGATGAGGAAGGCGAGGAACTGCCCGACCTGCAGGCCGCCTGGCGGGAGGCGACCGTGACGGCAGGGCAGATCATCCAGGATCTGAACGGAAGGCTGCGTCCGGGCAAGGACTGGCGGATGGAAGTCACCGACGAATTCGCAAATCCGTTGTACGTCATTCACGTCTGCGCCGACAAAGCCCGATAAAGGTCGTAAGACCGCAGCGCTATTTCGGGCGCTGCAATCCAGGTGACGTGAGCCAGCGTTCGATGGCCGCTGCCGACTCGGTCGCGACCGCGGCCCGTATCAGGCGATCGCGTTCGTATCCTGGCGGCGAGCCCTCGGCCTTTTCGCGGGCTCGAAATGCAATTTGTTTGAGGCGCTCCTGGAGCGGCAGTGCCGGGCGGCTGCGATTGCGCTTTTTTTTCATGGACGGATCTCCTTGCCGGCTTCGACCCTTCCACGTTCCGGCAACGCCATCCTTAACCTTTGTTTGGAACCGGTATCGGGCAGGTTTCGTTTTCAACTCAGAGGCAGGAGATCATTCAATCGAAAAGGGCAGGCGCGTGGAGCGGGATGCGGTATTGGCAAGCTTGTTGCGGCGGCTCGATGCCGTCTCGAAACTCGATCCGGCTGATATCGCCGCGATCCGTGCACTTCCGATTGCCGTTCGCCATTGGGAAGGCGGAAGAGCCATCGTGTCTGACGGCGAACGTCCGTCGGAATGCTGCCTGATCATCGAAGGCTTCTGTATCCGTTCCAAAACGACAGAGGCCGGCCAGCGGCAAATCCTGTCGATTCACATCCCTGGCGAGATTCCCGACCTTCAGAGTTTGCACCTGCGCAGGATGGACCATGATTTGGTCACGCTGGTCCCCTCGACGCTGGGGTTCATCAGCCATGCTTCACTGCGAACCCTGACGCATGCGAGGCCCAATGTCGCGGATGCGCTCTGGCGCGATACCTTGATCGATGCCGCGATATTTCGGGAGTGGATCGTCAATGTCGGCCAGCGGCCGGCGCCAGCCCGGCTTGTACATATCGCGCTCGAACTTCGCACGCGTCTTCTTTCAGTCAGAGGAGGCGCGGAGCTTGCCACGTTCGAATTCCCGCTTACCCAGGAGCAGATCGGCGAGGCGCTGGGCATCACGCCGGTGCATGCGAACCGCATCATCAGGCAATTGCGCGAGGACAGGATCGTCGACGTCAGCAGGGGCCACGTGCGCGTGCTCGACGAAACAAGGCTCGCGGAATTGGCACAGTTTGACGACCGCTACCTGCACCAGGATCCGGTCGCCTGAAGCGTCCAACCGGCGCGGTGTCAGGCAGCCGCGTTTAGGTCGATCGGACGCGGCGATTTTGTCGGCGTCATTGGAACTATTCAAGTTCGGGAAAATTATGCAATATGTGTCAGGGATAGACACGTGAACTCGAGCGGCTGCCGATGCTGTCCCGTTTGCACGGCGCATCGGCAACCGCTTCCTTTTAGCCGGCGCCATGAAGGATTTTGCAAACGCGTCGTTCCCGCCCGAGGTCATCTCGGTGATGGAGCAGGCGCTTGATGCCGCCGTCGCTACGCTCCCCGAGCCCGTCCATTCCCACCACGTTCAAATCATCGCGGAAGCGATCCTGCGCGCCGCTCACAGCGGAGAGCGTGACCCGGTTGTCCTGCAACGGCTCGCGTTGCTGGAATTGCAGCTTCTTTCCCGATAAAGGCTGGCCACTTCCGTCTGCTCAAGCGCTGCTTGATTTCTTCCGGTCGCCGACGGGGCGCGCGGCTGCTCGTTTCGACGTGTTCAGTGCTACAGCCTCGCGAATCAGCGCCTTCAACGCCTTTTCATCGATCTTGTCGCCCTCGTGAAAATCGATCGCGCGCCGGGTGTTGCCCTCCAAGCTGGAGTTGAAGAGGCCTGACGGGTCCGCCAGCGAGGCGCCTTTGGCGAAGGTCATCTTCACGACCGCCTTGTACGTCTCTCCGGTGCAGATGATGCCGTCGTGCTCCCACACTGGAACGCCGCGCCACTTCCATTCCTCGACCACTTCAGGATCGGCCTGCTTGATGAGCGTTCGGATCCGCGCGAGCATCTCGCCCCGCCAATCGCCCAGCTCCCTGATCCTCGCATCGATGTGCTGAGAGGCAGAGCTTGCTCCTTTAGCTTCCTTCGAGCCGGTCTTGTTCACACCTGTGGTCGCTTTCTTCATGGCTGTTGTCATTCAACTCACATTCGTTCGCCGGGCAATCGGCTGGCTTGCCTTATCCAGGCGGCGAGCTGGGCTTCGTCAAAGCCGTTTTCATGGATGTCAAAATAGCGCACTTCCTTGACCTTGGACTCGCCGGGCGGGAGGGGGCGGAGCAATGTGCCGCGGAAGAAAGTCACTTTGACGAACTTCGTCAAGCAATGAAAGCTGAGGAACCAGCCGCCCTGGTCCTCGACGCCATAAAAGGGCGAATTCCATTTGACCGCCTTGTGCACGCCGGGGACGGTGCGCACGATGAGCGCGTCGAGGAGGCGCCCGATGTCGCGTTTCCAGCCCGGCATGGCCGCGATGTAGGCCTGCACGGGGGCGTCGCCGTACCCCTTTGCGATCTGAGGATTGCCGCCTGAGAGCAGGACAGGCTTTGCGGCGGTCTTTTTCGCGACCTTCGCCGACTTGGCTGACGTCTTGCCGGCCATTGCGTTCGCTCCTATCCGCTAATGCCTCGCGCGCTACGCCATTTGGCGGCATGGGGCAGCGCGAACAAGTACAGACCGGTGAGCAGCAAGAGGATCAGCGGGAACAGCGCCAGAAGCCCTACCCAGAGGGCCTGCTTCTCTCGCGCCATGGCGACGACGTTGACGATCACAGCCACCGTAAAGGCAATGGACAGCCAGCGGTGGATTTGCCGAATAAACGTATTCCAGTTCAATTGAAACCTCCGTTGAAACGAGCTGAACGCGACGCGGCAGGCGTCAGTCCGTTCGCGCCAGAACCTCCTCCAGCTTTGCAAAGAACTGCTTCCATCCGGCGTGGGCGCCGCCATAGGCCTGCTTCTGATCGGGGCGGAAGCCGGTCTGCTCCATGCGCAGCCTGGTCCCGGTGCCCGTTGGGGTGAGCGTAAAGGTGACCACGCTCTGCAAATCGTAGGCCGCGTCGTCGTGCTTGAAATTCCAGGTGTAGGACAGCGTCTTGTTCGGCTCGATGGCGAGGACCTCGCAATCCAGCACGCCACCCCATTCGCCGCGAAGATTGAAGTGATGGCCCACGGCCGGCTTGAAGTCGTTCTTCATCAGCCACTCCTCGATCAGGTGCGGTTGCGTGAGGGCGCGCCAGAGCTTTTCCGGAGGATGAGGCATCTCACGTTCGACGACGACGGAACGCATTTCGGTCGCAGTATTGGTCATTGGTCCATCCGTTTGAGCAGATCTTCGAGATCGTTGAACCGCCTCTGCCAGAACCCGGCCATCTCGCTCGTCCAATCGATCAGCGGGGCGAGGGCGCCGAGCTGCGCGGTATAATGCGTCTGGCGGCCTGCGTGGCGGTCGCGCACCAGCCCCGCCTGTTTCAGTACGCCAAGATGCTTCGAGACGGCCGGTTGCGAGATGCCGGCCCGGACGGTCAGGGCCCCAACCGTCTGCTCTCCTTCCCGGCACAGGCGCTCGAAGATTGCCCGACGGGTCGGGTCGGCGAGTGTTCTGAACAGCACGTCGTGAGCGTTCGGCATTCGAGATCGATAACCTTTTGGTTATTGATGATACATAACCGCCGAGATATGGATCAGTCAAGTGGGAAATGTGTGAAACCAGGCTAGCCTTCCGCACGCTGAAACTGCCGATTATGCCAAATTGATATCGGTCGGCCAAAGTTGCACGCATGCTCGGTTGGCTATGCATTATTCCCGACGAGCCGCCGGTCCCTTGCGAAGTGGAGCTGCGGTTGCGAACGCCGATGGCGCGTAGCCCGTTTCGTTGTCGAGGATGGCAGCGATGACCATATGTCTGATGTCCCGTACAACCAGGGGAGGAGTCTTGTGGGAGATGCCGGCCGCCAGGCCCATTGGGAGAACGTCTACACCACCAAGGGCGAGAACGAGGTCAGCTGGTTTCAGCAAAGCCCGGTTCCTTCGCTCGACTTGATCGCGCAAGCGGGGGCTACGAGCAACTCGGCCATCATCGATATTGGCGGCGGCGCCTCGCGGCTGGTCGATAATCTCGTCGAGCAGGGGTTTGAGGATATCACTGTGCTCGATCTGTCCGCCGCGGCGTTGGCCGCTGCCAAGAGTCGCCTGGAGAGCCGCCTTGGCGCCGGCGCCCAGCGGGTGAGTTGGATCGTCGCCGATGCGACAAGCTGGGAGCCGGTCAAGCCCTACAACATCTGGCACGATAGGGCAGCGTTCCACTTTCTCACCGATGCCGGCGATCGCGCCGCCTACATTGCACGCCTCAAGCGGGGCCTGAAGATCGGGGGGCACGCCATCATCGCCACCTTTGCGCCCGACGGCCCTGAAAAGTGCAGCGGCCTGCCGGTCGCCCGCTATGACAGTGAGAGTCTCGGACGGACGCTCGGAACCATGTTCAAGCTGGTCCACACACAGCGGCACGAGCACGCCACGCCGTGGGGCTCCCGGCAAATCTTCCAGTTCAGCGTATTCAGGCGCGAGGGCTGATCGCCTCGCTAATGCGCCATGCCGCGTGCCACTTCCTGGCAAGCCTCCATGCAGCGGAGGCAGCTTTCCGCACATATGCGGCAATGTTCATGCAGGGCTGCGTGCCTTTGGCATTCGTCCGCGCAAAGCCGGCAGGCGGCGGCGCAGACGCTGAGCATGCGGCGCATCACCTCGTCGTCGGAACCCGTCCTGCGGGTCATGATGCGTCCGGTGATATTGCAGATATCGGCGCAATCCATGTCCAGGCGAATGCACTGGGTCAGCTCCTGTACCATGCGCTCCGACAGGCAGGCGTCGGCGCAGGAGGTGCAGGTCTGGGCACACGAGTAACATTCCTCGATGCAACGGACCAGGGCGTCGTTGATCTGGCCTTGGACGGCCGGGTGGGTGCCGATCATTTCACGGGCGTGCATGGCTGGACTCCTTGCTGAGGACAGACCACCGCTGGGGGGCGGTCGCTAGCTCAAGTCGCGGCATTGAAAAATGTTCTGGGCAGCCGGCCATTGTGAATTGGAAGCAGGGATAGGTTGATACATCGCAATGCGATCTTTGTCCGCCGGCCGACGTTAAGGAAACCCGCGGTTTCGTGATGGAACTCCGCTTCCCATCGTGGGCCGGGATGTGCGAAACTGGACCCGTGAAATACCCAATTCACCTTTGCCGGCTGCTGGCGATTTTTGTAATCGTCGGCCTCGTCATGGCCCCGCTCACCGCGCGGGCGGGTGGCGGCATGACGGCACCGGTGGCCATGACGGCGATTTCCGATGACACCGTCGTCATGTCCGATGACATGGCGTGCTGCCCGGAGAAATCGGCCCCGGTCGATTGCGACCAGTGCCCATTGATGGCGCTCTGCGTATCGACCCCGTTGCAGGGACCGCTGCCGGCCGGCATCGCCGAAATCCAGCCCGTGACGCTCCGGATGCTGCTGCCCGGCAGCGATCCGGAAGTGGATAGCCTCGGGTATTCACCTCCGCCAAAACCTCCCCGATCCCTGGTCCTTTCGGCGTAACGCCGAAGTCCCGCGGCGCCTGGTGGCGTCCGCGCCATGCCGCCGTGGCGGCTGACCAGTAGATTGAGGATACCATGATGAAGGCTATTCAGTTTTCGCGCGGCCTGCGGGTTGCGCTGACCGGCGCTGCCCTGACAAGCGCCGCGACCGTCGCGCTCGCCGATATCAAAAACTACGAATTCAAGCTCGTCGAACCGGCCGTCAAGACCGGTCCGGACAGGACGATCGCCGTGAAGCTCGTCGACAAGACGACCGGCAAGCCTGTTCCGGACGCGGTCATCTTCGCCACGCGCCTCGACATGGCTCCGGATGCCATGCAGGAGATGGTCACCAAGCTTACTCCGCTGCCGGCGACGGAACCCGGGACCTACCGGTTCAAGGCCAGCTTTGGCATGGCTGGCCGCTGGCAGTTGTCGCTCGGTGCCAAGGTGCAGGGCGAAACCGGCACGATCGAAAACAAGCTCGTTATTCAGGCCGACAAATGAAACGGTCAGCTGTGGTTGGGATCGTCGCTGCCGTCACGGCCGCGGCGGGCGCTGGCGTCCTCTCGCGCCCATATCTCTGGCCGAGCGGAGAGGCGAAGCATGCGCACGTCATTGAGCAGGCGCGCGCCGAACCGGCTGCTGCTGCGACCTATTATCAGGATCCCGATGGCAAGCCGCTCTATTCGCTGACGCCGAAGAAGACGCCTGACGGCCGCGATTATCGCGCTGTGCCTCCGGGCGCCGACATTAGTTTCAGCGATCCGCCGCAGGAAAGTGCGGCGGCCACGCCCACCGATCGCAAGATCAAATACTACCGCAATCCCATGGGCCTGCCGGATGTTTCGCCGACGCCCAAAAAGGACTCGATGGGGATGGACTACATTCCCGTTTATGAGGGCGAGGACAGCGACGACGGCGCCATCAGATTGTCGCCCGGGAAAGTTCAACGAACCGGCGCCAAATCGGAGCCAGCGGCCCTCCGCCCGATCCGGACGGTCGTGCGGGCGCCAGGCACGATCCAACTCGACGAGCGTCGAGTCTCCGTCATCGCGATGCGCGCGGAAACCTACCTGCAATCGGTCGCCGACGTCACGACTGGCACCTTCGTCAAGAAGGGACAGCCGCTGATGCAGGTCTACAGTCCGGCAGTTTCCAGTGCGGCCGCCGAGTATGTGACGACATTGACGTCTAAGACTACGGCGGGCGAACCGTCCTACGGACGCGGTTCACGGCAGCGCTTGATGAACCTTGACGTGCCCGACGCGGTAATCACCGAGATCGAAAGAACGCGGGTCGTTCCTGTGACTGTCGGGTGGTCGGCCCCACGCGACGGCATCGTGCTGGAACGCAATGCGGTTCAGGGTATGCGAGCCCAACCGGGCGATGTGCTCTTCCGCGTCGCGGACACGTCGGTGGTCTGGGCGATGATTGACGTAGCCGAGCGCGACCTCGGCTCGCTTGCCGTCGGACAACCCGTAACCTTGCGCGTGCGCAGCTCCCCGGGGAGGGACTCCTCCGGAAAGATCTCGGTCATTTATCCCCAGGTCAACCGCGAGACACGGACAACCCGCGTTCGGGTCGAACTCGCCAATCCGGACCTCGTATTACTGCCGGACATGTACGTGGACGCTGATATCGAGATCGGCGGCGCGGAGCCTGTTTTGGCGGTCCCCGACAGCTCGGTGCTCGATACGGGGTCGCGCCAAGTCGTTCTGGTCGACAAGGGCGAGGGCCGATTCGAACCCCGCGATGTCAAGCTCGGCCGTCGGGGAGGCGGACTAGTCGAAATCCGCAGCGGGCTGAAAGACGGCGAGCCTGTCGTCATTTCGGCGAATTTTCTAATCGATGCGGAAAGTAACCTGAAGGCGGCACTCAAGGGCTTTGCCGAGGGAGCTCAGCCATGATTGCCCGCTTGATCGCTTGGTCGGCTCGTAACCTCCTGCTGGTGCTATTCGGCAGCGGCTTCGCCGCTGCAGCCGGCATCTACGCGCTCGTCCATCTGCCGCTGGACGCCATTCCGGACCTCTCCGACACTCAGGTGATCGTCTACACCGAATATCCGGGCCAAGCGCCGCAGGTCATTGAGGACCAGGTCACCTATCCCCTGACGACGGCGATGCTCACGGTTCCGAAATCGAAAGTCGTCCGCGGCTTCTCGTTCTTCGGAGTGTCGTTCGTCTATGTCATTTTCGAGGACGGCACCGACATTTACTGGGCGCGCTCGCGCGTGCTGGAATTCCTCAACAGTGCGACGTCGCGGCTGCCCGCTGGCGTGGCGCCGACCATCGGCCCGGATGCGACCGGCGTCGGCTGGGTCTACCAATACGCCATCATATCGAAGGAGCTGAACCTTTCCGACACGCGCAGAATCCAGGACTGGAATCTGAAGTTCGCGCTCGCCAAGGCCGAGGGTGTCGCGGAAGTGGCGAGCGTCGGCGGGTTCGTGAAGCAGTATAACGTGATCCTCGATCCGCAGCGCATGCGCGACCGCGGCATTAGCATGCAGAAGATGCGCGAGGCGATCCGCGCCAGCAATGCCGATGTCGGCGGCCGCACCGTCGAACTATCCGAATTCGAATACGTCATCCGCGGCAAGGGCTATCTGCAGGGGATCAATGACCTCGGAAACGTCGTGCTGAAGGTGAGCAATGGCACGCCGGTGCTGCTTCGCGACGTAGCCCGGGTCGAGCTCGGCCCCGACGAGCGGCGCGGCATCACCGAACTGAACGGGGAGGGCGAGGTCGCGAGCGGCATCATATTGCAGCGCTTCGGCGTCAACGCGCTCAATGTGATCCAGAATGTCAAGAAGCGTTTCAAGGAAATCGCCAGCAGCCTGCCGAACTCGGTCGAGATCGTGCCGGTCTACGACCGCTCGAACCTGATTTACGCGGCCATTGACACGCTTAAGCACACGCTGTTCGAGGAAAGTGTTGTCGTCGCGCTGGTCTGCATCGTGTTCCTGCTGCACTTCCGCAGTGCGCTGGTTGCGATTCTGATGCTGCCGGTCGGCATATTGATGGCGTTCGGCGCCATGAAGCTGCTTGGGCTCGGCTCCAACATCATGAGCCTTGGCGGCATTGCGATCGCAATCGGCGCGATGGTGGATGCAGCGATCGTCATGATCGAGAATGCCCACAAGCACCTCGAACGGGCCGAGCCCGGAAAGTCCCGGGTAGCTATCCTGATCGAGGCGGCCGCGCAGGTCGGGCCGGCGCTGTTCTTCAGCCTGCTGATTATCACCGTGTCGTTCATGCCCATCTTTACGCTGGAGTCGCAAGAAGGACGGCTGTTCGGTCCACTGGCCTTCACAAAGACCTTCGCCATGGCCGCCGCCGCGCTGCTCTCGGTGACGCTGGTGCCGGCGCTGATGGTGATCTTCATCCATGGCAGAATCGTTCCTGAGCACAAGAATCCGTTCAACCGTTTCCTGATCTTCATCTATCGACCGGTGATCAAGGGCGTGCTGCGCGCCAAGTCCCTCGTGATCCTGATCGCGCTTGCCACCCTGGCCGTGAGCATCTGGCCAGCCCGCCAGCTCGGCACCGAGTTCATGCCGAACCTGAACGAGGGTACGCTGCTCTACATGCCGACGACATTGCCAGGCATCTCTATCACCAAATCCGCTGAACTGATGCAGACCCAGGATCGGATCATCCGATCGTTTCCGGAAGTCGCGTCTGTCTACGGCAAGGCAGGCCGCGCCGCGACCGCAACCGATCCGGCGCCATCGGAAATGTACGAGACCGTCGTCAATCTCAAACCGAAGCAGGAATGGCGACCCGGCGTGACGATCGACAGCCTGATCGCGGAGATGGACAAGGCGTTGCAGTTTCCTGGCGTCTCCAACGCCTGGACCATGCCGATCAAGGCCCGCATCGACATGCTGTCGACCGGCATCCGTACCCCCATCGGAGTCAAGGTGATCGGCACCGATCTGATTGAGATCGACAAGCTCGCCAAGCAGATCGAGCAGGTCCTGAAGGCGGTTCCCGGCACCTCGTCCGCCTACGCCGAGCGCGTCATCGGCGGCTATTATCTGGAGATCACGCCGGACCGCGAAGCGATGGCGCGCTACGGCATCATGGTCCAGGACGTCCAGGACACCATTGCAGCGGCGCTTGGTGGGCAGACGGTCACGACGACAGTCGAGGGACGCCAGCGCTTTTCCGTCAACATGCGCTACCCGCGGGATTTGCGCGACAATCCGAAGGCGATTGCGAGCGACGTGCTGGTGCCGATGCCGGCCGGCGGCGCAGTCCCGCTCGGCGAAGTGGCCAAGGTGACCCCGGCGAGGGGGCCGTCCTCGATCCGCACCGAGAACGGCCAATTGGCGACCTACATCTATGTCGACATCCGGGACCGCGACCTCGGCAGCTATGTCGCCGATGCGCAAGCGGCGGTGAAAGCCAGCATCCAGTTTCCACCGGGCGCCTACGTCATGTGGAGCGGGCAGTATGAGTATCTGGAGCGGGCCACAGCGCGTCTCAAGATCGTGGTGCCCGTGACGCTCGCGATCATCTTCCTGCTGCTCTATCTGAATTTCCGCTCATTGACGGAAACCTTGATCGTGATGCTGTCGCTGCCGTTTGCGCTGGTCGGCGGCCTCTGGCTGATGTGGTGGCTAGGTTTCAATCTGTCGGTCGCCGTTGTCGTCGGTTTCATCGCGCTGGCCGGCGTCGCGGCTGAGACCGGCGTGGTGATGCTGATCTATCTCAACCAGGCGCTTGATGATCGGCGGGCGCGGCGCGCGGCGGAAGGCGGCGCGCTGACGCGAGGCGACCTCTACGACGCCATTATGGAGGGCGCGGTCGAACGGGTGCGTCCGAAGATGATGACGGTGGTCGCGATCATGGCCGGCCTGCTCCCGATCATGTGGACCACCGGCACCGGCTCGGAGATCATGCAGCGCATCGCCGTCCCGATGATCGGCGGCATGATCTCCTCGACATTGCTGACGCTGATCGTGATCCCGGCGGTATTCGGCATCGTTAAAAGCTTTGGACTGCCCGGCGATCCCGAAAGCGGCAAGTCGGTCGCGGCGATTGCAAGGTCATCGAAAAAAGTCCCACGCGTTGCGGAGCCAGCCGAATGAGGTGAACCATGATTTACGCAGTGATCCCCCGCACGATGCCAAGCTTCAGGTTGGCGGCTGCTTCGGCCCTTATGGCTGTTCTCAGCGTCTCCTCTCTCCATGCGCAACAAGGCAACGCCGCCCGCGGCGAACGCAGTTTCAGGGCCTGCGCAGCATGCCATTCGCTGGAGCGCGATCGCAACATGACGGGACCGAGCCTTGCCGACCTGTGGGGACGCAAGGCCGGTACGCTGCCAAGCTTCGAGCGCTTTTCCGATCCGTTGAAATCGTCCGGATTGACCTGGGATGACCGAACGCTCGATCAATGGCTGACCGATCCGCAGCATCTCGTTCCCGGCAACGAGATGCCATTTGCGGGGATCAAGGACGCTCCGGCCCGGGCAGACCTCCTGGCATTCCTGAAAGAAGCCACCAAACCTGGCGCAGCGCCTAGCCAAAGTGCGCAACAAGGACAGATGGGCGGCATGGGAGGGATGATGGGTGGCATGATGGGCGGCGGCGCCGATCCAAATCTCAAAACGCTTGAGCCGGGCATTCAGGTCAAAACCATCAGCTATTGCCGCGACACCTATCGGGTCACCACGGCTGATGGCAAGACGCGGGCTTTCTGGGAGCGTAATCTGCGCTTCAGGACCGATACCAGCAAGGAGGGGCCGGAGCAGGACGCGCCGGCTCTTTTGCCGGCAGGTATGATGGGTGATCGGGCCGCCGTGATCTTTTCGGCGCCGGAGGAAATCATGAAGTTCGTCGAGCGCCGCTGCTAGATTTTCGGACAGCTAATCTGTCGGCCGACCTGAAGGAATCAAGTTATGGGCTTCTACAACGACGTCATCCTGCCGAGGCTCTGCGATCTCGCGATGCGAAACAAGCAACTGCAGCCGTATCGCGAGCGCGTGATCGGCGCGGCCGAAGGTCGCGTCCTCGAGATCGGGACCGGCTCGGGCCGCAACTTGCCCTTCTATCGGTCACCGGTAACGGAGCTGCTGGCGCTGGAACCGGCCCCGAAGCTTCTGGCAATGGCCCGCGATGCTCGGCATCCGGCTACGCCGGTCAACTTCATCGAAGCTTCGGCGGAAGCCATTCCGCTCGAGGACCGCAGCGTTGATACCGTTGTGACCACCTGGACCTTGTGCAGCATTCCGGATGCCGCCATGGCGCTCACCGAAATGCGTCGCGTGCTTCGCCCTGGCGGCAAGCTCTTGTTCGTGGAGCACGGCATGGCGCCGGACAAGAATGTGAGGCGATGGCAGGACTGGCTGACGCCCGCCTGGAAATGCATCAGCGGCGGCTGTCACCTCAATCGACCGATCAGCACGATGATCGAAGCTGCGGGATTCAGGATTGATCGGGTGGAGACCGGCTATATGCCTGGACCGAAGGCGATGACCTTCATGTACGAAGGCAGCGCCCGACCAAACTAGCCAAGCTGTGCCGCGCGCACCTCGCTGAGAAACGCGTCCGCCGACACTGGCGGAGACTTCCTGGGTAGCGGCCCACCTAAACTTGTGACGCCTTTCACTATTCCCGCAAAAAAGATCAGATAAACTTCGTTTATCGGAGCATCTGCGCAGGGCGTCCGTGACCGTTTGAATTTTTCCGATCACATTTGACATACTCCTTTCCAGGAGGAACACGTGCCAGATTTTGCAAGAAGTCATGCTGTGGTTATTGGCGCCGGCATGGCCGGCCTTACCGCCGCTCAGGCGATCTCCAGGCATTTCGGAAAAGTCACGCTCATCGAGCGGGACGTGCTTCCCGCTGACCCCGCGCCACGGAGCGGCACGCCGCAGGCCCAGCATGCGCACATGCTGCTCGCGGGCGGGCTGAAGGCCCTGCAGACTCTGTTTCCGGGATTTGAGAAGGATCTGGCGGAAGCCGGCGCCGTGAAGGTCCGCACCGGAAAGGACATCCGGTTCGAGCGTCCCGGGTTCGATCCATTCCCCATTCGCGATCTCGGCCTCGATATTTTCAGCATGTCGCGCCCACTACTCGAAGCCGTTACTCGAGGACGTGTTCAGCAAACCCCGAACATCGGCATCTGCATGCGCTCCCGCGTGACCAAGCTGGTCGCATCGCGTGATGCAACGCGAATCGAGGCGGTCCGTTACGATAATGAAGATGGTCGTGCTGTGACGCTGGAAGCTGACTTGGTAGTTGAAGCTTCCGGCCGCTGCGGCCTGACGCTGCAACTGCTCGAAGAGCTTTCCTTGCAGAAGCCCGAAGAAACCGAGATCGGCATTGATCAGGCGTATGGAAGTACCATTGTCGAGCGGCCGCTCGATCACAACGGCGGCTGGCTCGGCAATATTGTCCTTCCGTCGGCACCCACCAGCAGCCGCGGGGCGTTCCTGTTTCCGATCGAAAAGCAGCGATGGCTGCTTTCCGTCGGAGGCAATCACGGCGATGTGCCTCCGGGCGACCGCGCGGCATTCATGGATTTTGTCAGGAGCCTGCGCACCCCGACCATCTATGACGCTGTCAAGGACGCGCGACCGCTGACCGATATCGTCCGCTACCAGTTGCCTTGCAGCATGCGACGACATTTCGAGCGGCTGGAGGCTTTCCCGGCAGGGCTGCTTGCGATCGGCGATGCCCTTTGCCGCTTTAACCCGGTCTTCGGCCAGGGCATGAGCGTGGCGGCGCAGGAAGCCGTGATCCTGGACCGGTTGTTGGCGGAAGATATTCCGATGGATCGGCTGGCACGCGACTTCTTCGCTGCCATCCAAGATACCATCGCGACGCCGTGGGGCGTTGCCGTCACCGATTTCGTCTACCCGGCTACGCGCGGCGTTCGCCCTGCCGACCTTGCGCAGCGGCTGCAATACGGCATGGCGTTGACCAAGCTCGCCGCGCAGGATGCCGAGGTGCACCGGCTGACGGTGGAAGTCTCGCAGTTGCTCAAGCCGCAGGCCGCGCTGCGCGAGCCAATGCTCGCGGCGCGCGTGATGTCGCTGATATGACGGGCTATGTGGGGGAGGCTGCGGTGGACTTTATCACCGTCCAAAATGGAGCGATCGAACTTAATGTGGCGATCAGCGGCTCGGGCCCGCTGATCGTCTGCGTGC
Source organism: Bradyrhizobium australiense (assembly GCF_013114825.1). Classification (GTDB taxonomy): domain Bacteria; phylum Pseudomonadota; class Alphaproteobacteria; order Rhizobiales; family Xanthobacteraceae; genus Bradyrhizobium; species Bradyrhizobium australiense. Next base: position 372,730 of record NZ_JAAVLX010000004.1, on the reverse strand, counting down.
ATGGATTCCCGGAGCTCTGGTACTCTTGGCGCCACCAGATCGCGCACTTCGCGGCTCGGGGTTTTCGGGTAGCCGCGCTCGACGTGCGCGGTTACGGGCGAAGCTCGAAACCAAGAGAAATCACGTCCTACACGCTGCGTCATCTCGCCTCGGACGTCATTGCCGTGATCGACCACATGGGAGATGGCCCGGCCGTTCTCTTCGGCCACGACTGGGGTGCGCCCATCGTGTGGCACACGGCACTGCTTCACCCTGACAAGATCAGGGCAGTGGCCGGTCTAAGCGTACCGTTCCGTCCGCGCGGACCTGCGCCTTTCATCGAGCTGGCGCGGTCGGTCTACAAGGGCCGCTTCTTTTATCAGATCTACTTCCAGCAGGAGGGCGTCGCGGAGGCGGAGCTGGAAGCGGACATCGCGAGCGGCCTGCGCAAGATCTATTTTGCGCTGTCTGGGGCGGCGCCCCACAACAAGTGGCTCGAGCCGAAGCCGCCGGAGGCAAGGCTGCTCGATGGGCTCGTCGATCCCCAGCCCTTTCCAGGCTGGATGAACGAGACCGATCTGGCCGTCTATATCGCTGCATTTCAGGCCGGCGGCTTTCGTGGCCCGCTCAATCGATATCGCGCGCAGACCTTCGACTTCGCCGAGCTGGCCGAATTGAGCGGTCGCAGTATCACCCAGCCGTCGGCCTTCATCGCCGGAGAGCGCGATCCTGTACGCGCCTTCATCCCGGGCGTCGACCTTTACGCCGAACCGGGGATCGCCTGCTCCGATTTCCGCGGCTCCACCATTATCCCGGGAATGGGACATTGGGTGCAGCAGGAAGCGCATAAAGAGACCAACGCAGCGCTCGAGGCGTTCGTGCGCGGGCTATAGCGCGGGCTTCTTCCGGTCAGCTCCGCACGATCGAGCCGGCGCGCCCGACGAGCCGCGCCAGTTGCTTGAAGCGGCTGCCGACGCGGTCGGCGACGAGATCGACCATGCGGTGCTCGAACACCAGCATCAGCTTGCGGCCGCGGTTGCGGAAATGCGTTGCGGGTAACACGCCGGTGCGCGCCGCCGAGATCAGATGCGCGACGCGGAAGGCGGCGCCGAGAACGCGCGCGCGCTCATCCATGGCCGGCGGCACCAGTTCGCGGATCTGGGTCGACGGCTCGTTTTCCTCGCTTAGGCCCGCATAGCGATAAAACACCGACAGCGCGACGAAGGCTCGGCCCCGATGGCTGATCGAGCCGAAATTGCCGTTGGTGATGAGGCTCAGCGTCTCTTCGCCGCGATGATCGGGATGGACGCGCCAGCCGATGTCGGAGAGCAGGCAGGCGGCATGGCGCAGGCGGCGGTCCTCCTCGGTCTCACGCAGTTTCACGACCCTCACCAGCCGATCGGTCCATGCGACCAATTCCTCGGCGTGACGTGCGGAGCGCGACAGCAGCCCGTTCAGCGTTTGCGCTGCGCAGATGAATCCGTCCTTGGCGCGCTCCTGCGGCGGCAGCATCTCGTAGAGCAGGCCCTCGCGGACCCCGAAAGTGGAAAACACGATCGTCTTCGGCCGGCCGACGCGGATGATGTATTCGAGCACGAGCGCCGCATAGGTGAGCAGCGGACGCCGGGCATCCGCGACCACTTCGATGTCGGCAAGCATGTTGGCCGCTGCCAGCCGGCGCAGGCGCCGGGCGAAATCGAGCGCGTCGGCCGCAGGTAACGAATAGCCGTGCATCACGCGCAGCGGATAGCCGCTTTGGACGATATGAATGCGCGCCAGCGCGCGCCAGGTGCCGCCGACCGCATAGAAGGTGCGGCCATGGCCGGCCTTGAGCTGGGCCGCGCCGGCGAGGTCGTTGCGAACGATGCGCTCGGCGCGCTTCAAGGATTTGTGCGAGAGATCCTGCAGCGCCAGGCTTCCCAGCGGCAGCGTGACGCCGCTGTGGACCCGATTTTTCTCGACGTCGATCAGCTCGAGCGAACCGCCGCCGAGATCGCCGACGATGCCGTCTGGATTGTGGATGCCGGAGATGACGCCGAGTGCGGAAAGTTTTGCCTCGCGCGGGCCGGACAGGATCTCAATCGGCGCGCCGCAGATGCGCTCGGCTTTGGCGATGAAGTCGGGGCCGTTCTTGGCGTCGCGGCAGGCGGCGGTGGCGATCGCGAAGACGCGGCCTACCTGCTGGATGCGGCACAGCGCGCGAAATCGCCGTAGTGCCGTCAGCGCCTTGGTGACTGCATCCTCCGCCAAAAGCCCCGTGCTCTGCACCTCGCGGCCGAGCCCGCACAGCGCTTTCTCATTGAAGATAGTAACGAGGCTGCGCGCCATCGTCTCATAGACGACGAGACGAACCGAGTTCGAACCGATGTCGATGACGGCGACGCTGGAAGCGCGCTTGCGCGGCCGCTTCACAGCCGCGCTCCCTTATGATGATTGCTGACGCTCGGTACGGCGCGTGAGGCGGCGCGGCGAAGATTCCTTGAGAGACTTTCCACGGCCTGACAGACTCGGATTCGTCATGAAATAATTGTGCAGATTGAACGGCTCTTCGCCTTTCGCGGCCTTCATACGCGTTGACGACCCGTCCGGCAACAACTGCCAGCTCTGCTCGGTATCCTTCAGGTTCGCGACCATGATCTGTTCGAGAACCTGCTGATGTACCGTGGGATTTTGCAATGGACAGAGGACTTCGACGCGGCGATCGAGGTTCCGCGGCATCATGTCGGCGGACGAGATATACACAGCCGCCTTCGGGCCGGGCAGGCCTTGCCCCATGCCAAAACAGTAGATGCGGCCATGCTCCAGGAAGCGTCCGATCACAGATTTGACGCGGATATTGTCTGATAGCCCAGGCAGGCCGGGCCGCAGGCAGCAGATGCCGCGCACCACCAGTTCGATCGACACGCCGGCCTGCGAGGCCTCGTAGAGCGCGTCGATGATATCAGGGTCGACCAGTGAATTCATTTTCATCCAGATCGCGCCCGGCTTGCCGTGCCGGACGTGATTGGTCTCGCCCCTGATATGTTCGATGATGCGCTTGCGCAGCGTCAGCGGCGACACCGCCATCCGCTCGATGTCGCTCGGCTCCGCATAACCGGTGATGTAGTTGAAGACCCGCGCCGCATCGCGGCCGATGATCGGGTCGGAGGTGAAATAGGAGAGGTCGGTATAAATGCGCGCGGTGACCGGATGATAATTGCCGGTGCCGGTGTGAACGTAAGTCGTCAGGCTGCCGCCCTCGCGCCGTACCACCATGGACAGCTTGGCGTGCGTCTTCAGTTCGAGAAAGCCGTACACGACCTGCACGCCGGCGCGTTCGAGATCGCGCGCCCAGCGGATGTTGGCTTCCTCGTCGAACCGCGCCTTCAGCTCGATCAGCGCCGTCACCGATTTGCCGGCCTCGGCCGCCTCGGCGAGGGTACGTACGATCGGCGAATTGTTCGAGGTGCGGTAGAGCGTCTGCTTGATGGCCACGACATCAGGGTCGCGCGCCGCCTGCTGCAGGAACTGCACGACGACATCGAATGATTCGTAAGGATGATGGACGATGAGGTCTTTTTGCCGGATCGCGGCGAAGATGTCGCCGCCATGGTCGCGCACCCGCTCGGGATGGCGCGGTACATAGGGCATGAATTCGAGATCGGGCCTGTCGAGCCGCGTAAGCTGGGAGAGCTCGTTCATCGCCAGCACGCCGTCGACCAGGAACACCTCATCGTCGGCGGCGGAGAGCGCCTGCTGCACGAAAGCCCGCAGCGCTTCCGGCATCTTGTCTTCCATCTCCAGCCGGATCACCGAACCCCGCCGCCGACGCTTCAGCGCGGTCTCGAACAGGCGGACCAGATCTTCGGCCTCTTCCTCGATTTCGAGTTCGGAGTCTCTGATAATGCGGAAGGCGCCCTGGCCTTTGACGGTGTAGCCGGGGAACAGGCGGCCGATGAACAGGCCGGTGGCCTGCTCCAGCGGGATCAGATGCACGGCGCCGTCCTTGCCTGCGGGCATGCGGATGAAGCGGTCGATCTTGCCGGGCATGCGGATCAGCGCGTTCATCGCCTTGCCGTCGGATGTCCGCATCAATTGCAGGGCGATGGTGAAGCCGAGGCTGGGGATGAACGGGAACGGGTGCGCGGGATCGATCGCCAGCGGCGTCAAAAGCGGAAAGATGCTGCGGAGGAAGTGATCCTCGAGCCAGCCGCGCTCTGCCTTGGTGAAATCGTGACCGTCGACGAGCTTGATGCCGGCATCCGACAGGGTGGTGCGCAGATCGCGCCAGATGGCCTGTTGGTCGGAAGCGAGTTCCGAAACCGTCTTGTTGATAAGCGCGAGCTGCTCCGATGGGGTCATGCCGTCAGGGCTGCGTTCGGCGATGCCTTCACGGACCTGCGCCTTGATGCCGGCGACGCGGACCATGAAGAATTCATCAAGGTTATTGGCGGAAATCGATAGAAACCGCACCCGTTCGAGCACCGGATGGCCCGGATTGACCGATTCCTCGAGTACCCGGCGGTTGAAATGCAGCCAAGACAGTTCCCGATTGATGAATCGCTCGGGGCTCGTGACAATCGAGGGCGGAGCCTCGGCAATTGCCTCTTTTTCTTTTATTTCAAGAACTTGTGCCGATTCCATAAGGCTTTGATCCATCTCGGGCGAGGCGCAGGGCTGACTCTAAGGGATTGCGGCCCAGAGCATGTGATACGCCGATGACGTTTCAATGACATTGATGTTCCGCTCACGGTCGCCGTCAAGGTGACAGGACGCAGCACGGCCGTTGCCTCAGGCATTGCGTAAGAGTTCGGCGGCCAGCGCCCGGGTCACCGGCCGGCCGAGCCGCAGTGCCTCGGTATCCAGGAGCTCGATCGCCTGGCGGGCGGCGGCATAGGAGCGCTCAATCCGGGTGGCGAGGTAGCTCACGACCGTCTCGTCGATGCTCAATTGGCGGTCCGCGCAGAATTTGACGATCAGGCCGCGAAACAGCAGGTCATCCGGCGGCAATAGCGACACGACGGGTGCGGCGCGCAGCCGCGACCGGAGATCGCGTAGTTCGATCTCGAACGCCGCCGGTGCAAGGCGCCCCGTGATCAGGACGAAGGCCCCGTCCTCGCGCGCCAGGTTCAAGAGGTGAAACAAGGCGCGTTCGTCGAAGTCGGCCGGCCTCAGATCCTCGACCACCAGTGCGCCGGTGGCGAGTGCGCCGGGGACGGCAGCGGCGTTAAGCGCATGCGCCGAGATCGAGCGCGCGCCCGCCTGTTCGGCCCAGATCGCGGCGAGATGGCTCTTGCCGGAGCCCTCCGGCCCCGCCAGCAGCATGATGCGGTTCGGCCAGTCCGGCCAGCTTTCGATCAGCGAGAGTGCAGCTTCATTTGCCGGACCTTCGAGGAAATTGTCGCGCGTCAAGCTCTCCGCATGCGGCAGCGCAAAGGCAAGCTGACGAGGGTGAACGCGAACTGCCACGCAAATCTCCAGGCCGGGATCTTGCGGCCTTCATAGCGCTTTCAAGCAAAATGGCCACCGGTTCGTGTGAAGAAAACGCGTCAAAACAAAACAATCTAGCGTGCTTCGATCGTGCTCATGTGCCGCACCCACTCGACGAGGTAGAGCGAGACGGAAACCAAAGTAAAGATCGTAACAAAACCCATCAGGATCACGTCATAGGGAGCCGGCTTGAAGTTGAAACCGAGCGACGCCAGCACCAGCGCCGCGAACGCCACCTGCGCCACCGTGTTGAGCTTCGATACCATCAGGGGCTTCATCGGGATCGGCTTGTCGAACAGCCATGACACGATGACGGCCGCGACGATCATGATGTCGCGCGACACCACGAGAATGACGAGCCAGCGCGGCACCGCACCCCAGATGCCGAGCGCCACGAAGATCGAAACCAAAAGCGCCTTGTCGGCAAGCGGGTCGAGCAGAGCGCCCAGTTCACTCGACATGTTGAAGCGCTTGGCGAGAAAGCCGTCGACGGCGTCGCTGACCCCTGCAATGACGAAAATCGCGAAGGCGATCTCCATCTGGCTGGAGACGATCGCCCAGACGATGACTGGCACCAGGATGATGCGCCCCAGTGTGATGATATTCGGAATGCTCAACTCGGTCGCTTCCCGGCTCCCGGCCTCGATCCGGCCCCTGGCGGGTACAGCCGGCTCTTATCTACATAGTATATGCGCCAAGCGCTTGCGAGCCATTGCAGGATCGCGGAATTCCTCGTAACCAGCCGTCATCATACTGGATTTGGGCATGAACGACCGCAAAAACGGGCTTACTTACGCGGATTCGGGCGTCGATATCGATGCGGGCAACCGCCTAGTCGACCTCATCAAGCCGATGGTGCGCGCCACCGCCCGGGCCGGCGCCGACGCCGAAATCGGCGGTTTTGGCGGGTTGTTCGACCTCAAGGCGGCGGGTTTTAAGGACCCGGTGCTGGTGGCGGCGACCGACGGCGTCGGCACCAAGGTCAAGATTGCGATCGAGACCGGCCTGCATGGCGGCATCGGCATCGACCTGGTCGCGATGTCGGTCAATGACCTCGTCGTGCAGGGCGCGGAACCGTTGTTCTTCCTCGATTATTTTGCCTGCGGCAAGCTCGATCCCGAGGCTACGGCGGCCATCGTGGCCGGCGTTGCCGAGGGCTGCCGCGAATCCGGCTGCGCCCTGATCGGCGGCGAGACCGCTGAAATGCCGGGGCTCTACAAGGATGGCGATTACGACCTCGCAGGCTTTGCGGTTGGAGCTGCCGAGCGCGGCACGCTGTTGCCGAGCGCGGACATTGCCGTAGGCGACGCCGTGATCGGATTGGCTTCGTCCGGCATTCATTCCAACGGTTTTTCGCTGGTCCGCAAGATCGTCGCGCAATCCCGCGTGGCCTTCGACGCGCCGGCGCCGTTCTCGCCGGTGATGACGCTGGGCGGCGCGCTGCTGGCGCCGACCCGGCTCTATGTGAAATCCTGCCTGCGCGCGATCCGCGAGACCGGCGCGATCAAGGGGCTCGCCCACATCACCGGTGGCGGCTTCACCGACAACATCCCGCGCGTGCTGCCAAAGCACCTCGCCGTCGGCATCGACCTGGCGCGGCTGCCGGTGCTGCCGGTGTTCAAGTGGCTGGCGGAGCAGGGCGGCATCGCCGAACTCGAATTGCTGCGCACCTTCAACTGCGGCATCGGCATGATCGCCATCGTCAAGCCGGATGCGGTCGAGCAGGTGACAGACGTTTTGACCGAAAGCGGCGAGACCGTCGCCTTGCTCGGCGAAGTGATCCCGGCAGCGGGCGAACATCGCGTGGTCTACAACGGTCAACTCGATCTCGCGCAATGAAGCGCCGGGTCGCCATCCTGATTTCCGGACGCGGGTCGAACATGGCCGCGCTGATCGACGCGGCTAAGGCCGTGGATTTTCCAGCCGAGATCGTCGTCGTCATTTCCAACCGGGCCGACGCGCCTGGGCTCGCGAAGGCAGCCGCAAGCGGCATCCCGACAGTGGTCATCGGGAGCAAGCCGTTCGGCAAGGATCGCGCGAGCTTTGAAGCTGTCCTGCAGCGGGCGCTGGAGGAAAAGCAGGTCGAGTTGATCTGCCTCGGCGGTTTCATGCGGCTGTTCACCGCCGATTTCGTGCAGCGCTGGTACGGCAAAATGCTCAACATCCATCCCTCGCTGCTGCCGTCCTTTCCGGGTCTCGATCCGCACGGCCAGGCGCTCGCCGCCGGGGTGAAGATCTCGGGCGCGACCGTGCACTTCGTGATTCCCGAAACCGACGCCGGCCCGATCGTGATGCAGGGCGCGGTGACAGTGGCCGATGACGATACGCCGGAGACGCTGTCGCAGCGTATTCTCGGCATCGAGCATCTCATCTATCCCGAGGCGCTGCGGTTGCTTGCGCGCGGAAAGCTTCGCCTCGAAGGCGACATCTGCAAGATTGCGGGCGGGGCGGACAGCGATGCCACCCTGATTTCGCCGCGGACGATCTGATATTATCCGCAGGTGTGCGCGAGAGGGCGCGACGACCGCGCTCCGCAAACCATCGAGGGGTTCCATGATCACGCTCTATGGCTCCGGGCCCAACTTCGGTCTTCCCGATGCAAGCCCGTTCGTGACCAAGGCCGAGACCTTGCTGCGGATGTCGAAACTGCCGTTCAAGAAAGCGCTGATGAGCTTTTCGAAGGCACCTAAGGGCAAGATTCCTTACATCGAGGACGACGGCCAATTGCTCGGCGACTCCACGCTGATCCGTTGGCACCTCGAGAAGAAATACGGAATCGATTTCGACCAGGGGCTCAGCGCCGAGCAACTCGCCATCGCGTGGGCGTTCGAGAAGATGGCGGAGGACAATCTCTACTGGGCCAGCGTCTATTTCCGCTGGATGATCGAGGACAATTTCCGCAAAGGCCCGGTCAATTTCTTCAAGGGGGTGCCGGCGCCGGTCCGGCCGGTCGTCGTTTCGATGGTCCGCCGCCGCCTGCGCAAGACGCTGCACGGCCAGGGAATCGGCCGTCATTCGGAGGACGAGATCACCGCGATCGGGATCCGCTCGATCGACGCGATGGCGGCCTATCTCGGCGACAAGCCATTTTTCATGGGCAGGGAGCCCGCGGGCATCGACGCCACGATGTTCGCCTTCGCGGTCAGTGCGATTTGTCCGCTGTTCGAGTCGGATTTGCAGCGGGCGGCCGCAAGCCATGCCAATTTGCGGCGGTATGTCGGCCGGATGACCGCGCGATTCTATCCGGAACTCCGCGAGATCGCTGGCTGCGAGGCGGCGGCCTGAATTCGAGGGCAGGGCGCAAACAAATCCCCCGGCGATGCCGGGGGTTATCAACGTGGACGAAGTCTAGGTGACCTTGAGGTTTTCCGCGGACGTCTTGCCGCGGTTTTCGACAAGGTCGTACTCGATGTGCTGGTTCTCGTTGAGAGTGCTGAGTCCCGCACGCTCGACGGCCGAGATGTGGACGAACACGTCCTTCTCGCCGACCGCCGGCTTGATGAACCCATACCCCTTGGTGGGGTTGAACCATTTGACGGTGCCCTTGTGCATCGCCATCGCCTGTCTCCAAGTTTGGTCTAAACATAAAAAAGACGCGGCCACGTTTTCCACGTGCCACGCCACAAACGGGCTTCCCGGTAGCTGCTAGATTTCCTGCTCGCGAACGCACAGTCGAACGGCCTGAATCCGATTGCGCTTGGGATTGCAACACGAAATTTGGATGTTCGCAAGGTTCTGGCGGGCTCTCGCAAATCATCCTGGTGTCGCGGGCTGTGGCAGCCGAACCACAATTGCGCGTATTCGGCAGCGCGCCGATTGACCCTTTGCGCGAACTGGGGGCAAATCGTTACGTTTATCGGCATTTGCGCATTTTTCGGGCTAGCGCTTCGCCCTTTGGAATGGATTGCATGCGCGGCTCAGGGTGCCCTTCGCGAGCATGGAAAATCGGAACCGGTCACGCGCTCGCGCGGGTGGCCGCGATCGCATTCGTTCTCGTCGCCGTGACGTCCGCCGCGCAGGCGCAATCGCCGACGCCCACGCCTACCCCGACACCCACGCCTTCGCCGACGCCTAGTCCGACTCCGACCGTGATCAATTCGACGGTCTCATCGGGCGCGACACTGACCAACCTCGGCAGCAATTTTCTGGAACGGCTGGGGAACCAGTCGAGCAACGGCTTCAACCGCCTGCAGCGAACCAATCCGGGTGGCGGCGGCGCCTCCGAGAGCACGGAAGCACCGCGCTATCGGACTTGGTTCGAAGGTTACGGGAACTGGACCAAGAACGGCGCGGTTGGCGATTTCGTCGGCGACAGCCGAAAGACCTGGGGCGGCGTGGCCGGGATCGGGGCGCGGGTGGCGCCGGGCATCAATATCGGCTTTTCCGTCGACCAGAGCCGCTCGGCTATCGACATTCCGCTGGCGCTGCAATCGGCGACGATTGACCTAACTCAGCTTGGTTTCACGGCCTCCGTTGATAGCGGGCCGTGGACCTGGGCCGGTGCGGTGGTGCACGGCTTCGGCAACATCAATTCGCGCCGCGATACGGGGCTCGGGATTGCGACAGCCGGATACAATGCGCGGCTCGACGGCGTGTTGAGCGAGATCAGCTATTACTGGTCCAAGGACCAGGGCCGCGTCGTGCCCAAGGTCGCGTTCGAATATGTCCGCGCGCGAACCGGATCGCTGCAGGAGATCGGTGGCCTCGATCCCGTCACGGTGACGGGTGCCACCGTGCAGCGCGCGCGGCTCTTGACCGGTGCGGAGATCGGCCATTACTGGATCTTCGACGGCAAGATTTTCGACCTGTCGGGCTACGGCAAGTTCGTCGACAATGTCGTGCAGAATTTCTCTGATATCACCGTCAGCCAAGGGGTCCAGAGTATTACGTTCCAGGGTATCGGCGAGAGCCGATATGGCGCCGATGCCGGCGCCTCGGCGTCACTCAGCCTGACCAATACCGCGCGGCTCTACGTGAACTACGACGCCAAACTCCGGGCCGCAATGCAGTCGCACCAGGGCACGGTGGGGCTGGAGTTGAAGTGGTAGTTGGGCCCTTGTCCCCGACGCGGTGCAGCGCGCAGCGCTGCTCCGCAGAGCCGGGACCCCAACACGGCCGCAGCGTCTGGACCCCGGATCAGCAGCGCACCACGCCGCGAATACGGCGTGCTGCGCAGCATCCGGGGAACACGGCCGGATGCAGGCCTTAGACCCGATCGACCCTGACGACGCGGCCCTTTTCGATCGCGAGCGCCAGCCGGCCGTGCTTCAGCGCCAGCGCCGCTTCGCCGAACAATTCGCGGCGCCAGCCGTGCAGTGCGGCAACGTCGGCGTGGTCGTCCGCGGCGATCTGGTCGAGATCGTCGACGGTAGCAATGACCTTGCTGGCGACGGCGTGGCGCTCCGAGGTCATCCGCAGCAGCACTTTCAGAAGTTCGACGGTCGCTGCGCCATTCGAATTGCCGCGCGGCTTCTCGATCTTCGGCAGCGTATGCTGATCGCGGGCGAGGCCGCGCTGCACGGCGGCGATGATGTCGCTGCCCCATTTCGAGCGGTCAAAACCTTTCGGCAGCGAGCGCAGGCTGGCGAGGCGCTCCAGTGAGGTCGGGGCGTGAGTGGCGATGTCGCCGACCGCGTCGTCCTTGAGCACGCGCGAGCGCGGCACGTCGCGGCTTTGCGCCTCCTGCTCGCGCCAAGCCGCGACTTCCATCAGCACCGCAAGCTCCTTCGGCTTGCGCACCCGCGTCTTCAGCCGCTCCCAGGCACGCTCAGGATGGAAATCGTAAGTCCTTGGCGAGGTCAGGACTTCCATCTCTTCGCTGACCCAGTCGCTGCGGCCGCGCTTCTTCAAATCGGCATCGAGGGCGGCGAAGACGTCGCGCAAATGGGTGACGTCGGAGATCGCGTAATGCATCTGCTCCGGCGTCAGCGGCCGGCGCGACCAATCGGTGAAGCGGTGGGTCTTGTCGGGCCGGTGGCCGGTGACGCGTTCGACGAGCTGGTCATAGGCGATGCTGTCGCCATAACCCAGCACCATCGCCGCGACTTGCGTATCGAAGATCGGATGCGGAATGGTGCCGGATTGGTGCCAGACGATTTCGATGTCCTGGCGGGCGGCGTGAAACACTTTCAGCACCGCCTCGTTGCCCATCAGGTCGAAGAACGGCTTGAGGTCGATGCCGGGCGCCAGCGTGTCGATCACGACCGCTTCGTCCGCGCTCGCCATCTGCACGACGCAGAGCAGGGGATAGTAGGTCGTCTCCCGCAGGAACTCGGTATCGACCGTGATGACCTTGTGCTGGGCGAGCCGGGAGCAGGCGGCGGCGAGGTCGGAAGTGGTGGTAATCAGATCCATGAACAATCCATGACGCGTCCGACAGGCGTTCTGCCGAAAACGCTGATATGTCAAGGGTGTCGGGGGGGATTTGAGCCCTGCATTTGAGCCTGAGCACGGCTTTTTTGCGTCGGCTTGGAGGCCGGGCGGGTCCTCGACCGTCTGCGATCTGCCGGTCTTTTCGAATCCGGATCAGCGCCGCACGGCGCGGCCCTTATTCTGTCGTGCCAGTTCGAGAAACTTGGCCTTGATCTGCGCGAACAAGCCCGGCGGAATCAAGCCATAGCTGAACACGCCCGGCCGTCCGGGTAGCGGCGACAGGCCGGCGTTAGGCCATTCGTCGACGTTGTATTCGGAAATGATGATCCAGCTCGGCGCGTTATCGAAAGGCGTACTTGACCTTCGCAGAAGCAAAGCAATATGGCGGGCGGCGAATTGTGCCGTCTCGATGATAGGTTCGACAAGTGGGAGGCGTCACTCGTACCGCACGTACCGCGACCGCCGGCGGCCCGACGGAATCGCGAGCACGACGAGGCACAGCGCAATCATCGCCAATCCCATGAATTCGAATGCAAAGGCGTCCACGGCAATCTCCCCTCAGTAAACCGTTAGAATTGTGGGGAGCGCGTTGACTGTTTCTTAATTGTGGAACCTGCGGATGAATCGCGTCGGCGGATGGTGGATGGCTGCTTAAGGAATTGGGTTAACGGCAGCGTGCAGATGGGTAGAGCGAAGCGAAACCATCAGCCTCGTGCGAGCTGTTGATGGGTTTCGTACGCTCCACCGATCCTACAATCTGTCTGCGCGAGATATCTACGTCCCGCAGAACGTCCGCAGCACGCGCTGATCCGGCAGCGGCGGATCGGCGTAAGCCGCGAACTCGGGCTGATCGTCATACGGCTTCGACAGCACCGTCAGCAATTCCTCGAACGGCGCGTAGTCGTTGTTGACGGCGGCGGCGATGACGGCTTCGACGCGGTGGTTGCGTGGGATGAAGGCCGGATTCACCGCGCGCATTGCGGCCTGTCGCTCGGCGGCCGATTGCGGTTCGTCGGCGAGGCGTTGGCGCCAGCGCGCGGCCCATTCATCGAAGGCGGCGGGATCGGTGAACTGATCACGCACCTTGTTCTCGGCGGGATCACCCGCGGCATCGATCAGCCGGCGGAAGGTGAGGGTGAAGTCGGCGGTGTTCTTCGCCATGGCATCGAGCAGATCCTGGATCAAGGCTTCGTCGCCGTCGCGCATGGTGAACAGGCCGATCTTCTTGCGCAGTCCGGCCTGATAGGCGGCGGTGAACTTCTCGGCGAATTCGCCGAGCATGAGTTGCGCCTGTTCGATCGCCTTGTCCTGCTCGTCGGAAAACAGCGGCAGCAGGCATTCGGCGAGCCGCGTCAAATTCCACAGCGCGATGCGTGGCTGGTTGGCGTAGGCGTAGCGGCCCATCTCGTCGATCGAGGAGAACACCTGCGCGGGGTTGTATTCGTCCATGAAGGCACAGGGGCCGTAGTCGATGGTCTCGCCCGAGATCGAGGTGTTGTCGGTATTCATGACGCCGTGGATGAAGCCGACCAAAAGCCAGCGCGCGACGAGATCGGCCTGGCGGGCGACGACGCCTTCGAGCAACGCGTGATAGGGACGCTCGGCCTTGGCAACATCGGGATAGTGCCTGGCAATGACGTGGTCGGCGAGCTTTCGCACGCCAACGGTATCGCCGCGCGCTGCGAAGAACTGGAAGGTGCCGACGCGGACGTGGCTTGCTGCGATGCGCGTGAGCACGGCCCCGGGCAGCATGGTCTCGCGCATCACATTCTCGCCTGAAGTCACGGCGGCCAGCGAGCGGGTGGTGGGGATGCCGAGCGCAAACATCGCCTCACTGACGATGTATTCCCGCAAGACCGGGCCGAGCGCGGCGCGGCCGTCGCCCCGGCGCGAGAAGGGCGTAGGCCCGCTTCCCTTGAGCTGGATGTCACGGCGGACGCCGTCCTTGTCGATGACTTCGCCGAGCAGGATCGCCCGGCCGTCGCCGAGCTGCGGCACAAACTGGCCGAACTGGTGCCCGGCATAGGCCATCGCGATCGGATCGGCGCCCTCAGGCAGGCGCTTTCCCGCGAGGATTTCCGCCCCTTCCGGGCTCTCCAGTACGTCAGGATCGAGGCCGAGATGGACTGCCAAGTCCCGGTTCAGCTTGATCAGCCGGGGGGCGGCGACCGGGGTGGGGGCGACGCGGGCGAAAAAATTCGCCGGCAGCGCCGAATAGGTGTTCTGGAACGGGAAATGGATGGTCATGATCTAAAGATAGGCGCAGCCCCGGAATAGGCAAACGGTCCAGATGCGGACTTGCCGAAATGGCCGTTTTTGCGCCGAAAACAGCCCCGCCATTGGTTGCCGCCCCCGGCCGCGTCGGGTAAACCCTCCGCAACTTCGGACCGGCTTTGGCCCCCGATTCTCAACCTCCGACATCTTTTTTGGGACTTCCATGCATCGCTACCGGTCACATACATGCGGCGCGCTCCGCGAGGGCGACATCGGGCAAACGGCCCGTCTTTCCGGCTGGTGCCACCGTATCCGCGACCACGGCGGCGTGCTGTTCATCGACCTGCGCGACCATTACGGCATCACCCAATGCGTGGCGGACCCGGACTCGCCGGCGTTCAAGGAAGTGGAAAAGTTCCGCTCGGAATGGGTGGTGCGGATCGACGGCAAGGTGCGCCGCCGCCCTGATGGTACCGACAATCCGGAACTGCCGACCGGTTCGGTGGAGGTTTACGTCAGCGAGATCGAGGTGCTCGGCCCGGCCGGCGAACTCCCGCTGCCGGTGTTCGGCGAGCAGGAATATCCTGAAGACATCAGGCTCAAGTACCGCTTCCTCGACCTCCGTCGCGAGAAGCTGCACCAGAACATCATGACCCGCGGCGCCATCGTCGATTCCATGCGCAAGCGGATGAAGGAGCAGGGTTTCTTCGAGTTCCAGACCCCGATCCTGACGGCGTCCTCGCCGGAAGGGGCACGGGATTTTTTGGTGCCGTCACGCATTCATCCCGGAAAATTCTACGCGCTGCCGCAGGCGCCGCAGCAGTATAAGCAACTGCTGATGATGTCGGGCTTCGACCGGTACTTCCAGATCGCGCCATGCTTTCGCGATGAGGACCCGCGCGCCGACCGCCTGCCGGGTGAATTTTATCAGCTTGATGTCGAGATGAGCTTTGTCACGCAAGACGATGTATTTGCGGCGATGGAGCCGGTGATCACTGGCGTGTTCGAGGACTTTGCCAAGGGCAAGCCGGTTACGAAAAACTGGCCGCGGATCCCGTTTGCGGAGGCGCTGCGCAAATACGGCACCGACAAGCCTGACCTGCGCAACCCTATCCAGATGCAGGACGTCTCCGAGCACTTCCGCGGCTCCGGCTTCAAGGTGTTCGCGCGGATGCTGGAAGACCCGAAGAAACAGGTCTGGGCGATCCCCGGCGTGGGCGGTGGCTCACGCGCGTTCTGCGACCGCATGAACTCGTGGGCGCAGGGTGAAGGCCAGCCCGGCCTCGGCTACATCATGTGGCGCGAGGGCGGCGAGGGCGCGGGTCCGCTGGCCAACAACATCGGCGCGGAGCGGACGGCGGCGATCCGCGCGCAGCTCGGCTTGAAGGAAGGCGACGCTGCGTTCTTCGTCGCCGGCGACCCGGAAAAATTCTGGAAGTTTTCAGGTCTCGCCCGCACCAAGGTGGCCGAGGAATTGAACCTGATCGACAGGGACCGGTTCGAGCTCGCCTGGATCGTGGACTTTCCGATGTACGAGTACAACGAGGAAGACAAGAAGGTCGACTTCTCGCACAACCCGTTCTCGATGCCGCAGGGCGGCCTCGACGCGCTCAACGGGCAGGATCCGCTGACCATCAAGGCGTTTCAGTACGACATCACCTGCAACGGCTACGAGATCGCCTCCGGCGGCATCCGCAACCACAAGCCGGAAGCGATGGTGAAGGCGTTCGAGATCGCGGGCTATGGCGAGAAGGATGTCGTCGAGCGTTTCGGCGGCATGTATCGCGCGTTCCAGTACGGCGCCCCGCCGCATGGCGGCATGGCGGCCGGCGTCGACCGCATCGTGATGCTGCTCTGCGGTACCACCAATTTGCGCGAGATCTCGCTGTTCCCGATGAACCAGCAGGCCGTGGACCTCCTGATGGGTGCGCCATCGGAGGTCACCACAAAACAACTTCGCGAGCTTCACATCCGGCTCAACCTGCCGGACAAGACATAAGACTCAGGCTAGCTCACAGTCCCGTCGAAGCCTCGATCCGAAATTGCGCCAGCGCAATCATCGGGTCGGTCTTCAACAACTGGACTAGCTGTATCGCCGACACCTTGCCGAGCGGCGTGAGCTTGATGACCAGCGTTTGCCCCGGGGTCTCAACAAAGCGTGCGAGCGCCTGCACGGCATCCGCGGCATCAGGGTTGGCCGTCGCCGCGTCCTGGCTGCTGGCCCTGATGCTTTCGACGATCACTTGCCGCGCTGCCTCGCGGCTGACGTTCTGCGCGCGGGCGTATTGAACGACCCCGACATCGACGCTGCCGAGATCGCGCAGCGTGAGCTCGATGGTGCCGGCCTCGATCTGCGCCGCCGCTCCGATCGCCTGGGCCGCGTTGGCCGAAAATACCTGCCGCGGCACGTTGGCGAGCGCGATCCGCGCGGATGCTTTCAGAAGCCCGCCGATTTCGAACTTTGGGACCTCCACGACGAAGCTGCGGGCCGCCTCCGTCCACTCCGCGCCGATATCGCCGTCGGCCGACAGCGTATCTAGTCCGGCCGCAATGAGCGGTTTCATGGCAGGATCGGTGGCATCGACCGGCGTGGTCATTTTCGCGGTCAGGCGCGCCTTGCTCGGAATCGGGCCGACGAATTGTCCCCAGTTCAGGTCGAAGCCATCGAGGTTGACGAACTTGCCGGTGTTCTTGAAGGGCGCCATCACACCCTTGATCTCAACGCCCTGGATCAGCGGAAACAGCGCTGCGATCAGTTCCGGCGAGGGCGGTTGCGACGGGTTCGCAAGCTGCGCAGAGAGACGCATGAAGTTGGCCACATCCAGCGATTTCAGCGCGAAGCGTCCGAGCTTGATCGGTCCTTTCGGCGTCCTTGTATCAAATCCTTCGAATGCAAACTCGCCGACCTTGCCGCCTTCCAGGTTGAACCTGATCGCCGAGAGCTTGAATGGGCCTTGCGGTGTTTCGGCCGAAAGGCCGTGCATCTCGGCCGTCCCAACACGCACGCCCTCGTAGAGCGCGGCCGCTTGTTCGATCAGGTCGCGCGCTTGCGCGGGCGAAGGCTGAGCGGTTCCGGCCACCTGTATCGTCGCAAGCATCGCCGGAAGTTGCAGCCGCGACGGGCGTACGGCGACATCGTCGACCGTCATCGCGTCGATGCGCATGCGAAGCCCTTGCGCAGAAGTGACGGTGTAGGGACCGGCCGTCATCTTGCTGTAGACGCGGATATAGCGGTCATCGTTGGCCTTTTGCGGATCCAGGATGGCTGCAATGGCTCCTGCATCGAAATCGCTCGAGGCGAGATTGGCGATTTCGCCGGTCATTTTGTCGGGCTTGCCGGCGTGCTGCGTATTGATCGTAAAACTGGCCCGCTCGATCTGCATGGCAGCGATCTTACCGCCCTTGATATCCCGCAGGGCCAAACCCGAATGGACGAACTCTCCCGACGTTGCGGCGCCGAAGTTGATCGTTACTGCGATGCTCGGGGCCGAGACGGATGCCGCCGACATGGCAGAGAATTGCTCCAATCCGGATCGATATATGCCGACGGTGGATGCCGAAGCGGGTGGGTCCTTCAGGCTCGCGAGGCCCGAATAGTCCTTCATCATCAGGCGCGGCATCTTGTAGGCGAGTTTCGCGTCCGCCGGACCAGCCATGCTAGTGCCGACCTCGATGTCCGTCGCTTCGATGCTGTCGGCCCAGAAGCGGCCCGTGTCCGGCTGGCCGACGCCCGAGGCGACCACCCTGGCAATCTTTACGCTCACCGGCGGCTGCGATGCCGATTCAGTCGCGATTTCGTCTATCTTTAGGGTGCGGCTCTTCAGGTCGAACGACACTTTGCCGTGGCTTGCCTTGCCACCGCCGGCGCGAATCTGCTCGAAGGCAGCCTCGACCTCGCGCGTGATCCGGTGCTGGGTGTAGAACTCGAAGCCGAAGAAGCCGCCCACCGCGATCACGACCGCAGCGACCAGACCCAGTAGTATCTTAACCATTAGTTGTGCTCCGGTCGCCGACGTCGCGGGGGCAAATTTGCCATATTGTCGGCCAAGGGGATGGGGGAGGAAGACGAATGCTACCGGATTTGCCGCTCTTCGTCGATGAGCCGTTGTTGACGGCGGCGTTCTCAGATGTTGCATCCAAGTGGTCGCCCGTGCTTCACATCCCCCTCATTTTGCCGGAAAACTGACCCTGATCTGGAAGTATCAATAAGACAAGAGTTCGGGACCGGAAACGCGGGAGCCTACATGTCGTCCTATTCTGAAGATCTGCGTTCTGCGGCGCTGGCGTATCATCAGCTGCCGCGGCCCGGTAAACTCGAGATCCAGGCGACCAAGCCGCTTGCCAACCAGCGAGACCTCGCGCTGGCCTATTCGCCGGGCGTGGCGGCGGCCTGCACCGAAATCGCCAACAATCCGGCCGAAGCGGCGTCGCTGACCTCCCGCGCCAATCTGGTCGCCGTGGTCTCCAACGGTACCGCGGTGTTGGGGCTCGGCAATATCGGCCCATTGGCATCCAAGCCCGTGATGGAGGGCAAGGCAGTCCTGTTCAAGAAATTCGCGGGGATCGACGTGTTCGACATCGAAATCGCCGCCGACACGATCGAGCGGGTGGTCGAGACGGTGGCTGCGCTGGAGCCGACCTTCGGCGGCATCAATCTCGAGGACATCAAGGGACCGGAATGTTTCGAGATCGAGGCGCAGCTCAAGGCGCGCATGAAGATCCCGGTGTTCCACGACGACCAGCACGGTACGGCCATCATTGTGGGTGCCGCTATCGTCAATGGGTTGTTGTTGAACGGCAAGAAATTGCCCGATGTGAAGATCGTCTGCTCGGGCGCCGGCGCTGCGGCGATCGCGTGCCTCAATCTCCTGGTGTCGATGGGCGCGCAGCGCAAGAACATCTGGGTCTGCGACATCGACGGTGTCGTGCATGAAGGGCGCAACACGCTGATGGACCGCTGGAAGGCGGTCTATGCGCAGAAGACCAGCGCGCGCGTGCTGGCGGATGTGATCGGCGGCGCGGATATTTTCTTAGGTTTATCCGCGCCGAACGTGCTGACATCAGACATGGTCAAGTCGATGGCGGACCAGCCTCTGGTAATGGCGCTGGCCAATCCGACCCCGGAGATCATGCCGGAGGAGGCGCGGAAAGCGCGCCCCGACGCGATGATCTGCACCGGGCGTTCCGACTTTCCGAACCAGGTCAACAACGTCCTGTGCTTTCCGTTCATCTTCCGCGGCGCGCTCGACGTCGGCGCCACCGGGATCAACGAGGAAATGAAACATGCAGCCGTCGACGCTATCGCGCAACTCGCGCGCGATCCGCCGTCGGATGCGGTAGCGCAAGGCTTTGACAGCGGTGAGGCGCAAGGCTTCGGCCCGGGCTCGCTGATTCCGAGCCCGTTCGATCCGCGGCTCATCCTGCGCATCGCGCCGGCGGTGGCGAGGGCAGCGATGGAATCCGGCGTCGCCACACGTCCGATCAAGAATTTCGAGGAATATACCGCGCTGCTGGAGCGCTTCGCCTTCCGCTCCGGTCTCGTCATGAAGCCGGTGTTCGCCAAGGCCAAGACCCAGCCGGTTCGCGTGATCTATGCCGAGGGCGAGGACCAGCGCGTGCTGCGCGCGACGCAGGTCGTGCTGGAAGAGAAACTGGCGCGGCCGATCCTGGTCGGGCGGCCGTCCGTGGTCGAGGCACGGATCAAGCGGTTCGGTCTCTCGATCAAGGCCGGGCAGGATTTCGACCTCGTCAACCCGGAAGACGATCCGCGCTACCGCTCCTACGTGCAGACCTATATCGACGTGGCTGGAAGGCGCGGCGTCACGCCCGAGGCTGCGCGCACCGTGGTTCGCACCAACAACACCGTGATTGCTGCGCTGGCAGTGGTGCGCGGCGAGGCTGATGCCATGATCTGCGGCGTCGAAGGCCGCTATATGAGTCATCTGCGCCATGTTCGTGAAATCATCGGCTTCCTGCCCGGCGTAAGCGATTTCGCGGCGCTGGCGATGATGATCACCAGCAAGGGTTCCTATTTCATCGCCGATACCCAGGTGCGTCCGAATCCGAGCGCCGAGGAGTTAGCAGAAGTGGCGTCGCTAGCAGCAACCCATGTCCAGCGCTTCAACATGAAGCCACGCGTCGCCTTCGTGTCACATTCCGACTTCGGCAGTTATGATACGGATTCCTCGCGCAAGATGCGCCGTGCCACCGCGCTATTGAAGGAAAAGCATCCGGAGATCGAGGCCGACGGCGAGATGCAGGGCGATACCGCGCTCTCGGCCGCCGCGCGAAAACTCGTGCTGCCACATTCGAACCTGGAAGGCGATGCCAACATCCTGATCATGCCGAATCTCGACACCGCCAACGTCGCCTACCAGATGATCAAGACGCTGGCGGACGCGCTTCCCGTTGGTCCGATCCTGATCGGCCCGGCGCGTCCGGCGCACATCCTCACCCCAGGGGTGACGGCGCGCGGTGTCCTCAACATGACGGCGGTTGCCGCCGTCGAAGCTCAGGAGCGCGCCGGCCGTCAGCAGCCAACCTTGTTCGGCTAGATTCCGGTTCAGACTAATTCAAAGCCGGGATCCAGCCTTTTGTTCTGGCGGGATTTCTTCAGACGGGCCGCTACTGGCCCCCGCATCAGGCCGGCCATGCTTCGCTTGAAAAGCTATGATCAAGAAAGCGCCTTGGTTCTGCTTCTATCGGAAGGTCTGGTTGGGCGCGCGCAGGCTGCTGCGCGGATGGTTTCGATTTTGAGCGTTTGAAAAGCGGAGACGAAACGCCCATAATCGTTTCGCGCCGCCTGCTACCTTTGCATGCCATTCAGTGAGGCCGATCCCATGCCAGCGTTAGTTACCTTCGGGCGAGTCCTGTTCGCCGTGCTCTTCATGTACACGGGCGCGACCAAGCTCTTCGCAATGCAGCAGACAGCGGACTTCATCGCATCCAAGGTGAGCATTCCGGCGCTGCTCGCGCCCTATATCTCGCAGCTCGAAACGATGACCGGCATGCCGATCCCCCAATTGCTGGCGCTCGGCGTCGGCGGTTTCGAAATCCTCGCCGGCCTGATGATCGCGGTGAATTTCGGCGCGCGCTTCTTCGCGATCTTGCTGATCTTTTTCGTGCTTGGCGCGACCTTCTATTTCCACGATTTCTGGAATCAGCCGGCGCCCGAAAATGCCAAGACGCTGATCGACGCTCTGAAGAATCTGTCGCTCATCGGCGCCCTGTTCATGATCGCAGGCTACGGCAAGGGTCCGCGGCCGAATGAGCCGGCCTACGGGGACATCTGAATTGGATGGCGGCCGACATAGGCGAAGTCAGAAATTCCGGATCGCCATGCGTGGGCCATCGAGCGTCGCAGTGGCGCTCGACGGCGGCGCGACGTACTCGATCTGCGCGGTGCGTGCCGCTACCCGGCGTGCCTGCAGCCATTGCGGGAACCACATCGCGATGGCAGGGAAGATCAGCACCAGTGCCACGCACGCACACTGGATCACCATGAAGTCGGCCATGCCGCGGTAGATCAGCCTCAAATTCCATTCCTTGACGACCTGCTTGAGATAGTAGGCCGACATGGCGACGGGCGGCGACAGGAACGCGGTCTGCAGTACGACCGCGACGATGCAGCCGAACCAGACCATGTCGTAGCCAAGCCCCTTGGCCACGGGCGCCAGCATCGGCAGGAAGATGAAGACGATCGCAGGCCATTCGAATGGCCAGCCGAGCAGGAATATCAGGGTCAGCAGCAGGGACATTGTGCCCCAGGGCGGCAGCGGCGAAGCAAGCAGCGCCTTGGTCATCCAGGTCGCCGTACCGAGCCATGCGAAGACGGCGCCGAACACGTTGGAGGCGACCGCGAGCAGCAGCACCATGCTGGTCGTCGCCAGCGTGGCGTAACAGGCGTCGAGCAGGCCGCGCCATGTGAACTTGCCATAGGCGACAACGAGCAGGATCGCGCCAAGCGCGCCGAAAGCCGCCGCCTCCGCCGCCGTCGTGATGCCGGCGAGGATGGCGCCAAGCGTCACAATCGTCAGCACGGTCACAGGCACAAGACCGACGAGGCATTCCCACAGCACGATCCGCATCGAAGCCTGCCGCTCCTCGACGGGGACCGGCGGGCCGAGCTTCGGATTGAAGTGGCAGCGGATCAGGGTGTAGGCGATGAACATCGCGGACAGCAGGAAGCCCGGGCCGAATGCGGCCGCATAGAGATCGATGATCGAGATATCGAGCACGGGGGCCATCACGACCAGCATCACGGATGGCGGGATCAGGATGCCGAGCGTGCCCCCGGCGGCTATGGCGCCTGCCGACATCCGCACATCGTAGCCCGAGCGGATCATCATCGGCCCGGCCATGATGCCGAGCAGGGCAACCGTTGCGCCGACGGTTCCGGCGGCGATCCCGAACAGCGTCGCCGTGAGAATGACGACCACGTAGAGCGCGCCCTTGAGCGGCGCAAACAGATCGCGGAACGCTTTGAACAGCCGCTCCATGAGTCCGGCCTGGTCGCAGATGAAGCCCATTAGAACGAACATCGGCACCGCGACGAGTTCGTCCTGTTTCATGAGGCCGATGGTCTGCAGGTAGGCGAGGTTGAAGACGCGCTCTCCCATGCCGGCATAGCCGAACATCAGCGCCAGAAAGAGCAGCGTGAAGCTGATCGGCAGGCCGATGAAGATCGCTCCCAGCATCACCAGGAGCATGGCAAGTCCGAGGAGCTCGAGTCCGGTCATATCTCGATCTTTTCCTTGTGTACGAACTCGCGGCCGAACCGGACCTGGTACCAGCACTTCAGTACCTCGGAGATGCCCTGGATCATGAGCAGAACGGCAGCCAGCGGAATGGTGGCGCGGAACGGCCACATGATTGCGCGCCACACGCTTTCCTGGGACCGTTCGCCGGTCTCGTAGGAATGCCAGGCGTCGTCGATGCTGATCAGCATGAAGATGATCATGGCCGGATAGAAAAGGAACAGATAGGAGATCAGATCGACGATGCCCTTCGTCCGCTCCGAGTAATTCTCCCAATAGATGTCGGTGCGAACGTGCGCGCCCTTCAACAGCGCGTATCCGGCGCCCAACATGAAGGCCGCGCCGTTGACCATGAAGCTCGATTCATAGACCCAGATGGTCGGCGCGCCGAACCCGTAGCGCATGACGACCTCGTAGGAGATCGTCACGACCAGAAACAACATCGACAGGGCGATGAGCTTGCCGGTGACATCAGTGAAGCCGTCGACCAGGCGTATTGTCGCGTAAAACGCGCGCGGAAATTCGCCGTCCGAATTGCCGGGGACCGAAGCACTCGTGGAGTCTGACGACATGATCAAACCTCTTCAGGCCGTGCTGGCGTCCGTTGGCGGGACGCCAGCAGCTCCGCTAGATGCGAAGAGAGATCACTTCTTGGTCAGGTAGATCTTGTTCTTCCAGTAATATTCGCCGGCAAAGTTGTACGGCGGGAACCAGGAGAGCTTGAACGGCACGATCTGTTCGGCGTAAGCCTTCTGGCTGTCGATCACCTTCCTGTAGAAGGGGTTCTTTGCCGCGTGCTCGGTCTGGATCTTCTCCCACTCGTCGAGGAAGTTCTTCAGGATCTCGTCGGGCGTGCGATGCATCTGAACGCCCGCCTTGATCAGATCCTGGCAGGCCTGCGCCGTTTCCCGATTCAAGGCGAAGTTGCGCTGCGTCGTAGCATAGACGCTCGCCACCTTGATGATTTCCTGCAAGTCCGGCGTGAGCTTCTTCCAGACGTCGCCGTTGATCATCAACTGCCCGCCGGTGACGGGCTCATGCATGCCCGGCGTATAGTAGTGTTTGGCGACCTGGTGCAGGCCGAGCTTCTTGTCTTCCTCGCAGTTGATCCACTCGGCGCCCTCGATCACGCCGCGCTCCATCGCCGGCACGATCTCGCCGCCGGGAATGGTGACGACCGAAACGCCGAGCCGGCCGTAGGTTTCCGCGCCGATGCCGTAGATCCGGTACTTCATGCCCTTGAGGTCGCCGAGGCTGTTGATCTCCTTCTTGAACCAGCCCAACCCTTGCGGGTAGTCGGTCGGAATCGGGAAGCCGACGACGTTGAGCTTGAGGACGTCGCGATAGAACTCCTCGAGCAGCTTCATGCCGCCGCCGTCATAATACCAGGCCCAGTAGTCCGAGCCGTCCATGCCGTAGAGCGGTCCGTGTGACATCGGTATCGTCGCGGTGTTGCGGCCGAGGATATAACCGAACGGCCCCATGCCGACGTCGAGAACGTTCTTGGACGTGGCGTCGAATACCTCGAACGGAGGCACGATCGCTCCCGCCGGTAGCGTCTCGATCTTCAGGCGCCCGGCCGTCATTTTTTCGACGGTCTCTGCCCACAGTTTGAAGATGAGATGGAAGTTCGAGGATGCGGGGTGGGTCGACTGACCCTTTAGAACTAGCGGCTTTTCTGCAGTTTGAGCGTAAACCGGTTCAGCAAAGACGGTGACCATTCCAAGAGTCACCGCTGCAACCATGGTTGAAGCGTACCTCAACATGTTGTGGTCCTCCCGATGATGATATGTGTCTTTTTTCTTTTCAGGTTGGGACCACGCCCGCGCGCTGTCAAGCAATCTCTGGCCGCGCTTGGCTTACGTCGAGGTTGGTTGGACAAAAGGATGACGCCTTAGGCGCCGCGCCGCCATGGCGTGACGGTAACCTCGTGCGTTGCATCGAGCATTTGCGGCTCGCCGGCGCGCAAGCCATGCGCGGCGAGGATTTCCTGCGGCGAACGCGCGGGCACGCCGGGGAAGCAAGGCTCGCCGCCGGGAAGGTGGACATGCGGCGCTTGCGAGAGCCAGAACACGTCGTAGCGGTCCATGAACATGCCGAACACGCCGGGGCCGCCGATCACGGCGACCGTGCCGGTATCTACGCCTGCATGATGGCAGGCGGCTTCGAACGAAGCGCCCACCGGATTCCAAAGCGTAGCTTTTGGATTGGTCGGATCGGGCGCAATCGCATCGATCTTCCGCGTCAGGATGATCCGCTTGCGCCGGGGCGAGTTCGGCTGGTCCTCGTAGGAATTGCGCCCGTGCACGATCAGATCGGCGCGGTCGAGGGCGGCGGTGAAAAACGCCTTGTCGCCCTCGAACTTCAATTCGTCCGGCATGACGTTGCGCGCATCCGCCAGCATGCCGTCCGCCGAGACGATAACATAGCCTTCGATGCGCAGCGCCGGCACGGGGGACGTATCGCGCAGCGTTATTCCGAGATCGTCTGGACGACGCTGGAAACAGGACGTGAGCTCACGGTCGGCAGCTTCAGATCCTTCACGATGTCTTCGTCATACTGCGCAATCGTCTGCACCGGCGTCTTGGCGCGCATCGCCACCACCTTGTAGCCGCCGGCCTTCAGCTTCTTCAGAAGCTCGGGCAGGGCTTCCGCGGTGTGCTTCTGGAAGTCGTGCATCAGGATGATGCCCTTGCCCAGCTTTTCGACCTTGTGCATCACCGTTTCGATAACCTTGTCCGCTTTGCTCGCCTTGAAGTCGAACGAATCGAGGTCGCAGGAGAAGATCGCGATGTTGCGGGTGCCCAGATAGGTCACCATCTCCGGCGGGTGCTGCAGCGCGGGGAAGCGGAAGAACGGCGCTGGCGATTTGCCGCCGAGCGCCCATTTCACGGCACTGAAACCTTTCTCGATTTCATCCTTGCGCTGCTGCTCGTTCAGCTTCTTGTTGACGAGGGCGGCGTGCGACCAGGTGTGCGATCCGATGGTGTGGCCGGCCGCCATCACCTGCTTGAGGATTTCGGGATAGTACGTCGCATGCTTGCCGATCGGGAAGAAGATGCCGGTGGTGCATTCCTCCGCGAGCGTCTTCAAGACCGACGGCGTATTCACCGGCCACGGGCCGTCGTCGAAGGTTAGCACCACTTCCTTGTCGCGAAGGAAATCGAGCTCCTTGAAATGTTCGAAGCCGAAACCGGGACCGCCCGTGGTATCGATCTCGACGGTGCGGCCGATGCCGAGCGCGTTGGGATTGTTGCAGGGCGGCCGGGTCAAGACGGGCGCTGGCGGCGGAGCGGGAACTGGTGCAGCCTGAGGCGCGGTCAGTCCTTTAGCGGGTGGTACCTGCGCCCACGCCGCGCTTGATGCCAACAGCGAAACCGCGCCTGCAAAGATCATCCCTGCCGCAATACGCATCTTGTTTTCCTTAAATTCGAATCCCGCACCCGGTCGCGGCGTTGCCGTCGTCCAGTCTGCCTCCATCCCCCGACGCACAGTAGCCTAGTTGGAGCGGGCGCGCCAACGCAACCGCTGCGATCACACGCGGTCGAATTGTCCCCGAACCGTTATTTCAGGAAGCGGCCAGTGCCCGCGCGATCGCGGTTTTCACCCGTGTATCTACGGGGTCGATGGATTCCGGAAAGACGTCGGCGATATAGCCGTCGCGGCCGATCAGGTATTTGTGGAAGTTCCAGCGTGGAACATCCCTCGGCCGCGCCTCCGCCGCCCATTTGTAGAACGGATGCGCGTTCGGTCCCTTGACGACGGCCTTCGCGGCAATCGGAAAGGTGACGTGATGGGTCTGCGCGGTCGCGGTGATTTCAGCCGCGCCGCCCGGCTCCTGGCCGCCGAAATCGTTGGAGGGGACGCCGACGATCATCAGGCCGCGGCCGCCAAACTCGGTCCACAATTCCTGCAGGCCGCCATATTGCGGGGTGAAGCCACAGAGCGAAGCGGTGTTGACGATCAGGATCGGCCGGCCGGCAAATTCGGAAAGCCTGATGTCGCCGCCGGACAATCCCGGAAACGAAAACGCGTAAGCCGTGATCCGGCTCATGCCGGCCTGTGCCAGGGATTGCCTGTTCGAGGCCATGCCGGCGATCGCGGCCAGCGCCGCGGTCATCACGCTCCTGCGGTCCATCATGAAAAGCCTCGGGCTGCTGTCCAACAGCCGAAGCATAGCGCAACGCGCGGGCTGCTGCCCCTCAACAAGCCGTTATGGCTGAACCGTGCGCAGCGGGACAATGAAATCGGTGCCTTCGCCGGTTTCGCCGCCCGTGTTGATGCTGTGATCGGACACGATGATCGAGCTGCCGGTGGTCAGCAGCTCGGCGATCCGGGCCATCGCCTCGGGAGCGGCGGCGATGCGGTCCAGCGCCTCGGCCGGGCTGTTTGCCGCCAGCAGCGGCTTTGGCTCACCGGGCGCTGCCATCTTGCCGCGCCGTGCGGTACGATCGGTATTATCGATCCGCGCGGAGTGGCGGGCCGCGACCGGCAGCGAGACCACCGACCAGCGCAACAGGTTGGGATCGTTCTTGTCAGCCTCGGCGGTGAACACATGCGTGCCCAGCGGCCGGTCGCTCGCCGCGATCGTCACCGGCACGTCGAACTGCGGCTTGAAGTTCTCACGGACGTACAGCTTGGAATCCTTGCGGCTCACGAAAACCGCGATCAGGCCGGGACGCCTGGGCGGTTCGGCCCTGGCCGCCTTTTCCGCGCCTGGCAGACGCGCCGTATCCTTCTTCGCGTCAGGCGCAACGACCGACACAGCCGGTGCATCGGCGGCCGCCTTGATGGGCTCGGCGGGCTTCTCGGCGGCCTCGGTCTCCTCGGCCTTGAGCGCTTCAACTTTGGCTGGCCCTCCATTGGCGATCGCTGCCGTGGGGGCCTCGGTGTTCGCTCGTTCGGATGCTTTCTTGCCATCCGTCGCACCAGCGCCAGTCGCGGCTGACTTGGCCGCGGTGTCAGCCGCGCCGGCTGCCGGGGTAGTCGGCTCCGGTTTCGGCGCGTCCGCTTCTGCTTCCGCACTCGACGTATCGCTGACAGGCTGGACCTTGGCTGCCGACGGCGTTGCATCGGACATGGTCACGACGGCGTTCATCGTCGACAGCGGACCGCGGGCCTCTGCGGTGTGGGTCTGTTGGCGCAACGGCGCCGCGTGCCCGACGGTCGACCGGAGCTCGAGGCTCGCCTCCGAATTGGAATTCGCAGACTTGGTCACACTACCTGCGTCCGCGCCCTTGTCGCCCTTCACCGCGGGCGCGTCTGTCGTTGGATCGTCGGCGATGAGCGGCTGCGGGACGACTTTCTGCGCCACCAGCAATGGATGCGAGAAGCTGGCGGGCGAGATCACGCCGGGCGTGATGATGACACGCGCGCCCATCCGGGTCCAGTTCCACATCTTCACGGCAAAGGTCGTTGGCATGCGGATGCAACCATGCGAGGCCGGATAGCCGGGCAACACGCCGGCATGCATCGCGACGCCCGACCAGGTGATGCGCTGCATGTAAGGCATCGGCGCGCCGCTATAGATGTTGGAGCGGTGCATCTTGTGCTTCTGGATGACGCTGAACACGCCCATCGGGGTCGAATGCCCCTTCATGCCCGTCGACACCGGACTTTCGGCGAACAACCCCTTGGCGTCGTAGACGCGGACCTTCTGCTGGTCGATCGAGACCGCGATGATCAGCGGCCCCTGCGGCTTGGCGTTGGTCTCCTTGACGGCCGCCTCGGTTTTGGTGGACGGCCGGCGTGTCTTTGGCTTGCGCGGCTGCACCGTTGGCATGGGCCGGTAATAGCTCGGGTCGGAATCCTGCCAGTAGAACATGGCGGCGGCGTCGGCCTGGGGAGCGGCGACGGTGCCGGCCGCGGTCAACATCGCAATCTGCCAAAATCGCCGTTTCGAAATTGTCGCGCCCGCAATACTCGCACTGAAAAACCGATGCCCGCTCACGCGCATAATCCTCAAATCCAGATACTCGAATCTACCGTCCTGCTTATTCGTTTTGTTGTCGCAAAGGCAAAAAGCGTTCACCAGCGTGAGCCTTCTAATTCCAGCGCTTTTCGCCCCGATCGTAGCAAAAAAGCCTCACATTCCGTTAAACGGCGCCGGCTCGATCTGACGCTATCCATAAGGCGGTACTGCGGCCTCCCAAATCCTCCTGGAGCCTTCCTGTGCGGCTTTCTGCCACTACATAGTCTGAGAGCCCTTCAGCGGAGATATCAATGACATCCAAGGCCATCGTTAAGTGTGACAAGAAGTGGAGAAGTCTGGCCCTGGTGGTGCTCGCGCTGACCGTGTGGCAGGCAGGCCCTGCGTCAGCCGCAGACGAGCCCGACCTGATCTTCCGGCGCTCGACGGTCTTCAAATGGCTGAGCCCGAACGACAAGCTCGCGACCTACGCGGTCGACGACCCCGAGGTTGAGGGGGTAGCCTGTCACTTCACGGTGCCGGAAAAGGGCGGCTTCAAGGGCTGGCTCGGCCTCGCCGAGGAGGTCTCGGATATTTCGCTGGCGTGCCGCCAGATCGGCCCCATCAAGTTCAAACACAAGCTGGAGCAAGGCGACGACATGTTCCGGCAGCGCCGCTCGCTGTTCTTCAAGAAGATGCAGATCGTTCGCGGCTGCGACGCCAAACGCAACGTGCTGGTCTATATGGTCTATTCTGACAGGCTGATCGAGGGTTCACCCAAAAACTCAACATCCTCGGTGCCGATCATGCCCTGGGGGGCCACTGAGGCCGCGGTTCAGAAATGCGGTGAATTCATCCAGTAAGCCCGATGCCATTCGGGATCTGAGATCGGATCCGGAATGAGGGTCTCAAGCTTACCGTTTGAGCGGATTGGAATATTGGCGGGCCTCCAGGCCGGACCCGACCTTGCGGTCGCGGCAGCCGACCAGATGCACGAATTTCTGCGGCGCAGAGACATTGCCGCGAAATTCGTCGCCTTGTTGGGACATCGCGCCACAAGCGCCCACAGGATGCTCTGAGGCTTTTCCTTGGCGCTCTGTCTTCAGAGAAGGATCGATCCGCAGTTCGGAGCCGTTACTTCCAGACAAATTTTCAACCACCGGCTCGCCGGATTTGCCGGTCGGGGTGTCATTGCCAACATCGATGTTGCCACTGCCCACGACTGTTGTCCTTTGTTGAGGAAGGTTCACAACGCACAGACGCGCGGAAGGTTGCGTGGTGTTCGATTGAGTCGGCCGGATCGAAGCTTCGGTTCATCCGATCTGTCAGTAAGCGAGGCGGTTCTCGTCCATTTGACGAGGGCCAAAGCGGCCGCAACGGCCGCTTGCGGTGTTCAGCCTGAACGTCTCAAGTGCGAGCGTCCTCGCTGAATCCATTGGACTTTTCTCGCTATTGTTTCGTCCTGCACGGCCGACGAAACAATTCTCCTGCCCGACGAAACCATTTTTCGTTTCTGGCGCAGATGTCCGGAAACGGCCGACGGTTATCTGGGTGACCAACGAGACGGCGTGCACAGCCGGCCACGGAAAACTGGAGACAGTCAGATGCAGACCACCAGCTTCATCCTCGCCTTGGCGTTCATCCTGGCTGGTCCCTCGATGGCTGGTTCTTCGGATCAGACCCTGCCGGGTGTCGGTACCTTCGCCTATAATGGCTCGCCGATTGCGGCCCAGGCATCTCAGCCGATGGTCTTGGCCGCCAAGTGAGCGTGGCGGATCCTTTGCAAGAAGTTCGCCAATAAAGGCCCTGTATGTTCGCACGTATCTGCCTTGCCGTAATCGTGTCTTCGTTCCTTCTCAGCGGCGTGGCGCAGGCTCAAGTCCAGTTTCAGCCGCCACAGACCTCGTTCCGTTCGCTCTTCAAGGTGCCCGATCCGCGCGGCGAATTCGTGCGGCTCTGCGCGCCCCATATGGTCGGACGCTGGGCGCATCCCGAAAGCGTTTGCGGCTGCCTGCACGACTATGCCGCCGCGACCGTGGAAGATGCTGACTTGCGCGAGGCGTTGCTGCGCGGCATCAGCGAGACCGGGGTGCCGACGATCGAGACCGCGTGGGTGCCGGCGTCGAAGCAATCCGAGATCGGACCGACCTTCACCAAGATCGCCAAGCCGACGCTGCAATGCATGTTCGAGCCCGCGACGAACCAGTAGGTGCGGCTCCGCAAATATTCTCCGCAGAGACCCTTGATCGCCGCTGGCTCGACATGCCGGTGACGGCCATTGTAAGGCATGGTGACGATGATCTACGCGGGGCCTGTCGATGCAGCCGGGACGAATCCTGCTTTCATGCGCGGTGCTGTTCGCGCTGGTGTTTCCTGCTGGAGCGGCGCCCGACGAGGATCTATTGGGGAAGGCGGCCGGCTATCCGATCGGCACGCGCGCCAACTGGTATTATGAGGAGAGCGTCCGGGTCGGGTCGTTCAGCAATGTCGACAGGATACTTCCCCACTACACGCTGGCGAAGTCATCGGCGCCGATGCCGCTTCCCCGGACGTCTGTCGAGCCGAAGATCGAATATCGCTTCGACAAGCAGAGCTATTCGCTCGATGACTTCCTGGCGCACCAGCGCGTCACCGGCTTTCTGCTGATCAAGGGCGGCGAGATACTGGCCGAACGATATCAATATGACCGCAAGCCGGAGAATCGCTTCGTTTCGCATTCGATGGCGAAGTCGATCGTCAGCCTCGCGGTCGGGATGGCGCTGGCCGAAAAGAAGATCGCTTCGCTCGACGATACCATCGCCAAATACGTGCCTGGTCTCGCCGGCAATCCCTATGGCGAGACGACGATCCGCAACATGCTGCGGATGGCGTCCGGCGCGCCGTTCTTGGAGGTCTATGACGGCAAGGATGATCTGGCGAAATTCAACAAGATCCGTTTCACGCAGGACTCGGTCGCGGCGCTGCGCGCATTCACGACGCGCGAGGTCGAGCAGGGGACGCGCTTTCACTATGCGTCCAACCAGACCGTGGCGCTGACGCTGCTGCTGCGCGCGGTGACCGGCACCTCGCTCAGCGAATATCTGACGACCCGCCTGTGGCACCCGATGGGCGCGGAGGCCGATGCGAGCTGGGTCAGGATAAAGGACGGCACGGAAACCGGCTCGGGGAATTTCAACGCGGTGCTGCGCGACTATGGTCGCCTTGGCATCCTGCTGGCGAACGACGGGGCCCGGGATGGCAAGCAGATCGTGCCGAAGGATTATCTGCTCGATGCGACAGACTGGCGCCGCCATCCCGAGGCGTTCACGCCGCGCAAGGCGACGCCCTATTTCGGCTATGGCTACCAGTTCTGGCTGTTTCCGGGTGAGAAGCGCCGGTTCGCCATGCTCGGTGTCTATGGGCAGTCGATCTTCGTCGATCCCGAACTCAAGCTGGTGATGGTCATTACCGCCGCAGCAAAGAACGCCAGCGTCGGCAAGGAGCCGTTGGCGCGGGAACGCGATGCGCTGTGGCGCGGGGTCGTCGCCAAATATGGAAGCTGGTAAGTTAGACTCGGCATCGAGACCGATTGCACAAAGGAGCTGTCATGCGATCGCTTTTTATCGGCCTGATCGGCCTATTGTCGCTGGCCATATCGCCGGCATTCGCTGCCGACGGAGCGGCGCAGGAGGCCAATAAGAAGGCCGTACTCGAGTTTTACGATGCAGCGCTCAATCGGAAGGACTTTGAGGCCGCCGCGAAGTTTTTCGGGCCGCATTACATCCAGCACAACCCGACCGCGCCGGACGGCATCGAAGGCTTCAAGGCCTTCCTCAGCTTCCTGCGGGAGAAATTCCCGGACTCCCGCAGCGAGATCAAGCGTGCGCTTGCGGATGGCGACTACGTGATCCTGCACGTTCACAGCATGCGCGAGAAGGGGACGCGGGGCCGCGCCATTGTCGACATTTTCAGGCTCGAGAACGGCAAGATCGTCGAGCACTGGGATGTCGTGCAGGAAATTCCCGAGAAGGCCGCCAACACCAACGGCATGTTTTAGCTCGGGCAGTCGCTGCTATCGCTTCTTCGTCCCGAGCCGCGGAATGCACTTGCGGGTGCGGAGCACGCCCGATGTCGTCATTTGCGAGCCCTGGACTTCCTTGATTTGTCCCGCCGGGCACGATCCATCGTCGACCAGAACGCGCTGGCCGAGCCGCAGGTCTACAATGTCCTGCTCGCGCGAGAACGCCTGGGCGAGGGCCATCGTTGCATGGCCGAGCAGGCCCACTATCAATGCGCTGATGACGAGATACGAGACGTAGCGATGGCCGAGCATCGGGTGTTTCCGTTCGTGAAGTTGATTTTGAACATCGAGCTTAGTGACGCGGCTGCGATTCTGATAGAGCGCCGGGCCGGCGAGAACGGTCAGCTTGCGGCCTTCAGCCGTTTGAGCTTGCCAGTTCCACCCTTGTTCGGCTTCCGGCTTGCCTGCAAGGCGGCCAGCGATGACTTCGCTAATCGCTCGGCCGACGCGATCAGTTGCGGCAGCGGGTGGCCGGCAAAGCCGAGGACGAAGCCCGGAAGCGGGCGTGCGCGGAAATAAGTTTCCGCCAGTAGCCAACCTGCGACGCCGGCTTCAGCCTTTGCCTTTGCGGCAACCAGCGGATCGGTTGAGGGATCGAACCGTGCGACCAGGTGCAGCCCCTGCGAGGGCACCGGCACCGACAGTCGCTCATCCGATGCCGCCGACAACGTCGATGCCAGCACGTCACGCGCTTCGCGATACATCCCGCGCACCCGGCGCAGGTTGGCCGCGAACGCGCCGGAATTCAGCATGTCTGCGACGGCGCCTTCCAGCAGGGTGCCGGGAAAACGGTCGAGCGCGGCGCGGGCGGTCGTCACCGGTCCGACGAGCCGCTCGGGCAGCGCGCAATAGCCGATGCGCAGTCCGGGAAACAATGTCTTTGCAAACGTGCCCATGTAGATGACGCGCGAGAGATGATCGATACCGGCGAGCGAAAGCAACGGCGCGCCGTCGTATCGAAATTCGCTGTCGTAGTCGTCCTCGATCACGAAGGCATCCGCATCCCTGGCCCAGTCGAGCAATTCCAGCCGTCGCGGCATCGACATCTGTACGCCGAGCGGAAACTGGTGCGACGGTGTCACATAGGCCGCGCCCGCCGAAGGAGCGAGGGCCCGGCCCCTGGCCACGATCAGGCCTGAAGCGTCGACCGGCACTGGGACGGGGCGCAGGCCGCAATGCTCGATCGCCCTTCGCGCGGCGGGATAGCCCGGGTCTTCGCACCAGATCTGATCGCCGGCCTTGAGGATCGCGCCCAGCACGACCCGCAGCGCATGCTGCGTTCCCGATGTCAGCATGATCTGGTCCGGATCGCAGCGCAGCCCACGCGCCGACAGCAAATGATCGGCAATCGCAGCGCGGAGTTCGCGGCTGCCCCTGGGGTCGCCGTACTGAAGGTGCTCGGCGCCGAAGGCGCGCATGCGCCGGCCGGCAAATGCCCTGAAGCGCTGCAGCGCCCTTTCGTCGATGTGCGTGCAGCCGAGCGCCAGTGGGCCCTGCTGCGGCGCGTCGATCGCGATCTTCGTCTTCCGTGCGTCATTGATACGGGCGGGAATACGCGCGGCGACAAAAGTGCCGGAGCCAACGGTGGCTACGGCAAAGCCGTCAGCGATCAGCCGCTCATAGGCTGACGTCACGGCATTGCGGCGGAAGCCGGTCTGCTTGGCCAGCGTGCGCGACGGCGGCAGCGGCTCGCCAGGCTTTGCGATTCCGCCCGTAATGGCGTGGCACAGCGCCTGATACAGCCGGTGCTGGGAGGAGGCGCCCGGCGTCACGTGCGGACCGGAAAGGTCGAGTGCAAACTCGGGCTTACGTCGCGACGGCGGAGAATTGGTCGGAATTTTTCGCATGGAATTGGCACTATCGCAGACCAAATTGGCCGGTACAACGCTCAACGACCGCTCACCAATCGAATAGGAGTTGCCGTGACCGAAGCCGTGACTGCCGATGTGTATCCGTTATCGCCGCGCAACCAGGTGAAGCGCCGCCATGATCGCGGCTTCTACGATCACGCCACGGTCCATGGCCTGCTCGACGCCTCGATGCTGTGCCATGTCTCCTACGTGATCGAAGGCCAGCCCTATTGCACGCCGACGTTCTTCTGGCGGGAGGGAAGCAGGCTGTACTGGCACGGCAGCAGCGCCAGCCGCATGCTGCGAAACCAGTCCGAGGGTCAAAAGGTCTGCCTCACGGTTGCACATCTCGACAGCCTGGTGCTGGCCCGCTGCGGCTTCAACCATTCGGCGGATTACCGCGCGGTGATGGCCTTCGGCACCGCCTATCTCGTCACCGATCAGGTCGAGAAGGAACGGGCCCTCGTCGCCATGGTCGACCGTTTCTTCCCCGATCGCACCGCGAGCTTGCGACAAAGCACGGCGCAGGAGGTCAAGGCGAC
The DNA here is from genome assembly GCF_013114825.1 of Bradyrhizobium australiense. GTDB lineage: Bacteria > Pseudomonadota > Alphaproteobacteria > Rhizobiales > Xanthobacteraceae > Bradyrhizobium > Bradyrhizobium australiense. Next base: position 337,580 of record NZ_JAAVLX010000004.1, on the reverse strand, counting down.
GTCGGTGATCGCGATGGAAATCGAGCAGGCGTCCGCCAAGATCAGGGCGAAGGGCGTCGCTGACGACGACGAGGACTATGAACTGCCTGTTTATGCCGAGCGCATTCCGGTACGCACTGTGCTGGGTCGGCCGGAACCCTGTCCGCGGCTTCTCGACGGCGTCGAGCGACCGGCCTCCTTGAGCGGATATTCGGAGGGCCGCCCGCTCGAAGATGCATTGCGGGATGCGCATTATGCGCATTACGCCGGCGGCTGAGATCGGGGTAGGGTGTGCACTCCCGATTTCCTATTCCTGACTGGAGCTGCCGCAATGACGACCGATACGCAACAAAGAATCCTCGACGCCGTCGATGCCGGCTTCGATGCGCAACTGGCGACGACAAGGGATTTCGTTGCGATTCCCTCGACCCGCGGCGCCGAAGGGCCGTGCCAGGACATGATCGGCGATCTCTTGCGCCAACGCGGCTACGAGGTCGATGATTGGCATATCGACGTCGAAGATCTGAAGGATCTGCGCGGCTTCGGCCCGATCGAGCATGATTTCTCGAAAGCGCGGACGGTGGTCGGCACGTATCGGCCGGCGACCAATACCGGCAAATCGCTGATCCTGCAGGGTCATTGCGACGTCGTGCCGGCCGGGCCGCTCGACATGTGGGAGACGCCGCCGTTCTCGCCCGCCATCAAGGACGGCAAGATGTACGGCCGCGGCGCCTGCGATATGAAATCCGGCACCATCGGCGCGCTCTATGCGCTGGACGCGATCAAGGCTGCAGGGCTGAAGCCGACGGCGCGCATCCATTTTCAATCCGTGATCGAGGAGGAGTCGACCGGCGTTGGCGCGCTCTCGACCTTGCAGCGCGGCTACCGCGCGGACGCCTGCTTCATCCCGGAGCCGACCGGCGAGACCATGGTGCGCTCGCAGGTCGGCGTGATCTGGTTTCGCCTCAAGGTGCGCGGCTTTCCGGTCCATGTGTTCGAGGCCGGCGCGGGGGCTAACGCCATCATGGCGGCGTACCATCTGATCAACGCGCTGCAGAAGCTCGAGGCCGACTGGAACGAGCGCGCCAAGGCGGACCGCCACTTCAAGGCGGTCGCACATCCGCTCAACTTCAACCCCGGCATCATCAAGGGCGGCGACTGGGCTTCCAGCGTGCCGGCCTGGTGCGACGTCGATTGCCGGATCGCGGTCCTGCCGGGCTGGTCGATCGCGGAATGTCAGAAGGAGATTTTGGCCTGCGTGTCGGCCGCCGCGCGGGATCACAGATTCCTGTCCAACAATCCGCCGCAGGTCGAATGGTCGGGCTTCTTGTCGGAGGGTTATGAGCTGACGAACTCGGCTGAGCCGGAAGCCGCTTTCGCAAAAGCGTTCGACGCCGTCTTTGGCGGCACGGTGCCGGACCGCGCGTTCACCGCGCTGACGGATACGCGGTTCTACGGGTTGAACTACAACATCCCGAGCCTGTGCTTCGGTGCGAAGGGCGCGGCAATGCACGGCTTCAACGAATATGTCGAACTGGACTCGCTACGGAAGTCGACCAAAGCGACGGCGCTGTTCATCGCGGAATGGTGCGGGGTGGAGAAGGTGTAGTTGGCCCACAAGTTCTATGTCGTCCCTGCGAACGCAGGGACACATAACCACCGGCGCTGATTGCAGCAGAAGGTAACTACCACATCGCCTCATTGACAGGCCGCGGCGTATGGGTCCCTGCGTTCGCAGGGACGACGGCTAAACTGCTTGCTCCGGCCACAACGCCTTCACGATCGCATCCAGCCCATCCGTCAGCGCTGCCGGCCCCGGCTGCAAAATGATCGTCGACTTGATCTCGACGATGCGGTTGTTGCGCACCGCCGGAATCTCGCTCCAGCCCGGACGCTGCCGGATGCGGCCGGGCACCACCTTCTTGCCGCACCAGGAGGCGAGGATCACGTCGGGCGCGGCGTCACGTACCGTGTCAGGCGAGATGATCCGGTCCTTGGCCGCCTGCTGAAGCCGCAGGTTCGGCAACGCGTCCTCGCCGCCGGCGATCTCGATCAGTTCGGAGACCCAGCCGATGCCGGAAATCAGGGGATCGTCCCATTCCTCGAAATAGACTTTTGGCTTCGGCGCGGATCGGGGCGTCGCAGCGACCCGCGCGAGCCGCTCTTCAAGGCCGCGCGCGAGTTGATCGGCGCGGTCTGCTGCGCCGACGATGGCGCCAAGCGTCCGGATCATCGTGAGAATCCCTGCAATGTCGCGCTGGTTGAAGACGTGGATGGCGACGCCCGCGCGTACAAGATCGGCAACGATGCCGGCCTGCAGGTCGGAGAAGGCCAGCACAAGATCGGGCTCCAGCGCCAGAATTTTCGGAATGTCCGCGGAGATGAAGGCGGCGACCCGCGGCTTTTCGCGGCGGACCTGTGGCGGCCGCACCGCATAGCCGGAGACGCCGACGATGCGGTCCTGCTCGCCAAGCAGATACAGCGTCTCCACTGTCTCGTCGGTCAGGCAGACGATTCGGCTGGGCGGGAACTGGCGCATGCCTGACGATATGCCGAAATCCGCGCGCCATGTCACGGCGGTCATTACCTCGGAGGTCATTGCCTGATTTACCGGCAGCCTCCATTCTGTTCAGGAAATCACTTCAAAGAAAACCCGGAGGACGAATGACGCCGCTCGAAAAAATCCAGTCCATGAAGATGCCGTTTGCGGAACTGAAGGGGGTAACCTTCACGGAAGCCGGAATGGATCGGGTGGTCGCCAAGATGCTGGTGCGGCCGGACCTCTGCACCCTGCGGAATACGATTCACGGCGGCGCTATCATGGCCCTCGCGGATTCGGTCGGCGCTGCGGCGACCGTCATCAACCTGCCGACGGATGCCAAAGGCACCACCACGATCGAAAGCAAGACCAATTTCATCGGCGGCGCCAAGGAAGGGTCCACAGTGATTGCGACCGCCACACCGGTGCACCGGGGGCGCCGCACCCAGGTCTGGCAGACCCGGCTGGAGACCGAAGACGGCAAGCTGGTCGCGGTCGTCACACAGACCCAGATGGTGCTGTAGCCTCAGGCCGCCTCCACCGTCTGCACGGCGTTCAGCATTCCGGTTTGTGGATGACAGTCCACATATTCGAAAAGCTGCTCGTCGGCGCGGGCGACGGTGACCTCGTGGTAGAGCCGCAATTTTGCGGCCGGTCCCAGCGTCGACAGGTATTTCATGGCAGCGCCGAAAATCCTGACATGGGTCGGGTGCGATTCAGCCCAGCGTTCGAGCGCCGACAAGCTTTTCCACCAGCTCATGCCGTAGGACTTTTCGGCTCTCGCGCCGTCGGAGCCGATGACCATCATGTAGCGGTTGGCATAGCAGCCGATCGAACGTCCCTGGTCGCGGAGGAAATCCATGCCTTCCTGCAACACCGGCTCGACATCGCCGAGGTACATTTCGCGTTCGGCGGCCTCGGTATCGCCCCAGTCCTGGCCCGACCGGATCAGGCAGATATTGTCATGCGGGATGATCCGGATGCGCGCACCATTGCGGATCGCACCGGCCGAGCCCGAGGCCGCCATCTCGCTGGTTTGGGACAACGGGATGCGATCGCGCATGCCGCCCCAATAGGCGTGCTCCAAAACCTCGCCGCTCATGCCGTCGGCGAGAACGGCGACACCTTCGGGTCTGCCAAGTGAAGAGAACAGCGTCTCATAGCCTTCCACGGATGGGTAAAGCGCCTCGATGAAGGTGCCGAATCCATCATTGGTCCGCTGCTCGCCGGTCCAGCGCTCGCGCAGGGCCGGAAACCAACGATCGAATTTTTGCCGCTCGCCCCAATAGGCCACCATGACGATGTTGCTGAAACCGGCCTCGTCGATATAGCTCGCGCGGTCCCAATGGGACGGGCCATCGGCGGCAGCGAAATCCGAAGCGAGTCGCGCCAAAGCCCGTTCCGCGGCGGCCGGGAGCGCGCCGCGGGATTGGATGCCGAAATAGGCCATCACCACCCGCGTGACGCTTGGCTTGTGCCGAGCCACGAACGACGGGTAGGGCGGCGCATAATCGTCACCGACGCGGCGGCGGCGCGTTCGCGCGGTTTGCAGATGCTCCGGGATCGCGGATTCCATGGGCCTGCTCCTTTCAGAATGGAAGCGTCAAGCCTGCAGCCTGATTTCGCTCATGACCTCGGCATCGACGGGAAGCGAGAAGTGCTCGACGCGGTTGGCGCGCGTGGTGTTGAGCAACAGCCGCGTGACGTCGGGCCGCGAATAATGCCCGGCCGGATCGGCGGCGTTCTTCGCCACCCCGATCATGCCGAGATCGATGTCGGCATACAAAATTCCTTCCTGGTCGGGCGGCAGTTTCTCGGCCAGCGAACTGCCGTCCGGCCCATAAATCACGGCGTGGCCGCCGCCGACATGCAGGAAGGCATGTTTCTCGGGAGAGTCGCAGAGCTCGTCGATCATCGCCTGCGAGACCACAGCGCAGGGGCCGAGGAAGAAGCACGAACCTTCGACCGCATAGACCTTGCTCGCGGCGTTATTGACCTCATGGCCGAGCGCATGCGCGAACGGATCGTACAGCGAAAAGCTCGGCCAGGCGCCGACATGCACCTGTTCGTTCTGGGCATACATCGCGTATTTCGATAGCGGCTGCAGGTGCTCCCAGCAGCACAGCGCGCCAAGCCTGCCGACGTCGGCGCGATCGTGAACCGCGAGGTCGCTGCCGTCACCTTCGCCGAACACGGTGCGTTCGGCATGGGTCGGACGCAGTTTCCGGCGTTTGGCAATGGTCTCGCCGTCGGGTCCGATCAGCCATTGCGCGATATAGAGACTGCCGCCGTCGCGTTCGGACAGTCCGAGCACGGCGGTCAGCTTGGCGCGTTTCACGGCCTGGCGGATCTTTTCCGCCTGCGGGCTGTCGAAGGCGAGCGAATTGTCGAAGTAGCGCTGCACAAAGCCGCGGCCGATCGCCCAGGCCGGCGCGCCAAGCCAGATCTGCCACGGATATCCGGGAATGAAGGTTTCGGGAAACGCGATCAGTTTCGCGCCATTTGCGGAAGCTTCCTCGATCAGGCTGATGGTCTTGTCGACGGTAGCATCGAGATCGAGAAAAACCGGCGCCGCCTGAACCACCGCCACCTTGTATTTCTGATGAACCAGACCCATCGCATCCATCCTCTCGCTTTGGCGATCGACACTTGCTGATGTCGAGCCTACAGCCATGGCCGCGCGCGCAGCTTGTCCGCAGCGGAACGAAAACTTGTCTTAACCTGCAGGTGAACGAGGCGCGCCTGACGTCTGTGGCGTGACGTGACGGATAAGGAGAGGTGGCGAAGACGTTATTTGCCCGGCTGCTCGCGCCATTCGCGCGGCGAGACACCAAACCGCTGCTTGAAGATGCGGCTGAAATGGGCGAGGTCGTTGAAGCCCCACGCGAAGGCAATCTCGCCGATGTGCCGGGCCTGGTAGGCGGGGTCGGCAAGATCACGCTTGCAGCGCTCCAGCCGTTGCGCCTGCACATAGCTGCGGAACGAGGACTGCTCGCCCGCCATCAGATCACTGGCGTAACGCGGAGAGATTCCGACCGCGGCTGCAGCGCGCGGCAGCGATAATTCGGGATCGGAAAGATGCGTCAGGATGTGGTTCTTGAGGCGATAGAGCAGCGCCGACCGGTGGGCCGACTGGTCCGGTAAGCGGGCATGCAGCCTCTCGGCAAGCGTCATCGCGAGCAGGTCGAGCGCCTGGTCGAGTAGGCGCGTTGCGGCTGCGGGATCAACCAGCTCGATCGTCTTGCTCACATTGCGCGCGAAATCATACGTCAGCCGTTCGAGCGGACGATCGCCTGCAAATGTCGTCGCGGTCAAACTATCGAACGAGCCGACGCGCTGCTGCAGCAATTTGCGCGGCATCTGGAAGATCGTCTGCGAAAAGCTGTCGTCGAAGCGTAGCTCGTAGGGTCGGGTGGTGTCGTAAATGACGAATTGTCCCGCGGATACAACAGCCTCGCGGCCATCCTGGAACACGCCGTTCACGCCATTATTGCCCAGCGCCATCAACACGAAATCTTCGCTGGCGCGGACTATTCGCGACGGCGTGCGGAATACCCGCTGTGCCGTGGAATCGACCTGCGTGAGCGCGACCTGCCCGATTCTGGATTGCGACACCGAGCCCCAAAACGCGCCGCGCATATCCGATTTGCAATCGAGCCCGACGAAGGTGTCGCACACGATATCCTGCCACACCGCAAGCCGGCGCTCCGGAAGGCAAGAACTGGTGTCGAGCACGACAGCCACAACGGGCCTCCGCGAACCATCCGGGTGTGTTGCCTGAGCTTGGCGCATCCTAAAATAAGCAAGCTCCATGCCCACTTTGCGCCGCGTGACGATCCTTAACAATTGGTTAATGGTGGATTGGCTAAACTGCTGCAAATGCTGCCGTTATTTAAGGCAGTATACGCAGCAGTCCGTTCTTGAATTTGATGTTGCGTCGCACAATATAGGTGGTCTAGGGATTCGGACGCCTCCTCGAGGGTTTTCTCAGAGGAGTTTTGGACTATGTACCTCACCGTTATTGCGGCTGCGCTTGCCGATAGCAGCGTGCGCACGCTGAGCCAGCAGGAAGAGTTGCCGCTGTTGCGCGATCACCTGCTGCGGCTTGACCGCACCAGCCGCCGCGACCGTTTCCACGGCTTCATGGACGACAGCTTCATCGAGCGCTACGCCGAGAAATGCGCCAATGACGGCACGACGATCATCGCCTTCTTTGAAAACGGCGTGGTTCGGGGAGCGGCGGAGCTGCATCCGCCGGACCAGTCACCGGATTCGCTCCCTGAGATCGCCTTCAGCGTCGAAGCGTCCGTGCGTCGTCGCGGCGTCGGCAGCATCCTCTTCCGCAAGCTGATCAAGGAAGCGCGGGCCAAGGGCTACAAGAGTCTTCGGATCACCACCGGCGCGCAGAACGACGCCATGCGGGGGCTCGCCAATAAGTTCGGTGCACACCTGGTGTTCCGTCACGGCGAATCCACCGGCACCATCGATCTGACAAAATATGATCAGACAGAACTCGCCACGACCTGGCTCGAGAGCACGCTGAATGCGACCCGCGCGGTCTTGGCTTTCAACAGCGCCTATCGGCGAATGCTGCTTCGGATGGCTGGCACAGCGCCGCACGAGTGGGGCGCCTCGTAAGGCAATAATGGCGGACGACCGTCGCTCACTCTGTCATTCCGGGCTCGTGCTTCGCGAGCCCCGGAATGACGGCAGGTAATGGTTGGGTTGTTCAGGTGCCGGTGCGCTTGTCGTTGCCGAAGCGCCTGACGACACGGCGCTCGACCACGACCGAACGCTGCGCGCCTTGCTCGCCCGCAATGACGCGGGTGGCCGATCGCGCCAGCGCGCGGCCGGTCTTCTTCACTTCGGCCAGCACTTCCTCATAGGGCAGCCCCATCAGCGCGGCGGCGATTTCCGCCTGCTGCTGCTGGTCGTCGGTGATCCCGACCGCGGCGAAGATTGCCTCCTCCAGCGTCGGCGGATCCCGCCGGACGCGTCGTGTGCCGTATTTCGTGTTCCAGTCTTCGCTCATAGGGGCCTCGCATTTGATTGCGGAGATACCTAGGTGCCCTAATGTTGCATTGCAATATGAATTTCGCGTGGCAATACAGCCATGCGTCTACAATTTCTCAAATCCGGTGGCGCTGTACGGTCCGGTGTCGTCAGCGTTCTTGCCGTCATGGCGGGGGATTGCTGGCGGCAACCAGATCCAGCGGCTGTTGCGGCCAGCGTTTCAGCGCGGCATGGCCGGCATCAGTCAACATGTAGATCCCGCGCTCGGCTCGGTCGAACCAGCCATAAACGTTGTGCAAGAGGATTTTACCGGCATCGGGAATCGCCGCCCGCAGATCCCTGACGCGCCGTGGCCCGGCCGATAACGCGGAGGCACAGGCCAGCGCCTGTTGGCGGTACGCTGTCATGATCGGCGCGCGCGTCGATCCGCCCATGACGGGATCGCCCTTGCGTTTCTGGTGCTCCGCGATCAGCCGCGACCGCTTTTTGGGGTCGCGGCGCGGCGCCGATGTCGGTGGCTTGACGATCACCTCGACATCGCCGGTGTTGGTGACGGCGAGCATGCCGAAGCCAAGCCGGCGGCAGAGATTGCGATAGCGCGCATCGTTTTCGCGGCCCTTGCCGCGGGCAGATAATTTGGCCGCGAGCCAGACCTCGTCGGCTGCGCCGGCGCGATCGACGGCCTGCAGGATCAGTTCCAGGTTGAAGGAAAGCTTCAGTTCGCCGATCACCACGATCGGGGGATCGTCGCCGCTCAGCGCCACCAGATCGCAGCCGCCGACCTCGCCCTTGACGGTGAAGCCAAGCTTTTCGAGGAAGCGTTTGACGGGAAGATAAAGCGCGGTTTCCAAGACAGGCTCCGGCGGCGCAGACGGCCGCGACTCAACTGGCCGACTCTAGCTGAATTCCGGCTGACCGTTTGATCGGATGGCACCTCAGCGGCTATTCTGCAGTGGGGACAAGACCAACTGCAACTTAAGGGAACCTGCGACCGATAGATCGCAGGGGCACTGGCCGGTGCCAATTCCGGAGTAAGCAGGGCGTGCTGTCAGGACTATACAAATTCCGTTTCACAACGGAGCGCGGGGAAGGTTCCGGCGTGATGTTCGCAACTGCGGGCGGCAGGCTTTATGGCGGCGATTCCGGTTCTTCGTTCATCGGCCATTTCACCGAGGCCGAAGGCGTCATCTCCGCCGAATGCATGATGTCGCGCCATTATCACGATCCCGGCTATGTACCGATGTTCGACATCGACAATATTGCGATGAAATTCACAGGCGTGCGCCGCGGCGAGGAAGTTCATTTCGAGGGCGGCAGCACGGCGTTGCCGGGAATCCGGTTCACAACGGTCCTGACCCCGATCAACGACGCCGACGCGCCGCCGCCCGGTGTGGTCGGCCCTGACGGGATCGGCAACGGACTGTATTCCATCCACATCCGTATGCTCGACGGAATCGATGCCGGCAACACCGGTGTCATGTTGCTGCAGGACGGCCGCATCAGGGGTGGCGACGCGTTCTTCGACTATGTCGGGGCGTACGCGGCGGCAAACGGCAAATGGAAGGGCGAACTCGTCAACCGCGAGCATACCCCGGCCAAGGGCGAACGGCCGGTATTTGGCGGCCACGAAGTCGGCATCGGGTTTTCCGGCACCTACGACCGCGACGGCGCGGAAGGCGAAGCCACCGCGCTCGCCGGCAAGCGCAGCATCCGCTTCAAGGCGGTGCTGCGAAAGCTGGGGGATGTTGAGGATTAAACCCTCCCGTTCACCGGCAGTAGCGCGCCGGTGACGGCGCTCGCGGCGTCGCTGGCGAGGAACAGGATGACCTCGGCCAATTCCTGTGGTGTCACCCATTTGGCGAAATCGGCCTTAGGCATGCTGGCGCGGTTGGCTGCGGTGTCGATGATCGACGGCAACACGGCATTGACCGTGATCTTGCCCTTGAGCTCGGCGGCGAGCGCCTCGGTGAGGCGGTGCACGCCGGCCTTGGAGGCGGCGTAGGCGCCCATGCCGGCACCTGCCTGCAGCGCGCCCATCGCGCCGACATTGACGATGCGGCCGGCGCCCGATGCGGTGAGGTGCGGGATCGCCGCGCGCGACGCGTTGAGCGCGGTCATGACGTTGAGCGCATACATGCGTTGCCAGGTTTTGGGATCGCCGTCCGCCACCGTCTCGAAGGCGAATCCGCCGGCGACATTGATCAGCGCATCCAGCTTGCCGAAATGCGCGGCCGCAGCGTCGATGGCCTTTTTGGCTACCGCCGCATCGGTGAGGTCGACGCCGCCGAGTTCGAACAGGTCCGCCGTGGCCGGGGCTTGCGTCGGCGCATGATCGACGCTCGCAATCCTGGCGCCCCGTGCCAGCGCTTCATCCACGACGACGCTGCCAAGTGCGCCGAGAGCACCCGTCACGATAATGACTTTTCCGTCCATGATGGGCCTCCATACGCTAAACACGGGAGCGAAGCCTAGCGCCGGGAGCTTTTCATTTGCAATGCGGCTTATTTCTGCATCCAAATGCGGGCATGCGATGAACCATTCCCGCGAAGGATGTTCACATGCCCGACGCGACCAGGCCCTGCGAGACACATCCCGATCTCGTCAGCTTCAAATACCCGCTGCGGTTTTTCAAGGAAGCTCTCAGGTACAAGCGAAAAGTCAGGATCGTCGCCATTGGATCGTCCTCGACGGCAGGTGTCCTACCGGTCTTGCCTTATCCGCCCCGGCTGGAATTACTCCTGCGGCGCAGCTTCAAATTCTATGGCCGCATGATTGACGTGCTGAATCGCGGGATCGGCGGGCAGGAGTCTCCGGAGGAATTATCGCGCCTCGAGACCGATGTGATCGACGAAACACCTGCGCTTGTCATCTGGCAGGTCGGCACCAACGCCGTATATCGCAACACCAGCTATAATCCGGATGAAGTGGGAAAGGCGATCGCGGTCGGTCTTGATTGGCTCGCCGGTTTGCAGATGGATGTGGTGCTGATGGACTTGCAATATACGCAAGCCATGGTTGACCAAGACCACATCAAGCAATCCAAGGCGATGGTAGAGCGGATAAAGGCCATTGGAGAGAAGGCCGGGGTCAACGTCTTCAGCCGCTTCGCGCTGATGAAGCGCTGGGTCGACGACGGCATTCCGATTCTCGATCTGGACGATGGAGACAATGCCCACCTTCATACGGGCGAATGGGCGACGAATTGCATCACGCACGCCCTTTTTGGTGCGATCGAGCGGGTGGTTGAATTGGACGGCGTCACGTAGGACTATGGAATGGGACGAAATCGATAAAATTTGCCGGAGTTCTGTAAGCCGTTTGCAGATTCCGTTCGGTAGAACCGGACTGCAACAAAAAGGCAGGGGGATTTGTCATGGGTTTGCCGGATCATGGTTTACCGCTTGTTCAGCTTAAGGAGCAGCGGCGCGACCTGGTCGTAGCGCTGCAGAATCGCAGCGGTCCGGTCTCGAGCTGGGAATTGATGCAGATCGCTGCGATCCAGCAGGCGATTTCGGCATTCGAGGACGTCATCGCCGATCTCGACGCCGAACTGGAAATGGAAGCGGCGGCCTGAGCCGATAACCGTTGTCTTGCGGGCCGCTCCGGCCCGCTTTACGGCGGGCGTCAGCCGGATAAGATCGCGCCATGCGCCTCGCTCTGGCATTTCCACTCGTTCTCCTCGCATTGTGTGTGTGCAGCCGACGGCTGGCGCGTCTGCGCAGGCTTGCGTTGCCGATCAACATGGTGGCCTTGTGTGCGGCGAGGGCAAGGCGGACAGCCGGGCTGTCGTCGAGGTCGCGAACAGCCGTTGGGACAGCGATTCCTTTGCGTATTACCGGATCGATGGTGAAACGGCGCCAAGCTCGATCTGTTCCGCGTGCGTACGGATCTGCCGGTGACGCTCGATGAGCGCGGCCGCGTTCGCTTTACCGCGATGCTCTATGTGCCCAAGAGCGAAACCAGCAACGACTACAAGGTACAGATCAACGTTCGGACGACAGGCGGCAAGCCGTCCGCGCAGGTCGTATCGATGCGGTGGATGAAGGCAGATTAGATCAGCGCTGCAGATAGCGCGCTTCGAGATGGGCGCGTTCGGCTTCGCCAAGACCGAGGCCATCGCGCAGATAGGTTTCGAGATCGCCATAGTCGGCGTCGATGGCTTCGAACGCTGCGGCAAGAAACGACGCCTGCACAGAGCCGAGCACCTGCCTGACGTGGTCGGGCAGATCGCTGCTGTGATTGGGATCCCTGCGGTAGAAGCGGTTGGTCAGGAGATAATCTTCCGAGATGATGTCGTCGGCAACGCCGAGCGTATGCAGGATCAGCGCGCAGGCAAAACCGGTGCGGTCCTTGCCGGCGGTGCAGTGGATCACCAGCGGCGCGCGATCTTCCAGCAAACGCGCAAACAGCGTCCGGAAGTGCTGCGTGTTTTTCTGCACATAGCTGCGGTAGGAGTCGCGCATGACCTCGATGGCGTGGTCCGTCGACAGCGGCGTGCCGGCGGCCGCGATGGCGCGCAGTGCCGCGACCACCGTCGGCTCGACCGGCAGCGAATGAACTGATATTTCGGGCATGCCACACAGGGCGGCGGCGCGCTCCTCGGTGCCGCGAAAGTCGAACGCGCTGCGGACGCCCAGCTCCCGCAGGATCGCGACATCGCCTTCGGTGAGATGGCCAAGATGGTTGGAGCGAAAAATCTGCCGCCAACGCACAATGCGGCCGTCGCTTGTCGGATAACCGCCGAGGTCGCGGAAATTGCTGGCGCCGGCGAGATTGAGGTGGCGGGTGGGGGAATCTGACATCATGCGGCAAGGGTTGGGACGGAGAACAAGGGACGGGTGTCGTTCGGCCCCGTCTCGTCTATACTGAACTCACAAGGGGGCGAAGCATGAATCGGCGGAACATAACGATTTTCGGTGCGGCGCTAGGGCTCGCCGCGGTTGCGACCATGCCATCGCCGGCATCGGCGCAGTCAAGCTTCAACAATTATCGTTGCGCCGACGGATCGCAATTCACCGTCGGATTTTTCCAATACGACAAGCGCGCCCATCTGCAGCTCGACGGCAAGGCGCTGACGCTGCCGAGGCGTTGGACCCTGTCGGGGTCGCGTTATCAGGGGAAGGGCGTGACCCTGAGGATCACCAAAGCCGGCATCACCACACTCAAGCACGCCAGACGGCGGACCACGACGTGCGAGCAGTCATGAAAAAGGGCCGAAACGATTTCGTTCCGACCCTTTTTAGTTCTCTGTCCGGGCCGCGCTTGCCCGGCGTCCCTGCCAAACACCTCCCAGGCATCAGTGATCCCGCTCGGTTTTGGCGTCCTCGATCGCCGCGGCGTGGTACCAGTTATCGCTGCAGTCCGCGACGTTGACCGGCTGGGCAGCGAACTCGGTCACGGCTTTGGTCTCGCCATAGCGACGTCCCCCGAGAGCCGCCCGGCCCCCGGCTGGGAATTGGTAGATCTTGGCTGACCCGTGATTCAAACTCTGATTCATCATTGCAGTCTCCCTTTGTCGAAGCGCGAGCTCCATGGTGCGCCCGACTCGTTCTCCAGTGGTTACGGAAGTCGATATTGTCGGTGCCCCGAGCGGGTGCAAGTGACCAAGAGATCGGCAGGGTTTGTCTATTTCGTAGGCAATTTCGGCGGTGCATTCTGCGAGGCAGCATTTGCATGACCAACGCGTGAGCCGACGAGATGGTTGCTCGGGTGAGCCGGCGTCCCACGCGGAAGCCTCAAATCGATGCCGAACCTTTAAGCGCTTTGCGGAGGGAAGGGAAAAATGCCGGAGAAATGGGCTGGATTCGGCTGGCAAGCCTGCCGCCAGACTGCCTGATTTGCCGGCCTGCCGCGGTCCTATGTCGCAGCTTTTATTTTGGGCCGCCGGCGGCTCGCCCTGCGGATGGCCCTTGCCGCACTGCAGCGGTTGGCACGTAACGTGCTTAGTAAGGAGAGGCCTGACGTGGCCGGGTACACGTATGCGGAGACCTCCAGGGGGCTGGGCGTCAAAATCCAGAATTCAAGGCTTCGGTTTCCCGCATTTCATAGCAACTCAAGAGAGGCTCAATGACCAAGTACAAGCTCGAGTATATTTGGCTCGACGGCTATACGCCGACGCCGAATCTGCGCGGCAAAACGCAGATCAAGGAATTCGACAAGTTCCCGACGCTCGAACAGCTTCCGCTGTGGGGCTTCGACGGCTCCTCGACCATGCAGGCCGAAGGCCATAGCTCCGATTGCGTGCTGAAGCCGGTCGCCGTCTATCCCGATGCTGCGCGTGAAAACGGCGCCCTGGTGATGTGCGAAGTCATGATGCCCGATGGCAAGACCCCGCACCCCTCGAACAAGCGCGCAACCATCCTCGACGATGAAGGCGCCTGGTTCGGCTTCGAGCAGGAATATTTCTTCTACAAGGACGGCCGTCCGCTCGGCTTCCCCTCGGACGGTTATCCGGCTCCGCAGGGCCCATACTACACCGGCGTCGGCTACAAGAACGTCGGTGATGTCGCCCGCAAGATCGTGGAAGAGCATCTCAACCTCTGCCTCGCCGCCGGCATCAACCACGAAGGCATCAACGCCGAAGTGGCGAAGGGCCAGTGGGAATTCCAGATCTTCGGCAAGGGCTCCAAGACCGCTGCCGACCAGATGTGGATGGCCCGCTACCTGATGCTGCGCCTCACCGAGAGCTACGGTATCGACATCGAATTCCACTGCAAGCCGCTCGGCGATACCGACTGGAACGGCTCCGGCATGCACGCCAACTTCTCGACCAAGTACATGCGCGAAGTCGGCGGCAAGGAATATTTCGAGAAGCTGATGGCTGCCTTTGACAAGAATCTCATGGACCACATTGCGGTCTATGGGCCGGATAACGACAAGCGCCTGACCGGCAAGCACGAGACCGCGCCCTGGAACAAGTTCAGCTACGGCGTGGCCGACCGCGGCGCTTCGATCCGTGTGCCTCACTCGTTCATCAAGAACGACTACAAGGGCTATCTGGAAGACCGCCGCCCGAACTCGCAGGGCGACCCCTACCAGATCGCTTCCCAGATCCTGAAGACGATCGCGGAAGTCCCGACCGGCGCCAAGGCGGCCGCGGCCTAAGGGACTTATTGCTACGGACCCGGGCAGCCGGGTTGCAAGCAGATCCGCCAGGGCGAAGCGCCTTGGCGGATCGTTGCGTTTTGATGACACGGCGTCTTGATGAGTTTGCTTCAAATACCCCGGCTCAAGGTCGTTTCCCTCCGCTATGAACCGCGCTAGACAGCGGGGTGGGTTTGCCGGGGACACGGCATTGTTTGAGGGATTTTACAAAGTCAGGTTTCAGCTTGGCGCCGCGGTCGGCCGCAGCGTGATGTATGCGCGCGACGGCAGAATGCTGGGCGGCAACTCGGCCTTCGCCCATATCGGCACTTATGAAAAGCACGACGACGGCGTCGACATCCTGATCCAGACCGTGCGCCATAACCCGGACCCGAATTACCGCGCGATGGCCGGTACCGACGATGCCACCCTGTTGGCGAAGGGCAGGGCAGACGGCAACCTCTATCGCTTTGAAGGCGGCTTGAAGGAATTGCCCGGCGTGGCGTTCCATTCGGTGATGACGCCGATCGAGCAGGAGGTCATCCCGATCGCCGGCAGCGTCGGTGAGGGCGGCATCGTCAACGGCCTTTTCTGAGAACGGCCGCTGGAAAGGCCAGATCCTCAATCAGGAGCACACGCCCGCCATGGGCGAGAATCCCATCTTCGGCGGGCATGAAATCGGCATCGGCTTTTCCGGCACCTGCGACGAGGAAGGTGCGCTGCTGGAGGCGACCGCGCTCGCCGGCAAGCGCAGCCTTCGCATGACCGCGGTCCTGAAACTAATGCGCCGGGTGTAGCGGCTGATGGCCGATACCGTGCGCGTCCTCTCGACGCTGGCATTGAAGGGCGCCATGCAAAGCCTGGCCAGCCAGTACCAGGCGGCCGGCGGCGCACGTGTCGACGCCGATTTCGCGCCTACCTTGGCCCTGTTGGACCGGCTGCGCGCCGGCCAGGCCGCGGACGTTGTCATGCTGACCCGCGAGGGGCTGGACGAGGTTGCGCGCGAGGGGCGGGTGGTCGTCGAGACATGCGTGGACCTGGCCCGCTCGTTCGTCGGCATCGCCGTGAAGGCCGGGGCGGCCCATCCCGATATCGCCACCGAGGGGGCACTGTGCGCGGCGCTGCTCGCCGCGCGCTCGGTGGCCTATTCACGGCTCGGCGCCAGCGGCATTCTGTTTGCAAAACTGATCGAGCAACTCGGCATTGCCGCCGAGATCAATGCGAGGGCGCAGATCATCCCGCAAGGTTTTACCGCTGAGAAGCTGGTGACCGGCGAGGTCGATCTGGCCGTCCAGCAAATCAGCGAGTTGAAGCAGGTCGTGGGCATCGAGGTGGTTGGACCCATTCCACGCGAACTGCAAACGCCCGCGATATTTTCCGCCGGGCGAATGGCGGCGGCGAACATGCCGGCCGAAGCAGACCGGCTGCTGCGATTTCTCGCGTCGCCTGCGGTTGCACCAGCATTGCGCGAGAGCGGGCTCGAGCCCGGACCTAATCCCTGATCAGGACGACGCCGGCGATCAGGAGCACCGCGCCTCCGAGCCGCGCGGCGCTGATCGGATGCGGCGTCAGCCCGAACGCGCCGAAATGATCGAGCGTAATTGCGGCGAGCACCTGGCCGGCGATGACAAGCGCAAACAGCGTCGCCGCGCCGAGCGAGGGCAGCAACAGGATCACCAGCAGGATGAACGCGCCGCCAAATACGCCGCCCGACCATGCATACCACGGTACGTCGGCTATTGCTTTCCAGGAGGGAACGCGCTCCCGGAACGCCATCACGGTAGCGATCATGGTTATGAGGCCGACGGCATAGCTGACCAGCCCCGCCCAGACCGGCGACGCCAGCGCCGTGCGCAGGCTGCCATTGAGCACCTGCTGGGTCGCGACGCTGACGCCGGCGCCGAGCGCAAGGAGATAGAGGAAGAAATGTTGCACGTAATCCCCCGTTAATTCCATGCCGGCCGAGCGATGCCGGCAGTATGAGACCAGACAACGCGAATAGCCGGATCGGAACAAGAGGACCTGCGCCGCAATTGTTGCGGACGGGGCTCGCAACAAGCGGTGCTGGCCATGATCCGAAAACTGCAGTCGGGCGAATACCGGCTCTATTCCCGCAAAATTAACCCGAAAACCGGCAAACGCCGTAATCTCGGAACCTTCAAATCACGGGCGGCGGCGGAAAAGCACGAACGCGCGGTGCAGTATTTCAAACGGCATTGAAACTGCGATAAAACGCGCGCTGGTTCCATGGCCGCGGCGGTGCTAAGCCCGGCGGACCATTCGATAGGCGGGAACGGCTTCGGTGCTGAGCGGACTCTACAAGGTCGAGTACGGCGTGAACGATGCGTTCGGCCGCAGCATCATGTGCATGCACAATGGCAAGCTATTGGGCGGC
Organism: Bradyrhizobium australiense; assembly: GCF_013114825.1. Lineage (GTDB taxonomy): Bacteria > Pseudomonadota > Alphaproteobacteria > Rhizobiales > Xanthobacteraceae > Bradyrhizobium > Bradyrhizobium australiense. The sequence goes on along the minus strand of NZ_JAAVLX010000004.1, from coordinate 320,571 downwards.
AATTCCGCCTTTGCCCATCTCGGCACCTATCAGGAGACGGCGGAGGAAATTGTCGGCGAGGTCATCACCCAGCGCCACAATGACGACCCCCACTACAAGCCGCTGATGGATACAGACGTCGCCGCTATCAGCGTGAGAGGCAGGCTGCAGGGCAACAAGATCCGTTTTGAAGGCAGCGCCGCGCCGCGACCGGGCGCCTTGTTCTGGGCCGAGCTGACGCGCCTCGACGACGAAGCGTTGCCGCCGGTTGGCACCGTTGGGCAGGGCGGGGTCGTCAACGGGCTCTATTCCCTTCAGCTCCGCGCGCTCGATGGTGTCAAGGCCGGCTTGTCCGGCGTCATGCTGCTGCTGGACGGCCGCATCCTCGGCGGAGACGCCTTTTTCTACTACCTCGGTTCCTACTCTTCGGCCAACGGCCGCTGGAAGGGCGAGATCCTTAACCAGGAGCATACGCCAGCAAGGGGCGAAAACCCCGTGTTCGGCGGCCATGAGGTGGGCATCGGCTTTACCGGCACCTGCGACGAGGCGGGGGCTGAACTCGAAGCTATCGCATTGGCTGGAAAGCGCAGCCTCCGGCTAGCCGCGACGCTGAAGCTGATGCGGCCCGCTTAGCCTTACTGCGTCATAAGCCCCTCATGGTGAGGAGCGCGAAGCACGTCTCGAACCACGAGGCCCGGTGTTTGCGGCCTACATCCTTCGCGACGCCCGCTCTGCGGGATCCTCAGGGATTTTTGAGCAGCTACTTACGCGGTAGAACTAGACGCGCCTTCGCCGCGCGAAAAACCAGGCAGTAACGATGACGGGCGCGCCTAGCGCGAGCCAGGAAAAATAGCGGCCGGGTCCGTCGGACAATAGCGCGCTTAATAGCCCAGCGACCGAGAGCACGCCGATCAGCAGCGGACCGCCATAAACGGTCCACCAATTGCCACTGGATCGCGAGTTGCGGGCCGTGGTCATCGCGACGGCTGCAAAGAGGGCTGCCCCGCGATCGCGTGGTTACGGTGCTTGCGACGTTTGACGATCCACAGATAGAGCCCGCTGACGATGACGACGATGGTCATGACGTCGAGCAGCGCCCAGATGATTTTCAGCGGCATGCCGCCATAGTCGCCGAAGTGCAGCGGTTGCGAGACCAGCAGCGCCTTGAGATAGACCGGAAGATCGCGCGCGTCGGAGACTTCTCCGGTTTCGCCATCGAGCAGCACCGGCTTGAGCAGCCGCGACGTCAGCGGTGTGTCGCCGCGCATGAACACCGCGAAATGATGCGAACTCGTGAACGGGGTGCCCGGAAAGGCGATGAAGGAGATGTTCATGCCCGGCGCTGTTGTCCGCGCTCTTTCGATCGTTTTATCGAGCGAGGCCAGATGCACCGGCGGCGGCTTGCCCGCGTACGGCTTGACCATGTCAGCGAGTTCGTTGGCCTTCCACTGGCTCAGCATTACTTCCGCAAGCGTGTTGATGACGCCGGTGGCACCGACCACCAGCGCCCATGCGATGGTTACGGCGCCGAGCAGATTGTGCCAATCAAACCAGGCAATACGGCGCGACTTGTCCCTGAGGGTGCCAAAGCTCAGGCGGCGGCTGAACGGCCAGTACAGCACCACGCCGGAGACGATCGCGACCAGGAACAGGAAGCCCATTGCGCCGAGGAATAGCTTACCGGGGTGGCCCGCAAACATATCGACGTGAAGCTTGAGGAATATCAGCATCGGGCCGCCGCCGACCGAGCCGAGCGGCTTGGCGGTGTGTGCATCATACGCCCTGAGCGTCGCGGCATCCGGATCGCCGTCGGCCTTGTTGTTGGTGAAGGCGATCACCGTATTCGGTTCGTCCTTGTCCCACAGGATGTACTGCAGCACGCGGCCGGGATCGTGCGCGAGCGCAGTTCGAGCGATTTCGTCGATGCTCTGTTTCACCGTGCCCGGCTGGACGATCTCGGGCTTCGGATCGTAGCCGAGCAGCTCATCGATCTCGTGATGGAATATCAGCGGTAGGCCCGTGATGCACAGCAGCAGCAGGAACAGCGTCGATATCAGGCTGCTCCAGGTGTGGACCACCGACCAGATACGAACCGTCCTCGCCTTCAGTGCAGCCTCCCGGCCGATCGCGTCCGCGCTACCATTTATAGGCGAGGCTCGCCGTGACACGGCGGCGATCGCCGTAGAAGCAGGATGTTGGCGACGCGCAACTCGCGACATAGATCTCATCGGTGACATTGATGAAGTTCAACGCCGCACGCCAGTTTTGCCATTCGTAATGGATCGCGGCGTCGCCGAGCACGACCGACGGAACTACGAGCGTGTTAGCGTCATTGGCGAATGAAGGGCCGATATAGCGCACGCCACCACCGAAGCCGAAACCAGTCAGCGGCCCCTCCTGGAAGGTGTAGTCCGTCCAGACCGATCCCACCTGTTGTGGCGTGTTAGTCGGCGTCCGGCCAAGCAGCGCCGCGTCCGTATGCTTGCTGTTGAACAGATCGTAGGTTGTGAATGCGCCGACCATCTTTAGTCCAGGCGCGACATTGGCGACGGCCTCGAGTTCAAGACCGCGCGAGGTGACCTCGCCGGTCTGAGTCTGCAGATTCGGCGGCACGCTGTTGGGATCCGTCGTGAGTACATTTTGTCGCTTCAGATCGAACACGGCGATGCCGAAGTGACCGTTAAAGCCGTTAGGCCGAAACTTCAGTCCGACCTCGGCCTGCTCACCGGTTTCCGGCAAAAGAAGCTGGTTCGAGGAGTTGACGCCGATGACCGGGTTATAGCTTGTCGCGTACGCAACATAAGGCGCAAGACCGTTGTCGAAATTGTAGATCAGGCCGGCGCGGCCGCTGAACTTGCTGTCTTCGCGGTTGATCTGCGTGGCGCCGGTCGGACGGTCGCCCTGGCTCGTCGACACCCAATCGTTGCGGCCGCTCAAGACCAGGGTAAAGCTCCCGAACTTGATCTGGTCCTGAATGTAGGTGCCGAGCTGCTGCTGGGTCAGGAGGAAGTTGCGGAACGGCGCGGTGGAGAACGGTATGTCGCCAACACCGTAGGACGGATTTAGCGCGTTGATCGGCGGCACTCCGCCAAAATCAAATATTTGATAGTCATCGATCCGATAGCTTCTCAGATCCACCCCAAACAGCATCGTGTGCTCCAGAGGTCCGGTATCGAAACGATATTCCAGTTGGTTGTCGAGATTGGCCTGATTGGCAGTGTTCTTCGCGTACCAATTGTACCGTGCGATGTCGCCCGTCGCCAGATTAGCATAGCCGTTGCCGATCAAGCCTCGATAGGTGACGTCGACATGGGCAAAGCGGGCATTCTGACGGAATGTGAAGTTGTCGGTGAGGTTCTTCTCGAACCGATAGCCGATCATCTCCTGTTCGCGTTTGAACGTATCAACGCTGGGATCGCCGACGAACAGTTTGGTCGGGATGCGGCCGAACGGTGCATCGGTCACCGTTCCGACATAGGGCAGGAAATTGATGCCGCGGGTATCCTGCTTCGACGCCGACGCCAGCACGGTGAACGTCGTATCCGCGTCCGGCTTGTAGGTGACCGACGGCGCGATGAAGTAGTTATTGTCGGGCGTGAAATCGACCTGTGTGCCGCCGTTCTGGACCTGGCCGACAACACGATAGAACACCTTTCCATTCTCGGCAGGCGTCGCGACCGGCCCGCCCACATCGAAGGAAAAATAGGCGTTACCAAGGTTATTCACGCCGGTCTCGAGATAGCGGATCGGCTCGACCGGAGGCGCCTTACTGACCGCGTTGACGATACCGCTTGGGCTTGAACCGCCATACAGCACGGCGGAAGGGCCGCGCAACACCTCGACGCGCTCCATATTGAAAGGCTGCAGCTTCCAGCTCGCATAAGATGTGTAGAAGAGCTGCAGCCCGTCGAGGAACAGGCCGACGTCGTCCGACTTGAAACCGCGGATCAAAAACCAGTCATTGCGGGTATCGGCGCCGAATGTCCCGGCGATGACGCCCGGCGAGTACCTCAGGATCTCGTCGAACTTGCCGGGCTTCTGGTCGCGAATCTGCTCGCTACCGATCACCGACAGCGACTGCGGCGTCTCCATTATCGGCGTGTTGGTCTTGGTGCCCGCCATCGAGCGGCCAGCAACGTAACCCTGGACCGCGCCGCGCGGGTTTTCGACGAAGCCGACGCCGCGTTGCGGCTGCGGCCTGTTGGATTGCGCTGTCTGCGTTGCACGCCGTGTCTGCCGCCGCTCTGGCGATGCTGCGCGACGGCGAGCCTCCGGCGATGCGACGACCACGGGGGGTAACGACTGTGCCCCCGATTGCGCCGAAGAGCTTGACTGCGCGAACGTCGACTGCGGCCACAACGCCAATATCGATACGGTCGCCAACGCGGCGATCCGGAACAAATCACGAGACTTCAAGATGCCACCCCAACCTGCAAGCAAGTACGTGCGCGCATTTTGAAAACTCGGCTGCGCAACGCACGGACGCATACGCGAGGGCGGGAGATTTCTCTAATGGAAAGGTTCTTAGAGTGGCTCTTAGAAAACTTCCAGGAATGGGTGCGAAGGATTGTTTTTCAAGTTACGGGCACGCAGCAGCTGTAAAGGTGGAACATCCGGCCATCTTGGTTCCTTCGCGCGGGCAACATTGGCTGCTCTCGGCAAAAAATGCAGGCAAAGTTTCGGAACGGGGCGCCCGCTTCGAGCGTTGACGGGTTGAGTTGATAGCTGTGGAAGGAAAAATCCGACCAAGAGCGTCAGCTCAAAATGCCCCGTCGGTATTGCGATTGGCCGGCGGGGTCTTTCATTTCGGAGAGGCTAGCGCCAGCTATGAACCGAAGCCGCGAGCCCAATGGCGTCGAACCCGAGAAGACGGAAGACGACATTCAGCGAGAACAACTCGGACCTCGCGGTGTACCTGGTGCGCCCGACCCTGCCAAAATGACGCCACAGCGCGAGAAGAAGACGCCAAAGCATATCGACCCCGGTCACACGGCATAGCAGCCGGGCAGCGCTACCGTTCGAATCCCTAAGGCATCCGCCTCCCCATCCGGCTAGTTCCCGAACGCACTTAGAACTCCCAGATTGGACTCAACCGATCCAGGAGTTCTGTCATGACCGACCCGGCCGCAACTATCCTTCCGTCGTTATCCTCCGCCCTTGCCGATATGGTCGCCCGGACCAAGTCCGCGATCGTCTCGGTTCGTTCGCATCGCTCGCGTGCCTCGGGCTTCATCTGGAAACCCGGCCTGATCGTGACGGCCGATGAAGCGTTGGCCGACGAAGGCGAAGTCTCAGTCAAACTTGCCGATGGAACGGCAGGGCCGGCCAGCATCGCGGGACGCGATCACACAACCGACATCGCGCTGCTGCGATTCGATACCGGGAATACTGCCCCGGCCGTGCTTTCGTCCGCCGTTCCAGATCTCGGCGCGCTGTCGGTCGTGGTGGCCGCCGAACACGGCGCTCCAACCGCGGCGCTCGGTGTGGTATCGTTGGTCGGCAGCCGCTGGCGCAGCCTTCGCGGTGGCGAGATCGACGCCAGGATCGAACTCGACGTGCGGCTGCGCCCCAACCATGAGGGGGGCCTTTCCCTCAATGCCTCCGGTGAGGCGATCGGCATGGCGGTCCGAGGCGTGCGGCGTATTCTTGTCATTCCGAGCGTGACGATCGATCGTGTCGCGGGGCGGCTTGAAACCCATGGCCGGATCGCGCGGGGCTATCTCGGGGTTGGACTGCAGCCCGTCGAACTTGACGATGGCATCGGCGCGATGGTGATGAGTGTCGACAAGTCGGGCCCCTCGGCCGCTGCCGGGATTCGACAAGGCGACGTTATCGTCGGCTGGAATGACCAGAAGCTCTCCAGCGTGCGCGAGCTGATACGGGCGCTCGGGCCCGACAGTGTCGGCTCGGTAGTCGACGTGGCACTTCGGCGCGCCGGAGAGCCGCTTCGGATCAAGCTGACGATCGGCGAAAGGGCGCCAGCGTGAGCGAGGAGATATCGCCAATCATCGTGGTCGCCCTCGAGATCGCCGATCCGGTGCTGGCGGACCGACTCGCATTACTCCTCGGCGGCGTGGCCGGTGTTCGCCTGGCGAGGCCCGGCGAATCCGCGGCGGTGGCGCTTGTGTCACGCGATGCGCAAGCCGTCGTTGAACCTGCTGATATCGACCTTACGCCGCGCGAACGCGACGTGCTCGCGCTGATGGCCGAAGGGGCATCCAACAAGGCCATTGCAAGACAGCTCGGAATATCCGTTCACACCGCTAAATTCCACGTCGGCTCGCTGCTCGACAAGCTCGACGCCACCGGGCGCACCGACGCCGTGGCCCATGCCGCGCGCCGCGGCGTAATCAATCTTTGAGACCGGCGCGGTCGGCCAGCGTCTCGATTCTATCCACGTCCCTTGTTGGCGGCGTGGTCCTTTAACTGTTCAGTTTGGGTCCACTTGCTGTCTTGACCCCGATCGCGCGAATGCTCGGTCTTGTCGCGGTTGGAAAGCACCATGTTATCGCCGATCAGGTCGTTCTGCACGTCGGTCATGGCGCCCGTCCCGGCGCCTTTGCCCTTCGCGCCAGGTCCGAGATGCTTGCCGTCTCCGTGTGCTCCACGTGTCATGATTTCTATCCTTATGGCTTTTGAGGCTTGTGGCCCGACTGCCCCGGATGATTGTGCTTGTTGTGCTGGCTTTCCTGGTTGAGGCCGCCGCGGCTTACCGGAAATTCCGATTGGCGCGCTTCGCGCTTCGCGGCTTTTGCACTGCCAGCATGTTGTGTGCGCGCGATCTCCTCCTCCATCTGTCTCGCGTCGGGGACATCAGGCCTCCTTTCGAGGATACGCAATTGCTGCTCGTGCGTCTTCTTTCCCTGCAGCGGCGTTCTCCGCGGGCCGCTGCCCCGATCATTTTGCGGCGGTCCGCGGCGACGGTCGCGGACTTCTGCCTTGTCGATGCCGCCCTGCGGATTGGTATCGTTCTCGATGTCGCCCTCGAAGGTATTGGCGCCCTCGAATTCCTCGAGTTCGTCGGAAGTTACCTGCGCCATCGTCGTTCCCTTGGAGCCTCCGATCAGCGGATTGCGAACAAGATCGACGTTAGTCGGTCTGTTCAGTTTCACATGCTTCGTGCTCATGACGCGTCCTTCGATGCGGGATGGGTGCCGCCGCCCTTTCGTTCCGGGTGGTGAGTGTGGTGGGTGTCATGCTCGCCTCCGCCGCCGGACACTTTGCTGTGCCGGCGCTGCGGATCATCGGCGGGCGGCTTCTCGACGTGCAGCGGCGCCTTGGCGTTCTCATGGGAAGCGCCCGGGCCGCCCTGGCGAATGCTCGCTGGCGTCTTGGTTGAAGTTGACATGGTGCGCTCCTGACTAGCGATCCTGCTGATAGCCCTGATGAGTCGTGTTTTGCGCGGTGTTGCCCTGTTGGCCCTGCTCACGGGGATTTTCAATGTGGCCGCGGCCCTTCCGAACTTCATGGGCGTTGCCGGACTTGGGATCGCCGGTACCCTTGTGGCTTTGATTGTCCTGCGGTACGGGCGGAGGTCTGGTCATTGCTGGCTCCAGTTGTTGATTGCCGTCGTGCTGCAAGACAACGCTCGGCGAACACCAGGGTTCTTGTCGACTTGCGGAACCGCGATCAGATGCCGCATCAGGCCGCCGATGAAACCCGGTTGTTACGGGGCCACAACGCCTGAACGTCTTCCGGCAGTGCGTGGCGCACCTTCTCGACCTGATTGGGATCGATATGATGGTTCAGAACACGGAACACCGCGTGCGCTGCATCTTTGGCATCGACCGGTTTCAGCGAACTAAGCTCTGCGGAAACGATAGAGAGAAATTCATCTGCCGATCGCCATGCCTTCGGTATTTCACTCGGCCGCCATTGGTCGTAATAGGTGCCGCGTATCAGTAGTGGAAGCTGCGCGCCGAGATGCGCCGCCAGATTGACCGGAACCCGGTCGCGGATAGTCCGCAATACCGAACCCAGAACATGCCATGCCAGCTTGCGATCGCGCGGCAGCGTTGTCATCACTTCGTCCAACCACGTGTTGGTGATCTGGAGCGTTCTGTCGAATACTTCGAGACCTGTTGCGCTCATGGGAACTCTCCGTCGGTTCAATTGGAGATGACGGGCTAACGATGCTGTTACAGATCGGTTCGCAGCGCTTGAAGGTTTTACTGCCAAGGCGCGAGTTCATTCGGCCACGCGGATATGTCTGCTGGGATGCAGTTGTAGCCGTAGCCCAGCACATCGTTAGGTAGCAACGGCTTGTTGCGGCGGACGTTTCGGAACCGCTTCCACAAGCACGCCAGATGTCCTAAGCAGCGGCCACAGCGATTTCCTCCCTTCAGGGCCCAATGATCCGTCTCGATAACGTAAGCAAGCAAGTCGGCCACCAGATCCTCTTCATCGAAGCCTCCGCAGCCCTTCAGAAGGGCGAGAAGATCGGCCTCGTCGGCCCGAACGGGGCGGGCAAGACCACGCTATTCCGAATGATTTCAGGCCAGGAACTGCCGGACGAAGGCCAGGTCTCGCTCGATCGCGGCATTACCATTGGCTATTTCAGCCAGGACGTCGGCGAGATGTCGGGCCGCAGCGCCGTTGCCGAAGTGATGGACGGCGCCGGGCCCGTCAGCGTCGTGGCAAACGAGCTCAGGGAGCTCGAGGCCGCGATGGCCGATCCGGATCGCGCCGACGAGATGGAAGATATCATCGCGCGCTACGGTGAGGTGCAGCACCGCTTCGAGGAGCTCGACGGCTATGCGCTGGACGGCCGGGCACGCGAGGCACTGTCGGGTTTAGGCTTCAGCCAGGAAATGATGGAAGGCGATGTCGGCGCGCTCTCGGGCGGCTGGAAGATGCGCGTGGCGCTGGCACGCATTCTCCTGATGCGGCCTGACGTGATGCTGTTGGACGAGCCGAGCAACCATCTCGACCTCGAGAGCCTGATCTGGCTGGAGCAGTTCCTGAAGGGATACGAGGGCGCGCTGTTGATGACCTCGCACGATCGCGAATTCATCAACCGTATCATCAACAAGGTCGTCGAGATCGACGGCGGCAGGCTTTCGACCTATTCCGGCGATTACGAGTTCTACGAGCAGCAGCGTGCGCTGAACGAAAAGCAGCAGCAGGCCCAGTTCGAGCGTCAGCAGGCGATGCTGGCCAAGGAAATCAAGTTCATCGAGCGCTTCAAGGCGCGCGCTTCGCACGCGGCGCAGGTGCAGAGCCGGGTCAAGAAGCTCGACAAGATCGAGCGCGTCGAGCCGCCGAAGCGCCGCCAGACGGTCGCGTTCGAATTCATGCCGGCGCCGCGCTCGGGCGAGGATGTCGTCAACCTGAAGAACGTCCACAAGAGCTATGGCAGCCGCAGCATCTATCAGGGGCTCGACTTCATGATCCGCCGCAGGGAGCGGTGGTGCGTGATGGGCGTCAATGGCGCCGGCAAGTCGACGCTGTTGAAGCTGGTGGCAGGCTCGGCCGAACCCGATGATGGCACGGTGGCGATCGGTGGCAGCGTCAAAATGGGCTACTTTGCCCAGCACGCCATGGACCTGCTTGACGGTGAACGCACGGTGTTCGAGTGGCTGGAAGATTCCTTTCCACAGGCGGGACAAGGTTCGCTCCGCGCACTCGCCGGCTGCTTTGGCTTCTCCGGCGACGATGTCGAGAAGAAGTGCCGGGTGCTCTCGGGCGGCGAGAAGGCGCGGCTGGTGATGGCAAAAATGCTCTACGATCCGCCGAATTTCCTGGTGCTGGACGAGCCGACCAACCATTTGGACCTCGCGACCAAGGAAATGCTGATCAATGCGCTGTCCGAATTCGAGGGTACCATGCTGTTCGTGTCTCACGACCGGCATTTCCTCGCGGCGCTCTCCAATCGCGTGCTGGAGCTGACGCCAGAGGGCATCCACCAATTTGGCGGCGGTTACACCGAATATGTCGCGCGCACCGGACATGAGGCGCCGGGATTGCGGAGCTGAGACGATAGGCTCGTCACACCCGCTCGAACGTATCTGCGTTGGTGCTGATTGAACGCCACCAGTTTAGTTTTTCCTTCTTGCCGGGTGCACCTTCTGCCGACGCCCGGATCGCGCTGTCAGCGACAACGAACCACATTGTTTCCATTTTTCCATCGCGCAGTAGCCCGGTGTAGGAGACCGCGGCATCTCCCGCTGCAGTTTCACCACCGGCGACAAAACTGATGCAGTCGCCCTGATGGATCCCGACAACGGGAATTTCCTGTCCGTAGAAGCCGCTATCTCTGAGCGCGGTCTTGAAGGTGCCGCTGATCCTGCGATTGGCATCGTCGGTAATGTCAACGATGGAGCCGTATTGATTTCGCCATTTGCCTTTCCACGACATCGGTGCATTCCCTTCCGCTAACGCCGACTAAAACGACAGCAAGCGAGGGATGTTCCGCTTCACAGCGAGTCGGTTCTCGGATTTTGCACCAATCCACGAACGCTATTTGCCCACGAGCGGGGCGATGGCCTCAATCTCGTTGGTCCAGACGCCTCCCGAATAGTTTTCCGGCAGCCGTGCAAACTGCTCAGGCGTATCGATCCCGGTCGAGAATTCGCCGCCGCGATAGGGACCGAGCACGAACACCTCGCTGTTGGCTGCTCGCATGCGGTTCAGGAAGCGGTCCGGCCATCCCCAGAGCCACGGGGCGACGTTGATCGGCACCATCAGCATCGCATTATTGCAGGCCTGCGGGACAAATCCAGTCCAGCCGTAGCCGATATAGCCGAGCAGGCAATCCTTGATGGTCGCGCGCGAGATCGTCCTCACGTCGGCGAAGGCCCGGCGCACGATCTCGACCGGCTCGTCGCCGCCATAGACCATGATTTGCGCCCGGCGTTCGCTGGAAAGCTTGGCCAGCACGGCCGCCAGCTTCTCTCCCTCGGACGGGTCGCGGCTCTTGACGTTGATCAGCAGCCGCTGTTGCGGAAAGGCGGCCAGCACCTCGGTGAGCGTCGGCATTAGGCCGATCCCCTTGCCGCGAAACGGAAAGGTCTTGCCACCGTCGGCTGTATAGCCGTGACCGATATCGAGCTTCTTCAAATAGGCCATGGAGTGTTCGCGGGTGACGCCGCGCCCGTCGGTGCGGCAATCCAGCGTCCAGTCGTGAAATACCGCGAATTCGCCGTCGGTCGTCGGGTGAACGTCGAGCTCGACGATATCGGCGCCGGCCGCAAGGCTGGCTCGCATGGATTCGATCGTGTTCTCCAGATATCGATGGCTTGACGGCAGCATCCGCGCCGCCGTGCAGGTGTCGTTCTTCAGCTCGCCTTGGTCGAAGCGCTGAGCGATGCCGCGGTGCGCGAGCAGGACGGGCTTGCCGTCCTGGTGGGCGGCGAGATGATTGGTGTTGTTGAGGTAGATCGCGGCCGCGAGAACGGTAACTGCCGCCGCCGCGTATCTGAGTTTCTTGTTCAAGACTTGCCCCCGCATGCAAGGCGCACTCGCTAGGCAGCATTTCTGTTCAATTTGCGGCGGCGAACGACGGAAGGCCGAAACGATGATGCGGTCTCCATTGTGCCGACGCCCGTCCGTTCTTCTAGTTCTTCAATCTCTCCACAAATGCGATCGCGCGCTTCATCGCATCCTCGAGCGCAGAGCGATTGCCTGGGATGGATTGGCGGCGTCGCCCTGGGTCGTCAAAGCCATGCGTCGCGCCGGGGTAGAGCACGACATCGATCTTGCCGCCTGCGGTGATGGAGCGCTGGGCCATGTCCTGGCACCTCGCAGCCGAGACCTCTTCGTCGTCCGAGCCGAGCAGCAAGGTGACCGGTACGCTGGTGGCGAGGGTCGGTGCGAGCAGGGCTTTCGGCCCGCAGCCGGGATAGAGCGCCAGCGCGGCGCGATAGCCGGAAGTCTTCGCGCCTCGCCGCTGCATCACATTCAGTGCGGTGCTGCCGCCATTCGACCAGCCCTCCAGGAAAATACGATTTGAAACAACATCACGCTGGCTGCGCAGCCAGCTTAGCGCGCCCTCGGCATCGAGTGGCCGTACGGTTTTTTCGTTGACGTCGGCGCGATCGGGATCGTCGTGGGTGAAGCGGCCAAAGCCGCGCGCCTTGCCACGCGGTCCAAAACTGTCCGGAAGCAGTGCAATGTAGCCGCGTTCCGCCCAATACTGGCCCCACATCATGTACCGCTTCGACAGGCCGCTCGCATTGCATACCGACGAACTGGTGCGCGACACCAGCGTGCAACCCTTGTTGACGTTGGCCGAGTAAGGCCCGCCGCGGCCGTGCAGCATAACGATGCCGGGGTAGGGACCCGGCGTTTGCGGCTTGAACAGATAGGCGACGATCTCAGTCGCACCATCGGCGCTCGGAAAAAACACCGTGTCGGGCGTTGCGAAGGCTGTCCGCGCCGGCAGCATTGCAAGCATCAGGAGAACGACCAGCTGAATCGATCGGTTAGCCATCTCAGCAGCATTTGCAATATTTCGGGCGGGCAATGCAAGGACGGCGTGACGGACCGTGCTCGACTTGTCGAGATCGGGGCCCGCAGCTACGCTTCCCAAAAAGGGAAGCGAACGAGCCATGAAGCAGCTCAGGATTGGCGATATCACCATCGATGCGGTGATCGAGCGCGAGGGGCCATGGCGGCGGCCGCAGGACTTTTTCCCGGCTTACGACGAGGCGGTGTTCAAGCATCACCTCGCCGGCATGGAGCCCGAGGTGTTCGACGCCGCGCTGGGATTAATGGTCATCACCTACCAGACCTTCGTGGTGCGGACGCCGTGCTATACCATTCTTATCGACACCTGTACCGGTGAGGACAAAGGCCATCCGCCGCCGTTCGACTTTCCCGGCAAGGAGCGCTGGCGCAACGAGCTGTTCGCGCTCGGCATCGCCTACGAGCAGGTGGACTACGTATTCTGCACCCATCTGCACATCGACCATACCGGCTGGAACACCACGCTGCGCGATGGGCGTTGGGTGCCGACATTTCCCAATGCCAAGTACATATTCCACAAGCGGGAATATGCGGCGTGGGAGGCGGAGCATGCCAGGGGCGCCAACCCGCCCGGCACGGTTTTTCGAGACAATTGCCTGCCGATCATCGAGGCCGGGCAGGCCGTCCTGGTTGACGACGATTACGCGCTCGACGATACCGTTACAATGACGCCGACGCCGGGGCATTCGCCCTGTCACTGCTGTGTCAACATCTTCTCAAAGGGCAAGCGCGCGGTGGTGGCCGGCGATCTCATGCATCACGTCATCCAGTGCCGCGAGCCGGAGTGGTCGGCCAAGCCCGACTGGGATCCGAATGAGTCGGCGATCTCGCGGCGGAAATTCTTTGCCTCCGTCGCCGGCACCGACACGCTGATCCTGCCGATCCATTTTCCAACTCCAACAGTCGGCCTGATCACGGCTGACGGCGACCGCTTCAATTATCGTTTCAAAAGGGATTGATTGACGATGGGAATGCAACGGATGGATTTCGAGACGCTGGTGCAGACCCGCAAAAGCGTCCGTGGTTTTACTAAGGAGCCGGTTTCTCGCGCCGTCATCGAGGACATCATCGAGGTCGCCAAGCGCGCACCGTCGTCGATGAACACCCAGCCCTGGCATATCCACGTCCTGACCGGCGAGCCGCTCGAGGAGGTGCGCCGCCGTAACATGGAGGAGATGATCGCCGGCGCCAAGCCCAAGCGTGACATCATCAGCCACGGCGAATACCAAGGCGTGCACCGCGGCCGGCAGGTCGATGTCGCCAAAAAACTGTTCGCCGTGATGGGCATTGCGCGCGACGACAAACCGATGCGGCAGGACTGGGTGCTGCGCGGCTTCCGGCAGTTCGACGCGCCGGTCTCGCTGGTCCTGACCTACGACAAAATTCTCGATCCCGGCGCGGTCTGCCATTTCGATCTCGGCGCGCTCTGCTATGGCATCGTGCTCGCCGCCTGGGACCGCGGGCTCGGCAGCGTCATCAACGGGCAGGGTATCATGCGCTCGGATATCGTCCGCGAGGTCGCCAATATCCCCGAGGACGAGGTCATCATGACCTGCGTCGCGATGGGCTATCCCGACGACAGGTTTCCCGCCAATGCCGTCCGCTCCGATCGCCAGCCGAATGGCGATTTCGTCCGCTACGTCGGCTTCGTCGACTGACTGGCGAGTTACGCCGCACGCACCTCTGACAGGAAGCGGTTGACCTGACCGGCGAGATCCTTCGACTGCGAGGACAATTGCTCGGCCGCGCCGAGCACCTGATTGGCGGCGGCGCCGGTGTCGTCGGCGGCCTTCTGAACGCCCGTGATGTTGGAGTTGACCTCCTGGGTGCCGCGCGCGGCTTCCTGCACGCTGCGGGAGATTTCCTTGGTCGCGGAGCCCTGTTCCTCGATCGCGGCGGCAATCGCGGTGCCGATCTGGTCGATCTCGGCGATCACGTTGGCGACGTTCTGGATCGCCGTCACGGTCTGGTCGCTTGCCGCCTGAATCGACGCGATCTGCTCGGAGATTTCGGTGGTCGCCTTGGCCGTCTGGCCGGCCAGCGATTTGACTTCGGAGGCGACGACGGCAAAACCTCGGCCGGCATCGCCGGCGCGCGCAGCTTCGATAGTCGCGTTCAGCGCCAGCAGATTGGTCTGGGCGGCAATGCTCTGGATCAGCGTCACGACGTCGCCGATCTTCTGCGCGCCCTCGGCGAGCGAGCGGGCGGTCTCGCCGGTGCGCCGTGCATTGTCGACGGCGCGGGCGGCGATTTCGGTCGATTGCGCGACCTGGCGGCCGATCTCGGAAATCGAGGAGGTCAATTCTTCGGTGGCGCTTGCAACCGTCTGCACGTTGGCGGAGGTCTGTTCGGAAGCAGCGGCGACGATCGCCGCCTGGCGGTTGGTGGTGGTCGCCGTCGACGACATCGACTGCGCGGTGTCTTCCATGACGAACGAGGCGGCCGACAACCCGCCGACGAGTTCGGTGACCTTGGCTTCGAACGTGCGGGTGAGTTCGTCGAGCACCTGGGCGCGGCGCATCTTGCCGTCGTTCTCGGCGGCCTGTTCGGCGGCGAGACGTTCGGCCTCGATCATGTTGTCCTTGAAGACGCGCACGGCTGACGCCATCGCGCCGATCTCGTCGCCGCGACCGGCGCCGGCGATTTCACCGGATACGTCGCCGCTGGCCAGCCGCGACATGGTGACGGTGAGGTCGACGATAGGCTTGCAGACGCGGCGGCGCACCATCACGATCAGCGTAGAGCTGGCGGCGACAACCGCGATCAGGCCTGCCAGCGCGATCAGGAAGCTGAATTGCGCGGAGGAATAGGCCTCACCGAGGACCTGTTCAGCGTTGTCGTAAAAGGCGTCGCGGACCGCAATGATGGACGCAAGACCGAGTTGCGTCTCCGCGTAATAGGTGTCCATGTCGTGTTCATATTTGCCGCTGATGGCGCCATCCTTGACGAGCTTCAGCTCTTTGCCGAAGCGATCGACATAGGCCGCGTTCATCTTGTCGAGCGCCGCGGCCACATTGGCCGGCGTAGAGGGATTGCCGCGCAATTCCTGCAGCGACATCAGAATTTGATCGTTTCGCCCCTGCGACCGGCTGATCTCCATCTTCTCGGCTTCGGTGGCTGGCCGATTGGCGCCGATGAGATTCTTATGCAGGCTGGAGTTGAGACCACCAACGTCGCGTAGCGTCCAGGCGATATTGGCATAGCTTGCCTGCCGGTAGGCCGTGCCGTCGAGCAGCGCAATCTTGCGTACCTGCTCGTCGAGCAGCGCCGTGACAGCCTTGTTGAAGACCGAGTTGTCGGAGACGATTTTCTTGGCAGCATCGCGGCGGGTTTCCACCGGACCGGTGAGGGCCTTGTCGATGGCTGCGCGCAGCGCGGCGAATTGGGTATTCAGAGCATCGATGCTGCTGCTGACAGCGGCACTGTCTTCGATTGTGCCCGCCAGGGTCGCCTTCACCCGGTTCATCTTGTCGCGCGCGCCGTCGGTATTCTTGCGATACTTGTCGAGTTCAGCAAGCTGCCTGGGATCCACGGTGGGAGGTCCAAACATGATGTTGGTGGCAAAACCGCGCTCGGGATTCATGTAGCGCGGGATGTCGCCGACCGCGCGAACCACCTCCAGTCGGCTTTGCGCGACCGAGACCTTGTCCATGGTCTGGTACTTCGAAACCGCCACATAGACGGCGAGCCCGCCGCCGACGGCGGAAAGCGAGACGATGGCAGCGGTGAGGAGAGTGCCGATTTTCATAGGATTTTAGACCATTTGCGCTGGTACGGACGTGCGGGCCACCAGTATAGGTGGTGCAACTTAATCCAGGGTTTACGGTTGGGCGCGTCACACCGGCGCCTTCCATTTAGGGTTCGATGCAGCGCGGCGTCGCTGCGGCTTTCAGGATGGAGGAGCGAGGAAATGAAGATCGTTATAATCGGCGGTACTGGCCTCATCGGTTCGAAATTGGCTCCGTTGCTCGCCTCGCGCGGTCACGAGGTGCTGCAGGCGTCGCCGAGCAGGGGTGTCAACGCCGTGACCGGGGAGGGTCTGCAACCGGCGCTCGTGGGCGCCGACATTGTCGTCGACGTCTCGAATTCGCCCTCGTTCGAGGACAAGGCGGTGCTCGCCTTCTTCGAGACCGGGACGCGCAATTTGATTGCGGCTGCGAAGCAGGCCGGCGTACGGCACTGCATTGCGCTGTCGGTCGTTGGCAGCGACCGGCTCGAGGGCAGCGGCTATCTGCGCGCCAAGCTGGCGCAGGAGCGGCTGATCGAAAATTCCGGTCTGGCCTACACCATCCTGCGCGCCACCCAATTCTTCGAATTCATCGGCGCGATCGCCGAGACCGGTCGCAAGGACGGCGCCGTCCATGTCTCCAGCCAGTTGATGCAGCCGTTGCTGTCCGACGAGGTCGCGATCGCGCTGGCCGACGTGACGCTCGGCGAACCCGCCAACGGCATCCGCGAGGTCGCCGGTCCCGAAGCGGCGCCGCTTGCAGATTTCGTCGGCCGCTGGCTTCGCAAGCAGGGCGATGCCAGCAAGATCGTGGCGGGCGCCGAGGTGCCGTATTTCGGCGCGCCGCTCGCGTTGCGCACGCTGGTGCCGAACGACGGCGCGCGGATCATGCCGACACGTTTCGACGACTGGCTGGGCAGGGTGGCTGGTGGGGCATAGATGCGGACGCCGATCGCATTACGAGCGGACAGTCTCGACGCGCGGGCGGTCGGCTCCCTCCCCGCAAGGTCCCGCAAGGGGGAGGGAACAGACCTTTCGCGTGGCGACGGTTTGCGTACAACGTTGCAAGACAGATATAACTCCGCGATCTCGTCGCATCATCTGCGCGAGTTTTCGCAAGAAAACCTCCCGCCCTCTCCAAACAGAAGGCGCAGGGAAGACCGGGTGCTTGCTGCACCCGCGGTCTCGTGTGCAAAGTGCGCAAAAGAGAACGCACACGAGCATACAGGTACAGCGGGAGCATCCCGGCCTTCCCTGCGCAATGGCTTTACGGCTTACTTCGAGCTCTCCCCGGTGAACGGCTCTTTTACCACCGTCGCTGCGCAAAATGAAATCTGCGCAACTTAATGCCAGCACCGCGACATCAGGACCACACGACTTCGCCGTACGCTTCCGGCGCGTACGTCTAGCGCGCCATTTGCGTCCACCGCATCTCACCACACGTTCGTGACGATCGCGAGCCGCCCCTCCATCGGGTGAGACGGGCGAAGTTATGCGACTGATTTGCCTCTCGCGTTAAGCGAAATATTTTTGATTCTTTTTGATTCCTGGCCTTGACACGATTTCGGAAAATCAGAATTGATTTGCCCAAGAGCGCGCAGGCCGCCGGCGGGATCTTGGCTCGCTCCGCGCCTGCAGCATCGTCCGGCGACGGCGCTACGCGACGTGCTCCTCACCAGAAGGGCTTAGTTACCGGCAGGTATGTGTTGCCGCATTCACTGCGTTTCGTCGGTCGCACTCTTTCCGGCAGAGCGGGGCTGGGCCGGGGCCTTGGAACCCATCGCCTGACACGGCAGCTGCGTCCATGTGCCGTCGGCCTCCTGCTGATAGGCGTGGCAGCCGACGGAAGCCGGCGCTTCGCTCGTCTTCGGCGCATGGGAATTCGTGCTGGAGTTCCTGGCGAGCGTCGGCGCCGCCAAGGTGAGGAGCGCGGCTGCCGAACCGAAGAAGATCGCTTGCCCTAGTCGCATCGGAAATTCTCCTTTTCTCGAAGACGATGTCTTTTTCCTAAGAAGGATTGTGGAATTTTTTTGGAATGCCGATGGGCGTACCGGCACTTGCTTAACGTTCTGCAAACGAGGGCCGCCTACGCGCGCCGCAGCGCAGGACGAATTCTGGTCTCGCGCGCAGGAACCAGTTCCTTCGGCCGTGCGTTGGCTTGGCATCATGCCGAAGGCACGGCCTCCATGCGTCCGGAAAAGTCTCTCTTCAATGCACTGCTCACCCATTTCCTGATGGGCGTTGCGCTCGGGCTATCGCTGGTCCTGCTGCTCGGCCTCATCGACGCCTTCCACGTCAGGGACCTCGTTGCCAAGAGCGACGCACCTGTTCAGACCACGGTGATGCTGGTCACGACCTACGGGTTGATGTTTGGCATCGGCGCAGCGCTGACGGGTCTGGTATTGACGTTGGAAGATGAGAGCTGATTAAAGCGGCCGGCCCGATCAGCGGCGCAGGCGGGCGATCGTGCCGGCGATGATCTGCATGGCGACGCCGGCCACCCATCCGCCCATGATCATCCATATCCATGCCAAATGCGGGTCGTGGCGCAGCACGATTACGCCGACGCACGCGAACGCCGAGAACGCAGCGAGGAAGGTCCCGATCGCGCTGAGCAGTTCCGGCGTGTCGATCTTGCCGACCCAGGCGTCATCGGCGGGCCGGCCGTTCGATGCGGTGATGGGCCGGGGCGGGGTATCGATGCCGAGATAAAAGCCGATGGCGCCGCCGATCATCATCAGCAGCAGGAAGGCCTGATTGGTGAGTGCGGAGTGGCTCGTTCCCACCAGCGCCGCCACAAACAATCCGTTCGCTGCGCCGGCCATGGCAAGCCCAAGGCGTTCCAGAACGTGGGCGATTTTTCTAACGCGGGTTCGCATCGTTGGCCTCCCGCTGATTGCCGGGGCAGGTTAGGCCGATTTCAGTGCGGGTGGAAGCAACCTGATGGTGCAGGGGGTGCCGATATTGATACAGGGCAACGTGCGGCCGTAACAGGTGCCTGGGGCGCAATAGCGAAGCATATTGCGCCGGCCGTGGTGGTTGGCGAATTATTGGCGAGTCTGGCTTTGTCATGTCCGGCGGAAAGCACATCGTCCTGCCAGATGATTCCGCGCGCCGATCTTGAGCATGTTAGAAAGAAGATGTGGATGGCCGGGCCAAGCCGGGCCATGACGGAGGAGGACACGCAAACATGAGCTTGTTCAGTAATCCATTCGACTTCACGCGCGAGGCGGCGCTCGTTACCGGTGCGGGTAACGGGATTGGACGCGCGATCGCGCAGGCGCTGGTCGGCGAGGGCGTGCGCACGGTATTTGCCGACGTGAACCCGGACACGGTGAGGGCGGCCGTCAAGGCCTCGCCCCGGCCGGAACTGGCAGTGCCCTGGGTCGGCGATCTGGCCGAGCCTGCTGCGCGCGAGGCATTGCTCGCGGAAGCTAATGCCGCCGTCGGGCGCGTGACGCATTTTGTGCACAGCGCCTCGCCGCCGCGGCGCGAATCCGATCACGTGCTTGGCGTCACCACGGAGATTTGGGCGCAGATGCACGCGGTGAATCTTGACGCCGGATTCCATCTTTGCCGTGAATTGGCGCGAAAACTGATTGCCGACAAACAGCCCGGCTCGTTCCTGCTCCTGACGTCGCTGCATGCGGGCACGCCGCGCAACCTGCCGCATTACTCGACGGCAAAGGCGGGACTTTCGATGCTGGTGAAGGAATTGGCCAAGATGTTTGGCCGCTTTAATATCCGCGTCAACGCGCTGGTGCCGGGCGCGGTCGCGGCCGGCGGATTCGTCGCCGATCCCGCGCTCGCAAAGCACATTCCGCTCGGCCGGCTCGGCCGGGCCGACGATCTTGCGCCGCTGGCGCTGGCGGTGCTGTCGAACCGGATATCGGCCTATGTCACGGGCGCCGCGATCGTGGTCGATGGCGGCCTGTCGCTGACGAACTGGTTTGAGCCGCCGGAGTTGGGGGATTTGTAGAGGGTTTGTAGGGTGGACAAAGGCGCACTTGCGCCGTGCTCTCCATCTCTTGGATATCGCTGTCGTGAATGGTGGGCACGCTACGCTTTGCCGACCCGACGAGACTACAGATTGGGCGCTTGCTTCGCGTGCCATTTCGGGCCGGGGCCGCGCATGTAGTGCAGCTCGGGGCGGTAAGGGTTGCGAGCAAGGTCGAGCAGAACCTGCCATCGCGCGGCGAGCTGGTTCAGGTATCGGAGAAGCGGTTGCATGGCGAGCATGGCGACCTCTCAATGCGGCTTGCCGAGCACGGACGAAAACGGCAGGGCGAAGATTTCGTCGTTGAGATCGTCGCTGACATGCAGCGTCCAATCGCGCCAGTCTTCCGGGCCTTGCGCCGTGATAAGCGACTGCACGACGCGGGCGGCGTGGTCGCGCGCCTCGGCCAGATTTCCGACGGCAAGACCGCGCTGATCGATGCGTACGCCCTCGGAATTGGAGCAGTGGAAATAGACCCGTGCCATGTCCGGCTCCCGCGATTGCGATTCACGCTGAAAAAATAGCAGGCGGAAGACCGGATTGATATTCGGGGAGATTGCGTCCGGGATACTACGGGGGTAGCGACCTCAGGTGGAACCCCCGCGGCCCGTAGACTTGTCCTAAATTATCTACAGCGGCAGGAGGAACGAGATTTTCGGTTCGGCCGTTTTCACGGAAGAAGCCGCGATAGTCGAAACGCCGCGGCGAGGACCGATGCAACCCCGGGAGAGCGACATGATGTCGGAAATGCAGATCCACACGATTGCGCGCCAGATGATGGAGAAGCACGGCCTCACCGCGATCGCGCAAGCCGCACACAATGCGCAGGCTTGCGAGAGCAATGGCGATATTGAGGAAGCCAGAGAGTGGCGTCATATCGAAGACGCCATGAAGCTAATGCGAGGCCCGCATCAAAGTTGAGGAGATCGTGCGGTCTCGAACCATCCCGTCATCTGAGGAGCGCGGAAGCGCGTCTCGAAAGGACGACGGCTCGGTCTGGGCCGTGCATCCTTCGAGGCTCGAGGAGCCTGACATCGGGCCGAGCTTCGCGCGGACCCGTTGGCTCGCACCTTCGGAATAAGCGCAAGTGCGCTTATTCATGAGATGACGGGAATGGAGCGAGTTCGCGGTTATTTACCGCAGCGGCATCGGCGGACGGACCACCGGCGCGCCGTCATCGGCCATCGATTGCTGCGGTGGTGCCGGCGGCAGCGGCGCGGGGGCGGCGGCTGGCGGCGGAGGGGGAATGTAGGCGGCTTGCGCCGGCGGATAATAAGCCGGCTTCGGTTTCCGGACAGACGGTGCAATCGCTGATCGAGGCGGCGGCGCCGCGGTTGTTACCCTCGAGCGATTCTGTTCGGGTCGGACCTCGGCGGGCCTCGCTTCCGAAGCTTTCACTTCGGCAGCTTTGGCAAAGTCACGCGCCATTTGCGCCTGGCTCGCCTTGAGCTGCGCGATGGTCGCTTTCAGCTCCTCGACCTGCTGGCCCATCACGGCGAGATCCTGCGCCATCGATTGCAATTGGGCCGATTCCGGTGCGGGAGCAGCGGCGGCCGTCGCGGCGGCCTCTGGTTGAGCCGGTGCTGCAGTTGCCGACGTTTCGGCTACGGCCTGATCGGTTGCCGCGGCCTGAACGGCCGGCGCTCCCGGTTGCTCGGCGACTGCGGGCTTGGCCGCCGAAGGCAATGCAGCCAGCACGAAGGGCGGCGCCCACTCGACGGCCATCGCCTTGGCCTGATCGCCATAATGCTGCCAGGCGGCGGCAGCAATAGCGCCGACAAGGGCCAGCAGCGCCATTACCAAGCGCTTCACCCATTTGGCCATTGGCTGCTCACCGGCGGGCTTTAGGCCATTCAGCATGATCTCCTCGCCCGGTCTGATGTTCTCGACCTGGACATCGCGCATGTCGGTCGCGCGAAAAGTCGGTTCGACCTGCGGGGTTGGCGCGCTGACCGAAATCGCGGGCGCGACGTGAACCTGCGGCTTTGCCGCGGCTTGGACTTGCGGCGCGACATGGACCTGCGGCGCTACCGGATGGACTTGCGGCGCGACTGAAGGGGTGGCCGGATCGTGGGCCAGCGGCGGCGACTTTTCGGCATGCGCGGCCAGCAGCGATTCGATCGCAAAGACGTCGTGCGGATCGGTGTCTTTCAGTGGTGGCGTGGATTGCATTGGCGGTCCCTTACTCAGTCCAATGTCACCCGGATCGGGGGCGGCGAGCATGCTTTGCTGCGTGGAAAACCTCTGCCCAGGCCGTCACACGGCCAGCGAGGTTTGACCAAAGCAAGGCGAGAGCGTGGAGAGGTTGGGGCTGAGGGTTCCCGGAACTGGAACTGCAGCCGAAAGATCATATCTGCAGGCGGCCGGGCGCGGGGGGATATGCATGCCATTTGCCGTTCATCGCGGACTCAGAATTCATTACACAGTGGAGGGCGAGGGGCCGCTTGTCGTGCTGCAGCACGGCCTACTGATGGACGCCGCTGCGTGGAAGCAGGTCGGGTTTGTCGATGCGCTGACCGACAGATACCGCGTGGCATGCGTGGACTCGCTCGGCCATGGGCTGAGCGATAAGCCTTCTGAGAGCGACCACTACCGTCAGGAGCACCGGGCCGCCGGCATCGTGGCCGTGATCGATGATATCGGCTGCGCTCGCGCCCATCTGGTAGGACACTCGATGGGGGCGTGGCTGGGCGTCGGTGTCGCGAAATATTATCGGGCGCGCTTGTCGTCGCTGGTGTTAGGGGGCTGGGATGTCCTGAACGGTATACCGCCCACAAGTCAGGGGCCGCTGCAGTTCAGCGCCTTCATGAAGTTTGCGCGGCTGACAGCACCGCACCTGACCAGATGGGTCACGACGGAGTCTGAGCCTGGTGTGCGGGCCTGTTTCGATGCGCTTGGTCAACTCGACGGCGCGGTCGAGGCCGTGCTGGACGCTGGTTTCCCGGTGATGATCTGGGAAGGGCAGAGCGACCCCGCGCACGACCAGCGAAAGACGTTTGCCGATGCCAACGGCCTGCCGTTCTTGTCGACCGCCGGTGATCACCTTGGAATGGTGTTCGCCCATGGCGCCGAAAGCGCGAAGGGCATACGGAAGTTTCTGGATCTGGCGCAGAATGCGCCAAACGCGCGGTCGGCCGGGGCTTAGTGGGCAGCGCCGGCGTTGCCCGCCCGACGCCTGGCGTGCCACTTCGGACCGGGGCCACGCATGTAGTGGCGCTCGGGACGATAGGGGTCGCAGGCGCGCTCGATCAGGCGCTGGCACCGTGCCATCATCGCATCGAGGCCGCGGAGCAGCATGGCAACCTTTCAGTGCAACTTACCGAGGACGAAGGCGAACGGCAGAACGAAGATCTCGTCATCGAGATCGTCATTCACATGCACGACCCAGTCGCGCCAGTCTTCGGCGTCGCGTCCCATGATCATCGAGCGAACGATGCAGGCCGCGCGATCGCGCGCCTCGGTGAGGTCACTGACGGCTTCGCCGGATCGGTCGATGCGGACTTCGCGGGAGTTTGAGCAGTGGAAATAGACCTGGGTCATGTCGGGCCTCCTGCTGCAGGCGATCTGCCTTGTTGGTTGCAGGCTAGCCGGACAAGGTTCTGGCGCTCCGTGACGCACGTCACGGTCGCTGTTTAAGATTTTATTAAGACTGTAATGGCCAAACTTTAGGCAATGGAATCGCAGCGGAACCGGACCTCCCGAGCCGGCAGTTGCAAGAGAAGGCCGGCGGCGTAACGCCCGTCGGCCTTTTCTCTTGCGACATGCAGCAAATCGTCGCTGAAGTTCACGGCGCTGTGAATCCGCCTCCGGAACCAGCATCTTACCTTGCCCGTTCGCTCTTCATGTTCAGATGGAGAATGAGCGATGACAAAACTTAAGCTGCTCGGCGCGGCCGCCATCCTGGCGACGGGGCTTGCGACGCCTGCGCTGTCGCAGGAAGCCACCCAGGAACCCGGCATGATCGGGTTCAACTACCCGAACTCCAACTATCTCCGCGGCGGATACGGCGTGCGCACGCCGAGCCGCTATGATTACAGCTACTACGGGCCAGGCGCCTATTACGGCCCGCGCGTCTATTATCGTCCGGCCTATGTGGGCGGACCGGTCGGTTTGGCGGCCGGCGTGGCGGCCGGCGCAATCGGAACGGCGGCTGCGATCGCGGGCGCGCCGTTCGTTGATTCCTATGCCTATTATGACGAGCCCGGTTATTGGTAGAGCCGGATTCGCAACCTCAACAAAGCGGCCGCAAGGCCGCTTTTTTGTTGGCTGCTTGGTCCTCCAGCGGATGGCTGGGGACAGCTCAGGCCTTGCGTGAGAAAGGCGCGCATGGTTCCAGTGTCCTCATCGTCCAATGTGTTAGGGGCCGAGGTTTTATGAGCAACCGCATTCTCGTCTTTTACGGCTCCTACCGTTCCGACCGCATGGGCATTCGTCTCGCGCAATTCGTCGTCGAGGGATTTCGCGCCCGCGGCGACGATGTCGAACTGATCGACGCCAAGGCAATCGGCCTGCCGATGCTGGACCGGATGTACAAGGAATATCCGAAAGGCGCGGCGCCCGCGCCGCTCGAAGAACTTGCGGGAAAGATCCGCACCGCCGACGGATTTGTGTTCGTGACCGGCGAATACAATTGGGGCATGCAGCCGGGGCTGAAAAATCTCACCGACCATTTTCTGGAAGAATGGTTCTGGCGGCCGGCGGCGATCGCGAGCTACTCGGCCGGACGCTTCTCCGGCGCACGCGCCGCGCTCGCCTGGCACGGTACGCTGTCGGAAATGGGCATGGTGGTGATTTCGAGCTCGATCGCGGTCGGGCCGATCGCGCAGACGCTGAGCGAAGATGCAAAGCCGATGGGCGAGGGCGGCAAGGCGCTGGGGCACGTGTTTCCGCGCTTCGCCGATGATCTCGCCTGGTGGATGGAAGCGGCGCGGGCGCAGCGGGAGCGGAAGAAGCCGCCATATTGAGGGGGCATGTGTAGGATGGGTGGAGCGGAAAGCGATACCCATCGATTGCTCCATGCCTCGAATGAAGCGCAATGTTGGCGAAAACGCACCCACTTTTCGCCACGGCTGGACAGCAGATTGCGAATTGTCAGCCATCTTCCGCCGTTCTTGAGCCGCCGCAGGCAGCTCGTCCATTTGCTTCATGCACAGGTAGAATTGATGTCGCCAACGAAAGCGCGCTGCGGTCTGCTTTTTCTTGCGTTCATGGTGGCGCTCTCCGGCCCGGCGGCTGTCGCGCAGAATCTGGATCAGGGCAAGCCGGCGTCGAAACTGTTTGCCGAAGGTTGCGCGTCCTGTCATCGCAGTGCCCGCGGGCTCGCCAAGGGGCGCTTTCACCTGACGCTCTATCTGTTCCTGCAAAAGCACTATTCGAGCGGTTCGAGCTCGGCCTGGGCGCTGACCTCCTATCTGGAATCCATCGATAGCGGAAAGCGCGTCGCGGCGAAGCCACAGGCAGCATCAGCCGCGTCGCGATCGTCGATGCGGCCGCCGGCGCCGGTGCCGGCGCGATAGGCCGCGCGCGCCGCCATCGCTTGCTCACGGCAACGCTGCGAAATCTCCCCGACGCGGCCATCTTTTCGACTTTTGCCGGCATAGCATCATGAACATGCGCGGTGGCGGGGAGTAATGATCATGGTAGTTGCTGAACTTCAGACCAAGGTGGAGAAGTACGAGATCCGGGCCGGCAAGTGCGAAGCGAAGGCCAAGGAGGCCACGGACAAGGCACAGCAGGCCTTCTACGAGGGGCTGGCCGGCTACTACGCAAGCCTGGCAACGGATTTTCGCAAGATCCTCGAGAAGCGAACCGCCTAGGCGGCATTACGATGCAGGGCGGATTAGCGTCAGCGTAATCCAGCGGCTTCTTGCGCGCGTGAGAATGAATGGCGGATTACGCTGGCGCTAATCCGCCCTATGATCTGACGAGCGTCCGCTATGCCCCGCCGATCGCGCGGGTAATCACTCCGCTGCCGCCGCAATTCGGGCAGGGAGCGCCGCCGATGCGGCCCTTGCCGTGACATTCGGGGCAGATGTCGTCGCCGGTGCCGGGCGTTCCGCGGGCTGCCTCATCCCCGGGATTGAGCATTGAATTGGTCGCCTGCATCTGGGCATTCGAGCGCGATTTTGCGCTTTGCGAGTTTGGCGCCTTGTTCCGCATGGTGCGTTCCTTCGTGGCTGTTCGCCGACAACGCCGCTGCGGCGAGGAGGTTGCGAGGGATGCGCAACCTTCGCTGCTGCAAAAGCGTTGGCAAGGCATGACGGAACATCCGACAATGCACCCCATGACGGGCTTCAACCCATCCGAGCCCGCCGTCCTGCACGACCGCGCGAGCGACCAGATCGTCACCTGGACCGGCGATGAGGCCGATGATTTCCGCCGCTCCAGCCGCGCGCGCGACGACGGCACGGTGGCGTGGCGGGAATATGTGTTTGATGGATGGGGTAATGTGATGGGTGGGTGAGAGTGCGCGGACCGCGCAGGGCGGATTAGCCAACGGGTCGCGCGAATGCGCGCCCGATGATAAACTCCGCGTAATCCGCCGATCCCGACACGAAGGCCGATCCCGACACGAAGAATGGCGGATTACGCTTCGCTAATCCGCCCTGCGGCCTTCCTTGCCGCGTTCGGCGAGCTTCACCATCACCTGCAGCGCCTGATTGGTCGGCGTGGCAATGCCGAGCTCGGCGCCCTTGCGCACCACATGGCCGTTGAGAAAATCGATCTCGCTGGGCTTGCCGCGCGCAAGATCCTGCGCGGTGGACGACATCTGGTTCGGCATCATGGTGGGGATGTTCAGGATATGCGCGATGAGATCGTCTTGGATCGAGGCGCCGCAGGCCCGGGCGACGGATATAGCTTCCTGCACCGCGCTGATGACGACATCGCGGGTGCCTTCGACCTCCAGCATCGGTCCGTAGGAGATGCCCGCCACGGCGGAAAGTGCGTTATAGGCGCAGTTGATGATCAGCTTGCTCCACAGCGTCCGGTCGATGTCGTCGGCGATCGTCGTGCCGATGCCGGCGGCTTGAAGCATTTCGGCCAGTGCTGCGCTCGCGGCCGAGGGACCGATGGCGAGATCGCCGCCGCCGTGATGCCTGACATGGCCGGGCCCGGCCATCTCGCTGCCGACATAAACAACGACGGGAATGACGGCGTGGCCGGTGACGGCAGAGAGACGCCGTGCATTGTCGACGCCGTTCTGCAGGCTGAGAACGGATGTTTCCGGCCGCAGGTGTCCGGCGAGCGACCTTCCGGCCTGTTCGGTGTCGGCCGACTTCACGCAGACCAGCACCAGATCGGGCGAGGCGAGAGCGGTCGTGTCGGTTGCGGCGCGGGCGGGCAGGTACTCCCTAAAACTCCTGGTATCCAGCAGCAGGCCATGGGTGTTGATGGCATCGACATGCGGCTGCCGCCCGATGAAGGTCACGTCATGCCCGGCTTTGAGTAGCAGTCCCCCATAGTAGCATCCGACCGCTCCGGCACCGACGACTGCGACTTGCATGATTGTCTCCCGATCGGCTGATGCAGTTCGAGTAGCTGATCTAAGCTGATGCCGCAATTCTGGGGCTGGCGTCGACCCGTTGGCTCATCCGGGCGAATTTCTGTGACACAATCACCACACTCGAACCGAATTGCGCTGAGGGAGCCATGCCTGATCGCGTCCGGCCACGCTTCCGCCCGGATTCGGTCCCGCGATCACCCCGTGTTGGTTTTCGGCTTGGGCTGGGGCGCGAGCGGGGGATTGCAACATGTCTTCCATTGGCTGCACCAGTACTTCGTGCGTTGACGTCCGGGCAGGCCGGATTCAATTTGAAGCGCGATCAATCACGGCCGCGCGCGCAGGGAAATTCGTGCGGCTGCTTGCTGTCACGCTGGGAGCGGCATCGCTCGCGGCCTGCGCGCAATCTTCGGTCGTCACCCAAAAATCCGAACTTCGCGCCAGCCGTCAGACGTCTCTGGATCAGAATCGAACGATGTCGTCCATGATGAAAAGGCGGGTCGCCGCGGTGAGAAGACACACCGCGTCTCGCAAGGATGCAAGCGGCCTCAAGACGGCTTCGCGTGGGACTGCCAGCTTCTACACTGAGGGAACAAAGACAGCGAGCGGCGAAGAGTTCAACACGCTCGAAATGACCGCCGCCCATCCAACGTTACCCTTCGGCACCAAGTTGCGCGTGACAAACCTCGCGAGCGGCCGGTCGGTGACCGTACGGGTCAATGACCGCGGTCCCTATGTTCAGGGCCGTATTGTCGACGTCTCCTATTCCGCGGCCGACGCGCTGGGAATGGTGGGGAAAGGTGTTGCCAAGGTCAAACTCGACGTCGTGGAGTAGCGCGTAGGGCGGGCTGAACTTTTCCCGGATTGCGCTTCGCTCCATCCGGGCTACGGGTTAATCGCAATACACTCGAATTTGCGCGGCGGATGCGTCAGCAGTTCGGCGCTTTCGACGATGCGCATTTCTTCGGTGGCGCGGATCGCGGTGCGTTCCAGCACGGCGAAGATGGCAGACGCCGCGTGGCTCAGCGCTTCCGGCGTGTCGGCGCCACGGAGCCGGGCGGATACCAACAGCGCGGCAAACAGATCGCCGGTGCCGTTCGGGCTGATCGGAAGTTTTGGCGTGCGCACGCGAAAGGCTTGCGCGCGCTCGATCGCGAGCGTCTCGATCTCGCCTTGAGGCGTATCGGCGAGCTCGGCGCTGGTGACGACGACCGTCGATGGGCCGCGTACTATTAGCGCGCGCGCCGCTTCGATCGCCTGATCGATTGTCGCGGCCTTCGCCCCGCACAGAAATTCGAATTCGAAATGATTGGGCGTGATAATATCGGCGAGCGGCAAGAGATGATCGCGCACCAGCGGCGGGATGTCGGCGTGAACGAACAGGCCGCGGTCGCGATCCCCGAGCACGGGATCGCAGCAATAGCGCAGCGCGGGATTGCGCACCTTTGCGCGCGCGACGAAATCCGCAACCACCTGCGCGTTGTCGGCTGAGCCGAGATAGCCCGACAGGATCACGTCCGTGCTATCCGCCGCGCCGCGCTCCTCGACCCCGCGCAGGAGATCGGCGACCAGCGCGGCATCGAGCACGCTGCCGCGGAGGGTCGGATAGCCCGGCCGGTTGCTGAGCAGCGTGGTCGGCACCGCCACCACGTCGATGCCGTGCATCTGCATCGGAAACACCGCGGCGCTGTTGCCGACATGGCCGAAAGCGACCTGCGACTGAATCGAAATCACGTTCATGCGGATGAGTCTGGAAAATACCGAATTGCCGAGGCGGGAACCTGCCGAGGTTAACACATTGGTTATTTGTTTGCGGGCATTTTCACGACCTCATTCAAAAGGGAGTCACCATGTCTGACGTCACCATTCCCGGCGGTCGGATCCGTTCTTTCGTTGAGCGGATCGAGAACATCGACAGCGAATTGCAGGAGCTGAACGAGCAGAAGAAGGAAGTGTTTTCGGAGGCCAAGGGCGAAGGGTTTGACGTCAAGATCCTCAAGGAGATCATCAAGCTGCGCAAGCAGGACCAGGACGAGCGCGACGAACGCGAAAGCCTGCTCGATCTCTACATGCGCGCCATGGAAACCGCACCGGCAGAAAAGGAAGCGAAGGCGGCGTGATGCTGTCGGCACATTGCTGAATAGGTTTTACTTTCGTCATGGCCGGGCTTGTCCCGGCCATCCACGTCTTCTGCTTCTAGATGACGTCCCTCAAATTCATCGCGAGAGCGGCGGATTACGCAGCTCAGCATGAGAGGTCGGCGCTCGTGGCTTACCCCTCTCCCCAACCCTCACCCGCAAGGGGGGAGGGAGCCCGGCCGGCGTGTTCGCCTTACAGGAGGCGTGCTCATGCAGAACGGCGCTCACCGCGATCAGTGAAGCGTATGAGGCTCCGCCGCGTCAGGGACGCAGCGTGGCCCCTTGCGGGAGAGGATTCGGGAGAGGGGTGCCGCTTGATCCGCTGCCACATGAAACTTGCGACCTGCGTTGCGCCCGGCTTTCCCGGCTGCAATGAGCCAAAATCCAGCGAACCTTCTCGCCAGATCGCACGACCAACGGCCGGTTCCGCATTCTATCATCGCATGTGTGCATTGCAGCAATGTACTATTGCAGCGCAGCAAAATGACTATTAAGTCTGTAATTCAAGCTATTAAGGAGAACTGACGTGAAGAAGATTTCGCTGTCCATCGCTGCCGCCGCTCTGCTCGCGATGACGGCGGCAACCGGCGCTGTCGCAGCCGAGTTGCCGGCCTATGAAAAGGCGGGCTTGCCGGTCTCGGCCGTGCAGGTTCAGGTGCTGGGCGCAGAAAACGTCCAGGAAGCGTCGCCGGTCGCCACGTTGGCCACTCCGGTCCAGCTCAGCGTCCTGACGCCGCGGAACAGGATCGCGACCGCACAAGGTCAAACCGAAACCACCGGTCGCGCCGTCCGCTGAACGCAGCCGTTTGATCGGCGCTTGAGCTGGCGCTGACTGAGCGCCTTGCCCGAAGTTTCAAAAGCCCGCGATGTCCTCGCGGGCTTTTTCGTGATGAGCGCGCTCCGCAGCGCGCGCAAACAGGAATCAAAACGTGTTGTTAAGAGTTGGCCCGCGTTGATTTCTCGCGATTCCGATTCGTTCCTTGCGAACAAAATGGAGTCGGATGGAGAACAAAGCTGTGGTGCTGCTTTTCCCTGCTAACGGCCGCCGCTATCTCGGGCCGAGCACGACCACATTGCTTTCCGCATCCTTGGTAATGTCAGGCCGAATGGGATAGCCTCAACGAAGCCGATATCCTCCAGCGAGCGCTTGGCCATGCACATTCTTCGTCCCCAGTTTCGCATCGAGAAGAGCCGCGCGCTCGCGTTTGCGGCCGAGCGCGGTTTTGGCGTGATCGTCGCCGCAGACGAGCGCGGCCCATGCGCCTCGCACGTGCCGTTCGTGCTGAAGCAGCGCGATGAACGCGTGATTGTCCAGATCCACCTCACGGCCAAAAATCCGCTTGTCGAGCTCGCCGACGGCAACAGGCGCTTCCTCCTGGTCGTCTCGGGCGACGACGCCTATGTCTCCAACGACTGGTATGCCTCGCGCGACAACGTCTCGACCTGGCTCTACGAGGCTGTGCATCTCTCCGGCGTCGCGTACTTGCGTGAGCGCGACGAGAACCGCGCCCACGGCGACGCGCTGCTCGCGGCCGCCGAGGCGCGCCTGCCGAAACCGTCTTGGGATCTTGCGCAGATGGAGCCCGCCAAGCGCGAGACGATGCTCGCCTCCATCCGCCTCATCGAGCTCGTCGTCGATGAGATCGAGGGCCAGTCAAAGCTCAACCAGCACAAGAGCGATGAGGATCATGTGCCGGTCGCCAACCAGTTGGCGCGCGCGGAGGAGACAGGAAGCCGGCGGCTGGCGGAGCGGATGCGGGCGCTGCGGCCGGGGCTTGGGTATGAGCCGTAGCCTCGGATGACCACAGTTTTTTCGGCTAACCGATTGCGAGAAAAAAAACTGCTCCAGGAAAGATGCTCCACAGAACGCTCATTCTCATATTCTGATGGCCCGGAGGGTTTCAGACCATAGTAGCCGGCGATCCCAGCCGATGAGGCTCCGCGCAATCCGCCGTTCGTCGCGCGCGAATGGCGGATCACGCTTGCGATACTCCGCCCTGCGAATCGCGAACCATTTGTTAGGAATTGATCCGCGCCGATTTGCGCTGATACGATTCGTTCTCTGCGAACGAAATGGAGTCGGATGCAGAACAAAGCTGCGGAAGTGATTGCGTCGGGAACCGCCACCAAATCGCCCCAACTGCCGAAGTTTCATGCTGTGTCGCGATGTCCAGTGCCGGAACACATTGCCCCTGCCGCTCGTTCTAACGCGTGTAACAGCTCAATGCGCTCGACAGGAGTAGTCCATGCGAAATGTCATTTTTCCAATCGTCACCGCCTTGGCGCTTGGCGCAGCGACACCTGCCGTCGCCATCGATTCCGGTGACCAGATCTCGATGGAAACCGCGCTCGACGTCGCGACCGGCCTCGGCGTCGTGACGGTATCCTATACCCAGTTCCTCGGCGATG
The DNA here is from genome assembly GCF_013114825.1 of Bradyrhizobium australiense. Taxonomy (GTDB): domain Bacteria; phylum Pseudomonadota; class Alphaproteobacteria; order Rhizobiales; family Xanthobacteraceae; genus Bradyrhizobium; species Bradyrhizobium australiense. The sequence goes on along the minus strand of NZ_JAAVLX010000004.1, from coordinate 288,355 downwards.
AGTGGGAGATGGCCGTGACCGCGCGGGCCGCTGGATGGAGGTCTATGTCGACTCGCGAACCGGCGAGGTGCGCTACGTCAATCGCGGATGGTAGTCGCGCTCTTCACCCCGAGCCCCGACGAGCGGCCCGTCAGGCAGCAGAAGCCGTGGTTTCGACAATGGTGCACGCCTGAGCGAAACCCGGCTCACCCAAACAGCGCGACATAGATCACGTAGAGCCAGCCCAGAATGCCGTGGATGATCGCCCACAGGATTGAGTGGTTGTTGGTATAGGAGATCGCGATGGCGAGCGCCGAGCCGAAGCCAACGCCGTATTTCGCGCCCTCGAGGCGAACCCCGTAAGACCGATTTCCGTTCATGCTGATAGCGTAGCCCGCTGACGTCCCTTCAAACAAGGCCGGATGACGCCAGAGTGCCTCATCCGCATTGAAGGACGCCGTCGGGGCTCTTTTGTCGCGATATGCGGGCTTTGCAGCTTCGCTTGTACCCCATAAGCTGAAGTCAGCCGAACGCGCCCCAGCCCTGGTCGGCAGATCGTCGCGTAGCGCAGATCGAAGACTGGAGCGAAGGAGCAAAGAACAGCGAAAAGCTGCGGCGCGGCGCATGGCCTTGCAGGGGAGGACACCGATGCCGCTGTCTATCGACCGCCGTCGCGCGCTTGCGCTCCTTGGCTCTTTCGTTGCCGCGCCATGGCTGGCGCCGCGCGTCGGGCGCGCCGGAGAGAGTTGGCCGATCCGCTCCGTGAAGTACGTCAACGGCTTTCCGGCCGGCGGTGCCACCGACACGCTGTCGCGCCTGATTTGCCAGAAGATGAGCGAATTGTCCGGCCAGACTTTTGTGGTCGAGAACAAGGCCGGCGCCGGCGGCGTGCTGGGCGCGGACTCGATCGCAAAAGCGCCGGCGGACGGCTACACGGTCGGGCTCGGCGGCATCGCCTCCAACGTGCTGGCGATCGGCAGCTACGCAAAACTCCCGTATCATCCACGCGAAGATTTCACCTTCATCTCCGGCATGTGGCAACTGCCGAACATCCTCACCGCGAAGAAGGACCTGTTCTCCGCGGACCTGAAAGAACTGCTCGCGGCGTTCAAGAAGGAGCCGGGCAAATATACCTACGCCTCCGCCGGCTTCGGTACCACGCTGCATCTCTCCGGCGAGATGATGAACAGCATGGCCGGCGTCCAGGTCCGCCACGTGCCCTATCGCGGCGCAGCTCCAGCGCTGAACGACCTGCTCGGCGGCAATGTCGATCTGTTATTCGACAATCTGCCGGGTTCTCTGCCGAGCGTGCGCTCCGGCGCGATCCGGCCGGTCGCGGTCACCGCGAAGCAACGGCTTAAGGAGCTTCCCGACGTGCCGGCGATGGCCGAACTGCTGCCCGGCTACGAGATCACCTCATGGGCCGCGCTCGTCGGCCCCGCCAACATGCCGCCCGACCTCGTCGCGCAAATCAACGCGCTCACCGCGAAGGCGCTCAACGACCCCTGGCTGCAACAGCGCTACGCCGACCTAGGGGCCACCACCTGGCCGACCACGCCGCAGGAGGTCACCGCGTATCGTGACAGCGAGGAAGCGCGGCTGCTGCCGATCATGAAGGCGGCCGGGATCAAGCCGGAGGGCGGATAAGGGGAAGGGATGCTCGTGGTCTCCGAGGCTCGCCTGCCGAGATCGCCCTGAGAGTTTGCGCAGATGGAGCCCCTGACAACGAGAGCCGACAAACGAGAGCGCCGCGTCTCGCGCCTGCGAGACGCCTGCATCCTTCGGCTAACGCGACTCCTTCTCAGGGAACACCTGTTTCGCTGCGGCGTTCCTGCTCGTGAGGAGGAACTCGCCATGAAACTGAGAGGGTTGTTTATCGCAGCAGCCATGCTGCTGATGCCGACCGCCGCACTGGCAGCGCCGGGCATCGTCACCACCACGGTCAGCCTCAAGGCAGGGCCCGGTGAAGGCTTTCCGACGGTCGACCGCATTCCAGGCGGCGCCCGTGTCAACATCCACGGGTGCTTCAGAGGCAAGGCCTGGTGCGATGTGAGCTGGTCGGATGATCGCGGCTGGGTGTCGTCGCGATATCTCCAATATCTCTACCGCAACCGCTACGTCTATCTGCCCGACTATGTCGACGAGATCGACGTTCCAGTCGTGCCGTTCGTGCTGACCTCGTACTGGTCGAGCTACTATGCGGGACGTCCCTGGTATCACCGCCGCGCCCACTGGACCGGCTACTGGCAATCGCATGAACGTTTCGCGACGCGGTTGACGATCGAACGCTCGGCGGCCCGGATCGGCCGCGCGGCGGCAGCGCGCGACGCTGCGCTCCCCGAGGCACGGACGCGTGCCCGTGTCGAGGAACGGACGCGCGCCGGTGTGACGGAGCGGAGCCGCGCCGGTGTGGCGGAACGCGTGATGCGGGAGAGGGACATCGTGACGCGTGGCGGAGGCGAAGCGCGCGAACGCGCTGCGGTGCAAGACCGCATGATGCGCGACAACGCGCGGATGACGCGCGAGAGCCCAAGAGCGGCCGTGCGCGAGCAGCCGATGACCCGCGCTCCCGCGCAGACGCCGCCGATCGTGGCCCGCGGCCATGACGAACCGCGTGCGGCCGCGCCGCGGATCGACCGTGCCGCGCCCGCGCCTCACATGACGCAGCCCAATGCGATGCGCGGCGGCGGTGGCGCACACGCGCAGATGCCGACCCCGGCGGCCCCGCGCGCAGCAGCGCCCGCCATGCCGCAAGGCGGCGGCGCGCCGCACATCAACGCCGCCCCGCGCGGTGGCGGCGGACCGGCCGGCGGCGGAGGCCCCGGAGCGGACAGGCGGCAGTAAGCGAAAGCCCGGCCTTGAGCCGGGCTTTTTCTTTTTGAGAAGCTGCCGAGATCCCAGACGCGGTGCAGATACTCTTTCCCGGTACACCCCAAGGCCCAGACACAAAGGCCCAGACACAAAATCGCGAAAACAACCCCATGCAAAGTAGAACAGGCCCAGGGTTCGCATCATTCACGCCTCTTGCGTCCGCTCGTCTCGACCCCGCAAGCGGGAGAGGTGAGGCGCGCCTGTGGCCAAGGCGATCTGACCTGAAGTCATCATGCTCCTAGCCCAGTCCAGGCGAAGCGCACCGTCGGTGCATGTCTGGATAGCGCAAGGGAAATCGTGGGTCCAAGGGCAAAAGGAGCCCGCAGTAAGCAGGAAGCGCGGGCAGTAAAAGGCACGGCGATTGCGCTGTCGCGTAGTCCTCGATCGTGAGGAAGGCTAGCGCCACATGCCGCGCATGCGTTCGCGGATGTCGATCTGCACGGTTTGATTTGGCGTCGAGCGTGCCGCCGGGTTCGCCGCCGGCCAGGTCTGCCGATCGAACAGCTTCACCAGATGGTCTGGTATGAAACGCGTGCGGGACGCATAGACGTGGCGGTCGCCGCGGGCCGCCTGACCGTGCACGAAGAAGCGCTGCGGCACGATCAGGTGCAGATCGTCCTTGGCGCGCGTCATCGCGACGTAGAGCAGGCGCCGCTCTTCCTCGAGTTCAGCCGTCGTGCCGGCGCCGAGATCCGACGGCATGCAGCCGTCGACCACGTTCAAGGCGTAGACCGACTTCCATTCCTGCCCCTTGGCGGAGTGGATGGTGGACAGGATCAGATAGTCTTCGTCGCGCAGCGGTGGCCCGGAGCGATCGCTGGTCGCATCCGGCGGATCGAGCGTGAGCTCGGTCAGGAAGCGCTCGCGCGAAGGATAACCCGAGGCGATCTGCTCGAGCTGCAGCAGGTCGGCCAGCCGCATCTCGGCGTCTTCGTGGATTCGCTCCAAATGCGGGGTGTACCAGAGCCTGATGCGTTCGATGTCAGCAGGCCATTCCGAATAGCTGATATTGCCGAGCGTTTCGACGAAGGCGGTCCAGTCCTGGCCGGCGCGGGGCGGCATGGGCAACGCTGCGAGCGCGGAGATCGGATCGGCCATACCAGTGGTTTGATCGAGAATACGCTGGGCCGACGCCGGGCCGATGCCCGGCAGCAAATGAAGCACGCGGAATCCGGCAACCCGGTCCCGCGGGTTCTCGACGAACTTGAGCAGCGCAAGGACGTCCTTGACGTGGGCGGCGTCCAGAAACTTCAGACCGCCGAACTTGACGAAGGGAATATTGCGCCGCGTCAGCTCGACTTCCAGCGGACCGCTGTGTGAGGACGTCCGGAACAGGACAGCCTGCTCCTTGAGCCGCGATCCCTGTTCGCGGTTCGACAGCACCTGCTCGACGATGTAGCGCGCCTGGTCGGCCTCATCGCGAACCGTGACCAGACGCGGCAGTTGAGCCGAACAGCGCTCGGTCCAGAGATTTTTGGTGAATCGTTCTCGCGCAAGTCCGATCACGCCATTGGCGGCCGCCAGAACCGGGTGGGTGGAGCGATAATTGCGGTCGAGCGTGACGATCTCGGCCCTCGGGCTGAAATGGTCAGGAAAATCCAGAATGTTCCGGACGGTGGCCGCGCGAAACGAATAGATCGATTGGGCGTCGTCCCCCACCACCGTCAGGCCGCGTCCATCCGGCTTGAGCGCAAGGAGTATCGTCGCCTGCAGCCGATTGGTGTCCTGGTACTCGTCGACCATGACATGATCGAACCGGCCGCCGATCTCCTGCGCGATTCCCGGGTCGGATACCATCTGCGCCCACCACAATAGGAGATCGTCGTAGTCGAGGACGTTCTGCTTCTGCTTGGCCTCGACATAACCGGCGAACAGTTGCTTGAGCTCATCGGCCCATCCCGAACACCAGGGATAATGCTGTCCGAGCACCGCCTCGAGAGGCGCTTGCGCGTTCACGCAACGGGAATAGATCGCAAGGCATGTGCCCTTGGTGGGAAAACGAGTTTCGGTCTTTGAAAATCCGAGCTCGTGGCGCACCAGGTTGAGCAGGTCGGCCGAATCCTCGCGATCATGAATCGTGAAGGCCGGATCGAAGCAGATAGCTTCAGCGTATTCGCGCAGCAGCCGCGCTCCGATGCCATGAAAGGTTCCTGCCCAGGTCAGCGCATCCGTCATGATGCCGGCCTTATCGCCGAGGACGCGGCGCGCGATGCGTTCGACACGCTGCGTCATCTCGGAAGCGGCACGGCGCGAAAACGTCATCAGCAGCATGCGGCGCGGGTCGGCGCCCTTGATGATGAGGTGGGCCACACGATGAGCGAGCGTGTTGGTCTTCCCGGATCCCGCGCCGGCAATGACGAGAAGCGGCGAGCCGATGGTCCCATCCGGGGCGATGCCGTGCTCGACGGCCCTGCGCTGCTCCGGATTCAGGCTTTCCAGATATTGATCGGTAGTTTCAGCCAGCACGAATCACCCCATGTCATCGGAGACTCGGCCGATTCGCAGGAGGTCGCAACGGCGAATGTCCACTCTTTCCGGTTAGTCGGCAAACGCGTTGTTAAGGATTGGCTCGCGCCGATTTGCCCGATTCCGATTCGTTCCTTGCGAACAAAATGGAGTCGGATGGCGAACGAACCTGTGGTGCTGCTTCACGCGTGAGTAGGGCGGGTTAGCGCAAGCGCAACCCATCGACCTGGTCACTCAGAACGGCGGACTACGCCTTCGGCTAATCCGGCTAACGCTCGCTGAAGCGGCGCCAGAAGCAGGCGGCCTGCGGCGGCGCGCCCGTCAGCCCTGCATGGGCGTGGGTTGATCAGTGGTGTGGGCTGACGTAAGCGTCCGCCATGAACCAGCCGAGCAGCGGCGGCGATGCTCCAGCCCAGAAACCTGACACGAAACCTGCCCTGCTTGGGGTCGCGTGCGGCGCTGGCGCGGCGCTGTTCTGGGCGCTCGGCTTTGTCGCGACCCGGCACGGGCTGAAGGTCGGCTTCACGCCGCCGGACCTGCTGATGCACCGCTTCGTGTGGTCCGGGCTGGTGTTCCTGCCGCTCGTGCTTCGCGCCGGCATCGCTGATCTCGGCGGCATCGGATGGGGCCGCGGACTGGTGCTGATGGTGCTGGGCGGGCCAGTGATGTCGCTCATCAGCTATACCGGCTTCCTGTTCGTGCCGCTCGGCCATGGCAGCGTCATCCAGCCGTCCAGCGCGACGCTCGGCGGCCTGCTGCTGGCCGCGCTGTTCCTGCGCGAGCGGGTGCCGCCCTCGCGCGTAGCGGGGGCGCTCGTCATCGTCGGCGGGCTTGGGGTGATCGGTGCCGAGTCGATCGGCCATATCGGCGCCGATGGCGTGCTGGGCGATCTGCTGTTCGTGATGACCGGCTTGATGTTCGCGGTGTTCGGCACGCTGCTGCGCCATTGGCGCGTCTCCGCGTTCTCGGCCGCCACCGTCATCAGCGTGCTGTCGCTCGCGCTGCTGCCGCTCTATGCGACCTTGGGCGGGTTCGCCCGCGTGGCGGCGCTGGGCTGGGCTGAAAACGCGCTGCAGGCGCTGGCACAGGGCATCCTGGCCGGCCCCGCTGCGCTGTATCTGTTCGCATTCTCGATCCAGACCATCGGCGTCGCCCGCGCCGCGGTGTTCCCCGCGACCGTGCCGGCGCTGACGATCCTCGCCGGCTGGCTCCTGCTCGGCGAGCCCCCGACCGCGCTGCAGGCGGTGGGATTGGTCACGGTGCTGTTCGGCTTCTATCTGGCGCAAAGGCAGCGTTAAGGCGGAAAACCCTTGAGCCTGAACGAGAGGAGGCCTCGCAACGACAAAGGCTTATCGAGTTGGAGAAAGCATCCCGGCAAGTCCGAAATGGAAATCGCTGTCATGGTGACCGCATGACAAGGCTTCGGCTCTTTGCCGCCCTCGGGCCGTTTCTTGCCTGGCTCTACTGCATCGCGTTTCTCGCCGCCCGGACTGACGGGCCGATTTTCGAGGATAGGCGGTATTGGCTGCCGTCGTTCATGGTCTGCTACGCGTTCTCGATTCTTCCCATGCTCTTTACCGCGTGGGTGGACCGCCGACTGTCAGACAGATGGTGGCGTTCAATCGCCTGTGGCCTGGCGGGCTTCGGAATCGCCTTCGTCCTGTACTACGGCCTCATGCACGAGGGCCCCTCGGCGGCAGAGAATGCGAAGATCTTCCAGCAGGACTGGTTCTATGTGGCACTTGTGTGGGCGTTACCCGCCGTTGTCTGTTCGTGGGTGATGGGACTGATGAACCCTAGGGAAAGCGTAGATGCGTGATGACCGTAAGCATATGGATTAATGGGCAACCGCTGTACACGCGCTCAGCCGTGAACAGGACCGAAAAGGACAACATGGGGCGGACCATCTACAATCTGGACGACGGAAGCCAGCTTGCACATTTGCGGGAAGACGGCGCTATCACGCTGGCGAAAGCCATGCTCGGCACGATTAAAGAGCCGAAGACGCGATGGGTGAGCAAGCCTAGCGCCTCCGAAAAGCAATACCCCCGCGTTCTCTATGAGCGCATGGGGTCCGGAGACATCGATCGGTCATCGATTGCACGATTCCGATTCGTTCCTTGCGAACAAACGAGAGTCGGATGGCGAACAAAGCTGCGGTGCTGCTTCACGCGTGAGTAGGGCGGGTTAGTTAGCGTAAGCGTAACCCGCCGACTTGGTTACTCGGAACGGCGGATTACGCCTTCTAATCCGCCCGACGCTCGCTGAAATCGATCGGCCGACCACTCCAGAGGAGCAGCGCCTACGCGATTCTCGCGTTCCTATACTGATCTCCGGCAGCTTCGAGTTCGTGCTTCACGAGTTCCAACCAGTTCTCGTAGAAGTACCATTGTGAATCTGACAGGAGTACGCCGTATCCATTCTTCGGATTTTTTGCATCATAACGCTTCCAGAGCTCTGTATGGTGATGCAATGAAAAGCGGTGAAATCCAGCTCTTCGCATCTCCTTCACAATTGAGCTGGGCTTATATTTCGGTTTCTCCTTCTCTCGGACCAACACTCGCTGGATAGAGTCGGCAGTTTCTGTGCCCGCACGCACAAAGGTCACAACTTGATCAGCCTGACCTTCGCGATTGCAGGCTTGCTCCACAAATACTATTTTGAAGGCATAGCGTACGTCTCTGTAGATGTCGTCGGGTACGCCGCGGTCGTAATCGTCAATAACGCCTTCGATTGTTGGGAGGATGTCTGCATTTCCGTACAGCGCTTTAGCTTGGTCCTGCGCAAAGGACGCCATTTGGATAGCAACGCCAAATTCAGTGTCGATCCGATACTCGCTCCCAAAAAGCTTCGCCAAAGTCGTATTGAAATTCAGGGCGGTTGCCTGCAATTTTGACGCAACTTTCTGATCGATGTTTCCAGTGGAGCGATGTTCTACTTCATGCCTTAGATTCAGAATAAAATCGAGGTTCGCTTTCGTCGCATCGTCCAGAGGACATTGTTGTTCTCGAAGGCACTTCGCTAGATCCCATAGCTTTAGCTGACCAGCTGCGGTCTTCTCGACCACATACACTCCGTCTTTAATGCTGTAATAGTAATACGAGATGTTTTGCTTCCGATAATATGCGTGCAGCAGATATGTCCAAGCGATCATCGATAAAACGACAAAAATTTCCGAGCGAAAGGACACTCGTGGATTGTTATACGACTGGATGGCAGAGATCATCGCTTCTCTTGATTTTGCGATGAGTTCTTCGATCTCGCGTATCTTCCCCTTGCTAACCGAGAGCCTCGGCCAGCGCGTCTTGAATTGAGCAAGCTCTTCTTCCGTCGAGGCTGCGACGCCTGGGAAATATCGACCTGTTCTTATTCCACTGATAACGCGATGGTTCACCGTGCGACGAGGTCGGGTGAAATATGAAAGTATCTGTTGATCATTGAGGTCTGTTTGCTCACAGAACGCTTTAATCAACCCGACTTCCCAGTCGTTGAGTGAGCGCAATGACATGAATGAATGACCAAGATAGTGGGGCCATTTCTTATAATGATGGATGCCTGTGGCCGCAACTCTGGGCTGTCATGGCATACACCCTGACGTGACCGATCTATTTCGCAGGATCGCCCGATACCACCCTGGATGGATGCGTGATATACTGACCGAATCGAGGTTGAGGCGAGCCGAATGGCAATTATCGTTCAGGGAGCCGACCCCGTTCAGGCGTGGAAGAGCGGTGGTCAAGTCCTGTTGAGTAGTTCTCCACACGCAATACAGAATCTCATTACCGAAATCGAGGCTCCTACTGTCGTTGACGAAGAATGGTACTCGCGCTTTTGCCCCAAAAGCGTTGGCGCTTTGGATCGTCTTTCGGTGGTCGCAAAAGTACTTTTCCCCGACATCCCAAGGAGGCCCCGAGAGACGCGGCTTGAGTATTATGGAAGATACGAGAAGCTGCTAACTCGTGCTCTTAAAGCTGGAAGTCTTCACTCTGCTTGGGGTGGGACGTACTTTCAGCGATTGATGTCGCTCGACGGTTCAGAAAATCAAATCGAACGAGCGATCCGGGTTCTTAACAGTTGGACAGTTCGCGGAGAAACTGCGATCGTGATGCACACGTCGAGCCCTGCGGTCGATGGGCTGCGGAAAAGAGGGAGTCCTTGCCTGCAGTACATCGAGATCATTTGGAACAAGGGCGATGTGCTGGACCTAGTAGCGGTTTACAGGAACCACGATTTCTTGAACAAGGCGCTAGGTAACTTTATTGGATTGGGGCGTTTGCTCAGCTTTATTGCAAATGAAGGCCGAAAGCACCCAGGTCGCGTGATCTGTCATTCGGTTCATGCGTACGTGGATCAAGTGGCGAAGTTCGGGACACTAATCGCGCGATGAAAAAGGACCAATCGAGCGTCGCGCTGGTTTTTGATGAGTTGGTCAGCGACGTCCAAAAATGTGCGCTTTGCGATCGGATGGGCGCTAGCCGACGGATCTTGGGGAGGTCGAGCGGAGACCTCTCCGCGCTTATGATGTTTGTCGGCGAGGCGCCGGGCCGGCTGGGCGCGGATGATACGGCGATTCCGTTCCATGGAGACAAGGCAGGCGAGAACTTTGAGAAGCTAATCGCCCAAGTCGGCATCAGCAGATACGATTTCTTCATTACGAACGCTGTGCTGTGCAATCCAAAAGACGAGAACGGCAACAATGCAACGCCCACCAAGCGTGAGGTGGCAAATTGTAGCGGGTTTCTGCGCCGGCAAATCGCTATTATTCAGCCGCGGATCGTTGTGACGCTGGGCAATCAAGCTCTCCAAGCTCTCAAGTATATTGAGGATCACTCGTGCGAACTGAGTGCCGATGTCAGGACAGCAAAGCCATGGCACGGAAGGATTCTTATTCCACTCTATCATCCAGGTCAGCGCGCACTGCTGCATCGTAGCTTCCTGAACCAACTGGCCGATTACCGATTTGTAGCGGAGCAATATCGTAAATTAGTTAAGCCCGCACGGAAGGCCGTCGTTCGAGCACCTACGCGGCCGGACGTCGCCAATCTGGCTTCGATCATACTGAGGGTAAGCGGTTCGATCTCATATTTTCGACTGCACAAACTTTTTTACTTGGTTGAGTATCATCACTGTAGGTCGGAAGGCAGGCGCCTTACAGCGTCATACGCAATCCGTCAGAAAGACGGGCCGTACTTTACAGACCTGCACCTAAGCAAACTTAGGAAGGCGATCCCGGGCCTGGCGGTCGCGAGCAAGAATGAGCGCTTGATGCTTGCCCTTGAAGACCCCGCGGATTTTTTTGAACGGCCGACAGATAGCGTCGACTCGAAGGTCGAAAGCTTTGTTTCGGATGTCGTATCTCAGTATCGAGACAAGTCGGATGAGCAGCTCAAGACAGTCGTCTATTTGACAGCGCCAATGCGCAGCATGTTGCGGAAAGAACGCTACGGCGGCGCAAATTTGTTCAACGCTCCAATTAACTTCTCCGCCATGAGCGCTTCGTGAGAGGGAGAAATGTTTAGATTTCTTCGGTTTGAAATCGGAGGAGGATCGACTCTGGTCTGGACGCTGATTTTTCTGAGCCCGTATTTGAATGTTGAAGCTCTTGCGAGGGTGGATGCGGTGAAAGTCCTCGCTTTTGTTTTTGGCTCTGTGTCAGTTGCCATTCCATTGGGAAATGTAATTCATCAAGCGTCCGATTCACTGCTTAGTCCATACGCTTCTAGGCGTCTTCTTTTTTGGCCACGTGCAGTACTGGCCTATCTCAAGTCCGAGTTGGGGCCAACAGCTGCTTCATTTCGCGATCAGACATTCCAAGCGATTTTGGTATTTTCGAAAGCGAGAAATCGGGTAACTAAGAACGCTATATCCAACACCACACTCGATAAGTGCTCCCAAGTTAGCGAGAGTCAGACTGATTTTAAGGCAGACATTCTGCGAGAGGAGATCGCTAATAGATATTCGTATTACTATGCGCGGGTTGAAAACGGAGCAGTTGCGCCGATTTTGGGCTGGTTATTTTGCGTACCAGGACTCAAGTTGTTTGAATCAACGATCTACATTCTGCAGCGGCCAACATTCCCGGTATGGTGGCTTGTAACTGCTGCCACGATCGCGGGTATACTTATCTTGTGGCGAGTGCCGCAACTTTTCAGAGAGCTGGATGACTTGGAGGTGGCATTGGTTTCTCTGCAGCGAGACTGTTGGCCGCGCATGGGGCTAAATGGCCTTGATTGATAAGCTGCGGTTATTCAGGTCCAGAATTAGCCGGCCCTTCCGATGCCGCTGCAAGAAGCGAAATGCTGCATAGCCGTCCAAAATCGCTTTTTCCCAGAGCCAAAGCGGGCAATGTTTGGGTTCATAGCCACTAACAAACTCTCGTACGCGCTTGAGTAACGTAAAACTGAGATCTCCTTCGTGCTGCCCCTCAAAGAAGTTCAACTGCTTTGCATAGGCGAAAATGAACGTTGAGACCCCTTCCTCGATCAAGATGGCTCGGGCACCGTCCTCTCCTTCGTCTATTTTTGGAGTTGATTTCCGCTTTAAGCGAAACAGAGCCCTCAGAACTGGCGACCAGCCCAACACGGCAGCATAAGAATAGTGAAAGACGTCATGGAACCGGTAGTCGTCGGGCTCCATTATATTGTCAGTAACGCGATCGCCAATCAAAATCCCGCTGCAGCGCTGGAGGACATAGAGCTTTTCAATCCCCGGCCCGCGGGCGACTGTTCGCTCATAGATTTCGACTTCCAAATGTCGCGGAAGTTTCTCTTCGGCGATGTCACTGGCTTCGTCAAATAGCGGGGGGAAATGTCGTTCTTCAGGCCAACGATCGAATATCTTTGTCAGGTTTTCGTTCGCTGCGTTCTCGAGAGTAACGCCGGCTTCGTTGGCTGTTTGAATCAGAATATGAAATATTTCGCGAAGGTATGGACCCCATTCATCTCCTTCAGGAAGCGATTGCTGTTGAGCGTTGGCTAATGCTCCAATGGCAGCCACTAGTCGCAAGAGTGTTATTTCGAAGTTGGAAGTAGGCGCTGCGAAGGGCAAGTGAGCTTGTTGCTGCAGGTCGGAGAACCTTATTTCATTGTCTGCAGTGGCATAAGACGAAATGGATTGCTCTGGCGGACGCGCTATAGCGCTCAAGGCTAATTTCATACGACTGGCGATTACAGCAAGATACCAGAGCACGTCGCCAAGCTCCTCCACGACATTCGCTTCGTAGCCAACGTACGATCCGCTGTCTCGCTGCTTCTTCTTTACTTCATCAAGTAGCGTTCCAGCTTCACCGAAGAGGCCTAACAGTAGGAATCTGGTCGGCTTGGTTGTCCTAGTGCGATCGGTCTCAGACGCGGCTGTTTGATATTGATGCAGTGTGAGGGTGGGAGAAGCCATATCTCGTCCATCAAAATAAAGGAAAACAACAGGAGCGGTTACCTAATATAGAAGCGTCATTATAGTGCACGTAAAGCGAGAGTAAAGTCTCGGCGGTATGAGCCGAAGCGAGACAGCTGTTCTCGGATCGCACCAAAAAAGATGGGGGCGGCCTTTCGGCCGCCCCCATGCTTAGTTACGAATCTAATTGAGCGTCGGTACGACTGGTGACCGGCCTACGAACACCCCGTCGTGCTTCCACACGTATCGCACTTCATGCACGTGCCATTCCGCACCAGCGTGAAGTTGCCGCACTCCGAGCACATCTCGCCTTCGTAGCCCTTGGCTTTCGCCTCAGCCCGGCGTTCGGCCTTGCTTGGGGCAACCGCTACGGCTGCGCTGCCGGACTTGCTCCATTGCAGGGCTCCCAGCTTTTCTGTCGGCGACAGGTCGTGCTGGGTTTCCTGCCTTAAGGCCACCGCGCCTTCGTGGGCGTCGGAGGCGCGGGCGCTGGGGCCGTGGCCGCCGATTGCGGTGACGTTGTGGGAGCCGCGGGCGTCCGTATCGCCGCCGCGCATTACGACGAGATTATCCGTGCGCGAGCGGGTCAGGCCCTTGGACAGATACTTTGTCGCCTGCTGGCCCTGGTCGGACGGCTCCTTGCCTTCCTCGACGCCCTTGCCGAGCGCGTCGAAATTCGACTCGGTCGGATCGACATGCGCGAGATCGAAGCGCGACATGTAGCTGACCGCGAGCTCGCGGAACACATAGTCGAGGATCGAGGTCGCATACTTGATCGAGTCGTTGCCCTGCACGGGGCCCGCCGGCTCGAAGCGGGTGAAGGTGAAGGCGTCGACATATTCCTCCAGCGGCACGCCGTATTGCAGGCCGAGCGAGACGGCGATGGCAAAGTTGTTGATGAAGGAGCGGAGCGCGGCGCCCTCCTTGTGCATGTCGATGAAGATCTCGCCGAGGCGGCCGTCGTCATACTCGCCGGTACGCAGATACACCTTGTGGCCGCCGACCACCGCCTTCTGGGTGTAACCCTTGCGTCGGTCAGGCATCTTCTCGCGCTCGCGCATCACGACGATGCGCTCGACCAGCTTCTCGACGATCTTTTCCGAGACCTGCGCGGTGCGCGCGGCCATCGGCTTCTCGTAGAGCGCCTCCACCGCATCGTCCTCGTCATCATCGTCGGCGATGAGCTGCGAGTTGAGGGGCTGGCTCAGCTTCGAGCCGTCGCGGTAGAGCGCGTTGGCCTTCAGCGCAAGCTTCCAGGAGAGCAGATACGCGGCCTTGCAATCCTCGACGGTGGCGTCGTTCGGCATGTTGATGGTCTTGCTGATCGCGCCCGAGATGAACGGCTGCGAGGCCGCCATCATGCGGATGTGGCTCTCGACCGAGAGGTAGCGCTTGCCGATCTTGCCGCAGGGATTGGCGCAGTCGAACACCGCGTAATGTTCTGCCTTGAGGTGGGGAGCTCCCTCGACCGTCATCGCGCCGCAGATGTGCACGTTGGCGGCCTCGATCTCGCGTTTTGTAAATCCGAGCGCGGCAAGCAGGTCGAAACCCGGGGCTGCGATGGTCTCCGGCGCGATATTGAGCGTGTCGCGCAAAAAGTCCTCGCCAAAGGTCCACTTGTTGAAGGCGAACTTGATGTCGAACGCGGTCGGCAGCGCAGCTTCCACTTTCGCCAGCGCTTCGTCGGTGAAGCCTTTTGCCTTGAGGCTGGTGGCGTTGATGCCGGGCGCGTTGGAAAGCGAGCCGTGACCGACGGCATAAGCATCGATCTCGGCGATCTCGCTTTCGCGATAACCGAGCACGCGCAGCGCCTCGGGCACCGCCTGGTTGATGATCTTCCAGTAGCCGCCACCGGCGAGCTTCTTGAACTTCACCAGCGCAAAGTCAGGCTCGATGCCGGTGGTGTCGCAATCCATGACGAGGCCGATGGTGCCGGTCGGCGCCACGACTGTCGTCTGCGCGTTGCGGAAGCCGTTGGCTTCGCCGAGGGCGAGGGCGTCGTCCCAGGCCTTGGTCGCATGCGCGATCACGTCTCCTTGCGGGCAGGAGGCGTGGTCGAGCGGCACCGGGTTGACGCTGAGCGACTCATAGCCGGAGGCGAGGCCATGCGCGGCGCGGCGGTGGTTGCGGATCACGCGCAGCATGTGCTGGGCGTTCTTCTTGTAGCCGGGGAAGGTGCCGAGCTCGGCCGCCATCTCGGCCGAGGTCTTGTAGGCAATGCCGGTCATCACAGCGGTCAGCGCGCCGCACAGCGAACGGCCTTCCTTCGAGTCATAGGGCAGGCCCATGGTCATCAGGAGACCGCCGATATTGGCAAAGCCGAGGCCGAGCGTGCGGAACTCATAGGAGAGTTCAGCGATCGCTTTCGACGGGAATTGCGCCATCATCACGGAGATTTCGAGCACAATGGTCCAGAGCCGGCACAGGTGCTCGTAAGCCTCGACATCGAACCGCTTGGTGGTGGTCGAATAGAACGTCAGCAGGTTGGCCGAGGCGAGGTTGCACGCCGTGTCGTCCAGGAACATGTATTCCGAGCACGGGTTCGACGCGCGGATGTCGCCGGACGCCTTGCAGGTGTGCCAGTCGTTCATGGTGGTGTTGAAGTGCAGGCCCGGATCGGCCGAGGCCCAGGCGGCGTGGCCGATCTTCTCCCAGAGCTCGCGCGCCTTGAGAGTCTTGGTAATCTTCTTGTTGGTGCGGCCGATCAGATTCCAGTCGCCGTCGGTTTCGACGGCGCGGAGGAAATCGTCCTTCAGCGAGACCGAGTTGTTGGAGTTCTGGCCCGAGACCGTGAGATAGGCTTCCGAATCCCAGTCGGTGTCGTAGATCGGGAAGTCGATGTCCTTGTAGCCCTGCTTGGCGAACTGGATCACCCGCTTGATGTAGTTGTCGGGCACCAGCGCGCGGCGCGCGAGCTTGATCTCGCGGCGGAGGGCAGGGTTCTTTTCGGGGTCGAAGCAGTCGTCGCCCGAACCCTCGCAGTTCACGCAGGCCTTCAGCACGGCCTTGAGGTGCTTCTGGTTGATCTTGGAGCCGGTGACGAGGGCGGCAACCTTCTGCTCCTCCTTCACCTTCCAGTCGATATAGGTCTCGATATCGGGGTGATCGACGTCGACCACGACCATCTTGGCGGCGCGGCGCGTGGTGCCGCCCGACTTGATCGCGCCGGCGGCGCGGTCGCCGATCTTCAGGAAACTCATCAGGCCGGAGGAACGGCCGCCGCCGGACAGGCGCTCGCCTTCGCCGCGCAGGCGCGAGAAGTTGGAGCCGGTGCCGGAGCCATATTTGAACAGCCGCGCCTCACGCACCCACAGGTCCATGATGCCGCCCTCGTTGACGAGGTCGTCCTCGATGCCCTGGATGAAGCAGGCGTGCGGCTGCGGATGCTCGTAAGCGGACTTCGATTTCGTCAGCTTGCCGGTCTTCCAGTCGACGTAATAGTGGCCCTGGCCGGGGCCATCGATGCCGTAGGCCCAATGCAGCCCGGTGTTGAACCATTGCGGCGAGTTCGGCGCGACCATCTGCTTTGCGAGCTGGTAGCGCAGCTCGTCACAAAACGCCTGCGCGTCTTCATCGCTGGAGAAATAGCCGCCCTTCCAGCCCCAATAGGTCCAGCAGCCGGCGAGGCGGTCGAACACCTGCTTGGCGCTGGTCTCGCCGATGTAGCGCTCGTTTTCCGGCAGCAGGGCCAGCGCCTCGGTGTCGGGCACCGAGCGCCACAGCCACGACGGCACGGTCTCTTCCTCGACCTTCTTCAGACGCGCGGCGACGCCGGCTTTCCGAAAATACTTCTGGGCGAGAACGTCGGAGGCGACCTGCGACCAGAACTGGGGCACTTCGACGTTCTCGAGCCGGAACACGACCGAACCGTCCGGATTCCGGATCTCCGATGTCGTCAGCCTGAAATCAATCCCTGCATAGGGTGACTGGCCGGAAGTGGTGTTGCGCCGCTCGATTCGCATAGTGTCGTGCCCCGTCTTCTTTGCCCGGTCCGCATTTCCTGCGGTTGCCGGATGTTTCAGTGAGCGAACTTTCGGCACCAAGGTTGAAGACAACCTTGGGCCTGAGATCCGCAAGCTCTACCGGTGGACCCGGCCCTGTTTCTGTCTTCGCCACCCCAAGATCGGCTCCGTCTGGTTCGACGGGACTGATCCTCCAACTCAACGCCGCAACTCGTCGCCTGAGCCATTCGGCTCTTTTTGAGGCCCGGGATCACCCCCGAATATGGGCAGACAAGCCCTCGATCCGTGCCTCAACCGGCTGACGGAGTGCTCGTTCGGAACCCATTTGGGAGCGATCGGCGGGACCCAGAACTTAACTCGCGCCGTCCAGGAATAAGGCTAGGCCAAACCCGTCGTGCCCGTCAAGGAGTAGTACGAGTTCCTGAATCAAACACTAAATATGGTGGAAAGTGAGGGATAACAGGGGGTGTTCCCGCGCCTGTGATGGTGCCAAGTATCAGTGAGTCCTCAGGGATTCCCAAGGAAAAAAATTTGTCCCTGCGGTGTGGAAACAGGCTTCGTCCCGCTGTTCACAGGGCAGGTATTTTTTGAGCTTTCGGGATTGCGTTCGAAAGACTCACGTAAGGCTACGGAGCGGGAGGGCTGGCATGTCCGCGCGCCCGTGGTCGTGCGTCCCGATAAGCGGCAAGGTGAGGGCCGATTCCATCGCTTTTCCATCCCTTGCCGGGCTCCATGACAGAATCAAAACCCGCCGCGCCGGCGCGGATCGCGCCAGCAGGCCTGATGTTCCTCGCCATCACCTCGGTGGGCTGGGGATTCAACTGGCCCGTCACGAAGTATCTCCTGAGCGAACTGCCGCCGCTGACCCTGCGCGGCTCGACGGGCGTGATCGGCGCGGCGCTTTTGGCCGTGCTGGCGCTGGCGCGCTCGCAAAGCCTGAAAGTCGAACGGCATTTGTGGCCGCGGCTGATGCTCTCGGCGCTGCTCAATGTCACCGGCTGGATGGTGCTGATGGGGCTGGCGTTGCTCTGGCTGCCGGCGAGCGAGGCGGCGCTGATCGCCTACACCATGCCGGTCTGGGCCTCGCTGCTGGCCTGGCCGGTGCTCGGCGAGCGGCCGACTATTCTGCGCACGGTAGCGCTGGTGATGGCGTTCGCAGGCCTTGCCGCCATCATGGGCGGCAACGGTTTTAGCGCGACCGCCGCCAAACTGCCGGGAATGGTGATGGCGCTTGGCGGCGCGTTTGGCTTTGCGCTCGGCACCGTGCTGGCGAAGAGATTGCCGGTGCCGCTGCCGCCGATCCCGGCCGCGGCCTGGCAGATCGGGCTCGGATGTTTTCCGATCGTCATCATCGGCCTCGCCGTCGAGACCACGCATATCGAAAAGGTTACGCAACTCGGCTGGTGGCTTTTGGTCTATTCGACCGTGATCCAGTTCTGCATCGCCTATGTCAGCTGGTTTGCCGCGCTGGCCCGTTTGCCGGCATCAGTCGCCGCGATCGGCACCATGGCGGTGCCGGTGATCGGCGTCGTGGCGTCTGCCATCGCGCTCGGCGAACCGCTCGGCCTGATCCAGATCGCGGCGCTGGTGTTCACGCTCGCCGGCGTCGTGCTGGCGACGCGGTCGTAAGGCAGGTCTATCCAATTGTAATGCTTGCCGGTTTGCGCTAGCCGTCGGGGCGGGATAGTTCTGGTATATCTGTATCTGGCATAATCCGTGAAAGAGAGAGTATGGCGCGCAACATTTTGATCCTGGGGGCGTCGTACGGCTCCTTGCTGGCGACGAAACTTTTGATGGCCGGTCACAACGTGACGCTGGTTTGCCGGAAGAAGACGGCCGAGCTCATCAACCGCGACGGCACCGAAGTTCGCATCAAGCTGCGCGACGAGGCGGTGCACCGGGCGATTTTTTCGCGCGACCTGCCCGGCAAACTGGACGCAACGCCGCCGCAGGACGTCGACCTTTCACGTTACGACCTGGTCGGTCTTGCGATGCAGGAGCCGCAATACACCAACCACACGATCCGGGTTTTGATGATCAAGATCGCCGAGGCCAAACTGCCTTGTCTGTCGATCATGAACATGCCGCCCTTGCCCTATCTCAAGCGCATCCCGGCACTGGCGGATATGGACCTCGAGGAGGCCTATACCAATGCGCAAGTTTGGGATCGCTTCAGACCGGGGCTGGTGACGCTCTGCTCGCCCGATCCACAAGCGTTTCGCCCGCCGGAAGAGGCGGCGAACGTGCTTCATGTCGGCCTGCCGACCAACTTCAAGGCTGCCGCCTTTGCCGACGAGAAACACAACAAGCTGCTTCGCGAGCTGGAAGCCGACATCGACGCGGTGATGCTGGACGGCCATGACGTTCCGGTGAAGCTGAAGGTGTTCGACTCGCTGTTCGTGCCGCTCGCCAAATGGTCGATGCTCTTGACCGGCAACTACCGCTGCATCACGCCGAACGAGCCGCAGTCGATCCGCGACGCGGTGCACGGCGATCTGAAACTGTCGCAGTCGATCTATGACCATGTCGACGGCATCGCCCGCCGTTTGGGCGCCGATCCGCAGGACCAGGTGCCGTTCGCGAAATACGCCAAGGCGGCCGAAAGCCTGCTCAAGCCGTCATCGGCGGCCCGCGCGGTCGCCGCCGGCGCTCCGTTCATCGAGCGCGTCGACTTGCTCGTGAAGCTGATCTCGCATCAGCTCGGTGCGCCCAGTGCCGAGATCGACCGCACCGTCGAGATCGTGGATCAGAAACTGAACGAGAGGATCGTGGCAGGCGGATCCGGCGCGCAGTGAGTGCCACCGCGGCCTTTCGGATCCGGATCATGCCCCTAGAGGGCAGTTTGTTTCACTAATTCGGGAATAAGCTGCTTGAGCTTCGCATGACTGATGAGCGGGGTAGCGGCGATCTCGGCGAGGCGCTGTTCGACGTGGGACCATTGATTCGTCTCGCGCGGGTCGGTGTCGCCCTTGGCGAGATTGCAGGGGTAGCAGGACAGCACGCGGTTGCTCCTGCTATTCTGGCCTCCCTTTGAGAGCGGGATGAAATGGTCGATGCTGGCCTTGACCTTGCCGCCCGTCTTTATCCGGGGAAGTCCAACGTCGCAGTAGGCGCATCGTCCGCCCCAATCGAAATAGCAGCGCTTGTAGATCACGTCGGCCATTGGTCTCGGCCCTTCCCCCGAATCCCTTCGTCCAAGTCTCACCCTTTCATATATCAAGTCGGCATTGAAAGGACGCCGCAAGTGGAGAGGCTTGCGCCTCGTTTACCCCGACAGCGCGCGGCGGACCATGTTCGCCAACTGGGACTTCCGGTACGGCTTGGTCAGCAGCAGCACGCCGGGATCGAGGCGGCCCTGATGCACGATTGCGTTGTCGGTATAGCCGGACGTATATAACACCTTGATGCCGGGGCGGAGCTTCAACACCTTGTCCGCGAGTTCGCGTCCGGTCATGCCACCGGGCATGATGACATCGGTGAACAGAAGGTCGAACGCCTGACCGCCTTCGATCAGGTTCATTGCTGCCGGCCCATTGGCGGCGGCCACCGTCCGGTAGCCGAGGCTCTGCAATTGCGCGGTGACGAAGTTGCGCACCAGCGCGTCGTCTTCCACCACCATGATGGTCTCGTTGCCATGCGGTAGCGCCGCTGCCGCGGGCGGTACGGCCTCGATCTGGCCGCGGGCAGGCGGCAGATAGAGCTTGATCGTGGTGCCGTGGCCGAGCTCACTGTAGATCCGGATATGCCCGCCGGATTGCTTGACGAAGCCGTAGACCATGCTCAAGCCGAGGCCTGAGCCCTTGCCGACCTCCTTGGTGGTGAAGAACGGCTCGAACACTTTGTCCAGCACGTCCTGCGGCATGCCGTCGCCGGTGTCGCTGACCGCGAGCATCACATAAGGGCCGGGCTTTGCGTCAGGGTTAGCCTGCGCATAGGCTTCGTCGAGCACGACGTTGCGCGTCTCTAAAAGCAACTTGCCGCCGTTCGGCATCGCGTCGCGCGCGTTGATCGCCATGTTGAGCAGGGAGTTCGCGAGCTGCGATGCGTCGATATGGGCAATCGCCACTTCCTGCTCGAGAATGGAGTTGACCTCGATCTGCTCGCCGAGCGTCGGGCGAAGCAGTTTTGCGATATCGAGCACGGTCGCGTTGATGTCGACATTGCGCGGCTGCAGCGGCTGGCGGCGGGCGAAGGCGAGCAGATGCTGGATCAGCTCGCTGCAGCGTTCCGCTGCCTGGTCGATCAATTCGGCCGTCTTCTGCAACGCCGGCTCATGCGCAAGGCCCGCGACCAGCGTTTCGGTGGTGCCGGTGATCACAGTCAGCATGTTGTTGAAGTCGTGCGCGACGCCGCCGGTAAGCTTGCCGATGGCATCGAGCTTTTGCGCCTGCTGCAGCTTGTGCTCGGTTTCGCGCGACGCCGTGATGTCGTGATAGACCAGCGCCGCGCCGCTGATCGCGCCCGAGGCGTCGCGCAGCGGCCGGCCGCTGATCACGAGATGGACGGGTGGATTGCCGCTGACCGGGCGCACCACGATTTCGATGGCGTCGAACGCTTCGCCGCGCAGCGCGCGCGAGGCGGGCATATCATGGACAGGCAGCGGCGTGACGCCGTCGGCATGGAAAACCGCGCTGAGCGAGCGTAAGAGCTCGATTGTCATGCCCGGACGGTAGCGCAGCATCTTCTCGGCGGCCGGGTTCGAGAGCAAAACCTCGCCCCTGGTGTCGATGACGAGCACGGCCTCCGCCATGCTGTGAAAGGTGCTGCGCAGAACTGCGGCCGAAAGCCTGAGTTCCTCGTGCGCGGCAACCAGATGCTCGGTGCGCTCGGCGACCGCTGCCTCCAGAGCCTCGTTGGTGGCCTGGGTGGCACTCAGCGAATCCTGCAGTTCCCGGCGCGAGCGGCGGGCGGCCAGCGTCAATACGGTGGCGAGGACCAGGATCAGCGCGACGCCGGCGAGATCGATCGCCAGCAGCAGGCTGCCGTTGGTTTCGGATTCGGCGCGCCTGGCGAAAAGCAGCCGGCGCTCTTCCGCCACCGCCTTTTCCAGGTTTCCGGCTATGGCGGCCGTCGCCGCGCGGTCCTCCTGGCCGACGCGCGCCGCGACGGCGGCGCCGTCGCCAGCGGTCCGCAGCCTGATCAACTCGCCATTGAGGGCGATCTGCTGCTCCACCAGCGCTTTGGTCTCTTCGATCAGTTGCTTTTCGGTGGGATTGGCCTTGACCGCCTCGACCAGGGCGGCCAGCGCCGGCAGGATCGCGTCGCTGGCCTCGCGGTATTCCCTGGCGAACTCCTGATCGCCTGACAGCGCAAAGGCGCGCGCCGCGCTTTCCGCCCGGCTCAGCAGCGGGCGTATATCCGAGAGTTTCCCGAGGATTCCGAGCGCGCGGTCGACCGAGGCCGTGTCGGACCGCGACTTGAGGTCGAGACCGATCGAGGCAGCGCCGATAACGAGGAGGATAGCGAGGCCAATTCCAAGAATGATACGCTGCGAGGGCATTGCCAGTTGTTTACTTCACGATTTCGACTGCTGCACGGAAGCTTTCGGTTTGGTGATGCATTGATTGACCGAGGTCAACAACGCCTCCGGCGTGAAGGGCTTGCGCAGGCAGCATGCCGCGCCGAGCTCGATGGTCATCCGCAGGAAATCCGGCGCGCGCTCGGTGTTGGCGAAGGCGTAGCCCGACATCGCGATAACAGGTACATCCGGCTTGCGCTCGTGAAACATCCGGATCGATTCGAAGCCGCGCATATGCGGCATGAACACGTCGATCAGCATGACATCGAAATCGGAGGCTTCGAGCGCGCGCATTCCCGCTTCACCACCGTCGGCAACGGTGACCTCGAAACCCTTGCGCGACAGACAAACCTCGATGGCAACGCACACCATCGGGTCGTCATCGACCACGAGAACGCGCGGCACGATGATTCCTTCTTCCTCGGGCGGCGGCCAGGCGAGTCGCACGTCCTTTGTGACGATTAAGTCGAAACGCCGACAGGTCGTCTGTATGGTAGAGTGCACATAAAAGTTGCCGACGGCAATTCCGTTTCGCTGTATCAGAACGAGAACAAATTCACCGCCGGTTCCGGATCTCATCCCGCCATCTCGCCAACCAAGTAGGGCGCGCTGCCGCCCGGCGGTCGCCCCTCGGGCTCAGCCTGCTCGTCATTCAGTCAGTGGTGTGGGGTTTCAACTTTCCGATCATGAAACATTTATTGTCCGAATGGCAGCCGTTGTCCTTGGGCGGCCTGTGCGACATCGTCGGCGCCGCGATCGGGCTCGGGTGGCTGCCGATCGCGATCGTGACTTGCGATCGAGCAGTCGCAGCTCGCTGATCTGTCACTGTCGGCTGGGCTTCGCTGCTCCACACGGCGCTGATCCGGTTCTGAAGTGTGCTGGTTTGCCGCGCTGGAGCGGCTGCCGGCGACGACGCCCTCGATCGATTTACAGGTTCCTTCATCGGGGTGCTTGCAGCAGCGCGAGCTGCTCGGCCCGCGAGAGATCGCGGCGCTGGTGTTCACGCTCGGCGGCGCGGTGGTGCCGCTGCGCCTATCTCTTGAACGAAAAGGGCGGCACACCGGAATGTGCCGCCCTTCAGACTCACGCTATCGAACTATTGCGCCGGGCAGGGGTGACGTTGGCCGTCATAGCCGAGATACGTTCCCGATGCCGGATCGTAGGATTTGTACCGCCTCATGCAATACGCCACGGCATCATCCCCGACGGGGGGCGCCGCGGCGACCACGGTGTCGTCGTAATATCCGTACGAGTCATCGTAGTAGTAAGGACTGTCGTAATAGCCATAGGCCGACCCGATGCCGGCACCAATCGCGAAGCCCGGCCAGAAGCCGCCACGATGGCGGTGATGAAAGCGGTGACCGCCATAATAGCCGCCGCCGGCGTAACTGCCGCCGCCCACGACGGCTGTGCCGCCGGTGCCGGGAGTCGGGCGGAATCCAGTGGTGGGAGCTGTCCGGAATCCTGTGTCGGTACCGGCTCTAAAACCACCACCACCAACAGCACCGCCGGCCGCCATGCCGCCGGCTCGAACGCCGCCGCCACCACCTGCCATGCCGCCACCACCTCTAAAGCCACCGCTGCCACCGATAGCTGCGCCGCCGCCGCCACCTCTAAAGCCACCGCCGCCACCGATAGCTGCGCCGCCGCCGCCACCTCTAAAGCCACCGCCGCCGCCAATAGCCGCACCGCCGCCGCCGGCTGCGCCGCCACCGCCACCACCCCTGGCGCCGCCACCACCGCCACCGCCACCAGCGCCTCTATCCTGCGCCTGAACGGCGCTGAGGCTTGGCGCGATCATCGGCAACACAAGCGCCATCGCTGCCGCGGTACTCAAAACCTTTAGACTGATCATTTTAGGCTCCATTTGCGGGGATATAGGCCCTAACCCGTTCAAGGGGCGGACGTTCCAGAGCCCGCGCACTGATTGCACGCGAGCTCAGCCTGTCGGATCGGAACTGTATGCGGAATGAACGGATTGTGCCGATTCCGCGATCATGCGTGGGCCCAATCGAGCGTGGCAAAACCGGCCTTCCGGAGGACTGAAATGTCCGCCTTCGGCTGGACAATCCGTCCCGCCGGTGGCATCAGAGCGGCACCCTAGTTCGAACCGGCCGAGTCCTCATGAAGCTGTTTCTGCTGAAATTTTTCACTTGGTGGAACGGCCAGACGTTCGGCACGCAATTATGGACCTGGCGGTTCGGCGAATTGGTCGGCCAGGACGAGCAGGGCAACCGCTACTACCGCACTAAGGGCGGCAAGATCGATCCGACGCTCGGCTTCGAGCGGCGCTGGGTGATCTATAACGGCTACGCCGAGGCGAGCCGGGTGCCGCCGTCATGGCATGGCTGGCTGCACCACGTTGTCGATACGCCGCCGACCGAAGCGCCGTACACCCCGCGCGAATGGGAAAAGCCGCACGTGCCGAACCTGACCGGCACGCCCGCGGCCTACCGCCCCTCCGGCTCCACGCTCGCAAGCGGCCGCCGTCCCAAGGCGACCGGCGACTACCAGCCCTGGACGCCGGGAAACTGACTTCACGTTTATTTTAAAGGGAACAGCTTCGGGTTGCGCTTGCGGGCGAAAATAGGTGTAGCTACACTGATCTTCATGAAGCAACCGAATGATCCCGATGCCGCTGACTACATGGCCGCTGCCGGCTGTTTCTGTCTGGCATCGCGGCAGGCCGCACGAAAGATCACGCGGCTGTACGATTCGTATATGCAGGAATCGGGAATTCGGATCACACAGTTCACCATCCTGTCGCAGTTGATGCTGCGAGGCGAAATGCCGATCGGCAAGCTGGCCGGCATTCTCGGCATGGAGCGTACCACGCTGACCCGCAACCTGGCGCTGCTCGAGCAGGAAAAGTGGATTTCGATCAAGACGGGTGACGACCCCCGCGCCCGCATGATCGGCATCACCGGGCAGGGGCGGGGCGTGGTGCGCCGGAGCTTTCCTTTCTGGTCGAGGGCGCAGGCGCAAATCGGTAAGCTGCTCGGCGCTGATGGTCAGGCCGCGCTGAAGCTGTTGAGTTCTCGAAATCTGGGATGAAACGATCCGGTCCTTCGGCCGAAGTTTCGTCCATCCCGATAGGTGTAGTTACACGTAAAGGAGAGATACCATGCTCGACTTCATCGGAACCATCGTGCTCGTCGCCGCGATCATCGTCAGCATC
Organism: Bradyrhizobium australiense; assembly: GCF_013114825.1. Lineage (GTDB taxonomy): Bacteria > Pseudomonadota > Alphaproteobacteria > Rhizobiales > Xanthobacteraceae > Bradyrhizobium > Bradyrhizobium australiense. The sequence goes on along the minus strand of NZ_JAAVLX010000004.1, from coordinate 262,989 downwards.
AATGCGCTTACCGGCGCGATGCCGATCAGCACATCGCAGCGTATCGCTCTTTCGATCGGCGCGGGTCTGTGGGCCGGTCTGGCTGCCGCGCTGGCAGCCGCGAACCAGTTCCGCGGCGCAAGTCCGCTGGGGCCGCTGATGATCGGCGCCGTCATCGCGTTTCCGCTGGTGGCGACTGCCGTTGCGGGCTCGATTTCCGCGTCGGTGCGCGCGTCGCTGCTTGGGATGCCGATGCCGTTCCTGATCGGCCTCAACGTCTGGCGCGTGGCGGGAGGATTCTTCATCCTGCTCGCGGCCGAAGGCCGGCTTGCCGGACCGTTCCCATACTCGGCGGGTTGGGGCGATGTCATCACCGGTGCATTGGCGTTGCCGGTAGCTTGGCTCGCGCTACGCGGGCAAGGCAAGTCGCTGGTCTGGGCCTGGAATGCATTCGGCATGCTCGATCTCGTGGTCGCGATTACGCTCGGCGTCATTTCGGCGAATGGCTCGCCATTGCAGATGATCCACGCTGGACCGGGTTCGGAAGCGGTGCAGATGCTGCCGTGGTCGCTGATCCCGACCGTATTGGTGCCGATGTTCCTGATCGTGCACGCCGTCATCTTCAGACAGCTGGCCCGCGCCGGAGTAGGCGCGGAAGCCTCGCAGTGAAATTTGCGCGGGCAGTCAGTGATCCGCGCGTGTGTCATGACGTCCTGTTTGGTCTTGCGCCAGGTCTGTGGATAACGGGATCAGCGGGGACATCCGCCGCAGCCACCTTGTGCTCTCCGCGTTATCGCGGCTCAATGTACCCATCTTACGGAGATGGGAAACCATCGCGTCGGTGCCGGGCTCCAGCTCGCGACTGCCCCGGCGAGCAGCGGCCACCGAGTAGGACACGGCCGGGAGATAGGCCCCCGGTGCAGAGGTTCTGAAATCGCCCGCTAATGCGTGGCTGCCGTAGGACAGGAAAGGCCGTCTGGGAAACCAGGCGGCCTTTTTCTCTTCCATACGGCAGAGGTGCTCGCGCCAGTCCTAGCACCGGAGCTACGTATCCCGGACGCGGTGCAGCGTGCAACGATGCACCGCATAGCCGCGACCCGTATGAACGTAGGTCCCGGCTCTGCGGCGCAGCTTACCGGACGATGCTTCGCATCGCCGGGAGAACGCTGCACCGCGTCCGGGACACGAATGCAGAGGCACGACGCTATCCCAGCCGCGCGGCGGCGCGGTCGATCATTTCGCCGCGGCGTAACTGCGCTTGCGCAATCCGGTCCTTCATGAAGGCGAGGACTTCCGGCGGCGCGGTATCGGGCGAGCCGGAATTGAACGGCGGCGCCGGGTTGTATTCGAGCCGGAGCTGGATCGCCTCCGCCGTCTTCTGATCGTGCAGCAGCGAGACCAGCGTCAGCGCGAAATCGATGCCCGCGGTGACGCCGCCGCCGGTAACGCGGTTGCCGTCCACGCAGACGCGCGTTTTTGTCGGGATCGCGCCGAAAGCCGAGAGGAAATCCATCGCCGTCCAATGGGTAGCCGCGCGAAAACCTTTGAGCAGGCCGGCGGCGCCGAGCACCAGCGATCCCGTGCAAACCGAGGTAATGTATTTCGCGCCCGGGGCCTGCTTGCGCAGGAAAGCCAGCATCTCCTCGTCGTTGATCATGTCGTCGGTGCCGAACCCGCCGGGCACGCAGATCACGTCGAGCTGCGGGCAGTCGGCAAAGGTCGTGGTCGGCGTCAGCACCAGCACGGAATCGCTCGTGACCGGCTCGATCCTTTTCCAGATCAGATGCACCTCGGCATTCGGGAGGCTGGAGAACACCTGCAAGGGACCGGTGAAATCGAGCTGGGTGACGCGCGGAAACAGCACGAGACCGATCTGAAGGGGCGTGGATGGTTGAGATGGCGCGGACATCGTGACCTCCGGAAAATTTGGCTTGACGAAGGCCATCCTGACATGGTCGCTTCTTGTCAGAAATGGCGTATTTCCCTCATTTCGGGACATCGGACAAACAGGCAAATATCATGATCGCCGTTCTCGTGTTTCCGGATTTCCAGTTGCTCGATGCGGCCGGGCCGATTTCGGCGTTCGAGATCGCGGCGCGCTTTGCCGAGGGGGCGCCGGCGATCCGGGTTCTGGCCGTGACGCCGGGGCCGGTGCGCTCGTCGTCTGGCGTCGAGATAGTCGCGAGAGGATTGAAACCGGCATCCGCGATCACGACGCTGATCGTCGCCGGCGGCGAGGGCGTGCGGCAGGCGGCGACCTGTGAAAAGACGATCGGCTTCGTGCGCACGATTGCCAAACGTGGCGTGCGCATCGCCAGCGTCTGCTCCGGCGCCTATGTGCTCGCCGAGGCCGGCCTGCTCGACGGCCGCCGCGCCACCACGCATTGGCAGCGCACGCGGCATTTTCTGAAAACCTATCCGCAGGTGAAGCTGGAGCCCGATCGCATCTTCGTGCGCGATGGGGACGTCTGGACCTCGGCCGGGATATCAGCCGGCATCGACCTGTCGCTGGCGATGATCGCGGAAGACTATGGCGACGAGATCGCGCAAAAGACGGCAAAGCAGCTGGTGCTCTATCACCGCCGTAGCGGCGGCCAGTCGCAATTCTCCTCGCTTCTGGAATTGAAGGCGCCGAACGGACGCTTCGGGCCGCTTTTGGCCTGGGCGCGCGAAAACCTCGACGCGCCGCTGACCGTCGAAGATCTCGCCGAGCAGGCCGGCATGAGCTCGCGGCACTTTACCCGCGCCTTCATGGCCGAGACCGGCACCACGCCGTCAAAGGCGGTGGAGCGGCTGCGCATCGAAGTGGCGCGGCAGCGCGTGCAGTCCTCCAGCGAGGCAATCGAGCGTGTCGCGCAAACCACCGGCTTCCGCGACCCCGAGCGGATGCGCCGCGCCTTCATCCGCGCTTTCGGCCAGCCACCGCAATCGCTGCGCCGTGCGGCGCGGGCAGGGTAGGTAAATGGAGGCCGCTACCTCCGGAAATCCACCCGGCCTTGCGCAAAGTATCCATCTATTCTCTGATCGCTTACCACCAGGCCGACCCAGGGCACCGTGATCTCCGGGTTGTTCAGGTTGATGTACTTGCCGACCAGCCGCCGCGGGCCTTCGCGCCTTGCGTCGATCAGTCCCCGGCGCGCGCCGGAATTCCAGTCGAACAACAGATACACGCGGTCTCCCACGGTTCTCGCTTCACCCCGGCCCTGTTTCCATTTATCGGGAGCATCGCCCGGGATGGTAGGGTCCGCAGCACCCTTCCAGCGGCTCGACCATTCACCATCGATCGTGCCGTGCTGGTAGCTCGCGTTTCCAGAGCTCCACGGCTTTGCATTCTCGTCGGCGGCGGATTCTTCCGGCACCGTGATGCGGGCGAACTGCATCACGTCGTCATCGTTGGGATTTGGAACGTCCATGACACCGAACGGATTTCGGATCGTCAGATCGCTTTCGGATTTCATTGGCCTTCTCCAACTGCAATCGTCTTCTTGATTCAACGGCACGGCTTGGTTCGTGAACGTTGGGATCGCAGGATGGAGGCGTGGCGGCCACCCGATTTCCGGGGGAACTTTGAGAAGGGCGATTCCTTAAGGAGCGGCACTGATTTCCAGATCGGCGACCACGCCAAAATGATCGCTGGGCCAGATACCGTCTATCGGTTGGTCGAACGCGAGCGACGCGGCCTGAACCGCACAGGGCACACTGATCAAGTACCGTTCACTGGGCTCACGCAACGTCGGCTTGCGCGCTCTGCGTCTCTTCGGCGAGCAACGCGTCGAGATCGACGAGCTGCGGATCGTCGTCCTGCGGTTCGCCGTTGCCTGCGCTGCCGTGAAGATGCATCAACGTCTGCACGCGGCGGGCGTTGAGATGGTCGACGTGCTGATGCTGCAGCGCCACCGGCAGCAGCGCCTTGGGCAGCCCGACCAGTGTGAAGGCGGGAACTTTGCGCACCTTACCGTCCTCGTACCAACGCAGGGGGTGGAGGGTGTACATCAATTGCCGCTCGGTCTCTGCCGATGACGGTTGCTCCGACAGGGATGGCACGGGGCTGGCGAGGTTGGCGTTGCCCGCGCGCGTGCGTACCGCGGCGGAACGCAGCTCCCAGCATATCAAGTCCGCCGCCGCGCGGACCTCGCTACGCACCGCATCCACGCTGGTCGAGAACCGGGTGGCTTCAGGTATCGACAGCGAGCTTTTTGTAACGGCCTCGACCAGCGCTGCGGCGCCGGCTTCAAATCCGGGCGCCGCCCGCTCGATCGCCGCAGCCATCGCCTCGATCTGGTCAGCTATCGCGTCGCGGTCGCGCTGGGCCTTGGCATCAGCGAGCGCGCGCTCGGCCGAGGCCACCTGATCGTCAAATTCCACCAATTCGGCGCGCAGCGTCTTGGCGCGGTCTTCGACGGCGCGCATGCTGGCTTCGGCGCGATCGAGCCGGGAATTATCGGCACCCGCTACCGCCAGCCGTTCGGCAGCGGCACGTTTTTCTGCAAGTTCCGATTCGGCGACGCTCAACCGCTCGGCCAGCTTCTGCCGCGCCGCCAGCTTGTCCTTCAGCGCAACCTCGAAGCGCTCGATCGGGCCGAGCTCGCGCTTGAAAAATGCCATTGCAATCACCTCGCGGATTGCTGCCGAATCACCGGCAGAGTTGTTGCGTGCGAGAGCTAATCGGAAACTTGGATAACATTGCGGCCTGAGTCGGTACAGCCGTGGCCGGCCAATCTATGATGGCCGACGCGAGGCCGGCCGTCACCTTCAGTCCCGCTAAACCCGCGGGTCGGGGTGCCAGCCAAGAACGGCGAGCATCACGAAGAAGCCGATGACGTAGGCCACCGCTACAGGCCAGCCCTGGCTGACCCAGCGTCCGACGGATTTCGCCTCCGGATACATGTTCGACAACGCCACGCCTGCCGACGAGCCGAACCAGATCATCGATCCGCCGAATCCGACGGCATAGGCGAGATAGCCCCAATCATAGCCGCCTTGCTTGAGGGCGAGCGCGGTGAGGGGAATGTTGTCGAACACCGCGGAGACGAAGCCAAGCCCAAGCGCGGTCGGCCACGACGCCACCGGCAGCCGATCGACCGGCATCAGCGAGGCCGCCGTGACCAGCGCGAGCAGGAAGACGGTGCCCTTGAAGGTTTCCGGCATCACCTTCCAGTCCGGCGCGCGCAGGCCTGCGGTGAGCAGAATGACCGCCCAGACCGCGATGCCAAGAACGGGTACGGTTTCCAGAACGGCCGGGAATTTCAAGTTGGCAATGATATTTGCTGCCAGCGCGGCGACGAGAATGGCGGCGACGATGAACACGCGCGTGCGGTCGATCTTCAGTCCGCTCGGCGGATTTTTCTGGATCGGCGAGAAGCGCTGCTGCTGGATCGAGGCCGGCACCGCAAAGATCAGCATCGCGACCACGGCCGCGATATAGGCTTCCACTACCGCGACAGGACTGACGCCTGCGATCCACATCATGGTTGTCGTGGTGTCGCCGACGACGCTGCCGGATCCGCCGGCATTGGAGGCCGCGACGATCGCTGCGAGATAACCGATGTGAACCTTGCCGCGGAACACGTGCCGCGCCACGGTGCCGCCGATCAGCGCGGCCGCGATATTGTCGAGAAAGCTCGAGATCACAAACACCAGAGCCAGCAGCACGACGCCGCCCTTCCAGTCGTCCGGCAACAGGGCCGGCATCTCATCCGGTATTCGGCTATCCTCGAAATGCCGGGACAGCAGCGCAAATCCCATCAGCAGCAGGAACAGATTGGCGAGCGTGACCCATTCAAACGCCATGTGGTTGCCAAGGCCGCCGAGACCCGCACCGTGCTTGAAGCCGGTGAAGACCAGCTTATAGAGCACGATGACAGCCAGGCCCGTCAGTGCGACGCGCAGCGTGTGATGATGGAAAAGTGCGACGCCGAGCAGCGTCAGCGCGAACAGGATAAAGTCGACGGGTATGCCAAATAGGAGGATTGGTTCGATCACAGCGGCCCCGAATATGCGCAGGAGAAATTCACGAGTTCACAGATTGCGTTGCGCAATGTGCATTATTTCAGCGCCTTCAGCCAGCCGGCGATTTCGCTGACGGCGACGTTGGCCTGCTGCAGCAGCTTGCCCATGGTGAAGAAGCCGTGGAACTGGCCCGGGAAATGCCGGTAGGTCATGGGCACGCCGGCTTCCTTGAGCCGCGCGGCATATTCGGCGCCCTCGTCGCGCAGCGGATCGGCGCCCGCGGTCAGCACATAGGCCGGCGGTAAGCCGGCGAGCGTTTTTGCGCGCGCGGGCGAGGCTTTCCAATGATCGATGTCGGCCGCGCCGTTCAGATAATGGTTGCAGAACCATTTGATCACGGAGTGCGTCAGCAAAATACTGGTCTCGGGTTCGCTGTGCGAGGGATGCTTCATCGCAAAGTCGGTGGCGGGATAGATCAGCACCTGGCCGGCGAGTTTCGGGCCGTCGCCGTCGCGCGCGGCGAGCGCCACGACGGCGGCGAGATTGCCGCCGGCGCTGTCGCCGCCGACCAGCAAGTGGGCGGCGTCGATGCCGAGCTGGCCGGCATTGGCGGCAATCCACTTGGTCGCGGTGATGGCGTCGTCGGCGGCGGCGGGAAATTTGTGCTCCGGCGCCAGCCGGTAGTCGACCGAGATCACGATCAGCTCGCCCTCATGGGCAAGCTTCTGGCAGGCCACTTCATGGGTATCGAGATCGCCGATCACCCAGCCGCCGCCATGAAAGAACACCAGGCACGCCGCAAGGCCGTTGCTCTTGCGCAGTGTCTTCGGCGTGTAAATGCGCGCCGGAATCGTGCCGTGCGGCGCCGGGATCGAAAGCGGCTTGTTCGATTCGAGTTCGGGCGGTTCGGGATTACTGACGACGCGGGCGGCGCGATAATATTCGCGCGCTTCCGGCGCGGTCAGCGTCTCATAGGCGGGACGGCCCGCCTCCTGGAAAGCCTTGTAGACGGCGGCGGCATCGGCATCGAGCGTGACGGGCATGGTGGCGAAGACCTCATGTTCCAGATTGTCATTCCGGGGCGCATCGGAGATGCGAACTATGATGTGCAATTGCACATCTGATAATTTCGAGGGTCCGGGTTCGATGCTTCGCATCGCCCCGGAACGACGTCAGGCAGCCGTGCGGCCGCCATCGACGGTGTAGGCGGAGCCAGAGACATAGCTGGCCTCGTCGGAGGCGAGGAACGCCACGATGGAGGCGACTTCGGACGCCTGTCCGAGCCGGCGCGCCGGAATCCGGTCGACGATCTTTTCGGTCGGCGGCGGCTCGTTGCCGGGATTGCGGCCCTGCAGGATCGTGCTCAGCATCCGGCTATCGATCAGGCCGGGACAGACGCAGTTCACCCGCACGCCGGTGCCGGTGCATTCCCAGGCAGCGCTCTTGGTAAGACCGATCACCGCGTGCTTGCTGGCGCTGTAGACGGCGATCATCGGCGAGCCGATCAGGCCGGCGATGGAGGCGGTGTTGATGATGCTGCCCTTGTTCTGCTTCAGCATCACAGGCAGCACATGCTTCATGCCGAGAAAGACGCCGACCACGTTGACGTCGAGCACGCGCCGAAAACTCTCGAGCGAATATTCCGGGATCGGCTTGATGTCGCCCTCGACGCCGGCATTGTTGTAAAAGGCATCGATCGTGCCGAACCTGTCGACGGTGGCGCGGACGTATTCCGCGACTTCTTCCTCCCGGGTGACGTCGGCGGTGACCGCGAGCGCTTCGGCCGAGGCCGGCAGGTCCTTGATGGCGGCCGCAAGATCCTGCTCTTTGCGGTCGACCGCGACGATGCGGGCGCCGCGTTCGGCGAGCAGGCGGATGGTCGCGGTTCCGATGACGCCGGCCGCGCCGGTCACGACGGCAACCCGGCCATCCAGGCGAATTCGATCGGGCATATTTTGAGGTTTCCTCTGGCTCGTCCGGTTATTCCGGCTTTTGCTGGTTTTCGCGCGTGGCCGCGCGACGGGAGCGACTATTTCATCTGAAACGGGGCGTGACTAGATCAGGGGGCGACCATCGGAGGACCGGTTTCCGCTATTCGGGCCATCATCGAGATCACGGGGCGATTATCCGGAAACCGGTTTACACCTTGCCAGACCGCAATCGTGTGCGGCGGGAAGGCGGCAAACCGCCCTTTCCCCGCCGTATTCACCGTGTTAACCGGGAGGGACGCGAGCGGCGGATAAGTCTGTACTATGTCGCGAGCCCGATTCGCCCATTAAAGCCGCGCGAGATGCTTCGAACCATTGCCCTGACCGGTCTTGCGGCCCTGATTGCCGCCACCATGACCACGCTTGCGCCGCCCGCGCAGGCGCAGATCGGCAATATCTTTTCCGATCCGCCGCTGCGGCCGCCGGGCGCCATTCCCCGCGGCAATCAGCAGCAGCAACAGTTCCCCGATGACGACGAGGAAGTGCCGGAACTACCGCGCGGCCGCCTGCTGCCGACCCCGAACCGTCCGCCGCCGGGGCAGGGCGCGCCGCCGCCGGGGAGCTTCCAGTCGCAGCCGCTGGCGCCGCCGCCCGGCACCACCGCCCCTCCGCAGGGGACGCAGCCGGGCGTCGCGGTTCAGCCGCCGCAGCCCGGAGGTCCGGGCGTCGCCAATGCGCCGCCGGGACAGCGCCAGCCCCAGCCCCAACCCAAGGGCGTGCCCAATTCGCCGGCGACCCTGCAGCCGGGCGACGAGGTCGTGTCCGAGCCGCCGGCAACCAAGATCACCAACAAGAAGGCGAGCTTCTCCGGTCTCGACAAGATCACCGGCCGCATCATCAATTTCGACGAGGACATCGGCGAGACCGTGCAGTTCGGCGCACTGCGCGTGAAGACCAGTGCCTGCTACACCCGACCGTCGACCGAAGCTGCCAACACCGATGCATTCGTCGAGGTCGACGAGATCACACTGCAGGGCGAGGTGAAGCGGATATTCTCAGGCTGGATGTTCGCCGCCAGCCCCGGTTTGCACGGCGTCGAGCATCCGGTCTACGACATCTGGCTCACCGACTGCAAAGGCCCTGACCAAACCATCGTCAGCGCGCAGCCTGATCCGGCGAAGTCAGCCGCGCCGCCGCCGGCTGCGAAGCGTCCGCCGCCGCCGAAGCAGGCGGCGCCGCGCCCGCCGGGACCGCCGCCGCAGCCGCAATTCCAGCAACAGCCGCAGCAAGCGCCGCCGCCACCCCCGCCGCAGCAGCGTCCGGGCGGCCTGTTTGGCGGATTGTTCGGGAATTAGGGCGTCCGTGCTTGCGCGGGGGCATTCTATTCGTCCCAAACATCTAGTATCCGCCGTGCAGCTTCCACTTGCCGTCGGCCGTGCGCCTTAGGGTGGGGTCGCCCATCCGGATGTGCGTTGCGAGGAAATCGATGAAGGTGCGCACGCGCGCCGGCAGCGGCCCGGCGTGGCCGACGTAGATCGCATGGATGTCTTCGCGATCCCCGGGATTGTAGTTCTGCAGCATCGGAACCAGACGCCCGGCCTCGATGTCGGGACCGATGTGGAATAGAGCCAGGCGTGCGCAGCCAACGCCGCCGAGCGCGAGCCGGCGGACCGCTTCGCCGTCGCTGGCGCGCGCGGCCGGCGGCGGCAGCACCTCCTCGATCCGGTCGCCGCGACGGAATGGCCAGCCGCGAATGCTGCGCGGAAAAGTCCAGCCGATGCCGCGATGGCTGGCGAGTTCAGCCGGCGTATTCGGCGCGCCGAAACGGGCAAGATAGGTCGGCGCGGCTACCACCGCCATGCGGCTGGTCCCGAGCTTGCGCGCAACGAGGCGCGAAGCCCCCAGCGGCCCGACGCGGATGGCTACGTCGGCGCGCTCCTGCATCAGGTCGATGACTGTATCGGTGAGGGCGATGTCGAGCGTGATCTCCGGATGCTCGATGAGGAAGCGCGGCAACAGTGGCATGACGTGCCGCATGCCAAACGGGATATTGCTGTTCACCATCAGATGCCCGCGCGGCGCCGCACCGGAGCCGGCCTCGCGCTCTGCCTCATCGATCTCGCCGAGGATGCGCAGCGAGCGCTGGTAGAAGGCTTGGCCTTCCTCAGTCAGTTGGAGCTTGCGCGTCGTCCGGTTGACGAGCCGCGTGCCGAGCCGGGCTTCCAGGCGCGATACCAGCTTGCTGACGCCGGATGGGGTCAGGCGAAAGCTCTTTGCCGCGGCGGTGAACCCGCCGAGGTCGACGACGCGGACGAAGACCTCCATCTCGGCGGAACGATTGGTGTCGAGTCGGGTCATGTTGACTTCACGTCACAAATGATTGGACTGCCGGCACTCTAATTCTTCTGCCGCCCTTCCGCTATTTGCGTTGCAGCAACCCTGTCCTTGTCCGGAGCAACGCATGCCTGCCGCCGTCCTTGCGCTGACCGCCGGTGCCTTTGGCATCGGCACCACAGAATTCATCATCATGGGTCTCCTGCTGCAGGTCGCCGCCGACATGCAGGTCTCGGTCTCCGCGGCAGGTCTGCTGATCTCCGGCTATGCGCTCGGCGTGTTCGCGGGTGCGCCGATCCTGACGCTGGCGACGCGGCGGATGCCGCGCAAGGCGGTGCTGCTTTCTCTGATGGCGATCTTTACCTTCGGCAACGCCGCTTGCGCGCTGGCGCCGGACTACGGGCTGTTGATGGCGGCGCGGATCCTCACCTCTCTCGCCCATGGCACGTTCTTCGGCGTCGGCTCGGTGGTGGCGACGAGCCTCGTCGTTGAGGACAAGCGTGCCTCAGCGATTGCCACCATGTTCATCGGACTGACGGTGGCGACTCTGCTCGGCGTGCCCTTTGGTGCGTGGTTCGGCCTGATGCTGGGATGGCGCGCCGCATTCTGGGCGGTGACCGCGATCGGGGTGGTCGCCTTCGCCGTGCTGGTCGTTCTCGTTCCCGGCAATGTGGGCGGCAATGAGAAAGCCCCTTCGCTGCGCGAGGAGCTGGCGGTGGTCGGCCGTCCGCGGGTCCTTCTCGGCCTCGCCATGACGGTGTTCGGATTTGCCGGCCTGTTCGTCGTAATTACCTATGTCCAGCCGATCCTGACGCGGCTGACCGGCTTCTCTGAACCGGCGGTCTCGCCGATCCTTCTCGTGTTCGGCATCGGCCTGTCGATCGGCAACGTTGCGGGTGGGCGGCTCGCCGACCGTGGTCTCGGACGCGCCCTGATCGGCACGCTTGCCGCGCTTGCGCTAGTGCTCGTCGCACTTGCGGCGGTGCTGTCGATCAAAGGTCTCGCCGTGGCGTTCATCTTCCTGCTCGGCATCGCCGCCTTCGCCACAGTGGCGCCGCTGCAGCTTCGCGTGCTCGAAGCTGCCGGCGCGGAGGGGCGCACGCTCGCATCTAGCCTCAACATCGCGGCCTTCAATCTTGGCAACGCGCTCGGCGCCTGGGCCGGCGGGCTTGCGATCGACCGCGGCTTGGGCCTTGCCGCGCTTCCGCTCGTCGCGGCGGCGATCACCGCGGCGGGACTCCTGCTGGCGCTATGGAGCATGCATCTGGACCGGCTGGTACCTTCCGCTGCGGCGTGCCCGGCGGAATGAAAGCAAAAGGATCGAAAGGGAGCACGACGATGGAATATCGCAACCTCGGTGCCTCGGGCCTGAAGGTCCCCGTTATCAGTTTCGGTACTGGCACGTTCGGCGGACAGGGGCCGCTATTTTCGGCCTGGGGCCGAAGTGGCACCGAGGAGGCGAGGCGGCTAATCGATATCTGCCTCGAGGCCGGCGTCAACCTGTTCGACACCGCCGACGTTTATTCGAACGGCGCGTCGGAAGCGATTCTCGGCGCCGCGATCAAAGGCCGCCGCGACAGGGTGCTAGTTTCTACCAAGACGAGCTTGCCGACGGGTGACGGTCCATTCGACGCCGGCTCGTCGCGACATCGCCTGGTGTCGGCGGTGGATGCTGCTTTGCGGCGGCTCGGGACCGACTACATTGACTTGCTGCAGCTCCACGCCTTCGATGCCTTCACGCCAATCGAGGAAGTGCTGTCAACGCTTGACGGGCTCGTCCGTGGTGGCAAGTTGCGCTATATCGGCGCCTCCAACTTCTCGGGCTGGCAGTTGATGAAGTCACTCGCCATTGCCGACCGTCACGGCTGGCCGCGCCATGTGGCGCACCAAGTCTACTATTCGCTTGTCGGCCGCGACTATGAGTGGGAGCTCATGCCGCTCGCCCTCGATCAGGACGTCGGCGCGCTGGTCTGGAGCCCGCTGGGTTGGGGGCGTCTCACCGGCAGGATACGACGAGGCCAGCCGCTGCCGGCGGGCAGCCGCCTGCGCGAGACGGCGCAGTTCGGTCCACCGGTCGACGAGGAGCGGCTCTATCGCGTCGTCGATGTCCTGGATGCCGTCGCGACCGAGACCGGTCGCAGTGTGCCGCAGGTCGCGATCGCATGGCTACTCACCCGCCCAAGCGTGTCGTCCGTGATCATCGGCGCGCGCGACGAAACGCAGCTGCGCGACAATCTCGGCGCCGTGGGCTGGTCATTGACCGGCGAGCAGGTCGCGCTCCTGGACAAAGCGAGCTCGGTGATGCCCTCCTATCCCTACTATCCCTATCGTGTCCAAGAAGGCTTTGCGCGATTGAACCCACCGCCGGTTTGAGCCAATTGGAAGCGGGCGACACAATGCTTGGTAGCTTTCGATCGCCCGGCGCTGCTTTCGCGTACCAGGCTTGGACGCAAATCAATTGCGTTTGGCGATGATCGCGAGAGCTTGCGCGCCGCTGACCGGCTGACTGACCGACAATTTGCGGAAATCCGCTGGCTCCCCCGCGATCGCCTTGTCAAGTAATGCGCGATAGCGGCGCCTTGGAATTTCGACCGCTCCGAAGCTGCGCAGATGTTCGGTGACATATTGCGTATCGAGCAGCTCGAACCCGCCTGCGATCAGCCGCGCCACCAGATGCACCAGTGCCACTTTGGAAGCGTCGCGGGCGCGGTGAAACATGCTCTCGCCGAAGAACGCCCGCCCCAGGCTGACGCCGTAGAGGCCGCCGACCAGGTCGCCGTGCTGCCAGACCTCGACGCTGTGGCAGTGCCCGAGCTCGTGGAGCCCGAGATAGAGATCGCGGATGCGCTTGTTAATCCAGGTGTCATCGCGGCCAAGCTGCGGCGCCGCGCAGCCCGCGATGACCGCCTTGAAGGCGGTATCGACGGTAATGCTGAAAGTGTCCGAACGTACGGTGCGGGCAAGCCGAGAGGCGATGCGGAAGCCGTCGAGCGGAATCACCCCGCGCATTTCCGGCTCGACCCAGAACAGCGTCGGATCACCGGCGCTCTCGGCCATCGGAAAGATACCGCAGGCATAGGCCCGCAGCAGCACGTCGGGCGTGATTTCGGAAGCAGCAGACTCGCGCGAGGTCATGCGCGGGAGAATAGCAGGACGGCACGGGCCTATGCTACGCTTCAAACAAAAAACGGCGGCGCCGGCCGGATCGCGGGTAAGCAGAGAATTCCGCCGAAATGAAAGAGGGGACGCGTGAAAATCACCTGGAAGACGATTACGCCGCTATTGATCTGGCTGGTGCTCTATCTCGTGCCGGTTCCGGCCGGCCTGAACGCCAATCAATGGCACTATTTTGCGATCTTTGCCGCCGTGATCGCAGCGCTGATCCTTGAATCGATGCCGGTCGGCGCCGTCGGGGTGATCGGGCTGACCTTTGCGGGTCTGTCGGGATATGTCGAGCATGATCCGAACAAGGCGCTGCGCTGGATGCTGGGCGGCTTTTCCGAAAGCACGGTGTGGCTGATCGTCGGCGCCTTCGTGTTCTCGATCGGCTACCGCAAGAGCGGGCTCGGCCGCCGGCTTGCGCTGCTGCTCGTGCACCATCTCGGCCGCCGCACCATCGGGCTCGGCTATGCGGTCGCCTTCTCCGATCTCGTGCTGGCGCCGGCGACGCCATCCAACACTGCGCGAAGCGGCGGCACCATCTATCCGATCGTCAGTAACATCCCGCGCATCTATGGTTCCGAACCGGGCCCGAGCGCTGGCAAGATCGGTACCTATGTGATGTGGACGGCGTTTGCGACAACCGCAGTGACGAGTTCGCTGTTCCTGACCGCGCTGGCACCGAATGCCGCCGCGCTCTCGATCGCCAAGAGAATCGCAGGCGTCGAGGTCAGCTGGTCGCAATGGTTCATCGGCTTTGCGCCGCTCGGCATCCTCCTGCTGATCCTGGTGCCGCTGTTAAGCTACGTGGTCTGCCGGCCGGAGGTGAAGGAAAGCCCTGAGATCGTCGAATGGAGTTCGACCGAGCTCAAGACGATGGGGCCCTTGTCGCGCAACGAATGGATCATGGCTGGCCTCGTGCTGCTGGCGATGTTCCTGTGGATCTGCGGCTCCAATCCGACCATCAGCCTGCCACTGCTGGGCTCGAATTTCATTAACCCGACGATGGTGGTCTTCGTCGTGATCTCGCTGATGCTGCTGACCGGCGTGATCGAGTTCGAGGACATCGTGCGCGAAAAGAGCGCGTGGGAAGTCTTCTTCTATTTCACCTCGCTGCTGACGCTGTCATCGGGTCTCAACGAAATCGGCTTCATCAAATGGGTGGCGGAGGGTTATGCCAAGGAGCTCGCTGGGCTGGGCCCGACGGTCGGGCTCATCCTGCTGGTCTCGTTCTTCTTCTGGGTTCACTATTTCTTTTCAAGCATCACCTCGCACGCTGCGGCGGTGTTGCCCGTGGTGCTCGCGGTCGGCAGCAGCATTCCCGGATTGCCTATTCCGACGCTGACGCTGCTCTGCGTCTATTCGCTCGGTCTAATGGGTGTGATCTCGCCCTACGCGACCGGGCCGGCGCCGATGTATTACGGCAGCGGCTATATCGGGAAGGGCGCGTTCTGGAAGCTCGGCCTGATCTTCGGCGTGATCTATTTCGCCGGTCTGCTCTTGATCGTGCTGCCCTGGCTGAAGGTGGTATGATCGGAGCGCCTGGGGTGCATACTAGTAAATCGACTTTGATTGGTGCGCCTCAATCGACGTCCTGCCGCCCTTCCAACGATCCGGCTGACGTTGTACGCTGAATGAACGGACATCGAGTTGGTCCGCGAGCTGTCACTGGGGCGTGCCGAAGTCCCCGTTTTATATTGGCAGCGTCGATGCTGTCGGCAGGCGTCGCACTTCAAATAGACCGACAGTCTTTTTTAGCCGGTGCGTTTTGGCATTCGCAATCGCACGGTCGTGCGAGCCTGCACGACCGAATCGTTTCCGCAGTGACCAGGGAGAAACGTCATGAATACTCACTATTCAGTGACATTGGCGATGCTGGCGGGCTTAGGACTCGGTGCAGTCGCGGTTGAGAGACTTCATGCTCAGGCTAGGCCGCCGGTATACCAAGTCGTTGAAATCGAGCCCTCGAACACGGAGGCCTACGTAAAGGACTACGTGCCGAAGGCTCAAGCCGCGATCAAAGCGGCCGGCGGCAAGTTCCTTGCCGCCGGAGGTAAAACCACGACAATCGAAGGAGAGCCGCCGAAGCCACGCGTTGTTGTCATCCAATGGGATAGCGTCGAGAAAATCCAAGCTTATCGCGATTCAGCGGCGTTCAAAGACCTCCTGCCGCTCCGCAGCAGTCTGGCGAAGTTCCGCTCCTACGCCGTTGAGGCGGTACCTCAATAGCTGTTCACAATGGGCCTGCCGGATTGAAGGCCGCCTTAGCTGGCGGCCTTTTTCCTCGCGCGGAGGCGTTTGAGTTACGGCAGCTTTGCTGCACGTCTCTTTCGGGTCATTCGCGATCGGGTCGAGCCAGCAGCAATTCGGGCCACATCCGCTTTGCCCGCGAACGCGGAAGCCATCTCGTGTCGGGCCAAGCGCTCATGAGCGCCACGCCCTAGTCCTTGAAGCCGAACAGTTCGGCCGGGTTGGTCACCAGGATTCTCCGTATCTCCGCCTCATCGGGCGCGTAACGATAGAGCAGCTCGAGCAGGTTGGCGTCGTTGGGCGGCTGCACCACCGAGACCGGGTGCGGCCAGTCGCTCGCCCACACGCAGCGGTCCGGCGCCGCCTCGATATAGGCGCGCGCGATCGGAATGACGTCGTCCCAGGGCGGGCCGTTTTTCGAGGTCTTTTCGCCGAGCGACAGCATCACCCAGAAATTGCCCTTCGACAGCAGCCCCAGCATCTTTTGCAAATTCGGATCGTCCTTCCCGCGTGTCGGATCAGGGCGCGCCATGTGGTCGATCAGCACGGGGACGTCGAGGTTTTCATACTGCGCGACGCTGGAGACGATACCGTCCTTTTCCGGCTGGATTTTTGCGTACCAGCCGAGTTCGCGAATTCGTGCGATGGCGCGCGCAAAGTCCTTGTCCGAGAGCACCGCGCCCAATTCCTGCCGGAAGCTGAAACGGGCGCCGCGCACGCCGGCGTCGTGCAGCTTGGCGAGATAGGCGTCATCGGCTTCCGCAAACACCAGCGCGTTGGCGCAGCCGCGATAGTTCGGTCCCATCGCCGCGAGGCCGTCGAGCACCACCGAATGATCGGCGCCATAGGTCGTGGTCTGCACGATGATGCCGCGCTCGATGCCGAGCGCCTTGTGGACGCGAAGCGCTGCCTCCCAGGTCGCGGTCGGCATCTGGTAGGCGGCACCTGGCCGCACCGGATATTTTTCCAGCGGCCCCAGCACGTGAAACTGGCTGTCGATGCTCTTCGGCGGCGGCAGTTTCGAGGGACGGCGCGGGTGCGGATCGAACGGAAGATAGGTCGGCATTTTGGATTCCTTGTCAGGGCGCTCAGCCGATCACGGCGGTGAAATCGCATTGCACGAGCGCGCCGTTCTCCATGTCCATTTGCAACGCGTGGCGGGCAGGGCGAGAATGCTCGTCGGGAAACATCTTCAGCCATTCGGTATTGACTGGCGCGCGCTGATTGCGGTCCTGCAGCCACACCGTCATCTTGATGATGTCATCCGTCGTGCCGCCGCCGGCCTCCACGATGGACTTCATGTGCGCGAACATATTGGCGCATTGGTCTTCGATGCGCTCCGGCATCGCGCCGGTGGCGGGGTCGCGGCCGAGAATGACGCCGGACATCAGGAGATTGCCGATGCGGCAGGCGTTGGGAATGGGGTTGGCGTGCTTGAATTCGCCGATGTGAATGCTCTTGCGCCTTGTCATCGCTGCTCTCCCTCCGGGATGATTCTTGTTCAGACGAACTGGCAGGACACCGATCCGAACTTCCCGTAATCGGCATGAAATGTGTCGCCCCTGGCGATCTCGACCGGCCGGGTAAACGATCCCGCCAGCACTACTTCGCCGGCTTCGAGATACTCGTCCTGCGCAGCCAACCGATCGGCGAGCCAGGCTACGCCGTTGGCGGGGTGATTGAGCACGCCGGCGGCGATGCCGGTCTCTTCGATCTGGCCGTTGCGGAACAGCAGCGCGCCGATCCAGCGCAGGTCCGCGTCGAGCGGCCGAATGGGCCGGCCGCCGACGACCAGCGCGGCATTCGCGGCATTGTCGGAGATCGTATCCATCACCTTGCGCGGCGCCTTCGTCTCGGGATCGACGCGATGCATGCGGGTTTCCAGGATTTCGAGCGCCGGCGTGACGTAATCGGCGGCGTTGAGCACGTCGAACAGCGTGCAATCCGGGCCTTTCAACGGCGTCTTCAGGACGAAGGCCAGTTCGACCTCGATGCGGGGTGCGCGAAAACGGTCGAACGGGATCGCCGAGGAGTCGGGATAGAACATGTCCGCAAACAGCACGCCGTAGTCCGGCTCGGAAATACCGACGGCGTTCTGCATCGCTTTCGATGTCAGGCCGATCTTGTGGCCCCTGATGATGCGGCCGCGGGAGAGCTGCAGCTTGGTCCAGGCGCGCTGAATGGCGTAGGCGTCCTCGATCGTGAGATCCGGATATTCGCGCGTGAATGCTCTGATCAGCGATTTGCTGCGCTCGGCGTCATCGAGGCGCTGTGCCAGTCGTTCTACGGTTTGTTGATCGAGCATCGGCTATTGCTCCGCCGCCACGATGTTGCGAAGGATGCCGATTTTTCCGGACTCCACCTCGACGATGTCGCCGACCTTGAGCCAGCGCGGCGGCGTGAAACGGGCGCCCGCCCCGGTCGGGGTACCGGTCGCGATCATGTCGCCGGGTTTTAAGGTGGCAAAGGTGGAGAGATAGGCGATCAGGTAATCGAACGGGAACATCAGCCGCTCGGTGGAGTCGCTCTGGCGAACCTCGCCGTTGACGCGGGTGATGATATCATGCGGCCCGCGCGGATCGCATTCGTCTGACGTGACGATCCACGGGCCGATGCTGCCCGAGCGGTCGAAATTCTTGCCCTGGGTGACGTTGAACTTGCCGTGGTGCAGCCAGTCGCGAACGCTGCCCTCGTTACACAGCGTCATGCCGAAGATGTGCTCCCATGCGCGCTCGCGCGGGATGTGCCGGCCTTGCTTGCCGATCACGATCACAAGCTCGCCTTCATAGTCGAGCTGTTCGGAGACCTTCGGCTTCTCGATCGGCTGGCCGGAGCCGACGATAGAGGAGGGATTGCGGACGAACAGGCTCGGATATTTCGGCAGGTCCGAATTGTCCTTGTACTCGGCGTTGCGATCCCTGTAGTTGACGCCGATGCACCAGAGCTTTTCCGGAGCCGGGATCGGTGGCAGCAGCGTGAGATCATCGAGTGCATGGTCTGGCTTCTGCCCGGCAATCGCCTGACGCGCGCTATCCAGTCCGCCCTCGGCGATCAGCGCCCGCAGGTCGGTAAACTCGGTTCGTTCGGTCAGGTCGACGACCCCGCCTGGGATGCTCGCGCCAAAGCGCGGCTTACCGTTTGCAAGATAGCTCAGAAGATGCATGCGATCGGTCTCCGGATCAGCGCGGCGCGCGATGGCACCGGCCCGCTTCAGGATTCAGTTTTCGAAGTCTGGAACACGGGTTTTAAGGTGACGATCTCACCGAGCTTGGCGTAACGCGGACCTGCGATGCGGGCGATCGGATCGAGCGCCTCGGTTTCGATCTTGCCGTTGTTCAAAAGGCCATCCCTGATGTGGAAGACCAGCACTTCGCCGACGATGAGCCGGCTGCGGGTTTCGCCGAATTCGAGGCACTGGCGGAAGCGGCATTCCATCGCAATCGGCGCGGCCGCGAGACGAGGGACCTTGATCCGCTCTCCCGGCAACGTCGAAAGCCGCAACTCCTCGACCTCGCTGACGTCGGGCGGGTGTTCGGTGGAGCTCTCGTGCACCGCCGTCATCAGGCTGGAGTCCGCGATGTGAACGACATACTCTTCGTTGTTGAGGATGTTCTGAGCGGTATCCTTGTAGATTCCACCCTTGCGGCCGACGCTGATGGCAAGCATCGGCGGCTTCGGCGAAACGAACGTGAACGCAGAGAACGGGGCGAGGTTGAGCACCCCGCCGCTCGACAGGCTGGTCACCCAGGCAATCGGGCGGGGCACCACGACCCCGGTGATCAGCCGATACGCCGTCTCAGCGTCGAGATATGCAGGATCGATCCGCATCGGGATGTGCTTCAATCAGCCTTGATGTTCGCCTTGCGGACGATGGGAATCCACTTGGCGTCCTCGCGTTCGAGGTAGCTCGTGAACTCGGCCGGAGTCATCGATACGGCCTCGGCGCCGAGTGCGTTGAACTTCTCGACGATGGCGGGATCTTTCAGGATCTCCGCGAGGGTGTCGTGGAGCTTGGTCACGATCTCAGCCGGCGTGCGTGCGGGCGCGAACAGGCCGGTAAAAGTCTGGCCGTCAAAGTCCTTGTAGCCGAGTTCAGTGAAAGTCGGGACATCCGGCAGCCAGGAGGCGCGATGGCTGCCGGTGACGGCCAGCGCACGCAGCATGCCGCTCTTGATCGAAGGCAATCCGACCGAAATCTGGTCGAGGGCAAACTGTACCTGTCCACCGATCAGATCGTTGAGAGCGGGCGCGTTGCCGCGGTAATGCACCGTCAGCCATTGCAGGCCCAGCGTCGACTGCATGAGTTCGCTGAGCAGATGGTTGGTGGTGCCCTGGCCGGGCGAGGCCATCGTCAGCTTGCCCGGATCGCGGCGCGCAAGATCGATGAATTCCTTCAGGTCGTTCGCCTGCACCGACGGGTGCACTTCGAGCACCAGCGGCGTCATCGTAATCGAGGTGATGGGAACGAAATCCCGCTTCCAGTTATAGGCCTCGCGCTTGGCGATCTCGGGCGCGAACAGCACGGGACCGTTTGCGCCGACGAACAGGGCGTAGCCGTCGGGCGGCATTTTCGCGAACGCCTCGCCGGCGATCAGGCCGCCGGCTCCGGCCTTGTTTTCCACGATGAAAGGCTGGCCGAGCTTCGCCTGCAGCCTGTCGGCGATGACACGCGCGGCGCTATCGACATTGCCGCCGGCGGGATATGGCACGATCAGCCGTACCTGCCGCGCCGGCCACTGCTGGGCGTCTGCCGGTGTGTTCAACGCTATCGTGAACAGTGCCGCCAGCGCGACGCCTGCGATCGCGAAAAATTTCATCGCATTCTCCCGAAAAGCGGCACACCTGCCGCTACATTCTTGTTTTGCGCGAGCCCCGTCCCAGCAGCATGCGCATGTGTTGTTCCGCGCCGGCGATCTTGCGCGCGGCCCTTTCGCTGTCGACCAAATTGTGGTGTTTTTGTCCACATTGTGGACAGTGGACAAGGCGTATGACGAACGGTCGGTTAAAGTCGCAGGGGCCGCTACAGGGTGGGCAGGCGATCCGTCGCGCGTTAGCCGTGCTGCGGACGCTCGCGGTCGGCGGCGAAAGAGGCGTACCTCTGGCTGAAGTCGTGCAGGCGACCTCGCTCGCTCGCCCTACGGTCCATCGCATCGTGCATGTGCTGATCGAGGAAGGGATTGTCGAGCGCAGCGAGCGGACGGGAAATTATGTGGTCGGCCGCCAGGTGCCCGAACTGGCGCTGGCGCGTCCGTCGCGCTCGCCACTGTTGATTGCAGCCGAGCCGCATCTCGCGGCGGCGTCTGCACAGCTCGGCGATACCCTGTTTCTGACGGTGCGCACCGGGCTCGACACCTTGTGCGTCGCGCGCCGCATCGGCAGCTATCCGATCCAGGTGTTGTCGATCGAAGTCGGTGTACGGCGTCCCTTGGGCGTCAGCAGCGCTGGGGTGGCGATCCTGGCTGCCATGCCGTCGGCAGAGGCGCGCAAGATCGTGCTCGCCAACGAAACGCGGTTGGGTGCTTACCGGACGGATGCGGCCACGGTGCTCGGCCAAATCCAGCTCGCGCGCCGCCGGGGCTACAATCTGCGCGACGTCGGCCTGGTGCAGGGAACGAAGTCGATTTCGGCCTGGATCCGGACCCCGGACGGTCAGCCCGCCGCCGCGATTACGCTCTCCGCCATCCGAAACAGGTTGATCCCGCGCCGCGCGATCGAGGTGGCGGACGTTCTTGTCTCGGCTGCGCGGGCGATCGAAGCGGCGACGGCACGGTACTAGCCTAACTCGCCGCCGCGTTGGTCGATTTCGGCGGCGGCGCCGCCGGGACGCGGCGGAAGCGCAGCACGATTCTGGTGCCGTGGTGGTTGGGATCGCGCTCGGCACTGGCGTCCAGCTTGGCGGCCATCGCGCTCACGATGCGTTGTCCCATGCCGGTGGAGCGCGGGTCTGACTTGGCGTTGAGGCCGACGCCGTCGTCCGCGATCGCGACCACGAGGTCTTCGCCTTCGGGCTTGAGCTCGACGTGAATGGGACCGGCGCCGTCCGGATAGGCGTATTTGACGGCGTTCATCACCAGTTCGTTGACAATGATGCCGATCGCCACCGCACGGTCGGGGTCGATCTCGATCGGTTCGGCCTTGAGCGTCAGCCGTGACATCTTGTTGCCCTCGGCCGAACGGCGGAGATCTTCCAGCAGGGCTTCGAGATACTGGTTCAAGAGCACGCTCTTGAGATCGTGCGAGGTGTAGAGACGGCGATGCACCTGCGCGACGGCGGCGACGCGGCCCATCGCACTGGTCAGCGCCGCCTTGACGTCCTCCTGGGTTGCCGAATTGGCCTGCAGGTGCAAGAGCGAGGCAATGATCTGCAAAGAGTTGCCGACACGGTGATTGACTTCGCGCAGCAGCACTTCGCGCTCAGCAGCGAGCGCCGCATAGCGGTCGCGCGAGGCGTGAACCTCGGCTTCGGCCTCGTCGCGGGCCCGTTGAAGCTCGGCCTGCCGGAGCGCGCCGTCCATTGCGACCTGAAGCAGCGGAATGAAATCGCCCTGCGTATCCTTGACGAGATAGTCGGCGGCACCGGCCTTTAGAGCCGTGACGGCAATCGCCGAATCCTGCGCGGCGGTCACGAACACCACCGGCGGGGCGTCCGCGATCGCCATGATCCTTTCCAGCGTTTCGAGGCCGTCGAGCCCTGGCATGTACTGGTCGAGCGCAATCACGTCGATACCGCCTTGCGCCAGCCGCGCCAGCCCTTCTTCGCCACTCGCTGCGTGTACGACCTTGAAGCCGGCCCGTGTCAGGCCGCGGTCGACCAGCCGGGCCAGCCCGGCGTCGTCATCGATATAGAGCAGTGTCGGCGTCGCGGGTTTCATATGGCGGCCGGAGGGACCTGAATGACGGAGAAGAACAGACCGAGCTGGCGAATGGCGTTGGCGAAGCTTTCGTAGTTCACGGGCTTGGTGATGTAGACGTTGCAACCGAGTTCGTAGCAGCGCTTGATCTCCTGGGAGTCGTCGGTCGTGGTCAGCACGACGACCGGCGTGGTCTTGAGATACTGGTTTTCCTTGACCCGCTTCAGAATGTCGATGCCGGACGTATCGGGCAAGTTGAGATCGAGCAGGATCAGGAGCGCGCCGCCCTTGTGGTCGAGGCCCGTCCCGTCCTTGCCGAACAGGTAGTTCAGCGCTTCTGTACCGCTGGTGAACGGTATTATCTCATTATTGACACCGGATCGGCGTATATTCCGCTCGATCAGGCGAGCATGGCCCTCGTCGTCCTCGATCATGATGATGGTGACTGGATTGCTCATGTCCGTATGTTCCGGTTACCCGCTGGCCAATTGATAGGCAGCGTGATCGTGAATGTGCTGCCCTGGTGAAGTTCCGACGCAACCGACATGGTTCCTCCCAGGCGGCGCACCAAGGCGCGGACATGGGCAAGTCCGATGCCTTGTCCCGGCTTGTCCTGGGTTCCGGCGCGGCGGAATAAATCGAAAATGCGTTGATGGTCCTTCGGATCGATGCCGCGGCCATTGTCAGATATCTCGAAAATCGCAAAGCCGAGCTTGGTGCGGCCGCGAACCGTGATTTCGCCGGGGACGCCGGTCTTGAGATATTTGAGCGCATTGTCGATCAGATTGGAGAATATCTGCTCCAGCGCAAGGCGATCGCTGACGATATTCGGCAATGCGTCGATCCGGATCTCGGCTTGGGCTTCTGCGGCTTGATGCGCCACGGTCGCCACGATGCCATCGATCAGCTCCCTGGTATCGATCCAGACCGGTTCGAACTCGCGCCGCCCCTCGCGGGTGAGATTAAGGATCGCCGATATCAGCCGGTCCATCTTGCCGATCGATGACTTGATGAAGCTGAGCGCCTCGGAGAAATCCTCCGAGAGCTTCTTGTCAGGACCCTCGAGTACGGGCTCAGCAGTGTCGGTGGCGTTTTCCGGGGCGGGCGGCGCTTCGGATTGCACTCGGGAAAGCGCTGCGATGCGTTTGAAGATGTCGCCGCGCAATTCCTCCAGCTCGCTGGTGAAGCCCATAATGTTCACGAGCGGCGAGCGCAGATCGTGGCTGACGATGTAGGCGAAGCGCTGGATTTCGTCATTGGCCTCGCGCAGGTCGGCGGTGCGCTCGTCGATGGTGGTCTCGAGATTGAGATTGCTGTCGCGCAATTGCGTCTCGGCCTCGTCGCGGGCGCGCGACGAGCGTCGCACCAGAAAAATTGAAATTCCCGCGAGCGCGATCACGAGGCCCGATCCCGCTACCGTCACCAGCGAGGCTAGCTGCTGGGTGCGGTCTGCGGTCACGGTGCGTGCCAGAAAAAGCCGATCTTCCTCGGCCCGCATTGCCTGTGCGACATCGCGGATGATCGTGCTCGTATCGCCGGCAGCCGCTTCGCGTACCACGGCGGTGGCACTCTGGGGATCGCCCTGCTTGACGAAGTTCATCTCTCTGGCGAATTGGCCGAGGCGGGTCTCGATCGCCGGCCGCAGCTTCCTTAAGTATTCGACCTGGGCGGCGTTGTCGCCGGTCAATCGCTCCAGCTTTTCGAGATAGGGCAGGATATTGGACACGGCAGAATCGTGGTCGCGGAGAAACTCCGGTCCCGAGGTCAAGAGATAACCCCGGGCGCCGCTTTCGGCCCGCCGTATCTCCAGCAGCAAGGCGTTGAGGTGATTTTCAACCTCGACGGTGCGAACCACGGAAGCATTGGCTTTTCGCGCTTCGTTGACGAGCACGACCGAAGCGGCGCTGATGGCCACCAGCACCAACAATGCCGCGGCGAGCAGCAGGATTTGTCCCATGGCGCGCCGGCGCTGAGCATCAGCGGTCACAAGATCTCGGTTCATAAAGACGAAACCGCCCTGCCAAAAGGGACCCCAGCATCCCATAATGCGCGAGGGTCCAATTGGTTCCATTGCCGGTGGACATCTGAGGCAGCTATGGCAGCTTGCCGTCCACGGGCTGGCCGGCGAGGTACTGCTCGAGCCAGTGAATGTGGTAGTCGCCGTTGATGATATCGGTCTCCCGGACTAGCGCCCGGAATAGCGGCAGGGTGGTTTCTATGCCGTCAACCACCATCTCGTCGAGCGCCCGGCGCAGCCGCATCAGGCATTCGGCGCGGGTCTTGCCGTGCACGATCAGCTTGCCGACCAATGAATCATAATAGGGCGGAATGACGTAACCCTGATAAACGGCGGAATCGATCCGCACGCCGAGCCCGCCGGGCGGATGGAATTGCGTAATCTTGCCGGGCGAGGGGCGGAAGGTCTGCGGGTTTTCCGCATTGACGCGGCATTCGATGGCATGGCCGATGATGGCGATCTCTTCCTGCTTTGCGGGCAGGTCGCCGCCGGCGGCGATGCGGATTTGCTCCAGCACGAGGTCGATATCGGTGATGCTCTCGGTGACGGGATGCTCAACCTGGATGCGGGTGTTCATCTCGATGAAGTAGAACTCGCCATCCTCATAGAGAAATTCGATGGTGCCGACGCCGAGATATTTCATGTCCCGCATAGCCTTGGCGCAGGTCTCGCCGATCTTGGCGCGGGCGGCGGCGGCGAGAACCGGCGAGGGGCCTTCTTCCCAAACCTTCTGGTGCCGGCGCTGCAGCGAGCAATCGCGCTCGCCGAGATGGATCGCACCGCCACGGCCATCGCCGAGAATCTGGATCTCGATGTGGCGCGGCTTCTGCAGATATTTTTCGAGGTAGACCGAGGCGTCGCCGAAAGCGGATTTCGCCTCATTGGAGGCGGTGGACAGTGCGAGCATCAGGTCGTCGGCGGTGCGCGCCACCTTCATGCCGCGCCCGCCGCCGCCGGCGGCAGCCTTCACCAGCACCGGGAAGCCGATCGACCTGCCGATCGCCAGCGCGTCGTCGTCGGAGGAGACCGCGCCGTCGGAGCCGGGCACCACCGGAATGCCGAGCCTCTTGGCGGTCTTCTTGGCCTCGATCTTGTCGCCCATTAGGCGGATGTGCTCGGCCTTCGGGCCGATGAAATGCAGATTGTGCTCGGCGAGGATTTCGGCGAAGCGGGCATTCTCGGAAAGAAAGCCGTAGCCGGGATGCACGGCATCGGCGCCCGTGATCTCGCAGGCCGCGAGCAAAGCAGGGATGTTGAGATAGGAGTCCTTTGACGGCGGCGGCCCGATGCAGACGCTCTCGTCAGCGAGCCGCACGTGCATGGCATCGGCGTCGGCGGTGGAATGCACCGCAACGGTGTTGATGCCGAGTTCCTTGCACGCGCGCAGCACGCGCAACGCGATTTCGCCGCGATTGGCTATGAGGATCTTGTCGAACATGCGGCTCCCGCCGGCGAGTAGCGAATGGCGAATGGCGAATGGTCAGCGCAAGAAACCATTCGATACTCGCCACTCGCCATTCGCCATCTACTCAATAATGACCAATGGTTCGCCAAATTCGACCGGCTGGCCGTCCTCGACGAGAATTTGCGTCACCGTGCCCGCGCGCGGCGACGGGATCTGGTTCATCGTCTTCATCGCTTCGATGATCAGGAGAGTCTGGCCGGCCGAAACCTTGGTGCCGACCTCGATGAACGGCTTGGCGCCGGGCTCCGGCGCCCAATAGGCGGTGCCGACCATCGGCGAGGGGACCACGCCCGGATGCTTGGCCAGATCGGCCCCCGCAGGGATCGCCGCCGCCGCAGCCGGCGCCGGCTGGAAGCTCGGCATCGCCGCCGCCACGCTGATGTTGCGCGCGACGCGCACCCGCAGGCCGGCGCGCTCGATCTCGATCTCGGTCAGGCTGGTCTCATCCAGCAACAGCGCGAGTTCGCGAATGAGCGCGCTGTCGTCGCTCTTCAGATTGGCGGCTGATTTGTCCGCTGTCTTGTTGTCGGGCTGGCGGGCCATGCTCTTGATCCGGAATTCTCGATGTGGGTGACGGCTTAAGCGTCAGGATTGGTGTCGTTTGACGTCAGGTTTTGAGGTCAGTTCTTGAAGTCAGGTCTTCGCTCTGGCGCCGAGTTTGGCGGCCAGGCCTGATATTGCGAGCCGGTAGCCGTCGATGCCGAAGCCGCACAGCGATGCAAAGGCGGCCATGGCCGTGAAGGAGTGGTGACGGAAGCTCTCGCGCGCGTGAATGTTGCTGATGTGCACTTCCACTGTCGGGATTTTCACCGCGACCAGCGCATCGTGCAACGCGATCGAGGTGTGCGAATAACCACCGGCGTTGATGATGATGCCGGCCGCCTTCTTGGCGTGCGCCTCATGGATGAAGTCGATCAGTTCGCCCTCGCGGTTGGATTGGCGGCAATCGGCCTTTAGGCCGAACTGCGCTGCCGTTTCGACGCAAAGTTTTTCGACATCGGCGAGGCTCGCATGGCCGTAGGTTTCCGGCTCGCGCGTCCCCAACATGTTGAGGTTCGGGCCGTTGAGCACATAGATCGTCGCGGCAGAGGCTTGGGCGCTTCCTTGGGCCATCTGGATTCCAGCAAAAAGGGGCGGGCGGGTCGCGGGGTTATAGGTAACAACGCGGCCAAGGGAAAGCCTTTAGGCCGCTCTGGACCCTTTCATGGGCCTTATCCTGTTCATAAAAAGGCGCATATAACCCGCTGAATTTACTCATTAACCAATGCGGCTGAATCGACTGCCGGGCCGCCCGCGCGCCGATTATCCACCCGCCATTCGTCTTCAAGGCATCCCTTGGGGCCGAATGCGATGGAAACAATGCTGCTCATGGTGGAGCGGCGCCATGACAGGTAAACCAGGTTGTAGCCCCGCCGTCATTTCGACTGCTGTGGCTGGTCCCGCCTTCGTCAGCGAAAAGGGCGGGCATTTCTGCCCGCCCTGATCCTTGCGAAAAGCCCGCGATTAGGATTCCAGAACCGCCACGATTTCGTAGGTGTTCGGATCCACGATCACGATCTGCTCCTTGACGAGGATGTACTTGTACCTGCGCCATTCCGGATAGATGGTCACGACGCGCTCCGGCAGCGTATGGAACGTCACGTCGCGCGGTACGTGGGTGCCGACCGAAACCGAGAAGTTCACGTTCGTCACCGGCTGAACGTGCGTCTCCTTGATCGCGGTGGTGATCTGGGTGCGCTGCTCGGTCGAGAGCTTGGCGCCCGCGCCGGCCTGACCCGTTGTCGTGCTTTGGCCCGCGGCTCCGCCCTGAGTCTGGGTCTGCGTCTGGGTGCGGTCCTGCTGACCCTGGGCCTTCTGGTCACGGTTCTGCATTTGATCGCGACCCTGGGTGGTCTGGTCACGCTGCTGGGTCGTGGACTGATCACGATGCTGCGTCGTGCTCTGATCACGTTGCGTCGTGCCCTGGCCGGTCGTCTGGCCCTTTTCGCCCTTCTGTTCGGCCTTCTGTTGGTCGGCCTTCATGCCGCCGCGGTCCTCCTTGCCCTCGGCCTTCATGTCCTTGCCGCCCTTCATGTGTTCGTCGGCGCGCTGGTTCTTTTCGGCGCCCATCGACTTCTGCTCGGACTGCGCACCCTTCATCTCGGACTTGCCACCGCTATCGCGTTGCATGGTGCCCGACGAGGTGCCGCCGCGCTCAGAAGAAGGCGCGCTCTGCTGCGCTGCAGAACCGGCCGACCCTGCGTCGCCCCGTCCCATGCCGGTGCCCTGCGCATTCGCAAAGCCGGTTCCGGCGATCAGGGCCGCCGCGGCGACCGTCATCAGAAAGCGATTACTCATCGAATGTCTCCTCACGTATTTGCATTGCCCGCGCCGACAACGAAAGGAATTGCCTGATGTTCCTGATAGTTGGCGGTTCCGCGGACTTTGTTTTGTGAACGCGGGATGAACCGTTGCGCAGCATAATGCCGCAAAGAAAAAGGCCGGCTGTCGAGCCGGCCTTTTCACGCATGCGCGAAGCGTCGCCTCAGCAGGTCGCCTTGCCACAACGGGCGTTGGCGATCTTTTCCTTGAGGGCCTCGGCGCCGACCGCGCCGATCACGACCTGCTTGCCGATCACGTAGCTCGGCGTGCCGTTCATGCCCATGGCCTCGGCGAGCTTGAAATTTTCCTCGAGCGTGCTGCGCACTTCTGCGCTGTTCAGATCCTTCTCCAGCTTCGCCATGTCGAGGCCAACTTCCTTGGCAACGGCCATCGCGCGTGCCTTGTCGGCGGCGCCGCGGCCGGTGAGGAGCTTCTGATGGAAGTCGAGATATTTCTTGCCGGTCGGATCCTGCATGCGCACGGCGACGGCGACCTGGGCGGCTTCGACCGAGCCTGCGCTCAGCACCGGAAATTCCTTCAGTACGACCTTCAGCTTCGGGTCGGTCTTCATCAGCTCCATCATGTCGGCCATCGCACGTTTGCAGTAGCCGCAATTGTAGTCGAAAAATTCGACGAAGGTGACGTCGCCATCCTTGTTGCCGAGCGTCACGCCACGCGGCGAGTTGAAGATCGCGTCCGCATGATTGGCGACGCCGGCTTCGTGCTTGGCGGCTTCGGCTGCGGCCTGACGCTTGCTGAGTTCGGTCATCGCCTCTTCGAGCACTTCGGGATGCGCGATCAGGTAATTGCGGACAATGGCCTCGATGTCGCCGCGCTGGGTATCGGTGAAGCTCTGCGCGGCAGCAGGCTGCGGCGCGCCGCAAAGCGCCAACGCGAACAGTGCGGGGATGAGAAGACGGAACGAGGGCATTGTTAAATCCTTGTGCGGCGGGTTCCCGGGCAATTCTGCTGAAGGCCGGCTCCTGGAGAATATCTTGGTTCGGGTCGGCCAAGTCCTTGGTGACCAAGTCCGATTATAGCCGAATGCGGTTCAATTCTAGTTGCCCTTCTGGCCGGGCAGCGGCTTGGTGTTCACGATGTCGTCAGCCTTGACCCATCCCGGCGTCCCGATCGCGAAGCGCGTTTTTGCCCGCGACGCAAGATCGCGCGCCGTCTTGCTGTCGCCGCGCAGGTAGGCGGCCTGGGCCGACGCCAGGTCCGCCTGCGCGTAATCTCCTTTTCGGCCATAGGCCATCGCAAGCTGCATGTAGCCGATCGGCGCCTCGGTCTCGCGCGCCACGGCCGCGCGCAGGATCGCAATCGCCTCGTCGGTGTAGGCGTTGTTGCCGGTTGCCACGAGGGCCTGCCCAAGCAGCATCTCGATAAGCGGTGCGTTGTTGGAGAGCGCGACGGCCTTGCGCAGCGGCGCAATCGCCTCCTGCGGCTTGCCGCCTTCCAGCAGCGCCTGGCCACGCACTTCGTGGAAATAGGGATTGTTGGGCTGCTGTTGAATCAGGGCATCGATCTGCGCGAGCGCGCTGCGGAGGTCGCCGTGCCGATAGGTTGCAATGGCGTGGGCATAACGCGCGGGCAGGCTGTTGTTGGACAGCGGATAGCGCCGGTACACGGTGTCCTGCCGCTCCATGAAGGCCGAGATCTTGGCGCGCACCATATCGTGGCGCAGTTGCAGGGCAGGGTCGTCCTTTTTGTCCCAATAAGGGCTCGACCTTGCTAGCTCTTCGAGCGCAGCGACGCGCTGAGACGGCATCGGATGCGACTGGACGTAAGGGTCGGAGCCGCGCGCGGCGAACAGGCTTTCGTCGGTGAAGCGTTTGAAGGTCTCGTACATGCCCCTGGCGGACTGGCCGGTGGCAGTCAGAAACTTCACGCCGGCCTTATCGGCGTTCTCCTCCTGCTGGCGCACGTAGGAGAGCAGGTTGCGGCGGATCATTTCTCCCGGCGCGGAAAACATCGCCGCGCCGGCATTGGCCAACCCGCTGTTGCTGCCGCCTTGCGCGCCAGCGACCATCGCGCCGGCGCCAAGCAGCATGGCGATGATCATCTGTGTCTGGGCCTGCGCGATCTGTTCGCGCATCTTGGCGAGATGGCCGCCGGCAAGATGGCCGGTTTCATGCGCCATCACGCCGATGATCTGGTTCGGCGTCTCCGATTGCAGGATCGCGCCGTAGTTCACGAAGATGCGGCGGCCGTCGGCAACGAACGCGTTGAAGACGCTTTGGTTTATGATGACCATCTGGATGTTCTGTTTTTCCAGGCCGGCGGCGCGCAGGATCGGCCGCGTATACTCGCGGAGCAATTGTTCCGTCTCGGTGTCGCGGAGCACCGGCGGGCCCTTGTTCTCTTGCGCAAGCGCGGCCATCGGCGCGACGGCAAGGGCGACCGCAGTCGTCAGCGCAGTCAACTTCAGTGATATCTTGCGTAGGGTGATGCGGAGCATGAGCGGTCTTTGGCGATTGGCGGTGCGTCCGGATGTGGCCGGACGCCGGTTCAGTTTCTGATTAGATCAGAAACAGGCCCAGTTTGTTATTTCAACGCGTTTCTTCACCCAAGCCGGTATCACTTCGCTCGAAAAAGCTATAACAAGCCACCGAATGCGGCCAGTCTGGGGCGCTAACCGGTTCGGGAACCCGAATTCGGCCGGCGCCCGTGCAAATAGCAGGTATCGATGCTGGAATCGACACTCAGAGATCGCGCGAAAGCGCTGCTGACGCCTTCGACACGGAGTGATGTTCCGCCCTTCATGGTGATGGACGTGATGGCGGCCGCGGCCCGCATCGAGGCGGCCGGCGGCCATGTCATTCACATGGAAGTGGGGCAACCGGCGGCGCCCGCGCCCAGGACCGCGATCGCGGCCGCGCACGTGGCGCTCGATGAGGGGCGGATCGACTACACCTCCGCACTCGGTATGCCCACGCTGCGTGCGCGGATTGTCCGGCACTACCACGATACTTACGGCTGCACTGTCGATACCGACCGCATCGTGATCACGACGGGCTCGTCCGGCGGATTCATTCTGGCGTTCTTGTCGATGTTCGAGCCGGGGGATCGCGTGGCAGTCACGGTGCCGGGGTATCCGCCGTATCGGCATATTTTGACCGCGCTGGGCTGTGAACCGGTGCTGATCGAGACGTCGAGCGCGACACGCCACGCGCTGACCGGCGAAGCGTTGCTGGCGGCGCATCGCAAGGCACCGCTGAAGGGCGTATTGGTCGGCAGTCCCGCCAATCCGACGGGAACGATGATGTCGCGCGAAGCGCTCACCGGCCTGATCAATGCGGCGGAAGGCGCGGGCATCCGCTTCATTTCCGACGAAATCTACCACGGCCTCGACTATGCGTTCCCGGCGGTAACGGCGGTAGAACTCTCGCCGCAGGCGCTCGTGATCAACTCGTTCTCGAAATACTTTTGCATGACCGGCTGGCGGGTCGGCTGGATGGTGGTACCGGAGCCTCTGGTGCGCCCGATCGAGCGACTGCAGCAGAACCTGTCGATCTCGGTGCCGACGCTGTCGCAGATTGCGGCCGAAGCGGCATTCGAAGGCCGCGAAGAGATGGAGGCGATCAAGCGCGGGTACCAGGAGAACCGCCGCATCCTGATCGAGGGATTGCCGAAGGCCGGCCTCACCAAGTTCCTGCCGGCCGATGGCGCGTTCTACCTCTACGCCGATGTTTCGGATTTCACCTCCGACAGCTTTGAGTTTGCCGGCCGCATGCTGGATAAGGCGCATGTGGCGGCGACGCCGGGCGTCGATTTCGATCCGATTCACGGCCGCAGCTTCATTCGCTTCTCCTACGCGCGCTCGGCCGACGAGATGCGCGAAGCGGTGGCACGCATCGCGCGCTGGCTCGGCTAGCACCTGGATTCCTGGAGCGCAGCCAATTCGAGTGATGCGAATTTGATGAAAACCGGACAGTCGGCCGCGAACTCAGCATGTCTGGTCGCCACAAGATCGGCCGCATCGAGGCGGCCGATCCGAACAGTGCAGCGTGAAGGGTGTTACTTCAGGTCGTCTTGAGTTCTCCGTTCATCCCGTTCGGGTAGAAACCGCCCTTGGTGATACCGGAGCGGCGCAGCACCCGCATAGGCGGTCCCGCCGATATCCTCGAACAGCGTAGGTGGGAAGAAGAGGTAATATGGCTACCCTGATTTTGTGGGAGGGCACCTCGCTTGGCGCTGCCCGGCCTTAAGCTGCGATCTGCGTGAGACCTCGCTGCAAAGGAAAAGTCGGCAAAGCGCGGACAACGCGTCCCTCGGTAAATTGTTTTGATCATCTGGAAGACCGCGAATGGTCCCTCCACAACCCAGGAGGATACCCGTGAGCGAGCACTCGAAAAAGGAATCCATTTCGCGTCGCAATTTTATTGGAAAAACCCTTTCTGGAGCGGCACTTGCCGGGATGGCGCTGCCGGCATTGGCGGCGCCGTCGATTTCGCCTCTGCCATTAGATGACGGGCTGCTGCAAGAGATACGCGGCCGGCGAAAAGTCAGCAAAGCATCGGCCCAGTATCGCGATAGTCCAAATGGAGCCCAGCGCTGCGGCGGCTGCGTCCATTTCCGCGGAGGGACCTGCGAGATCGTCGAGGGACCCATCAGCGCCAACGGCTGGTGTCGCCATTACAGAGCGGCCGGTAGAGGCCGAGCGCCCGGAGCATCCGGTGGCGGCGGTGCGCGTGGAGGCGGAGGCAGTTACTAGAACTGCTCCAACGCGTACGGCACCGTAAGCGGTGTCTGCGCTGACAGTCTTTTTTAGCAGAGCGGTATATTGGCTGTGCCGCGACCATAGCGGCGCAGCAATGAATGTCTGGGTGGTAGCAAATTCCGCGCGCAGGCGCGCTTCGGCAGGGATGACCATTTCTGTCTCGCCGGCCGTCCGAACGCGTGCGGCAGAGTATGTAGCGCAATCAGGTGGTCTTGATTTCTCCGTTCATTCCGTTCGGGTAGAAACCGCCCTTGCTGACACCGGCCTTCTCGGCCAGATAGACGATACGCAGCACCTCTTGCGGCGTACGCGTGAACGCAATCGCGTCAGGGGTCGAAGGCACGAAGTTGGCTTTGCCGTCGACTCGGATCCCCTGGTCTTCTTTTTCGGGGGTTCCGTCAATTTTATCCCGGGCATCCGAAATTGCGTTGGCGGCGTCCCATGCCTTTTCGCCCATCATGTAGAGCTGGGAGCGGGCCATTCCCATGTGGTAGGCCTCAACAGCAAGTATGCCGGCCGACGCCTCCACGAACTCCTTTTTCTTGAGCAGGGGAACTGCACCCGCGTAAGCAGTCACGCCGACGTCTTCGAACAGCATGCCGCCGAGCAGGACCGACATGTCATCGGCAAATGGGTCGAAATCGGCAGGCAATCCGGCAGCCTGAGCTGCAGCCTTGAAACCGGCGTCGAAGTCGATCGCAGGTCGTGAAATGACGTTTCGGCCAAGCGTCTTGCGATAGAAGCGAACGTGGGCCAGTTCGTTCTCCGCCGTCTCTTCGATGAATTCGCGGATCGCCTTCTCTTTGAATTGGGCCTCGTGGCCGCCCACGACCCTGCCAGCATCCATACCGGCATCGGTATCGCTGATGCCCTTGCCGGTCGTTGCGCGCAAATAGAACTCGGCTTCCATGTACTCGAGGTTCAGCGCGAAGGTGAAAATGTCCTCGTCGTCGATCGCCGCTCCTTTCTTGGCGATCCCGACACCCGTAGTCTCGCGCTTCTGCTGGGCATAGGCAGGCGGAATGAGCAATCCCGCGAGTCCGGCGACTGATAGGCCGGCGATCGATTGCCGGCGGGAAATGCGCAATGCATCCATGGCGTAACCTCCTCTATTCTGGATGAGGGGCCGCGCCGCTGTTCAACGCTCTTGAGGGCGCTCATGGCGCGACCTCGGCACCAGCGCCTGGTGCTTGGGGCGCACAACGTGAAGCGAGGCGGCAAGTTCCAAACGACAGTGACCGATGTGCGGCTCGTAGAAATTCGGTAAAAAAGATGGCGACGACCTTCGCAGGATCGGCTCTGCCGCAATTGCATGCGATAAGGTAATGCGCTGTCCGCAACCAACCCTACGTTCGCCGAAGCCTCTGGATATTATGGGCTCGCGTCCGGGCGCGTAGCCATCCGCGTTCATCTCGTTCCGTCGCATCGCGCCGATTGGGAAGAATATTCTTTCGGCAGACCGCAATACCGTTTGGCCTGTTGATGATCGAGCAACGCCATTGACTCCGCTTACCCAAAGTAATTTGGCTGTGTGCGACGGATTGGCGCATGTACGACCTGTCCGCGAGTTCTGAGGGGAGTAAGCGTGCATGACGGCAACGATCGCGACTGAAGCACCGGTAAGTGCGGCAAAGCCATGGTACCGCGTTCTTTATGTTCAGGTCTTGATCGCGATCGTGCTTGGCGCACTGTTCGGCTGGCTGTGGCCAACGCTTGCAACCAATGACTGGATCAAGGCGCTCGGTGACGGCTTCATCAAGCTGATCAAGATGGTGATCGCACCGATCATCTTCTGCACCGTGGTATCCGGCATCGCGCATATACAAGATGCCAAGAAGGTTGGCCGCATCGGCGTCAAGGCGCTGGTCTATTTCGAGGTCGTCTCCACCTTTGCGCTGGTGATCGGTCTCCTCGTCGGCAACCTGGTCAGGCCCGGCGCGGGCTTCGGCGGCGGCATGGCGAACGCGCAGGCTGTTGCCGGCTATGCCAAACAGGCGGAAGCGCAGAAGAGCGTCGATTTCTTCCTGCACATCATTCCCGATACGGTGGTCGGCGCGTTTGCGCAGGGAGAAATTTTGCAGGTCCTGCTGTTCTCGATCCTGTTCGGTTTTGCGCTGATGGGCCTCGGCGAGCGCGGCCATACCATCCGCGCTTTCATCGATGATGCTGCGCATGCCGTGTTCGGCGTCATCGCCATCGTGATGAAGGCAGCTCCAATCGGTGCGTTCGGCGCGATGGCGTTCACGATCGGCAAATTCGGGACTGGCGCGATCCTGAACCTGATCGGGCTGATCGCGACGTTCTACGTCACCGCGGCGCTGTTCGTGTTCGTGGTGCTCGGCGTGATCGCGCGACTGGTCGGGTTCTCGATCTTCAAGTTCCTGGCTTACATCAAGGACGAGCTTTTGATCGTGCTCGGCACGTCATCCTCGGAAAGCGCGCTGCCGTCCTTGATGGAAAAGCTCGAGCGGCTCGGCTGTTCCAAGTCGGTCGTCGGCCTCGTGGTGCCGACCGGCTATTCGTTCAATCTCGACGGCACCAATATCTATATGACGCTGGCGACCCTGTTCATCGCGCAGGCGCTCGGCTTCGATCTCACCTTCACTCAGCAACTGACCATCCTGCTGGTCGCGATGCTGACCTCGAAGGGGGCCTCCGGCATCACCGGCGCCGGCTTCATCACCCTGGCGGCGACGCTCGCCGTGGTCGATCCGCGACTGGTGCCCGGCATGGCCATCGTGCTCGGCATCGACAAGTTCATGAGCGAGTGCCGCGCGCTGACCAATCTCTGCGGCAACGGCGTTGCTTGCGTGGTGGTGTCGTGGTGGGAGGGCGAACTCGACAAGGAGCGGCTGCATGCCAATCTCAACAAGCGCATCGATCCGTCAGACGTGGAGACCGCTATCACGACGGGCTGAGGCTGTCGGCAGCTAAAGAAATCGCCAACAAAAAAACCGCCCGGTTTCGCCGGGCGGTTTTCTGTTGCGTTCGATCGCTTATTCGCCGCTGCCGAAGCGCCGCGACCACCAGCCCGCCTTGCGCGGTGCGGCTTCGCTGGCCGGAGCCGGCGCAGGTTCGGCTGGAGCGGGCGCGGGGGGCGCGCTTGGCTCTGGCGCGTTCTGGCTGACGGAGGGCGCCGGCTCGGCCGGAGCGCTGGTCAAGAAGCTGACTTTCTCGCGCACGGTCGAACGCCGCCGCGCGGCCGCGCGCTCGGCCTCTTGCCTGGTTTCCTCAGCGGTTGGCGTCGGCGCGCTCGCAACCGGCTCCGGCTGGGCATCAGCCGCAGGCTGTATCTGCGCCGCCGGCGAGACCGGCTCAGGCTGAACGTCGGCCTGCACCAGCGATGGCGCGGGTTCGGACGATCCGCCGTCGAAATCGGCAACGGCGCCGCTCGCCTCCGGAGCCGGGGTCGGCCCGAGTTCGTCTGCGATCGACCCGGCAAGACCATCTTCCAGTCCGGTACCACGCCGGCGGCGTCCGCCGCGACGGCCGCGGCGGCGCGGACGCCGTTCGCCACCGGCAGGTTGATCGCCACGGACCATGCCGGCCTGTTCGTCGCCTTCGTCCTCGTCGGATTCGCCGTCTTCGGCAATCGCCCCTTCGACGGCCTCGCCGGCGACGCGTACCGCGTCACTGTCCTCGCGCGGGGCGCCGCCTTCACGCGGTTCGCCACGGCCGCGCCGGCGCCGGCGCCGCTTGCGGCGGTGACCGTCTCCTTCGCTTTCGCCCACCGCTGCCTCGGCGGCATCGTCGGTCAGCCCCTCGGTCTCATCGGTTTCGATCTCGGATTCGGCTTCAATGTCGAACGCCTCGTCGTCGTCATAGGCTTCCTCGACCTGCGGCGGGAAGGCGGCAGCCTGCGCCGCCAGCAACGCCTTGGCGGCTTCCAGCGTGTGCACCTGCTCGCCGCGGTCGATGACGTATGACTGTTGGCCGCTCACGGTGGCGTCGGCGACGACGGCCAGCGAAACCTTGAAGGCGTTTTCGAGGTCGCGCAGGTGGCCGCGCTTGTGGTTGAGCACATAGAGCGCGACGTCGGTGCGGGTCCGCACGACCAGATTGTGGGTCGCGCCCTTCATCAGGATTTCCTCGATGCCACGGAGCAATTGCAGCGCAACTGAGGAGACCGAGCGCACATGGCCGCTGCCGCCGCATTGCGGGCAGGGCTCGGTCGAGCTTTCCAGCACGCTGGCGCGGATGCGCTGGCGCGACATCTCCAAAAGACCGAAATGCGAGATGCGTCCGACCTGGATTCGCGCGCGGTCCTGCCGCAGGCAGTCGGAGAGCTTGCGCTCTACCGCCCGGTTGTTGCGCTTCTCATCCATGTCGATGAAGTCGATGACGATCAGGCCGGCGAGGTCACGCAGACGCAACTGCCGCGCCACTTCCTCCGCCGCCTCGAGATTGGTCTTGAGCGCGGTGTCCTCGATGTGATGTTCACGGGTCGAGCGGCCCGAATTGACGTCGATCGAGACAAGCGCCTCGGTCTGGTTGATGACGATGTAGCCGCCGGAACGTAGCTGCACGGTCGGCGAGAACATCGCGTCCAACTGGCTCTCGACGCCCATCCGCGAGAACAGCGGCTGGCCGTCGCGATATTGCTTCACCGCCCGCACGTTCGAGGGCATCAGCATCTTCATGAAGTCGCGCGCTTCCTGGTAGCCGGCCTCGCCGGCGACCTGGATCTCGTCGATTTCCTTGTTGTAAAGATCGCGCAGCGAGCGCTTGATCAGCGAGCCTTCCTCATAGACGAGGGTGGGGGCCTGCGACTTCAGCGTCATGTCGCGCACGGTTTCCCACATCCGGATCAGGTACTCGAAGTCGCGCTTGATTTCGGGCTTGGTCCGCGAGGCGCCGGCGGTGCGCAGGATGATCCCCATGCCCTCGGGCACGTCGAGGTCCTGCACCACTTCCTTCAGCCGCGAGCGATCCTGGGCCGAGGTGATCTTGCGGCTGATGCCGCCGCCGCGGGCAGTGTTGGGCATCAGGACGGCATAACGGCCGGCCAGGGAGAGGTAGGTCGTCAGCGCCGCGCCCTTGTTGCCGCGCTCTTCCTTGACGACCTGAACCAGCATCACCTGGCGGCGCTTGATGACTTCCTGAATCTTGTACTGGCGGCGCGGCCGGAACGGGCGCTCCGGAACTTCTTCCAGAACGTCATCGCCGCCGACGGATTCGACGACTTCCTCTTCGGCGTCCTCGCCATCGTCCTCATCGTCATGGCCGTCGTCGGCTTCCAGAGCCGCGGCGGGTTCATCGGGAGGGGGAGTATAATCACCGACGTGCTCGACGTGCGGCACGTCGTCGGCATGGGCGGCGTTTTCCTGCGCACGCTCTTCGTCATGAAGGTCGTCGTGGGCGTCCTCCGCCGGCATCTCGGCGGCCTCGACCGATGCAGGGGCAGGCGCATCGGATTGCTCTTCCGCGACCGGCGCCTCGCTCGCGGCATGGGCCTGTTCGTGTTCATCGTGATCATGCGCGGGGCGATCGCCATCATGCGTCCGCTCGTCACCATGCGTCTCACGGTCGTGCGCGTCATCTTCGTGCGGAGCAGCTTCGGCGCGACGTTCGGCGGCGTGCGCCGGCGCATCGCCGGCCTGCGCTGCCTCATGCTCGTGCAGATGTTCTTCACCACCGTTATAGGGCTGGGCGGCGTGCGAGGGATCCTCGTTGGCACCTTCGACCACGTCGCTCTGGACGCGGTCGCCATGGCCGCGGCGGCGTGCATTGCGGTGGCGCGAGCGGCGGCGATGGCTGGAGCGGTTCTCGCTCTCCTCCTCGGCCTCGCGATGGGCGCGCTCGTCGGCCTCGATCAGCGCCTGACGATCGGCGACCGGGATCTGGTAGTAATCCGGGTGGATTTCGCTGAAGGCCAGGAAACCATGGCGGTTGCCGCCATATTCGATGAACGCCGCTTGCAGCGACGGTTCTACGCGCGTGACCTTGGCGAGATAGATGTTACCGCGGAGCTGCTTGCGCTGGGCGGTCTCGAAATCAAATTCTTCGACGCGGTTGCCGCGGACCACAACGACCCGGGTCTCTTCCGGGTGGGTGGCGTCGATCAACATCTTGTTGGGCATTTTGGAACTCTTGACGGGGGCGGGCGCGGTGCATGGCGCGCGCAAATTGCGCGGCCCGGTGACGCGACGGTCCACCTGATTCGGGGGTGAGGGGAAGGCCAAAACGCACTTCTTGGCGCCGCGCCGAACGGGGGCCCACCAGAGCAATACGACGCGCGAAGCTTTCGCCTCGCGTCGGCGCGATCGTTCCGTGGATCTTGGTCGGCAACACAGTCTGGCGCATCAAGCGTCGGCCCGTCTGAACATGTTGGCGGAAAGGGATACCGCCTTATCTATCGCTGAAGGCCCGGTTCGGCGCCTAAGCGCCCGCCGGTCATCGCATATCGGACCGTTTGGGTCCGGATAATCAGTTTTGCCGTGTCTCAAACCGCCCCTGGAAAGAGTACCTGGGACCGGCCGCCGCTCGGGCTCGAAACCGCCGCTCCGTGTCAGCCGCGCGCGGCGCTGGCCGTGGAGGGATCGGGAAAGACGCAGGTTCCTCCGGGCTTCGGAGGTTCCGGCGCTGCACCGGGAGGCTGAACGCGACACAACCGGGAGTATTAGCCGTCAGCACCTCGTACATACGTGGATTGGGGGCTCCGTGCAAGGGAAGCGCAAGGGAACCCGCCGTCGAGCGTCGCAGCGCGGCAACACTACCCCTTTTTCACCGGTCAGGCGTTAAGGTCCAGTTAACCCTGTGGTTCTAATGCGGTAAGGGAAGGCTCCTCCGGAGGCACCGAATCGTTGGCGAGCCGCGCAAATCACCTTGTTTTGCTGGAATGCGGGCTATTGTGCACCGCAGCATGGCTGTGCGCCCAGATGATTAGCCCCTGCGCGGCCCAAGGAGTGGCTTCTCAACCGCCGGCTTCTGTCGCCGCCGTTCCTGGCCCGGCGGCCGTATCGAATTTCCCGATCGCCTCTGATGCCCGGTTGGCTGGCGATGCCAGGCAGACCCGTTTCATCCTCGATCTGGACAGGCCGGTTCAGTTTCGCGCCTTCGCGCTGGCGGACCCCTACCGCGTGGTGGTTGATCTTCCCCAGGTCAGTTTCACGCTTCCCGCCGGGGTCGGCATGGCGGGACGGGGGCTGGTCAAGGCGTTCCGCTACGGTCTCGTCATGCCGGGTGGATCACGGATCGTGTTCGACCTGACGGGGCCTGCCAAGATCGCCAAATCCTATGTACTGGAAGCGGCCAACGGCCAGCCGCCGCGGCTGGTGCTCGAATTCGAAGGGGTGGATCGCACTGCCTTTGTCCAGTCGCTGGCGCCGGAAAGCCGCCCCGAACTGCGGCCCGCGATCGCCGAGGCCAACGCCGCCCTCGCCGGGCTGGATTCGTCAACCGCGGCCCAGCCGCCGCAAGCGCCCGACAAGCGGCCGGTGATCGTGATCGATCCTGGTCATGGCGGCGTCGACAACGGCACTCAGGCCGGCGGCGGCGATTTCATGGAAAAGAACCTGGTGCTGAGTTTTGGCCTGGCGCTGCGCGACAGAATAGAAAAATCGGGCAAGTATCGCGTCGTCATGACCCGGA
Organism: Bradyrhizobium australiense; assembly: GCF_013114825.1. Classification (GTDB taxonomy): domain Bacteria; phylum Pseudomonadota; class Alphaproteobacteria; order Rhizobiales; family Xanthobacteraceae; genus Bradyrhizobium; species Bradyrhizobium australiense. Next base: position 222,386 of record NZ_JAAVLX010000004.1, on the reverse strand, counting down.
CCGATGACAGCTTCATTCCGCTCGCCGACCGCGTGAAGATCGCACGCAACGAGGCCGCGGCGCTGTTCGTTTCGATCCATGCCGACGCCTTGCCACGTGGCGAGGGCGACGCCCAGGGTGCCACCATCTACACGCTTTCAGACAAGGCCTCCGATTCCGAGGCCCAACGGCTGGCAGATGCCGAAAACAAGTCTGATGCGATTGGCGGCGTCAATCTCACCGACGAGCCGACCGAAGTCGCCGACATCCTGATCGACCTCGTGCAGCGGGAGACCAAAACCTTTTCAAACCGGTTTGCGCGGATCCTGATGGGTGAAATGAAGAATACCGTGCGGATGCACAAGCATCCGTTGAAATCCGCTGGTTTCCGGGTCCTGAAGGCCCCGGACGTGCCGTCGGTGCTGGTCGAACTCGGTTATGTCTCGAACAAGGATGACCTTGAGCATCTGGTATCGGAAAACTGGCGGAACAGGACCGTCGGCTCGATGGCGCAGGCAATTGATGCTTTTCTGGCCAAACGGCTGGCAACTGCCGGACCGGCCAAGTGAAAAGTCCCGCGCGCGTGGCTTAAAGGTGGATTGAAAAGGGTGCCATCCGATAGACCAAGCCCTAGTTTGGCCACAGCGGCAACGGTATAGAAAACGGACGGCTGGTCTTCGGAATCGGTCATTATTGTCCGCCGGACCTTTTATTGTTCGACCGCGTAGCGGCAATCCGTCAAGGCGGGATTGCCGTGTCAGAATAGGCGCCGCGGATGACGGCGCACAGGGTTGGAACGGAACTTCGATAATGCGCTTGCTGGTCCGGTTTTTGGGTTTCCTGTTTGCCGCCGGCACCGTGGTGTTCCTGGTCGGCGTGGCCGGAGTCGCGGGCGCGATCTGGCATTTCTCCAAGGACTTGCCCGACTATTCGCAGCTTCAGGATTACGAGCCGCCAGTGATGACGCGCGTGCACGCGTCTGACGGCGCGCTGCTCGGCGAATATTCCAAGGAGCGCCGGCTCTATCTGCCGATCCAGGCGGTGCCAAAACTCGTGATCAACGCCTTCCTCGCGGCAGAGGACAAGAACTTCTACGAGCACGGCGGCATCGACTTCACCGGCATGGCGCGCGCAGCCGTGCTCTATGCGCAGAACTTCGGCTCCAACAGGCGTCCGCAGGGTGCATCGACGATCACTCAGCAGGTCGCGAAGAACTTCCTCCTGACCAACGAGGTCTCCTTCACCCGCAAGATCAAGGAAGCCTTGCTGGCGATGCGCATCGAGCGCGCCTATTCCAAGGACCGCATCCTCGAGCTCTATCTCAACGAAATCTATCTCGGTCTCGGCGCCTACGGCATCGCCGCGGCATCGCTGGTCTATTTCGACAAATCGGTGAACGAACTCACGATCGCGGAAGCCTCCTATCTGGCGGCGCTGCCGAAGGCGCCTGCAGCCCTGCATCCGGTGCGTAACCGCGATCGCGCCGTGGAGCGGCGCAATTACGTGGTCGATCGTCTGCTGGAAAACGGCTGGATCAAGCAGGCCGACGCCGACAAGGCCCGCAAGGAACAGCTCAACGTCACCAGCCGCGGTAACGGCGCGCATATCTTCGCCGGTGAATATTTTGCCGAGGAAGTCCGTCGCGATATTTTCGAGCGCTACGGCGAAAAGAAACTGTACGAAGGCGGCCTGTCGGTCCGCGCCACGCTCGACCCGAAAATGCAGGTGATGGCGCGCAAGACCATGGTCGCCGGTCTGGTCCGGTATGACGAGGCCCAGGGCTGGCGTGGGCCTGTGAGCAAGCTCGACATTTCGGGCGACTGGGGCGTTAAACTCGCCGACGTCAAGTCACTCGGCGACATATCGCCCTGGCGGATGGCCGTGGTGCTGGAAACATCCGACCAGTCGGCACGGATCGGTTTCCAGCCGGGCCGCGAACTCGGCGGCGCCGTCAGCAAGCAGCGGCAGACCGGCATCATCACGCTCGATGGCGTGCGCTGGGCGAAGGCTGCATCCGGGCCCGCCAAGGGCAGGACGCCGAGCTCCGTGGCACAGGTGCTGTCGCCGGGCGACGTGATCTATGCCGATCCGCTGTTCGACAAGGAAGGCAAGCCGGTCGAGGGCCAGTACCGGCTGCGCCAGTTGCCGGAAGTTTCCGGCGCGTTGGTCGCGATGGATCCGTGGACCGGCCGCGTGCTCGCGATGGTCGGCGGCTTCTCGTTCGACCAGAGCCAGTTCAACCGCGCGACCCAGGCCTACCGGCAGCCGGGCTCGTCGTTCAAACCGCTGGTCTATTCGGCGGCAATGGACAATGGCTATACGCCATCGACCGTCGTGGTCGACGCGCCCATTGAAATCGATCAGGGGCAAGGCGCTGGCGTGTGGCGACCGGAAAACTATTCGTCCGGCAAATACGGCGGACCGACCACGCTGCGTAATGCGCTTCGGCAATCGCTGAATACGGTGACGGTGCGGCTCGCGCAGGACATCGGCATGCCCTTGATCGGCGAATATGCGCGGCGGTTTGGCGTCTACGACGAACTGCCGAATTACCTGTCCTATGCGCTCGGCGCCGGCGAGACCACGGTCATGCGGATGGTGACGGCCTATTCGATGTTCGCCAATGGCGGCCGGCGCGTGAAGCCGACGCTGATCGACCGCATCCAGGACCGCTATGGCCACACCATCTTCAAGCATGACTCGCGCGAATGCCGCGGCTGCGACGCGTCCGGCGGCTGGAAAAACCAGGCCGAGCCGCAACTGGTGGACCGCCGTGAGCAGGTGCTGGACCCGATGACGGCCTACCAGATCACCTCGATGATGGAATATGTCGTGCAGGCCGGCACCGCGACGGTGGTCAAGGAAGTCGGCAAGCCGATCGCAGGCAAGACCGGCACCACCAATGATGAAAAGGACGCGTGGTTCATCGGCTTCTCGCCGGACCTCGTGGTCGGCATCTATGTCGGCTTCGACAAGCCGCGCAATCTCGGCCGCGGCATGACCGGCGGTCATCTCGCCGCGCCGATCGCCAAAGACTTCCTGAAGCTCGCGCTCGCCGACAAGCCGGCGATCCCGTTCAAGGTGCCTGCGGGCATCAAGCTGGTTCGCGTCGATGCCAAGAGCGGCATGCGCGCCGGTCCGGGCGAGGGCGGCCGCACCATCTTGGAAGCGTTCAAGCCGGGCACCGCGCCGCCGGATAATTACTCGGTCATCGGCGTAGCCGACATGGATGGCCGGGCGCCGCAGGGATATTCGCAAGGCTATCAGCCCGATGCGGGCAACATCATGCGGCCCGGCACCGGCGGACTTTACTAATCTGACAACCAGAACAATCTTAAGCTGCGTCTTGGATATCCGTTGATGTCGACCCGGCGGGTCCGAACGGTATTGCGGAAGAGCGAGATGCCCAATTTCGACCATTCGATCAGGGCATCAGAGAATCACATCAGACAGCGCGCCCTCGCCTAGAGGGTTTTCGCACCAGGACGAACGTCGGGAATTACGACGCAAGAGTTGGAATGGACCTTTGATCGTGCGCTTTCTGTTGCGGTTTTCCGGTTTCTTGTTCGCCGCCGGAAGCGTTGTGTTCCTGGTAGGCGTGGCTGGCGTCGCAGCCGCGATCTGGCATTTCTCGAGAGATCTGCCCGACTATTCGCAGCTTCAGGATTACGAGCCGCCCGTGATGACGCGCGTGCACGCGTCTGACGGCGCGCTGCTCGGCGAATATTCCAAGGAGCGCCGGCTCTATCTGCCGATTCAGGCGATGCCAAAACTCGTCACCAACGCCTTCCTCGCAGCGGAAGACAAGAACTTCTACGAGCACGGCGGCATCGACTTCACCGGCATGGCGCGCGCAGCCGTGCTGTATGCGCAGAATTTCGGCTCCAACAGGCGTCCGCAGGGCGCGTCGACGATCACCCAGCAGGTCGCGAAGAACTTCCTCCTGACCAACGAGGTCTCCTTCACCCGCAAGATCAAGGAAGCCTTGCTGGCGATGCGCATCGAGCGCGCCTATTCCAAGGACCGCATCCTCGAGCTCTATCTCAACGAAATCTATCTCGGTCTCGGCGCCTACGGCATCGCCGCGGCATCGCTGGTCTATTTCGACAAATCGGTGAACGAGCTAACGGTTGCGGAGGCTGCGTATCTTGCAGCGCTTCCGAAGGCACCGGGAACGCTGCATCCGGTGCGCAACCGCGACCGTTCAATCGAGCGGCGCAACTACGTGATCGACCGTCTGCTTGAAAACGGCTGGATCAAGCAGGCCGACGCCGACAAGGCCCGCAAGGAACCGCTGGTCGTGGCCAGCCGGTCCAACGCCGCGCACATCTTCGCCGGCGAATATTTCGCCGAGGAAGTCCGGCGCGACATCTTCGAGCGCTATGGCGAAAAGAAACTCTATGAAGGCGGCCTGTCGGTCCGCACCACGCTCGATCCGAAGCTGCAGGTGATGGCGCGCAAAACGATGGCCGCCGGTCTCGTGAACTTTGACGAGGCCCAGGGTTGGCGTGGGCCGGTGAGCAAGCTCGACATTTCCGGCGACTGGGGCGTGAAACTCGCCGACGTCAGGTCGCTCGGTGACATCTCGCCCTGGCGAATGGCCGTGGTGCTGGAAACATCCGACCAGTCGGCGCGGATCGGTTTCCAGCCCGGGCGCGAACTGGGGGGCGCCATCTCCAAGGACCGGCAAACCGGCCTCATCACACTGGACGGTGTAAAATGGGCGAGAGCGGCCTCCGGTTCGGCGCGCGGCAAGACTCAGGCCTCGGTCTCGCAAATTTTGTCGCCGGGTGACGTGATCTACGCCGATCCGCTGATCAAGGACGGCAACCCGGTCGAAGGCCAGTACCGTTTGCGGCAATTGCCTGAAGTGTCCGGCGCCATGGTCGCGATGGATCCGTGGACCGGCCGCGTGCTCGCGATGGTGGGCGGCTTCTCGTTCGACCAAAGCCAGTTCAATCGCGCGACCCAGGCTTATCGACAGCCGGGATCGACATTCAAGCCGCTGGTCTATTCGGCGGCGATGGACAATGGCTACACCCCGTCGACCATCATGATCGACGGGCCGATCGAAATCGATCAGGGGCAGGGTGCTGGCGTGTGGCGGCCGGAGAACTTTTCGGTGGGCAGTTACCGTGGCCCGATTACCTTGCGTGAAGCCCTCAAATGGTCGGTCAACACCGTGACGGTGCGGTTGGCGCAGGATGTCGGGATGCCCTTGATCGGCGAATATGCCAAACGCTTCGGCGTCTACGATGAATTGCCAAACTATCTTTCCTATGCGCTCGGCGCCGGTGAAACCACTGTGATGCGGATGGTCACGGCCTATTCGATGTTCGCCAACGGCGGCCGGCGGGTGAAGCCGACCCTGATCGACCGCATCCAGGACCGCTACGGACGTACGATTTTCAAGCATGATGCGCGTGAGTGTCGCGGCTGCGACGCGCCCGGCGGCTGGAAAAATCAGCCTGAGCCGCAACTAGTGGATCGCCGCGAACTCGTGCTCGATCCGATGACGGCTTACCAGATCACCTCGATGATGGAAGGGGTCGTGCAGGGCGGCACAGCTGCGGTGCTGCGAGAGGTGGGCAAGCCGATCGCCGGCAAAACCGGCACCACCTCTGACGGAAAAGATGTCTGGTTCATCGGCTTTTCGCCGGATCTCGTCGTCGGTCTTTACCTTGGCTATGACAAGCCCCGCAGTCTGGGCAGAGCCGCGCAAGGCGGCCATACCGCCGCTCCGATCGTCAGAGATTTCATGAAGCTCGCGCTCGCTGACAAGCCGGCGACCCCGTTCAAGATTCCCCCCGGAATCAGGCTGGTGCGCGTCGATGCCAAGAGCGGGATGCGACCCAACCCGGGCGAGGGCGGCCGCACCATCCTGGAAGCGTTCAAGCCGGGCACCGCGCCGCCAGATAATTACGCCGTCGTCGGCGTGGCCGACGATGGACGGGTGCCGCTGCAGCCGGGAATCCCGCCTGACGCGACCAATGTCATGCGTCCCGGCGGGCTCTATTAGCCCGCAGATATCAACAAAACCCGAGTTCATCGGCCTGAGCCGATTGCGCTTTGCGGCGTACGCCGCTACATCCGGCCCGTTGAACATCGATCCAGTAGCGGTTCCATCCGCGGACAGAAGAGACCATGCGCGCCGAAGTCGAACGCCTCGTAGAAGAGATCAAGCAGTCAGTCGGGCTGCTGAGGAGGCATCTTTGACGTCGAGAAATCGACGGCACGACTGGCCGAGCTGAACAAGCTCGCCGAAGACCCCAATCTCTGGAACGATCCCCAGAAGGCCCAGAAGCTGATGCAGGAGCGCACCTCGCTGGTGGATGCGCTCGAGGGCATCGGCAAGGTCGAGCGCGAGCTCGACGACAATGTCGAGATGATCGCGCTTGGCGAAGCGGAGAACGACGAAGGCGTGGTCGTCGAGGCCGAGAACGCGCTGAAGGCCCTGAAGAAGGAGGTCGCGCGCCGCGAGCTGGAGGCGCTGCTGTCGGGCGAGGCCGACCGCTTCGATTCCTATCTCGAAGTGCACGCCGGCGCCGGCGGCACCGAAAGCCAGGACTGGGCCGCGATGCTCTTGCGCATGTATACGCGCTGGGCAGAGAACCACGGTTTCAAGATCGAATATCTGGAAGAAACGCTTGGCGAAGAGGCCGGCCTCAAATCCGCCACCATCCAGATCAGCGGGCACAATGCCTATGGCTGGCTGAAGACCGAAGCCGGCGTGCACCGCCTGGTGCGGATCTCGCCGTTCGATTCCAACGCGCGCCGGCACACCTCGTTTTCGTCTGTGGCGATTTTTCCCGTCGTCGACGACAGCATTAAGATCGACATCAAGGAATCCGACGTGCGCACCGACACCATGCGCTCGGGCGGCGCCGGCGGCCAGCACGTCAACAAGACCGAATCCGCGGTGCGCCTGACGCATATTCCAACCGGCGTCGCCGTGGTCTGCCAGGCCGGCCGCTCGCAGCACAAGAACCGCGCGCAAGCCTGGGACATGCTGCGCGCGCGGCTCTACGAAATCGAATTGAAGAAGCGCGAGGAGCAGGCCGCCGCCGATCAGGCCGCCAAGACCGATATCGGCTGGGGCCACCAGATCCGCTCCTACGTGCTGCAGCCCTACCAGATGGTGAAAGACCTGCGCACCGGCGTGCAGACGTCGGACACATCAGGTGTGCTCGACGGCGATCTCGACGAGTTCATGGCGGCAACGCTGGCGCAGCGCGCGTTCGGCACCGCGCCCGGCCAGGTCGAGGATGTGGACTAGCGGATGACAAAGATCGGCTTCATCGGGCTTGGCCGCATGGGCCATGGAATGGCCGGCCGCTATCTCGATGCCGGCTTCACGGTTTCTGTTTGGAATCGCAGCAAGGCAAAAGCGGAAGACTTGACCGCACGCGGCGCGCGCTGGGCTGCGTCTCCGGCCGACGCTGCTGATGGCGCTGATGCCGTCGTCACCATGGTCGCCGACGATGAAGCGTCGCGCGCCGTCTGGCTCGGGAAGGATGGTGCCGCTGCAAGGATGAAAGCGGGCAGTCTTGCAATCGAATGTTCGACCGTATCGCACCAGCATGCGCTCGATATGGCGCGCGAACTGCGCGGCCGCGGGTTGGTCTATATCGACTGCCCCGTCACCGGCCTGCCGCAAGCGGCGGCTGCCGGAAAGCTGACTTTGCTCGTCGGCGCTGAACCTGCCGATCTCAATCGGTCAAAACCCTATCTCGCGCCGATCGGCGACGTCATCAGGCATTTCGGCGCCGTCGGCACGGGCACCGTCTACAAGCTGATCAACAATCTGATGGGCGCGGTGCAGATCGCGAGCCTCGCCGAAGGCATCGCGATGGCCGAGCAGGCCGGGCTCGACATGAATCTGGTGGTGGAAGCGATGGCGACGGGTGCGGTAGCGAGCCCGCAGGTGATCCGCCATTCAAAGCGCATGGTGGCGCGCGATTTCTCCGGCGCTTCGTTTACGTCCGCTCTCCGTCACAAGGATGCGGTCTACGCCGTGAAGCTGGCCGAAAGCCTGTTGGCCGGCGCTCCGCTGCTTGGACGCGCCGCGGTCGAGGCCTATGCCCAGGCGAAGGCTGAGATGCCCGACGATGATGAAGGCAGGATGATTGAGATGGTCTCGCGGCCGAAATAGCCGTTGCCGATCGTGTCCGGAAATCGGGTGGCACAGTCCAGCGTGGCTGAATAGAGCGGTTTGCCCCGAGATTGAGCCGCCATGACCGCCAATAACGCTTCCATCGACGCCCGCGATTGGTCGCTGCTGTGCTTGCTTTCGATTCTGTGGGGCGGGTCGTTCTTCTTCAATGGCGTGGTGCTGAAGGAATTGCCGCCGTTCACGGTGGTGTTCCTGCGCGTGGCGCTTGCGGCGGTCATGCTGCTGCCGCCGTTATGGCTCTACCGCATCCGTTTCCCGGATGGCCTGTCCGGCTGGCGACCGTTTTTCGCGATCGGGCTTCTCAACAACGTTATGCCCTTCTCGCTGATCGTGGTCGGGCAGACCTATATCCCGGGTGGGCTGGCCTCGATCCTGAACGCCACGACGCCGTTGTTCACGGTGATCGTGATGGCATTCGCCGGCGAGGAAGAGCTGTCCGCACGGCGGATCGCAGGCGTCATCGTGGGCTTGATCGGCGTGGTCATTCTTCACGGCGATGGTCTTGGTTTGGAGAGCGGGCAGGGCGTCGGCATCCTGCTCTGTCTGGCGGCGGCCTTCAGTTACGGACTGTCGGCGCTGCTGGCGCGACGTCTGCTGTCAGACTCCCCGCCGCTCGGCACCGCGACGTTTCAGATGCTGGCCTCGGCCGCGATGATGACCGTCGTCGCCGGGCTGGTCGAGCGTCCCTGGGAGTTGGCGATGCCGGGCATCACGACATGGCTCGCCGTGATCGGCCTTGCCGTCTTGTCGACCGCGCTCGCCTACATCGTGTTCTTTCAGATCCTGCGGCGGTCCGGCGCGACCAATGTCATGCTGGTGACGCTGCTGATCCCCGTCACCGCGATCCTGCTGGGCTATCTGGTGCTGGGCGAGAAAATCTCACCGCGTGAAATCGCAGGCGCGCTTGTGATCGGCAGTGCACTGCTCGTGATTGACGGTCGCGTGCTGCGGTACTTTCAGCGCTGAGTTAGCTGCGTTTGGATTTCCATTCAGCCAGCCAGCCGATAAACCTTCCGCTGTCGCGCTCGCCGCCGTGCCAGGCCGCGGTGACTGTGCCGTCGCCGGCCACCAGCACTACGACATCGAGCCCCTTGGAGCGGCGCAGCGTATCGATTGCCTGCTGCGGAGTCTGCGCAATCGGACCCGCGACATTGAAGGAGGTGTTGACGGACAGCTCGACACCGATGTGGCGGCCGAGCGCCTTCAGGTAGGCATAGGTGAGGGGATCGTCACCGGCGCGCACGATCTGGATGCGGCCGGTGCCGTCGGCGTGGATGACGGCCGGGATCTTTTCGCGGGCATGCGGCTTCGAATGCGCCGTCAGCACCATGTAATTGTAGACGTTGTAATCGGCATCCGCAGCGCCGGGCAGCAGTTCGAAATATTCGCGTGCTGCTTCCAGCGTCGCCATCGGCGCCAGCGGCCGAATGGCCTCGCGGTATTTGACACGCGCGTTGAGCAGTTCGCGCACCGCCGGGTCGCAGGGGTTGGCGAGGATCGAGCGATGGCCGAGCGCACGCGGACCGGTCTCAGCCGCCCCCTGATAGAGTGCAAGCACGCCGTTTTGGGCGACCATGAACGCCATCAGATCGGCGATCGCGTCACAGCCTTCAGGAGTCGAGATATCGCCGATCCGTTGCGAGGCAATGTCGTCGACCTCCACCGCGTGGACGATGTCGTGTTGCGACGCCGGCGTGCCGCAATAGAAGGCGTGCGTCATCGGCGCGCCGCGCGGCGCGCCGGCCAGCTGCGCGAACAGCCAGGCGGCGCCGATGGTAACGCCGGGATCACCGGGGACCGGCGGCACCCACAGACGCAGGCGCGCGTTGCGCTGCTGCGCGCTCGCGAACCACGCTTCGTTGAAATGTTCGAGCAGCCGCATATTGCCGACCGCGTTCAGCGCGACGCCGCCGGTCAGCACCAGCCGGTTGGCACCGGTCGTGCGCAACACATGGTCGACGACGTGGATCATGGCATCCTCGAACACCAGTTGCGTCGCGGCTGCCTTGTCGAGACGGTCTCTGGTATCTGGACGGTGGTGGATGTCCTCGACGCGCAGCACCGCATCCGGATTCCAGAGCTGGTCCGGCCTGAGCGGATCGCCGAGTATCTCCGTCAGCGCCTGCTTGTAAGGATGATCGAAGGGGTCGCAATACCAGTTGGCCAGCGCCCGATTGAGCCTGATATCGCCGTTCGCCCCAAAATGCAGAATGTCGCGCAGCCGCGCGTAATAAGGATTGCTGGCGCGGTTCATGTCGCCCCAGGCGGCAGCGCCCATGTAGCGGCCCTCGCTGGACAGCCAGGTCCAGCCGCCCTGCGTCGACGAGATCACGCTGTAGAACGCGCCGAGTGAATCGAACATGCTGTCGTTGCAGTAGAGCCGGCGCATCGCGCCGTTCTCGACCACATAGAACGAGATCGAGCCTTGATCGCCGGTGCCGTCGAGCACCGCAATCGCGGTCGGCTCGCCGTCGTCGGCGAACGGCGAGGCGGCGTAGGAAAACCAGGCATGGTTGTCGTGATGCGGCAGGCAGATCAGCGGCACGCGCTCGGCAAGCCCGAGCTGGCGGGCAAGGACCTTTGGCGTTCGCGTCATCTGGTCGAGCCGGCGGCCGTCGAAGCCGGCGGCCTCGGTGGTGCGCACCAGTTTTATGCTCTGCGGCAACTCCTCGAGCACCGAGCGCGCCAGCGTGCCGGCGAGCGTCGGGTAATCCCAGCTCGTGAGCCAGGCATCGATATCGCCGATGTCGCGGCCCATGCCGCGCAGCGTCGCCACCGCCGCGTCGATCGACAGCTTCGGATATTCAGTGGTGTGCTTGTTACCGGAAAAGCGCTCTTCCTCGTTGTTGACGATCAGCCGCGGCCCGTGCGTCTGCGTCACCTCGACCAGTGCGACGCCTGAATTATGCGTGCCCGGTGCGCCGAGGCCCGCGAGATAGACCGTTTCGCCCCGCGCGAGCTTGTCGCGCACATGCGCGATCCGCGCATGTGCGAATTCAGAGCCGAGCTGGTGGAATCCCGCAGCACCCATGGTTTTCGCCGCGAGCCATCGCGCGAAGCGGAATCCGCCGGCCGCGAGCCTGGGATGCCGCGGACCAATTCGTGTGTTCTGTTTCAACCCTGTCCAACCTCTGCGCCTTGCAAGCGCGTCAAGTAATGGCCACCCGCATCAATCACAATTGGCGCCAGGCAACAATGCTGTTTCGTCATACGGAATAAGCACATGCTTGCAAGCGTTGATGCGACTTGCGAGACTTGCCCGCAACAAAGACTGAAAAAAATATGGGAGAAAACGATGCCGGTTCGCATGCAGAACCTTATTGCCCTGACAGCGTTGGCTGTCGCCGCAACGGTCGCCACCACGGCCCATGCGCAGAAGAGATACGATCCCGGCGCCAGCGATACCGAAATCAAGATCGGCAACATCATGCCTTATAGCGGCCCGGCGTCGGCCTACGGCACGATCGGCAAGGCGCAGGCGGCCTATTTCAACAAGATTAACGCCGAGGGCGGGATCAACGGCCGCAAGATCAATTTCGTCAGCTATGACGACGCCTTCAGTCCGCCGAAGGCGGTCGAACAGGCGCGCAAGCTGGTCGAAAGCGACGAGGTGCTTTTGATCTTCCAGCCGCTTGGCACGCAGTCGAACTCCGCCATCCAGAAATACATGAATGCCAAGAAGGTCCCGCAGCTCTTCGTCGCCACCGGCGCAACCAAATGGGGCGACCCGCAGAATTTTCCGTGGACCATGGGCTGGCAACCGAACTACCAGAGCGAGGGCCGCATCTACGCCGCCTACATCCTGCAGAATTTCCCGAACGGCAAGATCGCGGCGCTCTGGCAGAATGACGATGCCGGCAAGGACCAGATGAAGGGATTGCGCGATGGCCTTGGCGACAAGGCCAATATGATCATCGCCGACAAGTCCTACGAGGTCTCCGATCCCACCATCGACTCGCAGATCGTCGCGCTGAAGGATTCCGGCGCCGACATCATGATGACCTGGGCGGCGCCGAAGGGCGCGGCGCAGGCGATCCGCAAGGTCGCGGAGCTCGGCTGGAAGCCGGTCTATTTCCTCGGCAATGTATCGACCTCGGTCGCGGCAGTCCTCAAGCCGGCCGGCCTTGATAATGCGAAAGGCATTATTTCAACGGCCTATCTGAAGGATCCGACCGATCCGTTGTGGAAGGACGATCCGGGCATCAAGACCTGGCTCGCCTTCATGGACAAATATTTCCCTGACGGAGACAAGACCAACGCCAACAATATCTACGGCTATGCGACGGCGCAGACCATGGTTCAGGTGCTGAAGCAATGCGGCGACAATCTCACCCGCGAGAACGTCATGAAACAGGCCGCGAACCTGAAAGATTTCACCAGCGACGTGCTACTGCCCGGCATCAAGATCAACACGGCGGCCAACGACTTCTTTCCGATCGAACAGATGCAGTTGATGAAGTTCAACGGCGAGGCGTGGGAGGTGTTCGGCGACATCATCACCGGCGAGGTTGGGCATTAGTTTTACTGCGTCATAGCCCAAACCCCGGGGGCCTGTCATCGGTCCGCGCTACGCGCGGACCCGTTGGCGCTCCTCACCATGAGGGGCTTAGGACGCGGTAAAGATGATGAAGTAAGCCTGAACCAGGCGTGGTGCCTCTCCTCGACCGTCACTATCCCGGAACATCCGGCTCCACGAGTAACGCGAGCTGGGCGAGCGACTGTTGCCAGCCGAGATAGCAGGCTTCGACCGGAATCACCGTCGGCAAGTTTGTCTGCTCGATGTTGATCTCGGTTCCGACTGAAACCGCTTTCAGGGTCACGGTGACCTCGATAACGCCAGGCAAATTGGGGTCGTCAAAACGATCAGTGTAGCGGATACGCTCGTTGGGAACGATCTCCAGATATTCTCCCCCGAACGAATGTCCCGTGTTCGTGGTGAAATTCGTGAACGACATCCTGAACGTGCCGCCAACTTTCGCTTCTAAATGATGGGCCTTGCAGGTGAAGCCGTAGGGCGGCAGCCACTTGGCCATGGCATCCGCATCGAGGAAGGCGCGAAAAACCTTCTCGGGCTTAGTGGCGAGGACACGATGCAAACGAACGGTATTGCCTTGGGACATGGCGTTATTTTCTCCATTGCTGAGCGGAGTATATCGCAGGATTTGCTTGGGTTAGCTCAGTCTCTGCCACAAGGACGCCTGACCTCGATGCGAGCCGACACGGCGCCGAAAAAAATTTCACCGCCGCGGGCGCGACGGTTCCGTTTTCAGTTGGCGGTAGAACGGGCGAGGGTGGAATTAAGGAAGTATTGCCGCGCGATCAACAAGCGAGCACACCAGTTCTGACGGCGCGATGCTAACCTGAGCTCAGCCTCACGCCCGCGCGCAGGAATTTCTGCGGGTCAACAGCATCGCCGTCGATCCGCGTTTCATAGTGCAGATGCGGACCCGTGGAGCGGCCGGTCGAGCCGACCGCGCCGATCACCTGGCCGATCTTGACGACGTCGCCGATCCGGACGTGAATTTCCGACAGATGGCCATAACGAGTCGACAGCCCGTTGCCGTGGTCGACCTCGACCATGCGGCCATAGCCGCCCATCCACCCCGACGATACGACCTTGCCGTTCGCGGTGACGCGCACCGGATCGCCGGTGGCGGCACGGAAATCGAGACCGGTGTGCATGGCGGGGCGACCGAGGAAGGGATCGCTGCGAACGCCGAAACCCGAGGTGAATTCGACCTCGCCGACGACAGGCTTGCGATAGGGCACCAGGGAAAGAGTCGCATTCAGGCGCTGCATCTGGGCGCGGGTGAGATTGATGCGGTAGAGTTGACGTTCGAACGCACCGGCGTCCGCCGGCAGCTTCACCGGCACGAACGGGCCACCGATGGCCGAGCGGGGTATTGCGGCTTCGAGCTGCGCCATATTGAGTCCGAGATCAGTGAACACGCCGCGCATGCGGCGCAGGCGCGATTCCATGCTGTCCTCGACCGAGCTCAAGGCCGCCATCTGCCGCCGCTCGACCGTATCCAGCGAGGTCTGCAGGCGGACCAGGACATTATCGATACCCTGAACTTTGGCGAACTGATTTGACTGCGGCTTGGCGACGACGGGCGCGCGCGATTCCAGCCGAGCCTCGCGATCCGGCGGCGCGACGAAGATCACGGTGTCGCTGATCGGGGAGGGTTTTAGGGTTCCGGAAGCGGGCGTCTCGCCGCGCGCCGGAGGCCGAATCGAACCGGTCGCCGCGGTATCCGGAATCGCGCCAAGCGCGGTGGCGCGCGATTCGAGCGCGGTCTGGCGGCGCATGATCTGGTCGAGCTTTTGGTCGAACTGTTCCTGATCGAGCAACTGACGGCTGGTCGTGCGATCGACCTTGGTGCGCAGCTCCGCGATGCGATCTTCATAGGCGTATTGCATCTCGGCCTGCCGGGCGATCAGCCGGGTCAGGACGTCGTCGCGAAACGCGAAATAAGTGGCAGTCGCCGCCGACCAGATGCCAAGCAGTACGATCGTGCCGACGACGATCCAGAACACGACCGGGCCGAGCCTGACCTGCTTGCCGGCATGGACGATGGTGTAGCCGTTACCGTCGAGCGCTGCGGCTTTTGCCGGATGGGGTGCCGGACGGCGGGGCGGCGTCCGTCCATGATCGTGGGGATGGTGGTGATCGGAATAATGACCGGAACGGTACGACATCGGCACTCCCGCGCCGGTCGGAAATCAGCTCCGTTCGGCTCAATTTGCCTGCCGATTTGACCCGTTCATGGTTAATTTTTGGGAAATGGAACCTGCCGATCATATGCCGCGGACGGCGGCCAGCACCTCGTCGGCATGGCCATCGACCCGCACATTGCGCCAGGTTTTGGCGATCCGCCCATCGCTGCCGATCAGAACCGTCGTTCGAATGATCCCCATGAAGGTCCTGCCATACATCGATTTTTCGCCCCAGGCGCCATAGGCCTCGAGCATTTCATGTTGCTCATCCGAGATCAGAGGAACCGAAAGCTGGTGCTTGTTCCGGAAGGATTCCTGGGCCTTTACGGTATCGGCCGAGATCCCGAGCACCACCGCTCCGGCATCACTAAACGCGCTGCTGAGCCGCGTGAAGTCGATCGCTTCCCGGGTGCAACCGGGCGTATCGGCGCGGGGGTAGAAAAACAGCACCAGTTTCTTGCCTGCATAGTCCGCCAACGAGACACTGCCGCCGCCATCGCGCGGCAGGTTGAAGGCGGGCGCCATTGCGCCTTCGACAAGGCCGGTTCCGGCAACCGGCTTGGGCGTCTCAGATAGCTTGGATTTTATTAACTGTTTCGATGTCGGCTTGTGCGAGGCTTTGGCTGAAGCGGTCTTAGCCTTCTTAGCCGGTTTCCCGGCGGCTGCCTTGGTGGCGGTTTTGGCGGCCTTGCTGGCTGGCTTGGCGGCAGGCTTTTTGGCCGGGGCCGGCGCGGCGCGGCGGGCGGTCTTGCTGGCTGTCTTGGCCGCGGCCGGCTTTGCGGCGGAAGTCTTGCGGTTCTTGGAGGATGGCATGGAGGATTTCTTGCGCGTTTTCTTGGACATACGCCTTCCTTTCGTCGCTTTCCGCAGATCAACCATTGGGGTATTGCGGGTTTCGCCTTTGATCGTCGGATTCGCTCCGGCTGCTGGGCAAGTTTGATGACCCCGGAGTATGGTTACAAGGAATTCGACGCTACCCCCGTCCGCTCGTCGATGGGACCGCCCAATCAATCCTTGGGCCCGACCACGAGTAACAGTATTAATCGAGGATTGGCAGCGATGCCGACACAGGAGCGCTCGATATCGATCGAAGAGCGTGCCCTTGGCGGCGATCAACCTCAGCGCCGGCACCGAGAGGCAATGGCTAGGAATACTTCGCCCAAGGGGTCGAATCCGCGTGCCGAGGCCCAGCAATGGGATGACGCGCCGGGCTGGGAGCAAGAGGAGGCCGCCGGCTACCGCGCGCGGCGCCTGTTATCGCGTTCCAATTCCAGATTTCGCCGTGTCGGTGACAAGTTCTCAGCGTTGCAGCAATGGATAACCGGCGAGCGCTGGGTCAAACGCGTGGCGATCGTGATTGCCGTGCTGGCGGTGATCTTCACCGGTTGTTTCGGCGGTCTATGGTGGCGGCTCGGCGCCGGGCCCATCAATCTCGACGTCGCGACACCGTGGCTGGCGGCCGCGATTGAAGACAATATCGGCCATGGCAATACGGTCGAGGTCGGCGGTACGCAGATCGAGCGGGCCGGACGGATTCGAATCGCGGTGCGCATCCGCGACATCGTGGTCCGCGACCGTGACCAGGTCGTCGTCGCCACCGCGCCGAAGGCCGAGGTGAAACTGTCAGGCACAGCGCTCCTGCTGGGACGGCTGCGCGCCGAAAGTCTCAATCTGGTCGATGCCGAACTCGCGGTTCGAATCACGCCGGACGGCCAGGTGACGGTGTCTGCCGGCGACACCGCCAAGCCGCTGGCAACCGGCGTTGCCTCCAAGCGCGATGCCGGCATGATTCCGACATTCCCCCGCCAGCCGGCCGCAGCACCGCAAGGTGCTGGTGCGACGGCCCCCGATACCGCCCAGAACGGATTGCTGGCCGGCCTCGACTGGCTCGACAGTCTCAGCCTGACCGGCCTCGATGGGCAGAACCTGAACGAGATCGGCCTCAAGAACGGCAATCTCATCGTCGACGATCAGCAGCGCGGCAACAAATGGGCGTTCGAGAATATCAGCCTCAGCATGCGCCGGCCGAGCAGCGGCGGGGTTGCGGTGAGCCTTGGCGAGGAAGGCGCGCGTCCCTGGTCGCTCAAGGTCGTGGTCGGACCGCAGCAGAACGGCGTGCGCTCGGTCGATCTTCGTGCCGACAAGGTGCCCGCCGCCAACATCCTGCTGGCAATGCGGGTCAAGGACCTGACCTACAGTGCCGAGCTGCCGCTTTCCGGCGAGTTGAAAGGCGAACTGGGCCGCGACGGCCTGCCGACCTATTTCCGCGGCAAGATCATCGCCGGCGCCGGAAACCTCATCGACAGCGACACGCCCGACTATCCGATGCCGATCGATTCGGCGGAGATGAGTGTCGAATGGGATGCCGGACGGCGCGTGCTGGTCGCGCCGTTCAAGATCATTTCCGGCGCGAATCGGATCACGCTGCTCGGCCATCTCGAACCGCCGAACGGCGCCACCACCGAATGGCAGGCCGGCCTTAGCGGCGGCACGATCCTTTTGGCCGGCACCGACAACGAGCCGCCGCTGATCTTCAACCGGATCGCGATCGGAATGAAGTTCGATACCGACCGCAAGCGTGTGCTGCTCACCCAGGCCGATATCAGCAACGGCGAGATCGGCGTCGCGGGCACCGGCAGTATTGATTATTCGGGTGACGCGCGTCTCCAGCTTGGTTTTGCAGGTACGCCGATGTCGGCATCCGCGCTGAAACGGATGTGGCCGATCCTGATCGTGCCCGAAGTGCGCGAATGGGTGATCGAGCGGATCGAGCGCGGCACGCTCCAGCGCATCGAGGTCGGCGTCAATTCGCCGGTGCGCAATCTGTCACGCAAGGGACCGCCGATTCCGGACGATGGTCTGGCCGTCAACATCGTGGCCTCGGGAGTCACCGCGCGTCCGGTCGATGACATGCCAGCGGTCCGTGATGCGGATTTGAAAGCGCGGGTTACCGGGCGAACGGCAACGGTGACGATCGGGCAGGGCATTGCCGATACCCCCGCTGGCCGCAAGATCAACATTTCCGATTTCACCTTCGAGGTGCCGGACATGGCGCCGAAGCCGTCACCGTCGCGGGTGAAGTTCAGGGTGGATTGTCCGGTGCCGGCCGCGGCCGAGATTCTGGCCTCCGATCGCATCAGCGATCTCTCCGGCACGCTGGTTGATCCGAACACGAGCAAGGGAAACGTTGCCGCCACCATCACGCTCGGCATGCCGGTCAAGGGCTCGATGACGAAGGCCGATACCACCTACACGGTGATTGCCGATCTGGCTGGGTTTGCTGCCGACAAGCTCGTGATGAACCAGAAACTGGAATCCAACACGCTCAAGGTGCTCGCCAACAACGCGGGCTACCAAGTTAAGGGCGACGTCAAGATCAACGGCCAGCCGGCCTCGCTGGACTATCGCAAGCCGAGCGAGGGCGACGCCGATATCAGGCTGCAGGCGACACTGGATGATGCTAGCCGCGCGCGGCTCGGGCTCGATCTCGGACCTGCCGTGAGCGGCTCCATCCCGATCAAGGTGATCGGCAAGATCGGCGACAACGACAGCCGCGTCGGCATCGAGGCCGATCTGACCTCGCTGCGTCTCGACAACATCCTGCCGGGCTGGGTCAAGGTGCCGGGCAAGTCGGGCAAGGCGACATTCAATGTCGTGAAGAAGGAGCAATCAACGCTGTTCCAGGACATTGTGGTCGAAGGCGGCGGCGTTTCGATCAAGGGATCGCTCGAAGTCGACCAGAACGGCGACCTGTTGAACGCGAACTTTCCAACCTACGCGCCGTCGGACGGCGACAAGACGACGTTGAAGGCCGAGCGCGGCGCCGACGGCATCGTGAAGGTGACGATGCGCGGCGACGTGTTCGATGGCCGCGGCTTCCTCAAATCGGCGATCTCGGGCAAGGAGGCCGACCCCAAGAGCAAGACAAGGAACATCGACTTCGATGTCGACCTCAAGCTGGGCGCGGTCGCGGGCTTCAACGGCGAGGCATTGCGTAGCGTCGATAGCAAGTTCTCCCGCCGCAACGGCATCGTGAGAAACTTTACGCTCTCCGGCAAGATTGGTCGCGACACGCCGGTGATGGCCGATTTGCGCGGCCGCGCACAGGGTCAGGGCCGCGACATCATTGTGCTGCAGACCAATGACGCTGGCGCATTCTTCCGCTTCACGGACATGTATTCAAAGGTAATCGGCGGTCAGCTTGAACTCTTCCTGGAGCCACCGACGGTTGAGCCCAGCGCCAAAGAGGGCCTGATCAACGTCCGCCAATTCTCCATCAAAGGTGAGGCCTCGCTCGACCGTGTGGCCGCAGGTGGTTCTACAGGCACTCAAAGCGGCGTTTCCTTTACCGCATTGCGAGCCGAGTTCACCCGGCATAGCGGACAGCTCACGATCCGCGATGGCGTCGTGAAAGGACCGATGGTCGGCGCGACCATCGAAGGCAGCATCGATACCGTCGCCAATCAGGTTCGCATGAGCGGCACCTTCGTTCCGATGTATGGATTGAACAACATGTTCGGCCAGATTCCCGTGCTCGGCCTGTTCCTCGGTGGCGGCAGTAATGAGGGCCTTATCGGCGTGACCTACGAGGTGGTCGGCACGCCGGGCCAGCCCGTGCTGCGCGTTAATCCGATTTCGGCAGTGATGCCCGGCGTGCTGCGAAAGATCTTCGAATTCAATACCGGCAAGCAGAACAACAACCCGATCGAACTGCCGCCGAATAATTAGCCAGACACCGCCGCAGACTGTCTCTCGGCAGAAATCACTGCTCTGGTCTGCTTGCCAGACACGAATCCAACAGGACATGGTTGGCGTCGCGTCGCCGGTATCCGCCTCTCACGATAATTCTGTCGCCAACCGCCACGCCGTTGGATTGGTAGGTGACGCACATGATCCTGATATCCGGCGGTGAGCAGAGCACGAGATACCACAAGACCTGATCCGTCTGCACCGCCGTGAGTCTGCCGGCCACGGAGAGATCGATCCGGTACTCGAGTTCGGGAATACCATCCGCCATTGGTCTGATATCTCTGCAATCGGCTGGCGTTCGCGCAGGCTGTTCTGCTTCGGAAAATGCCGGCCTGCCGGCAAATATATCCTCCGACCCGATTGATGGGGCCAAACTCGGCACTGCAGTGTAGAGGACGATTGTCGCTACGGATAATCCGGCAGTTGCTGGGTGCATTCGGCACCTAGCCAATTGCCATCGCCGAGACCGCCCGCGCGACCGAAGCCAGAGTGGCGTTTTGCTGCGCGGCAGAAACGGTGGCGCCAGTCAGATAGGCCGTGATCACGATGGGCGCCTTGCCGGGTGGCCAGGTCACGGCGATGTCATTAGCAGTGCCGCGGGCACCAGTGCCGGTCTTGTCGCCGACGCGCCAATCTTTCGCAACGCCTGCACGCAGTCGCGTGTCGCCGGTTTTGTTAGCGATCAACCATGCCGTCAGTTGCTCGCGCGATTGAGCCGACAGTGCCGTAGTCCCAACGATAAGGGCCTGCAAATTGGACGCCATCGCATTCGGTGTCGTGGTATCGCGGGCATCGTCGGGCAAAGCCTCATTGAGCGAGGGCTCATCCCGGTCTAACCGCGTGACCTGGTCGCCGAGGCTCCGTGCGAAGGCAGTCAGTGCCGGAGGTCCGCCGATGCTGGCGAGCAGCAGATTGCCGGCCGTGTTGTCGCTCAACGTCACCGCCGCTTCGCAAATCTCGGCGAGCGTCATGCCGTCGCTACCGGCATGCTTTTCCGTTACGGGGGAGTACGTGACGAGTGCGGAGGCGTCGAAGGTAATGCGCCGCGTCAACTGTTCCTTGCCGGCGTCTACGCGCGCAAGAATAGCCGCGGCTGCCAGTGCCTTGAAGGTGCTGCACATCGGGAAACGTTCGTCACCCCGGTGGATATGACGAGTGTCCGTTGCCGTGTCCAGCACACAAACACCGAGCCGCCCGCCGCTCTCGCTCTCCAAACGCCTGATCTCGTCGATCAGTCGCTGATGTGCGGTCGATGCGCGTATCGCTTGCCGGCCGCTCAAAGCAGTCGCGATTAGCGCCGTGCCCAATCCTAACTGAAACTGTCTCCTGGTGATCATTACGAATCTCTCCATGCTTGTGGCCGACAAGGTGCCGACCGGTCCTTGTCTTGACAAACGAACAGTTCTGCGGGCAGGCATAAGAAAAACTAAGGACGAACGATGCGCCGCCCGATGAAGCTTTCACACCTTCCGCTCAATGCGCTGCGGGCCTTTGAAGCGACGGCGCGTCACCTGAGTTTCACCCGAGCTGGGCTAGAGCTTCGCGTCACGCAGGCCGCCGTCAGCCAGCACGTGAAAGGGCTGGAGGACCGGCTTGGCGTACAGTTGTTTCGCCGGCTGCCGCGGGGTGTCGCGCTCACCGACGAAGGACAATTGCTGCTGCCGAGCATTGTCGAGGCCTTCGGTCGGCTCACCGAAACGCTCAATCGTTTTGAGGACGGTCGCTACCAGGACGTCATTACGGTCGGCGTGGTCGGTACCTTCGCTTCGGGATGGTTGCTGCCGCGGCTCGACGTTTTCAGGAAGGCATATCCGCGGATCGATTTGCGCCTGTTCACCAACAACAACCGCATCGACATCGCGGGTGAAGGCCTCGATTACGCGATCAGGTTTGGCGATGGCCTCTGGCATGGCACTGAGGCAACCCACTTGATGGGGGCGCCATTTACCCCGTTCTGTGCGCCCGCATTGGCTCGCAGGCTGAACCGGCCGGCGGATCTCAAACGCGAGGTGCTGCTGCGTTCCTACCGACAGGACGAATGGTCGCGCTGGTTTACCGCGGCGGGACTGCAGAGCCCGGTTCTCAAGGGCATGGTGTTCGATTCATCCATCACGATCGCCAGCGCAGCAGCGCGCGGTTTCGGCGTTGCGTTATTGCCGGCGGCGTTGTTTGACGACGAGGTCCGGCAACGGCGGCTCGTACGTCCCTTTAGGATCGAAGTGGCGCTCGGCGATTATTGGATTACGTCGCTGCACTCCCGAAAAGCATCGCCTGCGATGCTGTCATTCAAGAGTTGGCTGCTTGAAACGATCGCGGCCAAAAGCAGGAGCCCCGCAAATCGGGCCGAGGTTTAGCTATCGCCGCAATGCCGGCACGATCAGGAACGGGATCATCCCGAGCACCACGGCCACCAGCGCGAACGCGATCACGGGATTGTAGCTGTGGTTCCAATCATGGATCAGGCCGCCGGCCCAGGCGCCTAGCCCCGAGCCAAGGCCGCTGCCAATCGAAATCGTGCCGTAGATGGTGCCGACCCGTTCGCCGCGAAAGATCTTCATTGCGGTCGCCGTGATCAGCGGCCCGCGGGAGCCAATCATGCTGCCGAAGGTCACGACGAAGGCGCCGAGCAGCCAGAAGTTCGGATAGAACTGCAGCAGCCAGAGCAAGATAATGCCGACGATCGAGATGGCGTAGCTGAGCAGCACCGACGGCCTTCGTCCGATCATGGCATCGAGCTGGGTCACGCCCAGCATGCCGAACAGCAGCACGACGCCGGAAAAGCCCCAGGCGGTTGCAGCCTGGAGCGGCGGGAAGCCGGCATCGATCAGATAGGCGACGATCTGCGCCGCAAGCGCATACATCCCCACGGCCGTAAAGAAGAAGGTCGAAAACAGCGCCCAGAACGCGTGGTGACGCATCGCGCTTGCAAGCGTCCAGCCGCCGTCGACGAAATCGGGATCGGCCTTTTTGGCGATGTGCGGTGAGCCCGTGGAGAACAGCCGCCATGGCAGCAGCAACAACGGCAGCAGCAGGCATAGCGCAATGATACCGAACGTCTGGTAGGCGCCGCGCCAGCCGATGTGATCGATCAGAAGCTGCGATCCCGGCAGCAGTACCAGCACGCCTGCGCCGGCCGCGGAATAGACTACCGCCATCGCGGTGGGCAATCGCGGGCCGAACCAGCGGCCGAGCAGAATCGAATTAGGTACGTTGCCGATGAAGGCGATGCCGATCCCGACGGAAACGCCGACGCTCATCTGGAACTGCCACAGCGCCTGCGCCCGCGACGCCACCAGAAACGCGCCGCCGAGCAGCAGCAGTCCCAGCGAATAGACGATGCGCGGGCCATAGCGGTCGAACAGCCGGCCGACCACTGGCGCCATCAGTCCGCCGGCCAGCCAGGTCAGCGAATAGACTGAGACGACTTCCGCGCGATCCCAGCCGAAATTCTCCGAGATCGGTTTGAGGAAAACCGTAAAGCTCTCGCCGAGGCCGCGGCCGAGCAGCGCCAGCGTAAAGCACAGCGCCAGCACGTTGAGCGCAATTCGCCCCGGCTTGAGCGGCCTCGCTAACGCGTCTCCCTCTGGCGTCTTGTTATCCATGGGACGCAGGGAGCGCGTTTCCGCTGATCCCCGCAAGCCTCAAAAGCGAATGCGCCTATGCAGGACCAATCAGGCCGGCTTGAGCAGGACGTGCTTTTTCTTCCCCATGGAAAGTTTGATGACGCCTTCCGGCGTGAGATTGGACGGCGTGAGCACCATTTTCTCGTCGGTCACGGCGGCGTCGTTGACGCGCAAGCCACCGCCCTTGATCTGACGCCGCGCCTCGCCATTCGAGGTCACGAGGCCCGCTCTCACGAACAGTCCCAGCACGGCGGCGCCGGCTTCGAGCTCGCCGCGCGTAACTTCCACAGTCGGCAGGTTCTCCGCAATCGCGCCTTGCTCGAAGGTTTGCCGGGCGGTTTCGGCGGCGGTGTTTGCGGCGTCCCGGCCATGCAGCAGCGCGGTCGCCTCCGTCGCCAACACCTTCTTGGCTTCGTTGATTTCGCCGCCCTGCAATGCCGCGAGTTTCTGAATCTCTCTCATCGGCAAGGTCGTGAACAACTTTAGAAATTTCACGACGTCGGCGTCCTCAACGTTGCGCCAGTATTGCCAGAAATCGTAAGGCGAGAACTGGTCGGCGTTGAGCCACACCGCGCCCTGCGCGGTCTTGCCCATCTTGGCGCCCGACGCGGTCGTGAGCAGCGGCGTGGTCAATGCGAACAGTTGCGGCGTGCCCATGCGGCGGCCGAGATCGACGCCGTTGACGATGTTGCCCCATTGATCGGAGCCGCCCATCTGCAACCGGCAGCCGGTGCGCCGCGCCAGCTCGACGAAGTCATAGGCCTGGCACACCATGTAGTTGAACTCGATGAAGCTCATCTCCTGCTCGCGCTCGAGCCGGAGCCTGACCGAATCCATCGTCAGCATGCGGTTGACGGAGAAATGCCGGCCGATCTCGCGCAGCATCTCGATATAGTTCAGCTTCGTCAGCCATTCGGCATTATCGAGCATGATGGCATCGCTCGGGCCGTCGCCGTAGCGTAGCACCTTCGCAAACACGCCGCGGATCGAGGCCTTGTTGGCCTCGATTTCCTCGATGGTGCGGATGGCGCGCGTTTCGTCCTTGCCGGAGGGGTCACCGACCATGGTGGTGCCGCCGCCCATCAGGGTGATCGGCTTGTTTCCGCTCTGCTGCAGCCAGTGCAGCATCATCATGGTGAGGTAATTGCCGATATGGAGCGAGGGCGCCGTGCAGTCGTAGCCGACATAGGCCGTGGCTTGGCCCTTGGCGGCCAGCGCGTCGAGGCCCTCGAAATCGGAGCATTGGTGGATGAAGCCGCGCTCCTGTAAAACATTCAGGAAATCTGATTTAAATGCGGTCATGGGCGGGCTGCTTTGATCATTCTATTTTCACTGTAATTGTAACTGTTTGCGGGAACCATGGCGGAACAGGCTGCCGCGGGACCGGGCGCTGTGGCATTATAAGATGTGCGTGTTTGGCACAAGCTGGTCGTCGTCGGCGGGACGTATCGAGCAGGGCGTTTCAAAGGCACCATCGACTATGATGTTGACGGCATTAGGTTTGATGAGCGGCACCTCGCTCGACGGGGTGGATGTCGCTTTGATCGAAACCGACGGCCGCCGGGTCAACGCGCTCGGACCGTCCGGATACCGGCCCTATACCGATACGGAGCGCGGCCTGTTGCGCCAGGCGCTGTATGAGGCCGCCGACCTGCCGGATCGCGCGGCGCGACCCGGCTGCCTGCGCGAAGCCGAGCGGGTCGTCACCTCAGCGCACGCCGAGGCGGTGGCTGCCTTTACCGCGCAACACCGGATGCGCTTCGACGACATCGACATCGTCGGCTTTCACGGCCAGACCGTGCTGCACCGGCCCGAGAAAAAGTTGACGGTCCAGATCGGCGACGCGCTGACGCTCGCCAGGATGATCCACATTCCGGTTATGTACGATTTCCGCGCTGCAGATGTCGAAGCCGGCGGGCAGGGCGCGCCCTTTGTGCCGGTCTATCACCGCGCGCTCGCCCAATCGCTGGACTGGGAGGGGCCGACTGTCGTGGTCAACATCGGCGGGGTCGCCAATATCACCTATATCGACGGCGACACGTTGATCGCCTGCGATACCGGTCCGGGCAACGCGCTGCTCGACGACCACATGTTCCGCCGCATGAACCAGCGCTTCGATACCGAGGGCCGCACCGCCGCGCTGGGCAAGGTCGACCCGGCCTGGATCAACCGTGCATTGGAGATGCCGTTCTTCTCAATGCCTCCGCCGAAATCGCTCGATCGCAACGATTTTGCGGGGCTAAAGCTCGGCGATATGGCGCCCGAGGATGGCGCGGCCACGCTGACCGCCTTTACCGTCGCCGCAATTGCCCGGGTGGTGCCCTTGCTGCCGAAGGAACCGAAGAACTGGATCGTGGCCGGTGGCGGCGCCCGCAACTTGACCATGCTGCGCATGCTGCGTGAGTGTCTGGCACCCGCGACCGTCCGGGCGGCTGACACCCTGGGCTGGGCATCCGACGCCATCGAGGCGCAGGCATTTGGATTTCTGGCTGCGCGCGGCCTGAAAGGCCTGCCGCTGAGCTACCCCGCCACAACCGGGGTGCCGCTCCCGATGACCGGCGGCATCATCGCGCGACCGTGACGCGGTTCAAGATATGTTGATGCAATTGCATCGACCTTGACGACTACATGCAGGTGCATTTACTTTACATGCAGATGCATGGAGCGAAGGCCGGCCGGCCTTCGCGTTTGAGAGGTCGTCATGGCGCAGAAGCTCACTTTAATCAGTCACAAGCTTTGTCCCTATGTGCAGCGCGCCGTGATCGCGCTCACCGAGAAGGGCGTTCCGTTCGAGCGGGTCGACATCGATCTCGCCAACAAGCCGGACTGGTTTTTGAAGATATCGCCCCTCGGCAAGGTGCCGGTACTGGTCGTGACCGGCAAAGACGGCAAGGAGGTCGCGCTGTTCGAAAGCAACGTGATTTGCGAATACATCGAGGAAACCCAGGGCGGCGCCAAGCTGCATCTGCAGGAAGCGCTCCAGCGCGCGCAGCACCGGGCCTGGATGGAGTTCGGGTCCACCATTCTGAGCGAGCTCTGGGGTCTGGAGACGACGGGTGATCCCGCGGTGTTCGAAAGCAAGCGGCAGGCCGTCGCCGCAAAGTTTTCGCGCGTCGAGGAGGCGCTGGGCACGGGGCCGTTCTTTGCCGGCGAAAACTTCAGTCTGGTGGACGCGGTGTTCGCGCCGATCTTCCGTTACTTCGACGTGTTCGATCAACTGACCGATCTCTCGGTCTTCGCCGATACGCCGAAGGTCCGTGCATGGCGAGGGGTGCTGGCGAAGCGGCCGAGCGTGCGCACGGCGGTGGGGTCCGACTATCCGCAATTGCTGCACGCGTTCCTGGTGCGCCATAACGCCCACATGCTGAAGCTGGCGGCGTGAGGCAGCCATGTCCCCGCAGGTCGCCTGGGTCGCGCTCGTTACCGCCGGGCTCCTCGATGTCGGCTGGGCGATCGCGATGAAATATGCCGACGGCTACACGCGCTTCGGCTGGAGCATCGCCTCGTTCGCGTTGCTGGCCGCATTCGTCTTTCTGCTTGGGCGGGCGCTGCAGGTGCTGGAAATTGGCGTGGCTTACACGGTGTGGACCGGGATCGGCGCCGCCGGCACGCTGATGATGGGCGTGCTGCTGTTCGGCGAGACGCTGAGCGCGCCGAAGATCGCAGGCATCATGCTGGTGCTGGCCGGGATCGCAGCGCTGAAGTTTGCTCCAGCATGAAATCGTAGCTCGGATGGAGCGCAGCGCAATCCGGGAATGTCACCACTCTTGCAGCAGTCCCCGGATTTCGCTGCGCTCCATCCGGGCTACGCATCTTGGTTAACATCAGCGGACGTTGGCGAGCCGCATGTCGAGATAGCCGGTCACCGTCTCCATCAGCGGCTCCAGCTTGCCGTCGAAGAAGTGGTTGGCGCCGGGGATGATCTGCTGATCGATCACGATGCCTTTTTGTGTCTTCAGCTTCTCGACCAGCGTGTTGACGTCCTTCGGCGGCACCACCGCATCCTTCTCGCCATGCACGATCAGGCCTGATGACGGGCAGGGCGCCAGGAAGGAGAAGTCGTAGAGATTGGCGGGCGGCGCGATCGAAATAAAACCTTCGACTTCGGGTCGGCGCATCAAGAGCTGCATGCCGATCCAGGCGCCGAACGAAAAGCCTGCGACCCAGCAGGCGCGCGCTTCGGGATTGATGGTCTGCGCCCAGTCGAGCGCGGACGCCGCGTCCGACAATTCGCCGGTGCCGTGGTCGAACGAGCCCTGGCTGCGGCCGACGCCGCGGAAATTGAATCGCAGGACCGAGAAGCCGCGATGCGCAAACGCGTAGTAGCACTGGTAGACGATCTGATGATTCATTGTGCCGTGAAACTGCGGGTGCGGATGCAGGATCATCGCGATCGGCGCATTCTTCTGCTTGGCCGGATGGTAACGGCCTTCGAGTCGGCCCGCGGGGCCGGTGAAAATTACTTCAGGCATTGATGATCCCTAAGCAACGGACGTGATCCGGCGGAAAAGAATGTGATCATGCGTCGTTGGACGATGCGGGAACGGCGCTCCCGTGAACTGGTTGCGGCCTTCTAGCATGAGGCGAGGGGCAAAAAGCAAGCACCTTGAACATCTGGAAGGCTGTTCAAGGCGTTAGCCTATGATTGTACGAGACGGCAGGATCCACAATTGCCATAAGGCGTGTTGCGACGACACCAGGCCCAACCTCGCGGATGCAGGTAATATCATACAGCAATGCCCGATCGGATCTATCTCGACTGGAATGCGACGACGCCGCTTCGCCCCGAAGCGAGGCAGGCGATGGCGGCCGCTTGGGATTTGGCCGGCAATCCCTCGTCGGTGCATACCGAAGGGCGTCAGGCGCGCCGGCTCGTCGAGGATGCACGGGCCGCGATCGCGGCGGCCGTCGGCGCCCGTCCGCAGGATGTGGTGTTTGCTTCCGGCGGCACCGAAGCCAATGCAATGGCGCTGGCGCCGGGATTGCGCCGGGGCACGGGCTCGCCGGTCCAGCGGCTGGTGGTCTCAGCCATCGAGCACACGTCGGTGCTGTCGGGAGGCCGGTTTCCGGCGGAGACGATCGCGGCCATTAAGGTCTCCGGTGCCGGCTTGGTCGACCCCGCCCATCTGCGTGCGTTGCTTACTGAAGGGCCGCCGGCGCTGGTTTCGGTGATGCTGGCCAACAACGAGACCGGCGCCATTCAACCGGTCGGTGAAGTCGCTGACATCGTGCATGAAGCAGGCGGGCTGCTGCATGTCGATGCGATCCAGGCATTCGGAAAAATACCCTTCGATATCAACTCGATACGGGCAGATCTAATCACCCTGTCTGGGCACAAGATCGGCGGCCCCAAGGGTGTTGGTGCGCTGGTCCTGGCCGAGGAGGTGCAGGGGCTGGAGCCGCTGCTCCGCGGCGGCGGCCAGGAGTTGGGCCGCAGGGCGGGAACCGAGAATGTCGCCGGTATCGCCGCCTTTGGCGCAGCCATCAAGGTGGCGATGGCCGAGCTGCCGGCTAATGCCGCCCGGCAGCAGGCCTTGCGTGAGCGCCTTGAGAAGGGGCTGAACCAAACACCTGAAATAATTGTGTTTTCAGT
Organism: Bradyrhizobium australiense; assembly: GCF_013114825.1. GTDB lineage: Bacteria > Pseudomonadota > Alphaproteobacteria > Rhizobiales > Xanthobacteraceae > Bradyrhizobium > Bradyrhizobium australiense. The sequence continues at coordinate 193,552 of NZ_JAAVLX010000004.1, read as the reverse complement.
GGATGCGCCGCGCCTGCCCAATACCACGCTGTTTACCGTTCGCGGGCTTCGAGCCGAGACGGCGGTGATTGGCTTCGATCTCGGCGGTATTGCGGTATCGTCGGGCTCCGCCTGCTCCTCTGGCAAGGTGCAGCCGTCCCACGTTCTGGCCGCCATGGGGTTCAGCAGGGAATTGGCGCAGGGAGCGGTGCGGCTCAGTCTGGGCTGGTCTACCACGGAGACAGACATTGATTTGGCCCTTGAGGCTTGGCGAAAGCTTGCCGATGCCTTACTTAGAGGGCGACGAAACACGGCTTGAAACGTTCTAAGTCCGTTTCGCCGGAAATGCTTCGTCACTGATTTTGAATTGTTCCACCGCGGTCCTTGAAACCGCGAGCGGAGGATGGAATGCCAGCCGTACAAGAGACGGTCGAGCGCGTACGGCGCATCGACGTCGACCAATATCGATATGGGTTCGAGACGCTGATCGAGTCCGACAAGGCCCCCAAGGGGCTGTCGGAAGACACCGTCCGCTTCATCTCCGCCAAAAAGAGCGAGCCGGCCTGGATGCTGGAATGGCGTCTGGAGGCCTATCGCCGCTGGTTGACCATGACCGAGCCGACCTGGGCGCGCGTCAACTATCCCAAGATCGACTACCAGGACATCCACTATTACGCGGCGCCGAAGCCGAAGAAGACGTTGTCGTCGATCGACGAAATCGATCCCGAAATCCTCAAGACCTACGAGAAGCTTGGCATCCCCTTGCGCGAAGTCGCCATTCTCGAGGGCGTTGAGCCCCCGCCCGGCGGCGAGCCGTCGGCTAACCGCAAGATCGCGGTCGACGCGGTGTTCGACTCGGTTTCGGTGGCGACCACCTTCCAGAAGGAGCTGAAGACCGCCGGCGTGATCTTCATGCCGATCTCGGAGGCGATCCGCGAACATCCCGAGCTGGTGAAGCAGTATCTCGGCTCGGTCGTGCCGACCTCGGACAATTACTTCGCGACGCTGAACTCGGCGGTATTCTCCGACGGTTCATTCGTCTACGTGCCGCCGGGCGTGCGCTGCCCGATGGAATTGTCGACGTACTTCCGCATCAACGAACGCAATACCGGCCAGTTCGAGCGCACGCTGATCATCGCCGACAAGGGATCTTACGTCAGCTATCTCGAAGGCTGTACCGCACCACAGCGCGACGAGAACCAGCTTCATGCCGCCGTGGTCGAACTCGTGGCGCTTGACGACGCCGAGATCAAATATTCGACGGTGCAGAACTGGTATCCCGGCAATTCCGAAGGCGTCGGCGGCATCTACAATTTCGTCACCAAGCGCGGCGACTGCCGCGGCGACCATTCGAAGATTTCCTGGACCCAGGTGGAAACCGGTTCGGCGATCACCTGGAAGTATCCGAGCTGCATCCTGCGCGGCGACAATTCGCGCGGCGAATTCTACTCGATCGCGATTTCGAACGGTCACCAGCAGGTCGACTCTGGCACCAAGATGATCCATCTCGGCAAGAACACGTCGAGCCGGATCATCTCCAAGGGCATCGCGGCCGGCGTGTCGCAGAACACCTATCGCGGCCTCGTCACCGCCCACCGCAAGGCGACCGGCGCGCGCAACTACACGGCGTGCGACTCGCTTTTGATCGGCGACAAATGCGGCGCGCACACAGTGCCGTACGTCGAAGCGAAGAACTCGTCGGCAACCTTCGAGCACGAAGCGACGACGTCGAAAATTTCCGAGGACGTGCTGTTCTATTGCGTCCAGCGCGGCCTGTCGCAGGAAGAAGCCGTCGGCCTCGTAGTCAATGGCTTCGTCAAGGACGTGCTGCAGCAACTGCCGATGGAGTTCGCGGTTGAGGCGCAGAAGCTGATCTCGATCTCGCTGGAGGGCAGCGTCGGATGATCGCAACTGATATCAGCGAGATGCGCGCGCTGTTGCCGATCTTGAACGAGATCGATGAAGCCAGTTTGTCGCGGCTCGACAACTCAGAGTGGTTCCGGCCAAGCGCCGCGCAGGCACGCCGCCTTGCGGCCGCCGCCGACAGGATGGGTGTTTTTCTGATGGCCTATCGGGCGAACTGCCGCGCGGCTGTCGGCGACGGACTTTGCAATTTGATCGCAGCGGCGGAACTCGATGCGGTCAAGCTTGACGAGATCGCAAGTCTGGAAAGCGCGTGCCCGGACGCCGCGATTGTCGCCTATGAGCGCCCGATCCGGCAGCGCCACTAAACGAATTTCCACAAGGGAAAGTTATGCCATTACTCGAAGTTAAAGACCTGAAGGTTCGCGTCGAGGATCGCGAGATTCTCCACGGACTGACGCTGACTGTGAACCCGGGCGAGGTGCACGCGATCATGGGGCCGAACGGCTCCGGCAAATCCACGCTCTCGCACGTCATTGCTGGCAAGCCCGGTTACGAAGTCACCGATGGTGAAATCCTGTTCAGGGGCGAAGACCTCCTGGAAATGGAGCCGGACGAGCGCGCCGCCAAGGGCGTGTTCCTGGCGTTCCAGTACCCGGTCGAAATCCCCGGCGTCGCCACCATGAATTTCCTGCGCACCGCGCTGAATGCGCAGCGCAAGGCGCGTGGCGAGAGCGAGTTCTCCACGCCCGACTTTCTCAAGAAGGTGCGCGAAGTCGCAAAATCGCTCAACATCCCGCAGGACATGCTCAAGCGCGGCGTCAATGTCGGCTTCTCCGGCGGCGAGAAGAAGCGCAACGAGATTTTGCAGATGGCGCTGTTCGAGCCGGCCGTCTGCATCCTCGATGAAATGGATTCCGGCCTGGACATCGACGCGCTGCGTATCGCCGCCGACGGCGTCAACGCGCTGCGTTCGCCCGACCGTGCCATGGTGGTTATCACGCACTACCAGCGGCTACTCAACTACATCGTGCCTGACTTCGTGCACGTGATGTCGAAAGGCCGGGTCGTCAAAAGCGGCGGCAAGGATCTGGCGCTGGAGCTCGAGGCTTCCGGCTATACCCAGTTCGAAGACGCGGCCTGACGGGAAGCGGATTTGTGATGAATGTAGTTCTGGCAAAAAACGAGACCGGCCGCGCGCTGAGCGAGAGCTTTGCGGTGGTGCGCGATCGGCTGCCGGGCGGCGGCAAGATCGCCGAAGCGCGGAATACCGCCTTCGAGGTCTATGATCGTGTGGGTTTGCCGCATCGCCGGCTCGAGGACTGGAAATACACCGATTTGCGCGCGCTGATGCGCGAGGTGCTACCGCTGGCGGCCGAACCAGATGCGGCGGCACTGAAGCAGGCTGCAGCCGCCGTGAAGCTGCAGGCGATCAAGGGCGCCCGCCGGCTGGTACTGGTGGACGGCGTGTTCGCGCCGAAGCTTTCCGAACTGGAGGGACTGGAGAAGGGCGTTACCGTCCGCACCCTGCGCGCCGTGCTGGAGACCGGCGATGCCGCGCTGCAGACCCAGTTATTCACGCCCGACAATGCCAATCCGATGGTCGCGCTCAACAGCGCGATGATGACCGATGGCGTCGTGATCGAGATCGCCAATGGCGTCGTGCTGAAGCAGCCGCTGCAGATCATTCATGTTGCTGGTGGCGCCACGCCGGCTGCGATATTCACCCGTTCCCTGCTGCGTCTCGGCGAGGATGCCGGCGCGACGCTGGTCGAAAGCTATATCGCGGCCGATGGCGTGAAGGCCTATCAAACGCATGACTCCCTGATCGTCGCAATCGGCGATAATTCGCGGCTCGACCATGTTCGATTGATCGAGGATGGCCGTGATGCGTTCAACATATCCTCTGCCGCGGTGACGCTAGGCGCACATGCGCATTTCAACACTTTTGGTATGACCTCAGGCGCGGCCGTCAGCCGCTACCAGGCGACCATCGCGTTTGCTGGCGAGGGCTCCCGGGTCGAAACCAACGGCGTCAATCTGCTCAACGGCCGCCAGCACGCCGACACCACGCTGTTCATGGATCACGCGGTGCCGCATTGCGCCAGCCGCGAGGTTTTCCGGGCCGTGGTCGACGACCGCGGCCATTCGGTGTTCCAGGGCCGCATCGTCGTGCGCCCGGACGCGCAGAAGACCGACGCCAAGATGATGACGCGGGCGCTGCTGTTGTCCGACGACGCCGAGGCCGACAACAAGCCGGAACTCGAAATCTTCGCCGACGACGTCACCTGCGGCCATGGCGCCACCACCGGCGCGCTCGACGAGAGCCTGCTGTTCTATCTGCGTGCCCGCGGCCTTTCCGAAAAGGAAGCCCAAGCGCTGCTGATCCAGGCGTTTGTTGGAGAGGCGATCGAATCCATCGTCAACGACGACCTGCGCGAACTCGCAATTGCCGCCGCGCAGCGTTGGCTGGAGGCACGAGGATGACGCAGCACCCGGCGGTCAAGAATGGCGCCTATGACGTCGCCCGCGTGCGCGAGGATTTTCCCGCGCTGGCGATGAAGGTCTACGGCAAACCGTTGGTCTATCTGGACAACGCGGCCTCCGCGCAGAAGCCGATGGCCGTGCTCGACCGCATGACCAAGGCTTACACAACCGAATACGCCAACGTGCATCGCGGCCTGCATTACCTCGCCAATGCCGCTACCGAGGCTTACGAGGGTGCCCGTGCCACGGTGGCGAAATTCATCAATGCAGGGCGTAGTGAAGAAATTATCTTCACCCGCAATGTTACCGAGGCCATCAATTTGGTGGCATCGTCCTGGGGCGAGCCCAACATCAAACAGGGCGACGAGATCGTGCTCTCGATCATGGAGCACCACTCCAATATTGTGCCCTGGCATTTTTTGCGCGAGCGCCATGGCGCCGTGATCAAATGGGCGCCGGTCGACGACGACGGCAATTTCCTGATCGAGGAATTCGAGAAGCTGCTGACGCCGCGCACCAAGCTCGTCGCCATCACCCAGATGTCCAACGCGCTTGGCACCTTCGTCCCGGTCAAGGAAGTCGTGAGGCTCGCCCATGACCGCGGCATTCCGGTGCTGGTCGACGGCGCGCAAGGCGCTGTGCACTTGCCGATCGACGTGCAGGACCTCGATTGCGATTTCTATGCCTTCACCGGCCACAAGATCTATGGTCCGACTGGGATTGGCGCGCTCTACGCCAAGCATCAGCACCTGGTCGCGATGCGGCCCTATAATGGCGGCGGCGAGATGATCCGCGAGGTGGCAAAGGACTGGGTCACCTATGGCGACCCGCCGCACAAGTTCGAGGCCGGAACGCCGCCGATCGTCGAGGCGATCGGGCTGGGCGCCGCGATCGACTACGTCACGTCGATCGGCAAGGAGCGGGTCGCCGCCCACGAGCATGATCTCTTGAATTACGCCCAGGAGCGACTGCGCGAAATCAATTCGCTGCGCCTGATCGGCACCGCGCGCGGCAAGGGGCCGGTGATCTCCTTCGAGATGAAGGGAGCGCACGCCCACGACGTCGCGACCGTGATCGACCGGCAGGGGATCGCCGTGCGCGCCGGCACCCATTGCGTGATGCCGCTTTTAGAGCGGTTCAATGTCACAGCCACCTGCCGCGCGTCGTTTGGAATGTATAATACCCGTGAAGAAGTCGACCATCTGGCACAGGCGCTGATCAAGGCGCGGGATTTGTTCGCATGAGTGACACGGCCGAAGTCAAGTCAGCCAATATGCAAACCAACTCGGCGCTGCCGCCGGACGAGACCGAGCGGCTGGGGACCGAAATCGTCGCCGCGCTGAAGACGGTGTTCGACCCGGAGATTCCGGCCGATATCTATGAGCTTGGCCTGATCTACAAGGTCGATCTCAAGGACGACCGTGCCGTCGACGTGACAATGACGCTGACCACGCCGAACTGTCCGGCGGCCGGCGAACTGCCGACCATGGTCGAGAACGCGATCGCCAGCGTTCCCGGCGTCGGCGTCGTCAATGTGAACCTGGTGTGGGATCCGGCCTGGACGCCGGATCGTATGTCCGACGAGGCGCGCCTCGTCCTCAACATGTGGTGAAGGAATCCGTTGCCGAAACTGTCCGGCGTCATCGAAACTGCGCTGTACGTCGATGACCTCGACCGCGCCCGCACGTTCTACGAGGAGGTTTTGGGTCTGGAAGCGCTGACGGCGGATTCGCGGTTCGTTGCTTTCGACGTGAGTGGAAGAAGCGTGCTGCTGCTGTTTCGCCGCGGCTCGGCACCCGAGACGATCCAACTCCCCGGGGGCACCATTCCGCCGCATGACGGCAGCGGCCCCGTCCATATGGCCTTTGCCATCCCGGCGCCCGAACTGCCGGGGTGGGAAGAGGCACTCGGCAAGCACAATGTCGCGATCGAAGGCAGGACGGATTGGCCGCGCGGCGGGAAGAGCATCTACTTCCGCGACCCGGACAACCATTTGCTGGAACTGGCGACGCCGGGAATTTGGAAGATTTACTAGCGGGCGTGCGGAGCGTTTCGAGGGGTTCTGATCGAGTTCATGACGAGAGACCTTCACAGTGGGAATTTCGTTGTTATTTTAATGGCATGATAGCTCGTCGCCGCCGTGCGACGCCGGAGATCGACTGCAATGGATACCACCGTCCAATCCAAGCAGAAGCCGCGGCCGCGCCCGCAGGTGATGAAGCTGACCGAGGCCGCCGCCGCGCGGATCACGGAGCTGACCAAACGCGCCGATTCCGAAATCGTCGGCCTGCGCGTCGGCATCAAAAATGGCGGCTGCGCCGGGCAATCCTATACGGTGGAATACGCCCATGAGATCCGCCCGACCGACGAAGTGGTCGAGGACCGGGGCGTCAAGATCCTGGTCGATCCCAAGGCGGTCCTGTTCCTGCTCGGCACCGAAATGGACTACAAGGCCGACAAGCTCCAGGCCCAGTTCATCTTCAACAACCCTAACCAGATTTCCGCCTGCGGCTGCGGCGAGTCGGTTCAACTGACGCCGGCGAAGGGTTGACCGCGGGCTTTTCCGGCTCTGCGTCGCTATTCTTCCCTTTCCTGGGCTCCGTAAGCTTGCATATTCTCGACTGAAGGTCGGAGAGCAGCGCGACGAGGGCATCGTCCATGGACGTGCCGCTTTCCGGCGTAAGCACCGTAATCCCCCATCGCGCGAGCAGGGCTTCCTGCACCGGATTGGGCGAGGGCATGAACACGAACGAGCGCGGGCGATCCTCCTTGCGGCCCGACCTTTCCCAGATCTCCCAGATGCGGTGCAACAGCAGGCGGATGTTTGGATCGGACATACTGTAGCCAATGAACAGGATCGGCCGCCCAAGCGCGTCGGCGCGGAATTTGATATCGAGCGGTGAATCGAACGACAGCCGATTGAAGAAGTCGGTCTCGGTCAGCACCAGCGAACTGTCATCGTCGAAGTCACCGTGATACTTGATGATCTGCGTCACGCCCTCGGGAGCGTCCGCGATTTCCTTTGCATTGGTTATTTTCGCATAGGGCTTTTTGTGAGCCTCGAACGCAGTTTCTAGGTTGCGATCGTAATTGGTGGTGTAGATCGTCGGGAAGTCGAGGTCCACGATCAGCTTGTGAAGTTGCGATGTCGAGACCCGATCGCATGCGACCTTCCAGTTTCGGTCCAGCCAGCTACGTAGCGGACCGATGCTGCCCTGCTTCAGCCGATAGAATTCCGCGAGCATCTGATAGCCTTCGTTCATCCCCTCGACGACATCGCGATCGAGCTCGAGCTCATCGAGCAAATGATCGATCAGCGTTTGCCATGATGGCAGCCCGACAGACATCGAAACACCGGCCCCGACGAACAGGACGGCGCGACGTCCCTGGATCGCCTCGGCCAGAATGTCTCTTGGCGCTGACACTGGGGCTTTCACGGCACCTCCCGAGCGGTTCATTCCGTTTCAATGGATTTCCGAATATTCCGTTCCAATTGGTTGTGCGCTATCAATAACCACGGCTGACCTGACCGCGATTGTTGGACTGCAGATGGACCGCGATTTCTTGATCGACCTGTTCGCCGATTTCGGCCCGGTCACCATCCGCCGGATGTTTTCCGGTTTTGGCATTTCCGCTGACGGCACCAACTTCGCGCTGGCGCTGCGGGCCGGGCTGTATTTCCGGGCTGATGACCAGACCATCCCGCAATTCGAGGCAGAGGGCTCGCAGCCGTTTCAGTATCAAACTCGGGCGAAGACGGTGACCGTGAACTCGTACTGGCAGTTGCCGGCGCGCCTGTTCGATGATTCCGAGGAACTGGCTGACTGGGCGAGGGCGGCGCTGGCCGCGGCCCAACGCGCGGCGCTTCGTAAGCGGCCCAAGGCGCGCAAGGCGGCGAAGCGGAAGGTTACCGGGGCGACTGCAACCGTGCCGGCTAAGGGTCGCAAGCCGGCGACAAGGAAGGGCGCGACCAAGGCGCGAAAGGCGCCGCGCAGATAGCCTTGCGATTCGAGTCTAGATCAGGCGACTTGACTGCGGGTCTCGTCGGCGTATTCGGGGTCGGCTTCGCAGACCACGCGGTTGCGGCCGTTGCGCTTGGCCGCGTAGAGGCAAGCGTCGGCGCGCTCGATCAATGAATCCGTGTCATCGTCCGGTTTTAGCATGGAAACGCCGACGGATATGGTGACGCGTCCGAGAATTTCGCCGGTCGATTTCTTCTTCAATTCCTTGGCCATGACGGCGCGGCGGATGTGGTCGGCGACCATCAGCGCCTGGCGCAGCGCGGTGTTGGGCAGCACCACCGCGAATTCCTCGCCGCCGTAGCGGGCGGTGATGTCCTGGCCCTTGATAGTCTGCTTCAGCGAGATCGCCACCAGCCGCAGCACCTGATCGCCGGTGAGATGGCCGTAGGAATCGTTGAACGACTTGAAATGGTCGATGTCGAACATCATCAGCGACAGCGGTTCGCCGCTCGCTTGCGCCGCTTCCACCGCCATCTCGATCGAGCGGTCGAAATATTTGCGATTACCCAGTCCGGTCAGCGGATCGGTCAGGCTCTCGGCGCGGATCGCCTCGAGGCTGTGCTGCAGATTGCTGATCTCGGTCTTGGATAGCGCCAGGCGGTTCTCCAATGCCTTGTTGGTCTCGCGCATCTCGCGCGTCGATTTCACCAGCCCGTCGACAATCGCCTTGATCTCATCGCGACTCTTGGCATTCCTGAGCTTCTCGTTGGCGCCGCTCAGCTCGGATTCGTAGTTCTCCGACATGCCAAGTCCCTCGGTGATAAGGGCCATTACGTCGTCGATTTCGCCGATCACGCGCGCGCCGACCTTGTCGATACGATCGGAGGTCTTGATGTGGGAGAGATAGGTTTCGTAGATCTGTTCGAGATCGGACTCGCTGAGCTTGCCGTTGCGTGCCAGTGTCTCGTTGATGATCTTGTTGAGTGCGGCATTGTATCCGGTCGCGTAGACGTACCAGATTTCATAGTTGCGCGGGACGGCGGTCTGCCGGAGGGATCTGATCTGGCCCAACGCTACCTCGGCAAACGCTATCGTGCGTTCGTGTTCGTCCAGCAGCTTGACCACTGATCCGTCCCCAATATCGAGCAGCGCCGCTCGTTGCCTTGCAGCAATGATTAAATTATCGCCGCAAGTTAACGGAGGAGGATGAACGGCCGGTAAATGCTTCCGGCCGTCGGGATCGACGCTTATCAGACGCGGGCGCGAACGGGCCGCAACAGGAATGCAGGAAGGTGCGAGTGATCGGCGGGCTCCGATTCGACCTCGCGGTGGGCGCGCCGCGGCTCGGGTCGCCCGATCGAGGGCACGCGTGAAGGCTGAGCGGGCGCGGGCGGCGCGAAGGCCGCTGCCTCCGGCTGCGGCCTGGCGCTGCGGCCCGTGCCCTTGGCATGCCGCGGTTCGCGATCAGCGCTCTTGTCGCTACGCGTATCAATGGCTTTGGCGTGTCGCGGCTCGCGTTCGCGCCGCGGCTTGCGGCTGCCGCGCGAGCCTTCCCGGGCGCCCTCGCGCGAGCGATGTTCGCGCGGCTGATCGGTGTCGCCGGACGGATCCGTGTGAACGGCGTAATCGCCTTCGGCGGCGGGAATGGTTTGTCCGATCAGCCGTTCGATCGCAGCGATCGACTTGTTGTCTAGCGGGCTGACGATCGAGATCGCGGTGCCGGCGCGTCCGGCGCGCCCCGTTCGGCCGATACGATGCACGTAATCGTCGGCATGATGCGGCACGTCGAAATTGAAGACGTGGGTGACGGCGGGAATATCGAGGCCGCGGGCGGCGACATCGGAGGCAACCAGCAACGGGATTTCACCCTTGCGGAATTGATCCAGCGCCGCGGTGCGGGCCGATTGATCCATGTCGCCATGCAGGGCGCCAACGCTGAAGCCGTGCTTCTGCAGCGACTTGTAAACAACGGCGACTTCGCGCTTGCGATTGCAGAAGATAAGCGCGTTGTTGAGGTCCTTGGCGTCGCGCAACAGGCGGCGAAGGATTTCGCGCTTCTCGTGCGGCTCGCGGCCGCCGCGGACCTGGAATTGAGACACGCCCGTCGCCGTGGTCGCCGGCTTCGAGACTTCGATTCTTTCGGGGTTGTGCAGAAAGGCTTCGCTGATCCGGCTGATTTCCGGCGGCATCGTCGCGGTGAAGAACAGCGTCTGGCGCGTGAACGGCACCAGCTTGCAGATGCGTTCGATGTCGGGGATGAAACCCATATCCAGCATGCGGTCGGCTTCGTCGATGACGAGGAGTTCGACGCCGGTGAGCAGAAGGCCGCCGCGTTCGGTGTGGTCGAGCAGGCGACCAGGGGTTGCGATCAAGACGTCGACGCCGCGGGTCAGCTTGGAGTCCTGGTCGCCAAAGGAGACGCCGCCGATCAGGAGTGCGACGTTGAGTTTCTGGCCCGCGCCGTATTTGTCGAAATTCTCTTTGACCTGCGCGGCGAGTTCGCGGGTCGGTTCGAGGATCAGGGTGCGGGGCATTCGAGCCCGGGCACGGCCCTTTTCCAGTAGCGTGAGCATGGGCAGGACGAAGGCAGCGGTTTTGCCGGTGCCGGTCTGGGCGATGCCGAGAACGTCGCGGCGGGCCAAAACGTGCGGAATTGCCTGTTCCTGGATGGGTGTAGGGGTGGTGTAGCCGGTGGCCGCAACTGCGGCGAGAACCTTGTCGGAAAGACCGAGATGGGAAAAAGACATTGAGCCTCTAGTCGACACCGCCGTTCGGAATCGAGGGTAAAAAGGCTGTCGCGTTTTGCCCCGAAACGGCGCGCTTTTGAAAAGCTGGGGGCTCTGACTTACGCAGACGAGCGGCTAACCTAGGGAATCGCGTTTCGATCCAAGGCCGCGTTGAGCGCGAACATAGGGTCGAAATGGCCAAAGTCAATCTAGGAACCTGCATTGAAGCCCAAAAAGCTTAATGTTTTCGCACAAATAACGGCAAAAACCGTCACTTGGCCGTCAAACCGGACCGCGGGATTCGCAATCAATCGAACCGTTTGAACCGTGGGCAATGGCATGCCGACTATGGCATGAAGCGGTTTGCACGTTCCAACAGGACCATTCGTGCGTGTGGGGAATTCGATGACCTCCTGGCTTTCAAGAATCCTGGCCGCGACGGCCGTTGTGGCGGCCTGCATCACATTCGCCGCGCCCGCCCAGGCGGAAAAGCGCGTTGCGCTCGTGGTCGGCAACAACGACTACCGGAACGTGCCCAAGCTGCAGAAGGCGGTCAACGACGCCCGCACCATGGGCGATACGCTCAAGCAGCTCGGCTTCACGGTGATGGTGGCGGAAAACCAGAACCGGCAGGCGTTCAGTCAGACGTTGCTCGCCTTCGACAAGGCGGTTGACGCCGGCGACACCGCGTTCTTCTTCTATGCCGGCCACGGTTTTGAAATCGCGGGTCAGAATTTCCTGCTGCCGACCGACGTGCCGGCGGCGACCGAAGGGCAGGAAGAGCTGGTGCGCGACGCCTCGATCCTGGCCGACCGCATCATCGAGCGGATGCAGAACCGAAAGGTGCGCACCGCCATCCTGGTGTTCGACGCCTGCCGCAACAATCCGTTCGAGCGCGCCGGTACGCGTGCGGTTGCCGGCGGCGGCGGTCTCGCGCCGATGACGCAACTGCCGGAAGGCGTGTTCTCGATCTTCTCGGCCGGGCCGCGGCAGACCGCGCTCGACCGGCTCTCCAATGACGACGCCAATCCCAATTCGGTGTTCACGCGAACCTTCGCCAAGGAGCTGACGCAGCCGGGCGCGAATCTCGTCCAGGTCGCGCAGCGGACACGGCGCCTGGTCAGCGAACTCGCGGAAACCGTTCGTCACAAGCAGATCCCGGTTTACTTCGACCAGATGGTCGACGACGTTTTTCTGAATGGTTTGACGAAGGCACAGCCCGAGGCGGCGAAGCCCGCCGAGCCGCTGCAAAAGCTTGCGGCCTTGCCGCCGCTGCAGCGCCTGCAGCCGCAGAACGATTCCGTCAACGCGCCGATCGCGATGTTCTCGCGCCACAATGGCGGCTGGACGGTGGTGTTCTCGATCGCCGACCCGACCCTCGGCATTTCCTGGCGGATCGGGGACAGCGGCGATTTCCGCGAGACCGGCTTCATGGATACGCTCGATCCGCGGACCCGAAAGCGGATGCCCAACCCGTCGATCGAACTGCCGGCCGATGCACCGGCGGCCGTCATCCAGGTGCGCTATGTCGACACCAATGGCGAGTTGCAGGGGCCGTTCCCGATCAGGTTCGATCCGGAAGCAGCCCTGATCCGCGACCAGCGCAAGATCCTCGACATGACGGCGACGAGCTGGTTGTCGTTCCGCGAGTATAACGGGCTTCTGGTCTATTATACGCACCTGATGTCGTACCGCTGCGCGATCCGCGAAGTGCGAGTCGGAATCGACAGCGGGGTGCCCGACAAGGTGCTGAAAATGCCGCCTTGCGACCCTCGCGATCCCAGCGTCATACCGCACGACGCGCAGCCGTATCTGAAGCTCGCGCCGGCGACCAGATCGGTTTCCGTGGAATTGACCTATCGTGACGGCAGCGTTTCCGAAATCAAGAGTTTTCGGCGGTAGCGTTTTTCAGTGCCGTCAGATCCCCGCGCATGCGGGGCATCCAGCATGCCGCGGCCTTTCCACGTCATTGCGAGGAGCGAAGCGACGAAGCAATCCATGCATGAGGTGACGATGGATCGCTTCGCTGCGCTCGCAATACGGCGAGGCCCGAAGCGCCACAAGCTGTGATCCCCGCGAAAGCGGGGATCCAGTACGCCGCGGCTTATCGGTTCAATCACTGCTGTCTCTGGAATACTGGGTCACCCGCCTTCGCGGGTGACGCCAAGTGAGTATGGGTTCGCGACCTCGCGACGCGCTGCGTCGGAGGTATTGCCGATGCCTGGCAGATGATCGATGCTGCCTCGAGCCAGATAAATCGGCGACAGGAGCGAGCGATGAAAGTACGTTGCTGCATCGTCGGCGGCGGGCCGGCCGGAATGATGCTGGGATATCTGCTGGGCCGCGCCGGCATCGAGGTCGTGGTGCTGGAGAAGCACGCCGACTTCTTTCGCGATTTTCGCGGCGATACCGTGCATCCCTCGACGCTGCAGGTGATGGACGAACTCGGGCTGATCGACGGATTCCTGAAACTGCCGCACCAGCGCTTGCAGAAGATGCAAGGCATGTTCGGCGGGGAAACGGTGCGGATCGCCGATCTGAGCAGGCTTCACGTCAAATACCCTTTCATCGCCTTCATGCCGCAGTGGGATTTTCTCAACTTCCTGCGCGAAAGCGGCAAGCGCTTCGCCTCGCTCAAGGTGATGATGTCGACGGAAGCGATCGATCTCATTCGAGACGGCGAGCGCGTCAGCGGCGTGAAAGCGAAGATGCCGGACGGCATCATCGACATCGAGGCCGATCTGACCGTTGCCTGCGACGGACGCCATTCGCTGGTGCGCGAACGCGCTGGCCTCGAGGTCGAGGAAATCGGCGCGCCGATGGACGTCTTGTGGTTTCGCGCCGGCAAGCAGGAAGGCGAAAGCGAAAACCTGTTTGCGCGAATCGATCCCGGCAAGATGATGGTGACCTTCGACCGCGGCGATTATTGGCAATGCGCGTTCGTCATTCCCAAGGGCCAGCATGACGCGGTGAGGGCGAGGGGGCTGACCGCGCTGCTCGACGACGTCGCACGCATGGCGCCGATCCTGAAACCGGGACTTTCCGAGGTGAAGAGCTGGGACGACGTCAAGCTGTTGACCGTTGCGGTCAACCGGCTGAAGCGCTGGACGCGGCCGGGGCTGTTGTGCATCGGCGACGCCGCACATGCGATGTCGCCGATCGGCGGCGTCGGCGTCAACCTCGCGGTTCAGGACGCGGTGGCGACGGCGAACCTGCTGGCGTCCAGGCTGGCGAGCGGCTGCCCGTCGGAAGATGAACTCGACGCGGTGCGCCGGCGGCGCGCGTTTCCGGTGCGGATGACGCAGCGGATGCAGGTCGTCGTGCAGAACAACATCGTGAATGCCGCGCTGAAGCCGGGCAACGAGCCCCTGAAGGTGCCGTTCGTCATGCGGCTGGTCACCGCAGTGCCCTGGCTCCAAGGCATTACGGCGCGGTTGGTGGGCTTAGGCGTGCGGCCGGAGCATGTGCAGTCGCCGGACCGAGCCTAGCGGATGATGCCGTGCAGAAGGCGTGCTTGCGAGCAGAACACAACAAAAAGCCCCGGACGATGCCGGGGCTTTAAACTGTCGAGGGCTATCAGGTAGCCGGATCAGTACTTGGCGACGACCGGACCGCCGAAGCGATAGCTGATACCGCCGCGCACGGTGTGATACACGGGATGGTCTTCGTAGGTGAATCCGGGGAACGAGAAGGTAGAGCGGTCTCGGTAGCTGCCGAAATCAGTGTAGCGATACTCAAGACGGGCCGACCAATTCGGCGTGAAGCCATACTCCCAGCCCGCTCCCACGGTCCAGCCGGTGCGGGTAGAGGAGATGCTTTCAAACAGGGTGTTCGCGCGGACATAGGTGTGTTCGATATCCGCGAAGGCCGCGCCACCCGTTACGTAGAGCAGCGAGTTGTTGAAGGCCACACCGAGGCGGCCACGGATAGAGGCCTGAGCATCCAGCCGATAGTCCGTGCCGTTGAGGTTTGCCAGGCGATATCCGCCCTTAATGTCGGCACCTTCAACGTCGCCTTCGAGACCGAAGACGAACTGACCGAACTGCCAGTTGTAGCCAGCGTGAATGCCGCCAACAACACCATCGGTGTTGTAGTTCTGATTGAAGCCCGTAGGCAGGCCCGTAGCGGTGAAGAACTCGGTGGTACGATTGTCACCCCAAGCATAACCGACTTGCCCACCAATGTAGAAGCCGGTCCAGTTATAGACAGCGGCAACGGGAACCGGAGCCTTGGTGTACGGCCGAGCGGCCAGATCCGCGGCAGAGGCGCTGACGGTCCCGACGACCAAGGCAGCAGCGGCGATAGCGAACTTTTTCATTATTTTCCCCAATCCAGACACGAGTAATGCATGCTATCCTACATATCTCAGGAGTCCCACCAAGGCTGTCACCTCCACGCCACAGTCGTGGAACTTCCAACACCATTACACCAATAGATTGCCGAAGGACGGCCGCGATTCAGCTCTGAAGAGGCAAAACAGGGGGATTTCGACCGATTTGGTCGCCAAGACCGCATTTGGAACCATCCTTCGATCCGGTTGCATTTGCGCTAGTGTTAAGCGGAACCCAACGAGCAGCCCGCTTACGCCATAACTAAATACCTGCCATGGCGAGAATCATCGGGCGGTGCGACCTATCGGCCGCAGCGCGAGACGTAGTTATTCCGGGTGAAGTGCAATTGTGCCGCAGTGATTAATCGCCTGTCGGTGTCCGAACGCGGTTCCCGCCTTCACGTGGTAAGGTTCCGACACTCAGTGGTACCATGGCTGAACCGGGGAGCCGGCTGGGTTCGGGCCTCTCTGCCAACGAGAGCCCCGGCATCGTCCGGGGCTTTTCATTTGCTGGATCTTCCGGGACGGCGCTTCAGCCCATAACCGAATATCCGCCATCGACCGGGATCGCCGTGCCGGTCAGGAAATCCGAGGCGGGCGAGGCGAGAAACACCGCAACGCCGGCAAAATCATCGATCGCACCCCAGCGCGCTGCGGGCGTGCGAGCCAATACACGCTCGTGCAGGCCGTCGATCTCGTGGCGGGCGCGCTTGGTGAGATCGGTATCGATCCAGCCCGGCAGCACCGCGTTGGCCTGGATGTTGTCGGCGGCCCAGGCGCAGGCGCAGGAACGCGTGAACTGCACGATGCCGCCCTTGCTCGCGGCATAGGCCGGCGTGAAGCTGGCGCCGAAGATCGACATCATTGAGCCGATGTTGATGATCTTGCCGCCGCCGGCCGCCTTCATCGCCGGATAGACCGCTTGCGAGCACAGGAAGGCGCTGGTGAGGTTGGTCTGGATCACGCTGTTCCACTCGGCGATGTCGAGCACATGCGGCGGTTTGCGAATGTTGATGCCGGCATTGTTGACGAGGATATCGATGCGGCCGAGTTCCCTGACGACGCGCTCGGCCATGGCGGCAACCGCCGCCTTGTCGGTGACATCTGTCGGAACCGCGATCGCCTTGGCGCCGCCTTGCGTAAGTTCCGCGACCGCGTCGGCCGACTTCGCTTCGTTGCGGCCGACGATTGCAACCGCAGCACCGGCTTGCGCGAGGCCGCGGGCCATACCGAGCCCGATGCCGCCATTGCCGCCGGTGACGATGGCTACCTTGCCGGTGAGGTCGAAGAGTTTTGTTGCCATGGTTGTTGTCCAGTTTCTGTAGGATGGGTGGAGCGCAGCGATACCCATCATCAATCACGACGCAGAAAATCGATGGGTATCGCTGCCCGCTCCACCCATCCTACGAATCCACGAATCTAACGGTTGCCTAGCCAGATCAGGATCAGACCGATGGCGCAGAGCACCGCGCCATATCCGGCCCATGACAGCTGATTGACCATGAAGCTGGATGGCGGCCAACGAATCGCGCCGGTGCCTTGGCCGATCCACAATAGCCCGATCGCAAGCGCCAGAAAGCCGATGATTGAAAGGGATCTGGCCATTGATTCCCTCCTGTTGCCGCTTTGGTTCGTTCGACGCCCGCACGGCTTGTGATGGGCTGCCGCTCGAAACCATTACCACCGTCGCCACAACACCGATCGAATGCAATGGCAGCCGGCTTCGCAAGGCTGGAAGTCGCTCCGAGGGCTTACTGCAGGCGGGCTACCGCGAGGGCCATCTCTTGAGGGCCGTCAGGGGCGCAGAACGATCGTCCTTGCGCTCACGCTTGCCGCGGCAGGGGCCGAAAGCAGCCCGGGAAGCGCCGGCATCCGGCCAACAAAAAAGCCCCGGACGATGCCGGGGCTTTTGAGCTGCTGATTAACAGAGTTCAGTATTTGGCGGCGATCGGAGCGCCGCCCCAGTTGAAGCGGTAGACCAGCGAGGTGCTGATGGTCTGCACCCAGGGCTTGAAGGTGACGGCCGTACCCGTCGGGCCTACGAAGGGAGCGGCTCCCGGACCAAGCGTCTCCGGCAGCGTAGCGCGCTCGTAAAATGCTGAGCGGTACTCGGTCTTCATGAACCAACCAGGCGCGGTGATTCCGAAAATATCCAGGTTGTTCTCGACACCACCGCCGATGAACCAGCCGTTGCGCTGGAAGGAGCCCGTGGTGGCAAACGTCGGACCGCCGCCGGGAGCCAGGGTAGAGAGGCTCGAGCCCGACCATTCCGAACCGGAATAACCGCCGTTGACGTAGGAGAGCACGTTCGGGGCCACGAGATAGCCGAGTCTCACGCCGGCTGCATAGCTGGTGCGAAGCTTTTCGCGGCCTTCGATACCAAAGAACGGATCGCTCAGCGAGCCACGGATGTCGCCGAACTGTCCGTCACCAAAGATACCAGCCACCCACCGGCCACCGAACTGCCAGTCGTAACCGATACCCACCGTTCCAAACCAGCCGCTGCCGCCCAAGCGTTGATCGCGGGTCAGCGCAGTGCCAGCGGGCCCAAAGGCGCCGAAGGGTCCTGCCACACCGGTGCTCTGGACGTTGCTGTCCGCGTTCCACAATCCGCCGCCGCCACCGCCGAAGATGTAGAACCCGGTCCAGTTATAGGCTGCGGCGACGGGAGCTGGCGCCTTGGTGTAGGGGCGGGCCCCGAGGTCGGCCGCCGAGGCCGATCCGGTGAATGCCGCAACCGCTGTCAGAGCGAGCAGTACCTTTTTCATTTTCAAGTCCCTTACCCTTAAGTGCGCTACCGCTCTAACGGGGGTGCGCGAGCGCCGATTCCCAAAATCCAGTAGCGTGACTATACGCAGTTCCGGCCAAAATGCTGTTGCGGCGGAAGCACACTGGACCGAAAAGGAAACGACCGGCAAAAGTCCGAAAAAGGGCAGATTCCGGCAATGACCGGCCAAAAAGGCCGGAAATCGCCCAAAAATCGCCTGCTCTGATGAAGTCAGACGTCCAGCAGCTCGTCGCTGGCGAATTCCGCCTTGTCGGAGATGAAGGCGAACCTGGCCTCGGCCTTGGTTCCCATCAGCCGTTCGACAGAATCGGCTGTGCCTTCGCGGTCATCGGCCAGAAGCACCACGCGGAGCAGCGTGCGCTTGGCCGGGTCCATGGTGGTTTCCTTGAGCTGCGCCGGCATCATCTCGCCCAAGCCCTTGAAACGGTTGACCTCGACCTTGGCGTTGGCGTTGAACTCGCTCTTCAACAGCACGTCCTTGTGTGCATCGTCGCGGGCATAGACCGACTTGCTGCCATGGGTCAGCTTGTAGAGCGGCGGCACTGCCAGATAGAGGTGCCCTTCATCGATCAGCCGCGGCGTCTGCCGGTAGAAGAAGGTGATCAGAAGCGACGCGATATGGGCGCCGTCGACGTCGGCGTCGGTCATGATGATGATGCGCGAATAGCGCAGATCCTCTTCGCGATAATGCGCACCGGTGCCGCAACCGATCGCTTGCATGAGATCGGCGAGCTGCGCGTTCTGCGTCAGCTTGTCCTTGCCGGCGGACGCGACGTTGAGGATTTTTCCGCGCAGGGGCAGCACGGCCTGGGTCTTGCGGTCACGCGCCTGCTTGGCGCTGCCGCCGGCCGAGTCGCCCTCGACGATGAAGAGCTCGGAGCCTTCGGTCGCGGTGTTGGTGCAATCGGCGAGCTTGCCGGGCAGGCGCAGCTTCTTCACCGCGGTCTTGCGCGAGGTTTCCTTTTCGGCGCGGCGGCGCAGCCGCTCGTCGGCGCGCTCGATGACGAAATCCAGTAGCTTGTTGGCCTGCAGCGGATTGCCCGACAGCCAGTGATCGAACGGATCTTTGATCGCCTGTTCGACGATCCTCTGCGCCTCTGCAGTGGCGAGACGGTCCTTGGTCTGGCCCTGGAATTCCGGCTCGCGCACGAACACGCTGAGCATCACGGCAGCACCCACCATCACGTCTTCCGACGTGACGGGCGCGGCTCGCTTACCCTGGCCGATGCGCTCGGCGTGGTCCTTCAGGCCGCGCAGCATCGCGCTGCGCAGGCCCGATTCATGGGTGCCGCCGTCGGGCGTCGGCACGGTGTTGCAGTAGGAGGAGAGGAAGCCGTCGGCATCCGCGGTCCACGCCACCGCCCATTCGCAGGCGCCATGGGCTCCGTTGCGCCCGGATTTGCCGGAGAAGATATCCGGGTGCACCAGCGTGTCGGCGTGAATCGCCGCGCCGAGATAATCCTTCAGCCCGCCCGGGAAGTGGAAACTGTCCTCGGCGGGCACGTCCTCGATGCCCTTCAACAGCGCCGGATCGCAGCGCCAGCGAATCTCGACGCCGCCGAACAGATAGGCCTTTGAGCGCGTCATCTTGAACAGGCGCTGCGGTTTGAACGCGGCCTTGGCGCCGAAAATGTCGGTGTCCGGCTTGAAGCGGATGCGGGTGCCGCGGCGGTTGTTGATTTTGCCGAGGTCTTCGAGCTTGCCCTTGGGGTGGCCGCGCTCAAAACTCATCCGGTAGAGCTTCTGGCTGCGCGCGACTTCGACCTCGAGCCGCGAGGAGAGGGCGTTGACGACCGAGACACCGACGCCATGCAGGCCGCCCGAGGTCTCATAAACCTTGGAGTCGAACTTGCCGCCGGAATGCAGCGTGCACATGATCACTTCGAGTGCCGACTTCTTCGGAAACTTCGGATGCGGATCGACCGGGATGCCGCGGCCGTTGTCGGTAACGGTCAGAAATCCGTCGGCGCTCAGTTCCACCTCGATGAACGAGGCGTGACCCGCCAGGGCCTCGTCCATGGCGTTGTCGATGACTTCGGCGAACAGATGATGCAGCGCCTTTTCGTCGGTGCCGCCGATATACATGCCAGGGCGCCGGCGCACCGGTTCCAATCCCTCCAGCACCTCGATGTCGGCCGCGGTATAGCCGGCCTCGGCACTGCTGGCCCGCGGTGCCGCCTTGGGCGCGGCGCGGCCCTTCGGTTCCGCACCGAAGAGGTCGTCGGCGGATTTGGGTTTAGTAGCTGATTTCAATGACTTGGACATGGCTCTTTAGGTTTTGCGCGCGATCTCGCGAGCGAATCGGTCATTCTGACTATGCCACGGATGGGCTCAAAAGGTGACGGGTCGGGCAGGAAGTTCGTGGCTCTGTCAGGCAGTGCCCCCGCCTCTTAACAATGTCTGAACGCCGGCGCGGGCGTGCCCTTGCATTCGCTTTGGGGTTGTTCGAATGTTCCGACGGGCGGGGGATTGATTGAATGACTATCAGACTATTGCTGGCCGTCGCAATTGCGGCGCCATGTCTTGGCTGTGCCTCGGTGACACGGGGAACGACAGAGAACATTTCCATTTCGAGCACGCCGGCGGGCGCGACAGCCGAGATTAGCGGTCTCGATATTCCAACGGCTTGTGTGACGCCATGCGTTGTTCAGGCCAAGCGCAACGCTGACATCACCGTAACGGTCAGCAAGGAAGGATATGAGCCGCAGATTATCCCGCTGACCAAAGAGATTCCCGGAACCGGCGCGGCAGGCTTCGCCGGCAATGTTCTTCTCGGTGGCCTTGTCGGAATGGGCGTCGATGCTGCGACCGGCGCGGCGATGGATCACAAGCCAAATCCGGTCATTGTGACCCTGCAACCCGTCGCATCGGCAGCCCCCCGGGCGGCCAAGCCGCGGCCCCAAAAACGACCGCCGCCTCCGCAGAGCTGATCGGGATTCGGAAAACCGGGAACGGCACCGGCGAAACGACCCCATGGAGCGGTGAAACTGCCTTTGATCACATCCCGTGCCAGCCTTTGTGACTTGAAGTCACGCAGGCGGCTGGCTTAGCTGTCACAGGCCTTGAATCAGACGAAAGTTCAACGGCGTAAGCGGGGCGGGGAAGGCACTCGAGAATGCAAGACTTTGCGCGCGCCTTGGCTGATTTCGTGCGCGACAATCAGGCGTGGGCCGCTCCGATCGTCCTGGTGCTGGCATTCGGCGAATCGCTTGCCTTTGTCTCGCTGCTGGTGCCGGCCTGGGGGGCGCTGGTCGCGATCGGCGCGCTGATCGGCGTCAGCGGCATCAGCTTTTGGCCGGTCTGGCTCGCCGGCGGCCTCGGCGCAGCGCTCGGCGACTGGGTCTCTTACTGGTTCGGCTATCGCTACAAGGAGCATGTCGCCGAGATGTGGCCTTTGTCGCGCTATCCCGAGATCCTGCCGCGCGGCGAGGCGTTCGTGAAAAAATGGGGCGTGCCCTCGATCTTCATCGGCCGGTTCTTCGGGCCGCTGCGCGCCTCGGTGCCGCTCGCCGCCGGGATATTCGAGATGTCTTACTGGCCGTTCCAGATCGCCAACTTCGTCTCGGCCCTGGTCTGGTCGGCCGCCCTGCTGCTGGTCGGCGACGTCATGGGGAAGCTCGCCGAATGGCTGTGGCGGGTGGCGTAGGGGCAGGCTGGAATAAGCTGATGATGTGGGTGTTAGCCCCCAAAAGATGGGTTCAACCGGAGCCATCTTCGCGTTGCCGTCGTTTCACTGTCGTCCCGTTAACGTAAGGGCGCTAGTAGAGCCAGCGGCAACCAAAGCCGGGGCACGCCAAGCGGAAGAATTCCACCGCATTCAATTCCCTCCATCGCATCCATCGTCTCACTGGGAGAGATCACCATGGAACTGACACGTCGTCACGCACTCGCCGGAGCCGCGGCGCTCGCTGCCGCACCGCTCTTGCCGCAAGCACCCGCCACAGCCGCAGCGCCGGTGGCGGTCAAGCAGGCGCCGAGTTTCTATCGCTACAAGGTGGGTGATGCCCAAGTGACGGCGATCTCCGACGGCGTCAACAATTTCGCGCTGCCTGACACGTTCGTGCTCAACGTCAAAAAGGACGAAGTCAACGCGGCGCTCGAAAAGGCCTTCATGCCGAAGGACAAGATGTCGATCCAGTTCGCGCCGCTGGTCATCAATACCGGTGGCAAGCTCCTGGTGGTCGATACCGGCAACGGCGCCGCGGCCTTTGCATCAAGCAAGGGCAATGTCGGCCAGTTTGGCGCCAACATGGTTGCCGCGGGCTTCGACCCCAAGGCGGTCGACATCGTCGTGATCTCGCACTTCCACGGTGATCACATCAACGGCCTGTTGAATGCGGACAACACGCCGGCCTTTCCCAGTGCCGAGGTGCTGGTGCCGGCGGCGGAATGGAAATACTTCATGGACGATGGCGAGATGAGCCGGGCGCCGGAAGGGCGGATGCAGACTGTGTTCAAGAATGCCCGCCGCGTGTTCGAGGCGGGGCTCAACAAGAAGGTCACGCCCTATGAGTGGGGCAAGGAAATAGCACCCGGGCTGACGGCGGTGGAAACCATCGGCCATACGCCGGGCCACACTTCCTATGTTCTCGCCTCCGGCTCCGACAAGGTATTCATCCAGTCCGACGTCACCAATCTGCCGGCGCTGTTCGTCTCGAATCCCGGCTGGCACCTGATGTTCGACCAGGATCCGGCATTGGCGGAAAAGACCCGCCGCCGGGTCTACGACATGCTGGTTGCCGACAAGATGCGGGTCCAGGGCTTCCACTATCCGTTCCCGGCCAATGGTTTTGTCGAAAAGGACGGCAACGGCTACCGGCTGATCCCGGCGCCGTGGAATCCGGTGATCTGAGGCGTCGTCGTCATTCCGGGGCGCGCGTAGCGCGAACCCGGAATCCAGAGGTATATGGCACAAGATTCCGGGTTGGCGCGCTTTGCGCGCGCCCCGGAATGACGAGTTCATAGCTTGACGCCAGCCGGGCGCGGCCTTATAGCCGCGCCCATGTCAATCGCCGCGACCATCTTCATCGCTCGCCGCCGCCGCATTATCGCGGTATGGGCGGACGTTTGCGTCTAGGATTGTCGCCCCTGCCGCCGGATCCGGTCCCGCGGCTTCTCCCTTTCCCAGAAATCGCGGTCTGAACTGGCGGCTCCTACGTCAAGCAGGAGTTTGAGATGTATACGCCACCACCGTTCAAGTCCGATCGCGCCGCGAGCCTCGCGTTTGCGGAAGCGCGCGGCTTTGGCCTGGCCTGCGCGTGGGACGGCAATAAGCCGGTCGCCTCATCGCTGCCGTTCTATCTGACGTCGGCCAATGACGGCACACCGCGCGCGGCGTTTCACGTCGCGCGTCAAAATCCGCTGGTAAAGCTCGCCGACGACACGAGCCCGTGGCTATTGGCCGTCAATGGCGTCGACGCCTATGTGTCGCCGGACTGGTACGTCTCGCCGGATCAGGTGCCGACCTGGCTCTATCAGGCGGTGCATCTGACCGGACCCGTGCGGACGATGTCGGACGATGAGCTCGCCGCGCAAATCGAGACGCTGAGCGCGAAGTTCGAGGATCGGCTGTTGCCGAAAAAGCCGTGGCTGTCGTCGAAGATGACGGCCGGGCGGCTACAGGCGATGAAGAAGGCGATCGTGGGACTCGAAATGACAGTCGAAGAGGTTGAGGGCAGTTTCAAGCTGAACCAGCACAAGTCGGAAGCCGACTACACCGCGCTGGCCGAGGCGCTCGCCGCGCAAGAGGGCGCCGACGCGCGCGAAATCGCAGCCCTGATGCGCGCGGCACGACCGCTGGCATTCGCGGCGGTTACGGTACAACACAAGCAAACGACGACGCCTGAAGAAAGGAACGCGTGATGAGCTCGAAAAAGAAGATCGGCATTCTCGGCGCCTCCGGTTACACCGGGGCCGACGCGGTGCGCCTGCTGGCGCGGCATCCGAATGCCGAGATCACCGCGCTCACCGCCAACACCCACGCCGGCAAGTCGATGAGCGACGTGTTTCCGCATTTCTTCATGCTGGACCTGCCGAAGCTCGTGGAATGGGAGAAGGTCGATTGGACCAGCCTCGACGCGGTATTCTGCGGCCTACCGCACGGCACCACGCAGGAGATCATCGCCGCCGTCCTCGGGGCCAACCCCAGGATCAAGGTGCTCGACATGTCCGCCGATTTCCGGCTGCGCGACAAGCACACCTATGCGCAATGGTACGGCCATGAGCACCGGGCGCTCGAACTGCAGAGCGAAGCCGTCTACGGCCTCACCGAATTCTACCGCGAGAAGATCGCAGCCGCGCGGCTCGTCGCCTGTCCCGGCTGCTACCCGACCGCGGCGCTGCTCGCGCTGGTGCCGCTCGCCAAGGCAAAACTGATCGACATCGATGATATCGTCATCGACGCCAAGTCAGGTGTCACCGGCGCCGGGCGCGGCTTGAAGCAGAACACGCTGTTCAGCGAGGCGGGCGAGGGGCTGTCGCCCTATTCGGTCGGTACCCACCGGCACGCGCCCGAGATCGAGCAGGAGATCGGCGTTGCCGCGGGTGCGGCGGTGACGGTGAACTTCACGCCGCATCTGATTCCGATGGCGCGCGGCGAACTCTGCACGTCCTATGTCAAACTCAACGGCGCGACGCCGGACGATTTGCGGGGCGCGCTGGCGAAGGCCTACGCCAACGAGCCGTTTGTGCATGTCGTCAAGGAGGGCGTGCTGCCGCAGACCCAGAACGTGCGCGGCTCGAACTATGTGCAGATCGGCGTCATCGCCGACCGCATCAAGAACCGGGCGATCGTGATTTCCACGCTCGACAACCTGGTGAAGGGCTCGGCCGGACAGGCGATCCAGAACATGAACCTGATGTTCGGGCTGCCCGAGACAGCCGGGCTGGAGCAGATCGCGCTGTTTCCGTGATGTGAGGTGCTGCGGTGGATGAGCAAACCTTGCAATTCTACCGCAGTAACGCGCAAGCCTATGCCTGGCGCGAGATCACCTCGCGCCAGGCGAGGCTGACGGCATTTCTGGCGCTGCTGCCGCCGGGCGCAACCATTCTCGAACTCGGATGTGGCGCCGGCGGTGACACAGCGGAAATGCTGGCGCGCGGGTTCGATGTTCGCGCAACCGACGGGTCGCCGGAAATGGCCGAGGTGGCATCAAAGCGTCTCGGCCGTCCGGTTGAAACGCTGCTGTTCCACGAGCTTGACGAGGTCGACGCGTATGACGCGGTTTGGGCCAATGCCTGTCTGCTGCATGTGCCACGCGAGCAACTTGCGACCGTTCTCTCGCTAATCCGGTGCGCGCTGAGACCGGGCGGCGTGTTCTTTGCGAGTTACAAGGAAGGCGATGCAGCCGGACGCGACGCGCTCGATCGCTACTACAACTATCCCTCGCAGGAGTGGCTGCGGACGACCTATGCCGAGGCGGGGAGCTGGAGCTCGCTGTCGATGGAGCGCGGCGAAGTCAGGGGATTCGACGACAAGATGGCGTCGATGCTGTTTGCCGTCGCTCAAAAAGGCCGCTGAAGATCGTCTGCCATGATATTGGCTGAATGAATATTGCCGCGCTCTCTCCCGAGAGCGAAGCGCCCGGAAGATGTGGCTGCCGGGCTACAGCATTAAGACGCGAATCCAGTAGAAACATTGCCCAAGTGCCGGCAGCTCTCGCGTCTGAAGTTCTGGGAATGCCGGACTGGGAATGCCGTAAAATGAAAAAGTACTTGCTGGCCACCGCGCTCGTTGGCCTGGGATCAGCCCCGACGATCGCCGCAGACCTCGCCGCCCGCCCCTACACCAAAGCTCCAGCGCTGGCAGCCGTCTACGACTGGACCGGCTTTTACATCGGCGTCAATGCCGGCGTCGGTCTGGGGCGCGATCGTCTTCAGCACGACTGGCTCAACACCGGATCGCCTTACTCGTTCTACACGTCGCCGCAGGGAGCATTCGGCGGCGCCCAGATCGGCTACAACTGGCAGACAGCTTCCGTACTCGGCCCGATCGTTCTTGGTGTCGAGGCAGATATTCAGGGCGGCGGCCTGAGCGATGATCGCGCCAATTTTTCACTGTTCGGCATCAACGCCAGCTATCGCCAGAAGCCTGACTGGTTCGGCACCGCGCGCGGGCGCATCGGCATCGCCAATGGTCCGGTGCTGAGCTACGTGACCGCCGGCTACGCGTTTGGAAACGTCAAGACCAACGCGACCGAGACGGTAGCCGGCATCACTACGAGCTTCGCGACCGATCGTACGCAGAGCGGGTGGGTGGTCGGCAGCGGCGTCGAAGCCGCGCTGGGCGGAAACTGGACCGGAAAGATCGAATACCTCTACCTCAATCTCGGCAACAAGACGGACATCTCGACGCTGTTGTTCGCAACCCCGATCAACACCGAAATTCGTGAAAACATCTTTCGTGTCGGTTTGAACTACCGCATCGGCGGCAACACGGCCTATGCGCCGGTCGTGGCGGCCAACTGGGCCGGGTTCTATCTCGGCGGCAATTTCGGGTCCGGCACCGGCCGCGATCGCAGCTCCCTGAGCGTACCGGCGGCGCCAGTTCTTGAGACCTTCAATCTGGCGCCCGACGGGATCAATGGCGGCGTCCAGGCCGGCTACAACTGGCAGGCGGCCAACTGGGTGTTCGGTCTGGAGGCCGATATTCAGGGCAGCACCCAGAAGGACAACAAGACGTGCATTCTCACCTGCACGCCCGGGCTGATGGCGGCGTACGATGCCACGTTGCCCTGGTTCGGCACGGCGCGCGGCCGGCTCGGATATTCGGTCGGATCGACCTTGTTCTATGCGACGGGCGGTCTCGCATACGGCAGCATCAAGACCAAGATCAACACGGCCTCATTCGCTGGGCTGGTGACGCAATCGTTTGAGCACACCAAGACCGGCTGGACCGCCGGCGCGGGCATCGAAACGCCGTTTACGCTGCTGGGCTTGCTGGGCCCGAACTGGACGACCAAAACCGAGTATCTCTACGCGGACCTTGGTTCGACCTCGGACAACTTCATCATCGGTGCTACCCCGGTGACGTCCACCCGCTCAGTAACCGAGCACATCTTCCGCACCGGCATCAACTACCACTTCAATTCGCCGGTTGTTGCGAAGTACTGAGCGCTGTTTCAGAGGCGCCAATGAAAAACCCCGGGAGCCGACCTCCGGGGTTCTTTGCTTTGGATTTGGTTTGCGGAGAGAGCCTTACGCCACCTTGACGATCGCCAGCACGGCTTGCGCCAGGAAGCCGACGGTAAGGGCCAGTGTGCAGCCGGATACGCTTGAGCGCGCCCGGGCCGGGAACCTTGAACCCCGGGCTTTCGTTGCCGCTCATGACAGCTATAGTTTCTGCGCCGCGATCGGCGATCCCGTTCGTACCGGTCCGACTGACACCAACGTCAACGATATCAGGACGATTCTAATCACCAAGGGCGGCTGAGAGGCCGAATAGACCATGCGACGCAATCGCAGAGCGAAAATTGTTGCCACCGTCGGTCCGGCGAGCGGATCACCAGAAATGCTGGAAGCGCTCTTCCTTGCGGGCGTCGACACATTTCGGTTGAACTTCAGTCATGGTACGCACGACGATCATGCCAAGGTTCACGCGGCCATACGCGCGCTGGAACTTAAGGTCGGCCGGCCGATCGGCATCCTGCAGGATTTGCAGGGGCCGAAAATCCGGGTCGGAACCATCAGCGATGGAAAGATCGCCGTCGCCAGCGGAGAGCACGTCCGTTTTGTTCTGTCCGGCTCTGACGGTGACAGGATGTCGATCCCGCTGCCCCATCCCGAGATTTTCGACGCAGTCGCCCCGGGCGATGATCTGCTGATTGACGATGGACGGGTTCGTGTTCGCGTGACGGGGCTGACTGCCGATTCAATTGATGCGAAAATCATCATTGGCGGCGTCATCTCTAACCGCAAAGGAGTGAACGTCCCCACCGCCGTTTTGAGCCTGTCCCCGCTAACCGAGAAAGATCGCGCCGATCTCGAATTCGGCCTCGAACTAGGCGTTGATTGGGTGGCCCTTTCGTTTGTTCAGAAACCCGGGGATGTCATCGAGGCTCGCGGGCTCATAGGTAATCGTGCCGGGATCATGACGAAGGTCGAAAAGCCCGCAGCCCTCGAACACATCGATGACATCGTCCGCCTCTCCGACGCGGTCATGGTTGCCCGCGGCGATCTGGGCGTGGAGATTCCGCACGAAGATGTGCCCGGTCGCCAAAAGGAGTTGATCAGGTCCTGCCGTCTGATCGGAAAGCCGGTGATCGTCGCAACCCAGATGCTCGACTCGATGGTTGCGGCACCCACGCCAACGCGAGCCGAAGCCTCTGATGTCGCTACGGCGATCTATGATGGCGCCGACGCGGTAATGCTTTCTGCGGAATCCGCGACCGGTCAATATCCCTGCGAGGCGGTCGCCATGATGAGCCGCATTATCGAGAGCACCGAGCGGCACAAGATGTATCATTCGATCATCAACGCCTCGCAGCCGGGCGAGGAAGAGACCGCGCCTCACGCCGTTGCCGCCGCTGCCGCCGATCTCGCCGAGGCCATTGATGCCGCAGCCATCGTCGCCTTCACCTCGAGCGGGACGACGGCGGCCCGCATTGCCCGCAAACGACCGAAGGTTTCGATTCTCGCCGTGACCCCGGACCAAAGAGTGTCGCGGCAGCTTTGCCTCTTGTGGGGTGCTCATAGCGTCCTGTCCAAGGACGTCAATACATACGAGGAAATGGTTGATCGCGCGACACAGAGGGCGCTCAGCGAAGACTTTGCGCAGCAGGCAGATTCCATCGTGGTGGTAGCCGGCGTTCCGTTTGGCGAAGCAGGCACCACAAACAATCTTCGCGTAGTTCAGATTAGCTAGGCGACGCTGACTTCCGAGTTTGGCACTTGGCGGACGAGCTCTGAGGCATGGTGCGATCGTCCCAAGCTTTCGCCAGCGACTGAGCGCGATCGACGAGGGACAAGATTATTTCTTCCGGCAATCCGTGGAACTCAAGAAAGTCCTTGTTGGATTACATATTTCTCGCCCTAGGGACGCCCATAGCCAAATCCGGAATCTCAAGATTGCGGAGTCGACCATTAGCGCCCGGATGACGCTCCAAGCAGATAGATGCTCGGGGGAGTTGCCTCAGACCACCCTGAAGATCGCGAGCGCCAGCACGGCTTGCGCCAGGAAGCCGACGGTGAAGGCGAGCGAGCGGAACACCGGGAGGCCGAGTGTGTAGACGATCAGGTGGGCGATGCGGGCCCAGAAATAGACGGCGCAGGCCAGCACGGTCCATCTGTCGGAATAATCGATGGCGTTCAGGATCAGTACCAGCGGCGCGAAGACGATCAAATTTTCGACCGCGTTGTCATGGGCGAACATCAGCCGGTTGGCCCAATCCGCCTGCGGCTTGTCGTTGCGCGAGGGATTGGCCATGGCACCGGAGAAGCCGCGCACCTGACAACGGTTGACGATGTAGGGGATCCACATCAGCCCGGTCAAAATCACGGTCAGAGTCAGCCAGAACAATTCACGCGTGATTGGTTGCGTCATCGGTTTCCCCTCAAACGATTTCGATTCCCGGCACGGGATATCAGGTTATACCCAACCGCCCGCGGCCGCGCTACGCGCGGACCTTGACGTAACTGCCGGGTGCGTCCTCGATCGGCGGCATCTCTTCGGAACCGACGGCGCGCGCTGGCACGCGTTCGGGATCGATGCCCTCCAGCCATTGCAGCCAGTCGGGCCACCACGAACCCTTGTGCTCGGTGGCGTTCTTCATCCAGTCGGCGAGCGTGACGTCCTTGACGTTGTCGTTGGTCCAGTACTGGTACTTGCCCGCCGCCGGCGGGTTGACCACGCCGGCGATATGGCCGGAGCCGGACAGCACATACCTGACCGGCCCGCCGAAGAATTGCGAACCGTAGAGCACCGAATCCGCCGGCGCGATATGGTCCTCCCGCGTCGCAAGATTGTAGACGGGCACCTTGACCTTCGACAGGTCGAGCAGGGTGTTATCGAGCACCATGCTGCCCGAGGACAGCCGGTTCTCCAGATAGCAGTTGCGCAAGTAATAGGAATGGTTGGCCGCCGGCATCCGCGTGGCGTCGGAATTCCAATGCAGGAGGTCGAACGAGGAGGGCTGCTGTCCCTTCAGGTAGTTGCTGACGACATACGACCAGATCAAATCGTTGGAGCGCAACATGTTGAAGGCCATCGCCATCTTGCTGCCTTCGAGAACGCCCCTTTCTTCCATCTCGCGCTCCAGTGTCGAGATCTGGTCTTCGTCGACGAAAACGAGCAAATCGCCGGCATGGGTGAAGTCGACCTGCGCCGCAAAGAACGTCGCCGAGGTGACGCGCTGGCGCCGCTTCTCGGCAAGCCAGGCCAGCGTCGACGCCAGCAGGGTGCCGCCGACGCAGTAGCCGGCGGTGTGGACTTTCATCTCGCCCGACACCTTTTCGATGACGTCCATCGCGGTCAGCGGGCCTTCTTTCATGTAGTCGTCGAAGGTCTTCTTGCCGAGTTCCTTGTCCGGATTGACCCAGGAGATCACGAACACGGTGATGCCCTGATCGACGCACCATTTGATGTAGGATTTCTCCGGCTTGAGATCGAGAATGTAGAACTTGTTGATCCAGGGCGGCACGATCAGGAGCGGCGTGCGCAACACCGTCTCCGTGGTCGGGGTATACTGGATGAGCTGCATCAGCTCGTTCTGGAAGATCACCTTGCCCGGAGTCGTCGCCATGTTGACGCCGACGACGAGATTGGACGGGTCGGACTGACGAATGCGCAGCGTGCCGCGTCCGGCCTCGATGTCTTCCGCCAGCATCTTCATGCCGCGAACGAGGTTGTCGCCGTTCGACGCCAGCGTCTCGCGCAGCACTTCCGGATTGGTGAGCACGAAATTCGACGGCGAGATTGCGTTGGTGATCTGCTGGACGTAGAACTCGGCCTTCTTGCGCGTGTGCGGATCGACGCCTTCGGCGTTCTTCACCAGTTCTTGCGCCCATTGCGCGGTGAGCAGATAGAGCTGCAGCACGAAATCGAAGAACTGATTCGATTTCCACTCCGGATCCTTAAAGCGCTTGTCGCGCGGCGACGGCTCGATCGCAGGCTTGGCCTGTTCGCCGGCCATGCGGCGCATCGCGCAGCCCCAGAGATCGAGATAGGCCATCGCCATCTTCGTCTGCAGCTGCTCGGCGCGTTCCCTGTCCGTCAGCCAGTATTCCGCCACCTTGGTGAAGGTCTTGACCATCTCGCCGATTTCGCTGGGCGGCTTGTCCATCACCTCGCCGGTCTCGCGCGGCTTGAGATAGGCCGCGAGCGCCTGGCCGCTCGTTTCCATCGCCCTGGCGATGTTCATGGCAAAGGCTTCGGCGTTGAACGTTTTCGAAGCCTGGGTTTCGGTGTTGACGTCACTCATATCAAGCACACTATAACTTCATTTCGGGTTCGTCATCGCGCGGATCGTCGGCGACGGGTTTGGAGTTAACCCCTGCTGCACTGCGATAAAGTTTCTGTGTTTCGACACATTGAAGCCGCATCCGACACATTGAGGCCGCACCTGTCGAATTTGCTCTTTGGGCTTTAATCGTTTCGGGCGACAATGGTTTGAACGGTTCTAGCGAAATCAACGCCGCGGGACGATTTGGCGTTGCAAGGCTCGTACCAGCGCATCGATGTCGTCGCGATGCGCGTGCGGTGCGGTAGTTGGGGATTTCCGGACGGATGCCGGTCAATCGGACGATAAGGCGGTGGTCGATTGCCGCGCTGTTAGCGTCGGCATTAGCGCTCGGCGGCTGCTCGACCCAGATCGCGGACATGCCAAGCCTCGGCCTGCCGGCGGACGCGCCCGAGCGTCCGAAGGAAGCCGGCGGCTATCTCCCGGTTCACGACCTGCCACCGGACCGCACCGAGGAGGCGATGAAGCCGGCCGAGCTGGCCAAAATTCAGGCAGAGCTGACGGCCGCGCGAGACCGGCAGGCGACCGCCGCTACCCCGCCAAAACCGGCCAAGAAGTGACCTAATAACTGGCGCTGCCGGGCTCCCGTGGTAAAAGAACTCAATTCAACCGCATTGCGGGTCAGGAAGCCTAGAGACCTCGCGC
This sequence comes from Bradyrhizobium australiense, assembly GCF_013114825.1. Classification (GTDB taxonomy): domain Bacteria; phylum Pseudomonadota; class Alphaproteobacteria; order Rhizobiales; family Xanthobacteraceae; genus Bradyrhizobium; species Bradyrhizobium australiense. The sequence goes on along the minus strand of NZ_JAAVLX010000004.1, from coordinate 161,318 downwards.
CTGAATTCGCCCCAAATCCTTGATTGGGCACGATTTTTGGAACGAAGCCGATCGGGTTTCGTAGCGCGCGCAGGTTCCGTCCGATTCTGTCCTGCCGGTTGTCGGAGCAAGGGTCCCATGGAAGATTTCTATCGCATTCGCCGCCTGCCGCCTTACGTGTTCGAGAAGGTCAATCAGGCCAAGGCGGCCGCGCGCAATGCCGGGGCCGACATCATCGACATGGGCATGGGCAATCCGGACTTGCCGACGCCGCCCCATGTGCTCGAGAAGCTGAAGGAGACGCTGGGCAAGCCGCGGACCGATCGCTACTCGGCCTCGCGCGGCATCAACGGCCTGCGCAAGGCGCAAGCCGCCTATTACGGACGGCGGTTCGGCGTAAAGCTCAATCCGGATACCCAGATCGTCGCGACGCTGGGTTCGAAGGAGGGCTTTGCCAATGTGGCGCAGGCGATTACCGCGCCCGGCGACGTCGTGCTGTGCCCCAATCCGAGCTATCCGATCCATGCCTTCGGGTTCCTGATGGCGGGCGGCGTGATCCGGTCGGTGCCTTCGGAGCCGACGCCGCAGTTTTTCGAGGCGGTGGAGCGCGCGATCATTCATTCGATCCCGAAGCCGATCGCGCTGATCGTCTGCTATCCCTCGAACCCGACCGCCTATGTCGCCGAGCTCGATTTCTACAAGGATCTGGTCGCGTTCGCGAAGAAGCACGAGATCTTCATCCTTTCGGATCTGGCTTACGCCGAGGTCTATTTCGACGACAGCAATCCGCCGCCCTCGGTGCTGCAGGTGCCGGGCGCAATCGACGTCACCGTCGAATTCACCTCGATGTCGAAGACGTTCTCGATGGCGGGCTGGCGCATGGGCTTTGCGGTCGGCAACGAGCGGATCATTGCCGCGCTGGCGCGGGTGAAATCCTACCTCGACTACGGCGCGTTCACGCCCATTCAAGTCGCCGCCACCGCCGCGCTGAACGGGCCTGACGATTGCATCAAGGAGATGCGCGACACCTACCGCAGGCGCCGCGACGCACTGGTCGAATCGTTCGGCCGGGCGGGCTGGGAGATTCCGCCGCCGCAGGCCTCGATGTTCGCCTGGGCGCCGCTGCCGAAGGCGTTCGAGGGCGTCGGCAGCATGCAGTTCGCGACCCTGATGGTGGAGAAATCCGGTGTGGTGGTTTCGCCCGGCGTCGCCTTCGGCGAGCATGGCGAGGGCTTTGTTCGCATCGCCATGGTGGAAAACGAGCAACGTATCCGCCAGGCGGCGCGCGGGGTACGCCGCTTCCTTGAAAGCGGCATTGAAACGTTGCACAACGTGGTTCCTCTCGCCAATCGGCGCTAATTCCTTTTTTGCAGGTTCTCTCATTCATGGTCGCACCCCTGAGAGTGGGTATCGCGGGGCTCGGCACTGTTGGTGCTGAAGTCGTCCGCCTCATCGAAGAGCAGTCGCGGGCGCTTGCTGAGCGCAGCGGGCGCGGCGTGCGCGTCGTTGCCGTTACCGCGCGCTCAAAAACAAAAAAGCGTTCGCTCGACCTGCGCGGTATCGACTGGGCCAAAAGCCCGCTGGCGCTGGCCACCGATCCCAGCGTCGATTGCTTCGTCGAACTGATGGGCGGCTCCGGCGAGCCGGCGCTGTCGGCGATCGAGGCTGCGCTGAAGGCCGGCAAGTCGGTGGTAACCGCCAACAAGGCGCTGATCGCCAAGCACGGGTTGCGCTTGGCCAAGGCCGCGGAGAAGCACGGCGGCGCGTTCAACTACGAGGCGGCCGTCGGCGCTGCCATTCCTGTCATCAAGACCCTGCGCGAAGGACTTGCCGGCACCGGCGTCAACCGCGTCTACGGCATCCTCAACGGCACCTGCAATTACATCCTGACTCGAATGGAGCAGGAAGGCCTGTCGTTTGCCGAATGCCTGAAGGATGCGCAGCGGCTCGGCTATGCCGAAGCCAATCCGTCCTTCGACATCGACGGCCATGACACGGCCCAGAAGCTTGCGATCCTGGCGAGTCTTGCCTTCGGCACCAAGGTGGCACAGAGCGCGGTGTATGTCGAAGGCATCTCCTCGATCGCGCCGGAAGATCTGCGCGCGGCTGAAGAACTGGGCTACCGCGTCAAACTGCTGGGCGTCGCGGTGCGCACCAGCAAGGGCATCGAGCAGCGCGTGCATCCGACCATGGTGCCAAAATCGTCCTCGATCGCGCAGGTGATGGGCGTCACTAATGCCGTGACTGTCGATGGCGAGGGCATTCCCCCGATCACGCTGGTGGGACCCGGCGCTGGCGGGGCTGCGACGGCGTCCGCGGTAGTTGCCGACATCGCCGACGTGGCGCGCGGCATTCGCGCCAAGCCGTTCGGGCGCCCGGTGGAGCGGCTGCGCGACACCACCAAGGCGCCGATGGAGCGGCATGAGGGCGGCTACTACATCCGCCTGATGGCTCGCGACCTCGCCGGCACCGCCGCCACCATCGCCACCCGCCTCGCCGAACAGAAGATTTCGCTGGAATCGATCGTGCAGCGACATCCCGAAGGTGTCGACGCGAACGGCGCGGCTAAAAAAGCCGCACCGGTTCCAGTCATCCTGATCACCTACGCAACGTCCGAGGACGCGGTCTATCGCGCGCTGGAGGCGGTGCAGCGCGACAAGGTGATCAGCGGCCGGCCACAGGTGATACGAATCGAGAAAAACTAGCGCGCGATTTGCATGGGTTGCGCGTGATACGATTGATTACGGGCCGGGGGCCCGTGCAGGTTTAAGGAGTAAGCCGATGTCGACCCATATTTCCGTTCCGCCGCAATTATTGCTCGAGCGCATCCTCACTCTCGAGATCGTGCGGGTGACGGAACGTGCAGCCGTTTCGGCCGCGCGGCTGCGCGGCCACGGCCAGGAGAAAGCAGCGGACCAGGCCGCTGTGGACGCGATGCGGCGCGAACTCAACAAGCTGCCGATCGAAGGCACGATCGTGATCGGCGAGGGCGAACGCGACGAGGCGCCGATGCTGTTCATCGGCGAGAAGGTCGGGCTGAATGCCGGTCCCCAGGTCGATATCGCCGTTGACCCGCTGGAAGGCACCACGCTCTGCGCCAAGAACATGCCAGGCGCGATCGCGACCATGGCGATGGCTGACGGCGGCACGCTGCTGCATGCGCCCGACGTCTATATGCAAAAGCTCGCGGTCGGCCCCGGCTTCGCCAAGGGCGTGGTCGAGCTCGACGCGTCGCCTGCCGACAATGTCCGCCGGCTCGCGAAAGCCAAGGGCGTCGAGGCTGCCGCAATCACGGTGCTGGTGCTCGACCGCCCGCGCCACGCCGATATCATCGCCGGCGTCCGCTCGACCGGCGCCGCGGTGCGGCTGATCACCGACGGCGACGTAGCCGGCGTCATTCATTGCGCCGATCCCGATAACACCGGCGTCGACATGTATATCGGCACCGGCGGCGCGCCGGAGGGCGTGCTGGCGGCGGCAGCGCTGCGCTGCATCGGCGGCCAGATGCAGTGCCGGCTGATCCTCGACAGCGAGGAGAAGCGCGAGCGCGCGCACAAGATGGGCGTGACCGATCCGAAGATGATCTACGGCATCGAGGACATGGTGCGGGGCGACTGCCTGTTTGCGGCCACCGGCGTCACCACGGGTTCGCTGCTTACGGGCGTCAAATTCCGCAAGGACGTCATCGAGACCGAAACCGTAGTGATGCGCTCGGTGACCGGCACGGTGCGCACCATCAAGGCCGAGCACCGGCAGCTGGATAAGTTTCATCTGGATTGAGCTGTCATTCCGGGGTGCGAAGCGAACCCGGAATCTCGAGATTCTCAGGTGCGCAATTGCGCACCATAGTTCGATGCTGTGCATCGCCCCGGAATGACGGATAAAGGGAGGGCGTGACGATGTCCGACGTTTCCGCAGTGAAAGCGCTGGTGTTCGACGTGTTCGGCACCGTAGTCGACTGGCGCACCAGCCTCATCAATGATTTCACCGAATGGTCGAAAACCTCCGGCATCAGGGCCGACTGGACCGCTTTGGTCGACGGCTGGCGCGCGGTCTACATGGCCTCGATGGACGAGGTGCGCAAACATCCCGAGCGCGGCTATCAGATTCTGGACACGCTGCACCGGCGCTCGCTGGAAAAGCTGGTCGCGCAATTCGCGATCAAAGGCCTGCGGGACGCCGATCTGCATTACCTGACGATGGGCTGGCATCGCCTGCATCCGTGGCCCGACAGCGTCCCCGGGCTGACGCGGCTGAAGACGAAATACATCATCTCGCCGCTCTCCAACGGCAACGTCGCGCTGTTGACCAACATGGCAAAGTTCGCCGGCCTGCCGTGGGACCTCATCATGTCGGCGGAATTGTTCGAGCACTACAAGCCCGATCCCGAAACCTATCTCGGCGCTGCCAAATTGCTCTGCCTGCCGCCGGAGCAGGTGATGATGGTCGCCGCCCACAACAACGATCTGAAAGCCGCGCAGAAGAATGGTCTCAAGACTGCCTTCGTCGCACGTCCGACCGAATACGGGCCGCACCAGAAATATGATTTCGAGGCCAAGGGTGATTGGGACATCGTGGCCAAGGATTTTGCCGGCATCGCCGATCGGCTGGGGTGCTAAGGGGCTATCCGGCACCGGCCTGGATCACACCGAACCAGCCAAGACCCCTGTAGGTCTCGTACCCCGGTGTGGCGTGGAATGCGACCATCGTTCCGGAGCGGTCCTGATGGAAGCCGGAGCGTCGCCCTTCCAAAGGAAGCGAGACGCGTTCGGTGAGCAGGCCCTGGCCGTCAGACGCGGCGATCACCCGGAAATTCGAATCGACCAGCAGCACGCGCGCCTTGTCGGCCGCGCCGACGCGGACGCCCTGGACGATGGCCCGGGCTTGCGGTTCCCAGTCGAAATGGATCGCCAGCACGCCGGTCGGTTTGCCGAGTGCCTTGCCACCTTCGCGGACGCTGGCGCAATACGTCACGACCTGGGCGTTGCCGAGCAAGGGCTGGCATTCGACGTCGCCGACGGCGTAGTCGTCGCCGGAGCGCAAGGCTCGCGCTGCGCGGAACCACTTGGTCTGCGCTACATTCTGGCCCACGACGCCAAAGCGATCGGCGCGGCCGTTGGCCAGCACATTGCCGTCGACATCGCAGAGCCAGAGATCGAGATAGACGGTATAGGCGCCGAGGATCACCGCCATCCGTTCCGACACATGGTTGACGGCCGCAGCCTGCGGCGCGGCTGCGCAATCGACGACGGCGGAATCGGTCGCCCACCAGCGTACGTCGCAAGTGCGCTCATAGAGATTGCGGTCGATCAGCTCGATGGCACTGAGCGACAGGTCGACCATGCGCTCGCCGCGCGAGCGGTCGGCCATCTGCGCGATCGAATTCATCAGATTGCCGGTCCGGTTGGTGAGCTGGCTTTCGAGCTCGCGGGCAATGGTCTCGACTTGCTGGCCGACATTGCGGACTTCCTGCGCCACCACGGCAAAGCCCGCTCCTTGCGCGCCGGCGCGCGAGCTCTCGATCAGCGCGTTCAGCGCCAGCATCTTCATCTGGTTGGTGATCTTCTGGATCGACTTGGTCTTCTCGCAGGCGACCTGGTTGACCTCGGCGGTTAATCTCGCGATCAGCGCGGAAACGTCGGATTCGTCCTCGGCGCGCGCTGAATTGGCCGGCTGTTTTGCGATCGTTGCGGTTTGGGAGCGAAGCGCGGCGGACATTGGCGGGAATTCCTCAGTCTTTGTGCGGATGTCGATCTTCTGCGGATCGGCGAGACTCAACGAGAGCATGTTCGACTCATTTGTCGGGGATCATGGCTAATGATTGGTTTAAGTTCCGCAGCGTTGCGGGTAGTTTTACCGGGACAAGTTGCACGTTCTTTGTGCAAGTCGCTTTTGTCGGCATAGCCGGGGCCGCGTCTCCGGAGGCTGTGCCGGCGTTGCCGCACCTGATTCGTTTGCTGTGACAACCCCGCCGCCGCCCCCGTTTGCGTTTGCCGACAGCCCGCTTTGCCCCTATCTCTCGAAGGCATCATGGTCCTCCCCGCATCCGCGCTTCCCGTTGAACTGCCGCCGGCGTTTCTCGGCGTGGCGCGTTCGGCGACCGGCAAATTGTGGCGTGACCGGCTCGATGCGCGAGGGGCGGCGCGGGCGCTGGCGATCACGCAGCGGTACCAGTTGCCAGAGATGCTGGCGCGCGTGCTGGCGGGCCGCGATGTCGGGATCGATGAGGTCGAGGACTTCCTAGATCCGACCATCCGCAAACTGATGCCCGATCCACACACCGTGACGGCGATGGAGACGGCGGCCAAACGCATCGCGGAAGCGGCGATGCGCGGGGAAAAGGTCGCGATCTTCGGCGACTACGACGTCGATGGCGCGACGTCGGCGGCGCTGCTGGCCTGGCATCTGCGCCATTGCGGGCTCGACCCGCTGATCCACATTCCGGACCGTATCTTTGAAGGCTATGGCCCCAATGTTGAGGCGGTGCGCGCGCTGGCAGCCAGAGGCGCAACGCTGCTGGTCACGGTCGATTGCGGTACCACCAGCATCGAGCCGCTGGCGGAAGCGCGAAAGCTCGGCATGTCCGTCGTCGTGATCGATCATCACCAGACCGGCGAGGAGTTGCCCGAGGTTGACGCGCTGGTGAACCCGAATCGGCCGGACGATCTCTCCGGGCTTGGCCATCTGGCTGCGGTCGGTCTGGTTCTCATCACGCTCGTCGCGGTGAACCGCGAATTGCGCGGCCGCGGCTTCTGGAGCGCCGAACGGCCGGAGCCGGACCTTTTGGGCATGCTGCATCACGTGGCGCTCGGCACAGTGGCTGACGTCGCGCCGCTGATGGGGCTCAACCGCGCCTTCGTCGCCAAGGGCCTGATCGCGATGCGCCGCCGCGACCATATCGGGCATACCGCGCTGATGGACGTGGCGCGGCTGAACGGCCCGCCGGAAGCCTGGCACCTCGGCTTCATGCTGGGGCCGCGCATCAATGCGGGCGGGCGGATCGGGCGGGCGGATCTTGGCGTGCGGCTGTTGCTGGAGGGTGACGTTTCGGAAGCCGCGCGGATCGCGGCCGAGCTCGACCGGCTGAACAGCGAGCGGCGCGTCATCGAGCAGGCGGCAGAGGCGCAGGCCGAGGCCGAGGCGCTGGCCTCGCTCGGGCTTGAGGACAAGGGCGCTGTCATCGTGACCGCTGCCGAAGGCTGGCATCCCGGCATCGTCGGCCTGGTCGCCTCGCGGCTGAAGGAGAAGTTTGCGCGTCCAGCCTTTGCCATTGCGCTGGAGCCCGGCGGCATCGGCACTGGCTCGGGCCGCTCGATTTCAGGCGTCGACCTCGGCAAGGCGGTGCGGCGGGCGGTGAAGGAGCGGCTTTTGATGAAGGGCGGCGGCCATGCCATGGCTGCCGGCGTGACGCTGCGCAAAGAGAAGCTCGCGGAGTTTCGCGCCTTCATGGAAAGTGCGCTGGCCGAGGACGTCGCCAATTCCCGTCACGAGAACGAGTTGTTCATCGATGGCGCCGTCAGCGCGCGCAGCGTGACCGTCGAGTTCGCCAATACGCTGAACCGCGCCGGTCCGTTCGGCGCAGCCAATCCGGAGCCGGTCATCGCGCTGCCGGCGCATCAGCTCGTCTATGCCGACGAAGTCGGCCAGGCGCATCTGCGCGTGCGCTTCAAGTCCGGCGACGGCGCCATCGTCAACGGCATCGCATTCCGCGCGGTCGGACAGAAGCTAGGAGACGCGCTGACGCAGAACCGCGGCCAGCTTTTGCACGTCGCTGCAACACTCGCGGTCGACCGCTTCCAGGGTTCGGAACGGGTGCAGTTGCGCGTGCTCGATGTCGCGGTGCCGGATCCGGGACCGGCCGTGATCAGGTGATCAATACAATCAACAAAGAAACGGGAGAAGAAATGGCAGGGCAGGTTCAGGGCAAGGTCGCATTGGTGACGGGCGGCGCATCCGGCATTGGCGAAGCGGTTTGTGAATTGTTGGCGCGCGAGGGCGCCTCCGTCGCCGTGACCGATGTCGACGACCACAAGGGCCCCGAGGTCGTCGTGCGGATCAAGAAGGCGGGCGGGGAGGCGAGTTTTTGGCATCACGACGTCACCAGCGAGGAGCGCTGGATCGAAGTCGTGGCCGAAATCATGAAGCGCTACGGCCAGCTCGACGTGCTGGTCTCGAACGCCGGCATCGGCATTTCAGTGCCGTCGATCACCGAGATGACGCTAGCCGACTGGCGGCGGCAGACCGCGATCAATCTCGACGGAGTGTTTCTTTCGGTAAAGCATTGCCTGCCGCTGATGCGCAAGACCGGCGGCGGCTCCATCGTCATGATGTCGTCGCTGGCAGGCCTGCGCGGTGCTGCCGGTCTTTCTGGCTATTGCGCGACCAAGGGCGGCGTGCGGCTGTTCGCCAAGGCGATCGCGATGGAGTGCGCGACGTTCGGCGATGGCATCCGCGTCAACTCCGTGCATCCCGGCATTATCGACACGCCGATCTGGGGCAAGATCCCGGCGGGAGCCACAGGCAGCGGACAGAACGCGCCGATCGATCCCGAGGAGCGCGCCAAAATGGCAACGCCGCTCGGCCGCGCCGGGCACGCCGAAGAGATCGCGCAGGGCGTGTTGTATCTGGCGTCCGATGCCTCGCGCTACGTGACCGGGACCGAGCTCGTCATCGACGGGGGCATGAATGCGGGTGGGGTTGCGCGACCCGCATAAAACGCGGGCAGCAGTGATTGACTGCGCCACGCGAGTTCATCAGCGGGGAGATGAGCTTTGGGCGAATTGCGCGCGCAACCAGGCTTGCGTTGCTTCGATCGGTTCAGTCAGAGGTCTCCGGGAGCCGCGCACAAGATGCAGGGTGAAGCCTTCGATTTCCGGGCCGAATGGCACGACCAGCGTTTTAGTCGCCAGTTCCGCCGACACCAGCAGCAGACTGTGCAACGCGACCCCGGTGCCGGCGACGGCGGCCTGGATCGCATGGGTCTCATCGCTGAAGCGGAGCCCGGCCCGTGAATCGATACCGTCCATGCCGGCGATCTTCAGCCAGCGCCGCCAGGTCGGATTGCCGCTATCGCTGCGGCGCCAGTCAAAATGCAGCAAGGTCGCAGAGTGCAGATCGGCCGGCTTCTTCAGACCAAGACGCGGACTTGCCACTGGCGCAAAACGATCGATGGCCAACGGTTCGGCGCTCAGACCGGGATACGGGCCAGGGCCATAGCGCAACGCGAGGTCCGCGACACCCGAATTAAGGTCCACGACCTCCAGGGTCGCCAGCAGCGTGAGATCGATGTCAGGTCTTGCGTTGTGAAAGCCCGCGATGCGCGGCACCAGCCACTTGGCGGTGAACGCGGGAGTGGCCGAAAGTGTCACCGTCGCACGGCGCTGCCTGCGGCTCAATCCTTCGATGACACGTGCGAAGGAGTCGAATCCGTCGCGCAGAACCGGCAGCAAGACTTGCCCTTCCGCGGTCAGCAGGACCTGACGCGTCCGCCGCTCGAACAGCGTCACGCCGATCACCTCTTCCAACTGCCGCACCTGATGGCTGATGGCGGTCGGCGTCACGTGCAGCTCCTGGGCCGCACGTTTGAAACTCAGATGCCGCGCGGCGGCTTCGAACGCCCGCAGTCCGGACAGCGGTGGAAGACGTCTCATCGGCGAGCCTAATAGATGAACGTAGTTCATCCATGTGATGAGCAATTTGTGTTTGTCAATGCAGTTGGCCCGCTCCATCTAATCGAACAAAGGTGAAAGGAGATATGCCATGAACTTGCTACGGATCGACGCCAGTGCGCGACCTGACCGATCGGACCGGGTCCCTCGCGGGTCGCACACGCGCCGCCTCACCCAACGCTTCGTGCAGCGTTGGCTGCAATACCGGCCGAATGACCTTGTGAGCGATCGGGACGTCGGCCAATCACCACCGCACCCCGTCACCGAAAAATGGATCGGTGCGGCCTTCACCAAACCTGAGCTGCGCGAGCCGTGGATGAATGATGTGCTGGCGGAAAGCGACGCATTGGTCGATGAACTCATCGCTGCAGATTTGATCGTGGCTGGCGTGCCGATGTACAACTTTGGAATGCCGGCGCAGTTCAAGGCGTATGTCGACAATGTCGTGCGGGTCGGTCGCACTTTCGGCTTTGACCGTGCCCGGCCAGACGATCCTTATTCGCAGCTACTGGCTGGCAACGGTAAACGTCTCATCATGCTCAGTTCGCGGGGTGATTACGGCTACGATCCGGGCGGCCGGATCTCGCACATCAACCATGTCGAAGGGTCGGTGCGCGACGTGTTTGGCTTCCTCGGCGTCACCGACTTCCACAGCATCGCCATTGAATATGACGAGTTCGGGGATGAACGCTTGAAGGCGTCGATCGCTGCCGCCGAACGCGCAGTGGATGATCTTGTGGATCGGTTAGCGAAGGAAGCCGAACCGCTGGAGGCAGCTTGACTGCAGATTCGATGGAGAGGACGCGGCCGAACCGCGCAAGGTTGAGGCTGCGTCGCTATCCGCCCTGCCTCAACCGCGCCAGCACCTTCAGTCCGCCGTAGCCGTCGGCGGGCAGTAGCCCCATCTTGGTCTGATAATCCTTCACCGCCTTCATGGTGTCGTTGCCGACGCGGCCGTCGGTGCCGCCCGTATCGAAGCCGGCTTTCGTCAGCCGTATCTGCAACTCCTGCACTTCGGCGAGCGTCAGCGCGCGCTCCGAGCCGGGGAAGGGCTGGATGAAGGGCGGCGCGCCCAGGATGCGGTCGCCGAGATGGCAGATCGCGAGCGCGTAGTTCATCGACGGGTTATAGCTCTTCACCGAATAGAAGTTGGGGCCCAACAGGAACGCCGGTCCGCCGGCGACCGGCACCCACATCTGCGCCGATGCGCCTGGCTGCGGGAATGGTTTGCCGTCGGCGCGCGTGACGCCGGCGCTGGCCCATGCCGCATAGGTCCGGCTGCCGCTCGCAGATCCTCCTGAGCTGCGGACCTCATAGCCCCAATGCTCGCCGCGGTGATACTTGCCGCGGTTGAGCAGAAAGCGCGCGCTGGAGCCGAGCGCATCGTCGGGCTTGCCGAACGGCGAGACGCGGCCGTCCTTGTCGTAGTCCATGCCGACATTGAGCCAGACTTCCGGCATCCACTGCGTGTGCCCCATCGCGCCGGCCCAGGATCCCCGCATTTCCTCCGGCGTGCCCCAGCCGCGATCGACGATCTTGAGCGCGTTGATCAGTTCGGTTTCCCAATAGGCCCGGCGGCGCGGCTCGTTCCAGGCAAGCGCAGCTAGCGCCGGAAAGATCGGGCGCATATGGTTCTGCTGCACCAGCGGATCGCCATAGGCGGACTCGACGCCCCACAGCGCCAGCAGCGTGCCGCGCTCAACGCCAAAATCCTGCTCGATCCGCGCGAACAGCGCCTCATGCTTCTTCAAGGCTTCGCGACCGTTGATGATGCGCCAGTCCGAGACGCGGCGGTTGATGTATTGCCAGATCTGCTCGTGGAATTCCGGCTGCTTCTGCATCTGCCGGAACACGGTCATGTCGGGCTCGATGCGGCCCATCACCCGCGTCCAGGTCGCGTCCGAAATGCCTTTTGCCAGTGCGCGCCCGCGGAAATTGTCGCGCCATTGGTCGAAGCCGGGCGGCGCCGCCAACGTGGGAAGTCTCGTCGCGAGCAGAGCGCCGGCACTGAGGCCGCCTTGCAGCACGGCGCGGCGGGTTGGGGCTTTCCGGGAATCAGGCTGTTTCATGCCCTACAGTCTAGCGGCGCGGCGGACCTGAGCCAAAAGCCATGACGCCGCGGGAACCGGCGTTTCCTTCACAAATCCGCGGCGATTCTGGCCAGCCAGCGGCGGATCAGGCGCTCGGCGCCGGCGGAGAGCCCGGCCGCCAGCCGCCGCTCGATCACTTGTGCGTGCCGACGGCATTTGTCGAGCAGGGCCGCGCCGCGCCGCGTCACTGTCCACTGCAGCACCCGGCCATGGATCGGGTGCGGGGTCTTCCTGATGGCGCCCTCGCGTTCCAGATTGCGTATGATGACGCCTGTGGTCTGTGGCGTCAGCATCGCTACCCGCGCAAGCTCCGCGCCGGATAGGCCGGGATAGGCCCGCAGCATAGTCAGGACGACGAATTGCGGCGAGGTGACACCGAGTTCGGCCAGCGACCGCTCCATCGCCAGCCGCGTCGCGGCCTGGGCCTGGCGCAAGAGATAGGCGAGGTAGCCCCGTTCACCGCGCTTGCCCTCGCCGGGAGGCGGCGGCCGCAGCATCAATGGCGCGGGATTATCCGCAGATTTTTGCCGCGACCGTCCGCGAGTTTTTCCGGCGGCCGGCTTTTGCCTTGCCTGTAGATTGTTCGTCGACGCCTTTCGCAATCGCGCTGCCGTGCTGTCTGGTGTCTTGCGCGACATATCAGTGCTCTTATAATAAATCAGAACACTGATAACATGAGGCACGAAAGATGTCACACGCCCGCAAAGAGTACAGAGATTTCATGTCGCTGACGCCGGACGCCTACGAGGCCGTGCTGGCGCTCGGCCGGATCGCGGGTAAGGCGGGCATGGACAAGCAGTTGCTCGAGCTGATCAAGCTGCGCGCATCCCAGATCAACGGCTGCGCGTTCTGCGTGCAGTATCATATCCTGGAGGGCGAGAAGCTCGGCGTGCCCACCGACAAGCTCAATCTGGTGGTGGTCTGGCGCGAGGCGCCGCAGTTTTCCGCGCGCGAGCGTGCGGCGCTGGCATGGACGGAAGCGCTGACCTTGCTCGCAGACGGCGTCAGCGACGAGGTCTATGCGCAGGCGAGTGCGGAATTCTCCGAGAAGGAGCTCGCCTATCTCACTTCGGCTGTGGCGTCCATCAATGCCTGGAACAGGTTCGGCGCCGCGTTTCGCTGGACGCCGCCGGCGCGGAAGCAGGCGGTCGGCGCGGCCGCTTCGTAGGACGAGGGTGCGAACTCATAAAACAGGACGGCGCGGAGGGCGCTTCGATGTCCGCCATACCCTCAACAGCAGCGCGAAAGCAGACATCCATGATCGAGGGGATCAGCGTGGTCACACTGGGCACCCTCGAAATGCGACGAACTGTCCGGTTCTACCGCGCGCTAGGGTTCGAGGTCCTGCATGGCGGCGAGGAGTCGTCATTCACAAGCTTTCGAGCCGGGATGAGCTATCTCAACCTCATCGCCCAACCTGCCGAGCGGCGCTGGTCCTGGTGAGGGCGGAATCTTCTATGTAAGCGATGTCGATGAATTCTATGCAAAAGCCCTGACGACGGGCCTCAAGCCTTCGACCGCGCCCGGCGATGCCGAATGGGGCGAACGCTTCTTTCATCTCACTGATCCGGATGGTCATGAATTGAGTTTCGCGCGGCCTTTGCTTCCGGCTAGAGTCCAATAGCGGTTCGAAGCGGCCGGCCATTCCCTGAGGCGCCGGGAGGGCGTATGGTACTCCGATTGTCCGCTGACCCTGGGAAGCAATCATGCAGTTCAGAACAATCGGACTGTTGCTGCTCGGCGCGGTGGCGCTTCCCGCCTCCGGGACAGCACAAACCACGCCCGCTCCAACGGCAATTATCCGAACAGTCGTCGCGGCAACCAAACTGGCGAGCGTAACGGACGTGCCGCTCTATTTCAAAGCGCTGAGCGTCACTCTTCAACCCGACGCGATGAGCGCCATCTCGGCGGCCGACGGCATCCTCTACCAGATGTCAGGTACGACCCAGGTCGCACTCGATGGTGGAGCCAAAAGGCTCAACGCCGGTGAGGGGCTGTTTGTCGCCCGCGGAAAGATCGCGGTGCTTAGGGCAGGCGCCAATGGGCCATCTACTTTCCTCCACTTCTTGCTCGCTCCCGCCGCAGAGCTGGATCGGCCTGCCGAAGCGGCACCTGCGGCCGTGACAGAATTATATCGCTCAGCGAATCCAATCCCCGATCTGAAGCCAGGTGGTTATGATCTCAATCTCACGCGGGTCACATTTCCGGCAGCGATGCCCTCCAACCCGCCGCACCATCGGTCAGGCGCGGCTCTATACTTCATCATCTCGGGCACCGGGGCCAACACGGTCGACGGTAAGACAGAGGCCAAGGGACCTGGTTCCTTGATCTACGAACCATATGCCCTCGTGCACCAATGGGGAAACCCAGGCAACGAGCCCTTGATATTCCTGGCCTTCAACATCAATCCGGAAGGTGTCGCAGCCGTACTTCCGGGCGCACCAGCAAAGAATTAATAGCGACTTTGTTCAGGAAGTTGGGGGCTTTCTGAGACAGAAAGGCCATCACCCTACATCAGCTTCGGCTGGGGCTATGCTACGGTCTCTCTGAGGACCGAGAAAATTCAAAGGATGACAACGAACGGTCGCACCGTCACCGTGTTCGGCGGAACCGGCTTTCTCGGCCGCCGCATGCGCTTGCCGGCGTCTACGGCGTTGTAAATGCGGTTAGCCTTGAGCACGGACAGGAGACTTTTCATTCCGTTTACGTCGATTCTGTCCAACGGGCAGCGGCTCAAGCGCACCGTACCGGAGTCGATCGGCTAATTGAAGATGCCCGGATTCGGTGAACTTGGGATTTCGCCGCACTCGGTCGAGACCAAACTCCAGGAGATGCTGTCAAATTGCGGATGAGGAGGCTCCGCCGTCGTGACATGATTCTCGAAATTGCCCGTTCTTGACCGATGCCCGCTCCGAGCAAAGAAAAAAGCTTGTCTCCCGACGTTTTTTGCTAAGGTTCTGCTGGAACTCTTGTCGCAACGTAATCGCAATCCGCGGACTACCATGCAGCCCGTGACGCAATACGCCAAAAGCGGCGACATCCACATCGCGTACCAGGCGTTCGGCGAAGGTCCGATCAATGTCGTCATGGTTCCCGGGTTCGTATCGAACCTGGAGAATTATTGGGACGAGCCCGACTTCGCCCGCTTCCTAACTCACCTGGCAAGCTACGCCCGCGTTGCGATCTTTGATAAGCGCGGGACGGGCATGTCGGATCGGGCAACTGAGCTTCCCGGCCTCGACCAGCGCATGGACGATCTTCGGGCCGTCATGGATGCCGCCGGGATGGAAAACGCGGCGCTCCTCGGGATTTCGGAAGGCGCACCGCTATCCGTCATGTTCGCTGCAACCTACCCCGAACGGTGCCGCGCTCTGGTACTCTACGGCAGCTTTTCGCGGTTTTCCTATTGGTTTCCCACCGAGGAGGCCCTGGAAGCTTTCTTCAGCTACGTAAGTCAGGCATGGGGCACGGGCAGCAGCTTGCAGAAATTCGCGCCGTCGCGTGCGAATGATGCGGCTTTTCGAAACTGGTGGGCACGAACCGAGCGGCTGGGAGCCAGCCCCGCCGCCGTAGTCGCCTTGATGCGCATGAACAGCCAGATCGAAATCAGCGGCATTCTTCCGGCCGTGCGCGTGCCGACGCTGGTGATTCACCGGACCGGAGATAAGGTGGTCAACGTGGAGGGCGGACGCGAAGTCGCGGCCCGAATTCCTGGCGCTCGCTTCGTTGAGATTCCCGGCGAAGACCACTTTTTCTATGTGGGTGAGAACGCCGGTCAGATCTCCAGTGCAATCGAGGAGTTCTTGACGGGTTCGCAGGCACCCGTTGCAATCGATCGCGTGCTTGCAACAGTGCTCTTCACCGACATCGTCGGCTCAACCGAGAAAGCTGCTGAGATCGGCGATCAACGATGGCGCGATTTGCTCGACAAACATCATGCTACGGTCAGACGAAACCTCGCACGATTTCGAGGCCACGAGGTCAAAACGACTGGCGACGGCTTTCTTGCCACCTTCGATGGTCCCGCTCGTGCGGTACGCTGCGCACACGCATTAACCGAAGAAATGAAGCCACTCGGGATCGAGATTCGTGCCGGCCTACATACGGGCGAATGCGAAATGATTGGCGATGATGTAGGCGGTATCGCCGTTCACATCGGCGCGCGAGTTGCTGCGCTTGCTGATTCAAGCGAAGTCTTGGTTTCGACCACCGTCAAGGATCTTGTCGCTGGCTCCGGGTTACGTTTCAGCGACCGAGGTGTTAAATCGCTCAAGGGTGTTCCCGGCGAATGGCGCATATTCAAAGCCGAGCCTTGATGAAACCTAACCAACACTTGCCAATTCCGCTGTGGGTCAGCAAGCGACGATCCGACCGCTCAGCTCGTCGGGTCCGGTTCTCCTCCGAGAGCGGCCTTGCGGCGGCTCATAGGAAGTTCGGCTGAGGGCCCAACAGCGGACGTCGCTCGCGCGGGCATCTACGTCAGGCGCAAGGGAGCCAGTCACGCTATGGTCATACGTGCTGCTTTACGAAATTCTTGAGTTCGCTGGAAAACCTAGGCGTTCCGGCGTCCTGTTCAAGCAGGAAGTGGTTTCTGCCCGGCAAAGCGACGAAGCGCGAATTCGGGATTCCAGCGGCGATTTCGCGTCCCAAGGCAATTGGAACGCGGACGTCGCCGCGGACATGCATTACCAAAGTCGGGGCCTTGACCAAAGGCAGCAGACGCCGGACGTCAAACTCGGCTACGCTATCCAGATAGCGCACGGCGCAATCTGAAGAAGCACTCAACCGCTGCAGTTCATTGAATGCATCAGCCTGCTCGCGCGTTGCGGTCGGCATCATCTGGGACGTAAACATCTGACGGAACGTTGGATCATCCGAGCCCCAGCCCAATTTCATCAGAGTTCTCGTCGCCGCCAGACGTTCGCGATCCGCAGCCGTGTTGTTGGGTCTCTTGTTGAGGCCGACGGCGTATCCGCCATAAAGGATCAAACATGAAACCCGATCCGGATTTCTTGCCGCATAGGCGATCGAGACGGAGACGCTTTGCGAAATTCCGAGCACCGGAAAGCGATCAAGACGAGCGGCATCGACGACGGTCTCCATATCGCTGACCCATGCGTCGAAGGACATCTCGCTGGCATCCCAGTCCGATAGCCCATTGCCACGCGCGTCATAACGAACCAGCGAGTAGTCTTTTGCGAGATCGAGAAGTCGATGGCGGTTAATCGGCAGTTCCCAGTCGTACTCGAGATGGCTCATCCAATGCGCCGATTGCAGGATTGGCGGTCCCGAACCGACCGTTGCGTAGGCAAGGCGGACGCCGTCCCGCGCTCTGCAATAGCGAACCTGCTGATTGAGATTGGCGTCCGCCAGGAAGTCATGCTGCCGAAATGACGGCGTCGTATCGGCGGACCGTTCCTCTGGCTCGACGTCCCCAACAAACCGTACGCCTTTCCGCAACACGGTGCGAATCAGCCGTTGTTGATCGCCGTCATCGCCAATGGCGCGGCGTGCCGCATTGATCCGACTGATCAAAGTGGATTCGGAAACGATCCGGCCATTCCAGACGGCGTTGAGTAGGTCGTCCTTACTCACCACGCGATCGCGGTTCTCGATCAGGTAGACAAGAAGATCGAATACCTGTGGCTGCACGGCGACGGCTTCGCTACCGCGGTGGAGCTCGCGGCGTTCGATATCCAACACACATTGTTCGAAATGGAGGCGCATGCTGCCGCCGATTGCTCAATCCCTCCAACTTTGGCGATATATCAATGGAAAGTACATAGAAAATCAATGCGGCGTACATGCCGCACTTGCAGATCACGACTAGGCTTGCGCCCATTCCGTCACCTGGAGATGCGTCATGAACCAGCCGATTCAGTCGAACGCCCGCACGCCGAATGACACCGTAACACCTGACGCCATCCTGCAGCTCGGCTTTGCGTTTTGGGGATCGAAGACGCTTCTGAGCGCGGTCGAGCTTGGGCTGTTCACACTCCTCGCCGATGGACCGCTAACCGTGGAAGCGGTGACCGCCCGATTGTCGTTGCATCCGCGCAGCGTGCGCGACTTCCTCGATGCGCTGGTCGCGCTGGGTCAGCTCGAACGCAAGGAAAATCTGTACGCAAACACAGCTGCCGCCGCGGTATTCCTCGACCGGCGCAAGCCGACCTATGTCGGTGGCATCCTGGAAATGGCGAACGCCCGGCTCTATCCGTTCTGGGGCGCGCTGACCGAAGGCTTGCGTAGCGGCGCCCCTCAAAACGAGACCAAGGAAGGCCGCGACCTGTTCGACGAGATCTATCGTGACCCAGCGATTCTAAGCGAGTTTCTCAAGGCGATGAGCGGCCTAAGCCTTGGTGCCGCGAACGCGATTGCCGGGAGATTTCCCTGGGCTGACTACAAGAGCTTTGCCGACATCGGTACCGCGCAGGGCGCACTTCCTGTCACGCTTTCACGCGCGCACCCGCATCTTGGCGGAATCGGCTTCGACCTGCCGGTGGTGCGAGCGCACTTCGAGGCCTATGTGGCTCAATATGGACTAGCGGAGCGGCTTTCGTTCCGCGCAGGCGACTTCTTTGCCGACCCGCTGCCGGCCGCCGACGTGCTAATCATGGGCCGCATCCTGCATGACTGGGGCCTGGACAAGAAGCGGATGCTGATCCGCAAGGCCTACGAGGCGCTGCCCTTTGGTGGGGCGTTGATCATCTATGACAGCGTCATCGACGACGAGCGCCGACGGAACGTGTTCGGCCTGTTGATGAGCCTGAACATGCTGATCGAGACGCGCGAGGGATTCGATTTCACCGGCGCAGATTGCATGGCCTGGTTTAAGGAAGCGGGCTTTGTCGAAACCCGCGTCGAACCGCTGGTGGGTCCGGATTCGATGGTCATCGGTATCAAGTAAGGCGTAATGCGGAACGGCTGCTCCGGGTCAAAACCGGCGATGCTCTGATCGGACAGAAGGTGTCTGCTTAGTCCCCAAAGGCCGACATCTGCCTCATTATGAGTGCACGCCCTAATTTTCGCTGCCTTCCCGCGCACTGTGACGCAGCGCATCCTCCGGCAGCGCGTGCGCTACGGCGGCGGCAGTGGGCGGATCGGTGCCGATCTCGCGGCCGCGGCTGCGGATCAGCCGTTCGTAGGACGCGATGAGCGTGGTGTAGGGGTTGACCCAGATCCAGCCGTCGCGCGTGAACACCTGTACGTCGAAGTGGAGGTGGTACGACGTGCCGTTGGGGAAATCGAGATAGTTGGAGACCACGCCGATTTTCTCGCCCTCGGCGACCCGGCGCCCGTTGAGGATGCTGTCCGTATCCATGGCTGACGGATTCATGTGCATGTAGCGGAAGCGGATGTGCTCCTTGCTGGTGTTGATCTGCAGCGTTGCCGCCTGTTGCTTTAAGGAACGGATGACGACGCCGTCGCGGACGGCGACGACGGCCTGTTTCCTCGGCTGGCAGGCGTTGTCGGCGCCGCTGTTCGGCGGGCAGGGCGCGGGGCGGATGTCCTGCCCCTGGTGACCGAAGCCGGCCGAGCATTGCCAGACCTGGAAACTGCGGGCTTCGCAAAAATTGTCCCGCCACGGATAGCCGTCTTGAGAGGTGCCCTGATAGCCGCCTTGGCGTTCGCCGGATTTGCGCGTGCCGTACTGCTGCGAACTGACGAGGGCCGGGGCTTTCTCCAGCGGAAAGCGGATCTGCGAATAGACCGCGAGGTCGGCATGACCGCCGCGCTTGCGCGCGCCGCTACGGGCGATGATGTCGCCGCTCGGGCGATAGGTGAAATCTGGAGAGGCCGCCGTCGGCCGTTCGACAACCTCGAAGGAAATGTCGAATGATGGCCGCGCCGGCTGGCCTCCGGCGATGCGCAGCGCGTTCAGGAAGCGCTCTGCAATCGGGTAAGCCTCGCGGCAGGCCAGCCGCCGCGCCCGCGGCGCCGAATCGAGGCACTGGATCGACACCACATAGGGAACGCCGAAACGGGTGAAGGCGTAGCGCACATAGCCTTCGCGAATGAAGCGGCGCATGTCCGGAAATTGCGCCGCCAGCGCCTTGACCGGCTCGCCCTTGCCGCCGAGGGGATCGGCGAGATCGTAGACGAGGATCGAGCCCGTGATCTGCACCTCGACAGGCCGGGCGAAGGTTCGCGACGGCAGGCCATCACCGGCGCCGGGATCCAGCGAAAACACCGCGTCGTAGCCGGAGGGTCCGGCATGGAACAGATCGACCGGGCGGAAATCGGCCTGATGGCGCGATAGCGGCGGATGGCGCGTGCCGCTGGCCTCGGCTTCGAGATAGGCCGCGGTATCGAACGGCAACAGCACCGGCACCGGACTGCGGCCGATTCCGGCGAACATCGCCGAATTGATCGCGTTCAACTGCACCAGCGCGGGCGTCGCGCGCGGATCCCATGCCGGCACCCGCCGCTGGCCTGCGAAGGTGAAGCGCGGCGCGATCGCCGGCCGGGAATTGATCTCGCTGCGAAGCTGATCCAGAACGGCGCGCCATTCGACGCGAGCGGCCGAAACCGATGGCGTTCTAAACTCATTGGCGGAAACGCCTGAAATCCCGGCGGGGAGCAAACAAAAGGCTGCCAGCCCACGCGAAAGCAAGCTGACAGCCTTGGTACCCAATGCATCGCCCCCCGGCGTATGCCCGTAGCCTATGGCGCGGCCTTAATCCTTTGCGCGCTCGACGTAGGAGCCGTCCTCGGTCATCACCACGATCCGTGTTCCCGTTCCGATATGCGGCGGCACCGAGGTACGCACGCCGTTGGAGAGGATAGCAGGCTTGTAGGAGGAAGACGCGGTCTGCCCCTTGGTGACCGGCTCGGTCTCCACAACTTCCAGCGTTGCGCGCTGCGGCAACTGGATGGCGACCGGATTCAGGTCGTGCATCGAGAGCTTCACCGTCATGTTTTCCTGCAAGTAGGGCGCGGACGAGCCCACGATCTCCTTCGAGACCTGGACCTGGTCATAGGTCTCGGCGTTCATGAAGTGAAAGCCGTCGGCATCCTCGTAGAGGTAGTTGAAATTGCGATCCTCGACGGTCGCCTTCTCGACCTGGTCAGTCGTCTTGTAGCGCTCCGACACCTTCACGCCGTCGCCAATGCGGCGCATTTCGATCTGGCTGACCGGAGTTCCCTTGCCGGGATGGATGTTTTCGGCTGACAGCACGACATAGAGCTTGCCGTCCTGCTCGATGACGTTGCCCTTGCGAATAGAACTGGCGATGACTTTCAAAGCGGTTTTCCCGAATTTCTGGCCTCTAGCCCCTCCGGACATGGTGTCCGCAGGGCCAATCAGGCGGTTTCGGGCTGCAACATACTGATTTTGCCCGTCGATGCCAGCGTTTTACGGCCGTTCTGGTGGGCTGCTTGAAGCCGTAAGGAGCCGGATTTCGCCGTGTGATCTGGCGCCTCTAGCAACTAATTTCACGATGTGGCCGATCGATGCTGTTGGCTTTGAAAGCAATGTCTTAAGCGGTTCGCGGACGCCCGTAGCTCCAGCGGGGCTGCATCGACGTCGATCGGGCGAATGGACAAGAAGAGCGTCTTTCGACATGAAATGACTGAGCTAGGGCCGGACCTTGCCGCTTCCTCTGGCTCGTCTTGCCGGCCGGAAAGAAAGTCGAACAATATCAATGGTATTTGCCGATTCCCTGAACGCCTTGATTGGCTCCGCGGAGATGCTCGGTGTATTCGGAACCGCCTGTGATGGTTGACAACGGCCAGCCCTCGCCATGGTGGTCGGCCACGCGGCACGCCGATCGAAAGCCGTTCCTGATGGCGCGAAGCGCGATCACGAGGGCAGTCCGAACCTGGTTCGACGAGCAGGGTTTTACCGAAGTGGAAACAGGTATCCTGCAGGTCTCGCCGGGCAATGAGACGCATCTGCATGCCCCACGTACTGAAATCATCGGCCACGATGGCACGCGCGCGACGCGCTATTTGCGGACGTCGCCGGAGTTCGCCGCCAAGAAACTGCTTGCCGCCGGTGAAGCCAAAATATTCGAATTCGCGCGTGTGTTCCGCGACCGCGAGCGCGGCGATCTGCATCTGCCCGAATTCACAATGCTGGAATGGTACCGCGCTGGTGCAAGCTATGACGCTGTTATGGCCGACACCGTTGTCGTGATCGCCCATGCGGCGCAGGCGACCGGAATCGGCCAATTTTCGTTCCGGGGCAGAACGGCCGACCCCTTTGCCGAACCGGAACTGTTGACCGTAGCGACAGCGTTCGGGCGCTTTGCGGGAATCGATCTCCTGGCCACGATCAGCAATGGCGAAGGTGATCGCGCGGCGCTTGCGGCGGTGGCAAGACCGCGGGTGCGGATCACGGATGACGACACCTGGTCGGACATTTTCAGCAAGGTGCTGGTCGAGCATGTCGAACCTCAACTGGGGCAGGAGCGTTTGACTGTGTTGTTCGAATATCCGGCGCCGGAGGCCGCCCTGGCGCGCGCGAAGGCGGCCGATCCGCGCGTGGCCGAACGTTTTGAGGTCTATGCGTGCGGCGTCGAACTCGCCAACGGCTTTGGTGAATTGACCGATGCCGCCGAACAGCGCCGCCGTTTCGCCGCTGATATGGACGAGAAGGAGCGGCGCTACGGCGAGCGCTATCCGCTGGATGAGGATTTTCTCGCAGCGGTAGCCGCGATGCCGCCATCGAGCGGCGTCGCGCTCGGTTTCGACCGGCTGGTGATGCTGGCAAGCGGCGCGCTGCGGGTGGATCAGGTGGTGTGGACGCCACCGGCAGGAGAGACATGAACAGGATTGATTCGAAATTTTTGGCAACGCTGCGGCAGCCCGCCGAGCTCATCGAGCGCGGGTTCGCGAAGAAGGCCGATCTCGCCGACCTCGACCGGGTCGCCGCGCGGTATGCCATTGCCGTGACGCCTGACATTGCCAGCCTGATCGACACGGAAAATCCGGACGATCCGATCGCGCGGCAATTCATCCCGAGCGTGCTCGAACTGGTGAACGCGCCGGGTGAAAATCCCGATCCGATCGGCGACGATGCGCATTCGCCTGTTGCCGGCATCGTCCACCGCTATCCCGATCGCGTGCTGTTCAAGCTGGTGCATGTCTGCGCCGTGTATTGCCGCTTCTGCTTCCGCCGCGAGATGGTCGGCCCGGGCAAGGCAACGGCGCTATCAGAGGCCGCCTATTGCGACGCGTTGAATTATATCCGAGAGCACAACGAAATCTGGGAAGTCATCCTGACCGGCGGCGACCCGCTGATGCTGTCGCCGCGGCGGCTGTCCGAGATCATGGCGGACCTCGCCGCCATCGATCACGTCAGGATCGTTCGCATCCACACCCGCGTGCCGGTGGCGGCGCCAGCGCGACTCGATGGCGACATGGTCAGGGCGTTGAAAGTTGAGGGCGCAACGACCTGGATCGCCATTCACGCTAATCATCCGCGCGAATTCTCGGGCGAGGCCCGCGCCGCCTGCGCGCGGCTGGCCGACGCCGGCATTCCGCTGGTGAGCCAGACGGTGCTGCTCCGCGGCGTCAACGACGATGCCGCCACGCTGCAAGCGCTGATGCGGGCCTTTGTCGAAAATCGGATCAAGCCCTATTACCTGCATCACGGCGATCTTGCGCCAGGGACCGCGCATCTGCGCACCACCATTGCAGAGGGACGGGAACTGATGCGCAACTTGCGCGGCCGAGTCTCCGGCCTGTGCCAGCCGGAATATGTGCTCGATATTCCCGGTGGTCATGGAAAGGCGCCGATTGGGCCGAATTATTTGTCGCATGCAAATTCGCAGGGATATGAACTATCCTCGGACGCGCGGTATCGTATCGTTGACTATTGCGGCGACGTTCACCTCTATCCGCCAGAGGCGTGACCTGCGATGGCGGAGGATGGCGAGGAGAAACGGGAGCCGCCGGAAGATGAGGGCCATCGCGGAATCGAGAACGCCGTGCTGCTCGGCTTCTTCGTGGTGCTGGTAGCCGTCGGAATCTGGTTGCTTGCCACCATGGCCGATGTACGAAAGGCGCAGGACTGCGCCGCCCAGGGACGCCGCAATTGCGCAACGATCGACGTGCCGGAACGGACACGATAAATGAATCTAAAAGGCGGGAGAATCAGGATGCAAAAAACAATCTTATCAGTCGCGCTGATGGTCCTGATCGGCATGCCTGCTGCGTTCGCGCAGGGCGGGACGTCGACAACGCCAAAGAATAGCCCGAGTGCCGGAGGGATTCCGGAGGCGCCGGTCGGACACCGTCAGCCCCGCCGCGGCGAAGTGCCCAGCGAAAAGAACCTGAGCGATCCGAACGATCCGCTGAGCAAGGAAAACGCAGCGCTCGACCGCAAGATCAAGAGCATCTGCCGCGGCTGCTAGAACTCAATTTGATCCGTCACCTCAGGAATATGCGCACTTGCGCATGTTCCGCAGAAGCGCGCTCTTGCGCGCGTCTCGAAGGGCGACGGCCACCAGCGGGACAGTGCGGGTCCGGCGTCTCAGCCATGCTTCGCCGCGCGGCGATGCAGGACCAATAGAAAAGCTAACAGCGCGACGGCCGACAGGCCGAGCGACCAGTGAATGCCGATTGCTGCACCGAGGAGGCCCACGGTGATGCCGCTGAAGGCCCGCATGCCGAGCCCGGCCATGTTGAACAGGCCGACGACCCGGCCGCGGATGTCGGTCGGGGCATTTATCTGGACCAGAGTCTGCGCCATCGTGTTGAACGACAGCTCGAAAAACCCGGCGGCAAACAGCAATACGATCGCAAGCGTGTAAATCCCAGCGGAAGCGAACGCGAGCAGGGACAGACTCCATAGAATGGCAAGGACGATGGCTGTGCGCGGCGTTACCTTGAGCCGTCCCCACGCTTCCAGCGCGATGCCCGCCAGCAGCGCGCCGGCGGCGTCAGCGGCCAGCAGCACGCTGTAGGCGACGCCAGGGTCGCCGTGCCCGAGGTCGCCCGCGAACCCCGGCATCTGGGCGTGGTATGCGTTTCCGATCATGAAGGAGGTCAGCGCGGCGAGCAGCGTCATCGAAGTCAGGACGCGCCGCGTCGCGATGTCGCGGATGGTCTGCACGATATCGGCAAGCCCGCGGACGGGGATGCGCCGGGGGGCTGCGTCCTTGCTCCTGGTCGGCGCCCAAAACAGCCAGAGCAGCATCGGCAGATAGAACACCGTGTTGAGAATGATGCCATGGGATGAACCGAGCGCGAGCATGATGACGCCGCCCACGGCCGGACCGACGAGAATGCCCAGATAGCGCGCCGTCGCGTTCATCCGCACCGCGCTCGGCAGATCGGCAGGACCGACGATGTCGTAGAGCAGCAATTGGTTCGGCGTCTGCCACAGTACGCCGGCGCAGCCGTGGATGACCAGAAGCAGCATCGCGTGCCACATCTCAAGCGTGTCGGTAATGAAGAAAACGCCCCATCCCGCTGACGCCACGATGAAGAGCAGCATCCCGCATTGAATGATGCGGCGCGGATCGAACCGGTCGGCCAGTCCGCCCACGGCGACGGAAAAAAACAGGAAGGGAAGCCAGTGCGACAGCACCGCAAAACCTGCGAGCGCCGGCGAATGGAATTTCTGGAACACCACCCAATAGCTGATCACATGCTCGATATTGTCGGCCATCATTGCCAGCACGTAGGCAATGAACTGCGCGCGATAGGGCCGAGACTTCATGGCTGCGAACGAGCTGGATGCAGCCACGGGTTTCGTCAAAGGTTCTGAACTCAATGGATCACCTGGGTAAGACTGGGCGGGGTCCGCGAGGCCGATGCCGGCGCCGCGGCATCCGGAGTCTGCTCGCGGATATACGCTTGTTGTCGGGCGCTCAAGACGCCGGGGCAGCATTGGCTCCGAAATAGCTGGCCTGATCGAAATCCGCGAGCAGTCCCGGCTGCTCCGGTTTCCATCCCAGCGCCGATCTCGTCCGCACGCTCGAGCTCGGGACGTCCATACTCGCAAACCTGACGAACCAGCCGAAATGCCCGGTTGCCTCTTCAGGAGATTTGGAGACGACCGGCACGCCGAGCCTGCGGCCGATCACCTCGGCGATCGCCTTGAACGCGACGCCCTCCTCGGCGACGGCGTGATAGGGGCCGCTCTCGACGCCCTGTTCGAGCGCAAGCCGATAGAGGCGGGCGGCATCGAGCCGATGCACCGCGGGCCAGCGGTTTTGTCCATCACCGACATACGCCGCGACGCCTTTCTCTCGTGCGAGGCCGATCAGATGCGGGACGAAGCCGTGATCGCCGGTGCCGTGGGTCGACGGCGCAAGACGCACCGCTGATACCCGCACGCCGCGCGCCGCAACGGCAGCGGCCGCCGCCTCGGAGGCGCGCGGGGAATTCGGATCGGGCCGATCGGCCTCGGTCGCGATCCGGCCCGGCGCGAGTGACCCAAATCCCGAGGTGACGAGCATCGGCCGCGCGGATCCCTCGAGGACGGCGCCCATCGCCTCGACCGCACGTCTGTCTTCCGCGCTATGCTCCGCGAATCTCGTGAAGTCATGGTTGAACGCCGTATGGATGACGGAGTCCGCCTGGCGTGCGCCGTCGCGAAGGCTTTCCAGATCCTCCAGCGAGCCGCGATGCACCTCGGCGCCGACAGCCGCGAGCGTCTCCGCTGCGGTACCGGAGCGGGCGAGGCCCAGCACCTCATGGCCCGAATTGATCAGTTCGCTGACGATGGCCGAGCCGACGAAGCCGGTCGCGCCAGTGACGAATATGCGCATGCGAGTCTCCAATGTTTGTTCGGAGACCGGTATCGGCTAAGCTTTCATCCTGTTAAAGTAGTGACGTTATCATGGTATAACGACCAACAGGATCGGCATGTCTGTCGAGATCGACAATTTGCTCGGGACTTACCTGAAGGATCGCCGCACCCGGCTCGATCCGGCCGCCTTCGGTTTTGCGGCGGGGCGCAGACGGACGCCGGGGCTGCGCCGGGAGGAGGTCGCCCACCGCGCCAATATCAGCCCGACCTGGTACACGTGGCTGGAGCAGGGGCGGGGCGGCGCTCCCTCGGCGGACGTGTTGAACCGGATCGCCGGTGCGCTGATGCTGACCGACATCGAGCGCGAACATCTGTTTTTTTCGGGCTCGGCCGTCCGCCCGAGGTCCGCTACAAGGCCGCCGAGGGCGTCACGCCGCGTTTGCAACGTCTGCTTGATGCGTTCGAGACCAGTCCCGCCCTGATCAAGACCGCCACGTGGGAAGTCGTCGCCTGGAATCGCGCCGCCGCTGCGGTTCTGACCGACTATGGCGCGCTCCCTCCGGGCCAGCGCAACATCCTTCGCCTGATATTCTGCGACCCGCGCGTCCGGGCCGCGCAATATGATTGGGAAAGCATCGCCCGTTTCGTGGTCGGCGCGTTCAGGGTGGATGCAGCGCGCGCCGACGCCGTCTCCGAAGTCGGCCAGCTCGTGGACGAGCTCTGCAGGCTTAGCCCCGAGTTCGAAGCGCTATGGCGCGACAATGACGTTCACGTTCACGGCGGCGGCGTCAAGCGCCTGCGGCATCCGATCCTGGGAGCCATCATGCTGGAATATTCTGCGTTTGCCGTCGATGGCCGACCCGATCTCGGCATGATCGTCTACAATCCGGTCCTGCGTTCAGATGCCGACCGGATCCGGTCACTGCTGGCATCGCAGCAAGTATGAGCATGCATCGTCAGCCGCAGGTGTCAGTAATCGAGATCCGACAGGAACGTGGTGTTCACGATTTCAAACTCGGACTCCGACCAATCCTTCATCAATCGCGCACGCGCCAGACGATGCGCTTCAGCGTCTGAAGTGGTGCATTTCACCGCGTGATGATCGATGCCCGAAATCTCGAGCAGCGTGTCGAAGCTTGCCTGCCGATCCTCGCGATTCTCGATTTCGGCAAAGTAGATCGTATGGTCGAAGTTTCCCATTGCCCAGCAAAATTGAACGGGAGTTTGCGCAACGTCGGCAATTGCCAAATTCGGAGCAATCAGCACTGCAATCAAGATCAATCGAATGATCGGTTTAATCATCACACTATTCCAAAAATGTCATTTGAGTTGCTGGTCCGAGGCCGCTACGGCTTGGTAACAGGCTTGGCCGCTGCCGCAGCGTCGATCGATGCTGGTGAGCCTTTCAAGCGTGCCATCTGAACTTCATTCGATGCTCTGAGATCGCGCACGGGGCCATTTGCAAGAATGAGGCCAACCGCGACGATGATCGCGGCCAAATAGGATAAGCATAAGCCACCAGTCCACCGACGGTAGGTACGCAGGTCGTTCGCACTCAGCTTGCTCGGAAATTGCTGGTAGCCAGGAAATTGCTTCATCGAAACCTCGTTCGAAATAGAAGCCCCGGCAAAGCAATATTCCCAAGTGCGATTTCGTACGTGTGAAGTACGCCACAGGCCCGTCGATTTTTTGCCAAGCGCAGCTTTGACTGCGTTGCACGAGTGTGCACGCGTCGAATCGCATTGCAGCTTCAATAAAGAGTTGGGGCAGGGCGCGCCGACCGGCGCCCTGCCTGCCATCTTCGGACCCGAGCGCTAGGCCGAGCGCTCCTCCCGGAAACCGCAGGATTGCACGTTCCGGCGCGTCGCCACGGCATCAGCCAGCATGTTCAGCGCCGACACTGTCGTCTCCCAGTCGATGCAGCCATCGGTGATGCTCTGCCCATAGATCAGCGGCTTGCCCGGGACCACGTCCTGGCGGCCGGCGACCAGGTTACTCTCGATCATAACGCCGGTGATGCGCTGCTCGCCATCCGAGATCTGGCGTGCGATGTCGGCGACCACCAGCGGCTGGTTCTCCGGTTTCTTGTTGCTGTTGGCGTGGCTGGTGTCGATCATGATCCGCGCGGCCACACCGGCACGGGCAAGTTCGACGCAAGCGGCATCGACGCTTTCCCGGTCGTAGTTCGGCTTGTTGCCCCCGCGCAGGATGACGTGGCAGTCCTCGTTGCCGGTGGTTGCCGCAATCGCCGAGCGCCCGCCCTTGGTGACGGCCATGAAATGGTGCGGATGCGAGGCCGACTTCACGGCATCCGCTGCGATGCGGACATTGCCGTCGGTGCCGTTCTTGAAGCCGACCGGGCAGGAGAGACCGGAAGCGAGCTCGCGATGGATCTGGCTCTCGGTCGTCCGCGCGCCGATCGCCGCCCATGCCATCAGGTCGGCAATGTATTGCGGCGTCGTCATGTCGAGGAATTCGGTCCCGGCCGGCAGGCCGAGATTGTTCACCGCCGACAGCACGTTGCGGGCGAGCCTCAGGCCCCTGTTGATGTCGAACGAGCCGTCGAGATTGGGGTCGTTGATCAGCCCCTTCCATCCAACCGTGGTGCGCGGCTTTTCGAAATAGACACGCATCACGATTTCGAGGCGGTCGGCGAGTTTTTCGCGCAGAGCGGCGAGCCGCTCGGCGTACGTCACGGCGGCGACGGGGTCGTGCACCGAGCAGGGGCCGACAACGACCAGCAGGCGGTCGTCGGTGCCGTGCAGGATGGCGTGGATGGCATTGCGTGCCGCCATCACCACGCGTGTCGCGGTCAAGGTGCGCGGTATCTCGCCCATCACCTCCTGCGGCGTACTCAGCTCTTTCAGTTCGCTAATTCGAAGGTCGTCAGTGGTGCTCAACACGGCTGTGGCTCCTGTTTAGGAAACCTGCCGGCCAACAAAAAAGCCGCCAGGTTTGGCGGCTGTTCGGACTTCTTGCTTCAATTCGTCAGATTGAGCGCGATCCTCCCACCGCCAGCGAGCTGTCGTAGCTAAAATACCAAAAGTTGCTGGCGGCGATCATGATCATGGCGGGCTCTATAGCGCACCTGCCGGGCCTTGTCATCCCATAATCGGCGGCGTCAGGATTTGCGCGCGGCGAGCGCCACGCCGACCAGCGAGGCGCCGCCGAGCACGAGGTTGATTCCGACCAGGAGGCCGATCGCCCATTCCGCCGAACCCGGCAGGCCGGCGATGATGATGAACGCGATCAGGAGGTCCATCACGCCCGAGATCAGCAGCCAGGACCAGCGCTCCGACAATTCGCGGCGGTGCTCCAGCGCGTACATGATGGTGACGACGCCCTCGGCCAGAAAATAAGCGCCGACCACGATGGTGAGTGTGAGGATGCCCTGCACCGGCCGCGCCAGCAAAATCGCGCCGGCGAGGACGGCCAGCGCCGCCGAAAACAGCGACCACCAGAAGCCCGGCATCTGCCGCGCCCAATAGGTGACGAACAGCCCGGCGATGCCGCTGATCAGGAACATCCAGCCGAGGAAGATCGTGACGGCGAGGCTGGCCAGCGGCGGCACGATCATGGCTGCCAGGCCGAGCAGGGCGAGCACGATGCCTTCGAACAGGAAGGCCTTCCAGTGCGCCTTCACCGCGGCATTCATTTCGGACTGCAGTTTGCCGATGTCCGGAGGAATATCTTGGGTCATTGGAAACTCCCGATGCCTGCCGCGCCGAAGGAGAGCCCAATATAGCCCGCGCGCCGCTTGCGGGTGAAATTTGTTTTGCAGCCTTTTGAGATCAACGACGGGAGAGTGACGTTCAGCCCGGCTCGGGCGCGGAAGAAAATCCCTCCGAGGAAGTTCTGATGCGGTTGCGGCCGAACACATAGACCGCCGACGTCGCCAGCAGCAACGCCAAGCCTACCAGAATGGAGGTCATGCCGAGCGGAATGAGAAGCAGCGACGCGTTGCGCTCGGGATTGACGAACCAGTGATGGAGCGAGGTCAGCACGAAAGCCGCGCCGGCGAAGCCAGCACCACTTCCTACGAGCAACAGGGCCCACATCTGCCGCAATTGGCTCAACCGCTCACGCGCGATCTCGGTGCGCGGCGCATGGTGGCGGCCGACGCGCCGCACCAGCCGTATGGCAAATCCGATCGAACTGAAGCCGATCAGGAGGCTGGCTGCCCCCAGCAGCATTCTCGTGGTGGACCCTAGATCGGGATGTTTCTGCAATGTCAGCAGCGGAAAATCGAATGCCGCATGCAACGCAACCGGCGCGAACAGCGCCAGACACCAGCTTGAGATCCGTGCCCAGTCGCGATGATGGCGATGTGCACCCAGCGCCGTACCCGCGCGCGCGATTGCAATATAACCGCCCGCAATGATGCCGAGCGCGCCGTGAAACGGCACCGTCAGCACGCTGCGCAAGGCCGCCAGCGATCGCCACATATCGGCGTGCTGCACGAGATAAGCGAGATTTTCGTACGCCGCGAAGCCGAGGCCGGCGGCCGCGCCGTAGACCACGGTATCCATCGGGTCTGCAAATGTCCGCCGCCGCACCGACACCGTAATGATCACCAGGACCTTCACGATCTCTTCCGGCGCGGCGACCCCGAAGATCGAACGCAGTCCCTGCGTCATCCAAGGGTTTCCTGGCACCGCGAGAATCGCAGCAAACGGAGCGCGCGCAATTCCCAACAGCGAAATGCTGGCGGCTCCGAGGACGAAAGCGAGCCATACCCGCGTAGGCGGGCCGGGACGCTCGTCCGCGGCAATGACGAGCCAGAGCACCAGCAACGCCGGCGCGATCGCGGCAACGCCGATCGATGTAGGGAGAGCCTGAAGCAACAGCATCGCGGGAGATTACCTCATGCCAGCGTAAATGGCCGCAAACTCAACCGTTTGCAAGAAAGTTAGACGCGACTCCTTGTCACCAAGGGAACCGGCTACATCCGGCGCGGGAGTCAGGCAGCGCTCCGTTCGCCGATCTTGCCCGATACCATCAGCAATCCCGCCAGCGCGACCAGCGCGAAGCCGGCGCCGGCCAGGAACGTCCCCTGCGGCCCCGTGATATCCCAGAGCGCGCCGGCAACGATGCTGGCCGCGAGCATCGCGACGCCGCCGAGCAGGTTGAAAAATCCGTAAGCCGTGCCGCGCAACTCGGCCGGTGCGGTATCCGCAACGAGCGCGGCCAGCAACCCCTGCGTCAGTCCCATGTGCAGGCCCCAGAGAACGACGCCCAGCGCAACACCGCCCACCGACGGCAGCAATGCCAACACGATATCAGCCGCGACCAGCAACAGAATGCCGCCTGCCAGCACGGCCGTGCGGTTCATGCGATCCGAGATGACGCCGGCGGGGTAGGCCGCGAGGGCATAGACGATATTCATGGCCACCAGCACGGCGGGCACGAGCGCGATCGGCACCCCGACATTCTGGGCGCGCAGAATGAGGAAGGCCTCGCTGAAGCGCGCCAGCGTGAACACGCTCGCGACCGCCACCACCCACCAATAGGCGACTCCGAGGTTTTTGATCTCGGCCAGGCTGATCGGATTGCGCACGGTGCGCAGCGCCTTTGGCCGCTCCGGCTCACGTACGGCGAAAACGATCAGCGCCAGCGCCAGGAAGGCGGGAACTACCGCAAACCAGAACACCGCCTTGAAACTGTCCGATGTCCACCACATCAGCGCGATAGCGAGCAGGGGGCCGACGAATGCGCCGACCGTATCGAGCGATTGGCGCAGCCCGAAGCTTGCGCCGCGCAGATCGGCCGGCGAGAGATCTGCCACCAGCGCATCACGCGGGGCGCCGCGAATGCCCTTGCCGATCCGGTCGACGAACCGCGCGGCCACCAGCCAGCCGACGGTTGGCGCCAGCGGAAACACCGGCTTGGTCAAGGCTGCGAGACCG
Organism: Bradyrhizobium australiense; assembly: GCF_013114825.1. GTDB lineage: Bacteria > Pseudomonadota > Alphaproteobacteria > Rhizobiales > Xanthobacteraceae > Bradyrhizobium > Bradyrhizobium australiense. Next base: position 128,971 of record NZ_JAAVLX010000004.1, on the reverse strand, counting down.
TAGCCGGCGGCAGCCAACCATTTGCGTTTGCCGAGCCAGTCCGAGAGCGCGCCGGAGAATATTTTTGTGATGGAGGCGGTTGCCTCGGCGATGCCTTCGATGACGCCGACCGTCACCATCGATGCACCGAGCACGGAGACCAAATAGATCGGCAGCAGGGCGTGGATCATCTCAGACGAGATGTCCATCAGCATCGAGACGAAGCCCAGCACCCATACGCTGGCCGGAATATCCCTGATCGAATAGGCCGGCTTGGTTTCAGCAACCATGTCGCATCTCATGCCGCCTCATCGCGCCAACAGCCGCCGGCACGCTTCGACAAAGACTTCGGCGCCCGCCACGATATCCGCGTCGGCGGTGTTCTCCGTCCAGTGATGCGAGATGCCGCCGATCGAGGGCACGAACAGCATGCCGGCCGGCATGACGGTTGAGAGAATCTGGGCGTCGTGACCGGCGCCGCTCGGCATCCGGAGTGATTTGCCGTCGGCAAACGCTGCGCTGGCAGCCTCGATGGCACGCTGGAACGCGGCATCCATCCGCGCGGGCGTTCCGGTGCGGATGCGCTCCACCGCGACGGCGCAGCGGCCGTTGGCTTCGGCCTCTGCGGCCATGCTGTGGAGGAGCTCCTCCAGCCGCGCAATCACGGCAGGATCATCGTCGCGAATCTGGAACAGCATTTCCGCAACTCCGGGAATGATGCTGGGTGCACCGGGATCGAGCGTGATGCGGCCGGTGGTCCACACCGTGCGCGGGCCGCAGGCGGCGGGAAAACGATCGTCGATATCGACGCAAAATCTGGCGAGCGCGAGGCCTGCGTCCCGGCGAACGGCCATTCGCGTGGTGCCGGCGTGGTTTTGTTCCCCGGTGAAGGTGATGCGGTATTGCCAGATTCCGACGATGGACGTGACGATCCCAATTTTGAGGCCGCTGCTTTCGAGCGTCTCGCCCTGTTCGATATGGGCTTCCAGATATCCGATATGCCGCCCTTGCTCGCACCTCGCGCGGGCACGGCCGGACAGGCCGGCATCACGCAACGCGTCACGCATGCTCCTGTCATTGTTGCGGTCACGCGCCGCGTCGATATCGGCTTCGGTGACGCCGCCGACGTAGGACCGGCTGCCAAGGAAGTGTCCGAAATGGCCTTCCTCGTCGCACCACGCCGCGACTTCGACGGCGCCGTTTACATTCGAGTCGGGATTGATGACGCGGGCGGCTTCGAGCGCATAGACCACGCCGAGCGGACCATCGAGCCAGCCTGCGTGGTTCTGGCTTTCGAGATGCGACCCCGCCAGCAGCTTCGGCCCGTCTTTCGCGCTGGTGCCGAGAACATTGCCGATGCCGTCGATCTCGCCCGCGAGGCCGGCCTCGGGAAGCCGCTGCACGAGCCACGCCAGGGAGCGCAGATGCGGTTCTGAGAAAGTCGGCTTGTGAACGCCGGTCTTGTAGGCGCCGATGGCGCGCAGTGCGTTGAGATCGGCGAGGACGCGGTCGCCATCGATGCTCGAGTGATTGTCAGCCATGGATTTACGTGTCGCCGTTCCGTAGTTCTCCGGAGGAGAACAAAGTTCCTGATGTTGCCTGAGTAGAACAAAGTTCCGGGAACGTTGCCAGCCGCCTTCTATCCCGCGGCCAGCACTGCAAATCCGATGACAGCAAGCCATGCCACGATGACGAGTGCCGCCACTGCACCGGCCGTTATCTTTGCCTTCTCCTTTAACGTGTAATCGCGCATTCTGTCCGCAGAAGCTGTGAGAGCATCGAGACGTCTTTTTCCGAGAGCCGCCGACTACGATATCATGGCTGCGGCAATCGTCGCGCTGGCCGTTTCGACTGTCCGGCCGGGGCGCTTCCTGCAAATCCGGCGCGCCCATCAATTTGACTGGTCGTATTTAATGCAGTCCCGGATAAAGCATTTTGCTGATCTGCGCGCGCGGCTTACTTGCCGCGCGGCCATGCGACGTGCGGCCGTTTGCGTATCGCGGACCGGCTCGCCGAGTGAACACTTGCACCCCGTTCAAAGGGTGTCGGGCAAATCCAGATTTGAGTTGCATGAAAGTAAGCTTGCGGTGAAGCGCAACGCCGATTGGGCTTTGGCGCCCAACCGGTCATGCGCGCAAGGGTCACCCAGGTCTTTTTTACTAGAGCCAAACTCGCGCATTGATACAGAACATCGATTGGCCACTGATCGCGCCGTTTCGCGTTTTCGGATTTCCCTGCGCAGGATGATCCGCAAAGCTCGGGAAGAGCTCCGTCAGGTATCTGGCGGAAAGTAGCACCGCAACGTAAAGCGGAGCGCGAGATAAAGTGCGACACAAGTTGTGATTGCAATAGCGGCCGTATCCATTTCCCTGTTCCTCAATTACTTGACGCGCCACAGTCCGTTTGCGGGAACCTGCGGACGATGGAACCTGAGCGGTGAAAATGGTTGCCTTAAGCCTTGAACGTGGTCGGCTTGGGCCTTGAATTTGTTGCCAACGTGATGGCGCTCCCTAGCGGAATCGAACCGCTCTCTCCACCGTGAAAGGGTGGCGTCCTAACCGATAGACGAAGGGAGCAAAACAACCGGAAAATCAACGCGTTATGCGCTTGATGGGCCTGTTGGCCGCCGGCCGGCCATGTTTGGTGGAGGCGACGACGGGCGAACGTATAGTGGCGTTTGGGCGGGTGGGCAAGCCGCTCGAAAAAGCGTTCTGCGACCGCTTTTGGTCAGCGCCTCGGCCGAACGATGAGACATACCATGCCGAGCAACGGATTTTAAAGCCGCACGATGTAGGGCTGTCTCGGGGGAATTTTCGACATGGCATTACTATCAAGCAAGAAGCGCGACACGCGCAAATCACTGAGTCAGCCCGGGTGGATTACGCTCGAAGGCGGTTTTGCCGCGCGCCGATGCGTGGTGCAGGATATGTCCACAACGGGTGCGAAGGTCACGATCGACGATCCCAACACGCTGCCGGCGAAATTGCGGCTGGCGTTTTCGCGCGACGCCAGGACCGGGCGCCGTTGCGAGGTGGTCTGGCGCCGCGGCAAATCGGTCGGCATCAAGTTCGTCCGCTAACGCGTTTTCTCGCCAAGTGGAGGCCCGTTCGCGGCAAGAAAACGCGTGAATCAGAATCTGGAGCCTGTTCCGATTCGATCGGAACGGGCTCTAGTCTGGCACTGACGGCTGAAGGACGATAAAAGGCGGGATGCGAAAATCCCTCATGGCGATGATTGTTGTCGTGCTGTCTGCGGTTGCCGCGCTCGCGGAGCAACCCCGTCCCAAGAAGTCCGACCAGGTCGCAGCACCGGGCACGTTGCTTCCGCTGAAGCGCGGAAGCTCGGCCAATGGATGCGCGGAGTACGGCGCCGGCTTCGTCAAGATCGAAGGCACCCATACCTGCATGAAAATCGGCGGGGCGGTAAGCTTGGGCGCCGGCGTGTCCTCCGGCTCGCGCTGACCAGGATTGCACTTCCGTCGTGTGGCGGGCTAGCCCGGGCATGACGAGATCCTAAAGCAACTATGTCATCGGCGGCGCGATGAACTGCACGAAGCCGGGGCGGGCGGCGAACTCCGAAAACCAGCGTTCGAGGTTCGGCAGTTTCGGTTTTGTCACGCCTTCAACGCCGAACCAGCGCCGGGCAAAGGCGCCGAGCGCGATGTCGGCGATCGTGAACTGATCGCCTTCGATGAAGCGCCGCGTCGCCAGTTGCGCCTCAACGATCCGCCACACTGCGGCTTCCGCGTCGACGTCGTTCTGGATCGCGACCATGTCGCGCTTTTCGGCGGGCGTGCGCACCAGCGCCCAGAACACCGGCCGGTCGACCGGCTGCAGAGTCGAGAGCGTCCAGTCTAGCCAGCGATCGACGCCGGCGCGCGCTTTCGGCGGCGAGGGGTAGATCGGCGAGCGCTCACCATAGGCCATGCAGAGGTAACGCATCACGGAATTGGATTCCCACAGCACGTAGTCGCCATCGACCAGTGTGGGGACGCGGCCATTTGGATTCATCACCAGATAGGCTGCCTCGTTATTCTTGCCGAACTGCATGCCGGCATCGATGCGCTCATAGGCGAGATCGAGTTCGGTAAGGCACCACAGCACTTTTTGCACGTTGACCGAATTGGCCCGGCCCCAGATGGTGAGTTGTTGTTTGTTGTTGTCGGCCACGCGCGTTGCTCCCGCTGATTTTCCGATTGGCCGTTAATAGCCGAAGATCGGCGAAAAAGCGCGCTTCTGCGCGGGCTCGAGCCCAATAAAGAACAGGCTCCGCCGCAGTGCGACAGAGCCGGATTCTCGCGTCATGCGGCGCGTCGGCCGATCAGTGGCCGAGAAACAACCACAGCAGAATGATCACCGGAATAGGCACGCCAAGCAACCACAGCAGAATTCCTCGTCCCATCGTCTCCTCCTCGAAATGCATTGGAGGAGAAAACGCGCCGTTCGGGAGCTTGTTCCTGCGCAGAAAACAACCCGATCGCGGGAACGTTTTGTGATTTCGGAATTTTCGGGAGCGACAACCCTCGCGCACTTCGGCGTTGAGATCGTCGGAATGGCGGCTGTGCGTCAGCCGCCATTCGCTTTCACTTGTCCGGTCAGGAAATCGCGCGTCCGCTCTGTCACGAGGCGATAGCTCGGATGACGGACGTGCACGACAAAATTGTACCAGGCCTACCAGTGGCCGGTGTTCGGCATCGAGGCCCACGGCTCGGCGGGCGGCTTCGGTTCGCCCTTCTGCAACAGCTCGATCGAATGCAAATCGGGCGAGCGCACGAAAGCCATGTTGCCGTCGCGCGGCGGGCGGTTGATGGTGATGCCGGCCTTCATCAGGCGGTCGCAGGTCGCGTAGATGTCGTCGACCTCGTAGGCGAGGTGGCCGAAATAGCGGTCCTCGCCGTATTTCTCCTCGTCCCAATTATATGTGAGCTCGACCAGCGGCGCTCCGCGGTTCTGGGGAGCGGCCTTGAATAGACCCTCATCCTCGGGCGCGCACAGGAACACCAGCGTGAACCGGCCCTTATCGTTGTCGACCCGGCGGACTTCCTTCAGCCCCAGCGCGTCCCGGTAAAACTTCATCGCGGTATCGAGATTGCGCACGCGCAGCATGGTGTGGAGATAGCGCATTTTTTGTCCTCCTGAGAACGTTCAGAAATTTTGTTGGGTCTGGGCGGTTCGGGCGGAAAATAGCAGCAAAGTGGATCAGAGGTCACCGAGAACATGCGGATAAAGAAGGGTTCGTTCTGCAGCCGTTCGCATTTTCCGCCGTTTGCGATCCCGATGGCCAGCGCGTGCCTCAGAAGGCGATCGTACAGATGGATTCCCTTTCCATCGCGGAACTCGCTGACCGGACACCGCATGAATGCTCTTCTCACCGAAAGGGTCACAGCCCGTTAGAGACGTTCAGGCGAATCCAAAAGATTGCGAGTGCTCGTTGCTCAGCCGAGTAAGAAAAGCGAACCGCAAGCCGGCGCAAAGCGTCGAGCGAAGTACCGCGACGGCACCAACGAATGGTCAGGCTGCGGGACGATGCCCGCTTGGACGAAGCTCAAGGGCGATGCACTGGAGAGCTTCCAGCTCGCCTAACCAAACGTGCTCGTGAACTCATTCCCTCTCTCTTCCTTCTCGTCGACCAGTTGCGAATCTGGGTTCCGAGGAACGAAACCGCTACGCCGGTCTTGAATCAGGAGAGGTGTTGCATGAAAAAAGAACTAGCTGATGAGAATGCGGCGCGGGAAGGTTTGCCTACAACATCCGAACGAAAGCTCGGGACGGTGACCGCTGGCGTCATTGCTCTCGTTATCGTTGGAACAGCAATTTATTGGATGGCGTAGCCATGGTGCGCGAAGGTCCCGCTCAACCGGCTCCCTACCCAGCCGAAAAGGCGCGGGGAGGCAAGATTGTCCTGAACACTCCCGCTCGGCGGGCGATATTCTTGGCGGGTTTTTTCGGCGCTGCCGCGTTGGTCCTTGTTCTGGCTTTCGTTCGCTGACGCGTTTCATCTGGCCGTCCAGGCGGTTGCGACCCCAAGCGCCTGAACAATCCTGCGGTCCTAGCGGGTCAACGCGGGAATAAGACTCTCAAATAGCGCCCCGAGCCTTTCTCCGGTCATTCCGACGGCGGCAATGATGGCCAGGGCGATAAACCCAGCGATGAGGCTGTACTCGATTGCGGTGGCGCCGCCCTCGTCGCGCAAAAACTTGCCAAACATTCTTTCTCTCTCGAACTTTGATCAAAGGATGGCGTGGCACGCTCAAGTTGCTATCAAGAAAACCAAAAGCGTAAAATTGCGAGCTTGTTGAAGCGGCGGCGCCGGGCGGACGGAGTGACTTCATCGCGTTAGTCGCGGCTCGTGTCGTCGCGGCTTTGTTGTCGGCTCTCCCTGGCGACCCGGAACGCCGCATCAGCAGCGTGATGCCCTACACATACGTGATTGGCTCCTCCGTCCATCGTGGCACCAACGGAGGATCGACCATGTACCTGCTCTATAGCGTGCTCATTCTTGCGATGATTTTCTTTTTCGTACTCCCGATCACGGACGCCAGGACGGCTCGGATGAAATTGTCGGTGGTGAGCAGCCTCGGCGTATTGCTGGCGGTATCGGTTGTCGTGCCGCGCCTGATGCATTAACGAAGGATACGCCTGCCTCGCCGCGCAACGGCCGGCGTCCTGAAGGGCGGCCGGTTGGCTGACACGAACAGGGGGCCAGCATGATTATTGTAACTGGCAGTATTTTGGCGCGCGAGGATTCTTTCGAAGACGTGCTCCGTTCGTGCCTGGAGCATGTCGAGCGCTCGCGCAAGGAGCCGGGCTGCATTTCGCATGGCGTGCATGTCGACTGCCGGAACCCGATGCGGCTGTTCTTCTTCGAGCAATGGGCCGATGAGGCGGCGCTGCGCACCCATTTTGCCGTCGAAGGCTCGAAGGCATTCGTAAAATCGCTCAAGTGCCGGATTGGCGAAACCCCCGGAATGAAGCTCTATCGCGCCGAGGCGATACTGCGATAAGGCGCCGCCGCCCTACCCGGAAGGCCGTCGCGACGAATGCCTAGAGCAGGGGATTGTGCAACCAGTCGCCGGGCAAGAGCCGGTTGCCAAGCCATCCGAGAGCGGCCGCTGCGGCAAAGAAGACGAGTACCGTCGGGATCAGTTGGTCGACGGCAAAGGCCGTTGCAAGCAGCGGGCCGGCCAGATGCGCCGTCGGTCCCGCAATGCCAATCGCGATGCAGAACAGCAGGGCTTGAACGGTCCAGATCATCATGTCGCGAAACAGCGTCATGGAGAAGCGGTAGCGCAGCCTCCGCGATGCGGATGTGACCGCTCGCACAGTTCGTTCAGCGACGATCGCTAGCCTTTGCGCATCCGCGTTCTTCCTGGGAGGCTTAAGGTGCTGGCATGGGTCTTACTGGTCGCAAATATGCCGACCATCGTGTGTACGATTTGCTCTGCCTTCCTCGCTTACACGGAACGGCCGCAGTGGGTCTGGTTCGCAGGCTTGGCCGTGCTCGCCGGCATCGGCAGCCTGCTGACGCTCGGCGTCGTGCACGCACAACAGCTCGCATGGCGAGCGTGAGGGAGTGCCGGACGCAGTCCAGCCCTCGCGCGCAAGATTCCCCTCAGGTCAGGCCTTGACGTCTACCAGCGACGGTTCTTCGGTCTGTAAATCGGCCAGGGCCGCTTCGATGGCGAGTGCCTTGGCATGATCGACGGCCCTTAGATCCTGATTGATCGTATGCGGCGGCGCCTTGGCGCCCTGATCGACGACGAGCTGAATTCTGGCTTGTGTCACTTCAACCGGAATGGGGTAAATGACCATGGGTACAACCCTCCTGACCAGAACTTGTCAGGTCCATGTTTACGTCTTGTAAAGAGGTTCGGTTAACGGCGGGGCGCTACAGCGCAAAGAGGTAAACAGAAGCTTAAAACCTCTATCCCGCGCGCCCCGCGCGATTACGCTAGTACGTTTGTTCCAGCCGCTCGGCGTAGAGGCGGAATTCCTCGGCCATCTCGATCAGTTTCTTCGAAGCTTCCGGATCCTTGGCGGCTTCGGCGAGCCGTCGCGCTTTGTCGGATTGTTCTCGATAGTGGTCGGCCTGGGTCATCGCAGCACCATTTTAGATAGGTACGGGCTGCGCCAAAAAGGTTCGACGCCGATAGGCGAGGTAACAGTATCTTAAGAAGGCGATCGTGCCGGAAACGCACCCCCTGTTCGTTCCTGGGGAACAAAAGGAGTCTTGCTCCATTACGGCGCGATCGATGCCCGATTGCTCCCGCTTCATCTCGGCAGTGCCCGGCCGTTCGGCCAGATCGCGCCAACGCGGACGGGCTGCGTGCCGTTTGCGGATACTGGGCATCGCTGTGCAGCGCGACCGGAGAAGACGCCTGAATGCGTGCGTGCCTACGACTGCGAGGATTAACTTCGCCGATCCGGACGGGCCGAAGTGCAAGCGCCCGCGCGGCCGCCCGCTCAAGGATTCTTTCGAAAGCGCGGATAACCCTATTCAGTTAGGTTAAAACCCAAATCGCGTTGTGTGTATCCAGCATTGCGATAGGGAAAGGCCTCAGGAAAACAGGCCATGGTCCCTTCGTTTCACAACGCGGACGAACCGACCCACCGACGCGTCATGGTGGTGGGCCTGCTGTTTTGCCTCGCCTTTGTCGTCGTCAGCTTTTCATTGCGACCGCAGAGTGAGAGCGGGCATGCGCTGGTCAAGGCCGATCGGCTCGTTCGCACTGCGGGTGAACCACACAAGGCGAACTAGCGCCTGGCCAGAAGGCACTCAACGGTCCGGCAATTTTTCGCCCGGCGATTTGTGATAGGTCGCGATGGCGATAAAGCCGGCATAGCCGATCAAATTGATCAGAATTTCCATCCACACGGGCATGAGACACCTTCCCGGTAGTGAAACACCGAACGGATCGTATTCGTTCCGCGCAATTCGATGGTCAGGTCAGCCGCATCGCATAGTTCGCAATGCGTGCGTGCAGACAAGCCGGCAAACGAAACCCCGCCTACATCTGAAGATCTAGACGGGGTCTTTCGTGCTTTCACCTCTCGCAAGGTTGCTGCACTTCATAGAAAAAACGTCGGCGCACTGGCTTCGTTCCTGCCGCTGTGGATTTCTCGTGGGTTCCGCGCTGTATTCCGTCGGCGATAGCGAAAAGTTCGGGGCCGTTCTTTTGCCGGTTCCACTTCAACGCCAGAGCGTGGGTCGGCTGGATCCATTCAGCGCGTTGGCTAGAGTCGTCTCGTAATATTCTTCGCGCTCGCGTTCGAACTTCTGCTGGGTTTCCCTGAAGCTCGCGACGCGTGCTGCGATTTCGGCACGATCACGCGCGAGTCTTTGTTCCTTCTCCGTCATCGCCCGTCCGTTTGTTGATTCGCGCCCGCCATATTGGCGCGCGCGAATGGGGCGTGAATGGGGACGCGTTGTGATCGCGTGCCGCTTGAAGCGAAGGCGGTGGATAAGGTGTGGCGCATTCTTGTCGCTCATGCGGGTTCCCGTTAGCGAAAGACAAACTGGAGGTTCCAATGGCAAAGATCGATCTGGATTCATTAAGCATCGAAGAACTCGCAGGCCTGCGCGATCACGCCACCGACAAGTTGTTTGAGAAAGTCGCTGCGCGCCGCGCCGAACTCGAAGCGGAACTGGAAAAGTTGGCCCAATACGGCAAGCCACCGATGAAGAAAACGGAAAGCGCACCAGCGCCGAAGGCGAAGAAGTCAGAGGAAGCCAAGGAGCCGAAAGAAACGGTGGCCAAGGCAGCATGACGCGGCGGCGTGACAAGGCGGCGCGGTTTAAGCCGGCTTGATGAGGCCGCGTTGACGAACGTGCGTGCGGCGCCGCCGGCCAGGGCGCATCGATCTGGCAATCTGAACGGCCGTGCTATAATCCGCGCGGCCCAACCATTCGGAAATTATCAGCGGTGATCGCCAAGGATTTGCGCAGCGGCGTCGAGCAGCTCGGCAACATGATCGCCGAAGCCGCATGCATCGTTCCCTTTACAGGAGCCGGCATTTCCACCGAATGCGGCATTCCGGATTTCCGCTCGCCGGGCGGCTTGTGGACGCGCAACCGCCCGATCGCATTCGACGAGTTCGTTGCAAGCGCCGACGCACGGGCCGAGGCCTGGCGGCGACGCTTTGCAATGGAGGCAACCTTTGCAGCGGCCAAGCCTGGCCGCGGGCATCGCGCGCTGGCCTCGCTCTATAAGGCCGGCAAGACGCCGGCGATCATTACCCAGAACATCGACAATTTGCATCAGGCGTCAGGCTTCAGGGCCGACGACGTGGTTGAACTGCACGGCAACACGACTTACGCCCGCTGCATCGGCTGCGGGCATGCCTATGATCTTCCTTGGGTAAAGGCTCGCTTCGAGGAAGCCGGCAGCGCCCCCGACTGCACCATCTGCGACGAACCGGTAAAGACAGCCACGATCTCGTTCGGACAGGCGATGCCGGAAGACGCGATGCGCCGCGCCACCGAGCTGGCTCAGCATTGCGACCTGTTCCTGGCAATCGGATCGTCGCTAGTTGTCTGGCCCGCCGCAGGTTTTCCGCTGATGGCCAAGAACTCCGGCGCCAAACTCGTCATCATCAATAACGAGCCCACGGAACAGGATGACGTGGCTGATCTTGTCATCCGTCACGACATCGGAGAAGCGCTCGGACCGTTTGTAGGCAATTGATGTCCAATTGATTCGCGGCTGTGCAAGCCTGTTCATAGTTGCAGGCTGATTTGTTTTTTTAGCTATGCGCCACAATCGGGAGTGTTATCTTTGATTCGAGAGATTCGCGCTGCGTTATCATGATGGTCATGGTAGGGCGCGTGTTCCGGTCCGCTACGGCGACAGTGGACCGCATTTGAAGTGTGAGGTCCGGGGTCATGGGGTCGGACGAATTTGGGTCCAAGAAGCTCGGGGGGCCGCCGACAGGCGGGACAGGGCAGAACAGGCTTGGACCAGGTGAATACACAACCGGCGCGCAGCGCGATCCGGCGATGGATGCGCTGTCGGGGCTCGGCGATGCCGCGGCCAACCTTGTCGAAATATCGGGCATCATCAAATGGTTCGATGCTTCGAAGGGTTACGGTTTCATCGTGCCGGACAATGGCTGGCCCGATGTACTGCTGCACGTTACCGTGCTCAGGCGCGACGGTTACCAGACCGCCTATGAAGGCGCCCGGCTGGTGGTTGAATGCGTGCAGCGCGCCAAGGGCTATCAGGCATTCCGGATCGTCTCGATGGACGAGTCCACCGCGATCCATCCGGCGCAGATGCTGCCGCCTCGGACCCATGTCAGCGTCACGCCGACCAGCGGTCTGGAGCGGGCCCAGGTCAAATGGTTCAACCGGCTGCGCGGTTTCGGCTTCCTGACCTGCGGCGAGGGCACGCCGGACATTTTCGTCCACATGGAAACGCTGCGCCGCTTCGGCATGACCGAACTGCGGCCGGGCCAGTACGTGCTGGTGCGCTTCGGGCCCGGATCCAAGGGCATGATGGCGGCCGAAATCCATCCCGAAACCGGCCCATCGGCGCTGTCGTCGCATTGATCCTGCCGTACCACTGACGCAAATTTGAGCCGGCCGCCGCGCCTCAGCGCGGCGGCCTCTGGCATTTGCCGCAATCCTCAGGTTAGGGTTCCCGGCAATTTCTACTGAGATATCCGGCGTGAGTGCTTTGATGAATTTCGCTTTGATGGTTGCGCGGCTTCGCATCCCGGGCCGCCTGGTGGCGCCGCTCGCCGCTGCGTCTGCTGTGCTCCTGATCCTCTGCGCCAATCCTGCCGCGCGGGCCGCGAGCGTTCAGCCGCTCGAGATCGCGACCAAGTCAGGCGTACGCGTGTTCCTGGTCGAGATGGCGACCACGGAGGAGGAGAAGACCCAAGGGCTGATGTACCGGAAAGAACTCCCCGACGGCAAAGGCATGCTGTTCGATTTCTCGCCGGAGCAGCAGATCTCGATGTGGATGAAGAACACCTACATCTCGCTCGACATGATCTTTATCCGCGCCGACGGCCGCATCCTGCGTATTGCGGAGAATACCGAGCCGCTTTCCACGAAGATCATCTCTTCGGGCGGGCTCGCCAAGGGTGTGCTGGAAGTGATTGCCGGCACGGCGCAAAAATATGGCATTCAGCCGGGCGACCGGGTGGCGCACCCGCTCTTCAACAAGCGCTGACCCGGTTTCCATCGCCTTGATGGCTACGGTTTTAGCGTGTATCGAGCATCTCCAGCGTCAGATCGGGGTATAGCGCAGCCTGGTAGCGCGGCAGTTTTGGGTACTGCAGGTCGTTGGTTCGAATCCAGCTGCCCCGACCAATAAAATCAATGGCTTGCTGCAGCCTTTTCGATTGAATCCTCCCAGCACAGGCGGGAAGGGCAGGGAACTATTTGTGGTTGGCAGGAAGACAGTCATTCCGGCGCGGCAGGCCCTTCTGCTGGGACTGGTAATTTGTTTTGCCGCCACAGCCGCGAGCCGGACGGCCGCGGCCAATCCCGCGCAGCTGATTTCGGACTTTCGGCTAAAACACGGGGAGAAGCGCGTAACACTGGATGGGACGCTCACGCGCATTGCACATGATCAAGCCCAGGCGATGGCGGCAAAGGACAAACTGGATCACGATGTCCTTGGCCGTTTCAATACGCGTGTCAGCCCGGCGGGCGCAGGCCGCGCAGCAGAGAACATTGCGTACGGCTACGACAGTTTTCCCAAAACCCTCGACCAGTGGATCAATTCGTCAGGGCACCGGAAAAACCTCCTGTTGCCCGGCGCGACGCGCGTAGGTGTTGCCAGCGTGAAAAGCGCGACGACCGGTCGTACGTACTGGGCCATGGTAATCGCAGGCGACTATGAGCGTCCCAAGCCGCCGAAGAGTTCGCCAAAGAGTTCGCCGAAGGATTCAAAGCAGGCCAACGCTGCGAAGCCCAAATCGCGCGCAGCCGAGGCCTGCCGACTGAAAATTCTCAGCCTCTGCTTCTAGGAACTAAACTGGTCGCCTTCCGTCGCGCGCTCAATGATGGTTGGTCAGAGGCGTGAGGGATTGCCATCAATAACACCAGGCGCGCGAGCAACCAGTTCGATGTTGCGTTTCGAGTGATGTGAGACTCCGCAGCCATTTTGCGACTTGCAATTTCGTTCTCCTTATGTTCTCTTCGGTCGTTGTTCGGAGGTGACCAATGGATGTCGAGAAGCAAAGGGAAATTATCCGGCTCTGGAATCGCATGCGTCGGGTCGAAGGCCCGCTCGCGGAGGAAATCCGCATTCAGATCCTTGAGTGCTTTGCGCAGCCGGACTTGCCGAGCGATCGCATGAACGAGCGGCGCGCGGTGCTGGGTCGCATGCCGGTTCGGACCGCGCAACTGCACCGCATTGGCGAACGCAGCAACAACGCAACGCTCTGACGGCTTTCGCATTCCGACGAGGTTGATTCGGCGACCGTCAAGATTGACGAAATCGATCCGCGGTGCATGCTGCGTGCATGTTGTCGCGTGTGCGCAATCATTTTCGAGATGCGAAGTTCGCCCGCATGAGTAGCGGGACGTATTGCATCATTCGCGATCTCGGGCTGGTCAAGGGCGGCAAGGGGATGCGGCACCATGAGGTGCTCGTCACCTTCAGTCTCCGAGCGTTGTGGCGCTCAATCGGTCGGGGTTGGCGGCGCCTTATGACGGCGTCAAAGAAGCCGGAGGTTTCGGTTCGGCCTGTCGCAGATACGTAGCCGCAACTGTTCGGCTGCCGGCGATCACCGTTGCGCCGCTTGCCACGCCAATAGCCGATGCTCCGCCAGCGACATCGCCACCGAGGTCACGTAACCGGTGACGCCAAGCAGGATGACACCGGCGAACAGGTCGGCCGAGCGGAACGCGCGAGCGGACAGCAGAACCCAATGGCCAAGCCCGTCGAGGCCGGCCAGGATTTCGCACACGACCGACAGGATCAGCGCCACGGTCAGGCTGAGGCGCATGCCGGCGAGGATGTCGGGGCTGGCGGAGGGCAGCGCAATCTTGAAGATCACAGCGAGGCGTGACATCTGCAGCGACCGCGCGACCTCGTAGAGCCGCGGCTCGACCGCCGCAAAACCGTGGATGGTCGCCAGCATGATTGGCCAGATCGCACCGAAGGCGATCACGAACAGCGCCATCGCCTGCGTCAGCCCAAGCATGGCGATGGCCACCGGAATGATTGCCGAGACCGGCAGCGGCCGCAAAAACTCCAGCGACGGCGCGACATAGGTCCGCATCATCCGCGATGATCCAATGATCGCGCCGATCGCGATGCCGGCAATGGAGGCGGCGAGCCAGCCATAGGCCATGTGTTCGAGCGTGCCGGCGAGCTTGCTCCAGAGATCGCCGGAGGAAAACCCGCGCACCAGCGCAGTCCAGGCCCGGTCCGGTCCCGGCAGGAACACCGGCGAGACCAGGTTCAAATTGGCGATCAGTTGCCATAGCGCGACGAAGCCAGCCGCAATCGCAAAGCTCGCCATGCGCCAGAGGAGAGCCGCGCGGTTCATGTGCCGTCTCCGCTCACGGCGGCGCGGCCGAACAGGCGGTTCTGGGCGACGACCATGAGGACGTTCAGCGCATAACCGATGGCGCCGATCCAGACCAGATAGGCCAGCATCAGGTCGGGGCGCAGCGCCTGCTGCGCCAGCATGATGCCGGCGCCGAGGCCGAGCGGGTTGATCGCGATTTCGACCGTCACGGCGACGATCAGCGCGATGCCCGCCGACAGGCGGAAGGCGACGAAGATCCGCGGCAGCGCCGCCGGGATGATGATCTTCCAGACACGCTGTGCCGGCGGCAGCCGCAGCGCACGCGCTACCTCCAACAGCCGCGGCTCGATGCTACGCACGGCCGCGCGGGAGAGGATCAGGACCGGCCAGACGCAGGCGAACGCCACGATCACGATTTCCATGCGGTAGCCGAAGCCGAGCGCGATCAGCGCGATCGGCAACAGCGCGATCGAGGGGATCGGCCGGATCGCCTCGACGGTCACTTCCATCAGGCGATCGAGCGTATCCGAAATCCCGAACGCAATGCCGAGGGCAAGGCCGATGATGGTGCCGATCGTAAGCCCCGCGACAGCTGAAAACAGCGTATCGCGCGTGGCCGCCAGGATCGAGCGATCGGCGAAGGCGCCGAACAGCGCCATCACGATCTCGCTCGGCGGCGCGAGGCTGTCACTCTGCAGATGGATTGCGCGTGCCCAGACTTCGAACGCCACTAGTACGGCGAGCGGCAGCACGAGCGCCTTGGCGGAACTGGCCCTCACTGCTCGGTGGCCTTGATGAAATCGAACAATTGCCGCCGCAGCCGTAGGAATTCCGGATGCTCCCGGGTCGACAATTGATCGCGCGGCCGCGGCAGGTTGACCGCCAATTCGATGCCGATCCGTCCGGGATGCGGCAACAGGCCGATTACGCGATCACCGAGATAGATGGCTTCCTCGAGGTCGTGAGTCACGAAGATCACAGTGGCGCCGCTCGCCGCCACCAGCGACAACACCTCGTCCTGCAAACCCTGCCGCGTCATGGCGTCCAGCGCGCCGAACGGCTCGTCCATTAGCAGCGTCTTCGGTTCTTGCGCCAGGCAACGGGCGATCTGCAGGCGTTGCTGCATGCCACCGGACATTTCGGACGGGTACTTGCCGGCATGGCCGGGCAGGCCGACGGTACGCAACAGTTCCTCGATGCGGGCAAGGCGCTCGGCCGACGGCATGCCGCCCGCTTCCAGCGCCAGCGAGACGTTGCCCGCCGCCGTGCGCCACGGCAGCAGCGCCTTGCCGTAGTCCTGGAACACGATCGCAATCTCGCGGCGCGGCTCGCGCATCCGCTGGCCGTCGAAATTCACCTTGCCGCTGGTCGGCTGGTAGAGACCGGCCGCCAGACGCAGCGCTGTGGTCTTGCCGCAGCCGGAGGCGCCGATGATGCAGAGGAATTCGCCGGGACGCACGCCAAGGCTCAGATTCTCGATGATGGTTTTGCCGCCGAGTTGCAGCGTGACCGCCTCAAAGCTGACTTGCGGTGCGGGTGTGCCAGGGACGACGTCGAGGCGTTTTGCGGCGCTTGCCATGGTTCAGCTCTCGCTGCCGGGAGGATAGACGAAATTGAGCGTCGAGCGCAGATGCGCTTCCAGCATGGCCTGGGAGCCGGGAATATCGCGTGCGATCACCCGATCGGCGAGCAACTGGTGCGCGCGGACGAACTTCTTGCCGCTGTCGAAGGAGCGCATCATTACGCGGCGGTAGCGATAGGCCTGGTCGTAGAGATCGGAATGGGCTGCGAGCAGGCGTTTTGAGCTGCACGCCGCCAATAGCGCGGTATGAAAGCCCTTGTGCAGGCGGTCGAAATCCTCCGCACCTTCGCGGAATTCATCGCCGGTACGCTCGATGTGCCGGCGCATCTGGTGCAGCGCGCTGACGATGCCGGCCTCCCACACGTCGTCGCCATGGATGATGGCGAGCCTGATGGCTTCGACCTCGACCGCCGTGCGCATGCAGGTGATATCGAGCAGATCCTCGCGGCTGATGTCAGCGACGCGAAAGCCGCGCTGCCCAATGCCGACGATCAGCCCGCGTGACATCAGCCGTGACAGGCCCTCGCGCAGCGGCGTCGCGCCGATCTCGTAGCGCTGCACGAGGTCGACGATGCCGAGCCGCGATCCCGGCGCCAGATGGCCAGCCAGGATGTCCTGCTCGACCAGCATGGCCGCGCGCTCGCTCAAGGTGGCGGCCTCGGTCACCGGTCGGTTCAGTTGGTGTTCGGAAGCAGGCATCGCGCTAATAGTTATTTCAGGACCAGCTTCGATGTGTCGAGTTTGGATTGCAGCATCTTCTGCGACGACATCACCTCGATCCACCAGGAGAGCTGCTCGGGCTTCAACGCCGGTTCGGAACGGTTCGGCGGCGTCGCCTTGACCAGTTCGATCGGCTGCTTGGTGAACTTGGCAATCGAATTCGAGGCTTTTTCGCGGTCGTTGTTGACGATGACGGCAGATTCAGCGAGCGCTTCGCGGAATTTCTTGACTGCCGCGGCGTTCTTTTCCGCCCATTCGCGCGAAGCGGCATAAAAGATGATTGGATCGGTGCGCGCCAGTTCGACCGCATAGCGCGCGCCGACCGAACCAAGGCCGGCATTGGTCATCCGAGTCACCAGCGGCTCAGCGGTCAGCACGGCGTCGACGCCGCCGGACTTAATGATATCAGCCATCGTCGGAAAGGTAACTTCGACGAAATTAACGCTCTTGGGATCGACGCCTTTTTCCACCAGCCATTTCACGAACAGCACGTGCAGGAAGGCGTTCAGCCCGGGCGCGCCGACTTTCTTTCCGACAAAGTCCTTCGGCTCCTTGATGGTGATGCCGTTGCGAACGAAGGCGGTGATGTTGCCGTTCGACACCGGGCTCATGACGGTCGCGCCGGCGATGGCGACGAGATCGAGCCCACCGTCGACGGCCTGTAAAAACACCGTCGAGGTCGGCCCGCCGATCTGGATCGAGTTCGACAGGATCGCCGCCGGGATGTTCGAGTTGATGCCGATCGGCGTCATCTCGACCTCGAGCCCGTGCTTTTTGAAAATGCCCTCGTCGATCGCGATCATTGCCGAGGCGCAGTCCGAAGTCGCCGTGCAGCCGACCTGGATTTTGGCTTGCGCAAAGGCGGTGCCGGTCAGCGCCACGCTGACCGCAAGGGCGGCAACGACCTTTTTCACGGTGTTCTCCCCACTCACATTTTTCTCTCTTGTTTATCGATATTTTTTTTGATCATATATTTCAGCAGAAGACAAGGGGGTGCATCCAGTGAAACTCGCGACATTCAAATCCCGCGGTCAGGAAAAGATCGGAATCGTGCATGGGGGCGATACGCTTCTGTTCGATCTCGCAGCCGCTGCTAACGGCAGCGGGGGCGCCAATCCGGCCTTCGCATCGATGCTGGCATTGATCGACGCCGGCGACGCCGCCCTCGAACAGGCGGCGAGGGTGTTCGACAAGCACGGCAAGGACGAAAGCTTGTCCGTCAAGACCGAGATGGCCGAGGTACTTGCGCCGATCCCGGAGCCGCGGCAGATGCGGGACGGCATGTCGTTCCCGCTGCATATCCTGCAGGCCCCGCGCGGGCAGCTCAAGCTCGCCGCGCGCGCCAAAGGCGACATGGCCGAGCTGGCGCGGATCGAGGCCGAGCCGCTCGGCGAACTGCCGGAGGTCTATCGCAAGCAGCCGATCTACTACATCACCAACCGCTTCAGCGTCCGCGGCACCAACACCACGGTGAAATGGCCGCGCTACAGCCAGGTAATGGATTACGAGCTGGAATTCGGCATCATCACAAAGAACAAGGGCGCCAACATCTCCGCCGCCAAAGCCAAAGACCACATCTTCGGCTATACGATCTTCAACGACTTTTCGGCGCGCGATGCCCAGCGCATTGAAATGGAAGGGCGGCTAGGGCCGGCGAAAGGCAAGAGCTTTGACGGCGGCAACGTGATGGGTCCGTGGATCGTCACCCCGGACGAAATCGGCGATCCCTACAAATTGAAGATGGAAGTGCGCGTCAATGGCAGGATGCGCTCGCAAGGGGTGACCGACGGAATGCTGTTTTCGTTCGAGGAGATCATCGCCCATGTCACCAAGGACGAGACCCTGATGCCCGGTGAGTTCATCGGATCCGGCACTGTCGGTAACGGCTGCGGACTCGAACTCGGCTGGTATCTCGAACACGGCGATACCATCGAGCTCGAAGTCGAAAAGATCGGCATTTTGAAGAACCGGGTCGAGCGGCAGTAGCCTCGCGCGACCACGTCAACAAGAAGAACATCAAGTGAGGAAACGCCATGGCGCGCAGATTGATCGACATTTCCGTCCCCCTGCAAAACGACGTGCCGGCCGATCCGCCCGGCAACCACCCGACCATCCAGTATATCGATCACCAGCAGGGCCTGCCGCGCATGCTGCAGTTCTTTGAGGGCTTGAAGGCGGAAGATCTGCCCGATGGCCAGGGCTGGGCGGTGGAGCAGGTATCGCTCTCGACCCACAACGGCACGCATCTGGATGCGCCCTGGCATTTCCATCCCACCATGAATCGCGGCGAGCGTTCCTGGACCATCGATGAGGTGCCGCTGGAATGGTGTTTTCAGCCGGGCGTGAAACTCGACTTCCGGCATTTGCCGGACGGCTATGTCGCCACCGCCAAAGATGTTGAGGCGGAGCTCAAGCGTATCGGGCACACACTGTCGCCGCTGGAGATCGTGGTGGTGAATACCAGCGCGGGCGAAAAATACGGGCGGCAGGACTACGTCACCTCCGGCTGCGGCATGGGCTACGAGGCGACGATGTATCTGTTGGAGCGCGGCGTGCGGCTGACCGGCATCGACGGCTGGAGCTGGGATGCGCCGTTCGTCTACACGGCGAAGAAGTATGCCGAGACCAAGGACGCCAGTTTAATCTGGGAAGGCCACAAGGCCGGCCGTCACATCGGCTATTGCCACCTCGAGAAATTGCACAATCTGGAGCAACTGCCGTCGACGGGCTTCATGGTATCGTGCTTCCCGGTGAAGATTGAGCGCGCATCCGCAGGCTGGACCCGCGCGGTCGCCATTCTCGACGGCTGAAGCACGCGACAACAAAAAAGACGGAGAGAATGAATGGCGGATTTGCGGACGGCCCCGCTGCGGGGATGTTTCTGCTGTGGTCAATCGAGTTCGTCGTTCGCCGCGCCAACCCGGCGCAGTTTCATGCTCGGTGCCGGCGCGCTGGCGCTCACAACCGCGGTCGGTGGCGGCCGGGCAGGGGCACAAACCGCCGACGCAAAGCCATTCCGGATCGACGTTCACCATCATCTGTCGCCGCCGACCTACGTGACCGCGTCGAACGACAGCGGCTTCGGCGATCCCTTGATGAAGAGTTGGAGCATCGAAAAATCGCTCGCAGATATGGACAAGGCCGGTATCGCTACCGCGATGCTGTCGGTCACGACGCCCGCGGTCAATTTCACCAAGGGTGATACGGCACGAAGGCTCTGCCGCGAGTCGAACGAATATGCCGCAAAGCTGATCGCGGATCATCCGGGGCGGTTCGGCAATTTCGCGATGCTGCCGCTCACCGACACGGAAGTCAGCCTGCGTGAGCTCGCCTATGCGCTCGACACGCTCAAGGCCGACGGCATCGCGTTGATGACGAGCTACGGCGACAAGTGGCTCGGCGATCCGCTGTTCTTGCCGGTCATGGAGGAGCTCAATCGCCGCAAGGCGCTGGTCTACACCCATCCCACCGCGGCCAATTGCTGCGTGAACCTAGCGCCGACGCAGCCGCCCGTCATGATCGAATTCGGCACCGACACGACGCGCACGATCGCTGACATCGTGTTCTCCGGCAACGCGCGGCGCTTTCCCGACATCCGATGGATCTTCTCGCATGCCGGCGGGACCATGCCATTCTTGATCGAGCGCTTCGTCCGCCATCCGCTGCTGGTGCCGAAGGTCAAGGATACCGTGCCTGACGGCACGCTCACGGAGCTGAAACGTTTCTTCTACGATACTGCCCAGACGTCCAATCGAAGCGCGATGTCGGCGCTGGCGGCGATCATCCCGCCCTCGCAGATCGTGTTCGGCACGGATTTCCCCTACCGGACCGGTATCGATCATGTCAGGGGATTGCGCGAGGCGGGCGTGTTCACCGACGAGCAGATAGCGGCGATCGACCGCGGCAATGCGCTCAAGCTGATCCCAAGACTGGCTAGCTAGATCGGAAGCAGGCGAGGCAGTTCGTCGTGGGACGTACCGACTCGCCAAAAGAAAAAGGCGCGCCGGTTTTCCGGCACGCCCAAACATCGTCCTCGATCGTGTCTCTTGTGACGGCGATCGAGCCTAGATCACCACCTGCAGACGCGAACGCCGTAGGGGTTCCACCAGCAGCGCGGGCCCGGCCGAACGACAACGGGACCGCCATAGAAACCATAGCCGCGACCGCGGCCCCAGCCTCTGCCATAGCCTCGCCCACCATAGAAGCCGCGGCCATAACCTCTGCCGCCGCGGTACGCCTGCGCCGGCGATGTCGTCGCGCCTACCAGAACAGCAGACGTGCTGACGAAGTAGACGAAGAACAAAGCCAAGGCTGCGAGGCAGCGGGTCAGGACATTGTAGCGTTTAGCCATTCGAGGATCTCCCGGTCACTTCCGAACATCTGAACTTCGGCGCTATCTCACTTAGACGCTTGAGCAAGCCATCGGTTCAGATGCGCTAAGACAATATTTTCACTAAGGTTCTTTCGGGCTGTGAGGACTTTATTGAGAAGGGAAGGTAAGGTCAAGTTACAGTCAAGTCTGCTGAGGATTTCTGCGTTGTGCCGTTCATCTTCCTGAATGCTTCATGAATACTGATGATTGTGCACCGCAGAATTCGAAAGAAGCTGCGGCAAGCCACGCCAGCAACTTGATGTCGACACGATCTCCATTTCTCAGCGCAAGATGATCCTCTCCTGACGAGTACCCATGTCCAAAAAACACACTTATGTCCTCGGCCTGAACACCTATGACCATGATGTCAGCGCCTGCCTGTTGCGCGACGGCGCCATCGCGTTTGCGATTGCCAAGGAGCGGATCACGCGGGCCAAGCACGCCTCGGGCTTCTACAAGGAAGTGATCGATTATTGTCTCGAAGCCGAAGGCATTACGCTCGATGACGTCGATCTGGTGGTGCGTAATTGCTACATCCTGCCGGTCCCGGAAATGGAAGAGCGGCTGGTCTATTTCGACGCGCCAGGCTTCCTGCCGGAATTCGAGCGCGACGCGGCAGCCAAGCATCCGCTTTATCTGAGGCATTCGGACAAGGTGGTCACGATCTCCCATCACCTCGCGCACGCCTACAGCGCGTTCGCGGTGTCGCCGTTTGAGGACGGCGTCGTGATGATCGTCGATGGTGTCGGCAGCTACCGGTCCGACGTCATGGAATCCTTCCCCGCGGGCGACACGGCAACGCCGCTCGCACGCGAATCGGAGAGTTACTACAAGTTCAGCGGCACGACGCTGGAATGCCTAAAAAAGGTCTGGATGGAGCCGGACCGCGGCTTCCTCAGCGACGAATTCTACACCATGCCCGGGCTCGGCGCGCTCTACAGCCGCGCCTCGACTTATATCTTCGGCGACTGGAACAAATGCGGCGAGCTGATGGGATTGGCGCCCTATGGCCGCCGCGATCAATTCAAGCATCTGCTCGAACTGACCGACGACGGCAAGCTGCAGGTGCCGCACTGGAACGCTGCCGACTTCAAGCAACCTTACGTCTTCGACGTCGCCGGCAATTGGGAAAAGCACCCCGCGATGCGGCATTGGGAAGACCTGGCCTGGCGCACGCAGGACGACACCGAAAATGTGCTGCTCGCCCGCGCCCGCTGGTTGCGCGAAACCACCGGCGCGACGAATCTGTGCATGGCCGGCGGCGTTGCACTGAATTGCGTGGCCAATGGGCGCCTCGCCCGCGAGGCCGGCTTCGAGAACGTCTGGATCCAGCCCGCGGCCGGCGATGACGGCATTGCAATCGGCTGCGCCTATTACGGCTGGCTCGAAATCCTGAAGCAACGCCGCGCCTTCGTCATGGACCACGCCTATGTCGGCAGGCGTTACAGCGACCAGGATGCGGCCAAGGAGTTGCGGAAATTTCTGGTGCGGATCCAGGTCGATACCATCAGAAGCGACAATGTCTGCCGCGACACCGCCAAACTGCTCGCCGACCAGAAGGTGATCGGCTGGTTTCAGGACCGCTCGGAATTCGGGCCGCGCGCGCTCGGCAACCGCAGCCTGCTGGCCGATCCACGCAAGCCCGGGATGAAGGACATCTTGAACAGCCGGGTCAAACACAGGCAGGCGTTCCGGCCATTCGCGCCGATCGTGCTGGCCGAGCGCATGAAGGAAATTTTTGAAGGTGAGGAGGACTCGCCCTTCATGCTGATCGCCAAGCCGGTTCGTCCCGAATGGCGGGACAGGATTCCGGCGATCGTGCATGTCGACGGCACGGCTCGTGTCCAGACTGTGCGCGAAGAAACCAACCCGATGCTTTATCGCTTGCTGAAGGAATTCGAGGCGCTGACCGGCGTTCCCGTGCTGATCAACACCTCATTCAACATCAAGGGCGAACCAATCGTTGAAACGCCGCAGGATGCCGTGAACTGCTTTTTGACCACCGGCGTCGATCACCTGGTCATCCACGACACGATCGTGTCGAAGAACGCGATGCACAAGGTGGTCGCGCCGCTGGTCAATATCTACACCGACGTGCGGACGCTGGTGGCTTCGACTGCGCAACCGGCCTGATCGTTTGTTTCGGACCGAAAGCCGCTCAGGCGGCTTTCGGCGCCGGCGGCGTCTTCAGCGGCTTGTCCTGCCGCTTCGACCAGGAAATGTAATAGGCCACGATGGTCATGATCGCGATGCCGGTCACGCTGACGAAGATCTGCGCGAACAGCGAGCCTGAGCTCATCGACAGTTCGAAATGGCCGACGAACGACAGGAACACGCCGACGCAGAACACGGCGAGCGACTGCTGGCCGCAGACCACCAGCGGATCGAAGATCCTCCACTCCAGCCCCGGCCATTCCTTCGGCACGAAACGGATCACCAGGATCACGATCGCCACGAAATGCAGGAAGCGGTAGGGCGCGAGGTTGGTCTTGTCGTTCGGGTTGAACATCGAATACAGCCAATGCGGGAACATCTCGCCGAAGGTCGGAAACCGGCCGGCCATAGTCATGACCAGCGCCAGGATCAGGTAGCCGATGCACAGATACAGCGTGACCGGCGCGTTGATGATGGCGAGGTTCTTGCGGGCACCGCCGAGCGCGCACCACGCGCCGAACACGAACAGCACCTGCCAGCAGAACGGGTTGAAGTACCAGGTGCCCTGCGGGTAGGCCGGCAGGTTCCAGCCGGTTTGACGGGACACCAACCACAGCACGATCGCGGCCAGCATGGTCCAGTTGGGCTGGCGCAGCATGATCCACAACACCGGCGGGAACAGGCCCATCAGCACGATGTAGAGCGGCAGCACGTCCAGATTGACCGGCTTGAACTTCAGGAACAGTCCCTGCCGCAGCGTTTCGGTTGCGTTATCGATCAGGCCGACGACGTTGAAGTCATTGACCAGCTCCGAGTCGCCAAAGCGCAATGCAAGATAACTGATCGAGGCGATATAGATCACGAACAGGATGATATGGGCGACATAGAGCTGCCAGACGCGCTTGGTCAGCCGCGTGGCGCCGACGATGAAACCGCGCTCCAGCATCATCCGGGCGTAGACGAAGGAGGCGGTATAGCCGGAAATGAAAACGAACAGGTCAGCGGCGTCGGAAAACCCGTAATTGCGGGTGGTGATCCAGTTCACGATATTGTCGGGGATATGGTCCAGATAGATCGCCCAATTCGCGACCCCGCGAAACAGGTCGAGCCGGAGGTCGCGTCCTTTGTCTGGCAGGGTGGCGTTGATTTTCATGGGCGCCGCTTCGTGATGCTTTCGGGGAGATCGCGCCGCAGGACAGGGTCCCGGGCGCTGGATAGCCCTAGATTGTCACAGTACGGCATAATGACTATACCGGTACGAAAATGGTACATCCGGGTTTCTGGAATCACCGATCAAATTCCTGAAAGGTGTCTCTATACTATCCCGACCGTTTCCACCAAACGCTTCCATGTCGCATACCGCTTGAGGACCCGACCATCCAATGACCGCCCGCATTTTCAAGCCTGCCAAAAACGCGATGCAATCGGGAAGGGCCAAGACCCAGGAATGGCAGCTCGATTACGAGCCCGAGCAGCCCCGGGCGATCGAGCCCCTGATGGGCTGGACCTCGTCCTCCGACATGAAGCAGCAGCTCACCTTACGGTTCGACACCAAGGAAGACGCGATCGCCTATTGCGAGCGCAAGGGCATTGCCTATCAGGTGATTGAGCCCAAGGATTCGGCGCGCCGGCCGGCCGCTTACGCCGATAATTTCGCCTTCAAGCGCGTCGAGCCCTGGACTCATTAGGAGCCTGGCAGGCCCGCTTTGCAGCCGCGCGAGGCGTTGCGGGCGAGGGCTATTGTGCCGGGTCAGATGCCGAGGGATCGCCGGGTAGCGGCAGCGGCTCATCCTTGGCGACGCCAAGCACCGGGAAGGTCCTGATGTTGCGGACCTCGGGCATCGCTGAAAATTGCAGAAGCTGCTGGTGCATGCCCTCGACGTTTCGCGCCACGCATTTGAGCAGATAGTCGGCGTCGCCCGAAATGCGCCAGCTCTGCTGGACCAGCGGTATTGCCGCGATCGATTTTTCGAACGCCTGCAACGTCGCCTGAGCCTGGCTCTGCAACTGAATCAATACATAGGAAATAACCTCGTAACCCAGCAGCTTTTCGTCGAGCGTGGCTCTGATAGCGCTGACATAGCCGCGCTCGCGCAACGACCGAACGCGCCGCCGGCACGGAGGCTCCGAGAGGCCAACCCTGTCAGCCAGTTCATTGTTGCGGATGCGGCCATCCCTCTGCAACTCGGACAGGATTTTCAGGTCGAATTCATCAAGGGATTGACGTTCCGTCATCGGCACCTCATCCGCCCTCCGGCTTGTCGCGAGCCGTGACGTCAGGGGAGGGCGCACGCCTGGTTCGCGCCCGCTCAGGCGTCGCGCCCGGGGCGACGCCCGATAGCACCAGCTTCTCATGGGCGGCGACGATCGCCTCCTTGGTGAGCCTCCCGCCGGGCCGATACCAGGCCGTGAGGCCGGTCAGGAGCGACAGGATCGCAAAGGTCGCCACCTGGATGTCCACGACTTCGAATTCGCCTTCGGCCACGCCCTGGCTGAGAATTTCCGCCAGCCGCCGCTCATAGGCGCCGCGCAGCGCCACGATCGCCTCGTAGTTCTTCGGCTCCAGGCTTCGCAGCTCGGAATTGGCGATGAAGACCTCGCGCTTCCTGGTCATGTGGTAGCTGACGTGAAACGCGACGAAGGCACGGAGCTTGTCGGCCGGCTGTTGCTTCCCCTGCAGGGCACGATCGAGCTGGCGCAACAGCTCGTTGATGTGGTCCCGTACCAGCACGAACAGCAATTCCTGCTTGGTCGAGATGTGGTTGTAGAGCGAGCCCGACTGTATCCCGACTTCAGCCGCAAGCTGGCGCAGGCTCATCGCCGCGTAACCGTGCTCGAAGATCAGGCGCAGCCCGGCCTTGCGGATCGCCTCCATCGTGCTGGGGCCGTGTGAGCCGATCGTTCGCGCCATTGAGCCTCATGGATGTGGGGCGTTCATCGCCGCGGAAACGAGCAAGCGATCGTATAATTGTGACACGAAAAGATAGTAATTTCAATCGCGTGCTGCACTCATTTGCGCCGTAACAGGTTCCGCTTGCGATGCTGTTAAAAAAACGTATGATCGTTTAATTCCAAAGACATCGGGGGAAATGATGGCCTCAAACAGGGCGCTGCTTCTCAACTTCGATCTTGGCGAAACCGCGGACGCAATTCGCGAGACGGTACACTCATTCTCGCAAAACGAGATCGCGCCGCGCGCGGCCGAAATCGATCGCAGCAATCAGTTTCCGCGCGACCTCTGGCCGAAGATCGGCGCGCTCGGCCTGCACGGCATCACGGTGGAAGAGGAATATGGCGGCGCCGGGCTCGGCTATCTCGAGCACTGCATCGCACTGGAAGAAATCTCGCGGGCGTCAGCCTCCGTCGGCCTGTCCTATGGCGCGCATTCCAACCTCTGCGTCAACCAGATCCGCCGTAACGGCAATGAGGCGCAGAAACGGAAGTATTTGCCCAAGCTGATCTCGGGCGAGCATGTCGGCTCGCTGGCGATGTCGGAGCCGGGCGCCGGCAGCGACGTGGTCTCAATGAAAACCCGCGCTGACAAAAAGGGCGACCGCTTTGTGCTGAACGGCAACAAGATGTGGATCACCAACGGCCCCGTGGCCGACACGCTGGTGGTCTACGCCAGGACCGACGCCAATGCTGGCCCGCGCGGCATCACCGCCTTCCTCATCGAAAAGGGCATGAAGGGATTTTCCACCGCGCAGAAACTCGACAAGCTCGGCATGCGCGGCTCCGATACCTGCGAACTGCTGTTCGAGGATTGCGAAGTTCCCGAAGAGAATGTGCTGAGCGAGGTCGGCCGCGGCGTCAACGTGCTCATGAGCGGCCTCGACTATGAGCGCGCGGTGCTGGCGGCCGGCCCGATCGGCATCATGCAGGCCTGCATGGACGTGGTGTTGCCCTACGTACACGAGCGCAAGCAGTTCGGCGAGCCGATCGGCTCCTTTCAACTGGTGCAGGGCAAGATCGCCGACATGTACACCACGATGAACGCGTCACGGGCCTATGTCTACGCGGTTGCAAAAGCCTGCGATCGCGGGGAGACCACGCGGGAGGATGCGGCCGGTGCGATTCTCTATGCCGCCGAGAAGGCGACGCAGTGCGCGCTCGACGCGATCCAGTTGCTCGGCGGCAACGGCTATATCAACGACTACCCGACCGGGCGTCTCTTGCGCGACGCCAAACTCTATGAAATCGGCGCCGGCACCAGCGAAATCCGCCGGATGCTGATCGGACGGGAGCTGTTCGAAAAGACCGCCTGA
Source organism: Bradyrhizobium australiense (assembly GCF_013114825.1). Classification (GTDB taxonomy): domain Bacteria; phylum Pseudomonadota; class Alphaproteobacteria; order Rhizobiales; family Xanthobacteraceae; genus Bradyrhizobium; species Bradyrhizobium australiense. Next base: position 101,410 of record NZ_JAAVLX010000004.1, on the reverse strand, counting down.
ACTTCACATTCGGCCGAAGATGGTACAGGCTGTCGCGTCCCCTTCGAAGGCGCAGTTCCGACCATCTCAACGGCTCCTGAGCACCCAAAGAAAACGCCGATCATGCCGCTTCATTCCACCATCGATCCCGCATCCCAAGAGTTCGCCCGCAATGCCGACGTGATGGGTAGTCTCGTGGCCGAACTGCGCGAGAAGCTGAAGGTGGTCTCCGGCGGCGGCGGCGAGGCGTCGCGCAAGCGGCATACCTCGCGCGGCAAGATGCTGGCGCGCGAACGCGTCGATCTGCTGGTCGATCCCGGCACCGCCTTTCTCGAATTGTCACCGCTCGCCGCCAACGGCCTCTACGGCGGCGATGTCCATTCCGCCAGCGTCATTACCGGGGTGGGACGCATTTCGGGCCGCGAATGCGTCATCGTCGCCAACGACGCAACCATTAAGGGCGGCACGTATTACCCAATGACCGTGAAGAAGCATCTGCGCGCGCAAGACATCGCGCGGCAGAACAATCTGCCCTGCGTCTATATGGTCGATTCCGGCGGTGCTTTCCTGCCGATGCAGGACGAGATCTTTCCGGACGAGCGGCATTTCGGCCGCATCTTCTACAACCAGGCGCAGATGTCTTCCCAGGGCATTCCGCAGATCGCAATCGTAATGGGCTCGTGCACCGCAGGCGGGGCCTATGTGCCGGCGATGTCGGACGAGAGCATCATCGTGCGCAACCAGGGCACCATCTTCCTCGGCGGACCGCCGCTGGTGAAGGCGGCGACAGGCGAGGTGGTTTCCGCCGAGGAGCTGGGCGGCGCCGACGTGCACTCCCGCCACTCCGGCGTCACCGACCACTATGCACAGAATGATGCCCATGCGATCGGGATCGCCCGGCGCATCGTCGCCACGCTGAAGCAGCCGACGCGCGCGGTGCTGAACATGCGCGAGCCGCGGGAGCCGCTGTTTCCCGCCGAGGACATTTACGGCGTCGTCTCCGCCGACGGCAGAAAACCGTTCGACGTGCACGATATCATCGCGCGGATCGTCGACGGCTCGGAGTTTGACGAATTCAAGAAGCTCTACGGCACGACGCTGATTTGCGGTTTTGCGCACATCTGGGGCTATCCGGTCGGGATCATCGCCAACAATGGCATCCTGTTCAGCGAGAGCTCGCTTAAAGGTGCGCACTTCATCGAGCTGTGCTGCCAGCGCAACATCCCGCTGGTGTTCCTGCAGAACATCACCGGCTTCATGGTCGGCAAGAAATACGAGGCCGGCGGTATCGCGCGCGATGGCGCCAAGCTGGTGACGGCGGTCGCCACCGCTGGCGTGCCGAAATTCACGGTGGTGATCGGCGGCTCCTATGGCGCGGGCAATTACGGCATGTGCGGGCGCTCGTACTCTCCGCGTTTTCTCTGGCTGTGGCCAAATGCCCGCATCTCGGTGATGGGGGGCGAGCAGGCTTCGATGGTGCTGAGCCAGGTCCGTCGCGACAATATCGAGGCCAAGGGCGAGACCTGGTCGGCGGAAGAGGAAGAGAAATTCCGCGCGCCGATCCGTGCTCAGTATGAAAGCCAGGGCAATCCGTATTATGCCACCGCGCGGCTGTGGGACGACGGCGTCATCGATCCTGCCGACACGCGGCTGGTGCTCGGCCTTGGCTTGTCGGCGGCGGCCAATGCGCCAATCGAACCCACGAAGTTTGGCCTGTTCAGGATGTGACGATGGACCGCTCGAAACTTTACCGGCGCTTTCGCACCCTCCTGATCGCCAACCGCGGCGAGATCGCCTGCCGTGTGATCCGCTCCGCGCGTGCCATGGGGCTGCGCACCGTCGCCGTCTATTCCGAGGCCGACCGCGACGCCATGCATGTCGCCATGGCCGATGAGGCCGTGCTGCTCGGACCGGCGCGGGCGCGCGACAGCTATCTCAATATCGACCGCGTGATCGAATCCGCGCGCCAGACCGGCGCCGAGGCCGTGCATCCCGGCTACGGTTTTCTGTCTGAAAATGCCGAATTCGCGCAGGCCTGTCTGAATGCCGGGCTGGTGTTCGTCGGGCCTACCGCCGAGATGATGACGGCGATGGGCTCAAAGTCCGGCTCGAAAGCGCTGATGGAAAAGGCTGGCGTGCCGCTGGTATCAGGCTATCACGGCGAGTCCCAGGACGAGGCGATACTTGCAAAAGCCGCTGATGCGATCGGTTTTCCCGTGCTGGTGAAAGCGTCCGCCGGCGGCGGCGGGCGCGGCATGCGCGTGGTCAATTCGGCCGGCGAGCTTGCGGCGGCGATCGTCAGCGCCAAGCGCGAGGCCAAGGCGGCGTTCGGCGACGATCGCATGCTAATCGAAAAATTCGTGCAAAACCCCCGACACATCGAGGTGCAGATCGTCGGCGACAGCCATGGCAATCTGCTCTCGCTCTGGGAGCGCGAATGCACGCTGCAGCGGCGGCACCAGAAGGTGATCGAGGAGGCGCCGTCACCGACGCTCGACGCCAAGCAACGCGAAGCAGTCTGCGCCGCCGCGCGCAAGGCAGCGGCCGCCGTGAACTATGTCGGCGCCGGCACCATCGAATTCGTTTCCGACGGCAAAGAAGTGTTCTTCATCGAAATGAACACCCGCCTGCAGGTCGAACATCCCGTGACCGAGCTCATTACCGGCGTCGATCTCGTCGAATGGCAGTTACGGGTCGCGTTCGGGGAAAAGCTGCCGCTGGCGCAGGATGAAATCAAGCTGAACGGCCACGCCATCGAGGCGCGGGTTTATGCCGAAAATCCGCAGAAGAATTTTATGCCCTCGGTCGGCCGGATCAGGACCTGGCGTACGCCCCACGCCGTCGACGGCCTGCGCATCGACGCCGGTTATCGCGACGGCGATGCGGTGTCGCCTTACTACGATGCCATGCTAGCAAAAGTGATCGCTTGGGCGCCGACCCGGCAGGCGGCGATCGAGCGGCTCAACCGCGGGCTGGAAGAGACTGACATCCGAGGCATCGTCACCAACATACCGTTCCTGTCGGCGCTGGTGACACATCCGAGCGTTCGCGCCAACACCATCGACACCGGCTTCATCGAGCGCGAGTTGAAGAAGCTGACGGAATCCGCCGGGCCAGCAGGGGATCTCGAGCTTTGCGCCGCGGTAGCGGCGATCGTTGTCGATGAGCAGAACGTCGCGCGCAAGGAAGCGCATTCGCCCTGGCAGACGTTCGGCTGGATGCCGGTTGGCGAGCGGAAGCGGGTGTTCTCGTTCCGTCAGGGGCAGGGCGGCGAACACAAGGTGACGCTGCACTATGGCGACGGTCCGTCGAAACTGACCATCGGCAAGCATGAGTTCGTTTTTACGACCTCGCCCATTGATGTCGGTAGCTTTGACCTGACGATCGACGGCGTAAAATCGCGCGTCACGGCCGTGATCGAAGGCCATGAGCTTTATTTGCGCACCCGGAACGGCCGCTTTGACCTGCATTGGGTCGATCCGTTCGGCGGCGAGACCGAGGAGCTGGTTGGCGAGGACAAGATCGTAGCGCCGCTGCCGGGGACCGTGGTGGCGCTGCTGGCCGAGGAAGGCGCGACGCTGGAGAAGGGCGCGGCGATCCTGACGCTGGAAGTCATGAAGATGGAGCAGACCCTGCGCGCGCCCTTTGCGGGCGTGTTGACGAAAATCAGGTGCAAGGTCGGCGATATCGTCGGCGAAGGCGTCGAGCTCGCCGAAATCGAACCGGCGGCGGCATCATGAGCGACCGCGTCCACATTGTCGAGGTCGGCCCGCGCGACGGGCTGCAGAACGAGAAAACCCCGATCAGCGTCGCCGACCGGATCGCCTTCATCGAGGCGTTGATCGGCGCCGGGCTCAAGGCGGTGGAAGTCGGCGCGTTCGTCTCGCCCAAGGCGATTCCGCAGATGGTGGGCTCGGCCGAAGTGCTGCAAAGTGTCAGCCACCATATGGATTGCGAACTGCCGGTGCTGGTACCCAACGAGAAGGGATACGAGGCTTCGCAGGCAGCGGGCGCCAGGCTGATTGCCGTGTTCGCCGCCGCGTCGGAAAGCTTTTCGCGCGCCAATATCAATTGCTCCATCGCGGAATCGATCGAGCGATTCAAGCCGGTGCTGGCCCGCGCCAAGGCGGATGGCGTCCGGGTGCGCGGCTACATCTCCACCGTGCTCGGCTGCCCCTATGAGGGCGAGATCAAGCCGCAGGCGGTCGTCGACGTCGCAAAAATGCTGTGGGATCTCGGCTGCTACGAAATCTCGCTCGGCGACACTATCGGCGTCGGCACGCCGCTGAAAGCGCGGCAGCTTCTGCGCGCAGTTGCCGGCCACGTCCCGAGGGCCAATCTGGCCATGCATTTCCACGACACCTATGGGCAGGCGCTCGCCAATCTCTATGCCGGGATGGAGGAAGGCTGCCGCGTGATCGATTCCGCCGCCGGCGGCCTCGGCGGCTGTCCCTACGCCCCCGGCGCGACGGGTAACGTCGCGACAGAGGATGTGGTCTACATGCTCGAGGGCATGGGGATCGCAACCGGCGTCGACATATCCAAGCTGGTCGCGGCGACAAATGTCGTCAGTGGGCTGATCGGGCGTCCGCCGGTCAGCCGCGTGGCGGCAGCGTTGAACGCGAAGGCGCGGGCAGGGAAGTAGCCGCTTACGCGGCTTTCAGTCCGACATTCGGGAGCACCGGCCGGTTATTCAACGCTTTCGCCATCATGGTCTCGATCTCTGCCTTCTCATGCGGCAGCAGCGCCAACCGCGGCGGACGCGTCAACGCGGTACCGCGGCCCATGATGTGCTCGCAAAGCTTGATGCACTGGACGAGGTCCGGGCGCGCATCGAGGTGCAACAGCGGCATGAACCATTCGTAGAGCGGCATCGCCTCGGCATAGCGTCCCGCCTTGGCAAGGCGGAACAAGGTCTCGCCCTCACGCGGGAAGGCATTCGACATGCCCGACACCCAGCCGACTGCGCCCATCGCGACGCTCTCGACGATGACATCGTCAAGGCCGGCGAACAGCACGAAGCGATCGCCGACCATGTTGCGGGTGTCGATGAAGCGCCGCGTGTCGCCGGAGGAATCCTTGAAGCAGACGACGGTTTCGACATCGGCGAGGCTCGCGAGAATGTGCGGCGTCACGTCGTTCTTGTAGATCGGCGGATTGTTGTAGAGCATCACCGGCAGATCGGTCGCGCTGGCGACGGCGCGGAAATGTGCGGCGGTCTCGTGCGGCTTGGAGGAATAGACCAGCGCGGGCATCACCATGACGCCATCGATGCCGACGCGCGCCGCTTCCTTGGCGGTCTCGACGGCAAAGTCGGTGGTGAACTCGGCGATGCCGCACAGCACGGGCACGCGACCCGCTGCAACGGATTTCGCGGCTTCCATGATCGCGACCTTTTCCTTGCGCTCCAGCGAGGTGTTCTCGCCGACCGACCCGCAAACGATCAATCCGGAAACGCCGTCGCGGATCAGGCCGTCCATGACTTTTGCGGTCGCATCGATATTGAGCGACAGATCGTCATTGAACTGCGTGGTGACGGCCGGGAAGACGCCTTCCCAGGAAATGCGTGGGCTCATTGTTTGGCTCCAATTGGAATTGTTCCGGCGGATTGGCGCATCCGCGGGCTTTGCATGAAGGCGATAGGCGTGGGATCAGAGCGTCGCGCCGACTTTTCGCAGCTCGGCAAGAACAGGGGCCTTGGGCAGCCAGATCTTGTCGAATTCGGCGATGACCGCTTCGGTATCCCCGGCCGGGACCTGGCGAATCGGGATCGGCGCGCTCTTGAAGTTCTCGATCAGCTTGGGCTCATTGCCGGCCAGTTCGTCGATCTGCGCATCGAGCGTGGATCTAACGGTCTTGGTGATCAGCTCCCGGTCGGCCGCCGGCAGCGACTGCCAGACGCGGCCGGAGACGACGGCTGCCATCGGCATGAAGACGGCATTCATCTGCAGGATGACTTTTGACACTTTGTCAAAGCGCTGGTTCCAGGAGAATTCCAGGTCCGCCTCAAGGCCGTCGACCTGGCCGTTCGCCATCGCATCAAACACCTGGGGCGTCGGGATCGGCGTCGGTGCCGCGCCGAGCGACGAATAGAAATCGCGGTAAACCGGCGTCGGGTTGATGCGCAGCTTCATGCCCTTGATATCGGCGAGCGACGTCAGGTCCTTCGACGAGAAGATGGCGCGCATGCCGGTGATGCCCCAGCCGAGGCCGATCGTTCCGGTTTCCTGCGGCAGTACGTCGAACAGCTTGATCGCGGCGGGATGGCGGACGAATTTGGCGACCGACGGCGTCGAACGCACGATGTAGGGCGCATTGATCGCCGCGATATGCGGCACGCGCGAGCCGAGCTCGGCGGCCTGGATGAAGCCCATGTCGAGCGCGCCGGACTGCAATTGCTGCATCATCGCCGGCTCGTTGCCGAGCTGGCCGGAGTGAAACACCGTCATGGTCAGGCGGCCGTTGGTGGCGGCCTTGAGATCGTCGCCGAGTTTTAGCGCTGCCTTGTTCCAGGAATGACCATTGGGCGTGATCAGGCCGAGGCGGAATTCCTTGGCTTGCGCCAGCGCCAGCGACGGCGCGAACAGCGGCACGGTGGCGCTGGCGGCAAGGAAGCGGCGACGTGAAAGTGACATGGCGAGGCTCCTTTAAGGGTTTGGATCTACTTGATGAGGACGAGCGAGAGGAAGGGATAGAGCGAGAGCAGCACCAGCAGGATGCAGGAGACGCCGAACAGCGGCAGCGTCACCATGAACATCTTGCCTGGCTTGGCGCCGGTGACGGCTGCGGCAACGAAGAAGCAAAGACCGACCGGAGGTGAGAGCAATCCGAGCACCAGGTTGATCACCAGGACCACGCCGAACTGGCGCGGGTCGATATGATAGATCTCGGTCGCGACCGGCAGCAGGATCGGCACCGTCATGATCAGGCCGGGAATGCCGTCGATCACCGTGCCGATCACCAGCAGGATCACGTTACAAAGCAGCATGAAGCTGACGGGATCCTTGGCGACGGACTGGATCCAGCCTGCGGTCTCCTGCGGCACCTTGCCGAAGATCAGCACCCAGGAGAACACGGCCGCCGCGGCGACCAGGAACAACACGATGGCCGAATAGATTCCAGCGCGCAGCATCATCTGCGGGAGCTGCGAAAACCTGAACTCCTTGGTCCAGAATTTTCCGACCAGCGCCGCGGCTACCGCGCCGACGGCCGCGGATTCCGTCGCGTTGGCGAGCCCGCCCAAAATGCTGCCGACGATCACGATTGGAATCAGCAGGGTCGGCGATGTCCGCAGGATCGTCGCCACCCGCTGCCGCGGCGTCTGATAATCGGCCTTGGGATAATTGTAGACATATCCCATCAGCGCGATGACGACGCAGAACATCACCGTCAGAATGACACCCGGCACGATGCCGGCAATCAGCATGTCGCTGACCGAGACCTGCGCCAATACGCTGTAGACGACGAACATTACCGAGGGCGGGATGATCGGCCCGAGCATGCCGCCATAGGCAGTCAGTCCGGCCGCAAAGGTCTTGTCGTAGCCCTTCTTCTCCATCTCGGGCACCATGATCTGGGCCATGATGGCGACCTGGGCGGTCGCAGATCCCAGGATAGAGGAGATGAACATGTTGGCGAGGATGTTGACGTAGGCGAGCCCACCCTTCAGCGAACCGACAAAGGCCATTGCCATATCGACGATGCGCCGGGTGATGCCGCCGCCATTCATGATCTCGCCGATCAGGATGAACAGCGGGATGGCAATCAGGCCATAGCTGTCGACACCGCCGAAGAGTTGCAGCGGGTAGGACTGGAACAGCACCGGATTTCCCGATGCGATGATGTAGACGAACCCGGCAAGGCAGAGGCAAAGACCGATCGGCACGCCGACCAGCATGATCGCGATGAAGGCAGCTGACGTGATCACTAGTTGACCCCGTCGAGTTCGGAGAGCTGAAAACCTTTCGGCGGCGTCCGCCGCACCAGTTCGAGATCTTCGAGCAGGTTTGCCAAACCATGGACGGTCATGGAGACCGCGAAGATCGGCAGCGTCAGATAGAGCACCCAGGTCGGCCAGTTCAGCGTCTGAGTGCGTTCGGTGTAGAGGAAATTGAATGTTTCGGCAGCGAGCTTACGCGCATCGAAGCCGGCGCGGGCGAGCCCGATCGGATCCATCCAGAGAAAGCAGGTGATGATCAGGGCGACGCCGAACACGACGACCATGCCCGTGGCAATGATCTTCGCGAACTTCTGATGTCGCGCCGAGAGACGCTCGGTCAGCATCGCGACAGCAAAATCGAGCCGCAGCCGCGTCATCGCGGAGGCGCCGATGAAGGTCAGCCAGACCACGCAATAGACGGCGGATTCATCGATCCAGTAGATCGGGAAATGCGAATAGCGGGTGACGACGTTCACCAGGATGAGCGCCGTTAGCAGATACATCAGCCCCATCAAGGCGATGCGCTCGAAAGCGAGCAGGAGGCTCGAAGCCCTAATAACGATCCGCCGGGCGCTGAACGCCGGCATGTCCGCAATCGCCTGCTCGATCATAAAGAGCCCCGCTGCCCGTCAAGATTTCTCGTGCCATTCGAAATTGTATAATTTATACAATCTTGTCAAATGGAGATTGTGGTCGCTCAGCTTTTGCTGGGGCAGGACCATGTCAACGTGCGAAACAGGGCCGCCCGATGGGAAAGGCTGGCCATGACGGAAGATCAAATGAAAGTCCCGCTGAAGCACCGAACGCTGTCGGCTGCGATCGTCGATCAGCTCAGGCAGTCGATTCTCGACGGGACTTATCCGGCCGGCTCCCAACTGCGGCAGGATGCGCTGGGCGAGGCATACGGCGTCAGCCGGATTCCCGTGCGCGAAGCGCTGTTTCAGCTCGAGGCGGAGGGGCTGGTGCGTATCGTCCCGCAAAAGGGCGCGATCGTCTCCGAGCTGTCGCTAGACGAAATCAACGACGTATTCGATCTCCGAGGGATCATGGAGCCGCGACTGTTGGCGCAGTCGGCGCCGCATTTTTCGCAAAAGGATTTTGCCGGGCTGGACGACATTCAGAAGCGCTTTGAAAAGGCGATCAAGGCGCGCAACGTCAGCGAATGGGGGCAGCTCAATGCCGACTTCCATATGGCGCTCTACGTTCACGCCCGACAGCCGCGTACCAAGGCGATCGTCGTGGCGCTCTTGCAGACCAGCGACCGCTACACGCGCCTGCAGCTCTCGAATACCAAAGCGATGGGCACAGCCGAAAAGGAACACGCCCATTTGATCGCGTTGTGCCGGGCGAAAGAGATCGAGAAGGCCTGCCGTTTTCTGGAGCAGCATATCGAGGCAGTGCGGACGGATTTATTGCAGGTGGTGGGCGCAGGGACGATTGCGGGCGGGCGGTGAAGCGAGTAGCGGACCCACCACGTCATTGCGAGCCAACGGGTCGCGCGAATGCGCGCCCGATGATAGGGTCCACGAAGCAATCCATCCCTCCACACGCGAGGAGAGATGGATTGCTTCGTCGCTTGTGCTCCTCGCAATGACGGGTGAGAGAGCCTACCGCCCCCCGTCCGGGCCCATCACCAGATCCGGCAGCCAGGTCGAAATCCCCGGGAAGAAGCACAGCAGCAGCACCGCCAGCATCATCAGCAGCACGAAGGGCAGCGTGCCCCAGATCACCTCGCTCAGGGGAACGTCGGGCGCGACGTTGCGGATGACGAAGATGTTCAATCCGACCGGCGGGTGGATCAGGCCCATCTCCATCACGATGGTCATGACCACGCCGAACCAGATGATGTCGAAATTGGCGGCGCGCAGCGGCGGCAGGATGATCGGCGCGGTCATCAGGATGATCGACACCGGCGGCAGGAAGAAGCCGAGCACCACCACCATCAAGAGGATCGCGGCCAGCAATTCCCAGCGCGGCAGATGCATGGCGACGATGGATTCCGCTGCCGATTGCGAGATGTGCAAATAGCTCATCACATATGAATAGAGCAGCGACATGCCGATGATCATCATCAGCATGGTGGATTCGCGGATGGTGGATTTCAGGATCGGCGACAGGTCGCTCGGCCGCCATACGCTGTAGATCACCGCGATCAGTACCAGCGCCAACAGGCCGCCGAGGCCGGCAGTTTCCGAGGGTGTCGCGTAGCCGCCATACAGCGCGATCATCACGCCGGTGAGCAGCAGCACGAACGGGATCACCCGCGGCAGCATGGTGAAACGCTCGGCCATGGTGAATTCGTCCCGGTGCAGGATCGCGGATTCCGTTCCGGTCTTCTCGTAGAGCGCCTGCGCCGCAGCGAATTCCTTGCGGAAGCGCAGCACCGCATAGATGCCGAACAGGGTCACCAGCAGCAGTCCCGGCCCGATGCCGGCGAGGAACAGCCGTCCCAGCGATTTCTCCGCGGCGACCGCGAACAGGATCATGGTGATCGAGGGCGGCAGCAGAATGCCGAGCGTGCCGCCGGCGGCGATGATGCCTGCGGCAAAGCCGCCGGAATAGCCGCGCTTGCGCATCTCGGGAATGCCGGCCGAACCGATCGCCGAGCAGGTCGCCGGCGAGGAGCCAGCCATCGCCGCAAACAGCGCGCAGGCGAACACGTTGGCGACGCCGAGCCCGCCCGGCACGCGATGCAGCCAGGCATGCAGCGCCGAATAGAGGTCCTGACCGGCGCGGGATTTGCCGATCGCGGCTCCCTTGAGGATGAACAGCGGAATCGACAACAGCGTGATCGAGGCCATTTCCTCGTAGACGTTCTGCGTCACGGTATCGAGGGAGGCCGTCGGCATGTAGATCGCCATGAAGACGACGGCGACGGCGCCCAGCGCAAAGGCAATGGGCATGCCGGAAAACATCGCGAATAAGGTCGCCAAACCGTAACTGATACCAATTCCGAGAACGCTCATCGACGTGAAGCACCAGCAAAGGGAATAATGATCTGCAACAGGATCTGCAGGCACAACAGCGTCATGCCGAGCGCCATCAGCACGTAGGGGATCGCCAGCGGGGGCGACCACATCGAGTTCGACACCTGCCCGTCGACGTAAGCCTCATGCGCCAGCGTCCAGGATTTCCAGGCAAAGAAGGCGCAGAACAACAGGCTTGCGACATCGACCAGCCACAGCCGGATGCGATTGGCGAATGGCGACATCAGTCCGACAAAGGCTTCGATGCCGATATGGCCGCGCTGGCCCTGCACATAGGCCGCGGTCATGAAGGTGGCACCGACGAGCAGAAATACCGCGGCCTCGTCCTGCCAATAGTTGGGGCTGTGGAACAGGGCGCGGCCGAGCACGCTGTAACTGAGGATCACGCAGGCCGCGATCAGCGCGAGCGCGGCAAAGACCACAATGACGCTGTTGCACAGCGCCACTACCTGGCCGAGCGCCGCCACGAGCGGGTTGCCCGTGGCGGCCTTGGAATGGTCCTGTTGATCCGGAAGCGGACCATGCATCATGCGGCAACGTCGCTGGCAAGCTTCAGCAGATTGGCCGACATTGCCGTCTTGGCGCTGTAGTCCTTCCAGGCGGTGTCGCGCGCAATGTCACGCCACTTGCCGACGGTTGCGACATCGAGCTTGCTGACCTTGGCGCCAGCCTTCTCATAGACCTTGGCGACCTCGACATCGTCGTCCTGCGCGCCCTTGCGGCCGAATGCTTCCAGCTCGCTGCCGACGGAGAGGATGATGTCCTGCTGTTTCTTCGGCAATTTGTCGAAGATCGCCTTCGACATCATCAAGGGCTCCAGCATGAACCAGTAGGAAGCGCCGGCGCCCGAGGTTAGCGATTTTGCGACCTCCTCGAGGCGGAACGAGATCAGGCTGGTAGAGGAGGTGATGCCGGCGTCGCAGGCGCCGGTCTGCATCGCGGCGTAGATTTCGTTGGATGGCACCGACAGCACGGCGGCGCCCGCGGTCTGCAGCACCATGTCCATTTCGCGCGAGCCGCCGCGCACCTTCAACCCCTTGGCGTCTTCCGGGGCGACGATCGGCTTGGAACGGCTGGCGACGCCGCCGGCCTGCCAGATCCAGGTCAGCAGGATGATGCCCTTGTCGGCGAGGAAATCGGTCAGCGCCTTGCCGACCGGTTCCTTCTTCCAACGCAATCCTTGGTCGTAGGTCGCAACCAGGCCGGGCATCAGGCCGATATTGGTCTCGGGCAATTCGCCGCCGGCATAGGGCATCGGATAGAGGCTGATATCGAGCGCGCCCTTGCGCATCGCCGAGAACTGCGCATTGGTCTTGATCAACGAGGAGTTCGGATAGATTTCGGCGGCGATCTCGCCGCCGCTGCGCTTGGCGACTTCAGCGGCGAACATGCGGCACAGCCGGTCCCGGAAGTCACCCTTCTCGATGGTGCCGCCCGGGAACTGGTGCGAGATCTTCAACGTGGTGGCGGCATGGGCGGTACCGGTGCCGAAACGAAGCACGGCGGGCGCGGCAAGCGCGGATGCGATGACATGGCGGCGTGTGAGCATGGTTTCTCCCCTGCAAACGGTTCTTGGATCGGCGATCCGGACCGGCTTGAGCCCATATTAGCCGGTCTTCATCCGAAGTTGCTCTAGTCTGATAGTTCGAGGCTGTGTGATAGGTCTAGGCGATGCGCGACGGCAAGCACTGATTTCAGCCCTCAGACCAAAGCCTGATACCGCTGGCAGCGCCCGCCCGGGAGCAGCCGTTCGCAGAAGACTCCGTCAATAATACGTCCAACTTTGGCACTCGCGGAGCGTTAGCTGCCTTGAATTTGCCCGCTTCAACTAACCGTGAGAATTGCAGAACTTTGGGGCGTGGCCGGTAACAAACCCGGTCGCGCCCTCGTCGTTGGGGAAGCGGCAAACGTCGCGTTCGAGAAGCCAACCCAAACCAAGGACCCATCCCATGGCTACCACCACGACCCGTATCGGCCTCGGCCTTTCTGCCGCTCTTGTTTCGCTTGGCCTCGCGTTCGCGCCGGCCGCCCTCGCTCAGGACAAAATGGGCAAGGACGACAGCATGAAGAAGGAATCCATGTCCAAGGACGCCATGAAGAAAGAGGACGGGATGATGAAGAAGGACGGCATGAAGCATGACGGTATGATGAAAGACGGCATGAAAAAAGACGACGCCATGAAGAAGAACTGAGCCAGCCGCACCGTCATTCCGGGATGGTCAAGGACCAGACCTCAGGGGGCGCAATTGCGCACCGGGAATCTCGGGATTCCGGGTCTGGTGCTGACGCACCAGCCCGGGATGACGGGGGCTGCGCTATCGGCAGCAAGAAACGGCGATGCGCGTCGTGCCTACTTCTTCTTGCCCTTGGTCTTGCGCGCGGCGTAACGGGCGTCGCGCTTGGCCTTTTGCTCAGCCTCCACCGCCGCCAGCCTGGCTTCCTCTTCTTCCTTCTCGCGGGCGATTCTGGCCGCCTCCGCCGCGGCGGCCTCGGCCTCGCGACGTTTCTGTTCGGCTTTTTCGGCTTCCTTGGCCTCTCTCGCCTTGGCGCGGGCGGCGGCGATGGCCTCGCGCTCGGCCTGACGGCGCTTCACCTCGGGATCGTCGGGTCCCGGCTGCGCGCGAAACTTGTTCAGGCTGTTCTGCCGCGCCTGCATCGCGGCCTTCTGGCGGTCCGCGAAGTTCGGCTCCTTGAATCCACTCATAAAATAGGCCTTGTCGCTTTCATTCTTGGGGTTGGGCGCGCCACGCGCGCGGAATGGCGCCTAGGTAAGTGAAGCCGGGGCAAATTGCCAGCGTCGAAAGGGGGGCGGCAGAGCAGGGGAGACTTGCGTGAACAGCAAATGGCCCAAACTGACGCCGATGAGCGGGATTACATCAGGCTGGCTGCTCTACGAGATGGCAACGGCGACCGCAGCCCCTGGCCGGGCGCTCGCGATCTTGCAATATGGCCTGCTTGCCCCTGCGCGCTTATCGGTCTGGTCGGCTCGCTGGTGATGCTCGCTTCGCAAAGTGAACGCACGACCCTAGAAGTTATCGCGGCGCCCACCAGGTCCGAGAACGCGTGCGACCGTCATCGCCGTCATCGCGACCCGGTCTGCGATTAGCTGCGCGTCAAGTTTTTCGCGGGCTTTCTCTCTGATGATGATCTCGATCAGTTCGAGCCGCTTGGTCTCGTCAACTGCTTCCGCCAGCAATTGCTTGTACCTGTTGTAGTCGTAGCCCGCTTCCTGCTTGTCCATCGCACGTCCCGCACACGCGCTCACCCCGAACGGGCAATGTCGATCAAGGATTGCGCGCACGCAACGGGTTTGCGCGAGTTATACCCATTCCTGACGCCGACCTGGCGCTGATCGGGGCCCCATTAAAAACCTTTATACTGTGAAGCCGTTCACACGAACGGGGGCGGGGCGATCCTATCTTCCGGGCTTCCCAACAGGAGCGACCGCCATGCCCCAGAATTGTTGGACCCGCAAAAACCTCGCCCTCGCCGCCGCCGTCGCCGCGCTGGCCTTCATAGGCTTCGTCGTGATCGGCGTGTCTTATCCCGAGCCGGCCGCCAGCGCCGCCCTCGGTCCGGACTGGCAGTGCAGTCGACTGGCATTCCTCTTCACGACCTGCAGCCGGGTCAAGCATAGCCAGTCCACGCCCGTCCTCCTCGCCAAAATCCCGGTGTGCGGACGGCTGCGGACGTAATAGGATCAGGCTGGAAACGGAGCAGGCCAGAACTGGGGTTTGCCATGCAAAAGCTGTCTCGTCTTGTGCTGGCCGCGTCGGCGGCTGCTCTCGTGCTCCTGCCGCTGCCGCCCGTCGCGCTCGCGCAGGACGCGCCGGGTGGCGGCACCGCCACCACGGCGACGTCGCCTACCGCCGCGCCGGAAACCGCCGCGGCTGAAAAGGAGAAGGCGGCGCCGAAGAAAAGGAAACCGGCCAAGATGACCCGGCAGCAGGAGATCGACCGATCGATAGACCGCGGCACGGTGCCGGCGCGTTACCGAAGCTCGGTGCCGAAGGAGTATCATCAGTATATTCCGTTCGATAAGCGGTAGCGGCGGACGCGGCGGCTGAACGGAGGCGTGGCGGCTCGCGCGGCAAGTTGCCTGCTTGGCGCTTCAAGATGCGCTTTCTTGATCTCGCGGCGATGTGCGCGCAGCAACGCGCCAGCATGAGCGTTTCATCTCCACCGTACTCGTACGGATTGGCCGAGTATGTAACGGCGATCTATAACGCCGTCGCTTGCAGCGGGGGCAGGGCGTTCGTTCATCACGACGGCGCTACCACTGGAGGCCACGAGGCCCGGACTCCTAGGCACTCCGGGCCTCGTCTACTCCTGACCGCAAACACTCGAGCCGTTGATGGCTGTCGCCGGCGGCCTTGCAGTGTTCCTAGGCCTCTTCCTGAACGTGGATTTGCCGTTTCTAGCCGTCTCGGAAGATTGACCTTCTGGTCGTTCACCCACCAATCTGTCCGGAGCGCTTAACCCAGCAAGCGGTAGATAATGGTGGTCGATGCGCCGGCCAGGCAGAACGCCAGCGCCATACAAACCAGCGCTTCGTCGCGATCGAATTCGGGTGGTGGCGGACTCAAGGGTCCCTCGCGCTCGGCCGTTTCAAATTCATAGACAGGGGAAACGCGTCGAAGGCGTTACATTTCCTCACGTGAGGTTATCTGGTCTTGGCCCCGTTTTGCGTCGTTTCGTTCCTGGGAGCTCAAACGCTGATGCGCGCAATCTGCGCTTTCGGCAAAATCGTTATAAGTCAAGGGCTTTTTAAAGTTCCCTTAAGCCATAAATGAGTTCCTATTCAGGCCGCACCGCCGCGCGGCCCGAATAGCCGGGTGCCGCTCCTATCACCTACCCCAGGGAGACGAGCGCTCGGCTATTATGGGGCGCCCAATCGGGTGCAACAAAAGTCACAGATAATCCCCGCTGGCGCTCCGAGAATTGCGGCATTTCCGTCCTCGATATCGGCACCGATCGTGGATCCAACGCGCACGAAGCCGCTGCTCGCGGAAGTGGTCCGCAAGGACTTGCTATTCTACCCGCCGACGCAGACGCGGCGTGGCCCGGGTTAAGCGGGATCGCGCCGAGCTGAAACCCGAATGCTGTCGCCGCGAGATTTCCAGGTTTGCGCTTTGCTTCACTGCTGCAACGAGCGTGCAACAGACTTGCGCGGACCAAACGCGCAAAAGCGCCCGTCGAAGCAGTTGCGATTAGGGGAACCGTCAACGAGAGACCATTTGTTTCACATCACCGCGGGCTCTGCGCCTGAATCGATCAGAAGTTGCGAAATTGCGAAAGAAAACTCGGTGCAACCTAAGGTAGATTCCGTTACGGTTGTATTGTGTAATGATACCAACCGCGGGGAACTTTTCGGTCTGAAGGAGGGTCTGAATCGGCCTTATTCTGCTCATGTTTTGCTTCCAACGATGACAACCATCTAATCATGATTGGGGACGGTCGTGAACCGGAATGACTTCAAATCAATGTCCACGGATGAGCTGTGGGCACTCCATGAAGAAGTAGCCGCCAGGCTTGCAACGACTCTGCTTGCGCAGAAACGCCTTCTTGAAGATCGCCTGAAGCAGCTCAAGGGCGTCGTCGAAGCTGAGCGCACGAAATCATCGACAGGGCGGCGCCCATATCCAACGGTCGTTCCGAAATTCCGGAATCCCGATCGGCCGTCCGAGACGTGGGCAGGACGAGGGAAGACGCCTCGCTGGCTCGCTGCAAAACTGAAGTCCGGCAAGCGGATCGATGATTTCCGAATCAGACGGGTAGCGTAGGCTGCCTTGCAGCCATTCGGCGGCGGCGTGCCTTGCATTTCGGCCAATCCACCGTTGGTTTCCTAATCGACTGCGGAAGTCGCTCCGATCCGCTGCGTGCGCGTATTGTTATTGTTCGATTGGGAGCTGCCGAGCTTGAAGCGCCTCTCCGGCACCCTCTGCGGGATGCCCATCTCGGCTCAGATGCTGGCGTCACGGTCTCCCTTCAGCTTTACTTTCTCTCAGCTTGCCTTGGCGCGGACCCTGGGCCGCCGCATCGAGCGTCGTTTCGATACTCGTCTCCAAGGCTCTGACAATTCCCATGCGCGCGAACAGCATGGGTCCACGATCTTCGGCGGCATCAATAAGCATCTGTATGGCAAGCCGCCATTCCTGACGGTCACGTTCGGGCTGAGGAAGGGTCCTGATGTAGTCGGCGGCGTCCCGCAGCGTTTGCGCTGGCGGTCCTTTCGGGAGCGGCACAGGCTGAGCGAACGGACGATCCCAGGACATGTTCGAACTCCGTCACAGATGCGAAGGCGGACGCACCCGGCGTTCGACTTACGTTCCGGCGGAACTGAAGCAGGGATTCGACGCGGAACCTCGTTGTTAGTTCCATTCTCCAAGACTGTTTTGCTCGCTGCGAAAGCCCGCTTCACCGGCCCGCTCGGGGGCTATGCAGGATGTGCCTTGTCCACGCGTATCCGCTGGAACCGCTCCGGGATGGGCGCCGGGTCGCAAATCGATCAGTTTTGAAACGCAACACCGACGAAATCGCCTTGCCGCCAGATCACGCGGCATTCGCGAACATTATGAAAATTGTCGAAAGTCAATTCGAAATTCAGGGGCAGTAGATTGAGGTCGTGGAGTTCAATTCCGGCCCCGGAATTCGTGACATCCTGAACGCGGCAGGTGAATACACCGCGCTGCGCGTCAAAGAACAGGAGCGCGTTTTTCGAAATCGTCGTCCTTCCGACAGATCGGCGTTCGAATTCCATCTGAGCCACCAACGGTTCACGCAGCCCCGGCAACAGAGGCTACCGCATTGTCCCGGGGCGGCAATCAAGTTCGGTCTTTTTCGTAAACAATCAATTTTAATGATCGCGCAAAGTCGCGTTCTGCGGGCGGAATTGTCGTCCGTCAGGACTATTGCAGTTGCTACTTCAACACAGTGCCGGCTGTTCCTCTTGCGGAACTCGCCATCGGACTTGATGCCTCGGCAAAAGCCATGCCCTCTCTCATGTGCAGAGGGGAATCACATGAGCTTACGTTGGATATGCGTGCTGGCACTGTGTCTCGGAATACCAAGCGCCGGATTTGCGGGTGAACAATCCGGTGTTTTGCGTCGAATTTCATGCCCTGTGGTGCGCTACTACGTAGCGCAATACAGTGCGTCCGCGGCAGAGCAGTGGGCGCGCAGCAAGGGCGCGAGCGACGCCGAGATTGCGGCCGCGCGGCGCTGCCTGCACCCCGACGTGACGCGGACCGCCAAAACTCCATCGAGGCCGCTCGCGCTCGGCAGCTACGGCTGGTGAATAGCGGGGCGGGCCGATTGAGGTGAGGGGCACGCCGAGGCCGTGCCGTCGAGGCGAACCAATTCTCAATAGGGCTGGTACCGCTTCTGGCGCTTGCCGCGCCCGGCATTCGGCCCGCCATAGTATGGATTAACGACGCATTGCGCGGAGCGGCCCGATGCCGACGCCTGACACTGCGCCATCGTTCGATAGTGGCACTCGAAATAGTAGTCCACGAAGCCTTGGTAGACCTGCAGACAAACGGGGTAGCTCGGATCGTAGGTCTGGGCTCGGCCGGACGCGGGCAGGGCGATCGTCGCGGCCCAAATCGTCAGCGCTGTTGCCGTGGCAGATGCTTGCGGCAGCTTCATTCCGTTGTCCTCCCAGACTTCCTCGCAAAATTTCCGCTATCGGGCGGTTGTCGCGGTCCTCGCCGTAACGACAGAACACCAGCGCGCGGAGCTTATTCCAAGGTAGCAAATAGCCCGCATGTGCCAACGGGTCGCGCATTCGCGATCCGTTGATTCATCCGGCGACCCTTGCCACGAGCCCCCCGCCGTTCAGACTTCCCAGTCTTCGAATCCATACTCGCGATAGATGACGGCGCGATCGGCGTGGGGGTTCAGCCGGCACTTGGCCTGGGCGAGATGCAGGTTGATGGTCCCGGGCTGACAATTGGCCGCCAGGAGTTTCCGGATATCATCCATCTGCTGGCGCGACTGCTGCGTCGGCTCGAGCTGCTCGAGTGCGACCAGCGCCGTCGCCAGCGCTTCCGTGACGACCCATTCGTCGTGGCCGGTGATTCCCTTTTTTGGCATGACGTC
Organism: Bradyrhizobium australiense; assembly: GCF_013114825.1. GTDB lineage: Bacteria > Pseudomonadota > Alphaproteobacteria > Rhizobiales > Xanthobacteraceae > Bradyrhizobium > Bradyrhizobium australiense. Next base: position 82,405 of record NZ_JAAVLX010000004.1, on the reverse strand, counting down.
CGCATCCTTTGTCAGGGCAACGGAAGCGATTGTTGGCCGGCATCATAGGCTCAAGTCTCAGCCGAAACGAGAATGAAGTCGAAATTGCGGAAAGCGCGCAGTGGCAGTGGCGATCCCAGCAGGATTCGAACCTGCAACCCACGGAGTAGAAATCCGTTACTCTATCCAGTTGAGCTATGGGACCGTCCGGGCGGTATCCGCCTTAAGCCTTTCTAGCACTGCCAATATGAAAAATCCGCCTTCCCGCCAAGACGGTCGAACCGATTTCCTCAAGTTCGCGACAAAGCCAGACGGCGGGCTATCTCATATGGTCCGCCCTGACACACATGCCCGCCCCCTTTGGCCGTCCGCTACGGGACGGCCGGGACCGTTTGGACTGCTAGCGCCATGCATGCGACCGTTTCGCAAGCCTTTGCCACCGCCATCAGTCCGTCACCTTTTCGCGCCTTTTTTGGTCGTTACGCGGCATCTGTCCGCGGCAAGGAGCCCATCATGATCGGTTTGGTTCGCGCCACAGTGATTTGCGCCACGCTGGCGCTTGGCCTGACGGCGGCAGGGGCCGCCGACAAGGCCTTCAAGCGCGACGAGCTGGCCGATTCGGCCGTCAAACTCGAGGCCCAGATCAAGAGCGAGGCGGGGCCGGTCGCGAAATCCTCCGCGACGCTGCGCAACGACGCCGACGCCGCCTTCAAGCGCGCCGACTTCCGGGTGGGCCTGCAGATCCTCGGCCAGATCGCTGCCACCACGCCGGAAGACAGCGCCAACTGGCTGCGGCTCGCCAAAACTATCTTCCAGATCCGCGCCGCCAGCTCCAGCGAGCAGACCTTCCTGTACGAGCGCGCCTCGACCGCGGCCTACATCGCCTATCAGCGCGCCGGCAACCAGGCCGAGGAGGCCGATGCGCTGGCCGTGCTTGGCCGTGCCATGTCCGAGCGCAAGCTGTGGCGTCCGGCGCTGGATAGCTTGCGGCTGTCGCTTGACATGCGCGAGGTTGCCGAGGTTCGCGGACAGTATGAGAAGATGCGGGATCAGCACGGCTTCCGGCTGCTCGATTATACCGTCGATTCCGATGGCGCCTCGCCGCGAGCCTGTTTCCAGTTCTCCGAAGACTTGGCCAAGCGGATCGATTTCGCGCCGTTCGTGGCGCTGGCCGGCACCGATAAGCCGGCGCTGACCAGCGAAGGCAAGCAGCTCTGCGTCGACGGGCTGAAGCACGGCGAGCGTTACAACATCAATCTGCGCGCCGGCCTGCCGTCCACGGTGAAGGAGAGCCTGCCGAAATCGGCCGAGTTCAATATCTATGTCCGCGATCGCAAGCCATTCGTGCGCTTCACCGGCCGCGCCTACGTGCTGCCGCGTACCGGCCAGCGCGGCATTCCGCTGGTCAGCGTCAATACGCCGTCGGTGAACGTCAACGTGTTCCGGATCGGCGATCGTAACTTGATCAACACGGTGGTCGACAGCGATTTTCAGAAGACGCTGTCCAGTTACCAGCTCTCGGATTTGGGCAACGAGCGCGGCGTAAAAGTCTGGTCCGGCGAACTTACCACCGCCTCCACGCTAAACCAGGACGTCGTGACGGCTTTCCCGGTCGACCAGGCGCTCGGCGACCTGCAGCCTGGAGTCTATGTGATGACGGCGGCGGCCAAGGGGCCCGGCAGCGGCGGCGACGATGACGGCTCGCTGGCGACGCAGTGGTTCATCGTCTCCGACATGGGGCTGACGGCGTTTTCCGGCAATGACGGCATCCACGTCTTCGTCAACTCGTTGGCTTCGACCGAAGCCGTATCGAAGGCCGAGGTGCGGCTGGTCGCGCGCAACAACGAGATCCTTGCCACGCGCAAGACCGACGATGCCGGCCACGTGCTGTTCGAGGCGGGGCTCGCGCGCGGCGAGGGCGGGCTTTCGCCGGCACTGCTGACGGTGACGAGCGAAAAGGCGGACTACGCCTTCCTCAGCCTGAAGACCAACGCCTTCGACCTCACCGACCGCGGCGTGTCGGGGCGGGTGGTGCCTCCTGGTGCCGACGCCTTCGTTTATGCCGAGCGCGGCGTCTACCGGTCGAACGAGACGGTCTATCTGACCGCGCTGCTCCGCGACGGGCAGGGGAATGCCATGCCCGGCGGGCCGCTGACGCTGGTGATCGAGCGGCCGGACGGCGTCGAATTCCGCCGAGCCCAGCTCCCCGACCAGGGCGCGGGCGGGCGATCGATGGCTGTGCCGTTGAATTCGGCGGTCCCGACCGGCACCTGGCGGGTGCGGGCGTTTACCGATCCCAAGGGCTCGTCGGTGGGCGAGACCACTTTCATGGTCGAAGATTACGTCCCCGAGCGGATCGAATTCGACGTCTCGGCCAAGGAGAAGTTCATAAAAGCTGAGTCTCCAGTTGAACTTAAGGTCGCCGGCAAATTCCTCTACGGCGCGCCGGCCTCGGGCCTGCAGCTCGAAGGCGACATACTGGTCGCCCCCGCTGCCTCCGGGCGGCCCGGCTATCCCGGCTACCAGTTCGGCGTGGCGGATGAGGAAACCGCCTCCAACGAACGGACCCCGATCGAGAACCTGCCCGAGGCCGACGCCAATGGTGTGGCGACCTTCCCGGTGTCGCTCGCCAAGGCGCCGACCTCGACGCGGCCGCAGGAGGCGCAGATCTTCATCCGCATGGTGGAGACCGGCGGCCGCGCGGTCGAGCGCAAACTGGTGCTCCCCGTCGCGCCGCAAGCGGCGCTGATCGGCATCAAGCCGCTGTTCGGCGACAAGAGCGTCGCCGAGGGTGACAAGGCCGAGTTCGACGTCGTGTTCGTCAGCCCGGACGGCAAGCAGCTTTCGCGAGACGGCCTGCGCTACGAACTCCTGAAGATGGAGACGCGATATCAGTGGTACCGGCAGAACTCCTCCTGGGAATATGAGCCGGTCAAGTCGACCAAGCGCGTCGCCGATGGCGACCTGACACTCACCGCCGACAAGGCGGCGCGGGTATCGGTCTCGCCGGAGCCCGGCCGCTACCGCCTCGACGTCAAGTCGACCGAGGCGGATGGCCCGGTCACCTCGGTGCAGTTCGACGTCGGCTGGTATTCCGACGGCAGCGCCGATGCGCCGGACCTTCTGGAAACCTCGATCGACAAGCCGGAATACGCTTCCGGCGATACCATGGTGGTGTCGGTTAACGCCCGCACGGCGGGCAACCTGACCGTCAACGTACTCGGCGATCGCCTGCTGACGACGCAAACCGTCGAGGTCAAGCAAGGCACCCAGCAAGTCAAACTGACCGTCGGCAAGGACTGGGGCACCGGCGCCTATGTGCTGGCGACGCTGCGCCGTCCGCTGGATGCCGCGGCGCTGCGGATGCCCGGACGGGCGATCGGCCTGAAGTGGTTTGGCATCGACAAGAAGACGCGCACGCTTGCCGTCAATCTGTCGCCGCCGCCGCTGGTTCGGCCCGGCACCAGCTTAAAGATCCCGGTCAAACTCGGCGGGCTCAATCCCGGCGAGGACGCCAAGATCGTCGTCGCGGCGGTCGATGTAGGCATTCTTAACCTGACCAACTACAAGCCGCCGGCACCCGACGACTATTATCTCGGCCAACGCCGCCTGACGGCTGAAATCCGCGACCTCTACGGCCAGTTGATCGACGGCATGCAGGGTTCGCGGGGCCAGATCAGGACCGGCGGCGATTCCGCCGGCGCCGAACTGCAGGGCTCGCCGCCCACGCAGAAGCCGCTCGCGCTTTATTCCGGCATCGTCACGGTCGGGCCGGACGGCACCGCCGAAATCAGTTTTGACATTCCGGAATTCGCCGGGACCGCGCGGGTGATGGCGGTGGCGTGGACTGCGACCAAGCTCGGCCGCGCCGCCACCGACGTCACCGTCCGCGATCCCGTGGTGCTGACGGCGACGCTGCCGCGCTTCCTGCTCAATGGCGACAAGGGCACGATGAGTTTCGACCTCGACAATGTCGAGGGCGCGCCCGGCGACTACAGCATCAGCGTCAAGACGTCGGGCCCGGTAAAGGTGACGGGTAATCCGACGACCACCGTGAAACTCGCGGCGAAGCAGCGGACCTCGATGTCGCTGGCACTCGATGCCGGCGGCGCCGGAACCGCCAATCTCGACGTCGACATCAAGGGGCCGAATGGCCTGACGCTGGCGCGGCACTATGCGCTCGACGTCAAGGCGGCGACGCAGGTGTTGGCGCGGCGCTCGATCCGGACGCTGGCGAAAGGCGAGAGCCTGACGCTGACCTCGGACATGTTCTCCGACCTGGTGTCGGGCACCGGAAGCGTGTCGCTGTCGGTCAGCCTGTCGACCGCGCTCGATGCTGCGACCATTTTAAAGGCGCTGGATCGCTATCCGCATGGTTGTTCCGAACAGATCACGAGCCGCGCAATGCCGCTACTCTATGTCAACGACCTCGCGGCCGGCGCGCACCTGGCGATGGATACCGCGGTCGACCAGCGCATCAAAGACGCGATCGAAAGGCTCCTGGCCCGCCAGGGCTCTAACGGCTCGTTCGGCCTGTGGTCGGCCGGTGGCGACGACGCCTGGCTCGACGCCTACGTGACCGACTTCCTGACGCGAGCCCGCGAAAAGGGTTTTGCGGTGCCGGACGTGCTGTTCAAGAACGCGCTCGAGCGCATCCGTAACTCCGTGGTCAATGCCAACGAGCCGGAAAAGGACGGCGGCCGCGATCTGGCCTACGGCCTCTACGTGCTCGCGCGCAATGGCGCAGCCCCTATCGGCGACCTGCGCTATCTCGCCGACACCAAGCTGAACCATCTCGCGACGTCGATGGCGAAATCACAGCTCGCGGCGGCACTGGCCCTGGTCGGCGACAAGGTGCGGGCAGAGCGGGTCTATGGCGCGGCGCTCGATGCGCTGGCGCCAAAGCCCGTGATCGAGTTCGGCCGCGTCGATTACGGCTCGGCGTTGCGCGATGCGGCGGCGCTGGTCTCGCTTGCGAGCGAAGGCAACGCGCCGCGGGCGACGCTGACGCAGGCTGTCGCACGAGTCGAAGCGGCGCGGGGGCTTACGCCCTACACCTCGACGCAGGAGAATGCGTGGATGGTGCTGGCCGCGCGTGCGCTGTCAAAGGAAACGCTGGCGCTCGATATCGATGGATCGCCGGTCACGGCCGCCGTCTATCGCAGCTACAAGGCGGAGGCGATGGCCGGCAAGCCGGTCAAGATCACCAACACCGGCGATGCGCCGGTGCAGGCGGTGGTCTCGGTCTCGGGCTCGCCGGTTACGCCGGAGCCTGCGGCTTCCAACGGCTTCAAGATCGAGCGCAATTATTTCACGCTCGACGGCAAGCCCGCCGACGTCACCAAGGCCAAGCAGAACGATCGTTTTGCGGTGGTGCTGAAGATCACCGAAGCCAAGCCGGAACACGGGCACATCATGGTGGCCGATTATCTCCCCGCAGGCCTCGAGATCGATAACCCCCGCCTGGTGTCGTCGGGTGACAGCGGCACGCTGGACTGGATCGAGGACGGCGAGGAGCCGGAGCACACCGAGTTCCGCGATGACCGTTTCACCGCGGCGATCGACCGTGCCAGCGACGACCAGTCGGTGTTCACGGTGGCCTACATCGTGCGCGCGGTCTCGCCCGGCAAATACGTGCTGCCGCAGGCCTATGTCGAGGACATGTACAATCCCTCGCGCTACGGCCGCACCGGCACCGGCTCGGTGGAGGTGCGTCCGGCGAAATGAGTGAGGAGCCGCGCCAGCAACAGTCTTCGTCATGGCCGGGCAGAAGGCGCGAAGCGCCGTCTTCGCGCCAGATGTCCCGGCCATCCACCTCCTTTGCATCGGCACAGGAAGACGTGGCTGCCCGGGATAAGCCCGGGCATGACGGTAGTATCGGCCGCCGCCGCTTTTTCCGGATCGCGGTGGCTCTGGCCTTCGTGCTCATCGTACTCACTACCGCGTTCTCAGCCTGGGTCGTCTCGCTCGGGCCGTTGCCGCTGGAAGAGGCACGAAGGATCTCGACCACCATCGTCGACCGCAACGGCAAGCTGTTGCGCGCCTACGCGATGGCCGATGGACGCTGGCGGCTGCCGGTGGATGCGAAGACGGCGGTCGATCCCGGCTATCTGAAGGTGCTACTCGCGTATGAAGATCGCCGGTTCTGGTCGCATGGTGGCGTCGATCCGCTGGCGCTGGGGCGGGCGGCGCTGCAGCTCGCCACGCGCGGCCACATCGTCTCGGGCGGCTCGACGATTACAATGCAACTCGCGCGGCTGATAGAGCCGCGGCGCGAGCGCTCGGTGTCTGCAAAACTGCGCCAGATGGTGCGCGCAGTCCAGCTCGAGCGGCAATTGAGCAAGGACGAAATCCTCGATCTGTATTTGGCGCTGGCGCCGTTCGGCGGCAATCTCGAAGGCATCCGCGCAGCAACCATCGCCTATTTCGGCAAGGAGCCGAAGCGGCTCTCGCTCGCGGAAGCAGCCCTTCTGGTCGCCCTGCCGCAATCGCCGGAACGCCGCCGGCTCGACCGTTATCCGCAAGCTGCCCACGCCGCGCGCGACCGCGTGCTGGCGCGGATGGTCGAGGATGGCGTCGTGTCGAAGGAGGACGCGGCGCAGGCCAAAGCGGTGGCGGTGCCGCGGCTCCGCAAGCCGATGCCGATCCTGGCGCCGCATTCCTCCGACGCGGCAATGGCGACGGGGAAGGATACGCCGCTGATCAAGCTCACGCTGGATTCTGGGTTGCAGAAAACGCTGGAGGCCTTGGCACGCGACCGCGCCGTGGCGCAGGGGCCGAACATTTCAGTCGCCATCATCGCGGTCGATAATGAAACCGGCGACGTGCTGGCCCGCGTCGGCTCGCCGGATTACTTCGACGAGCGGCGCGCCGGACAGATCGACATGACCCGCGCCGTGCGCTCGCCGGGATCGACGCTGAAACCGTTCATCTACGGCCTCGCCTTCGAGGACGGCTTTGTGCACCCCGAGAGCCTGATCGACGACCGTCCGATCCGCTTCGGCTCCTATGCGCCGGAAAATTTCGACATGACGTTCCAGGGCACCGTGCCGGTGCGCAAGGCGTTGCAACTCTCCCTGAACGTGCCGGCGATCGCGCTGCTCGACCGCGTCGGCTCGAGCCGGCTGTCGTCACGGCTGAAGCAGGCCGGCGGCAATCTCGTGCTGCCGAAGGACGAGGCGCCTGGTCTTGCGATGGGCCTTGGCGGGGTCGGCGTCACCTTGCAGGACCTGGCGCAGCTCTATGCCGGGCTGGCGCGGCTGGGCGCGGCGCGGCCGTTGCGCGAGATCATGCTTGCCACGGACGAGCGCGAGCCGCTGCGGCTGATGGACCAGGCCGCCGCCTGGCAGGTCGGGAACGTGCTGCTCGGCACGCCACCGCCGGAAAACGGCGTGCACAACAAAATCGCGTTCAAGACCGGCACCAGCTACGGCTATCGCGACGCGTGGTCGGTAGGCTTCGATGGCCGCATCACCATTGGCGTGTGGGTTGGACGTCCCGACGGCGCGCCGGTGCCGGGCCTGGTCGGCCGCACCGCCGCCGCGCCGATCCTGTTCGATGCGTTTGCGCGCACCGGAAAGATCCCGGCGGCGTTGCCGAAGGCGCCGAAGGGGGCGCTGATCGCCAGCAACGCCAAGCTGCCGTTGCCGTTGCGGCGCTTCCGTCCCGTCGGCGAACTGATCCGGACCGGCAGCGATTCTGCGCCGCGCATCCAGTTTCCCCTGAACGGCTCGCGCATCGACGTCGATCGTTCAAGCAATGGGCAGGCCGCCGCGATGCCGGTCAAGGTTGCCGGCGGCGTGCTGCCGATGACCGTCATGCTGAACGGCGCTTCGGTCGGCGAGATCGACAGCCGGCGCCAGCGTCTGGTCGACCCGCCCGGACCGGGCTTTGCCCGGCTGACGGTGATCGACGCGACCGGCGCAGCCGATACTGTCGTAATCCGGGTACAGTGACGAAAAGCAGCCTATTGACCACGGCTTAGGGGGCTTTGCGGTGTTGTTTGCAGTGCGGTTTCATCGTATGCGAACAGCATGGTGGAAACCTTGCACCCCCCACGTTTTGGAGCGGGCCAACAGCCTGTAAAACCTGCGCATTCCGGCCGCAGGGTGGCCGCTGCGTTCGACTTCGCCACGGCGAGCCATTTTCGCACCATCGTGTTCCTGGTGCTGTGCGGCATCGTGCTTTTCCTGCCCGGATTCTTCAACATTCCGGCGATCGACCGCGATGAAGCGCGGTTCGCGCAGGCGACCAAGCAGATGGTCGAGAGCGGCGATTTCGTCGACATCCGCTTCCAGGACGAGGTCCGCTACAAGAAGCCGGTCGGCATCTATTGGTTGCAGGCCGCCGTGGTCGAAACCGCCTCATCGCTAGGTCTGCCGCGGGCGCAGTTGCGCATCTGGCTCTACCGGATTCCCTCCCTGATCGGCGCGATCGGCGCGGTTCTCCTGACCTACTGGGCGGCGCTCGCCTTTGTCACGCGGCGCGGGGCCGCGCTGGCGGCGCTGATGATGTGCAGTTCCGTGCTGCTAGGCGCCGAAGCGCGGCTGGCCAAGACGGATGCGATGCTGCTGCTGACGGTAGTCGCCGCCATGGGGGCGATGGCGCGGGTGTATCTCGCTTGGCAACGTGGCGAGGATCCGGTGCGGCCGCCCTGGGCCGCACCCGCGATCTTCTGGACGGCGCTGGCCGGCGGCATCCTGCTCAAGGGGCCGCTGATCTTGATGTTCGTCGGACTGACCATCCTGGCGCTCGCGATCCTGGACCGCTCGGCGGCATGGCTTTGGCGGCTGCGCCCGGTTTGGGGGCTGATGTGGACGCTGGTGCTGGTGCTGCCATGGTTCGTCGCGATCTTCTGGCGCGCGGGCGAGGCGTTCTTCTCCAACTCGCTCGGCGGTGACATGCTGAGCAAGCTTGGCGCGCAGGAATCCCACGGTGCGCCGCCCGGCCTCTATCTGCTGCTGTTCTGGGTCACGTTCTGGCCGGGCGCGGCGCTGGCGGGAATGGCGGCGCCGGCGGTATGGCGCGCGCAGCGCGAGCCCGGCGCGCAATATCTTCTGGCGTGGCTGGTTCCGTCATGGATCGTGTTTGAGCTGGTGCTGACCAAGCTGCCGCATTACGTGCTGCCGCTTTATCCGGCGATTGCGATCCTCACCGCCGGCGCGCTGGAGCGCCGCGTGCTGTCGCGGTCCTGGCTGATGCGCGGTGCGGCATGGTGGTTCGCGATCCCGGCGGGGGCATCCGTGATCGCCGTCGTCGGCGCTATCAAGCTGACGCATTACCCCGCATTTCCGGCCTGGCCCTTCCTGGCGGCGGCGATGATCTTCGGCCTGATCGCGTGGTGGATGTTCGAGGACAGCCGCGCCGAACGCTCGCTGTTGAACGCCGTGGTCGCCGCGATGTTTCTGGCGGTCGGAATCTACGGCATCCTAATGCCGTCGCTGACGACGTTGTTTCCAAGCGCCGAGATCGCGCGTGCGCTTCGCAACGTGGTCTGCGTCGGGCCCAAGGCCGCAGCCGCCGGTTTTCACGAGCCGAGCCTCGTCTTCATGACCGGCACCGGCACGCTGCTCACCGACGGATCGGGCGCGGCCGATTTCCTGGGGCAGGGCAGTTGCCGTTTTGCGCTGGTGGAATCGCGCACCGAGCGCGCCTTCGTCCAGCGCGCCGAAGCGATCGGGCTGCGCTACAACGTGGCGAAGCGGATCGAGGGCCATAACATCTCGCAGGGCAAGGCGATCTCGATCGCCATCTTCCGCTCGGAAGGTACGGAGTAAGATGGCTTCGAGCCCTGCTGTCGTCGATTCCAAAAACTATCTTTCGCGCTTCGCCACGCTGGCGTGGCTGTCATTGGCGCACCTCGTGCAGTCGCCATCGCATTCGCGGCGGGCCGAAGCCGCTCGCCGCGCGGCGCGGTATGTGCTGTGGCTGTCGGCCGGTCTTGGCGCCGCGATCATCGTACTGATGTACGCGATTGATGCATGGGAAATCGCCCAGATGCCGAAGCGCGGCACGCCCTCGCTGTGGTGGATCCGCATTCTCACCGATTTCGGCAAGGATGAATATGTGCTGGCGGTGCTCGGAGGATTGCTGATCGCGGTCGCAATCGTTGCACCGGCCCTGCATGGCGTCAGGCGCTCATTGCTCCTCAGTCTCGGAACGCGGCTGCAGTTCATATTCTGCGCCGTCGCCGTCTCCAATCTGGTCACCGAAATACTGAAATACAGCATCGGCCGCGGCCGGCCATTTGTCGGCGGCGAGGCCAACGCGTTCCACTTCTCGCACTTTGCGGGCAACCCGGCCTACTACAGCTTTCCTTCTGGCCATGCCACGACCGCCTTTGCGCTCGCTTTCGCCGTGTCGGTCATCTGGCCGAGGATTCGCGCTGCGATGGCCGTCTATGCCCTCATCATTGCGGTGACCCGTCTGGTGCTGGTCGCCCATCATCCAAGTGACGTGGTGGCCGGCGCGCTGATCGGCATCGTCGGTGCGATGTTCGCGCGATACTGGTTTGCGGCCCGGCGGCTCGGATTTGCGATCCAGCGCGACGGCAGCATCGTGTCCCTTGTCGGGCCCTCGTCCGGGCGCCTCAAAAGGGTTGCCCGGGGCGCTTTCGCCCCATAAAAGCGGTCGCCGCCCGACGGCCGATATGCCCGGTTCCGGGTTCTTCCAAACCAACCAGACGAGTACCGATTTGATACCTGCCGACAGAGATGCGGTCGCCGTTTCAATCGTTGTGCCGGTGCGCAACGAGGCTGACAACGTCGCGCCGCTGATTGCGGAAATCGTCGGCGCGCTCGGCAGCCGCTGGGCCTATGAGATCATCTATGTCAACGACGGCTCGACGGACGCGACCGCCGAGCGGCTGGCTGATCTAATGAAGCAGTACGGTCAGCTCCGGCAGTTGAAGCACGCCAATTCATCCGGGCAATCGGCAGCGGTGCGCAGCGGCGTGCGGGCCGCGCGCGGCGCCATCGTGGCGACGCTCGACGGCGACGGGCAAAACAATCCGGCCTTCCTGCCGGACCTGATCGCGGCGGTCGAAAAAGGCGGTGGCCGCGTCGGCCTCGCGGCCGGCCAGCGGGTGGGGCGCAAGGACACCGGTTTCAAGAAATTGCAGTCGCGGATCGCCAACGGCGTGCGCAAGGCCATTTTGAACGACGGCACCCGCGACACCGGCTGCGGGCTGAAGGCGTTCCCTCGCGAGGTGTTCCTCTCGATGCCCTATTTCGACGGGCTGCATCGGTTCCTGCCGGCGCTGGTGCGCCGCGAAGGTTTTGATATCGCCTACGTCGACGTGATCGACCGCCCGCGCCATTCCGGCGTGTCCAATTACGGCTTCTTTGACCGGCTATGGATCGGGATCATGGATCTCGCCGGCGTGTGGTGGTTGATCCGCCGCAAGAAGTCCACGCCCGTTGTGACCGAGGTTTTCTGATGTTCATCCAGTTCGGGCAGGCGCTCGGCAACTATCTCTACGACGTCTTCATCGCCAAGTTCGACTTCTGGCTGGCTTTTGGATTGGTGGCTCAATTGCTCTTCACCGCACGTTTCCTGGTGCAGTGGATCTCGAGCGAGCGCGCCGGACGAAGCGTGATACCGATTGCGTTCTGGTTCTTTTCGATGGGGGGCGGGCTGATGACGCTGATCTATGGCATTGCCAAGCGCGAGCCCGTGATCATCGTCGGCCAGTCGATGGCCACGATCATCTACATCAGAAACATCATGCTGATCGTCAAGCATCGCGGCAAAGCATCGAAGACGCTGGATCGCTGACGGTCAGCGGCTCGGCGCCGGCGCGGGTAGCGTGGGCAACTCGCTTTCGGCGCTGCGATGGGCGGCGAGTTCGCCGGCGGCATCCAGTACGGGATAGGCGACCGAGCAGATGTGCGAGTGAATGCGCCGAAGGTCGCGCAAGACGTCGAGATGAAGCGACGTGGTCTCGATGGTTTCCGGCCGGCCTTCGCGCAAACGGTCGAGGTGCCGCTCGGTGGCGGCGAGCTCGGCATTGCGCAGCGCGGACTTTTCGGCCAGCAATTTTCGCGCTTCGTTGATGTCGCCCGACATGAATACCCCGAACGCGATCCGAAGCGAATCCATCGTGCGCTTGTGGAAAGCCGAAAGTTCCTCGGCGCCCTCGGCCGAGAACTGGAAGCGGCGCTTGATCTTCTTGGTTGCCAGCTCGCTCAGATTCTTGTCGATGATGTCGCCAATATGCTCGAGGTTGATGGCGAAGGAGACAATCTCCATCGCCCGCTGTCCCTCGCGCTCGTCGAGACTGCCGCGAGTGAGTTTGGTGACATAGAGCTTGATCGCCTCGTCGAGGCTGTCGACGCTGTTGTCCATCCGCGAGACCTCGTCGACCAGCGCCCGGTCGTTCGTCATCATCGCCGCCATCACCTTGCGCAGCATGATTTCGACGTGGTCGCCCATATGCAGGGTCTCGCGGGCGGCATCCGCCAGGGCGAGCGAAGGCGTCTCGAGCGCGCTCTCGTCGAGGTAGCGCGGGCCTGACGGATCGGTCGCCTTGACGCGCTCGGGCAGCAACCTCTTCAACAGCCGCGCCATGCCGTCGAGCAGGCCAATGAAGAGAAGCGCGGTCGCAACATTGAAGGCGATGTGGAACAGGGCGGTTGCCTTGGCTACATCCGGTTGCCAGGCCATCAGAAGGTCCGCGGTCGGCTGCAGGAACGGCGCTACCAGCAGGATGCCGATAACCCGGTTGATGAGGTTGCCGAGCGGAAGCCGATAGCTCGCGGGATTGTCGCGGCGCGCGCCTTCGACGATCGGATTGATGGCGCTGCCGAGATTGGCGCCGAGCACGAGCGCCAGCGCCGCATAGGGGGTGATGAAATGCGCATAGGCCAGCGACATCACCAGCAGCACGCTGGCGACAGAGGAATGCACGAGCCAGGTCACGATCGCAGCGAACAGGATGCAGAGCACGGGATCGCCGGTGATGGCGTTCATGAACACGCGCACGCCCGGCGCGTTCTCCGCCGGCGCCAGCGTATTGAGCAGGATATGCAGCGCCAGCAGCATCAGGCCGAGGCCGATAAAGACTCGGCCGATATCCTTGATGCGCGAGCGCGGCCCGGTGCGGAAGGCGACCAGACCAATGATGAACAGCACCGGCGCGAGGGCAGCGATGTTGAACGACAGGATCTGCACGATCAGCGTGGTGCCGACATTGGCGCCAAGCATGATGGCGAGCGCAGGCACCAGGCTGACGAGCCCGTCCGACGTAAACGAACTCGTGATAAGCGCCGTCGCGGTGCTGCTCTGGAGCAGCGCGGTCAGGCCGAGGCCGGCGGCGAAGGCGGAGAAGCGGTTGCTCAGGGCTTTTGCCAGCAACAGACGCAGGTTCGGCCCGAATGCGCGCAGGATCCCGCTGTGGACCATGTGCAGGCCCCACAGCAGCAGCGCAACGCCGCCCATCAGGTCGAGAAGGACGAGGCTTCCCATGTGCGTCAGTTTCCGCCAAATCGAGTCGAGAGGTCAGGCTATCGCCTAACGAGGGGGGATCAACCCTTTAATTTGCCGAAAATTGCGACGCGGGGCGCTGACGCGGGCGCGGCTTTCCGGCGTTCGGAGGTCGAGGCGCCGGGTTCGGTAAACGGAGTTCGAATCCAACCATTACATTGCGAGCCGTCGCGCTAGGTCAATTCCAACGATTCTTCGGTAAAGCTGATCCACCTAAGAGTGAATCCATCAAGCAGGGTCAGGGACCGACATGTTGGCAGCGAATCGCCGCAGAAGCGAACGACGTGCGTGCAGAAACTTTGCGAAAATACAGTTTGCGACCGGCGGATTGCCGCGCGACTGCATGATTACGGACATGTCGGATGGCGGCGTGAAGATCATCGCCGAGTATCCCGAAATTCCTCCCGAATTCACGGTGATCTTTTCGGAGGGAAGGCCGCGTCAGTGCAAGCTGGCCTGGCGGATCGGTTGCGAACTCGGCGCGCAATTCCTCGACTAGGCGGCTCGGCGGCCCCGCTGGTGCGATCGGCCCGGAACGGGCCGGCAAGCGCGTGCCGGCGCGAGGCGCCTGCGAGGGTCGCCAATTGCGGCAAAAACGGGCCGGCTTAACCTGAACTTAGGGTTAAGCTGTGAGCGTATCTGGACAGTTCCGCCGTGAGTCCAGGTGCATGTTTCAGAAGTTGTCTCATCCGTCCCGCGTCGCGCGACTTCTTGCGTGCACATCCACTCTGATCATGGCGCTGGGGCTTGGCGGCTGCCAGACTTCGGGGCTAAGCGACATCACCGGTTCGATCGGCGAGAAGGCCGACACCAGCCGCGCCGCCGATCCGCGCCGCGAGGTCGAACTCTACCAGGAGCGCTACCGCGCCAATCCCAGGGATGCCGACGCGGCACTGAAATACGGCACGGCGCTCCGCGCGACGGGGCAGCGGTCGCAGGCGGTTGCGGTGCTCGAACAAGCTTCCATCGTCCATCCAGGCGATAAGCTGCTGCTCGCCGCCTACGGCCGCGCGCTGGCGGATAATGGCAATTTCCAGCAGGCCTTCGACGTGCTCGGCCGCGCCCACAGTCCCGACGATCCCGATTGGCGGCTGCTCTCGGCGCAGGGAGCAACACTGGATCAACTCGGCCGATACGAGGAGGCGCGGCAATACTATGCGAGCGCGCTGAAAATCGTGCCCGACCATCCGTCCGTGCTGTCCAATCTCGGACTGTCCTACGTGCTTTCGAAAGATCTGCCCAGGGCCGAGGAGACGCTGCGCCGCGCCCACAGCCTGGCCGGGACCGATCCGCGCGTGCGCGCCAATCTTGCGCTGGCGGTCGGCCTGCAGGGCCGTGTCGCCGATGCCGAAAAGATCGTGAAAGCCGACCTGCCGCCCGCCGAGGCCGCGGCCAACGTCGCGCAGTTGAAACAGATCCTGGCGCGGAAAGACAGGGAGAACGCGCGGGCCGAGGTCGGGAAGATGCCGATCGCCGCGGCGTCGCGATCCGAGTAGGCGTCAGCGGCCAAGCCGCTGCCGCCGTCGTTCTTTGCTCAAGCCCTGCGCGCCGTCTTGCCCTGCAACTTCTTGATGATCGGCGTCAGGAACGAGGTGCGGGACCGCTTGGTCACGGCATGGCCGGTCAGGCGCTGCGCCATCTGAAGGAACATCGTGGTGGTGCGATGTTTGGCGGCGATCTGCGCGATCATCTGGCCGTTATTAGCGGCAGTGCCGAACATTTTCGAATCGAACGGAATAGCCGCGATGGGCTGGCCCTCAATCGCCTTGGCGAATTCGCGCACGGAGATTTCGGGGCGCTTGTGCATGCCGACCTGGTTGAGGCAGTAGAGCGGCGGCCGGTCGTTGGGCCGCGCCGCCTTCAGCACGTTCAGCATGTTCTTGGTGTTGCGCATATTGGCGAGGTCGGGCTCGGCGACGATCAGAATGTCGTCTGCGCCGACCAGCGTGCGCTTGGTCCATGCCGACCATTGGTGGGGAACGTCGAGCACGATGCAGGGGGTCGTCATACGCATCGTATCGAAGATCGCATCGAACGCATCGGCGCCGAAATCATAGACCTGGTCCAATGTTGCCGGCGCTGCCAATAGATCGAGGCGGTCGGTGCATTTCGCCAGCAGGCGCTCCATGAAGGCGGAGTCCGGCCGTTCCTGCTGGAAGACGGCATTGGCGATACCTTGAACCGGATCCTGGTTATAATCCAGGCCGGCGGTGCCGAAGGCGAGGTCGAGATCGATCACGACGGAATCGAGCGCAAGATCGCGCGCGATCGCCCAGGCCACGTTGTGCGCGACGGTGGAGGCACCGACGCCGCCCTTGGCGCCGACGACGGCGATGATGCGGCCGACGGCCACGGCCTCGGAGGCCGCGTATAGGCCGCATATTGCGCGCACGACGTCGATAGGTTGGATCGGTCCGGTAACGTAGTCGCTGATACCGCGCCGCACCAGTTCGCGATAGGGCGTGACGTCGTTGGCGCTGCCGATCACGACGACGCGCGTTCCTGCGTCGCAGACAGTCGCGAGTTCATCGAGCCCCTCGAGGATGTCGCTGCCGGGCTCGGTCTCCAGCAAGATCACGTTCGGCGTCGGCGCCGTGTGGTAGGCCTCGATGGCGGCGGCAATGCCGCCCATGTGAACCGAAAGGTGGACCTTGCCGAGACGGCGGTCTTCGCTCGCCGCGCGCACCGCGGTCGCAATCGCGACGCTGGCGCAAAAGGCCTGTACTGATACGCGTGGCGCCGGCGAGATGTATTCTTCGGGCGCCGGCGTGTCGTCCAGTTGATCGTCGGAGTTTTGAAAGACGCGGCTGATCATTTGCCTGTATCGCTGAGTTTGGCCTTGTCGGCTTCGGGGTAGGTGGTCGCGGTCGAAGCGCCCTTGCGATATTTTTCAAAGGCGATGTCGCGCCGCGGCGTATAGGCGGCGCTCTCGGGACGCGGCTGCTCGAGATCGGCGGGATTGTCGATCATCGCCGCAAGGTTGCGCTGGGTGGAGCAACCGAAGTTGTGGTAGGGCCGGTTTTGGTTGTAGGTGACATTGTCGATATTCGGTCCGAGGTCTTGCGGCCACAGGCCGCAAGGTCCTGCCACGGCCGTGATCTTCGGATAGCTGAGCCTGATCGTCGGCAGCGTGCGGCGATCGTCGGGCCGGTAGTGACGCATCGTGATGGCGCGCGAGGGCACGCCACCCGCCATCAGCACCGATTGAATTTCCCGAAACGACGCCGCAGCCGCGCGCGCGTTTGGCGTATCGACCGGGACATCGGCGATGATCGCCCCGGTGCCTTCCCGGACCCAGCTCTGTGCCAGGCCCATGACGTCGATGCGTTGCGAGCCGGAGAGGCCGCCACGGGCATGTCCGACGAACACCACGATCGAGCGGTTGGCTTCAGTCACGGCGATCGGATGGCGCTGGCGGTAATCATCGGACACGCTGGCGGTCAAGACTTCCGCGGTCTGCGGCGTGCAGGCGCCGAGCGCCGCCGAAAGGCCCAGCACGGCGCCAAGCATGCGCGAGGCTTTGACGCGATGGTGCGGTGTTCTCGTTGTCATCGTTCTGTCCTCGTCCCCACTCGGTGAACAGTTCTGCGTCTCAATCGATGATGAAGCCGAAATTGCCCTGGATTCCGCCGACGGGATCGAGGCGGGCGGCAAGCCCGTAAACCCGGTTGATGCGCCCGAGCAACGCGGACTGGGAGTCGGACGCCGGCGCGAAGCCGTCATCGGGCCGCGACAGTTCTTTCTGCGCGACGGCCCGAACGACGTAGGGCGTCACGATGACCATCAGTTCGGTCTCGTGGTTGATGTAGTCCTGGCTCCTGAAAAGCTGTCCAAAAATCGGTATCTGGTCCACGCCGGGCAATCCGTTGATGGCCTGCTTGGTTTGTTCCTGGATCAGTCCCGCCATCGCGATTGAGCCGCCGGACGGAATTTCCAGCGTGGTTTCCGCGCGACGCGTCTTGATCGAGGGAATCGTTGTTCCGCCGGCACCGCCCTGCAAAGCGTTTTCGGTCGAGACTTCCGACACTTCGGTCATCACCCTCAGGCTGATCCGTCCCTCGGTCAGCACCACCGGCGTGAAGTTGAGCGAGATGCCAAATTTCTTGAAACTGACGGTCTGGACGCACCCGCCAATGACACCAGTCGTTGATGTTTGGCAGCTTACGCCGGTCGGAATGGGAAATTCGCCGCCGGAGATAAATGTCGCGGACTCGCCGGAGATCGCTGTCAGATTTGGCTCCGCCAGCGTCCGCACCACGCCCGCGCTCTCCATCGCGCGCAGGGTAGCGGTGACCGTTGGCAGACCAGCTTTGTTCAAGGCCGCCCCAGTCAAGCCGTTGTCGGCGACGAGCGGTGCACTGTTGGCGGTGAACGGATTGCTATTTTTGAAAACGACCGCCGCGGTGCCGTAATTCATGCTGGCACTGAGATCGACACCCAATTGCTTGATGATGTCCCGCCGCACTTCCGCGACAGTGACCTTGAGCATCACCTGGTCGCGGCCGCGAACGACGATCGAGTTGACGACCTTGTCAGGGCCGCCGACCAGCCGCGCGGCGATCTCGCCGGCCTGTTGCGCTTCGACCGGGCTCGATACCGAACCGGTCAGCAGCACGCTGTCGCCGACGCCCTCGATCTGGATGCCAGGCATCGACTGCCGCAGCGCGGCGCGCACGCCATTGAGGTCACGCTTGACCGCGATGTCGTAGGAAGCAATCTGCTGGCCGTCGCCGTCGAAGAACACCACGTTGGTCTGTCCGACGGCTCCGCCGATGATGTAGGCCCGTTGCGGGGAGCGAATGACGGCATTGGCGATCTTCGGATCGGCGACCAGCACATCCTTCACATCGCGCGGCAGGTCGACAATCACCGACTTGCCGACACCGAGCGACAGGAAGCGCATCTTGACCGGGCCGATAGCGGATGTCGTTACCGGATCCTTCTCGGACTCGGCTGCGACGACGGGCAGCAGCGGACTGAGCGTCAGCGCGGCGACAGCCGACAATAGCAGGGCGCGCGCCGCCACGGTTCGCATCGCTGACTGATTTTCCCCAAACTTCATATCGGGAGTCCTTTCGGTCACTTCTGTGCCGTCGTTTGATTGGCGACTCCGTAGCGAACCACGTTGACGCTCTCGTTTCGTTTTTGAACCTGTTCGTCGGACCGGCCCTCGGGCGCGTTAACATCGGTGATGCTGCGCAGCGCGAGCGCCAGCGTGCCGCTCTGGCGCGCCCGCGCCAGCGTCTCGGCCTGCTCAGGCTTCAGTTCAAGCGTGGCGGTGCGACCGACGAGGGAGTTGCTGCCCTCTTTTTCCTTCGGCGCCTGATCGATCGCCAGCACGCGGATGTTGGAGAGAATGATTTCAGACTGGACGACATCGGGTCCCTTGCTGTCCGGATTCTTTTCGCGTTTGGAGAGGATGACGTCGACGCGGTCGTTGGGCAGGATGAACCCGCCGGCGCCGGTCTCTGGCGAGATCTCGGTCGAGAGTGCCCGCATGCCGGTCGGCAGGATGGCTGCCATGAATCCGGAGCCATTGGCCTTGACCAATTTCTGTTCGCGGATCGGTTCGCCAGCGAAGAACGGGCTGCGCGCGATCGAGCCGGCGATTTCCTTGATAGCCTCGGCTCGGCTGCCGCGGTTGATTAGATTACTGCCGGCGGTCGCGGCCGGCCAGCTCTGCCATTGCAAGTCCTCGGGCTTGACGGGCTGGCCGAGCCCGATCTCGGACTTCGCGACCAGAATCTCCACCGTCGGCAACTGTACGACTGGTTCGGCTGCTGGGCGGGATTTTTCTTCCGTGCCACGGGCGAGATAGGCGGCGACGCCGCCGGCGCTCAATGCGATGCTCAGAACGACGACACGTGCGATGTTCATACGCTTTACAACTTACTCTTACGCCGGGCCCCCGAACTGCACGGCAGTACGGCCCCCCTCAAGGTCATGACTAGGCATCAAAGGTATAAGGGAACTTGAGGGATGAACTATTTGGTTGATCAGGCGGGCGGGTTTCGCCGTCATGGTGAACGGGTGGTTAGCGTTCGACGCAGGCCGGCCCGCAAAAAGCCGGGGGCCGCTCGGTTGGGGAGCGTCAGCGGTCGAATTCGCAAATGAGATCGGCGCACGCTTCCGATGCTGGTCGGCTTCAGGCCTGCCGCTGCCATGGTGCGGGAGCCTCATCTTGCTCCGCGAAGCCGGCCTGCAAGACCTCCTCGCGCTTGTGGCGCAGATGCGCGCGCAGGATATGCGACAACCCTACGCCGTCGCGGCGTTGCAGCGCATTAAGGATCGCTTCGTGCTCCTGCACCGCGAGCGCCCAGCGTCGCGGCGTCATCGGCGTGACGTAGCGCGCGCGGCGAATGCGGGCGGTGACAGATTCATAGAGGCCTGACAGCACCGGGTTGCCGGCCGCGGCGATGATCGCCTCGTGGATGGTGCGGTTGCAGCGGTAGTACTGCAGAAGATCGCGATCGCCGTAGTGCCGCACCATGGCGGTATGAGCGGCGGCGACGTCGGCAATCTCGGCTTCCGTGATGCGCTCGCAGGCGAGCTCGCCGGCCAGCGCTTCAAGCCCCTGGCACACCTCGAACAGGTCGCGCATGTCCTTGTCGGTCAGCCTGGCCGCGCGCGAGCCACGGTTCGGCAGCAACTGGACCAGGCCCTCCGCCGCAAGCACCTTGAGAGCTTCGCGCAGTGGCGTGCGCGAGATCTGCAGCTTTTCACAGAGGTCGCGCTCGGGAATCCGCGCCCCCGGCGGAATCTCGCCGTCGAGCAACATGGCGCGGACGCGGCTTACGACCTCCTCATGAAGCATCGCCTTAAAATCCAATTTGAATGCAAAAGCGGTTATATCACCGGATTTTTGTCGGTTCCAGCTTGATATGTCGCCATTTTGCATTCAGAATTGGTGAAAATCATTAAGAAAGGCTGGCCGGGATGGATCAGGACGTAACGGTACGGGAGGATGACGTGCTATTTGCCGTCGATGATGGCATCGGCCGGGTCACCTTCAACCGGCCGCAGGCGCGCAACGCCTTTACCTTCGAGATGTACGAGCGGCTGGCCGAGATCTGCGAACTGGCGAACCGCGACCATGCCATCAAGGTGCTGCTGCTGCGAGGAGCCGGCGACAAGGCGTTTGCCGCGGGCACCGACATCAACCAGTTCCGTGCCTTCAACACGCCGCAGGACGCGCTCGACTACGAGAACCGCATCGATCGCGTGCTCGGCATTCTCGAAACCTGCCGGGTGCCGACCATTGCCGCCATCAACGGCGCCTGCACCGGCGGCGGCGCGGGCATCGCCGCCTGCTGCGATCTGCGCATCGGCACCAGAAGCACGCGGATTGGGTTTCCGATCGCGCGCACGCTCGGCAACTGCCTGTCGATGTCGAATGTCAGCCGCATCACAGCGTTGATCGGCCCGGCGCGCGTCAAGGATCTGATCTTTACTGCACGGCTCGTCGAAGCCGAAGAGGCGGCCTCGGTGGGCCTGCTTAACGAAGTCGTCGATGATCTGGCCGCGCTCGACAAGCGCGCCGACGAGATCGCAAGGCTCGTTGCCGGCAACGCGCCGCTGACGCTGAGCGCGACCAAGCAGGCGGTCGCCCGGCTGCAGCAACGGCTGACGCGCGAGGAGGGCGAGGACCTCATCCTGATGTGCTACACCAGCCAGGATTTCCGTGAAGGGCTCGATGCGTTTCTCACCAAGCGCGCGCCGCAATGGCGCGGCCAATAGGAGCCCGCATGCCCCTTCAAAATGACACGACACCGCGTTCGGGGCCGCTCGCCGGCCTCAAAGTCATCGATCTCACCCATGTGATGGCGGGGCCGACCTGCACCCTGATGCTCGCCGACATGGGCGCCGATGTCATCAAGATCGAGAAATGGCCGAATGGCGACGACACGCGGCACTCGGTGCCGCCGAAGATCGGCGACGAGGCGGCCTCCTTCCTGATGATGAACCGCAACAAGCGGGGCATCGTGCTCGACCTGAAGACCGCAGGCGGCAAGGAGGTGCTGCGGCGGCTGATATCAGGCGCCGACGTGCTGGTCGAGAATTTTGCGCCGGGCGCGATGGAGCGGCTCGGCTTCGGCTATGAGGAGCTGCATAGGAATTTTCCGGCGCTGATCTATTGCTCGCTGTCCGGTTTCGGCCGCACCGGCCCGTACAGGCATCGCCGCGGCTTCGATCTGGTCGCCCAGGCGATGAGCGGCATCATGAGTTTCACGGGCGAACGGCCGGACGGTCCGCCCGTGAAATGTGGCCCGCCGCTGTCCGATATCACGGCCGGACTCTTGGCCAGCATGGGCATCCTTGCCGCCTATTCGCACCGGCTCAAGACCGGTGAAGGGCAATGGGTGGAGACCTCGCTCTACGAGGCGGCGCTGGTTCAGACCTATTGGCAGTCGACGATTGCGCTCGCCAGCAATGTGGCGCCGCGCGCCATGGGCTCGGCGCATCCGCTCAACGCGCCGTACCAGGCGTTCGAGGCATCCGACGGCTGGCTTGTGGTCGGCGGCGCCAACAAGAAGCACTGGCTGTTGATGCTGGAAGCGCTTGGCGCGCTCGAACTGGCGTCCGACCCGCGCTTCGTCAATGGCTCCGACCGCATGGCGAATCTGAAGGAACTCGAAGCCGAACTGAGCGCGCGCTTCCGCAAACAGACGCGGGCGCATTGGCTGGCGGCACTCGACGAGAAGGGCGTGCCCTGCGGCCCCGTGCACGACATGCTGGAAGCGCTGAGCGATCCGCAGACGCTGGCGCGCGACATGGTGGTCGAGGTCGAACATTCGACGCTCGGGCCGGTGAAGACGATTGGACTGCCGGTCAAATTCTCCGCGACGCCCGGCAAGGTGCGTTCGGGAGCGCCTGTTTATGGCGAGCATACGCGCGAAGTGCTGCGCGAACATGGTTTTGATCAGGCGCAGATCGACGCGTTCGAGCGGGAGGGCGCGATCGTTGCCGCATCGGCCGGCCTCAAGGAGCATGTCGCCTGACGAGAAGACGAAAATACCAACGAAAATAAAAAATGCCTACGCGGAGGAAACTATGAAGCTCACGTCAAAACTCGTGCTGTCCACGGCAACGTTCATGCTCGCGGCCGCGCTTCCGGCCGCCGCGGCCTGGCAGCCGCAGAAGCCAATCGAGTTCGTCGCAACCGCAGGGCCGGGCGGCGGCACCGATAATCTCGCGCGCGCGGTCCAGAGCATCATCACCAAATATAAGCTGACCGACCAGCCGGTCGTAGTCGTCAACAAGGGCGGCGGCAGCGGCGCGGAAGGCTATGTCTACGGTAAGGCGTCCGCCGGCGATCCTTACAAGGTGATCTTCGGCACCTCGAACGCGTGGCAGCAGCCGCTCGTCTCCAAGGTCGCCTTCAACTACACCGATCTCACCCCGATCGCGGCCATGGCGCAGGACGAGTTCCTGCTGTGGGTGAAACAGGACGCGCCGTACAGGACCGCGGGTGATTTCCTGAAGGCCGCGGCCGCGACCGAGTTCAAGATGGGCGGCGCGCAGTCCAAGGACACCGATGAGGTGCTGACGCGGATGATCGAGAAGGCGGCGCGCGTCAAATTCACCTACATCCCCTTCAAGAGCGGCGCCGAGGCTGCCGTGCAGCTGGCCGGCGGACATATCGATGCGCACGTCAACAATCCCTCCGAGAGCCTTGGGCAATGGCGCGGCAGTACCCAGCGCCCGCTCTGCGCCTTCAGCCCGAAGCGATTGCCGCAGGGGCCGAAGGTCACGGCCACCGAAGGCTGGAGCGATGTGCCGACGTGCATGGAGCAGGGGCTTGCGATCTCGCAATATGAGCAGCCGCGCACGGTTTGGCTGCCCGGCAAGGTCAGCCCGGAGCAAGCGGCGTTCTACGTCGATCTCATGAAGAAGGTACAGGCAACGCCCGAATGGAAGGATTATATCGAGAAGACCTCGCAGGTTGACACGTTCCTGACCGGAGCTGCGTTCGACGATTTCATCAAGCAGGACCTCGAACACGTGAAGCAGGTCGCGGGCGAACAGGGCTGGCTGGTGAAGTAGGACCGAAAGCGATGATATCACGACGTGCGCTCGAGATTGCCGCCGGGGCGCTGACCGGAATCTTCGGTGTTGTGGTCGTCGTGTCCAGCATCGACAACGGCATCGGCTGGTCGAGTGCCGGCGTCGACGCCGGTACGTTTCCGTTCCTGACCGGAATCATCATCGTGCTCGGCAGTCTTTACAATTTGGGGCAGGGCGCGCTCGGACGCGGCACCCTCGCAATGGTCAGGGTAGCCGTCACGCCGTCCGAGTTGCGCCGCCTCGCGGGGCTGTTCGTTCCGGCCGCGATTTTCGTGGCCGTCATTCCCATGGTTGGAATGTATCTCGCCGCGGCGGGCTATGTTTTTGCGGTCCTGGCCTTGCCGAAACGGCAACCGGTCTTGCGCGCGCTCGTCATCGCCGCGGTTACGCCGCTTGCGCTCTACGTGGTGTTCGAGCGCATGTTCCAGGTGACGCTACCGCACGGCGCGCTCGCCGCCGCGTTCGGTTTTTGAAGGGGCAGGCGATGGAAAACCTTCAATCGCTGCTGCACGGCTTCACCATCGCGGTCACCGTTCCGCATCTGACGCTGATGGTGGTCGGCGTCCTGCTCGGCATCCTCGTCGGCGTTCTGCCGGGCCTGGGTGCGCCAAACGGGGTGTCGCTGTTGCTGCCGCTGACCTTCGGCATGCAGCCGGTGTCGGCGATCATCCTGCTTTCTAGCATGTATTGGGGCGCGCTGTTTGGCGGCTCGGTCACGTCGATCCTGTTCAACATCCCGGGCGAGCCTTCGTCGGTCGCCACGACGTTCGACGGCTATCCGATGGCGCGTGACGGCCGGCCGACGACGGCGCTGGCCACCGCCTTCGGCTCGGCGGCGTTCGGCGCGCTGGTTGGCGTGATCCTGATTACGTTTCTGGCGTCCTGGGTGGCGCAGGTGGCGCTCGCCTTCGGACCGCCCGAATACTTCGCAGTCTATTTCCTGGCCTTCGCCAGTTTCGTCGGCATGGGCGGCGCGGCGCCGATCAAGACGGTGGTGGCACTCGCGATCGGTTTTGCCATCGCCGCGATCGGGATCGATACGGTCTCGGGCAGCGTGCGGCTCACCATGGGTGTCGACGAACTGGTGAAGGGCGTCAGCTTCGTCGTTGCCGTCATGGGGCTGTTTGGCATCGGCGAGTTGCTGATCGCTGTGGAGGAGGAGTTTCAGGCCCGCGCGGTATCGTCGAGAGTGGACTGGAAGGAAGTCTTCCGGGCGCTGGGCCGTCTGCCGCACCATGGCATTGCGTTGCTGCGCAGCGCCGCCATCGGCTGCTGGATGGGTATCACCCCGGGTGGTCCGACCGCGGCTTCCTTCATGAGCTATGGCATCGCCAAGCGCTTCTCGCGCAATGGCGCGCGTTTCGGCACCGGCGAGGCCGAGGGCATCATTGCGCCGGAGACTGCCGACCATGCCGCCGGTACCAGCGCGCTGTTGCCGATGCTTTCGCTCGGTATTCCCGGCTCGGCCACGGCCGCCGTCATGATGGGCGGGCTGATGATCTGGGGATTGAACCCCGGACCGATGCTGTTCGTCGACCAGAAGGATTTCGTCTGGGGGCTGATCGCCTCGATGTATGTCGGCAACATCGTCGCGGTCGCGCTCGTGCTGCTCACCGTTCCCGTGTTCGCCGCCCTCATGCGCATTCCGTTCGCCGTCATCGCGCCCCTGATCGTCATCATCTGCGTGGTCGGCGCCTATTCGGTCTCGAACTCATATCTCGACGTCGTCCTGATGCTCGGCTTCGGTATCGTCGGCTATCTCTTCAAGAAGCTGCATTATCCGCTGGCGCCGTTGGTGCTTGCGATTGTGATCGGTGACAAGGCCGAGGACGCGTTCCGGCAGGCCATGCTGATGTCCAAGGGATCGCTTGGGATATTCTTTGCGAACCGGCTGGTGACGACCCTCGTCCTGGCAGGGATGGCGCTGTTGCTGCTTCCGCTCGCTCTGCAGATCGTGCGTCTGCTGCGAAAATCGGACGAAGCCGCTCATGAAAAGGTGAGGATCATATGAACCTGCATAGCCCCGGCAAGCCGGTGATTGCGCTGGCAATGGGAGACCCCGCCGGCATCAGCCCGGAGCTGACCGCAAAACTCGCCTGCCTCGACGAAATCCGCTCCCGCGCACGCCTGATCGTGATCGGAGACCGCCGCGTTCTCGACGAAGGCGCGCGTGTGGCCGGCGTCAGAACGGACCTGCCAAATGTAGCGCCATCTGCGGACCCTCGAACCATCGGCAGTGACGCCGTCTTTATGGACCTTGGCCATCTCGATCCCGCGACCATCCAACGTGGTGTCGCGAGCCAAGCCGGCGGCGCGTTCGCGCTGGAGAATTATCGTCGCGCGCTCACGCTGGCGCGTGACGGGCGGGCCGATGCCGTCTGCTTCACGCCGTTCAACAAGAAGGCGATGCGGCTCGCGCGCGCGGAGTATGACGACGAGATCGCGTTCTCCGCCGAGATTGTTGGCCTGAAAACGCCAGCCAGCGAGTTCAACGTGCTCGACAGGCTTTGGAATGCCCGCGTCACCTCGCACATCCCGCTCAGGGACGTGGCCTCGCGTCTCTCCATCGAACGGATTCATCGCGCGCTGAAACTGACCGATGCCTGCATGCGACGGGCCGGCTTTGCCGAGCCCCGCATCGCGGTGGCCGGGCTCAATCCGCATGCAGGCGACGGCGGCAATTTCGGCCGCGAGGAGATCGACGTGATCGAACCCGCTGTGATGGCCGGCCGGGCCGACGGAATAGCGGCGGAAGGACCGTTTCCGGCCGACACGGTTTTCCTGCGGGCGAAGAACGGGGCCTTCGATGCGGTGCTGACGATGTACCACGATCAGGGCCAGATCGCGATGAAGCTGATGGGTTTCGATCGCGGCGTTACGATCCTCGGCGGCTTCCCGTTTCCGATCTGCACGCCGGCCCATGGCACAGCCTATGACATCGCAGGCCAGGGTGTCGCCTCGGTTGGTGCCAGCCGCGCGGCTTTGTTGCTCGCGGCTGAGATGGCGGGCGCGGCCAGGGTGGGAAATCGCGCCGCGTGAGGCGCCTGTCTAGGCGGCGGCCCTCAACGCCGCAAAGCCACGCTCGAGATCGGCCTTGAGGTCGTCGATATTCTCCAGGCCGATGTGGAGCCGCAGCGTCGGCCCGCCGGGAGACCATTTGGTCGCAGTGCGATATTCATTGCAGTCGAACGGAATGATAAGACTTTCGAAGCCGCCCCACGAATAGCCCATGCCGAACAGCTTGACCGCATCGAGCAGGGCATCGACCGCCTTCTGCGGCACCGGCTTCAGCACGATACTGAACAGGCCGGAGGCGCCCGTGAAATCGCGCTTCCAGATCGCGTGGCCGGGATGGCTTTCGAGCGCCGGATGCAGGACCTGCAGGACTTCGGGGCGGCCGGCAAGCCAGCGCGCCATTTCGAGGCCCGAGCGATAATGCTGTGCGAGCCGTACCGAGAGCGTACGGGTGCCACGCAACGCAAGGAAGACGTCGTCCGGCCCTGCACAAACGCCGAGCAGGCGGATGCCCTCAGCGAGCAGCGGCCAAGTTTTCGCGTTCGCCGAAATGGTGCCGAACATAATGTCGGAATGGCCGCCGATATATTTGGTGGCGGCCTGCATGCTAATGTCGACGCCCTGGTCGAGCGAGCGGTGAAACAATGGCGTCGCCCAGGTGTTGTCGTCGATGACGAGCGCGTCCCTTGCATGCGCGACTTCGGCGATGGCAGGGATGTCGCTCATTTCAAACGACTGCGAGCCGGGCGCCTCGACCAGCACTGCACGCGTGTTGGGCTTGAACAGCTTTTCGATCCCAGCCCCGACCAGCGGATCGAAATGGGTCACCTCGACGTCGTAACGGGCCAGCATGCCGTTGCAGAAGTTGCGCGAGGGCCGGTAGACGTTGTCGGTCACCAGCAGATGGTCGCCGGCCTTCAGCACCGAGAGCAGGGTGGTGGTGATTGCGGCCAGGCCCGACGGCGCCAGGCCGACGCCTGCGCATTGCGGCCCTTCCAGCGACATCAGCACGTTCTGCAACGCCTGCGTAGTCGGGGTGCCATGGCGCCCGTAGGAGAATTCGGCGCGATGGGCGTGCAGGTCCTCCGCGGTCGGATAGAGCACGGTCGACCCGTGGTACACTGCCGGATTGACGAAACCCCTCTGTCCCTTGGTGTCACGACCGGCGGTGACCAGTCCGGTTTCGGGTTTTTGCGGGTTGAACGGGCCGTCGTTCGAAAAGCTCATGCGTTTGCATTATCCAAGACGTTATGCCGCAGCCACAACTTGATCGCGAAAACACCGTCAGGCGGCGGGTGGGACCGGGAGACTTAATAACAAGAGACAGAAGACGGCAGTCAACCCCTTGACCCGGCACGCCAGTCGTTCTGAGATGCGCGCCAACTAACAGTCGCTGCAAGTTGAGGGGCCTGCCGCGATACCAGATCCACCGCCCGACCGAATGGCACGTCAAATGCACGGTCGGGATGTCGCTTTTCAGCGCGGGATCAGCGGGTTGGCCCCACAACGTCAGGCGTTGCCTAAAAAAACGATCTCCGGACGACCCCCTTGAAAGGCCTTGCCCATGAAACGCGTATCTCTGGTTGTTACCCTTGCCCTGGCCGCCGGTCTCTCGGCCGAGGCCGCCTCGGCGCAAACCCTCAAGACGGTCAAGGACCGGGGCATGCTGTCCTGTGGCGTCAGCCAGGGCCTGCCGGGCTTCTCGACCCCGGACGACAAGGGTAACTGGACCGGGCTCGACGTCGACATTTGCCGGGCGATCGCGGCGGCCATTTTCAACGACGCGACCAAGATCAAGTTCGTGCCGCTCTCGGCCAAGGACCGCTTCACCGCGCTGCAGTCGGGCGAGATCGACGTGCTGTCGCGCAACACCACCTGGACGCTGTCGCGCGACACCTCGCTGGGCGCCAACTTCACCGGCGTCACCTATTATGACGGTCAGGGCTTTCTGGTGAAGAAGTCGCTGAAGGTGAATTCGGCGCTGGAACTGAACAGCGCATCCGTCTGTGTGCAGACCGGCACCACGACCGAGCAGAACCTCGCCGATTACTTCAAGGGCAACAACATGAAGTATGAGGTGATCGCGTTCGGCACCGCCGACGAAACCGTCAAGGCCTACGAATCCGGCCGCTGCGACGTCTTCACCTCCGACGTCTCCCAGCTCTATGCGGAACGGCTGAAGCTGGCCACACCAGCCGATCACGTCGTGT
This sequence comes from Bradyrhizobium australiense, assembly GCF_013114825.1. Taxonomy (GTDB): domain Bacteria; phylum Pseudomonadota; class Alphaproteobacteria; order Rhizobiales; family Xanthobacteraceae; genus Bradyrhizobium; species Bradyrhizobium australiense. The sequence goes on along the minus strand of NZ_JAAVLX010000004.1, from coordinate 53,654 downwards.
TGCCCGAGGTGATTTCGAAGGAACCGCTCGGACCGATGGTGCGCCATGGCGATGACCAGTGGTTCGACATCGTGAAATGGACGCTGTATGCGATGGTCGGCGCCGAAGAACTCGGCATGACCCAGAAGAACGTCGACGAGGTGGCCAAGTCCGATAAGCCCGAAGTCAAGCGCGCTGTCGGCACCGACGGCAATCTGGGCGAGCAACTCGGCCTGACCAAGGACTGGCTGGTCCGGATCGTGAAGGCGGTCGGCAACTACGGCGAGTCCTTCGAGCGCAATGTCGGCTCCGGCTCCAAGCTCGGCATTGCCCGCGGCCTCAACCAGCTCTGGAGCAAAGGCGGTATCCAGTACGCACCGCCGATCCGCTAAGCGCTAGCGAGAGGGGCTGCGGCGATGGCCATCGAACCCCGAAAACCACCGTCGCAGCTTTTGCCCAAGCTGCAGCGGGCGCTCGGCGGCCGGGCGGGCTGGAGCGGCTTTGTGCTGCAACTCCTGTTCGTCGCCGCGCTCGCCTGGATCTCCTACGAGATCGTCGCCAATGCCCGCGCCAACCTGCAGGCGCAGCGGATCACCGCGGGCTTCGGCTTCCTCGCCAACAATGCGGGTTTTGATGTCAGCCAGAGCCTGATCCCGTATTCGGGATCCGATCCCTACACGCGCGTATTCTTCGTCGGCCTGCTCAACACGTTGCTGGTGTCGGCGATCGGTATCTTCTTCGCCACCCTGATCGGATTCCTCGTCGCACTCGGCCGGCTGTCGCCGAATTGGCTGCTGTCGCGGATCTCGGGCGGCTATGTCGAGCTGATCCGCAACCTGCCGCTCCTGTTCCAGATCCTGTTCTGGTATCTCGCCGTGCTCGCCGCTTTGCCCAATCCACGGCAGAGCATTTCGATATTCGACAGTTTCTTTCTCAGCAACCGCGGGCTGGTAATTCCGAAGCCGATCGGCCAACCCGGTTTTGAGCCTTTCGTCTTCGCCCTGTTGATCGCGATCGTCGCCACGATCGCGTTGTGGCGTTATGCCCGGCGCCAGCTCTTCCAGAGCGGCAAGTTCATCAAGGTCTGGCCCTATGCGCTGGGTCTGTTGATTGGCCTGCCATTGCTCAGCGCATTGATCTTTGGTGCGCCCGTTTCGTTCGAAATCCCGGCCCTCAAGGGTTTCAACTTCGCCGGCGGTTCGCGCGTAATACCGGAATTCGTCGCGCTGACGCTTGCGTTGTCGACCTACACGGCGGCCTTCATCGCCGAGATCGTGCGTGCGGGCATTCTGTCCGTGCATAAAGGCCAGATGGAAGCCGGCTCCTCGCTCGGGCTGCAGCGCGGCTCGGTGCTGCGGCTGATCGTGATCCCGCAGGCGATGCGCGTGATCCTGCCCCCGCTCACCAACCAGTATCTCAATCTCACCAAGAACTCCTCGCTGGCGGTCGCGATCGGCTATCCCGACCTGGTTTCGGTGTTCGCCGGCACCACGCTGAGCCAGACCGGGCAGGCGATTGAAATCATCGGCATCACCATGGGCGTTTATCTCCTGATCTCGCTCGTCACGAGCGCAATCATGAGTTTCTATGGATGGCGGATCAGCCGGAGCATGGGCGGATGAGCGACACCACTTCATCCATATTCGTCCGCCAAGACCTCGTGCCCGAGCGGCCCGCGCCCGTGAAGACCACCGGCTTCATAGGCTTCCTGCGCACGCGCCTGTTCAATTCGCCGACCAATATCCTGATCACGATCATCAGCGTGTTATTGCTGTGGGTCGTCGTCGTTCCCGCGGTGAAATTCGCGCTGGTCGATGCGGTCTGGATCGGCAAGGATCGGACGGCCTGTCTCGCTGAAAACGTCGGACGCCCGGTCGGCGCCTGCTGGCCGTTCATTCAAGCGAAATTTTACCAGTTCATCTATGGCTTCTACCCGGAGCCGGAGCGCTGGCGCGTCAACCTGACCTTCATTCTTGCGGCTATCCTGCTGGTTCCGCTGCTGATTCCGCGGCTGCCGGCCAAGGGTCCCAACGCCGTCCTGTTCTTCCTGGCGTTCCCCGCGGTCGCCTTCTTCCTGCTGCGGGGCGGCGGACTGGGTGGCCTCGGCGTGAGCTGGACCGCCGGGCTGCTGTCTGGCTTCAATGATAGCGTCGGCGACGGCGGCAGGAAGCTGGTGGCGGCGGGCGAGACAACGGCCGTTATTGGACCGTTGCTGTGGGTGATCGGCAAGCTGATCGTGCTGCTGAGCACGCTGGTCGGCTGGGTGTTGCTGCCGTTGACCTGGCTGCGCGATCAGATCCAGTCCTTCGGACGTCCGGTCTGGGCTGACCTCCTGGCGACCACCGTCATCGTCTCTGGCCTGCTATTCTGGCTCAGCGGCGGCCTGCGTACCGGCTGGCGTCCGTTGGCCGCCTGCCTGTCGATCTTTGCCGGTATCGGCCTCGTGATCGCCGTGATGGGGCTCGACAGTGGCGGATTGCCGGAGGTGGATACCCGGCTTTGGGGCGGTCTTCTCGTGACGCTGGTGGTGTCCGTTGTCGGCATCGTCGCCTCGATGCCCGTCGGCATTGCGCTCGCGCTTGGGCGGCGCTCCACCATTCCGCTGATCCGGATCTTCTCGATTGCCTTCATCGAGTTCTGGCGCGGCGTTCCGTTGATTACCGTGCTGTTCTTTGCAACCTATATGCTGCCGCTGTTCGTGCCGGCCGGCTTCACCATCGACGGGCTGATGCGCGCGCTGATCGGCATTGCGCTGTTTGCCGGTGCGTACCAGGCTGAAGTCATCCGCGGGGGTCTGGCGGCCATCCCGCGCGGGCAAGGGGAGGCAGCGAGCGCGCTCGGCTTGTCCTGGGGCAAGACTACGGCGCTGATCGTGATGCCGCAGGCGCTGCGGCATGTCATCCCCGGTCTCGTCAACAGCTTCATCGCTCTTTTCAAGGACACTTCGCTGGTCTCGATCGTTGCGCTATTCGACCTGCTTGGCAGTCTGCGCGCCTCGTTCTCCGATCCGGTGTGGTCGACACCGACGACGCTGTTTACCGGCTTTGCCTTTGTCGGCATCATCTATTTCGTTTTCTGCTTCGGGATGTCGCGTTACTCGCTGTTCGTCGAGAACCGGCTGAACGCCCATCGTCGCAACTGAGTACATCACCATGGCCGCAAACTCGATCGTTGGCATTAACGCACTCAACAAATGGTACGGCGATTTTCACGTGCTGCGCGACATCAACCTCGATGTCGCCAAGGGCGAGCGCATCGTGATCTGCGGCCCCTCAGGCTCGGGCAAGTCGACGCTGATCCGCTGTATCAATGCGCTGGAGGAATTCCAGGAAGGCCAGATCGTGGTCGAGGGCATCGAACTCGGGCCGAACCTGCGTCGAGTGGACGAAGTCCGCCGCGAGGTCGGCATGGTGTTCCAAAGCTTTAACTTGTTTCCGCATTTGACCGTGCTGGAGAACTGCACGCTGGCGCCGATCTGGGTGCGCAACATCCCGAAAAAGGACGCCGAGGCGATGGCGATGAAATTCCTTGAGCGGGTCAAGATCCCGCATCAGGCCAACAAGTATCCGGGCCAGATGTCCGGTGGTCAGCAACAGCGCGTGGCGATTGCCCGCGCGTTGACGATGAACCCGAAAGTGATGCTGTTCGACGAGCCGACGTCGGCGCTCGATCCCGAAATGGTCAAGGAAGTGCTCGACACCATGGTCGATCTTGCCAAGGAAGGCATGACCATGCTGGTCGTCACCCACGAAATGGGATTTGCCCGCGAAGTCGCCAATCGCGTCGTGTTCATGGACGCCGGTCAGGTGATCGAGTCAAACACGCCGCAGGAATTTTTCGCCAATCCGCAGCACGCGCGGACGAAGCTGTTCCTGAGCCAGATCTTAAGGCACTGATCGGGCGACGTAGCCCGGATGGAGCGCAGCGCAATCCGGGACAGCATCGCCGCGGTGAAACCGCCCCGGATTCGCTCCGCTCCATCCGGGCTACAAACGCGCGCTCACACCTTCTCGAACGGCACGTCGATCTTGGTGCGCTTTTCCAGCCATGCCGGCACCGGCAGGTTCTTCGAGCGCATGAACGCCGGATTGAACAGCTTTGACTGATAGCGGCCGCCGGAGTCGGCAAGGAGGGTGACGATGGTCTTGCCAGGTCCGAGCTGTTTAGCAAGCCGGATCGCACCCGCCACGTTGATGCCGGTCGAGCCGCCGAGGCACAGACCTTCCTGCTCGAGCAGCTCGTAGATCACTGTTACGGCTTCCTCGTCCGAAATCAGGAAAGCGTCGTCGACAACAGCGGTCTCGATGATGGGCGTGACGCGGCCCAGCCCGATCCCTTCGGTGATCGAGTCGCCTGGCGTCGATTTGGCAGTACCATTCTTGAACAGCTCGTACATCGCGAAGCCATGCGGATCGGCACAGGCGGTCACGATGTCCTTGTTCTTTTCCTTCAGAAACCGGCTGGTGCCCGCGAGCGTGCCGCCGGTGCCGACCGAGCAGATAAAACCGTCGACCTTGCCGCCGGTCTGCTCCCAGATCTCGGGTCCGGTGGATTCGTAGTGCGCCTTGGCGTTGTCGAGATTGTTCCACTGGTCAGCGAACAGCACGCCGTTTGGCTCCTTCTTGCGAAGCTGGTCGGCCAGCCGCCGCCCGACATGCTGATAGTTGTTCGGATTGGAGTAGGGCAGCGCCGGCACTTCGACGAGCTCGGCGCCGCATAGCCGCAGCATGTCCTTCTTTTCCTGGCTCTGCGTTTCCGGGATCAGGATCAGCGTGCGGTAACCGCGGGCGCTGGCGACCACAGCAAGCCCGATGCCGGTATTGCCGGCGGTTGATTCCACGACGAGCCCGCCAGGCTTGAGGTCGCCGCGCTTCTCGGCCTCCAGGATCATCCATTTGCCGGCGCGGTCCTTGACCGACTGGCCGGGATTCATGAATTCGGCCTTGCCGAGAATGGTGCAGCCGGTCGCTTCGGAAGCGTGCTTCAGCTTGATGAGGGGCGTGTTGCCGATCGCTTCGATGACGTCTTTGTTGAAGGCCATGTCTTTGAAATCGCCGGTTTTGTTTGCCTAATCGTTAGGCGACCCTAAAGGAGGGCCGCCAGCCACACAAGCCAGCGTTGGTGAGGGGCGATCAGCCCGATTTCGCAAACACCACCTGGCGCACATCGATATTTCCGGACAGGAAACCGGCCTCGCAATACGCCAGATAGTATTCCCACAGCCGACGGAAACGGTCGTCGAAACCCGATGGCGTCAGGTTCGGCCAGGCCGCGCGGAAATTGCTTCGCCAGATCGCGAGCGTCTTGGCATAATCTTGCCCAAAGATGCGTTCGCGAATGACGGGAACGCCGAAGCGCTCGCCCAGCGTCTTCAGGATCTGCGGCGAAGGCAGCATGCCGCCCGGAAAGACATAGCGCTGGATGAAATCGACTTCGCGGCGATAGGCCTGGAACAGGCTGTCCTGGATGGTGATCGCCTGGATGCCGGCGAGCCCCCCCGGCAGCAGGCGGTCGCGCAACTGTGAAAAGTACTTTGGCCAGAATTGCTCGCCAACCGCCTCGATCATCTCGATCGAGACGATCCGGTCATAGCGATCACGCTCGTCGCGATAATCCCTGAGCTTGATCTCGACCCTGTCGCTGAGCCCGGCATTGTGAATGCGCGCTTGCGCGAAATCGCGCTGCTCCTTGCTGATGGTGAGGCCGACGACCTTCGCGCCGAACGTCTTGCCAGCGTATTCGGCAAAGCCGCCCCATCCGCAGCCGATCTCCAACAATTTCTGGCCCGGCCGCAGATCGATGGCCTCGGCGAGCCGGCGGTATTTGTTGTGCTGCGCAGCCGTCAGGTCGGGCGTGTGGTCCTCGAACAGGGCCGACGAATAGGTCATGCTGGGATCGAGCCACGCCGAATAGAAGGCGTTGCCGATATCGTAATGCGCATAGATGTTGCGGCGAGCCTGCCGCTTGGTGTTGCGGTTGAGCCAATGCCTGACCGCCTGGAAGGTGCGCGTCAGCGGATTGGCGACCAGCATCGTCTGCATCCAGTCCTGGTTGACGCAGAACAGATAGAGGAATTGCGTGAGATCGGGCGTGTCCCATTCACCGCGCAGAAAGGCTTCGGCGATGCCGATGTCGCCGCCGCGCAGCAGCCGCGAGGCAAAGCCGTAATCGTAAATCTTCATCACGGCGGCAGGGCCCGGCCGGTTGCCGCCCAATCGGACCATGCGGCCGTCGGCCAGTGTCACGTCGAGCGTGCCATGTTGCAGCTTTGAACCAAAGCCCAGCGCCAGCCGGACCATGCGGGGCAATTCCGGAAACGTCGCGTCTACAGTTTCCGATGTCACCGAAATCAACTCGGGCATGGGCGATCCATCGAACGTCGGTTGACCCGGACTTCGCATGACCGATCGGCCCTGCTTCAATCCTTGGCATGGGCGGACAACGCGGGCGAAGTATAATCGTTGGATTTGCCCGTCGCCAAGCCAGTATTGAAGGCTGCGTCCTTCCGCGGGACCAGCCGCATGCCCGTGAGCCAGAGCCGCAGCGCCTTCCTCAATGCTCTGCTGGTTGAAGGTGAGGATGTCACGGAGCATCCAGAGACAGGAGGGCGACAACAGGTTGCGAGGCTGCGCGAACAACCCGCGTGTGGTCTCGAACCAGTTATTGCCGCCGCCTTTCCACTCGAAGCGGCCGGTGTCCGCCGTCACCGCAAAACTCATGCAGCTTTCGACGGTTTCGACGCCGAGATGGGCGAACAGCGCCGTGAGGTCCGGATAATTCTGTTCGTTGTACACGATGAAGCCGATGTCGACCGCAAGCCGCGCGCCATCATAGTCGATGCTGACGGTATGGCTGTGGCCGCCGGGCCTAAGTTCGCGGTCGTAGACGGTGACCGGATAATGTTTCGACAAGGTCCAGGCCGCGGCATTGCCGCTGATTCCCGTACCACCACCGCGACCCGCATTTTGGGGCCCTCCATTGCACGGTGCGAGATACGGGGGCTGTTCCCGGAGTTTCAAATCGGCCACAGGCCGGGGCCTCGCTGTGCGATGAGCCGGTGTCGGACGCTAGAACAGGGGAAAAAACCCATGAAATCTTCGTAAGAATTCGGCGGCCCTGCGGCGTCCCGAAATTGTTCCAAGCCCTATAAAACAAGGGTAGAGAGCTCTTTGCCGCCCGTTTTACGCACCTAAAAGCACGATCGGCGAGGGGCTGCGCGGGGCTGTCCGCGTGCAGATCGCAAGGCTAGTATCGGGCTCGGATCCAACGGAAGCATCACCCCCGTGAACCTACCCCAGCCCATCAGGAGAAGCGCGCGCATTGCGCCGGGCCGGGATTTGTCCGGTGGAGAACGGGTGTGACCCAGCGAATTGCAATGGCTGCGATCAAAGCGTGGCCTGTTCTCATCGCGGACGGCAAGCGACTGGCGCGATGGCTTACCAAGCTTGGCCTCGTCGCCAGCTCCGCAGGCTGTATCCTGACCAAGGATCTTCCCGATCCTGCGCTCGACATACCCGACGGCTACAAGGCGGCCCGGCTTTCGAAGGCCGCGGACGCGCCGCCAACGCTCGACTGGTGGCGTGGCTTCCGTTCGCGGGAGCTGACGGGCCTGATGGAAGAAGCGCAGACTGTCAATCTGGATATCGCAGCCGCCACCGCGCGGTTCAGGCAGGCCGATGCGCAGGCACGAATCGCGGGCGCGGCGCTGCTGCCAAGTCTCAGCGGCAGCGGCTCGGAGAGCTATTCCCGCACCTCCGGATCGAGCGCCAGCGGTCTGTCCATTGGCGGCCGCGAGGTGGTCAATTACTCGGGCTCGCTCAGCGCCAGCTACGAGCTGGATTTCTGGGGCAAGAATCGCGAAGCCGCCCAAGCGGCGGAAGAGACCGCGGTCGCCAACCGTTTCGATCGCGACGTCGTGGCGCTGACCACGCTGACGACGGTTGGCAACGCCTATTTCCAGGTGCTGGCGGCGCAGGACCGGATTCGCACCGCGCAGCGAAATATCGCCAGCGCCGAGCGCATCCTCAATGCCATCCGCGACCGCTTCAAGGCCGGCACCGGCACCGACCTTGATGTCGCTCAGCAGGAGAGCATTCTCGCCAACCAGCGCGCGCTGGTGCCGCCGCTGCGGCAGACGCTCGACCAGAATATCAACGCGCTGGCAACGCTAGTGTCGCGGCCGCCGGAAGCCGTGCGTGTCACCGGGGGGTCGCTCAACCAGATCGCCGCGCCCCGAGTCACGCCGGGCCTGCCTTCTGAGTTGCTGACGCAACGGCCTGACATCCGCCGCCAGGAAGCCCAGCTCGCCTCGGCGACCGCCAATATCGGCAACGCCCGCGCGCAGTTCTTTCCGAGCATTCAATTGACCGGGCAGGGCGGCTATCAAAGCTCGGCGTTGGCCTCGCTGTTTCAACCGCATGCCGCGTTCTTCAGCATGGTCGGCAGCCTGACCCAACCGATCTTCGATGGCGGCAGGATCCTCGGCAATTTCGAGTTCACCAAGGCGCGGCAGGACGAACTGCTGCAAACCTACCGCAAGACGGTGGTGCAAGCCTTTGCCGATGTCGACAACGCCCTGATGTCGATTCGCCAGACAACGGAGAAACTGCGGCTTCAGCGCGAGGTCGTGGCGGCGTCGCGGCGGGCGTTTGAATTGTCCGAGCAACAGTTGCGGGCAGGAACCGCTGACATCGTGGTTGTGCTAAATACGCAGCTGACATTGTTCCAGGCGGAGGATGCGCTGTCGCAGGCCCAACTGGCCCGGCTGCTGGCGATCGTCAGTCTCTATCAGGCGCTGGGGGGCGGCTGGGAGCCTAGGATGGAAAGGCCGGTCAATGCTCTTTAAGCCGGAAGTAAAGGACACGAAGACGGCGGGCAAGCGCGTCGCGCGCGGCATTGGCCGGCGGATGGTGTCGCTTTCGATCACGCTGTTGATTCTGGGCGGCCTCGGCTATCTCGGCTGGAACGCCTTTCAGCAGAAGCAGAGCGGCCGCGGCGGTCCCGGCGCACGTCCCGATCTCCCGGTGCCGGTGTTGGCGGCGACACCGCGAACGCAGGACGTGCCCGTCTATCTCGATGCCGTGGGCTCGGTCCGCGCGCTGAACACGGTGACGGTGCGCGCACAGGTCGACGGCAAGCTGATCAAGGTGAACTTCGTCGAAGGCCAGGACGTCAAGCAGGGCGACGTGCTGGCCGAGATCGATCCCGTCATCTACCAGGCGCAGTACGATCAGGCGGTGGCGAAGAAGGCGCAGGACGAGGCGCTGCTCGCCAACCAGAAGCTCGATCTGGCGCGCTATCAGCAACTTGCCGCATCCAACGCCGGCTCCAAGCAGCAGGCCGATACGCAGCGCGCCGTGGTCGCCCAGCAGGAAGCACTGGTGCAGGCCGATCAGGCCGCGATCGATAATGCCAAGGCGATGCTCGGCTACACCAAGGTGATCGCGCCGTTGTCCGGGCGCGCCGGCCTGCGCCAGGTCGACCAGGGCAACATCATCCGCGCCTCTGATGTTACCGGCCTCGTCATCATCACCCAATTGCAGCCGATCGCGGTGCAGTTCAGCCTGCCGCAGCAGCAGATCGTGCGGGTCAACGCCGCCGCCGCCAAGGGTGTGTTGACGGTGGACGTGTTCGGCAACGACAGCGTGACGGTCATCGATACAGGTACGCTCAAAGGCATCGACAATCAGGTCGACCCGACCACCGGCACGCTGAAGCTCAAGGCCGAATTTCCCAACGCCAAATTCCAGCTCTGGCCCGGACAATTCGTCAATGTGCGGCTGAAGGTCGAGACGCTGGAGAAGGCGATCGTGGTGCCCGCGTCGGCCGTGCAGCGCGGCCCCGTCGGTACGTTCAGCTATGTGATCGGCCCCGACAATGTCGCGACCGCGAAGCCGGTCGTGGTGACGCAGCAGAACGAGAATGACGCCGTGATCGCGAGCGGGCTTACCACCTCGGACCGCGTCGTGACCACCGGCTTTGCCAATTTGTCCGACGGCGCCAAGGTGCTGATCGGGACGGACGATCGGGCACCGACCGCCGACCTCGCGCCACGCAAGCGCAGCCGTTCGCCGGACGCCAAGGGAGGTCAGGGCAAAGACGGACAGGCCCAGCAAGGCAAGGATGGTCAGGGCAAGGAAACTCAGGGCAAAGACGTCGAGCACCGCGGCAAGCGCGAGCGCGGCGAGGGCGATCAGAAGGGACAAACCGGCCCGGCACCAGCCGAGCCAACGGGCGGCGCTGCGAAGTCGCAGCCATGATTGACGCCGCCCGCCTGAAATGAATTCGCAAGTGAGCACGCAACCATGAGCGTCTCCGAACCGTTCATCCGCCGGCCGATCGCGACCTCGCTACTCGGGATCGCGCTGATGATCGGCGGTGCGCTCGGCTATTGGGCGCTGCCGGTATCGGCGCTGCCGCAGGTCGATTTCCCGACGGTGCAGGTGACGACGCAACTGCCGGGCGCGAGCCCCGACGTGGTGGCATCCCTGATCACCGCGCCGCTGGAGCGCCAGCTCGGGCAGATCCCGTCGCTGTCGTCGATGCAGTCGACCAGTTCGTTCGGCGTCAGCCAGATTTCGCTGCAGTTCGACCTCAACCGCGACATCGACGGCGCGACCCAGGATGTACAGGCGGCGATCAATGCGGCGGCAGGTATTCTGCCAAAGAATCTGCCGTATCCGCCGACCTACGCCAAGGTGAACCCGGCGGATGCGCCGGTCCTGACACTGGCGCTGACATCGGAGACGATTTCGCTGCGCGCGATGAGCGATATCGCCGATACGATCCTGGGCCAGCGGCTCAGCCAGATTTCCGGTGTCGGGCGCGTTGCGATCCTCGGCGGGCTCAAGCCTGCGGTGCGGGTGCAGGCCGATCTGGCGCGGCTCGCGGCCTATGGCATCTCGATGGAAGATTTGCGTAACGCCATTGCGGGCGCCAACGTCTCAGGGCCGAAGGGATCGCTCGACGGCGCGCAGCAGGCCTACACCATCGCCGCCAATGACCAGATTGCGGCGGCGGAGGCCTACAAGCCCATCATCATCGCCTATCGCAACGGCTCACCTGTCACGATCGGCGACGTCGCCATCATCATCGACGGGTTGGAAAACGACCGGACCGGCGGTTGGTATCAGGGCACGCCGGCGGTGATTATCGATATCCAGCGGCAACCCGGCGCCAACGTGATCGAGGTCGTCCGGCAGATCCGCGCGGAAATCCCAAAAGTGCAGCGCGCGATTCCGGCTGGCGTCAATTTGACCATCGTCTCCGACCGCACCGTCACCATCCGCGCCTCGGTGCGGGACGTGCAGTTCACGCTGATCCTTTCCGTGGTGCTGGTCACGCTGGTGGTGTTGCTGTTCCTGCGATCGCTGCGGGCGACCCTGATCGCGGGCGTGGCGCTGCCGCTCTCGCTGATCACGAGCTTCGGCATCATGTATTTTTCCGGCTTCAGCCTCGACAATCTGTCGCTGATGGCGCTGACGATCGGCACCGGATTCGTGGTCGACGACGCCATCGTGATGATCGAGAACATCGTCCGCCACATGGAAAACGGCGAATCCGTGATGGAGGCGTCGCTGAAGGGCGCCAGCGAAATCGGCTTTACCGTGATTTCGCTGACGGTATCGCTGATCGCGGTCTTCATCCCACTTCTGTTCATGTCCGGACTGGTCGGGCGCATGTTCCGCGAATTTGCGCTCACGCTGACGATTGCGGTCGTGACCTCGGCGATCGTATCGCTGACGCTGACGCCGATGATGTGTTCGCGGCTATTGAAGCATGTCGGCGAGGAGATGACGGTCCCGGGGCTTGCCGCCGTCAGCCGCTTCATCGATCGCATGGTCGCCTTCTATCATCGCACGCTGCTGTGGGTGCTGCAGCGCCAGCGCGCGACGCTTCTGGTGACGTTCGGCACCATTGCCGCGACGCTCTTCATGTATGTGATCGCGCCGAAGGGCTTTTTGCCGCTGCAGGACACTGCTTCGATTACGGCGGTGACAGAAGCCGGCCCCGACGTTTCCTTTGCGGAGATGCAGACCCGGCAGGCGGAGGCCGCGGCTGCGATCCAGGCCGATCCGGATGTGATCGGCGTGGTTTCCGTGATCGGGGCGGGCTCGGTCAATCCGACCACCAATGTCGGGCGCCTGGTGATGACGCTTAGGCCACGCGGCGAGCGGCACGACGATATTTCCGTCGTGGTCGACAGGCTGAAGCAACGCACCGCGTCGATTCCCGGCATGACGATCTATTTCCAGCCGGTGCAGGACGTGCAGATCTCGACCCAGTCGAGCCGCTCGCAATACCAATATACGCTGACCGGGACCGATGCCGCGCAGGTGGCGCTGTGGTCGCAAAAGCTCGTCGCCGAAATGCGCCGGGATCCACTATTCCGCGACGTCTCGTCGGAAGCGCAGGAAGGCGGCTTGCGCGCCGCGCTCAACATCGATCGCCAGCGCGCCGGCCAGCTCGGCGTCAGCATCCAGGCGGTTAACGACACCCTCAACGATGCCTTCGCGCAGCGGCAGATTTCGACCATCTACGGCCAGGCCAACCAGTATCGCGTGGTGCTGGAGGCGATGCCGATGTACCAGCGCGATCCGTCGATCCTGTCAAAGCTCTATCTGCCGGGGGCCGCGAGTACCACCGCCGGCGCGCCGGGCGCCCAGGTGCCGCTATCGGCGGTGGCGACGCTGACCCGCACCACGGCGCCGCTGGCAATTTCGCATCTGGCGCAGTTTCCAGCCGTCTCGCTCAGTTTCAACCTCGCGCCCGGCGAGGCGCTGGGCGATGCGGTCGAGGCGGTCAAGAAGATCGAGACCAGGATCGGCATGCCCGGCAGCATCGCCGGCGTCTATGCGGGTGATGCGGCCGAGTTCTCGAAATCGCTCGCCGGGCAGCCATGGCTCATCCTGGCGGCGATCGTAACAATCTACATCGTGCTTGGCGTGCTCTACGAAAGCTACATTCACCCGATTACGATTCTCTCGACGCTGCCGTCAGCCGGCGTCGGCGCCATTCTGGCGCTGATGCTGTTCGGGCAGGACCTGTCGGTGATCGGCCTGATCGGCATTATCTTGCTGATGGGCATCGTCAAGAAGAACGCGATCATGATGATCGATTTCGCGCTGGAGGCGGAGCGGCACCAGGGCATGTCGCCCTCGGACGCGATCGTGCAAGCCTGTCTGTTGCGTTTCCGGCCGATCATGATGACGACGCTGGCGGCGCTGTTCGGCGCGCTGCCGCTGGCGATCGAAAGCGGCACCGGCGCCGAGCTGCGCTTTCCGCTCGGCATTTCGATCATCGGCGGCTTGCTGCTGAGCCAGTTGCTGACGCTGTATACGACGCCGGTGATCTATCTGGCGCTCGACCGGATCAATCGCAAAATCGAGAAGGCCGTGCCGGACCCGGGGCCGCCCGGACCCACGGTTGCGGGCGCCACCGAGGGGATGCAGTAGATGGCATCGATCTCGGAGCCCTTCATCCGCCGGCCGGTGGGCACCACGCTGCTGGCGATCGGGCTCTTTCTGGTCGGCATGGTCGCGTATGTCTTTCTGCCGGTATCGTCGGTACCCAACGTCGATTTTCCGATGATCCGGGTGTCCGCCACGCGTCCGGGCGCCGATCCTTCCATCATGGCCTCGACCGTTGCAGCCCCACTGGAACGCCGGCTCGGCCAGATCGCGGGCCTCGACCAGATCACCTCGACCAGTTCGCTCGGCACCACCAGCATCCAGCTGCAATTCTCGATCGGCCGCAATATCGACCGTGCCGCGCGCGACGTACAAGCCGCGATCAATGCGTCGCTGGCGGATCTGCCGAGCGACCTGCCGTCGCTGCCGCGATTCCGCAAGGCCAATCCCGCGGCCGCGCCGGTGTTCGTGCTGGCGCTGACGTCGAAGACGCTGACAACCAGCGCGATGTATGATGTCGCCGATACCGTGATCGCGCAGCGTATCTCGCAGGTGCCAGGTGTCGGCGAAGTGAACGTCACCGGCGCTGACCAGCCCGCTGTGCGCATCGCGCTCAATCCGGTGGCGCTGTCGAATGCCGGAATCGCCACCGACGACGTGCGGCTCGCCATCATCAACGCCAATCCGCTGGGGCCGGTCGGCATCTTCAACGGCGGCCGCCAGAGCGAGACGATTGCGACCAACAAGCAGATGCGCACCGCGGCCGAATTCCGCGACATCATCGTCAAGAGTTCGGCCGGCAATTTCGTCCGCCTTGCCGATGTCGCCGATGTCGAGGACTCCGTCCGCAACAGCCGCTCGATCGCCTGGTTCAACAAGCAGCCGGCGGTCCTGATTCAGATCACCAAGCAAGGCGATGCCAACGTCATCGACACTGTCGACCGGGTGCGGGCGCTGTTGCCGGAATTGAAGCAGTGGCTGCCCGGCGGAGTGGAGATTTCGACCCTCGTCGACCGCACCGGCACCATCCGCGCCAGCGTGCTCGACATGCAGTTCACGCTGCTGGCGACTGCGTTCCTGGTGATGATCGTCGTGTTTGCGTTCCTGCGCCGGCTGACGCCGACGATTGCAGCCGGCGTCTCGGTGCCGCTGGCTTTGGCCGGCACCTGCGCCGGCATGTGGCTCGCCGGCTTCTCGATCGACAATCTGTCGCTGATGGCGCTCGCGATTTCCGTGGGCTTCGTGGTCGACGACGCCATCGTCATGATCGAGAACATGTACCGCAACCTCGAACATGGCATGGCGCCCTATCCGGCGGCACTCGAGGGCGCCAAGCAGATCGGCTTTACCGTGCTGTCGATCAGCCTGTCGCTGATCGCGGCTTTTACGCCGTTGATTTTCATGGACGGGATCGTCGGCCGCTTGCTGCGCGAGTTCTCGCTGACGCTGACCTTTGCCATCGTGGTCTCGACCGTCGTCTCGCTGACGATCACGCCGATGATCTGCGCGCATTACATCAAGGAGGCGACCTCCGATCGCGCGACCTGGTTCGACCGCCTGGTCGAGGGCACGCTGTCGCGCATCGTTTCCTTCTACACCTGGACCCTGCGGGCGGTGCTCGGCTTCCCGTTCCTCACCCTGCTCGTGTTCTTTGCCACCATCGCGCTGACGGTGGTGCTCTATATTAAAACCCCCAAGGGCTATTTCCCGACCGACGACAGCGGTTTTGTGATCGGCGCGACACGCGCATCCCCCGACACGTCCTTTCAGGCGATGCTCGGGCTGCAGCAGCAACTGGCCGATATCGTGATGGCCGATCCGGCGGTCGCCGGCGTCGGCTCTTCGCTCGGCGGCAGCGCAGGTCCGGGCGGCGGCGGTTCCAATCGCGGCACCATGTTCATCAGCTTGAAGCCGCCGGAAGAGCGGGCAGGGATGTCGACGGCGCAGGTGATCGATCGTCTGCGGCGCAATCTCTACCGGGTGGCAGGCATCCGCCTGTTCATGTTCGCGGCGCAGGACATTCGCACCGGCGGCCGGCAGAGCGATTCCGATTACCAGTATACCCTATCCAGTACCAACCTCGATCTCCTGCAGAAATGGGCGCCGCTGGTTGCCAAGCGCATGGAGACGGTGGAGGGAATCACCGACATCTCGAGCGATCGCGATCCCGGCGGGCTGCAATTGTCGCTGGTGATCGACCGCAAGACCGCTTCGAGCTTAGGGGTTCGCGTCCAGGACATCGACAACGCCCTGAACAACGCGTTCGCGCAGAGGCAGATTTCGATCATCTATACCCAGCGCAACCAGTACATGGTGGTGCTGGAGATCGATCCGAAATTCCAGAGCGACCCTGCCAACCTCGAGCGCATCTTCGTGGCCGGCGCCAACGACGCCCAGGTGCCGCTGTCGGCGGTGGTGCGCTACCAGCGCGGCCTGTCGCCGCTCGCGGTATACCACTCGCAATCTTTTCCTTCGACCACGGTCTCGTTCAATCTCCTGCCCGACGTGCCGCTGGAGGTCGCGACGTCGAATATCCAGCGCGCGGTCGAGGAACTGCACATGCCGGAAGGCATCCGCGGCAGCTTTGACGGCAATGCTGGCGATTTCAACAGGACCAGCGGCCGGCAGCCGCTGTTGATCCTCGGGGCACTGGTGGCGATGTATATCGTGCTCGGCGTACTCTATGAGAGCCTGGCGCATCCGATCACGATCATCTCGACCTTGCCGTCCGCAGGCCTCGGCGCGCTGCTGGCGCTGCAGGTGACGAATACGCCGCTGACCGTGATCGCCTTTGTCGGCATCATCCTGCTGATTGGCATCGTCAAGAAGAACGGCATCATGATGGTTGATTTCGCGCTCGATGCCGAGCGCAACCGCGGCCTGTCGTCGGCGGAAGCGATCTTCGAGGCGTGCCGCGTCCGCTTCCGGCCGATCCTGATGACGACGATGGCGGCGTTGTTCGCCGGTATTCCGCTGGTCATTGCCACCGGCCCCGGCACCGAGCTGCGCCGGCCGCTCGGCATCACCATCATCGGCGGATTGTTCGTCTCGCAAATCCTGACGCTGTACACGACGCCGGTGATCTACCTCCTGATCGACCGGCTGCGGCAGCGATCCCGGCCGGCCGCGATTGCCGCGCCTGCCGAATAGTTGAATTACTCGCCACGAAGCGTATAGCGGGCGGATGTCAGAACGATCCAATCCCCAAGCCGGCGCCGTGGAAGCGGTCGCGGACTGTCCGCATTGCGGCAAGCCGCTGCCGCTCTGCATCTGCGACAGCGTCACGCCGATCGAAAGCAAGATCTCGCTCCTGATCCTGCAGCATCCGCAGGAGCAGGACAGGATGCTCGGCACCGCGCGGCTGACCGCGCTGCATTTCAAGAATGCGGTCGTCAAAATCGGCCTGTCCTGGCCAAGCCTCTCCAAGGCGCTGGGGCGGAAGGTTGACGATCCCTCGCGCTGGGCGGTGCTCTATCTCGGCTCCGCCAAGGTCAGCGATCTCGATACCGATGCCGAGATTGTCGCGATCAACCGCAAGGGCGAGGTCGAGCCGCACCAGCGGACCATCCTGGCCGACATCGAAGGCGTCGTGCTGCTGGACGGCACCTGGAGCCAGGCCAAGGCGCTGTGGTGGCGCAACGCCTGGATGCTGAAATGCCAGCGGGTGATTCTGGGGCCGAAACGCCCATCGCGCTACGGCAAGCTCCGCAAGGAGCCGCGCCGCGACGGCCTCTCCACCATCGAGGCCACCGGCCTGCTGCTCGCCGGACTCGAAAGGCGGCCCGAGATCGCCGAAACGCTCTATGCGAGCTTTGACCGCATGCTGGCACGGTATCGGGAAGTGCAAGCGGAAATGCCGGATCTCGCGCCGAAGCCGAAAAAACGGGATTATCGGCGGCGGAAGCGGGGATGAGATTTTATTGGGTACCTCTTCGGGACACCTCAGCCCTAGCCGAGCTTTTTTGCCGCGCCCTCCACGGGAAAAAGCTGCAATTTTCGGCCATTTAATGCACTACCTTAGGGAGAACCTTGGACCTCCTTCGAACCTTTGCGCGATGGCCGGACTCAGATTGTGTCGGACATTCCTACCATGACTCCCCTAAGAATCGGGTATCGCAGCGATGAGCGACGCCGCAATGAGGCGGAGTGACTTCGCGAAAAGGTAGAATGCGACCTGGGATTGCGGCAAATGCAAACACATCCGACTAATCCGCGAAAGTCGTCCATGCGCGTGCTCGTTGGGACGCCGACACGGTTCGGTTCCAATGTCGGGTTCATGACAATAACTGGTGCAGCGCAAAAAATGATCACCCGAAACGCCTGTTGATAATGATGACATTTATCTTGACGGTGTTAAATTTGGTGGCTTCCGCGTAACAGTTTGGAGATTATTTTCATGTCTGTATCCGCCGAAATTCTCACTCGCTCTCCATTGCTCGATGCCGATGAAATCGAAGGGGAGATCGGCAACATCATCCAAAATCGTCGGCCAATGGATAACGTGAGCAGCCCGACGATCCGCGCCATGCTGAACGACCATCCACTGCCAAAGGGCCCGATGCCCGACTATGTTGAGCATAGGCAAGGCGTCAATCAGGTTGGCAAGCTTTCAGCCGAAGCGGTCGTTCGCGAATATGATGCGGCGGTGAAGGAGATTGAAGCGCTCGGTGTTGAACTAGCTGATGCCGCCAAGAAGTGCGAAGCCATGGTGGCCGGCGTTCACAGCATGGTGGGCGAGATCAAGGAATTGGCTGCAAATTATCGCGAGGAAGGCAAGCGCTACTTCCTGCAGATCGAGGACTGTTCCTTGATGACGTCCGAAGTCCGCACCGTCTGTGAAGCTCTCAAGAAGAAAATTGCGGCAGGTAGTAGCCTAGCGGCCTGATGTTCCGGCTTTGGCCCGTCTTGCTGGTGGCCGTGCCGTTCATCGTCGCGGCCATCAGCATGATGTTGTAACGCCGCACCGGGCATCACGCAAAGCAGTTCACCTGTGGGCGACGTGAGGTCCTTGGCGGGTGAGCGCTTTCGATGTTCAAACGCGCGTGAGTCCGGCCGCAAATAGGCCGCGGTCCGGATAGCGGCCGCCGGCCAAAAAAAGCCGCCCACGGCAGCCTGAGGCTCGGGGCCGCGGTCCAATCCCTATGCCATTGTGGCGATATGTCGCCAACGCCGCCACGGGAACGGGGAGCCATTTGCAGGCTTAATGATTATCTGCGCCGAGCGTATCTGAAGTCGGGCCGCTGGGCGCGGCTCGTCTTCATCACGGACGTGCAAGGCTCGAGATAACGAAGCATCGTGGGATAACCGCCCTCGAAGTCTACGGCGTTCGGGACGCAAATATTGCAATTGAACGGACGGAGCTTGTCTCCTGTCTCCAGGGAAAGGATATTCGCGCTTTGCCGCCTTCGATCACCTCGCATCTTCCTTTCGGTGGCGCCGAGCTCAGCCTCCGGAAGAAATTCCGCCTGTTCTTCACGGTCGGCATCATCGTCCTGTTACTCGGCGGCGCCAAGGCAATCGTTCACTATTTCGGATTCGAGTTCCTCGATCTCAACGGGCTGGTGACAAGCGGCATTGGTGGCTCCATATTCATTATCGGCTTTCTGCTCTCGAGCATTCTCAAGGACTACAAGGAAGCCGAGCAAATTCCGACAGCACTGCGTACCGCGACCGAAGCAATCGACGGGGATCTTGAGTGCTTCGCGCGGACCAACGAGCGCTTCAATCTCAGGGAAGCACGGCTGATCCTGATCGGGGTCATCGCAAAGCTGCGCGAAGGTCTGGATCGTGCCTACGACCACAAGAACATTTCCCCCGTGCTCGACGAGCTCAGCAAGCTGACGCCAATCCTCGGCCGATTGGAGGGCATGGGTATGGCGGCGAATTTCGTCGTGCGCCTCCGCACCAATCAGGACGCGATCCGCAGGGCGCTGCTTCGGATCTACACCATCCAGCGCGTCGAATTCGTCCCATCGGTGCATGTGCTCGTGCAAACGCTGGTATTCTCGATCATCGTCCTATTGCTCCTGCTGAAGACGGAGGGTGATCCGGCCGCGGCCCTGTTGTTCGGATTCATCACCTACATGTTCGTCTACGTCCTGTATCTGATCCGGCTCCTCGAACAGCCCTTCGCCAAGGGGCGCGGCTCCGTCGACGATGTCAGCTTCTTCCTGCTGGACGAACTGGAGGAGCGGTTGCGGCGCTCGCTCGACCAGGCCGGCGGACGTCCGCGGATCCAGGCAATGGAGCGGGTCTGAGCGGGGCACAGCCTTATCAGGGGGCGCGACCCCCCAGACTTCCGGATAACACGATGTTGCTCCATTCTGCGGCGCGCACTATGGCTGATTACATCGGATACGGGGGGCAGCGGATGGAATTGGTTGCGCATTGGCGCCTGTCCAAACAGGCTTTGATCGATATCGTCTTCTTCTGCGGCGTTCCGATCGTGCTGGCGATGCTTTCGGTGATTCTTGGACCTTATGCGGCCATGATGGGAGGCGCCGGCGCGACGCTTTATGTTCTCTCGCTCGCCATTGTGCCCTGGTGCCTGACCGGCCTCGCCACCCAATTGGTGAGCAAAGCAGCCGGGCGAAGACTGCCGCTCTGGCTGGTGGCGGCCATCGGTGCCATCGTCTCGGGCCCGTTCGTGTCGCTGTACGTCTTTTTCGTCAATTCAATCGCTTCAGACGTCTGGCCCGCCATGAACGCCTTGTTGCCGGCGACGTTCAGCGCGGGACATATCAAATCCGCCGCCCTGTCCGAGCGGCGGGCCATCGTTCTCTGGATCGCGTTCGTCGTCATTTTCCATGAGACCCTGGGTTGGACGCGGTTTGCAGCGCCGACCAGGGAAACTGGTCGCGAAGACCGCTTTCAACTGAGCGGCGCCGAATGGACGGCGGAAGACGATGTGCTGCTGCGCTTTCTGATCGGCAGCGGCAAGCCTCCTAGAGTCATCGCACTCGAAATGAAGCGCACGGTAGGGGGCATCCGCGCAAGGACTGCCAAGCTGGGTCTGCGAAACAATCGCCTCGGCAATACGTCTGCCGACTGAAGCGGCATGGGCGCGGTAACGCGCGCCAACGAGACGAGCGGTTGGTCGGCAACAGCAGGGATTTCGCCGCGATGAAGCCCGGGACGGGCCGGACCGATTCAAACAGTGTCGGTCCGCTAACCAGCGCGGGCAGGAATTGCGCTGCTCGGTTGCCTATCCGGGGCCGGCCGTATATGAGTGCGCCCGATGGGGCCACGTGGCGGAGTGGTTACGCAACGGTCTGCAAAACCGTGTACACCAGTTCAATTCTGGTCGTGGCCTCCATCCATATAATCAATGACTTAGACCGATCATATGAGAGGCCGCAGCAAGCCGGCCGGTGGTCAGCAGGCGGCGTACCAGCCTTCCGGAAACGGAACCAGCGGCCAAGAGGCTCCGTTGTCGTTGGCGGCACGCGGCCACGGATAAAAGCCCTGGATCTGGACCACGAAATTATCCTCCGGCGCTGGCGCAATGGCCGTCTGCACGGCTTCCAGCAGCAAATCGTATTCGACTTCGCTCATCGCGCTCTCCGGGGTTCCAGAGGCGAATGATCGCAAACGTATTTTGTTTCCAGATTGAGCGGATCGTTCGAATTTTATCGATTCGGCGGCCGCGGCAAAGCTGGTTATTAAAGTGTTGAGTTCGCGGTGCGAATGCTAGGTCCGCGCACGCGCGGCGCGTGTGAGAAAAATCACATTTTGCAGAAATTGGTTCGCAAGGCACGCCCGAACAGCGCAGGGCCTGCACGCCCGACGTTTACCGGCTCTGTGCCGGCGAGATCCCGAACGCGCGTGCGGTTATCGCCTGCCTGCGCCGGCAGAAGGCAAGCCCGGAAGGCACGCGGTCATGGCAGCACTTCCTGATCGCCAATCTCGTGGAGATCCTGCCGGGGTTGGTGCCGACTAAGGACAAGCAAGTCGCCGGCCTCTGATGTTGATTACATGGCCCGCCGGTTCACGCTGGCGGGCCTGTTCGTCTTTGTGTCGGGAGCCGGACAGACTGCCGTCGAAGTTAGGAACGATCCCGCAAGATCTTGGAACGATCACACGCCGGTCCAATTTGTACGACGGGCATCAATGGAGATGCCAACGATGGCTCGCTTTTATTTTCATCTTCGTGAGATGGACCAACTAGTAACCGATGACGAGGGTGTCGAATTACCGGACCAGTCAGCAGCCCTTCGCGAAGCTCAACGAGGTGCCCGCGATCTTCTCGCTGACGCGATTAAGACGGGCAAGGACACGGTTCCGGACGCATTCGTGATCGCCGATGAGCAAGGCCGAGAGATCGCCACCCTGCTGTTCGAAACCGTGCTGCCGAAGCCATTAAATAAGTAAGGGCGCCTCAGTTGGCGGCCTCTTCGATCCAATAAGGCAACGCCTCCCGGGTCGTTTTCCTCGAACCACCTCTCGCATCGTGAAAAATGACCGTGAAATCGAGATCCTTTTCAGACGCCTCCGCCTGTACGACCAGCTCGGGCGCCGGGCTGAAGGTCTTTGCCGAACGATCCAGAGAGAATTGAAGGAGCGCTATGGGCCTAAGATCACGTTCGTTCCGAAATCGAGCACATGAGCGTCCAGGTCGGAAGACAGCGTAGGGAGATCCTACAGCTTCACCGCGCCAGCATCTCGACTGCATCGGCCGAGCTGCTGCTAACGCGGATGCTCGCGAAGATCGAGGGGCTGTGCGCCGAGCGGGACCGGCTCAGGAAAGTGCAGGGCGGCCCGACGAAAGGACGCGTGCTCGGCGGCCGGAGTTGGTAATGCCGGAGCCGCTGCAGTGGTACGACGAGAAGGCGGCCGACAATTCGCCATGGCTTAGGGCGCTGGCTGAAGTGCGTCAGCGAGCCGCGCGCGAGGGCTACTGTTATCAGCACGTCCAGGCCATCACAGTCGCGATAGATCAATACGCCGAGAAGGTGTTAGGCAATCGCGATTACTTTCTCAACAAGCCCTACAGCGTAGGCTGAGCCGCAAAGGACGACGACACTGAAGACGCATGACGCGCCGGTCGACGCAGAATTAGCGTCGCACGGGCTCTTTTGAAGAGCCTGTGGTGTTAGTGTCGCTCTTAACAGCACCGGAGGAACCAGCCCCGGCTGGCCCACCAGTCGCACCACCGGCGGCAGCGGCCGAGGCGTCGCCCGAACCGGAGCCTTGCGCGCTATCCCGGGGGCCCGTCGCGTCTCCCTTGACTGCGCTGGAGGAACCAGCCCCGGCCGGTCCGCCCGTCGCGCCGCCGGCAGCAGCGGCGTCAGAACTACCACCTTGTGCACATGCGAGTGTGGAGCCGAGCGTCAGGATTGACGCCAAAGCGATTGTCGTGAGCCTCATGGGTTGTCCTTCCATAGTAGTAGGACAACCAACGCGTTTATTCGAACGTTCCGAACAAGCGCAAAATGTCTTTAGGCAATCGCGATTACTTCCTCAACAAACCCTACGGCGTCGGTTAGCGCCGGAATCGTTGCGCGTCGGGCCGCTATTAGGAACGATGTTGGCTTGTAAGCGTTCGATGCGGTGGCTTCCGGTTTGCGTCGCCCGAACAGGCTCCCGCCGGAAGTGGACGGCTCTGACGCCTCGTTAGGGCCGTCTTGTTTGCCCTGGCGGGTTCTTCCTGCACCGCGACAGCTTGGCGACGACGAGAGCGCCCACCGCGATGACCAGAACGATAAGGCCGATTGCGTCGGTGTCCATGACACGCCCCGCTAAAGTGTGCAGGAAGTGTGCAGGCACCAAAATCGCCGCCGATTTGGCTGCTCGAATTTTCTGCTAAGTCGTTGATTTGGTTTGGCTCCCCGGGCTGGAGCCATCGGTGCGAGATAAGTCTTTGATATTGTTGCGGGACAATGCGGCGGCTGTTTGCGGTACCCCGATTTGATACCCCGGTTTCGATTGCTTTGGCCCCAAAAAAAATTTTCGTGAATGGCCGGTTGTCCACCACGTTGGGTATCGGCTCCTGTCCGCCAACACAGACGAGGCACATCACCCCGAGGAGAATGGCACTGACCCTTGTGGGTTAGAAATCCCGTTTTCCTCAAATTTAGTCGTTCGTCTCATTTACCGGGCTTTGACATTTCAGAAGTTTAGCTCCTATCGTCAATGCTGGGTTGAAGAGTCGACATCCGTAAAAATACGGGTGTGGGGGCGTTGGAAGTGCGAGCAATCGAGAAGGTGCGAAGCGTAGCTTCGCAAACGCTGGGCCGGTTTCATCTGGTGACCCAGATCGCCATAGTCATCGTCGCCTGCATTCTCGTGGGCGGGTTGTTTTTTTGGCTCTGCAATGAACTTGTCTATTACTATCTTGCCCGCAGTTATGCCGAAGAGCTTGCGGACGCCTACGATCTAAATCGCGGTATTACGCGAGCCATCCTCTGGGCGAGCTTTGCAGCCATCGCCATTTGTACCGGCTTCTTGTTTTCTTTTTCGAAACAGAAGCGCCGAATTGGGTATGCGGGTCTCCTCTCGCTCCTCATCGGACATTCGCTGTTGTTGGGAAGGATCGAAACGAACTTCTCGAAAAGCGGAGCCGAAAAATGCTACGTGGTGACTCGTACAAGCATTAAGACGCTCAACCGTATCGGCATTGATCCTGAAACCGGGCGTGAATGCCGCCCGCTCACGCCCCAAATTGCCGAAAAGATAGCGGAGTATAGAGGCGGTCACCGGCCGAAACAGATCACCTCCACTGACCCGACGTTCTTCGATCCGACAACCGGCGAGCCGGTCGTGTGGTACTCCAAAAACACCCGCGATCAGATCGAGTTGTTCGATTTGATGGGGTTTCACCCGCAAACTGGCGAGGAGCTAATACCGATCACTCGGCCAATCGTCGAAACGTGGAAGCAGCAGGCTGCAAAGATAATTCGACGGGTGCCGGTTCGCGTCGATGATCCAGAGAAGTTTGGGTTCTTTGAACCCACCACTGGGTCGGCCAAAGTTTGGTACTGGCGTGGTGCGACCGGAGACTATGAGTTTTACGACGGGCCGGGCTTTCATCCTCGATCTGGCGATCAATTCCAGATCGTCACCCGCGACGTCATCGCGGAATGGCGTCGGCAGCAGGAAGCTGTCGCAGCGAAGAGAAGGGCGGAGCAGGAACAACGGGAGAAGGAAGCCCGCGAACGCGCCGAACGCGAAGCGCAACAGGCACGAGAAGCCGCCGAACGCGAACGGCTGGCAAAGGAAGCTGCTGCTGAAGCTTTGCGACAACAGCAACAAAGCGCAAACGAATGCGACCGGCTCGCCGCCAATCCTACCGACGTTAGGAAGACCGGGGACGGTGTATCCTTCGATCTGTTGAAGCGCCAAGCTGATCAAGCGTTTGACGCGTGCATCAGAGCGGCGCAGACCTTCCCATCCGAGCTTCGGTATCAGTATCAGCTTGGCCGCGCGGCGCAGTTCAAGGACAAGAAGCAGGCGTTCGATATCTTCACGCGGCTGGTCCAAGCAAACTATGCGGCGGCCTTCGATAACCTCGGCGGCATGTACCTTTATGAACGAAAAGACGCAGCCACCGCCATTCAGCTATTCAAACGTGGTAGCGCGTTGGATGATGCGGATTCCATGGTTAGCCTCGTCGATCTGATCGACAAGGGGCTGGTTCAAACTCCCGATCCAGAGCAAACGAAGTTAGCCCTATTAAACCGCGCGGGGCAATTAGGACATTCGGGGGCTCAAAGAGGATACGAACTAGAACTTCAAAAAGCCAATCAAGCACGCATCAATCAAGTTAATCAGCAGCAGATGATGCAGTTGTTTGGGGCGTTCGTTCAGGGTGTTGCTAGACGTTAAGGGGCAAAACAATGCGTAAGGCTGGTGGAATTGTAGCACTCATAGCAGGAATTTTTGGAATTTTCGCAGCCGGAATTACACTTTTGGTAGGTGGTGTGGGCTCGGCCGTTCAGGCAAATGATGCCCAGTTGGTTGTTGGTCTTGGCTGGGGTGGCGTGGGGTTTTCCTTCTTGGTTATCGTGCTCGGGGCCGTCGCAATGGGCTCCAACAGTCGTATCCCCGGGATGCTCTTGGTACTCGCGTCTATCGCCGGGGCCGTCCTAGGTGGCACGCTAGTGGCTATATTTATGTTGCTCGCCTTCGTCGGTGGCGTGCTTGCCACAATCGGTGGCGGACGCGCGGCGGCTCAGTCTGCTTGAAACGAACGCTTGAAGTAGTTTTTTGGTGCGTGGTCGCGCTGGTCGGCGTACCCGTATTCGCGGCTTTGATTTACACGATTTTCCCAAAGCAGAGCGGCGTTGACGGAGCTACTGTCGCCTCGGATGCAAGATTAGCTTCGGAAAACGCTTCCGACCTTGCACCGACAGGCGAGCTTGCCGAAATGTTTTCGTTCTTTTCAAATTCCACCCAAATTCAGCGAGACGAAAAAGAGCGCGAGATCAAGGGCAAAATCGTTCGGTGGAGGTTACCAGTCTATAACGTCTCCGAGCGCCACGGTTACTATGTAGTTCAAACCAAATCGCGCCCCGGCCTCGTTAGCACCTTCTGCTATGTGAGGCTCTCCGATGACGCAGCCAAGCAATACGTCTTGTCGCTCAAGGAAAATGACTTAATCACGTGTAAGGGGCAAATTGCCGGGACATCAATGCGCTCTATAGAGATACGTCCGGCCGTGTTGCAATAGCGTATTCAAACTTTCGGCGAGCTGTTAGCTCGGGCTTTGAGGCGTCATCATTTTCTGGGCGGACTATCAATGCGTGCGAAAGATGAAATTCACCAACGACCGTCCGTTCGCTGATCCTGACAAGCGCGGCTGATGGAGCACGCGCGGGCCTCCGAGCCCATTCAGGACGGTCGCATCTACATCGAGGCTGTCAACGGCCCGTTTCTGTTCGGAGACAAGGGCACGCGGCCTGAATATGCGGCGGGTCTAGATCATGCGATTGCGCTCGGCTGGCTTGAACTGCATGACAGCGGCACGTTCGTGAAGTTCACGCAAAGCGGCGCGGATACCTTTTCCCCTGACGCCGTGGTTCAAGCGGTTTTATGATCCGATCATCCTGCCGGACGGGCGCAAGCTGTTGACGCTGCGCGATGCCGCCGAATACATCACGATGCAGCCGATTGGCAGGTCGCGATGGAAACGCTGCTGCTGGTCGCCGAGCGCGACGGGCCAGAAATGCTGGCGCGGATTGCGGTCTTGAAGGCACTGAACCGGCACAGCGATGCGACGCCAGCAACGGAAGAGCGCCAAGGTTGTTCGAATCGTTCCGTGATCAAGGCAACCCTGTGAATAACCGGGAGAAGCGTCCCAATTCTCGTATTGCTACCCTGCATTGTGTCATCGTGACGTCTCGCGATTCGCAGGAAAACAAACGACGTCATGCCTATTACTCTAGACGATTTAAAGCGAAGGATCGATCCGACGCGGACCGTTTTATTGCTTGGCGCGGGCGCATCAGTACCTTCAGGCGCGCCTTCAGGGGCGGAACTGGCAAAGCGGCTTTGGGCGAAGATTGCGCAGAGCGACCCTCAAAGCGAAGACCTTATCGAGACGGCCAGCATCCTAGTGCGTCGCCACACCCGACTTCCCGTGGTCGAAGCCGTGCGGGATGAACTCCGAAAATTAAAACCGAATGGAGGAATTCTCGGTCTTCCGCCGTTCGGATGGTATCAAATTTACACGACGAATTTTGATCGACTTGTCGAAGCTGCGTTTAAGGCTCAGGGGCTTCCGCTCACGCCGATCCGGTCCAACTACGACTTTAGCAACCGGGAAAACGACGCCCACCCTAAGCTATATAAAATACACGGTTGCATTACGCAGGATAAAGCGTTCGGTGACAAACCGTCTATGATCCTCACGGACGCCGACTACGTCGAATTTGCGAAATATCGGCAGGCCTTGTTTTCTTCGCTTCAGACTGCCCTGCTCACGCGCGACGTATTGATTATTGGGCAGTCCCTCCGAGATAGACATTTGCAGGACCTAGCTCGACAAATCCTCACTTCAAAACAGGAAGGTTCGGTAGGCCAAGTCTATTTGCTGATCTACAACCCGGATGATTTGCGCGCTCCGCTCCTAGAAGACCAAGGGGCTGTCATTGTGTTTGGTGGCATCGATGAGCTGGTGCATACCTTAGCTCAGGATTTCTCTGAATCGACGACCGAGGCAAGTGACAACGACACGGAGACGCACGTCCTTCCCCTGCGGCTTGTTGGCTCCACCGATAACGTAGCTTCCTCGCTCTTAGCTGCACCCAATGCAAAGAGAATGTTCCACGGAGGTCCAGCGTCGTATGCCGACATTCGATCCGGGTCGGCGTTCGAACGGGCTCTGAAGGCACGAATATTTGAGCAAATCGATACCGAACAAAATCATGTAGTAGCGATCACCGGCGCAGCGGGCGTCGGCAAGACTACGTTCGCGCGGCAGCTACTCACCGCTTTTCATGACGCCGGATACCACGCATGGGAGCACCGTTCTGACTTCTCGTTTTCCCATCAGGATTGGCTTCGCGTAGAGGCTAGTCTTCGGGCACAGAACAAGCGGGGAGTTCTGTTTGTCGATGAATGCACAAACGCAATGCGCGCTACAAACGTTCTTGTGGACCACCTGTCCAAACAGGAAGGTTCTGGGCTTTCGTTGATTGTTACGGCAAACGCTGCACAGTGGGCACCACGCATGAAAAGTCCCTATTTTGGGACAAAAGGTGCCCATTATGTATTATCCTCTCTGCAGGATGCAGAAATTTACTCATTGATTTCCTTGGTTCAACACAATCCCCAAGTCTCCGCCCTAGTACACTCCGACTTCAAGCGACAACGCCGAGATGACCAATTCTCGTCACTCCGCAGGAAGTGTGCTTCGGATATGTTCGTGTGCTTGAGGAACATTTTTGCAAACGAGAATCTCGACGTTATTCTTTTGCGAGAATTTGACGATCTGGACGAACCCCTGCAGGAGTATTACCGTTTTGTAGCCGCACTGGAGTCCATCGGAACGAGAGTTCATCGGCAACTAGTTATTCGGATGCTGCAGATCAACCCAACTCGCATTGGTGCGCTGCTAGACGGGCTTACGGGCATAGTCGATGAATACACTATAAGCGAGAGGAATGGGATCTTTGGTTGGTCCACGCGCCATCCAGTTATCGCTCGGCGGATCACACAGTATAAGTTCTCGGGTGCAGAAGAGCTGGAAAAGCTCTTTGCAACCGTAATCGACAATCTGAACCCGACAGAGCCATTGGAGTTGCAAACGGTTCGTGCGATCTGCGATAATGAATTCGGCATTGGACGCATCGGCGATGCAAAAACGAGAAAGGCCCTCTATTCTAAGCTTACCGCGCTTGCCCCGGGTGAGCGAATTCCGTGGCACCGGCTAATTCGTGAATTGCTGAACGAGGGCGATTACGAAAACACTGAATATGTCATTAGGGATGCCGAGGCAGCGGTCGGAGTGGACGCTCCGATTGCGCGCTTCAAGATAAGATTGATCGTTGCGCGCGCGACCCACACGAAAGGAATTTCCCGGCCAGACAGGCTGGCAATGCTTCGTCATGCCTATGAGCAGGCCGCCAAGAACGCCGAAATCAATCGTTTGGATAAATATTCTTTCTCCGTGCTTTGCGATGTCGCGGTCGAAGTCGCAAACATGGACGGGGGAAGGTATTTGTTGGACGAGGCAATCAATTCAATGCGGCAAGCGTCATCACGCATCCTAGATCCAGAAATGGACACACGACTGCACCTGTACGAAAGAACGCTTGCTAGAATGCATTAGATATCGCGCGCGCAGCTCGACCGCGTGCGGCAACGCTAAGGAGCGGATCGATCTTTACCTCTATCTCGAAGTGAAATGCCTTGGCCGCAACACGCATCAGACCGTTGCCCTCGACATCGTGCGGCGACCGAAGGCAACACCGATCCATGAGCTGGAGCGATACATGGCGGTGCAAGGATTGCTCACAGCTTCAAGAGCGGCCGTACAAGCGCAGCGATCTGGTGGCGCTGAGACCGACGAAGATTTCGGCCAGCGACCCGCCGTCAACGTGGTGGCCGGGAGAGCGATAGAAGGAAAGGGCTAGGATGGATGCAAATGACGATCAATGAACTAATTGGTCCTGCAGTCGTTGCTGCCGTCGTATCAGGCTTCGTGACAATAATCGGCAACATCTTTTCAAACCGGTCATCGCGCACGATCAACACCGAGAAGATCGCATCAGAAAGCAATCTCGCTGAGCGGAAATTCGAGTTCGAGAGAGAATTGTCGGAGCGGAGGTTTTGGTATGAGCGAGAACTCCACGACTATCGGCGGAGTGTCGAATTTGCCGAGGAACTGCTGGCCTCGTTCTATAAATTGAAGGACACGATCCGCGAGATCAGGGGCCCCTTTTCATTCGGCGATGAAGGCTCCGCGCGTAACCGGAAGGAATACGAAACCGAGGCTGAAGCTCGCTCGCGAGATGGTTACTACGTTCCGATTGCACGAATTCACCAACACAAAGATTTCTTATCGGAGGTAACCAGTAAAAAATATCGCGCGCAGGCAATTTTTCGAAGCGACATCCGACGCGCCTTCGAACTGATGGTTGAGGTGCTGAACGCAATTCAGATTGCGTCCAACATGTTGGTCCAGAACGTGGGGCAAGACAGGAATGACCATGATCTCTGGCAAAAACTCGAACGCCAAATCTGGGATGTTTCGAAGCCTGACGAACCCGACGAACTGTCTCAGAAAGTAGAACAAGCGATTGCCATCGTCGAGAGGGCCGTTCGTCCGACACTGGAAAGAACGGATAAAGCTGGCGCGAAACCCTAAAGCTCGGTGCTTTTCGGTAGAGGATGTCCGAAATACGATGTGCAACCTTTACAGCATCACGACCAACCAAGAGGCCATCCGCGCAATCTTGAGCGCGATGAACCGCTACGTCGGAAACTTTGCGCCGATGGCGGGCGTGTTTCCCGTCGGTTCTCGACTTCTTGGAAGCCAACCGGCGCAGGCTATTCGGCCCAACTTTAATTGGAAAGAGAAGCCGCTCGGCCGTAGGTCCTCTGGACCATTCGGCACGGGAGCAGGCTCTAATGGCCGTAAGACGCTGGTCAGTGAACGCGGCGTTCCCAACACAGCAGCCACTCTGGCTTCACGTCAAGCGCATGACACAGCTTTATGAGTTCGTTCGGATAGAGCCGCGCGCGCCCGCGCTCCCACTGCACGATCTGTGCTTCACTGTAACCCGTCAGTGCGGCGAGTTCTCGGCAATCCACGCGGGCCTTAGCCATCGCGCGCGACAAGCGCTCGCCGATCCGCTGTTGCTTGGCGACGTAGTTCTCCTTGAGCATCGTCGCACCTCCCTTGTCTCAGTCCAGCCTACACCTAAACCGCGGACGTTTCACACACAATTCGCGCGACCATGCGAAGACCTATTGACGGACGGCCGCGCGTGGTGGTCCTGACAACCGATGAAGAGCGCGACGTTTGGATGCGCGCGCCGTGGGATGAGGCGAAGGCATTGCAGCGGCCGTTGCCGGACGATGCCTTAAAGACCGTGCTGCGAGGGGTGGACAAGGAAGACAAGGTTGCTGCGTGAAACATGCTACCGTTCGTCTGCGCCGACCTCGAGCAAGGATGCACCTTTATCTCATCTGCTGTTCAATAATCCGTGGCCAATCAGGCATTCGAGGGCAGCGCGTTGCGGAGCAAGTGTAAGGGACTGCTAATTCTTCAGCGATGAGTGTCTCACCGATGTTCCTACCGTTCACGGAAAGAACGGCGCATTGAGCAAGCGCCCGGCTCTGCGAGCGGGTAGCAGCGCAGCGGGCGAACCTCCGCCGTGCAATTGCGCCGAGGCGCTAGTGGCGAGTTGGCGGGGCTTCAAAGACTTGGCTTACGTCAGGCTCTTCAAGCCCGTCACCACCCACGCACTCACACGGCATGCTCGCCCGGCACTGGCATCCCAACTCTTCGCTCCAAGCCTGCTTGGGATGATCTTCGCATACCGCCGAGCTACCGAATAATGAGCGATGGACTGGATTGAGGAAGGGTGCGAAAAGGCAATTTTCTGCATTTGTCTTTTGCTCCAGCAATAAGGGATGGCGGAAATGCTGCACATTACTGTCGAGCTTTGGCCCGGTGGAATCAGGGACCTTGCGCGCACTCTTGCAATCGCTGATATCGCCAACGTTAGCGATCTCGCGGACCTGGATGACTATCAGGTGCATGCGATGGAGGCGGCAAATCCGTTGACGGATACTACCGATTGGGAAGCGACCGGAAGAATTCCCGATCACGACCGCCACTCATCGGTCTGGTCACTAGTTGCAAAAGTTGCTGACTGGGCGGCAGAGCAGGCAAAAGGAAAGAAGTCAGCGGCGGCCCCCCCGCCTGAACCGGGCATCGCATAACCTCAGGAATGACTATCTTTCACTCGGGTGTGTGCGCTCGATGTCCTGAATAGTTTGCATCGGTCGGCTTGTCTGTGGGGTAGTGGCCGTGGGAATGGAGGCGGCTTGACGAACGAACCAATCCGAAGCGCGCTAGCTTTTCGGCATCGGCCGTCATGATTCGCCGTACAGCGTCTCACGCGAGGTGGGCCAAGCATGAAGGATTTCGGATACCGACCCCATGAGGAGATCGCCGCGTATCGGCGGCCTGGCAGCCTGATTAGCGTTGCGTTGGCGTTGAAGATCGGTTGTCGCACGCTGGCAAGCCATACCGCACGCCCTTTCCAGGCAAACGGACCAGCCCAGCCAATTGATACGCCGCACAAAGCGATCCAAAGTGGTGAGCCACGGTGGCCCCTGAAGGCAACTTGGTATCCACATCTATCCGGGTGGCTGAAACCGCACCCTCGCGGGCTGCCAGCCGCCTCAACCCATGCAGCATGTCTTCCGAACGAATTGAACAGGGTGACGGTATCCGGGATAGCGCGGCTGTCGTGGAACTATCCCACCTTCTTTCTTTCGCTTCCAGGCAGCGAACTTCCTCTGCGAGTGAGTTTGGGCGGGTAGCTTTGCCAATATCCACGTTTTGGTAAGTGAACCAAATCGCTTGATAAAATAGTACGCCGTAGGCGTGTCTCCATTCTGGTCGAGCAAAGCGCCCGAAATGAAGCCGTATTGCTTGTAAAGTTGTTGGACGGCTCTAAGAAGTTTCGCATCCGTCCAGCGAGCACCGTGGTAGTATTTATCGCAGCCGGCAGCCTTTCGGCGCTTCCACGAACGACGCTGGTTTTTACTGTGCGACAGCACAGGCAAACCCGCCTCTCTCATCGCCCCAGGAATGGATCCGAAGTTACGCCGGATGTAGGCTTGGGACGGCAGATTGGGAGATGTGTCTATGAGGAGCGTCGAAATGTATCCGTGGGTGGCATAGAGCTCCTGCAGGCCACCGAGTATCGCCTTCTTGCTCCAATGTTTCCCGTTCGCTCCAAACGGCGTGAGCGTCGGCTTATAGCCAACTGCCGCATATGCCTCATGGAGAGAGCCGAAGTGATTGACCACGGCTTCTGAAGACGGAACGCCCGGCGCCTTGTTGATCAAATGCTGTGTGAGACGTCCTTCCCTAACGAGCAGACCCCGCAAGGAACTCATGATGGTTTCTCTGTCCCAAGGTCGACTTCTCAAGTGAAGGAGTTCCTGGGCCTTCCGGAATTGTGAAACTGGCACTATCGGTTCGAAAGCTGAATATCTCGTCCACAGATGCTCCGGGTTTTTCAAGGTGGGACCTTGCAGCCGCTTTGTTGTCAGGTTGTATGTCATTCGGCCGATGCACAGTTCGTTGGAAAGAATGTGCCGAATGGTGGATCGCCCGATAGGTTTGTCGCCGAATCCCTTCATGCCTGCTTTCGCAAGCCGGCTCACAATCTCCGGGATAGTCAGGTGCTCGCGCACATACAGCCTGAAAACCCGCCTTATTACTGCGAGTTCTTCCGGTGGGCCGGGAATGACGGTCACTTTGTCGGTATTGAGAGCTTTCCTTTGTCCCTCGTTCAAGACCTGCCTGGGATTGCGAGCAGGGTCCACCAGAAGCCTTCGGAAGCCATAGATCAGTCTTGCACCTTGGCGAAAGCCGAGTTGCGCTTGTTGAAGGTGGGCTCGGCACAGTTTTGCGGATAGTTCGCGACTATATTCGCCGGCCATGACCCGCTTCAAATGCTTAATGATCGTCGTAATAGGAGCAACGTCTTCGCCGAACGGTTCTGCACAATAGACAACCCGTACGCCTGCCTCCCGACACAGGAACTCGTAATGAGCGGCTTGGTCAGGGTTTTGGAAGCGTCCCCATCGACTGACATCGAGGACCAAAACGGCGTCGAAACATCGCTGAGAGGCAAGCGCATCTTTGAGCAGCTGCTTAAGCGCGCCTCTGCCCTTTAATGAAAGGCCACTTTTTCCGGGGTCAATATAGGTTGCGACGACTTCGTAACCATGCTGGCGGGCATACTCGCCAATGGCATTCTGTTGGCTTTCGGTGGAGTACCGCTGGTGGTCCGAAGACATGCGCAGGTACTGCGCAGCGCGTACAAGACCGCTGCTATTTGCGTACTGATGTGAGAGATGCTGGAGCATCGCAACACCGGCCGCATCCGAACAAACCAACGCTGGGCGAAAGTCACCGAACCGAAGATAACACAACCGAGGATCGAATCACACTTAATTTGGGGCGCTGGAGTAGATGAGTTCCTCATTGAGTCGGAAGCCCGCTAGGGACTGCGCCGCCCTCCGGCAGTCGGAAGGTCAAAAGCCAATCTCAGCAGACAACCAGCTAAGGTCAGCTTTACACCGGCCCCAGCGACGTCGGTTGGCAGGCCGGAAGCGTACAAGCAAAAAAAAAGCCCCCGGAGATGTTCTCTCCGAGAGCCTCTTGGATCGCTCAGATTGGGTACATCCGCCAATCTAACGAAGCTTCTCTCGACATCTCGCCACCCGATCGTGTGCAGTATGTGGCAGCGGTGCGTCACTCGCGTGATTTTATCTCTGCCAGAAAGGTGCGAGCAGACAACTCACGCCTTTTGCAATCGGCACGCCGCGCGAGTTCGATCGCCCGTGCTTTGCGGGCCTGCACATCCGAAATCAGCGCATCGATCTCGGCGCCGTCCAGCGTCCGCTTAACGCGCAATAGGATCGACAACGCCATCACTACATCACCGTAAGGCATCAATAGGTCGCGTGCCGCGACGTCGCAGTGCGCGATGAGCGTGTCGATGGCGCTCTCGGAAGAGCAGATCAAGAGTGCCAACTCACGTGCCTGCCGAAGATCATCGACCGGCGCAATAGGTTCGCCATCTAGCACGATGCGTTCCGCAGCGCGGCCAGCCAAGAACTCAATGCATTGATCGCGCACGTGTCCGAAGATGTCCGCCACCCCGCGGCGATCCTCACCCGGTTCTGGCATCAAAGGCGCAAGCGCTTCGCGAACATCAGAAGCATCGCCACGGCCCTGAGCAAACGCTTCCGTGTATCCGACGCCCCAACAAAGTCCCTCGAACCCGCCGTCGGCGGCGGGGTTGATGGTGACACCTCCAACCTGACGTCCAAGCAGTCGCGCGGCCACAGCGTGACCCGCCTCGTGAACCGCGATACGCTGATCCTGCTCTTCAGTTCGCCCGATCGACGCGAGCAGATCGTTGTAGCCATCATCAGTTTCGTCATCATGAGGCCAGCTCGCCGAACTCGCGAGCTGGCCGCCATCCGACAAACTGCACGCTCTTGCCTCGTCGATCGGTTCGTCGGGATTCTTGGTCATCGTGATGTTCCCTTGGCACTACGGTTCGCCAATCGCTCTCGATGAGCGCTCGTATACGCGCTGTCGCGCAAGCATGCGGGCGCGGATAATTCCGATCAACTCGGTGCCACAAGACGGCGAGGATCGCGCGATCATTTCAGCAACGGGGGTCGGTATGCGATCCTCGGCACCAATCCAGCCGTCGAGGCGTGTCACGATCTGATGGGGCACCCAGCCCGGCGGTGCGGCGTTCATGCTCATACTCGCGGCACCGCAATTTCGATCGTTCGGTTCTCCGCCGATCGATCCAAGACGATGAAGTTCGCGTTGCTGCTTGCGAGCGGCACTTGTTGCGGACCAATCGTTTTCTCGTCATCGAGGTCCAGGATATCTGGCGCGCGCGGATCAACAGCAAACCCGCCACGCGTACCCTTCAGATTAGCGCGGCATGGATCAGTCATCGGCACGGCAACGCCGCTTTGTAAAGCGCGCTGCGCGGTCTGAACCGGCATCTCGGCGTCATCGTACTGCCGTGCAATCCGCACCATGCCTTCGTGGTCGCGGAACCGCGCTGAGCGCATCATGAAGATCGTTTGCATCGGCGGCCGCGGCTCGATCGCCGAGACCGGCTCAGCGGTCGCTTTCGACGCCGGGATCGGCGCAACGCCGTCGCGGATTGCGTCTACCATGCAGCGAAGCTCTTGCATCACAAATGCAGCGGCAACTTCGACTTGCGCTTGTCCGTTGCGAACGAAAGTCGCCATTTGCGTGGCCTCGAACTGATGGTGGATTACCTCCAACGAATTAGCAAGACGCCGACCGGCGTCCAGGTAGTCCGGCAACGCCCGCTCGACCGCATCGAGATTGCGTCCAAGCTCCTCGCTCGCGGCCTTGCGCGCGGCGGCCGCTCGTTCGGCTGCGATCCGCTGCTCGCTGTCGGCGATCTGCGCTTGCACCTCCCCGAGCGCATCGAGGTAACCGTCGCGCGTCACGGCGCAAGCAGCGACCGCCGCCTCCAGTTTCGCGCGAACCTTGTCATCGGCATCGAGATCGGCTTCGAGATGATGGCGCTGGAGCTTAGATTTCGCTTCCAGAAACGCCGCGTCCGCTGCTGCATGGCGGCCGCTCAAGTTCTCGGCGCGACTGCGGAGCGCCGCCAGTTCGGTGTCAAAGTTTTCCATGAGGGATTTTCTTCGGAAGAATGTTGCCATGCCGAGAAACCTAGAGACGCCGGGCTGATTTGCGAAGGGTCGACCTGTGGCGTGCGCCAACGCACGAGCGATTGTTGTGGAGCGCACCAAAAATGGAGGCGCGGGGCGCTGCCGCCTGTGCCGTGATCGCGGCCGAAGCTCTAGGCAAGTTTCGCTTGGTTGACCAACGGATGCGCCATGCAAGCAGCGTCAGCTTTCGGCAGTTGCGGACAACGCTTGGCGTGCGCTGGCGGCAGCTTTGGGCCAGCAGCAGACTCCACAAGACGCACTTTTACCCCGGTTTCACTTCGCCCGCTTGAATACCAGGTCGAGCGTTATTCCAGCAGGTGTGCGCGGGTTGGTTAACCTCAACTCCTCGTCGGTAATAGATGTGACGATCCGGCGCTGATTGGGGGCGCTGACCAGATTAGGAAACGAGCTCGTCTCGACGTTGGCGTGGACCGTCTTTGTGCTCTCGTCCACTGTGTAAGTCCCGGTATAAGCAACGACGCCCGACGCGATGGCCATGGCCTCGTCCGGCGTCGGACGTGCAGGATCGCCTGACGCATACTTCGGAGCGTCGGTTCTCACCGTGATGAAGTGGAATCGGCCATCGCCTGTGTAGGTCACCGCACCCTGCAAGCTCGGCCGCTGCACGGCGCTGCCATCTTCACGCTTGCCTGTACTGGATACGTAAATCCAAGTGCCGACCAGTTGATCTTTGAGCGACTTTCCCTGCGCCACTCCGCTGTTCGGGAAAGCAAAGCAAGAAATCAATGCGATAGTACAGAAGCCAAGCGCAAAACGTCCGCTCATAAGAAGCCCTCCCTTTTTACCAACGTCAGTCCACTAACGCTAAGCGGGTTCCTGATTGTCTGCAACGGGTCAAAACCCGAACGGCGCTTCTGGGTCTACAATTCCGGTTTCGCCAAGTGCGGACATGATCTGCGAGACTATTGCCTACAATCTGCTTATGCCGCGCAGGTTTCCTGACGAAACCCTACACGCAGGTTGAAGACCTCAGCCTGCCGCACGCTGCGGCACCGCAAGCGGCTCCTGTGGCCGCGCCCAGCCTTCATATTTTCGCGCCCGCTCCTCGGCGTGCTGGCGCACATGCGGACCACGACGCCGGTCGATCTTGCCCTGCTCAAGATCGTCGAGCAGTTCCAATTTGCCGACCATCCACCGGTTCGCAAATTTGATACCAAGCGGGTGGTTCGTTCCGGCGGTCAACTCACACTGCTTGCGGATTTTTTCGTCGGAGCACTCAGCAACGTCGGCCGCCTGCTCAAGGGTTAACAGCTCGCCACGGAGAATACGGGCAACTACACTGCTTTCGGGTTCGAGCTGCCGCAGACAGGCTGCAAGCCGCGCAGCGTTCGCGGTGAGCCGGTCAAGCTCGGCGGCCAGCGATTTCGGATCGTCGGTCATCACTCCGCTCCTTCCGCCAAAACGGCCCAGCATTCATCTAGGCTCCATTCACACGGCCGCTCGAAGTTGCGCAAGGCCAGCCGGAAATGCTGGTCACAGCGCAATGAAGCGCGCAATTCGTCCTCGCGACGTGCGCGAGCATCGGCGCGCATAGTCTTATCCAGTTCGACGAGCACGACCATCAACCTGCGTGCCTCACGGCGCCGCTCTTCTAGGTCGCGCAGGTGGCCGAGCCCCTGACAGCCGGTATCGAACTCCTCAAAGAGCGCGTCCAGCGTCGTATGAACAGGCGCTGCGTTATGCCGCCCGAGATGTCGATCCACAGCTTCAATGATCGTCTTCATCCGCCAACGCGGCTGCTTCTTTTCGTAGCCCTCGGGCTCCACGTGACGCAAAGCGCGGCGCACGGTTTGCCGGTCAAGTTCCAGCAGGTCCGCCGCGCCGAAGGCAGAAACCAGTTTCAAGTTGAACTCCTTCTGTTGTTGTTGTTGCCTTTGGAATTTGCTGGGGCTGGCCGTACCGGGGGCGGCCGCGCTCCCCCCCCGCATATCGGGGGCGAGACAGGGACCCCGGAAGCGCGGCCAGCTCCTGGGGCCAGCCAGCGAAGCGGATCAGGAGCCTGAACCACTTGCACTGGTTCTTCCTCCCTTCTTGAAAACTCATGGGAAAAATACGGTCTCCTACAATTCTCTCTAGATAGTGGTGACACTGGTGAAGTGGTGATTATGCCTGCGGCGCAGCGGTTTCCGGCATCACCACTGCGTCGGCGGCGACTGGTGCGTGGCGCTTGAAAGTGGTGACGTTGCTGTCCGGCTCGGCTTCGGCGGCCTTCTTGGCTGCATCGATCACCACTTGCCGGGCATCCTGCTCGGCTTCATCACCACTCGGAGGGCGCACATACACCCAAGGACGCTTGATCACCTCCTTGCCCTGCACCGTGTTCTTGATGGTGACCTGCTTCCGCGACCAGCCCAGCCGCTTCATGCAGCGGGCGACCCGGTTCATGGCGGCCTGATCCCAGGCCACCTCATTAAGACCAATGTCCCGGAACACGTGTTCAATCTTGACTTGGTAGGCAGGATGATCCGGCGGCTGGTGCAGGCGGCTGTCGAGATAATCGGCAATCAACGGCTCCCATGGGTCTGCTTGGAAGCGGGCTTCCTGTTCCTGCTCGGCTGTTGCAGCAGCAGCCTTGCCGGTATCCGTGCCGGTGAACCACCACGGCACACCGGCGTCGTACAGAATGCGAGCCTCGGCCCACAGCATGTCGCGGTCGCGCTGCAAGCCTTCGATATCGATATTGGTCGCCTTAACCGGCAGAAACCGGCGCGCGCCAGTCGCGTCCTTGAGGTAACTACTCTCGTTAGTGGTTCCGATGAGGACGCATTCACGCGCGCGTTCGATCACGCGCCGACCATAAGGCGGACGGAAGCGGTCGTCCGTGCGCGAGATGAACGCCTTGATCTTGGACACCTCTGCCTTGCTCATCGCATCGAGTTCGCCAATCTCGATGCACCACACACCGGCGACCTGCATCGATGCGTCCTTGCTTCCGAGATCGCTAATGTCGTCGGTGAACCATGGGTAGAACAGCGTCTTGATCGCGGTCGATTTCATCAAGCCCTGCGGGCCTTCGATGATCGGCACGGTATCGACCTTGCAGCCGGGCTGGAAAATCCGCGCGACTGCGCTGATCATCATGTTGCGACCGACTAGCTTGGTGTATTCGGACTGCTCGGCACCGAAATAGGTCGATAGCATCGTGTCGAGCCGGAACATGCTGTCGTGCTCAACGCTGTTGAGATAGTCCTGCACCGGGTGATAGCTGCGGTCCCGCGCCACCAGCTCGACGGCCTGCGCCATCACCGCAGGCGTCACCGCAATGGCTTCCTTGGTCTGCAGCCAGTGCGTCGCCGCGAGATCGTCCTGCTCAGTCCACGGTCGCGGCTGGAAATTTGCCGCGTCGATGAAAGACTGCCATGGTGGCACATCCATGAGCATGCTCTGATGCGCGAAGACGTCGAATGCCAGAATGCCTTGCCAGCATTGGGCGCCGCGCAGCGCGATCACCGCATTCGCGAAGAGCGGTTTGGGAATGCCGTTCTTGGCGACGATCAGTTCAGCTCGCCAATCCATGGTGCGTGCGTTCACGAGCGCACCCGTGCATTGTATGCGAGATCCGCATAGGTGCGAGCCGTCTCTTTGGTGAAAGCAAAACGCTGACCCAGCCGTCGTGCTTGCAGATCGTGCGCTGCTGCCTGTTGCGGCGACACTTCGCGGAATTGCGCCTCATCGTCTTGCGCGCGCGCAGATGTGCTGTTATAGAATTTGGACATTGAGTGTTCCTACGTGATTTGGAGAGGGCGGCTGTCGGGGCCGCCTTTTCTGCGACTAGGCGGCGCGGGCCGCCATGCGCGCATCGGGCAGCGAATTCAGAAACGCTTCGACGCTTTCGAGCTCGACGATCGTTTTGCCGTCAAGCTTCTTCGCCTTGATCAGGCCGCGATTGATGAGATCGTGTCCCTTGGTATTGCCAACGCCCAAGATGCTGAATGCCACCTTGCGCGGCACGTAGCGGTTGCGCTGGGTAGGGGCGATGAGTTCTTCGGTCTGCATGTCTTGATCCCGTTCGTTGGCCGCATCCGCGGCGGTTCAGTGGGACCAATCAAAACTGAAAAGGACGCGGCTGGATAACCGGGTGAATATCCGTTATTTCGCTTGGTCGATCAGCCGCCACCGAATGTGGGTGCGGAACCTATCGTCAAAGGCGGCGCCGAAGTCGGCGAGGGGGCCGGTGGTTTCCCCCGTATGCCGGTTGTCGGTGACCGTGCGGCGTCCGCAAAGGTCCACAACCGCCGCGCGGACTATATTCGCGAGAGCTTTCGCTTCTCCGTTCGATTTGTTGCCTTGGCGGTCGGCGGCGGGCGCCACCTCCAGCTCGCGGCGAACACGCCTTATCTCGTGGAGGACATCCTCCGGCCTAGGCCCGATCAACGCGCTGCCTTCAATGCCTAGGTCTTGGGGCTTGGCGCGGGTGAAGCCAACCTTGCGGGGTCCAGTCTCGTCGGCATGCAGATCGCGGTATTGCCGAACGACGGGACCCCATTCCGGGCGCCAGATCAGCCGCCGCACTTCCAGCGAAGTTGCGGACCATGCTTTGATCCAACGCGTAGGGCCCGACAGCGCGGCACGTTCGAGGCGCTCCAGTTCACTTGCGGGCCCTTCGGATTCGGTGGTGCGCTTGCTGGTGGTAAATCCATCCTTGATGCTACCCGCGAGGTTGAGGGGGCCTAGCTCGCGAGCTCGAAGCGCGGTCAGGCGATACGCGATCTCCCGCGCGTGCTGGACGATGACGTT
Organism: Bradyrhizobium australiense; assembly: GCF_013114825.1. Classification (GTDB taxonomy): domain Bacteria; phylum Pseudomonadota; class Alphaproteobacteria; order Rhizobiales; family Xanthobacteraceae; genus Bradyrhizobium; species Bradyrhizobium australiense. The sequence goes on along the minus strand of NZ_JAAVLX010000004.1, from coordinate 12,576 downwards.
ATCGGAACGGCCCTCGCTGTTGATCTTGACCAGCTCGTTGATCAGCCAATCTACGTCGGGGGGCACAAGACCGGGTTTGTGGTCCTCGGAAACAGGCCGTGGACCTGCACGATCAACCCGCGCGGCCATCTCGTTGACGACCCAGTCACCGCTCCAGTCAGCGCCTTTGGCGGTCACGCGCGCCAATCCGCTACAATCTTGACGCCGTGGCCGTCGCGAACCACATTCTCTCGAAGCACGTCAATCTTGTCCGCCCAGAACTGCATCAGTTCGATCCGCTCGGGCAGGCGGTCATCGCGGTCATAAACCGCGCGGGTCGAAGCGTCGAGACGATCCTGCTGCATTTCGATCAGCTCGCGCTCAAACCGGCGGCGGCCGTTGACCCGCTCGCGATTGAGCAGTGTCGAGGCGGTCGAGCGAAAGCCATGGGCGCAATGACTGCCCTTATAGCCGAGCCCATGCAGAGCATAGTTCAGCGTGTTCTCACTGATCGTGCGGCCGTCGCCACGGCCCGGGAAGAGATATTCGCCATCGCCCGTGATCTTGTGCAACTCGCGCAACAACGCGACCGCTTGGCGCGAGAGTGGGACGATATAGTCGTCCACTGACTTGCCCGCCTCTGACCGCTCGGTCGCCATCTTCAATCCCTCGAATGGCACCACCCAGAGCGCCTTCTTGAGATCGAAGTGCGCCCATTTAGCGGTGGCAATAGTGCCCGGGCGCACGAAGGTGAGGGCGAGCAATTCGAGGGCGTGGCCGGTCAGGTTGTCGCCGCGGCCTTCATAAATCTCGATCTTGCGCAGAAGATGACCGAATTTGACGGGGTCCGTGATCGCCGGGCGGTGCTTCTCCTTGTGCTTGGCGAAACCTGCCTCGAAGTCGATGTCGGCGAAAGGAGAGGGGCGATCCTTGGGCCACATGCCGTGGGCCTTGGCGCAAGAGATGATCTTGCGGGCCGCCGAGATCAGGCGAATACGGGTTGGATGGTTGACCGCCTTGAGCAGTGGCAAAAGATGACCCAGTTCGATTTGATCCATGGTCGCCTTGGCAAAACCGGGCGCGATCCCTTTGCCTTCTTTGAGATAACGGACCATGCGCGCATCCCGGTCGTACCGCTTGCTCTTCTTGCCTTCAGGCGGTTTGCGGGTGTCGAGCCATTCGTCCGCGGCCTTCGAGAAGGTCTTTTCGCGAAGCGCGGCTTGCGCCTCTGCGGCCTGCTGCTCGGCTTGCCGCGCCGCTGCGGGGTCAGTCCCGCCCTGCAGTTTGATCTTTGCGTCTTGGTGGGCCTTTCGAGCAGCCGCGAGCTTAACGGCTGGATACTGTCCGAGTGAAAGCAGCTTCTCCTTTCCCTCGAACGTATACTTATAGCGCCAGAGCATCGAACCGTTTGGATTGACGAGGAGGTACAGCCCCCCACCATCAGTCAGCTTGTACGGCTTCTCGCGGGACTTGACGTGCCGCAACGTTGTATCGGTCAAAGCAAATTTCAGCTTCATGTTCCCACCTGCCCGCGTCGTCGGGGGTATTGACAGAACACATCGGCAACGAATGTCGGGGATACCCCGGCCGATACCCCGGAAAATCTGCCGATGTTCGCGAACGGACGCGAACCGCCGCGACCCGCAGCTAGGCAGGAAGTGCTTGATTTGCAAAGGGCTAAGGGGAGGGAGCGAACGAGTGCGAACGCAAAAGAACGGATGAGAACATCCAATTGGCTCCCCGGGCTGGATTCGAACCAGCGACCATTCGATTAACAGTCGAATGCTCTACCGCTGAGCTACCGAGGAATAGGCGAAACAAAGGTTCGCGAGCGGGCAGCGTATAACAAAGCCTTTCGGGCTTGCAAAGGACCAAATCGCAGGCTGCGCACTTGCTTGAAGCAGGGCCTGAAAGTCTCCGTACTATAACGAGTTGTCGCCGTTTTGTCCCCCCGGGGCAGACGGCGGACGGAACCGGATGCTTGCAATTGCGTCATCTAGACGGGCGCTGGAACGGGCCGCCAATTCGACTCAATCGGTCCGAAGGCTCTGTCATGCCGGGTTTCACGGGAGCTGATTCGATGTCAACCATTTCGACCGATTCGATCCGCGCGCCTTCGATCGTTCCGAGCGACGTTGCCGCCCTGAGCGACGACGAATGCGTACTTCGGCTAGTTCAAGCCATTGAAGAGCATGATACCGAGCATCTGGACGAGGTCGCGCGGTTGATCGCCCGGCTTGCCGTTACGATCGAGTAGGCGGCCTTTCCCTACCAGCGGCGGTGGTTCGCAATAGGCGCCCGCATGTTGCGTTTTGCCGGAGCTTGTACCAAAGATGGCCCGGTTTCAGCTCTCGCTTCCAGTTCTCTTGCGGCAACGCCGCATGCTTTCAGGGTCTTAGCCTATGTCCGGTTTTGCGGCCGCGCGCCAGAAAATGGTCGATGGTCAGGTGCGTCCAAGCGACGTGACCGATATCCGAATTATCGATGCCATGCTGGCGGTGCCGCGCGAGGCTTTCGTTCCCAAAAACAAGCAGGCGCTGGCCTACCTGGACCTCGATCTCGATGTCAGCGAGGCTGGCTCGTCGGCCAAGCGCTTCCTGATCAAGCCGGCCGTGCTGGCGAAGATGCTGCAGGCGGCCGAGATCAAGCAGACCGATCGCGTCCTCGTGGTCGGCTGTGCCACCGGATACGCCGCCGCCGTGATTGCCCGGCTGGCGCACCAGGTGACGGCGACGGAGAGCGAATCGGCGCTGGCGGCGAAGGCGCAGGCGAGTCTGGCTGACAATGGCTGTGGAAACGTCGTGGTCCGGACGGCGGCGCCGGCCGATGGAGACCCGGCGAACGCACCCTACGATGTCATCGTGCTGAACGGCGCCACCGAGATCGTGCCGGAGCAGCTCTACGGGCAGCTGCGAAATGGCGGCCGATTGGTGGGCGTTTTTGCAACATCGCGGCCCGCACGGGCCACCCTCGTGACCTGTTCGCACGGCGATTTCGGTCACAGGACGCTGTTCGATGCCGTTGCCCCGGTGCTGCCCGGCATGGAACTTGTTCCGGCCTTCGTTTTCTAGCCTTTCAGCCGCTTCCAAGCCCAATAATCGCCCTCCGGGCTACCTAAATCCTCTTCGAAATCAGAAGTGTGGCCCGATTGCCCCACGTGAAGAGTTTCGACGGTGTTTGCTTGCGGGGTAGTTCCGTCCGGCTTACGCGCGGACTAAGGTGAGCCGGGACTCACTTCGAGTGAAGCGACGTTCGGTTAATGATCGTGGTGCAATCATGGTTATTGGCCGGGCAACCAAAATGATCGGATTGCTTGGGATGCGTGGGGTGAAGGCATTTGCCGGGGCCGCGGCTTCGGCCCTTCTATTGGTGTGCATGGGGCCGACGCCCGTCTTAGCCGATACGATCGAGGCTGCGCTGGTGCGCGCCTATCAGAACAATCCGCAGCTCAACGCTCAGCGCGCGCAGGTGCGCGTCACCGACGAAAACGTGCCGCAGGCGCTGTCGGGCTACCGGCCGAGAGTCGCGGTCACGGCAAGCGCGGGATACCAATATACGGACACGCTGAGCACACAGGGCGGCAACGCCAACGTCCTGGTGAAAACCAATATTCACGGCACCAATCCACCACGCAGCGTCGGCGCCACCATCACGCAAACGCTCTTCAACGGGCAGCAGACCGCGAACAGGACCAGGGCCGCGGAGGGCCAGGTCTCCGGCGCGCGCGAAGCGCTGCGGTCACTCGAGCAAACCGTCTTGCTCAGCGGCGCGACGATTTACATGGACTATCTGCGGGATTCCGCGATCGTCGAGGTGCAGAAGAGCAACGTTCGCGTGCTCGAGCAGACGCTGAAACAGACGCGCGACCGCTTCAATGTCGGCGAAGTCACCCGCACTGACGTGGCGCAGTCGGAAGCCCAGCTTGCCGCCGGCAGGACGCAGCTCCTGACCGCGGAAGCCAATCTGACGACGACGCGCTCGAACTTCCGACGCATCATCGGCAACGAGCCGGAAGCGCTAGCGCCGGGCTCGCCGGTCGACCGCTTCCTGCCGTCGACGCTGCCGGCCGCTGTCGAGCTCGGCCTGACGCAAAATCCGAACGTTACCGCGGCGATGTTCGGCATCGATGTCAGCTATCTCCAGGTCAAGGTGGCCGAAGGCGCGCTGTTGCCGACGGTCACACTGCAGGCCGCGGTGCAGCAGTCCTACGAGCAGAGCCTGATCCAGTACCGCTCGTTCGGCGCATCACTGACCACGCAGCTTTCGGTGCCGATCTATCAGGGCGGCGCTGAATATTCACTGATCCGCCAGTCCAAGGAAACGGTGGCGCAGCAGCGCCTCGTTCTCGACCAGACTCGGGACCAGACCCGCGCCAACGTGGTCACCGCATGGGGACAGCTCGTCGCCGGCAAGGCGCAGGTCGCCTCCGCTCAGGCGCAGGTGCAGGCGTCGGAAATCGCGCTGAACGGCGTGCGCGAGGAGGCCAAGGCCGGACAGCGCACCACGCTCGACGTGCTCAACGCGCAGCAGGCGCTGGTGAATGCGCGCGTTGCGCTCGTCACCGCCCAGCATGACCGCGTGGTCGCGTCATACTCCGTGCTGAACACGATTGGACGGCTGTCGCCGCAGGTGCTGAACCTGCCCACCACGGTTTACGACCCGAGCGTGCACTACCATCAGGTGCGCGATAGCTGGGCCGGCGTTCGCACACCGGACGGCCGCTGACATCCGACTTATGATTCCCGCGCAGGCGGGACGAATATCACCGCCCGGCGCCTGAAGCGCCGGGCGGTTTGCTTGCAATCATTTGCGGCCATGACGTACCGTTTCCGGGGCGAGCTGAGCGATTCGCGCCGCGTCTTTGCATCTCACAGACGCGCGTCGGGTTGCGTTTTGAGGGGAAGCAGACCTCCCGCGCGATGCCGCGGGCGGGCTTGATCTGGGGACAAGTCAGGCTTGTGCGATGAAAATCCCAGCCTGCATATCCGGAACCGGCATTCCTTCGTGGCTTTGGTGTAAAATGGTTTCGATGTGGAGTCGGAGATGACGCAACCTGCAAAGGTCCAAGAGCCCTCGATGGAGGAGATTCTGGCGTCGATCCGTCGCATCATTGCCGACGACGAGGCAAAGCCTGCCGCTGCCAAGCCGGAGGCCGCCGCGGCGCCGCCACCGAAGCCGGTGATGAAGGATATCCCGCCGTCGGCGATTGCTCCCCCGCCGAAACCGGCTCCCGCGCCGAAGCCGGCCGCCCCGCCACCTGCGCCTGAACCAGCCGTTAGCAACAACAGCCAGGACGATATCGACGCGATGCTGGCGAGCCTTGATGCAGCGACGCCAGAGGCCGAGATAAGGCCGGCGCAACCCGAGGCCGACGTGTTCGAACTCACTGACGAGATGGCGGTGCCGGATCCGGCGCCACCGAAAGCGTCCTTCAACAAGATCGAGCCGGAGGACGACATCGAGTTCAGCGAATCCAGCAGGGGACGGCAGCCGGTTCACGAGCCGCCGTCGTTCGAAAACGTGGCACCTCAGCAGCCGATCTTGTCGCGCTCGACCGTTTCCGCGGTTGAATCCGCCTTCAATTCGCTGGCCAATACCGTGCTGAGCAATAACGCGCGGACGCTGGAAGATCTGGTCAAGGAGATGCTGCGGCCAATGCTGAAATCCTGGCTCGATGACAATCTGCCGGGATTGGTGGAGCGGATCGTCAAGGCCGAAATCGAGCGGGTTTCGCGCGGGCGCTAGCTCCAGGCGGCCCCGGCGGCCGCCGCTCGGGATCCTACAGGACATTCAAACCGGCGTTATCGTGGCTTCCTGCTGCCCCGGACTGAGTTGTCAGGTTGACTTGAGGCGCTGTGGCGGCTTTCTAGGGGCCGGCCCGGCGCCGATCACATCAGAACCGGGCGCTACCACTTTGATTTGATGCGTATTCTCTAAGCGGACCGGCGACGGCTTGCTCGAGAACGCCCCCCGACATCCCAATTGCAGTGCCATGATCGATAAAAACTATCAGCCCGCCGATATCGAGAGCCGCATGTCCCGGATCTGGGAGGAAAGCGGCGCGTTCAAGGCCGGCCGCTCGGAACGGAAAGATGCCGCGCCGTTCACCATCGTGATCCCGCCGCCCAACGTGACGGGCTCGCTGCATATGGGCCACGCGCTGAACAACACGCTGCAGGACATTCTCTGCCGCTTCGAGCGGATGCGCGGCCGCGACGTGCTTTGGCAGCCCGGCACGGACCATGCGGGGATCGCGACCCAGATGGTGGTCGAGCGCCAATTGATGGAACAGCAGGAGCACCGGCGCGACCTCGGCCGCGCCAAATTCCTTGAGCGCGTCTGGCAATGGAAGGCCGAGAGCGGCGGCACCATCGTCAACCAGTTGAAGAGGCTGGGCGCCTCCTGCGACTGGTCGCGCGAGCGCTTTACGATGGACGAAGGCCTGTCGCGCGCCGTCGTGAAGGTGTTCGTTCAACTGCACCGCGAAGGCCTGATCTACAAGGACAAGCGGCTGGTCAACTGGGATCCGAAGCTGGTGACCGCGATCTCCGATCTCGAGGTGCAGCAGGTCGAGATCAAGGGCAGTCTCTGGTATCTGCGTTATCCGATCGAGGGCAAGACTTTTAGCCCCGACGATCCCTCGACTTTCATCGTGGTGGCGACGGTGCGGCCCGAGACGATGCTCGGCGATACCGCTGTTGCGGTGCATCCGGAGAACGAGCGTCTCGGGCACCTGATCGGCCAGCACGTCCTCCTGCCGCTGGTCGGCCGCCGCATCCCGATCATCGGCGACGATTACGCTGATCCCGAAAAGGGATCGGGTGCGGTCAAAATCACGCCGGCGCACGATTTCAACGACTTCGAAATTGGCAAGCGTCACGGCCTGCCGCAGATCAACGTGTTCGATCGGGAGGGCTGTCTCGCTCTCGTCGACAACGAGGATTATCTGCGCGGATTGCCGGAAGGCGCGAGCCAGCTTGCCGAAGAGTTGCACAAGGTCGAGCGCTTCGCCGCGCGCAAGCAGATCGTGGCACGGCTGGAGGATTTCGGTTTCCTGGACAAGGTCGAGCCGTACACGCATATGGTGCCGCATGGCGACCGTTCCAACGTCGTCATCGAGCCCTATCTGACCGACCAGTGGTATGTCGACGCCAAGACCATGGCGCAGCCGGCCATCGCGGCCGTGCGCTCGGGTGCGACCAGCTTCGTGCCGAAGAACTGGGAAAAGACCTATTTCGATTGGATGGAAAACATCCAGCCCTGGTGCATCTCGCGCCAGCTCTGGTGGGGCCACCAGATTCCGGCCTGGTACGGGCCTGACGGCAAGGTGTTCGTCGCCGAGACCGAAGACGAGGCGGTCGGCAACGCGCTCGGCTATTACGTCGAGCAGGAAGTCATCACGCCGGAGCAGGGGCGCGAGATGGCGCAGGACCCTGCCAAGCGCGAGGGTTTTATCACGCGCGATGAGGACGTGCTCGACACCTGGTTCTCCTCCGGTCTGTGGCCGTTCTCGACGCTTGGCTGGCCCGACGATACGCCGGAAGTGAAGCGCTATTACCCGACCAACGTCCTCGTCACGGGATGGGACATCATCTTCTTCTGGGTCGCCCGGATGATGATGATGGGCCTGCATTTCATGAAGGATGCGCCGTTCTCGACGGTCTACATCCACCGCCTGGTTCGCGACGAGAAGGGCGCGAAGATGTCGAAGTCGAAAGGCAACGTCATCGATCCCCTGGGCGTGATCGACGATTTCGGTGCGGACGCGCTTCGCTTCGCGTTGGCGCGCGGCGCGGCCCATAGCCACGACATCAAGCTCTCGCCGCAACTGGTCGAAACCAACCGCAATTTTGCGACCAAACTCTGGAACGCCTGCCGCTTTGCCGAGATGAACGGCTGCGAGCAGCCCGCAGGCTTCGAGCCGAAAACGGCAAAGGAAACCCTGAACCGCTGGATCGCGCATGAGACCTCGCGGGCCACGCGCGAGGTCACCGAGGCGATCGAGGGCTATCGCTTCAACGATGCGACGAATGCGATCTATCGTTTCGTCTGGAACGTCTATTGCGACTGGTATCTCGAACTCGCAAAGCCGGTGCTGATAGGCGAGGAGGGGGCGGCGAAGGTCGAAACCCGCGCGATGATCGCCTGGGCGCGCGACGAGATCCTCAAATTGCTGCATCCGTTCATGCCGTTCATCACCGAGGAACTCTGGGCCGTGACGGCCAAGCGTGACGGCCTGCTGGTGCTGGCCGAGTGGCCGCGCAAGGCGCCGGCTCCACTGCCGGCAGAACTGGCTGCCATCGTTAAGCCGGCGCCCAGCGATCCTGAAATCGTCGCGGTTCTTGAAGCGTTCGCCAATGCTGACGAAGATTTCAGCGATCCCGCCGCTGAGGCCGAAATCGGCTGGGTGGTCGATCTCGTCACCGCGATCCGCTCGGTGCGCTCGGAAATGAACATCCCGCCGGCGACGCTGATCCCGGTCGTGCTGTCGGGTGCGTCTGCGGAGACGAAAGAGCGTGCGCAGCGCTGGAACGACATCGTCAAACGTTTGGCACGGCTAGCCGAGATTTCGTTCTCCGACCGCCCGCCGGAAGGCGCGGTGCAGTTGCTGGTGCGCGGCGAAGTGGTGGCGCTGCCGCTGAAGGGCGTGATCGATCTGTCGGCCGAAAAGGCCCGGCTCGACAAGGAGATCGTCAAGGCCGACGCCGACATCAAGCGCGTCGACGCCAAGCTCGGCAACGAGAAATTCGTCGCGAACGCGCCCGAAGAGATCGTCGAAGAGGAAAAGGAAAAGCGCGAAGCGGCGGTAGCGCGCAAGACAAAACTGCAGGAAGCGCTGGAGCGATTGAAGCTGGCGTCCTGACGCAAGGCGCTGAGTTATCCGCGTCATTGCGAGGAGCGAAGCGACGAAGCAATCCACTATCTGTTATGCGGCGATATGGATTGCTTCGCTGCGCTCGCAATAACGACGGAGGTTCTCAGTTATCATCGAGGAACTCATCGATGCTCGACCACGTCTCCATCACGGTATCCGATTTCGCCGCCGCTGAGCGCTTCTACGACGCGATCATGAAAGCGCTCGAAATTGTCAAGGTCGGCCGCAGCGACCGCTGGCTCGGCTATGGCGAACGGGCCGACGCCGAGCATGCGGATCGCGTCTACCTCGCCATCTACAGGGGTGCGAAGCCGGACGAGGCCTCCAGCCGCCACTGGTGCTTCAAGGCAAAATCGCGAACCGAGGTCGATGCGTTCTGGCGCGCCGGCATCGCCGCTGGCGGCACCGACGACGGCCTGCCGGGCCTTCGTCACTATCATGCCGCCTATTACGGAGCGTTCCTGCGCGATCCCGATGGCAACAAGGTCGAGGCCGTGTGTCACCGTGCGGTCTAGCCGCTCGATGCGTTGTCTTCGGCATCGAGCGACTGTCGCCGCAAGTCTCACACAAACAGAAAATCGCTGGCGTGCAGCTGGCTCATTGTCTTGTTCTGAATCTCGATCGTGTTGTTGGCGTCGACGGTGATCACGACGCTGGTGCCAACCTCGGCCATGTGCGATTGGAGCGCGCTGAAGTCGGCAAACACGGTCTTGTCGAACTGAATGATGTCCTGCACGCCATCGGTGTTCTGGAAGTCGGCAACGGTATCCTTGCCGAAGCCAGGAGCGAACACGAAGGCATCGTTGGCGGCGCCACCGGCCAGATAGTCGTTTCCGCCGCCGCCAGTCAGCCGGTCGTTGCCGCTGCCGCCATACAAAAACTCGCTGCCGGTGCCGCCCTGCAACCTATCGTTGCCGTCGTCTCCGAACATTTGTGTCGCCGCGGTGCCGCCTTTGAGCTGATCATCACCGGCGTTGCCATGCATCGTGTCCAGTCCGCCGCCGCCGGAGAGATAGTCGTTGCCGTCACCGCCGTTCATGACATTGGCGGCGCCGCTGCCATAGAGCTGATCCTTGCCGCTGCCGCCGTCGAGCAGGGCGCCGGTATCGCCGGTGCTGGCCTTGATGACGTCGTTGCCGTCGTCGCCATTGAGCTGATCGGTCGCCGTGGTGATTCCGGCGCCGCTGTTCATCGTGTCGTCGTCCGCGCCGCCGTGGATCACATCCGCGCCGGGGCCGCCGTTGATGGTGTCGTTGCCCGCGCCACCCTGGATCATGTCCGTTCCGGCACCGCCGCTGATCACATCATTGCCTGGGCCTCCTTCCAGATAGTCATCATCCGTCGACGAGCCGAAGAACAGGTCCTGGTGGCCGGTCATGTCATAGTGGATGGACTTGTTCTGGTAGAGGTTCCACGTCCCCGGCGAACTCGGATTGACGCCTTCCGACACGGCAAGATGCTCGCCGTTCACGGTGATGTCCTTGATATAAAGGTTGCGGTCGCCATTGGCGTTAGCGACATCGTTAATGAAGGCGAGATCGAGACTGGAGACGGTAGCCGGGTTGGCGAATGTGAATGTAAAGGTCTGGAAACCCGATGCGTCGGTCGCGCCGTGGAATTCGACTGTGTTGCCGACCTGCTGTCCGTTGATCAGGAGCTGCATTTTGGCGCCGACGCCGTCGACGACGGAGCTGTAGCCCGTCACCGTGACTGACGTCTCCGTGAGCTTCGGGATTGTATCGGGGCCGCCGGTAATAGTGTCGTCGCCCCCGCCTGCCTTGATCGTGTCGTTGCCGACCCCGCCCGACAGCACGTCGTTGCCGCCGCCGACATCCATCAAGTCGGCAGACGGAGAGCCCGTTAGTGTCTGGCCCGGCGGCTGGTGCTGACCTCCGTACCATTCAGTAATCAACTCCTGTGCAGGCTTTCCTTCGGGCGAGTAGCCGATCGGCGAGTATTTGTTGTTCGTATCCCAGTTCCAGATCGAGGCGCCCCTGAACCAGCTTCCGCCTTCCGACCCCCACACCTGAAAGAAGGCGTTGAAGGCATCGTATTGCTCCTGAACATCCTGCGTCGTGCCTTCGGCCCAGCCGCCGGGGCTGATATTGGTTCCGTCGACACTGCGATAGCCGGTCTCAGTGAAGAACACCTGCTTATCGTACTGCAAGGCAAGGGAATGGAAGAAATCGACCGGCGACATGTGGTTCATCACCTTCGCCCAGTAGTCGTCGGTCGACATGCTGTTCCACGCATTGACCATCTCTTCGACGGTCGGATCGGTTGTCGTCGTCAGCGGCGGATAGGCGTTGATTCCGATGACATCAACCTTGTCCCAAAAGCTGACATTGATGGCTTCGTCGGTTGCAGCTGCATAGGTGATCTCGCCGTGGAACACGGCGCGTATCGAATCGATGAGGTCGACCCAGTAGCTTCGATATTGCGCTCCGGAGAGTTTGCCCAGCTCATTGCCGATCACAAGCATGCTGACGCCTGCTTGTTCGGCGATTTCAGCCATGTGAACCATTTGGTTCTTGTAAGAAGCAAAGAATGCGGCGGGATCGCTCGGATTGAGCACGTATGCAAGCGAGCCATCGAGGGCCGAGACCATGGGCTTCAGCGTGACCGAAAGGCCGAGCGCCTGCGCATTTGCCGCCGCCTGAAGAATATTGGCGTCGCTCTCGGTCTTGCCGGGATCGGCGACAACGTCATTCGACGTCCTGGTTTGGATAAAGAGCCGCGGAGCGAGCTCGATCGAGTTTGCATTGGTGCCCGCGATCGCCTGCATGGCGGCGAGCGCGGAAGTGGCGACGAACGCACCATTGTAGTTGGAGAGAAATCCAAATCCCTGAACAGGAAATACGCCCGCCATCGTGCAGCTCCGTTTCTTCTTCAGTTTCTATTTGCTGCCTGATGACTCATTGGTTCCGCAAACGCACCGGCTGCGTGTTCCCCGCGTTTTCAACGCGCACAATTTCTGAGCACTCCACGAGCGCACAGCGAAGCAGCACGCGACGGATACGCCTTCACCGTGGGCGTGTCGTGACAGGATTGAGTCGTTGTTGCGATTGTTGAAGGAGTGGTGCGCATCGTTACGACAATTGCAGATGCGCTCCGTGGTCTAAACGGCGAATGGATCGATAGACTAAGAATGCGCAGTGCGTAGTTGCTGCAACGGATCATGTGTTGATTCGAGCTTGTTCCGATATAGTCACTTAACTCTTGGCCCGTGGTTTCGGGCCGCGCTGGCGGGCTTGAGAACGCGCTGCATCTTGCGCTCGATGTCGCTGTGCTCATGCTACTCACCTGCTGGAGGTAGCGGATTCATGAGCCTCTCGGCTGCGCCAGGGCGCGTGAACGTGATCGCAGGGCGGTTTTGCCGTGAGTGAACACAGCGCTCAGGACGTACGGCGCTCAACCGCCTCCGTCGGTACTTTGGCTGGCGAGCACTTGGCTGGTTGAAGTCTCTGGCAGGGGAAGCTGCGTACGGCAAAACCGTGTGGTCCTGGCACCCGTGGCTGGTGTCAAGCTGGCGGAGGCTTGCAGCACTCAACCGAGTCATGCGAGCCGCAATTCGTCAGTGATGGAGGCAAAAGAAATTCGTCTCCAGGGAGAGCCCGGCATAAGCTGTCAAACCATTGCGCAGGGAATGCCGGGCTGCTCCGCCACAGCGTACTGGATACCCCGCATTCGCGGGGTATGACAATCGAGTGTTGCGTCGCAAT
>NZ_JAAVLX010000030.1 GCF_013114825.1 Bradyrhizobium australiense | reverse complement strand
CGCGCCATGCCGGTCGAGGCGGCGTGGGCAGCGGCCAAGGCGGCCCGGTCCACCACTGCACGTCTTTTTCGTGCGCATCCGCGCCCGGCGCGGCCATCAGATTGCCGCGGTGGCCGTGGCTCTCAAGCTCACTGTGCTCTGCTGGCATTTGGTAGCCAAGTGCGAGGACTACCTGTGGACGCGCCCGGCGCTAGTCGCCAACAAGACCTGCGCGATGCAACTTCAAGCCGGACATCCGCAACAGAAGGGCTGCCAGCGCGGACCAGCCTATGCCTACAACATCAAGGCGCTGCGCGACATTGCCGAAAGTCCTCGATATCGAGGTGAGCCAGGTCGGTCGGAGCATTCTCAATCTCCCTGAAAAAACAAGGCGCAAAGGACCGTGGACTTGCCCGACGCCATTGGGGCCCCACCAAGCAAGTATACTCGTTCAAATAGAACGTCATGTCGGCGAACGAGCGACAGTTCTTAATACGTATGGTATCGATCTTCATGTAAGATCCTAGCTTCCCTCCCTATTGAGAGGCGATATGTCCGGATGTTCAGAAGCGCAAGTAAGTCCGCCCCACCGAGCGAATGTCCGAGGGCGGCACGTCAGAACAACCGGAATCATTGTCTCTGCCGGCCCCAAACAGTCGGCTCGTGAAACAGCGGTACGTTTGCCCCCTTGCATAGTACCGATATGTCCATATTGATCGTCCCGCGTCGACGATTAAAGTCCGCATTCGAGCGCTTTTTCCCGATTTCAGGACACCGATGTCCGGCTGTGCTGGGCGCGAGCGGGGGCGCGCCGACAGCATTGTCCCTGTTTTTTCGAGCTCTCATCCGTGGGAAGGACAGGGCGAGCCAGGAGTACGAGTCCGGCGATGCTGGTGCCTATAGATTCGAGCTAGCGTCCACGCATACGGTGCTCTTCACGCGACCACAGTGAGATTGGAGTAGGATTGATGCGTGTGACAAGGAAGCTTAGCCAAAGTGATGACATTATGCGACAGCAGCATCTTCCGACTCGATCGGCTCTCCTCGGTATGGAGGCGGAGCGAACCCTTAAGTAGCTTCGCGTTACTGGATTCTCGCTCGCCAATAACCGGGATTTACGCGATCAAATGACACCTCTGAAGAGCAAATCTGCTCGCCAACAAAACGCAGAACGAGGAGCCCCGCGTAGGTGGTCGTCCCAATTGATAAGCCAATCCAGATGCCAATGGCACGAAGCCAAGCACGTAGCTAAGGCAGAAGCCGATCGGCCAATGAGCTATGCAGGCGAACAGAAGCGGCACCCCCGTGTCCTTCAGTCCACGCAAGCCGCCCACCGCAATGTTCTGCGCGGCATCACTGATAAAGAAGCTCGCATCGATCAAATTTGCCGCCAATTCTGTCGTCGCGCGCTGGTGCTGATCAGGCCGCCAGAAACGCCGCGGTCGAGAACAGTCTGTATTCCATCAAGAAGATGAATGAGATCTGGATCCCGATCGCGATCAGGTGTCGCATGAAGGGCCAATCGAAATGCCAGACATGCGCAATCACGTGGTAGTCACGGAAAGGGCGGCGCGTTGTGGCGAACCACAAACCGGCCAAGAACATCGCACAGTTCGCTAGGGTGCTCGCAAGACCAGCCCCGAGCAGATCAAGCGGCGGTAGGCCCAGCTCCCATAGATCAGCAGATAAGCCAGGGCGTGCCTCCACCATCAACGGCCAGCCGCACGAGATCACCTACGCCATGCGGACGAGGCGGCCCCATAGACCGAGATCGCGGACGCGCTGAGTGGGGCGTGCGAATGGCGCCGTGCTTGCGCGAGATGGCATGTGTACGAGATCTGAGAGAGCTTTCATCGAGCCGTGAATTCCCAAACAATGCGGACGTGCCCGCCTGGAATCGATGGTCGGAAGATATGCATATCTTTAACGCGCAGCTTACTCTCATCAACCAAATTCAGGACCCGCCCAACATCTCCCTGATCAGAGAAAATCACATACATTACCGCCTTAGTATTTAGCCGGAGGTGCGCCCCTCCGAGAGCGGCAGCCATGACTTTGTAATCTTGATCGAAGCAAGAACGATCCAGGTCGTCATTTGCCTTGCGGTTCCAATAGGGGGCGGCAAAGAGAATGATGTCAAACTTTTCTCCGGATTGCAGCGCAGAATAGGTGTCGCTATGGCGCACCTCTGCTTTCTCCACGTAACCTAATTGCTCGATGTTTATCTTCGTCGTGAGCACGGCCTGCGGATTTATATCGAGAGCCACTAGGCGTCCTGCGCCGGCGTGGAGTGCTGCAAGGCCTAGTATACCTGATCCGCATCCCAGATCGAGTACCGTTGCGCCAGGCTCGATGTGCCACTTCGACATCAAGGCGTCGGGACCGTGACTTAGGCGCGGTGACAAAACGCCAGGCAGGATGTGCAAGTACATGCCGTTCACTTCGACATCGTGCGGGTGTTCGCATAATCGAAGTTCGGCCAGCATTGAATCTACGTCCGTCGTTTGGCGGCGTGCAGATGCGGCTACTGGGTCAGTCATTTAACTCTCCATCTTTGGGTACCAAGCGAGGATCGCGAGCTGTCGGCACCGCTCTGGCGCAGCAAGACGACCTTTCGTAGACGGCTTCAGCGCGCCCCGGCGGCGGCATGCGAAGCCGGCAAGCCGGCCCCATGTTGCTCTCCCTCTCTCTCCGAAATGAACACGCAGTTCAAACGAGGAGAGCATTGCTCATCTTGCCGTCACTCAGACATTGCTACCTCTCAATAGCAACGGCCGTGCCAGTGCAATGTTCAAGCGCATTAGCTTCTGATTACGTTTAGATCGCAGGCGGCAACCAGCGGCCGGTGTTTTGAACCCGACAATCTTGTACTGCAGTCAGAAACCGGACAATAATCAGCGGTCGCTTCTTGGTAATTGTCGCGGCAGCTGACGGAAGGGAACTTGCTAGCCTCAACGACAAAGCGTGTTAGGCTTGAGGCGAAGAGATTCTCGATCAACGCTCCCACTTCGTTCGAGCGTGCTGATAGCGGCCACCCAACGCGGGCCTGTGGCTAGGTGCAGCGCCTTGAGCCATTGGGCTAGGCCCTAGCTGTGGAGCCTCAACAGGTTGTTCCTGGTTAGAGCGAGTCTGCTGATCGGCGGTATCGAACCGATACTGCCATGCGGCCGGTGCCAATTGTAGCGGTGGAGCCATTTCGGCAGCTCGGCGGCTTGTTCTTTTGAGGTGTTGTAAGCGCGGGCGTAGGCCCACTCGCGCAGGCTGGTCTGAATGAAGCGCTCGGTCTTGCCGATGGTCTTCGGCGTATATGGCTTGGTGCGGATGTGATTGAGGCCGAGACGCTTGCAGGCTTTGCGGAAGGCAAAGGATTTGTAGCAAGACCCGTTGTCGGTCATCACGCGCTCGACCTTGACGCCCAGGCTTGCGTGGGAGGCGATTGCGGCCTTGAGGAAGGCGACGGCGCAGCCCTGTCGCTCGCTCGTCATGACCTTGCTGAAGTCGATCCGGGAAGCATCGTCGATGCAGACGTGAACATATTCCCAGCCAGGCCCTTCCGCCGGCACGCTGGCTGCTCTGAGCGGTGCGATCGCCGGTGATGCGATGGCCTACCCGGTTGAACTTGCCGAGCTTTTTGATGTCGATGTGGATCAGTTCACCGGGATGTTCACGTTCATAGCGCCGCACCGGTTCGGCCGGTTCCAGGTTGCGCAACCGGTTCAACCACCCCAATCGTCACAGGATGCGACTGACGGTTGCCGGAGAGATCCCGACCTCGACCGCGATCTCCTTGCCGACGTAACGTTGACGGCGCAACGCCTCGACTGCAGCGCATGTGGCAAGCAGGGCCTGGCTTGGCAATGAATGGGGGCTTGAGGAGCGATCATGCAACCCATCAACACCTTCCTCCCGGAAGCGCTTGACCCATTTGGCGACCGTTTTCGCTATCAGGTTGAACTGGAGCGCGGCTGCGGCCTTCGTCAGGCCGCCCCCGATCACGCTCCGCACCATCGCCTCTCGACCTTTCAGAGTAAGAGGCGCATTCTTATGGGTGTCCATTCGGTCCTCCGGGGATTGGCTAAAGCTTCAACAACTTCAGCTTCCTCGTCAGGACCGGATGGACAGCCTCCTGGAAGCTCATACCTAGCCTACCAAGGGAGGCCCCCCGGCTCTGCCGGGGAGGCAGCAGAAGTTTGACATTTCAGGCAGTCGTCCATCGACGAAACTCGCGACTCGTGAGCCACCACGCGCACGAGAAGGAGTTTGACGATGGACGATTACGACAGCCTAAGCCACAGCAAATGGGAGTGCAAATATCATGTGGTCTTCATTCCGAAGTGCCGGCGGAAGACGCTGTACGGGGAGTTGAGGCAGCATCTCGGGGAGGTATTCCGCAGATTGGCAATGCAGAAGGAGTGCAGGGTCGAAGAGGGCATCTGATGCCCGATCATGTTCACATGATGATATAGATCCCGCCCAAATATGCGGTGTCGCAAGTGATTGGGTACATCAAGGGCAAGAGCGCAATCCATCTGGCCACGGGTCTATGGAGAGAGGAAGCGCAACATCGTGGGGCAGCATT
>NZ_JAAVLX010000029.1 GCF_013114825.1 Bradyrhizobium australiense | reverse complement strand
CAACGCCGCTCGCCGTCAGATGAAGCTGGTAGCGGCGCACGTCCTCGAAGCTCGCCGTATCCGGTGATCGCCCGAGAAACGCAGCGAAGTGCTTGACCCTTTGCACGTAGTCGTGTTGGGTTTTGGGCGCAAATTTGCGGATCGTCATGTCTTCGATCATGCGCCGGCGCAACGGGCTTACTGCCTCGTCGGTCATGGGGATGCTCCTGTTTTGAGTGAAGGTTGCGAACCCCTCATCTCAAGACAGGACGCCCCGTTGCGCTATCCTCTTGGCTGTGCCGTCAGCCCCGCCGCCCTACCGCGCGAGCGGTTTAGTCCTCTGGACCGCTAACAGACATCGCGCTTGGCAGCGTCCACTTTTCGCCGGGGCCACTGTGTTACATTGGGCGAGAAGTCCGGCGATCGGCGCTTCCGTCGACAGATGTGCCTTCGCAAGGCTCTCCCATGTGCTATTCTCATTGTATACGCCATAGGTATACCATGACAGGTATTGCAGAGTGGCTAGCATCGATCGGTTTGAGCGAGTACACCGAGCGATTCCGCGAAAACGCCATCGACCTCTCGGTCGTTCGATATCTCACGGAGCAGGATCTAAAGGACCTGGGCGTCCTGCTTGGGCATCGCCGCAAGATGCTGCGCGCGATCGCAGAACTTCAGGGAGAGGTTCCGCGAACACCTCGAACGGGCACCAAGCCGGCGTCGGCGGACAACGCCGCGCGGCGTCAACTTACAGTCATGTTTTGCGATTTGGTCGGCTCGTCGGCACTTTCGGCTCGCCTTGATCTGGAGGACTTGCGGGCCGTAATGGGCGCCTATCACCGCTGCATCGCAGAGGTTGTCGCCCAGAATGACGGTGTTATCGCGCGGTATATGGGAGATGGCGTGCTCGCCTATTTCGGCTATCCTCAGGCGCACGAGGATGATGCCGAACAGGCGACACGCGCCGGGCTGGCGCTGGTCGATGCCGTGGCCAAGCTCCGGACAGACCCCGCGACCGAGCTACAGGTTCGCGTTGGCATCGCTACCGGCATGGTGGTCGTGGGCGATTTGACCGGCGAAGGCTCGGCTCAAGAGCAGACGGTCATCGGCGAGACGCCGAACTTGGCTGCGCGCCTGCAGGCGTTCGCCAATCCCGGTACCGTGCTGATTTCCGAGAGTACGCACCGGCTCACTGATGGGCATTTCGAATGCCGCAATCTCGGCCCTGTTGCTCTTAAAGGATGGGCGGAGCCAATACCAGCCTGGCAGGTCCTGGGAACGACCGAAGTGGAAAGCCGTTTCGAGGCACAGCACAAAACCCGATTGGCGCCGCCAATTGGGCGTGACGAAGAAATCGAGATGCTGTTGCGTCGCTGGCAGCACGCCAGGCGTGGCGAAGGTTGCGCGGTGATGCTCACCGGAGAGCCCGGTATCGGCAAGTCGCACATTGCTTTAGCGCTTGACGAGCGGCTCCACGCCGAACCGCACATTACAGTGCGCCAGTTCTGCTCGGCGCACCACACTAACAGTGCGCTGTATCCATTCATCCGCCAGCTCGAACGGGCTGCCCGGTTCGAGCGGAGTGACCCGCCGGCAGAGAAGTTCGCCAAGCTTGAAGCGCTGCTCGTGCGGTCCGGTGCTGATGCCGACCGCGTAGTGCTACCTCTGGCCAACCTTCTGTCGATACCACCCAGTGACCGTTACCGTATGCCAGAGCTGAGCCCGCAGAAGCGCAAGGAGATAACATTGGCGGCGTTTTTGACTCAGCTCAATGGCTTGGCGGCGCGACAGCCCGTGTTTGTCCTTGTTGAGGATGTCCATTGGGCGGATCCGACGTCGCTGGAGCTGCTCACGATGACCTTGGAACAGGTACCGCGGCTTCGGGTGCTGCTGCTCATCACCGCGAGGCCCGAGTTCGCGCCGCCCTGGCCAGGTCATGCGCATGTGACGACGATCTCGCTCACGCGGCTGAACCGACGCAACGGGGCGACGTTAATCGAGCGCGTCACCGCCGGCAAGACGCTCCCGGAAGAGGTAATGGACCAGATCCTCGCCCGCACCGATGGCGTGCCCCTGTTCGTGGAGGAACTGACCAAGACGGTGCTCGAAACCGGGCTGTTACATGAGCAGGACGATCACTACGTCCTCAACCGTCCTCTGCCCTCAATGGCGATTCCGACGACATTGCACGCATCGCTGATGGCGAGGCTCGATCGATTGGCTCCGGTGAGGGAGGTAGCTCAGATCGGCGCTGTGGTGGGTCGCGAGTTCTCCTACGAACTGCTGAGCGCCGTAGCTGGGTTGCCAAAAGAGAGACTTGAGGAGGCGCTTGACCAGTTGGTTCGGTCGGAGTTGATATTCTGCAGGGGCGAGATACCCCAGGCGGTCTATACCTTCAAGCACGCGCTTGTGCGGGACGCTGCCTACTCGGGACTCCTGAAGAGCCGACGGGCAGCGCTGCATGCCACGATCGCAGACGCCTTCGAGCAACGGTTCCCGGAAATTGTGGAGACTCAACCCGAAACTCTCGCGCACCATCTGACGGAGGCCGGGCTGTTCCAAAAGGCGGAGGCATATTGGCTGCATGCCGGCAAGAAGGCCGCCATGCGCTCGGCCAACCTTGAGGCCATCGCGCATTTGCAACGAGGTATCGAGGCCTCGGGCCATCTGCCCGATAGCGCGCGAAAGGACAGGTTGGAACTCGACTTCCAATTCGCTCTCGGGCCCTGCCTGATCGCTACCCAAGGGCCAGCCTCGAACAAGGCGATGGCAACCTTTGCCCGCGCGCGTGAGCTATGTGAGCGTCTAGGAGACCCTCCCGAGCAACACCAGGTGATGTTCTGGTTGACCACCGCGAGCGTAATGCGCGGTGAGTTGCCGCTGGCCGAGGAAACGATCGCGGCCCTGCTCCAACTCGCCGAAGCGCGCGACGATCGACCGGCGTTGCTCAATGCGATGCGCGGGCAGGCGATGATCCGCCTTTTCATGGGACACCTCACCGGTGCCCATGAAGTGATCGAACGCGCCTACGAAGCGTTCGAGGCGAGTAGCGAGGAGGACAGGCTGGCGGCGCGTGCGGCCGGCCAGGATGCCGGCGTGGCCGATCTGGCGCTGATGTCATGGGCTCTCTGGCTGCTTGGCCGCGCCGATATGGCAGTTATGCGAATGGACGCTGCCACTCAGCGCGCCGACGCCATCAGTCATCCGCACTCGCAGGCATATGCTTGTTACTATGCATGCATTCTTCACGCGCTTCGTGGCGAATTCCTGACTGCGCAAGGTCATGCCGAACGCTGTATCGCCCTGTCGGAGGAGCATGGATTCCGGCAATGGCGCTTGGCGCGCGCCATTCGGGGCATATGCGTGGCGTCGCTCGATCCTTCACCCAGCGCACTCGGGGAGATCCGTGCCGCGTTGGACGAATATCGTAGCGCAGGTTATCAGCTGGCCATCACCGCGCTCTACGTGCTTTTGTGTCCGCCATTGTTGATTGGTCACGACTACGAGGCCGCGCTGGAATTGATCGAGCACGGCCTCGCTACAACCGGCCGCAACAGCGAACGAATTCTGGAGGCCGAATTGTATCGGCTGAAGGCACGGGTGCTGGTCGTCCGCGGCGGACCAGACGTCGACGCCGAAGCGCAGGCGCTGCTCGAGCAGGCATTAAACACGGCAAGAAGCCAACACGCCAAGACACTTGAACTTCGAGCCGCAATGGACCGTGCCGCGCTGTGGATCGATCAGGGCAGGCGTGAGGAAGCGCTCAATTTCCTCGCGCCGGTCTACGCCTCGTTCGCCGAGGGTTTTGACACGCCAGATTTGAGGCAGGCAAAGGCTCTGCTCGCCCAATTGCGGTGACTCTCGACTACAGATTGTTCAACGACGCTGGATCGCCTGTTTCTTTTCTCTTCCCTAATCGCCTATCGCCGATAGATCTTTATGCAGCCGCTTGCTTTAGACGTTCATAATAGCGACGCAGTTCTCCCCAGTTCGGGTCTCGTTCCGGATGCTCGTTTATGAAAAGTGGCTTTCCCTCATGCGGGTCATCTTTGTGTTTGTGATACGAATCGATGGCGTGTAGGGCAGACACTCTCCCGAGCTCCCGCCCGTTATCCAGATTGCTGTGGTTCCATTTGAAATTGATGTGCCCCGGCACGTGAATCTCGACCAGGGTGCCGTTCCATTCTTTTCCCGTTCCCGGATTGTCGTAGCGGACGTGGTATTTGAACAGGTTGACGTCATCTTCGCCAACGGTCGCTGCAAACAACTGGCAAAGATTTGCGAGCGCATCGTGAAGATTTTCCGGTTTGCGAACTTGTTTCGAATCGACGATACGGCTCACCCATATTTCGTCGAGTTTATCCTCTGGCTTATCGTGCTCCTCGAGTAAGCTCCAGAAGTTGACCGTGTCGACCAAGGCCCCTTCGCAGTATGTCACTCCGTCGATCTCTACGGTTCCTTCGATGAAAGGAAGAGCCGAACACGCACATAAAGAGCGTGCGTCGATAGAACCCTTGTACTCTTTGGTATTTGTCATTTTGCGATTGGAAAACAACGCAAGCCTCTTTTCGTCAAGATTCCAGGCGTTGTGAAAGATGGCTGGCTTTTCTTGCTTTTCCAGCTCGTCGAAATCTATACCCTTCATAAACTCGCTCTCCGGATAGTTGATCCTCGACAGGCCGTTGACATTGGACAAATACATCATGGACGTGAAATAACGGACGAAGGGATTGGGTGCCATCGCTTGGTTGAGGATCCATCTATTGAAATCTCCCTCATCCAATTTCTTGAACTTTTTCTTTTTGCGGGGCAGCTGATTGGACACAAGCTGCATGGAGTCCTGGAAGACATCCATCATCTTGTACGGGTCCCACAGGAAGTCTTTATAATTGTCGGGGTCGGTGACGAAGTTATTCAGAGCCTTTATATTGCTGCGCCAATCCGGTCCGAAAACGGTGTTTATCGGAAAGCGCTCATAGCTTTCGTCGTCCCGAAAAACGCCATTCTTGAAGAATTGATAGGTCAGTTCGGCCCTGTCTTTGTTTTCGACTTTTTTCTTTTCATCGCCGAATTGATTGTAAACAACGCCAACCCACGCGCCGATACAGGACAATGCCCATACATCAAACGTTATACCGGCGGCGGCAAGAGCTTCCAGAACCCCGATGTGCAGGCCGGCTGCGGGACCACCGCCGCCGAGCGTAATCGCTCTCTTCACCATAGGTTCCTCCATCTGATTTATCGTGTGGCTTATTCTCCGATCAAGTTTCTGAATTGCGTGAAGAGAAGGAGATTAATCGTTTTTGGGATCATTGGAAAGCGCCGTGGACGTCGATGTTCGACGCTTTCTCGGGCCTGCTGATCGCACTAGCGCACATCCGCCAAGAGCCCGGGCTTGCATATCGTGCGCGGTTACGTTTGGCCCTCTTGTGCATTTGTGAACCAGTTCACGTTAGATATTAATCGCTGACGATAGTATGGAGTAGTTGTAGTCCATTCGTGACTTCCGTTTTTCGCCGGCCCAAAGCGGACCTGCGGAGCGCCCTGAGCGATGTCCGTTTGCTGTGAAGGGTTTGGGATGCCGGCCGCTTGAGGGAGCGCGCCGCGTGTTCGGCGGCCGGCGTCCGAAAGCCTCCAAGGGAGGAAACCGCGCTTAAGGAACGTAGAGCGGTGCCGCAGGCGCTATGGGGATTTGAGCGCCGGGGGTGATCTCGTGATTGGGATCGAGCCGGTCCAACGAGTTGCGGGACGGTGAAGCCGCTGACGAATGCGCGGCGGGCGGCGTCGAGCTCGGTAAATTGTCGAGCGATTTGCGGCGACAGGCGGCTATCTGGCCGCGCTGTACCGTGGCCGGTCGAGAG
>NZ_JAAVLX010000028.1 GCF_013114825.1 Bradyrhizobium australiense | reverse complement strand
GTGGAGCGATCGGGGGCGGGTGGGCCGCCCGGTTTGTCCTCAATGGAGTGGACGTGCGGCTGCGTGACCCTGCGCCCGGTGCTGTGGAGAAAGTTCAGCACCAGATAGACAGCGCGCGGCGCGCGTACCGGCGATTGACGCGAGTCCCGCTGCCGCCTGAGGGGCGCCTGTCGGTTGCGGAGTCGGTTGCGGACGCGGTGCAAGGCGTCGAACTCGTGCAGGAGTCTGCGCCGGAGCGGCTGGAGCTCAAGCAGCAGCTACTCGCGGCGGCAAGCCGGGCCGCGGCGCCGGAGACACTAATCTGCTCGTCGACGTCAGGCCTGCGCCCGTCCTTGTTGGCGGCGGAGATGGATCGGCCTGAGCGCTTCCTAGTCGCGCACCCGTTCAACCCAGTGTACATGCTCCCGCTGGTTGAGCTCTGCGCCGGAAAGAGCACGGCGCCTGAGGCGCTGGAGCGGGCAGCGGGGATCTACCGAGGACTCGGAATGCGCCCCCTCGTGGTGCGCAAAGAAGTGGACGGGTTTATCGCAAGCCGGCTCCAGGAGGCAATGTGGCGCGAGGCACTGTGGTTGGTGCACGATGATCAAGCCACGGTGCAGGAGGTCGACGACGCCATCCGTTACTCCTTTGGGCTGCGCCGAGCGATCATGGGCCCCTTCCGCATTGCTGGCGGGGGAGGCGGCATGCGCCGCTTCATAGAGCAATGGGGGCCTATGCTGAAGTGGCCTTGGTCGAAGCTCACTGACGTGCCAGAGCTTACGGACGCTTTCCTGGACAAGCTCGCCAAGCAAGCAGACGATCGAGGCGAGAAGCTTACCAGTCTCGAGATCGAACAGGAACGCGACGACTGCTATGTGGCCATCCTGCAAGGCTTGCGCTCACAGGGCGCTGGCGCTGGCGAGACACTTGCGCTCTGGGAGCAGGGGCTGCGCGACAACAGCTTCCAGATTGACAACGGCTCCGGACCACTGCGGATGCCGCCGGTGCAGATGCCGTCTGACTGGCTCGACAATAACGGGCATATCAATGAGAGCCGCTACCTCCAGCTCTTCAGCGAGGCCACCGGCACCCTGGAACGTTATATCGGGGTGGACAGCGAGTACCGTTCAAAGTGCGGAGCTTTCTATACAGTCGAGACGCATCTGTCCCATCTCGGGGAGTTGCGCGCCGGCGACTGCGCCCAGGTGTTCACGCAGGTGCTTGGCGCCCAAGACAAGCGCCTTCACCTTTTTCACATTCTCATTCGCGAGGGGGGCGACAAGCCGGCCGCCATGGCCGAGCAGATGTTAATTCATGTCGATGCCAACGCTCGGCGAAGCGGGCCGGTGCAGGGTGAGGTGCGTGAGCGATTGCTAAAGCTTGCTAAACGGCACGCCAAGTTACCTCGTCCGGAGCGCGTCGGCGCTAGCGTCCGACAGCGCTAAATCGGGAGCTCAGTGTGCTCAAAGGGGACTCCAATGGATCTCGCATTCACAGAAGCAGAGCAGTCGTTCCGCGATGAAGTGGGCCAATTTCTAAGTCATAATGTCCCGCCAGACTTGCGGCGCAAACTAGGCGAAGGCTGTCGGCGATCAAAGGACGAAAGGGCCGCCGGAGTGCGCATCCTCGATAGAAGCGCGTTGGCGCCTTGCCGAGGGAGTATGGAGGTACGGGATGGACCCACCCTCGTGCAACATTACGTTTTCGCAGAAGAGGTGCGAGCGTTTCGCGCCTGGACACAGTTCGGATATGGCGGGCTGGTCCGCCCGGTGATCTACACCTTCGGCAAAGAGGCGCAGAAAAAGTATTGTCTCCCGCGTATCGTCAACGCTGGGGATTGGTGGTGCCAAGGCTTCTCAGAGCCCGGTGCGGGCTCCGATCTGGCTTCACGAGGGCCGTAGACGACGGTGACCACTATGTTGTCAACGCAGGCGTCGGAGAAACGCTCATTGCCAAGGCGATTCTCGGGCTCTCATGCTTCGAGGGTTCCTGGTCCAGCGTTCCAATTTAGGAGGATTTCTGCCGTGAACTTTAATTTATCGGAAGAACAACGGCTCCTCAAGGATAGCGTCGAGCGGCTATTGGACAACAGCTACGGCTTCGATGGCCGTCGCATGTATCAGTTGGGTGAGCGAGGCTACAGTGAGGCGATGTGGACGCGATACGCTGAGATCGGGCTGCTGGCATTGCCTTTCGCGGAAAGGCATGGCGGATTCGGTGGTGGCGCCGTCGAGACTATGATTGTTATGCAGGCGTTCGGCCAGGCGCTGATCATCGAGCCTTATTTGGCGACGGTAGTTCTTGCCGGCGGTGTGATTCGGCTTGGGGCGAGCGAGGCGCAGAAAGCCGACCTGATCCCCGCAATCGCCGACGGTCGGATGAGGCTCGCCTTTTATGCCGAGTCGCAGTCGCGCTACGACCTCTTCGACATGGAGACGCAGGCGAAGAATGACGGCAACGAGTGGATACTAAACGGCACAAAATGTCCCATCCTCCACGGTGAAACGGCCGATAATATCGTCATATCGGCGCGAACTGCCGGAGATTGACGGGAAAACAATGGGATTGGCCTCTTCCTGGTCGACGCCAACGCGCGAGGCGTCACACGCCGTGGGTATCCGACACAGAATGGTCTGCGCGCGGCCGAGATCACCCTTGAGAATGTGCGCGTTAAAACAGTCAACGTCGTTGGCGATCCGGAAGGGGCGTTCCCAATTATCACCCGCGTAGCGAACGAGGCGGTCACAGCGCTCTGGGCAGCCGTCGGCGCCTTGAATGCAAGCTATAACGCTCGACTATCTCAAAGCGCGCGAGCAGTTCGGCAAGAAGACTGGTGCCTTCCCGGTGTTGCAGCACCGGGCGGTCGACATGTTCGTCGAATTGGAGCAGTCGCTATCGATGGCCATGTATGCCGCGATGATGGTGGCCGAAGACGACGCGACCGAGCGCAAGCGTGCCATTTCCGCGGCAAGGGTCCAGATCGGCCGGACCGCGAAGGCGATCGGCCACCAGTCGGTCCAGCTCCATGGCGGCATTGGAATGACGATGGCGTATAGCATCGGCCACTATTTCAAACATGTGACCATGCTCGACATGCTGTTCGGTGATGCCGACCATCACGTACAACGACTTGCCAGCCTCGGGGGCTCAGCACCGAGCAAGCCAATTGAAGAAAAACCGCAGTAACCTGGCGAGTTGGAAGCTTCGCCTGCGTCGTCACGAACTGCCACTCTGTCATATTGCGCGGAGCCCTCGAACGGCCTTGAGACCATCCCTCATCGCTGTAACGCCGGGAAGCCTGACCGATGAATAGGCTTGAGCGTCTTTCTGCGACCGAGATCCATTGCCGTGTTCGGCGGCAAGCGGGCAGCCACTGTCATCGCATAATCGATCAAGATGGGCTTTGGCGGCGAGATCTGGCCGGTACATCCCAACAGGGACGAGGTTGGCGGCTGCAAGACGAGAGCCGACGGCTACTGGGGCGTCGGCGGATTCGGCGGGGTGCAGGAACTGCGCGATCTCAATAAGCCGGTGATTGCCTGCGTCAACGGTATGGCGGTCGCGATCCTCCCAACTGAATTTGCTCACGGAAAGCCCTATGGATGTCACCCGGCGGCGCCCCGGCCGAAGCACAGGCAACAGGGTCTACGCAAACTCCCGATGTGAGAGGGACCAATCAATGGGGATTTATCAGGTCGGCAAGCTTGCCGCGCGATGTCGGCCGACCGCAACAGAACCGAACTTGCGGCCGCGCGTGACATGGTGATCGAGATACTCCTTGCGCAGCGCCGCGTGAGACTATCGAACCACGGGATCTTAAAGAATCGCGCGTCATGATCGGCACTTCTGCCGGAGCTTGATCGCGACTTGCGCCGCTGGACTGGCGTCACGGCGGGGCGCCGAAATGCTCGGCATCGTGTGCCTTCGCCGCCGCTGTGACCACATGACAGTCGAACACTACTCATCCAAGGTCGATAGAGCAGATCTCACGTATCAACGCAGGAGTTCTTAATGTCACAGAAAGCCATCATCACGTGTGCAGTGACGGGTGGGAATGCCGCGGTGGTTGCGAAGCATCCAAACATTTCCATAACGCCGTCGCAAATTGCGGATGCGGCTCTGGACGCCGCAAAAGCAGGGGCTGCGGTCGTTCACATTCATGTCCGCGACCCAGAGACCGGAGCCCCATCGAACCGGTTCGAACTCTATGAACAGGTCGCCAAGAAGCTTCGGGATGCATCCACTGACGTCATCATCAACTTGACGAGCGGAATGGACGGCGAACTCGTGCTCGATTCCGTTGAACCGGCAAAGATCGTCGAAACAAGTACCCTTAAGAGACCCTTCGATGTCTCCACGCCATCAACCTTCAACCTGAGCTTAGCAGCTTGGATTGCGGCACGATGGCGTTCGGGGAGCGCATCTTTGTTGCACGCATCTCGGATCTGCGAGAGCTTGCGAAGCTTAGGCGAGAAGCCGGCGTCAAGCCCGAGCTTGAATGCTTCGATCTGGGCCACATTGAAACTGCCAAGAGGCTTATATCAGAACAGCTAATTGAGGCGCCCCCCTTTTCCAGTTCTGTCTCAGCACGGGCTACGGCGCTTCCGCTGTTGCGATCGCTCTCCAAGCGACGAGAGATTCTACCTCCTGGGGCCGTCTGGGGTGGATTCGGCTGCGGTCCAGATGAAATGCGAATGGTCGGACAGCTGGTGACAATGGGCGGGCATGTCAGGGTCGGATTAGAGGATAACATTTATCTTCGCCGTGGCGTGCTGGCATCCAACGCCGAACTCGTTGAAAATGCAGTCGGGATCATCGAGCGCATGGGCGCCAGCGTCGCCACACCTGCCGAGGCGCGGGCAATTCTTGGCGTTCAAAAATGCGAATAACCGCGCTCAAGGATGCGGCACGGCTTACGTCTTGCCGGATCCTCGGCCTGAAAAATCGAGCCTCGTTCATCAGCATCTTATCGGCGCCCGGTGATGCCAAATCATCACTTGATGTGGCCTGCCGGTCTCCGATTCTGCTCACGAGCGAGCAAACCAAAGAAGAAGGGTCCAGTTGGCTTGCGCCAGATATTGATGTTCCCTCGGCATTTAGGAGGGGTCCGCAATCTGGCCCGGACACTGAAAGGCGGTCCTCGCCATCTATATCGACGAAGTTGTCCGAATTTTTGAAGTGGGCGATTAGGGCATTGTCGGCGACCTCCTCACCTATCTGTTTAAACTCGAGAGCACTTCAGTTTCAACCGCTGCCGGAGGCAGGTATGTCATTGCGCCGATGCCGCAGACAATTGCTGGTCTAAAGCAACCAAAACTGATCGGGCGCACTAATACGCGATCGCCTATCCGCGTGCGATGGTCCTCGCTTGTCTTCTTCACGACGTGATCTCGCAGCGATTCTTGGATGAGGCGATATCAGGCGCAGCAATTCTGCAAGACGAAGCCCTACATCGGGCAAAATCCAAACATCTGCTTTGGTAGTATCTGCGCAAAGGATCGAGCTATTGACGAAGATCACATTTTGCTGTGACAACTCGCGCAGAGCGCAGCGGCGCAGGCAACAGGAGCTTGAGTCGACAAGACCCTATTGCCACGTCGATCGAGCGCAATCAGCTCCACAATCACTTCAGTCAATTTTGTGCGCTCATGCACGAGTTACGGGGACAAGCAGGTAATGACATCCTCCATATCTACACCCAGCGATGCGGTCACTGTCCTTGTCCATGGTTCCGAGATCGCTCGCCTCGCCCGTGAGCGCTTTCCCGATCTGCGTGTATTGAGCGCCAAGGACCGTGCGTCGCTAGAAGCCCACGTGGCGGATGCGGATGTCATCGTGGGCTCCGGCATCGATTTTCCTGTCCAGATATTGGACAAGGCGCGTCGGCTGCGCTGGTTCCAGTCGACGTCCGCGGGCATTGACGCGATCTTGCCGATCCGCGATCGCGTCGGCGATCTTATCGTTACCAATGCTCGGGGTATCCATGCCGATTCCATTGCGGATTTCGTAATGACGGGAATCGGCGTGATGCACTGGGACTTTCCGCGGTTCA
>NZ_JAAVLX010000027.1 GCF_013114825.1 Bradyrhizobium australiense | reverse complement strand
AATGCTGCCCCACGATGTTGCGCTTCCTCTCTCCATAGACCCGTGGCCAGATGGATTGCGCTCTTGCCCTTGATGTACCCAATCACTTGCGACACCGCATATTTGGGCGGGATCTATATCATCATGTGAACATGATCGGGCATCAGATGCCCTCTTCGACCCTGCACTCCTTCTGCATTGCCAATCTGCGGAATACCTCCCCGAGATGCTGCCTCAACTCCCCGTACAGCGTCTTCCGCCGGCACTTCGGAATGAAGACCACATGATATTTGCACTCCCATTTGCTGTGGCTTAGGCTCTCGTAATCGTCCATCGTCAAACTTCTTCTCGTGCGCGTGGTGGCTCACGAGTCGCGAGTTTCGTCGATGGACGACTGCCTGAAATGTCAAACTTCTGCTGCCTCCCCGGCAGAGCCGGGGGGCCTCCCTTGGTAGGCTAACACTGGGTTTCTACATCACGCCGGCGATGGTCGGCGACTCGCGCGAGATCACGCTCTCGATGCTGATTACCCAGCAGGCCGAACAGTTCAATTGGGGTTATGCGGCGGCGCTGTCTGTCGTGCTGCTGCTGGACGACCGCGCTCGGCCTGATCGCCATAGCCCGGCGTCTGCCGGGCGTCGGCAACGCCTTTCGGATGAACCTGCGATGAGCACCACACAATTCCTGACAAGTCGACTACTGCCGACGACCATTGTTGGAGTTATTCTGCTGATTCTTGCCTTCCCAATCATCGTTGTGTTGGTCGTATCATTCTCGTCGGCGAACTACCTTACTTTCCCACCGCCGGGCTTCAGCTTCAAATGGTACAAGGCTTACTTTGGCAGCACCGATTCGCTGCAGTCCACCTGGCTCAGCTTCTGGATAGCGGCGTCGGATGTACTGCTGTCGACGACGCTAGGCGCGTTGTGCGCGGTCGGCATCACACGCCTACCGCGGTCCCTGCGCGTCTTCGCGACCGGCCTCATCCTATCGCCGTTGATCGTGCCCGGCATTATGGTTGCGATCGGCGTCTATTACTTCTTCTCTCGCTACGGCCTGATCGGCACACCAATTTGGATTGTGTTGGCGCACACCTACCTCGCCGTTCCGTTCGTTGTGACCAGCGTTAGTAGCAGCTTGGCCGGCCTCGATCCGAGGCTCGAACAAGCGGCCCTTAGTCTTCGCGGCCCCTCACGGCGCATTCTGGCAGGTGACGCTGCCACTGATCCGTCCAGGAGTCCTGGTCGCGCGCTGTTCGCGTTCATTACATCCTTTGATGAGGTGATCGTAGCACTGTTTCTGTCAGGATTCGGCGCAGTCACGCTGCCGCGCCGCATGTGGGACGATCTGCGCCTTGAGATCAATCCCACGATCGCGGCCGTGTCGACGCTCACCATCCTTTTGGGTGTATTGCTGCTTGGAAGCGCGCATTTCTTGCGTCGACGTTCCGAGCAACTGCGGACCGTCTGAAAAAGCGACCTAGCGTTGTTGCCGCGCTTAATTTGCCGGTGCCGCGCCTCTTGGTCGCGAACGAGCCGCTCCTTGGATAGCGAAGGTGAGAGGGCGAGCGATTATACCGCCGGCTCGGGGTAGCGATGCGGCTCCTTAAAGTCGCCGAACTTCTTGCCGTCGGCTACTAGCTTTCGAGCAGGGCCGCCGGCTTGAAATCATCTCCTAGTGACGCATGGAGCACTTTCAGATTCGCCAGCACTTTGTGTAGCCCGATCTGGTCTGCCCAATACATCGGACCACCGCGATAGATCGGCCATCCAAAGCCAAACAGCCAGACGACGTCCAAGTCGCTTGGCCGCGCGGCGACGCCTTCCTCAAGAATCTTTGCGCCCTCATTGATGATCGGGTACATCAGGCGCTCAAGGATCTCATCGTCACTAACAGCGCGTTTCTTTCTGCCCAGGCGCTCGAGCGTCTCGCCGATGAGCTTCTCGACTTCGGGATCCGGTAGCGGCACGCGCGAGCCCGCTTCGTACTTATAGTAGCCCTTGCCCGCCTTCAGGCCGAAGCGGCCGGCTTCGCACAGAGCATCCGCGATCTCAGACTTGACGCCGCGATCCTTGCGTGAAAGCCAGCCGATATCCAAACCTGCCATATCGTGCATGACGAACGTTCCCATCGGCATGCCAAATCTCGTCATCACCGCGTCCACTTCCTGCGGCAGCATGCCCTCAACAACAGCTTTTCGGCCTGTTTGCCGCTTCGATCGTACATACGATTGGCGGCTAAGCCATGGCACACGCCGACGATTACTGGCGCGTTGGCGATCTTGCGCGCGATCTTGACGGCGGTGATCGGCGCATCCGACGCGGTCTTGTCCGTACGCACGATTTCTCACAGCTCCATGACGTTGGCCGGCGAGAAGAAGTGCATGCCGACCACGTCGTGCGGACGCTTGGTCGAGTTCGCGATCTCGTTGATATCGAGATAGGAGGTGTTGGAGGCGAGCACCGCGCCCGACTTTGCGTACTGGTCGATCTTGCCGAACACCTCCTTCTTCACCGCCATGGTCTCAAACACCGCGTCGATGATGAGGTCTGCATTGCAGACATTCTCGATGCCAACAACGCCGGTGATCAGCGCCATGCGCTTAGTCGGCTCATCCACCGGGATGGCACCACGCGCGGCGGTCGCTTCCCAGTTCTTCTGCATGATGCCAAGGCCACGCTTGAGTTGCTCCTCGCGGGTCTCGATCAGGGTTACGGGAATGCCGGCATTGGCAAACGACTCGCGATGCCGCCGCCCATAGTGCCGGCGCCGAGGATCGCGACATGATTTATCGGACGCGACTCGGTACCCTTGGGCAAGCCAGCTATCTTTTTGGCCTCGCGCTCAGCAAAGAAGGCATACTGTTGAGCCTTCGACTGTTCGCCGGCGAACAGTTTTTAAAGAGATCGAGTTCCTTCTTCAGGCCTTCCTCAAATGGTAGGTCGATCGCCGCACCCACGGCGTCGGCCGCAGCGAACGGCGCCTCCCGACCGCGCGCCTTTTAGTCATCGCGGCGACAGCGTTGGTAAATAGCGAGCGGTCCGCATGGCCGCCGCTAGCTTGGAGTCGTCATCCCGCAGTCGGCGGAGCTGCCGCTTTTCGGACAAGACCTTGCGAGCAAACGCCTCGCCGCCTGTAGCCGGATCCGCGACAACTTCATCGATCAGGCCATTTTTCCGCGCGTCCGCCGTGCTGATCGGATCGCCGCCGACAATCATCTTGACCGCAAGCTCTGGTCCCACTGCACTCGGTCGGCGCTGCGTGCCACCGGCCCCCGGCAGTAGGCCCAGCTTGACCTCGGGCAGACCCAGCTTAGCGTCTTTGGTCGCAACCCGATAGTGGCAGACCAACGCCACCTCAAGCCCTCCACGGAGGCGGTTGCTGTGGATCGCACCGACGACAGGCTTTGGCGAGTTTTCCAGCACCTCCATCATCTCGTCCCAACTCGGCCCTTCCGATTGCTTGCCAAATTCCGGTGATATCCGCTCCGTCAATGAAGGTACGGCCCGCACACGTCAGAACGATCGCCTTCACTTTCGGATCGGCGATGGCTGCATTCATAGAATCTACGATACCGCGGCGCACTGCGCCGCTCAGCACGTTCACTGGAGGATAGTCGATCGTGATAGTGCCGATCACGTCATGACGTTCGAGTTTGACTGTGTTAACCACGCTACACCTCTTGAACTTCCGCTGATGAAATATCCTCAGAGAGGCAAGCCGCCCGAAGTGATCATCGGTGACCGCGAGCAATGTATCGATTGTCGGTCAATGCAGTACTCCATAGTTATCCTACGCCAGCGCTGACTTCTGATCGGTCGGATAGAGCTCGATGCAGTACATCATGATCCAAGTAGATCCAACCTCAGTTAGACCGAAACACTTGCGATCTTGTGCCGATTGAAGTATGCATCCGGCGTAGCTTTCAATTACCCATAACTTTGACAACTCGGGCTGATCCGCTGATTGGCGAAATCTTGAATCGAAAGAATCACTTGTGATTCCTTGCTGAGCACCTGATTCGCGAGGGGGTGCTCTATGGGGCTGACATTAAGGGATCGATGGCAAAAGGCCGTTTGCGGTCCTTGGAAGGTGAAAGTTGGATTGATCGAGAGAGTAGTGGATGCGAGTTTAGGGACGCGCGGCTCGGCGACAGATTCCGCAAACTGCTCACGCAGATTGGAAGCGCCATGGGACAAAGCATTCCGCTCGTCTGCCAGGATTGGGCGAATACCAAGGCAGCCTACCGCTTCTTCTCTAATGACCGGGTCAGCGAAGCGGACATTCTGGCCGGCCATTTCCAATCGACACGTGATCGTGCCGCCGCCACTGAAGGTCTCGTTCTTGTGCTGCACGATACAACCGAGTTCAGCTATCAACGCGAGAGGTCAGAAGCGATCGGCATCACCAAGAGCATAAACAGTGGACGGGATAAGGCGGGCCGCCTCAGATCGCACACGGTTTGCGGCATCCTGATGCATTCGAGCTCGCGGTTACAATCGAGGGGGTGCCGCTGGGGTTGGCGGCCGTCAAGTTCTGGACCCGGAAGAAATTCAAGGGGACGGCAGCGCTAAAGAAGAAGATCAATCCGACCCGGATTCCCATCGAGAAAAAGGAAAGCGTCCGGTGGTTGGAAAATCTCAAGCAGTCTACGCAGCTGTTGGATCATCCGGGACGATGCATCCACATTGGTGATCGCGAGAGTGACATTTACGAGCTTTTCTGCGCAGCACAGGAGATCGGAACTCATTTCCTGATCAGGACCTGCGTCGACTGCTTGGCTGGAGACGGGGATCACACGATCGCCGACGAAATGGACGAGGTCGCCATCAAAGGGCTCCATCGCATCGAAGTCAGAGACAGCAACGGCGATCCCGACCAGGCCGTTCTTGAGATCAGGTATCGCAAGATTCGCGTCCTGCCGCCGATCGGAAAGCAGAAGCGCTATCCCGCTCTGACCCTGACGGTGATCCATGCCGAAGAGCGCGGGACGCCGAAAAACAGAAAGAAGATCGATTGGAAGCTGATCACCGACCTGCCTGTTGGTTCTCGCACCGACGCCATTGAGAAGCTCGAATCGTATGCTTTGCGATGGAAGATCGAGGTGTTCCACAAGATCCTCAAATCGGGCTGCAAAGCTGAGGAGTCGAAGCTCAGGACCGCCCAGCGTCTGACCAATCTGATCTCGCTGTTTTGCATCCTAAGTTGGCGCGTCTTCTGGATGACGATGCTCAACCGTTCCGCCCCAGACGCGCCGCCAACCCTCGCGTTGAGTGCGACTGAAATCGGCGTGCTCGATCGCCTCGTCAACGACAAACCAAAAGCAAGACAGAAAACGCTCTCGCACTATTTGATCAAGGTCGCCCGGCTCGGCGGTTATCTCGCCCGCGCCAGCGATCCGCCGCCCGGCAATAACGTCATGTGGCGCGGGCTGTCACGCCTCACCGACATCGCGCTGGGCGCCATGGTCGGAGGAGAATTTGTGGGTAATTGAAAGCGCCGCCGGAGGGATACGGATTGAATGCCTGCTAGCATTAAGGTGTGTACGCCTGATGGCAGCAAGAATCGGCTGGATATCAGGGAAATCCTGCAAACTTCAGTTTACAGCGCCGAGCCATCCGACGGCTGTGCGCAAACTGAGATCAGCGTCGCGTGCGGATCGCAGCTTCTTGGGCGACCGTCGCTACCAGAGTGCCATCACGCTTGAAGATTGAGCCCCGAGCGAGGCCGCGTCCGCCCTGCGCGCTTGGCGAATCCTTGACGTAAAGCAGCCATTCGTCAGCCCGGAAAGGCCGATGGAACCACATCGCGTGGTCAAGGCTTGCTCCTAGGATATTACTGTCATCGAGCACCGTGCGGCCGTAGCGCGCCAACACCGCATCCAGCAGCGACCAATCCGAGGCGTAGGCCAGTGCGCACATGTGCAGTACCGGATCGTTCGGAAGCTTCTCAGCGATCCTGAGCCAAAAATGAATGCGCTCATCGCGAAGTTTTCGACCCATGTAGTGGCCGAACTCAACCGGGCGCAATTCGATCGGAGGATAAGGCAACTCAATCACGCGATCGGGCTCATACCAGCGTCGCACTCCTTCTGGCAGTTCTGCAAACAACGGATTCCTGGATAAAGCATCGGTGGTGAGTTCTTCCGGCTGCTGCACGCTGGGCATCTTGTCTTGGTGCTCAAAGGCGCTCTGCTCGCCGACGTGAAACGACACGACGACAGAGAAGATCGCCTTCCCATGCTGCACCGCAGTCACGCGGCGGGTCGAATAGCTCTTGCCGTTGCGCAGCAGTTCGACCTCATAAATGATAGGAACCTTTGGATCGCCGGGCTGAACAAAGCAGGCATGTAGCGAATGCGCCATGCGGGCTTCCACCGTGCGAGATGCCGCTATCATCGCCTGTCCAATGAGCTGCCCGCCGAAGACCCGTTGAAAGCTTGGATTCGGACTGCTGCCGCGAAAAACGTTCTGCCCAATCGGTTCGAGGCCGAGGATGGCAAGCAGGCCCATTAGGCCCTTAGGCATTGATGTGCTTTCGGTTTGTTTGAATGTCATTTCCGGCGCACGGCGCTTAGTGCAAAATCTCGAAGCCTCGGGTCGGACCTGTCGAAGGCCCCGAGCGGTGACTTTGATGGGCGCCTTTTTCGAAGCGGCGCAAAGAAGCGCTTAGCCAGCATTTGGCTGTAGCGATGTTTTGGTCCCAATTTATGCAATGAGCGGTGAGTTTGCGGTTAAATCCTGCGTTCGAATCGCTCTCCTCAAAGATTTCACACGGACCGACCCGGGAAGGGGCAAACACCCGCGGAATAGCCCTCGCGACCTGGCCCTTACCGTCAAGCTTCCGCTGCGGACTAAATGATCACCTCAAGCTCGGGTCGGCGACAGCGCAATCCGGTGAAGACTTCAGGGAAGAGCGGATAGTTCGGTGTTCGACTTAACACGCCTGGACGGCCCGGGAGAGGACAGTAAGCCGGATCCGTGAAATCGCCTAACCGGTCGTAGAGAAACACCCCATCCGTCCGATTTGATGCGCAACTTCTACCAGGCAAACTGCTTGTTCGAAGGAATTCAACATTATTGGCGTAGCGGGAGCTTCGCCTGCGTACCTGACGCCGGAGAGCAAGGGCCGCGGGTGAATGGCTTTCGCGATGCCGAGCAGGAGATTTGTTGATGATCAGTTCGGCTTCATGAGCCCTTAACTAGGACAGAAACGAATGGCCAAGTTCGACAGTGAGAGCCACCAACAACACTCCCACATGCGTGGATGGTCGTTAGAGGGCCGCGTCGCGCTCGTAACTGGAGCGACCGGAGGGCTTGGGAAGGCGATTGTGGCTGAACTATGCGAACGCGGAGCGGACGTGCATGGGGTAGACGTCGTTGGCGACGGTGTTTTCCATGCGGACCTTACCACTGCGAGCGGAAATAGGGACATGGTCGCCCATATACTTAAGACTGCTGGGCGTCTCGACATCCTCGTATTGAATGCTGGACTGCAGTTTATGGCCCCGTTCGATCAGTTTCCCGACGCCGAA
>NZ_JAAVLX010000026.1 GCF_013114825.1 Bradyrhizobium australiense | reverse complement strand
AGCCCCTCAAACATGAGCTTTGAATCTTGAGACATGACCGTTGACCTCTCACACATGAACTTTGAGCGCGAACTGCGCACCTCATCCGGACTCATCAACCGCGCCCCAATCCGTTCGATGATCTGTACCGCCCTAAGTTTCATCTCATGATGTTCACCGCCTTTGGATTTCGGAGCGTAAACAGCGTCAGCGCATTAACTAGGATCAATCGAGCGGGTCTCATCGGGAACCCTTGGCGACAGGGCTGCCGGCGGCTTGGCAGCGGCAGTCCTCATCTCAGCAATTCGCGTGCCGCTCTCGGAACGCGTGCGCAGCTTGGTTGACTAGAGGAAACACGGCTCGCAAGCAGCCTGTCTGTGGGCATGAAGCTGCGGATTGTCGGGGTTCCCACACACTGGTAGCCAATCGGATACTGATGCAATGGACGATCATCTGATGCCGGTCGGGCTCGGAGCGAGCTCGATCGCTGCTTGGGTGCGGTGATGCACCGGCTTCCGCTGTTGGAGCCGTGCTGGTTTTGGCCGGGCAACGCGCCCTTTGTCCGCAAATGCTGCTAGAGATGGGAACAGTTGCGGCGCCGCCGCGCCGGAGGAGCGCCTAATCTGCGAGGTGGACAGCTTCGAGGCAATCGTGCTGCGCCCGCGCGGGTTGATGTCACGTTCGCCAATGTCGTGAATCAGTCCTTTCGGCAGCCGCCCTGGGCGTCGTCTGTACGCTGCCTGAGACGATGTTCGGCTCCACGACCGAATGCGGAGCGGCGGCAAAAGTTGGATCTCCCGTAGCCGAATGCGTTAAGAGCGCATCCGGTTCGGCGGCCGAGCTTCTCGAGGAGAAGTGCAGCAGTCCCTTCCATTTATGATCGTGTGACGTAATTGTCACCCAAATTTGGTCCAGTTCGCGAAGAAACGGCTGCAAATCTGCGCGCCAATCACTTCGTGACGAAGTTTATCATTCTGCCGATCCTGCTAAGGGAATGAAAGAGCCGCGGCGCGCGAGCTGATCAGTGAGGCACGGCGCTCTTCAGACCTGAGTTGACCCCGGAGGGGTCCTGTCAGACGTAGCGGTGAACCGAAAAAATGCCGACCTCACACGGCCTCTAAAGGGACGCAGCCGCATTCATGGCTGAGGCCTTGAGAGCAGCGCATCAAACGTAGTATCTCTAGTTACCGGCGAGCCTTGACGCCCGAGCGCAATATGTCGCGACTAAGTGCGCCTTGAATCCAGACTCAACTCTCGACCAAAAATGAGCTGCGCCATCGAAGACAGGCCTGGTAGTACTGTCAAACCTTCGGGCCACCGTTCCGCGGGTGAAACATTTTCCTGGGACACACTGGACGAGGATCAGCGCGTATCGCAGTCGGACATACAATCCGCACCATTGCAATAGCCCTACGGCTATCGATGTGTCCGCAATATCTGCCAGAATGTGCGAACGGGCGGTTCTGACAACCGCCCGTCGCTGGATCTGAGCCCGATCGTGCTCAAAGGCCTGAGAGCCTGTCGGGACAGCGAGGGACAGATCCGGTGTCTTTGTCAACCCGAACAGTTGCACGGGCTTCGAACCCGAACCGAGCAAGGAAGGGAGTGGATGATGGCACAAAACGAGGGTGTTGTCGTCGGCAGCGATGTGGCCAAGGACAAGGTGGATGGGTGCATTGGCTCGCTGTCGCAAGGACAAACGTTCCCAAACACCGCAGAGAGACGGCGCACGCTGATCCGCTGGCTTCGCAAGCACAAGGTCGGCAAGACGGCGATCGAGGCTTCCGGCGGCTACGAGCGGACTGAGCCAAGGTCTTGCGCGAGGCCGGGGTCGAAGTCTCGATCGTCGACCCGAAACGGGTGTGCAACTTCGCCCAACAGGCGGACGGCTCGCCATGGTTCGCCGAGACCTCCGAATCAACCGGCAAGGACCTTCATCGTACAGACAAGTTGCATTGAGTCGTCCGCTGATTCACCACATCACCTCAGAGCGCATGGCTTTCCCGTTGTTTCGGCTACTCATTCCAAGATGCAGTCGCACAGACGCTCTATATCGCGGATTTCAAGCTCCGCTGTAATGCACACCCGAATCCGCACCCGCCTTGGCCCGAACGTTGGGAAGAACTTCACAGAGGTGTAGAAGGCGCTATCGAGAAGCCCTCTTGGTATGTAATCGCATTGGCCTCCGATCCAATGGCGATCATTCTGAACAGAAGCGAATTGTCTCCGCGGACAGGGATTTTTAAAGTTCTCCCAGAAAGTCGAATTGAGTTGGGCTCGAGCGCAGGACGAATGGAATGACCGCTGCACCTTGATCGCCCAGCGACGATCACCGCATGATCGTCGAGGCTCCGGTAGGAACATCGCACAAAAATCCTCGCTCGTGACATAGGCTACCGACGAACCGCCGCGCTGATGCCGGCAGCCGATGAGACATTGACCACCGCCGCCTCCCCGATAGCCTGGCGCTTGCTTCCAACAAAGGTCGCGCAGCGCGGATCATCTGACGGCCCGATGGTGTTGAGCCGATGGATGCGATGAAAGTCCTCAACAATCCGTCGAGATTGTCCCGCCGCACGTGTTTGGTGCTGCCAACATTATTGATCAGCGCGCTGCCGCCGTTATCATCTCGCAAGCGGCGCGCTGTAGACGGCGCCGAACATACCCGGCTCGCGAACATCGCGCGGGATCAATTATCTTGTATCTATCGGCTCCCAAAGACCTTCCTTCACGGGCGGATAGGCTACAGATAGAGAGATTGTGTTTATACCTTGCGGCCCACGGCGCGCCAACCACCGCCATCATACGTCCAAACTTCTGCCGCAGAACTTCGTCGGCCAGTACGCATCCGCGCGATGCTTCCAATTTGTCATGTCAGCCTCTCGATATATGAACACGCCCTGCGTCACGGCTGGCGGACACCCGTGCTGTGCCTTGTTCTCGCCGCGGTCCACGCAAACCGACTGCGGATACCCCCGCCTCGCGCTTTGCGGTCCCGAGGCTTGATGCCCGCAAGCATGGACGCGATGTCGACGCAATGGAGCCCGGTAATGAGCCCTTGTTCACGACGCTTAACGCCTCGCAGTGGAGTTGGGCTACGCCGTTCCGTCCTTGGGGCGACCGGAATAAGCCTCATGTCATCGTGAATTTCTTACCCGCCAATCTGCTAAGCCTGAACGGTACTCCGGGCCATCAATTGGTCAGGCTGAGGACACCTTCTTTGGTTTTTGCGAGCTCTCCTTCGGAGAGCATCGCCGTACCGATGATGCCCTGCTACGCCAATTCGGCGATCTCGGCGTCAGAGAGGCCGAGAAGTCCTGATAGGATCTCCCGGTTATGCTGTCCGAGAGTCGGCGCCGCCGTGCGGATCGCATAGGGGCCTACACCTTCGAATCGGCATCGAGGGCTGCGGATGCAAGCCGATGAAAGGGCCTTCAATTTGCTGCAGGAATGCGCGCGACCCGAGATGCCGATCTGGCCCTTACGTGTTGCCGAGTGCTGCGGCCCTTCCGGCTTCGGCAAGAGCTGGCTCGCCTCTGCGCTCGGCAACAAGGCCTTCCGCGACAATCGATCCGTGCTTTATCAGCGCGTCCCGCGGCTGTTCAGCGACCGGCGCGCGGCGACGGTCCCCATCCCCATCTGCTGCGTGCGCTGAGTCGCCTCGATTCTCCTCATCCTCGACTTATATGCGGCCCGTAGTGATGTGGAGTTGAGGGCCGAAAGCCGGCGCCGGTCCGGTTTTTGACAGCCGCCAACTCCACATAATTTACCTGTAGGTCATAGCCTCTTCAGCCAATCAACGATGTTGATCGTCGTAGAAGAGACGTGCCCGGCGCGAGGCGGTGCGAGGATCTCAGGAAACACCTGCATAAGCGCCTGGCGTTTGAGATCGATGTCCGCCCTTGCATAGGTTATGGTTGTGTTCAGCGACGAATGTCCGAGCCATTGACTGATGGTCGCGAAATCGGCGCCCGCCTTCAGGAGAAAGATGGCGGTCGTATGCCGCAAGGAATGGCGATGGATCCGCTTCTCCTGCAGCGTGCGGGTTGCTCTGGCTCCGGCTCCGATGTGCTTCTTGAGCAGGTAACGAACGCCAAAGCGGGTCAACTTGTTGCCCTGGCGGTTCACGAACAGCGGAGATTCGCTTCCCCTGAATGAGCGGCATTGTTAGAGTGCTCTTGGAGAAGCTGTGCGGTTTGCGGCCAAATTGGACATAATCGAGTTTTGCCGCCCTTGCCGTGCAGCCGGACTTGATGAGGAGGATCGGTGCGGATGTCGCACAGCCGCAGATTGAGTATCTCCTGAACGCGGGCACCCGGGTTGAGCATCAGTGCGAATAACGCATAGTCACGCTTGCCCCGCGGCGTGGAGCAGCGCTTCGACTTCCCGCGGCTCAAGGTATTCGATTGGCTTGTTACGCGCGCCGCGTTTGAACGGTACGCCTAGCACACGCTGCAGCTCGGCTAGATTGGCGGGCTGTTCGGTTGCGAGAAAGGGAGCAAACGTATGCAGCGCCGCCAGCCGCGCATTGCGGGTAGCGACGCCATTGTGACGCTCGGCCTCCAGAAAAGCCAGGAAGTCCTGGACCTGCTTCGCTGTGAAATCGACGAGATCGAGATCCTCGATAGCCTTGGCTGCTTGCGACGAAGTAAAACGCAGGAACAGCACGATGGCATCCCGGTAGTTGCGTATGGTGTGTCGCCTGGTGCCCCGGAGCGTGGGCAGATACTCGCGGAAGAACCGCTCGATGCCCTTGCCGAGTTCGTTGGGTCTTTGGGATCTCATGCGGCACCTCCGGTGATGAGGTGGCCGAAGTGCGTCTCGAGCCGATGGCTGGCTGCGGCAGCGAGTTGCGGAGTCCAGCGCAGGTAATAGGCAGTCGAAACAATCGAGACATGCCCCATGTACATCGCAAGCTTCGGCAGATTGGATTGGACATCCGCACCTTGCTGGTACCATCGCAACACCGAACCGACCGCGAAGCTGTGACGAAAATCATGAACCCGCGGGGTTCGTCCGTCGGTGCCGCAAACGTTGGCTGCTCGGAATAGCACTTGGATTCCTTGCCGCAGGCCGGTACCCGTGTAGCCG
The DNA here is from genome assembly GCF_013114825.1 of Bradyrhizobium australiense. Lineage (GTDB taxonomy): Bacteria > Pseudomonadota > Alphaproteobacteria > Rhizobiales > Xanthobacteraceae > Bradyrhizobium > Bradyrhizobium australiense. The sequence goes on along the minus strand of NZ_JAAVLX010000026.1, from coordinate 3,291 downwards.
CGCACCCGCCCCTGCTGTTGCAGAGCAAGGAGGAATCCAATGAGCGGCTCAGAGGTGGCCGAAGCCGCTTCCTGAGGTACGACCCCAGCTCCGAGCTGCGTCCGGCGATAACGGGACGATCCGCGCCTTGTGGAACTTCGACTCCCGAATGTGCAAAATGCCGTGGCGCGGATCGACATCGGCCAGTGAAAGGCGCAGCAGTTCGCCTCGACGGAGCCCTGCTGTGTAGAGCAGGACCACGGCAAGCCGCATCACGGCTGGCCGAAGCGGTGACGTTGAGGTCGGCGCCAAACGATCGGCCGCAGCCAACATCCTGGCGACGTCGGCTGCTCCAAAGATGACCGGCGATGCATGCGGACACCGACGTGGGAGGCGGTTGATATCCGGAACGAAGCAAGTTGGCTCGGTCCGCCGACGATAGAGGCAGAAGTTGCGCACGATACTCTGGCGGTTGCGCGCGTGTTTACAGAGAGATGAGATTGTGACGCGCACCATGCCTCGAAGAGCGCTTGATCGAGGTCGGTAGAGCTGGTCTTCTCAAGAAATCGACGCAGAGCGTCGATTACGTGCTCCTCATGAACATAGGCGCGCCCGAGTGAACGTTGCCTCCGCAAATAACGGTCGACCACCTGGTTGAACGCGCTGCCTGGTAATGTCGTACTCATGCGGCGTCCTCCTCAATGATGATGGTCGCCGGCGGCAGAGGAAGCGCGACCTCGCGGAGGGCTCCGGTCTGCAGCCGGAGATAGACACAGGTGCTCTCCAAGGTACGATGACCCATCAGATCACCGATTACCTTCACGCGGACGCCGCGGTCGAGCAGACGCATCGCAAATGAATGGCGCAGGCAGTAGGAGGATGTACCCTGCGGTGGCAGACCGCTCTGACGCGCGCTTTTGGTAGAGATCGGCTATCGTGTTCAATTACGTCGAGACGCTGCTGGATCTCGCCCTGGTCCGAGCAAAACCGAAGAAAAGAAGGCGAGCAACAACATGCTGGAGGGTCTGTCGTTTAATCCGCCGCGCTTCGGTCATCACAAACCGCTCGACTGCAGCGGCTGATAACGCATGCAGCGGGGCGTCAGCCGGCAAAGCGTGCGCAAGCATGCTCTTCACTGTTGCGATGTGCTGTTCTAGGGTCGCGCTGGTAAGGCCACGCACCTCCGATAGATGTCGACTGTAGCGCTCAAGAAGCAGCGAGAACGGGATTGGTGCTGGTTCTCTGACGAGCAGCCTTCTCGCGGTGAGAAACCGTTCAACGGCGCACCGGGTGCCTTGCAATGACGCGGAGGCAAATGCTTGCGACAAAAACCTTCCTGAAACGCCGCCCCCCAATCAAGCAGCGCTGAACCCATCAGGTCGAGGGCTTCCTTTGGTCCTCGTACGTGACGGCAGGCTATGGATCGGGCGTACTCAGCCGAGATGAGCCAAGTGGCGAAATCTTCCAACAAGGTACCATTGGGCGATCCCGAGTAACACACGTGAACCTTCCGGAATAAGCATGGTTGCCCCTTTTGGATGGTTGGGAGAACCACGCTACCGCTGTCAGTTATGTTGACTAGGAACGGTCGAGGCGGCTGTTAATAGCGAGGAGATCGATATCGCTCCACATCACTACGGGCTGCACATAATTCCAATCACGTTGAGCTCAACGTGACTCGACGACTGGGGCCTCGAGTCGCTCGCCGCAGCAGCCCGCCACGACCTCCTGGAGATCCCCGAGGATCGCTACGGCCGCCGCTCCACCATCGTCACCAGCCAGCTCTCCGTCGACCAATGGCACGCGCTGATCGGCGACCCCACTCACGCCGACGGCGTCCTCGACCGCCTGGTCCATAACGCCCATCGGATCGGTCTAAACGGCGAGAGCATGCGCCGAATCCGCAAACCCAGCCGAAAGGCCTGAGCAAGTGGCGCTGTGGGCATGCCGCTGCGCTTCCACGTCAGCGCGTTGCCCACATGCCCACAGCAGGAGCAGCAGCGAAAAATCGGTCCTTAACGCCGCGATTCAAGATTGACCATGCGGCTTCGCCGATGCCAGAAACGAGCCAGTCAGAACGCCTGGCGCACCGGGCGACATCAAATCGGAATGGTGGGCGAAATCAGCTCGGAATCCCAGAAGGTTCAAATCCCGCATCACCAATCTCGCCGCAAGTCGAGCGCAGGACCTATTTGAAGCCGGATTGAACGAAGACGCGTCTTTGTGACGCGCGGACCTATGGGCGCTCGATCTTGGCGCCGGTGGGTGCGGTGGCCCCGATGTTGGGCGCGTGATGAGATGCAGTTGGTAGGCGCGGACCTGCTCGAAACTCAACCGGTCCGGGGCATAGCCGAAATGTTGGCTAAACTTTGCGATCGCATAGATATAGGATTGTTGAGTCGACAGCGACAGATTGCGGACCATCATGTCCTCACTCATGCGCTGCCGAAGAGGGCTCATCGTAGCCATCTAGGTCTCCCGTCGTCTTGAGAGGGGTGGTGCGAAGACAAACATTCTCTCAGACAGGACACCTCAGTTCAGCAGGCTTGCCCCCACTCCCGCGTAGCGGGTTCATTCAATCCCGGGCGAGATCGTCGGAATCCCACTACGCCGCTGCGCCGCCGGGCCCGCGAGCGCGCGGCGACACTGGCTAGCCTGAGCCCTTTTTGGTCCACAGCACGCCGTCGGACCAAATGTGTTCAACGCGTCCCCACTGGCAGGCTGATGCGACATCCGGGAAGAATCCACGCCCATGGTGGTTGGCGCTCGTATTGCAAAGCAGCGGAATGCCCGTGAGCTTTTCATACTCGACCAGAAGCTCAGCGACCTTGTGCTGAGATGCTCTAGCAATGGTCTGCAATCGCGCAGATCCGTCGAGATGTACAACTGCGGGGATTTTGTCCCGCCATTCCGCCCGTGTCTCGTGATCGAACAGCATGTAAGGATCCGGCGTTCCTGGGTTGAAAATATCCGGCGCACGATCTTCTAGGCATATTGGCGCTACTGGCCGGAAGTGCTCGCGAAGTTTGATGTCGTTGAGATGGTCCTTCATTCCCGCCGATGTCGCGGCTGCAAGAATGCTTCTGCTACCCAATGCCCGAGGTCCAAGCTCGGCGCGACCGGCAAGGAACACCACGGGCTTGTTGCTCGCGAGGATGATCGCAACTTCATGCACGCTGCACGGGGCGGCCTCCCATTCGGGCGGCACGTCGCTGGGTACCAGAGCCGGGCCACTGTAGACTGACCATTCCAGGGGCACGAAGCCTCTGTCCGCCGCCATTGCGGAGCAAGCAGCACCTATTGCCGCCCCGC
>NZ_JAAVLX010000025.1 GCF_013114825.1 Bradyrhizobium australiense | reverse complement strand
GGGATTACGAGTTCATGCGCGATGAAATACTGAGCCAACTCGAGGCGACGCCACCTGTAGACGGGGTATCGCTGGGCCTCCATTTGGAACGCGTGCGCGCCGGAGGGTGTCAGAAAGAATGTGTAAGCAGGTTTCTGTGAGTTTACCTTACCGAGGTGGCTCAAGGTCATCAACGACCTGAAGACGCGTGGCGTCAACGATATCCTGATCGCGGAGCTCAAGGGCTTTCCCGAGGCGATCGCCTCGGTCTATCCGCAGACCGTGGTGCAGACCTGCATCGTGCACCTGATCCGCAACAACCTGGCGTTTGTCGCCTGGAAGGATCGCAAGGCGATCCTGCCTGCCATCAAGGCGATCTACCGGGCCGAGAATGCCCACATGGCGCTGGTCCGGCTCGAGGAGTTCGAGGATGAATGGGGCAAGCGCTATCCGGCGATCGGCTAGGCCTGGCGCCGTGTCTGGGAACACGTCGTGCCGTTCTTCGCGTTCGCTCCTGACGTCCGCAAGATGATCTACACCACCAACGCGGTCGAGGCGCTGCACCGTAGCTTGCGCAAGATCATCAAGACACGCGGCAGCTTTCCAAACGACGCGGCGTTGAAGCTGCTTTATCTCGCCATCAAGAACGCCGGATTGAGGTGGCGGCGAGGCGTCGAGTGGACTGCCGCCATGGGCCAGTTCGCCATTCAGTTCGGCTCGCGTTTCCGCGATCAGCACCATGACCAAAGTATCGATCGGCCGTCTAATCCGGCGGCCCGAGTTTGGCCGATCAGCAAGCTCTGTAAAGGCGGGCCTGCCGCCCTCGCCTCCGGCGGGCGGCGTGCAGCCGATCCTGGCCGCAATCGAGGTCACCGCCGCCCAGCGCGAAGAATGCTCGCTTGCGTGATCCAGAACCATCCGAACCGCACGGGCCCGGACCTCGGGTGAAAACTTGTTCGTCGTCTTGCTTGTCATGGCTCCATCCTCTCAGGAGTTGGAGCCTCCGGCAAACCCGGGGCGGTTCAGGGCAGCTCGACCGTCCACTGCGTTCAAACCAACAAAGCCACCGGCTACGTTGTTTGGACAGCTACCAAATTGGGCAGGGTCGGCTCGGACAGAATGGAAACGCATCCATGCGGGTCGCCCAGAGGCTAGCTACGAACGGAGAGCCGATCGGCCCCTTTCCGAAACTTTTTGTAGCTTTACCGATGCAGCACGTAGGAGATCAGATTGCGATGCACAAGCCTTACGAGTGTACACCAACGAACCGGATGAAATCGAGTTGCGCTCCGACTCGACCTCCATTGCAGAGACCTAGGCTCTTGCGTAAGGAGTTGCAATGCCTAGGTCGGCCGAAACAGACTCACCTGCCCTTGTTAATCTAGAGAGGCACTTATAACAAGTTCTTACGAAGGGCGAGGGACTAAACCGAGGAACGCAAGTGTCGTAGCGGTCGCGTCGCTCACGATCAAGCGCCGCGAGTAGAGAACATCAGGATGATACCTGCGGGCTAACGACGTTTGGATAAACCATGCGGAGCTAAATGGCACATTTCGGGATCGTTCCTAAGATTTTCCTAGCCACTAGGTACGATCGCGGAAGCATTGGATGTGTCAGCGCTGCAGCACGATGGCGCAGCCGCGGCTGCCTGTGAGGTCCCCAACTAGGTTACGCTAACCTCCATCAACTACTAGTACGCCAAGTGACGGCTCAGAGCGAATGTAGAGACAAGCCGCCCGCACAGTTTTACATCGGACCGCTGGAACCGCGTGCAGCGCCACGTCTCCAACTAGCCGTTCGAATGGTCTCAACAGCTGCAAACATCCCAAAACCAGAGAGGGATCTCGACAACACGATTGCACATCGATGCCTCAGCGCGCCCATGAAGGCCGACGCAGAATCTTGGCGAACGCGCGATCAAGTTGCAGCCACCTATCGGCGAAGCCGCGACCTGCCGCGGGACCTTGCGCGCGGAATCGCCCGATCAACTATCAATACTGTGATTGATCAAGTTGGCAGTTCGCGGAGACTTGTTGACGACCTCTAGGCGGCCTAATGGACCACTTACACGTTACCTCCAAGGAACTCGCATGCAACGCCCACAAAACTCTGCATTTGTCAACGCTCCTGCGCCCAGTCGTCGCCAGCGGCAATATTACGCTCTCTAGCCTGCAGCTTCAGCAACTTCTTCTTTATGGAAGCAAATGACCGGCGCTCAGGCATGATCGTGCTCCTAGGGTTCAACGGCCTCTGGGCATCCTCCTTCTCGATAATCTTCTCGCTCGTCCGCTGAACTGCCGGTGACGCTTCACCGAACTGCCGGTCCTTGTCGATGGCGATAGCGACTTCGGAGATCCAGACAATGATGCGATCGGGGCACCAGATTCCGCCAGCGTGGCGCTACCGGCGCCCCAACAAACGATATCCGGTTTGCAAAGATCAATTCGTTTCTCAGGCACCGTCATCTCGTCGAGCCGCTTCCTCCCTGGGTCGGAGTCTGCTCCAGCGACGATTCCAAATGCGCGTTTCATTTGGATGCAGGTGCTGGCGCTATTGAGGAATGAATGGCCGATCTTAATGAGACCTTCAACCGCAGCGAGTACAACGAGCGTCCGCAAGCCGCAGCAAAGTATCTGCCACAGCAGATCACGAACCGCGGCAAGGCGGTTCGGATCACTCCACAAATTTGACAATGAGTGCTGGATTCATGTTGGCGCAACAGATGTCATACAACCGCAGCCACAAATGTGATCACTCGACACGCGATCCTGCACCACCTTCAAGTCAGCGACGGCGGATTTGAACGGGAGATACATCGGCGCCTTGCCGATGCTCGCAACATGGGTCTTCATATCTTGTCTGATCTGCGCGACGTGGCCCCGCCACGTGCTGACGGTTCATTCTTCTTCTATCTCGACCCGAGTAGAATTCTATCCACTTTGCCAGCCGAAAGTGTTATTCGATCCGGCGACGACGTTGCACGATTGCTTCTCGATGAAACCAATGTGGGATGCGCCGCTTGCGGCTCGTTTGGTGACGTAAACGGCCCACGCCTCTCCTTCGGCGTTCCATCCGATCTATTGGAGGCCGGGCTGAAGCGCATCGTCGAGCGCCTGAACAATCTGAGGACCAGGTAAGCGGGGAGCAGGAAGTGCGCGGGTACATCCCGCCCACTGTGGGCATCGACGCGAACCAGCATCTGCTCTCCCGTAGCCGCCGGACCGCCATCACCCTCACGTGTCAGCGAGTGTGCGTGAGCACCTGGACTCGGTCGCCAGCGTACAGCTCCCGAGCCTAGGAGAGGTGCGGCTCCACTACGTGGTAACTGCCCTTCGTTGAGACATAGTCGCTATCGAGACCAATGTAACGGAGCAGGGTGCCCGTCGCATTGGCGAAAAGCTGGAAGTAGCGGCTCTCACTGACTTGGCCGTTGTAGTCGATCCAGTCAGATGATATGTCACGCCTCGGCATCCGCAGCGGGCCGGAGCCGATATTGAGCTGTGGAACGCGATCACACAGCCCTGTTCCCAGCGCGCGAGCGTCTCGCCCGCACCGTCGCCCTGAGCGCGCAGCCCCTGCAGCACGGCCACAAGGCAGTTTTCGCGTTTCTGTTATAGCTCAGGGATAGTCAGGTTGTCCGCTTGTACATCTGACTGCTCGGCCAGTTTGTCGAGGAAAGCGTCGGTGAGGTCGGGTACGTCGGTGAGCTTCGTCAGCGGCAACTTCAGCGCGGGTCCATATCGCTCCAGCGGCGAGTGCTGGCTTCAGGGACGGCAATGCGATACGTATGGATGGGGCCCATGACCGCCCGGCGCAGTCCGAAGGAGAAGCGGACTGCGTCATCAATCTCCTGCACGGTGGCCAAATCGTCGTGCACCAGCCACAGCGCCTCGCGCCACACTGCCTCCTGCAGCCGATTCGCAATGAACTCGTCTATCTCTTCCGCACCACGAGCGGGTGCATCCTTACCATCCGGAATATCTCATTCGCGCGCTCAATCGTCTCAGGCGACGTGAGTTGTCCGGCACACAGTTTAACCAGCGGCACCACTCCACAACGGTTAGCGATCCATCCGTTGGCAGCGGGACCAGTGTCAATCGCCGACACGCCCGGCGTGCCCTAGCCTGCGTCTTCTGCACACGCTCGACCGCACGAGGGGACGGGCCCATACAGCCGCACATCAAAACCGTTGAGAATAAACCGTGCAGCCCACCCAGCATCCATTAGTCCCCGCCCAGCAAGCGGACCGCTCGCAACGGCTCCCCACTCATGAACTTTGAACTCGGAGACATGAATTCTCCCGCTTTCCCAAATGATAGAGTTCGATATGAAGGTGCGATCCGCGCGATGCCGACGCACATGACGGCTTGGCGAGTTGGCTTCGCTAATTAGTGGACCGAGATCTTTTTTGTTGTGCGACCTCTCCTTCCGAGAGCATCGACTTACCGATGATACCCTCTTTGGCCAATTCTTCGATCTCCGTATCGGAGAGGCGGAGGAGCTCCGATAGGATCTCTCTGTTATGTTGTCCGAGCGTCGGCGCCGCTGTGCGGATAGGATAGGGAGCCTCACCTTCGCGAATCGGCATCGAGGGATGTGGATGGCGGCCTATGAAAGCACGTTCTACTTCCTGCAGAAATGTCCGCGACTTGAGATGCCGATCTCTGAGCAGGTCAATTGGCAGCCGGGCCACACCGGCGGCAACCTTCACAGCCTGCAACTCGGACATCGCCTGATCCGCGTCGCGAGTGAGCATCCAGGCTGCGATCTCTTTCTCTATGACATCCTCAATAACCCGGCGAGCTTCCGCAGGTCTCAGCGATGCGTCCTCAGCCCAGTCCGGTCGGCCAATAAGTAGGGCAAGTCGACGCCACATGTCTTCGTCCGTTACCGCTAACACAATCCAGTTATCCTGACCTGTGCATCGGAATGTGCCATGCGGCACGAACTGCGGATGTCGATTGCCATACCTCCTCGGTGGCATACCGTCGACTGAGTGGAGAATAATCCATGGCGCGGCAAACGGCATCATGCATTCGATCTGCGCAAGGTCAATGAACTGTCCCTGCCCGGTACTGTTGGCGTGAAGTAGTGCAACCAGAACTGCAGCACAGCCGTTCAACCCGCCGACGGGATCCCCCAAGGCGACGTGGCTCATCACGGGTGGCCCATCGTGATTTCCTATCACGCCCGGCAGGCCCGATCCCTGCTCGAGAGTCGAGCCGTAGGCCCGGCAATCGCGATAGATGCTGTCCGCACCAAATGCGGACATTGACATCATCACAAGCCGCGGGTTGATCTCTCGAACCACATCATACCCAAGGCCGAGCTTCGGCAGTACGTCGACTGAATAATTGTCAATGGCGATGTCGGCCCCTGCCAAAAGTCGTTTCGCAAGATCGACGCCCTGCGGCCGCGTCAGATCAAGTGTAATACCGCGCTTATTGCGGTTCATCGTACAAAATCGCGCATTCTTTTCGTACATCTTCCCGTCGACGTAAGCCTGCCGTTTGTCAACGCCACGCCACCAGTCCGGATATTGGATGGCCTCAATCTTAATGATGTCTGCACCAAGATCCGCCAGCGTGCGGGTGCACAACGGACCCGCCCAGCCCATCGTGAAATCGATAATGCGAATTCCATGCAAGGGCGGCAGGTCAGCCCCGCTGCAGCAGGAGCCTGCCGCCGCGGGGCTGATCAGATGCCTTTGGCTGCGCGCGAGCACCTGCTGCTCACCAGGAGCCGGAACCTTCCCCCCGCGCAGCGGCGGCGTCATCCTCAGCTGGTGAGCTGACCCAACCGTGAAGCCTTCCTCGTCTCCAAGCAGAACAGGCACTATCGCGCCACGCAGCTTCTTCTCGGTGTCCTGCAGCAAACTGCATATTTCGGGCACGGACACGATCGGAATTTTGCGCTTTAGTCCCTCGGCAAACCACTCCAGCGCCGTACGCGTTTTCAACCGTGGGATCAATTGCCCTTCGATCTCCTCCAAGTGGCACCAGCGATCTTCGCCGACGACTAAACCTGGATCATCACGCAAATCGAACAGGCCGAGCATATCGCAAAACGCCCGCCATTGTGCCGGCGTCTCGACCGAAACCCCGACCCACCCTTTTTTCGTGTCGTAAATGCCCCACGGAAAGGCCAGGCAGAAGCGGTTAAGGCCAATCCGATGCATAACGTTGCCGCGTGCACACGCCTCCAGCATAAGAAATTCGCCCACGGCAAGGCTTGATTCGAAAACACTGAGCGACCACGACCTCCCGGCCCCGCCGTGCCTTCGCCTAACCAGCGAGGAAGCTGCGGCAATGAAGCCCCATAGCCCAGCCAGGATACCAGTTTGGAAATCCGGCGCGTGCAACGGAGGCCCTTCGGCCGGTCCAAGTAACTTGACAAGACCGGCGAGTGCACGGACGGTGGAATCAGTCGCTGCAAATTCTGCATAGGGGCCTTCGCGGCCGAACCAGCTCGCTTCGAGGTAGACCAACTTCGGATGTCGGTTGCGGATGGTGGCCATATCGACAGGGGGACAATCCGAGGAGTCGATGTCGCGGCCATCCACCAGAATGTCGCACCCCTCGATCAGTGCCGATAGCCGTGCACTCGCGTCCGGCTCGGTGCGGTCGATGACGATGCTTGACTTGTTGAAGTTGAGGAATGCGAACCACGCGCTCTGGCCTCGAGGCGTCAGTGGCGCACTGCGGCGAAACGGATCCCCTGCCGGCGACTCGACCTTCTGAACATCGGCGCCGAAATCGGAGAACAGTCGCGCGCAATAACTAGTTGCAGCCGAGCTACCAATCTCGACTACCCGTAAATGTGATAACACCTGTGCCGGCTGCTCCAATTTGTCACTCATGCTAGTGCTCCGATACGTAATCTGGCTTGGCTTGTGAAGCTGTTGGCATCAGGCGGCGCTAGCCACTAGGCACGGATTCGCAATTTCGCGAGTTCTACGGGTGGCGGTGGCGAGCAATCGTATTCCGCTCCGGCGCTAGTCGCGCAACGAGAAGCTTCCACCACTGTTGCGAACTGCTCGAGGATTCAGGCTCTTGTCGCCCCCTCAGTGCACGGCGTTGGAATGCTTGCCGAGTGATGCCCTTTTTGACTGTCGCGCAGTCATTTACTTGAAGAAAGCGTGAGCCATGCAATGGCTTAAGTGCGCCTGTCATTGCAGCACTTTGATCTAGCATGATGAGCCCTGTCCTTACCGCGAGTTAGCAAGTCATCGTACGCGATCAGCAGCCGATCGAGACACTACAAACTCTGGTAGTGCTCGTGCGGTGTTGGAGATTAGCATCAACGGCGGCATAGCGCTGCTATAGGGGGCTGGTAAGATCATCGCAAAACCAAGACAACACAATCCAGGTATTTTCTGGCTGTTGGCCGCCACGGGAAGTCATATCAAGACTCCTCATTCGCCTGGCCGTTAGAGGCTGTTTTCTGCACAGGCCGCTCGATGATGCTATCTCGCGCCGAACAAGCCTTTGCCCAGCAGATCACGCCCAACCAGATCAAGCTGGGCATTGCAATTGATGCCAACTGTCTTTATGCGATCTACACTTTGCAGCGGCATTTGGTCCAGACCCGCAAGAGGTGCGGAGTGTCCGAGGCGGCCGTGGACGACTAAATGGCAGAGGTTAGCGACCAGTCGACCAAGTGTAGACGCCCTGCTTACGGCTTCTCCTAGGCTGCCTCCAACTCGATTGCGGACGGCCGCCGGGTGCCGTCGGCTGGTCGCACTCGTCAGTAATGATGGACAAAAACCCATCGCGCACAGATCTGCGAAGCACGTAGTTCTGGCTTGTGCCGCGCACGCCGCCTACTTGCTTCAGCCTGGGGAGCGCCCCCGGCCGATCGCACAGGGCTCCACTTTTCACCAGCGCGACAATCCTTGCTCCGCGAGAAGAACGTGCATCAAGGTTCGCGTCTTCCCCATGAGCAACGCGAAGATCAAGCCGATGATCGACACCGGCAATGTCGGATGGGACGTGATCCACTCCGGCCGCTTCAGGATGATGAAGCTGATGAAGAGCGTGGATTATTTCGAGCGGATCGACTACTCACTGATCGACGACGGAGTGCCCAAAGAACACCGCTTCGAATATGGTGTGGAGATGCAGATATGGGCTCAGGTTATGGCCTACCGCACCGACGCCTTCAAGGCGCGGCGCCTGCAAGCTGGGCCGACCTCTGGTACACAGCGAAATTTCCCGGCGACCGGGCCATGTACAGCATAGCCGACGTCGCCCCCGAGATGGAATTCGCACTGATGCCTGCCGGAGTACCTCCAGAGAAGCTCTACCCGCTCGATGTGGATAAGGCACCGGCAAGCTACGACAAGATCAAGAAGAGCGTAGTCAAGTGGTGGCAGACCGGCGTGCAGCCGACGCAGATGCTGAGCGACCGCGAGATTGTGATGACCACCGTCTGGAATGCTCGGATGACGACATTGCAGGAGCAGGGCGTGCCGGCGGCGATCTCCTGGAATCAAGGACTATCGAATTCCGATGCTTGGGGGTCATGGATGGTGCTACTAGGCCGCCACGGCATCATGAACGAGGCGCTGCTGGCGATGCATCTGATCACGCAGCCGATCCGGCTACTCAACACGACGCTCGCGACCGAGATCGCGATGATACACATCCTGCTGCCCCACATGATCCTGCCGATCGCGAACGCGCTGCGACAGATCGATCCGTCCCTGCGACGAGCCGCCTCTGTTCTCGGCGCTACGCCATTAGGCACGTTCTGGCAGGTAATTCTGCCCCTATCGATGCTCGACGTGGCTGCAGGTGTGGTGCTGGTGTTCGTAGTAAGTATCCCCCGGCAAAGCCGGGGCTTTAGGAATTGGGCCGCTCAAAGCGGCCGTGGGACGCTAACGCGTCCCCTCATCTTGTTGGCCGCCTGAAGGCGGTCTTAGCGCCACATGTTCAATTGGTCGAGCCGGGTATCCTCGGCCTCCTGCTTGCGGATGTACTCCCTGATCACCGCTTCGTCTCGACCAATGGTCGAGACGAAGTATCCTCTGGCCCAAAAATGCTGCCCCACGATGTTGCGCTTCCTCTCTCCATAGACCCGTGGCCAGATGGATTGCGCTCTTGCCCTTGATGTACCCAATCACTTGCGACACCGCATATTTGGGCGGGATCTATATCATCATGTGAACATGATCGGGCATCAGATGCCCTCTTCGACCCTGCACTCCTTCTGCATTGCCAATCTGCGGAATACCTCCCCGAGATGCTGCCTCAACTCCCCGTACAGCGTCTTCCGCCGGCACTTCGGAATGAAGACCACATGATAT
>NZ_JAAVLX010000024.1 GCF_013114825.1 Bradyrhizobium australiense | reverse complement strand
GCTGGGTGGCTATCTGCGCGCTGAAACTACGTTTGGCACGAGCTACCATTTTGACGCGGCAAACAGTGGAGTGGGTGGTGCTCGCAACCGCCTGAGCGACTATTACAGCTCGCGCTCTCGTCTGGGCCTCTCGATCGATACTCGCACCGCGACCGAGTACGGCTTGGTTCGCACTTACTTCGACGGGGCCTGGACTTGGACGACGGGTACCTATAGCGGTACCGGCGCTGGCGGGACGGCCTATACGACATCATTAGGTTCTCAGGTCGCGACTGGTACTCCCGGTCTCTACAACGCCGAGGCGCTGATCCAGCAGGCGATGGAGCGGCTGATGAAGGGACGCACCTCAATCGTGATCGCACATCGGCTGTCGACGGTGCGCAGCCTCGATCGCATCCTGGTGTTCGACCGCGGCGAGATCGTCGAGCAGGGCACCCACGCCGCGCTGATCGCGCGGCCAGGCGGCGTCCATCGCGGGCTGTTCGAGCGGCAGGCCATCCAGTTCAGTCAGATCTCGGCGGCAGGCCAGACTAAAGCATGGCTGGCCGCATCCCCGCAGCCTTAGGGTTATTTGCCTTGGCTGCAGCTGACTGGCATCGCGCCGGTCAGCCTTCCGGCATCGCAATCGAAATTCACCGCGAAAATGTAGGATTTTCTTGAGGGAGAGCGTCTCTAAACCGGGAATAGGGCGGTTGTCGGGAGGACAATCGGAGATTCCGGGCTATTTTGCTGGGCGAGTACTATGATCAAAGCGAAAAGGAACTATTCGCTCATCCTCAAGCGCGATGTGAATGTCCTGTGGGATAATATTGGCCGTGCCAAAGCTGCTTTCGATTTTTGTGCGACTGTTTCGGGACAGCGAATTGCTCAAGATCCCGTCTGGCGAGCTTGAATTGCGCCAATTGGCGGATCTGGTGTTCTGGCACTGATTACAAGAGACTTTTTTCAAGAGAGATTGTCATCAAGTTGAAGCTAGGGGAGTCGTCATCCTTAAGCAGGCGTGCGACCGCCTCAAGAGGTCACCTTGGGTCATTTAACGGGTTGAGGACGTATGTCCGCAACTCAACAGCAACGCTTAAGTATTCTTCGCCACGGAGTGAAGTGTATGGACTTTTGCCTCTTCAAGCGGGGCCTGCTCAACCTTTTGGGTAGCACGCTGATTGCTGGGACACGGTGAAGGATCTGTTGCGATCATGGCGGTCCCGCAGATGCCCGCCTACGGACACAGATGAAGCTTGCTCGACTGATCCAAATCCACGCCATGGGGCTGCACCGTTGAGCGCGGCTTCATCAAGTGAAGCTTTGCCGCTTCCATCACGGGTGCCGTTGTCGTTGATCGCGCTGGATAACTCTCAACGCTGGCTGGCTTTGATTAGAATTCAACCCGGTTACTCCCGAGCCAATGCAAACCAGTGTGGCCGGATTAGGTCGCGATGTGTGTGGTGCGGAGCATACTGCGAGAACTCCCCAACCTACAGCATGGAGTAGCTGAACATGGCACATTGGTCTGCTTCGGTGCTCGCAGACGCTTGCAAACCGGACGATTGGGATGGGCAACGACCTGCAGCCGCATCAATTCGCTCCAGCATCTTTGTTGGTAGTGGTAGGCTAACTATCAGATGTGCTCAGCTAGTAAGTACGATGGGTCATGTCGTCTGCGCGGCGCTGTGTGCCTACGCCATATTCCGGGATTGGGCTGCTCGCGCCAATATCTTGTGCCTAGAGAATGTTGAAGAGCTCTGCGCGCGTCCGAGTCTGTGAAGGCGCTTTCATTTATCAAGACGGTCCGTTGCCACGATATGTGGGAGCTCATTCGGTGTCTTGGGCGCGGCTGGCCCGAGAGACCGACTATGACATCGCGTGGCATCGTATCAATGATGGTATTAATCCGGGCGAGTTGGTGGTTGAGCGCCAAGTTTCCATTGCGTCAACCGATACGGCGTTGACCCTGAACCTCAAATGTCATGAAGCCGCTGTCGAAGGTTCCGCGAGCTTATAGCTGGCTTAACGTATGGAGAGCTCCATGCCGGTTCGCAGGCGCCAGTGGACGGAAGCGTTTCTCCGAGGCGTCGACGCCCAGATGCTGCGGGCTGTCCGCGATGGAATCGATCCGCGCAAGATCTCTCAACGATCACACGCGCCTTAGACTATGGGCCGTATCATTCCAATCCGTTGTGTCTGCCCAAGGCGCACCTAGGCCTTGGCCGAGTTGTCGCCAGTTGATCGCACTGAGTACTTGCTGAGTGCTTGGCTGATCTATCTCGCCCGCATCACGGGCGAATCAGAGCTTCAATTGGGGTGGACTCCCACAACAGATGGATCGCGAGCCGGGATGGGGCGGTGGAGGTGCTTGTCGCCTCTGTCGTGCCGATGCAAATGACCATCGATCTCGGTCCTGATTTTGCAGGAGTACGCAGGGCGGTCGCGGCCGAATGCGCGGATCTGAAGGAGCATTTCCGCGGGATCTTATCGCGCGCTCTCCAACCTTGCGGGTCAAGGAGGCGCTACAATCGCGCCGAGCCCTGGTCGATTGGCGTGACGGTGACCGCTAATAGCTGTTCTGCCGCTGGTGATCTAGCTTCGAGCCCGAGTTCTGAGACAGCCTTATCCGGTGATTTGCTGACGTTTGAGGTTTGCGCTGTCGATGGGAGCTTTCGGTGGCACTTTGATGCTATTCAGCTTGGCGCCCAAAACAGATCGACCGTATGACGCAGCACTTGCAAAACTTGTTGTGTGCTGTGATAACGCGATGCGCAGCAACCGGTCGCACGGGTTGAGCTGCTGTCGTCCGATGAGCGCGCATACCTCTTGGAGGAGCTGAACCGGACGGCCGCGCCCTATCCGTCCAAGCGGTGCGTCCATGAGCTGTTTGAGACGCAGGTGCGCCAGGCGCCGGATGCGATGGCGGTGACCTATGCGGGCGAGCGCTTAAGCTATGCGATCTCAATGCGCACGCGAACCGGCTTGCACATCATCTGATCGCGCTCGGGGTGAAGCCGGATCAGCCGGTCGCGATCTGCCTTCAGCGCAGCGTAGCGATGGTGGTGGGGCTGCTCGCGATCCTGAAGGCAGGGGGCGCGTATCTGCCGCTCGATCCGGCTTATCCGTCCGCATGGCTGCGGCAGGTTCTTGAGGATGCGGCGCCGCAGCTGGTGCTGGCCGATGCGGCGGGAAGCGCCGCGCTTGGCGATGTGGGCCTCGATGTGACGCTGATCGATCTCGAGAAGGCGACGCCGGCTTGGGCGGACCTGCCGACGTCGGATTTGGATCCTCGCGCCCTCGGCCTCACCTCACGCCATCTTGCCTATGTGATCTACACCTCGGGATCCACAGTCACGCCCAAAGGCGTCGAAATGTCCCACGGCTCGCTGATGAATTTGCTCTGGTCGACATTGGAGCTTGGCGCCCAAACGACGCACACTTCAGTTCACGACCCTGAACTTCGACGTGTCATTCCAGGAATTGTTCAGTTGTTGGAGGGATGGTGGCCTGCTCGTGCTCGCGCAGGAAGAGACCCGTGCGGACTTCTCCGCCTTACTGGAATTTGTGTGGGGGAGGCGATCGAGCGGCTTTTCCTCCCGTTCGTAGCGTTGAACCATTTTGCGGAGGTCTGGGGCGCTAAGGGAGTGCTGCTGCCCTCTTTAAGGGAGATCTATACATCGGGTGAGCAATTGCGGGCCACCCCAATGCTCAGCTCGTTCTTCGAATTGCACTCGAGGGCGAGCTTGATCAATCAGTATGGACCCACAGAAACCTACGTCGTCACAGAGCACGAGCACCACCTTGCGGCTGACTCAGTATGTTGGCCGCAATTGCCTCCCATCGGCCGACCGATCGCGAACACGCGTGTTTACCTGCTTGATAATCATGGTGAACCCGTTCCATTTGGCACGGTGGGTGAGCTTTACATTGGCGGCGCAAGGCTCGCGCGTGGCTATCTGCACCGTCCCGAGCTGACCGCGGAGCCGTTTTTGGCCGATCGGTTCAGCGGGGAGATAGGGGCGCGGATGTACCGGACCGGCGATCTTGCGCGCTATTTGCCGGATGGCAATCTGGCGGTTTGGGCCGCAACGACGACCAGATGAAGATCCGCGGCTTCCGGATCGAGCCCGGTGAGATCGTGGCATGGCTCACTGAGCACGTCGGTGCGCGACGCGGTGGTGGTGGCGCAAGGGAAGGGCGCGGCCGAGAAGCGTGTAATCTCCCTGAAAGAAACTTGCATCGAAGATTGATTTGGAGCCACACCGCAAGACAGTTCAAGTGCTTTCCGTTCGTGCTATGGGTCGCAACCGCCGCTTTTCTTTGTTCCGACAGGTCTGGGAGATTGTTCTTATGTCCTCAGCTTAGCAAAAGAAATGGATACAGACTGTCCTGTCTATGCTGGGCCATGGCCGCATTTCAATGAAGTTTGTCCTCCAACTCTCGAAGCGATAGCCTCGCAAGTCATCCTGGCGATCATAAAGATTCAGCCGAAAGGGCCCATATCGCTGCGCCGGATTCGTCAGAGCCTGAACAATCTTACTTATGCTTTGTCGGCTTCCTTGGAGAGGATGTAAAAATGTGCCGCTCAGCTCGATCAGATCGCGTGCCCAATGTGGGATTTTACTTCTGCGGGAATTGCGCTGATCTTTAGGCCGACGTCATTCACAATCCTGGGCCGAAGGAGTTTGTCGGATGCGAGGCGATCCGAAATCGCACGACCTATGGGAGCTGATTGCTCTAGCGTCGCCAGATACCGGTCCTCTTGTAGGAGATGCGGAAGCCGACGTTGTTGTGATTGGCGGCGGATATACTGGACTCTCTTCGGCCATTCACCTTGCGGAGCTGGCGTGCGCGTCGGCCTGTTCGAAGCATCCGAAATAGGATTCGGTGGTTCTGGGCGCAACGTCGGGCTGGTCAATGCGGGCATGTGGATCATGCCCGACATGCTCACAGCGACTCTTGGCTTTCCGTTCGGGGAGCGGCTGATCAAACTGCTCGATCGTGGACCACAAAAGGTTTTCGAACTCATCGAGAAGCACGGCATCGAATGCGAAGTTGAGCGCGCGAGGACCCTGCATTGCGCCGTCGGGCGCAAGGGTCTACAGGAATCGAGATGCGTGCCGAACAGTGGCAGAAGCGCGGCGCTCCCCTCGTGGTGCCCAATGCGCAGCGACGGCAGAAGAATCGGTGGCGGCAACTACACCGGTGCGCTGCTCGACAAGCGCGCTGGCCCAATACAGCCGCTGGCCTATGTGCGTGGCCTGGCACGCGTTGTGAATGCGCGGATGGGAAATCGACCGTCTTGCAGAAGAACTTAGAGCTCCACAAAATACGAGATCGAGCGTGCTGACGGGTTGATGTGTCGCCGTAGCGTTAGGCCGCCCAAGCCCATGGAATGAGGTATGCATCCGAGGAGAGACACCTTGTCGGGATGGGCCAGTCGTTGAGAACTGTGCGTATGGACAGCCATACGATCAGTGGCTGAACCGGCTTGAAGTAGTGGAGGCTGCGAGTTCGGTCGAACTGATCAGCGTATTGGTGCTTAGTTTGGCGATGGTTGTTACATCGACTTTATGGGCCTCCGTCTGTTTGAAAACCTGCGGAACAGGGGTCAAACAGTGCTGAATTTCTGCACCATTTGGCGCCTGCTTCGCACAGCTTGCACCGCTCTTCCAATTAAAAGAGGTCGTCCAGGTAAGGAAATTGCAATGAACGTCGTCGTCCCCAGGGAAATCAAGGCGCACGAATACCAACGCGGGTCTTACGCCTGAGGCCGTCCGCGAGTATTTGGCGGCCGACCACAGGGTGGTAGTCAAGACCAATGCCAGCGTCGGCACTGGCGCCATGGACGACAAAGGCCAGCGCTGCCTTCGTGACCCGCGGCGGCAGCTATATTGCGGAACATTTCGAGCGGAAGCATCATCGTGTCGAATCGGTTCAAAGTTAAGTCAGCCCGATACGCGTGATGTATAGTGACTGTCGGCGCGCAATCGCAGTGCTGTATAGCGTCATAAAGTTTCGGCTGGCTGATCGGCGGGTTTGATGCTGAGGACGATGAGAATGGTCGAATCAACCTTGTCGACGTCCATCTGTTCGGAATTCTGCATTGTGGTGGCAAAATCGCTGAATTTCTGCATTGTATGCCCCGCTGCGTTGCGGGTTTGCACCGCTCTTCGGATTAGAAACGTCCACGAAGGAAGGAGATTGAAATGAAGGTCGGTGTCCCCAAGGAAATCAAGACGCACGAATATCGCGTCGGTCTGACGCCGGGGGCCGTCCGCGAATATGTGGCCGCCGGCCACAGCGTGTTGGTCGAGACCAATGCCGGTGCCGGTATTGGCGCAACAGATGACAATTATCGCAAGGCTGGCGCAACGATTCTGGACTCCACGCATGAGGTCTTTGCATCGAGCGAGATGATCATAAAGGTCAAGGAGCCCCAGCCGTCCGAATGGACCCAGCTGCGAGAAAATCAGATCCTGTTCACTTATCTGCATCTGGCGCCGGACCCGGAGCAGGCCAAGGGCCTGCTAAAGTCTGGGTGCACCGCAATCGCCTACGAAACTGTCACCGATGCGCATGGCGGTCTTCCGCTGCTTGCGCCGATGAGCGAGGTCGCGGGCCGGCTCGCGATCGAGGCGGCAGGTAGCGCCCTGAAGCGGTATGCAGGCGGGCGGGGGCTATTGATCGGTGGCGTGCCCGGTGTTCAGCCGGCCCGCATCGTGGTGATTGGAGGCGGCGTTGTCGGTACGCATGCGGCACGGATGGCGGCGGGCTTGGGTGCCGAGGTCACTATCCTTGACCGGTCGCTACCCCGGCTTCGTGAGCTAGATGAGCTGTTCGGGGGGCGCGTTCGTACCAGGTTTGCGACCATTGACGCCGTTGAGGAGGAAGTACTTGCGGCGGATGTCGTCATTGGCGCGGTGCTCGTACCCGGCGCGAGCGCGCCGAAACTGGTCAGCCGCGGCATGTTGAGTTCGATGCGCAAAGGCTCGGTGATCGTTGACGTCGCCATTGATCAAGGTGGCTGCTTTGAGACGTCGCGTCCGACGACGCACGGTGATCCAACTTACGAGATCGACAGCGTCATTCATTACTGCGTCGCTAATATGCCGGGTGCTGTCCCGCTCACCTCAAGCCAGGCACTGAATAACGCCACGCTGCCATTTGGTTTGGCTCTCGCCAACCAGGGATTTGCAGCCGTGCTCGAAAACCCGCATCTGCGCGCAGGCCTCAATGTCTATCGGGGCCGCCTGACTTATAGGGCCGTAGCCGAGAGTCTCGGCCTGCCATTCTCATCGATCGAACAGGCTGCGGCCTGATCCCAGAGGCCCCTCAAGGGCGTTTCCTCCCTGACTTGGTGGGCCACTCTTACGGAGTGGTCCTTTTTGGGGACTGTATCAATCTGCTAAGCTTGGTTTGACTTACCTTGGAAACCGAAGATTAAGTCGGGCGGCCATCCCAGAGAGGGCTTTTTGAGCTGCTCGACAATACCAAGCGCACCGGCCGGGCCAATGAAGATGATGAGGTGACTCGGTGGCGGGTAATTTCGCCTTGACCGTTTGGAGGCAGAAGATCCATTGCTCGCTGTTTTAGCGAGGAAGGCCCGGTCGCCGCGGTGACGCACTGTCGCCTTTTCGCTGCTGACAGAAACATCAAGTCTCTTGGATCTCAACGGACGGCCTTCCGCAGCGCTTGCAATCGTTGGTCGTGGCAACGTGGCGCGCACCAAGTCAAAGCCGCAGGCGGAAGGCTACCTAGCCTACCAAGGGAGGCCCCCCGGCTCTGCCGGGGAGGCAGCAGAAGTTTGACATTTCAGGCAGTCGTCCATCGACGAAACTCGCGACTCGTGAGCCACCACGCGCACGAGAAGGAGTTTGACGATGGACGATTACGAGAGCCTAAGCCACAGCAAATGGGAGTGCAAATATCATGTGGTCTTCATTCCGAAGTGCCGGCGGAAGACGCTGTACGGGGAGTTGAGGCAGCATCTCGGGGAGGTATTCCGCAGAGGCCGCAGACATCTAGATTGTTGGTACTTCTGATATCAACGTCATCGGGCGGAAACCAATTCTTCCCGCTGAACGAGACGATTGAGGTCGCGCGCGTCGGCGATCTCTCTGATCACTCGCTCCTCTAGGTGTGGAGCCGCGGCTGCGTCAGACGGTGCAAGTACATTTCGACGACTCGCGATTTTTTTGTGGTACCATGGTGCAGCCTTAGCAAAGGTAAAATGACAAAGTCATTTGCGCCGGGAGTCATGCCGGGTTTAAATCCTGAAACACGCGTATATAGTCGTTGTCTAGCTTGAGTGGAGGGGACCTTCGCATGTTCGAATCCGAAACCACCGTCTGCGCCCGGTTGATGAAGTTTACGGCGAACTTTCGCTTCGTGAAAATAGCACCGAACGCACGTCACTTCCAGAATCCTGAAGCCGCGTCCTGTTCGCCAGACGGCGTTGACCTGCGCTCCGACGATGTGGCTTAGCAAGGCTCCGCCGCGATATGTGACGAAATCTCCCATTGATCGCTGACTGTCGAAGCTTGTGGAGCAAACCTTCAGCAGATGACAATGTCCAAGGCCGCTCCATCTCGTGCCAAATCTCCTGCGGGTTGAGATCCGCGCCGGGCAGGCCGCAGGCCTTCCGCCCGCACAAGACCTTGAGCCAAAGGTGCAGCCTTGCTTCTGTCGAACAAAACCAACTCGTCGGATCTTTCATATTCCGTCTTCACTCCATCCAATCGAATCCCGCACTGGCCACGGCCGGAATCCGCACATGCACTGCAGCGTAAGTGTCGAGCGTGTAGTATCCTGGGTCGATGTTCTTGGCCTTAATTTTTCGACGATCGCAGCCTCGGTCGGATTCTTCGTTTCGAAGGTGAACAGTATGGCCTGCGATGGCGGCGTCGGTGATCGAGGCATATTCCCACGCTTCGCCGGACCTTAACGTGGTGTTCAGGTCCTGATTGCGCATCTGGCGTAGGACTAGCCCGCTTCCTGGTGATAGCCGCCGACATAGACGAGACCGATAATGTCGCGGTTCAGACGCGAAAACGATCGGCCTTATCGCCCTTGTTGTAAGAGTCGTGCATCTTCTCGGCATGCTGGGCTTGTTGAGGGCCTTCTTGATCTCGTCAGTAAGGCCCTTACGTATGTGGTCTTGTGGTTGAAGATGGCGATGCAATTGTCCTGTTCTTCGTGATGTACCGGGCGGCAATTGGGCCCTGACTGGTCGTCGCGACCGCAGACACGCGCTACGTTACGGAACTTGCGATCGGCGACAACGGGTTGGTCGAAGCCGGCGTGATCTGCAGCACGCCGCCATCGGCGCCGACGCCGGAGTCGGCGAACAGGAGAAAAAGTGCCCCGCGACGAACGGGATCTTCCGCCACCGAGGCCTGTTTGGGATCGCAGGCATCTTCCTCGACGTCGAGCGCGAGCTTGCCGAGCACGGCGCGCCGGAAGCGTTGATCTGCTCCGCCAGCATCTCGGTGCCATTCTTCATCTGCCAACCGAAGGCGGACTCGACCCCGGTTTGGTCACGGGACAGCGATGGAAAGCAATCGTTCTGTCTGTAATGTGCAGAACGTGACCTTAAATTCCGTTGCTGCAATCGTGACCTTCACTTTCGCCCGGAGCGCATCAGCTGTTTGATTGCTTCCTCCTGCGGGCGTTGTCCTATTTATATTTGCGTAAAAGCATCGGCTAGGCCACAGAGCGATGGCGCACTTTGTTCCAAAACAGCGAGGTTGCTGCGCGGCGGGAGAAGTCACGATCGCCCGATCCGGAACATCTCGAGCGAGCTGTGGCGAGATTGATCGAAGTGCCGAGGTGTTCGCCAAGTTTATGACGAAGCTTCTGAACCACCCCTAAGAACCGTCAGTTTCCGACGGCATACAAATTGAAGGCAATCAAACGGGTTGAGCGAGGCGAAGGCGTTCTGCCTGTGGCCCGCGAGCTTGGGATATCGCGCAAGATACTGCACGATTGGATCAAGGCGTGGAAGGTGCATGGGCCGGAGGGGCTGAATCGCAAGCCTGGACTCAAGCCCTTGGCGACGTATGACTACAAGCGTTCTGCGCTCGCGCGCGCGAATGCCCGCATCGCGTTACCAGCACTAACGCGAGACGACTTCCCAGATTGACAAGCCTTGGGCCCGTGACGCCATGGCATCAGGAACGAGCGATCCACGCACGCAAGCTGACAGGTCATTGTGATCGGCTAGGCGGGAGGTCGTGGATTGGTTGCTTCCGGCGTGCGCTGGCTCCGTCCGAACCGAGTCCCTGCTTTTCGTTTTCAGCACCTGCGATAAGGCTGTTCAGTCCGGCATGAGATCTGAGGGGCTGGCGCCAATCGGAGATGTCGTCTGCTATTCGCAGTCGCACTCGTTGAATAAGCGTGATAACTCTACCGCATGCTGATTCAGCGCCGCGTCAGTGAAAGATGAACGAAGCAGGTTCGTACAGCGCCGTCAATCTGGTGCTCTGCGTCCGCGAGCTGTGTGATAATTCAAAGAACGGTGGGCGACGGGTTTTCATCGGCGCATGGGCTGTTCACGCCATGCCCTATTGGCCGTGGGTGTTCGACCCTGCAATTCCGATCATCCATTACTAGCTAGCCACGCTCTGCTCTTCCTCTCCACTTGCTCTGCCCGGATTTGACGGGCGCGCCCCTTCGCATCGGCGCCGGGAGTTGCGCGGGGTGAGAACGCTCTGTGAAGCCTGACCAGAATCTCTCTCTGCATGCAGCTCTCGAATTGAGTACCAGCGCTTTTGAAATTCTCGTACAATTCAACGGCGCCAAATGATCGTCATGCGCACGAAACGTATATTCATCTGCGTCTTCCGTACTAATCGTACGGTTATGACGCGATTGGAACACGCTGGCCCAGAGCGGCCACGCGTTTGCGCGTTTCGTACAAAGTTTTCACACCGACATCGAACGCAATCTGTCAACGTAACCCTGCGAGCGGCGGAATGGTCCGCACCGCGACGCCAGTGGCTAGCAGCTGGCGTTCGAGGAAGGCCCTGTCGGTCGAGAATGATGGGGGGGGAGATGGCCAGTCTCTGGGGTGAGCGCCACTCTTCAAGTGAAACATTTGGAGGTCTTTCATGAAGATGGCGAAGAGCCTTTTTCTAGGTTCGGCGGCGGCTCTGATTGCCTTGGGCGGAGGGCAGGCGGCTGATCTCCCGATCAAGGCTAAAGCGGTTGAGTACGTTAAAATCTGCTCCCTGTATGGCGCTGGGTTCTATTACATTCCGGGCTCCGACACGTGCATCAAGCTGGGTGGCTATCTGCGCGCTGAAACTACGTTTGGCACGAGCTACCATTTTGACGCGGCAAACAGTGGAGTGGGTGGTGCTCGCAACCGCCTGAGCGACTATTACAGCTCGCGCTCTCGTCTGGGCCTCTCGATCGATACTCGCACCGCGACCGAGTACGGCTTGGTTCGCACTTACTTCGACGGGGC
>NZ_JAAVLX010000023.1 GCF_013114825.1 Bradyrhizobium australiense | reverse complement strand
CGCTCGGCGACTTCGCGCGCCGCGCGTAGCGCGAGCGGGCGAGCACCTCGTCGAGCTCGGCTTCCAGCATGGCCTGGAGAAAGTCGCGAGCGCGATCCCGAAGGTCGGCTTCAATCGGATCGAACCAGTTGTCGAAAAGCTGCCTCGTCGTCTCGATTTCGGACTGCGGCAGGCAAGGCGTCGTGATATGGCTTGTCATGGCGTGATCTCCACCGGCGCTCAAACGCCGGAATCGCTTGTTGGTCCAAGCTGGAGATTACGCCGCCCTCATTTTCCAACCACTCCCGCTACGGCACCCATCACATTCTCCTAACCAGATAAGGAGAGAGGCATTAGACTGCTTTGGTCCTGCGCACGAACTCAATTCGACCTCGATCCTCTCGCCGACGACCGATGCGCCTTATTCTGTCATAGACGATCACCGGACAATTATCCAGGTGCAGGTCGGAGCATCGCACCAACTCAATCGGCTCCGTTTTACGGTCAAGGGGACCGGTGCTCAAGACAAAGCTACATCCAGTCGCGGAGCATTCCTGACTAATCATGAGACCACCCGCATGTGCTGCAAACGCGGAAGCCATATGTTCATCATACAGGTGTTCCGAAAATCCCAATCGACCGTTAACCGGGGCGTTATCCGCTGCTGCGTTGCATTCCATTCGATCTGCGCATGTATGCGCCGAACGCATGCGAAGCTCGCTAAGCTCTGTCCGCCTGCTTGATTCAACTAAACCCACTCGCGATGTCGTCTGGCTGCTCCACAATCGGAGAGGCAAAAACGTGATTGAACGGCGTAAGCGCGTACTAGTGCTTTCAATTACCACATTTGACATCGGATTTTAACGACGCACCCACGGGCGAACTCTTGAATCGGCAGAATCTGTTGTGATTCGTTGTTGAACACCTGATTCGGAAGCGTGGGGTGCTCGATGGGCTTGGTTTCGAAGGAACGCGCGAAGGCGCGTGCTCAGCGATTAATGACTGGTATCGAGACGTGGGTTGATCGGGAAGCTGCGGGATGCGAGTTTAAGGCAGCGGCTTGTCCGCCAGTTCTGCAAATTGCTCGCACAAATCGGGAGCGACATGGGTCAAAGCATCCCGCTGGCGTTTGTCAGGACTGGGCCAATACGAAGGCCGCCTATCGCTCTTCTCAGCGAACGGGTCAACGAGGCGGATATTCTTTGCGGTCATTTCGAGGCGACGCGCGGGCGCGTAGCGGCGATGGAAGAATCCGATGCTCGTCCTCCTCACACCACGGAATTCAGCTTCAAGCGCGAGAGGCCGGATCTGATTGGCTTTACGGGTAAGACAGCAGGGCGCACGCAATGCGGCATCCTGATGCATTCGAGCCTCGCCGTGACGACCGAGGGGCTTCCGCTCGGACTGGTGGCAATCAAGTTCTGGACGGGGGGCGACGACGCTGAAGCGCAAGATCAATCCGGCAGGGATTCCGATCGAGCAGAAGGAGAGCATCCGCTGGCTGGAGAATTTACGGCAATCGTACCGACCTTCCCGCTGCCCCTGGACGATTCGTTCATTTTGGATCGCGAGAGCGACATCTATGAGCTGTTTTGCCTGGCCGAGGAGATTGGAACGCATTCCTGCTGCGAACCTGTGTTGATCGGCTTGCCGGGGACGGCAATCATACGATTGCCGACGAAATGGACGAGGTTACGGTCGAAGGCCTACATCGGATCGGGGTCAAGGACGAGAAAGGCGATCCGGATGAAGCGCTTGTCGAAATTCGTTTCCGCAAGCTTCGAATTCTGCCGCCGATCGACAAGCAGAAGAAATATCCCGCACTCACTCTGAGACCGTGATCCATGCTGAAGAGCGGGAAAGGCCGAAGCGGCGAAAGAAGATCGAGTGGAAGCTCCTCACCGATCTCCCGGTCTAATCGCGCAAGAACGCCGTCGAGAAGATCGAATGGTACGCATTGAGGTGGAAGATCGAAGTCTTCCATAAGATCCTCAAATCGGGCAAGGCCGACGAGTCGAAATTGCGAACTGCCGAGCGTCTGCTCAGTCTGATCGCGGTTTTCTGAATTGTGAGTTGGCGCGTCTTCTGGATGACGATGCTCAATCGCTTCTCGCCGAGTGCCCTACCGCAGACGGCGCTGAAAAATCCCGAAATCAGGCTTCTCGATCATTTGGTGAAAGACAGGGGTGGCGATCGATCTCGACGAGGCACGCTCTCGCACCATATCGTCAAGGTCGCGCGGCTCGGAGGATACTTGGCCCGAGCCGCCGATCCGCCTCCAGGAAATACCGTGATCTGGCGAGGACTATCGCGGCTGACCGACATCGATTTGGTGTATGGCTATGCAGTTTCCTTGCTGCAAGAACGATCTCCGGGGGCAAACTCATTCCATTGTTCGCGTCATCAAGAAATATGAGGTTCCGTGCCGCCAATTGCATTCTCAGCTGGCGGTGGTCCGCGGAGATCGCCTGATAGGGCTTGTGTGCGGCGACTTCTGGCCATGCCATCATTTGGCGCTCTTCGCTTTTGGCGCCTATCTCTCACCTGCATTTTCCACACCTGGTGGATCTCGTGCCTCGCCTCCGCGAAGCTAGGGGGGATGATCCTAATCGACGCGATGCGATCGTCAGTGATTAGCATACGCCTAGTCTCTCGGCTGCGCGAACGGCAAGAGCTGTACGAGTTGAGAAGAGTGGAAGGGACTTCGAGCGTGGTGCCGTTGCGGAATTGGTTGGAATTGAAGGTCGTGTAGTCTCCGAGGTGACCAACCTCGCATCATCCGGCGTTGGAGCGCCGGATCGAGGATCACGCCATGACCAGCATTATCACGAAGCCGCATTCCCGGCAGTGTATCGGAGAAACGGCTCCCCAGCTTTTTGACTATTGGTTCGATCCGATCGAAGCTGCGGTGCGGGGACGAGCGCGGGAATTCATTGAGGAATTGATCCGCAGCGAGCTCGCTATAGCCCTCGCGCGCGTACGAACGCAGCAAGAAGACCGACGGTGAGGGAACGCCGACATTAGAGGTCATCGGCACGGCAGCCGGCCGCGGTCGCTGACCGGCAGCTTCGGGCCGATTGATCGCGGTCGCGCGCGCCTCAACACGGCGACGGCAAGACCACCGAGTGGAAGAGCCAATCGCTGCGGGCCTACCAGCGCCGCACGCTGGCCGCCGACGCGCTGATCGCGCACCTGGCCGGCACCAACACGCGCCGTGTGCGCTGCGCGCTCAGCGCCGTGTTCGCCGGCGCCGTCGGCAAGGACACGGTGAGCAGTGTGTGGCGCAAGGTCAAGAGCGACTGGGACGCGTGGAATGCCCGCTCGGTGGCCGACGAGCCGATTCCTCGACGGCACCGTGGTCCGGGTGCGGCTCGACCGCAAGACGACCTCGCTCTCGCTGCTGGTCGTCGTTGACGTGCGCGCGGACGGTCAGAAAGTATTGCTCGCGATCAAGAGTATGAGCGGCGAGAGCACCGAAGCCTGGCGTGCCGTGCTCGACGATCTCATGCGGCGTGGGCCGCGGCGGCCCGAGTTCCGCATCGTCGATGGCGCCCCAGTGTTTGAGGCTGCGATCGCCGCCGTGTGGGATGGCGTGCCGGTCCAGCGCTGCACCGTCTACAAGCACCGCAACCTATTGGCGCATGCGGCTGAGCGCCTGCATCAGGAGATCACCGCCGACCAAAACGGCCGCGGCGACGCGCGAGGAGATCGAGGTGCGGCGCAAGGCCTTCATTCGCAAATCGCGGCTCAAGCATCGTGCGGTGGCCGACAGCCTGCAGGAAGTCGGCGACCGGCTCTTCACCTTCACGCGACTGCCGCTCAGTCAGTGGAAGAGCGCACGACCGCGAACGCCATCGAGCGACTGCACGAGGAGTTCAAGCGACGAATGAAGACGCAGACGGTGTTGCCATCAGTGGACATCGCGGCCATGTTGTTCTGGGCTTTGCTCGCTTCCGACCAGATCAACATGCGCAAGGTCGCTCGCCCTCAAAGCCCATCGATCAGCCAATGACCTCGCCGCGTAATCAGCTAGCGTCACAATGTTGAGATTACGCCAATCCGGATTCCAACCACATCCCGGACGGCACCTCGAGCGTTATCGTCTAAGCCTCAGTCTGGATCTGATGCAAGGTCAACTGCCCCTTGCAAATTGAGGTGCAGCGTCTCGAAATCATTCCTTTCGCCGGGTGAAAGTGGTCGCGATCGTGGCGGGAAGCTTCCGACTTCCTTTCGCGAGCGGCGGTCCCCTTAGCTCATATCCGGTTGGTGAAGGAGGGATGCTCGATAGTGGTTATCCGCTCGGTCAGGTTTGCTGGGGACATACATCGTCCGCCGCGAGCCACCGTTCCCATCTACCCTGCTATCGCTCTGCCGGCTTTGGATGCGGCGTACGCCAACCGATACGAATTTACCCACCAGAGTGGGTAGTGCATCGAATTTTGGTAATGATGTACGAACAGCTATCAAAAGCCGCGTGGGCGATGACGCAACGCATCAGGATAGGACAAAGTGAAGCGATAGCAACCGTACTTGGTTCCTTGCACGTCTGACGGCTCGGTCAAACACAGGACGAACACCTTTACCAAAATACGATGAAGCTCTCAGTAGGATTGTCTCGATCACGGGCCTTGCCGGAGCACGATCTGCTCACCGTATTATCCCGCGCCTGCGCCGTTTCATATCGATGCGAGTGGGCCGTTGCACGTCGATAGTGGCTCGACTGGCAGGGCGAGTGCTCAGGATCCGCCGCCGCCTGGTGATCGGCAAGCTCAGTGGACTTTCCAATGGAAAAGTTGCCTCGTTTGCAGACCTCTATTTTCTCCCCGAACTAAAGGTTTCCAATGACGCCCACTACACAATCGACGCAAAATCAGCTGAGAGACCGTGTCGCAGATGCATTGCGCAAGATCGAGCCACTGGAATCCGCGTATGAGACGGTCACAATCGGACAGCTGGTTTCAATTCGGGCGCGAACGCACGGCTCGACAACGGCAGTCGACGTCTTCGAGCGCGGGGAACGCGCGACGTACTCGGAGATGGACCGATTATCTAACAAGTATGCGTGTGCGCTGCGTGCACTCGGCGTACGCAAGCAGGATCGCATAGGAGTGATGCTGCCCAACCGCATCGAATTCCCTATCCTGTGGTTCGCCATAAGTGCGGTGATGGTCCCCATCAACATGCGCTATACGCCTAGGGAGATCGAATATATTCTCAGTGATACACAGGCTAATTTCGCTGTTGTGGACGGAGCCGCATTGTCCGTATTCTCGGCGATGCAGCCTTGGCTGCAAGACCTCGCCAAGGAGCGAGTAATTCTCGTTGGAGAGCCGTCCCACGGGATAACTACTACGCTCGGCGGATTACTCAGGGGCAGCGACGAGTCTTCGGTGGAGGAGAATATCCGTCCCGACGACCTTTTGAACATTCAATATACCTCGGGGACAACGGGCCTTCCGAAGGGCTGTATGTTGACGCACGACTATTGGGGTGTGAGCTCGTATGAAGGCTTGCTGGGATGAGCAGCCGTGTCAGAGCTATCTCTCCGCGCAGCCCTTTTTCTATGGCGATCCGCAGCAACATCTTATGAGGTCCTATCAACAGGGCGGCACGCTCTACTTGGCTCCGCAACTCGGCTCGACGCGCTTTATCGGTTGGATAAAAGAGACATCGCATTGAGTGGTGCCAGTTTCCCGAGGTGATAGGCCGCAAGGCCCAGGCCGATGACGATGATAGGGCGACATGGCTGAAGCAGACCCTGAATTGGGGCTGGAGTCCCGATTCTATTCGCCAATTCAGACGTAGATTTCGGGTGCGAACCCAGGATGCATACGGCATGACTGAAATCGGTTTCGGCACACTTATGACGAACCAGTTCGACGACCTGGCCGAGTCGGGTTCGGTAGGGATTCGCGCCCCTTTTCGGAAGTTGCGGCTGATGAATGAGGATGGCAGCCCCACGCCGGTCGGTGATGTCGGCGAACTGTGGGTGAGCGGGCGCGGGATCCTAACGGGCTACTGGAACAAGCCGAATGCGAACGCCGCGTTGTTTGAAGGCGACTGGTTCAAGGATGGCGAGGGTGGCAAGATCGTCGCGACGGATTCTTCGACCTTTGCGCGAGCCGAGGGCGGCCTTGGCGGACCATCGGCGGGAATGTCCGAGCCGCACGAAGTGCCCACCACGAGCGCCGGACAGGTCAACCTACATGCCAATGCGGACCAAACAGGCACTGATCTATTGTCTACCTGGCGATCGAAATCCGCTGCGCAGCGATCCGGAATTCGGCGTCACGCCGGCTTTCGCCTTCCCATTCTCAATGCATGCGCGCGACGTGGATC
Organism: Bradyrhizobium australiense; assembly: GCF_013114825.1. Taxonomy (GTDB): domain Bacteria; phylum Pseudomonadota; class Alphaproteobacteria; order Rhizobiales; family Xanthobacteraceae; genus Bradyrhizobium; species Bradyrhizobium australiense. The sequence goes on along the minus strand of NZ_JAAVLX010000023.1, from coordinate 8,517 downwards.
GGCTAGTTATGAACAGATTTTTACTTTTTTCCTGGGGCGATAGGACGATCTCGGATCAATTGATCCGAACGGAGAATCGGCCATCCGGCTTTGATTATCTTCGGCTTTTTCTGTCGATCAGCGTCATCTGGGTCCATAGCATATCAATATGCTACGGCTTGGATGTAGCTTTGGAGATGTGGCGTGGTCCGCTACATCCAATGGTGAGATTTATCGTTCCAAGCTTCTTTGCCCTGAGTGGATTCCTGGTCGCAGGAAGTCTGGAACGTAACACCATCCTAGCGTTTCTGACCCTGAGGTTTCTTCGAATTTTTCCAGCCCTTTGCGTTGAGGTGCTAATTTCCGCCCTGTTGTTGGGCCCGCTCTTAACGTCGCTGTCTCTAAGCGACTATTTCTCCCATCCAGAATTCTGGCGCTACCTCGGCAATATAGTAGGCTGGGTGCACCTTTATCTTCCCGGCGTTTTCGAGAACCGACCTCCTCCGCACTATGTGAACGGATCAATTTGGACTGTTCCCTTTGAATTGGAATGCTATGCTGCAATTGCAGCTTTGGGGATAGCTGGGCTCTCCAAGAGACCGATCCTTTTCACGAGCGTAGCCTTCATTGCGATGCTCGTTTTTTCTGCAAAGGGAGGCACCTTCGCTGTTATTTCTCGTGTCGGCGGAGAGCTAATCATTGTTTCCCTTGGCCGCGGAGAGCTAATCCTCCCGTTTATGTTTGGAGTTGCAATCTATCTCGTCCGGAACTTGCTACCTTTCTCGCTTCTGCTGTTCGTTCTGAGCCTCACACTGTCTTACGTGCTCGTCTACTTCAGACCGACGTCTTACCTTGCGGCACCGTTCGTTGCCTACTCGACAGCGTACATGGGGCTACTGAATCCAAGGCGAACGCTTCTGGTGCGCGGCGCCGAGTATTCATACGGCATCTATCTCTACGGCTACCCTTTCCAACAGGCAGCCTTTCAACTGCTTCCAGGCGGCACCTTCTGGCTTTTGAACATCGTCTATGGCGTTCTCTCGTCGGGTGCAGCCGCGTATCTCTCCTGGATTTTTGTCGAAAAAAGGGTTTTGGATTGGCGCTCGGCCGCACTATTGCGAGTCGCAAACTTCATAGAGTGGCTTTCCTTGCTTTTCAGGCGTTTGTGAATGCCCTTGGTTGGTCGTCCGTTGAGGAGCCAAGGGGGCGGCTAGTAGGCGCGACAATAGGACCAGCAGAAGGCTCAGCCACTCAGGACGAGGCGGAGATTGTGGCCGACGCCGGCCGCAGATGTGGAGGATGTCGTCACCAGGTTGTCCTCGTTACTCCTGCATTAGTGCATACAATGAACTGGAATGATTTCGGAGCGCCATCGCGCCCTTGTGACGTGGCAAGCGGTCTCGTCTGGTGCAAGCATCGTCTATTGCCTGCACCCGTTGTGCTTTGGTCGGCGCGAGTCCTCACTGCAATGTCTCCTGCGACTTGTGTCCAGTAATGTTGGTCAACAACTCCATCATTTGCATAGTGCTTCCTGTCGCAGAATTCCCGCGCCTGATAATGCTCCATCCAACAATCGCTGCGAGGTCACGTGTGCAAGAGGCAAGTGAGGACCTCGCCCGCGGATAGGCGATCGCACGTTGGTGCGCTTGATTAGGTTTCGGCTGCTTCAAATCAGCAATTGTCTGCGACATCGGTGAAGAGGTCGCCGAAACTGTCATAATCGGCGACTTCAAAAATCGGGGCATCTTCGTCATTATCGATGGCGACGACAGCCATTGAGTCCTTCATCCCGGCCAGATCCTGGATGGCTCCTGAGCTGTCGACGGGGTTATAGAGATCCGGCGCAAGGATGTGAACGACCGCAGCCCCTGCTTTCGCGTCGTCCAGAGCCCGCATCGGCAATTTGCGACTGCGTTATGGGAATCTCTGGATGCTTCGCAACAACGGCAGCATTCCCGCCGGTCACTGCACACGTGATGATGGCTTTCTGTGACATTAGGAACTCTTGTGATGATAGGAGAGACCAGCCCTTCGGGGTTGGACGAGTAGTATTCGACTGGCATGCGGTCACAGCGGCGGCGAAGGCACAGCAGAGTGTTTTCACCGCCGCGCCGGTGGGGCCACCCTGGCGACGCAAGTCACGATCACGGTTCGGCAAAAACGCCGATCGTCACTGGGATCGATACCGAGGTCGGTGAACGCCATGATGTCGTCGTCACCGACACCGAAGACCCAGATGAGGCAATCCTCTGGATCCATCCCGTTCGCCACGTCACAGAGCCAGTCCTCGTCTTCGCCAAGGTCCTTTGCGACGCGACCGATTGTGAAGACGGAATGACCTTTATTGACGTGCATGATTACGCCGCCTGAGTAGAGGCTACCGACGCGGAAGGCGTCCAGTTCCATGGTAACAACTCGTGCAGCCGGCTTTGCGGCATGTCGGCGATGCGCGCGAATAAGTCGGCGAGCCAGGCTTTCGGGTCGATGTTGTTGAGACGCGCCGTCATGATGAGCGTTGCCATTATCGCGGCCCGCTCGGCACCGCGATCCGAGCCGGCGAACAACCATGCCTTTCCAAGAGCAAAACCGCGCAGCGCTCGCTCAGCGGCATTGTTGGTCAGACAAATCCTTCCATCATGGGCAAAGCGGGCAAAGCCATCCCACCGATTGAGCAGGTAGTTAATCGGCTTGATGACGTTGGACGAACGCGAGAGGCCGGGCATATTCCGCCCGCAGCCGAGCCTCAAAATCGTCAGCAGCGCCGGGCTTCTCACCTGGCGGACCCGCAGCCGCTCCTCGGCGCTCAGCCCATAGATCTCGCGCTCGATCTCGAACAGCTGGTCAATCCGACGGACCGCTTCCAGCGCCAGGGGCGAGATCGCCGTCGCCGACCGTCTACGGCGCGCGTTCTGGGCGATATCGGCCAGTTCGAAGAACGCCCTCCGGCTGTGTGCCAGCAGAAGGCAGGCGTGGCCGGCGACGCCTTGCGCCTGGGATCGAAGAGAGCATTGAACCCGCTATAGGCGTCGGCCTGGAGGTTCCCGGCGAAGTTCTGAAGATGCCGCGCCGGATGTTCGCCGCGCCGATCGCGCGAGGCGTAAAACAGCGCCGCTGCCGGACCTTGCCCGCCAAATGGCCGATCGTCACGGACATACGTCCAAATCCGGCCGGTGTCTGTCTTAACCATTTGCCAGGATCGGGATCTTGGTGTCGTCACCGTGAAGCCTCTCGGCGGAGAGCACATACGCTTCGATCAGGTCAAAGATCCACCTGACCGCATAGCTCCGGCGCCGATCTGGTCCGCCAATGTCGAGACCGACCGTACGTGAGCCTCTCCACTCATACGGCTCCCAGCATTCAGCCGTTGCCATGCACCAGCGGCCAATGGGCGAACAGTCCCGGCGATGATCGGGTTACCCGCGCCAGCCAGTTTCTCGCGCCCCTCGGCCGTTGCCGGAAGCGCTTAAACTTTCGCTAGACCCATCGGAGCAAGTGGGCGTCTATGCGCAAAAGAGTCGAATAGAGCGCCGATTTGTAGAAGTGGCTGTAGCAGTTGATCCAGCCGCGGATGTACAGGTTGAACATTCGGGCCAAGTCGTTCAGCGCCTTGTCGCTCCGGGTCAGGAGGGACCATCCCCGAATTGCCTGACGGATCGCCTTTAACGCCTTCCGACTGGCTGCCGGGAGAAACGAAAGCGCGTACAGCCCACCCGCGATTCGCCAGCCGCGGCCGAAATGTATAGCCGAGGAAGTCGAATCGAATCGTGGGATAGTTGCCCTTGCGGTTGGCGTCCTTGCAGTAGACCACTTTGGTCTTATCTGGATGGAGCTCCAATCCACATTCGGCAAACCGCCGTTGCAGCGTTGCGCGAAGCGCCACGGCTTGGCGTTCGCTCCGGCAATGGCAGATGATATCGTCGGCGTATCGCTCGAACGGCACGCCGGGAAATCCCCACTCCAGCCAGATGTCGAACACGTAGTGCAGGAACAGATTCGTCAACAGGGGCGAGATGACCCGTCCCTGCGGCGTTCCTCGCTCCCGCTCGACAAGGGCCTTCAGCCAGTGTTCGATATAGAGCTGTACCCAGGCGCATTTTGTGTGCTTGCGCACGGCCCGAAGCAACAGCTCGTGGTCAATGCTGTTGAAAAACCCTTTGATGTCGATGTCTAGGACCCAATCATATCGCCAGCATCGCTGGCGAGCCGTGCGGATCGCATCTATCGCTGATCGGTTGCGCCGATACCAGTAGGAATCCGGATGAAATGCAGGCTCCACCGGCGATTCCAAATATCGACGAACGACTTCCTGCGCGATGCGGTCGGCAACCGTGGGAATACCCAACGGCCGCGTCCCGCCATTCGCCTTAGGAATGTCCACCCGACGCACCGGCGGCATGTAGCCGCTCGACGACAGTCGATTCCAGAGTTTGTAGAGATTGTCGGCGAGCCGGTTCTCGAAGTCCTGGATCGATTGTCCATCTACTCCAGCCGCTGCCTGGTTGGCCTTCACATGCTCGAAAGCTTCCCAGACCTCCCGCTTGGGGATGTCGAACGGCTTCGCCTTGGTCATACGGCTCCTCCCATCACCGGTTGGCCGCCTGCCAAGGCTGAACACCGTAGCCCCTTCGGTCCACCCCCATTACAGGGCCTTCATCCCTACTACGAGCTGCTCTGTCCCTGTGCCCCGCCTCGGTACTCAGGACGTCGCAGGGTTTCCCCGCTCGGCATCTCCCTTCTCATCGGGACGAGAGGTTCTCGCGTTCCATGCAAGAGCCTGATCCAGGATCATGCCGCCTAAAGGCCGGATGCCACGCGGGCCGGGCTTCAGGTCTCCGCCCACGCTTATCCCGGAGTCAACACCACCCTCGGTTCTGACATCGACGATACGGTTTCGACGGGTCATTGACGGTTGGCTTTCACTCGTCTTCCTGGACCTCACGCCTTTTCCCGTGACGCTCACCACCATCGCTCTTTACGACAGCAGCTCACGGTGGAGCGAGACAGAACTCCATCAAATTCGTATGCGCTTACATCAGGGGAGCGGCAGAAAGCGGCACGCGGCGAACTGCGCTTGCCGCTTCCTGCGGGGCTCGCTTATGACCGAGTGGGCACCATCATCCTCAATCGCGACGAGGAAGTGTAGGCGCGTTTGTATCTCGTCTTCGCCAAATTCCGAGAGCTGCAAAGCGGAAGGCGACGTGATGCGCTACCCCATGTCTACGGCCGCCGCCAGAAGGATCCGAGCCGATGCCGGCCTGGATCGCTGACGGGAACGGTCAAGGTGGCGATCGAGGACTGGGCGGTTTGCCTCCACGCCGCTCACCCTGGTTACATCGGCTGGGAGGAGTTCATGGCCAACCAGCGGCGAATGGCAAGCAACATCAACTCGTACGAGACGGGGCGCGCCGGCGTGCCGCGCAAGGGCTCGGCGCTGCTGCAGGGCATCGGCCGGTGTGGACGTCGCATGAGCTTGCGCTACACTGGGCCGAATGGTGACTATCCTGTGTATTGCTGGAGATCCGATCGGGACCAGGAAGGCAGTGCGCTGTGTCAGAAATCCGAGCTTTGCCGGTCGACACGCTGATCGAGGGCGTCCCCCTCGAGCCCCTAGCGCCGGATCAGATCGCGATTGCGCTTGCTGCAGTTGGGCAGCTTGAGGAAGAGAGCCGCCAGCTCGAACGACGATGGACATTGCGACGCGAGCGCGCTCGCTACGAGGCCGAGCGGGCGCGTCGCCAATATGACGCTGTCGAGCCTGAGAATCGTCTCGTTGCGCGCTCGCTCGAGCGCACCTGGGAAGAGAAGCTACGCGCTATAGAAACTGTCGAGCAGGAAAATGCGCTGAGTCGCTTGTGATCGGTGTTGCCGAGCGCGCAGCCCTGCAGCGGTTGGGCGAGAACCTACCACGGATTTGGCATGCCCCACCACCTCGGCGGCTGATCGAAAGCGCATCCTGCGTTTTGTCACACGCGAAGTTGTTCTCGACCAGAAACGGGTACAAGGTCAGGTGTGGCTCAAGATCATTTGGCAGACGGCAGCAGCGAGCGAGCATAGCCTGCAGCGGCGCGTTCACACCTACTGCAACTACATTGACGTCCAACGGCTGCGGCAGCGGATCACCGAACTGAACGGGGCCGGTAAAATGGACAAGGAGATCGCCGCAATACTCAATCAGGAAGGCTTTGTCGCAGCCCGAGGCTGCGCCTTCAAAGGTGAGAATGTCTGGCTGTTGCGGACGCGCTGGGGTTTTCCACCGTCAAGATCAACGGCGTCGGCGCGAATCCCATGCGGTGGCCCGACGGCAGCTTCTCAATCCGAGGCGTGGCCGAGGAACTCGGAATTACGCCAGCGCGTGGCCTGCTCACCGGACACAAGCTGACCAAGCTGGCTGGTGACGATGGTGGAACGGCGGCCGTAGCGATCCTCGAGGATCTCCAGGAGATCATGGCGGGCGGCAGCATCGAGCAGCTCGAGCCCCCAAATCGTCAAGGATACGCGGCCAAGCGCGCGCAACAGGCGCTGATGGCGGCCATCGCCGCGCGCCAGAGCAAGTTCCGAGAACAGCCTTGCCCGCGCTGATAGAATACGGAACGGTTGTCGCGACAGGCCTTGTTGCCGAGCGCCGAGGCAAGCCAGCGCTTGCCGACGCCGGCGGGACCGCAGATCAAAAGATTGGCATGCGCATCGACCCAGCTGCCTTCGGCAAGCTGAGCGAACAGCGCGCGGCGTGCGGTAATCGATATCCTCGACGCAGGCCTGCTGGCGCAGTTTGGCGTAGCGCAAGCGTGCGGAGAGACGCTTGTCGCGACGCAGAGAGGTTTCGCGATCGAGCAGCAGCGCCAGCCATTCGGCATGACGGAGGCCATTGGCTTCGCCCGAAGCCTGGATATCGATAAAAGACTTGGCCATGCCATGTAGGCCAAGAGCGTGGAGCCGATCGAGTGTCGGATGGGTCAGCACGTCTGTTCTCCTAATGTAGTAGCGCGGCCCGCGGATGTTGGCGTGGACGATCGCAGTCCCGTCTGCGGGTCTGTGTGCGGCACGACGATCGAGGTTGTTGGCGAGAATCGATTTGACCGAGCCGTGGGTGCGCGCTGATGTCGATCGCACGCGCCGTGGCCGCTTCGAGCCGTTCGCGGCCATAGGATCGGGCGAGCCTGATGATGCCGAGGCAGGCGCGGAAGCCCTGCTCGGGATGCGGCCGCTCGTCGAGGGTCCGATCGCCGCGGCATCCTTACGGATGCGCTCAATGGTCCAGCCGGCGTAACGCCGATGGAACGCTGTGGTAGTGGTCTAAGACGTCGATATGATAGTCGATGCTGACGCGGCGGACGCGCCACTCAGCGAAGACATAAGGGACGGTCCGCAAGGCCTTCAGCGCCGGTTTATCGATCTCCTCGAACAATTGCCGGCGCGTCACGCCGAGCCGGCGGATCGGGCGCTCGTCATTGAGCCTGCGTAACATCTCTGCGATGACTGCGTTGAGCTCGGCGAGGCTGTGGAAGACGCGGTGGACAAGCCACCGATCAGCCAGCGCTCGATCACCAGCACCGCCTGCTCGACCTTGGCCTTGTCGCGCGGACGGCGTGGCCGCGCCGGCAGAATGGCCGTGCCGTAGTGCGCCGCCATCTCGGCGTAGCTGCGGTTGATCTGCGGATCCTAGAAGCACGCCTTGATCACCGCGGTCTTGGCATTGTCGGGTACGACCAAGGCCGGCACGCCGCCGATCGCCTCGAACGCGCCGACATGACCCCTGTCCCATCGGCCAGCCCTTGCGTCCAGGTCGCCTGCGCGTAGATGAACCCCGAGGCGCCCAGCACTGCGACAAAGATCTGCGCGTTGCGAATCTCGCCGGTCAGGCGGTCGACCACCGGCACACGTTGCTCGCATAGTCCGCGAACAGCTTGTCGCCGGCGGCATGCGATTGGCGCATCGTCACCGACAGGCGGCTTTCCAGGCCCTGTAGAGTTCACAGAACCGGCTATACCGGTAGCCATTCGGCTCGCTGGCGATGTATTCCTCCCAGAGGATCGACAGCGTCACATGCTTGCGCTTGAGCTCGCGGTGAATGGTCGCCCAGTCCGGCTCCGCGCGCCGCCGCTGGCTGGTTTGGCTCCGGCGGTGCCGTCCGGAATGTGGTTGAGATTCGTGCTGCACGATCTCCAGCAACTTGACGCTATCTGATTACGCGGCGAGGTCAATTGGCTGATCAATGGGCTTTGAGGCGAGCGTCTGCCAGCCCGTCGACTTTGCGCATGTTGATCTGACCGGAGGCGAGCAGAGCCCAGAACAAGCATCGTTGCCGTGTCGGCCGATGGCAGCACAGCCTGCGTCTTGATCCGCCGCTTAAACTCCTTGTGCAGCCGCTCGATGGCGTTGGCGGTGCGCGCGCTCTTCCACTGGCTCGGCGGCAACCGCGTGAACGTGAAGAGACGGTCGCCGGCTTCTGCAGGCTGTCGGCGACGGCGCGATGCTTGAGCCGCCATTTGCGGATGAAGGCCTTGCGCCGCGCTTCGATCTCCTCGCGGGTCGCCCCAT
>NZ_JAAVLX010000022.1 GCF_013114825.1 Bradyrhizobium australiense | reverse complement strand
CGCTCGGCGACTTCGCGCGCCGCGCGTAGCGCGAGCGGGCGAGCACCTCGTCGAGCTCGGCTTCCAGCATGGCCTGGAGAAAGTCGCGAGCGCGATCCCGAAGGTCGGCTTCAATCGGATCGAACCAGTTGTCGAAAAGCTGCCTCGTCGTCTCGATTTCGGACTGCGGCAGGCAAGGCGTCGTGATATGGCTTGTCATGGCGTGATCTCCACCGGCGCTCAAACGCCGGAATCGCTTGTTGGTCCAAGCTGGAGATTACGCCGCCCTCATTTTCCAACCACTCCCGCTACGGCACCCCGGCGCCTGCAAACAGCCGCTCCTCCAGAACAGTATCCGCGAGGTCGTCCGCAAACTGCCAGCTCAGCCCTGCCGCTTCGAACCGCCGGATCGTCAGCCGCACCGTCGAGGGGACGATCCCGACCCGCCGCCCGATTCCCGGATCGAAGGCCCGCCGCCTTCAGTCTCATCACCTCGCGCACATGGCGCATCGCAAGCCTCCCCATCGGCATCCGATCCACTCCTGCCAAAAGCCGAAATGAGGGGACCTATCAGAGCCAAAACAGGCGGCTTCACCCCCGGCGATTTCATCCCGGAATGTGGTCCATTTCATCTCGGAAATGGGCATTTCATTTCGGAATCGTGGGCGATTTCGAGAATCAGCATCCAGGTTGAAGTATCGTTTCCGTCGTCCAGATCTACCTCACCCCCACAGGGCTGGCCTTGACGGAACGACTTCGAGGCGCCCCCTCTCCGTCCATCGGTCGTATAGTTTCTTTATTTCGAGAAGATCCACTACTCACTGATCGACCGACGGAGTGCCCAAGGAGCACCGCTTCGAGTATGGTGTGGAGATGCAGATATGGCTCAGGTGATGGCCTACCGCACCGGACGCCTTCACAGGCGCCCCACCTGCAAGCTGGGCCGATTTCTGGAACATTTCCCGGCGACCGCGCCATGTACGGCATAGCCGACGTCGCCCGGAGATGGAATTCGCGTTGATGGCTGCCGGATTATCTGCCGACAAACTCTACCCGCTCGATGTGGATAAGGCACTGGCAAGTTACGACAAGATCAAGAAGAACGTTGTCAAGTGGTGGCAGACCGGCGCCTAGCCGACGCAGATGCTGAGTGACCGCGAGATTGTGATGACTACGGTCTGGAATGCTCGGATGACGACGTTGCAGGAGCAGAGCGTGCCGGCAGGGATTACCTGGAATCCAGGACTATCGAATTCCGATGCTTGGGGCATTCCCAAGGGCGCCGAGAACAAGGCGAACGCCATGAAATTCGCCGCCTTTGCGACCTTGCCTATTCCGCAGGCGCGTTGGCGCTCTCTACCCCGTATGGCGTGACAATGAAGGTGCAAATAAGTACATTCCGCCACAGCGGTTCGCGATGCTGCCGAGCGCGCCTGAAAACAAGAAGCAGATGGTGTCTCGCAACGTCGATTGGTGCATTGAAAACGGCGACATGGCTCAGGCGAAATTCAACAAACGGTTGATCGGACAGCGCGTTCTTTGTCGCGTCCCGAGGACCTCACGGCTAAACCTTTGATGAATTCCGCATTTTATGGAGCAAGCACTAAGCTCTCGGGCTTCGGCTCAACACGAGAATCGGATCAGCGGCGTTTCGGTTTCTCTGGCCGATTTGAGGAAGAGTTACGCGAGCTTCACGGCGGTGGCCGCCGCAACATCGGGATGGTGTTCCAAAACTACGCTCTGTTTCCGCATCTGACCGTGGCCGAGAACATCGGCTTTCCCCTGAAGCAGCGTGGTTTGCCGAAGGCGGAGCGGGCGAAACGGATGAGCGAGACGCTTGAACTGGTGCGCCTGCCCGGCTATGGGACGCGCTTTCCGCGCCAGCTCTCCGGCGGTCAGCAGCAGCGCGTTGCGGTTGCGCGCGCTCTCGTCTTTAAACCGCGGCTGCTGTTGATGGACGAGCCACTTGGAGCTCTCGACAAGCAGCTGCTCGAGAATCTCCAGTTCGAAATGCGCCGCCTTGCATGCCGATCTTGGTATCCCCTTATCTACGTCAGGCACGACCAGGAAGCAGCGCTGACCATGTCAGATCGCATCGCAGTGATGAACGAAGGAAGGTTAGCACAGGTCGGTCGGCCGGAAGACTTGTACGACCGCCCCTGCGATCGCTTCGTTGCAGGCTCCATCGGCGAATCGAACCTCCTGCCGGCCATCGTGCGTGGCATCGAGAACGATGTCGTCGTCGCGGAATGCGAGGGCGTCCTGGTGCGGGCTGTCTCATCGGTGCGGCCGGCGAGCGGCACTAAGGACCCTAGCGTCCATGTCGCCCGGCCACGCGGCTGGCCGGAGCGGCCGGATTCGCAGAGCGCGTCCTCAATCTCCGAATTAACGCCGCGATCTTTCCGCGAGCACCAGCCGATATCGAGGCCGGCGAGATCGCCCATCGCGAAGGGACCCATGGGCATGCCCAATCTCGTTATGACCGCATCCACTTGCTGCGGCAGCGCGCACTCAAGTAACAGCTTTCCGGCTTGCTTCCCGCTTTGATCGTACATGCGATTGGCGACGAAGCCCTGGCAGACGCCGACGACCACCGGAACGTTGGCAATCTTGCGTGCGCTGGTGACGGCGGTCACCAGCGCAGCCGGCGCGGTCTTGGTTGCGCGCACGATCTCGCACAGCTTCATCACGTTGGCGGCGAGAAGAAGTGCATGCCGAGCACGTCCTGGGGACGCTTAGTCGAACTCGCAATCTCGTTGATGTTGAGATAGGAAGTGTTGGAGGCGAGCACCGCGCCGGGCTTGGCGTACTGATCGATCTTGCCGAACGCCTCTTTCTTCACCGCCATAGTCTCGAACGCCGCCTCAATGATGAGGTCGGCATTGCTGACGTTCTCGATGCCGACAACGCCGTTGATCAGCGCCATGCGCTTGGCAGGCGCGTCCGCCGCGGGTACCGCCGCGCGCCGCGGTCGCTTCCCAGTTTTTCTGCAGGATGCCCGTGCCGCGTTAGAGCTGCTCTTCGCTGGTCTCGATCAGGGTGACGGGAATGCCGGCATTGGCAAAGGACATCGCGATGCCGCCGCCCATGGCGCCTGCACCGAGGATAGGCAACGCGCTCAACAGGATGCGGTTCGGTACCCTCGGGCAGGCCAGCAAACTTTTCGGCCTCGTGCTCGGCGAAGAAGGCATTGCTGAGCCTTCGGCTGATCGCCGGCAAGAGTTTTATTGAAGGCCTCGAGCTCCTTTTTTAAGCCTTCGTCGAATGGCAGGTCGATCGCCGCACCCATCCGCCGCAACGAACGGCGCTTCCCGACCGCGCGCCTTTTTGGTCATCACAGCGACCGCTTGGTAAAGATCGAGCGGTCCGCTTTGGCCGCGGCAAGCTTGGAGTCGTCATCGCGTAGCCGGCGAAGCGGCCGCTTCTCGGCCAAGATCTTGCGGGCAAATGCCTCACCACCGGAGGCCGTATCCGCGACAACCTCATCGAGCAAGCCGCTCTTCAGCGCGTCCGCCGCGCTGATCGGATCACCGCCGACAATCATCTTGACCGCCAGCTCTGGTCCCACCGTGCGCGGCAAGCGCTGTGTGCCCCCGGCCGCCGGCAGAAGGGCCAGCTTGACCTCGGGCAGACCGAGCAAGGCGTCTTTGGTCGCGACCCGATAATGCCAGACCAACGCCACCTCGAGCCCTCCGCCGAGACCGCTGCCGTGGATCGCAGCGCTGACAGGCTTTGGCGAGTTTTTCAACACCTCCATCATCTCGTCCCAGCTCGGCCCTCCGGCGGCTTGCCAAATTCGGTGATGTCCGCTCCCACAATGAAAGTTCGGCCCACACACGTCAGAACGATCGCCTTCACCTTCGGATCGGCGATCGCGGCATTCATACAGTCTACGATACCACGGCACACTGCAGCGCTCAGCGCGTTCACGGAAGGATAGTTGATCGTCATAGCGGCGATCAGCTCATGACGTTCGAGTTTGACTACGTTAGCCACGTTTACACTTCTTGGGATCGCATTCTGCTCACCCGGTCGGTGATAGCGCGTCCCGATGAAGGCGAGATCATGGCCTCACATATCGGCTTCAGCCACCATTGGCGTTCGGTTCAAACAAGAATCGGGACCCGCTCGAGAAGAGCGCGTGGCGCGCATAAACTTCTTGCATTGCAACAGTGGCTACGCGTGAGGGGACCAGGTGCCGTAGCGGGAGTGGTTGGAAAATGAGGGCGGCGTAATCTCCAGCTTGGACCAACAAGCGATTCCGGCATTTGAGCGCCGGTGGAGATCACGCCATGACAAGCCATATCACGACGCCTTGCCTGCCGCAGACCACGGCGTACGTGCTCTGACTCTGAGAACGGAGACGAGTACTTCTTTCGAACAAGACCGGTAACTCAGTGTCTGAAGAAAGAAGCCTCGTGCCGAGAGGGCAGTAAGCCGGATCCTGCTGGCCCGGCCGGCGTCGGAAAGAGTCTGCCCATCCTCCTAAATCTAAGCGCTCGAGAAATCGCCTTGTCTGATCGCAGAGAAGCTCCGCATTTGTCAGATTTGGCGCACAACTTCTGCCAAGCAAGTTCTTTTTTCGGAGGAATTCAGCATAAATGGCAGCATAGTCTTTGTGAAATGCAGATCTCATGCTCTCCCGATGCTTGACCTCGAACGTCTCTTGCGCAGTTGCCCCTCTCTTAGTGATCTCGCTAACCTTCGATTTCCCGGTTATCTCGCAGGCTGCAGCGGGAGCTTCGGCTGCTTATCCGACGCCGGACAGCAGCGGCCGCGGTGGTGAATGCCCCTGGCACTACCGAGCACGAGACTCTGTTGAAAGATGATCGCGTCGGTTTGATGAGCCAACAAGTAGGAGAGAAACGAATGGGCAAGTTCGATGGTGAGAGCCAACAACAACAGTTCAATGTGCGTGGATGGTCACTGGAGGGCCGAGTCGCGCTTGTAACTGGAGCGACTGGAGGACTCGGGAAGGCCATTGTGGCCGAACTATCCGAGCGCGGAGCGGACGTGCGTGGGGTGGATATCGTTGGCGACGGTGTCTTCCACGCGGATCTTGCCACTGCGAGCGGGAATAGGGACATGGTCGCCCATGTACTCAAGGCCGCCGGGCGTCTCGACATCCTGGTTTTAAATGCTGGACTGCAGTTTATGGCTCCCTTCGATCAGTTTCCCGATGCCGAATGGGATCGTCTCAATGCTTTGATGTTGGACGGGCCATTCCACGCGCTGAAGGCGGCGTGGCCGGCTCTGACGAAAGAGCCCGGTGGTCGGGTTGTGGTCACGGCATCAGTCGCTAGCTACGGCGGTGCACGGCAGAAGGTTGCGTACTGCGCCGCTAAACACGGAGTTCTTGGCTTGGTCCGTACCGCCGCGCTGGAAGCCGGTGCGCACGGTCTTACCGTCAACGCCGTCGCGCCAGGCTGGATGGATACCGCGCTGATGCGTGGTCAGCTAGAGGCACAGGCGAAAAATCGCGGCATGAGCACGGAAGACGTCATGGCGGCTTTCCGCGCGTCGCAACCCGGTAATCGCTTCGTTGACGTGCGTGAGGTTGCGGCAACCATTGGCTTTCTTGCGAGCTCTTGTGCCTCCGGAATCAATGGTGAGTGCATTACAATTGATCTCGGTGCAAGTGCCAGCGGATAGGTGATGCCCCTTCCGAATATACCCACACTGCCAGTCGATCCTTCTCGCGCTCGAACGCGTCGCGCATCGGCCGCACGTGTTTCCTGCGCCGATAGCGATCCCTCGCCTACGATATGCGTGGGCGAGCTGATCACGCCAGGAAAAGGATTTCCAATCGTCTCGGCGAGAAGGACGGACGTCACGGATTCCCTGGTTGGGCTAAAAGACTGAGATCGAATTCAGCGATCTCCGGAAACTTCAACGATGGCTTCACGCACAGGAGCCTGCGATACACCGCCGATCAGAAACTCGGCCGTTATGAGCCTTCGCCGCGGGGCGAACCGAGACGGCGCGGTCGCCGCAAGCACCACGTCGCCACGCTACCGCTGAAGCTGCTTTCCGCCTTGCCTGGCGAGGTTCCTCCAATGCCGGCAAACGGCGAGAGCCGAGCAGTTTAAAGCGTTGCGATACTCAATGATATCAGCGGCCTTGCTGCTCGGAAGGGCTTCTGAAAGGTATGGCAGCATTCGCGCTCAGAAAACGTCCATCGGTTGGCGGCTCCGGCTGCAGTTGTGGCAGTTGGTGGTAGTACACCAGTCCCCTGATGCTCGCCGTTGTGTTCGAGCTGGGGACCATCGCTGCAGGCAGGGTTAGGCTTGGCGAGATACGGCCGGCCCACCCGCCGCCCGAGGGGATCGCGCCTAGACGCGCAGCACACTGTCTTGCCATTCTTGATCACCGTCGCGCCGCGATCGATCACACGCGCCTCAAACGAGATCACGTTGCTATCCTGCCAGAGATCGACAGTGATGGCGTCGCCGGGAAACACGGGCGCCGAAAAGCGTACCTGATGGCTCAGGATCCTAGTGGGATCGTAACCGCAGAACGTCTGCAGCACCGCACGGCAAGTGATACCGAATGTGCACAGTCCATCCAGGACCGGCGCGGGAAGCCAGCCCGCTTGGCGAGGTCGGGATCGGAATGCAGCGGATTGAGATCGCCGTCCATCAACGCGATGCAGTGATGAATGCGGGACCAATCCACACGCCATGATTGCATCATCGATTTCACTGGCTGGGCGCCGGCCATCCACCAGCACCTTGTAGACGTTGGCGATCAGAGCCCATTCGAGAGGGGGACCGGCGGCTTACCGCGCGTCCAGGCGGACGCGAGGCCATCGAGGTAGCGCTTTCGGTCGAATTCGAGCACGTCCATCTTGCGAATGCGCAACGGCCTGGGGGAGGCCCTGGAGACGGCACACAGGCCTCAACGTGCCACAGGACCGGTGTCAAGTATTGCGGATGCCACGCAGGCGCTCCGAGCGCCGCCGCAGTAGCTCGATAGTGGTCAGTACGGTCGCGACCGCAATGATCGTCGGACTGATCTCCTCGCGGATGCCGGAAAACATGACTTTCGGCAAAGTCCGCTGCTCAGGGCCGGCGACGAAAAGAGTGACCACGACCTCGTCGAAGGAAGTGAGGGAGGCGAAGAGCGAACCGGAGATCATGCCCGGAAATATGAGCGGCAGGGTGACCTTGACGAAAAGCGGTGACCGGCGTCGCACCAAGACCGGCGGCTGCGCGGGTCAGCGAGTGATCGAAACCCGTCAGCGTCGCAAGCACCGTGATGACAACGAAGGGTGTGGCCAGCGTGGTGTGCGCCAGTATCAGTCCAGTATAGCTGTTGAGCAACCCGACATCGGCATAAAAGAAATACACCCCGACCGCTGTGATCACGATCGGCACGATGATAGGCGAGATCAGAACGGTCATTACGGCCGTTCGCCAGAGGTCTGGGGAAAGTAGACTTTCCAGAAGGCGTAAAAGGGTCCGGCGCCGAGCGAGCGAGCGGCGCGGACATAGCTCGGTGAGATCGTTTTGTAGATCGGTAGGAGCGTCAAGGGCAGCTGGATATGGGTCATGGCCACGATGGTCCCAATCCAGTTGAATATAAGTTCGGCTGGCTGGGATATGATGTGCAGCGTCATCAACATGTCGTTGACGACGCCGTGCTGCTGCAGGAGCACGACCCAAGCGGTGGTGCGCACCAGCACCGATGTCCAGAACGGCAGCACGACCATGATCATCAGAAGATTGCTGGACTTGCGCGGCAACGTCGCCAGGAGATACGCCACCGGGAAGCCGAGCACAGGGTCATGATGGTTACGCCGATGCTGATGCCAAGCGTGCGCAAGAAAAAGTCTCGGAAGATCGCGCTTTCCGACGGGAGGGGCACGATCTGGCTGTCGGGGCCATACTGGTAATCGAGGGAACGCAGCAGGTAATAGCCCGTATAGGTCGAAGTTCCGCGCTTCAGTAGGCTCCAGACGCCGTGCTGCCCCCAAAGCGGACTAATTTCGATCAGTGCCGCTTTGTAGGGCCCGTCGGAAAGCATGCTCGCCTTGCGCGCGCTCGATACCACCTCGCTGAGGGAGCCAGGCGCCTCATAGTTCATTCGCATGCCGATCACGGCCGCCGTCTTTTGAGCCGAAGATTTTTTCAGGTCGCTCACCAACGCGGCATAGACGGCCTCGTTCGGGAGGTCCTTGCCATCCCACGCGCTTAGCGCCGCCATGGTTCGTGGCATCAGCGTCAGGAGCGTATCGTCATGGACCGCGTTGAATATCATCCGACCAATCGGCAAGATGAAGGTGAGCAGGACGAACAGCAGGAGCAGAAGAACGAGGATGAAGGCCTTGAGTTTCTGCCGGCGCTCGACGCGCCGCAGCTTGAGACGCAGACGTATGCCTTCCGGGTTGTCGGTGTGGACGGCTATCGTCGCCATCGATTCTCTCTCAGTTCGTCCGTTGGAGGCGACGAGGAGAACAGAAGCCCTCCCCGCCATTTCTATTCTTCGGTGTTACTTAGCGAGCCAAGCAGTAAAGCGTTGGTTTAACTCATCGCCCTTCTCATTCCAGAAGGCTGTGTCGAACGCCAGAGCATTGCCCATATGGCTGGTCGCCAGGTAAGGCTTCATCGCTGGATCAACAAGCGCCAGCGCGTCATTGTTGGCGGGGGACAATGGCACGTAGTGCGTCAGCCTCGCCTGCGCTTGAGGCGACCCGAAGAAGGCGTGGAATTTGTAGGCGGCGTCCAGATGCGGACTGCCCTTCGGAATGACCCAGAAATCGAGGGCTAGCAGCTGCGCGTCCCACATGGTCTCCAAGTGCTTGCCGCAGTTCTTGTTGGCATCGTAGATGGCGCTTTGGCCGCTCGCCGCTATAATCACTCGACCATCGGCGAGAAGCTGCGCCGGCTGGGACAAACTAGTCCACCAAACGACATCTTTCTTGATCGTGTCGACCTTCTTGAAGGCGCGGTCGACGCCCTCGGGCGTGTTGAGGACTTTATAGACGTCCTTGGTCGGCACGCCGTCTGCGCGATCAGAGCCCATTCGATATTGCTAAGGGCTCTCTTTTGCAGTCCGCGCTTGCCCGGGAATTTCTTCGTGTCAAATAGGTCGGCGATGGTCTTGGGGCCGTCTGGCAGCTTGTCTTTGTCGTAGGCGATGGCAGTCGTGTGCATCGGCAGCCCGAAGTCCTGCTTACCAGCTTCACCGAACTTCGCCGGATCAACACCCAGCCTCTTCCAGTCGATCGTCTCGAGGAGGCCTTGGGCGCACATTGCCTCATTCAGCTGATCGTACGCAAAGGCGGGGACCGTTAGAGCAAACGGACCCGCTGCTAGGCCGATGACGGCCAAGGTGCTCGCAGTGAAGAATGGCTTTTTCATCTCTACTATCTCCCCCTCTATGCCACCCCAGGACGGAGGCAGCGCTGCCGAAGACCCAGCCGAACCTGCTGCGGCGAAGTCTCGGGCGTCCTTACGGGGTGTCAAGCGCCCGACAATCTTCTGTTTTCCAGCCGATCGTGATTGTCGCACCGCGCTCAAGCTGCCCGACGCCGTCCGAATTTGGCAGCTTGACCACAAAATCGTCGTGGCCGCAGACCGAAACCCGGGTGCGCGCGTGGTCACCCAGATAGATCACTTCCGCGACCTGCGCGCTGAAGACATTGGGCAGCGAGCCCGGGGTCGGGTTCAGCTTCACCCGCTCCGGCCGCAACGACAGCACCGTCGGCCGGCCGACCGCCTCGACATTGATCGCCAGCGCCTGCACGTTGCCGGCACCCGGAATCTCCACCTCGCAGGTCGCGCCATTCATTGCCACGACCTTGCCGTGCAACCGATTGTTCTCGCCGATGAACTGGGCGACGAAAGCGTTCTGCGGCCGCTCATAAAGCTCGGCGGGCGCGGCGAGTTGCTGGATGGTGCCTTCATTGAACACCGCTATGCGGTCCGACATGGTCAATGCCTCGCTCTGATCATGCGTCACATAAACTACGGTGACGCCGAGATGTTCGTGGATATGCTTGATCTCGAGCTGCATGTGTTCGCGCAGTTGCTTGTCGAGCGCGCCGAGCGGCTCGTCCATCAGCACGAGCTTGGGATCGAAGACGAGCGCGCGGGCGAGCGCGACGCGCTGCTGCTGACCGCCTGAAAGCTGGCCGGGCCGACGCCCGCCATAGGCGCCAAGCCGGACCATATCGAGCGCCCGCTTGATCCTAGCCTCTCTCTTCAGCTTCCCAAGCCCGCGCACCTTAAGTGGGAAGGCGAGGTTCTCCTCCACGGTCATATGCGGAAAGAGCGCGTAATTTTGGAACACCATGCCGATGTCGCGCTTGTGCGGCGGCACGTTTTCGATCGAGCGTCCCGCCAGCAGGATCGAGCCATAGGTGGGCGCCTCGAAGCCGGCGAGCATCATGAGGGTCGTCGTCTTGCCGGAACCGGAAGGTCCTAGCATCGTCAGAAACTCACCTCGAGCGATGTCCAGGTTGAGATCCTTAACGACCAGCGTTTCGCCGTCATAGGTCTTCTGAACGCCGGAAAACTCCACAAAGGCATTCTTCGCGCCCGGCATCAACCCTGTTCCCTCCCCGGCACACCGTGGCGCTTCCGCGCTTGCGGCGCTCGTCGATGACCCGACCACAATGTTCTTTTGGACGGATTGCAGCTTCTTACACGCGCGGTCCGCACCGCGGAGATAGGCCGGCATGACGCTACTCATTATTTCCTCCCAACCGTGCTCCTTCCAACGTGCGTTTTGGCTCCGCGACCCCAGGGTTCGGAGTTTTTTGTCTTTGCGAAGTACTATCGGGCTGCTCAAGCAGAATTCCATTAATGTGGCCGGTCAATCAGCCGAAATCCTGCGCCAGATCGGCTTACTGCGAAGATTTATCTCAAAGGCGTTTTCGGCTGGAACACCAAGGGATAGAGAGCCAAGCGGCTTATCTCGAGCACCTCTGGACACCGCACTCACTGCAACTTCGAGCCCGATGAAGCCGCCGCCGATAACGACCACCTCGCCCCCTTGGCTAGTGACTCGGCGAATAGCTAACGCGTCTCAAACGTGCGCAGCGTTGCCACTCTGCTTGCTGCGGGGACCGGATCTCTCAATTTTCGAGGGCAGGCGCCGGTAGTTAGAAGCAGTCGTTCGTAGGTCAGCTTGCCGACCGTCCGAGAGTGTGACGGTGTGTGCCGCGCGATCCATCGACCCGGCGTTGCGCCCTTCGTGATAGTCGATTCGCAAGTCCTCCAATCGCTCGGGGGTGACGAGCAACTTCGGTCTACGGTCTCGTCGGAAAGGATTGAGTTGGATACCGGAGGCCGCTCATATGGCAGCATAGTTTCGTTGCCGATTAAGATGATCAGGCCTTGCGCAGCGCGATCGCGGCGGTCGTGCCGGCCTTGCCTGCGCCGACGATCACCATTGCTTGATCAAGTTGCCCAGGCAGGTTTGAGGGTAGGCTGCGCGCCGACTGCCGTACGGTCGAATGAGTCGCGCACTAAGAGTTTGATCAACAGAGCTTCCTGCCAGCGGTCGGTGGCGTCCTTGCAATCGGAGATCGCGAGGGGTGGGTTTCCCGCTCAGGAATGAACACGGTCTCAGCCTTCACCTCATAGCTGCGCAGGTCGACGCATGCGGGCAGCGCGCGCGCCTCGCCGGTCCGGAGTTGAAAAGCTCCGAAGCGCTTAGAGAATTCGATGATATGGCCATCGACAATGCCGTCCACGAGATGGGCCTTGATGAGCAGTAGCCGTCGACTGCGATTAGTCGTCTTCCGGCGAGCGAACGGAGGACGCTTACGGCGCGGTGCACCAACCGATCACGGCGTGGCCAGAGCTGCTTCATCATGGAGAGACACGCGGAGACACTGGGCCGCCCGCGCTCGGCGCCTCTTTCCAGGACAGCGCCAGATGGAGGGCCACTACTTTGGGACCACGCGCGAGCAATGGGCACCGCTCGCTAAGGTAAGGGCGAGCCACTTTCGTGAGCTGGGCCGCCCGCGACCGTCGCCCCCTGCCACTGCCTCAACCCGAATGGCGCCTTGACGAAGATGAGATCATGGCCATGCGCCAGCTGCGGAACGACTACCACAAATACATCCCCGCGCGAGGACCATTTGCCCAAGCGCGTCTGCAATTGGCCGATCCCTTTGCTCTACTGCCAAGCGATCCGGCTGCGCGATACGATGTGGCTCGGCGGCGACGTGCCTTTGTGTCCGTACAGCAAGAACGGGATGCGTGTCATGGAAGGCCAATTCATGCTCCAGACCCGTTTCACTATAGGATTTATCGAGGACCACCTACGCCCTTCCGTCGGACTCCCGCGGACTTCAAGCTGATCGTCTGCTATTTCACTTCGGCTGGCACGGAGGCTGAGCCAGGACGATCGCCGATTGCGTGGGTGGAGCGGCTTCCGCCTATAACGCTCATGCCGAAGCCCATAATGCACTCCCGTGGAGATTTGGGGCGGAGCACAGGGCTGAGAGCGCCTCGGTCCACAGCGATTTCGTTTCCGCCATGATAACTGCACGAGACCACAGGGCCATGTTGACGCTTACGCTTTCCCTGCGGTGCGTTCGTCACGGGCTGCTTTCAAGCGGGTTACCGGCTGTAACGCGTAGCCGCAGCATCGATGCGAAGCAGGCCTATTTTGAAGCGGCTCTCAGATCGAATTGCAGTGCCGACTTCTTCGAGTCCTGCAGTAAGGGTCCACAACGCTTCTCTTACGCCGCATCTCCTCCGACGCGTACCGTTTCGAAGCTAAACCATGAGACTGGTGCGGTCTAAACGAGAAGGACCGGTTTCCGTCGGTGGCGCGCCGCCGACTTTGAGGCCCAGCGTGCAGCAACGGTGATGGTGGGATTTTTCGCGAGATCGCGCCTTAAAGTTGTTCAAAAACGCACATGCGTCGAAATTCCCCCGAATCACGCGGAAGGTCGGTGAAATTCTGCGCGATATTCGGATAGTTTGCCGGAGTGTTGATCATCTGATCTGATCTGATCTGATCTCATCTCAGTTGTTTCGCATTTCGAATGTCAACCAGCTGGGCCTGTCAAACAAACGAAGGAAAGGTAGGCACTATGATTACCTGGCGTGAAGCCGTTGTTGCCCGCGACTTAGTGGTGCTCTCAGGTCAGTTGGGTTCGGAGAGCTGGGCTCGGGGACACAAGGCGTGAACGTATTCGAGAGTCCTTCGGATCGACTCGAACAGATCCATCAGCAGACAGTGTTCGTCGACATGCACGCCCACCCGGACGGCATCCACTATCCCGACGTGCCCCGCATCGGGTCCGACGAGCTCGATCGGTATCGCCGCGGTCTCATCGACGTTGTCGTCTGCAACGTCGTCGGCGACGCGACATACAGCTACGTGAAGCCCGACGGGACGTACGGATGGGGCCATTACCGCCCCAGGCCCGGGGCGGCCTTCGCGTTCGACCTCGATCGCATCTCCGCGATCCTGAGGACCATCGACGACGGCGAGGCGGTGCTGGCGGACAGCCCGGCGGCTGTGCGCGCGGCCAAGAGCAAAGGGAAGCTCGCGTTGATGCCGGCTCTCGAGGGGGCAGACGGCCTGGAAGGCGTCATCGACAACCTTCACGAGCTCCATCGCCGCGGCTTACGCCTCCTTCAGTTGGTCCACATGCGCGCGAACGAGGTCGGGCACATCCAGACATATCCGTACTCACCCGGGGGCCTGACGCCTTTTGGGCGCGAGGTCGTGCGCGAGTGCAATGGGCTTGGGATCGTTATCGACCTGGCGCACTCCAACACGGAGACCATCATGGACACCATCGCCCTCTCCTCGCACCCGGTCATCTGCAGCCACACCGGTGTGAGGAGCCTCTGCGAAGACCCTCTCGAGCCGGCGGAGAGGATGCAGATGCGCTACGATCGCTTCCTCACCGACGAAGAAATCCGCGCCATCGCGGCGAAGGGTGGCGTCATCGGCATCATCCCCGCCGGATGGATACCTCGCCTCAGCGATCTGGTGCGCCACTGCGATCACGTCAGGCGCCTCGTCGGCATTGATCACCTCGGCATCGGCAGCGACCGCGTCGGCGTCGGATCTGCGTCCCGACCAGAACCCCCTACTTGGCACACGGCCGAATTCGGTCTAGAGGGGAATTTCCGCGCCATCTATGATGGCTTGTTGGCTGGGGGCTTCTCGGCTGAAGAACTAGGAAAAGTAATGGGCGGCAACTTCTTCCGCGTCTGGGAGCAGGTGGCGGGGACGCACTAGCTAGGCAATCTCCTGGGCATGAGCAGCGGGCAGACGTTCGGGGCCGCAGCGCGCCGCTGCCCGTCAGCCAGATAAAGACCGAGGCCGGCGGCTCCGGCACGGTTCGCGGCAAAGGCGGTCCGATGCGCGGCATACGACCAGGAATTCCCGCAAATCCTTCGGCAGGGTTGCGAGCTCATCGGCGACATCATGATGGTCGGTCGAATAGAGCTCTTCCGGAGCCCTCGTTGATGATGAGCAACGTCGGGCGGCCGTCGCAGCGATCCTCGATCCGGTGAAACGGAGGATTCTCCCAGCCGGTTCGGTTATGTTCGGCGTCCAGCAAGCGATCATATGGGCCAGCCAGTCAATAGGGCTGCAGCGCGCGCTAGGACATTGGATTGGAGGAGGACGGCAAGTCCGGTGACGGTGCGCTCCTCGCGAGGTGCCGAACGTGTGCGTAAAAGCCGGGCTGCACCTAGAGCATTCGCCGACCTGGATGAATCGAAAGGGATTCCCAAATCAGCATTGAGCTGATCAAACTGCCTGCCGGAGGCGGAGGCCGGCGGGCATGTCGAAACCTCTTTCGCTGGATCTTCGAGTTCGGGTTTTGGCCGCTGTGCAGGCCGGCGCATCGCACGGCGAAGCGGGCGAACGGTTTGGCGTTAGCGCGGCCAGCGTGAGCCGCTGGCGCAATTTTGGAATGGCAACAGGGCGATGCGCGGCCGGAAGCGTTGGGCGGGGACCGCAGGTCCGACCGGATCGAGGCGCACAAGGAGACGATCCTGGCCATGCTGAAGGCGACGCCCGACCTCGCGATCGAGGAACTGCGTCGGCTCCTGGCCGAGAAGGACTTGGTTTTCGGCGCGGGCACGGTCCGCCGGTTCCTCGCCCGGCACCGCATCACGCGCAAAAAAAGACCGCGCACGCCAGCGAGCAAGAAGGTCCGGACGTCGTGAAGCGCCGGCAAGATTGGGTCGACTGCCGGCCTGCTCTTGATCCCGCCTCCTCGTCTTCATGACGAGACCTGGGTCTCCACCAACATGGCACGCCGTTATGGCCGACGTCCGCGCGGCGAGCGTCTGAGAGCCAGCGTTCCGCACGGCCATTGGAAGACCACAACCTTCGTCGCCGAGCTCACCACGCCCAGGCGACATCGTGATCATGGACAACTTGTCCAGTCACAAGGGACCAAAGGGGCGCGAAATGATTGAGACCGCCGGCGCAAGCCTACGTTACCTGCCGCCCTATAGCCCCGACTTCAATCCCATCGAGAACGCCTTTGCCAAGCTCAAGGCTCTCCTGCGCAAAGCCGCCGAACGATCGGTCGATGGCCTCTGGAACGCCATCGGCCGCATCATCGACCGCTTCACCCAAACCGAATGCAAAAACTACTTCACCGCCGCAGGGTACGCTGCAACATGATCGGCGAATGCTCTAGCTCGAAAGGATCCGGCCCAAGGAAGCTTTGCAGTTGGCCAGCCCGCATCCCCGCAACCAACAGATAGTTGGTAACGTAGGCCTTGAACATATACGTCCAGTCCTTGCAAGGCAGCCACCAATCGATCACGCCGGAGAGGCGCTGGCTCTCCTCGATCAGATGCTCGTGGGTGTCCAGAAATGGGGTCTCTTCGACCCGTTGCGTGATCTTGTCGGTCGGGTTTCGTCAGTCTTTTCCTTGATCGCCGGTGAAGTGGCAGACTGCCCATTCGAAGTGACGAGGAGAACGGAAGTCCGCCTCGCCGTTCCTTCCTGGTTACTTGGCGAGCCAGGCGGTAAAGCGCTGGTTTAACTCGTCGTCCTTCTCAGCCCAGAAGGCGTTGTCAAGCGGCTGAGCATTGGCCATATGATCGGGCGCAGTCGGAACATTGGGAAGGATCGCCGGATCGATAAGCGCAACCGCATCCTTGTTGCCGGGAGCGTAAGGGATGTAATGCGTCAGGTTGGCCTGCGCCTGGGGCGAAGCGGCGAAAGCGATGAGCTTGTAGGCGTTGTCGAGCCGCGGAGCGCCCTTGGGAATCACCCAGACATTCCAGCTCAGCTGCTCGGCGTCCCACATGATCTCGAAATGCTTGCCGGAGTTCTTACCGGCATCGTAGATGCGGCCGTTCCAGACCGAGGTCATGATGACCTGGCCATCGGCCAGTAACTGCGGTGGCTGGGCGCCGGCTGTCCACCAGACGACGTCTTTCTTGATCGTGTCGAGCTTCTTAAAGGCGCGGTCGACGCCCTCGGGCGTTTTGAGGAGCTTGTAGACGTCCTTGATGGCCACGCCGTCGGCGATCAACGCCCATTCGAGATTGCCTACAGGAGTCCTGTTCAGTCCGCGCTTGCCGGGGAATTTCTTTACGTCGAACAGGTCGGCAATGGTTTTCGGGCCATTCGCCAGCCTACCCTTGTCATAGGCGATGACGGTGGCAGAGGCTGACGACGGCACCCCGCAGTCCTGCTGGTCGCCGGCCATGAACTTGGTCCGGTCGAGGCCCAGCCTCTTCCAGTCGATCGTCTCGAGAAGGCCCTCGGCGCACATTTGAATGGCCTGCCTGCCGCTGCTGTCGACCACATCCCAGCTCACGGCCTTGGACTCGACCATGGCACGGACTTTGGCAATCTCGCCGCTGTACTCGTCTTCGGTGATCTTGATCCCGGTCGCCTTCGAAAAGGGCTCTAAATAGGCCTTGCGGATGCCCATCTGCGCCGCCCCGCCCCACGAGACAATCGACAGCCGATCATCCGCAAAAGCAAGTTTTACCGGCATCAATGCGCTCGCCGCCCAGCCTGTCAGGGCCAGGACGCCAGCGCTAATTAAGGATGTCCTCATCGTCTTCCTTCCTTTCTCCCGACTTATGCCCCCTTCCCAGGATAAGAGCGGCGTTGTTCGGCCTGCCCTGACGACAGCGTCATGTCGCGTCCAGCGCCCGACAACCCTCGGCTTTTCAGCCAATGGTGATCGGCGCACCGGGCTCGACCTTCACCCCGCCTTCAAGTTCGGCAACTTGATCACAAAATCATCATGTCCGCAGACTGAGACCGGAGCACGTACAAGCCTCGCTTCGGTGACACTCACCGAGTCATGAAATTGTCATGACCCGCGTTTCCGATAAGCCACGCAATCGATCTCAACGAGCGCGTCGGACACCGCAACCGTCGTCCGGGCTGGCGGATCAGTGTGGAAGACTTTCGCGTACTCCTCGTTCATCGCTGTGTAGTCGTCCGGCGCGGTCAAGGAGACCGTGCACTTGACCACGTCCGAGACGGTGAGCCCATTCAACTGTGAGTACGCCAACGATGTTCTTCAGCGCCTGCCTAGTCTGCGCAGGCACGCGCTATTGCCGGGATTGCCCCTCGCCGGCGACGAGCTCTTTGCGGTTCGGACGATTGAGGCGAACTGACCCGAAACCATCACCAAATCGCCGGCAAAGACCGCCTCGCGCCAGGTAATCATGATGCCTGTTCCTTATTTGTTTTTGACAGGGTCAGCTGGTTCACATGCGATTGCAAGTAGCTGAGATGAGATGAGATGAGATGTTCAACTCTCTAGTAAGCTATTCCGAGTATCACGCAGAATTTCATCGAAATTTCCAGGCCATCCGGGAATTTCGAGCGTATTTACCGCTTTGAGCAGACTTTCGACGCGAAATCGCGCAAATTCGCTTCGGCACGTCGTCCTGTTTATACTTTTGGGCGAGCGGCTGTGCCTCCGACGGAAACCGATGCCTTCTGTTTTGGATGATCGCACCAGTCTCTTGGTGGACTTCTAAACGGCATTGCGTCGCAGAGATGATGTCGCCTCTTCTGAAGTCTGGCTCATATATCCGGCGCATGATCGAACGCCCAGGCGCTCACCGCGATCCTTTTCTGCAAGCGCGACCTCTTTCCGCCTGAAGCAATCAGCCGGGCCGCGGACTCGCGCTGTCCACCGCCCGGCCTGCTGCACGTCGGGGAGCCTTGGCTGCCCGTGGCATGAAGAGCTCCCTTCACACTGGCGCCGAGTGGGCAGGCAAGTTATCGCAAAGGGTTGAATAACCGGACAGAGAACTCTCGTGTCGCGTTACAACAGTGCGCACGACCACGAAGATTTCCCGTGGACACAAGCGGCGTTACCACGCGCCTAACTGAGGCGTCACGTCACTACCATGACCAGGTCGCGAACGACATCAGCGAGAAGAGGAATAGCTGCGAGATATCCGCGTCGAAATGGAGATCGAAGACGGCCTCCGGGAGCCCGGCGGCGCGGGATCCCGCGGCTAGAGCATTCGCCGATCATGTTGCAGCGTACCCTGCGGCGGTGAAGTAGTTTTTGCATTCGGTTTGGGTGAAGCGGTCGATGATGCGGCCGATGGCGTTCCAGAGGCCATCGACCGATCGTTCGGCGGCTTTGCGCAGGAGAGCCTTGAGCTTGGCAAAGGCGTTCTCGATGGGATTGAAGTCGGGGCTATAGGGCGGCAGGTAACGTAGGCTTGCGCCGGCGGTCTCAATCATTTCGCGCCCCTTTGGTCCCTTGTGACTGGACAAGTTGTCCATGATCACGATGTCGCCTGGGC
>NZ_JAAVLX010000021.1 GCF_013114825.1 Bradyrhizobium australiense | reverse complement strand
GGGATTACGAGTTCATGCGCGATGAAATACTGAGCCAACTCGAGGCGACGCCACCTGTAGACGGGGTATCGCTGGGCCTCCATTTGGAACGCGTGCGCGCCGGAGGGTGTCAGAAAGAATGTGTAAGCAGGTTTCTGTGAGTTTACCTTACCGAGGTGGCTCAAGGTCATCAACGACCTGAAGACGCGTGGCGTCAACGATATCCTGATCGCGGAGCTCAAGGGCTTTCCCGAGGCGATCGCCTCGGTCTATCCGCAGACCGTGGTGCAGACCTGCATCGTGCACCTGATCCGCAACAGCCTGGCGTTTGTCGCAAGGATCGCAATCCGGCGTTCTTGATGGCGAGATAAAGCAGCTTCAACGCCGCGTCGTTTGGAAAGCTGCCGCGTGTCTTGATGATCTTGCGCAAGCTACGGTGCAGCGCCTCGACCGTGTTGGTGGTGTAGATCATCTTGCGGACGTCAGGAGCGAACGCGAAGAACGGCACGACGTGTTCCCAGACACGGCGCCAGGCCTGGCCGATCGCCGGATAGCGCTTGCCCCATTCATCCTCGAACTCCTCGAGCCGGACCAGCGCCATGTGGGCATTCTCGGCCCGGTAGATCGCCTTGATGGCAGGCAGGATCGCCTTGCGTCGGCCGTCTAATCCGCGGCCCGAGTTTGGCCGATCAGCAAGCTCTGTAAAGCAAGCGCCAAGCTGATGCCGTTCAGGCTTTGAAGTTCCAGGGCATGAGCGCATCGATCTGAGTGATCGGCCAGCCCTGCGCGATCCGGTCGAGGGTTTGTGTGAGCCAGGTGTGCGGGTCGACGTCGTTCATCTTCGCGGTTTGCAGAAGCGTGGCAATGGTCGCCCAGGTTCGGCCGCCGCCATGCGACCCGGCGAAGAGCGCATTTTTCCTCGTAATTGTTTGCGGCCTTATTGCCCGCTCGACGATGTTCGAATCGATCTCGATGCGACCGTCGGTCAGGAAGCGCTCGAGAGCCGCACGCCTCGATAGAGCATAGCGGATCGCCTCAGCGAGCTTGGATTTGCCGGATAGGCGCGGCACTTCTCTTTCCCACAAGTCGAAGAGGGTCGAGACGATAGGCTCGCACCTTTCCAGGCGCGCTTTCGCCCGCGTTGCGGGATCCTGGCCGCGGATGTCGGCCCCGATTGCCCATATCCCAGCCATTGTTGTGACGGTCTGCGTCGCCAGGTGCGAGCTTTCGTTGACGTGCAGCTCGTAGAATCGCCTCCTGACGTGGGCAAAGCAGGCCGCAAGCCGCACGCCCTCATTGGCGCCCGCCGACTTGGCGAGTCGATTATAGGCTGCATAACAGTCGACCTGCAGAATGCCGGCAAAGCCCGCCAGATGCCGCTCGACGCATTCGCTGCCGCGGCTGTCCTCGAAGCGATAAGCCACCATCGGCGGACCTTGCCGCCGAAGGGGCCGTCGTCCCGCGCATACGCCCACAGCCAGGCCTTTTGCGTCTGACCGGATCCGGGAGCGAGTGTCGGCAGGGTCGTCTCATCGGCGAATATCCGTTCCCCCTGCTTGATCTTCTCCAGCACGTAATCGGCGAGCGGCTGCAATTCGAAGCCGACCTTGCCCATCCATTGCGCCATCAAAGATCGGTTGAGATCGACGCCGTCACGCGCGTAGATCGCTTCCTGCCGGTATAGCGGAAGCCCGTCGGCATATTTGGCCACCGCGATCTGAGCGAGAAGCGCTTCGGTCGGAAGGCCGCTCTCGATCAGGTGCGGCGGCGCCGGCGCCTGCACTACGCCATCGCGATTGCGATAGATGTATTTCGGGCGGCGCGTCACGATCAGGCGGAACTTCGCCGGTGTCACGTCGAGGCGCTTCGACACGTCCTCGCCGATCAGAACCTTCTCCAGGCGTTCGCAACCAGGAGCCACCTCGGGCTCGAGACGATCTCCACCCGCTCCAGATGCGCGCCGAACTCCTTGCGCGGCCGCGGCGCGCGTTGCGGCTTGTCGTCCTTGCCGCCTGCCTTGGCCAGTTCGGCTTCAATGGCCGCCACGCCGGTGGCGATCTCGTCAAATACGAAGGCGATCTGCTCATCGCTTGGCTTGTCGCTGCGCAAACGCTCCGAGCGCGTACCGTAAAGCGTGCGCTCCAACATCTTCACGATCGCCGTCAGCTCCACGATCCGCGCGTCGTCTCCGAGATTGCAACACTGACTGCGGCGAACGCCGATCTCGCCGCGGGGAGTCGCCGCCTATCTTCCAAACCTTTCAGCGCCCTGATTCAATTCGCCGCAGTTATCAACCCACCGATTGCGGGCGCTTCACAACCACCGGACGCACCTTCGTCCAGTCCAGCCCGTCGATCAGCGCGAGCAACTGTGCATGGTTCAGCCGCACCCGGGCGGGCGCAATCTCCGGCCAGCAGAACTTTGTCTCCTCGAGAGTCTTGGCAAACAGGCAGATCCCGCTGCCGTCCCACCAAACCGCCTTGATCCGGTCCGCTCTTTTCGAACGGAACACGTACAGCGCGCCGCTGAATGGGTCGGCTCCGCCATCTCGCACCAGCGCCATCAAGCCGGTCGCTCCCTTACGGACGTCGACCGGCGTGCTCGCCACGTAAACCTGAACACCTGCCGGGATCATGCCTGCCGAACCGCCCGGATTACCGCAGCAAGCCGCTCAGGCTCCACATCGCTGCCGATGCGCACCGCGACATCGCCGACCACAATTTCCATCGTCTCGCCCGCCACAGCTTCAAAACGCGCGAACTTGATCGGTCGGGCTCGCTCGGAAAGGCGCAACAATTCCCGAGGCCGGCGCCTTGCGCGCCAGGCAAACACCTGTGATGGATCAAGCCCGTGAGCCCGCGCGATCGCCGACACGTTCGCCCCCGGCGCGAACTTTTCCCCGACAATCCGCTCCTTCGCCTCCTGCGACCAGCTGCGATGGCTTCGGCCCGGACTGACCGGAAGCCGCTCGGGTGTCGCCGTGATAACTTCGAAGTTCTTAGTGTCAGACCTATGTTCGCTCATATGATCTCCTGGGAACAAATCACCGGGAGATTCTCTGACAATCAAACACCGCCCGCTATGCGGGGCGACCCACACGCTAACTCTGTAAAGGCGGGCCTGCCGCCCCCGCCTCCGGCGGCCGCGGCCTTGACAGAACTTGCTGCCCGGCCACTGTTAGCCACCATGGGATCGATGACAATGTCCGCCTGATGCAACAAACCACTGCAATTCAACCTTCACAGAGGCCTCTTACACAAATATCTGACGTTCCCGCGCGCCGTCGTCGGCCCGAACTGCGTCATTGGCGTAGAGTTCGACCCGCATAGCCATCTAACGCTCAAGCACGTGAAATTGGCTGACGTGATCGTCCTCTACAAGGAGTATCGCCACACCGACACGGTTGCATGCGCCGAGGACTTGCCCGACATGGGAATAAAGACACTGCTCAACATGAAGCCCGTCATGTCGCTGTACGATTGCCGGCAGATCCAGATCTATCGCACGACCCTGCCGCTAAATGCGCAGCTTCGTGGATCGGATCAAGGCATTTGAGGCAAGGAAGGCGTCCTCTCCATCTCAATCTGCCATGGCTTATCCTAGCGCGATGTCCCAGAGATGGGCATCGTGGACAAGGCGATGGCTGACGCGCTCGCCAGCAAGATCGGTGGAAGAGCTCGTCTCCATGCGAGGCAAGACCCGCGTCGCGGTACTATTCCGTCGATGATGGGATCGACACCGCTATCAAATTCGACAGCGCCCCAGTTGTGATGGCGGATTTCGGACAATGCCGGCGATGGCGCGCCTTCAGACGACACAACCATCATGCGCCGGCTCATCCAGCGCAAAGTTGAGAGCGTTGCGGTATGACCCGTTTGGGACTCGGTCGCAGTGGCGCTTTGCTGCGACGCGGGCGTGAGAACCGAATTTTCGCTGCGTTTCGGCGGGGAAATTGGACCTAGCTCGGGAACGCCAATCGATGCCATCGTGACGGTGGTCGGGCTCAAGCGCGATTGCTGGCAAAGCTATGTTCCCAGCAATAGCTGCCCAGCACATGTCGATCGTCGCGTTGGGATAGTACTTTGCAAGCGCAATAAACTCATTCTCGTATGGATAGCCGATGTGCATAAGCACGAACTGGGTTTCCGGGAAATCCTGCAGCAGGCGACAGAGGTCAGTGGCGTTGTCGCGAGTGCGGGCGAGGCGCAGCAATCCGTGATCGCCCAGCATGCCGGTGTCCAACTTTACCGGTAGGCCGCACTCGCTAGCTTTGCCGAGACAGTATTGGAACAGAAAGTCCTGAAGTGCCTTCAAGTCCTCAGAACCAAGCGGGTGTCCGCGCTGGCCGACGTGAAGCGGAAATAAACCGCGACGCTTGCGCCCTCGTGACTGGATGGAAATCGAGTGCCCGCGAATAAGCAATTTGACATTTCACCGACACCGCTCCGGGACCATACGTGGCGAAATAGAAGTCGATGATGTCGAGCCATTCCTCCAGAGTCGCGGCTCGTTTACCGGTTTCTGCCTCGACGTGGAAAAAAATCAGCAGCACTGCAGCGGCAAAATTGGAGAATGCTGAGATCCTGTGCGAGTAGCGCCGGCTGCTCGGTTTCATGAAAATTCGTTGCAGTGAATTGACTTGGGAGACCTCGACGTTCGCCCGCCGCAGAACGGCGGCGTAGAAGCCTGCCTGTACGGTCTCACGGTACTTTGCAGCGATTCGCGGCACGCTCTCGGCTGTCAGGTCGTCCTCACCATAGAGTCCGCGAAGAGAATGGCGCACTGCCTGTGCATAGTCAGTGTGGCGGATGCGATCCCAGTGTGGTGCAACAAGCCGGTATTTTGCGTCGCTCGAAAGATCCGAGCCGAGGAAGCTTTGCAAGTCGGCAGCCGGCATTCCGGCAACCAACAGATCGGTGGAAACGTAGTGGTTGAACAAGTAGGTCCAGTCGGCATAGGTCTGGGATCCTGATCCGAGCACGCTCGAGATACGCTGGCTTTCTTCGTTCAGGTGCTCATGGGTGCCGACGAATGGCGTCTCTTCGACCCATTGCATGATCTGTCGGTCAGATTTCGTCATTTTTTCTCACGCTGAGTCTGCGGACAAGACATTGAAGATGGTATTGAGGATCGTCATGCGACAGCAATGTCGGCGCACGGATGCCGCGCAGCCTCTCGGACCCTACTTTGAAGAAAGGTGATCGGCAGCACACCGATTCCGGCGAAAGCGCGTGCAAGCGAATGGTTGAAGCAGGTCTGGATAAGCCACCGCTTGACGCTCCGTAGCGTCACACGGTGGCTCTCGGTGATTTGGACTGCCGCCGCCCGGAATGTTTTTCTCAATTCGGAGGCAGGAGAACGAATTCTCTCGTCGCGGTTCCCGACCTGTCTACTCTGTCAGCCAAGAAGTAAAGCGCTGGCGCAGATCGTAATCCTTCTCAGCCCAGAAGGTGGCGCCGGATGGCATCACATTGGCTATATTCTGCGGCGCGGTTGGAAGGTCAGGCAGGCTCGCTGGGTCGACAAGCGCCATCGCCTCCTTGTTGCCAGGAGCGTAAGGAATGTAGCGAGTCAGGTCGGCCTGCGCCTGACCTGAAGTGGCAAAGGCGATGAACTTATAGGCCTCCTCCAGATGCCGAGTGCCCTTCGGTATCACCCAGTAATCCTGAAGCGGTTGCTGCGCGTCCCATAAGATCTGGAAATGTTTGCCGGCGTTCCTATTGGCGTCGTAGATGCGACCGTTCCAAGCTGCGGTCATGACGACCTGCCCATCCGCGAGCAACTGCGGCGCCTGGGCACCGGAGGTCCACCAGATGACGTCCTTCTTGATTGTGTCGAGCTTCTTGAAGGCGCGATCGACCCCCTCGGGCGTGCCGAGCACCTTATAGACGTCCTTGACCGGCACACCGTCTGCAATCAACGCCCATTCGAGATTATATCCGGGACTCTTATATAGTCCGCGCTTGCCGGGAAATTTCTTCAAGTCGAACAGGTCGGCGATCGTCTGTGGGCCGTTCGGCAGCTTGTCCTTATCATAGGCAACGACCGCGGCAGCGCTTTGTGCCGGCACCCCGCAGTCCATCTTGTCAGCATCTGTGAACTTGGAGCGGTCCAAGCCCAGCTTCTTCCAGTCGATCGGCTCTAGGACGCCCTCGTTGCACATTTGGATGGCCGGACCGTCACCTGAGTCCACCACGTCCCAGCTCACGGTCCTGGTGTCGACCATGGCGCGAATCTTCGCACTCCCGCCGTCATACTCATCCTCGGTGATCTTGACCCCAGTCGTGTTCGAAAAGGGCTCGAAGAGAGCCTTGCGTTGGGCCTTCTGCAGGGCTCCGCCAGTCGAGACGATCGTCAGCTGATCACCCGCAAGGGCGGGCTTCGCCGGCGCAAGCACCACCCCTGTCAGACCAATCAGGGTCAAGACGCCTGCACTGATCGATAATTTGCTCATCGTATACTCTCCTTCTTGCTAGCCCCCAAAAAGATCGAGCGGCGTTAAAGCGACTAGTGGTCCTTACGGCGCGTCGAGCGCCCGACAATCATCCGTCTTCCAGCCGATAGTGATCAGCGCGCCAGGTTCGACCTGCACCGAGCCTTCCGAATTTGGCAGATCGTAGGTCTTCTGAACGCCGGAGAACTCCAAAGGCATCGTTCGTACCCGGCATCGCCCCTCTTCCCTCCCCCGCGCGGCCTGGCGCTTCCGCGCCTGCGTCACTGGTCGACGGCCTAACCGCAATCAGCGTCTGGACCGATTTCAGCAATTGCGTACGCGACCATGATCGTAGGATACGCCCGCATGAAGCGCCTGCGTTTGGCTCACTGATTCCCCACCTGCGCTCTTGAGACCACGACTCGCGGCCAGCGGGGAGGCGTTTGTCTTTCACGAAAAAAAATGTATCGGACTCTAGTGCCGATTTCCATTGACGTGGCCCAACTGAACGGCCGAAATTCTGCACAAATCGTCCAAAACCGAAGATTTTCGTTGGTTTCATCTTCCGCTTGCAAATAAATCAACGATACGAGTTGCAGGAGCAATTGTTAGGTGAGCGGGAGAACGCGCCGATCGATGGCCGCGCCCCACGTTCGCCGCGAGGAAAGTATCGCCCGTTCCCAGGTATCCTGGACATCGAGATCCGTGTCACGGTTTAGTTCTTCCGGGCGCGAACAATGGAAACTTCAGGAGACGGCGAAACCACGCACGCGCGCTGGGGAATACAAGAGACTGGATGCTGTGCACTTGTTCTCCCGCACCGTAATGCGACCGGAGATCGCAATTCACGGCGGGGCCTTTTAAGCGGACTGTCTGCTACCTGCTGCGACCCAGAAGATCGTAACCCGTCGGCGGCGACTACGTCGCCTGTAGCTCATCTGTGCCCGCGCTGCATCTCCCGCCGTGACATCGCGCAGCGCAATCTCGGACTATGTTGCCAACGATAGATCGTCCGCTAGAAACTCTTCAGCGTGGTCGGGCCATCAAGCGCAAGAACGAACTTACCTTGCGCGAGACGAACGACGAAGCGTTTGGCCTCTAAGCTGCGCAAGGGGATAGAAGCCGATAAGTAATGGTCTTAGACCAGCAGCGCGCGACCATTCTGCTCAAACAGATGCGTCGCTCCCGGGGAAAGAACACAGCTTCACGGCAGACCGCCCCTTGGAGGCGCGATCAGAATGGAAGACATTTCGGCCGTCACTCGGTGTTAGTTCGCGAGCCAGGCAGTAAAGCGCTGGCGTACTTCATGGCCTTCTCACTCCAAATAGCTTGCGTCCGTCGGCAGAGCATTATGCATATGATCGGGCACACTCAGAAGATTAGGCAGGATCGCCGGATCGACAAGTGCAATGGAGTCCTTGTTGGCGGGCCCGTAGCCGGTGCCGTTTACCACGTCGGTCAGCGTCCTGGGCGAACCCGCGAAGGGGCTATGAACTTATATGCGTCGGTCGATCGCGGAGTTCCCCTGGGAATCACCCAAGCGTTCCCGTTCAGTATCGCGGCGTCCCACATGATCTCCAAATGCTACCGGAGTTCGTGACTGCATCATGGATTCGCCCGTTCCAGGCATCACTCATAACGACCTGACCGTCGGCGAGAAGCTGCGGCGCCTGAGCCCCGGCCGTCCACCAAATGATCTCTTTCTTGATCGTGTCGAGCTTCCTGAACGCGCGATCGACGCCCTCCGGCGTGCGCAGGACGTTGTAGATGTCCTTCATGGGCACGCCGGCGATCAGAGCCCATTCGAGAGGGGACTCTTATAGAGACCCTCTTGCCAGGGAAGTTCTTCAGATCGAAAAAATCGGCAATCGTCTCCGGGCCGTTCGGCAGCCTGTTCTTGTCATAGGCAACAACAGTGGCGGGAAGGATGGCTGGCACCCCACAGTCCGAGTAGGTGCCCTCGAAGTTGGCCGGGTCCAGGCCCAATCTCTTCCAGTCGATCGTCTCGATGATTCCCTCCTCGCACATTTGACGAACACCCGACTCGCTGGTGTAGACGACATCCCAACTCACGGTCTTTGTGTCGACCATGGCGCGGATCTTGGCGAGGCCGTAATCGTACTCGGCTTCAGTGATCTTGATTCCGTTCGCCTTAAAAGGGATCGAAAATGACTTTGCGCAGGACCTGCTGGAAGGACCCTCCCCTAGCGGTGACCATGAGTTGATCGTGAAAGGCGCGATTTGTTGGCGCGAGTGTGGCCACCGTCAGGCCGGTTACGGTCAAGCACCCGCGATCATCAATGACATCCTCATCGTCTACTCCCTCCCTTCTATGGCAATTCGAGGCGGCCTGGCGCTCCGACTACTGCGGCTTCCGCGAAGGGCCAGACCACGATGTGGTATGATGTCCCTACCTTGGGCTCAGTTTTTGTCTTTCATCAAAATGTATCGCGTGATGTCGCTGATTTTCGCTGAGGCCCGCCGGACAGCCGAAATTCCGCACAACGGAGCAAAAATCGAAGGCTCGTTTGGTCTTTTTTGGCGCGGCAGGAGGCGAATGAACGCCTCCCCAAACACAGAAGGGAATTTGTTCAGGCTAGAAAGAAGCAGAGAGTACATCGATCAAGGATGGCCCGCTCGCGAGGATCGCTCTTCTCCCCGTTCCTCTCCAGCCGAGAAGCCGATCGGACTGAGGGAGCTTTCGGAAGCCTTAACGACCGTTGGAAACGACGGGCGTGGTGGACAAAGCGCACCCGACCCAGCGCTCGGCGGGCAAGATCGCTGAGCAAAAGCTTCACGCCACTACGGCCAGCGCCAGGGCGCCGTCCTCCCCAAGTCTGCTGCGCGTACAATTGTCGTTCGATGAATTGTCAGAGATGCAAGGTGATCGGGCGTTCGACCAAGCGGGTTTGGCTGATCCGGTTACTGCGCATGACAACAAGCGGAACGGGGGGTTGGCCAGCCACAGGCTTGAATACCACCCTGACCCGCGTGCCGATCGACAATGCGGCAGGATCGGTATCTATCACATTGGTCAGCATGATTGGCCCCTCGGCAAGCGCTACATAGGCGAGCACGTAGGGCTCCTTGCCCATGCGGTTGACAGAAAAAGAGTAAATCTCGCCCTCGCCAGGAGACTCCTGCCAATCGATATCCATCGACAAACAATGAGGGCAGATACCTCGTGGATACCAGTGGGTTCTGTGACACTGGGTGCATTGTGGCAGTACAAAACGCCCAATAGCGGCTGCATCCCAAAACGGCTTGGTCTCTGGACTGTGTGCAATAAAGTCTGTGCCAATCATTGATGATTACTCCCGTTCCAGGATGAGGGTGGCGCTACTGTGGCGTGTCCCCATCAGCCACCCCGTGCCATGTGCTAGCGCCAGCGCGCAATCCTTGACCTGGACGGCGGGATGGGCCTCGCCTCGCAACTGCCGGACGGCCTCGATCACCTTGGTGATGCCGCCACGCATAGCTGGATGGTTGCTGCACAGACCACCGCCATCTGTGTTGAAGGGCAGCCGGCCGACGCCGGAGATTAGGTTTCCGTCGGCAACAAACGGGCCGCCTTGTCCCTTTTCGCAGAACCCGAGATCCTCCACCGCGATGAGGACGGTGATGGTGAAGCTATCGTAAATCGAAGCATAGCGGATATCGTTTGGCTTCACATCGGCCTCGGCAAATGCGATGGCGCCGGATTGCCTGGCCGCCGAAGCGGTAAGCTCGACCCCGCCGGCCGACTGTCCCTGAATGCCCTCGCCCGACCCGATCACCTTTACCCTCGGGCGCTTGAGGCTCTTGGCGATCTCTGGGCGCGTCACCACAACGGCTCCGCCGCCATCCGAGATGACACAACAGTCAAGTCGGTGCAGAGGGTCAGACACCATGGGAGACGCTAGCACATCTTGGGTGGTGACCACTTTACGGAGCATGGCGTGCGGATTGTGCTGCGCATGGTGAGAAGCAGCCACTTTGATCCACGCCAACTGCTCGCTAGTGGTCCCGTATTCGTGCATATGACGACGTGCGCACAAGGCATAGATATCCAGGAGGCTTTGCCGAAGCGGCCGTTCCCACAACAGATCCGGCTGAGTAACGTCCGGTTGGAAATTGACCGGTGCGCTGCGAGGCCGTCCAGCCAACGTGACCAGGGCAACGTTGCATTTGCCGGCCGCAATAGCTTGGGCCGCGTGAGCAATGTGCTGCAAAGGTGCGGAACCGCCAATATCAGTGAAGTCACAATGACGCACCTTGAGATTCAAGAAGTCGACCATTGAGACGGGGCGGAAGCCCGGTTCATCACTCGCCGAAAAGTAGCCGTCGACGTCGTCTTTGGTCAACCCAGCGTCGGCGAGTGCGCCAGCGGCACATTCGGCGTGGAGATGCGCGACAGACTTGTCGGGCGCTTTGCGCGTGGGATGCTCATACGCACCGACGATATAAGCTTGTTCATCGTGATTCATCGCGTTGTATCCCTATGTTTAGTGACTGGCCATTTGTGATATCGCATCCTCGCTCCTGCACGTGGGTTACGCGAGTGAGGCGAAGACCTTGCCTTGCACGACCAACCGCTTGAGCAGCGGCGCCGGCTCAAGTGAAGGATCGTTAGTCTGCTTTGCGTGGAACGCGAGCGCTCGGCGATATGCTTCAGGCCGACCTGGTCGGCCCAATACATTGGACCGCCACGATAGATCGGCCAACCAAAGCCATAGAGCCTCACCACATCGATGTCGCTCGGCCTGGCCGCGATCCCTTCTTCAAGGACCTGCGCGCCCTCATTGACGATCGAGTACATCATGCGCTTGAGAATTTCTTCGTCGCTGATGGCTTGGCGCTTGCGGCCAAGGCGGGTGAGCGTTTCGTCGATCAGTCTCTTGACGTCCGGGTCCGGAATTGGCGCGCGAGAGCCGGCCTCATACTTGTACCAGTCCTTGCCGGCCTTCAGACCAAAGCGGCCTGCCTCGCAGAGGGCATCGGAAATCGCCGACTGGACGCCACGATCTTTACGAGAAAGCCAGCCGATATCCAAGCCGGCCATATCGCCCATCACGAAAGGTCCCATCGGCATACCGAATTTGGTCAGAACACCTCCATCTGATGCGGCAGCGCGCCCTCGAAGATGAGCTTGTCCGCCTGCTTGCCGCCTTGATCGTACATGCGATTGCCGACGAATCCATGGCAAACGCCGGCGACAATTGGCGCTTTGGCAATCGAAACCGCGGTCATCAGCGCGTCCGGTGCGGTTCGCAGTCCGCGCGATCTCGCACAATTTCATCACATTGCCAGGCGAGAAAAAGTGCATGCCAATCACGTCCCGCGGCCGGTCGGTGACCGAGGCGATCTCGTCGATATCGAGGTAGCTGGTGTTAGAGGCGAGGACCGCGCCCTGCTTGGCGTATCTGTCGAGCTGCGCGAACACCTCTTTTTTGACGGCCATAGTCTCGAAGACCGCTTCGATGACAAGGTCCGCATCCTTCACATTGCTGAGGCCTACCGCGGCGTTGATCAAGGCCATGCGTTTGCCGGGAGCGTCCGCGGGGATGCTGCCACGCTCGGCGGATGCTTCCCAGGTCCCCTGAATCGTGCTCAAGCCAGCTTGAGCTGTTCTTCCGAACTCTCGATCAGGGTCACAGGAAGGCCGGCGTTGGCGAAGGACATTGCGATGCCGCCTCCCATGGTGCCAGCTCCGATGATCGCCACCCGTTCAACCTGTCGTGTCCTCGCCCCTTCGGGAATGCCTGCAAGTTTGTTGGCAGCGCGGTTTGCGAAAAAAGCATAGCGCTGCGCCTTGGACTGCTCGCTTTCGAGCAGCTTATTGAAGCCCTCGAGCTCCTTTTTAATCCCCTCATCGAACGGCAGGTCAATATCTTTTGGCCGTTGACAATGTAGTGGTCGCCATCGCGCACAGCCCGCGCTTTGAGCGCGGCGAGGTCGGAGCCCGCGCGGGGCTCTGAGAAGCCCTGACACCACCAGTCATCGGCGTTTGCAATGCGCGGCAGGTAATACTTCTTTTGCGCCTCATTGCCGAAGGTATAAATCACCGGATCTACCAACGACGTACCGAAGTCGGGCAATCCCCGCACTGGATACATTTGCAACTCTTCACCGAAGATGTACAGCTGGGCCAGGGTCCAGCCTGTTCCGCCATACTCCTTGGGCCAGTCAGGCACAGCCCAGCCCTTCTTGTGCAGAATGCGCGTCCAAGCGACCATTTCGTCTCTGGAAAGACCTCGGCCTTCGATTAGCTTGCAGCGCGTCTCCAGCGGTACCTGATCGCGCAGGAATTGACGCACTTCTTCGCGGAACGTCCGCTCTTCCTTCGTGAACGCGAGATCCATCCGAATGTCCTATGAGAAAATTCTGCTCAGATCGTCATTTCGGCGTATTTAGCCGAGCGCCAAGGACGGGCCGCAACAGAGGAAGGGAGCCGCGCTCACGTCGTGCCCCGCTGGCTATCCTACCCAAACGCCACGGCGCCCCGCCGGCGAGGACATGTTCAGCGCGATGCCGCCGCCATGCACCTTGGTCGCGATCTCGATCGACCTGATCCTTATCGCCCCAGCGAAGGCAAGTTCTGCCAATACAACCATTCACATGACGATCGGCGAGAGCGCGAGCGTGCGGCTGCTTGCTCATTTTGGACTCCGGAAGCAATTCCACAAAGTCTCTGCTGCAAGCAGAATTTGCTTAAACAGCCGTGACAGAGAGAAGAGAAGTAAAGCGGGTCAACGCATAAAGGCCGCAAAACGCCATTGGATGCTGGAGAAATTCTGCAAAATTGGGGCGTTTTCTAAAATTTCAAGCCAACGCCAGGCGCCCATCCTGAGGATGGAGCTAACTGACGCGCGATGTGGAAGGAAACGAAGCATGGCAAGTCAGCTTGATTATTGTACGCGGCGCGCGCGTTGAGCACAATTAGCTTGCGTTGTGCTCCGCAAAGCTAAGGGCGACCAACTTGCCGTCTGTAGAGCCGCACTGCGGTTAACGCCCTTTAAAACGAGGCTTGCGCTTCTCACGGAAGGCCGCGATACCCTCCGTGTAGTCCTCCGTCAGGCAGGTCAACGTCAATTGGTCGAGATCCATATGGCTTGCGAGATCATTAAGAGCGCCGGCGAGACGGTTCACTGTCTGCTTCGTCATTGCGACGGGGATTGCCGGCTGAGCGGCAACCTTCTCGGCCAGTTCCATCGCCGCTTTAAGACTCGATTCTGGCTCCGTCACCTGCTCCACCAAGCCCCACTCGTAAGCTTCCGCCGCGGAGATGCGCTGATCTGCAAGGATGACCGCCTGCTTCGTGCGTGCTGGACCGATTAGCTGCAGCATGCGCGGGATGGTCTGCCAACTCAGGTTGATGCCCAGCGCGATCTCAGGGACGCGGATGTGGGCGTCACGCGCCATGATCCGAAAGTCCAGGGCGAGGGCCAGCGCGAGGCCGCCGCCGATACAGAATCCTTCGATCGCAGCGATCGTCACTTGGTCCATCTCGTACCAGGCCCGAGTCACCCGCGGGCCGACCCGGAACTGACGCCGCAGCGCCGCCACGTCCGTCGATGCAGGGGAGCGAGATCCACCGCCCTTCAGATCGGCGCCGGCGCTGAAGGGACTTCCCGCCCGTCAGAATTACGACTGAAGTTTCGGTGTCGTCGTCAAAGCTTTCAGCCGCTCGCGTCAGTTCGCGCGTTGCGTCGTCATTAAGGGCATTGATGGCATCGCCGCGGTCGAACCGCACCACCGCAATGCGTCCATCGGGGCCGAGTCCCCTTTTAATCTCAACGAAAGTTGCCAAGTTCTCATTCCTTTTAGCAGCCCAGCATCGGCCTTCGCGTAAGAAGTCCCTATGGTCAAGCGGCCCCGGAAAAATTGCGTTGGGGCGAGAAGTTGTATCGCCCGGGCGACGCCAAACGCCCCCTCAGCTAGTTGCCGCGAGATTACCCCTAAATTTCGGGGATCATGTCTTCAGCCATTTCCGTACAGACGTCGCTCTCGTTAGACCAGGCTGCCTGCATGAACATTCGCCTGCGACCAAATCCCCGGGGAGATGAGGAAAGTTACCCCAACTTGCAGAAGAATACCGCCAACTTCCATTGGAGCGACGCGCATATCAGGCAAGTTTCGTCGCTTCGGCGCAGAAGATCATCCTGTTTGCATTCTGCGCAACCCAACGATGCCGCTCAACACTCGTTGAAGATTTCGACGGGCGCGTCACGCCGTGAAGATTCTCCCAAGCCTTGAATCGGATCCGATTTTTGCGGCGACGAGGTTTGAGATCGCACGTGAGGCTCCCGAGCGCCAGAAGGCGCCCGACAGGCTGTCGTCCGGTGGTCCCGCGGTGCCCCAGCCGAGCGATCACAGGGCATTCTGCAGCCCTTCGACCGATGCGCCGAAGTTCTCGCCACCGAGCACGACATGGGCGTGCTCTAACCCGCAATAGGCAAGCCGGAAGTGATAGGGACAGGAGGAGAACGGAAGTCCGCCTCGCCGGCCCTTCCTGGCTTATTTGGCGAGCCAGGCGGTAAAGCGTTGGTTTAGCTCGTCCCCCTTCTCGGCCCAGAAGGCGTTATTCATCGGCTGGGCTCTAGCCATGTGGTCGGGAGCAGTCGGAACGTTAAGCAGGATCGCGGGATCGATAAGCGCAACCGCCTCCTTGTTGCCGGGAGCATAGGGAATGTATTGTGTCAAGTTGGCCTGCGCTTGGGGCGAACCGGCGAAGGCAATGAGCTTGTAGGCGTTGTCGAGCCGCGGAGTACCCTTGGGAATCACCCAGGCATTCCACGTCAACTGCTCGGCAACCTCACATGATTTCGAAATGCTTGCCGAAGTTCTTAACTGCATCGTAGATGCGGCCGTTCCAGACCGCGGTCATGATGACCTGGCCGTCGGCCAGTAACTGCGGCGGCTGAGCGCCCGATGTCCACCAGACGACGTCCTTCTTCATCGTGTCGAGCTTCTTAAAGGCGCGGTCGACGCCCTCGGGCGTTTTGAAGAGCGTGTACACGTCCCTGATGGCCACACCGTCGGCGATCAACGCCCATTCGAGGTTGCCTACAGGACTGATCATCCACAAAAGCAAGTTTTAGGGGCATCAACGCGCTCGCCGCCAAGCCCGTCAGGGCCAGCACGCCAGCGCTCATTGAGAATATCGTCATCGTCGTCTTCCTTTCTCCACCACTATGCCCCAGGATAGAAGCGACGTTGTTCGGCCTGCCCTGACGGCAGCGTCACGTCGCGTCCAGCGCCCGTCCTCGGCTTTCCGCCAACGGTGATCGGCGCATCAGGCTCGACCTTCACTCGCCGTCGGAGTTCGGCAGCTTGATCACAAAATCATCATGGCCGCAGATACGAGCCCCGCCTCGGTGACACTCAGGGAGGCATGAAATTGTCATCACCCGCGTTTCCGATAAGCCACGCAATCGATCTCAACGAGGGCGTCGGACACCAGCAGCTGTACCGCAACCGTCGTCCGGGCC
This sequence comes from Bradyrhizobium australiense, assembly GCF_013114825.1. Taxonomy (GTDB): domain Bacteria; phylum Pseudomonadota; class Alphaproteobacteria; order Rhizobiales; family Xanthobacteraceae; genus Bradyrhizobium; species Bradyrhizobium australiense. The sequence continues at coordinate 1,919 of NZ_JAAVLX010000021.1, read as the reverse complement.
GGCTGATTTGTTGGGAAGACTTTCGCGTACTCCTCGTTCATCGAGTTGTAGTCGTCCGCCGAGGCCAAGGAGACGGTGCACCGAACCACGTCCGAGACGGTCAGCCCATTCTCCGCGAGTACGCCCGCGATGTTCTTCAGCGACTGCCTAGTCTGCGCAGCAACGCGCGCTTGTCGGGATTCACCCTCGCCGGAGCGGTTCGGAATATTGAGGCCGAACTGACCCGAAACAAACACCAAATCGCCGGCAAAAACCGCCTCGCGCCAGGTAACCGTAGGGTCAAGCATAGTGCCTACCTTTCCTTATATGTTTTGATAGGCCCAGCTGGTTGAGATTCGATGTGCAAAACAACTGAGATGAGATCGGATGATCAACACTGCGCGTAAGCTATTACGAATATCACGCAGAATTTCGGCGAAATCTTCAGGCTATCCGCGATTTTCGAGCGCATTTGCGTGGTTTAGTAGAGTTTCGTCACGCACTCGCGCAGATTCGTTTCGACACGCCGTCCCGTTTGTTCTTTTGGGGCGAGCGGCTCGGCTATGCCTCCGACGGAAACCGTCCCTTCTACCGCACCAGTCTACTGTACCGGCCATTCCAGCATACGTTTTCCAATATGCTCCAGATTCGTCCCGGCCGTCGGGACGCTTGGCCGCAAGCCAAGCGGAATCCTCGTGCACCACCTTGGCGGAATTCTGTGGACTAATGCTAAGCAGCGGAACCAGATCGGATGGCAAATGATCGAGCTGGTGTGTGTTTGGGCCAGGATATCCGGTTCCCACCGTGTTGGCTGCAGCGACCCTTGCACGAGTTCCAGCGGGTTAGTTAACGATTGAGCACCCAGCGGAGTCCAAAGAGCTTCTCGGCGAGACAATCAGGATGGCGAGCCGGTGTCGCGGCGTGGTGATGATTGCCGCGAACACTCTCGCAAGTACTTTGTTGGCGCTGATTGTCGCGGAGCATTAATTAGCGAGGGTTTTAACTACCGCATACGAGGGCGATCATCTTGGACTACGTCTTCGTTCGAAGCGCGGTGCGCCTTAATAGCCTCGCGTCAAGTCAACCACATTCTGTAACGACCTCTCTTCGATGAATCGCTGCAGATTGTCACCGAAGATCTCGAACAGGCGGGCGGTGTAGTCGCTCGGATAGCCGGAGACGTGGGGGGTGATGAGGACGTTAGGCATCGTCCAGAGCGGACTATCGGTCGGGAGCGGTTCCCGCTCGACCACATCAAGGAGGGCCCCAGCGATGGTGCCTGCCTGGAGCTCCTCCACAAGTTCGCTTTCCGCAATCACTGACCCGCGGGCAATGTTAATCAGGAAGGCACCGCGCCGCATTAAACGAAGCTGCTCACGGCCGATTAGCTTGGTCGTTTCGGGAAGGTGGGGAACGGCGAGCACAACGAAGTCAGAGAGTCGCAAAAGCTCTGCGAGATCTTCCGGCGGCAAGAGCCTGTCGACGCCTTCGATTGGTTTGGTTAGATCGCGCTTCGAGCCGATCACAGTCATCCCGGCGCTTTTGGCGCGACGAGCGATTGCGACCCCGATGGAGCCGAGCCCGATCACTCCCAGCGTCCGCTGGGAGATAGGGGGCACAGGTCGCATGTGCCACTCCCTATGAGACTGCTCCCGCATGAACCGCGGAAAGTCCCAGTGCATCACGCCGATTCCCGTCATTACGAAATCCGCAATGGAATCGGCATGGATACCCCGAGCATTGGTAACGATAAGATCGCCGACGCGATCGCGGATCGGCAAGATCGCGTCAATGCCCGCGGACGTCGACTGGAACCAGCGCAGCCGACGCGCCTTGTCCAATATCTGGACAGGAAAATCGATGCCGGAGCCCACGATGACATCCGCATCCGCCACGTGGGCTTCTAGCGACGCACGGTCCTTGGCGCTCAATACACGCAG